>CP121326.1:0-3184941 GCA_043585115.1 Marivita sp.
GACGCTTTGACGGGGCAGATGTGACGGCTTGGTTGGTCAACTGGGCGGATGTGTCGGCGCGAAAGGTGCTTTTTCGCGGCTCTCTGGGTGAAATTACCCGTAGCGGCGGAGCGTTTTCCGCGGAGCTGCGTGGGTTGACGGAATGGCTGAACCGGCCTCTGGGGCGCGTGTTTCAATCGCCCTGTTCGGCGGTTCTAGGCGATGCTGGCTGCAGAATGGACATTGACGCTGCAGGCCTGTGGGTTGAGGCTTCGGTCACTGAAGTCGGCACTAAGGGCGCCCTGACACTTGCTGGCGCGTCAGGGTTCGAGGCTGGATGGTTCCAACGCGGGCGATTCACGGTTCTTGATGGGCAAGCCGCTGGTTTGTGGGGCGTGATCAAGCGTGATGTGTTGTTGGAGGATGGCACGCGCCAGATCGACCTGTGGGAACCGTTGAGGGCCTCTTTGGTCGAGGGTGATCGGGTCAAGCTGATCGCCGGATGTGACAAACGTTTCGAGACCTGCCGGACCAAGTTCGACAATCTGATCAACTTTCAGGGCTTTCCGGACATCCCGCAAGAGGAGTGGGTCTTGATCCACCCAACAGCGGCGCGGTCGCGAACGGGAGGAAGCTTGCGATGATGGGGGCGGATATTGTCGCCATTGCGCGTTGCTGGATTGGAACGCCTTATGTGCATCAGGCCAGCCTGCGCGGGGCCGGGGCGGACTGCCTTGGATTGCTGCGCGGAGTCTGGCGCGCGCTTTATGGACAAGAGCCGGGGTTTATACCTGCCTATTCCCCAGATTGGTCCGAGCCTCAGGGCGAGGAGTTGCTTTGGCGCGCGTTGAGCGCCCGGATGTTGGCGAAGCCACTGGATGCTGATGCCGGGGGCGATTTGATCCTGTTTCGGATGCGTGATCGTAGCGTGGCAAAGCATTTGGGACTTCAGGCACGGGTCGGTGAAACTGCCAGTTTCGTGCACGCCTATGCGGGGCATGGGGTTCTGGAAACGTCGCTCAGCGCGCCGTGGCAGCGGCGGATCGTGGCGCGATTTGCGTTTTCGGACGTTCAATAAGGATAATTCTCATGGCAACTCTGGTTCTTTCTGCGGCGGGCGCTGCGCTGGGCAGCAGCCTTGGTGGGTCAGTACTTGGCCTGTCGATGACAGCAGTCGGGCGGTTTGCAGGGGCGACCTTGGGTCGTGCCATTGATCAGCGCATTCTGGGCGCTGGGGGGCAAACCATCGAGACCGGGCGACTGGACCGGTTGCGTTTGAGCACGGCAGGCGAGGGCCAGCCAATCCCACAAATCTACGGGCGCATGCGCGTTGGTGGGCACATCATTTGGGCGACGCAGTTCAAGGAGCATGTGTCCACATCCGGCTGGGGCAAGGGCTTGTCGCAGCAGCCAACGGTCGAGGAATACAGCTATTCGGTCAGTCTTGCTGTCGCGTTGTGTGAGGGCGAAATAACAAGCGTGAATCGGATCTGGGCAGATGGGGCCGAGATCTCGGTCTATGAAGTGGCGATGCAGGTCTACCCCGGATCGCATGATCAGTTGCCGGACCCAAAGATGGAAGCGGTCGAGGGGGTGGGCGCGGTGCCGGCCTATCGTGGAACGGCCTATGTGGTGTTCGAGGATTTGGACCTAAGCCGGTTTGGCAATCGCGTGCCACAGTTTTCGTTCGAGGTCACACGGCCGGTGCAAGATGATCCCGAGGATGTGCCCTTCAATATTCGCGCCGTGGCGATGATCCCGGGAACGGGTGAGTATTCCTTGGCGACGGAGGCGGTGGCGCTGGATGGCGGCGCGGGCAAGTCCGACATCGTCAATGTGAACACGCCGTCCGACCGCCCTGACTTTGTTACATCGCTCAAGCATCTGCAGGACGAGGTGCCCGATTGTGGGGCAGCGTCGTTGGTTGTGAGCTGGTTTGGCAGTGATCTCAGTTGCGGGGATTGCGTGATCCAGCCAAAGGTCGAGCAGACTGAGGTGGACAGCGCCGACATGCCTTGGCTCGTGAGCGGTTTGGCGCGGGCTGATGCAGGTGTCGTGCCGATAGACGAAGGCCGTCCGGTTTATGGTGGCACACCCTGCGATGCGTCGGTTGTGCAATCAATCCGGGATGTGACCCAGAGGGGCCTGGAGGTGTTGTACTATCCGTTCATCCTGATGGAGCAGATGCCAGGCAATGGCTTGCCGAACCCGTGGACAGGTGAGGACGAACAGCCCAAGCTGCCGTGGCGCGGGCGGATCACAGCAAGTGTCGCTCCGGGGCAGGCAGGAGACCTAACCGGAACCAATGCGATAGACAATCAAGTGAACGCGTTCTTTGGGACGGCCGCACTGAGCGATTTTGCCGTTGAGGACGAGGTGGTTAGCTATACCGGAGACGAGGATTGGGGCTATCGCCGGTTCATCCTTCATCAGGCGTATCTTTGTGCGCTTGCCGGTGGGGTGACGGCGTTCTGCATCGGGTCCGAGATGCGGAGCCTGACACAGTTGCGCGGCGCCACTGGTTTTCCAGCAGTCGATGCTTTGCGCATGCTGGCGCTAGAGTGTCGGACGATCCTCGGACCGGACGTGCAGATCGGGTACGCTGCGGATTGGTCGGAATATTTTGGTTATCATCCGCAGGATGGCAGCGGTGATGTGTATTTCCACCTTGATCCGCTTTGGGCCGATCCGAATATCGATTTCATCGGCATTGATAATTACATGCGCCTGTCCGATTGGCGGGATGGTGAAGATCACGCCGATGCTGACTGGCAGTCGATCTACAACCTTGACTACCTACGCGCCAATGTAGCAGGCGGCGAAGGGTATGACTGGTACTACCCGTCGCAAGACGCGCGGGACCTTCAACTGCGTGAACCGATTGCGGACGGCGCATATGGCGAGCCCTGGGTTTGGCGCTACAAGGATATCCGCAATTGGTGGTCGCAGCCGCACCACAACCGGATTGGCGGAGTGCGGCAATCAAACCCGACGAATTGGGTGCCTGAGAGCAAGCCTGTTTGGTTCACAGAGATCGGCTGTGCTGCTGTCAACAAAGCGACGAATGAGCCGAACAAGTTTCTCGATCCCAAAAGTTCGGAGAGTACGCTGGCGACCTATTCGAACGGGATGCGCGATGAATTGATCCAGCACCAGTATTTGCGTGCAATACTCAGCTATTGGGAGGATCCTGCGCATAACCCCGTTTCGGGGCTCTATGGCGGTCCAATGATCGACATGGGGCGGGTGTTTGTTTGGGCGTGGGATGCGCGACCTTATCCATGGTTCCCGAATGTGGACGAGATGTGGTCTGACGGGCCAAACTATCGGCGTGGGCATTGGATCAATGGGCGGGTCTCAGGACGCACATTGGCATCGGTAGTGGCCGAGATTTGCGAACGCGCAGGGCTGCAGGATTATGACGTGACTGCACTGTACGGCTTTGTGCGCGGTTACCTTGCGCCGGATGTGGCTGATGCGCGACGGGCTTTGCAGCCGTTGATGATGGCCTACGGCTTTGACGCCATCGAACGGGACGGGGTGCTGGTATTCCGCAACCGCGATGGGGCGCGGGCGGTGTCGCTGGACATGGCGGAGTTGGCGTATCACGACGAGATCGGCAGCGAAGTCACCCAGTCTCGCAGCTCAGAGGCGGAAATGTCGGGACGGGTGCGGTTGAACTTTGTCGAAGCGGATGGGGATTACCGCAATATTGCTGAGGAATCTGTTCTGCCTGATGAAGAAACGCACGCGGTTGCCGAAAGCGAGGTGCCGATACTGCTTACCCGTCCGGAAGGGAGACAAGCTGTCGAACGCTGGCTGAGCGAGGCTCGTGTGTCGCGGGATGGGGTGCGGTTTGCCTTACCATTGTCGCAACACGCGCTGGGCGCAGGCGATGTTGTGCGGATGCCCGCTGGCGCCGGGGAGATGACGGTGCGCATTGATCGGGTCGAACAAACCACTCATCAGCTGATTGATGCAGTCCGTATCGAACCTGAAGTGTATCATCCGGCGGATTTCCCGGATGATCCGACGCCGTCCCAGAGGTTCGTGGCAAGTGGCCCGGTTTTGCCGCTGTTCCTTGATTTGCCATTGATCACTGGGGACGAGCTCCCCCACGCACCACATATCGCGGTCACATCGGACCCGTGGCCGGGTGATGTTGCGGTCTATGATGCTATCGAGGATTCCGGTTATGGGTTGAATGGTATGATCGGAACAGCCTCGACCATCGGTGTAACGGTGAACGAGGTTGGATCCGCACCGTCTGGTTTGATTGATCGTGGAACGCAGATCGACGTGGCATTGACTTCGGGCGCGTTGAGCTCGGTTTCAGAAGAGGCACTGTTGGGCGGGGCCAACTTGGCGGCGATTGGAACTGGCGCGCCGGATCAATGGGAAGTCATTCAGTTTAAGGCCGCGGAATTGATCGGCAATGAACTTTGGCGGTTGAGCACGTTGCTGCGCGGGCAAGCCGGGACGGATGCCCTGATGGCTGAAAGTTTGTCTGCGGGAGCATATTTTGTGCTTCTGAACGGCACCCCGCGTCAGATTGCGTGGCCTTTGGCCTTGCGTGGTCAAAACCGGCATTTTCGAATTGGACCGGCGGACAAAGCTTACGATCATGCAACCTACCGGCACAGCGTGCAGTCGTTTTCCGGGATCGGCTTGCGGCCCTATAGCCCGGTTCACCTCAGGGCGGATAGCGAAGCGCAGGGACTTGAAATCCACTGGGTGCGCCGTGCCCGGGTTGAAGCCGATGGATGGGATTTGCCGGACATTCCGTTGGGCGAAGACGCTGAGACCTATCGCGTTAGGGTGCTGTTTGGTGGCGCAGTTCTGCGTGAGGTCGAAGTTGGAACGCCAAACTGGATGTACACTTTTGACATGCAAGCCGAAGATGGGGTGACGGGCACCGCGGTGATCGAAGTGGCGCAAGTTTCCACGCGGTTTGGTCCTGGTCCCGCAGCGACACTCATGGTGCTAGTATGAAACCGCTGATTTATAACGATGTGCTGGCGGCGGTTGCTGTGGTCTCGGCCGTGCCGCACGCACGGCGACCAGCGAAGATGGCGCGGCTGTTGGACGAGACTGCCAAGGCTGAGGCTTACCGTCTGAAGCATCACGCTGCACATCCGATCTTTGGCGATGGCAGTCTCTTGGCAAGTGCGCAAAGACATGACGTAAAAGGCAGTACGTCTTTCCAGACGCGTGATGCGCTGGGCGCATGGGTGTGCGTGCTTTCTGCGCTACTGAACTGGTTGGATCAACCAGAAGCACAGCCGATGCATCGCGTTGCAGTTGGATCGAGTTCAAGCCGTTTGAGGGCGATATCCTCACCACAGTCGTCACAATAGCCGAATTCGCCTTCGTCCAAACGGCTGAGCGCAGCAGTCAATGCCTTACGCTGCCCGTCACGGCGGGCCTGCGTGGCTTTGGCCATCGATTGGCTTAGCAGGGCGTCCTGTCGTGACAGTCGTCCAACGGACTGTTGATCGAGCGACACGACAGACTGACTGTCGCGCCCGAGTTCATCCTCGGCATCCAGCTCCTGCAGGCGGGTCAGCATCACTTCACGAAAGCGATCTTGGTCTTTTGCATTCAATCGCTTGATCCTTGCAATCACAGCTTTGCGTTTTTGGATTTTGATCCTATCTGCTATACCCGGCACGTCAAAGGAGAGATGGCATGGCTGAAACACGCGCAAAACTCGCATCGGTTGACCCGGTCTGGGGCCGCATTGTCAAAGAAGCGGACGAGGCTGTCGCCAATGAACCGCTGCTGGGCGGAATGATCCATTATTCGGTACTGCACCATCCGAGCCTTGAGCGAGCGCTGAGCTACCGAATTTCGCTTAAGCTGGCCAATGGTGAGATGACCGAGCAGATCCTGCGCGAAATTTGTGACGAGGCATTTGCCGCTGACCCAAGCCTTGCGATGGCGGCGCGTGCGGACATTGTTGCGGTCTATGAGCGTGATCCAGCTTGCCATCGGTTTTTGCAGCCTTTGTTGTTTTTCAAGGGTTTTCAGGCGATCCAGTGCTACCGTCTGGGAAATTGGCTCTACCGTCAGGGACGGCATGATCTGGCCTATTTCGTTCAAATGCGCTGCTCTGAGGCGTTTGGTGTAGACATTCACCCCGCTGCGAAGATCGGGCAGGGAATCATGATCGACCACGCGCATTCCATCGTCATTGGTGAAACCGCCGTGGTTGGTGATAACGTGTCGATGCTGCATTCGGTGACATTGGGCGGAACCGGCAAGGAAGAGGAAGATCGACATCCGAAGATTGGTGACGGTGTCCTGATCGGGGCCGGGGCGAAGGTGTTGGGCAATATCAAGGTTGGTAATTGTTCTCGTGTGGCTGCCGGATCGGTTGTTCTGGAGGAGGTGCCGCCCTGCAAGACCGTGGCTGGCGTGCCAGCGCGGATCGTGGGCGAGGCTGGGTGTTCGCAGCCGGCGATCAGCATGGATCAGATTTTGCGCTCTGGCGCTTGAGACAAGGGTGGCGATGCGATGACGCATCGCCGGTTTCCGTTGGCGGAAAAATGGGGGCGCTGCCCCCGTCGCCTTGCAGGCGACACCCCCGAGATATTTTTGAACCAGAGAAGACTTGGTCAGGCGAGCATCGCCATTGGGTTTTCCAAGTTTTCAGTGATGGCTTGCAAAAGCTCTGCGCCAAGCGCGCCATCAATAACGCGGTGATCGACAGACAGCGTCATCGACATCATTGTTGCCACCGAGATTGCACCATCATCGCCAACAACAGGTTTTTTCATGCCTGCGCCAACGGCAAGGATCGCGCCATGCGGTGGGTTGATGACGGCGTCGAAATTCTCGATGCCCATCATGCCGAGGTTGGAGATTGCAAAGCTGCCGCCTTGATACTCATGCGGCGCGAGTTTGCGGTCGCGGGCGCGCGTGGCGAGGTCTTTCATTTCAGTGGACAGTGACGAAAGCGATTTCTTATCTGCGTCTTTGAGAACAGGTGTGAAAAGGCCGCCTTCGATGGCGACGGCGACGGCCACATCCGAAGGCTCGAGTTGCAAGATACGGTCACCGGCCCAGACGGCGTTGGCAGTGGGCACCTGTTGCAGGGCCAATGCGCAGGCTTTGATGATGAAATCGTTGACGCTGAGTTTCACACCGCGTTTTTCGAGTTGCGTGTTCAGTTGCGACCGGAAGGCCAGCAGGGGATCGAGGTTGACAGACCGGCGCAGGTAGAAATGCGGGATGGTTTGTTTGGCTTCGGTCAGGCGCGCCGCGATCGTCTTGCGCATTCCATCGAGTGGAATTTCCGTGAACGCGCGGCCTTCGTACATTTTTGCGACGGCGCTGGCATCTATCGGCTTTGCGGCAGGAGCAGTGGTATCCGTTGGCGACTTGACCGGAGTGGATGTTTGGGGTGATGCGGTTTCGACATCAGCTTTGACGATGCGGCCACGCGGACCCGAGCCGGCGATCTGGCTGAGGTCGAGACCTTTGTCAGCGGCGATGCGGCGCGCAAGGGGAGAGGCGAAGATGCGGTCACCCGTTTCGGTTTGAGGCGCGGCACCCCGGCCATGGCCTTGCGCTGGGGTGGTCGCCTCGGAGGGCTCGGATGGGGCGACATGTGACGAGGCCGGTTCGGCTTTCGGGGCTGTGGGCGCCGCAAGATCGTCGGCGTTTTCGCCGTCTTCCAAAAGCATCGCGATGGGCGTATTTACCTTCACTTCTGCCGTGCCTTCGGCGACCAGCAGCTTGCCGATCACGCCTTCGTCCACGGCTTCGAATTCCATCGTCGCTTTGTCGGTTTCGATCTCGGCAATGATATCGCCCGAGGAAACGGTGTCGCCTTCCTTGACCATCCATTTCGCCAGCGTGCCATCTTCCATGGTCGGCGAGAGGGCGGGCATGAGAATCTCTATCGGCATGTCAGGCCTCGTCTATCAGGGTGATCAGGTCGTAGGGCTCGCGCGGCGTTTTTCCGCGTTTTAGAGCCTCGACTGCCTTGGTGATCTGACGCCGATGTGCGCCGATCCATTCATAGGCGGTTTGGTGCGATGGTCGGGCTTCATGTGGAAACCGCTCCATCAGGCATTCGGGCACAAGGGCGGGCCCGGCAGGTGTGACCACGTGATACGCCTCGCGCGCGACGTCACGGGTGCGGACAGTCAGCGCCTCATTCATCGGTAGCAAACCTTTTTGGCCGCCTCGACCACTTCGGCTGTTGTCACCAGTGCATGTTTTTCAAGGTTGGCAGCATAAGGCATCGGCACGTCCTTACCCGTCAAGTTCAGCACGGGCGCGTCCAGATAGTCGAAGGCGCGTTCCATGATGACTGCTGACAGGTGGTTGCCGATGGCGCCAACCGGGAAGCCTTCCTCGACGGTGATGCAACGATTGGTTTTCTGCACTGACGCGATCACCGTGTCGTAGTCGATGGGACGCAGGGTGCGCAGGTCGATCACTTCTGCTTCGATCCCGTCAGCCGCCAGCTTTTCGGCCGCGTCCATCGCGTAGGTCATGCCGATGCCAAAACTGACGATGCTGACATCGCTGCCTTCGCGCCAGATGCGCGCCTTGCCGAAGGGCACTGTATAATCCTCGGTCTCAGGCACCTCGAATGTTTTGCCATAGAGGATTTCGTTTTCGAGAAAGATCACCGGGTTCGGATCCCGGATCGCAGTTTTCAGCAGACCCTTTGCGTCAGAGGCAGAGTAGGGCATCACCACCTTGAGACCGGGTATATGCGCGTACCACGCCGCGTAGTCCTGAGAGTGCTGTGCACCAACGCGGGCTGCAGCGCCGTTCGGGCCACGGAACACCATTGGTGCGCCCATTTGGCCGCCGGACATGTAGAGCGTCTTGGCGGCGGAATTGATAATCTGGTCAATGGCTTGCATGGCGAAGTTGAACGTCATGAATTCCACGATAGGGCGCAGGCCACCAAACGCGGCGCCGACAGCAATGCCGGTGAAACCGTGTTCCGTGATCGGCGTATCCATCACCCGGCGCGCGCCGAATTCGTCCAAGAGACCCTGACTGATCTTGTAGGCGCCTTGGTATTCGCCAACCTCTTCACCCATGAGGAAGACATCCTCATCCCGGCGCATTTCCTCGGCCATTGCGTCGCGAAGGGCCTCGCGGACGGTCATCTGGCGGGTCTTGGTGCCTTCGGGCCAGGGCGCTTCGGCCTTGGTGATAGCCTTGACCGGTTCAGGGTGAGACATGCCTGCGGCGGGCTGATCTTCAGAGCTTTGTGCCTTGTCCGCTGGGGAAAGTGCCTGCGCCGGAGCGGTGGGGGCAGCATCTGCAACGCTTTCGCCGTCCTCGACCAGAACCGCGATGGGCGTGTTCACGCGCACGCCTTCGGTGCCTTCGGCGATCAGGATCTTGCCAACGATGCCTTCATCCACGGCTTCAAATTCCATCGTTGCCTTGTCGGTCTCGATCTCGGCCATGATGTCACCGGCATTGACGGTGTCACCTTCCTTGACCAGCCACTTGGCCAGCGTGCCTTCCTCCATCGTCGGCGAGAGGGCGGGCATGAGAACTTCGGTTGCCATTGTTCAAGTGTCCTCCGAGCACGTCGTCGCAAGCTGCAAGAGCGCTTCGAACGCTTGGTTTAGATAGGTAATGTCCCAGTCGCCTCGGATCACGAGGTCAAAATGCGAAGCCACAAATTCTGCATGGCACTTCTGATCGTCGCATGTCGCGCCAGAATAGAGTTGCATATACGTGTTTTTTTCACGCGGGGTCGGGTTGGTTTTCGTCATGCTAACACGAACGCCGCTTGCTTCACTTGCCGGAACGAAGATCTGTTTTTCCGAATAGTTCAGTTGGCTTTGATCAGGGCGGAGATCTTTTGCGGCGACTGACGCGACATAGGTGTCGGTTGCGCCGTCATCATGTGACTCCGAGGTTAAGGTCAAAATGCATCCGTCCACGTCAAAGTTGTAATCAGCAGATTGGTAATCGTTGCGCACTTGGGCGGACAAAAGTGTTTCCAAAGTACGTGCTGCGTCATCCGCGGATTGCGCAAACACTGGAAGTTGTGTCACGGCCAAAGCTGAGATTGCCAAAGTCGCAAGCCTAAGGGGGGGCCGTTCGAACATCAGGCCGTCTCCGCGTCCGCGTAGATGTCGGTCCAAAGTTCGTCCAAGGCGGGTTCCGGGCTTTCGCGGGCGAAATCGGCGCTGGCGTTGACGATGGCTTTGATCTCTTTGTCGATGGCCTTCAGGTCGTCCTCGGTCGCGTGTTTGCCGGTGAGCAGCATTTCACGGACATGTTCGATGCAATCGCGTTCCTCGCGCATTTTCTGCACCTCTTCGCGGGTGCGGTACTTGGCCGGGTCCGACATCGAATGGCCGCGATAGCGGTAGGTTTTGACTTCGAGGATGTAGGGTCCTTTTCCGGATCGACAGTGTTTGATCGCCTTGTCGCCCGCCGCTTTAACCGCCAGTACATCCATGCCATCGACGGCTTCTCCGGGGATGCCGAATGCCTCACCGCGGGTATGCAGATCGGGTGTTGACGTGGAGCGTTTCATCGCTGTCCCCATGGCGTATTGGTTGTTTTCAATGACGAAAACCACCGGTAATTGCCAGAGGGCTGCCATGTTGAACGTCTCGTAGACCTGACCCTGGTTCGCCGCGCCATCACCGAAATAGGTGAATGTCACGCGGTCGGTGCCCTTGTATTTGTCAGCAAAAGCCAGGCCTGCGCCCAGAGGCACTTGTGCGCCAACAATGCCATGTCCGCCGTAGAAGTCCTTTTCTTTGGAGAACATGTGCATAGAGCCACCCTTGCCCTTGGAGTAGCCCCCTTCGCGCCCGGTCAATTCGGCCATCACTCCATTTGGATCCATGCCGCAAGCCAACATATGCCCGTGGTCACGGTAGGAGGTGATGCGCTTGTCGCCTTCTTCGGCGGCCGCCTCTAGCCCGACAACCACGGCTTCCTGACCGATATACAGATGACAGAACCCGCCAATAAGACCCATTCCGTAAAGCTGACCTGCTTTTTCCTCGAACCGGCGGATGAGCAGCATGTCGCGATAGTACGCTGTTAGCTCTTCGGCCGAGACATTCGGCTGGCCTGATGCCTTGGCCGATGTTTTGCGTGCCGCCATGGGCGCCTCCCTGCAAGAAGTTTAGCGTTAAACTTTTTTCCAAAGCCTACGATCAAGGTTCCGGCAAAGGCAAGGGGCGATCTTGGTCAGACGAGAACCCTGTTTGGGTGATTCGTCCAATTTTGCGAACTTTTTTGAATGTGGCGCTGAACTGGCAAGACAATTGCAGAGACTCCGTACGCACTGTTCGGGGCCGACGTACAATAACGGCTTTATTTGGGCGGATTTTAACAAACCTAGAGACATCTAGGCAAAAATGAGGAGAAATCATGGATACTGCTCATTCGGATGCCGCAATTATGCCTGAAATTTCTGCTTATGGTTTTATGGGTTCCCAAGCCTCACAGGGGCTTTTTGGTGCCAATGTCCTCGCCACACGCTCGAATTTAGAGCAGGGCGGCGATTATGATCGTCTGATCGAGGAACTGGGTGTCGGATCATTCCGCTATCCCGGTGGCTCTCTGACGGAACGCTATTTCGACATCACTGATCCAAACGCGTCTGTTGTTTCAGACCGCGACACGGGCGAATTGCGCGACTTCATCCCGCTGAATTCTGCTCTGGACTATGCCTCTGACGAAGGTTTGGCGGTCACCATCGTGATTCCAACCCGGAACCTTCTGTCCGAAACCACCGACGCCAACGGAGACCGGTTCTCTGCTTTTGATGAAGATGTGTTGCGCGGGTTTGTCCGCGACGTGGTGACTGGCGTGCACGGGGACGCGGAAATCGAAGCGTTCGAACTGGGCAATGAATACTGGGGCAGTGGCCAGATGTCGTCGGTCGAATACGGTCGGCTTGCCAGCGAAATGGCAGTTGTCGTGAATGACGAACTCAGCCTGCAAAATTCGGATGCCGACATCATTGTTCAGTCGGGCACAAATTTCAATTTCGCGCGCCTGTCCGACAATTATAGCGACGACATGTCGAGCGCAGACATCATTGCCGACTTGAATGCAACTTATGACCTGAACCTTGGTGAAGACAGCATCTATAGCTCTGGTGCGATCAATTGGACCAACGTGGCCAATGAAATGATTCTGTCCGAGTTCGATACCGAAGCGGAACAAAACGCTGTCGATCAGGTGGCGGTCCATGTCTATTCACGTGGTCAGGTGAACGAAGGCCAGCGCAGCTTTTTCCTCAACAACACTGACGAGACTTGGGGTGAAGAGATTCCTGATGCGCAAATTGCCGTGACCGAATGGAACACGGCAGGCAATACAGGGTCTTTGGATCGCGACAGCGACTATGGGCTCCTCCAGTCGCATGAGATGATCAACATCATGGAAGAGTTCATGCGCTACGACGTCGAAAACGCGCATGTCTGGCCATTGATCCAGAACACTCCCAACACGTTAAGCGTGGATGACGGACAAGCCGACCTGACACCCGGTGGCGCGATGTTCAATCTTATGCAAGAGGCGATGCCCGGCAAGACCGCGCTGGACCTTACACCCGAATCTGGTGCCGACACCGAGGTTGAGGAAGACGGCATTTCATTGCATGGCTTCTGGGAGCCGGATGAGCTTTTGTTTTACGTGGCCGCAACGCAGGAAGAGGGGGCTGACACCTCTGTCGATTTCTCGGGCCTGATCGCTGACGCGGGCCGGGTTGAAATCACGGTTCTGGGTGTGGCCGACGGTGACCCGATTGGCACAAGCTCCTCGGATGCTGTGGTAGAAGACGTTGATCCGACGCTTGTCATGGACGGCACCAATCTATCGGTGCAGATGGACCAGGGCGAAATCATGCAGGTGCGCATGTTCGGCTTTACCCCATCGCAAGATTTTCAGGATGTCATCTCGGAAGACGCGCCTGACGAACTGCCCGAACCGTTGATCGACGCTTTCACTGACGAAGCCGCAGTCGAGGTTGAGCCTGAAGTCACTGAATTCCCAACCGCTGCATCGACGCAAGGCATTGATTTTCCAACCGTTCCGGCAGCAGCTGGAATCGATGAAGTTATGGCCGCAGAAGAGGCGCAGCTGTTCGAAGACAGTGAGCCGGAAGAAGATGACGACATGGGCGGTATGGCCGACCTTATGATGTTCCTGCCATTCCTCGGATTGCTCGCGGCATTTATGTAATCGCGTTTTGGCAAGATATGCAGACCGGGTTCACTCCGAATCCGGTTGCTGCGTCTAGTGAACGACGATTTCGTCGGTACGGATCATGCCCAGCATGTCACGGGCACGTTCGTCGAGCAGGTCCAGATCAAGATAGGTGTCCGACAAGCGGCGGGTAAGGTTTTCCATCCGCGCGACCTCGATCTCAAGCTCTTGCAATTCGGTCTCAAGATCACGGGTTTCGACCACGATCTCAGCGCGGCGAAACACGCCGTAGTCACCCTGGACAGCGGCAAAGATGAAATACGCACTCACGCAGAAAGACCCTGCGAAAAACACAAGGCCACCAAGGGCCGGTCGTGTGCGGTGTTGCGTCATCATATGCCTCTGATCGCACCTCTTTTCGGGCGCGTGGAGGGACAATTGCACAGGGGAGTTCCTGATGGAATTCCCCCCGCTTCGAATTTTTATGGCAACCGCGCCAGTGTTGCTTTCAGGACTCGCCTGCCAGCAGGGATCAGCCCAAAGCGGCGACACCCGGCAAGGTTTTGCCTTCCATCCATTCAAGGAACGCGCCGCCTGCAGTAGAAATATACGTAAAGCTCTCCGATGCATCTGCCTTGTTCAGAGCCGCCACCGTGTCTCCGCCACCCGCAACCGAAATCAGCTTGCCGGACCGACTCAGGCCCGCTGCATAAGCCGCCGCTGCGTTGGTCGCGGCATCAAAAGGTGGGATTTCAAATGCGCCGAGAGGGCCGTTCCAGATCAACGTCTTGGCCCGGTCAAACGCCTGACAGATATGTGCCACGCTGTCAGGTCCCGCATCAAGGATCATCGCATCTGGCGGGCAATCCTCGGTCTTGACGGTCTCGGATGCGGCCGCAGCTTTGAATTCACGGGCAACCACTACATCGCGTGGCAACAACAATTCGCACCCCGTGGTCGTGGCCTTTTCGGCAATCGTCAAAGCGGTGTCGGCCAGATCGTGTTCACACAGTGATTTACCCACGTCGATGCCCTGCGCGGCAAGGAACGTGTTTGCCATGCCGCCACCGATCACAAGGATATCGACCTTTTCCACCAAGTTTGAAAGCAGGTCGAGCTTGGTTGACACTTTCGCCCCACCAACAACCGCGACAACTGGACGTTCTGGGTCACCAAGCGCCTTTTCCAATGCCCGCAACTCGGCTTCCATCAATCGGCCGGCGCAAGACGGCAAAAGATGCGCGACGCCGGTCGTTGATGCATGGGCGCGGTGTGCGGCGGAAAACGCGTCGTTGCAGAAGATATCACCCAGTGAGGCCAGGAATTCCGCCATTTTGGGATCGTTTGCTTCCTCCATCGGGGAAAAGCGGGTGTTTTCCACCAGCACCACTGCATCGGCTGGCAGTGCGTCGATGTCGGCACGTGACGGGCGCTCCATAAAGGTGACGGTGCGGCCAAGTGCCTCTTCCAGCGCGGGCTGGGTGATGCGCAGGCTCATCTCGGGGTTTGGTTTGCCCTTGGGGCGTCCAAAATGTGCCAGTAAGATCGGCGTGCCGCCTTTGGACAGAATGTCGGTGATCGTCGGGATGATCCGCGTGATCCGGGTGGCGTCGGTCACTTGACCGTTTTCCACCGGAACATTGATATCGACCCGCGTCAGCACGCGCTTGCCTGCAAGGTCCGTGTCGTCGAGCGTTTTCCAGGCCATGTGTCCCTCCTGATCTGAACTGACCCCGTGATGGCGGGCGGCGAGGCAGAGGTCAATGACGTCCTTGGCAATCCGGGGGGCGCGCTTTAAGTCATGATCCAAGTTTTGATATGAAGGAGTGCGGCATGGCCGAGATCAAAGACCCCGAAAACACGATCCTAATGGAACTTAAGGATGGCACTGTCACCATCGAATTGCTGCCCGATGTGGCCCCCAAACATGCCGAGCGCATGAAAGAGCTGGCGCGGTCTGGTGCCTATGACAACGTGTGTTTCCATCGCGTGATTGATGGGTTCATGGCGCAGACCGTGATGTCGAGCATGGCGATATGGAAGACGGCTTTGACATTCGTCGCGCAGGCACAGGCGGATCGGATCTGCCGGACCTGCCCGCCGAGTTTTCCAAGCTGCCACATGATCGTGGCACGTTGGGCGCCGCGCGGTCACAGAACCCGAATTCCGCCAACTCGCAGTTTTTCATCAACTTTTCGGACAACCATTTCCTTAATGGTCAGTATACGGTCTATGGCCGTGTGATCGCGGGCATGGAACATATCGATGCGATCACGCGGGGCGAGCCGCCTGCGAACCCTGACCGCATGATCAGTGTCAAGGTGGCCGCAGATGCGTAATCTGGCGGTTGCGTTTTCGCTGCTGGCTTCCCCGGCGTTGGCCACAGGTCTGCAGATCGAGGTTGCGGGCGAGGCCAATGGCACCGTGACCATCAATCTGTTCGAAGATGTGGCGCCGCAGCATGTCGCGCAGATCACCGCGTTGGCGGAAGAGGGCGCATATGATGGCGTTGTCTTTCACCGGGTGATTGACGGCTTCATGGCACAAACCGGTGACGTCGAATTCGGCAAGCTGGATGGTGGCGATATGGCTATGGCTGGGCGCGGTGGGTCGGATCGTCCTGATCTGCCTGCGGAATTCTCGGACCTGACCTTTGATCGCGGTGTCGTTGGTATGGCGCGGTCGCAGAACCCGAACTCGGCCAATTCGCAGTTCTTTATCATGTTTCAGGAAGGCTATTTCCTCAACGGTCAGTACACGATCGTTGGTGAAGTGACTGAAGGCATGGATGTGGTCGACGCGATCAAACGCGGCGAGGGCCGTAATGGTGCAGTTGTTGGTCAGCCGGATGTGATGGCTGACGTGACCGTGACCGAATGATCTGAATGTGCGTGGCCCTGCGGGGCCACGCGCAGATTTTGCCGCCGTCGCCTTTGGCGCCACCGGCAGTTGGTGCAGTTTGCAAACCTCGGCGTTCATTCGAATGGTTTGCAGGTTTGCAGTGTCGTCCTTGCATATTTGCAAAAAGAAGAAGCATGGGATCGCGCTTTGTCACAGCTGCGTGTGCCAGGCTGTGCAGATCATTTTGTTTACGGCAAACTGTTCGCATCAAAGGGAGTGTTCTGATGCGATTGGGTTTGTTGTCTGCGGTGCTGGCGGTTGTCATGGCCTCTTCTGTCGTTGCCAGTCCGGAATTTTGGCGCAACGAATGGCCTGACACGAATTTCGAAAAGACCACTGTTCCCAATTGGGTTGAGATCCTGTCAGGAGGACCACCGAAAGACGGCATTCCGGCGATCAGTGACCCGTCATTTGTGCGTGCCTCCGGTAAATCGGGGATATCTCCGACCGAGCCGGTGATCACGCTTGAAATGGGTGGGCAGGCGCGGGCCTATCCGATCCGGTATCTGACGTGGCACGAAATCGTGAATGACACTGTTGGTGGCATACCTGTGGCGGTGACGTTCTGCCCTTTGTGCAATTCGGCGCTGACGTTTGATCGGAGGGTAAATGGCCGGGTGTTGAGTTTCGGCGTGTCCGGCAAGCTGCGGAATTCGGATATGATCATGTATGATCGCGAAACGGAAAGCTGGTGGCAGCAGGCGATTGGCGAGGGAATTGTCGGTGATCTGACAGGGGCAGAATTGAAGACGTTGCCAAGCTGGATGGAAAGCTGGGCCGAGTTCACTGCGCGCCATCCCGATGGTTTGGTGATGGCTGAGCCGGATTATAACCGCGATTATGGCCGCAACCCGTATCGGGGGTACGACAGTTCGACAAAGCCGTTTCTGTATTCAGGTGAGATGCCGCCGCATGGGATTGACGCTTTGGCGCGGGTTGTGCGGGTCGGAGACCGTGCTTGGCCGATGACCCGCTTGGCGCGAGAGGGAGAGGTGCGCGAGGCGGGTGTCGTCATTTCATGGCAGGCAGGGCAGGCTTCGGCGTTGGATACCGGGCGTATTGGCGACGGGCGCGATGTCGGTTCGATCCGTGTGCGTGACGGGCAGGGGCGGGACGTGCCACATGATGTGATGTTCGCCTTTGCCTATCATGCCTTCTGGCCCGATGGGACCTGGATGCTGGACAACTGAGGCATCAATGGCTTTGGCAGGCGCAGCCATGTGCCACCAAGATCGTGCCGCACCGCCCCGGTGCGCAGTTTGAAGCGATCCAATCCAG
The DNA here is from genome assembly GCA_043585115.1 of Marivita sp. Lineage (GTDB taxonomy): Bacteria > Pseudomonadota > Alphaproteobacteria > Rhodobacterales > Rhodobacteraceae > Marivita. The sequence continues at coordinate 17,326 of CP121326.1, forward strand.
GTGGCCCAGTGATTAGGCCGAGGTCCAGCGTTGTGTAGCCGCGATTTGCGAGCCAGAGCATGGCCTGCCATATCATCAGATGGTGTGCGTTGGCGTTGCGCCCCAAATCCGTGTTGACTGCCAGATGATAGGTTGCCCACGGCCTGTGACATAAGATTATCATCCCAGAGACAGGAGTTTTGCCGTGATACGTCGAGATAACTCGAATCTGACCGGGGTTGACGGATGCGAAAGTGCTTAACACACGCTCGGGCCAATTGCGGTAGCGATGAATTTTTTGCTGTGCTTGATCTGCGTCGATCAGCCATTTGTGCTGATCCATTTGATATGGCGTATTGCTAATCCTCAGAGCGACGGTTTCAGCCCGTTTCAAGGCGTTGCGCCAGTTCTGATGCAGATTAGCGCGCATCCTGTCGCGGGTGGACAACGACAGCAGGGCCACGGATTTCGACCGCGTCAGTCTGATGAAGCAGCCCTTGGTCGAGGGGGCCCGATGCCCGGTGTTGACGATCAGTGGTCCCTTGACCTGTAGGCTGCGCAGATACTCCGACGCGGCGTTTTGATCGCTCCCTACAGGGCCACGTGAGATCAGGTTGATCGGGCCAAGGCAAGGGAAATGGCGCGTCTGTATCAGGCAGCGTCCGGTTTCCGCGACCCTATCGATCCGCACTTCAGTGCCCAAAGCGGACAGTGTGTTGGCATAGGCATCTGATTGAGACAGAGGGTTGGGGACCATTAGGGCAATATGGCCTGCTGGTCTTGCCATTCGATTAACGCGCGCCCGACCCTAGAAACCGGCCGGGCGCAGGTACGGGTTTAGTTCAGTTTGACCAGTGCGTGGCGTTTCTTGCCCGCGCTGAGTTTGATCGGGTTCGCAAGAGCTTTTGAGTCGATCATCATCCCGGCATCGGTCAGCGGCGCGTCGTCGATCTTGGCGCCGTTTTCGGCAATCAGGCGCTTGGCCTCTTTGCCTGACTTCGCCAACCCGGTTTTGACGATCAGTCTGCACGATGGAAATGCCGTCGCCAATGTCTTCGGAGGTGAGCGCAACTGTCGGCAAATCATCCCCGACGCCGCCTTTTTCGAAGACCTCGCGCGAGGTCGCTGCGGCTGCGGCTGCAGCATCCGCCCCGTGGCACAGGGTGGTGACTTCATTGGCCAAAACGATCTTGGCGTCGTTGATCTCTGACCCTTCGAGCGCACCAAGGCGGTCACATTCGTCGATGGGTAGCTCTGTATAGAGCTTGAGGAAGCGACCCACATCAGCGTCGGTTGTGTTGCGCCAGAACTGCCAGAACTCATAGGGGCTGCGCATGTCGGCATTGAGCCAAACCGCGCCATCGGCGGATTTGCCCATCTTCTTGCCGTCGCTGGTCGTCAGAAGTGGTGAGGTAAGGCCAAAGATCTGGTGGTCCAGCACGCGGCGCGTCAAGTCGATGCCGTTGACGATATTGCCCCATTGGTCCGAGCCGCCGAACTGAATGAGGCAGCCGTAGCGGCGGTTCAGTTCAAGGAAGTCGTAGGCTTGCAGGATCATGTAGTTGAATTCGAGGAAGGACAGCGATTGCTCGCGGTCAATGCGTGATTTCACGCTTTCGAAAGACAGCATGCGGTTAACGCTGAAATGCCGTCCTATATCGCGCAGGAAGTCGAGGTAGTTCAGCCCGTCTAGCCATTCGGCATTGTTGAGCATCATAGCCCCGGTGGGTCCGTCTTCGTAGCTGATGTATTTTGCAAACACCTGCTTGATACCGTCGATATTGTCGTCGATCTGCGCAGGTGTCAGTAGCGGGCGCTCATCGGCACGGAAAGACGGATCGCCCACCTTTGTGGTGCCACCGCCCATCAGAGTGATCGGCTTGTGCCCGGTCTTTTGCAGCCAGCGCAGCATCATGATCTGAATGAGACTGCCCACATGCAGCGACTTGGCAGTCGCGTCAAAGCCGATATACCCGGGCACCCCCCCTTGCACCAAGGCCTCGTCAAGGCCTTGATAATCGGTGCAATCGGCCAGAAAGCCACGCTCCATCATGACACGCATGAAGTCCGATTTGGGATGGTAGGTCATGGGGTTGCCTCGTTATAGAATGGTGAGGGCAGCTATACGCAGGGCAGGGGAAAAGGTGAAGGGTAAGTTGGCAGAACCAATCTGGGCCTTGGGCGCGATGTCGGGAACGTCTTTGGACGGGGTCGATGCGGCAATGGTTTTGACGGACGGGGTGACGATTTCCGAATTTGGCGGGTGCGGGTACCGCGGGTATACCGATGCCGAACAGGCGGTGTTGCGTACGGCGTTGGGCAAATGGCCGGGCGACGACCTTGATGCGGCTGCGTCGGTTATACTGGACGCACATATCGCGGCTTTACGTGGGTTCGATGCGGAAGTCGTTGGGTTTCACGGCCAGACCCTGGCGCATGAACCGCAAGGTCGCGGCACACATCAGCTGGGCGATGGCGCTGCATTGGCCGAAGCCCTTGGGCGAACGGTGGTCTGGGATTTCCGATCAACGGATGTCGATATGGGAGGGGAAGGCGCGCCACTGGCGCCGTTCTTTCACTGGGCCTGCGCCAAGTGGGTCGATGCAGATGTGCCGGTGGCGTTTCTGAACCTCGGCGGGGTCGGTAACCTGACATGGGTCGATCCGGCATCTGATGCGCCCGAAGCACCGGGCGCGTTGCTGGCCTTCGACACCGGGCCGGCAAACGCGCCGATCAATGATCTGATGATGGAGCGGCGCGGTTTGTCTTATGACAAGGGCGGTGCACTGGCGGCACAGGGGCAGGTGGTCGACGGCGCATTGGAGCTGTTTCTGGAGGAAGGTTATTTCCGCAAGATGCCGCCCAAGTCTCTGGACCGGAATGATTTTTCGCTAATGCTCGATCTGGTGCGTGAGTTGGATGATGCTGACGCGGCAGCCACGATGACAGCAATGGCGGCGGCCGCAGTGATGCAGGGGATGGAGCATTGCCCAGTGTTGCCGGACCGGTTGCTAGTCACAGGCGGCGGTCGGCACAATCCGGTTATGATGGCGATGCTGGACAGCGCGCTGGATTGCAAGGTGCAGCCGGTCGAGGCGGTTGGGCTGAACGGTGATATGCTTGAGGCACAGGCCTTTGCCTATCTCGCTGTCCGGGTGATGCGCGGCTTGCCGACTTCAGCGCCGGGCACAACGGGTGTGCGTACACCGGTTGGCGGTGGACAAATCTCAAGGAACTAAGAAAAATGTGCGCCTGCGGCGCGCTTATTGAGATTGCCTGATCTTCGACCATGCAATCCGACTGGGGCGCCGCCCCAGACCCGGGGATACTATTTGAAACAAAGAAGAAGGGTTTTGTTAACTCATCGTCGTTATTCAAATCAGGCGGTACAGGCGGGGACGCCGATGACCGCAACCGAAGAAGCCCCTTGCCGCAGGGCAAGGGGTCCTTTGAACTTCTTTGTTTCTCAAATATCCCGGGGAGCGCGAGGGGCTGGCCCCTCGCATGTGCAACAGTTCAGCCGCCGGTATGGCTCATATGGCGCGAGACTCGGCCATCGACGGTTTGACGAGAATAGTCGAAATCATGCCCTTTGGGTTTGAGCGTGATTGCATCCCGGATCGCCTGTTCTAGCGGTTTGTCACTATGCGGGTGGTTGCGCAAGGCCGAACGTAGGTCGGCGTTGTCTTCTTGTCCCAGGCACATGAACAGCTCACCGGTACAGGTCAGACGCACGCGGTTGCAGCTTTCGCAGAAATTATGCGTCAGCGGCGTGATAAAACCAATTTTTTGGCCGGTTTCTTCTATCCGGACATAGCGGGCTGGGCCGCCTGTGCGTTCGGGCAGGTCGGTGAGGGTGTATTCTTTGCGCAGGTCATCACGCAGATCGCTGAGTTTCCAGTACTGGCCCAGACGGTCCTCGTTGCCGATATCACCCATCGGCATGACCTCGATAAAGGTCAGGTCCATGTCGCGGCTTTTGCACCAGTCTGTCAGTGTGAACAGTTCGTCTTCGTTGAAACCCTTGAGAGCGACGGTGTTGATCTTGACCCGGAGGCCGGCTTTTTGCGCGGCATCAATGCCTTTGATCACCTGCGGCAGGCGGCCCCAACGGGTGATGTCTGCAAATTTCTGATCGTCCAGCGTATCAAGCGAGATGTTCACACGGCGCACGCCAGCGGCGTAAAGGTCGTCCGCAAACCGTTCAAGCTGCGATCCATTTGTCGTCAGCGTTAGTTCCTTAAGCGTGCCTGCCTCAAGGTGGCGCGTCATCGAGCGGAAGAACGTCATGATATCGCGGCGTACCAGTGGTTCGCCTCCGGTGATCCGCAGTTTCTCGACCCCCAGTCCGATGAAGGTTGAGCACATGCGGTCAAGTTCTTCCAGCGTCAGAAGCTCTTTCTTTGGCAGGAAGGTCATGTTTTCCGACATGCAGTAGACGCAGCGGAAATCGCAGCGGTCTGTGACGGAGACGCGCAGATATGTGATTGCGCGTTGGAAAGGATCAATAAGCGGTGTCATGCTGGGGAGCCTAGCCTTTCCCTGGAGACTGGGCAAGTATGCCGATGTGATGATGTGCGGGACGAAAGTCGGAGGCGATTGTGCAAAAGAAGCTTGGAATTTTGGGCATTTGCCTTTTTGCGGCGGGGTGTGGCCAGTTTGGGGCAATGCCCCAACCTATGCCGGGTGCGGAAGAGGGGCAGACGCGACCTCAATCGCGGCCCGGGGCGCTGGATACAGCCGAACGTCGGCCTCCTGAAACCGCGCGAACGGTCGACGAGTTCGACACGACAACTGCCGAGGAACGGCAGGCTGCGGCTGCGGTGCCCGCTGCTGTGAGCGCCGAAACCGCGCTCGGGACAACCATTGTGTCTTTAGGAGATCCGGTGCGTCCGGGCTTCTGGCTTGAGACACCTCTGGTATCGGCGGCGGGGACTGGGCGCGTCGTTTATCCGGAGACTGGGCAATCCGTGCAGGTTGACCTAAGCCCCAGCGACAGTGGCAGCCGTATGTCATTGCCCGCGATGCGTTTGATTGGCGTGCCATTGACTGGATTGGTCGAAGTGCAGGTCTTTTCAGGCGGGTAAATGCCGCGATGCCTCTTTGCGGGCGAAAGGTTTCATGCCGAGGCCGTAATCGCGTAGGAACGCTCGGGTACGGTCTGGGTCGTGTTTCGACAGATCGCGCAGCCACCATGCGACCGCTTTCTGGATGAACCAGTCGGGATCGTTTATATAGGTTGCTGCCCAGCCAAGAACCCTGTCGCGGGCGGCGGTTTCTTGAGGTGTCGGATGATTTTGTTTCGTCCACGGTAGGGTAATAACCAAGGCCGCACGTCTGGTCCACATGTGGTCGCTGGTGATCCAGCCTTCGATGGTATCCAAGCGGGACGGGTCTGCGGTCAGGCGGCGTTGCCCTGCCATGCAGGCATGATCTGCGATGGCCCAGCTGTCGAAATCCGGCACCCAGCTTTGGATCAGGTCCCATGCAGGTGTGTCATCCGGTTTGATCCGTGCCTGCGTCAATAGTTTTGCGGCACCCACCCGTGCCTCGAAAATGTTTGTGTGCCAGAGATCGCGGGCCAAAGTTATGCGTGTGTCGAGGTCCAGTTGTTTGCGCCACGCGCGGACCAGGGTGTCGGTTTCTGGATTTGCAACGCCCAGGTACAGACGATCAGCCTTGTGATAGGCGGCCATCTGTTCGGAGCGGCCAGGATCCGCTTTGGCTTTCAGCGCAGCGATGGCCTCATCAAGTGTCATTCCACGGTAACAGATTTGGCGAGGTTTCGGGGCTGGTCCACGTCTGTCCCTTTGGCAATGGCGGCATGATAGGCCAAAAGCTGCGCGGGTAGTGCATAGAGCAGAGGCGACAGTGTCGGGTTGACTGCGGGCAGGATGATCGTGCGCCAGACATCCGATCCAGCAGCCTCGGCCCCGGCGGCGTCAGTGATCAGGCAGACCTTGCCGCCACGGGCCATAACCTCCTGCATGTTCGAGACAGTCTTTTCGAACAAGGCATCGCGGGGGGCCATGACGATAACGGGCACGTTCTTGTCGATGAGCGCAATGGGGCCGTGCTTGAGTTCGCCTGATGCATAAGCTTCGGCGTGTATATAGCTGATTTCTTTTAGTTTAAGTGCGCCCTCAAGCGCAAGTGGATACATCAATCCACGTCCAAGGAACAGTACGTCGCGGGCTTCTGCAATCTTGTGTGCGGCATCTGCCATCGTCGGGTCGCGATCCAATGTGGCATTGAAAAGACCGGGCAAGGCGCGCAGATCGGTCAGCGTCTCGGCGAGGGCGTCGGCACTCATTATGCCGCGTTGGGTTGCAGCGTGCAGTGCCAGCAACAGGAGCGTGTTTAGCTGGCAGGTGAACGCCTTGGTGGAGGCAACACCGACTTCGACACCCGCGTGGATTGGCAAGGCCACATCGCTTTCGCGGGCGATGGAGCTTTCGGCGACATTGACCACCGACAGGATGCTGTCGGCGCGACCCTTGCAGTACCGCAAGGCGGCAAGCGTGTCGGCGGTTTCGCCAGATTGTGACACGAAAAGTGCGACGGTTCCCGGTGTGACAGGCGGTTCGCGGTAGCGGAATTCGGAAGCAATATCGACTTCGACAGGAAGATGGGCCAACTGTTCGAACCAGTATTTCGCGGTTAAACAGGCATAGAACGCCGTGCCGCAGGCAACCATTGTGAGGCGTTGTACCTTTGTGAAATCAGGCAGGTCTTTGGGGAAATCGATAGTATTGCCATCAAGATAGGCGCGCAGAGCATCGGCAAGAACAGTTGGCTGCTCGGCTATTTCCTTAGCCATGAAATGCTTGTAGCCCGCCTTGTCGACCCGCGTGGCGGCGGTGTTGATCGTACGGCTTTCGCGAGCGACACGTGAACCGGTTTCATCAAAGATATCAAGCGTCTGCCGGGTGAGAACGGCGCAGTCGCCCTCTTCAAGATATGTGATGGTGTCGGTCATTGGCGAAAGCGCGATCGCGTCCGAGCCTACGAACATTTCGCCGTCACCGTGGCCAATGGCAAGCGGGCTTCCGCGACGGGCAGCCACGATCAGGTCGTCTTCGCCGTCGAACAGAAACGCCAGCGCAAACGCGCCTTCGAGCCGCGACAGGCAGGCACGGGCGGCATCCACGTGTGTCATGCCTTGGCGCATATAGTGATGGGTCAAAAGGGCGATGGTTTCCGTGTCGGTTTCGGTTTCCGGCACGATCTGATGCTTGGCCAGTTCGGCGCGCAGCTCTTTGTAGTTCTCGATAATGCCGTTGTGCACGACAGCGACGGGGCCGGATTGATGGGGGTGCGCGTTGGTGGTGTTGGGCTCACCGTGTGTGGCCCAACGAGTGTGGCCGATGCCGGATTTGCCGGGCAAGGGATCATGCACCAGCAGGTCAGAGAGGTTCACCAGCTTGCCCACAGCACGACGGCGGGCGAGCGTGCCGTCATTCACTGTAGCAATGCCAGCGCTGTCATACCCGCGATACTCAAGGCGTTTCAGTGCCTCGACCAACAGTGGGGCCGCCTCGTGTTGCCCCAGAACGCCGACAATTCCACACATTCTCTTACCCTTTTGCCATTTTGGCTTTTTTGGCGCGCAGCATGCTGAAGAGCTTGCGTGCAAAGCCTGCTTTGTTGGTCTGCTCGGTCCGGGCGATGGCCATTGCCCCGTCTGGCACGTCTTTGGTGACGGTGGTTGCTGTGGCGGTCATCGCCTCGTTGCCGACGGTGATGGGGGCGACCAGCATGGTGTTGGATCCAATGAACGTATCGCGCCCGATGGTGGTTTTGTGCTTCATCACGCCGTCATAGTTGCAGGTGATGGTGCCTGCGCCGATATTGCTGCGTGCGCCGATTGCGGCATCGCCAATATAGGTCAGATGATTGACCTTGGCGCCTTCGTCTATTGTGGCATTCTTGATCTCGACAAAGTTGCCGATGTGCACGTCTTCGGCCAGTTCGGCACCGGGACGCAGGCGCGCAAATGGGCCGACTGTGGCTCCGCGGCTGACATGCGCGCCTTCCAGATGGCTGAATGCGCGAATGCGTGCGCCGGATTCGACAGTCACTCCGGGGGCGAAAATGACGTTTGGTTCAATTTCAGCGTCACGACCGATGATGGTGTCAAAGGACAGATATACGGTGTCTGGCGCCTGCATCATCACGCCGTCGTCAATCAGGGCACGGCGGCGGTTTGACTGGAATGTTGCCTCGGCTCCGGCAAGTTCGGCGCGCGAATTGATGCCAAGCGTTTCCGCTTCGTCGCAGGTGACGGCAGTCGACTTAAGCCTGCGGGCGTTGGCAATGCCGACGATGTCGGTGAGGTAGTATTCGCCCGAGGCATTGTCATTGCCAACGGCGGCAACTAGGTCGATCAGGGTAGCGGAATCTGCGCAAATGACGCCGGAATTACAGAGTGTTACCGCGCGCTCTTCGTCTGATGCGTCTTTGAACTCGACAATCTTGGACAGGCCGCCATTGTCCATGATCAACCGGCCGTAACGCCCCGGATCAGCAGCGTCAAATCCGAGCACAACCACGTCATGTGTTGCACGCGCCGCGATCATCGTTTCAAGCGTATCGGTGGTGATAAAGGGGGTGTCTCCGTAGAGCACGATTATATCACCGTTGAACCCATTCAGCGCGTCTTTGGCCTGCGCGACAGCATGGGCGGTGCCCAACTGTTCATCTTGCCGGACGGCAATCGCATCGGGGTCGAAATCGCGTGCTGCCGCTTCGACCAGATCAGCCCCATGCCCGGTGACAACAATGGTGCGCTCAGGCTCCAGGGCCGAGGCCGAGAGCATCGCATGGTGCAGCAGGGGGGCACCGCCGATCTTATGCAGGACTTTAGGAAGGTCCGAGTCCATGCGGGTGCCTTTGCCCGCAGCGAGTATGACCAAGGCTATGCTCATCAGGTTTCTCTTTGTATTTTGCCTTTGGTCCTTTTATCGGTCTGGTTCATTGCTGCAAGGCGGCTAATTTCACACAAGGTTGCGACTTGTGACAGGAGAGACCCGGTGCGGACAGTGATTTTCGACCTAGACGGTACTTTGGCCGACACCAGTGGCGATCTGATCGCGGCGGCCAACCATTGCTTTGACCTTATGGGGTTTGACGCCCGGCTGGACCCGGCGACCGACGCCGGAACTGCGTTACGCGGCGGCCGGGCAATGTTGACGCTTGGGCTGGAACGCTCTGGGCAGTATTCCGCCGAATTGGTGGATCAATGGTATCCAGAACTGTTGAGGGCGTACGGCGACGCGCTTGATGTCCATACTGTGATGTATCCTGGCGCAATGGACGCGGTCGAGGTGTTGAAGTCCAACGGGATGGCAGTGGGAATTTGCACGAACAAACCGGAAGGTCTGGCCGAAACGCTGATGACACGGTTGGGCGTGCGCAATGCGTTCGGGTCGTTGATCGGGGCGGATACTCTGCCTACTCGCAAGCCTGACGCTGCCCCTTACGTCGCTGCAGTAGAGCGGGCAGGTGGTGTCGTAGCCCAAAGTTGCCTGATTGGAGATACAAAAACCGACCGCGACACAGCACGTGCCGTCGGCGTGGCCTGTGTGCTTGTCGGCTTCGGTCCATCGGGCGGTGACATGGCCGCGCTTGAGCCGGACGCAATTATCCAGCACTTTGACGAGTTGCCAGAGGTTGCCGCGCGCCTGCTGGCTTAGTCTGAACCGTAAAGCGGCACTGTCGACATCGACACCTTAGCAGATCCGTCCGTCAGTTCGGCTGCATGGGCGATGTATACAAGTGTCTGGTTTTTCTCGTCGAATATTCGTTTCACCCGCAGTGATTTCAACACAATTGACCGCGATGCGCGGAACACGTCTTCGCCGTCTTCATCGCGGTCAATCTCGCCAATGGTTATCGGACCGGTCTGCCGACAGGAGATTGATGCGTTGGATGGGTCTTCGAACCAGTTGCCCTTGCTAAGCCGGTCGAACAGACCCCTTTCGAAATAGGCTATGTGGCAGGTCACGCCTGCCACATCAGGGTCTGCAATTGCTTCGATAATGATGTCGTTGCCGACCCAATCAACTCCGACTTCGCCGATTTGTTCGGCCTTCACAGGAGATACTGACAACAGACCAAGCAGGCCGACGAGTCCCAAAAGTTTCATGTGGTTTCCTTAAAAATGGATCATGCCGTATTCGCCGGCATCGGGCTTGGCATCGGTGATGTTCGCTTTGATCGTTTCGAACAGGTATTTGGTGGTGCCATCGGTCGTCCAGACCTCGGCTTCGGTCGGAGTGTATTTCATCAACCGAACCGAGTCATCCTCGCGCCCTTTGGCGAACCACGCTGCAGCCATAGGTGACCACAGGTCATCCAGCTTGTCTTTGTCATCGGACACGGACAATGCACCCTTTATCGTCCCGTACATGTGGCCCGCCGAATCGCAGAGGTAGATTTTGGCTTCGTCGCCAGTTTTCGCGGCCTTGAACGTGTCGTGATCGGCAGATGTGATGAACCAGATCGCGTTGTCGTCTTTGCGGGCAAGCGGTGACATTGGAACCGGGTCGCCGTCGCCTGCACCAAGCAGTACGACATGGATTTTGCTCATGTTGTTCCAGAATTTTTCGGTCAGTGTCGCGGTCATCGGTGTGTCCTTTCGCTTTCAAATGCGGTTCAGGCATCCAACGCCCGATGCTTGCGTCAGTTCCTTAAGCTTGACCTGACGTGGCGGTTTCCTCTAGGATTTGAACAAGTGTTCAATAAATCGGCTTGGGGAGAGGCGAATGTTCAACGCGACCATGCAATTCGATCTTGGAGAAGACGTAAATTCCCTGCGCGAGATGGTGCATCGCTGGGCTCAGGAGCGGGTCAAGCCGATGGCGGCTGAGATCGACAGCTCAAACACTTTTCCACCAGCGCTTTGGACCTAGATGGGCGAACTGGGCTTGCTGGGTATCACCGTAGATGAAGAGTATGGCGGGGCCGGCATGAGTTATCTGGCGCATACCGTGGCGGTGGAAGAAGTCGCGCGCGCGTCAGCGTCAGTGTCGCTATCGTATGGCGCGCATTCCAACCTTTGCGTGAACCAGATCAAGCTGAACGGCACCACCGACCAAAAGGCGAAATATTTGCCTGGGCTTATTTCAGGTGAGCATGTTGGCGCCCTTGCCATGTCAGAGCCGGGATCGGGGTCTGATGTCGTGTCGATGAAGCTGCGCGCGGAAAAGCGCAACGATCACTATAAACTGAATGGCAACAAGTATTGGATCACCAACGGGCCGGACGCCGATACATTGGTCGTCTATGCCAAGACCGATCCTGAGGCCGGGTCCAAAGGGATCACGGCCTTTCTGATCGAAAAGACCATGGCGGGCTTCAGCACATCGCCGCATTTTGACAAGCTCGGCATGCGTGGGTCGAACACGGCAGAGCTGATCTTTGACGATGTCGAAGTGCCATTCGAGAACGTGCTTGGCGAAGAGGGGCGCGGTGTGCGGGTTCTTATGTCCGGTCTGGACTACGAACGGGTCGTGCTAGCAGGTATTGGCCTTGGGATCATGGCGGCCTGTCTGGATGAGATCATGCCGTATATGGCCGAGCGTAAACAGTTCGGCCAACCGATTGGCAGCTTTCAGCTGATGCAGGGCAAGATGGCCGATATGTATACCGCGATGAATTCCGCCCGCGCTTATGTCTACGAGGTCGCCAAGGCCTGTGATCGGGGCGATGTGACCCGTCAGGACGCCGCCGCATGCTGTCTTTACGCCAGCGAACAGGCGATGGTTCAGGCGCATCAGGCGGTGCAGGCGATGGGAGGCGCGGGTTTCCTGGCAGACGCGCCGGTCGCGCGTATCTTCCGCGACGCCAAGCTGATGGAGATTGGGGCAGGTACCTCCGAAATTCGACGCATGCTTGTCGGTCGCGAAATGATGGCGGCGATGGGCTAGGGCTGTGCCGGGCTGGATCTGGTGGGTGCCCTTGGGGCTTGCCACGCTGATGGGCGCGCTTCTGGCATTCCGCTATGGCTGGATTGCGGCCACGATAACGGAGACCGATGTGATCAATGCAATGGCCAATCGTTACGTGACGCAGGATGGCGGAGCGGATGCAAAAGCCGGCGATTGCGTCGGGCTGGCCGGACAGGTCGATGGCGCATGGATTACAGTAAAATGTGGTGGCATCTTATATCACGTCACGCGCTTTGGCCGTGTTTTGTCGGTGGGTGACAAGGCTCAATCGGAAAGGTTGTCGATATGACCGCACGCCCCCTGCTGCGACCCGCGCCCTATGATGTGCTTTACAAAAAGTTCGATTGGGATTTGCCCACATCGCTCAATATGGCGCATCAGGTCTGTGATGGCTGGGCGGCGACGGAGCCCGATCGTTTGGCATTGATCGAGGTGACCGAAGATCGTGTGCGTCCCGTCACCTATGGTGACCTTTGGTATCGGTCACGGCAGGTCGAAGTGGCGCTGATTGAACGGGGTGTCATGAAAGGCGACCGGGTCGGTGTTTTGCTGTCTCAGTCGCCGCTATGTGCTGCCGCACATATTGCAGCTTGGCGGTTAGGAGCAATTTCGGTCCCACTTTTCAAACTGTTCAAAGAGGACGCCTTACGCACCCGGATCAAAGACGCAGACTTGGGCGTTGTCGTCACAGACCTCGAAGGCGTGGTGCATCTGACTGGGCTTGGGGTGGCGACTGTCACCCGTAGTGATCTGGGCGCGTCCTCAGGAACCCGGGCGATGGTCGAAACCGGGCCGGATGACGCGGCGGTACTGATCTATACCAGCGGCACCACAGGTGCGCCGAAGGGCGCGTTGCACGGGCATCGGGTGCTCACAGGGCATCTGCCGGGTGTCGAGATGAGCCATGACTTTCTGGGTCACGATGGCGATGTGATCTGGACCCCTGCCGACTGGGCATGGATCGGCGGGCTGTTCGATGTGCTGATGTCAGGCTTGGCCCTTGGCGTGCCAGTGGTCGCTGCGCGGATGCCGAAATTCTCGGTCGAAGAATGCCGCCGGATTTGCCGGGAGGGTACTGTGCGCAATGTATTTTTCCCCCCAACAGCATTGCGGATGCTCAAAGCTGAGGGTGCAAAGATCGACGGGTTGCGATCGGTTGCCAGCGGTGGCGAACCGCTTGGGGCTGAAATGCTGGCTTGGGGGCGTGACGCGTTTGGGGTGACGATCAATGAATTCTACGGGCAGACCGAATGCAACATGATCGTGTCGTCGTGTGCTGCGTCATTTGACCCTGTGCCAGGAGCGATGGGACGTGCTGTGCCGGGGCATCCGGTGGCAGTGATCGGGCCGGACGGGCTGCCTTGCGAGGGTGAAGGCGATATCGCCGTGCGGCGCGGGTCGGCATCGATGATGTTGGAATATTGGCGCAAGCCCGAAGCTACGGCGGAAAAGTTCCGTGGCGATTGGATGTTGACCGGCGATCGCGGGATCAAAGAAGGTGATATGATCACCTTTCTGGGCCGCGAGGATGATGTGATCACCTCGTCCGGCTACCGCATTGGCCCGGCCGAGATTGAGGATTGTCTGCTGACCCATCCTGACGTTGCAACCTGTGGCGTGGTCGGTAAGCCGGACGAACTGCGGACCGAAATCGTTAAGGCTTATGTGGTGCTGAAGAAGGGGGCTAACGTTTTGGAGGCTGATCTTCAGGATTGGGTGAAAGATCGACTTGCAAGTTATTCCTATCCCAGGGAAATCGAGTTTCTTAGCGAACTTCCAATGACCGTGACTGGGAAGGTGATCCGCAAGGAATTGAAGGCGCGGGCCAGCAAGGAGGGCCAGCCATGAGACTGGGTTTGATGATCGCTGCGGTCGTATGCGCTCCGCAGATTGGTGCTGCACAAGACCTGACGATAGATCCGCAGATTGTCCGCGATTGCTTTGAAAACACAGAGATCGGTGCTCTCTATCCGATGTGTCTGGGCCAAGCCGCAGGTCAGTGCCAGGACATGCCGGGCGGATCGACAACCATTGGGATTGCGGAATGTATTCAAGCGGAAACCGCCATGTGGGACGTGATCCTGAACGAGGAATACAAGTGGACCCAAATGGCCAATGAGACCGCTGATGAAGAGGGCCGGTCGCAGGTTATGGACCGCTCTGATGCGTTGCGCGACGCACAACGGGCTTGGATTGCCTTTCGGGATGCCGATTGCACGGCGCGGTATGCGATGTGGCAGGACGGCACGATCCGCAGCATTGTCGGCGCAAATTGCCATCTCACCATGACAGCTGGGCGCGCGATTGATCTGCGCGACATGCGGGGACAATAAGAATGAAACTCCAATCACAGGCGATTGCGTCGTCCGAGCAGTTCAAAGCCAACATCGCCGCGCATGAAGACGCTTTGCGCGTGGTGCGCGAGGCCGCCGAACTGGCCGCTGCTGGCGGTGGAGAGCGGTCACGCGACCGTCATGTATCACGGGGAAAGATGCTGCCTCGGGACCGGGTGGCAAACCTGCTCGACCCAGGATCACCGTTTCTGGAGGTGGGTGCGACGGCGGCGCATGGGCTTTATGACGGTGCTGCACCCTGTGCTGGGGTCATCGCCGGAGTGGGCCGGGTGATGGGCCGTCAGGTCATGGTGGTCTGCAACGATGCCACCGTGAAGGGTGGCACGTATTACCCTATGACGGTTAAGAAACACTTGCGCGCGCAAGAGATTGCCGAAGAAAACCATTTGCCCTGCATCTATCTGGTCGACAGCGGCGGCGCGAACCTTCCCCAGCAGGATGAGGTGTTCCCCGACCGCGACCATTTTGGCCGCATCTTCTACAATCAGGCACGGATGTCGGCCAAGGGCATCGCGCAGATTGCGGTGGTTATGGGGTCGTGTACGGCGGGTGGTGCCTATGTCCCTGCGATGTCGGATGTAACCATCATCGTCAAGGAACAGGGAACGATCTTCCTCGCCGGTCCGCCTTTGGTCAAAGCTGCAACAGGTGAGGTTGTGACTGCTGAGGATCTCGGCGGCGGTGATGTGCACACGCGGCTGTCCGGAGTGGCGGATTATCTGGCAGAGAACGATAGCCACGCACTTGCCTTGGCACGGCGAGCCGTTGGGTCTTTAGGCGGTGCGTGCGGCGCACCCATCTTTCGCCAATCGCCCGAAGCTCCGGCGTATGATCCAGACGAAATATTCGGCGTTGTTCCTGGCGACTTGCGCACGCCCTATGACATCCGCGAAGTGATCGCACGGGTTGTTGACGGGTCATATTTCGACGAATTCAAGCCTCGCTTTGGGGAGACCCTTTTGACTGGTTTCGCCCATGTCGATGGGTGGCCGGTGGGGATCGTTGCCAACAATGGCGTGCTGTTTTCCGAAGCCGCCCAGAAGGGTGCGCATTTCGTAGAGCTGTGTTCTCAGCGCAAGATTCCTCTGGTGTTCCTGCAGAACATCACGGGCTTCATGGTGGGCCGGAAATACGAGAACGAGGGCATTGCGCGCCATGGGGCCAAGATGGTCACGGCCGTGGCCTGCACGAGCGTGCCCAAGATCACCATGCTGGTGGGAGGCTCTTTTGGCGCGGGCAATTACGGCATGGCTGGACGCGCCTATCAGCCGCGCTTTTTGTGGACATGGCCGAATTCGCGCATCTCGGTGATGGGCGGCGAACAGGCGGCGGGCGTTTTGGCGACCGTGAAGCGCGACGCGATGGAGAAGCGCGGCGAGTCGTGGTCGATCGAGGACGAAGCGGCGTTCAAAAAGCCGACCGTCGATATGTTTGAGGAACAGGCGCACCCGCTTTATGCCTCGGCGCGGCTTTGGGACGATGGGATTGTTGATCCGCGCAGAACGCGGGCCGTGTTGTCATTGTCGCTTGAGGCTGCACTGAATGCGCCGATTGAGGATACACGGTTTGGCGTGTTTCGCATGTAATTGGGGGCCAGCCCCCAAACGCACGCCAAATTGGGGGCCAGCCCCCAAACCCCCGGAGTTTAAGAGCAAGATGAAAAGAAGCGGTGGTGCGAGATGTTTGACACGATCCTGATAGCCAACCGGGGCGAGATTGCTTGCCGGGTCATCGACACTTGCCGTCGTTTGGGCGTGCGCACCGTGGCGGTGCATTCGGATGTGGACGCGCAGGCGCGACATGTTGAGATGGCGGATGTGGCTGTGTCGCTGGGCGGGGCCGCGCCCGCGGAAAGCTATTTGCGGGGCGATGCAATTATTGCGGCGGCGCAGGCTACAGGCGCCCAGGCGATCCATCCGGGCTATGGGTTTTTGTCAGAGAACCCCGATTTCGTGGATGCGGTCGAGGCGGCGGGGCTTGTGTTCATCGGTCCTTCCGGCGAGGCGATCCGGGCGATGGGGCTCAAAGACGCGGCCAAGGCGTTGATGGCGGAGGCGGGGGTTCCCGTGGTGCCGGGGTATCAAGGTGTGGATCAATCGCCGGAGTTATTGGCGCGGGAGGCCGAAGCGATTGGCTATCCGGTGCTTATCAAGGCCGTAGCAGGTGGCGGCGGCAAGGGCATGCGTTTGGTCGAAACGCCGAAGGAGTTTGCCGATGCGTTGTCCTCGGCCCAATCCGAAGCCCAAACGGCCTTTGGCAACAGCCACGTGCTAATCGAGAAATTTATCACCAGCCCCCGCCATATCGAGGTGCAGGTCTTTGGGGATGGCAGCCGCGCAGTGCATCTGTTTGAGCGGGATTGCTCTTTGCAGCGCCGCCACCAGAAGGTGATCGAGGAAGCGCCCGCTCCAGGCATGACGTCTGAGATGCGCAATGCGATGGGTCAAGCCGCTGTGCGAGCCGCTGAGGCCATCGGTTACAAGGGGGCAGGGACGGTCGAGTTCATCGTCGATGGCTCCGACGGTCTGCGCCCTGATGGGTTCTGGTTCATGGAGATGAACACGCGGTTGCAGGTGGAACACCCGGTGACTGAGGCGATCACTGGCGTTGATTTGGTCGAGTGGCAATTGCACGTTGCCTCAGGTAATTCACTGCCTTGTGCGCAGGAGGACCTTCGCATCACCGGGCATAGTTTTGAAGCCCGGCTTTATGCCGAGGATGTGTCTGCCGGGTTTTTGCCTGCAACCGGCCAGCTGGCGCATTTGGCGTTTCCGGCAGATGCGCGGACGGACACTGGCGTGCGGACAGGTGACGTGATTTCCGCGCATTACGATCCGATGATTGCCAAGATGATCGTACACGGGTCCTCGCGCGCTGTGGCACTGCGCAAGCTGCGAGCGGCTTTGTCGGCGACCGAAGTGGCGGGTACCGTGACGAACCTTGCCTTTCTGGGCGCGCTGGCGCGGCATCCCGGGTTTTCGAACGGTGAGGTCGATACCGGATTGATCGGGCGCGATCTTGAGTCATTGACGGCGGTGCCGCCGCCTGCACCTGCCGCGATCGCTCGTGCGGTGTTGGCGCTGCTCGGTTTGGACCGCGCGCCAACGCTGCTGGATGGATTTGCGCTTTGGCAGCCGCTGGCGCAAGATATAACGGTTGCGGTTGGCGACGACGCGGTGCCCTGTTGCATCAAGGTCTTGGCTCCCGGCAAGATTGATCTGTCGGTGGGGAGCGCGTTGGTTTCTGCCCGGTTCGGAGCCAATGGGTGGCGTTTTGATGGGCAACCCGCTTGTGCGGTGCATGTCATGGGGAATTCCGCTACCGTCTTTGGCGAGGCGACTTGTGTGGTGACAAGGATTGACCCGCTCGATGTGGAGGCAGGGGCAGGGGCATCAAGCGACTTGGTAGAGGCCCCGATGCCAGGACTTGTACGACAGGTCTATGTCGCTGCAGGCGATATCGTAGCGAAGGGAGACCGTCTTGCCGTTCTTGAGGCCATGAAGATGGAGCATTCCTTGCTTGCGGCACGCGACGGCATAGTGGCCGAAGTCATGGCGGCTGCCGGGGCGCAAGTCGAGGCTGGGGCTGCGCTGATCCGGCTTGAGGAAGAGGAGGCATCATGATCCGATTGCATCACTGCCCACAGACACGGTCCATGCGGACGCTATGGCTTTTGCATGAATTGGAAGTCGAATTTGAAGTTGTGCTGCACGCCTTTGATCGTAGCCTGCGCGACCCGGAATACCTGAGTCTGTCGCCCGCTGGCCGCGTGCCAGCGCTTGAGATCGACGGGGAGCGGATGTTCGAGACCGGGGCCATTACGGAATTTCTATGTGAACGGTTCCCTGCGGCCAATATGGGCCGGGGTCCGGATGATCCGGACCGGATGGCATGGTTGGTATGGGTGCATTTTGCTGAAACCATCAGCCAGCATGCTGCGGCGCTGACGCAGCAGCATATCATGCTGTATGAAGACGCAATGCGGTCGCCCATCGTAATGAAGCTTGAAGCTGCGCGATTGACAAAATGCTATGATGCGCTTGAGGCGCGGCTGTCAACGCCGGTTGAAAATCGGGACTACCTGCTAACGAGCGGGTTTTCGGCGGCGGATGTGTCGGTTGGGCAGGCAGTCTACATGGCGCGGCACTTTGCCAAGCTCGACGCTCATCCGGCGGTATCCGATTGGTACGAACGGATCACCGACCGGCCTGAATTTCGCAAGTCCTTGCCTGCCGAAGGCGGAGCGCGGTTATATACACAGGACTTTTATCCGGCTTGGGTGATGGGTGGCTGATGCTCGGCCGTGCATATTTTCAAAAAGAAGAAGCAGGAGCGTGGCGTTTTGGCTGAGCGTGTCGAGATTTTCGAAGTGGGGCCGCGCGATGGGTTGCAGAACGAGGCGCGGCAGATCCCGCTGACCGAGAAGGTGGCGCTGGTCGATTGCCTGTCACGCGCCGGGTTCCGACGGATCGAATGTGCGAGTTTTGTCAGTCCGAGATGGGTGCCGCAGATGGCGGATTCGGCGGCGGTTCTGGCGGGGATCACCCGCGTCGCCGGTGTTTCGTATGCGGCGCTGACGCCCAACATGCGCGGTTTCGAAGATGCGGTTGCTGCAGGGGCTGACGAGGTTGCGATTTTTGGCTCGGCCTCCGAAGGTTTTTCCAAGGCCAATATCAACGCGACGATCGCTGAAAGTCTCGACCGGTTTCGACCGGTGGCAGCCGCAGCACTGGATCGTGGCGTACCGGTCAGGGGATATGTTTCTTGCGTGGTCGAATGCCCGTATGACGGTCAGGTGGCCCCGGCGGCGGTGGCGCGGGTTGTGGCCGCGTTGCGCGACATGGGCTGTTACGAGGTGTCCTTGGGGGATACGATTGGCCGGGCGACCCCGGATGGCATCGTCGACATGCTGACGGCGGTTTTGGGCGAGATGCCTGCGGACCGGCTGGCCGGGCATTACCACGACACGGGCGGTTTGGCCTGTGACAATGTGGAGGCATCTCTGGGCCTTGGCTTGCGAGTGTTCGATGCTGCGGTCGGTGGTTTGGGCGGATGCCCCTATGCACCCGGAGCGGCGGGCAACGTGGCGACCGAAGCGGTGGCCGTGCGGGTTGCGGAACTTGGGTATGATCATGGGTTGGACATGGATGTGGTGGCCCAGGCCGCAGAGATGGCACGGAGGATGCGGGGATGAGCTTGATCCGGGTGGAAACCGATACGCAGGGTGTGACGACCCTCACGCTGGCACGGGCTGAGAAGCATAACGCGTTATCGGCGGATATGATGACAGAGCTGGAACGCGCCGCGCGCGCATTGGCACAAGACCGGTCCGTTCGTGTTGTGGTGCTCGCCGCTGAGGGCAAGACCTTTTGCGCAGGTGGTGATTTGGCGTGGATGCGCGAACAGTTTGACATGAATGCCGAGACGCGGCGGATTGAAAGCCGCCGGATCGCGACTGTTCTGGGTGCCTTGTACGACTTGCCGCAGCCGTTGATCGGACGGGTGCAGGGCAATGCCTTAGGGGGCGGAGTGGGTCTTGTATCGGTTTGTGATGTCGCGATTGGGGTGACTGGGGCAAAGCTTGGCCTGACAGAAACGCGTTTGGGGTTGCTGCCTGCGAATATCGGGCCTTATGTGCTGGCCCGGATGGGCGCGACGCGCGCCTCTGAGGTTTTCATGTCGGCGCGGGTGTTCGATGCGGAAGAGGCCGTCCGGTTAAACTTGTTGAGCCGTTCTGTGGCGCCAGACGAGCTGGACGCTGCTGTCGCGGCTGAGGTTCTGCCATACCTGTCCTGTGCGCCGGGAGCTGTGGCCGAAGCCAAAGCGCTGATGCGTGACCTTGCGGGGCGTGTGACGCCAGCACAGGTCGATATGGCCATCGATGCATTGGCGGCACGCTGGCAGTCGGATGAGGCTCGAGAAGGGGTTGGGGCATTCTTTGAAAAACGCACACCGAGTTGGCAATGACGGTCCAGATTGCACATCTTTACGCGACAGCAACAGTTGCTATTGCGTTTTTTCAGATCGCTCTGATCGCCGGAGCACCTTTGGGGCGATATGCACAGGGCGGCCAACACGACGGCGCACTGCCTCTGAGTGGACGCATCATTGCAGCAGTTTCGATCCCGGTGGTTCTGTTTCAGGGGATAGCTATTCTGTCTGCTGCGGGATTTCCGGGCCTTGGTTGGCCAGCATGGACGGGTTGGGCCGCGTTTGGCGTGCAGGTGGTGAGCACAGTTCTAAACTGGATCACGCCATCAAAGCCCGAACGCGCGCTTTGGGGGCCGGTGATGTTGGTCATGTCTGCAATGGCGCTGGTGGTGCTTACGGCATGACCCGCCGGATCGGGAGGCTATGGGTCACCACTTTTGCGCAAAGGTTTGGCAGGTGCCGCGACGCAACGGCGCGGTTTGCGAAGACCATATGATCCGGCGGATTGCCGCATGCCTTTAAAATCAGGCACAAAAAAGCGACAGGTTGCGTGTTTTCATCGAGATATTCACTGCCCAGAAGATGTTGCCCTGCGGTTGACCCTTCCGGGTGACGGGAGTACATCAGCGCCAAGTCAACCTCGCCACTTGACGACGCGTCTAAGTGCGCGATGGGAAAAGGAGCCTCGTCTTGGAAGACATGCTGCGGGAATACCTGCCAATCCTCGTATTTTTGGCCATAGCCATCGGATTGGGCCTTGTCCTGATCCTTGCCGCTGTCGTGATTGCGGTGCGCAATCCGGATCCCGAAAAGGTGTCGGCGTACGAATGTGGGTTCAACGCGTTCGACGACGCGCGGATGAAGTTTGATGTACGGTTTTACCTCGTGTCGATTTTGTTCATCATTTTTGATCTCGAAATTGCATTCCTGTTCCCTTGGGCGGTGGCATTTCAGGACATCAGCATGACAGGCTTTTGGTCGATGATGGTGTTCCTCGCCGTTTTGACCATCGGCTTTGCTTATGAATGGAAAAAAGGAGCGCTGGAATGGGAGTGATGGCTGGCGCGAATACCGCAGGGGCGGACAAGGAAGTCACCACGCAGGCCCTGAATGCGGAACTTGCGGATAAGGGATTCCTGCTGACCTCGACCGAAGACATCATCAACTGGGCGCGCACCGGGTCGCTGCACTGGATGACGTTTGGCTTGGCGTGCTGTGCGGTAGAGATGATGCATACCTCGATGCCGCGTTATGATCTTGAGCGTTTTGGGACAGCACCGCGCGCATCACCGCGCCAATCGGACCTGATGATCGTGGCGGGCACGCTGACCAACAAGATGGCCCCGGCGCTGCGCAAGGTTTACGACCAGATGCCGGAGCCGCGCTATGTGATTTCGATGGGGTCTTGCGCCAATGGCGGCGGCTATTATCACTATAGCTATTCCGTGGTGCGTGGCTGTGACCGGATCGTGCCGGTCGATGTCTATGTGCCGGGCTGCCCTCCGACAGCAGAAGCGTTGCTGTATGGGATCATGGCTCTGCAACGCAAGATTCGCCGGACTGGGACGATTGTACGATGAGTGAAGCCCTCAACGAACTTGGCCAGCATATTGAGTTGAAGCGCCCCGACTGCGTGATCGCATGGGACGTCACGCACAATGAGCTGAATGTGGATGTGGCACCGTCGAATATCGCGGGCTTTGTCGAGTTTCTGAAGACGGACAATACCTGCAAGTTTTCGTCGTTGGTGGACATTACCGCAGTTGATTATCCAGATCGGCCCAAGCGGTTCGACGTCGTGTACCATTTCCTGTCGATGTACCAGAACCACCGCATTCGCCTGCGCGTCAGTATTCGTGAAGACGAGATGGTCCCTTCGGTGACGGATGTGCACCCAAGTGCCAATTGGTTCGAACGCGAAGTCTTCGATATGTTCGGAATCCTGTTTTCGGGACATCCGGACTTGCGCCGCATTCTCACCGATTATGGTTTCCGCGGATATCCGTTGCGCAAGGATTTCCCGACCACGGGATATACCGAAGTGCGCTATGACGAAGAGAAAAAGCGCGTAGTGTACGAGCCGGTGAGCCTTGTTCAGGAATATCGGCAGTTCGATTTCATGTCCCCGTGGGAAGGCGCGCAATACGTGCTTCCGGGTGACGAGAAACAGGACGAAAAGGCGGGCTGATGCAGGCAATGTCTGGTTCTTGTCTGTGTACGGCGTGTACTTTCACCGCGTCACCCGTGGAAATGGAAGCGGGGGCCTGTCACTGCGGGATTTGTCGCAAGTGGTCTGGTGGGATCAACATGGCGGTTCACTGCAAGGACGTTGTGTGGAACGATGATGCGCCTTTGCTGCGTTACGCCTCCAGCGATTGGGCGGAACGGCTGTCGTGCAGGACGTGTGGTAGCAATCTGTCGTATCATTCGCTTGATGCGCCGCAGTCTGAACATGTGATCTCTCTGGGGGCTTTTCACGAGCCAGAGAAATTTCCGGTGACGTCCGAGATATTCATTGACGAAAAACCGGAGACCTTTGCCTTGGCAGGGATCCAGAAGTCTATGACCGGGGCCGAGGTCTTCGCGATGTACGCCCCCGAAGGAGAAGCGACATGATGGACGGCTCCAAGTTCGACGATGGAAGCATCGATGCGGTTTCTGGCGAACAGAGCATTCGCAACTTTAACATCAACTTCGGTCCGCAACACCCTGCAGCACATGGAGTCTTGCGGCTTGTGCTTGAGCTGGATGGCGAAATTGTAGAGCGCTGCGATCCGCATATCGGCCTGCTGCACCGTGGCACCGAGAAGCTGATGGAAAGCCGCACCTATCTGCAAAACCTGCCATATTTCGACCGGCTTGATTACGTGGCCCCGATGAACCAAGAACATGCTTGGTGTCTGGCGATTGAGCGTTTGACCGGCGTTGAAGTGCCGCGCCGGGCCTCTTTGATCCGTGTTCTGTATTCCGAGATCGGGCGCATCCTGTCGCATCTTCTGAACGTCACAACGCAGGCGATGGACGTTGGTGCGCTGACCCCGCCGCTGTGGGGGTTTGAAGAGCGCGAAAAGCTGATGATCTTTTACGAAAGGGCCTGCGGTGCACGTCTGCACGCAGCCTACTTCCGCCCGGGGGGTGTTCATCAGGACCTGTCTTCAGATCTTATCGATGATATCGCGGAATGGTGCGAAACCTTCCCGGCGGTACTGAATGATATTGACGGCCTGCTGACCGAAAACCGCATCTTTAAACAGCGGAACGCTGATATCGGTGTTGTCAGCGAAGAAGAAATTCAAGACTGGGGCTTTTCTGGCGTCATGGTGCGTGGATCGGGCCTTGCCTGGGATTTGCGCCGTGCACAGCCCTATGAATGCTATGACGAGTTCGACTTTCAGATCCCCGTGGGCAAGAACGGAGACTGCTATGATCGTTACCTCGTTCGAATGGCAGAAATGCGCGAAAGCGTGAAAATCATGAAGCAGGCCATCGAAAAGCTGCGTGCGCCCGAGGGACAGGGCGATATTCTGGCCCGTGGCAAAGTCACGCCGCCGAAACGGTCCGAGATGAAGACCTCGATGGAAGCTCTGATCCACCATTTCAAGCTCTATACCGAAGGGTTCCACGTGCCCGAGGGCGAGGTTTATGCCGCAGTCGAGGCGCCTAAAGGCGAATTCGGGGTTTATCTTGTCGCCGATGGTTCAAACAAACCATACCGCGCCAAGCTGCGTGCGCCGGGATACCTGCACCTGCAGGCGATGGACCATGTTGCCAGCGGACACCAACTGGCCGATGTGGCGGCCATCATCGGGACGATGGATGTTGTGTTTGGAGAGATTGACAGATGACCAGCCGTTTCCTTACCGCCTTTGCCGGTCTTGGCCTGCTGAGTGCTTGCGCTTTGCCACCCGAGGGTGTGACACCCGTCGACCTCGCGGCATTTGACGAGGCGGTTGCCTCGATTGGCTGTGATTTGGTGGATGAAGGCGATTATCTGCCGGTTGAGTTGCAGACTGGTCTGACGCGTCAACAGGTTTTGGAAACCGCGCAGTTCCGTCTTGCCTCTGAACAGGCCGTGTCGTTGTCGAATGGCGGTATTCGCCTGATCACCGGGGCCTGCGCGCCGGAATGATCCATTCCGCTGTCATAGCTGCCGCGGCGTTTGCCGGGTCTGCTGCGATGGCGTTTGCGCCGGGACAGTCGGATTACGTGTTCTCGTCTGATTTGCTGGTGCAAGGCTTTGAGCCTTTCGGAACCGGTGCCTCAGGCAATGTGTTGTACGGGATGACAAACGGCTCCGACATCTACCTGTGTTTTCTTTTCGACACACCCGAAGATCAGGCCACCCGCCAAACGGCGCTTTTGGACGAACTGGCCGGACAGGCCAAGGACCGCTCCGTACCGAACATTCCCGTTGTCTGCGTGATGACGCAATAGGATCCGATATGTTACGACGCCTTCATTCCGAACAACCTGCAAGTTTTGCCTTCACCCCGGATAATCAAGCCTGGGCCGATGCGCAGATCACCAAATATCCCGAGGGTCGTCAGGCCAGCGCGATCATTCCGCTGTTGTGGCGCGCCCAAGAGCAAGAGGGCTGGCTGACGCGCCCCGCGATCGAAGCAGTCGCGGATATGTTGGGAATGGCGTACATGCGAGCGCTCGAAGTGGCCTCGTTCTACTTTATGTTCCAGCTGCAACCTGTTGGCAGCGTTGCTAATATCCAAATCTGTGGAACCACGTCCTGCATGATTTGTGGGGCTGAGGATCTGGTAGCTGTCTGCAAAGACAAAATCGCATCCAAGCCGCACACTTTGTCTGCGGATGGCAAGTTCAGCTGGGAGGAGGTTGAGTGCCTCGGGGCCTGTGCCAACGCACCGATGGCGCAGATCGGTAAGGATTATTATGAAGACCTGACATCTGAGCGATTTGCTGAAATCTTGGATGAGTTGGTGGCTGGCAAGGTGCCAGTACCGGGCCCACAGAATGGCCGTTACGCGGCCGAGCCGAAGTCTGGACTGACCAGCCTCACTGATCATGAATCCGGGCGTCACCCGTACAATGCGTCGGTGCAATTGGCGACTGATATCGGTGACACGGTCAAACGGATCGACGGGACCGAAGTGCCTTTGATCACGCCGTGGCAGGGAAAAGCGGCCAACGCGGGGTCTGCACCCAAACCTGGCCCTGACGCGATGATGCCACCGGCTGGTCCAGACGGTCCGCAGGGGGGGCGGGCAAAAGGCGATGCGCCGGCGCCGCGCGACGTGGGCGATGCATCGGACAAACGGTCTGAGGCACCTGGTCAAGCCCCGAATGTCGAAGCGAAAGCCAAGCCGCCGGTCGATGCGCCAGCGGCGGGCTCCAACACTCCGGCTGCGTCTGGGAGCGATGCTGCACCGGGTCTGAAGCCCGCAACGCTCGACGCGCCGAAAGATGGCAAAGGTGACGATCTTAAGCAGATCAAAGGCATTGGTCCCAAATTGGCTGCGCTCTGCAACCGCTTGGGGTTCTACCACTTCGACCAAATCGCAAGCTGGACCGATGAAGAAGTGGCCTGGGTGGATCAGAACCTTGAAGGGTTCAAAGGCCGCGTTTCCCGCGATAATTGGGTCGAACAGGCCAAGACACTTGCCTCAGGCGGCGAGACAGAGTTTTCTGCACGTGTAAATAAAGGCGATGTTTACTAGTAGTGACATCTGAACACGGACAGGGAGAGTACGAATGCAACAACAGAATTCCGGCATAGGTTGCCAGCTGGGGTCATGGGCTTTGGCCGCAGGGGCGGGACTGCTTGTCTTTATCCTTCTGCTTGTTATCGGAGGCTGGGGCCTCATCGGAGCCATTTTCATGGCGGGGCTGGCATTTGTTGTCCTGGGTCTCGTTTTCAGTTGGATCTTCTGTCGTGACTTGCCCGCAGCGCGTGGGCCCGGCAACGT
Source organism: Marivita sp. (assembly GCA_043585115.1). Taxonomy (GTDB): domain Bacteria; phylum Pseudomonadota; class Alphaproteobacteria; order Rhodobacterales; family Rhodobacteraceae; genus Marivita. The sequence goes on from CP121326.1 coordinate 43,477, forward strand.
GGACGCATCTGGTAAAACATCGACACCAGCAACGGCTCCGACAGCCGCAGCGCCTGCTGCAAGCCCGGCCAAGGCTGCGTCTACAACGCCCGGCGCCACTGCAGCGCCTGCCGCAGCTGAAGCAAAGTCAGAAGTCGAAGCGGCCAGCGCCCAAGCTGATGCAGAGGCCGGTGCGCAGGTGAAACCATCTGCGCGTCTGGCGGGTCAGGAAGACCTTGCTGCCCGCAAAGGCGACTGGAAATACGAAGGCGACGGCGACAAGCCTGCGGCAAAACCTGCCAAGAAAGCGGCACCCGCTGCGGCTACTGCGACGCCTGACTATGACGGTGATGGCAAAGCAGAAGGAACAGCAGAGGGGACAAAGCCCGTTACGCTGACCGAAGCCCGCGAAGGTGGGGCTGATAACCTCAAGGAAATCAAAGGGGTTGGGCCAAAGCTTGAAAAGCTTCTCAACTCGATGGGTTTCTATCACTTCGACCAGATTGCCAATTGGACCGCTGACGAAGAGGCATGGGTGAACGCCAATCTCGAAGGGTTCAAGGGCCGCGTGTCACGCGACAACTGGATCGAACAAGCAAAAATCCTCGCTTCTGGCGGGGAAACAGAATTCTCCAAGCGCGTTGACGATGGTGACGTGTACTGACGGGGGCTAAGACCAGACTATGAGCCGGGATTCAGACGAGGCGCGAAAAGGACGGCGCATTGCGCTTTTCATCGCCGCAGTTGGCCTCTTCTGGATCCTGGTGACTGCTATCGGATCTCAATATGGCTGGAGCCAACGGATCCGGGCGCTGTTCGACCTCGTCGTACTTGCGGGGTTTGGGGCAGGACTTTGGATGACATACCAACTCTGGCGTGCGCGCCAGGCTGACAAGGATTGAGCAATGCTGAGCGATCAGGACCGGATCTTTACCAATATCTACGGGATGCACGACCGGACCCTCAAGGGTGCGCAGGCGCGCGGCCATTGGGATGGCACGGCCAAGCTGATTGAGAAAGGGCGCGACTGGATCATCGACGAGATGAAAGCCTCTGGTCTGCGTGGCCGGGGCGGCGCAGGATTTCCTACGGGTCTTAAGTGGTCGTTCATGCCCAAGGAAAGCGACGGACGTCCCAGCTATCTGGTGGTGAACGCTGACGAATCCGAGCCGGGTACGTGCAAAGACCGCGAGATCATGCGCCATGATCCGCACACGTTGATCGAAGGCTGCCTGATTGCGTCTTTCGCGATGCAGGCGCATGCGTGCTACATCTACATTCGCGGTGAGTACATCCGCGAAAAAGAAGCGCTTCAGAATGCGATCGACGAAGCGTACGATGCCGGTTTGGTGGGCAAAAACGCGTCGGGCTCTGGCTGGGATTTTGACATCTACCTGCATCACGGTGCCGGTGCCTATATCTGCGGAGAAGAAACCGCGCTGCTGGAAAGCCTCGAAGGTAAGAAAGGCATGCCGCGCATGAAGCCGCCGTTCCCAGCGGGGGCAGGTCTTTACGGTTGTCCGACAACCGTGAACAACGTGGAGTCGATTGCTGTTGTGCCAACGATCTTGCGTCGTGGCGGTGAATGGTTCTCAAGCTTTGGCCGTCAGAACAACGCGGGTACCAAGTTGTTTGCGATTTCAGGCCATGTGAACAACCCGTGCGTCGTTGAAGAGGCGATGTCGATCTCGTTTGAAGAGCTGATCGAAAAGCATTGCGGCGGTATTCGTGGCGGTTGGGACAATCTCAAGGCGGTGATCCCCGGCGGTTCGTCCGTGCCCTGTGTGCGCGGCGAGAACATGAAAGACGCCATCATGGATTTCGACTACCTGCGCGGCGAACTTGGTTCCGGCCTTGGCACTGCAGCGGTGATCGTGATGGACCAATCCACTGACATCATCAAAGCAATCTGGCGCTTGTCGGCGTTCTACAAGCACGAAAGCTGCGGCCAGTGTACACCTTGCCGTGAAGGCACCGGCTGGATGATGCGGGTCATGAACCGTCTGGTGCGTGGCGAGGCCGAAGTCGAGGAAATCGACATGCTGTTCGATGTAACCAAGCAGGTCGAAGGCCACACCATTTGTGCGCTTGGCGACGCGGCTGCATGGCCCATTCAGGGTCTGATCAAGAACTTCCGCGAAGAAATTGAGGATCGGATCAAGGCGCAGAAGACGGGCAGGGTAAGCGCGGTTGCTGCAGAATAAGCGGAAAGACGTTTCAAAACCGCGTTTTAAGGCTGTTCGAACAGCAATTCAAAAGGCGCTTCAAAGCGCCTTTTTCTTTGACTTGCCTCTGAAATCCGTGTCGGGGCTTGCATGCACATCCGGACTAAGCGCATTGTGCGGCCAAGACGTTCCAAGGGGTGACACCATGAAAACAGTTTGGGTCTTGGCACCGGTTCTGTGTGCTTTGGCAGCGTGTGGCCGGGGAGATCTGGACACTGTGACCTTTGAAGGTGCGCGGTTTGACGGTGATCTGCGTTCTGAACGGAGCGACCGCGCAGGGTTTGTCGCAACGGGCGGTCCTGCGTCCGTAAGCCTCGAGGGGGCCAAGCAGGCCGCGATGTACCAAGCCGTACAACACTGCATCGCCTATCTTGGCAGCTCGGACGTCGCGTGGATCAATGGCCCGGATGTGGATGATTCTGAGTTGATCATTACCGACAACGAAGTGGTTCTCTCTGGGCGGTGTGTTGAGCCATAAATTGCTGGAATCTCCGAAGATTTAACCTCTGATATTGAATAGCCAACAGTGATGCCCCCATATTGTAGGCGCATTAACCCGGTTGAATTATGCGTATTTTGACGGCAACACTGATATTGGCTCTAACCGTTGGCACATCGGCCATGGCCAAGCCGCCATTGCGCGACGTGGCCGAAATTGACGACGCGATCATGGCTATCGCGATTGCCGATGCGATCCGCAAATCCTGTGACAACATCAATGCGCGCCTGATCCGCGCCTATTCTGAATTGAATCGTCTAAAGTCATTGGCCCGAGAGCGGGGCTACACCGAGGATGAGGTCGAAGATTATGTAACCTCCAAGGCTGAGAAAGCGCGGATGAAAGACAAGGCGGAACGGTTCCTTGCGGAAAACGGTGTTCGACCTGATGACCGTCCTGCGTTGTGCCGGTTTGGACAGACGCAGATTCAATCGCAGACGCAGATCGGTCAATTGCTCAGATAAGCCTAAGAATCAGTCACTTGTTGGGTGTTCTTTGCAGTCGCAGCAATTTGTGCCCCGCGTCGATATTTCCCGCGATCTTTTTGCCTGAAGATCTGGCCTAATCGGATAACCCGCGTTAGAAGGCAGGCGACGTCAGCCGATCGCCGGATTGCCACGGCATCGACTGCGCCAGCCAAATGGGAACAAAGGGCTCGGGCATGTCTGACTTGCGCAAGATCATCATTGATGGGAACGAAGTTGAAGTAGAAGGCGCGATGACGCTGATTCAGGCTTGTGAGCAAGCCGGAATCGAAGTGCCGCGGTTCTGCTATCACGAACGTTTGTCCATCGCGGGCAACTGCCGGATGTGTCTTGTCGAGGTCGTCGGCGGCCCGCCCAAACCTGCCGCGTCGTGTGCAATGCAGGTCAAGGATTTGCGCCCCGGTCCCGAGGGCCAGCCACCAGTGGTCAAGACCAATTCCCCCATGGTGAAAAAAGCGCGCGAAGGGGTGATGGAATTCCTGCTCATCAACCATCCGCTGGATTGCCCGATCTGTGATCAGGGTGGCGAATGCGACCTACAGGATCAGGCGATGGCGTACGGAGTCGATTTCAGCCGTTTCCGTGAACCCAAGCGCGCGGTTGAGGATCTGGACCTTGGCCCGCTTGTTGAGACTCACATGACACGCTGCATTTCCTGCACGCGTTGTGTGCGCTTTACGACCGAGGTCGCGGGAATTAGCCAGATGGGCCAGACGGGTCGGGGTGAGGACAGCGAAATCACCGCGTATCTTGGCGAGACACTCGACAGTAACATGCAGGGCAACATCATTGACCTTTGCCCAGTGGGCGCTCTGGTGTCCAGGCCCTATGCCTTTACCGCCCGTCCGTGGGAACTGAACAAGACCGAATCTGTCGACGTGATGGATGCGCTTGGCTCAAACATCCGGGTGGATACGAAGGGGCGCGAAGTGATGCGCTTTCTGCCGCGCAACCATGACGGCGTTAACGAAGAATGGATTTCCGACAAAACGCGCTTTGTCTGGGACGGGCTGCGCCGCCAGCGTCTGGATAAGCCATATATCCGCGAAAACGGCAAATTGCGCCCGGCATCCTGGCCTGAGGCGCTGACCAAAGCGGCCGAGGCGATGAAGGGCAAGAAAGTTGCCGGTCTGGTGGGCGATCTCGCTCCGACCGAAGCTGCTTATGCGCTGAAGGCACTGATCGAAGGGCAGGGTGGGAACATCGAATGCCGCACCGATGGGGCCAAGCTGCCTGCGGGCAACCGGTCGGGCTATGTCGGCACGGCGGCAATTGAAGATATCGAAACGGCCGACAAAATCCTGCTGATCGGCACTAACCCGCGTGACGAAGCACCGGTGCTTAATGCCCGTATCCGTAAAGCGTGGGCATCTGGCGCAGATGTCATTCTGGTCGGCGAAGCCGTGGATCTGACTTATGATTACGAGCATATGGGCACGGGCCGCGCGGCGCTTGCACATGTCGCTGGTTTGGACATGTCGGACTTGCAGGACAAGAATTGCGTTGTGATCGTCGGGCAGGGTGCACTACGCGAAGCAGACGGTGCTGCTGTCTTGGCGACGGTTCAGGCGATTTGCGAAAAATCGGGCAACCAGAAGCTCATGGTACTCCATACCGCCGCGGGTCGCGTGGGTGCGATGGATGTTGCGTGCACCACGGATGGCGGCCTGAACAAGGCCATCGAGGGCGCAGAGGTTATCTACAACCTCGGCTCGGACGAGGTCGACATCGCGGACGGTCCGTTTGTGATCTACCAAGGCAGCCATGGTGATCGCGGTGCGCACCGTGCGGATATCATCCTGCCGGGGGCTGCCTATACCGAAGAACAAGGGCTCTTTGTGAACACCGAAGGTCGTCCGCAACTGGCGCTCCGTGCCAGCTTTGCGCCGGGCGAGGCCAAGGAAAACTGGGCGATCCTGCGGGCGTTGTCGGCTGAACTGGGCGCGACATTGCCGTTCGACAGCCTTGCGCAACTTCGTCAAGCGTTGGTCAAAGACGTGCCGCATCTTGCGATGATCGACCAGGTGCCTGAAAACGAATGGCAGGCAGAGCCGACAGACAAACTGGGCAATGCGGATTTCCGCAATGCCATTCAGGATTTCTATCTGACCAATCCGATTGCACGGTCCAGCACTTTGATGGCTGAGCTTTCTGCGGGGGCCAAAGCCCGCAGGGACACCAAGATCGCGGCGGAGTGAGTAGGGTGCGCCATTTGGCGGTCATAACACCTGTTGCGCTTGCGATGGTTGGTGGGTTGTCCGGCTGCGACGCCGCTCAGCCAACAATGCAACGCTTTGCGCCGGACTACGAAGGCGTTCAGACCACCTTGCTGGATGGTGATTTGGTCAAATTCGATGTGACGATGCGTGGTGCACGCGGTGCTTCGGACGTCGCGGATTACGCGGAATGCGCAGCGGCGCAATACGCGGTGATCCGGGGTTACGGGTTTGCGCGGCATTTGCGCACAAATGTATACGAAGAGGCTGGCCTCTGGCGAGGAGATGCGGTTTACACCATCTCGCCGGCGCTGCCCCGTGGGGTGCGGACCCTCGACGCTGAAGTCGTGACCGCGTCTTGCGTTGAAAACGGAATACCGATGGTTTGAGGACGTGATGGCTGACTTCTTTACCACCCCTTTAGGGATCGGCGTGATCATCGTGGCACAGTGCCTAGCGGTACTGGGCTTTGTGATGGTGAGCCTTCTGTTCCTCGTCTATGGCGACCGGAAAATCTGGGCGGCTGTCCAGATGCGTCGCGGGCCCAACGTTGTAGGGGCTTACGGGCTGCTGCAAACCGTGGCGGACGCGCTGAAATATGTCGTCAAAGAGGTCGTTGTGCCGGCAGGCGCCGACAAGCCGGTGTTCATGCTGGCACCAATGACAAGCTTTGTACTTGCCATGATTGCCTGGGCGGTGATTCCGTTCAACGACAGCTGGGTGCTTTCGGACATCAACGTGGCGATCCTGTTCGTCTTTGCCGTGTCCTCGCTGGAAGTGTACGGCGTGATCATGGGCGGATGGGCGTCTAACTCCAAGTACCCGTTCCTCGGATCGTTACGCTCGGCGGCACAGATGATCTCGTACGAGGTGTCATTGGGTTTGATCATCATCGGCATCATCATTTCAACCGGGTCGATGAATTTCGGCGACATTGTGCGTGCGCAAGACGGGGATTTCGGGTTCTTTTCGTGGTATTGGTTGCCGCACTTCCCGATGGTGTTTCTGTTCCTGATCAGTGCTTTGGCCGAGACCAACCGCCCGCCGTTCGATCTTCCTGAAGCGGAATCCGAACTGGTTGCTGGCTATCAGGTTGAATACTCGTCCACGCCGTTCCTGCTGTTCATGGCGGGTGAATACATCGCGATCTTCCTGATGTGTGCGTTGATGAGCCTGCTGTTCTTCGGTGGTTGGCTGTCGCCGATCCCGGGCCTGCCGGACGGTGCGTTGTGGATGGTGGGCAAGATGGCATTCTTCTTCTTCATCTTCGCGATGGTGAAAGCGATCACGCCGCGCTACCGCTACGACCAGCTGATGCGCATTGGTTGGAAAGTGTTCTTGCCGTTCTCATTGGTTTGGGTCGTCTTCGTGGCCTTTGCTGCAAAATTCGACTGGTTCTGGGGCGCATTCGCGCGCTGGGTATAAGGAGAGTTCAAGATGGCGAATATCGATTACGGACGCGCTGCCAAGTACTTCCTTTTGCAGGATTTCTATCAAGGCATGAAGCTGGGCCTGAAGTATTTCTTTGGCCCCAAGGCGACGCTGAATTACCCGCATGAAAAGGGGCCGCTGAGCCCACGTTTCCGGGGTGAACACGCGCTGCGCCGCTATCCGAACGGCGAAGAACGCTGCATCGCCTGCAAGCTGTGCGAGGCGATCTGCCCGGCCCAAGCGATTACAATCGATGCGGAACCCCGCGATGACGGCTCGCGTCGTACCACGCGCTATGACATCGACATGACGAAATGCATCTATTGTGGCTTCTGCCAAGAGGCGTGCCCGGTGGATGCGATTGTCGAGGGGCCGAACTTCGAGTTTTCGACCGAGACCCGCGAAGAGCTGTACTACGACAAGGCCAAGCTTTTGGACAACGGTGACCGCTGGGAAGCCGAGATTGCGCGTAACCTTGAACTGGACGCACCGTACCGATGAGCGACAGCAAAACCCCTTTTGAGCTGATGATGGCGCAAGCGCAGGAGATGGCGAAAGCATTCAATCCAGCCATGTCTTCATTTGACCCCAAGGGGTTTGAAAAGCTTTGGCCGACGATGCCCAAGGACGCCATGGAGATGTGGTTTGGTAAGGGCATCAGCAAGGACGGTCTGGACGCCAAAACACGTTTGCTGCTGACGCTAGCGGGGCTGACGATGCAAGGCGCGCAGGCCGACACGCAGGTGCGTATGACGGTACGCCACGCGCTGGCCGCCGGGGCCACCAAGGACGAGATTGCCGAGACCATCGCGCAGATGTCGATGTTCGCTGGTATACCCGCCATGACTCGCGCCATGGAACTCGCGCGCGATGTCATGGAAGACGACAAAAAGGATGACGAGACATGAGTGTCTTTGCCTTCTACCTCTTCGCGCTGTGCACAATTGCCGGTGGCCTGTTCACAGTAATCAGCCGCAACCCGGTTCATTCGGTGCTATGGCTGATCCTCGCGTTTCTGTCCTCAGCAGGGTTGTTCGTGCTCCTTGGCGCTGAATTTGTGGCAATGCTTTTGGTCATCGTCTACGTGGGTGCAGTGGCGGTTCTGTTCCTCTTCGTCGTTATGATGCTCGATGTGGACTTCTCGGAACTCAAGGCGGAAATGGCGCGCTACATGCCGCTCGCGTTGCTGATCGGTGTGGTGATCCTGATGCAATTCGCGCTGGCCTTTGGTGCGTGGGAGTCTAATGCGGCGGCAGAAGGCTTGCGTGCACAGGTGACGCCCGTTGATCGGCATAACACCGAGGCGTTGGGCCTGATCCTCTATGACCAGTATTTTCTGCTATTCCAACTGGCGGGTCTGATCCTGCTTGTCGCCATGATCGGCGCGATTGTGCTGACCCTGCGCCACCGTTCGGACGTGAAACGCCAGAACGTGTTGGCGCAGATGTACCGCGATCCGTCCAAGGCGATGGAACTGAAAGACGTGAAGCCCGGACAGGGCCTCTAAGGACACGCGGCCCCGATCCGATTGGGGTGCTTTGACAAAGAAAACGACGGGGCACACCCCGGAGGGACGTGATGATAGGACTTGAGCATTACCTGACAGTGGCAGCGGTGCTGTTCGTGATTGGGATTTTCGGGCTGTTCCTGAACCGCAAGAACGTGATCATCCTGCTGATGAGCATTGAATTGATGCTCCTGGCGGTGAACATCAACCTTGTCGCGTTCTCGAGCTTCCTTGGCGATCTGGTGGGGCAGGTGTTCACCTTGTTCGTGCTCACGGTCGCTGCGGCCGAAGCGGCCATCGGGCTTGCCATCCTCGTCTGTTTCTTCCGCAACCGTGGGTCCATCGCGGTTGAAGACGTCAACGTGATGAAGGGCTGACGATCATGGAAACGCTTATTCTGTTTTCCCCGCTTGTCGGCGCGATCCTGTGTGGGTTCGGCTGGAAGTTCATCGGCGAAACTGCCGCGCAATGGGTGGCCACGGGCCTGTTGTTCTTCGCCTGCGTACTCTCATGGATTGTCTTTCTCACCCATGACGGAGTCACCGAGACCATCAACATCCTGCGCTGGATTGAATCCGGCACTCTGAGCACCGAATGGGCGATCCGTCTGGACCGTCTGACGGCGACGATGCTGATCGTCGTGACCACGGTGTCAGCGCTCGTGCATTTGTATTCGTTTGGCTACATGGATCACGACCCGCAGTGGAAAGAAGGCGAAAGCTACAAGCCGCGGTTCTTTGCCTACCTGTCGTTCTTTACCTTCGCCATGCTTATGCTGGTGACATCGGACAACCTTGTTCAAATGTTCTTTGGCTGGGAAGGCGTGGGCGTCGCATCTTACCTGTTGATCGGCTTTTACTACCGCAAGCCTACAGCCAACGCCGCCGCGATTAAGGCGTTCGTGGTCAACCGGGTTGGCGACTTTGGTTTCGCGCTTGGTATCTTTGCGCTGTTCTTCCTTGTGGACAGCATCCGCTTTGATGACATCTTTGCTGCCGCGCCGACGCTTGCGGAAACGCAACTGACGTTCCTTTGGACCGAATGGAACGCGGCAAACCTGATTGCCTTCCTTCTGTTTGTTGGCGCGATGGGCAAATCAGCTCAACTGTTCCTGCACACATGGTTGCCGGACGCGATGGAAGGCCCGACGCCTGTTTCGGCGTTGATCCACGCCGCGACCATGGTGACGGCAGGTGTTTACCTTGTTTGCCGGATGTCGCCGTTGATGGAATTCGCTCCTGAAGCGATGATCTTTGTGACGTTCCTTGGCGCGTCGACGGCCTTTGTCGCGGCGACAATTGGCTTGGTGCAGACCGACATCAAGCGCGTGATCGCGTATTCAACCATGTCCCAGCTGGGCTACATGTTCGTCGCTGCAGGTGTTGGTGCCTACAGTGTGGCGATGTTCCACCTGTTCACACATGCCTTCTTTAAGGCGATGTTGTTCCTTGGCGCAGGGTCGGTCATCCATGCCATGCACCACGAGCAGGACATGCGGAACTATGGCGGTCTGCGGAAGAAGATTCCGTACACGTTTGGCGCAATGATGATCGGCACGCTGGCCATCACCGGTGTGGGTATTCCGCTCACGGGGTGGATCGGCTTTGCCGGGTTCGCGTCCAAGGATGCGGTAATCGAAAGCGCCTATGCGGCGGGTCCAATGGGCTATGCCTTCTGGATGCTGGTGGTCGCGGCACTGTTCACAAGCTTCTACAGCTGGCGTCTGATGTTCTTGACCTTCTACGGTAAGCCTCGCGGCGACAAACATACGCATGAACACGCGCATGAAAGCCCGATGATCATGCTGATCCCGCTCGGCGTTCTGAGCCTTGGGTCGATCTTTGCCGGCGCCATTTGGTACAACAGCTTCTTTGGTCACACTGACACTGTCGCCAAGTTCTTTGGCGTGCCTTACGCTGAAGCCGGTGAGCATTCTGCCGAGGGTGAAGGCCACGGCGAAACCGCTGCGCATGGTGAAGACGCGGCCCACGGCGAAGAGGCTAAGGACGGTGAGCATCACTATGTCTTTGCCGGTCAGCCGGGCGAGGGTGCGATCTATGTTGCCCCGGACAACACTGTCATCAACGATGCGCATGAAGTGCCGAAATGGGTCAAAGTCAGCCCGTTCATTGCAATGCTGCTCGGTTTTGTGACGGCCTATTGGTTCTACATTGTAAATCCATCGCTGCCCAAACGTTTGGCAGAAAACCAGCGACCGCTGTACCTGTTCCTGTTGAACAAATGGTACTTTGACGAGATCTACGATTTCCTTTTCGTAAAGCCTGCCAGCATGGTCGGACGTGTCTTATGGAAGCGTGGTGATGGCAATGTCATCGACGGGTCGATCAACGGGGTCGCGATGGGCTTTATTCCGATGCTGACACGCCTGGCAGGTAAAGCGCAGTCTGGATACATCTTTACCTATGCCTTCTTCATGGTGATTGGCATCGCAGCCCTTGTCACCTGGATGACGCTGAGCGGAGGAGCAAACTGATGGATAACCTTCTTTCCATTGTCACGTTCCTACCAGCGTTGGCCGCGGTGATCTTGTTGGTGTTCCTGCGCGGTGACGATGATGCGGCCAATCGCAACGCCAAGTGGCTTGCGCTGATCGCCACGTCCGCAACATTTGTGATCTCTCTCTTCATCCTGTTCCAGTTCGACCCGCAAAACACCGGGTTTCAGATGGTCGAGCAGGGAGACTGGCTGCTTGGCCTTCAGTACAAGATGGGTGTCGATGGCATTTCGGTGCTGTTCGTCATGCTCACCACTTTCATGATGCCGCTGGTGATCGCAGCCTCTTGGGAAGTGACGCACCGGGTCAAGGAATACATGATCGCCTTCCTAATCCTTGAAACGCTGATGCTGGGCGTGTTCATGGCGCTCGATCTGGTGCTGTTCTACCTGTTCTTTGAGGCGGGTCTCATCCCGATGTTCCTGATCATCGGTATCTGGGGCGGCAAGGAACGCATCTACGCGTCGTTCAAGTTTTTCCTCTACACCTTCCTTGGCTCGGTGCTGATGCTGGTGGCGATGGTCGCGATGTTTGCGGATGCAGGCACCACGGATATCGAGGCGCTGATGCTGCACCAGTTCGGGTCCGAGACGTTCAGCCTGATGGGTATTCAGATCGTCGGCGGCATGCAAACGCTGATGTTCGTCGCGTTCTTTGCCAGCTTCGCGGTCAAAATGCCGATGTGGCCGGTCCACACATGGCTGCCGGATGCGCACGTGCAAGCGCCGACCGCTGGGTCGGTGGTTCTGGCTGCGATCCTGCTCAAAATGGGCGGCTACGGCTTTCTACGGTTCAGCCTGCCGATGTTCCCGGTGGGTGCGGATGTGCTGACACCACTGGTTCTTTGGATGTCGGCCATTGCGATTGTTTACACCTCGCTTGTGGCGCTGGTGCAGGAAGATATGAAAAAGCTGATTGCTTATTCGTCGGTGGCCCACATGGGCTATGTGACGATGGGTATCTTTGCGGCCAATCAGCAGGGCGTGGACGGTGCAATTTTTCAGATGATCAGCCACGGCTTCATCTCGGGTGCGCTGTTCCTGTGTGTTGGCGTAATCTATGACCGGATGCACACCCGCGAGATCGACGCCTATGGCGGTCTGGTCAATCGGATGCCGGCCTATGCACTCATCTTCATGCTATTCACCATGGCCAATGTCGGCCTGCCAGGCACATCTGGCTTTGTCGGTGAGTTCCTGACACTGATGGGCATTTTCCAAGTCAACACATGGATCGCGGCGGTGGCCACATCTGGTGTGATCCTTTCAGCAGCCTATGCGCTTTGGCTCTACCGTCGGGTGGTCATGGGCGACCTGATTAAGGAAAGCTTGAAGACCATCAAGGACATGACAGGCCGCGAGCGGGCGATCTTTGCGCCGCTGGTTGTGGCGACAATCCTCTTTGGCGTTTACCCGGCCCCGATCCTTGATACGATCGGACCGTCGGTTGAAGCGCTGGTTTCCAACTATCAAGTCGCGGTTGCGGAGGCGGATCTCGCCACGCAGGTCGCGCATAGCGAATAAGGGGGCTGGGCTATGCTCTCGGCTGATCTGGGTATCATCCTGCCGGAAATCGTGTTGGCCGTGTATGCGATGCTGGCGCTTCTGGGCGCGGTCTACACTGTCAAGGATGGTGCAGCGTCGCTCCTGGTTTGGGCAACAAGCGGTCTGTTCCTTGCCATTGCTGTTTGGATTGGATTGAACGGGTCGGGCACCAACGTCGCGTTCAATGGGATGTTCATTGACGATGGATTTGCACGTTTTGCCAAGGTGGTGATCTTGGTCTCGGCAGCTGCGGTTCTGCTGATGTCCGAAGCTTATATGACCCGTCGCGGTCTGCTGCGGTTCGAATATCCGCTGCTGATCGCTCTGGCGGTTGTCGGCATGATGATGATGGTGTCGGCAGGCGATCTAATGTCGCTTTATATGGGGCTCGAGCTGCAATCGTTGGCGCTTTATGTCGTGGCATCCTTGCGCCGCGACAGCCTTAAGTCCACCGAGGCGGGCCTCAAATATTTCGTGCTGGGCGCATTGTCGTCTGGTCTGCTGCTCTATGGTGCGTCGCTGGTCTACGGCTATTCCGGCACCACGCTGTTTTCCGGTATCATCCAGACAGCCAGCGAAGGTGACGTGTCGCTGGGGCTGTTGTTCGGTCTGGTCTTCCTGATCTCTGGTCTGGCTTTCAAGGTGTCAGCCGTGCCATTTCACATGTGGACGCCGGATGTCTACGAAGGTTCGCCGACGCCAGTTACAGCGTTCTTCGCAACCGCGCCCAAAGTTGCGGCGATGGCTTTGTTTGCCCGCGTTCTGCATGATGCTTTTGGTGCCGCAGTTGGCGACTGGAGTCAGGTGATCGCGCTGTTGTCGCTGCTATCGATGTTCCTTGGTGCGATCGCGGCCATTGGTCAGACCGACATCAAACGTCTGATGGCGTTCTCGTCGATTGCGCATATGGGCTACGCGCTGATGGGTCTTGCTGCCGGAACGGCGTTCGGAGTTCAGGCGATGCTGATCTATATGGCGATCTATGTGACAATGAATGTCGGCACCTTTGCGTTTATCCTGTCGATGAGCCGCGATGGTCAGCCGGTGTCGAACATTGCGTCGTTGAACATGTACTCCAAGCAAGAACCGGGCAAGGCCTTGGCGATGCTGGTCTTGCTGTTTTCACTGGCTGGTGTTCCACCGCTGGTGGGCTTTTTCGGCAAGCTCTACGTGCTGCGTGCCGCGTATGAAGCCGGGCTGGCGTGGTTGGCGATTGCAGGCGTGGTCGCGTCCGTGATCGGCGCGTTCTATTACCTGCGCATCGTGTTCTATATGTATTTTGGCGAAGAGCGGGACGACGCGCTGGACAGCGGCAAATCCCCGGTCCTTTGGGGCATGCTGATGGCAAGCGCCGTGATCATGGTGGTTGGTGTTGTAAATCTCTTCGGGATCGAAGGTGCGGCGGCAGCGGCGGCGGCGACCCTTGTCAATTAAGCGTTTTCCATCATTGGAACAGTGTGACGCGCCAATGGCGCGTCGCTTTGTTTTGCGCACCCCGCTGCGCGGGGCGCGATGCCTCCGGCGGGAGTTTGGCAGGCAAGATGAAGGAGCACGTGGTCTTGTCTGAGTGGCCCTTGGGATATGAGCGCCGGGTGCTTGCCGAGGTCGACAGCACCATGCTCGAAGCGGCGCGGCAGGCCAGTAGGTTGGCGGGTCCGACCTGGATTTGTGCGTTGGAACAGACTGCCGCGCGCGGGCGGCGCGGGCGGGCTTGGGTCAACCCAAAAGGCAATTTCGCAGCAACCTTGGTGATCCCGACATCAGACGCACCGGATCAGCGTGCCCTGCGCAGTTTTGTGGCGGCTCTAGCGTTGTTTGATGCGCTGGTTGCTGTGTCGGGCCGGGTTGAGGGTCTTGCACTGAAATGGCCGAACGATGTGCTTTTGACCGGCGGCAAGGTGGCGGGCATCCTGCTTGAGAGCCTTGGTGCGCATCTGGCGATTGGCATTGGTGTGAATCTTGTCGAAGCCCCGGACATGTCTGCGGTAGAGGAGCGTGCAGTACCACCGGTGTCAGTCTTGTCCGCGATGGGGGTTGAGGTGGGGCAAGAGGTGTTCTTGGACATGCTCGCAACTGCCTTCGCACGCCATGATGCGCAGTTCATAACCTATGGGTTCGCTCCGATTCGCGAGGCATGGTTGTCGCGCGCGGCCCGTTTGGGCGAGGCGGTCACAGCTCGTATGGGCGAGCGTGAGGTCATCGGCACTTTCGAGACCGTGGACGCCGGGGGCCGGATCGTCTTAAACACTAGGACAGGTCGTCAGGCGATCGCGGCGGCGGATATTTTCTTTTGAGGAGCAGGGCGATGCTTCTGTGTATTGATTGCGGCAATACCAATACCGTGTTCTCGATCTGGGACGGGACGCGGTTTTTGTGCACCTTGCGCACCTCGACCCATCACGGGCGCACTGCGGATGCTTATTTTACTTGGTTCTCGACGTTGATCAAGCATTACGACATCGAGGCGGACATCTCGGATGTGATCATCTCGTCGACGGTGCCGCGCGTGGTCTGGAACCTACGCGTCTTTGCCGACCGGTTTTTCGGTGTTCGGCCTATTGTGGTGGGCAAGCCGGAATGCCTGTTGCCACATGCGCCGCGGGTTGATGCTGGCACCGGGGTAGGGCCAGACCGTCTGGCCAATGCTGCGGGTGCCTTTGATCGGCACGGCGGCGATGTGGTTGTCGTTGATTTCGGGACCGCGACAAACTTTGACGTGGTTGCCGAAGATGGCGCCTACGTTGGTGGCGTGATTGCACCCGGCGTAAACCTGTCGCTCGAAGCGCTGCATCAGGGAGCTGCGGCGCTACCGCATGTGGATATCTCGCAACCTGAGCGCGTGATCGGTACCAACACCGTGGCTTGTATCCAATCTGGTGTGTTCTGGGGGTATGTGGGGTTGATTCAGGGCATCACCACGCGGATCAAGGCGGAATACGGCAAACCAATGAAGGTCATCGGCACGGGGGGGCTCGCGCCCTTGTTCGCGCAGGGTGAACTGCTATTTGACACGATTGAAGATGATCTGACCATGCATGGTCTTACGGTCATCCATTCTCACAACAAAGAAAACGGATAAATCATGAGCGGTGAACGGATCATCTACCTGCCCCTTGGCGGGGCCGGCGAAATTGGCATGAATGCCTATGTCTATGGCTACGGTAAGCCGGGTGAGGAGCGCCTGATCCTTGTCGACTTGGGGGTGACTTTCCCCGACATGGACGGCACGCCCGGCGTCGATCTGATCCTGCCGGATATTACTTGGCTGAGAGAACGGCGCAACCGGCTTGAGGCAATCTTTATCACCCACGCGCATGAGGACCATGTCGGCGCAGTTGGGCATTTCTGGGATGATCTTGGTGCGCCGATTTATGCGCGAGCCTTCACGGCACATATTGCACGACTCAAGATGGAAGACGCGGGCCAGTCGCCTGAAACCGTGCGTACCGTATCGCCATGGCCTGAAGTTGTTGAGGCTGGGCCGTTCAAGGTTGGGTTCCTGCCGATTTCGCACTCGATCCCCGAAAGCTCGGGACTTGTGATCGACACGCCGCAGGGCCGCTTGGTGCATTCCGGCGATTTCAAGATCGACGAAACGCCCGTGGTGGGTGAAGCCTTTGACCGCCAATTGTGGGAAGATATCGGCAAAGCGGGCGTGAAGGCATTGATCTGCGATTCAACAAACGTGTTCTCTTTGCACGAAGGCAGGTCAGAAGCGACGGTCGGTCCCGAAATCGAAACGCTTGTGCGTGATGCGACAGGCATGGTTGTGGCGACGACATTTGCGTCCAACGTGGCAAGGGTCAAGACTTTGGCAGAAGCGGCACAGCGCGCCGGTCGGTCGGTGTGCCTGTTGGGGCGTGCGATGCGACGGATGATTGAAGCGTCGATCAAAACGGGTGTCTTGGCCGATTTCCCGACCGTGGTAAGCCCAGAAGAGGCAACGCAAATCCCGCGCGAGAACCTGATGCTGCTGGTTACCGGCAGCCAAGGTGAACGCCGCGCGGCATCGGCGCAATTGGCACGGGGCAAGTTTCAGGGATTGACTATGGCCGAGGGCGATTTGTTCTTGTTCTCGTCGAAGACCATTCCCGGCAATGAACGAGGTGTGATCAACATCATAAACGCATTTTCCGAACAAGGGGTGGACGTGGTCGATGACAGTTCGGGCAAGTACCATGTGTCGGGCCACGCAAACCGACCCGATTTGGAAATCATGCACACGGTTGTCAATCCGCAGTTGGTCGTTCCGATGCACGGCGAACATCGTCATCTACGTGAGCATGTCAAAGTCGCAGGTGCAGCAGGTCGTAAAGGTGTGTTGGCTGTGAACGGCATGATGCTCGACCTGAGCGGCAATGAACCAAGCGTCGCTGAATATGTCGACACAGGGCGGACCTATCTGGACGGGTCGGTCAAGATTGGGGCTTTGGACGGGATTGTGCGAGACCGGATCCGCATGGCGCTTAACGGTCATGTGATCGTCACTGTCATTCTGGATGAGGATGACGAGCTTTTGGGCGAGCCGTGGTGTGAAGTCATGGGGCTGTCAGAAATGGGCAGGAGCAATGCACCGTTGGTTGATGCGCTTGAGGAAGACCTGTCGCAGTTCATCGGACGGGCTGGGGCCAAGACGATCACCGATGATGACAAGCTTGAAGAAGGCTTGCGCCGGGTTGCGCGTCAGACCACTCAAAACGAGATCGGCAAAAAGCCAGAAGTGACTATAGTGATCAGCAGGCTCGCATGACCCGCGCAGTTGTGTTCGATTTAGATGGAACGCTGATCGACAGCCTTCCCGACATTGCGGCAGCAGCGAATACGCTGCTGTCGGATCACGGGCTTGCGTCTTTGCCGCAAGCGCAAATCGGCAGCTTTGTCGGGATGGGCGAACGTGTGTTTCTGGATCGTTTGATTGCGGCCACAACGCTAGACGGTGCGCAGTACGATACGCTCATGGCGGAATTCATAACACATTACAAAGCCAGCACCGGATTGACGACGGTGTTTCCGGGGGCTTTGGAGGCAGTCAAGGCGCTTAAAGCTGATGGTTTCAAGCTGGGGATCTGCACGAATAAACCGGGTGGGCCGCTTGCCACTGTCTTGGATGCGATTGATTTGGCAAAATGGTTCGATGTCATCGTCGCTGGTGACACGCTTGCTGTACGTAAGCCAGACCCTGCGCCTTTGCATTTAGCGTTCGAAACGATGGGCGCAACAGACGGTGTTTATGTCGGAGACAGTGACGTTGACGCCGAAACCGCACAGCGGGCAGGGGTGCCGTTTGCATTTTTCACCGAAGGCATTCGAACCAAACCGATCGATCAGATCCCACATGACCGCACGTTTGACGAATTCAGGGATTTACCTGGCATCTGTCAGGAGATTCTACGGCCGATCTAAGCTGGCTATTTGTCGACGCGTTTCGTTTAACGGAAACGCGTCCCGCATGCTTCAGCCAGCGCGTCTTTCGTCAAAGCTTTTGGCGATAAACGACGGCATGTGATCGCCCATACCTACTACGTTGTTATCCCGTCCGCCGCGATCATTGCGACGATTGCGATTGTTCCGGGATTTGTCGTGGTCTGGCTTTTGCGCCGTGGTATCTTGAACCGGCTGAGAGCTGGCCTCTTTGGGCGCTTCAACCGATGCCGCCTCTTGTGCTTCCACCTGTTGGCCTGTTGCCTTATCGGACGACTTGGACCGACCGCGTCCTCCCCGTGACCGGCGCGGTTTGCTCTCTTTATTGTCGTCCGATGCTTCGGCAGGAGCCTCTACTTCGGTCTGAGCCAAAGGATTGTCGATCCGCGGGATGGCTTTTTGAAGCAGCCGTTCAATCGCATCGAAGTTCTTTTCGTCCTTCGGCGCACAGATCATCATCGCCTTGCCTTCGCGACCGGCGCGGCCGGTGCGCCCGATGCGGTGCACGTAATCTTCGGCGTGGCTCGGCACATCAAAGTTGAAAACGTGGCTCACTGCAGGCACATCAAGTCCGCGCGCGGCAACGTCAGAGGCCACCAGAAAACGCAATGAGCCTTCGCGAAACCCATCCAGCGTTTTCGTGCGCTGCGATTGATCCAAATCCCCGTGGATCGGCGCTGCATCCAAACCGTATTTCTTGAGTGACTTGGCGACAATATCCACATCCGACTTGCGGTTGCAGAAGATGATCGCGTTCGAGCAGGCATCGCCTTCTCCATCGATCATTTTGCGCAGCAAGGCGCGCTTTTCTGTGCCTTCGCGGTCGCGACGTGATGCCTTGAACATCACGACGCCCTGTTCAATGGTCTCGGATGCCGAAGACTGACGGGCCACTTCGATCCGGGCCGGAGCGGACAGGAATGTGTTTGTAATCCGTTCAATCTCAGAAGCCATTGTTGCCGAGAAAAACAACGTCTGGCGCGTGAACGGGGTGAGCGAGAAGATGCGCTCGATGTCAGGGATGAAGCCCATATCAAGCATCCGGTCGGCCTCATCTACAACCATCACCTGCACACCGGTCAAAAGAAGCTTGCCGCGTTCGAAATGGTCCAGAAGACGACCCGGCGTGGCGATCAGAACATCCACACCTTTGTCGATCAGTGCGTCTTGTTCCTTAAAACTGACACCACCAATCAACAGCGCTTTGGTCAGTTTGACGTGCTTGGCGTAGGTGTCGAAGTTTTCGGCAACCTGTGCGGCCAGTTCGCGCGTCGGACACAGCACCAAGCTGCGCGGCATACGAGCGCGGGCGCGACCACGGGCCAGCAAGGTGATCATCGGGAGCGTAAAGCTCGCCGTCTTGCCGGTGCCGGTCTGTGCGATGCCAAGAACGTCGCGACCTTCAAGAGCGGGTGGAATAGCGCCAGCCTGGATGGGCGTGGGGGTATCGTAGCCGGCTTCTTCGACAGCTTTCAGGACTTTCGGGTTGAGGTTCAACTCAGAAAATTTTGTCATGTGTATCCGTTGTTCACGGACTGACTGCGCCCGTGCGTCTGTTGCGATCCGGTCCGTTTGACCCTGTGGTACTCCACAGTCACGATCTGCCCGCGTATGTACTCGTGGAACGCAGGCGGGTCAATGAGTGTGGCTTTGTCTGCGCTGAAGTGCCTTAGTGCGTGCTGTATTGGTGGCCAAGTCGCAACAATCTTACCTGTTGCGATAAGATTGTTTCTATTGCTTCAACGGTCAAGGCGAATGCCAAAAACCTTTTCGACTGACGCATCAGGATCGAACTTTGGGGTCAGAAGCAGACCATGCTTTTTCAACCGGCCGCGAAGCTCTGTGCTATCGCGGCACATCTCGTCAAAGAACTGCCGCAACCCGGCTTCGCCTTCCTCGTCGCGCAGATATTGCAGCAGATGGCCGATGTTTTTTAACGCGTCTTCGGATTTGACCCGGTAGGAACCTTTGGTCTGCCGGAAATCAAGTTTGGTGATAAAGCTGTCCCAATCGGGCGCATGCAGGTGGCCGACATAGGCCCCTTCGATCGGTGCTGTGTTAAGCACATCCTCGCCTTTGACCCGCAAGCGATGAATGGCAAGGCGAATGTCGCCCAGACCGGTGCGGGCAAAGACCTTTCCGGCCAGATGACTCAGAAACCCGCCTCTGACGTAGCTGCCGAAGGTTGGGTAAATTTCGGTGATTGCGCTGGTCGCGACGCCTTCGGCGGTGGTGCGCAGCTTGAAGTGTTTGGGGATGTTGCCACTGACTGGCGCTGCCAAGGCCTCTGCGGGGTACAGGCGTGCGCCGGCCATGGTGTCTGGCACGGATTTCAGCGCAGTGGTCAGTTTCTTGCTGCTCAGGATGAACTCGTCAGTGTCGATATGGCCAAGCCAATCCAGATGTGACTGAGCCTCGCGCAGCGCACGGGTGGCATTGAACGTCTGGCGCAGCTGGTGTGCTTCTGGGCGGTTCTTGCCCATCTTCTTCCAATAGGCAGCATCGCATTGGGTCACGGTGACGTTTGGGTGCGACTGCAACAATCCGGTTACGTCTGGGTCCGGCGCGTCGAGGTAAAGATAGATGTGTGATGCCCCGATATCGAGGTGGTGCGCCACGAACCGTGCCACATCAATAAGTGGCGCATTGGTTGTGCAAACCAACCCCCAGCGGGGTGTTTTGGATGGCGCTTTGTTCACTGCAACGGTCACGCCGCTGCCGACCTCGGTTGCCGCCGAAGCCTGTTCCATGCGGCGCAATTTGCGGGCGCGCAGGCGCTGCATGCGCCGAAACACGGTGCGCGGATCGTCAATCAGGCGTTGCAGCATGTCGTGCGCCAAGGGCCGGATCACCGGATCAGTGTCGGCTTCTTCCCAAAGGCGTCCAATCATGTTGACGTCCAGCCCCCCATCGGCGAGCGAAAAGGCATTCATCTCCAGCGGCAGGGGCCCGGTGGCACGACCGTCCAAGGTAAAGGGCCGGTCTGCGTCTCGGCCCGAAAACAGGCGTTCACTTTCATAGAACTTCATCGCGCCGAATAGGGTCGATAGGGCAAGACCTGCGCTGCGTTGAGCAGGTGTTTTGCCATGGTCGCCAAATGTGGTCAGGCTCGACACCTTCCAGCGTAGATCCATGTCGCGGAGCAGCAGATTGGACTGCTCGGTCCAAAGCCGCAAAAAAAGATCAGCAGTGTGCGCAGGCTGGCTGCGTTTCCGAAGATGCGCGATAAGAAGACCGTTCAGGTGCAGAAGACCGTTCTGCCCCTGCAATTCTCGGGCGATTTCCCAGATCTTGCGAGAATTGTCCGAAACAGACCGAGTACGCTCGTCGGGAACGGCAACACGGGTTTTGGCGATCTGGTCGAGGTCGCAATCCAGCGGTGGCAGCGCTTCGCCCTTGGCAAACCCAAGTGGCGCACGGCGTGCGTTCATCTGTTTCAGGATACCTGCCAGTCCACCGGGATAGGCCGGGTTTGGCCGCTTTTTTTTACTGCTCATGCCACCAGAGTGCCGTTTCGGCGCTGCGCAATCAACGAAAAAGGGCATTTCGAAACGCTATACAACGAGCATCTTCAAAGACGACTGGCGCCGAGATTTACAAATCACGGACCCAAGACCGTGCGCCCATGCTTGGATCAGACCATCATTTCCTTGGTCGCTGACAGGGTCACGTCGGGATAGTCGCGCGCGATGCGGTCGATGTCCCATTGAAGTCGCGTCAGGTAGACGACATCGCCGTCGTTATCCTCTGCCATGTGCTGTTTGTTGGCGTTCACCAGCTTGTCCACGGCTGCCTTTTCGCCATGTACCCAACGAGCCGAAGTGAATTGCGACGCCTCAAAGCGCACTGGCAGACCGTATTCCAGTTCGATCCGGCTGCCCAATACTTCAAATTGCAGTGCGCCCACGACACCCACGATAAAGCCCGATCCGATCATCGGCTTGAACACTTTGGCAGCACCTTCTTCGGCGAATTGCATCAACGCCTTTTCCAGATGCTTGGCCTTCATGGGATCGCCTGCACGCACGGTTTGCAGCAGTTCCGGCGCAAAGGAAGGGATGCCAGTCACTTTGAGCGCCTCACCTTCGGTCAGCGTGTCACCGATGCGCAACTGCCCGTGGTTGGGAATACCAATGATGTCACCTGCCCAAGCCTCTTCCGCCAGTTCCCGGTCTGACGCCAGAAACAGTACCGGGTTCGTGATCGACATCGGTTTTTTGGACCGCACATGGGTCATCTTCATGCCACGGCTAAAGTGCCCCGAGGCCAAACGCACGAACGCCACGCGGTCGCGATGTTTGGGATCCATGTTCGCCTGAACTTTGAAGACAAAGCCGGAAACCTTTGTTTCTTCTGGTAGAATTTGTCTTGGTGTTGCCTTTTGTGGCTGTGGTTCCGGCCCATAGGTTCCAATGCCATCCATCAGTTCCTTGACGCCAAATGAATTGATCGCAGAGCCGAACCAAATCGGTGTCATATGTCCTTCAAGCACCGCTTGCGGGTCCAGTTTGGGCAACAATTCGCGGGCCATTTCGACTTCTTCGCGCAGTTTTTCAAGCAGATGCTCGGGGATGTTCTCGTCAAGTTTAGGATCGTCGAGACCTTCGATTGCGATGCTTTCAGCCACCTTGTTGCGGTCGGCGCGGTCCATCAATTCCAACCGGTCGCGCAGCAGATCATAACAGCCTAGAAAATCGCGCCCGACACCGATGGGCCAGCTGGCGGGTGTGACGTCGATGGCAAGGTTTTCTTGAATCTCGTCAATGATATCAAAGGTATCGCGGCTCTCACGGTCCATCTTGTTGCAGAAGGTCAAGATCGGAAGATCGCGTAGGCGGCACACTTCGAAAAGCTTTTGTGTCTGACTTTCCACACCCTTTGCGCCGTCGATCACCATAACTGCTGCATCCACTGCTGTGAGGGTGCGATAGGTGTCTTCGGAAAAGTCCGAGTGGCCGGGTGTGTCAACAAGATTGAAGCGGAAGTTCTTGAAATCGAAAGACATTGCCGATGCCGAGACCGAAATACCCCGATCTTGTTCCATCTTCATGAAGTCTGACCGTGTGCGCCGCGCTTCGCCTTTGGCGCGGACCTGACCGGCCATTTGGATCGCGCCACCATAAAGCAGGAATTTTTCCGTCAGCGTCGTCTTGCCCGCATCGGGGTGCGAGATGATGGCAAAGGTACGCCGCCGAGCGATTTCGGCGGGCAGATCAGGGCGATTTGAAACGGTGTCCAGCATGGCCGCGCGTATAGGCGGCGCGTGGCAGCTTGTCTATAAGCCGCATGAACCGAGAAAGCGGTATTAGCCAATCAAACGCAAATGCGAATCGACCTGATGGGCTTCTGCGGCGTGCGCTTGGGTGGGTGCTGCGGTTGGCACAATGGCTGGAACAAACCCGTTGTTGCGCAGTTCGATGTCGACCAGGACATATTCCACGCCGGTCTGAAATTCGGTTTCGGACACAAAGAACAGCTGACCTTCAAGGACAGTCGCAAACACATCAAGTCTGCGTCCGGTCGTTGTCATAAAGATCAGCTCTGCAATGACGTGGAGTTGTTGCTGGGGCAAGTTTGCTGCGCGGTCGAGCGTAAAGCCGTCAGGATTTGGTGCATCAGGCCGCACGCTGATCCATGTCGCATGTCGTTTGGGTCGAAACGTGTCGCCGAGGATCAAATCGTGGATGTGGCAGATAGGATCTCCACGGCAAACGCCGAATTCCGCGCGGACGCCATCAGCAGGGCACGCTCTGAATTCACTCGTTTGAAGGTTCGATGCAGCAGACATAGACGGTTACTCAATTAAAAACCCACGCCGAAGGAGTTCTCTCCGACATGGCTTTAAGATCGACTTGAAATGTGGCACCTCTATGGGCAGGCCGTGGCTTTTCACGGACAATTTTGACCAAATTTGGGAGTGTTCGAATGGATCTGGGGATCAGCGGAAAGAAGGCGCTCGTCTGTGCGTCGAGCAAGGGATTGGGTCGTGGCTGTGCCGAAGCATTAGCAGAGGCCGGCGTTAACCTTGTGATGAACGCACGTGGCGCCGAGGCGCTTGAAGCAACGGCTGAAGAGATCCGTAAGACCTACGGCGTTGATGTTGTCACTGTGGCTGCCGATATCGTCAGCGAAGAGGGGCGCGCCATGGTTCTTGAGGCCGCGGGCGATGTGGACATCCTTGTCACCAACGCTGGTGGGCCGCCTCCGGGCATCTGGTCTGACTGGGACCGCGATGACTTTATTAAAGCGCTTGATTCCAACATGCTCACTCCGATTGCACTAATGACGGCTCTTATGCCAGGCATGAAAGACCGTGGTTGGGGCCGGGTGGTGAATATCACGTCGCAATCCGTCAAGGCACCGATCCCGGCGCTTGGGCTTTCGAACGCGGCCCGCACCGGCCTGACCGGCTATGTCGCCGGAACTGCGCGGCAGGTGGCTGAATTCGGTGTGATCGTGAACAACTTGCTTCCGGGCATCCACGCGACCGACCGCGCCGATCAACTGGACGGCGGCGTATCCAAGGCGCAGGGCATCTCTGTTGAGGACGCGCGCAAGAACCGTCAGGCCACGATTCCGGCTCGCCGCTATGGCACGCGTCAGGAATTCGGCGCCACCTGCGCATTCCTGTGTTCACAGCATTCCGGCTTTATCGTGGGCCAGAATGTTCTGATCGACGGTGGCGGCACCAACGCCACGATCTAAGCAATGGCGCGCGGACCAGACGGGAAGGGGCAGGCGCAAGGGTTTTCCTTGAAAGACCAACTGTTCAATGCCCAGACCATCGGTGATCTGGCGGGGGAATACGCCGTCCTTCCAGGGTTCGATGCCGCGCGTTTCACATCAGAGGCCCTCGCGGGCATGGCGTCGCGGGGGCTGCTTGAACGGCTCGACTGGTTGGCGGATTGCGTTGAGGCGCAACTGCCCAACCGGTTCCCCGCGATGGCCGAGGCATTGGAGGCGGCGATGCCTCCGGCGCTAAGTTCGGATAAATCGGATGATGATTTTGGCCGGTTTATCCACGCTGTGCCCGGTATTTTGGCCGTGCGTCACGGGTTGGAGGATCACCCTGATCGGGCGCTTGATCTACTAGAGACCGCCACACAGCGGTTTTCCATGGAGTTCTATATTCGTCCCTTCCTGAACCGCTGGCCGGATAAGACCCTCGCACGTCTGGAACGGTGGGTGGATCACGAACACTACCATGTACGGCGGCTGGTGAGCGAAGGTACGCGCCTACGTCTGCCTTGGGCGGCCAATATTGACCTTGATCCGCGTGTGCCTGTCCGGTTTCTGGATGCGCTGCATGCGGACCCGACACGCTATGTGACACGGTCCGTTGCCAACCACATGAACGATCTTACACGGCATGCTCCTGACCTTGTTGTCGATCGGCTCAGGATATGGGCCTCGGAGGAGCGACAAGCCCCGAAAGAGTTGGATTGGATGACGCGTCACGCGCTGCGGACAGCGATCAAACGCGGTGAGCCGGGAGCGTTGGGCTTATTGGGTTATGTTCAGGATCGTGAACTGTCTGCTTCGGTTGAGGTAACGCCAAACCCCGTGGCTATTGGTGACGCGCTACAGATTGCGGTGTCTCTTGTTGCGAAAGAGGATCTGTCGGTGCTCGTTGACTACCGGATCGCGTTTCACCGTCCAAACGGACGGACCGGCGAAAAGGTGTTCAAGCTGAAATCAGCAAAACTGAAGGTAGGCATACCTGTAACTTTGACGAAATCGCATAAGCTTAAGGGTGGTGCGTCCACATTTACCCTTCACCCGGGACCGCATCGCGTGACAGTTCAGATAAATGGTCAGGACCGGGCGATGGCAGAGGTCACTTTGATATGAATGCGGTTTTTCGTGCCGCTGGCCTAGGCCAGCCACCGCGCATATGCCACAGCTTGGTGGTGCATATTTTGAAAAAGAAGACGCTCAGGTCGTCACATTGGTCCAGCGCGATTCCAGCTTTTCCAACGCGGCAATCCGTTCGGCCGTTTTAGGGTGTGACATCAACCAAGCGGGAACGACGCCAGAGCGGGACTGCGTGAGCGCATCCAGCTTGGTGAAGAGTGACTTTTGCGCTGTAATCCCAATACCTGCCTTATGAAGAAGCGCGGCTGCGTAGGCGTCCGCCTCGTACTCATCTCCGCGCGACAGGCGTGCGGCGAGAAGCGTGGCGATAGAGTTGGCGATGAAAACACCGATGCCAGGCAAGAACCTCGACAGAACCATCGCTAGGGCGGTGCGTAGGGCGTTTTGGCCCGAAAAATCTATCATCCGACGTCGCGTATGGCCCAAAGCGACATGGCCTAACTCGTGTGCGATCACACTTGCCAGCTCTTCTCCAGTCACTTCGCCATTCTGGTATTTGCGGTAAAATCCGCGCGTGATGAAGATCCGCCCATCAGGTGCTGCCAGTCCGTTAACCGGGTCGATTTCATAGATATGAACGCGGATGCGATCCAATTCGAGTGCCGCAGCCAAACGGTCGGTCAATGCTTTCAGTTTTGGATCCGCAAGTTCAGTAGACTGAGCATCAAGTTCGCGTTTGCTGCGCCAGACCGAGAAATGGTACATTGCCAGCGCGTACAAAATCGCAAGAAGGATCGGGGTGAGTTTCAACATACTCTAGATATGGGTTGTTGGGGCCATCACGACAAGCGCGGCGCGTCTGCAACGCCGCGCTTTGTGGTCACGGATGGTTCAATTTGTGAGTTTGGCATCCATCGTGATCTGCGCCCCGGCCAGAACCTTGGACACCGGGCAGTTTTCTTTGGCTGTTGTTGCGGCCTTTTGGAAATCACCTTCGCTCAGTCCCGGGATTTTGGCTGTGAGATCAAGATGAATTTTGGTAATTGCAAAGCCGCCATCTTTTTCCTCAAGACTGACGGTCGCCTTAGTGTCGATATCATCGGCCACGGCATCAAAGTCGCCAAGGATCATTGAAAGCGCCATCGAAAAACACCCCGCATGGGCTGCACCGATTAGTTCCTCGGGGTTTGTTCCGGCCTTCTCTTCGAACCTCGTGTTAAAGCCATAAGGTTGCGTGGACAGAGCGCCCGACTCTGTTGAGATCTGGCCTGTGCCGTCTTTGAGGCCACCTGTCCAATGTGCTGTTGCTGTCTTGGTGATCATGATCTTTCTCCTGATGTCATTGCATTACAAGGGTCAACGACAGACAGGACGCGCCGGTTCCGGGGTCAGTGTGGACCATGGTCCAAACTTTTGTTTGGTGCACGTTTGTGGTTCAGCGCCTTGAGCAATGCCCACCCGAAAGCTGCGGCGATGAGCGCAGCAACAAGAAAGCCTGAGATGCTTGAGGCCAAATCGGACACGAGGGTCAGCTGCCCGGCAAAACTGTAGCCTAAGGCGATATAGCCGCAGACCCAGATCGCTTCTCCGGCGGCGTCCCACAGCGCAAAGCGCATCCAGGTCAGGCCGGTGGCTCCTGCAACCATATTGACCCAAGGGCCCAACGGGGCAAAAAGCCAGGTGCTGAAAAACACGCCGATTTCACCCTTCTTTCGAAGGGTGTCGGTTGCTTGAGTGTAAAGCCGTTGCCGCGATGGGCGCCGGCGCGCGAACCTTTCAAGATATGGACCAAAACGGCGACCAAATGCGAACCCTGTTTGATCGCCCAGAACCGCACCCAGCCATGCGCCCGCGAGGGCTGTGCCGCCGTCAAGGTCACCAGAGGCGACGAAAGCGCCGCCAGCCAACATCAACAAGGACGACGGGATTGGGATCAAAAGGCATGACAGGTAACACGAAGCCGCCAGAATCCAGACGCCATAATCCGCGACAAGGCCGAACAGTGCGTCAGTCAAGGTTTGACCTTCACATCATTGGCCTGAAAGGCTGCAATGGCTGTTTCGATCTGTCCAATGATCTCATTTGTGGGGACGCCACGCTCTTCTGCAAGAGCTTTGATGGTGACGCGGCGCGCTTCCGGCGGTATCGCCAGCGTTTCTCGAAGCAGGGTGGGGGGCAAGGCCCAAGAATGCGAAACATAGCCTGGGGTCATCCACCCTGCGATCGGCTCTTCTCGATGGGCTGGATCGGCCCAGTACACATAGAACATGATTGACCTGAAGCCGAAGAACAGCATGACGGCTACGGCAAGAACAAACCCGGCCAGAAGCACTTTGTGGTCTTTCCAAAGTGCTCGTACGGCCGAAGTCATTTCGCCAGCGCCTTGATGCCACGGCTGATGCCGTCAAGCGTCATCGGTACCATCGCATCCTCAAAGATCTCACGGATCATCTGGATGGACTGGGTATATTGCCAGTGCCGCTCTTGTGTCGGATTGATCCACAGATGGTTCGGCCATTGCCGCCGCGCACGTTCGAGCCAGACCTGACCAGGTTCAGCGTTCCAATGCTCGTTGGCACCACCGGCATAGGCGATCTCGTAGGGCGACATACTGGCATCACCGACAAAGATACATTTGTAATCAGGCCCGTAGGTATTGAGCACGTCCATCGTTGACGTCTGCGCATCCCAACGGCGGCGATTGTCTTTCCAAACGCCTTCGTAGAGGCAATTGTGAAAGTAAAAGTGTTCCAGATGTTTGAACTCTGCTCGCGCCGCAGAGAACAACTCTTCCACCACTTTTACATGCGGGTCCATCGACCCGCCAATGTCCAGAAACAGGATCACTTTGACCGCGTTGCGCTTTTCGGGCCGTGTCTGCACATCAAGATAGCCATGTTCGGCCGTGGCCCGGATCGTACCATCCAGATCAAGCTCCTCGCTGGCCCCATCCCGCGCCCAGCGACGCAGACGTTTCAAAGCGACCTTTATGTTGCGGGTTCCAAGCTCGACGCTGTCATCCAGATTGCGAAACTCTCGCTTGTCCCAGACCTTGACCGCGCGCTGATGACGGGACTCGTTCTGCCCGATGCGCACGCCTTCTGGGTTGTAGCCATAAGCGCCAAACGGCGAGGTGCCAGCAGTGCCGACCCATTTGCTGCCGCCCTGATGTCGACCTTGCTGTTCCTTGAGCCGTTCCTTGAGCGTTTCCATCAGCTTGTCAAAGCCGCCAATCGCCTCGATCTCAGCCTTTTCTTCGTCGCTCAGATGCTTTTCCGCCATCTTGCGCAGCCAGTCTTCGGGCAGGTCCAGCGCGTCAAGTACGCCTTCGGCGCTGAGGCTTTCCAATCCTTTGAAAGCTTCGGCAAAAGCCCGGTCAAACCGGTCGATATGGCGTTCGTCTTTGACCATTGCGGTGCGCGCAAGATAGTAGAACGCCTCTGGATCGTAGGTCGCAAGACCTGCGCGCATGGCTTCAAGAAAGCTCAGGTATTCGCGCAAGGAAACAGGCACGCCGGTTGATCGCAGGGTGTCGAAAAAGGGAACAAACATACCCCTGATCTAACAAGCGGCGGCCATCGTGACCAGCCGTCCTGGGGTCTCTGGTTTCAAAATACCTCGGGGGAGTCCGCCTTGGCGGACAGGGGCGGAGCCCCCAAGTGTTTCCGTCAAAAGAAACACGCGATGCGTTCACGCACCGTATCCCCGCTCAGAATACCAGCTTTTCGATGGCAATTGTCAGGATTAGACCGACAAGCGAGAACGCAATCGCATAGACCGCCCCGTACTGCCACATATCGGCCCGGTTGCCTTTACGCTTTTTGGCGGTCAAGGCCCCGATGATAGCCCCGAGAAGAGCGCCTGCAAGAACGATCATAGTCTGTTTCTGGCCCTATTAAGTGGGTTCAACGCACCGATCTCGCGCAGTTTTGCCCGCACTGACCAATCCGAGCCGAAGCCGTATCGTGCCCATCCCAGACTGTCCAGACGTACATCCGACCCAGCCGACACACGGCCGGCCAAATCCAACGCCTCAGCGCGGAGCATCAACAGCGTCGACAACAGTGCCGCATTCTCATGTCGCGCTGCCAGATCAATGGATAAACCCGTCAGGTAAACGGCTGCATCTGGATTGTTTTCGGTAAGTGCAAAAGCGGCCAGCTGTGACGCCACATAGGCGCGATGCAGCTCTGTCTGGGGGCTGCGTGCGAAATACCCATCAGCTTGCAAGAATTGTGCCCGGGCGGCATCGGGGTCGGTGCTTTGCAGGATGCGGCCCATCGCATAATGGGTGAAGCCGCGACGATGGTCCTGCCATCCCATGGCTGACGCAATGCTCAGTGCTTCAGTTGCCGCGGCGCGGCGCGCCACGGGGGATGCACCAGGGCCAAGGGCGGTCTGAATGGCTTCAATCCACGGGCGTGGCGTGCGCACAGATCTTACGGCGGGCAGGAATTGGCCCTCTGGGTTCAGGCGGGCAAAGATCTCGGGGATGCGGTTCATCACCTCATTGCGCGACATGCCGTTGCGCAGCGCCGGGTCGTAATAGGCGCGCAGGATCAGCATGTCATAACCAGTCAGAACCGTGTGCACGTTGTCGTCATTGAAGACCGAATTGGGTAGGCGGTAAAGATCGTTCAATGGCCCCAACGCCTGCGCCAGCTCTTCATGCAGACAATCACGCGCCTCCTGAGGGCTGGAATCATTGGGCAGGAAAATCGCGAGACGCGTGCGGCTAGTGATCTTGCCCCAGTTGACCCGGTTTGATCGTCTGGCTTGCCGGTATTCCGACAGGGTCGACACGTTGGGTACAACAAAACAGGCCGCTTGCGGCAGAAACCGCTGAATTTCGGCGCGGGTGACGGCATTGATCGTGATATTGGCGTCTGGGCCGTTGGTCGCGCGGATGTCGATCCCGGCCTCATTGCGCAGGCGGTGTAAAAGGCGGTCCAGATCGCTTGGCACTGTGGGCTGTACATTGCCGATCAGGCGCACAGAGATGGGGCCTTCGAACCGAGTGAAGACATCAAGATCACGTCCCGATTCGAGCGCCATGGCCAGATCCATGAAGTCGCGGGTTAAATCAGTGTTCGAGGCGCGCACGGGTTGCGGGCGCGGCACGGAAAACACTTTGATCGCAGGCAAGGTGGTGTCGACAAAGGCTGCGCGAGTGGCGGGTTCTGAATGCGACACTGGCATACAGGCACCCAGGAATAGGTAAAGCGGCAGTAGGAATCGGCGCATCCGTCAGCCCCGCTGATACTTGATGAACGGGGTCAACTGACCAATCCGGTCATAAAGCTGTCGCGCGGTGTGGTTGAAGTCCTGTGTCATCCAATAGACCGTCGGTGCGTTTTCCGCGTCGGCCTTGGCATAAACCGCCTCGATCAGCGCACGTCCGACACCTGAGCCGCGTACGGACGGGTCCGCATAGAGGTCCTGCAAATAGCAGACATTCTCGATCTTCCAGCAGTGGCGATGAAACACGTAATGCGTCAGCCCGACCAAACGGCCGTCTTTCTCGGCCACAAGGCCGTTGAAGTCCTGCGGATCGTCGCCCAACAGGCGCGCGAATGTGCTGTCGTATACGGCCTCGTCAACCGAGGTTTCGTAAAACGTCAGATACGCGCGCCACAAAGCGCACCACGAGTCGTAGTCATCCGCGCGCACAAAGCGCACGTTCAAGTCGGTTTGGGACACGTATGAAGCCTGCCTGCTCGTTGCGGATACTTTATGTTCCGCGGTTTTTTTGTCCTCTGTGGGGACAGCTTACGGCGAAAAGATGGTTTTTGCCTAGGCAGAACGAATCGGTGCGAATCACTTTTCTTCAATAACCAATTCTGGAGAAATAAATCTCATTAAATCAGCATCTTAGCCTGTGCAAAGAAGCAACAGAACCAAGATTGTCCCCTTCGCCCTTACCTTCGCGCGGCCTGTGGCTATCGGTTGTCAGAAATTCAGGCTATGCCACGAGGATGAACAAAGACGCGCCTCTTGAGATTTTTTTGTCCGGCACGCCGGGGTTGGAACACTTGCTACGGGATGAAGCTGTAGCACAGGGATTTGCCAATGCTCAGACGGTGCCGGGAGGTGTCACCTGTGACGGCGATTGGCCCGAGGTGTGGCGCGCCAATTTGGTCTTGCGCGGGGCAGGGCGCGTGCTCGCGCGGGTGGCGCGGTTCCGCGCGATGCATCTGGCGCAGCTCGATAAGCGTGCCCGCAAGATCGACTGGTCAGGGCTGCTGCGCGCCGATGTGCCATACCGGGTCGAAGCCACCTGTCGTAAATCGCGCATCTATCACGCGGGGGCCGCCACCGAACGCGTCGAAAACGCCATATCCGATGCGCTTGGGGCCAAGCCCACTGTTAAGGCAGGTTTGACCATTCGCATCCGGATTGAAGACGACCTTTGCGAGATTAGCCTCGATACATCGGGCGAAGGTCTGCATAAACGTGGCCATAAACAGGCCATCGGCAAGGCGCCAATGCGCGAAACCCTCGCGGCCCTGTTCCTGCGGGCATGTGGCTATGATGGAACCGAACCGGTTCTTGATCCGATGTGCGGCTCAGGAACGTTCGTGATCGAAGCTGCCGAAATCGCATTGGGCCTTACCCCCGGACGCGCCCGGGCATTCGGGTTCGAAAGCCTCGCGTCGTTTGATGCCGCCCGCTGGGCCGAGGTCAAAGCGGCACAATCCCAGCCAAATCCCACTAAGGTCCAGTTTTATGGCTTTGACCGCGATGCTGGCGCCATCGCCAATGCCAGTGCAAATGCAGACCGTGCGGGGGTGTCCGGGATCACAACCTTCACTCATCAAGCCGTGGCCGATCTCACGCCACCCAACGGACCGCCAGGCCTGGTGATCGTGAACCCACCTTATGGCGCTCGGATCGGCAATAGAAATCTTCTTTTTGCGCTGTACGGCACGTTCGGCGCACTCATGAAAGAGCGGTTTAAAGGCTGGCGTGTCGGCATCGTCACGTCCGACAAAGGGCTGGCGCGGGCGACGGGATTGCATTTCCGCAATGTCAGCGCGCCGATCCCGCATGGTGGGCTCAAAATACAATTGTTTCAGAGTGGCACTTTGAAGTAGGGACGGTACAGGCTCCTCTGGTTCAAAAATACCTCGGGGGGCTTGGGGGGCTGGCCCCCCAATCGTTTCCGTCAACGGAAACGGCCAGACGTGTCGGCGCGCCTAACGCCGCTCGCGACGGGCCATGAACGCCAGACGTTCAAACAAATGCACGTCCTGCTCGTTCTTGAGCAGCGCCCCGTGTAATTTCGGCAACGCATTCGCGCCATCGCGCTTCAGATCATCTGCTGTCATGTCCTCGGCCAACAACAGCTTCAGCCAATCCAGCACCTCTGATGTCGATGGTTTCTTCTTTAGCCCGGGCTGTTCGCGCAACTCGTAAAACTGCGTCAATGCGGTGGTCAGCAGCGCTTCTTTCAGGCCAGGGTGATGTACTTCGACGATCTGGCGCAATGTGTCGGAGTCTGGAAAGCGAATGTAGTGGAAGAAACACCGACGCAGGAACGCGTCGGGCAGTTCTTTTTCATTGTTCGATGTGATGATCACGATGGGCCGCTGGCGGGCGCGGATGGTCTCACCGGTCTCGTAGACATGAAACTCCATCTTATCGAGCTCTTGCAAAAGGTCGTTTGGAAACTCGATATCCGCTTTGTCGATTTCGTCGATCAGCAACACGACCTTTTCGTCAGCCTCGAATGCTTGCCACAGCTTGCCTTTGCGGATGTAGTTTGACACATCATTGACCCGCTCGTCGCCAAGCTGACTATCCCGCAAGCGGCTGACGGCATCGTATTCGTACAACCCTTGCTGCGCCTTGGTGGTGGACTTGATGTTCCACTCGATCATCCGCAGGCCCAGCCCAGCCGCGACCTGACGGGCCAATTCGGTTTTGCCGGTGCCGGGTTCACCCTTGACCAAAAGTGGCCGTTCAAGGGTTACCGCGGCGTTCACCGCAATGGTCAGATCGTCGGTTGCGACATAGGTGTCCGTGCCTTCAAATCTCATGTCAGTCCTGCCTTTTTGTGTCTTTGTCCCAACTCAAGGAAATCACCGTTTTGTGCTGCTATTCGGTAGTGACAACCTCTGGGCCTTCGGTTAAGTGCTGCGCGTAGGGGTGCCAGATATCTAAGGGAATTTCTATGACAGATACTGGCGTAGACAAGGGGACGAAGATGAAAGCTGAAACTTTCCTGCCCGACGATTATCGGCCCGCCGAGGATGAGCCCTTCATGAACGAGCGTCAGCTGGAGTGGTTCCGTCGGGAACTGCTGGAACAGCGGAGCGAGCTTCTGAGCGACAGCAAATCCACGATTGCAGGCCTGCAGGACGGAACACGCAACATCCCGGATGTGGCGGATCGTGCATCCGAGGAAACCGACCGCGCGCTTGAATTGCGGATCCGTGATCGTCAGCGCAAGCTGGTGTCCAAGATCGACGCGGCCTTGCGCCGGATTGATGAAGGTGAGTTCGGATATTGCGCCGCAACGGGCGAACCAATCTCTCTCAAGCGTCTGGTGGCGCGTCCGACCACCACACTCAGCCTTGAGGCACAGGAACGTCACGAACGGCGCGAGAAAGTGCATCGCGACGACTGACTCGCGACGTGTTTGATCAGAATTGGCGCGCCGGGGCTCATGCTCTGGCGCGTTTGCTTTTTAGGAATTGCCTGTGGATCTGAACGCTCTGGACATCACGGTGATTGGTGGCGGCATCGGTGGCCTGACCGTCGCACTTGCGTTGCGACAACAGGGCGCAACCGTCACCGTGCTTGAACAATCTGAAGCCATCACCGAGGTTGGGGCTGGCATTCAGGTGTCGCCCAATGGGTTGCGCGTGATCGAAGCGCTGGGTTTGGCGGAAGAACTGGCCGCACGGTCCGTGCAGGGACGGGCTGTGTCGCTGCGCAATGGCAGCACCGGATCTGAGGTTGCGCGACTTGACCTCAAACGCCTGCCGTCGGACCAGCGCTATTTGTTTGTGCACCGTGCCGATTTGGTCGATCTCTTATCTTCTGCGGCCCGCGAACACGGTGTTGCGGTGCGTTTGCTGCAACGCGTCGATACCGTAACCCAGGGCAAACGACCCCGCGTTGTGCTGGCCACCGGGGACACCCGCGAAACTGATCTCGTGATCGGGGCTGACGGCATCCATTCGGCGGTGCGCCCAGTTTTGAATGCAACGCAAAAGCCATTCTTTACCGGTCAGGTCGCGTGGCGATGCATCGTTCCGAACACGACCGGTCATCCCGCCCATGCGCGCGTGCACATGGGGCCGGGACGGCACATGGTGACCTATCCGCTGCGCGGTGGCGATATGCTTAACGTGGTTGCTGTTGAGGAACGTGCGCAATGGGCGGCCGAAAGCTGGTCGCAAAAAGACGACGCCAATAACCTGCGCAAAGCCTTTGCCGGTTTCGATGCCGAAGTGCACCAAATCCTGTCACAGGCCGATGCGCCCGGCGTGTGGGGCCTGTTCCGACACCCCGTCGCAGCACATTGGTACGGACAGGGCGTTGCCGTGTTGGGCGATGCGGCACATCCGACGCTGCCCTTTTTGGCGCAAGGGGCGAATATGGCGATGGAGGATGCTTGGGTCTTGGCCGATGCGCTTGTTCGGGCAGACGATATGAACACCGGTTTGGCGGCCTATCAGCAGCGCCGCAAAGTGCGGGTCACCAAGGTGATCGATGCTGCTGGCAAGAACGCCCGCAATTATCACCTGTCGCCGGGACCGTTTCGTTTTGCCGCGCATACCGCGCTTGGTTTGCTCAGCCGCGTTTCTCCGGGGCAGATGCTGGGCCGGTTCGATTGGCTATATGGGTATGACGTGACCAAAGCGGCATAAGCGTAGGTTGCGTTGCGCAGAACTTCTAAGGTCCAGCACAACGCATGACAGTTATCGGGCCTGCTTATCCAAACAGGATAAACCCGTCGTCCACCGTGTTCGAGAAGCGATCAGCGTTTCGTCTGCCGTGGCAAAGCCCAGTGCGACGTCCCCCCGATCCACGGCCCCAGAGTCGAGCGCGTTCTGCCAGAATATGCGGCCTTCGACATCAGCCTCGCGGCCGAGTGCCGATTGGTAGAGAAAGTCGAGGAACGCATCGGTGCTTTCCAAAGTCCCCACATTGGACACGAATTCATCTGACGCCAGAATGAAATCGGCCACGTTGCCAAGACCGAAATCGCCGTCACCCAACTCGGACCAAAAGCTCAGGCCGGCAACATCGCTGTCGCGACCCAGCAAGGTTTCATAAAACAACCCAACCGTCTGAACCGCGCCGCCTGATTCCACGACCAATGTTTCGTCGTCAAAGCGGATTTCTTCGATGCCAGAGAAATGCAGTGCTGCACCATCGTTTGGCGTAATGGCGAATCCATCGTCGATGCGGTTGATCACGACATCGGCAAATTCGGTGCCACTTGCGTCGATCACATCGGTTCCAGCGGACCCAGCCACCCGCGCGGCGGATGCGAAATCGCTGACCTCAAAGGTTTCATCTGCGCCCGATCCCAAACGAACTGTCACTTCTTCGATGGCGACCGTGGCGATCTCTGCGCCATCTCGGGTAAAGTCGGCTGCAGTGGCATCAATCGGCACACCGAATGCATTGGTACCGCCCAGAATGATCTGGTCGCCTTCGCCCTCGGGATTGCCTTCGGACCCGTTGAAGCCCGGATGCAAGGTAATGACACCACCTTCGGTTTCGCCAGTGTTTGGCCCGGTCTGATTGATGAACGCGGCGTCCAGTTCGGTGTTCACCTCAGTGCCTGCATCATACACATTGCTGCCATCAAAGGTCAGAACCTTGTTGCCCAGAAAATCACCATTTTCATCAAACAGTTCGATGGCGTTCAATGTGCCGATAAAGGCGTCGTTTGACGGCAGTATCATCGCGGCAAGGCTGATATAAGGTGTTGCGGTGCTGGCAAGAAGCGTGGTGCTGGCGGTTTCGCCCGTGGCGATTGGACCGCGCGCACCAAGGATGGCACCGCCGACACCGTCTGGATCAGCCGCAACCAGTTCTGCAGCAATGGCATCAAAACTGCCATCTTCGGCCAGAGCTTCCAAACCTGCCGATGCCGCCTCTCCGCGTGTTCCAAGATCGAAACCTTCGTCATGCAGGCCAAACCAGAACGGCGTCAGAAAGGTGCCGCCGTCGGACGAGGTGTTGGTCACAGTGACGCGCAGTTCGACCACCTCTTCGATTGTGACCGTGGCAATCTCTGCACCGTCGCGGGTAAAGTCGGCTGCTGTTGCATCAATCGGCACACCAAACGCATTTGCGCCACCCAGAATGATCTGGTCGCCTTCGCCCTCGGGATTGCTTTCGGACCCATTAAACCCGGGATGCAACGTGATGACGCCATCTTCGGTTTCACCAGTGTTCGGTCCTGTCTGGTTGATGAACGCGGCGTCCAGCTCTGTGTTCACCTCAGTGCCTGCGTCATACACACGGCTGCCATCAAAGTTCAGCGTCACCGGACCGATGAAGTCACCATCGTCGCCGAACAACTCGACCGCATCCAGGGTGCCAATGAACGCGTCGTTCGATGGCAGGATCATGGCTGCCAGACTGATATAGGGCAGCGAAGCGCCATCTACATTCAAAAGGGTCGTCGCAATTTCGCCGGTGGCAATCGGTCCGGCATCGCCAAACACTGCTCCGCCCAAGGCGCCGGCATCGGCACCGATCAATTCTGCAGCGATAGGGTCGAAATTGCCGTCTTCGGCCAAGGCTTCAAGACCGGCCGAAGCCGACGCACCCACATCCCCAAGGTCAAACGCGCCATTGTGCAAACCGAACCAGAACGGGGTCAGAAACGTGCCGCCATCCGGCGAAGTATTGTTAACAGTGATCCGAAGCATGGACATGAAATGAAGCCTTTCTCATTGATATATGTGGTCAGGGCACAGCGCTCTGCCTGTCACAGCGTTAGGAATGAGAGTTCGTTGAACACAATTCAGGCTTTGTCACTTCGGAGTGACGGGTGCGTGACGATTGGCGCTGGTCGAATTGTGCCTCAGAGGTTTGTTTCAAACTGTTTGTTGAAGGGCATGCGATCGGATTCACGCATTTCCGGTGGCTTTTGCACTTTGCGTTCGTCCACTTTCGACGCTTAGGTTTGTGTCAGTCGCGTCACGCCGCTGTGCTTCACGCGTTTGCGATCTAACACCAACGCAGGGGGAGACAGCGCTGCGCCGCATGATACAGTCGCCGCGACCACGCGAGGAGAGCAGGACTATGGACCGGTTTGACAGATGCCCCGAAACGGCGCTTGACTGGCATCGGGCAGGAAAAGGGGCCGTTTTGGCCACAGTGATCGAGACTTGGGGCAGCGCGCCACGCCGCGTCGGGTCGCAACTTGCCATCTCCGGCGAAGGCGAGATTGAAGGGTCAGTGTCTGGCGGTTGCGTCGAAGGCGCGGTTGTGGTCGAGGCCATGGAAGCGTTGGAAGACGGTAAACCTCGAGAGCTTGAGTTCGGTGTCAGCGACCAGGATGCATTTGCAGTTGGCCTTGCCTGTGGCGGCACCATACGCGTGTTGGTTGAACCAGTAGGCGCCGTTCTGCCCGAAGACATTCTTGACCAATTGGTAAAATTTCGCTCAGACCGACAGCCTGTCGCCTATGTGGTTGATCTGGATGGTGAAACCCGCGCTCTGACCAAAGAGGGTTATGACCATGCGTTCCGGATGGACCGGTCCGGATTTGTCGAAGGCAGCCGTACCTTTGTCGGTATCCACAACCCGCCGCTACGTTTGATTGTGGTTGGCGCCGTGCATATCGCCCAGGCTCTGGTGCCAATGGCGCGCATCGCGGGTTATGATCCGACACTGATTGACCCGCGCGAGGCGTTTGGGTCGGACACCCGCTTTCCCGGCGAAACCATTCTGCACGACTGGCCGGACGAGGCGATCACTCAACTGGGGCTGGATACGCGCACCGCGCTGGTTTTATTGACCCACGATCCGAAACTTGATGACCCAGCCCTGGAACAAGCACTGCGGGCGGATTGCTTTTACATCGGCGCGCTGGGATCGACCCGCACGCATGCCAAACGAGTGGAGCGGTTGACCGCTGCGGGTTTTACCGAAGCAGAGATCGCGCAGATCCACGGTCCTGTTGGGCTTGATATTGGCGCGTCTGGTCCGGCGGAAATCGCTGTGTCCATCCTTGCTGAAATGACCCGCGTCCTGCGGAAAGGCGCATGAAGTTCGGCCCCGTTCCTTTGGCCGAGGCGGAGGGCGCGATCCTTGCGCATTCCGTGGCTTTGCCAAAAGGTCGGCTGCGTAAGGGCGTGACGCTGGACCGCGCGGCGTTGGACACTTTGCAAGCGGCAGATGTCACCGAAGTGACGGTGGCCCGGCTTGATGGTGACGATGTGCACGAAGACAGGGCTGCCGAGCGTTTGGCGCGGGCCTTGGTGCCTGATCCTGCTGTAGCCAATCTGCGTGTCGCGCCGGCCAGCACCGGACGGGTGAACATTTACGCAACCAAAACTGGCGTGGCCGCAATTGATGCGGACCGGATCAATGCAGTGAACGCGGTGCATCCGATGGTCACGGTGGCAACTGTCCCTCAATGGCACCGTATGGCGGCGCGGGGGATGGTGGCCACGGTCAAGATTATTTCATACGCCGCGCCCGAAACAGCTGTCGAGGCGGCGTGTTCGGTGGGACAAAATGCACTTGCCCTGCGGCCGGTCACTCGCAAACGGGCGTTGCTGATCCAGACCAGCGTCGGGGCTAAGGATGACGGATCCAAAGGTCAGCGGGCCATGGCAACCCGGTTTGATCGGCTTGGGGTGTCCTTGGGGCCGAAAACCGTTGTTCCACATCAGATTGATGCGTTGCGCGATATTTTGGCAGGCGCAGTGTCAGACTATGAAATCCTCTGTGTGCTGACAGGATCCGCGACATCAGATCTCTACGATGTCGCGCCGCAAGCGCTGCGCGCGGCAGGGGGCGAGGTGGTGCATTACGGCATGCCCGTCGATCCGGGAAACCTGTTGTTCTGGGGGCATCTTGGAACGGTGCCGGTGATCGGATTGCCGGGATGTGCACGTTCGCCTGCGTTGAACGGGGCCGATTGGGTGTTGGAGCGGCTGTTATGCGATGTTCCGGTCTGTGCGTCAGACATCATGGGCATGGGCGTGGGGGGCTTGCTCAAGGAACCCCCATCCCGGCCAACGCCGCGCGAGAAGGCATGAAAAAAGCGACCCGAAGGCCGCTTTCAAAAATTTCAGAACAATGCGCCGCGATTATTTCGGAAGCGGGCCGATCATCATGACCATCTGACGGCCTTCCATCTTGGGCATATTTTCGACCTTGCCATGTTCCTTGGTGTCTTCTGCCACCCGTTCCAACAGCTCACGACCAAGGTTCTGGTGCGCCATTTCACGACCGCGGAACCGCAGGGTAACCTTCACCTTGTCGCCGTTCTCAAGAAACTTGAAGACGTTCCGCATTTTGACTTCGTAATCATTCGTATCGGTGTTGGGTCGAAATTTGACCTCTTTGATCTCGATGATTTTTTGTTTCTTGCGCGCTTCGGATTCGCGCTTTTGCTGTTCATACTTGAACTTGCCGAAATCCATGATCTTGACGACCGGAGGCGATGCGTTTGGCGAAATTTCAACAAGGTCCAGCCCGGCTTCTTCAGCCAGCTGCATGCCACGCTCGGGCGTGACAACACCTACGTTTTCACCGTCGGCGCCAATCAGGCGGATTTCCGGGCACCGAATGCGTTCATTTACGCGGGGGCCGGTGTCGCGCGTAGGGGGCGCGTTGTGAGGTCTGCGGGCTATGGTGTCGCTCCTTTGGTGCAGTTCAAATCAGGGATGTAAAGTAGACGGCATACCGTCGCCTTTCAAGCGGCTTTTCCTTGGAACTGAGCCGATCGTTCAGGGTTTCCCCCTAGAAGTCACACTTAACGGCACGCACATGTCGCTTGTCCGACCAAACCAAATCGGTGCGGCGGGACAAAGCGCCAATTCAAGGGGTCTCGAACCAATGAAAAATCTGATCATTCTAGCGGTTGTAGCGGCGGTTGGCATTGCCGTCTGGCTGTTCGCCCAACCAGGAGAGGCGCCCGAGACCGCAAGCGTCGAAACGCCATCAGAGGACAGCGTGGCCCCTGCTGAGGCCGCTGAGGTCGAAAACACGCCCGTTGCTGAGGATACTACAACAAGCGTGATCGAGACCGTAGAAGAGGCTGCGGACGAGGCCGTCACAGCAGTGGATGAAGCCGTTTCACAAGTGGCCGACGCCGTCGAAACCGCATTGGACACTGCGACGAGCACAGCCGAAGAAGCGATCGACAACGCGACCGGCGCATCAAGCGATGCGAACGAAGCCGCCGCTGATGCACTGGAAGGGGTGGTTCAAGACGGAGAAACAGAAGCAAACGACCTTGCCGACCCGGCCAATGCAACGGCTGAAACAACAGCCGAGAAAGCCGAGGACGTGATCGAAGGTGCTGCCAACACACTTAACGACGCGGCAGAGGCAGCGGCACCTGCGGTTGAGAGCGACGAACCTGCCACAGAATCCACTGCTGATGACGCCGATGCGACAACAAGTGACCCAGATATTGCAGAGCTTCTGACTGCTGATGGTTTCGATTTTGAAAAGGTGGTCGCCTATATTGATGAGTCCAATCTGTCGCTGCTGATCAAAACCTCGACCAAAGCTGCACTTGAGGACGCGCAAAATAATCCCGAACAGCTAAAGGCGCTATTGGCAACGTTGCGCGACCAGCTTGGCCTTTGAACCGAAAGAAGAACTGTTGCATAGGCCGCGCGACCAGAATGGCGCGCGGTCTGTTTTGCGCGTATCAGGATGACAACCGCCGTTGCTTCGGTACGGTCGGGTGTCAACGTTGTTGCGTAAAGGTTTGTCTAAATGCGGATTGTGGGGCTGTCTGTCGTCAAAAACGAAGACGACGTGATCGAAGCGATGGTGCGGCACAATCTGGCGTTTTTGGACCATCTGCATGTGGTCGACAACGGCAGCACAGACCGAACGAGATCCATTCTTCAAGCTCTGCAAGACGAAGGTTTGGCTGTATCCCACGAGGTCAACAACGCCCTACAGCACATCCAGGCCAGCATTTTGAGTGACCTTGTAAATGGGCCCTATGCAGAGGATCACATTGTCTTATTGGACAGCGACGAATTCCTGATTTGCACGGCTAAGGACCTTTCCGATCTGTTCGAACAAGCGACTGGTCCGGTGACCATTCCGTGGGTGACGTATGTTCCACGGCCTTCCGACCCGCAGGATGATCTGAATCCGCTGACCCGGATCACACATCGACGCAGGCGTGAGAAGCCGGCCTATTCCAAGGTGCTCATCCCTGCATGTGTGTCACGGCCCATTGAGGTGACATCTGGATCACATGGGATAAAGAAGATTAAAGCAGAGCCGCATCCTGTTGTTAAATTGGCGCATTTCCCTGTTCGTTCTCCAATGCAGATCGCAGGAAAAGTCCTGATCGGATCATGGAATATGAGCATGCGCGACAAGACCCGCAAAGAAGGATACCAGTGGCATGCCTTGGCTGAGCAAATTAAAGAAAGCGGCTTACCGGACCTCGACGCGTTAGAAGAAATCGGCAACAGCTATGCGGCCAAGGGGCCTGTGCGGCTTGTTCAGGAACCAATTGCTACAGACGCTAAAAAGCTACGCTACACGAAACCAGCCGGCGATCAGTTCATCATGAATGTCGCCGGTTTTGTCGACCGTGTTATCTTTGAGAAGTACTAAAATTCAGATATTTGAGGTATGAAGCTAAGGTATCACTTCAGTCAAGAAAGGCTTTTTCCACCACATAGGTCTTGGGATCGGAATTTGCGCCTTCCTCCAGACCGTAGCCTTCCAACATCTCTTTGATTTCAAGGTTGAAAGCAAGGTTGCCACAGACCATCGCACGGTCGGTTTCGGGCGAAATGACCGGAACGTTGAGATCGGCAAAGCAATCACCCGACCGCATCAGATCGGTTATGCGGCCCATTTTGGGACTGTCCTCACGAGTGGTGGTTGGATAATAGCGCAGTTTGTCGGCAAATCCTTCCCCGATCAGTTCGGCCAGCAATTCATCCTTGCGAATATCAGCGATCAGTTCCTTGCCATACTGAAGCTCTCCAACCTCGCGGCAGGTGTGGGTGAGAATGACTTCGTCGTAATCCTCGTAGGTCTGCGGATCGCGCAGCAGCGATGCGAAGGGCGCAATGCCCGTGCCTGTGGCAAATAGCCAAAGCCGTTTGCCGGGCAGAAGCGCGTCATGCACCAGTGTTCCGACGGGTTTTGGACGCAGAATGATCTGATCGCCCGGTTCGATATGCTGAAGGCGACTGGTCAACGGGCCGTCCTGCACCTTGATCGAGTAGAATTCCAGTTCTTCGTCCCAGGACGGTGATGCGATGGAGTAGGCGCGCAGGAGCGGCTTTTCCTTGCCGGTCTTTTCGTCCGTCTGCATCAGGCCGATCATCACGAACTCTCCGGAGCGGAACCGCAGGGAAGCCGGGCGGGTCACGCGGAACGAAAACAGGCGGTCGGTCCAGTGTTGGACCGATGTCACGGTTTGCGCGTCGGGAACGGCGAGTGTCTTGGCGGCGGGCGCTTTGGTGGCTGTGGCTTCGGTCACTGGGCTCAACTCTGTCATGTTTTCTATACCGGTTGGTGTAAACCGGTCCCTTACATCTATCTTTGATTTACATCAGGCGAAACCCGCCCATGGTCGCAGGGACCGGGCGGATGGGTTGGTCGCGAGCCGCAGTGCGTCAGGCGGCGATCCCACGTAGCCGGGACTGGTAGTCATGCGCTTGCCAATTCGCACGTGCGAGCCATTGATCTTCGGGCTGACGGGCCGCGAGATCTTCGTCGATTTCCACATCGTCAAAACCCGACCGCCGCGCCATCGCATATTGATCCGCGATGACATGGCCCGTCGCGCGCAGGTGCCCCTGAAACCCGCTCTGACGGATCAGCCGGGCGAGAGTGAACCCGCGTCCATCGGAAAAGCTTGGGAAATCAACGCGAACAAGTTCCATGCCATGCAATAAATCGCATAGTCTAGCCGGATCGGTGTCGGATGGTAAGTTGATCGTATGGTCACTTGGGATCCACTGTGCGGGGTCTTCAAAGCTCTCGAATCCCTGATCGGTAACGATAATACTCATGTGACGTCTCCAGATTTCAGTGGTGCGGCGTGAAGGCCGCATTCGGTTTTTGTTGTTCCGCGCCAACGGCCTGCACGGCTGCTTTCGCCCTTATTCACGGTGGATGTGCAAGGTGCGCATCCGATCGAGGGATAGCCTTTTGCCACCAGCGGGTGACGTGGCAGCTTGTGTGTTTCCAGATGTGCTTTGATGCGGGCTGGTTTCCAGTCGATCAGTGGGTTGATCTTGATCCGCGCATTGCTGTCGTCGCAGTCGAAATAGTGCAACCCTTGGCGGGTCTCGGCCTGATGCCGTTTGCGCCCGGTGATCCAAGCG
Source organism: Marivita sp. (assembly GCA_043585115.1). Lineage (GTDB taxonomy): Bacteria > Pseudomonadota > Alphaproteobacteria > Rhodobacterales > Rhodobacteraceae > Marivita. The sequence goes on from CP121326.1 coordinate 87,644, forward strand.
TCATAGCCTTGCAGCGCCGTGCTAAGCGGTTGTGTTTTGCGCAGGGTGCAGCACGCGTCCGGGTTGCTAAAGCGCAGCGCACCGTATGGATCGACGGCCTCAACCGTCTGGGGTTCGGCGCGAATGATATGCACGTTGGTCAGGCAAAGGTGATCCGCCAGGTCCCTCTGATAGGTCAATGTTTCGGCAAACAGCAACTGAGTGTCGATAAAAAGCACTGGCAGGTCGCGGTCGATCTGCGCAATCAGGTGGAGCAAAACCGCCGACTCGGCCCCAAAGCTCGACACCATGGCGACGCTGTTGAAAATGCCACGGGTCAGCACCGCCTCCAGAAGGTAGGACGTGCCGAAGTGACGATACCGCGAGTTCAGATCAGCGACGCGATCGTGCGCTTCCATGCGGTCTTCAAGTGTGGGTGGGCATTCTGCGCCTATATGATGTGCAAACTGTAGCATCACGCAGCCTTCTGACGCTTTTCGCTCTCACCATAGAGGGCGGTTTTGAATGGGCTCATGCCGATGCGTGCGAAGGTGGTGATGAACGCCTCGTCGGCGTTGGTGCGCTCTGACAGGTACGTGTCCACAATCCGTTCAACTGCGGGGACGATTTCATCAGCGGAAAATCCCGGCCCGGTGCGTTGACCGATGGCGGCGGTTTCGGTGTGATCGCCGCCCAGTGTGATCTGGTAATTCTCGACACCTGCGCGGTCGAGGCCGAGGATTCCGATATGCCCGACATGGTGGTGGCCGCAGGCGTTGATGCAGCCTGAGATCTTGATCTTCAGGTCTCCTACTTCGTGTTCAAGCTTAAGCTGGTCGAAACGCATGGCGATTTCCTGTGCGATGGGGATCGACCGGGCGGTGGCCAGTGCGCAGTAATCCATACCGGGGCAGGCGATGATGTCGCTGATCTTGCCGATATTGGCAGTCGCCAGGCCTGCGTCTTTCAGTGCCGCATGAATGGCGGGAAGGTCGGCCTTGTGTACATGGGGCAGAACGATGTTTTGCTCATGACTGACCCGCAGTTCGTCATGGCCATAGCGTGCGGCGAGGTTTGCCATAACGCGCATCTGGCCCGACGTCGCATCGCCTGGTGTCGCGCCATGCGCCTTGAGACTGATCTGCGCGATGGCATAGCCCGGTGCGCGGTGGGCGCTGAGGTTGGTGTCGGCCCACGACCGGAATACCGGGTCATTGGCGTAGGCCTGATCGAAAGGCGCGGTGTCGCGGTCGTCGAAGACGGGTGACGCGAAATCGGCTTTGATCTGCGCATAAAGCTGCTGATCGACGCCCGTGAAGGTCGGGCGCAGTAGGGCGAAGCGTTCCTCCACCCGTTGCCGGATGTCGTCGATGCCGTGTTCATGGACGGTGATCTTGATGCGGCTCTTGTACTTGTTGTCGCGACGTCCCAGCAGGTTCCAGACGCTGACCACCGCTTCGAGATAGGGCAGCAGATCGGTCTCCGGCAGGAAGTCGCGCACGACCTTGCCGATCATTGGGGTGCGGCCAAGGCCACCGCCGACGATCACCTCGAAACCGGGTTGACCCATATCGTTGCGTACCATGCGCAGACCGATGTCATGTGCTTTGGTGACCGCGCGGTCATTGGGTGAGCCTGTCACCGCGATCTTAAACTTGCGTGGCAGGAACTGGAATTCGGGATGGTCGGTCGACCATTGGCGGATCAACTCGGCCACGGGGCGCGGATCGGCGATCTCGTCGGCGGCGGCACCTGCGAAATGGTCGGCCGTGACGTTGCGGATCGTGTTGCCGGAGGTCTGGATCGCGTGCATCTGCACTTCGGCCAGCGCGTCGAGCATATCTGGCACATCGCGCAGCTTGGGCCAGTTGAACTGGATGTTCTGCCGGGTGGTAAAGTGGCCATACCCCTTGTCCCAGCGGTCAGCGATCGCCGCCAACTGGTGCATCTGGGCGCTGTTGAGTGCGCCATAGGGCACCGCCACACGTAGCATGTAGGCGTGCAGCTGCAGGTAAAGCCCGTTCATCAGGCGCAGCGGTTTGAATTCACCCTCGGTCAAGCTGCCGTCGATGCGGCGATCCACCTGCGCGCGGAACTGGGCGTTGCGCTCGGCCACAAAGGCGGCGTCGAAATCGGTGTAGCTGTACATCAGAGCACCTCGGATTGTTTGCCGTGAAAATAGTTGGAGGGGCCGCGCATGCGGAACGCCTCGCGGAAATGGGTAGGCTGCGGGCTATCGGCTTGGGGATCGACGTCGGCAAGATAGACGCCAATAACTTCGCCCGCGCGGGCACTGGCGTCGATCAAACGGATCTGTGCATCGGCCTCATCGGTCAGGACCTCGGCGTCCTCGAGGCGGCGGGTCCATGTGTCGTGTGGGGTCAAATACACCACGTCGCCTTCGAGCAGCGCATTTGCGGTGATGACCTTGGGGGTAAAGATCGCAGGCATCAGATCATCTCCTGAATTTGGGGCAGGGCGGTGGTACGGGCAGCCTCGCGGGGGGCAAGGCCGTACATCAGAAGGGCCGGGCCGGTGATGTCGGCGTCGGCCAAGGTGGCGGGCAGAGTTGCCAGCGTGGCGCTGACAATGCGCTGGTCTGGACGGCTTGCGTTTTCAACGATGGTGACAGGCGTGGATGGGGTCGCGCCGTGCATCAACAAACGGCCCTGAATGAACCGCGCGGCCTTCTTGGCCATATAGATGGCGGCGACTTCGCCGTTGCGGGCCAGCGCCCGCCAGTCTTGATCGGCATAGCCTTGCATGTCGTGGCCTGTGATGAGCCGCACGGCGGTGTTGCGCCCACGTTTGGTGAGCGATTGGCCAAGGGCTGCCACGGCGGCAGAGGCAGAAGTCAGGCCCGGCATGATGATGTAGTCGAGGCCTGCGTCGGTGATCGCGTCCAGTTCTTCGTCCAGACGGCCGAACACGGTTGGGTCACCGGATTTGAGCCGGACGACACATGCGCCGGTCTTCGCCTCATCCACGATCACCTGGTTGATGGCGTTCTGACCAAGCGACGGGCCAAACCCTTCTTTCCCCGCATTCCGCAGACGCGTTCGTGGCCCGATCAGCGCAAGGATGTCTGCGCTCACAAGGCGGTCATGGATCACCACATCGGCGGTTTGCAATGCGTGCAGGGCCTTGACCGTCAGAAGATCGGGATCGCCCGGACCCGAACCGACAAAGGCGACCGGTTGGGTCAGGGTCTTTTGCAGGTTGCGTGTCATCTGGTGTCCTCTCTTCCGCGTTTTCTGTGTCTAAAGTAGAATTTTGTTCTGGTATTTTGCCAGTACCTAGCGCAAATAAGGAAAAATGTTCTGCCTGGCGGCCTGCGTAGAACATGCGGTCTTTGAATGCGGCAGAAAGCGGAACAGTGATGAAGATAGACGAGACAGACCGGAAAATCCTTGTCGAGCTGCAAACCGATGCTGCTCAATCGTTGGACGATATCGCGCGTAAAGTGGGGTCATCCAAGACGCCGGTGTGGAACCGCATACGCAAAATGCGCGAGGCCGGGATTGTCGGTGCTCAGACCGTGCGGCTGGATGCGGACGCGCTGGGGTTTGAGGCGTGCTTCTTTGTGTTGATCCGCACCAGCGAACACGAGGCGGACTGGCAGCGCGCGTTTCTCAAGGCCTTGCAGGACCGCCCAGAGGTGCAAGAGGCGCACCGATTGGCGGGGGATATTGACTATATTCTGAAAGTGCGCGTCAAGAATGCCCGCGCCTATGATGCCTTCTACCAAGCGCTGATCGCAGAGGTGCGGGTGCACAACGTCACAGCGCTTTTGTCGATGGAAGAGATTAAATCGACAACGGCGCTGCCTTTGTAGGGCGCGCAGTTGCAACTTGGGCTGTCCCGTGTTTCTTCTTTTTCCAAATATGCAACGCCAACCGGCACGATGGGCGCGCCTTAAGAGGTCTGCACCATCAATCGTTCGAGCCCGTGAAAGTGGTAGGTGTTGGCGTTTTTTGGGGCCTCCGCGATACGCAGCATCGGGCAGCGTGCCCAGAGGATCGGCAGCGCGATCTGGAGTTCCAGCCGAGCCAGAGGCGCACCGACACAAAAATGCAGGCCACCGCCAAAGCTGGTGTTCTGGATGACCGGACGTGATGGGTCGAACAGCTGGGCGTCGGGCCACTGTTCCGGGTCGTGATTGGCTGAGGCGAGCAGCAGGGCAACCTGATCGCCGCGCTGGAAGGTATGCCCGTAGAGCGTGATCTCTTCATAGGCGTAGCGGGTGAACATATGCAGCGGCGGATCAAAGCGCAGAATTTCTTCGACCGTGGAGTCGTCGACCTGACGGGTACCGTTGTCGAGCAGGGTTTTGATCCCGTTGCCCAGCGTGTGCACAGTCGCCTCGTGGCCAGCGTTCAGTAGCAGGATACAGGTTGTTATCAATTCGTCGGTCGAAAGCTTTTCACCCGCTTCCTCGGCGGCAATCAGGTGGGTGATCAGGTCGTCTTTCGGGTCGTTGCGACGGGTATCGATATAGCTGCGCAGGAAATTTGAGAAGTCGCCGGCTGCGGCTGCGGCGGCATCTTCGGTCGCACGGGTGCGGCTGGCCTGGTACATGGCCACCATCGCGTTTGACCAACGCAATAGTTGCGGGGCCATGTCATCTGGTACCCCCAAAAGCCGCGCGATGATGATCACCGGAATGGGCTGGCAAAATGTGCTAAGAATGTCGAAGGGTTCGTCTGCCGGGAAGGCGTCGATCTTTTCGTGCGCGAGTGCGGTGATGTCAGGTGCAAGTTCCTTGATCCGGCGTGACGTGAAGGCGCGCAGGACCAGACCGCGCAGACGGGTGTGGCGCGGTGGTTCCAGTTCCAGCATGGAATGGGCTTCGACGGCGTAAAACGGCGCAAGGTGATCTGGAATGTCCGGTGCCAACTCGGGCGGGATTTCGCGGCCAAAGCGACGGTCGCGCAGGATGGCATGCACTGCACGGTGACTGGAGGCGCAAGGCATGCCGTACTCGTCCCACCACGCCAAATCACCAGCTGCACGCAGGCGGTCATAGAACGGGTAGGGGTTTTGCACGAAGGCAGGATCGGTCGGGGATTGCGTAAACCGCTGCATGTGACTGATCGCTGACTGGATCAGCCGTTTAAGGCCGCAACGATGGGTGCGAAATCGCTGGCTTTGAGGCTTGCCCCGCCCACCAATGCGCCATCTACATCGCTCACCGCAAAGATTTCGGCCGCGTTGGACGCCTTCACGCTGCCACCATAGAGCAGTCGGATTGCGCTTGCGGTCTCGTTGCCGAAGCGTTGGATTAGGGCGGATCGCATAAACGCGTGGACCTCGGCGATCTGTTCGGTGGTCGGCACCTTGCCTGTGCCGATGGCCCAGACGGGTTCGTATGCGATAACAGTGTTTGCGCCGGTCACATCATCGGGCAACGAGCCAGCCATTTGCGTGCCGATCACGTCGAGGGTCTTGCCGCCTTCGCGTTCGTCCAGTGTTTCGCCGACACAGACGATGGCGTTTAAGCCCGCGTCCCAAGCGGCCAAGGTCTTGTATGCGACCAGCGCGTCGGATTCGTCGTGATCTGCGCGGCGTTCGGAATGGCCAAGGATCACATATGTTGCGCCTGCGTCCCTGAGCATAGCCGCCGAGACGTCGCCGGTATGCGCGCCGGACGCAGCGGAATGGCAGTCCTGCCCGCCAATTGCGATCTTGCCGGCTGTTTCGACTGCGGCAGAAACCAACGTCGCAGGCGGGCAAATGAGCACTTCGGCTGCGCCGTTGACGGCATCTTGTAGCGCGCCCAGTTCCGACAGGGCGGCGGTGGTTCCGTTCATCTTCCAGTTTCCGGCGGCGAGTTTGCGGCGCATGTCTTGGCTCCTGTTACGGGCTTGGGTTGGCGCGCATCATCGCGGCCATAGAGATGGCGTCAAGGGCAGTTGCGCGGGCTGTGGTCTGGTGTCACAAAGCCGGGCGATTGGACAGGAGGATGCGACATGATCCCGAGATTGAATGCAGCGGCGCTGGCCGCGGGCGATGCCGAGGCCTTGGCGCAGATGCGGATCGCGGCCGAAGAGGTCGGGTTTGCTACGGTGCATAACACCAAGTTCACCTCGGCGCGGATGCGGTTTGTGCTGGCGGCCTATCGGGCGTTCTTTGCCTTGCCGGTCGAGATCAAGGATCAGGTCAACATGGCGCGCACCGGATCGAACCGCGGTTGGGGGGCGTCAAAATCTGAGCAGGTCGACCCTGACGCGAACCCCGATTACAAAGAGGTGTTTGACTGCGGCTATTCCTTGCCCGATGGGGACATGCGCATTGCGCTGCCAGTCTATGCGCCGAACCATTGGCCTGACCGGCCGGCTGGGTTCGAGCAGGTCATCCGGGCATACTACTCGGACGCGTTGGACGTGGCGCGGGGTATTTTACGGGGCATCGCGATGTCGATCGGGGCGGATGCGGATTTCTTTGACGACAAGTTTGATACTCCGATGGCGCTGCTGCGGGGCAATTTCTACCCGCCGCGCCCGGATTGGGCGGGGGATAAGGATTTCGGCATCGGCGCGCATACCGACTATGGTTGCCTGACGCTGTTGGCGACGGATGGTCAGCCTGGTCTTGAAGTGCAACCACGTGGGCGCGAAGACTGGTTGCCGGTTCAGGCCCCGCCCGGAGAGTTTATCATCAACTTTGGTGAAATGCTTGAAATGTGGACCGAAGGGCGCGTCGTGGCGACATTGCACCGGGTCAAAGGCGGTACGGACGAACGTATTTCGGTGCCATTGTTTTTTAATCCGAATGTCGAAACGAACGTCGCGCCGATTGGGTCAGGCAAGCTGTTCCGGGCAGGAGATCATTTGTCAAAGCGGTATGCCGAAACCTATGTGCATTTGCAGGGCAAGGGTGAATGACGTGTCGGCGTAGGGTTTTTCGGGGCATTGGCGATGAACAGACACTCGGATAGGCTTGTCGTATAAGCGCGTTTGGAGACCAGCATGTCCGTACAGCTTGGACGTATCATCATCTATACCAAACGACTCGAAGCTGTTGCTGAATTCTACTGCGTTCATTTTGGCTTTGACATGCTGCGTCATGATGGAGACCGGATCGTTGAACTTGTCTCACGAGGCAGCGGAGCAAATATATTGCTGCATCCGATGTCAGCCGGTCGCAAGGAAGGTCAAACGCTCCTCAAGCTTGTTTTCGATGTGGAAGATGTCGATGAGTTTTGTCGCCAGTCAAAAGCGCGCGGATTGACATTCGGTTCCATCCATCGCGCTGACGGTTACAGCTTCGCAAACACAAAAGACCCGGCCAAAAACTCTGTGTCCATATCAAGCCGCGCGTTTGCAGGACGATGAGACTTGTCTAAGCTTTGAGGTTCGGCGCACCGTTCGCGTGTTCGGTGGCCAGTTCTTCCACGTCCTTGAATTTTATCGACTCGCCACAGCCACAGGCGTCAGCGACGTTCGGGTTGTTGAAGTGGAAGCCGGATTCCAGAAGCGAGGTTTGGTAGTCGATTTCAGTGCCGAATAGGAACATTTGCGCCATTGGGGCAATCATAACCACTGCGCCGTCCTGCTCGACGACCTCGTCATTAGGGTCAGATTCGTCGACGTAATCCATCGTGTATTCCATGCCCGCGCAGCCGCCCTTTTTGACGCCAATGCGCAGGCCTGCATGGCCTTTTGCGTCCATGAGCTTGCGCACTTGGGTGGCTGCTTTTGGGGTCAGGGTGACGGCTTGTTTGCCGGGAATGCCGAACATGGGAACTCTCGCTTTCTCAGTTAGCTTTAACCTAGGGGGTCGGCACCGCGATCTCAAGGAGTGAAAGCGTCGCGTATCCTGTGGCGAGGCCCCATCCGAAGGAGGCCAGTGTTCCGATGATGACGTATTCGCCTGCCTTTTGGCCTTTGGAGGCTGTGTCGAACCGAAGGACTGATTTCGCTGCGATCAGAAACCCTGTGGCGGTGGTTTGACCGACGCAAAGAAAAAGAAAGATCAACCCACGTTCGAGTTTGCCAATCATGCGCCCGGCGTTTTCCAACCCTTCAGCACTGGGGCCTGCATCTTGGGTGTCGAACTGATCGGTGTAGGGTTTCATTAGCAATCCCACAGCAAAGCCGCCGCCCCAGATGGACACAATTGCGCCTGAGATCAGGATGGCAGGGGCCAGCAGGTGACCGATATACGGTGCCCAGATGCTATCAATCATAGCGTCAGGCATCAGGGCTGCGCCCGCAACAAGCGATCCGATATGGGCGCATTGATCCAATAAAAAGGCGGGCAGGCGATCACGCCACTCGGCGGGCAGGCCCCATGTTTTTATCGCGTCGATTACCAAATGGGCTGCGGCAATGGCCGAGGCCAATTCCCATGCGCCACCCAAGGCGATGAAGCTGAGGACACAGACACTCCCGACATGCAGCAGAAGGAAAGCGGGTTCTGCCTTGCGCCTGAACATAATGTCCGGTTGCCCAAGAAAATCTGCAATTACATGAGCCAACAGCAGCGCAACAAAAACTTCTAGCATAAGGCACCTGTCAGGCGTTTGGGCTTGCTTTGAATGAAAGAAAGCTGAATCACTTGCCGTCTTCTGCTTCTATTGCAGCGACCGCGTCCAGAAGGGCAGGATATCCGGCCGACCAAAGGGCCTGATTGACGGCTTGTCGGGTGATCCCAAAAAAGGCGGCCACCTCTGCACGCGGCGGGGCATTCGGAGATATGAGCGCTGCCACAGCGCGCGCCTGTGCTTGCGTCCAGCCACTTGCGATATGGTCGGCAAGCCGGGTCGCGGCATGATGCGCGCCGCCTTTTGCATGGGCCATCAACGTGTGACCTGAAATTGTCGACAGTAGACGGCCGGACTCAACAAAAGCTGGGCCATGGGCGGCGTTCAAATCTCCTGATGATGGCAGGGCGCCTGTGCCTGTTGCAACTGCGATCCGCGTTTGGGACTTTGCGTTGTCGCGCCGGAGGCAGGCTTGAACAAAAAGTGCCGCGCGCAAAGCACGCGATGGGTCTGCAAGGGCAATTTGCCAACTGTCGCCACCGCGCCGGGCAAAGCGGGACAGTCCGTCGGGGCCGTTCCAGCCCGCCATGTCGGTTGCCGCTGTTTCAATGATCGTCAATGCATGGTCCACAGCCTCGGGAGAGAGGTCAGAGGACGCCACAAGATCACCCGTCAGGACGCAAAGCGCTGTCATGCGCAAGCATTATCACTTTCTTTGGGGAAAAGAAATCAAATTCGATTGCTTTGTTTTTCAGTCGGTTTCCGCCAAAGACCTGCGGGCCCACATACAAGCCTCTTCGGGGTCATCCAGCGCTGCGTCGGGGAGGGTCCAGTAGGGCATCCGCGACGGTTTCCCGGATTTGCCTTCATATGCCCATTGTTCAGAGCCTTCAGCGGCGAGATCCTTGGCCAGTTGGCCGCGCGCCTTGAGAAGGAGCGCGTCTTCGGGGCCAATGACGGCAAAGATAGTGCCCTCGGAATAAATCCCAAGGCCGCCAAACATCTTGCGGGTTGTGATTGCTGGCAGTTCGCGAAACAGGTCCCTTACAAAGACGATCTGTTCGTCCGAGACTGCCATGGCTTACATAAAGCCGAGTTCGAGCCGCGCCTCGTCAGACATCATATCCATGCCCCAAGGCGGTTCCCACGTGAGTTCCACGTCGACCTGCTTTACGCCGGCTAAAGGTTCGATGGCCTCGGCCACCCAGCCGGGCATCTCGCCCGCGACCGGACACCCCGGAGCGGTGAGGGTCATGATCACCCGCACTTCGTTTTCGTCATTTATCTCAAGAGTGTAGACTAGCCCGAGGTCATAGATGTTGACCGGAATCTCGGGGTCGTAGACGGACCTGCAGGCTTCGACCACCTGGTCATATAGCGGGTGGTCCGTGCTTGACGGAGCAATCAGGGGTGCACCTTCGATTTTGGGGCTGGCGTCGTTCATGTCGGTCCTTCCCGTGAGTTCCTGACCAAAGATATAGGGAAAGGCAGCCGGGGGGTAAAGGGGCGGAAGCGCAGAGGATCGGGACGTCACACATTTCTGCGCGGTGTGCCCGCTCTACTGCCGTGCGTCACGAATTCTCGAATTCGGCCCGCAAGGAAGTGATGACCTTGTTTGCGGCCTGACTCAGACCGCGGATTTCGCCCGCCACGGCAGAAAAGCCGCGTCCCTCTTCACCGACGCGCGATGCTTCGATTGAGGCGTTGACGGAAATGATCATGATCATGCGACTGATTTTCTCGAGTTCCGTAATCGAGGACCGGATCATCTTGTTCTGCTTGCCGGATTGCGTTTCCCGGTGTGCTACAACCGCGTCCAAAGCCCGACCAACGCCTGCAACGATATTGTTGAGCGTGGCCAAAAGCTGCGTGGTGACGAATTCGGCCAGTTCCTCGATGCTGTTAGTCAGTGTGGCCCCACTTGTAGCGCCCAGTCGTCTATGGATCGATTGGGCCGTCGATTGGAATTTTACCAGATCGTCACGTTGTGACGGGCTGACGGCCTCGACCTGTTCCAACACGCTTTTCAGCGATTGCGTTAGCGTGGACCTGCTGGACTCCGGTGTGACTTCGGCGGCGATTTGCGAAAACTCAACCAGGTCTTTTTCCAGCTTTTCCAAGGCCTGCGTGCAAGCGCGGTCTTTTGAGCTTTCGAGCAATAGGGTTACGACCACCCGGTGGGACAGCATACGCATCTTGCCGCACCGGTTGATCAGGTCACCCAAAATCGCTTCTTCAGTATGTTCGCTCTCCGTCATCAACGTCAGTGCTTTCGCGTTGTTTTCGCGCAGGCATGGGCGTTTTCTGTTGTCGCAGCACCGTCAAGCATGGTCTCTGCAACAAAGGTCAATGCATCATTCCAGGCCTTGGTATGGTCTTGCGTCCATGTTGGGCCAACGGCGTCTTCCATACAGGACACAAGAACGTCTGCGACCACTGAATAATGAGCGGGCTCTGCGCCGTATTCGGCATGTTTGGCACCAAGTGCGCGCAATGGTTCGATCAGCGCTTCGGGATCTTCCAGCTTTTGTACAGCCATTTGCAACGTGGCCGCCAACATCTTGGATTGTGGTGCGATGTCTGTAGCGAACATGCCGCGTACGGAGGGCGCTTTGGCAAAGAGGGAATGGTAGAATTCCGTGACAAGATCTTCACGGCTGGAGAGCGCTGTCGCAAAGGAAGTCTGGATGAGGTCTACTTGGGGCGTGGTCAACATGATCGGTCCTGACGTTTGGGATACACCCAGTAGAACGGCGCAACCCATAAAACCTTTAGCTTTTGCCAGTGAGCATTTGAAACGTGGTGCTGACAGACCGCCTATTACGCGCAGTTTGATCCTAACTCGTTTTGGCGGATTTCTTTCGTCTAGGCACCGGGGCCGGGCGGACTTTGGCCTCGATCGCATCATAGAGCAAACCCGCGATGTTTTTGCCGCTGGCCATCTCAATGCCTTCAAGCCCGGGTGATGAGTTGACCTCAAGGACTTTTGGCCCGGAGTTTGAGCGCAAGAGGTCCACCCCTGCAAGGCCAAGGCCGAACACCTTGGCGGCGCGCAGGGCTGTGTCGCGCTCTTCTTTGCTGATGCGCACTTTGGTGGCACTGCCGCCGCGATGCAGGTTCGAGCGGAAATCGCCATCGACCCCGGTGCGTTTCATTGACGCTACCACTTTGCCGTTTACGACAAGACAGCGGATGTCTTCACCAGCCGCTTCTTTAACGAAGTCCTGAACAAGGAAGTTGGCTTTGAGGCCCCGAAACGCGTCGATCACAGACTCGGCGGCTTTCTTGGTTTCGGCCAACACAACGCCTTTGCCTTGCGTCGACTCTAGCAGTTTGACGATCAGGGGCGCGGTGCCGACCAGACCGATCAGGTTAGATGTGTCTTTAGGGGAGTTGGCAAAAAGCGGTGGGCGGCATGCCGATCCGGTGGCGTGCCAAGATTTGATGCGCGTGCAGTTTGTCCCGGCTCGACGTGATGCCAGTGCTACCATTAACGACATAGGTGCCGATAGATTCGAACTGGCGCACCACTGCGGTGCCATAGGGTGTGATCGACGCGCCGATGCGGGGGATAATGGCGTCATAGCGGGGCAGGCGTTTTCCGTCGTAGTAGATCTCTGGTGCCATGGCGTTGATCGCCATGTAACAGCGGGTGGTATCGATCACCTCGACCGAGTGACCGCGCGCTTCACCTTCCTCGACCAGCCTGCGGGTAGAATAGTTGCTTTCGCGGCTCAGCACGGCGATGCGCAGAGCCCTGTTAGGGGCGATCTTGCGCATTTTGGGGGTATGGTAGACATCGAAATCCAACTCTGGTTGATGGAAACGTTCGCTGGGTACAATGTTGACGTGGTCCTTGAGCGCCTGACGCCCAAGCAACATACGGTTGCTCATGGTGCCACGGTCAGTGAGCGTAATCTCGATGCTCCAGGTGTGCCCGCCGACGTTCAGGTCAGACGCGATGACATAGCGGCTTTCGGTTTCGCCATTCGATGAAGTGACGTCGCGCCGGTCCGCGATGGGGGCAGAGCACGGGATGATCAGGTCTTCGCGTCCGGGGATTGGATGTACGGCAAACCGAACACGGGGTTTGTTGGCCGAACCGAACACCTCGATATCGGCAGCATGCAGCGCAGAGGTGCGCGCACCCGTGTCGACCTTTGCGCGTATGGCTGGAAGCCCGAGTTCTGGCAGGCTGACCCATTCCTCCCACCCAAAGGTCAATGGTGCATCGGGGCCGGGCCCCGTGCCGGTGGGCGCGGAGTCGTTAGGTGTGTTATCTGACATGGGAATCGCGCCTCCTTGGCAATTCAAGTGATTTGGCGCACAAGGGCGCGCTCTGCAAGTAAGGCCTGATCATGACAGTTTCTTCCTCCTTCGCCCTGCACGCCACGGATGGTACAGCGCGTACAGGCGCGATCACCACGCCGCGTGGAACGATCCGCACACCCGCCTTTATGCCAGTCGGCACAGCGGCAACCGTCAAAGCCATGATGCCTGAATCCGTGGCCGCCACCGGCGCGGACATCCTATTGGGCAACACATACCACCTGATGCTGCGTCCTACGGCTGAACGGATCGACCGGTTGGGCGGATTGCACCGCTTCATGAATTGGGACAAGCCCATTCTCACAGATTCAGGCGGCTTCCAGGTGATGAGCCTCGCTGATCTGCGTAAGCTGACAGAGAAAGGCGTGACGTTCAAATCGCATATCGACGGGTCCAAGCATGAACTGACACCAGAGCGGTCAATGGAGATCCAGCGGCTTTTGGGCTCGGACATCGTGATGTGCTTTGACGAATGTCCTGCGTTGCCCGCAGATCGTGACCGGATTGCAGAGTCGATGCAGCTGTCCATGCGCTGGGCAGAGCGGTCGAAAGAGGCGTTCGGGGACCGTCCGGGTCATATGCTATTTGGTATTCAGCAGGGTGGTTTGGAACAGGATTTTCGCGAGGAATCCGCAGAGGCGCTGAAAGCGATTGGTTTCGATGGCTATGCGATTGGGGGATTGGCTGTCGGCGAAGGGCAGGAGGCGATGTTCGGCTGTCTGGATTTTGCGCCGTCGCAACTGCCGCAAGACCGGCCACGCTACCTTATGGGGGTTGGTAAGCCAGACGACATTGTCGGAGCGGTCAAGCGCGGGGTCGATATGATGGATTGCGTGCTGCCCTCGCGCTCTGGTCGCACGGGGCAGGCGTGGACGCGGCGCGGCCAGGTCAACATCAAGAACGCACGCCACCAAGATGACCCGCGTCCTTTGGACGAAGACTGCACGTGCCCGGCATGCCGAAACTACTCGCGGGCTTATTTGCACCACGTTTTTCGTGCGCAAGAGATGATCTCGGGGATGCTACTGACCTGGCATAACCTGCATTATTACCAAGAACTGATGCAGGGGATGCGAGATGCGATTGCAGCGGGGCAGTTCGCCGCATTCGAAGCACGGTTCCATGCGCAGCGGGCAGAGGGAGATATAGACCCGCTTTGACCTGCTTCATTCCGCCCCTGTACATATATCTTGCATCGCATATGAAGGTGTTGAGTGTTTGAGCGAGGCGTTGTTATGCGACGACTGATTTCTGCGACCGCAATGATTGCTATCATGTCAGCTGTGCCTATCTTTGCGCAGATGAAACATGGCGGTGGGCATGGTCACATGCATGGTGCAGACGGGACGGGGCACGACATGGCCACGATGCCGGGGTTGCGCGGGGACAACGCGACAGCCGAGGAAAGCGCCGAACTGGCGCTGATGTTCCGCAAGTTCCAGACAATTAGCCGCGATGTTGAAAACCTTCCCAACGGGATTCGCACGGTCACACGGTCAAGTGACCCAGAGGTGATGGACGCACTTGTCAGCCATACGGTGGGCATGATCGACAGGGTTGGGCAACAAGACGATCCCAGAATCCGTATTCAAAGCCCGACGCTGGATATCTTTTTTGCACGTGGCGACCGTATTCTTTCCGAAGTGGATGTGACCGAAGAGGGTGTGATAGTTATACAGACCTCGGACGACCCGGAGGTGGTGGATGCTCTGCATGTACACGCCGCCGAAGTGACTGCGATGGTAGAACAGGGTATGCATGCGGTGCACCAGATGATGATGCAGCGGGCCGGGAATTGAACTGGTAAAATTCGCGGTTTCCCGAAACGGTGTATTGCGGTGGCCTTTGGCATGAGGCAAAGCTGCCCGACCGCCCGCAACGGGCCTAGGAGCCAAACATGGATTACGGTAAATCTGGAGCCCCCAAATCTCCCAAGGGTGCCCCTAAATTCGATCCTCATAAGACCAAGTCAAAAGACGTTGAAAAGGCAGATTCAAAAGCCGCGTTGCTGGCGCGTATGAAAGCAGCGGCTACCAAGAAAGCGTCGGATTGAGGATTTTTTGGCATCGGTCTTGCAGGTGAATTGCACGGTCAGTGTTAACGCTTGGGTGAAAAGCCACCTTGCAGGCCCTGTGCATCAGGATATTGTGTACGGCGCCGGGGCAAGGTTGAAACCTTGGGTGGTGAGACCCACCTTATAGCTCCATGACCGGAGATGGTCAGTGCTGCCGCCGAGCGGGGCCGGTGCCATCTTGCCAATGATAAGGATACGAGCATGCAAGAGCCTCTTAACGCCTCATACCCAGTGCTGCCGCTGAGAGACATCGTTGTCTTTCCGCATATGATCGTCCCTCTATTTGTCGGACGTGACAAATCGGTGCGCGCGCTCGAAGAGGTGATGGCCGACGACAAGCAAATCCTGCTTGCGAGTCAAATGGACCCTGCGGAAGACGATCCGCAGACCGATGGAATTTACCGGGCCGGCGTTCTGGCCAATGTGCTGCAACTGCTCAAGCTGCCCGATGGGACTGTGAAGGTTCTTGTCGAAGGCCAAAGTCGTGTGCGCATCACCGAATACCTTGAGAACGACAACTTCTTTGAAGCGACCGCCGAGTATCTGACCGAGATGCCGGGTGATCCCGCTGCGATTGCCGCGCTTGTGCGTACAGTCGGCGAAGAATTCGAGCGCTATGCCAAGGTCAAGAAGAACATCCCCGAAGAGGCGCTGGGCGCTGTGTCGGATGCGGATGAACCAGCTAAGCTGGCTGATTTGGTGGCCGGGCATTTGGGCATCGAAGTCGATCAAAAACAGGAGTTGCTGGAAACTCTTTCCGTCAGCGAGCGGCTTGAAAAGGTCTATGGCCTGATGCAGGGCGAAATGTCGGTTCTGCAGGTCGAGAAAAAGATCAAGACACGCGTCAAATCCCAGATGGAGCGGACGCAGCGCGAATACTATTTGAATGAGCAAATGAAGGCCATTCAGAAGGAACTGGGCGACGGGGAAGACGGTCAGAACGAAGTGGCTGAACTCGAAGCTAAGATCCACGAGACCAAGCTGTCCAAGGAAGCGCGCGAAAAGGCCGAGGCGGAGATAAAAAAGCTCAAGAATATGAGCCCGATGAGCGCCGAAGCCACTGTTGTGCGCAACTACTTGGATTGGATGCTGTCGATCCCGTGGGGCGTGAAGTCGCGCGTGAAAAAAGACCTTGGCCGCGCAGAGCGTATCCTGAACGAAGACCACTACAGCCTTGATAAGGTTAAAGAGCGGATCGTCGAATACCTTGCAGTGCAGCAGCGTTCGAAAAAACTGAAAGGTCCGATCATGTGCCTTGTCGGCCCTCCGGGTGTCGGTAAGACATCGCTTGGCAAATCAGTCGCCAAAGCCACGGGGCGCGAGTTTATCCGTATTTCGCTTGGCGGCGTGCGCGACGAATCTGAAATCCGCGGCCACCGCCGGACCTATATCGGATCCATGCCGGGCAAGATCATTCAGGCGCTGAAAAAGGCCAAAACGACCAACCCGCTTATCCTGCTCGATGAAATCGACAAGATGGGTCAGGATTTTCGCGGTGATCCGGCGTCTGCGATGCTTGAGGTGCTTGATCCGGAGCAGAACGGCTCATTCGTGGACCACTATCTTGAGGTGGAATACGACCTGTCGAACGTGATGTTCCTGACCACGGCGAACTCATACAATATGCCGGGTCCGCTTCTTGACCGGATGGAGATCATTCCACTGGCAGGTTACACCGAGGACGAAAAGGCCGAGATTGCCAAGCGTCACCTGATTTCAAAACAGGTTAAAAACCACGGCTTGAAAAAGGGTGAGTTCGAGCTGACGGATGAGGCACTGACCGACATGGTTCGGTACTACACCCGAGAAGCCGGTGTGCGGAACCTTGAGCGCGAGATTTCCAAACTGGCACGGAAAGCGGTGACAAAAATCGTCAAGAAGGAAGAGGAAAAGGTGGTCATCACCCCTGAAAACCTCGACGATTTCCTTGGCGTGCGGAAGCACCGCTACGGTCTGGCCGAAGACGAGAACCAAGTTGGTGTTGTGACCGGTCTGGCCTACACGTCGGTTGGTGGGGATTTGCTGCACATCGAGGCGCTCAAGCTGCCGGGTAAAGGTCGGATGAAGACCACCGGCAAACTGGGCGACGTGATGAAGGAATCGATTGATGCAGCAGCCAGCTATGTTCGATCGATTGCGCCCGAAATCGGGGTGAAACCTCCGAAGTTCGACAAGATGGACATCCACGTCCACGTGCCAGATGGTGCAACGCCCAAGGACGGCCCGTCAGCCGGTCTTGCGATGGTGACGTCCATTGTATCGGTGCTGACTGGTATCCCGGTACGCCGCGATATCGCCATGACTGGCGAAGTCTCGTTGCGCGGCAATGCTATGCCCATCGGTGGTTTGAAGGAGAAACTGCTCGCAGCTCTTCGTGGTGGTATCAAAACGGTCTTGATTCCGCAGGAAAACGAAAAGGATCTGGCCGAGCTGCCCGACAACGTGAAGAACGGGCTTGAGATTATCCCGGTCGAGCACGTGTCCGAGGTTTTGAAATTGGCGCTTGTCGGCAAGCCAGAGCCCATCGAATGGGATGAAGCTGCAGAAGAGGCCGCGGCCCAAGCGATGAACAAAGACAGTGGCGGGGCATCTGCCATCGCGCACTGATCCGACCACGGTTTTTTTGGAAACGCCGTCCCATATGGGGCGGCGTTTTTGTTTGTAATCCATGCAATGCGCGTCGTATTGGCCCATTTTGTAGTGCGCTTGGATCAAAATACTGGATAAAGTGGCCATTCTTGTTATGCTTGGTGAACATTCGCCAATAATAAGTCAGAGCAGACAAAGGATGAATACGATGGCGACGACCAAGAAGCCGACCACGAACACACGCACCTCTAAGTCGACCGAAACCGCGGTCAAAGCGGCGGCTCAGGCGCCCGAACCGGAAGTGGTTGTGAACGAAACACCAAAGATCACCGGGCCTGAGTTGAAGAAGAAAGAACTGATCGACACGGTTGTCGCGCGCAGTGGCATCAAGAAGCGCGATGCAAAGCCAGTTGTCGAAGCTATGCTTGCGGTGCTGGGTGAAACGATCGCCGATGGCCGCGAATTGAACCTTGCACCGATGGGCAAGCTCAAGATCACGCGGATGAAAAAGACCACCAAAGCGCATATCATCACCACGCGTTTGCGCCGCAATGAACCGCAGCAGACTGCCGCGCCGGACCCTCTTGCACAGGCTGCTGAGTGACGCTAATACGCCCGTAATGGGTGATTAGCTCAGTGGTAGAGCGCTTCGTTCACATCGAAGATGTCAGGAGTTCGAATCTCTTATCACCCACCAGCGTTTCAGCGTCGTATCCAAAATGTGACGCTAAATCCGCCTCAAAGCCACGTCAATTATTCATATGTGAATAGGATGGTTCTGACTTCTTTTGTTTCTTGAGCAACATTTGTGACGTAAAAGGCCTTGGCGGCACCTATCCGAGTGTGGTTTTTCTAGTGACCTGCGTAATGCAAAATGTAGGTGGGTGTCGCACCTTTTCTTTGAATGGTTTGGTGCACTTCGGCCTATTGCGGCACGGCTGGGTTGTTGAGTGCCTTTTCATGAACGAACTCAATGAAGCTCCGGACACGCTTAACGTCCCGAAGGTCCTGATGCGTTAGTACCCATAGGCTGCGCTGTGTTGGTGATGACAGATCTTCTATTGCTTGTAAGGTTTCGCCGAGGGCCGTCTTGCCTCAGCAGTTCTTCTCGTCGGCCAAGATGTTCTCGATGACTTTGGGATCACACTGTTCGTCGCGCAAGAACTCACGGATGCCGCCTTTCCAGGTCCGTATGTCCGCGAGAAGTTCTTGGAGGCATTCGATGCCACGATCTGTAAAGGTTTTGATCCCCTCCTCAGTGCCGTCGTCTACCCAGATCATCTCGCCATAATCGATGTTGTCGGAATTGGCGCTGACAATCTCGATGAGTTCGAGGTTCTCGCCGATCCTCCTTGCGACCTCATCGATGGTGTGGACATGGGTGACCCGGGCCATCATGCAGCCTCGGCCGATTGGGGTGCCTGCTTCTGCCAGTTCCACGGGAGCAATTCGTGCAGGCGTGAGACAGGCATGTCGGCGATGCGGGCGATGACGTCGGCGAGCCAAGCCTGGGGGTCGATGTCGTTGAGCTTGGCCGTGCCGATCAAGGTGTAGATCGCCGCCGCGCGCTGGCCGCCACGCTCTGATCCAGCGAAGAGCCAAGCTTTCCGGCCGAGGGCTACGCCGCGCAGGGAACGTTCGGCGGCATTGTTCGTGAGGCAAACCCGCCCATCCTCGAGGAACCGCGTGAAGCCGGGCCAATGGTGCGGGGCCAGGAGATAGTCGATGGCCTTGGCCACCTTGGCATGTTTTGACAGAAGGGCGCGCTCGCCGCGAAGCCAGCGCTCCAGGTCCGCGACCAGCGGGACCGACTGGCGTTGCCGCATCTCCAACCGAGCCTCCGGGGTCTGCCCGTTGACCATGCGCTCGATCTCGAACAGCGCGTCGATGCGCTTCACCGCCTCGACCGCGATGGGTGAGATCTCCTTGGCCGACTTGCCTTTGCGGATGTTGGTCTGCACGTCGGCGAGTTCGAAGAACTTGCGCCTCGCGTGTGCCCAGCATAGGGCCGATGTCACCGGCCCGGGTTGCCGGGCGGCATCGTAGAGCTGGTTGTACCCGGCATAGGCGTCGGCCTGCAGGATGCCCTGCCAGCCTGTCAGGTGTTCCATCGGATGCTCGCCAGCCCGATCGCGGGAGAAGCGGAACACGACCGCAGGCGGCGCGGTTCCGTCGAAGGGACGATCATCGCGCACATAGGTCCAGAGCCGGGCGGTTTTCGTGCCGCCGCGGCCCAGAAGCGGCACCGTGGTGTCGTCACCATGCAGCCGGACCGCTGTAAAGACATGCGCCTCGATCAGGGTGTTCAGTGGCTTCAGCAACTCGGCCACCGCGCCGACCTGATCGGCGAGCGTGGAGAGGCTGAGGTCCACGCCTTCACGGGCATAGCGTTCCGCCTGACGGTTGAGAGGCTGATGCTGGCCGTATTTCTCGAAGACGATCATCGCCAGAAGGCTGGGTCCGGCCCATCCCCGCGGGATCGGATGGAAGGGTGCCGGGGGCTGGGTGATCTTCTCGCAGGCCCGGCACGTGAACTTCTCCCGGACCGTCTGGATCACCTTCCACTGGCGCGGCACCACTTCGAGCGTTTCGGTAATGTCCTCGCCCATCTTCACGATGCGATCGGAGCCGCAGCACGAGCAGGTGCTGGGGGCCTCGACCACCATGCGCTCGCGCGGCAGATGCTCGGGGAAGGCTTTCTTCACCGGCTTGCGCCGCTCGAAGGCGCCAACCTTGGTCGTCTTCCGCTCGGCCTGCACCCGGTCCTCGGCGGCGTCTGCAATCAGCTCCCCGAGCTGGAACTCCAGCTGGTCGAGCAACTTGGCGCGGCGTTCCGCGCTGCGGCCATATTTGTCGCGCTTGAGCAGTGCGATCTCGAGCTTGAGGCCGGCGATCATCGCCTCGGAAGTCGAGACCACCGCGCGCGCCCGTGCCAGATCGGCTTCGGCCGCCGCCGCACGCTGCTCCGAAGCCGCGAGCGCGGCGCGCAATTCTTCGAGTTCGGAGCGGGCTTCTGACATGGCAAATGCCTACCATATCCGCCGGCCAAGAACCAGTAAAACAAGGGCTTTTCAGCTGATTTATCCAACCTTCGCAGGGCGTTGCGTCCAGCGTGGATTACGCCAGTCTATCCCCTCGAGAAGATAGCCGAGCTGCGCCGCCGAGACCTGAACAGCCTCCCCAGAGCCGCCCGCGGGCCAGATGAACTTCCCCGCCTCGAGACGCTTCGCATAAAGCGACATACCGACCCCATCATGCCAGAGCAGTTTCACGAGGTCGCCACGGCGCCCCCGGAAGCAGAAGATCTCGCCGGCATGCGGATCACGCCCGAGGCCCTGCTGAACCTTCAACGCCAGGCTGTTCATCCCGCACCGCATATCCGTCACGCCGCCCGCGATCCAAACGCGCACCCCCGCCGGGAACGCGATCATGTCGGATCCAATGCTTGCAACAGGCGGACCAACACCACCGGATCAATCGTGGCGGCCACGGAGAGACGGCGGCCATTTACCAGGGTGATTTCCGCCATCTCAAGATGGGCGGCCGCAGGCGCTGGGGCCGGCGCCTGCGGCGCACTCTGGCTCGCAAGCGCGTCAGACGCGGCGATGGTAAGCGGCGTGAACCGCGGGCAGTCTTCGTTCGTGACACCGAGTCTGCCTTCTCGGTATTGGCGTCGCCAGCGCACCAGAAGGGTGCGCCCGATATCATGACGGCGGGCAGTCTCGGCGACACGGCCCCGACCGCCAAGGCTCTCTTCAACGATGCGCAGCTTTTCCTCATCCGTCCAGCGCCGACGGCGCCCCGTATCGGTGACAGAAAGGATCTCTACTTCGGGTCTGTATCTATGGTCGGACATAGCGTCGGATCTACGCCACGAGCCTCAAACCAAAAAGACGGCCCTCCCCGTAGGCTTACATTGCTTTGACGCAAGACAGGTTTCTTCCGACAATTTCCGGTAGGCGGCCGATGCCCAATCCGCGCTGCACAAATGTGGAGCTGGTTTCCAGACTATCCGTGCGCATCACGATCCGTCCTTGTGGAAAAAGCTTAAGGGTCTCGCTTTCCGAGGAAACGACCACTCCGCTATGGACCACAAGTGGAACTTGCTTGGCCTTGGTAATTTCGTCTGACGTGCTGCCATATTTGGCAAGCAGGTCTTCATGGCCAAAAAAGCGCGTGCTGAGCCGTGCGATACGATGGCCCCAAAGGCTGGGTTTGGGATTTTCCTCGGCGCGAAATACCACGTCAATGTCGCCAGACCCAAAATCCGCCATCTCGTCGGTAACCCTGACGTCCAACGTGATGTCTGGGTAGGATTGTTGGAACTCGACCAGAATGTCGCCAAGTGAATAGGGCAGTAGCTGGGCTGGGGCGCTAATGCGGATCAGCCCAGACATTTCGTTGTCGATGCTTCGCAGCGTATCGTCGAGACCGCGCAGCTGACGTTCAATGCGTTGACCGTGATGGCTAACAACCAAACCAGCTTCGGTGGCGACCAGTTTGCCGTGCCGCCGTTCGAACAGTTTGACGCCAAGTTCCTGTTCGAGCTTGGCCACTTGACGCGACAAAGTGGGCTGGCTTGTTTTCAAGATCCTCGCCGCGTTGACCATGCTGCCTTCGCGGCGAATATTCAGAATAACGCGCAAAGCGCTCCAATCCAGCATGGAATATCTCGAGCCTGTATGTGGGCGACCGTGGTCGTTCGTTATCTGAAAGGAAGTCCTGACGCCGGTCAATCCTCGATCCGATACCCGGAGTCAAAAGTCTTTAACGGGAACAAGAATTCGGGCTTGAACACGGTCGCGGCATTCGCTATTGCCTTGCCGGACGGGTGATTAGCTCAGTTGGTAGAGCGCTTCGTTTACACCGAAGATGTCGGGAGTTCGAGTCTCTCATCACCCACCATCCCAATCCTTAAAGCATTGACGTAGGGCGACTTATTCCGCTGCGGCGACATGGCTGTCGAACCAGCTTTGTACCTCATCGATCCGCGTTCGCGCGACGGGTACCTCTGTTCCGTCGCGAAGTCGCAGGATCATACGGCCATCCTTACGCTCTGTCCCAACGGCGGCATCGCGTGCGACCCACCAAGACCGATGCGGCTGAACCCCATCTTCGGGTTTGGTCTGTGCAACGATATCGCCCAAACGGGCCCGTGTCCGGGATTGGGTGTCTTCAAACGTCAGGTGAACATGGTGTTCGCGTGCTTCAATGTGCAGCAATCTGGCAAGATCAATTTTGTCACCGCCAATGATCAGGTGCCGTTCCGTTGAATGCGCTTCGATATCTTCGCGCACACCTGGCAGGATGAAGCGGTAAAAAACAGTTTCGAGTCCTTGCACCGAGAAGAAGTAGAAGATGAACTGAGACACGACATCATACGGAAATGTTCCGTTGCTCATGTAAACAACAACATGTTTGCACATGTAGACTGTCGGAACTAGCGCGATGAAGCCCAAGACAGGTGTCGGTGTGCGCAGCTTTGGAAAGCGATTGTTCAGAACGGCCAAGCCAAGGAAGAGCGAATGATACACCACCAAATAGCCGCAAAAGGCTACTGGCCAATAGCCGATCGCAAACCAAAGCGGCACATAGTCCCGTGCTCCGGAAGGGTCAGCCGAGATAAAGGTCAGCAGGGCCAGCCCAATGAAGACGAGCGTGCGTGGGTGTACGAGAACGTGAAGTTAGAGCGCTGTGTCAAATGACATACGCCCACCCAGTAGATCCCACAGATGCAACTCCGTGTTCAGAAGTCTCATCATAACAAACGACTACCCCAACTAGTCCAATGATATAGAATAAGAATGTTCAGCAACGGAGCAATTACTACTTCCGTCGGTTACGAAGTATGCCGCCATTATTGACGCTAAAGAGCATCACTTTTGTATCAATTTATCGAAATTATGTGGTTCTGATACATGTTGGCACCGCAGTTTAGGCTTGGATTATTGCGGCGAAAGCCTGTGATCGCTCTTCGTTGGCCGAATCTGAGACGTTGCTGCCAAAGCAATTTGGGGTGGAATCGCGCGTGGAAAGACCTGCCGTCATGCGTGGCCGCGATGTCATTGTTGGTGCGCCGAGAGGTTGATTTCACTCAGCAAAGCCACTGGGAAACCGGTCCCGGATCCTTGTTCTACGTGGTCCATTTCAAAGAACGAATTTTTGCATCAGAAAAGCGTGTGAAAGCGCTTGACGGGGCAGGGTACTGACCATAGAACCCGCGACACGCCCAGATGCGGGCGGCAGTGAGCGGTTGTAGCTCAGTTGGTTAGAGTACCGGCCTGTCACGCCGGGGGTCGCGGGTTCGAGCCCCGTCAACCGCGCCACCACTGCCAAACGCATCAGCGTGAAATGCGCGGTTGTAGCTCAGCTGGTTAGAGTACCGGCCTGTCACGCCGGGGGTCGCGGGTTCGAGCCCCGTCAACCGCGCCATTTTCACCTTCTTAAAGCGCTGTCAGAAACTTCATCAAAGCGTCTGCTGTGGCTTTGGGCGATTGGTCCGGGAAAAAATGACCGCCTTCGATAGCCGCGTGCTGCATGTTCGACAATCTGTCTGCCCACGTCGCCGGAACGTCCAGCAAATTGGCCATTGCGCCATCCTTGCCGTACAGCACCAAAGCAGGGCAGGTGACGCTGCGGTTCAGGTCCGCACGGTCATGTGCCCAATCGATCTCGATTGCGGCGCGATAGTCGTGGCACATGGCGCGGATGCAATCGGGGCTGCGCCATGCGGTGCGATATTCGGCCAGCAGATCAGCATCGAAATCCGTTAGGCTCGCCTTGCCAAACCCGAGTAGACACCGTTCAAAATAGGAGTCCGGATCGTGGCCGATCAGGGTTTCTGGGAACGGTTCGGGCTGAGCCAGAAACAGCCAATGGTAATAGGCTTTGGCGATTTCCGTTGTCATGTGGGTTAGCAGGTATTCCGTAGGGACGATGTCCATGACGGTCAGGCTTTTAATTGATTCAGGATGATCAAGTGCCATGCGATGGGCCGTCCGCGCGCCGCGGTCATGGCCTACAATGTGGAATTGGTCAAAGCCAAGCGACGCCATCAAGGACACCATGTCTTGTGCCATCAGGCGAAAGCTCATCTCGGATATGGTTGCAGGCTTGCTGCTTTGGCCGTAGCCGCGCAAATCGGCTGTCACGACGGTGAATCGTTTGGCAAGTCTGGGCACCAGTGGTCGCCACATGGCACGGGTCTGTGGGAAACCGTGTAACAGCAAAAGAGGTGGTCCGTTTCCAGCCACCTCATACGCAATCAATTTGTTATCGTTTGTATTGTGTTGTGTTTGGCTCATTTAGGTGAGGATGACACGGGCACCACGCTTGTCCAGTCAATGTTTACAAGGCCGGCAGTGTGGGTCTGCGCGATGGTCAGAATGTCAGACGGTCTTTCCAGACCGGCATACTGAAGTCCGGCCTGCAAGTGGCTGTCATCAAGGGTTGAGACGCCCAGTGCGGCAATGGCCCCAACAACCAGACCAGCTGCATTCCGGCGGCCTGTCGCACGTGGATTCACAATGCGGACTGCATTCGCGAGGTAAAAGACAATGAGTCCGATCAACAGGATCGAAATGCCGTTCATCGCATAGCTAATAAATTGTACCGGCCAACCGGACTGGATCAGAAGTGTCTGAACTGCTTCAGGGTTATTCGCTGTGAACAATGCGGTGACTGCAAGCCCAAATCCGAAGATCGTCATCATGACTGGATTGTCGGACTTACGCGAAGCTTTCTTGCCCATTTCCCAAGGCTTGCGGTCTTCGCGTTCCTTGATGGGGATCGATGCAAACGCTGGATCAAGCCGCTGGATGCGGGCGTTGAAATCGTTACGATCTTGTTTTCGTTGTACCTGTCTCATGGCGTTAACTATTCGCGTGAAAATGTGTTCACAATTAGATCGCCATGGGGCCAATATACGAAAGATAATTTCCTTTTAACTTAAGTGCTGCAAGGTCGGGCATTTCCGTTCAGGCTTGTTGTTCGCGCAATGCATCAAGGATGCGCGCCCAGCTTCTTGTGCCTTTATGAAAACTCTCGACGTCGTATTTCTCGTTTGGGCTGTGAATTTGGTCGTCATCTTTGCCAAACCCGATCAACATGGATTCCGTTCCAAGCAAAGATTGGAAGTAACCTGCAACGGGGATCGATCCACCGCTGCCGATAAAGGCTGCCTCATCCGGCCATTCATTGCTCAGCGCGATGCGTGCTTTTTCAAAAGCTGGGTTGTCGATTGACATGACCGAGGCTGGCGCAGCGCCATCGCTGTTGAAAGCTACCGCAAAATCGCGGGGCAAAATGTCCTGAACCATCGCCCGGAAGCTTTTGTCGATGGCGATGGGGTCTTGGTCACCGACGAGTCGAAAGCTGATTTTGGCTTCGGCTTTCGAGGGCAACACTGTCTTAAAGCCTGCGCCTTGATATCCGCCTCCGATCCCATTGACCTCGCAGGTGGGGCGTGCCCAGATCATTTCCAATGCGCTACGACCGGCTTCGCCAGCAAGTTCGGAGAGCCCCACGTCATTAAGAAAAGCCTTGTGATCAAAGCCAAGCGCGTCCCATTGCGCGCGCATGTCGTCTGAGATGTCCGATACGCCATCATAGAATCCGGGGACTGTCACCCTACCGTTGTCGTCATGCAGGGCGGCGATAATCTTGGAAAGAACCCGGATCGGGTTCATTGCCGCGCCGCCATACATGCCAGAGTGCAGATCGCGGCTGGGGCCAGTGATGGTGACTTCTTCTTTCAACATCCCCCGTAGCATCGTTGTGATCGCGGGCACGCGGCTGTCGTAAAGACCTGTGTCGCAGATCAAGGCGATATCGGCTTTCAGCTCGTCCGCGTTTTCCTTCAGAAAGGGGACAAGTGACGGAGACCCCGATTCCTCTTCACCTTCAAAAAAGAAAGTGATCTTGCAGGGTAGGGTGCCCTTTTCTGCCTTCCAAGCACGGCAGGCCTCGATAAAGGTCATGAGCTGACCTTTATCGTCAGATGTTCCGCGACCGCGAATGACTTTACCCTTCGGCGTGTCTTCGATTTGTGGGTCGAAAGGGTCATTGTCCCAAAGGTCCAGCGGATCAACTGGCTGCACATCATAATGACCGTAGAATAATAGGTGTGGGCCGGGGCCATCTACATGACCGACCACCATCGGATGCCCGGGTGTGGGCCGTTTTTCCGCGTCTATCCCAAGAGACCGAAGATCTGCGACCAGCCAGTCGGCGGCCATATCGCAATCTGTGGCAAATGCAGGGTCCGTTGAGATCGACGCAATGCGCAGAAAATCCTTAAGGCGCTCAAGGCTGTCCGGGAGATTGGAATCAATACGTGCAAGGATGGGATCAACGGACATTTTCGGGCTCCTTTTGGTGTTTGGTGTGACCGTATCACTGCTTGTCGGACTGTCCAGAGCACTCCGATGGGGGCTTTATCTGTAAATGATGTGCAAAAAATGTAGTTTTTACAGGCCCTTCATTGCAAAGCGAAGTCGGGCTTGATGCAGATCAAGGCTGCGACGGTTGGTCATTCCTTAAGCACATTGTCATGCGGATATGTGATCTATATCCATTCTAAAACGTGAATGCGACACGGGGTGATGGAGAACACCTTTGAAGATCGCAGACTGAAGGAGACGCCGGTGAACTACGCAGACAAACTTGACGATGCTCTTAATCGTTTGCACGACGAGGGCCGTTACCGGACCTTTATCGATATCGAGCGTCAGAATGGTCAGTTCCCGCACGCGGTTTGGCGGAAGGAAGATGGCTCCGAACAGGATATCACGGTTTGGTGCGGCAACGATTATCTCGGTATGGGCCAGCACCCGGCGGTTCTTGAAGCCATGCACGAGGCGCTTGATGCCACTGGCGCAGGTTCGGGCGGCACACGCAACATTTCCGGCACGACGGTTTACCACAAACGGCTCGAGGCTGAATTGGCCGATCTGCATCAGAAAGAATCCGCGTTGCTGTTCACCTCGGCGTACATCGCGAATGATGCGACGCTGTCGACACTGCCCAAGCTTTTTCCCGGACTGATCATTTACTCAGACGCGCTCAATCATGCGTCGATGATCGAAGGAGTGCGTCGCAACGGCGGTGCCAAGCGCATTTTCCGCCACAACGATGTCGAACATCTTCGTGAATTGATGGCCGCAGATGATCCAGCAGCACCAAAGGTGATCGCGTTTGAATCGATCTATTCGATGGATGGCGATTTCGGCCCGATTGAGGCAATCTGTGATCTTGCCGATGAATTTGGCGCGCTGACCTACATCGACGAAGTCCATGCTGTTGGCATGTACGGCCCGCGCGGGGCAGGTGTGGCTGAACGTGACGGGTTGATGGGCCGTATCGACATCATCAACGGCACATTGGCAAAAGCTTACGGCGTAATGGGCGGGTATATCGCGTCGTCTGCCAAGATGTGTGATTCGATCCGGTCTTATGCGCCGGGCTTTATCTTCACCACTTCCTTGCCGCCTGCCGTGGCTGCTGGGGCTGCGGCCTCTGTCGCGCATCTCAAGACGGATCAGTCTTTGCGCGATCAGCACCAGTTGCAGGCGCGCATCCTCAAGATGCGGCTCAAAGGGTTGGGTCTGCCCATCGTCGATCATGGCAGCCATATCATTCCGGTGATCGTGGGCGATCCGGTTCATACCAAACAGATGTCAGACATGATGCTTGACCGGTTTGGCATCTACGTCCAGCCGATCAATTATCCGACTGTTCCGCGGGGAACAGAACGTCTGCGGTTTACGCCGTCGCCGGTACACGGCTCGCAAGAGATCGATAAATTGGTACAAGCAATGGACGAACTTTGGGCGCATTGTGCGCTGAATCGCGCCGAACTTAGCGCCTAGCACTTGGAATCAGTGCATTAAACCTTGTCGTATGTTATCTAAAGAGTAATAAAACGCGCGACTCGACTCACCTGAGTACGCGCGACGCAGGCAGCGTGTTGACGGTAAGTACGACAAGGGGCAGCGAGTATGATTGGGCGGAAATCCCCAAAGCTATCGCAGGATAAGGCTGAGGCCAAACCGCGTGGGTTCGATGATTTCGAACTCAGGCTTGGTGACGTCATGCGAGGGGAGCGCGCAACGCTCGGTAAATCATTGCTTGATGTGCAGCGCGAGTTGCGTATCAAAGCAAGCTATATTGCAGCCATCGAAAACTGTGATCCAACGGCATTTGATACGCCCGGCTTTATCGCCGGGTATGTGCGGTCCTACGCACGCTATCTTGGGATGGACCCGGACGATACATATGCCGTCTTTTGCGCGGAAAGCGGGTTTGAAACGGCGCACGGCATGTCCGATGCTGCGTCATCGCGCAAGAACGCGGAAATTTCGCCCGTGTCGGGAACGACACAACCGCGTGATCCGTTTTCACAACCGGCTTTGCCCTTTGCACCTGGAAGTGACTCCTTCCTGTCTCGGATTGAACCGGGCGCGGTAGGCTCAACACTCGTGCTCGCCTTGTTGTTGGGCGGTCTCGGATATGGCGGCTATTCGGTTTTGCAAGAAGTGCAGCGGGTTCAATTGGCACCCGTGGACCAGACGCCTGTTGTGCTATCCGATCTTGACCCGCTCCAGACAAGTCTCCAAGCCTTTCGAGGACCCGGACACATCTTTGAACAGCGCTGCGGCGGCTGGTGTCTTTACACCGCCGGCAACGGTCGAAGCGTTTGATCGGTTGTACCGGCCGCAAGCGCTAGATGTGCCTGTTCTGGTGGCGCGTGATGCCCCGATTTCGACGCTTGGATCCAAACAGCGTGGTGCATTCGCCCAAATTGCCAACCAGAATTTGCCGAATATCGGACCTTAGAAGCCTGCTCTAGCCCACGTTGCGACTAACGCTTTGCCGCAAGACGGTGTGACCGTGATCGCGGCGCGTCCTGCCTGGGTGCGGAGTGCGGGGCTGATGCACCGCTCGGTGATCTTTCGAACGTGTGATGGCGGCTGGTGACACTGGACAGTTCCTGCCTCGCAAACCGACGCGCTTTTGAACGTTGGTGAACAGCGGTGCCGTGTGTACCTTTCGGTCAATGGCCAAACCATTGGGCCCGTTGGCCCCTCTGGTACTGTGACGTCCGATCTTGCGTTGGATGGTCCGACACTGGCCGCTATCCTTGAGCCTGCTGATCTCAGGGATGACCAAGATTTGTCTCGCGTTATGGCCGGTCTGGGCAAAGACACAACGCAGCCGACGATTGGCCAGCCCAAGATCCTCGAAGACAGCGCGCCGGGAGTGACCCTTGTCGCGGTGCGTCCTGCATGGATCAGGGTACGCGAGGCGGATGGCACTGTCATTTACGAGACGATCATGAATGCGGGCGACACCTATGAGGTCCCGGTGACCGAAGAACCGCCAACCTTGCGCGTTGGCGAATCCGGTGCGATCTATTTCGCGATGAACGGTCAGACCTATGGTCCGGCTGGCGACCGTGGGTCCGTCACGTCAAACCTCGCGCTGTCGGTCGATCAGCTCAGCCAAGCATATACGGTCGCTTCTATCGAAGCGGATAGCGATCTTGCCCGTGTCGTGGCAGAGCTTGAAGTCCAGCAACCTGCCGACTAAGCGTCGCATCCCACGTCAGAATGCTTGAAGCACCCGTTCAGCGGGCCTAGCTATACGTTTGAATAAACTGTACAGTTTGGTTGACACTTTCCGTCGAAGGAGGGCTGCATGAGCCTCAATCACATTCGCCCGTGGCGCAACATTTACCGCCGCACGTCGCGCCAGATCATGGTGGGCAATGTGCCGGTTGGCGGCGACGCTCCCATCACTGTTCAGACGATGACCAATACGCTAACCCCGGATATCAAGGCGACTGTCGCGCAGGTGCAGGCGGCGGCAGATGCCGGCGCTGACATCGTGCGCATCTCGATTCCGGACGAAGACAGCTCAAGAGCACTGAAAGAGATCGTCCGTGAAAGCTCGGTGCCCATCGTCGCGGATATCCATTTCCATTACAAACGCGGCATCGAGGCGGCCGAAGCTGGGGCTGCATGTCTGCGGATCAACCCGGGAAACATCGGCTCCGAGGCGCGGGTGAAGGAAGTTATCAAAGCGGCGCGTGACCACAATTGTTCGATCCGTATCGGGGTGAATGCCGGGTCTCTGGAAAAGCATCTGCTCGACAAATACGGTGAACCATGTCCGGATGCGATGGTTGAATCCGGTTTGGATCATATCAAAATTTTGCAAGATAACGATTTTCACGAATTCAAGATCAGCTGCAAAGCCTCGGATGTGTTCATGGCTGCCGCCGCGTATCAGCAATTGGCCGAAGCAACTGACGCGCCGATCCATCTTGGTATCACCGAGGCTGGCGGTCTGACATCAGGCACGATCAAGTCCGCGATTGGTCTGGGCAATCTGCTGTGGATGGGCATCGGCGACACGATCCGCGTGTCCTTGTCAGCTGATCCGGTCGAAGAGGTTAAGGTCGGTTACGAAATCCTTAAATCCTTGGGCCTGCGCCATCGTGGAGTGAACATTATCTCATGCCCAAGCTGCGCACGTCAGGGGTTTGACGTGATCAAAACGGTTGAGACTTTGGAAAAACGACTGGAACATATCAAGACACCGATGAGTCTTTCGATCATCGGGTGCGTGGTGAATGGACCGGGCGAAGCTTTGATGACCGATGTTGGGTTCACTGGCGGCGGCAATGGGTCGGGCATGGTGTATTTGGCCGGAAAACAAAGCCACAAGATGTCGAATGACCAAATGGTCGAGCACATCGTTGAAGAAGTTGAGAAAAAGGCGGCTGAGTTAGAGGCCGCCAATACGCAACAAGCGGCGGAGTAGGGGCAAGCCGTTTCGACGCGGCTTGACCAAGCACATCGGTAAGAACTTATAATATACCTTGGAACTGTCTTGGCGCAGGCGGCTTAAACCGCCTTACGCCCTAACGTTCTGAGGCTAGCCGTCCTGACGCGCCTCGGCGACGATTTCTTGCATAGCTTCCAACGGCACATAACCGCGGATCAGCTGGTCACCCATGATGAAAGACGGCGTGCCGTTAATCTGAAGCGCTTGCGCCAGTTCGCGGGTGCTTGACAGTTGCTGGTTCACCGCGTCGCTGTCCATAGCGGCAAGCACGGCGTCGGCATCGAGGCCCAGCGTGTCGGCCAGACGGCTCAGCACCGTGTCGTCGAGGTCGCCGTTCAATACGATCAGCGCTTCTTTTGCGGCCTCATAAGCCTCTTCGCCGGACACTTCCCGCGCGGCTAACGCGAAACGGGACGAGATGACCGAGTTTTCGCCAAGGATTGGCAATTCTTTAGCCACGTAACGGATGTTGCCGTCCAATTCGAGCAATTCGGCCACTTCTGGGTGCGCCCGGCGGCAGAACCCGCAGCGGTAGTCGAAGAACTCGACGATGGTCACATCGCCTTCGGGGTTGCCGCCGACCCAAGAATACCCGTCGTTGAAGATGGCCTCGGCGTTGTTTTCAACCAAAGCAACGTCGCCTTGAGCCTGTTCTGCGGCCTGACGCTCTTCGAGCACTTGCACGGCCTCCATGATCACCTCGGGGTTTTCAAGCAGGTAGGCACGGACCTGCGCACCAAAGGCGGCGCGGTCTGCGTCCGACATATTGTCCAGATCAAGGTCAGCAGCCTGAACGCCGGTTGCCAACGTAAGGGCAAAGACAGACGAGGCGAGGCGGGTTTTCAACATGAGAGGTCTCCAGTCATCAGGCTCAGCGCCGTCCGGCGCGTTGAGCAGCACTTAGCACATCCTGTGCGCGTTGCCATGGGCCGGATCCGCGCGCCAATGCGCCTTCGGCCCGTTTGGCGTGAATGGCGGCATCCTTGAGCCGTCCTTGAACGGCATAGCGTTCCGCAGTGACAAGCGACGCCATCGCGTTCTTGCCGTTCTTTGCGTATGCGACGGCAAGATCGCGCAAGATACGTGTGTCGCTGAAATCGCGCCCACGGGCGGCTTCCAGTGTGCGTAGCGCGTCTCGCGGGTTTCCAGCGGCGAGTTGCGCGCGGCCCAAACCACCAAGGATCAGCGGTTCGCGAGGGGCGAGCCGTGCTGCGGCGGAATAGACTTTAACTGCATCGGCAGCCCGGCGCGATTCCAGTAGGATTTGGCCTTTGAGTTCGCGCAAGAATGGATCGTTCGGACGCGAGGAAATCGCGGCGTCGATATTGTTCAGCGCGCGGCCCAGATCACTTTGCCGATGATAAGCCACTGCTTTACGCATCTGTGCAATATCAGGAGTGCCGCTGTTATCTGCGCGGCGCAGTGTCCAACTTGGCGCGCGGGTGAACGCTGTCAGTTTACCCTTGGCGCGCGCGAACCAATAATTGGCTGCGGGGTCCGGGGCAGTGCGTGCTGATGCTCCGGCGACCAGCCCTTTCAGGGCGCGTAACCGATCGCGCGACAACGGATGCGACCGCATATAGGGGTCTTGGCGGCTTTCGGCCAATGCTTCTTGGCCGCGGAACAAATCTTGTACGTCGATTGCGCCTTGCGGATCGACGCCGGCGCGCACCATGTAGCGGACTGAACTGATATCAGCGGATGCTTCCTCGGCACGGGTATGGGCCAGAAAACTGCGCATGGCCGAGGATTGAAGGCCGATGCCCAACCCGATCGCAGCGCGTCCGCCGCCTGATGCCGCTGCCGCAGCGGCAAGGGCCATTCCAAGCCCGGCTGCGGTGCGGGCGGTTTGCATGTTGCCAAGCCGCCGTGAAATATGGCCATTCGCGATATGTGCCGCCTCATGTGCGATCACGGCCTGCACTTGCGCTGCTGTGTCCAGCTTGGTCAGCAAACCCGAGTGAATAAAGATGTGCTGCGTGTCGATGATGAACGCATTCAGGGTGTTGTCGTTGATGAGCAGGATCTGCACTTGATTAGGGCTGAGCCCGGCGGCCCGCAGAATCGGCGCGCCCAGCTGTTTGAGCGCATATTCGATATCGGCATCCCGCAGCAGGGTTGCGGCACGCGACGGAGCGGTGCCGATAAAAGCGGTCAGGCACAAAGCCAATCCCGTCACCCGCAAAAGGTGCAGCGTTGTATGATACATTGACGTTGCCCTGTCTTCGCCCCTAGGTCTGCTGCAGGCACTGTAGGAAGAGAATGATGCGGAACTCAAGCCGTGGGGCGGTCGATCCCTTTATCGTGATGGATGTCATGGAAGCGGCGCGTCAGGCCGAAGACGCAGGACGCCATATAATTCATATGGAAGTGGGACAGCCGGGCACGCCAGCACCTGCTTTGGCCCGGGATGCCTTGACCACGGCAATGGGCGACAATCCGCTTGGCTATACGGTCGCTTTGGGCCTGCCAGCATTGCGCCAGCGGATCGCGCAGCTTTATGGCGACTGGTACGGCGTC
Source organism: Marivita sp. (assembly GCA_043585115.1). Lineage (GTDB taxonomy): Bacteria > Pseudomonadota > Alphaproteobacteria > Rhodobacterales > Rhodobacteraceae > Marivita. The sequence continues at coordinate 121,468 of CP121326.1, forward strand.
GATCTTGATCCGGCCCGCGTGGTTGTGACACCGGGGTCGTCCGGTGGATTCATCCTCGCGTTTTCGGCTTTGTTCGATGCGGGCGACCGGATTGCGCTTGGGGCTCCGGGCTATCCGTCCTATCGCCAGATCATGAAATCGCTGGATCTGGCACCGGTTGAAATCCAAACCCGCGCCGAGGCGCGGTACCAGTTAGAGCCATCAGACCTGACCGATGTCGAATATGAAGGTATGATGGTGGCCTCACCGGCCAATCCAACGGGAACGATGCTGGGCAAGGATGCGCTGGCTGCGCTGATCCGGGCGTCCCAAGACAAGGGCGCGGCGTTTCTGTCGGACGAGATTTATCATGGGATCGAATACGAGCAGAAAGCAGTCACCGCGTTACAGATCAGCGATGATGTCTGCGTGATCAATTCGTTCTCCAAATATTTTAGCATGACAGGGTGGCGCGTTGGCTGGTTGGTTCTGCCGCCCGACAATGTGCGTCAGGTGGAACGGTTGGCACAGAACATGTTCATTTGTGCGCCCCATGCGGCACAGGTGGCGGCCCTTGCGGCGATGGACGCCCCGGATGAGCTTGAGGCGAATATGGCAGTGTACCGTAAAAACCGCAGGTTGATGATCGACGGGTTGCCCAAGGCAGGGTTCGATCGGATCGCGCCGCCCGATGGAGCATTCTACGTCTACGCCGATATTTCGCATCTGACGGATGACAGCTGCGCCTTCGCACGTGCGATTCTGGAAGAGGCCGGAGTTGCCGTGACGCCGGGGCTTGATTTCGACCCGGTGCGGGGAAGCGGCACGCTGCGGTTTTCGTATGCGCGTTCGACCGAAGACATACTAGAAGGTTTGGACCGTCTGGCCCGCTTCATGCGTGCGCACGGACATATCGATTGACCTGTTTCTGACCCGCGTATCCAGACTGTCACATATGGGGCGAATCCGATATGATGTGCCAAAGGCCCGAACAGAGGCCAAGGTGAGTACATGAGCGGTGTTCTGAAACTGGTTTCGGCAATGATGCTGTCTGTGTGGATGGTCAGTGCAAGCGTGGCGCAGGACCTCGGTGCGCTAGCGCGGTTCGAGGACGGGCGCTTCACCGATCGCTGGGGCGGTGCTGAGCTTCGGCTGGACATCAGCCAGGGCGTTCCTTGGCGTGTGTTCACGCTGACGTCCCCCAATCGTTTGGTGATGGATTTCCGAGAGGTTCAGTGGGGCGATGTTGACCCGGCATCGCTTGATTCTGCAGATTCGGTTACGACACTTCGGATGGGGGGCTATCGTCCCGGTTGGTCGCGATTGGTCGCCGAAATGGCCGAGCCGATGCAGGTCGAAAGCGCAGAGCTGGTGACCAACACGACGACCGGTGCTGCAACAATCAGCGTGCAGCTCGAGCGCGTCGATCAGGAAACATTTGCCGCGGCTTCCGGCGCGCCGCGCGACGCGCGTTGGGATTTGCCGAAAGCGGCGGATGTGCCCGTTGTGACGCCACGCGATCCAAACCGACTTGTAATCGTGCTGGACCCGGGGCACGGCGGAATCGACCCGGGGGCCGAACGGGGCGAGGTCCGCGAGGCGGATTTAATGCTGACCTTTGGACGTGAATTGCAGGATGTGCTACGACGGGCAGGCGGCTTTGACGTGCTCATGACACGCGAAGGGGATTATTTCGTCTCGCTAGAAGCGCGTGTGGCCGCGGCACGCAATGCGGGGGCTGACATCTTTATTTCGCTTCACGCCGATGCACTAGCCGAAGGCGAGGCGCGTGGCGCTGCGGTGTATACTTTGTCTGATGATGCCTCTGACGCAGCCTCTGCGGCTTTGGCCGAACGGCACAATCGCGATGATCTGTTGGCGGGCATTGATCTGAGCCAATCGGACGACCGCGTGGCAAATGTTCTGATGAGCCTTGCACGTCTAGACAATGCGCCGCGCAGTCAAGCTTTGGCGAAACACATGCTGGCAGGCATTCAGAATGCTGTGGGCCGTGTGCACAAACGCCCTTTGCGCAACGCGGGCTTTTCGGTTCTCAAGGCGGCGGATATTCCGTCAGTGCTGCTTGAGGTCGGGTTCTTGTCCACCGACGAAGACCTCAAGAACCTGAGCGATCCGATCTGGCGCCAAGGCATGGCCGCGGGTATCCGCGACGGCATCATTGCATGGCGTGACGAGGACAGCGCGCTTGCCCCGCTGCGGCGGAACTGACAACGGCTCGTGACCTTGCGTCATAGGCAACTGAACGCCGGTTTGAACGGCAATGTGTTTTGACCAATTGGCCCCGTTTTTGTAGGGGTATGTAACTGAAACAGGGACGCGCCGTGACCAGATTTATCCTGTCATTCTTTGGGGCCATCTTCACCCTAGTCACCATGGGGCTGATGATGGTGGCGCTTGGCGTGGGCGGCGTCTTCTGGATGTACGGTCGCGATCTGCCCAGTCACGAAAGTCTTGCGCAATATACGCCGCCAACGATCAGCCGGATTTATTCTGTCGAAGGTCGGATCATTGACGAATTCGCGCAGGAACGGCGTTTGTTCACGCCCGCGAATGAAATTCCTGACCTCGTAAAACAGGCGTTTATCTCGGCGGAAGACAAGAACTTCTACGAACACAAGGGGTACGACCTGCGTGGTATTGCGGCCGCGGCGTTTGATGCGGTCGCATCCGGCGGTCGTGACGTGCGCGGTGCTTCGACCATTACACAGCAGGTCATGAAGAACTTTCTTCTGTCCGGGGATCGCCGGGTCGAACGCAAGATCAAGGAAATCATCCTCGCCTCTCGGATCGAAGACACGCTGTCCAAAGACAAGATCCTCGAACTTTATATGAACGAGATTTTTCTGGGTCAGAACTCCTATGGTGTGACTGCCGCCGCGCAGACCTATTTCAACAAGTCATTGGTCGAATTGGCCCCACACGAAGCCGCAACACTGGCGTCGATGCCGAAAGCTCCGTCCGAATTTCACCCTGTGCGCCGCAAAGAACGGCTGCTGGCGCGTCGGGATTTTGTTCTGAAAGAGATGTTCGAGAACGGGTATCTTGATGAGCCGACATACCAATCCGAAGTGGCGATGCCGCTTAAATCCGTACAAAACGGTGACTATGCTCCGTTCCGCGATGCGTTGCCGCCGCGCAACTACTTTACTGATGAAATCCGCCGTCAATTGAGCGTCGATTTCGGTGAAGGTGAGTTTTTCTCGGGCGGCTTCAGCGTTCGGGCAACGCTTGATCCAGAGCTTCAACTGGAAGCAGAGGATGCGTTGCAACGCGCGATTGGAACGCTATGACCGGTCTCTTGGCGTATGGCGTGGAACCGGTCTGACCATTCCGGATGACCAGTTGGCCGACGCCGAGACATGGCGACAGGCTTTGTCAGAGGTCACGATTGCACGCGACATCCTGCTAGAGAATCCTTGGTATCCTGCTGTTGTTCTCGAAGTTGGCCAGAATGATGCGCGTATCGGGATCGAAGGCGTGCCGGAAGATGAAGACGGTCACTGGATTCCCGCGCGTGACGTGCAATGGGCCCGCAAGCGTAACGCAGACGGATCATTGGGACGTGCCGTGTCAGGTCGCGGTGATTTCGTCGAGGTCGGTGATGTTGTTCACGTCCGCCGGATGACCTCGGACGATGACGGAAGCTTTATCCGCTGGACCTTGCGACAGGTGCCGGACGTTCAGGGGGCCTTCATGGCGATGGACGTAAACACCGGCCGTGTGATCGCCATGCAGGGTGGCTTCAGTTATCAGCACTCGGTGTTTAACCGTGCGACCCAGGCTGAACGCCAGCCGGGATCAAGCTTTAAACCCTTTGTATTCGCCGCTGCTCTGGACAGTGGGTATTCGCCGGCAACAATTGTTGTGGACGCCCCGATTGAAATCAACACGCCGCAGGGTGTGTGGCGTCCGCAAAACGCGTCGAACCGGTTCTACGGTCCGACACCGCTGCGCACAGGTATTGAACAGTCGCGCAACCTGATGACCATTCGTCTGGCCCAAGAAGTCGGCATGGACACGGTCGCGCGATATGCCGAAAAATTCGGTGTTTATGAAGATATGGGCCGGGTTTTGGCCAATGCGCTAGGTGCAGATGAAACGACACTGTTCAAGATGGTGTCGGCCTACGCGATGTTTGCGAACGGCGGTGAACGGGTTGAACCGACTTTGGTCGACCGAGTCCAAGACCGTTATGGTAACACCGTCTACAAGCACGATCAGCGGGTCTGCGAAGATTGCACGCTGGCCAGTCTGCAGCCGGGGCAGGGGCCGACCGTCCGCAGCAACCGTGAACGCGTGATGGACGAGGTCACGGCTTATCAGCTCACCTCTATGATGCAGGGCGTTGTTGACCGCGGAACTGCCCGCAAGACTGTTAACCTGCCAGTACCGACAGCAGGCAAGACCGGAACCACCAACGACGCAAAAGACGTCTGGTTTGTTGGCTTTACATCAAACATCGTTGCTGGCTGCTATATTGGATACGACCAGCCGCGGTCTTTGGCCGGGGGCCTCTGGTGGCGGTATGTGTGGTCCGGTGTTCAATGCGTTTATGCAAAAGGCCGTTGCCAAATATGGTGGCAGTGATTTCCGTGCCCCGGAAAGCTGCCAATTTATCAAGATCAACCGTAATACCGGTGCGCGCCTGTCGGATGGGGCAAGCGGTGAAAACGTCGTGGCCGAATGCTTCCGTGAAGGCGAGGAGCCTATTTTTGGCATTCAGTTCGACGGCGGCTTTGCTATGGGATCAAACTTTGAGCTGTACAGCGACGGCAACGTGGCGGCCAAACAGGTCACCACGTCAAGCGGCGGCACGGCCATCGTGGGGCCGAAAGCGTCGTTCGGGACGCTAAGCTCTGGCGGTCTTTACTGACATTACAGCATTTTGCGGCTGGCCACGCTGCCTTGAAGGGACGGCGTGGCTGGTCTATCACCGTGCCTGACCAAGGCTCGAGCATACAGGATCGCCAATGCGCGCTGAAATCCAGAACACTGTTGAACAGATTGAAAAATCCCTGAAATTGCTGGCGCAGCGATTGAATTGGGAAACCGCCCAGCACCGTCTGGAGGAGTTCAACGCGCGAGTCGAGGACCCCACGCTTTGGGACGATCCGGCCAAGGCGCAAAAGCTGATGCGGGACCGCCAGATGTTGGTGGACGCAATCGAGACCTACACGTCGATCAAGCAAGACTTGAGCGACAATGTCGAGATGATCGAACTGGGCGAGATGGAGGAGGACCAAGAGGTCGTCACCGACGCGGAAAATGCGCTCAAGTCATTGGCCGACAAAGCCGCCAAGAAAGAGCTTGAGGCATTGTTGGATGGCGAAGCCGATGGCAATGACACCTTTCTGGAAATCAACTCTGGTGCTGGCGGGACGGAAAGCTGCGATTGGGCCAATATGCTCGCGCGGATGTATGTTCGCTGGGCGGAGCAGCATGGATACGAGGTTGAGCTGCAATCCGAGACACCGGGTGAAGAGGCCGGTATCAAATCTGCCGCCTATAAGATTTCAGGCCCGAACGCGTATGGCTGGTTGAAGTCCGAGTCCGGTGTCCATCGGCTTGTGCGCATTTCGCCTTTCGACAGTGCTGCCAAGCGGCACACGTCTTTCTGTTCGGTCTGGGTCTACCCTGTGGTCGATGACAATATCGAAATTGAAGTGAACCCGGCTGATATCCGTATCGATACGTATCGTTCTTCCGGAGCGGGTGGTCAGCACGTGAACACCACCGACTCGGCTGTGCGGATCACGCACCACCCCACCGGGATTGTTGTAACAAGCTCTGAGAAATCTCAGCACCAGAACCGTGATATCGCGATGAAAGCGCTCAAGTCGCGGCTTTACCAGCTTGAACTGGACCGCCGGAATGAAGCGATCAACGCTGCCCACGAAGCCAAAGGTGATGCGGGATGGGGCAACCAGATCAGGTCATATGTCTTGCAGCCTTACCAGATGGTCAAAGACCTGCGCACTGGCCATGAAACCTCCGACACCAAGGGTGTTCTGGACGGCGATCTTGACCCGTTTATGGCGGCGACGCTCGCATTGAACGTGTCGGGCAAATCCCGCGCGGACGCACGCGGCGAATAAGGGCAAACCCTTCGCCACGGTTCAGATTGGCGTGTGTCGCACGTCAAATGTTTGCCGTTGGCCTGCAACCGGTTGCCAAAGCTTGCAATAATGTCTTTCATGCAAGGGCGCGAACGTCATGCTTGGGAGGATGGCATGAGGGACACCCCTGAACATGGAGTTCCAACACTCGGACCTGTGTCCGTTGACACTTTGCGCGCCGCACTTCGGCGCGGTTGGCAGGATTTGATCCGCGCGCCGGGCTACGCCGTTTTGTTTGCCGGATTCTATGTATTGGCCGGCTGGGGATTTCTTGGATCACGGTTTGGACCGGAACGACCTATTGGCTGGTGCTTGCCGCGATTGGCTTTCCGTTGATCGGCCCCTTTGCTGCGGTTGGTTTCTACGAGGTCAGCCGCCGCTTGGCACAAGGCGATCCTTTGGTGCCTTCGGAAATCATCGGCGTCGTTCTGCACCAATCCCGCAGGCAGTTACCCTCTATCTGCGCGATCATTATCATGGTGTTTTTGTTCTGGTTTTTTTTGGCGCACATGATCTTTGCGCTGTTTTTGGGGCTTAGTACGATGACCAATGTCTCAAGCGCGCTTGATGTATATGTGTCGGCAAACGGGTTGATGATGTTGGCGGTCGGTAGCGTGGTCGGCGCGTTGTTCGCGATTTTGTTGTTCAATATCACCGTGATCGCGCTGCCGCTGCTTCTGGACCGAGAGGTTGATTTCGTCACCGCAATGATCACGTCATTTCAATATGTGATGGCGCATCCGGTGTTGATGCTGGGGTGGGGCGCGTTTATCGCAATTGTGACGTTTGTCGCCCTGATCCCCGGTTTCCTGGGGCTGTTCATCGCGCTGCCCTTGCTGGGACATGCAACATGGCATCTCTACGATCAGCTGCGTCTGCCGTCCGCCTGACCACGATCAGCCCTTATCGGGCGGGGCGGTGTCCCGTCCCAGAGCCACAAGCCTGTGCCGCAGGTCGACGGCGCGTATGTCTCCAGCTTCAAGAGCGAACACATAAGCATGGGTCAGATAAAACCCGACCGCGTGTTCGTTTTCCGCAGTATCCGCAGCCTGCGTATATAAATCAATCAACGTGACACGGTCGTCCCGCGCATGTGCATCAAGCAACGCTTGATCGAGCGACTGCGTCATCCGGCCTGACGATGTTGTGCGATCCGGTTTGCCGCCCAGCGGTGGAAACAATGGGTCGGACCATCCATCGCTGGTGAAAACCGCCCGCCATCAAACCCCGGTGCCTGACGCCCGCGCTGCATGCCTTCGACGACAAAGATGTCTTCCTCAAACACCACTTTCCATTGTTCTGTGTTCTTGTTGCGCAGGGCATCGTCGGTTTCGGGTGTCGCGTAGTAGAGATGCACGTGCTCTTCGGTCCGGTTCGGGCCGTCAGGACGGAGGATGATCGCAAAGCTATGGTCACGGTGCACGCCCAACAAGACGTTGGGATAGACGGAGAGGTACTCGGCGCCGGCGTCCCATTTTACATCAAGATTGGCAAAGTCTGGAAAGCTGACGCCGTTCTCGTCTTTCAATTGCCGATACACCAGCGTGCCCTGACCCGAGGCCATTCCGTCATGTTCGATGTTGTAGTGGTCTTCGAGCCGTGAATAGCTGTTCAGACCGGGATGCACCCATGGCAAGTGATAGCTTTCGCAGTAGTTCTCAATTGCCAGCTTCCAATTGCTGTTGACGGCCAGCGTGAACCGACTGTCCGCACCGCCATGGTGCTGCGGCTGATCAAGTTCCGCCCAGCGTGCTATGACATCCGACATCGCATCCTCGAATGCAGGCGCTTTGCCGGAAAGATTGATCCATACAACGTCACGCCAGATATGGCTTCGAACCTCGATCAGGCCAAGTGATGTGCGTTCGATATCTTCGTGGGAATTAAAGCCCGGCCCGCCCACATGCGGGGTGGCAACAAGCTGACCTTGGGTGCTGTAACACCACGAATGATAGGGACAGCGGATCGCGCCGTCGATCTTGCGTGGTGCGTCAACAAGGATCATACCGCGATGACGGCAAATGTTCTGAAAAACCCGCACGACATTGTCGCGTCCCCGTATCAAAAGCAGGGGTATGTCCAGAAAGGTGATCGGTACGGCATCGCCAGCTTCGGGAACATCCGACGCGACGGCCAACCCGGCCCAGCCCGCGCCAAACAGCGCATCGCGTTCTTCGTTGAACATGGCCGGATCAGTATAATGCGCGTTGGGCAAACCACGCGCCTGAGCAATGGGTTTCTGCACATCTGCGAGAATGGGATCAAGGGCGGTCATCTAAGCCTCCGAGCATTTGGTCAAAGCAAGGATGCGGCGGGTGATGGGGAAGGGCGCGTCAAATCACGACACAAACTGCCATAGACCGACTTTAGCGGGCATACTCAGATGAAGGGGGCGTCGATACGCAATTGGTTGCGTTCGTAGGGATCAAGGTTTTCAGCTGAATAAAACCCAGCTTCATGAGCCGCTTTGCGGACCTCGGCGCCGTAACCGCCGAGATGTTTGTATACCAGCCGCGTGATGCGCGATCCGGTCATGCTTTCGCGAACTGTGCGGGCTGCATAGCCGACCCAGTAGTTATTCTTGAACGACGGCACCTGCGTCAGATAGTTGAACGAGGTGCTCAGGCTGTTGCGCCTGCTGACCAGACCCGCGATTCCGCCTTCCTGCGCCAGCAATACACCACGGAACTCACGGCTGATTGCGTCGTCTGGCAGTCCCTGTTGCAGCATGGCCTTTTTGGTTTCGTAGCCGCGCACAAAGGTTGTGCCGTCTTTGCGATACACATACACCAAACCCTGGACGAACATGCTATCGTCCAAAAAGCTGCGGCGCACGAATTTGTAAAACCCCGAAGGGAAAACGCCCTCTTGCAGCTGGTCGACACTCGCTGACAAGAAGTCGATGATTTCAGGGTGGCTAAGTATTGATTTTGAACTCGTACCGATATCGGAGAGAGGCTCTAGAATAATGCGTGCATCAACATGAAAGTATTGGCAAATTCGAAACAGGATATCCGGTCTCGGAAAGCTTTCACCGGCAAGGTATCGGTTGAACTGCGTTCGATTGATCCCAAGATCACGACACAGGGCCGAGATCGACGGAGCCGTTTGCGCCAAATCCCGAAGGTTGGCACCCAGAGTGTTTCTGAGTTCGGAGGGGTTTGGACGTTTCACGTTAAGCGTGTTTCACTCTCGGCTACAAAACCCTTGGGAGACTATAGTGAAACGGGCGAAAGTCACAACAGACGTAAGGGATCATTCAGGTCAAATTGGTAAATCAGCCAGTTTTCTGCGGGTATGGCGCTAACTAGTGTCAGTGTTGACGCCAATACGCGTCAGGGTCAATCCTTTATGACACAAAATTTTCGCCGCCGACGCACAGTTCGGGATGTTGTTGCGCTAAAAAAATTAAGACATTGGGCTTCTAAGATGGGGAACCAATAATATGAAACCGCAGAATATGTTCGGCGTGGTCTTATGGTCAGACGCCGCGGCACAAAAAGCTGTAATTTGGTGCGAAGACCAAGGCGAACTGGCTTTTTATACGCCTGGGGAGTGTAATATTCATGATGCGCCGATGCTCGACGCCGGTGATCTCATCCAGTTTGACGTTTTTGTGGATCAAAACGTACGCAAAGCGCGGAATCCGCAGGTGCTGATGCAGTCGCATTCACCTGATCTGCCGGAGAAGCTACGTGCGCGACAGCCGCAAACCGTCAACGAAACGCCTGCACGGCCCGTTAAGAGCGCAGCGAAGGTCGTTGAATTGTCTCAGTATTTCGGCGTGTCGGCCCAGCCGAAGATCGCGTGCTCCGGGTAACGCACGCGTTTAGAGAAATGGTGCTTGCGGGATAAAACTATCCCCCAAGCCCTTAAAACTATACGCCGCGCGATAAGGCGGCGACGCCGGTGCGCGCGACTTCGACCAGACCAAGAGGGCGCATCAGATCCACGAATGCGTCAACCTTCTCAGGTGTTCCGGTGATCTGAAACACAAAGCTTTCCAGCGTGCTGTCCACGACTTGAGCGCGAAAGATATCTGCAAGGCGCAGCGCTTCGACGCGCTTGTCGCCGGATCCTTCGACCTTGATCAGAGCCAGCTCCCGCTCAACCGACCCGCCTTCGACCGTGAGGTCATGCACCTCATGTACAGGTACGATACGGCCCAGCTGTGCTTTGATCTGCTCGATCACCTGCGGCGTGCCAGTCGTCACAATGGTGATACGGCTGGTATGTCCGGCATGATCCACCTCGGCGACGGTCAGGCTGTCGATATTGTAGCCACGCCCCGAAAAGAGACCGATCACCCGCGCCAACACACCCGGTTCGTTGTCCACCAGGACGGCAAGAGTATGTGTTTCCTGCACATCGGAAAATGTCGGGCGTAGGTTGTAGGCCGAATGCTTGTTCGAGCCTTTTTTGATTTTCAATGGAGACATGGTCTTCTTCTCTTTTCAAATATGCCGGGGGGTGTGGGGGGCTGGCCCCCCACGGATCGGACCGGGTGTGCCCGGTGCGATGCTTACACCATCACCGCGCCTTTGTTGCCGATGGCATCCTTGGTGTTCGCTTCTCCCAAAAGCATCTTGTTGTGTGGCTCGCCCGACGGGATCATCGGGAAGCAATTCTCGTGCTTTTCCACCAGACAATCGAAAATCACCGGCCCGTCATAATCCAGCATTTCCATGATGGCGTCATCAAGATCGGCTGGATCCTGACATAGAATGCCCTTGCATCCGAATGCTTCGGCAAGCTTTACAAAGTCAGGAAGCGCTTCCGACCATGACTGCGAATAGCGTTCACCGTGCAGCAATTCCTGCCACTGCCGGACCATGCCAAGGCGTTCATTGTTCAGGATGAACTGTTTGACAGGAAGGCGATATTGCACCGCTGTCCCCATCTCTTGCATGTTCATCAGCCACGACGCCTCGCCGGCCACATTGATGACCAACGCATCCGGGTGCGCCACCTGAACGCCGATCGAGGCCGGCGTGCCATAGCCCATCGTGCCCAGTCCACCTGATGTCATCCAGCGGTTCGGATCCTCGAACCCCAGATACTGCGCAGCCCACATCTGGTGCTGGCCCACTTCGGTCGTGATATACCGGTCCCGTCCCTTGGTCAGCTGTTCCAGCCGGTCAAGCGCGTATTGCGGCCGGATGGCTTTGCCTGACGGCTTGTATTTCAGGCAATCCACAGCGCGCCATTCTTCGATCTGGTGCCACCACTTCTGCAAGCCTTCCTTGTTGACCTTGCGGCCGCGGGCTTTCCAGACCTTCAGGATGTCTTCAAGCACATGCCCCACATCGCCGATGATCGGCATATCCACCCGGATCACCTTGTTGATCGAGCTGGGGTCGATATCGATATGCGCTTTGCGCGACTTGGGGCTGAAGGCATCCAGTCGTCCTGTGATCCGGTCGTCAAAACGGGCACCGATGTTGATCATCAGGTCACAGCCGTGCATCGCAAGGTTTGCCTCGTAAAGTCCATGCATGCCCAACATGCCCAGCCAATGCTTGCCGGATGCGGGGTAGCAGCCCAGACCCATCAGGGTTGAGGTGATCGGAATGCCGGTTGCGTCAACCAGTTCCCGCAAAAGCTGGCTTGCACCGGGGCCGGAATTGATAACACCGCCACCAGTGTAGAACACCGGACGTTCTGCGGTCTCCAGCGCTTCGACAAGCTGCGTGATGGTCTCCATGTCGCCTTTGACCTGCGGCTGGTAATGGCTGACCTTTGCCTTGGTTTTTTCTGTGTATGTGCCAGTGGCGAATTGCACGTCCTTTGGAATGTCCACAAGAACAGGGCCTGGGCGGCCTGTTGTGGCGACGTGGAACGCCTCGTGCAGCACACCCGACAGGTTATCGGTGTCTTTCACCAGCCAGTTGTGTTTGGTGCAGGGGCGGGTGATGCCAACGGTGTCGGCTTCCTGAAATGCGTCAGAGCCGATCATGAATGTCGGAACCTGCCCGGTGAGAACAACAAGCGGAATGCTGTCCATCAACGCATCGGTCAGGCCAGTGACCGCGTTGGTCGCACCGGGGCCGGATGTCACAAGAACGACACCGGGTTTTCCGGTTGCGCGTGCATAGCCTTCGGCGGCATGCACGGCACCTTGCTCGTGACGCACAAGGTAATGGCGAATGCCATTTTGTTGAAAAATTTCGTCATAAATCGGTAGCACAGCGCCACCGGGATATCCGAATACTGTGTCCACACCCTGATCCTTCAGGGCTTGAACCACCATTTTCGCTCCGGTCATTTGACGTGTCATCGCTTTGCTCCGTTTACAGACACTTCCGTTCGTTACGCGAAAAAAAACCCCCGCTTTTCAGTCGGGGGCGCATGGGGACTAATCTGGTTCCGTTACCGGCCCATGCGCACTTTCTCTACAATGACTAGGACGTATGCCATGATGGCTCCTTTTCGCGTGGCGGGACATTATGGCGATGTATCGGGGGCGTCAACATCGAAAACAAAGAAAAAAGTACCCGAAAGGCCAAATTTCTTGTCATTTATTGCGGCGATTGCTGGCGCTGTTGAAATTTCTGTAAAATCAATGCGCACCGTCTGCGCTTTTCTGCCGATTCACGCCACAAAAGGCGCAGTTACTGTGCGTAAGCGCGCGGAGATGTGAATTGATTGTGAGGGTGTTGGCCCGGTAAGCTAAACCGATCAGTTTACTCATGGCGACTAATGGAGGCAGATGTGTTGGGAAGACGTGGTTTTAGAGCAGGGGCCTTTACAACCTGCCATGCAGGTATCTTGGCTGCACTCATCGTTGTTGCACATCTGATGGGAGGCCACGTCAGCGAACCATCGGCGCTCCGGCTTTCTGATGCCGGTTCGGCTGTCCCACCTGAGCTTGGGCTGGTTGTCGTGCGCGCACCTGTCGTGCCGGTCATTTTTGTTATCAAAGCGTGCGGGACCGCTTCGACGCCAATTCAGGGCAAGTCGGGTGCGTCGGCGTAAGAGCAACAAGAAAGAGCAAGTCGATGTCGCCCGTGTTGCAAATTATGCTTCTGAAACTCACCAGACACTGCCAAAACACCTTCTAGGTAAAGCGCGAGCTTGCTTGATCAAGACAATTTTAGTCAAAAAGATAAGCCTCAGAAAAACGAAAGAATTCTGTCAAGTTTTGCTTAAAATTTATACAATTGTTAGCGCAGTTTATCATTTGCAATCAAAATTGTTTCTGAGTACCGTCCCCCCCACTAAATGATCCGCGCAAACAGCGGACTGGCTGTTTTTGTGCATCCAAAACTCAGGGGAGGAAATACATGGATCGTCGTTCATTCTTGCGGACGTCTACTGTTGGCGCAGGGGCCGCAGCAGCAACCACACTGGCTGCACCGGCATACGCGCAGGGCAATCGTACACTGACAATGGTGACATCCGTTCCGGACGGCTTTGCTATTTTCGATGACGCGGCTCAGCTTGCAATCGACTATATCACAGCAATGACGGACGGCGCTTTGTCGTTCAACAAAATGCCGGCAGGCTCTCTCGTGGGCGCGTTCGAAGTGTTCGACGCTGTATCCTCGGGTCAGGCGGACGTGTATCACTCGGCTGAGTACTACTTCCTCAACCAGCACCCGGCCTTTGCATTCTTCACATCCGTGCCCTTCGGCATGACAGCGCAGGAAATGGCAAACTGGTACTACCGTCGCGATGGTCAGGCCCTGCACGACAACCTGTCGTCGCTGTTCAACATCAAGCCGATCATGTGCGGCATGACCGCGATGCAGCCGGGCGGCTGGTTCAACACAGAGATCAGCTCGGTCGAAGACCTGCAGGGTCTGCGTTTCCGTATGCCGGGTCAGGGTGGTCAGGTGCTGGGTCGCCTCGGCGCATCCGTGCAGAACATTCCTGGCGGCGAAATCTATCAGGCGCTCGCGTCCGGTCAGATCGACGGTGCCGAATGGATTGGTCCGTATGCCGACGAACGCATGGGCTTCCAGGAAGTCACAAAAACCTACTACGCTGCTGGCTTCCACGAGCCGGGTTCGGCGCTTTGCCTTGGTTTCAACCTCGAAATCTGGGAAAGCCTGTCGGATCAGCACAAGCAGATCGTCAACGTTGCCGCACAAGCCGCACACGCGCAGAACACCGCGCTGTCGCTGGCCGAAAACGGTGCCGCACTCGCGCGTCTGCAGGGTGAAGGCGTTCAGGTTCGCCAGTTCCCGGATGATGTTTGGGACGCATATGGTCGCGCCTCTGCTGAAGTCCGTGAAGAGAACATGGGCGACGAGATCTATGCGGAAATCGCCAACAGCTACTTTGCATCCATGCAGGAATCGGCTGACTGGTACGAGATCGCGGATGGCGAATACATGCGTCAGCGTAACCGTGTGAACGCAGGTTAATCTCTGCTTCGTATTGGCCCCGCCCAGACCCTTGGTCCGGGCGGGGCTTTTCGCCGCTTACCAATCACTGTGACGCCTCGGGAACGGGGTAATTAAGGGGGGCATGGTATGGTTGATTTCATCCTGTGGGTGCTTCAAAACATTGTAATGGCTCCATACCATCTGTTGATGGCGGTGTTTAATCCGGGGTCTTGGCTGAACTGGTCAGATCCTCAATCGGTGATGCGCTTTATCTACTACGGTGCATCCGTCGAACTGTTTTTTGTGGTGTTCACCACATTCCTTGTTATCACCGCGCTCGGCCTGGCCTGGAAGCGCGAGCTACTCTGGGGCTGTGTGCGCGGCCTTGAGGGCATGGCGAACGGGATCGGCCGGATTGCGGCATGGGCCGGATTGCTGATGGTGCTACAGCAAGTGATGATCGTATTCCTGCAACGCATTTTCCGCGTCGCTGAAATCGAAATCGGACCGCTTGGAACGGCCTTTGCCAAAGACCTGAGCTGGTGGGGCGAAGAGCTTAAGCTTTACAATGCAATCGTTGTCGCGCTGTGCGTGACATACACGTTTGTTCAGGGCGGTCATGTGCGCGTTGACCTGTTCTACTCGAAAGTGAAGTACGGCACCAAGCGGGTGATCGACATGTTCGGTTGCATGTTCTTTATGCTGCCCGCTGTCACCATCACCTATCTCTATGCATGGTTCTTCATGTGGCGCCACCTGATGACGCCTGCGGTGACCGCGACAAGCGATCTGGACCGCATGTTCATGCAGTCGCGCATCTTCCGCTGGAACGTCGAAACCATCGGCTTCAGCCCAAATGGCTTTGATGCCTATTTCCTCTTCAAAATTCTCATCGTCTTATTCTGTGTCCTGACCTTCCTTCACGCCATAACGTTCTTCTGGCGCTCGTTGCTGGAATTCATCGAAGGCGAGGAAAGCGAAGGCAAATATCTTGATCGGGACGGTTTCGCGAGCGAAGCCGAAGAGATCGAGCATGCGATTCACAGCGGATCGACCTGAACCGATGATGACATACCAACAGACAACGACGCCTCTAACGGCGCGCAGCGGGGGGGCCGCATAACATGCTTTTCGGACTGGACGGAGTCGAGGTCGGAATCCTCATTGTATTCCTGACCCTCTTTGCCGGGATCATGACAGGCTTTCCGGTGGCGTTTGCCATCGCGGGGGCTGGTGTCATTTCCTTTGCCATCATCGCAGCCTTGGACTCGGCGGGTTTGCTGATCCACCAAGCCATCGACAAAGGCTCACCTGAATTCGCGGCCTTGGTCGCAGAAGGCATCGCCCGAGACGCCATATCCGTGTTCCGATACCCAGACTTACCGCGTATCGAAGAACCGGTGTTCCCGGGTGGTTGGGAACAGGCAATGGAACGCAACATCTCGTTCATTGTGAACCGGATCAACGAACGCGTTATTGCGGGCCAATCCATCGAAACGCTGTTGGCCGTTCTCATGTTCGTCATGATGGGCATTACACTGGAGCGGTCGCGCATTGCCGAAGACCTGCTGACATCAATGGCGCGGGTTTTTCGGCCCGCTGCCGGGTGGTCTGGCTGTGTCGATCGTAATCGTGGGCGCGTTTCTTGCGGCGTCCACGGGTATTGTTGGTGCAACCGTCGTAACCATGGGCCTGCTCGCGCTTCCAACGATGTTGCGCAACAACTACTCGCCAGAACTGGCAACCGGTGTAATTGCGGCGTCGGGCACGTTGGGCCAGATCATCCCGCCATCGATCGTGATCGTTCTGCTCGGTACGCTTGTCGGTGACCTCTATGCCACGGGGCAGGAAACCCGCGCTCAGCTTGCGGGCTGTGGCGATGCGCTGACCTTCCTTGGTGCGCCGGCGGTTCTGTCCGTCGGGACATTGTTCCAGGCAGCGTTGTTGCCGGGTCTTTTCCTTGCGTTCCTCTATGGCCTTTATGCGTTCGGCTTTGCACTTTTACGACCCGCCAGTGCGCCTCCGGTGCAGATGGCTGGCGAAGCGGGTGAAGTTGTCACGCGCAACGAAGCCCTGACTTGGTATCTCGCCGCGCCACTTGGTCTGATCGCCGCGATTGTCATCGGCTTCAGCGCAGGCGTGATCGGCAACCAAACGATTTCTGTTTCGGACTATGCAGAACGTGCAGATGGCCCGAGCCTGCGGACCAATGTGTCAGAGCAGTGTCAGGCGGCGATGATCGAGCTTCACGGCCAAGAGCAATGGGACGAGGCTGTCGCACAACGCGCAGCAATGACCGAAGCGGGCGACACTGGCGAGGTTGTTGAGCTGACCGAAGAAGAGCGGGCAGCAGCCCTGATCGAAGCGCGTGACAACGTGGCTCCGATCGGTGCGGGTGTTGCGACCGTCTTCACGTTGCTAGGGCTGATCCTGATCCTCGCGCGTGGGGTGTCGCCGTCATCGGTGCCGCTTCCGTTGATCGTTGGTGGCCTTGGTGTTGTGCTCGCTTTCCTGTTTGATGTGATGTTCATCTCACCGCTGACCGGAGCCGGGGCGACGTTCTTGATCTTGGCAATACCGATGATCATGACGATGTACGGTGTCACGATTGCGATGGGACGCTTGTCGCAGAACGAACTTTTGCGTGTGGTCTTCCCTCCACTGGTTCTGATTGTTGCCGTTCTCGGATCGATCTTGGGTGGTATCACCAATCCAACACCTGCGGCCGCTTTGGGGGCTGCCGGCGCAATCATGTTGGCTGCTTATCGAAAGCTCAAAGAAGAGCAGGGAGCCGCCAAGATTGTGATTTGGGCCTCTCTGGCCTTGGTCATCATGATCTTGTTGGGTGTGAACTTTGACCTTCGCATCACCCGCGACAGTATTCCGTTCGAAGACTGGGTAGCCTATGTGCTGGCTCAGATCGCGTATCACTTTGCATTCTTTGGTTTGCTCTATAGCTGCTGGGTGCTGTTCAGAACGAACATCCTTGGCCCTGTGGTGCGCGAAACCGCCAAAGTGACGTCGATGGTCTTTACCATTCTGATCGGGTCACAGCTGCTGAACCTCGTTCTGATCTCCTTCGGGGGCGAACACTATATTCAACAGTTCCTTCGGTCGTTCGACAATGAAACCATCGTGTTCCTGGTTGTCATGTTGATCCTATTCGTTCTGGGTTTTGTTCTCGATTTCCTCGAGATCATCTACATCGTGGTTCCCATTGTTGGTCCGGTGATCTACGGCGGCACGCTTGACCCGGCATGGGTGACGATCATGATTGCGATCAACCTGCAGACATCGTTCCTGACTCCACCTTTTGGGTTTGCGCTGTTCTATCTTCGTGGCGTAGCGCCGAAAGAGGTCACGACCGGGCATATCTATCGCGGTGTCATGCCCTTTGTCGGAATTCAGGTATTGGGGCTGGCCTTGCTCTGGTTCTTCCCGGGGATCGTTACGATCCTGCCGGACCTGATCCAGAACTGATCGTCTGACATATATTAAAAAAGGCCGCTCATCCGAGCGGCCTTTTTTATGACGAACAGGGGTCAATCTTCGTTCGGATCGGCCTCTGCATCCGCCTTGGTGTCATGCTCTGTACCCGGCTCATGCTCGGGCGGTGAATAGGTGGTGTAGAGGCGCATCATGCCGGTGCCCGTGTTCTTGAAGTTGTGGAACTTACCCGAAGGAACAATCGCCACATCACCGGCGGATACGTCCATCTCGGTGTCTCCGATTTTGGCTTTCCCCATTCCGTCGACGAAATACAGCAACTGGTCGTGGCCTTCGTGTGTTTCGCCACCGATCTCGCCACCTTCCGGAATGGCCATCAGCACCAGTTGCGAATTGTCTCCGGTCCAGACCACATCGCGAAATTTATCATTACTGCGCGCCATCTTGGCGATCGGCATTACGAATTTATCTTGTTCCGACATTACTATGCTCCTGTTCTGAGTGTCGCAGGTGCAACGTACGGTCGTGCGTATTCGTTCCCTTCTCCGGGTCGGGGGCGTTAAATAAGTGGGATGGATGGCGGGGTGAAATCTGGGCGGCATAAAGCCCAGACGCGGAGAACGGGGTCTACGCCCGGAGGTCTGGCAGCGAGATGTTGGCGACCTGTTCGGCAATCGGATCGGTGGACATCGGATGGGTGTCTGCCGAATAGCTGTCAGGCTTGCGGAACGGCTCCCACGCGCCATGACGGTACAGCTCAAGGCCCGAGAACGAGGATTTGTACCCCATTTTCGCGCTGCCCGGCACCCAGTACCCCAGATACACATACGGCAGACCTGCTTCGCGCGCGATCTCAATATGGTCGAGGATCATGTAGGTTCCAAGGCTCTGGGCCGGCACATCGGGTGAATAAAAGGAATAGACCATGCTCAGCCCATCATCGAGCACATCGGTCAGGCAGACAGCTTGAAGTCGCCGCGTATCCGTGTCGGTGTATTCAATGACCCGCGAGCGGATTGGCGTTTCCTCGACCATCGCGGCGAAATCGAACACGTCCATATCTGCCATGCCCCCATCCGCATGGCGCGCATCGAGATACGTACGGAACAGACTGTACTGATCTTCGGTTGCCCATGCGCTTGTTGCATGACGATGCAGGTGCGCATTGCGCTTGATCGTGCGCTTCTGGCTACGCGATGCGCGGAACGCATCCACCGAAATTCGTGCCGACAGGCAGGCGGAACAATCCGAACAGGAGGGGCGATAGAGCACGTTCTGGGATCGCCGGAAGCCTTGTTTGGACAGGCTGTTGTTCAATTTATCCGCAGAATCCCCCTGCAACGCCGTAAACAGCTTACGCTCCATCCGACCCGGAAGGTACGGGCAGGGCTGTGGCGCTGTTACATAGAACTGCGGCGCTAATGGCAGCGAGTGGCGCATAGGAAACTCTTCGTCAGGATGGGGGAACCGTAGCTCATGCTTCTACGGCAGCCAACCCCCCAGAAACAGCGGGGTGCTATCGCTCCAGTATCAGGCGACCATTGTTGATTTCCAGCCGGGCAAACCGATTGAGATATTCCATACCCAAAAGAGACTTGGTCATCTCACCTTCGTTTACGAACGCACGCACATCGCGGTCGTGGAAGGGGCCCAAGGCCACATCTTTCAAGCGAACGGGCGCTGTGCGTACCAGGCCATTGGCGGTCATGGCTTCGGAATAGAAGATCACATCGTTTTCGTTCAACCCGACGCGTTCCGCATCTGCCTTGGTCAGTACCATGCTGGTGGCCCCTGTATCCACGACGAACCGGATCGGCGCATCGTTGATTTCAAGCGTCAGGTAGTAATGCCCATCCGGACCACGCGGCACTTCGATCCGTCCGGCGTCCTCCATAACAAGCTGTTGCGGCTGCACAGTCTGGCGGATGTCGCCCCAAAGGCCAACTGCAGCAACGGCTCCTACAAAGATCAATCCCCAGACAGCGCCATGCTGTAATGTCTTGTTCAGGCTTTGGCGGTTTTGAATGAGAAACCAAAACACCAGCACTGCGCCCAGCAGCACCAGATAGGCCAGATTGCCATAATCCGTTCCGGTCATCGTCGCTCCAACCCCTCGTGGTCCCTGTACCTTATGTAGGGCTGCAGACCCGGCTTGTGTAGGGTGGAGCGGGGCGGGGGTCAGCCGCCCAAGGCAAGCCCAAAACCGCGAATGCCATCCAGAACAAACTGAACCGACAAGGCGGCCAACAGCATCCCCAAAAGCCGCGTCACTACGACAATGCCGGTTTTGCCCAATGCCCGTTCGATCAGGGACGCGCTCAGGAACAACAGTAGCACCATCACCAACACGCAGAGCATAACGCCCAAGACCGAGGCCATACCCAATGCGCCGTCGGTCTGGCCGACCAAAAGAATGATCGACGCAATCGCCCCCGGACCCGCAATCAACGGTATGGCAATCGGAAATACAGATGGATCGGGCGCATCATCGACATCGGCCTTGTCCTCGCGCCGTTTGGTGCGCCGCTCGAACAACATGTCCAACGCGGTCAGGAACAACAGGATACCGCCAGCAATGCGAAACGCGGGCATGGATATCCCGATAAAGCCCAAGACCTGTTCCCCGAAAAATGCAAACAGGCACAAAATTCCGGCTGCGATCACCGTGGCTCGGAGCGCAATGGCACGGCGTTGCTGCACCGACATACCGGGGGTCAAGGCGATAAAGACCGGTGTCAAGCCGATTGGATCGATGACGACGAACAGCGTCACAAAGGCAGAGATCAGAAAAGCGGTGTCCATGCCGTTTGCTCAATCATGTTCACAGGTTTCGCGCAAGTTTTGTCAGCGGCATGATGGTCACTATGCGCTTTCGGCAGTTTCCAGCTTTTCCAACGCGGCTTCCCAAAGAGCTTCGGCCCGATGCAGCCCATCCATCACTTCTGCGTATTTCTTGTTCCAGGTTTCCAACTCGCCCTTGCGCGCAGTTTCGTAAAGCGCAGGGTCCGCAAGTTTCTTGGCCAGCGTTTCGCGCATCTCTTCAATCTTGGCAACGCGCGCCTCGCATTTGCGCACCTCTGCCTTGAGCGCCAGCATCGTGTCCCGATCAGGCCGGGCGGGGCGCGCCGGTTTTGGCTTGTCGGCCTTCGCCGGTTTGTCCGAGGCCAAGAGCATTGCGCGGTAATCGTCCAGATCATCCTCGTAGGGTTTCACATTGCCATCTTTGACAAGCCACAGCCGGTCCGCCACCATCGACAACAGATGCATGTCGTGGCTGACAAGGATCACAGCACCCGAATAGGCGGTCAGGGCTTCGACCAAGGCTTCACGACTTTCGATATCAAGGTGGTTGGTCGGTTCGTCGAGGATCAGCAGATGCGGGGCATCAAGCGTCGCCAGCAGCAGCGAAAGCCGTGCCTTTTGCCCGCCGGACAATTTGCCGACAACGGTTTCGGCTTGGGCGGCCATCAGCCCGAACCCAGCCAATCTAGCCCGGTGCCGGGTTGGCATCTCGTTGGGGCGGGCGCTGCGCAGATGATCCAGCGGGGTCTCATCGACATGCAACTCGTCCACCTGGTGCTGCGCAAAGAAACCGATACGCAGCTTTGAAGAACGCGTGATCCGACCAGCCATCAAAGGCAAACGGTCGGATAGCAACTTGGCCAGCGTGGATTTGCCCTGACCGTTTTTGCCCAGAAGCGCGATGCGGTCGTCCTGATCGATCCGCAGGTCCAGTTTGCGTAAGACTTCGGTTTCGCCATAGCCGGTGACGCCGTTTTCCACACGGATGATCGGTGGCGACAATTCGTCAGGCTGCGGGAAGGTAAAGACGCGCTTGGCGATTTCCTCGGGCGCGGTGACCATATCCATGCGTTCGATCATCTTGAGCCGCGATTGCGCCTGTTTGGCCTTGCTGGCCTTGGCGCGGAACCGGTCCACAAAGGACTGCAAATGCGCGACGCGGGCCTGCTGTTTCTTGGCCACTGCGGCTGCTTGGGCGCGGCGTTCGGCCCGTTGGCGGGCAAACTGATCGTAAGGCCCTTGGTAATAGGTCAGCTTGCGTTCTTCGAGATGCAGGATCGCCCCCACGGCACGGTTCAAAAGCCCGCGATCGTGGCTGATCACAATCACCGTATAGGGATATTTCGCGAGGTAGCTTTCCAGCCACAATGCGCCTTCAAGATCAAGATAGTTGGTCGGTTCATCCAGCAGCAGCAAATCGGGCTGCGAAAACAGCACCCCTGCAAGCGCCACGCGCATACGCCAACCGCCCGAGAAAGCGGAACATGGCATCAATTGCTCGGCATCATCAAACCCCAAACCCTTGAGGATCGATGCAGCACGCGCCTCTGCCGACCATGCGTCGATATCGGCAAGCCGCGTTTGCACTTCGGCAATGCGTGCTCCGTCCGTTGCGGTCTCGGCTTCTGCCATCAGTGCGGCGCGCTCTGTATCGGCGGCCAACACCGTGTCCAGCAATGACACCTCTGAGCCGGGCACCTCTTGGCTGACCCCGCCAACCCGCGCCCCGCGCGGCACCGAAATTGCCCCGCCTTCCAACGCCAGTTCGCCACGGATGATGCGGAACAGGGTGGTCTTGCCCGCGCCGTTGGGCCCAACAAGACCAACCTTATGGCCATCGGGAATGACCGCGCTTGCGCCCTCGAACAAGGGGCGTCCGTCTACCGCGTAGGTGATATCTTCAATTTTTAACATGACGCGCCTTTAACAATGCCCAAGGCCACACACCAGCGCTCATGGCATCTTTGGCTCAAAAATACCTCAGGGGTGCAGGGGCAGAGCGTCTGCGACACCCGTCAGGGGCTTTCCAACGCCAAAACCCCATGCTAACGGGCGCACCAATCTCTAACTCAAACCACGGAGCGACCCAATGGCCCTCGAACGTACCTTCTCGATCATCAAACCCGACGCAACACGCCGCAACCTGACTGGCAAGATCAACGCCAAGTTCGAAGAGGCCGGCCTGCGCATTGTCGCGCAAAAGCGTATCCACCTGACCAAGGCACAGGCAGGCCAGTTCTACGCCGTGCATGCCGAGCGTCCGTTCTATGACGAACTGTGCGAATTCATGGCGTCCGAGCCGGTTGTCGTTCAGGTTCTTGAAGGCGAAGGCGCAATCGCGAAAAACCGTGAAGTCATGGGCGCCACCAACCCGGCAGACGCAGCACCCGGCACCATCCGTGCCGAATTTGCTGAATCCGTGGGTGAGAACTCGGTTCACGGCTCCGACGCTCCGGAAACCGCAGCAGAAGAAATCGCTTTTTTCTTCTCGGGCCTCGAACTGGTTGGCTAAGCCTCAGTTTCGGACCTGACAGAGATGTAAGCCGGGCCTTGGTCCGGCTTATTTCCTTTCAACGACACCGATCTCGTTGAGAACCTGCTCGATACCGGACGGCACCGCGTCGGCACGTCCTTCCACGTCGGCTTTGATCGCGTCAAAGCGTACTCTCAGCGCGGCCTTCTCGGTGCCTTTGCAATCGTTCCACGGGCGTCCCTGCAAGCCCATCACCAACACATAATAGCCGATGAAATGCGGCCGCATGCCCGAAAGCAGCAACCGCCGGTAGGCTTCATCCGGTCCGAGATCGCGCAACGCTTCTGCCGACGCTATGCCTGCCTTGGCACAGGCCGCGTCCATGGCGGGCCCGAGGTTGCGAATAGACGAAACCGGCTCTGTCATACCGCCTTGGCCGCGCATCTGTCGGCAAAGTCGCACAACGTGCGAAGCGCGGCCTCGAATCGCGCGTCATCCACCGTCATCGCGACGCGCAAATGACCCGCCGCAGATGCACCAAAGCTTTCGCCGGGCATCACCGCGATCCGCTCTGCATCCAAAAGCGCATTGGCAAATGCCTCGCCGGACAGACCTGTGGCGCGCACATCCAGCATCACATACATCGCGCCTTGTGCCGGGATCATCCGAACGGTTTGCTGGCTGGCAAGAACGCGCTCTGCAATCGCCCGACGGCGCAGGAACGGGGCAGCCACCTGCGCCTCGAGCTCTGATCCCGCCTGCAACCCGAACAGGGCCGCGTCCTGAATGTATCCGGGGACGCCATACGTGGTGTTGGTCGCGAGATCGACGAGGCTGTCGATGGCCGGCTCGGGGCCAACGATCCAGCCGATGCGGCTTCCGGTCATGGCATGGCTTTTGGACATGGAGCCGATCACCAGCGTGCGCTCGGCCATACCGGGCAGGGCGCGGGGGCTGAGATGAACGCCGTCCCACACCTGGCTGTCATATACCTCGTCGGAAATGAGCCACATGTCTTTGGCAGTGACCACGTCTTCGATCATCTCAAGGGTTTCACGAGGATAGACGGCTCCGGTCGGATTGTTCGGCGTGTTGATCAGCAAAGATGCAGCCCCGTCACACGCGGCCTCAAGCGTGTCGCGATCCGGCAGAAACCCGTTGGATGACCGTGTGGGCACCATTCGGGGTACTGCACTTGCCGACCGTGCAACGCCGGGGTAGGTGGCGTAGTAGGGATCGACGATCAGCGCCACGTCGCCCGGGCCGCAGACAGCCATATGCGCTGCGAACAAGCCCGCCTGTCCACCGGGGGTGATCAACACATTCTCGCGGCGCGTTGCCACGCCGGATTGTGCCGCGACACGCGCCGCGACCTCGTCGCGCAAGGCACTGATCCCGGGCACTAGCGCATAACCGGTGTGGCCGCCCATCGCACTGTCATACATGGCGCGCAGTATGGTGGGGTCTGTGCCGATATCATGCTCACCGATGGTCAGCTCGATCACGTCCTGACCGGCCTCTGCCATGGCGCGGGCGCGGTAGAACACATCCCATCCGTCTGATCCGTCCCCGTTGAGGGTGGTAATGCGCTGTGACAAGGCTGGCATGAGGGGCTCCGACTGGTTTGTCCAACACCTGCCAGAGCCAGTGCCTGAAAGTCCAGATCGAAGAGACGACCATTCAGCCATTCGCAAAAGGCAGGGATGCAAAATCCTTGACCAGACGGGCAAAAGCCTGAATACCTGCAGCCATGACCCGTTTTGCAACAAAGATCTGCTGCATTACCTGCTAATCCAATTGGCGGGCCGGTCTTCTATTCCAATCACGAAGTGAAGTTGCTACTCCCGCCGCAGTCCCGGCCCGCGAGGAGCATCCATGACCATCTGGCTGACAAACACCGCCACACGCACCAAAGAGGAATTCACGCCTCTCGATCCGCAAAACGTGCGCATGTATGTCTGTGGGCCGACCGTCTATGACCGCGCCCATATCGGCAATGCGCGGCCGGTGATCGTGTTTGACGTGCTCTACCGGCTGTTGCGCCATGTCTACGGACCCGATCACGTCACCTATGTGCGCAACTTCACCGACGTGGACGACAAGATTAATGCCCGCGCGGCTGAATCCGGCCGCAGCATTGGCGACATCACCGCCGAGACAACGGCATGGTACCTCGAAGACATGGCAGCGATTGGCGCGTTGCAGCCCTCAATTCGCGGCGCAGATCATGACAAAGCCATGCCGCGCGCCACGGCCTATATCGCCGAGATGGTCGCGATGATCGAAGATCTGATCGCAAAAGGTCACGCCTATGAGGCTGAGGGCCATGTGCTCTTTGCCGTCGATTCCTGGAAAGAGGGCTACGGCACATTGTCAGGTCGCTCTGTCGATGACATGATTGCAGGTGCGCGGGTCGAAGTGGCCCCCTACAAGCGAAACCCGATGGATTTCGTCATGTGGAAGCCGTCCTCGGACGACCTTCCCGGTTGGGACAGCCCGTGGGGTCGGGGCCGCCCCGGCTGGCATATCGAATGCTCGGCCATGGCCTATGACCTGCTTGGGGATCAGTTCGACATTCACGGCGGCGGCAACGACTTGATGTTCCCGCACCACGAGAACGAGATCGCGCAGTCCAAATGCGCGGGCCACGGCTTTGCGCGGTACTGGCTGCACAACGAGATGTTGCAGGTCGAAGGCAAGAAGATGTCCAAGTCACTGGGCAATTTCTTCACCATTCGGGATCTGCTGGATCAGGGTGTGCCCGGCGAAGTAATCCGCTTCGTGTTCCTGTCCACGCATTACCGCAAGCCGATGGATTGGACCGAGAAGAAGCGCGAGGAGGCCGAAGCGACGCTGCGCAAGTGGCGGGCGCTGACGGATGGGGTCGAGGCAGCGCCGGAAATCGAGTCATCTGTTGTTGCCGCAATTATGGACGATCTGAATACACCGCAGGCAATTACCCAACTTCATTGGCTTGCTGCAAACTCGTTCGACTTTAAGGATGAAATGCGTGCGAAGCTTAAAAAGTCGGCACAGTTTCTTGGTTTGCTAACAGAGGACATGTCAGGTTGGACATCAAAGGTCCAACCGCAAGATGGAAACATCAAAATGATGATCGAACGCTTGGTGAGCGAACGCTATCAATTAAGGTCTCTAAAAGCTTACGAAAAAGCTGATCAGATTAGAGATGGCTTAATGGCGGCAGGGGTAAGTTTGCAGGAAGGCAAAGACAGTTACACCTACGAGTTAGGTCCGGACTTCGACGTAGAAAAACTGAAAGCCTTGCTGTGATGTCAATGATTTGGCACTCAGCCCGGCGGCACGCCGGGCAGCCCCCGACCGCCCCCATGGGCGGGGGCTTCTCCCCCGCCCGCGGCCGGGGGCTGCCCTCTGATCACGGGAACTCGCAATGACCAAAACCCGCTTGTCCCTCTATGACACCACGCTGCGCGATGGGCAGCAGACGCAGGGTGTGCAATTCTCGACACCCGAGAAGCACCGCATTGTCGAGGCACTTGACGCGCTTGGGATTGACTACATCGAAGGTGGTTGGCCCGGCGCAAACCCTACAGACAGCGCCTTTTTCGAAGAGGTCGGCCACACCAAAGCCACCGTGACGGCCTTTGGCATGACCAAACGGGCCGGACGGTCGGCCGAGAATGACGATGTACTGGCCGCTGTGATGAACGCCGGCACGCAAGCGGTTTGTCTTGTTGGGAAAACCCATGATTTTCACGTCACCGCTGCCCTTGGCATCACCCTTGAGGAAAACGTCGAAAACATCCGTGCCTCGGTTGCGCATATTGTCGGACAGGGCCGCGAGGCGCTGTTTGATGCCGAACATTTCTTTGACGGCTACAAGGCCAATCCCGATTACGCGCTGACATGCCTGAAGGCTGCATTTGATGCCGGTGCGCGCTGGGTCGTCTTGTGCGACACCAATGGTGGCGCGTTGCCGTCGGAAGTAGAGGCAATCACCAAGGCCGTGATCGCTTCGGGTATTCCCGGCACCCATGTCGGGATTCACACCCATAACGACACTGAAATGGCCGTGGCCGCGGCACTCGCGGCTGTCGATGCCGGTGCGCGCCAGATTCAGGGCACGCTGAACGGGCTGGGCGAACGCTGCGGCAATGCGAACCTGACGGCCCTGATCCCGACGCTGCTGCTCAAGGAACCATATGCCAGCACCTATGACACCGGTGTAAGCCATGAGGCATTGGAAGGCATGACCCAAGTCAGCCGGATGCTGGATGAAATTCTCAACCGCGTGCCACTGAAGCAAGCGGCGTATGTCGGCTCTTCGGCCTTTGCCCATAAGGCGGGGCTGCATGCCAGCGCGATCCTCAAGGATCCCACGACCTACGAGCATATCGACCCGGCTCAGGTCGGCAATCGTCGGGTGATCCCGATGTCCAATCAGGCGGGACAATCAAACCTGCGCCGCCGCCTGTCCGAGGCGGGTATTGATGTACCCGACAAAGACCCCGCACTGGCGCGCATCCTTGACCGGATCAAAGCGCGCGAGGCCGAGGGCTATTCCTACGACACGGCACAGGCGAGTTTTGAACTGCTGGCTCGCGATGAGTTGGGCCAATTGCCCGAGTTTTTCGAGGTTAAGCGCTATCGTGTGACCGTCGAGCGGCGCAAGAACAAGTATAACAAGATGATCTCGCATTCCGAAGCGGTCGTGGTGGTCAAGGTTGATGGCGAAAAAAAGCTTTCGGTCAGCGAGTCGATGGACGAGCTTGGCAATGACCGAGGTCCGGTGAACGCGCTGTCCAAGGCACTTGCCAAAGACCTTGGCCCCTATCAGGCGATGATCGACGATATGCGTCTGGTCGATTTCAAGGTGCGTATCACCCAAGGCGGCACCGAGGCCGTGACCCGCGTCATCATCGACAGCGAAGACGGGCAGGGGCGGCGCTGGTCCACCGTTGGTGTCAGCGCCAACATCATCGACGCGTCGTTTGATGCGCTGCTTGATGCGGTGCGGTGGAAATTGGTGCGGGACACGCCGTCCCAATGAGCTTTGACGCCGATCTGACGGCCTGTGCGCAACTGGTCGAACGCGGCGATCCAGACCGCTTTGCGGCGACGATGGCCACGCCTGTGGACGCGCGCAAGGTGCTGTTTCCGATTTACGCGTTCAACGTTGAAGTGTCTCGTGCGCCGTGGGTGACGAAAGAAGCCATCATTGCCGAAATGCGTCTTCAATGGTGGACGGATGCGCTCGAGGAGATTGCAAGTGGTGGTCTGGTGCGGCGCCATGAGGTGGTGACGTCGCTGGCGCATGTGCTGGACGCGGATGCGGCACGGCAGTTGCAGCGGGTGGTGCAGGCGCGGTTCTGGGACGTTTATCGTGATCCATTTGAAGATCAGGCTGCATTTTCAAAATATATCGAAGACACCGCCGCATCGCTGCTTTTGGCGGCCTCGCAAGCATTGAGCGGCAGCATGCCAGAAGCGTTGACCGATCTGGGATACGCCGCCGGTCTTGCGCAGTTCTTGCGGGCGGTGCCAGAACTTGAACGGCAGGGGCGGCGGCCTTTGGTCGATGGACGCCCCGAAGCGGTGCGCATACTGGCGACAGAGGGTTTTGACCGTTTGGTAAAATCTCGCAAGGCCCGTGCGTCCGTCCCCGCAAAGGCAAGGCCGGTCACCTTAGTGGCATGGCAGGCCGCTCCGATCCTCAAACAGGCCAAATCCGATCCTCGTCGCGTGGCGGATGGCACATTGGGCACCTCTGAAGCGGCCAAAAAAGCGCGGTTGATGTGGCAGGCGGCGACCGGGCGGTGGTAGCTGTCTAGAACGCCAAGCCGACGCTGCATCCCAGCCCGGTGGCCAACACATCGGCGGGATCCGCGGCATCATCGACCAGTTCTTTCAGCAGCCCCACGCCGATTGCGGCCAGACATCCGGCCGTTGGATTGCCCGTTTGCTCGGTCACAACATGTGAAACGGCCGCCCCGGCCGCAAAATGCGCAGCTTTGTCATAGTGCTGGCATCCGGCAGTCAGCGGGACAATGAAAAGAAAAGGGAACGCGTAGCGCATGGCAGACACCATTCTGGTGGAAACTGCCATATGTCATCGCGCAAGCGGGTAAACGATCCGTTACCAACCGCAAATCAACTGTGGCCTTACGCGGTGGTCAGATCGTCTCTTCGCGCGGGCGCAACATCAACCAGATCAAAGCGCCACCTGCCAGCATCAGGAACGGAGCCATCGCCATGTTCACCGCGCTCCAGCCTTCGACCGGAGTGCCGCCGGAACAGTTGAGCAATCCGCCAGACGCCAGCGACGCCAGGGTCACACCACCAAAGACCAGCACGTCGTTCATGCCTTGTACGCGGCCACGTTCGTGCGGTTCGTGCGCTGCGGTCAGCATTGCGGTTGCGCCAATGAACCCAAAGTTCCAGCCAAAGCCCAACAGGATCAATGCGATATAGAAGTTGGCAATATCCACGCCTTGCAACGCAACCGCGCCAGCAGCCGCCAGAATGACCAAACCGGTGGCAACGATCTTTTCCACGCCGAACCGGACGATCAGGTGCCCTGTAAAGAACGACGGCGCGAACATGGCAAGCACATGGGCCGATACGATGTCTGCCGCGTTACCCGCCGTGTACCCACAGCCCACAACGGCCAGCGGCGTCGAGGTCATCACAAGGTTCATCAGCGCGTAGGTCACCATCGCGCAGATGATTGCCACAGCGATACGCGGGGTCTTGAGCAATTCAAGCCGTGACCGACCTTTGGGATCATCGGCATGGGGGGCTTTGGGTTTCGGGATGTCGAGAAACAGGAAAAGCGTCGAGCCGATAATGTTCAGCACGATCACTGCGAAATAGGTGCCGAGAAAGGGCACAACATACCAATCCGCCGTGGCCTTGACCAATTGTGGTCCGATCACTGCCGCAGCCAAACCTCCCGCCATGACATAAGAGATCGCCTTGGGGCGATACTCTTCGGTTGCCGTATCCGCCGCGGCAAAACGGTAAAATCCCTGCGCCGACATATAGATACCGGTCAGAAAACTGCCTAGCAGGAAGACCGGGAACGACGCGATATACAGGCCGTATGCCCCTATGGCGCCGCCCAATGCACCGCCCATAGCGCCCACTGCAAACCCGGCACGGCGCCCGAATTTCTGCATAAAAGCAGAGATTGGCGTGGCCGTTGTCATCGATCCCAGAACAATCAGGGAAATCGGCAAGGTGGCAAAGCAGATATTTGACGCAAGCGATTGTCCAGCCAGACCGCCAACGGTGAACAGCATGGGCATCTGCGCGCCAAGAATGGCTTGGGCCAACACAAGTACAAAGACGTTGCGCTTGGCACATCGATTTACTGTGGCGTCGTCGGGAGTTGCGTGGTCAATTGTGCTCATGAGAGCAGCCGTAGGACCAAATTCCATTTCCTGCAAGTGTGTCCGCACATGCGTGGCGCTTTGCCTCGTGGAATTCTGAGCAGTTGCGGATGGCAGCGTTTGATGGGTCCAATTCGGCCAGAGCGGCGTCGGTTGCCATTCTTGGCGGATCGGCCGAGGCGCGAGATTTGGCTGATCGTTTGGGGCCGCAGGCCGTCTTTGGTTGCCTGCAAAAGATCGCGTGACCGGACGCTCCGGATCAGACCTTGCGCTGGTTTCAGAGATTATGCGGTCTGCACAGGCTTTGGTGATCGCTCCGCATCCCTGTGATGTTGAGACCTTGCATTTGGGGGCACGGATTGCGTCGCAAACGGGGATACCCGCCGCAACACTGTCGCGGCCTGAATGGCGTCCGACACGTCAGGATCGCTGGATTTCGGTGCGTTCCGCCCGCGAAGCCGCCTCTGTGATTCCGGCAGGTACGCGCGTTTTGGTGACGCTTGGCCGCTCCGGTCTGCACGACTTGCGCGGGGTGCGGCATGCGCACCTTCTTGTGCGTCAGTTGACTGCCCACTCTGATCCGTTTCCCATGAAGTTCGGGCGCTACCTGCACGGGGTTGCCCCGTTTACGGTTGCCCACGAAATAGCACTTATGCGCAGGTTTCGGATCGACGCGGTGCTGACCCGCAACGCAGGAGGTCCGGGTGGATGGCCAAAGATTGCGGCGGCACGGGCACTTGGTCTGCCAGTCGTGATGGTGGCGCGCCCGCGTTTGCCCTCCGGGCCGGTTGCGACGTCGAATGAGGCGGCGATGACGTGGATAAGGGACAGCTTGTGGTTGGACGCCTGATCGAAACGGATGCCTGTGTCGCCGAAGGGGCAGATTGGCTGGCTAAAGCCGAGCCGCGGTTTGCCATCGCGTTGGAGCAGACGGGTCCGCTGCCGCTGCGGCGCAGACCGGACGGGTTTGCGCAATTGCTAAGCGCGATTGTCAGCCAGCAGGTCAGCGTCGCATCGGCCCGCGCGATCTGGGCCAAGCTGGAGGCCGCGGATGCGGTCACGCCCGATGCGGTGTTGGGCTATGATCAGGACGGTTTGCGGCAGCTGGGGCTCAGTCGTCAAAAGGCGCGCTATGCCTGTGCGCTGGCCGAGGCAGGGATTGATTATGATGCGCTGCGCCACGCGCCCAATGACGAGGTTATCAAGACGCTAACCGCTGTGACCGGTATCGGCGTCTGGACTGCCGAGATCTATGCCATGTTTTCGCTTGGGCGCGCGGACGTGTTCGCACCGGGTGATCTGGCGTTGCAGGAAAGTGCCCGAATGCTGTTCGATCTTCCCGACCGACCAAAGGAAAAGCTGTTGCGCCAGATGGCCGAGGCATGGAGCCCGTGGAGATCGGTTGCGGCGCGCGCACTCTGGGCCTACTACCATGTGGCAAAAGACCGAGAGGGGATCGCATGACACGGGTGTTGAACGCCGAACGCAAGGAACCGGTATCGGGGGAAACCCGCTCGGCGGTGGTATTTCTGCATGGTTACGGGGCCAATGGGGCCGACCTTTTGGGGCTGGCCGATCCGCTGGGTGAACATCTACCGGACACGATGTTTGTGGCCCCCGATGCGCCAGAGGCCTGTGCCGGGGCTCCGTTCGGGTTTCAGTGGTTTCCGATCCCGTGGATTGACGGGTCGTCCGAAGAAGAGTCGATGGCCGGTATGGCGCGGGCGGTTGATGACCTGAACGCGTTTCTGGATGCGTTGATGGTAGACGAAGATCTGCTGCCCGAGCAGGTGGTCTTGTTCGGCTTCAGCCAGGGCACAATGATGGGGCTGCATGTGGCTCCACGCCGCGAAGATCCCATTGCGGGGATGGTGGCGTTCTCGGGACGCCTGCTGGCACCGGAACTGCTTGCGGATGAAGTGGTCAGCCGTTTTCCGATCCTGCTTGTGCATGGCGATCAGGACGATGTTGTGCCGCCGCAATCCTTGCCCGAGGCCGCAGAGGCCTTGCAGAACGCCGGCTGGGAAGACGTGTTCGCGCATATCATGAAAGGCACTGCGCATGGCATTGCACCTGATGGCCTGTCAGTCGCGCTCGCCTTTATGCGGGACAAGTGCAACCTCTAGGCGAGAATTCAGGCCAACCCTTCGACGGCGTCCACAAGGTCGATAAAATCTGGATAGCGATTGAGGAATTGCGCGTGCTGGTCCGGGAAGCGTTGTGCGAACAGATCAAGATGTGCACGACATTCGTTGTGGCGTCCCAACCGACGGCTCAGCCAGATACATCGGACAATCGGGCGCTGGTCTTTGGGATGCATCGTGATCTTTTGGTGAAAGCCGTCATACATGCCGCCCAAATCGCGGGTCAGGTGGCACTGGTGGATGTAGAAATCCAGCAAACGGTCTTTGTATTGCGCAGGAACCTTTTCCAAAGCACGTAACGCCTCGCTTTTCAGGTCGCGCGCTGAGAGGTCGAAATAGAAGCGGTTGGAGATCAAATCGTCGATCAACCGGTGATAGCGTTCACGGTACCTGTCGAATGAATACGTTGCGACCGACGCTGCGCAGTTCGCTGCGTATCGCCCATGCGCGGCGTGCAGTTTGAGGATGGCGCCGGCGATGGCGTCAATATCGCCCGGTTGAACCAATTCGCCATTTTCACCGGATTTGATCAGTTCGCGTGGTCCGAAATCGACATCATAGCTGATTACAGGGCAATTGCATGTCAATGCTTCAAGCAAGGCCAGCCCAAAGCCCTCGGTCATTGTCGGGGCAAGCGAAAACAAACTGCTATTGAAGACGTCAGCGGGCGTATGTGTATAGCCCATCAGTTTGACGCGGTCACCGCAATCATGGTGGTCGATCAATTGCTGCAGCCGCGCTTCGCCCAAGCCTGAGCCGTAGATCAGGTAATTGGTATCGGGGATCACATGCATGATGCGCACGAAGGCTTCGATACATTGATGGATCGGCTTGCCGGTCAATTCCAACCGCGACACGGTGCAGATGTCTTTGCGCGGAGTGTCAGACCGCGGCGTCACGTTGATATAATGCGGGATCACACTTATCGGCACCTTATGATCCAGATCGCGGTCCAGTTGCTCTTTGTGGACCCGCGTTGCGGTGATAATGGCATCGCCGTCAAAGGCTTCGATCAATCCACGCGAGCGCGGCACGATTTTGCCAGACGCATTGCGATGGTCGGCATGCAGGAACAAGACCTTGCGTGCAAGGATCGGGCGCGACAGGTGAGCCGATGTCACACCGTCAATAAAAACGATCGTATCCTCTGGGAAATGCCGCAAGGCCAGAGCCCGGTGGTGAGCGATCTCGTTGGCGAATGTCTGTCCCAATGCGACGTCTTCAATTTCGATCAACGCACCATTGTCGCGGCGTGTGCGGCACCTGGGTTGACCGTTCACATAAGCGACCTTGTCGACGATCCCATCGCCAAAGGCTTCGCGGCTTTCGATCAAAGCATCATCCAGATATTTGAGACGCAGGTCGCGCTTGGGATGGTCTAGCAACTGCCGTGTGATCAATTCACCCGCTGGCGTTATGTCCCGGCTGTCCCGCATGACGGGCACGCCCGTGTGAAGATACGTGGTCCGCTTTTTCTTTCCATACGTGGTCTTCGTGTCATCCCACTTTGGCAGCGCGGGGGCGTTGGTTTCTTTAACCGGATCGGGGACGCACATCTCGCAGATCGACTGGTGTCGGATTTTGGGATCAAGAAACCCTGAAGCGATCAGGTCTGCAAAGGCAATTTTTTGGTTACAGCCATGCTGCAGATTGAGCAACGTAACCACCGTTCCGGGCTTGTTTGCCAACAGGTTCATCCGGGTGAAGATCGCATTGATCTTGCCACCCCCAATTTCGGCGCCCAGTTTAGGGAGAATACAGATAATATGGGCGCTGACGGGTTCGGACATGCGGGAAAGCTTTTGTAACTCTCCTTAAGGGTGAATTATACGTGGGCGCGACGCAATACTTTTCCGTCAGCCACGCCAAATCCAACCACCACCAAGAATGCGGCTGCCTTCTGTTTGATAGAAAACGCAGGCTTGGCCCGGCGATACACCTTCTTCCGGGGTCAGTAGTTCGACCTCGGCTTCAGTCGCAGACAGCGGTCGAATGATGGCTTCACGGGGGGGGCGTGTCGAGCGCACCTTAACCGAAACATGCCATTCGTCCTGACTGTCGAAGGGGGCGTCACCAAGCCAGTTTATCTCGCGGACCGGAATGGTGCGGGTGGACAGCATCTCTTTCGGACCAACGATCACCTGTTTGGCATCCACATCCAGCTTGACCACATAGAGCGGCTCTTCCAGTCCGCCGATGCCCAATCCCCGACGCTGTCCGATGGTGTAGTGAATGACACCGCTATGCTGCCCCAGCACGCGGCCATCGGCATGCACGATCTGTCCCGCCTCGGCAGCCCCGGGGCGCAGTTTCTCGATCACGCTGGCATAATTGCCATTTGGTACAAAGCAGATGTCCTGGCTGTCCGGTTTGTCGGCCACCTGAAGACCATAGCGCGCAGCCAGTTCGCGGGTCGCGTCCTTGGAGGGTAAATGGCCCAAAGGAAACCGCAGATAGGCCAGTTGTTCGGGTGTGGTCGAGAACAGAAAATAACTCTGATCCCGATTGGCATCCTCGGCGCTGTGCAATTCGGGCCCATGCTGGCCCATTTTGCGCTGGATGTAATGCCCGGTTGCCATGCAGTCCGCCTCAAGGTCTTTGGCTGTTTCCAGCAGGTCCTTGAACTTCACCCGCTCGTTGCAGCGAATACAGGGGACAGGGGTCGCGCCTGCCAGATAGCTGTCGGCGAATTCGTCGATTACGGCGTCCTTGAAGATATTCTCGTAGTCCAGCACGTAATGCGGGAATCCCATGTCTTCGGCAACGCGGCGGGCATCATGGATGTCGATGCCGGCGCAGCAGGCGCCTTTCTTGGCTAACGCCGCTCCATGATCATAAAGCTGGAGCGTGACGCCGACGACATCATAGCCCTCTTCCGCCAGTTGTGCCGCGACAACCGAACTGTCCACGCCGCCCGACATTGCCACCACGACGCGGGTCTCTGACGGCGGCTTGGCGAAACCAAGCGAATTGAGGGTCGGCGCATCGAGGGCCATTGGGATGTCTCCGGTCGGTGGGGTTGATCGCGCAAAATATAGGTAAATCCGAAATACTCTCAACCCTCGGGTTCATGTCGAATTAAGGCTGCGCATGCCAGTGTGGCCATAAGCGGAAATTCAGGGCTTGGAAAGGGCCGGAACATGTATCTGAAAAAAGCGAACGGTCCTCGCACGGTCACCCTGACCGATGGCACCATCTTGTCACATGCGGATCTGCCACCGCCAAATACCTACCGATGGGTTGCGTCGCGCAAGGCTGTGGTGGTGGACGCGGTTGTGCATCAGTTGATCAGCAAGTCAGAAGCGCTCGCGCGTTACGAATTGAGCGAGGAAGAACTGGAAGCCTGGATCGCCGCCTCTTCGTTGCACGGACGCGACGCTTTGAAAGCAACCGCGATACAGCGTTACCGGTGAGTGTGATGCATTAATTCAATCTTAAGTTGTTTGAATTCATGCTGACGTGCTAACTTGGGATTAACCTTTTTACGTCAGTATCAGCTGTGCCGGATCCTGACATTGCGGAGAAACTTGATGCGCATACTCTTGGTCGAAGATGACCCGACGACGTCGAAAAGCATCGAATTGATGTTGGGCAATGCCAATCTGAACGTCTATTCCACAGATCTTGGGGAAGAAGGCATCGATCTGGCCAAGCTGTATGACTACGATTTGATCCTTCTCGATTTGAACCTCCCGGATATGAACGGCTTTGACGTGTTGCGGCAATTGCGCCTCGCTCGGATAGAAACGCCGATCCTGATCCTGTCTGGCAACGATGCCAGCGATGACAAGATCAGGGGCTTTGGCTTTGGCGCGGACGACTATTTGACCAAACCGTTCCATCGTGAAGAACTGATCGCCCGCATCCACGCCATCATCCGCCGATCCAAAGGCCATTCGCAGTCGATCATTCGAACTGGCACGGTTGAGGTCAATCTGGACGCCAAAACTGTGCAAGTCGGTGGCAACACCGTGCATCTGACGGGCAAGGAATACCAGATGCTCGAACTTCTGAGCTTGCGGAAAGGCACGACGCTGACCAAGGAGATGTTCTTGAACCATCTTTACGGTGGCATGGATGAACCTGAACTCAAGATTATCGACGTGTTCATCTGCAAACTGCGCAAGAAACTGTCCGAAGCGACGGGCGAGGGCAGTCATATCGAAACCGTTTGGGGCCGGGGTTATGTGCTGCGCGACCCAGAGGCGGAAGAGGACGGGCGCATCGCAATTGGTGCCTGACCACCCGACCTATTAAGCGATCTGGCCCTTGCCCTGTGCAGGGGCCAGATCCAAATTCTGGCTGTGATGCCAAAGGTTCCCTGCGAAAACAGCGTTTCAAATCTGGACGCTGTGCACCCCCGGGCCTATCACTCTGTCCAAGACACGAGGCCAAGGGGGGCATATGGCAGAGCAGGAGATCGCGGTTCAAGACCTGTCGGAGTCGGACGCTCGCGTAGAACTGGAACGTCTCGCCACGATTCTGGCCGACGCAAACACTGCGTATCACACCGAAGACGCGCCAGAGCTTTCAGACGCAGAGTATGACCGTCTAAAGCGCCGCAATGCCGAGATTGAAGCGCGATTTCCCGATCTCAAGCGGTCCGACAGTCCCAGTGAACAGATCGGCGCGCCGGTTGCCGACGGCTTTTCCAAGGTTCGCCATGAGGTACGGATGATGTCGCTCTCGAATGCGTTCGAGGATGATGACATCACCAGCTTTGACCAAAGCATCCGCCGCTATCTTGGCCTCAGTGAAACCGATCCTCTTGCCTATACAGCAGAGCCCAAAATCGACGGTTTGTCGCTCTCCTTGCGGTACGAGAACGGGACATTGATTCAAGCCGCAACCCGCGGCGACGGGGCTGTCGGCGAAAACGTCACCGCCAACGCCCGCACCATCGACGACATTCCAGAAACACTGCAAGGCGCGCCTGAAATCCTCGAAATTCGGGGTGAGGTGTATATGAGCCACGAAGATTTTGCGGCTCTGAACGAACGGCAAACTGCCAAAGGGGCCAAGGTCTTTGCCAATCCGCGCAACGCCGCCGCCGGATCGCTGCGTCAACTGGATGCCGCCATCACTCAGGATCGCCCGTTGCGCTTTTTCGCCTATTCGTGGGGCGCGCTCAGTGCACCATTGGCCGACACGCAAATTGGCGCAATCCAGCGGATGCAAGCGCTTGGCTTCCAGACCAATCCACTGACCAAGCGTTGTGACGGTCCGGGCGACATGATCGCGCAATACCGAATGATTGAGGAACAGCGCGCGACTCTGGGCTATGATATCGACGGTGTGGTCTACAAGGTTGACGATCTGAACTATCAATCCCGGCTTGGTTTTCGGTCAACGACGCCCCGCTGGGCGATTGCGCATAAATTTCCCGCCGAACTGGCCTGGACGCGGCTTGAAGCGATCGACATTCAGGTGGGCCGGACCGGCGCACTCAGCCCGGTGGCGCGGCTTACGCCCGTGACGGTGGGGGGTGTTGTCGTTTCGAACGCGACGCTGCACAATGAAGACTACATCGCCGGCCGTGACGCCAATGGCGCGCCGATCCGGGGCGGTAAGGACATTCGCGTCGGTGATTGGGTGCAGGTGTACCGCGCTGGCGATGTGATCCCGAAAGTGGCCGATGTGGACCTCGACAAACGCCCCAAAGACGCGCATCCCTATGATTTTCCGAAACTTTGTCCCGAATGTGGATCAGAGGCGATCCGCGAAGAGGGCGATGCCGTTCGGCGCTGCAGCGGTGGTCTGATCTGTCCGGCGCAAGCAGTGGAAAAACTCAAACACTTCGTCTCGCGCGCTGCGTTTGATATCGAAGGCCTTGGTGCGAAGCAGGTTGAGCAGTTCTACACGGATGGCTGGATCAAGGAACCCGCCGATATATTCACGCTGCGTGACCGGTATGGCAGCGGGATGCAGCAGCTTAAGAACCGCGAGGGTTGGGGCGAAAAATCGGCCCAAAACCTGTTCGACGCGATTGATGAAAAGCGCAGTATCCCGTTGGGACGGCTCATCTTTTCCCTTGGTATCCGCCATGTAGGCGAGGTGGTCGCGAACCTGCTTGCGCGATCATACGGCTCGTGGGACGCCTTTCAGGCGGCAGTGGACGCAGCACAAAATCCCGAAGGCGACGCATGGGCCGGTTTGATCGGGATCGACGGCATTGGTACGGTGGTCGCCAATTCTTTGGTGAACAGTTTCGCCCAAGAGGCTGAACGCGCCTCCATCGACCGGTTGGTTGCGTATCTTTCGGTGCAAGAGGCCGAACGCCCCCGCACCGAAGGCAGCCCTGTCGCTGGCAAAACCGTTGTCTTTACCGGTACGCTGGAACGCATGACCCGGGCCGAGGCTAAGGCGCGGGCGGAATCGCTGGGAGCCAAGGTGTCGGGCTCGGTATCGGCCAAGACGGACCTGCTGGTGGCAGGACCGGGGGCAGGGTCGAAAGAAACCAAAGCACGTGATCTGGGCGTTCAGATCATAGACGAAGATGGCTGGTTCGATCTGATCGAGGGCGCATGAGCGGCAGGCCGGAAATCCTGTTTCCGTTATTCGGAGCGCTGAGCGGACTTAAGGGGGTTGGCCCGAAAACCGCCGAGACATTGGGCCATATCGGCATCGAGGTGCCGCGCGATCTGTTATACACCTTGCCGCATTCTGTGGTCGATCGACGCTTGAGGAACAGCGTGCAAGGCGCTGATTTGCCGTCAACTTTGACCGTTGAGGTCGAGATCGGCGCACACCGGCCGCCGCGCAACAAGGGTGGGGCGTACCGGGTTCAGGTCGAGGATGGTCAAACGGCGTTTCAGATCGTGTTCTTCCATGCGCGCGGCGATTACGTGTCGAAAATTCTGCCCTTCGGTGCACGGCGGATCGTGTCGGGCAAGGTCGAGTTTTTCGATGGTATGGCGCAGATGGTGCATCCCGATCATGTGCTTTTGCCAGACGAGGCGGACAGTCTTCTGCCTTATGAACCGGTCTATCCGTTGACCGCGGGGGTCACGCAAAAGACGATGGTCAAGGCGGCGACCGACGCGCTGGCACGGGCGCCAGAGCTGGCGGAATGGATTGATCCGCGCCTGATAGAGCGCGAGGACTGGCCCAGCTGGCACGCCGCGATGGCGATGGCGCATGCTCCAGAGGGGATGGGGGCCTTGTCGCTCGACAGTCCGGCGCGGCGACGCCTGGCTTATGACGAGTTGATGGCGCATCAATTGACGCTGGCGTTGGCCCGCGCGCAAAAACGCGCAAAGCCCGGGGTTGCGTCGTCGGGAAATGGTCTCTTGCGTCACAAGGTGATGACAGCGCTGCCGTATCGGCCCACGGATGCGCAGATGCGTGCGATTGACGAGATCACCGACGATATGGCCAGCCCGCATCGCATGAACCGCTTGCTTCAGGGTGATGTTGGCTCTGGCAAGACACTGGTGGCGTTTATGGCGCTTCTGACTGCAGTCGAGGCGGGCGGGCAGGGTGTGATGATGGCGCCTACGGAAATCCTTGCACGGCAGCATCTCGAAGGTTTGCAACCCTTGGCTGAAGATGCGGGCGTCGTGCTCGAACTGTTAACCGGGCGCGATAAAGGGGCCGAGCGCAGGGCCAAATTGGCAGCGCTCCAGCGGGGTGACATTCAGATTCTGGTGGGCACCCATGCGGTGTTCCAAAAGGACGTGGAATTTGCAGACCTGCGATTGGCGATCATCGACGAACAGCATCGCTTTGGTGTGCGGCAGCGCCTTGAACTGGGTCGCAAGGGCATGGCGGTGGATGTTCTGGTGATGACAGCTACACCGATCCCGCGTTCGCTGGCGCTGGCTCAATATGGCGATATGGACGTGTCGGTTCTTGATGAAAAACCACCCGGACGGACACCGGTGAAAACGGCTCTTTTGTCGAACGAGCACATGGAGGGCGTGGTCGAGCGACTGCGTCAGGCCGTGGCCGAGGGGCGACAGGCCTATTGGGTTTGCCCTTTGGTCGATGAAAGCGAGCTGTCCGACCTGACTGCCGCGGAAGAGCGGTTCAAACGATTGCGCGCGGTTTTGGGCGAAGGGGTTGTGGGTTTGGTGCACGGCCAAATGCCCCCCGCCGACAAAGACGCGGCAATGACGCGGTTTGTGTCGGGGCAGACAGGGGTGTTGGTGGCAACCACGGTGATCGAGGTGGGGGTCAACGTGCCTAATGCATCGATTATGGTGATCGAACGCGCCGAAACGTTCGGTTTGGCCCAGTTGCACCAGTTGCGGGGCCGTGTTGGCCGGGGGGCCGCAGCCTCGACCTGTTTGTTGCTCTATCAACC
Organism: Marivita sp.; assembly: GCA_043585115.1. GTDB lineage: Bacteria > Pseudomonadota > Alphaproteobacteria > Rhodobacterales > Rhodobacteraceae > Marivita. The sequence continues at coordinate 162,455 of CP121326.1, forward strand.
GCCCCTCTCCGAAACTGGCCTCAAGAGGCTGACGACCTTGCGGGAAACCGAAGACGGGTTTCGCATTTCCGAAGTCGATCTTGAGATGCGTGGGGCGGGCGATGTTCTGGGAACTGCGCAATCGGGATTGCCCCGGTTTCAGATCGCCGATCTGGAGCGGCAGGCCAGTTTGATGGCGATGGCACAAGACGATGCACGCAAGCTTTTGCTGGATGATCCAACGCTGACATCCGAGCGCGGGCAGGCCGCGCGCGCGCTGTTGTACCTGATGAAACAGGACCAGGCGATCCAACTGATTTCGGTCGGTTAACCCCTTTTGTTCTCAAATGTTCTCAAAAAGTTCTTTACAGAGCGTTCTGATTGTGAGAACAAAGTGGCAACAAGGAGGACTTAACCATGATGCACCGGATCAAAACCTCGCTTCACGCGGCCAAGGCCCAAACCAATACAGCGCTTCTGCAGGACGCGCTTGGGGCAATGTCTCTGGTTGTGATGCTGGTTGCGGCGCTGCATCTGCCGGTTCTTGTTTGACCTGTTACTTTTTTCTGCCTGCGTGTTTTGCCTGAACGCTCATTCGCATCCTGTCCCAACTGATGCACCTGTCCCAGAAGGTCGCCTACCTTCAGAGCGATGATGGCCCCCAACGAACACGTCACTTTACCGCCGCCTTCTTTTGAAGTGCGGCGGTTTTTTTATCGGATGGTAAAAATCCGGATCAGGCGGACTGCGTTTCCGCAAGCTGGGCCACGGCGTCTGATGCGGCTTCGAGGGTCAGCAGGATTGACGCATGGCGATTCTTGAACGCAACGGCAGGGCGCAACACCTCAAGCCCGTCAAAGGGGGCAGCGGGCGTCGGGCCATCTTCTTTGAGCATGACACGCAATTCATCGCGGGCTTGGGTGATTTGATCCGGCGTTGTGCCGATAATTGCACCACCTATCACCGATGCGGCGGCCTGACCCAAAGCACAGGCTTTCACGTCCTGACCGAATGCGCTTACAGTGCCGCCCTCCAGGGTCACATCCACAGTCACTGTCGAGCCGCATAGCGGTGACCGTTTCTTGACCGTTGCCCCCGGCGCGTCAAGCCGGGTGTGATGCGGAATGTCCGCCGCCAGTTCAAGAATGCGCGCGGAATAGAGTTTGATCAGATCGGTGTCGCCGGACATGGCTTTCCCTTTCGCAGTTCCCCTCATAGATAGGGGACCAAACGGCGGATGCAAAAAGGTTTTTCCCCATGAGCTTTGATCCTGCGACTTTGGTCTATAACGAGGCCGGCCTGATACCCGCAATCGCGCAAGATGCGGGGTCGGGTGATGTGTTGATGATGGCATGGATGAATGCCGAAGCGGTGGCCAAAACGCTGGAGACGGGGCGCGTCACCTATTGGTCGCGCTCTCGGCAGGCGTTTTGGGTGAAGGGCGAAAGCTCGGGTCACGTGCAGGAATTGGTGGCGTTTCGGGTGGATTGCGACCGGGATTGCCTGTTGGTGACGGTGAAACAGACCGGCCCGGCCTGTCACACCAATCGACGGTCGTGTTTTTACACCGAAGTCCAGGACGGTGCGGAAGTGGAGATCATGGAGTCTGTTTAAGCGTTGTTTTTGCGTATTTGGAAAGAGAAGAAGCCAGGGACACGGCTAAAGCCCAACCATGGTTCTGATGTCCTGGGGCGAGGCACCTTCAGAGCGGTAAAGCGCGATGGCGCGTGCGTCGTCGCGTTTGGCAAGGCGTTTGCCGTCCGCGTCGCGGATCAGGCGGTGATGATGATAGATGGGGATTGACGCCCCCAGCAGCGCTTGCAGCAAGACATGGATCGGCGTGGCCGTGGCTAGGTCGGCGCCACGGATCACATGGGTGACATTCTGGGCGGCGTCATCGACAACGACGCTGAGGTGATAGGCAGCGGTTTTTGTGTCGCGCCTGGCGAGCACGACATCGCCGACGTCGTTGATGAGATGCGCGCGCGTTAACCTTAATGCGGGATGAAAGCCTGTCTCGGTATATTGCGGCAGTGACTTAAACCTGCGGATGGCCTTGGCCATATCAAGCCGGACAGCGTCTGTGGCAGAGCGGTCATGCCAATGGCGGTGGCGACAGGTTCCTGGATAGATCAAACCATCCGGTCCATGTGACGGCGCGCCTTCTTGCGGGGCTGACACGGCACGGCGGATGTCGCCGCGGGTGCAAGAGCAGGGATAGAGCAAGCCCATATCGCCCAAGCGTGTGATCGCTGTTTCATAAGCGGCGGTGTTGTCGGATTGGCGCAAGACGGGCGTTTCCCACGAAAGCCCCAGCCATGCGAGATCGTCGTAGATTTGTTGCTCAAACTCAGCTGTGCAGCGGGCCGTGTCGGTATCTTCGATCCGCAACAGAAAACGGCCCGATGCCGTTTGTGCCATGTCATAGGCCAGCAATGCGGAATAGGCGTGACCCAAGTGCAGTTGGCCCGTCGGGCTGGGTGCGAAGCGTGTGACAAAGCTCATTGTCGCACACGGGCCGTGTTAATCATCGTTTTCTGGTCGGCCATAGCGCCGGGCGCGACGGTCTTCTGCACTTTGGAAGATCAGGACCCATGCCAGAAAGATGAACATGGGATGGGTCAGGCCACCCGAGAAAATCAAAGCCGGAATCCAGATAACCAACACAACAATCGCTGTCAGGATGCGCCCCGTCAGCAGGATGGACAGGGGCGGGAGAAAGAGGGCGAGTACGTAGTTCATGCGTATTCGCGTTGTTCAGCCAGCCAGCCTGTCCATGCGGCCTTCGCGCGGTCGGTATAGGCCTTATAGCGGTCCGTCCGCCCACGCCGCCCGCCTTTGAATCCCTCAACCGGGCGGAAGAGGCCGAAATTCACGTTCATTGGCTGAAAGGTTTTCGCCTCAGCGCCGCCCGTGATGTGGTGGATCAGTGCGCCATGGGCACTGTCTTGCGGGACGCTTGGCAAGGGTGCGCCTGTGAGTTCTGCGGCCGCCATGCGGCCGGCCAGCAGCCCCATGGCCGAGGATTCGACGTATCCTTCTACGCCCGTCACCTGACCGGCAAAGCGGATATTCGGTTTCGAGCGCAGGCGCATCTGGTCGTCAAGCAGGGTCGGGCTGTTGAGGAACGTGTTGCGATGGATGCCGCCAAGGCGGGCAAAGCTGGCGTTCTCAAGTCCGGGAATCATTTTGAAAACATCGGTTTGCGCGCCGTACTTCATCTTTGTCTGGAAGCCGACGATGTTGTAGAGCGTGCCCAGTGCGTTGTCGCGGCGCAATTGCACAACGGCCCATGGTTTGACGTCCGGCTGGTGCGGATTGGTCAGGCCGACAGGTTTCATGGGGCCGTGGCGCAGGGTTTCACGCCCGCGTTCGGCCATCACCTCGATGGGCAGGCAGCCGTCAAAATATCCAGCGGTTTCGCCTTCGTGGAATTCGGTTTTGTCAGCGGCCAGCAGGGCGTCTATGAATGCCTCGTATTGGTCCTTGTCCATCGGACAGTTGATATAGGCGCGTTGTTCTTCTTCGGTCTCGCCTTTGTCATAGCGCGACTGCAACCAGGCTTTGGACATGTCGATGCTGTCAAAATAGACGATGGGCGCGATCGCGTCGAAAAAGGCCAGTCGGTCGGTGCCGGTTTCAGCCTGGATTGCTTGGCCCAAGGCCGCGCTTGTCAGCGGGCCGGTGGCAAAAATCCAATGGCCTTCGTCGGGCAGGTCGGTGATTTCTTCGTGGCTGACGCGCACATTGGGCAGAGCGTGGAGACGGCGGGTGATCTCGGCGCTGAAGGCATCGCGGTCCACGGCCAGCGCGCCGCCCGCAGGCAAACGGTGCTTGTGTGCGGTGTCGATGATCAGGCCATCAGCCTCGCGCATCTCCCAATGGAGCAAGCCCACGGCGTTTTGTTCATGGTCATCCGAGCGGAAGGAGTTGGAACAGACCATTTCGCCCAGATCGCCGGTTTTGTGGGCGAATGTTTCGACCTTGGGGCGCATTTCGTGGATCACGACATCAATGCCGCGATGTGCGGCTTGCCATGCTGCTTCGGATCCGGCCATTCCGCCGCCGACAATGTGGAGTTCTTTTTTCATGGGGCGCATGTAGTCCGTTGAGAGGTGTTTGTCACGTCACTGATCGGGGGCAATCAGGCCCAGACCGCGCAGGTAGATGCCGATACCGGATTCGAGAAGCTCTTCGGGGGGAAACGGTGATTTGGTGCCCGGCGAGTTGCGCGCAAAGAGTTCCACCACGCCGTGGCTGAGGGCCCAGACATGGGCCGAGAACATCGATGCGGGGGGGCGTTTTTCGGGTGGGATGTGTTGGGACAGTTCCTCGGCGGCGCGTTCAAGAACAGCACGCGCCCGTCCGGAGGCAGCGGCAAGGTCGGGCGTGCGGTTCACAGAGATGCCACTTTCAAACATAGCAATATAATGCCCGGGGTATTTTCTTGCAAAAGCGAGGTATGCGCGGCCCGTTGCCTCGAACGCGGCCAGGGCGGATGGCTGGCCGCTGTCATAGGCATATTGCATCACATCAGCGAAAATCTCGTAGCCTTGAAGGGCGGCTTCGGCGATCAGGTCTTCGCGGCCTTCAAAATGGCGATAGACGGCGGCCGGTGTGACGCCTGCCTGTTTTGCGGCCTCTGACAGGGTGAACCCGGTCGGCCCCTTTTCGGTGATCAGCTCGAGCGCCGCATCAACGAGGGCTTGTCGCAAGTTGCCGTGATGGTAGCCGCGTTTAGCCATCCCAGATGTCCGGTCCACCGCAGATCTTGGGGTCAATCTGCCCCAGTGCCTTTGAGTCTTTGCGGGTGTAGTCGAGCTGGGTCAGAACGCTGCGGATTGCATTGATCCGGGCGCGGCGCTTGTCGTCAGAGCGGACAATCGTCCACGGCGCATGATCGCTGTGGGTCTTTTCAAAGGTTTCCTTGATTGCGTTGCTGTAGGCGTCCCAACGTTTGAGGCCTTCAACGTCGATCCATGAGAGTTTCCATTGCTTTAGCGGGTCTTTTTCACGTGACATAAAGCGCCGTAGTTGTTCGGCGCGGCCAACATTGAGCCAAATCTTGAAGAGCTTGATGCCGTCATCGACCAACATCTTTTCAAAATCAGGCACTTGGCGAAAGAAATGCGTGCGTTGTTCGGGGGTGCAAAACTCAAAAACATGTTCGACCACCGCACGATTGTACCAACTGCGGTCAAAAAACGTGATTTCGCCAGCGGCGGGCAGATGATCGACATAGCGTTGGAAATACCACTGGGTCGCTTCGGTTTCGGTGGGTTTGGACAAGGCCACTGTATGTGCGCTGCGTGGATTAAGGTTTTCGCGGAACCGTTTGATTGTTCCGCCTTTTCCGGCGGCGTCACGGCCTTCGAACACGATGGTGACACGCGCACCGGTCTCGCGCGCCCATGTTGTCATCTTGACCAGTTCGATCTGTAGCGCGTAGAGGTCTTTCTCGTAGGCTTTGCGCGGCATGCGTTCGGAATACGGGTAATCCGGATTGATGATGTCACCCTTTTCGGCGCGTTTGATCGCGTTGTGGATGTCCTCCGGTGCCTCATCGTTGAAGAAGGCGCTGATCGCACCATCAAAGGGAAGGTCCATCTGTGGCCCTTTCTATCGTCTGCTCTGAATTGAATATGGGATGTTAATGCGATTAACGCAAACCCGCACGTTCTGCGGCACGGTCAATTGCGGCAATTACTTCGGGTTCGGCGGCGTGATGGGGCATGTGGCCGACGCCTTTGAGGACCGTCAGGTTTGCGCCGTCGATCTGTTGCGAAAGCGGGATCGAATGGATGGACAGGCCGACGGTTGTGTCAGCATCCCCATGGAGAATTTCGGTCGGAACCGAGATTGTACCGTAGCGGGTGTGCAGAGCCTTGATCTCGTTCAGCAGGTTGGCGCGTTGCATTGCATTGGCGCGCATGGTGTCACGACGCAATGTCAGCGGTGCGCCAATGTGTTCGGCATAGCCTTCGGGTTCGCTTTGCGGGGCAAAAACGCCTTCGATTGCACGATCAACCACAGGATTGGGGACAAAAGCGGTCAATGCGGGCACCACAACGGCGCTGCCGAGGTCGCTGGACGTGACTTTGTAGAATGTGCTCAGGTCGCTGGTCCACGGGTTGGACGCGGCTGCCAGAAGGATCAGCGCAGACAGGTTGTCGGGGCGCTCCACGGCCCAAGCCAGAGCCACGGCGCCCCCATAGCTTTGACCCAGCACCATCGGTTTTTGCAGACCAAGCTGGTCAGAGGCATCGGCCAAAAGCGTCGCCTGTTCGATCAGGGTTGTTCCGTCGGGGTTGATCCGGTCGGTATAGCCCAATCCGGGGCGATCAAAGGCGGTCACGCGGTACCGGTCGGCCAGTTTGTCGACCAGCGAAAAGGTAAAGTCGCGCAGGTTGCCGCTTGCTCCGTGGATCAGAACGATATCGGGGCCTTCGCCTTTGGTCAGGTAATGAACCCGCGTGCCATTTACGATCAGAAAGTCGCCTTCGGGCGGAAACTGCTCTTCGGCGCGTGTTTCGCGATAGGATGCAGTACAAGCTGTCGTCAAAATCAGCGCGGCTGCACAGCCAAGCAGCACGCCAAACCCCTTTACAGCCAAACTGGCCTCCTATCTGTTGCGCAAATCAGTGCTGGCTGCGCCGATCTGCTCAATGTCGAACGGAGTTGTAAGGTAGATCTCGGACACCCAGTTGCCATAAAGAAGATGTGCATGGCTGCGCCAGCGGTTCTGCGGCGGCTTTGAGGGGTCGTCATCGGGGTAGTAATTGGCGGGCACGTTTATCGGCGTGCCATTGGCGACGTCGCGGTCATATTCGTCTTTGAGCGTGTTGCTGTCATATTCGAAATGATTGAACACATAGAGCGCGCGGTGCGCCGGGTCTTCGACAAGACAGGGGCCGGTTTCGGGGCTGTCGATCAGGATATCCAGCCCAGCCTGTTGCACATCCTCGCGGCGGATTTCGGTCCAACGGCTGACCGGAATGACCATGTCGTCGGAAAATCCCCGCAAATACGGCGAGGCGGGTGCAAGGTTGCGGTGTCGGACGCAGCCGAACGCCTTTTGCGGCAGATCGATCTTGGGCACATTGTGGAAATGGTTGATCATCGCCATGCCGCCCCAACACACTCCAAAGGTCGAGTGCACATTGGTCTGGGTCCAGTTCATGACCTGTTCAAGTTCGTCCCAATAGGTGACCTCGTTGAACGGCAGATGTTCAATCGGCGCGCCGGTGATGATCAGGCCGTCAAACTTTTCGCCAGTTTCAGCCACCTCCGAGAACGGGCGATAAAAGCTCTCCATATGTTCGGCAGCGGTGTTGCGGGTCTGGTGTTCCGACATGCGGATCAGGTTGAATTCGATCTGCAAGGGTGTCGCGCCGATCAGCCGGGCAAACTGGTTTTCCGTCTGGATTTTTTTCGGCATCAGGTTCAGGAGCGCGATACGCAGCGGGCGGATGTCCTGTTGGCTGGCCAGTTCGTCTGGAATGACCATGACGCCTTCGCGTTTGAGCACGTCATAGGCGGGCAGGTTGTTGGGCAGTTTGATCGGCATGACTTAGGGTCTTTTCTGGTCTAGCGCGCTTGCGATCAACGCGTCGAAATTCTGGGGCGAGGCATCTGCCATCAGGTCGTGGGCATCGATGGTGACGCCCCAGCGATCCGCCATCATTTGGTAGCGCGGCTGGCGATGTGCAAGAGCTTGCGCATAGGTCCACCGGATGAAGGTATCAGGATCAACATCATCTTCCTTGGTGTTGTTTTCGTTCAGATATTTATCCCATGCGTGCGATAGGAATTCTGGCTGGTAGGCCATCGGTTTGGGGGCTTTGTCAAAGCGCCGGATCAATTCCTGAGTATGCGCGGTATCCCCTTTGATCCAAACCAAAAGCGCGTGTTTTGCCAATTCGGCCATAATCGGGTCGTCGGGGTCTTGCGGGTCCACCCATTCGCAGATCGATCCGCCGGTGTCGCAGACGAAATGCGGGTAGCCATAGATGTCCATTGACCGGTCAATGAAATACCCCGTGTCCTGAAGTGCCGCCATTTCCGCGCGGCGGAACTGGTCCTGGCGCTTGCGGTATTCGTCCATGGGCACGCCACCCTTGGCAGGGTTGCCCGGCTTGCCCAGATAGGCTGACACCGGCGCCAGATTGTCAAAGGTCAGGTTGGAGCCGATATAGATCGAATCCGACATCAGCAAATCGCGCAGGAACGGCACTTTCATCGCCTCACGTTTGGCATTGTCGGCGATGTATTCGCCCATATACCGCGTGCCGATGCGGTAATCGATTGAGTAGTGAAACCAGTCACCGGTATCGCGCAACAGGTTCGAGATATGGGTTTTGCCCAAGCCTGACATGGCAAAAAGGACGACGCGCTTGTGCGGCGCGTTCAGCCAGTCCTGTCCGGTTGCGTAGATCATAGCGCTGTTCCATGTCAGAAATCCCGTCGTTTGGGATTAACGACGCGGACGTGGGGCGTCAAACGGTTGTGATGCGGTCGGGGCCCGTCCACCGAAACGCAAACCCCCCGCCAGAGTGGTCTGACGGGGTGATCACTGCATGTTTATGAGGATTTAGAAGTCGACGGTGAGTGACAAACCAACACCTAGTGCTGTGTTGTCGTCGAATTTTGTGCCAGACGCGTCCTCGGCTTCGCCGATCCACGCATACTCGATGCCGCCGCGCAGGGTCATGTTGTCCATCTTGTACTGACCGCCAACGCCCAAGCTCACAAAGCCGTCGCGCGGTGCAAGGCGGGACACGGTATCGCCGTTCTGTGCTTCATACGAAATCTGGGCAAAGCCCGACAGGTCATCCGTAAAGGCGCGCCCAACACCGAGTTTCCATGTGGTGCGGTCGTTGGCGAAACCGGTCACGTTGCCGCCCGTCACGCCTTCGTATTCCGGTGTGCGCACTTCCCATTTCGACCATTCGACCCACTTGACCTGACCGAAAAGCAGGGTGCCCGGTGCAATGCCTGTCTGGAAGTCCAGAGCGACAGCCTGCGGCATGGTTACTTTGGTGTCACCGCCAGTGGCATCGATGCCAAGACCAGCGATGGATTCAGAGGTGCTGAAGCTGTGGGTGATCTCGCTTTGCCAGGATAGCGCGACGCGCAGTGCGATATCGGGGATCTCGTATGCCACACCCAGGATCGCGCCCCAATCGCCGACGCGGCGACCGCTGGCATTGTACTCCATGGAGGTGCCAAAGTTCTGTGCGGCGGCGCCAAGTGTCTGAGCCTGTGCACCCAGAGCCTGTGCTTGTGCACCCAGAGCCTGCGCTTGTGCGCCCAGCTCTTGTGCGGTGGCCAGATCACCGGCTGCACCTGCGGCTTGTGCCTGTGCACCAAGCGCGGTTGCTTCGGCACCCAGTGCCTGAGCTTGTGCGCCCAGACCTTGGGCATTGCGGCCAACAGAGCTTCGGACCAGCAGGTCGGGGATGGTGATATCCGCTTGGCTTTCGACATAGCGTGCACCACCAAAGACCGACACACGGTCGGTGATGCGGTACTTACCGACAAGCGCAATCTGGTCGCTGTCCCAATCCGCGGTCAGGCCGGAATATACACCTTGGGTGTATTCGGCACCGGCGCCATAAGGGTTGTTCACGTACATCCCAAAGCTCAACTTTTCGGTAAAGTCGTTTTTGTAAGCAAGGCTGTAGTTGGAGTAGTCCGTCAGCATGTTTCCGGTGCCGTCTTCGCCGCCGCCAGCGGCGGTCAGATCCGAAGAATACGTCCCGGACAATTCCGGCATCACGTGCGAAAAGCTCAGCTGAAGCTGGTCATTGCGTGTGAAAAGAAATCCGTAATCGTTATTTGACCGCTCAATTCCGCCTGCATGCGCAGAGCCGGCTGCCACGGCAAGTGCGATCGCACTTGTCAACAGTTTCGTCATTTGACCCTCATCCCTTGAGATTGATGTACCTCATCTACAATTTTGGTACTCATTCGTGTTAGGAACGGTCAATTTTTACCCAGCGTAAGCTTCTGCCGTTGTGCCGTAGCGTCACAAATTCGTTATCCGCGAGTTGACGACCAGATGTTGTAATAATTCGCGCCAAAGATCAGCACTGCGCCAAGCAGGACAAACGGATCCAGAGGTTCGGCGTAAAGCAGAACGCCGACAATCGCGATCACCGGCAGGCGGGTGAAATCAATCGGCATGACGATGGTGGCCGGGGCCAGTGACAACGCGGTGGTCAGGCAAAAATGTGCAACCAGACCGGCGACAGCGATCACAATCACCCAAGGCAGGTTGTCGGCCGTGGGCAAGGCGATGTCGCCGTCAAATCCAGCAAAACCCAATCCCAAAACGGCTTGCATCACTGTCAGATAAAACAGGATGCAGGTGATGCTTTCGGTCCGGGTAAGCTTGCGTGTGAACACTGCCGAACCGGCAAACCCAATGGCAGCGAGTGCTGCCGTCACCAGCCCGACATGAAAGGTTTCGGGGCTGGGGCGCGTGACAACAAGTATACCGATGAATCCGATCACGGCCGCAATCGCTTGGGATTTTGTCAGACGTTCACCCAGAACAAATGGCGCCATCAACATCACCCACAGCGGAGAGGTGAATTCCAAAGCAAAGACCTGCGCCAGAGGGATCACGGTGATTGAGTAGAACCACAGGTTTTGGCCAGCGAAATGACTGACGTTGCGGATAAAATGCAATCCCAACTTTTGCGCGCGCACCTCGCGGATCGTACCGAAGGCCGAGGCGACCGCGATGACGATCACCATTCCGATCAGGCTGCGATACATCATGATTTCGAACGTATCGAGATCAAGGCTCACCGCGCGACCTGCGATGGCCATAGAGGTGAACGACACAATGGCGCCAATCATCCACAGACATGCACGGATGGTCGGAGAGAGGGTCATCGAAGAACGACCGTAGGTTGGCGCATGTGGCAGTTCATCTAGTCACGCGGCAGGTGACAGCAGCCGGTCAGAAACCGCCGTTTGCCCGGTGCAATCAGTTGCAAAGAGATCGTCCAGCCGTAGGAGCGGTCGCTCATACCGTCCGAACAGCTTTCGCCGGATATGGTCGCCTCGATGACTTGGGCGTCTTCTGTCGCGACAGTGACAAGGGCAGGGCTGCCAAGGCGTCCTTCAGCGACAACGACGCTGTCGAAGGCAAAGTCGGTATCGCCATCTTCCGGATGCGAATACCGCGCATCCTCACCATAGAGGCCAAGTGCCCAGAACGGTTCGGTGCCACCGCAAACAAGGCCAACAGGCACGGTCGACGGACCAAGCGTATCGACCTCGTCCCGCGTCAGAAAGCGGGTGGACACCCAGCCGTCGCGTTCGTTCAGTGCGATCCGTGCCCAGTTGCCCGTCTCGTCGAACGCAAAAGCTTCGATCCGGTGCGCATCATGGGCCAGATCGCCGATGTCGGCGCTGCTGGCCGAGGGGGCCGCGCGTACATTGAGCGTGTCAGTTGAAGCCACACCCGTGACGCGATGATATGTCGGCTCTGCAAGAGCCACGACAGGCAGCGCCAAGAGACCAGCAATAAAACCGACGCGCATCACTCCCATTCGATTGTTCCCGGGGGTTTGCTGGTGATGTCATAGGTCACACGGTTGATGCCCTTGACCTCGTTGATGATGCGGGTGGCCGTTTCACCAAGAAAATCGTGGCTGAACGGATAGTAATCCGCCGTCATACCATCAACCGAAGTCACGGCCCGCAGCGCGCAGGCGTAGTCATACGTGCGACCATCGCCCATCACGCCTACGGTACGGACCGGCAAGATCGCGACGAATGCCTGCCAGATCTCATCGTAAAGCCCGTGCTTGCGGATCTGATCGATATACACCGCATCCGCTTTGCGCAGGATTTCGAGCTTTTCGCGGGTGATTTCTCCGGGGCAGCGGATCGCAAGGCCGGGTCCGGGGAACGGATGGCGTCCGATAAAGCTGTCGGGCAACCCCAATTCGCGACCAAGTTCGCGCACTTCGTCTTTGAAGAGTTCGCGCAGCGGTTCGACCAGTTTCAGGCCCATCTTTTCCGGCAGGCCACCGACATTGTGGTGCGACTTGATCGTCACGGACGGGCCGCCGCTGAAACTCACGGATTCGATCACATCCGGATAGAGCGTGCCTTGCGCCAAGAATTCCGCGCCGTCGATGTCGTTTGCGTATTTCTGGAACACGTCGATAAAGAGGCGACCAATGATCTTTCTCTTTGTCTCCGGGTCACTTACGCCGTCAAGTTCACCCAAGAACAGTTCCTGTTCCTGTGCATGGATAACCTGCAGGTTCATGTGGTCGCGGAACATCGCCACGACCTCGTCGGCCTCGTTCAGGCGCAACAACCCGTGGTCGACAAACACACAGGTCAACTGGTCGCCAATGGCATCGTGCAGCAGGGCTGCCGCGACTGAGCTGTCGACACCGCCGGACAACGCACAGATCACCTTTTTGTCGCCCACCTGTTCCTTGATCTTGCGGATCGCTTCTTCGCGATAGGCGCCCATGGTCCAGTCGCCTTTGAACCCCGCCAGCTGTACGAAGTTCTGGTAAAGCGTCCTGCCGTTTGGTGTGTGATGTACCTCGGGGTGGAATTGTACCGCGTAGAAGTGCCGTGCCCGGTCTGCGGTGATCGCAAACGGTGCGCCGGGCGATGTTCCCAATACTTCAAATCCCGGAGCGATTTCAGAGACATGGTCGCCATGGCTCATCCAGACCTGTTCGCGGCCCGAGCCATCCATAAACCATCCAGACAGAATGTCGTCACGCGTGTCAGACGGCGTGACATACGCGCGACCAAACTCGGCCGTTGCGTGTTCACCTGCTTCGACCTTGCCACCCAGATCATGCATCATGACTTGCTGGCCATAACAAATGCCAAGGATCGGCACGCCCAATTCGTAGGCTTTTTGCGGCGGTCGTGGTGACCCGTCGCGCATCACGCTGTCCGGACCTCCGGAAAAGATGATCGCTTTGGGCGCGAATTCCGTGAGAAACGTGTCTGTGACGTTCTGGTACGGATGGATTTCGCAATAGACATTCAACTCGCGCAGGCGACGCGCAATCAGCTGCGTCACTTGGCTTCCGAAGTCGATGATAAGAAGGCGGTCGTGTTCTATGGTGCTCATGGCTCCTGATAGGCAGAGCCATGGTAAATGGCAATATTCGCAATTCGGCTTGGTGCGTTTGCGTCGGTTGCGGGATTAATTCGGGTCCAGGGCGATGTGCACCATGCGTGCACCGACAATCCAGACCAGAAAACACAGCACTATTGATATGCCAAAAGGGATGACCTGACCGGTGAACCCCAGCAGGGCGATTCCCAGCCCGATGCACAGAACAGCCAACATGGCGGCGGTCTTTTTCGGGGCATAGCGCATATAGGTCTCCTGTCGTGATGTGCGTGTGAAACCCGCAAAGTGCAGGCAAAGTTCCCGCAACCTTGTGCCGTGCCGCATAAGTGAATGTCGCTTTCGAGACGCATAGGCCGTTATCCGTCACTGACGTCCATCATTGTCATACTATGCAAAGGCCACCGGTTACATGACCGGACGCAACAACATCCGCATGGAGTCGAATCATGGCAGAGGCAGGAACACGCAGACGGTCCCGTGGTGGTGGCGGCGCGGCGCGGCGCGCAGAGCGCACAGCGGTATCTGTCGAGACTGCCAAGTATATCGAGCGCAATATTCCGAATTTCGAGATTTTGAACGAAGAGGCGCTTGAGATCATCGAGACCAACGCAGAAACCGTGTTGGCCGAAATCGGTGTGAACTTTGTCAGCAACCCGACTGCCCTTGACCGGTGGCGCGAGGCCGGTGCCGAAGTCACCGGCGAACGCGTGCGGATCCCGCGTGGTCTGGCGCGCAAACTTTGCAGCATGGCGCCTTCGACGATCACGCAGCACGCCCGCAACCCGAACCGGTCGGTTGAAATCGGAGGCCGCAATCTGGTGCTTGCACCGGTCTATGGCCCCCCGTTTGTTCATGATGCCATGGGCGGCCGCCGCTATGCGACGATGGCCGATTTCGAAAAATTCGTAAAGCTGGGCTACATGTCCAAGTGGCTGCATCATTCCGGCGGCACCGTATGCGAACCCACGGATGTTCCGGTGAACAAGCGCCACCTTGATATGTTGATGGCGCATATGACCCTGTCGGACAAACCGTTCATGGGCTCGGTGACCGAACCCAGCCGCGCGCAAGACAGCGTCGAGATGTGCGAGATCCTGTTCGGAAAAGACTTCGTTCAGGACAACACGGTGATGACGTCGCTCATCAACATCAACTCGCCGATGACATTTGACGATGTCATGATGGGCGCGCTTGAGGTTTACGCGAAAAACAATCAGGCCTGCATCATCAGCCCGTTCATCGTTGGCGGCGCGATGGCGCCCGTATCGGTGATGGGGACGCTGACGCAGGTTCTGGCCGAAGTTATGGCGGGGATCGCCTACAGCCAGATCGTGCGCCCCGGTGCGCCGGTGATCTTTGGGGCCTTTGTGACCTCGATCGACATGAACTCTGGTGCGCCGACCTTTGGCACGCCCGAGGCCAGCCAGATCACATATGGAGCAGGTCAGCTGGCCCGCCGTTTGGGGCTGCCATACCGTTCAGCCGGAAGCTTTACCGGATCGAAACTGCCCGATGCGCAAGCCGCCTATGAAACCGCAAACAGCCTCAATATGGGGCTGCTGTCAGGGGTGAACTTTATGCTGCACTCGTGTGGCTGGCTTGAAGGCGGTCTGGTTGCGTCTTTTGAAAAGTTTGTGATGGATGCCGATCAACTGGGTGCATTGCACAAAATGGCGCAGGGTGTTGCCATTGACCAAGACGCGCAGGCCATGGATGCGATTGCCGAGGTGGGGCCGGGTGGGCACTATCTTGGATGTGCGCACACCCAAGCCAATTTCAAATCGGCGTTCTGGCGGTCCGAGGTTTTCGACTTCAAACCCTATGAGACATGGTCCGAAGAAGGCGCGCGCGATACGATGTCCTTGGCCACCGAACGTGTGCAGCGGCTGATCGACACATATCAGCAGCCCGCACTTGACCCCGGCATCCACGAAGCGCTGACAGAATACGTGGCCAAGAAAAAAGCGTCGATGCCGGACGCCTTCATGTAGGCTGACCCATCTCAATTGTCTGCGTCTGTGCGCGCAACATTTGGGATTCGCCCATAACGGCCGTCAAGAGATCGACATGCGCGGCGATGCTGTAACCGGCATCGCCGTTTTCACGTTTTTCGTTCATCTCGGCCTCGAGCGCCATAAGCATGACAAGCGCGGGTCCGAACCGCGGGGTGACACCATACCCAAGAAGCCGGGGCAAGTGCGCGTTGCGCCGATAATTCTGCGCCCCGATGCGTGCGGCCCGGATCAGCAGGCGTGGGCGTCGCAGCTTTGAGATTTGGGTCAGAAGGTCTTGCATTGTCTGGTCCTCTTGCATCGTGAGTTACGTGGTTTGAGGAGGCACCATGACACAACCATAGGGTGTGTTGCGCGAGGCGCGAATCTGCGAACGCTGCCTGGTGAGTTTGTTTACATTTTGGAAACAGAAGCTTTTCAGACGCTGAAAGTTAACAAATCAGAAACAAATACACTCTTAGGTTGATTGCTGTTTGTGGATAAATCTGGGGACGATTTGGCCGCAAAATCTGTATGGGGGAACCAAATGACGAATTTTGAAGATGTTGAAAACCGCTCAGAACTGAACGCCTTGTTTCCGGTCGAGGCGCAGCGTTACCTTGCCCACACAACCGAGGGGCGACCACTTCGCGACATTGCCCGAGAGGCTGGATGCCATGCGTCCACCGTTCTGCGGCAGGTACGCAAACTGGAAACACTGCGGGATGATCCGCTGGTTGATCGTGTTCTGGGGCAACATGCAGCGGAAACCGTCGACCGCGATCAGAAAGAGGTCGGTTGGGACGCGGTCACGGATGCGGTGCGGTATCTGTGCCAGACCAGTGCCATGCTTTTGTATCGCGAAGGAGTTCAGCATCCAGCGATCGTGAAAACAGTGGGCGAGGGGGACGCGGTGGTTTTGGGGACCGTGACATTGGATGTCGCCGCAGCCCTGATCTTGCGAAACTGGATCGCGTCAGAGGGCGGAACATCGATCAAGCGGTATCGCATCACCGAAGAGGGCCGTAGTGTCGTCACCGGTCTTATCGCCGAACGCGATGCACGGGCTGCACGCCGGCAGGATGATCGCCTGAGCCTGTTTTCATCGGATGGTCCAGATCGCCGGTTCCGGGACCGGTCGGTGTCGACGGGACCTGGGTTCGAAAGCCCGTTGGCCGCATTGGCCCGGCGGCGTGGTCCGGATGGCAAACCGTTCTTGCCGTCGGATTTTGTAGCCGCAGGCGACCGCCTCTACGAAGACTATGCCATTGCGGGGTTTGCGAGCTCCGATCTTTTGGGCTGGGATGGGCCAGAGGCGTTAAGCCATCTTGATCAGGTGTTGGTTAGCATGACTGACGCCCGCCGCGCCGAAGCCTTTGCACGTACATTGGATGCGGTACGTGATCTTGGTCCGGGGTTGAGCGAGGTCGTCTTGCGCTGTTGCTGTCTGCGCGAGGGCCTGGAAGCGACTGAAAAGCGGCTGGGGTGGTCAGCTCGGTCGGGAAAGGTCGTTTTGCGGATCGCGCTGCAACGTTTGACGCTGTTCTACGCCAGAATTCGCGCAAAAGAGCCGGTTTTGATCGGCTAAAGGCATCTTGTGTCGGGGCAGATCGACGCAAGCGGGAAGGCGCGGATCGATCAGCTTTTGAAAGGGATCGGTGCAGGAGGTACTCGTTACAGATGGGAATTTGCGACTGCAATGCAGGTATGCAACACTGGTACTACCTCCTGCTGCTTTATATGTTAAAGCAGTTCTATTCTGAAAAAGCGGGGAAAAACCGTTGCGCGACCTCAAGATTCCAGAACAGCGCCATCCGGAAAAAGCTCATCGTCCGGACAATGCTCAACCCAAGAAGCCAAGTTGGATCAGGGTAAAGGCACCGGGCGGCGAAGGTTACAACGAGACCCGGCGCATCATGCGCGAAAACAACCTTGTCACGGTGTGTGAAGAAGCAGGTTGTCCCAACGCGGGCGAATGCTGGAGCCAGGGCCACGCCACCATGATGATCATGGGCGAAATTTGTACCCGTGGCTGCACCTTCTGCAACATTGCCACCGGCCGGCCGGACACGCTTGATGCATTTGAGCCGGGTCGCGTAGCGGATGCGGTTCAAAAGCTTGGTCTGAATCATGTGGTGATCACGTCGGTGGATCGCGACGATCTCGAAGACGGCGGGGCAGAGCATTTCGCCCAGACCATCCGTGCGATCCGGCACCGGTCGCCTGACACGACGATCGAAATTCTGACGCCGGACTTTCTCAAATGCGCACCTGACGCATTGGAAACCGTTGTTGCTGCGCGTCCTGATGTCTTTAACCACAATCTTGAAACCGTACCGGGCCTTTATCCAGAGGTCCGTCCCGGTGCACGGTATTTCCACAGCCTGCGTTTGTTGCAGCGGGTGAAAGAGATTGATCCGTCGATCTTTACCAAATCGGGTATCATGGTCGGCTTGGGCGAAGATCGCCAGGCGGTGACGCAGGTCATGGACGACATGCGCGCTGCCGACATCGATTTCCTGACAATTGGTCAGTATTTGCAGCCAACACCCAAACACCATGCTGTTCATCGCTTTGTCACCCCCGAAGAATTCGCGGGCTACGAGAAAGCAGCGTTCGGCAAGGGGTTCTTGATGGTATCCGCCACCCCCCTGACGCGGTCATCTTATCATGCTGGCGATGACTTTGCGCGTCTTCGTGCCAATCGCGAAGCCAAACTGGCCAAAGCCTAAGCGTAACATCTAATGAGATTTCGACCAAAGCCTTGGGTGGCTTTGGTTATGGCAGCGCCTTGAGATATGCGGCAACCGCAGTCCGGTCGTCTGCGGGCAGTTGTGCAAAGTTCTCGATCACGGCCACCATATGGCCACCGGCGCTGTCGAAGTCGGGTGTGAACCCGGTTTCAAGATAATACGCGATATCGGTTGGGCCCCATGTCAGATCTTCGGGGGTCAAAGACGGGATGCGTCCGCGTCCGGTGGGGTTCGGCGCGCCAGCCAGCCACTTGCTGCGGTCCATGCCGCCCAAGGCGGTGCGTGGCGTGTGGCATTCGCCGCAATGGGCCAGCGCTTCGACAAGGTAACGACCGCGTTCGATCTCGGGGGACTGGGCAGGCGTGACAACCCAGTCTTCCGTCAGATACAGCATTTTCCAAACGCCCACAGAGCGCCGTATGTTAAACGGGAACCCGATTTCGTGGGGTTGGCTGGACGTCGTGTCAGCGGGCAGTGATTGCCAATAGGCCCATAGATCAACCACATCCTGATCGTCCATATGGATGTAGGAGGCATAGGGAAAGGCCGGATAATAATGCTGGCCGTCCGGCGATACCCCCTTTTTCACCGCACTTGCGAAATCGGCCAAAGTCCATGCGCCGATTCCAGCCTCTGGATCAGGTGAAATGTTGGGGGCGATGAACGTCCCGAAATCGGATGGGAAGCGTTGGCCTCCAGCCAAAACCAGCTTAGCCTCTCCTTCGGCCTCTGGCGCTGCGTGGCAGGACGCACAGCCGGACGCGATGAAAACGGTTTCACCTCTGCCCGGATCCCCGTTGAGGCCAGCCAAACTCTGGTCGTCGATGGGCGTGGCGCGTGTGACATACAGGCCGGCTGCCACGATGGCAGCAAGCCCTGTTGCTACAAAACCCAATCCACGCCGCATCGACACAGTTTAATTCGCCGGAGCGCGATACGTGTCATGGCACGCTTTGCAGGTGCCGCCGATCTGACCCAGCATCGGCCCTAGCCCTTCTGCACCACCGGATGCGGCGGCTTGCATGGCTTGCGCAGCCGTGCCGAAGTCGCTCCATTTGGCAAGGAAGTCGTCATTCTGTTCCCAGATGTTCGGCTGGGCGCGGGTGCCGTCGATGCTCATGTCATCCGATCCGTCCGGCCACATCGGCCCTTGCTGAATCATCGACACAGCCACCAAAGTGTCCGCAGCCGCTTGGGCCGCTTCGGCGTTATATTCTGTTTTGCCCTGAGCCATTCCGCCCAGAATACCCAGATTGATTGCCATGATCCGGAATTGACCCTGACGCGCCTTAAGCTGCGCGGAAAAATCCTCTTGTGCATAGGCTGCCGTGCTGCAAGCCAGCGCCGCGAATGCAACCGCGAATGTGAAGGTTTTCTTCATCAACTTGTACTCCCTGAAAATTATATACCGTTGAACCTAGTATGCCTCGCGTTCCAAACAATTTAATTGTTAGATAATGCAAAAAGGGTCCGCATAGATGCACAAGCTGAATTGGGATGATTTGCGGTTTGTTCTCGCGGTGGCAGATACCGGGTCGGTAAATGCAGCAGCCAAGGTTCTGGGTGTCAATCATGCCACCGTGTTGCGCCGTATCGCGTCCTTTGAGGAAAGCTGTGGCGGCCCGGTCTTTGAGCGAAATCGCAGTGGCTATCGGCTTCGTCCCAACAGGGCCCCGGTGATCGAAGCAGCCCGGCTTGCCGCAAAGCATGTCAGTTCGGCAGAAGCGCTGATGCAAGGCCGACACGACCAATTGGGTCAGATGTTGCGCATCACCTCGACCGACACGTTCTGCCAAACCGTTCTGGCGTGGATTTATCCGGCCCTTGCGCGTCGGGTCGCGCCTGACCGCCTGACCTATCTGTCCTCCAATGCGCATCTTGATATGGCGCGTCTGCATGCCGATGTCGCTTTGCGCCCAGCGTTGGTGCTGCCGGATGATCTGGTCGGTCGGACGTTTACAGAGATGCGGTTCAGCGTCTACGCCCGCGCCAAGCGAAGCTCTATTCAAGGTTGGCTGGGCATGACAGGCGCGCTTGAACGATCGGGACCGGCGCAGTGGATGGCCCGGGAAATCGACCCGTCAGAAATCGTTGCCTGTGCCGACAGTTTTTGCCTGATGACCGAGATGCTGTTCAAAAGCAATGCGCAGGCGGTGTTGCCCTGCATATTGGGTGACGCCGCGCCCGGGTTAGAGCGGGTGGCAAGTGACGCCCCCGACTTTTTAGTGCCGCTCTGGATTGCGTGTCATCGCGATCTGGCCGGGAGCGAAAGGCTGCAAAACCTCATGGACGTTATGGAAAAGCTGCTTCAGCCCTACATTCCAAAGCTCGTAGGCGATCTTCAAGCAGACAAACCGGAGCGAGCAAAGCGTTAGCGCAGCACCCGCGTTGGCACGCGTTCGGGGTCAAGCGACATCCAGTCTGGCCAGCCGATCCATGTTTCAATGGCAAAAATGGCAAGGCAAAGCCCAACCACCGCGAAGACCAGCTTGATTCGTGCGGGGCTTGGCGGGTTCCGTGCCCACTGTGCCATCTTCAAAAGGTGAAACCAGTTCACGCCTCGGGAAACCGGACCTTGCCGATATAGGGCAGGTTGCGGTTGCGCTGAGCATAATCGATGCCATAGCCGACCACGAATTCATCCGGGATTGAAAATCCGATCCAGTCCGCCGCCACATCGGTTTCGCGGCGCGATGGTTTGTCGAGCAATGCAATCGTCCGCAAGCGCCCCGGATTGCGCGAGCCGAGCAGGCCCACCACGTGTTTGAGCGTATGGCCGGTGTCGACGATATCTTCGACCACCAGCACATCACGGCCTTCGATCTGGCCGCGCAGGTCTTTGAGAATCCGCACTTCGCGGCTTGATTCCATGCTGTCGCCGTAAGACGATGCCTCAAGGAAATCGACCTCAACAGGCAGATCCAGTTCGCGCACCAGATCGGCGATAAACACGAAACTGCCGCGCAGCAAGCCGACCACGACCAGCTTGTTGGTGTCGCGGAATTCTTCTTTGATCGCGTTCGATAATTCCTCGATCCGGGCGGCAATCGCCTTGGCCGAGATCATTTCGTCGATGACATAAGGACGCTCTGACATAGGTTTCCCTTGATTTTTCGCGCGCACAATACGACATCCCCCGCCACTGTCACGGTCAAATCAAAAAAGAGCAGATGCCAACACATTCGGAAACCCGTACCCTGCCTTATACCGCACAACAGATGTATGATCTGGTCGCGGACGTGGCGAATTATCCCAAATTCCTTCCGTGGACAGCCGCCGCGCGCATCCGCTCGCGCGAGGATCGGGGCGATCATGAAGAGATGCTGGCGGATCTGGTGATCAGCTTCAAAGTGTTCCGCGAACGCTTTGGCAGTCGCGTCGTGCTTTGGCCCGAACAAAGCAAGATTGACACGGAATACCTCGATGGTCCGTTCCGGCACATGCATTCGAACTGGGCGTTCAAGGATGTGGAGGACGGGGTCGAAGTCACGTTCTTTGTCGATTTCGAGTTCAAGAACCGCATCCTGCAGGGCGCGGCTGGCATGTTCTTTTACGAAGCGATGCAACGCATTGTCCGCGCCTTTGAACGTCGCGCGGCCGAACTTTATACCTGAAACGAAAAAGCGGGCCGTAAAGCCCGCTTTTCAGTGCTTTAAGGGGTGATCAGGACGCGTGGTCGTAAGCCCGTTCGCCGTGCACCATGATGTCGAGGCCCGAATTCTCGGTTTCGTCGTCAACGCGAAGCGGCGTGATCATCTTGACGATAAAGATCAGCACCACGGTCACAACCACGGTGAAAACACCTACGATGGCCAGTGATCCCAGCTGCGCCGCCCAGCTGCCCGCGCCGAAGGCTGCGATCATGATCGTGCCGAAAATGCCGCCAACGCCGTGCACTGCGAACACATCCAGCGTGTCGTCGATCTTGAGCATGTTGCGGATGACGGTCACCGCCTCTTGGCAGAGGATGCCGGCAATTCCGCCGATAATCAGTGCCTCAACCGGACCGACAAAGCCGGATGCGGGGGTGATCGAGGCCAAGCCGGCGATGGTACCCGTGACCATGCCAACAAGCGAGGCCTTGCCGAATTTGATCTTTTCCCACAGCGCCCATGTCAACGATGCTGTTGCCGCCGAAATATGTGTGACGGTCAACGCCATGGCCGCGCCGCCATCTGCAGCCAGTTGCGATCCCCCGTTAAAGCCGAACCATCCGACCCACAGCATCGCGGCACCGATCATGACATAGCCGGGATTGTGCGGCGGTGTGACGTGATTCTTGCGCGGGCCCAGGAAGACCGCAATCAAGAGGGCCGCAATACCGGCGGTTTCGTGAACCACGATGCCACCGGCAAAGTCGCGCACGCCGGTATCGCCGAAGATGCCGCCATCCGACAGGAAACCGCCGCCCCAGACCCAGTGCACCACGGGTGCATAGCACAGCAACATCCAGAGCCCTGAAAAGAGCAAGACAAACCCGAACCCGACGCGTTCGACATACGCACCCACGATCAAAGCGGGTGTGATGATGGCGAATGTCATCTGGAAGGCAAAGAACAGAACCTCGGGTAGGGTGCCTGCCAAATCGTCGGTGCCAACGCCCATCAGGAACATTTTGCCCAAGCCGCCCCAATAGGCACCCCCATCACCAAACGCGATGGAATAGCCAAAGGCCAGCCACAGAACGCTCATCAAACAGGCAATTGCATAACAATGCATGAACACGCTCAGCACATTTCGTGCGCGCACAAGGCCTCCGTAAAACAGGGCAAGCCCCGGTAGCGTCATGAACAACACAAGCGCTGTTGCCACAATTATCCAGGCCGTATCGGCTCCGTTCATCTGTCCCATCCTTTGTTTTGGCTTTGTTGCCGTGCTCAAAGCGGATCAGGTTCGCGGAAAAAAGAGGCAAAAGCCCTTTGATGCTGCCTTAAAATAAAGCAGACATGGATTTGTTTAATTAATGGGCAAAAAATGGCTGTGATGCGTAAAATTACATCACAATTGTCGCAAGGCTTCGGTGAGCAATGAAAGCGCCTCGTCGCGGGCCGCGCGCCGAACCTGTGTGCGGCCACGCGCGCCGAATTCGATGGTTTTCGTCTCAACGCCCTGCGCTGTCGCAACGCCGAAACACACCCGGCCTTCGGGTTTGAACTCTGATCCCCCCGGCCCGGCGATGCCGCTGATCGACACTGCGACACTCGCAGTTGCAGCTGCGCGTGCCCCAAGCGCCATCTCGCGCGCGACCTCTTCAGATACGGCCCCGTGCGCGTCCAGAGTGGCGGGCGAAACGCCCAACATGTCGATCTTTGCCTGGTTCGAATAGGTGACAAAGCCGCGTTCGAAAATGGCAGAAGAGCCCGCAACATCGGTGATCGCTGCCGCCACCATGCCGCCTGTGCAGCTTTCGGCGGTGGTCACAGTGGCGCCCGCGCTCATGGCAAGCGCCAGCAGCCCTTCGGCCGGTGTCGCGGTCACATCAGCACCAGATGGAACAAGGCCGCCAGAGCGATCACGCCAATTGCCGCGAAGACGCCTGCGATCACGTCATCCAGCATGACCCCCAATGCATCGCCGCGCGCGTCTGCGCGGCCCACCAGCCACGGTTTCCAGATGTCGAACAGACGGAATAGCGCAAATGCAGCGATCCAGCCGGGGTAGAGTGCCAACAGATCCGCTGACATCATCATCGCCCCGTAAGCCACTGGAAACAAGGCGATCCACTGGCCGACAACTTCGTCGATCACAATATAGGACGGGTCGTGGTCCTCTTGCCCGCGGGTCAGTTCGCGCGTCGCGATCCAGCCGGACATAAACGTGAAAAAGGTCAGGTTCACGAGCAACCAGAACCCTCCAATAGACAACACCGCATAAGCGACGGGCAACGCCGCGAGCGATCCCCACGTGCCCGGAGCCGGACGCAGCAGGCCCGCGCCAAAAAATGTTGCGATCATCTTGTTCATGATGCCACCAACGCCGCTGTTGCAAGCGCCGCGATCCCTTCGCCGCGTCCGGTAAAACCCAGTTTCTCGGACGTGGTTGCCTTGACCGAGATATCGTCAACCGGCAGGTCCATGATGTCTGCCAGCGTGGCGCGCATGGCGTCGGCATGTGGTCCGATCTTGGGGAATTCGCACACCAATGTGCAGTCGATATTGGAAATCACGAATCCCGCATCGCGGACCATCTGAACGGCATGGCGCAAAAAGATATCGCTTTGTGCACCTTTCCATTGCGGGTCCGAGGGAGGGAAGTGCCTCCCGATGTCACCTGCGGCCAACGCGCCATACAGCGCATCGGTGATGGCGTGCATGCCGACATCCGCATCAGAGTGCCCCATAAGCGCCTGATCATGAGGGACTTTTACGCCGCAAATCACGACATGATCGCCCGGACCAAACCTGTGAACGTCATAGCCATTGCCAAGCCGCACCTTCATATGCACATCCCTCAAAGTGTCATGGCGTGTCTAAGGTTTGTCCGGTGCCTGTGCAATCACCCCCGTGTAATTGCACAATAATTAGGCAAGTGCGTTTTGTTGGTCTGTTTTTCAGGCTAATATCATTGAATGGCATGCAGCCACAGCGTAGCTCAAACTCATCAATCAAGGATTGCAGCGGTGTCTCCGTCGGTTCCACAAAATCTGATTTCTCCTCCCGTATTGTTGGCCCCTCTGGCCGGCATCACAGATCTGCCGTTCCGCACGCTGGTGTCGCGCTTCGGGGCGGGCCGCGTCGTGTCCGAGATGATCGCAAGTGGCGAATTCCTGACCGCGCGGCCGGGATCGCGAGAAAAGGCCGAGCTGGGGGCAGGGATCAACAACACGTCCGTACAATTGGCCGGGCGCACACCCGAGGCCATGGCCGAAGCCGCGCGAATGGTCGCGGATATGGGTGCGCAGGTGATCGACATCAATATGGGATGCCCTGCAAAAAAGGTTGTCGGTGGGTATTCCGGTTCTGCGTTGCTGCGTGATCTTGACCATGCCTGCCGGTTGATCGAGGCAGTGGTTGGTGCTGTCAAGGTGCCGGTCACACTCAAGACCCGGTTGGGTTGGGATGACGCATCGCACAACGCGGCAGAGCTTGCGCAACGTGCCGAATCGATCGGTATCGCTATGATCGTCATCCACGGGCGCACCCGTTGCCAGTTCTATAAAGGGCAGGCGGATTGGGCCGCCATTCGTCAGATCAAAGACGCAGTGACAATCCCCGTGATCGCCAATGGTGATATCGTAGATACGGCCTCGGCACACATGGCGCTCAAGCAGAGTGGCGCAGATGGCGTCATGGTGGGCCGTGGGGCGCAGGGACGGCCTTGGATGCTGGCACAGATCGCCGCTGACATTTACGGCACGCCAATGCCGGTCATCCCCAAGGGGCATGCGCTGGTCGAAATGGTTATCGGCCATTACGAGGCGATGCTTGATTTCTATGGGGCCGAATTGGGCAAGCGCGTCGCCCGCAAACACCTTGGCTGGTATATGGACGTGGCCCGAACCGATCCGGTTTTGCGCAAGACAATCCTCACCACCAAAGAGCCGTCACATGTAATTGCATCGCTGCCCGATGCGCTCCTCACTGATGCGAGGCAAGCGGCATGAGCACTGAGGACGAGGACATTCCAACCGTGGTAGACGAACGCCTGATCTGGTCGTCATTGCCTGTGCCGGCCATTGTCATCGACAACGACGAGAACATTCTCGACATGAACCCCGCTGCTGAGGGGTTCATGAACAACTCGGCCAAGTGGTTGCGGGGGCAACCCCTTTGGGACCGGCTCACAGTTGATGCGCCGATGGAGAAAAGCCTGAACCGGGCACGGGCAAACGGCACTCCGTTATTCGTCAATGATGTTGATGTCGGTACGGGCAATCGTCCGCCACTGGTGTGCAATCTGCAGTTTGCTCCGGTGCAGGGGCAAGAGGGCTGCATGATCCTGTTGATCAGCCCGCGCGAGTTGGCTGGACGTGTCAATCAAAGCCAGTCGGTCAAATCGGCGGCCAAATCCGCGATCGGGATGGCGGAAATGCTGGCCCATGAAATCAAAAACCCACTCGCAGGGATCACCGGCGCGGCACAATTGTTGAGCATGAACCTGAGCAATGGCGATCTTGAGCTGACGGATTTGATCGTTGCTGAAACCCGCCGCATCGTGAAGTTGCTGGAGCAGGTCGAGCAGTTCGGGAACCTGTCGGCACCGGAACGCAAACCAGTGAACCTGCATGACGTGCTAGACCGCGCGCGCCGGTCTGCGTTGCTTGGGTTTGGCGCGCATATGAAAATCATCGAGGATTACGACCCCTCGCTGCCACTTGCCCTGGGCGATGCGGATCAATTGCTGCAAGTCGTGTTGAACCTCATCAAGAACGCATCCGAGGCGGCAGATCCCAAGGTTGGGGGCGTTATCCGTCTGCACACCTATTACGAACACAGCTATAGCCTGCGGCGCGCGGATGGGTCGGGCCAGTCTTTGCCGCTTCAGGTCGAAGTGATCGACGACGGCCCTGGCCTACCGCCCGAAATCAAGGGCGATGTGTTCGATCCCTTCGTGTCGGGGCGTGAAAACGGCACCGGCCTTGGCCTCGCGCTGGTCAGCAAAATTATCTCGGATCATGACGGTTGGGTCGCTGTTGACAGCGTCCCGGGCAAAACCCGCTTTCGCATTTCCTTGCCGCAAGCACCGCGAAAACAAAAGGAGTCAAACTGATGGATGGCACGGTACTGGTTGCGGATGATGATCGCACAATCCGCACGGTTCTGACACAGGCGTTGACGCGGGCGGGCTGCAAAGTGCACGCCACCTCGTCGCTGACCACGTTGATGCGTTGGGTCGCCGAAGGCAAAGGCGATGTGGTGATCTCTGACGTGATCATGCCCGATGGCAACGGGCTCGAAATGCTGCCCAAGATCTCGCAGGATCGGCCGGAACTGCCGGTCATCGTGATTTCGGCGCAGAACACGATCATGACGGCAATTCAGGCCGCCGAGGCCGAGGCCTATGATTACCTGCCCAAACCCTTTGACCTGCCGGACCTGATGAAGCGCACGGCCAAGGCGCTGGATGCCCGCAGCCGCGTTGCACGCCCGTCGATCGAGCGTGTGGCCGACGATGCACCTGATGACTTGCCACTGATCGGCAAGACCCCGGCGATGCAGGCGCTCTACCGGCTGGTGGCCAAGGTGATGAACACCGATCTTCCGGTTTTGATCTGCGGTGAATCCGGCACCGGAAAATCGCTGATCGCCCGCGCCATTCACGATTTCTCGGATCGTCGGTCTTTGCCTTTTGTCACGGTCACAGGCAGCGATCTGTCCGATATCGAAGGCCCGGCGCGCATTCTTGCGCGTGTGCGGGGCGGAACGCTTTTGATCGACGAACTGGCGGATGTCTCTGACGAGGTGCAGGCCCGTATCGTGCGGATGATGGATGGCAGCAACGACAATGTCCCGCGCTTTATCGCCACCAGCCAGACCGATCCGGGGCAGGGCATTGCCGACAGCGGCGTACGTGAAGACCTGTATTACCGGATCAGCGGCGCGACCATTTCAGTGCCGTCATTGCGCGAACGTGTGGATGACATTGCGCTGCTCAGCGATCATTTCCTCGCGCGGGCCGAACGCGACGGTGGGGCCAAACGCTGGCTGTCCGAGGACGCCGCGGACCTCTTTCGCGCCTACAGCTGGCCGGGCAACGTGCGTCAGCTTGAAAACGTGGTGCGCCGCCTCAGTCTCACATCCCGTGCCGACGAAATCACCCGCGCCGAGGTCGAGAACGTTTTGGGCAACCAGCCCGAGACTGGCCCGGTCCTGCGCGGCGGTGACAGTGAAAAGCTCAGCACGTCAGTCGCACGCCACCTCCGCCGGTACTTTGATCTGCACGGTACCATGCTGCCGCCACCCGGGCTCTATCCGCGAATCCTGCGCGAGATCGAAGCCCCGTTGATCGAGATTGCCCTCGAAGCGACGGGCGGAAATCAGGCAAAATGTGCGGATTTGCTTGGGATTAACCGAAATACCCTCAGAAAGAAGATCACGGATCTCGATATTCAGGTGACACGACGCCGCAAATTGATGTAAAACTGCCACATAATAGTGCTCCGTCGGTGACGCAGTTGGGTGGAAGCACAATATATGGCGGTAGCCGAGCTGCGCGGCACATCAAGGCGAGAGGCTGGCTGTGGCCACCTGGACACGCTCTTTAACTTGGACCCGGCTTAGCCGGATGCGCCGTCAACGGCGCTATCAGAATGCCATGACCCTTGGTCTTGTGCTGCTTGGTCCGGTTTTGGCCATCGCCACGATCCTTGTCCTCGGGCCGCTCGACACCGGAACCGGAGCACAGTTCAACCTGCGGCTGGTTCTGCTGGCAGACCTGATTTACGTTCTGCTGCTTGCCGCTTTGGTGCTCAGTCGGGTGGTCAACCTGATCGCCGCACGGCGCGCAAAATCTGCGGGATCCCGCTTGCACCTGCGCTTGACTGGCGCCTTTGCCCTGATGGCGCTTTTGCCGACGATCACTGTGGCGGTCTTTGCCGTTCTGACGATCAATATCGGTCTCGAGACGTGGTTTTCCGAACGCGTGCGCAACGTGGTTGGCGCGTCGCTCTCCGCAGCCGAGGCGTACGAGCAGGAACACCGCGACGCACTCACCCAGGATGCCGAAGCACTGGCGGCGTTTCTGGATGCCAACCGGCGCGCGACATTTATCATGGATGATGGCGAATTGCGTCAGGCGCTAAGCCAAGGTCAGGCGCAGATTCAACGTGGCTTGCGCGAAGCCTTTGTCATTGATGGCGCGGGCGAAAT
Organism: Marivita sp.; assembly: GCA_043585115.1. Taxonomy (GTDB): domain Bacteria; phylum Pseudomonadota; class Alphaproteobacteria; order Rhodobacterales; family Rhodobacteraceae; genus Marivita. The sequence continues at coordinate 191,118 of CP121326.1, forward strand.
CCGTGCACGGGGCGAAGGATCCTATCTGTTTGATTATGAACGCCCAACCGCCGAAGAGATTGCCGAAGGCAAAGAGCTTGGCATCGCTTTGGTGCAGGATTGGGACAACAATGAACTGCGTGCGCTCATCCCGTTGCAGGCGTTCACCGACCGGTATTTGTTCATCACGCGCGAAGTGGACGGGCAAATCCTCAATCTGCTCGATGATACGCAGGAAACCGCCCGGTTCTACCAACAACAGGAAAACGACCGTGGCCGTGTCTTGTTTGACTTTGCGCTGCTGTATCTGGGCTTTGCGTTCCTGTTGATCCTTGCCGCGATCTGGCTAGGGCTCTGGTTTGCCGAACGCCTCAGCCGTCCGGTGGGTCGTTTGACCGGTGCTGCACAGCGCGTCGGGTCCGGTGATCTTGATGTGAAGGTTCTAGAAGAAGACGGCGATGACGAAATCGCCATGCTGGGCCGTTACTTCAACCAGATGACCCGCCAGTTGAAAGGGCAGCGCGAAACGCTGCTCGACAATACCCGCCAGATCGAACGTCGTCAGCGCCTGTTCGATTCGGTGCTGACGTCGGTCACATCAGGTGTTGTGGGGTTGGATGCGGATGGGCGTGTGACCTTTGTAAACCGCTCTGCGGAACGGCTGCTGGCATGGCATGAAAACCAGCGCAGTGTTGAAATCACGATGGCGGTACCGGAGTTCGGGCCGCTGTTCGAGCGTCTGCGTGAACAGGGCATCGAAACGGCGCAGGAAGAGATCAAAGTCGGCCGTGAGGGGCGTTTGGAGAACCTGTTGGTGCGTCTGTCCACGCGACGCCGCGAAGACGGTGGTCTTGAGGGCTATGTGATCGCCTTTGATGATGTGACCGATCTGGTCAGCGCCCAGCGGATGGCGGCTTGGGGGGATGTGGCCCGCCGGATCGCCCACGAGATCAAAAACCCGCTAACGCCAATTCAGCTGTCGGCTGAACGGATCCGTCGCAAATTCCGCCGTCAGCTTAGCGATGAGAACGCCGAAAGTCTTGAGCAGTTAACAGAAGTTATTGTTCGCCAAACCAATGACTTGCGGCGCATTGTTGACGAGTTTTCAAAATTTGCGCGGATGCCGGAACCCGAGCGCAAGCCGGATGATATCGTGGACATTCTGCGCAGCGTGATCCTGTTGCAAGAGGCAGGGCAGCCGAACGTGCGGTTTGTATCGGACATGCCCGCGACAGGTATTCCGGCCGAAATCGACGCAACAATGATTGGCCAAGCGCTTACCAATCTGGTGAAGAACGCCGGTGAAGCCATTGAAATTTATGTGGAAAAAAATCCAGATGCTCAGATTTCTCCTGAAATCCGGATTGCGTGCGCTTTGAATGATGATGGGGAACTTGCCGAAATTCGCATTGCTGACAACGGGATCGGATTGCCCGAAGACCCGTCCCGCTTGTTCGAACCCTATGTGACGACGCGCGAGAAAGGCACCGGATTGGGCCTGCCGATTGTGAAAAAGATCATCGAAGAACATGGCGGATCGCTGACCCTCGAAACTGCAGAACCGTTTGACGGGACAGGCCGCCAGGGGGCCATGGCTGTGATCCGTCTTCCGGTTTCGGAAGGGTCTGAAAATGCCAATATGAACAACGAATTGCAGGCTGATGTTAACACTGAAGCCGCTGAACCCGAGACGTGACGTTAAATGATAAAGGTGAGGTTATGAGCGATATACTGATTGTAGACGACGAGCGCGACATCCGCGAACTGATCGGCGATATCCTTGAAGACGAAGGCTATACCACGCGTCTGGCCGGAAATTCGTCAGAGGCGATGACAGAAATCAATTCCGAAGAACCGGCTTTGGTGATCCTCGATATCTGGCTCAAAGACAGCAAGATGGATGGGATCGATATTCTCAAAACGGTCAAACGCGATAATCCGGATGTGCCGGTTGTCATCATCTCGGGGCATGGCAACATCGAAATCGCCGTCGCTGCGATCAAACAAGGCGCATATGATTTCATCGAAAAACCGTTCAATATTGACCAGTTGCTGGTTGTGATCCGCCGTGCCATGGAAACCAGTCGTCTGCGCCGCGAAAACAACAAACTGAAGCGTCGCGAAACCGATGTGGCGCAGATGGTTGGCGAATGCGCCGCGTATCGGGGCTTGGTGTCGAACCTTGACAAGGTGACCAAATCCAACGGACGGGTGTTGTTGTCCGGTCCGGCGGGGAGCGGCAAAGAGGTTGCTGCGCGGTATATTCATATCAATTCGAACCGTGCGAGCGCGCCCTTTGTGACCGTCAATTGTGCGGGTGTCGCGCCGGAAACCATGGAAGAGGTCCTGTTTGGCCGCGAAACTCCGGAACGCGGGGTCGAGCCGGGGCTTTTGGAACAGGCGCATGGCGGGGTCATCTACTTTGACGAAGTGGCTGATATGCCGCTTGGCACGCAATCCAAGATCCTGCGGGTGTTGGTGGACCAGCAATTCCAGCGGGTCGGCGGCGCGGATAAAGTGCGCGTCGACCTGCGTGTCATCTCCAGCACCAACCGTGATCTGCAGACCGAGATCGCAGCGGGGACATTCCGCGAAGAATTGTATCACCGCCTGAACGTCGTACCGATTTCCGTTCCAAGCCTCGAGGACCGGCGCGAAGATATCCCGATGCTGGCCGAGCACTTTATCGATCTGTTCAATCAGACGCAGGGCTTGCCCAAGCGTGGTCTGAGCAGCGACGCAGTGGCTTTGCTGCAGACGATGATCTGGCCGGGCAATGTCCGGCAACTCAAGAACCTGATCGAACGCGTGTTGATCCTTGGTGATGGCACTGGCGACATCGCTGCGCGGGAACTGCCACAAGACAGCCCGCAAGCCGAAGACGAGGATGGCCGCATCGTTCTGTCGGGGACATTGGCGACCATGCCCTTGCGCGAGGCTCGCGAGGCCTTTGAGCGCGAGTACCTGCTCACCCAGATCAACCGGTTCGGGGGCAATATCAGCCGCACTGCCAGCTTTGTAGGAATGGAGCGCAGCGCGCTGCATCGAAAGCTGAAGTCGTTGGGTGTTGTGACCAGTTCGAAAGCCGGCAGTCGGGTGGCGTATCTCGAGGATGAGGTAGAACAAGCCTCGTAAGCGCCGCGGGGGTCATTCCAGAGTGAAGATCACGCAGCGTCCCAAGAGTTTTGAAGCCGCGCTGGCGTGGGCTAGGTCTTTTGCCAAATGGTATTATCTGAACCGGGTTGGGAATATGCGGAAGCTGTTGGTAGCGACTTGTGTGATTGCCATGACAGGTGTCACGGCGCATTTGGCAGAGGCAGGACCACTGGCTGTGTCCTCGGACACAGCGCAAAAGACGCGACAGCTTGACCCTAACGCGGTGGACCGCGCCGCTTGGGAGTTTGCGCAAGAGCTTGGCACTGAAGACGCCTATCGCGCCTATCTGGAGGCATTTCCGGACGGTTTGTTTCGCACCGAAGCACAGGCGCAGCTTGGTATAGTGACGCCCGAAACCAACCCCGCACCGGAACCGGTGCGACCGGGGCCGTCGCTTGTGTTGGTCACACCGCTGACCGAACCATGCGATGTCTGTCCGCGTGTGGTGCGGATTCCGGGCGGCGACACAATCATGGGGTCAGAGCAAGGTGGGGCCGAGGGGCCGCGCACGCCTTTGACGATAGCGCCGTTTGAGCTGTCATCCGCAGAGATCACTGTGGGTGAGATGCGTCGGTTCGAAGAGGCGACCGGCACTCGGATCGGGCGGTCGTGTTTCATCTGGACGGCAGAGGGCCGCCTGCGGTCACGGGACGGTGCTTATTGGGGGGCACCCGGGTTTGACGTGACCGAGGATCACCCTGCGGCCTGTATCAATTGGGACGACGCGGTCGCCTATGTTGATTGGCTCAATACGCAAGACCCGCGTGGCGGGTGGCGGTTGCCGTCAGAGGCCGAGTTTGAATATGCAGCGAGAGGCAGTCTGGATGTCGCGTACCCGTGGCCCGGTGGGCTTGACGCGATCTGTCAGCGGGTGAACGGGGCAGGGGCTGAAAGCCGGTTCCGGCACCGCAACACGGCCTGTGATGACGGAACCGAAGCGCCGGTGCCTGCAGGTGTTTTCCCGGTCAACCCATACGGCGTGTCGCATATGATTGGAAACCTTTGGGAGTGGACGGCGGATTGCTGGAGCGGATCCCATCGTGGGGCATCGCCAGATGGCGCTGCGCGGACGCAGGGCACGTGCAGCAGTCGGGTGCTGCGGGGTGGCTCTTGGGACGATCCACCCGAGAATCTGCGTGTGAGTTATCGTGTCGGCATTCCCAAAACCCGCCGCCAAGCCAATGTCGGCTTTCGGGTGGCGCGCGACGCGGTGGTGTCCGACTAAACCGACTCACTCGAAAATGTTTCGCGCGCGAAACAATTGGTCCGATGCGGACCTATTAACGTTTTGTTAGTGATGGGAAAATTTGGTCCGGGGCGTCTGTGGTTTGATCCACACGCTCTGAGGCATGCCGTGCACGTCATTTCCGGATCATCCAGATTTTTGAACACCTCAAACGCCTTAATAAATTGGGGTGCTCTGCGGATTTCCGACGTGTTGGCGCGGTTGGAAAGCGCTGGGGCGCTTGCTTTTGATTTTCAATCTGCATAGCCTCAGTAACAAATATGAAATTAATTTCCGCATAGTGAAATTGACTTCATCACAGAACGTCTGCTTTGGGAGGAAAAGACGATGACATTCTACCGGAAAATTGCTGTGGCCTGTGCGCTGTCGGTGGGGATTGCTGGCGCTGCGGCGGCTGAGACCACCTTGATTCATGGCGAAGCTGGCCCGAACCGAGGGGCCCGTGCGGCGGCGCTGCAGTGGTTCGCGGATCAGGTGGCTGAACGGTCGGCTGGTGATGTGAAGATCGACATCCAATGGGGTGGTGCGCTGTTCAAGGCGAACGCGTCGGTCCAGTCCATTGCTGACGGCGTTGCAGATATGGGGTCTGTCATCGCGGTGTACTATCCGCAGGAAATGGTGGGATATGGCATCGCCGACCTGCCTGTGAACAACCCCGATGCATGGGTTGGCATGCGCGCCACGGATGAATTGATGCGCGGCTCGGCGGAAATTCAGGCGGACCTTGCTGATAAAGGGCTCGTCTATATCGGCACATGGACAACGTCTGCCGTGAATATCGGTTGCAAGGGCATGGCCATTCGGTCGGCTGAGGACGTGGCGGGCGCGAAAGTGCGCGGTGTGGGCGCGTACGGCAAGGTGTTTGGCGAGATGGGCGCAAACATGGTGCGCATGTCGATCTATGATGCGTATCAGGGGCTTGATACCGGGCTGATCGATTGTTCGCAGGGCTATTCCTACGCCGTGGCTGCGCTTAAGCAAGCCGAGGTGATGGACAGCTACACGATCCTCAACTGGGGTCAGGTCGGCGGTCTTGGGATCTTTATGAACAAAGATGTCTATGACAGCCTGAGCGCGGAACAGCAGGCGGTGCTGAACGATGTTGGTGCCGATATGGCTGATGAGTTTGGCCGTACAATCACCGTGGCCAACGATAAAGCCGTGGCGTCGATGGCCGAAGCGGGCGTCGAGGTAATCGAACTGCCCGCAGAAGAGCGCGCCAAGCTGGTGTCGATGGGCGAGCCGTTCCTTGGCACTTGGGTCGAGAATGCCAATGCGGTCGGTCTGCCGGGCGAGACGCTCTTGGAGGAGTATCGCGGCCTGATTGCCAAATACACCGAAGAACGTGACAGCAAAGGCTATCCTTGGGCGCGCAACTAAGCGTTCCAGCGAAAGGTCGTCCAAATGCTCAAGCGCATCGAGTCTGTGCTTTGGTCGCTTGGCGCGTTGGCGGTGATTGCCCTTGGGCTGATGATCACCGCCAATGTGGCCGCGCGGGCCATCTTTCAGACAGGCATCCCGGATAGTGTGATCATCGTGCAGGACTTGATGGTGGCTGCCATCGTTTTGCCCTTGGGCGCGGCCACGGCGGCACGTGCGCATGTCGCGGTCGAGTTTGTGACCAACAAGCTGTCGCCGCGTGCGCGGTCCTATCTGATTGTTTTCGGATCGCTGGTGGGCATGTTTGCCCTGTTACCACTGCTGTTTGCCGGGTGGCGTGAATTCACCGGGACGTGGCAGAAGGGCAGTTTTTATTTCGGTGATCTGGGCGTGCCGAAATGGCCCGGACGTTTGATCTTTCTGATCGGCATTGCCGTGTGCTGGGTGCGTCTGGCCGAACTGGCGATCCGTGACACACGGACCTTGCTGGCTGGCGGGGCGGTGGATGACGACGAAGGAGCGGTGCATTGATTGATCCCGCGACCCTTGGTCTGATCGCTTTTGCCAGCGTTCTGGTGCTGCTTGCGCTCCGCGTGCCGATTGCGTTTGCACTGGCCAGTGTTGCCACGGTCAGTACCTTCCTGATCTTTGCCTTTCGCACTGGCAGTTTTGCGCCCGAACGCGCAATCAAGGCGACGTCGTCGCTTGTTTTTTCCAACTCGTTCGATCTGATCCATTCCTACAACCTGTCGATGATCCCGCTGTTCGTGGCGTTGGGCCATATCGCCTACCGTGCGCAGATCACGACGAAGATTTATCATGCGGCCAAGGTCTGGCTGGTGAAGCTTCCCGGCGGCGTCGCCATCGCATCGGTCGTCGGGTGTGGCGGGTTTTCTGCGATCACCGGCAGTTCGATTGCCTGTGCGTCGACCATGGGGCGCATCTGCGTGCCAGAGATGTTGCGCATGGGCTATGACAACCGCCTTGCCACCAGTTCGGTCGCGGCGGGGGGCACCTTGGGGTCATTGATCCCGCCATCGGTTCTGTTCATCATCTACGGCATCTTCACCGAAACGTCGATCAGCAAGCTATTCCTCGCAGGGGTTCTGCCGGGGCTTCTTACGCTGGCAGGGTTTGTTCTGGTGATTGCCGTTTGGGTCAGGCGCAGTCCCGAGATCGCGCCCGTCGGCGAGACCGAATTCACAGCAGAAGAACGCTGGCATGCCGCGAAAGACGCGTGGCCTGCGGTGTTTTTGTTCGTGCTGATTATCGGCGGTATCTACGGTGGTATTTTCACCGCCACCGAGGCTGCAGCCGTCTGCGTGTTCTTTGCAGCGGTCATTGGCTTTGTGCAGGGCAATCTGGATTGGCGGGGTCTGTGGGACAGCGTGCGCGAGACCTGTATTCAGACCACAGCAATCTTTTTCATTGCCGCCACGGCCAAGATCTTTGTGGCGTTTGTCGCGCTGACCGGCATCGCGCCGACCATTGTTCAGGCGGTGACGTCGGCAGAGCCGTCGGTGGTTGTTCTGATGCTGTGCATCGCGGGCATTTATCTGTTGCTTGGCATGTTCCTTGATCCCATCGGAATCATGGTGCTGACCTTGCCGCTGATGATCCCGCTGGTGGAAAGCTACGGGCTTGATCTGATCTGGTTCGGGGTTGTGGTGATCAAGCTGCTTGAGATCGGGTTGATCACACCTCCTGTCGGGCTCAATGTGTTTGTGATCGCCAATGTGGTCGGCAAGCAGGCGCCGATTGACCGCATCTTTGCAGGTATCGCAAGGTTCCTGAGTGTCGATGTGATCGTGCTTGTCCTGATCATGAGCTTCCCGATCATTTCGCTTGCGTTGCCGATGGGGATGAAATGACCGAAGCTTCTGAAAAAGACCGCCGTTTCGCCAACACGCTTGCCCGTGGGTTGTCTGTGTTGCGCGCCTTTCGGGCCAGTGATGACGGGCTCAGCCATACGGAGATTGCCGAGCGTACAGGTTTGCCCAATGCCACGGTTTCGCGGTTGACCTTTACCTTGCGAGAGCTTGGGTATCTGAGTCACGCGGGTAAAAACGACCGCTACCGTCTTGGACCTGCCGCTTTGGCCATTGGCAATGTGGCATCGGCTTCGGTGTCGTTTCTGGAAACCGCCAGCGCCCCGATGCAGCAGCTTGCCAATGAGACGGGCACTTTGGCGCTGTTGGCGGTGCGGGACGGTGAAAAGATGCTGCTGGTCAAGACATGGCGGCCTGAACGTACGGTGTCGATCTGGCTGGAGCCGGGGCACCGCATTCCGATTTATGGCTCGTCTTCGGGTATGGCGGTGATGGCCTGCCTCAGCGATGCAGCCTTTGCGGCACTGGCGCCCGATGACGCCATGAGCGCGTTTCGTCACGCGGGGTATGAGCAACTGATTGGACGGGGCTTTGCCATCGCGCCGCCTGACACGCGCTATGCAACAACCGTCAATGCCGTGTCAGTGCCGTTTTCTGCAGGTGAATTCGGGGAACCGGCCGCGTTTACCTGTGGCGCGCTGCCAGACATGTTGGACGATGCCCGCATGGAACACGAGGTCGGACCGAAATTGCGCGATGCGGTGCGCGCCATCGAGACACGAACGGGACGCAGCCAAGCCTTGCTGCGCCGGGGGTAGAAAGAGAACCAATGAGTGATGCAATCGAATATGAGCTGAAGGGTGATATCGCGGTGCTCCGCGCCAATAATCCGCCTGTGAATGCGTTGGGAATTGCGGTGCGCACCGGCCTTGTCGCAGGCATGGACCGGGCCGAGAAAGAAGCCAGGGCGGTGTTGATTGTCGGTGCGGGCCGGACCTTTTTCGCGGGCGCGGATATCAAGGAATTCGGCAAACCGATCAAGCATCCGATCTTGCCAGACATTTGCACACGGATTGAAAACAGTGTCATTCCAGTGGTGTCGGCCATTCATGGCACGGCTTTGGGGGGCGGTCTTGAGGTGGCTTTGGGCACGCATTACCGCATTGCAGTGCCAAGCGCCAAGGTCGGGCTGCCAGAGGTGAATCTTGGCCTCATTCCCGGTGCGGGCGGCACACAACGATTGCCGCGTTTGGTTGGTGCCGACACCGCGATCGAGATCATCACAAGCGGGCGCAGCATCGATGCTGCCGAGGCGCTGGAACTGGGTGTTCTGGATCAGGTTGAAGAGGGCGACATCGAAGAGATCGGTTTGGCCTATACGAGACGTCTTCTGGATGAGGGCAAAGGCCCGCGTCCGGTGGGGCAGTTGCCTTGTGCGGCCCCGACCGATTTTGATGCAGCCTTTGATGCTGCGATGAAAAAGGGCCGTGGCCAGATTGCGCAAGCAAATGCGGTGCGCGCGATTGAACGGGCATCAACCCTGCCACTGGAAGAGGGGCTCGCGTTTGAGCGTGGCGTGTTCATGGAGCTTTTGGCCTCGCCGCAGCGCGAAGGGATGATCCATGCGTTTTTCAACGAACGTGCGGTATCAAAACTGCCCGAACTGAAAGGAGTCGAGCCGCGCAGCGTGACTGCGATTGGTGTTATTGGTGGTGGCACTATGGGCGCGGGTATTGCCGTGGCGGCTTTGTTGGCAGGGCTGGACGTCACCATGGTCGAACGCGACGCGACTGCAGCGCAAGCGGGCCATGACCGGGTGGATGGTATTCTGCAGGCATCTGTGAAGCGTGGAAAACTGGGCCGCGACGCCTATGCTGCCATCCTCGCGGAACGGTTCCGAGTGTCAGACAGCTATGATGTGCTGGGCGACGCCGATCTGGTGATCGAAGCGGCGTTTGAGGATATGGGCGTCAAGAAAGCCATCTTTTCCGAGCTTGACCGTGTCTGCAAACCGGGGGCGGTTCTGGCCTCGAACACGTCATATCTTGATGTGGACGAAATTGCGGCCAGTACCTCGCGTCCTGCGGATGTGCTTGGCCTGCATTTCTTTTCACCCGCCCATGTGATGAAGCTGCTTGAGGTGGTGGTTGCCGATCAAACCGCACCTGACGTTGTGGCAACGGGGTTTGCTTTGGGCAAAGCGCTGCGCAAGATCGCGGTGCGGTCTGGTGTGTGCGACGGGTTTATCGGCAACCGAATTCTTAAGGCCTATCGGACATGTGCGGATCATATGGTTCTGGATGGCGCATCGCCATTCGAAATCGACGCTGCAATGACCGAGTTTGGCTTTCCCATGGGACCGTTCGAAGTGGCCGATCTGGCGGGTCTGGATATCGGATGGGCGACACGCAAAAGGCTTGCGGCAACGCGCGATCCGCGTGAACGGGTCAGCACGTATGCAGATGCTATGTGCGAGGCGGGACATTTCGGGCAGAAGACCGGCAAAGGCTATTATGTTTACCAAAAAGGCACCCGCGGCGGCACACCCAACCCGGAGGTGACCGACCTGATCAACGCGGAACGCGCCGAGCGAGGGATCACGCCGCAAGTTTTTACCACAGACGAAATCCAGCGCCGCTATATGTGCGCGATGGTCAATGAAGCGGCCAAGGTGATCGACGAGGGCATCGCGCGCCGTCCGTTGGATGTCGATATGGTGCTGCTCTTTGGCTATGGCTTTCCGCGCCATCGGGGCGGGCCGATGAAATGGGCGGACATGCAAGGGCTGGACGGCATTCTGGCCGACATAAACCGTTATGCCGAAGAGGATGGTTTCTTCTGGCAGCCTGCCAGTCTTTTGGAGCGGCTGGTCGCGGCTGGCAAAACATTCGATGATCTGAACAAAGGCGAAACGGTATGAAACAGGCGGTGATCGTCTCAACTGCGCGGAGCGGTTTGGCCAAATCCTTTCGTGGTTCGCTGAACATGACCCATGGCGCGACACTGGGTGCGCATTCGGTTGCGCATGCGGTCGAACGGGCGGGGATCGAAGCCGGCGAGGTCGAAGACGTGCTGATGGGCTGTGCCACGCCCGAAGGCGCAACAGGTGGCAATATCGCGCGCCAGATCGCGTTGCGGGGAGGGTTGCCCGTAACGGTTTGTGGCGCGACCGTGAACCGGTTTTGTTCGTCCGGATTGCAGACCGTGGCGATGGCGGCGCAAGCTATACAGAATGGTGCGGGGCCGATGGTGGCTGGCGGGGTGGAAAGCATTTCCCTGACGGGCAACCACCGCGTGCCGAACCACGATCCGTGGCTTAGCGGGCACAAGCCCGAGATTTACATGACGATGATCGAGACCGCCGATATCGTGGCGGAGCGTTATGGCATCAGCCGCGAAGCGCAGGACGCGTACGGGCTGCGCAGCCAGCAACGGATGGCCGCGGCGCAAGAGGCGGGAAAATTCGCAGACGAAATCGTGCCGATGGCGGCGACGATGGCGGTCAAGGACAAGGAAACCGGCGAGGTCACACAGCACGAGGTGACGGTTGATCGTGACGAATGCAACCGCCCTAATACCGCGATGGAGGGGCTGGCCGCGTTGTCGCCGGTCCGCGAGGGCGGGTTTGTGACCGCAGGCAATGCCTCGCAGCTGTCAGACGGCTCTGCCGCCCTGGTGCTGATGGACGCTGCTATGGCGGAACAGCGCGGTTTGGAACCGCTGGGCGCGTTCAAAGGCTTTGCCGTGGCAGGGTGCGAGCCCGATGAGATGGGCATTGGTCCGGTCTTTGCCGTGCCCCGTCTGCTAGAGCGTCATGGGCTCAGGGTCGCGGATATCGACCTGTGGGAACTGAACGAGGCGTTTGCGTCTCAAGCGCTGTATTGCCGCGACCGTTTGGGGATTGATGACGCGATATGCAACGTCAATGGCGGTTCCATTGCAATTGGCCACCCGTTCGGAATGACCGGCGCGCGCATGACGGGCCATCTGCTTTTGGAGGGCAAGCGGCGCGGTGCAAAGCTGGGCGTTGTCACCATGTGTATTGGCGGTGGCATGGGTGCGGCCGGCCTGTTCGAAATCTTCTAGAAGGGACGCAAGATGGATCTGAGCTATAGCGCAGAAGAGATCGCCTTTCGCGATGATGTTCGCAGGTTTCTCGCAGACAAACTTCCCAAGCGGATTGCGGATCGGGTCAAGGCGGGTCGTGGGCTTGGCAAAGCGGATATGGAGGAGTGGCACGCCATTCTGAACGCGCGTGGTTGGTTGGCGCAGAACTGGCCCAAGCGATTTGGCGGCGCGGAATGGAATGCCGTGCAGCGCCACATCTACGAAGAAGAGGCGGCATTGGCGCATGCGCCGCGTATTGTGCCGTTCGGTTTGTCGATGTTGGCGCCTGTGCTGCAGAAATTCGGATCAAAGGTGCAGTGCGACTATTGGCTGCCGCGGATTCTGGATGGGTCTGACTGGTGGTGTCAGGGCTATTCGGAACCGGGTGCAGGGTCTGATCTTGCCTCGCTCAAGACCCGCGCTGTGCGTGACGGCGATCATTATATCGTCAACGGGCAAAAGACATGGACGACCCTTGGCCAGCACGCCAACATGATCTTCTGTCTTGTCCGGACCAACACCGATGTGAAACAGCAGCAAGGCATTTCGTTCTTGCTGATCGACATGGACACACCCGGCGTCGAAGTGCGACCCATCATTTTGTTGGACGGCGCAGACGAGGTGAACGAGGTCTGGTTTACTGACGTGAAAGTGCCTGTAGAGAACCTTGTCGGAGAAGAGGACAAGGGCTGGACCTATGCCAAATATCTGTTGACCCATGAACGCACCAACATTGCCGGTGTCGGCTTTTCCAACGCCGGACTGGAGGCTGTCAAACGCATGGCAAGGGCCGAGCTTTCGGGCGGCAGGCCATTGATCGAAAACCCGCATTTCGCGGCTCGCATTGCGCAGGTCGAGATGGACCTGATGGCGATGGCACTTAGCAATCTGCGGATTGTCTCGAATGCCGCCAAGGGCGGGGCGCCGGGGTTGGAGGCGTCGATGCTCAAGATCAAGGGCACGGTCATTCGGCAAGAGATCAACGATCTCGCGCGTCGGGCTGTTGGCCCATACGCGCTTCCTTTTGCGTCAGAGGCGATTGAGGGCAGCAATGTCGCCGGGTTCGGGCCGGATTACGCAGGGCCGGTGGCGGCACAGTATTTCAACAACCGCAAAATCTCGATCTTTGGTGGCTCCAACGAGGTGCAGCGCGAAATCATTGCCAAAACGACGCTGGGAAAACTGCAATGAACTTTGGACTGACTGAAGAACGGCAAATGCTGCAAGACACGCTGCGGCGCTTTCTGCGCGAACGGTATGACGTGTCGCTGCGCAACGAGATCGTGGACTCGGACGCGGGGATGAGCGCTGATATCTGGGCGCAGCTTGCCGAGTTGGGTGTTCTGGGGGCGCTTTTCACTGAAGAGGATGGCGGTTTTGGTGGCAAGGGCTTTGATATTGCAGTCGTCTTTGAGGAATTGGGGCGCGCTGGGGTGGTCGAACCGATCTTAGAGACCTGTATTCTGGGTGGTGGCCTGATCGCGGCTTTGGGCAACGACAGCCAAAAGGAACTTATCGAGGCGGTGATCGGTGGAGACACCCGTCTTGCGCTGGCGCATGGCGAGCCGCGGTCGCGCTATGATCTGACCCGTGTCGAAACGCGGTTTGAGAATGGTGTCTTAACCGGCCATAAATCGATGGCATTGGGGGCGCCCTGCGCGGATCACATCGTTATTTCGGCCCGTGAAAGCGGTGCAGTTGATGCGCCTGACGGGATTTCGCTGTTTCTGGTGCCGGTCGCTGACCTTGATCTGCGCAGTACATCGCTGATGGGCGGCGGTACGGCCGCCGATATTCTGCTGGATGGTGTGAGCGTGACCGATGACATGCGGCTTGGTCAAAGCGGAGCGGCTGTTCCTGCGCTCGAGCAGGTCATTGCAGCGGCGATCACCGCCTCAAGCGCGCAAACGTTGGGGGCAATGGAAACCGCGACGGCGTTGACGACGGAATACCTCAAGACGCGTAAGCAATTCGGCCGACCGATCGGTACGTTTCAGGCATTGGCACATCGTTTGTCTGATATGTTGGTCGAACTGGAACAAGCGCGCTCTGCGGTGATTGGCGTGGCGGGGCATTTGGAAGCCGATGCGCGATTGCGCGACCGTCATGCCAGCATGGCCAAGAACCTCATGGGGCGGATTGGGCGCATGATTGCCGAAGAAAGCATTCAGATGCATGGCGGTATCGCGATGACACAAGAATACGAATTGGCCCATATCGCAAAGCGTATCGTGATGGCTGACCATATGTTCGGCGATGTAGATTATCACCTTGAACGGTTCATCGCACTGAGTGCCGCGTAGATGAACACAGAGATCCGCAACGAAACCGGAACGCAGAGGATGGTGGGATACGTCATCGACGTCGGCCATTCCGATGGCGGCGCACGCTGCTGGCTTGATCTGGATGACCGCCATCTTAACCGGCACAACGTGCTGCATGGCGGGATCGCGTCGATGCTGTTGGACAGCGCCAGTGGAGCGACCGGCAGTATGTCGGTCGATCCGTCGGGCCGTGCGCCGTTCCTTACCGTATCCTTGACGACGCAATTCATGGCCCCCGGTTTGCCTGGGAGGGTTACGGCGATAGGGCGGTTGGTTGGTGGGGGAAAATCGCTGAAATATATCGCAGCCGAGCTTACCCACGAAGACGGCACGCTGATTGCCACCTCGAACGGCGTTTTCAAACGCGTCCCGCAGGCGCGTCTGCGATGAGTCTTGCGCGCGTCGAACAAGAGGGCAGCACCCTTCTCATTGTGAATGCCAATCCGGCGCGGCGGGGGGCCTTGTCACCTGATCTTTACGCGGCCATTGGCGAGGCCGTGAACCGGGCCGATGATCCTGCGGTCCGGGCGGTGATCTTTGCCTCTGAAGGCGGGTTCTTTTGTTCCGGTGGTGATCTGAACACGCTGAAAGAACGCACGCGCCTTAATCTGGAAGAGCGTCGCGCCAAGGTGCAGGAGTTACATGATCTGGTGATCCGTTTGCGCACCTGTCCGGTTCCGGTGATCGCAGCCGTCGAAGGCGGCGCCGCAGGCGCGGGTCTATCGCTTGCGCTGGCCTGTGACCTGCTGGTGGCCGCTCCGGGGTCGAAATTTGTGGCTTCCTATGTCAAAGCCGGAGTTGTGCCGGATGCGGGTCTTACATCGGCTTTGTCACGCATGTTGCCGCGCCAGTTGGCGATGGAGATGTGCCTGCTAGCCCGGAGCATTTCAGCGGAACGCATGGCTGACTTGGGCGTGGTTAACGCCGTGTCGGATGATCCTCTAGACGCGGCGCGGAAGATCGCCGCCACCCTCGCGACCGGACCTCGGCAGGCGCAAGGCACCATCAAGCGTCTGGTCGGACAGGCCTATGAGGCAAGCGAGCACGCGCAATTGGAGGCAGAACGCGAAGCCATGATCCGTGCTGTTATCGACACGGAAGCCCAGATCGGGATTGCCGCGTTTCTTGATCACAAGACGCCGGAGTTCCCATGAGCCTGAATACCGTTTTGACAGCAAAGTTCGGGCTGCGTTTGCCGGTGCTGGCGGGGGGGCTGATGTGGTTGGCGGATGCCGACTATGTTGCGGCCTGTGCCAATGCAGGGATCATGGGGTTCATCACCGCCGCAAGTTTTCCGCAACCTGATGATCTGCGCGCAGAGATTGCCAAAGCGCATCGTCTTTGTGGAGACAGGCCGTTCGGCGTGAATGTCTCGATGCTGCCAAAACTGGTGCCGGATGACAAAACCGCCGATATTCTCGGGCTTATCGCTGATGCGGGCGTTTCGGTGATCGAGACCTCTGGCCGCAATCCGGAAGCTTACATGGCGCAGCTCAAGGCGCAGGGCACGTTCGTGATCCACAAGGTGCCGTCTGTCCGGTTTGCCGTGAAGGCGCAAAGCATCGGTGTCGATATGGTCTCGATTGTCGGGGCGGAATGTGGCGGGCATCCGGGGCTCGATCTGATTGGAACGATGGTCAACAACGCCCTGGCGCTGGAGCGTCTGGAGATCCCGTTTCTGATCGGCGGTGGCATTGGCCACGGGGCGCAGATTGCAGCTGCAGTGGCGATGGGGGCCAGCGGTGTCGTCATTGGCACGCGGTTTCTGGTGGCCGAGGAACTGAATGCGCATGTCGATTACAAACGCGCCATGGTGAATGCGACCGAACGCGACACGGTGCTCACCATGCACACGGTGCGCAACACAATCCGCACGCTGCGCAACGACACAACGCAGATCGTTGCCCAATTAGAGGCCGAGACGCCGGATATCGGCTTTGAAGGGTTGCGTCCGCATGTGGCGGGGACAGTCGGGCGGCGGGCCTACGAGACGGGTGATGTGTCCAAGGGTATGCTGTCGGCGGGACATGCGCTTGGATTGACGGACTGGATCGAGCCTATGGCCGCGATCGTGGACCGGCTGGCGTCACAAGCAGACGCGGCAGCGTGCAGATTGGGAAGGGCGTATGATGAAAATTGATGGGCTTTTGCGCGCCTCTGCAGCGCGGACACCGGACGCGGTTGCGCTGGTGGACTATGACGGAACCGAATGGCGCTTTGCCGAGCTTTTGCGCGCAGCCGAAGAGATCGGGCGGTCGCTTGTGACGGCAGGTGTGCAGCCCAATGAACGTGTGCTTCTGGTGACCGAGAATTGCGCCGCTTTGTGTGCCTATATCTTTGGCTGTTCGATTGCCGGTGCGTGGGCGGTGCCGGTGAATGCCCGGATGACCGCGCCCGAACTGGATCGGATCATTGGCCATGCAAAGCCGCGCTTGGGCGTCTTCTTTAACGAGGTGTCGTCGGATGCCGCCGATCATGCAACGCGGTGGAACGCGGTCGGCGCGCCTGCGATCGCCGAATTGGGGCCAAGCGAACCGGCGTCAGAACACGGGGTTGCGGTGCTGCTTTATACCACCGGTACCACGGGCACGCCCAAAGGTGTGATGCTCACCCATGACAATCTGGTGTTTGCGGGTAAAACCTCGGTCAATACACGGGGCCTTGTGCCCACAGACATTCTGTACGGTGCGTTGCCATTGACCCATGTGTTCGGGATGGCGTCGATGTTGATGGCGGCCATGCATATCGGCGCGACTGTGCGGCTTGAGTCGCGCTTTGCGCCGGACAAGTTGTATCAAGCGTTGATCGACGGGGTGACGGTGTTGCCTGCCGTGCCGCAGATGCATGCGTTGTTGATGCAATACACCTTTGAGAAGGGCATTGAGAGCATTGCGGGCGGATCGTTGCGCTATGTCTCTTCGGGGGCTGCTCCGCTTGATCCGGTTTGGAAGCGTAAAGCCGAGGAGTTCTATGGCATAGCGCTGCAGAACGGATATGGCATGACCGAGACCACGGCTGGTGTCTGCACAACCCATAATGAAATGGGCGATCCGGATATTTCAGTGGGTCCCGCGCTTCCGGGGGTCGAGATCGCCATTGACGAGCACGCGCCGGGTGGTGGCGACGGGGTGGGCGAAGTTCTGACCCGCGGGCCGCATATCATGTTGGGATATTACGAGAACCCAGAAGCCACCGCAGCGGCACTGGACAAGGGGTGGATGCGAACAGGAGATCTGGGCCGCATCGACGAACAAAACCGCCTGCACATTCTGGGACGCAGTAAAGAGCTGATCATCCGGGGCGGCTTTAATGTGTATCCGCCCGAAGTGGAGGCCGCGTTCAACGACCATCCAAAGGTTGTGCAATCTGCGGTGATTGGCAGGCAAACAGATACCGGTGATGAAGAGGTTCTGGCCTTTGTCCAAACCAGCACGCCGGAGGCCGTGTCGGACGCCGAATTGCGCGCGTTTGTCGAGACCCGGCTCACGGCCTACAAACGCCCTGCGCATATCATCATTGCACAAAGCCTTCCTGCTGCGCCCACCGGTAAGTTGTTGAAAAACAAATTGCTGGATGCGTTTGCCGATCAGCTAAAGACGCTTGACGCCGTCCAAAGCTGATTGACGCCCCGTTTCAGTCAAGCGCGGAAATCCTCGGCGTCCGGCTTTTTGATCAGTGATTGTGCTGTGTAGACCAACACGGCGGCACCGATCGCCCCCGCAACGGCAATCCCCAGAAACACGATCACATCAACGGGGCCACCGAGATCTGCGAGTTTCGAGCTGGTCATCGTGAGGACGAACCAGACGCCAGCGATGGCGCCGATGGGCATGGAGAGTTGCGCCAGCAGGAATTTGCGCCACGAAATACTGTGATCGCGCACAAGCACATAGAGGTAGCCCAGCGTCACAAGGCCCGCGACAGCAACCATCGTCCAAAACAGGCCACGACCAAAGATTTCCTCAAAGACCGCGAGGATGGTGCCAAATGTCATATCTTTCATGTCAGGTCTCCTTACGCGCGACCGCGCAACATGGCGTTATAGGTGGCTTTCAGGGCGACTTCTTTCATCAACCAACTGATCCAAAGCTCTTCCAACGGGGCGATGATGCCGGGAAAGGATGGGGTCAGGTTGTTGTTGTAATCGAACTCGACCAGCATCGCACGGCCGACGCGGGTGATCATCGGACAGGATGTGTAGCCATTGTAGATTTCAGTGGCCTCGCGCCCTTCGATGGCGGCAATCAGGCCGTCTTCGACGACAGGTACTTGCCATTTGACCGAGGCGGCGGTTTTGCCTTTGGGTACACCGGCCACATCGCCAAGCGCCCATATTGTATCGTAGCGCAGATGGCGCAGGCTGGCCTTGTCGCATTCGACCCAGCCCTGATCGGTCCATTTGTCAGCCCAGCTCAGGCCGGATTGCCGGATCACCTCGGGCGCGCGTTGTGGCGGGATGACGTGAATATAGTCATAGTCGCGTGTCACCGGCCCGTCAGGTGTGTCAAAGGTGGCGGTTTTGGCACCGGCATCAAGGCCACGCAGAACGTGGGAGTATTCGGGAGAAATGCCCCTGTCGCCGAACAGCATCCGTACTTTTTCCGACACGATCGGCACACCGAACAGGCTGTTATTGTTGGACATGTAATGCACGTCCAGCTTACCGCGTGTGCCTGCCGTGCGGGCGATGTCTTCGATCAGAAACGTATGCTTGAGCGGTGCGCCCGCGCATTTCATCTCGGTTGCCGGGCGGGTGAACAGGCCAACGCCACCGGTTTCAGTGTAGGCTTGCGCCACTTTCCATGTGGCAGCCGCATATTGCGGTCCCGCATAGAGCGCGCCGATGCCGTTCTGGCCGACCATATCAAGGGAAAACCCTTCGATTGCATCGTGGTCCAGGATCAGGCCGGGGGCGACGACAAGGAAGTCATAGGGCACCGACTGTCCACTGGCCGTGTCGACGGTCTTGGCTTCGGGGTCAATGGCGGCCGCAGCCTCGGCGATCAGAGTAATGCCATCGGACAACCAGTCCGTCGTCTTGGACACGACGTAATTTGCCGGTTTCAAACCTGCCGCCACAAGTGACAGCCCGGGTTGGTACAGATGTTCGACGCGGGGATCGATCAGGGTGATCTGAGCCCCGTCAAGGCGCGTCACCAAACGGTTGGCAAGGGCGGTGCCGCCAGCACCCGCACCGATGATGACGATGCGGGCTTTGGTTGCGGTCTGCGCTTGGGCACGTTCTGCGGCGCCGGTTGTGGCAAGGGCAGCGCCACCAGCGGCCAGCGACAGCATCTGTCGTCTGTTCAGCTTGAAATCCATGAGTGTATTCCTCCGTATACATCCGAAGTGCGGATGAAAAAGCCCGCGCGTCCCGAGGGACGGCGGGCTTGTGTGTCAGTAGCTCGCGATGCGTGCGTTTGGTGCGATCATCGCCGCTGCCATCGCTGGTGGCTGGGCTACGGTAACGCCGTCCATCAGCACATCAGCTTGCGCGCCTTTGCCGGGCAGATAGATCGCGCAAACCTCGACCTTTGCGTTGGGCATCGCCGCAATCTTGGAGAGCAGGGCTTTCGGGCTCATGTCGCGGGGCGGCTGCGGGGCTGTTGCACTTTCGGGCGCGTCTTTCAGCGCGATATCGCCCGCAGGTCCGCAAAGCAGAACATGAGGTGCAGCTCCTTGTTGTGCGGCTTGAAGGGCCAGAACCATTGCCATCAGTTGGGTCTGTGGTTCGGGTGCAGTCAGAATTGTGACCAACGTGTCGGGCGCGTCTTGTGCAAGCGCGGGGCCGGTCAGGGAAAGTGCAGCACAGGCTGCCAGAAGGGTCTTTTTCATGGATTTTATCCTTTTGGGAATATGGAATTCAGAGCTGTTGTGACGCGCGGACCCCTTGCCATAACGGGGCCCGCGCCGGACTGGGGGAGGAAGGAACAAGCCCCCGGTCATTCGGTACGCGGCCGTTTAATGGGTGTGTTCACCCATCGGACAATCACCTTCGTCCGAGAAACAGGCGTCAGTGCGCATCTCAAGCCAGATCGCGTTCAGGACGGCGAAGAGAGCGGCGAGGGGAAGCCCAAGAAGCCAAGCGAAATACCACATGGTTTTGATCCTTTCGGGTTACCAAGCGAGGGTTTTGACATCGGGATCGAACAGCAGACCTTCGACAACAGGCCATGTTCCCATGGTCACGCCGTCGATGTAGTCGGCCTCGGTCAGTCCGGCGGCTTTGGAACAGGCGCTGCACATGATCACTTGGCCGCCATCGGCGATAAACGTTGTCAGCATGTCCTGGACCGAAGTGCCGTTTTCGGCCATCAGCCCGTGAATGTGGCTGGGGCGCTTTTTGTCGGCAAGATAGACGGCCCGCACGTTCAGCCAGATTGCGACCGGTTCGTGCCCGTTCTTGAGCGCCTTTTCATGGGCGAACATGATGGCTTTCGCGGCGGACCATGTGTCGTCGGTTGTTAGGTTTACAAAGAGACCGGGCTTGTCGGCGTCTTGTGCAAAAGCCGGGGTCGCCGGAGCCAGGCTGGCAGTGGCAATTGCAAGTGCGGCCAGTGCTGTTGCGATAGATTTCATTTTCGTCTCCATTAGTAAACTGTGTCAGCGTTTTCAGTGACTTGTGCTTCGGTGACTTTGCCCCAGAGCACTTTGTAGACCCATGCGGTGTACATCAGGATCAGCGGCATAAAGATCGCGGTGACCACCAGCATGATGAACAGCGTCTGATGCGAGGATGATGCGTCCCACACGGTGAGAGAGCTGTTGGGATCAAGGGTCGAGGGCAGGATGAAGGGGAACATGGTCAAGCCAACGGACGAGATGATTCCGAGGATGCCCATCTTGGACCAGAGCAGCGTCGAGACTTCACGTCCGGCCTTCAGACCCATCACCGCCAGTGCGATTCCGACAAAGCCCATGATCGGTGCAATCGTGATCCACGGACGCGCGGCATAAGACGACAGCCATGATCCACCGCGGGTGACCTCGGAATAGAGCGGGTTTGACGGGCCATTGGCTGCGACCTCACCCAAGGCGAAACCATCAACGCCCAAGGCAAGCCACAGACCCGCCAGCGCATAGCCCGCAGCGGCAACGATGCCCGCCTTGATCCCGATGGCGCGGGCGCGTTCGGCGACCACACCCTCGGCCTTGAGCGACAACCACGCAGCCCCATGCATCAGCAGCATCGACAGCGATACCACCCCGGCCAACAGCGCGAAGGGACGCAAGAGGCCGATGAACTTGATGGCAAAGTTACCCGGATACATCGGCATCAGGTCTTCGGTCAGGTAGAACGGCACGCCCAGCAACACGTTGCCCACCGCCACGCCAAACAAAAGTGCTGGCACCGCACCACCGGCAAACAGCGCCCAATCCCAGCGGGTGCGCCATGTGGCGTCATCCCGCTTGGAGCGGTATTTGAACGCGACGGGGCGCAGGATAAAGGCTGCCAGAACCACGAACATCGCAAGGTAGAAGCCGGAAAAGCTGACGGCGTAAAGCGGTGGCCAAGCGGCAAAGATCGCGCCGCCGCCCAGGATGAACCACACTTGGTTGCCTTCCCAGACCGGACCGACCGTGTTGATCGCAACGCGGCGCTCCACGTCGGTTTTGGCGACGAAGGGCAGCAATGCGCCAACCCCCATGTCGAACCCGTCGGTCAGGGCAAATCCGATCAGCAGGACGCCCAGTAGCGCCCACCAGATCACGCGAAGGATATCGTATTCGATCAGTTCAAAAGGATCATCTGTCTTACTCCGCAGGTGTGGCTGACAGGGTCGGCACAGGGGTGTCGGCGCGCAGCCGTGCCTCGTGCCGTTCTTGCCAGGCATTGGTTTCTTCGACGTCCTGGAAGGGGCCTTTGCGGATGTATTTCACCATCAGGCTCACCTCGATCACGAAGAGGACCGAATAGAAAATGAGGAACCCGGCCAATGTGATCAGCAGGTCCGCAATGCTGAGATGCGACGCGCTGAGTGCCGTTGGCAGTACGCCGTCCACGGTCCAGGGCTGGCGACCAAACTCGGCCACGAACCACCCCAGCTCGGCAGCGATCCAAGGTGTCGGGATGATGGCAACAGCGGCATAAAGCGACCAGCGCGGGAACTGCATGTTCCGGAACGAGGCGCGATAGAAGAAATACGCCATAACCGCGATAAAGCTAAAGCCAAGCGCGACCATAAGCCGGAAGGCCCAGAACAGTGGCGCGACGCCAGGAACGGTGTCATCGGCCGCCATCTTGATCTGTTCTTCCGAGGCATCGCGCGGATCGTCGACATAGCGTTTGAGCAACAAGGCAAAACCAAGGTTTTCGGAATGGGCCTCGAACGTGTCACGCACGGCTTGAGGGGTTGCCTCGCGTTCTTCGCGGATGGTCATCAAGGCGTCATAGGCGATCAGACCTTCGCGGATCCGGTCCTCGGATTCCGCTACCAGATCGTTGATCCCGGGAATTTCCTTGTTCAGCGACCGGGTGCCGATCAGGCCCATCGCCCAAGGGATTTCAACCGCGTAATGGGTTTCTCGTGCCTCTTGATCCGGAAAGCCGATTGCCGTGAACGGGGCAGGGGCGTCGTGGGTTTCCCACATCGCTTCAATCGCGGCGAGTTTCATCTTCTGGGTGTGGCTGGCCGAATACCCAGATTCGTCCCCCAGAACGACAACCGACAGTGCCGCGGCCAAGCCAAAGGCAGACGCAACCGCGATGGACCGACGCGCCAGATCCTTGTGTTTGTTCTGGATTAGGTAGAGTGCGGAGACACCGAGCACAAAGACCGATGCGGTGACATAGCCCGCCGATACGGTGTGCACGAATTTCGCTTGCGCCACTTCGTTGAACAGCACGTCAAAGAAGGACGTCATCTCCATACGCATGGTGTCAGGGTTGAATTCAGCGCCCACAGGGTTCTGCATCCAGCCATTGGCGATAAGGATCCACAGGGCCGAAAAATTCGATCCGATGGCAACCAGCCAAGCGACGACCATGTGCTGCACTTTGCTCAGCTTGTCCCATCCAAAGAAGAACAAGCCGACAAAGGTCGCCTCAAGGAAGAAGGCCATGAGACCTTCGATGGCCAGAGGCGCGCCAAAGATGTCGCCGACATAATGGCTGTAATAGCTCCAGTTCATTCCGAACTGGAATTCCATTGTGATCCCGGTGGCGACGCCCAGTACAAAGTTGATACCGAACAGCGTGCCCCAGAATTTCGTCATCTGCCGCCAGATCGGGCGGTTCGTCATGACATAGACCGTTTCCATGATCGCAACGAGGATCGACAGACCCAGCGTCAGCGGCACGAAAAGGAAGTGATACATGGCTGTCAGCGCGAATTGCATCCGTGACAGTTCGACCAGTCCGATCTCCATGGGGGGACTCCTTGAATGATTATAATACGCATCGGTGATGCGGATTAATCGCTTCATATTCTGATTCATTGATGTGTTGTTTGATCTGAATCAAAAACCCGCATCACTGATGCGGATTATTTTTTCAGTTGGGCTGGACTGCCGTCACAGGGATAACAATGTCGGCCACGGCCACTTCTTCGGGCCGGTGTGCTGCCATCAGAATGGCGGCATCGGGCAGGGCGCGGCGAATGCCTTGCAGAACAGGCGTTGCCAAGGGGCTGTCCAGACCCTCGGTCGGTTCATCCAGCAGCAACACGCTTGGTCGACACAACAACGCACGGGCAAGGACAAGGCGTCGTGCCTCTCCGCCGGACAGACCCGTTCCGCGAAAGCCCAACTGCGTGTCCAAGCCGTTTTTCCGTCGAAGTGTCTGCGCAAGCTGAGTCGCCTCAAGCGCGTCCCAAAGCGCCTGGTCACTGGCACCGGGTGCCGCGAGGCGCAGGTTCTCGGCAACCGTCCCTGCAACAAGGGCGTGCCGTTGCGGCACCATGGCGATCGTCTGTGCCAGCGTTTCGGGGGCGATTTGTGACACCGGAATAGAGTCGTATGTCATGGACCCGTTGCTTGGCGCGATTTGACCGCGCGCCATCAGCAAAACAGTCGACTTGCCGCAACCGCTGCGCCCTGTCAGCGCAACGGTTTGTCCCGGCCTGACAGCGAAACTAAGGGGGGTGAATAGAGAAGCCCCACCTGATCCGCGTGTGACTTGCAGATCAGTGGCGACAAGTGTGGACCCCTTACAGAGATCGGTCTCAGTGTCTTTGGGTCGTGTGGCGTCCGTGAACAGTGCCAAGACCCGTCGCGCGGCGCTCCGCATGCGCCCGATTTCTGACAAGGCCCTGCGCACGGGGGCAACGGCTTCTGACAAGGCCAGTGCGGCAAACACGCCAATAGCTGCCTGTGGCGCAGCGATGTCGCCGGTTTGGGCCAACGACGCCCCAAGCCCAAGCGCCACGGACACGACGGCCCAGCCCATGACCTCAAGCGCGAACCCTGTCTGCCGTTCGATGGCTTCGACCGATGCCTGTGCCCTTGACTGATAAGTTGCGGCACTTTGCGCATGTGCTTGGGCGTCGTGTATCTGGCCAAAAGAAATCAGTTCTTCGCGAACAGTGATCAGATCAATCACACGGGTGCGCAGGGCCTGCATACCGGCTTCGGTGCGACGCGCCGGTGCGTCTGCACGGGCCTGTCCGGTCAGAAAGATCAATGTCGGTCCAACCCCATAGCCAAGCAAGATGACCAGAGCGATCGATGGGGCGACGAGCATCGCCACAGCCAAAGCCGTCAGCGTGATGGTGGTCAGGCCTGCCGCGCTTGGCAACAGCAGGCGGAGCGCCATGCCGTCCAGTGCATCCACGTCTGCGGTGACACGGTTCAGGAATTAACTGGTGCGCAGCTGTTCCAGTTTTCGGAAAGGCGCGTTCAACACGCCGCCCAGCAGTTTCACGCGCAGGTTCGATAACGCTCGGAGTGTGGCATCATGTGTCATGAGCCGTTCCCCGTACCGTGCGGCGGTACGGCCCAACGCCAGAAAGCGCACCATCGCGGACGGTGCGAAGACGTTAAAGAGTGTTCCCAGTCCGATCAGTCCAGCCGCTGCCGCAGCCGTGATGAACCAGCCGGACAACGCCAACAGAGCAACCCCCATAAGCAGCACGACCAAAGACAAGGTCATGCCCCTCGCAAAGACGGTTTTCTCATCTTGAATAAGAATGCGCATCATCTGGATCAAATGTCTCATGATGCATTCTCCAGCCGGATGTGCCGGGTCATCTGCGTCACCAATCTTGGGTCATGTGTGGCGGCAATCAGCGTGCCGCCCATGGCAACAAAAGCGCGCAGAGCGTCAATGATATCCTGTGCCGTTTCGGCATCGAGATCGGCCGTCGGCTCGTCTGCCAGAACGACGCTTGGCTGTCGTTGAAGCGCGCGCGCCAGCATCACGCGGCGGGCTTCGCCGCCCGACAATCCGGCGCCGTTTTCACCCAATTGGGTCAGGTCGCCCGCGGGCAGCGCGGCTAGAATTGGCGCGACCCGTGTCGTGGTCAGGATGCTCTGGTCTAGTGCTTGCCCGAACCCGACATTGTGGCGCAGAGACCGGTTCAGGAAGTGCGGCGTCTGCGGCATCCATCCCAAGCTGGCGCGCCAGGCATCTGCGGTATCTGCCGTTAGAGGGGTGTCACCAATCAGGAGCGCGCCGCGTGTGGGTTGCTCCAATCCGGCAAGGATCCGCAGCAATGTGGACTTGCCAGCGCCGCTTGGGCCGATGAGTGCCACACTGTCGCCGGGTGCGATGTTCAAATCGGGGAATTCAAGAACATGACCGTCGCGGGTGAGGCACAGATCGTGTGTCGTGAGTCCTTCAAATCGTGTGGTTGCGCCCTGTGCCCCAGAGCCCAGGAATGGCGTTCGTGTTTCTGCACGCCATTCCGACATTTCCTCGGTCACTGCAGTGGCCGCCGATTTATCATGCCACGCAGCGGCCAAGTCCCGCAGAGGTTGGAAGAAGTCGGGGGCGAGCAGCAGAAGGAAAATTCCCGAGAACGGCGTGAGCGGTGTGCCCCATGTTCCCCAGTGAATCTCGCCCAGCAGGGCAAATCCAACCCATACGGCGATCATTGCCACGCCGAGCGCCGAGAACAGTTCAAGCACCGTCGACGACAGAAAAGCGATCCGCAGAACCGCCATTGTGCGATGGCGCAGGGCGTCGGAGGCGGTGGCAAACCCGTCAATCACCTGAGGACCGGCGCCGATCAGTTTTAAGTCTGCCAAAGCGGCAAGACGGTCTGCCAACAAATCGTTCAATGATCCGATCTCGACCATTTGGCGGGCGCTTGCTTCTTTTGCGGCCCAGCCAACAAGCGCCATGAAGACGGGGATCAGCGGTCCGGCGGCCATTAAAACGATGGCTGCAGCCCAACTGTACCACGCGGTGATGATCAGGATGACCAGTGGTACAACCATCACCCGCCGTTTCGCTGGTATGTAGCGCAGCAGAAAGGGACGCAGCGCTTCGATCTTTTCGGTGGTCAGGGCGGCGATAGCCCCGGCGCCGCCAAATCGGGACGCGGCGTTGGTTGTCGCCTCGGTGGCAAGGATTTCTTGGCGCAGGTGCTGGATCTGCTCTTCCGCGGCGATGCTAAGCTCGCGTTGGGCAGTGCGATTCAACATGGCGCGCAGCAGACCAAGGGCGAAAAACGCAGCCGCGTGTGGCCAGACAGAGAGATTTGTTTCAAGCAGCAACGCCGACAAAACCGTCGCGATGATCCACGCCTGGCCAAGCCAGATCAGGCTGGCCGCAACAGACAGGTGCTGTCCGATACGGGCCTGCCGGTCGGTGGATGGGCTGGGTGATCGTGAGGGGTCCATATGCGTCACCAGTTGATTGCTCTGGGTCTGCTACGCCACTTTTTGAAGAAAGAACGTGATCTGGATCAAAGAAACCCGTATCTGTGATGCTAAATATACCGGACAACCAAAGGACACCCCATGCGCCTGACAACACGAACGAACCTTGCCGCGCGTACTCTGATGTTCTGTGCGGTGAACGATGGACATCTGGTGCGCACCTCTGACATCGCAAAACGCTGCAATGCATCGACCAACCATGTCGCGCGGGTTGTGCAGCAGTTGCAGGCCGAAGGGTATCTTGAAACGCTGCGTGGCAGGACGGGCGGCATTCGTCTGGCGAGGCCCGCCGACCGGATTTCGATCGGAGCGGTGTTCCGTGTGTTTGAGACAGAGATTCCGTTTGCAGAGTGCTTTGATCCAGAGCGGAACACCTGTCCCTTGGCCGGAACCTGCCGTTTGCAATCTTACGTGGTGCGGGCGCTTGAGGCGTTTTACCACGAGCTGGATATGGTCACGCTCGACGATCTGGTGCGCGGCAATTGTGGGCTAATGGACCTGCTGTCCATGCGGCCTGATTTTTCGGCGGGATGCACAGCCAGCCCCGCGACTGCGTAAAGACCTTCGCGATAGACGACTGCACTTGGTAAAGCTTACGCCTTAGCAAAGGCACGCATTTGTCAGAGGCGCCTGTGCATCCGGTGCTCAACGTCCTGAAAAGGCCTTTTTGTCATCCCGTCTGCATTGTCAGCAATAAAGTAACGGAGCCTGCCGATAGAACGATGCAGAAATGGCTGATGAGAACGCAAGACACCAGCACTTAATCAATCCGGGCAAACTGTCCAGAACGCGTTCATCGAAGCGTTCGACGGCACACCCGCGCTATCAACGAGGGGACATGGTCGGGCAGGTCAGTCAGATCAAAATCTCGCGGCAAGTTTGAGCAGCGGTTTTAGGCGACATCAAGCTCTTTGTCATTTTCGCCAGAATGGGACTTGATCACCTCAACGAGGTTCTCAGCCGCGCCGCTCTCCGACAGAATCCTGCGGGCGCTTGTTAGATCCATCAGACCGGGAAGGCTCTTCAATTGCTTGTCCTCGATATGAGCGAGACCCATTGACCAGTCGCCAAAATCGCGTTGCGGGATCGTTCTTTCCACCACGGAGGTGAACTGCGTGTGGCGTGGATCACGTTCAATCTTTTCGGAGAGCGCCGTCACGGTATCCTTGGGCCCTTCGAGAACCTGGAGAAAAGCGTCGCCGTCGAATAGGAGCATCCCCGTCACGTCTTTGAAATGATTGTTGATCTTCGCCTTAATAAGCAAATCGCGCACTTCGCTCAGCGTCATGGAACGGGTGGGTTTGCTGAAATAGACGATCTGATGCAGGGTTTCTTCGGTTGTCATTGCTTTGGCTTTCTCTTTGCTCTCCGGCGTCAGAGCCGTGTGGTCTCAAGCAATAGTAACGGTCAGCGGCACCTCGTTTTAAAGGGGCGGCCAAAATATTCTTTCTGAGGTTCTCTGGTGCCTTAGTCAGCCTGCTGATGGGGACGCAGATCTTCTTGAGATCACTATAGAGCTGAGAGAAACACGTGTTCCAGAGCCTCGATTTCTCGGAGGTGTGCCCGCGACCAGCGACGACCGCGCCGTTCCTGAGGCTGCCGGTCTGTTCGGGGCTCGAAGTCCCAAGCCGCTGCCAATTGACCCGCCCCCTGACCTCTGCCACACAGAAGACTGCGTTTTAGCCAAGGGGCCCGACTGCGGGCGCGAGACATGAAAGTAATCATCTGCGGAGCAGGTCAGGTCGGTTGGCAGATCGCGCGGCACCTTTCGGGCGAGCGCAATGACGTCACCGTCGTCGACAACAACCCCGAACTGGTGCGCCGGGCGACGGATGCGCTGGATGTGCAGGGGATTGCGGGATTTGCCTCTTATCCCGATGTGCTGGATCAGGCGGGCGCGCGCGATGCGGATATGATCATCGCGGCGACCCATTCGGACGAGGTCAATATGGTGACCTGTCAGGTGGCGCATTCGGTGTTCTCGATCCCGCGTAAGATCGCACGGCTGCGGTCGAAATCGTATCTGACAGCGATTTACTCTGACCTGTATCGCCGCGATCACATGCCCATCGACGTGGTGATCAGCCCCGAGATGGAGGTGGCAGAGGCCGCGTTGCAGAGGCTCAATGCGCCGGCGGCGTTTGATACGGAAAAGTTTCTTGACGGGGATGCGGCGCTGATGGGGCTGACCATCGATGACGATTGCCCGATCATCAATACGCCGCTCAAGCAGCTGACGGATTTGTTTTCGACCTTGCGAAGCATCGTGGTGGGCATCCGTCGCGAGGGCACTTTGTTTGCACCGGAATCGGGGGATCAGATTTTCGCGGGTGATTCCTGCTACGTGATGGCTCACAACGAGGATGTGCGCCGGACGCTCGAAATTTTCGGCAAAACGCATCACAAACAAGAACGGGTTGTGATTGTCGGTGGCGGCAATGTGGGCCTTATGGTTGCCAAGGAACTGGAACAGCGTGCGGACCGCGTGCGCGTTAAGGTCATCGAACGTGACCGAAAGGCTGCCGAACGCGCCGCCGAGGCATTGGAGCGGACGATTGTCCTGAATGGTGACGGCCTGGATGTGAGCCTGTTGGCCGAGGCCAATATCGAACGCGCGGACGCGGTGCTGTGTGTGACTGATGATGACAAGACCAACATGCTGGCGGCTGTGCGTGCCAAGTCCGAGGGATGTCGTATGGCAATCGCCTTGATCAACGACCCAACGCTTGAGCCATTGATGGAGCCTCTCGGGATCGATGCCTATATCAACCCGCGCTCGGTCACGGTGAGTTCGATCCTCAAGCATTTCCGCCACGGGCGGGTGCGCGCGGTCTACTCCATCGGGGATGCAGAAGCCGAAGTGATTGAGGCAGAAGTGTTGTCAACCTCACCGATGGCAGGCCAGAAGATGCGGGATATCGATTTCCCTGAAGGTGTGCTTGTGGGGGCGGTGCGCAAAGCAGGTAAGGTCAAGCGCCCAACTGGTACGATGATCATCGAAGAGGGTGATCAGGTCGTGCTCTTTACGCTGGCCAAGGATGTGCCAGAGGTCGAACGCCTGCTTCAGGTGTCGATCGACTTCTTCTGATCCGATGATGCTCTTGTATCGCCTGCCGCTGCTGCTGTTCCTGACCGGGGTGGCGTCGGCGTCGATGATCTTTCCGGCGCTTGTTGCGCTCTGGAGCGAGGCGCATCAGGACGCGCGGTCGTTCTTCTATTCAGGTCTGGTCGGGTTGATTGTCTGCGGGTTGATTGGCTTGGCCTTGGGCAATCGCCCGCACAATCGCAACGCGATCCGGCAATTGATGGCGCTTTTGGGCAGCTTTCTGGTTGTGCCTGCAGTTCTGGCAGTGCCGTTTTATGAATCCATTCAGACGACGACATTTCTCAACGCCTATCTTGAAATGGTATCAAGCCTTTCGACCACGGGCCTGCCGCTGTTCCCGCCAGAGCGATTGTCGATGGCCGAACATCTGTGGCGCGCCCAGGTGGGTTGGATGGGTGGATTGCTGATGTGGGTCGCCGCCGCAGCGATTCTTGCGCCCTTGAACCTTGGTGGGTTTGAAGTGACCTCTCTGGGGGAACCGGGCCAGGATGTGGTCGCAGGGGCGGCGCGACGCGATACTGCGAACCCGGCAAGTCGTCTGGCGCGCAGTGCGGCTGTGCTGGTGCCGGCTTATAGCTTGCTGACACTGGCGTTGTGGGTGTTGCTGCTTGTCGCGGGCGACACCCCTTTCGTGGCTCTGGTTCACGCCATGAGTGTGATGTCGACCTCGGGTATCTCGCCGGTGGGGGGGCCAGAAGGGGCAGGCAGCGGCATCACAGGCGAAGCGATTATGGCGCTGTTTCTGCTGTTTGCATTGTCGCGGGTGACCTTTTCGCAAGATACCCGAGCGGCGCAAAAGGCCGGATTGTTCCATGATCCCGAATTCCGTTTGGGGCTGGCTATTGTCGTTACCATTCCGACGCTTCTGGTATTGCGCCATTTTGTGGCGGCTTTGGATATCGGGGATCAGAACAACTTTGTTGCTGCAGCACGGGCGTTTTGGGGCGCGGCGTTTACGGTGTTGTCCTTCCTGACAACCCACGGCTATGCCAGCGTCGATTGGGTCGACGCGCAGGCGTGGTCCGGGCTTGAAACCCCTGGGCTTATCCTAATGGGACTGGCGCTTATCGGGGGCGGCGTGGCGACAACGGCGGGCGGGGTCAAGCTGATGCGTGTCTTCGCGCTTATCGTCAACGGTATGCGCGAGGTGGACCGGTTGGTGCATCCGTCTTCGGTTGGGCGCTCCGGTCTTGTGTCACGTCGCACACGGCGGGAAGGGGCCTTTATCGCATGGGTTTTCTTCATGATTTTCGCGATCACTCTGGCCGCGACCACTGTGGCTTTTGCGGCCTTTAGCATTCCTTTCGAACAGGCGCTTGTTCTGGCGGTGGCCACCTTGTCAAATTGCGGGCCTTTGATCGAAGTGGTCGAGGCCGGACGCCTTTCGTTGATCGAACTGGGGCCGGGACCAAAGCTCATCGCTGTGGTTGCCATGACGATGGGACGTCTGGAAATGCTGGCGCTTGTGGTCATTTTGACGCCAGATCTCTGGCGGGACTGAGCCATAGCCGCACAGTTGCCAAAATTCCTTGTTTTTCCACTGGAATTCACCACTGTGCCAAGACATAGTGGCGAGAAATTACGAATGTCTGCACGACAAAAGCAAGAATAAGGGCAAATTTTATGGCATCTGATAAACAGAACCTTCAGGACGCATTTCTAAATCACGTCCGTAAAACCAAGGTGCCGGTAACTGTTTTCTTGATCAATGGCGTCAAATTGCAGGGCGTTATTACTTGGTTCGACAATTTTTGTGTGCTTTTGCGCCGCGATGGTCAATCGCAACTGGTCTATAAACATGCCATCTCGACCATCATGCCAGCACAGCCGATCAACCTGTATGACGGCGAAGGCGACAATTGAAAGAACACAAAGCGCATGTGACCCCCGCATGGGTCCTGCATCCCGATATCACAAGCGACCGGTCGCGCCGGGAGCCTAATGCTGCCTTGGCCGAGGCTGTTGCCTTGGCGGCGGCGCTGCCAGGCCTTGATGTCGTTGGCAACTCGGTCGTACGCCTGCCCAAGCCGCATCCGGGGGCGTTGTTCGGATCGGGCAAGATCAAAGAACTAGAGACGTTGTTTAAAGACGAAGGTGTTGAGCTGGTTCTGGTCGATGGCCCGGTCACACCTGTGCAACAGCGCAATCTGGAGAAAGCCTGGGGCGTAAAGCTTTTGGATCGCACCGGTCTGATCCTTGAGATTTTCAGTGATCGCGCGGCGACCCGCGAAGGTGTGCTGCAGGTCGAGATGGCCGCACTGAGCTATCAGCGCACACGACTGGTTCGGGCCTGGACCCACCTTGAACGCCAGCGCGGCGGTTTGGGTTTTGTTGGCGGTCCGGGGGAAACCCAGATCGAAGCGGACCGTCGGGCCATTGACGATCAATTGGTCAATCTGCGCCGCCAGTTGGATAAAGTCGTCAAAACCCGCAGCCTTCACCGCGCGGCCCGTGCCAAGGTGCCGTATCCGATTGTGGCTTTGGTCGGATATACAAACGCCGGAAAGTCCACGCTGTTCAACCGCCTCACAGGGGCCGATGTGATGGCAAAGGACATGCTGTTTGCCACGCTGGATCCGACAATGCGGGCGGTCAAACTGCCGGACGGGCCGGATGTCATTCTGTCAGACACCGTGGGTTTTATCAGCGACTTGCCGACTGAACTGGTGGCTGCATTCCGCGCCACGCTTGAAGAGGTTCTGGCCGCCGATCTTATCCTGCATGTGCGGGACATCAGTCACAGCGCCACCGAAGAGCAGGCTCAAGATGTCCGCGATATCCTCAATTCTCTGGGCGTTACTGAAACCACGCCATTGATCGAGGTTTGGAACAAAACCGACGCCATGGACCCTGAGGCGCGCGCGGCGGCGAATGCCCGTGCCGACCGCGACGAAGCGGTGTTTGCCACTTCGGCGCTCACCGGCGAAGGGCTTGGTCCGCTACTTGAGGCCGTCAACCGCAGCCTTGAAGGCGACCGTCGCGAGGAAACGTTGCATCTTGGCTTTGACGAGGGGCGCAAGCGCGCATGGCTTTTCGAAAAAGCGCTGGTCGAAGCCGAAACACAGGACGAGACGGGCTACACGCTGCATGTGCGGTGGTCGGCCAAAGATGCGCGGCAATTCGAAACGCTGTAATACTCTGCGTTTAGCGGGCTGAAAACACCTCGTAAGCGTCGCGCCCTTTGGGTGGTCAAAGACGCTTTGAAACTGGCTATTCGCGGACCAGCCGCGTCACACCTACCGAGGCAGCACGCGCAAGATCGGCGTCGAGCGACATGGGAATATACTCGCCGCGCCGCCAGAGTGTGCCCAGATCGTCGTAGTGGCGCGACAGAAAGTGGCCGGACTGTCCGGTGGACAAGATGAAAACCGAACTGTCAGGGTCGGCAAAGTCATACACCCCGCGATAGGCTGCGCCGTGTACGTTCAGAAACGGGTTCGGGCCTTCGCCCGCGCCACGACCGCGCATCAGGGTGTGATCGCCGCCGGACGTGCTTTGACGGATATTCACGAAGTATCGCAAGAGTGGCACGTCGCCCAGAACCGGATGGTCGTGCGTGGCCTGATGCGCGTCCCCCCAGCGCAGGGATTCCAGCGCGGTCCCATATGTCTCGGAAATCCAGACCAGTGCATCGTCCAGCGCCAGACGGGCAATGTCTGTGCAGGTTTCTTCGGCGGCAGAGCGGATGATATCGCACCATGCGCTGGCGCCGTCCACATCGCGATAGACGCGTTCGATAAACAAGGGTTCGACGCGGGTGAATTCCGACGCCAATGGGCCAAGATCATCGCGGATCAGGCGGTCTTGCAATGCGCGCAGCCAGGCCGAATAGATAAGCGGTTCCGGCAGATGCTCGTTCATCTCACCGTTCCAGTTGGCCAGCAGGTCAAGCGCCCGTTGACGCAGACGTTCAGGTGTGCCTTCAGGAGCTGCTTCGCCGGTGAACCAAAGGTCTGCGCCAATCAATGGCAACAAGGCACGGGCGGTGATCGACACGGTGTCCAGTTGTGCCTCGATAAAGCTGTCGCGGGTGTGTACTTCGCGCCCCTGCATCAGGCCCTGCCACCGCATCACCCGTTGGCTGTCGCCCCAGTCAAAACTGACATGCAGCGGGAAGGGCCGGTCCACCGTCTTGTTGTTGGTGTTGCCGACAATGCCGCCTGTCGGGTTCAGAAAAACCGGATTGGACTCGTCCGGAAACACACCCTGCCAGCGGTTCTCCGAGCGCCATCCAAGCGATGGCATACGTCCCTGGCTTTGATGTGCGGCGTCGCGGCGTGGCATTGCCCCCACCAGTTTCATCGCGATGCTGTCTTTATCGATCACGGTCAGGTTTTGCGATGGCGCAACATATGCTTTCGATACGTCCAGCGCCTCGTCAACCGATTGGGCATGCATAAGGCCAATCGCGGCTGACATGGAGGTGTCACGCGGGCTTAGCGCGGTCCATGACAAAGACGCAACATGACCGGGGGGCGTGATGGCCCCGAGGTTGAACTGCGTTGCGGGTAGAACCGGACCATTGTCGGTCCAGCGAAGGGTCAGGGTGACGGGATCTGCATCCTTGATCTCGATAATGGACCGGCGGGTGATGAAATCCTTGTAGCCGTCTGGTGTTCGGTATTGTTCGCGATTGTCGGGATTGAACTCTTCGATAAAGACATCCTGATCGTCGAGGTAGGACGAGGTCAGCCCCCAAGCGATGGAATTGGAACGGCCCGCCATGATCGCGGGTATGCCGGGTACCGTTGCGCCGATCACGCCGCCGGAGGACAATTGCAACCGTGCCAGATACCATGTTGCCGGAGCCGTGAACTTCAGGTGCGGATCGTTTGCCATCAGCGTCGATCCGGTGGCCGACCGCGTCGCATCCGCCGCCCAGGCATTTGACGCTCCCGCCAACCCTCGTGGGGCGACGGGCCAAAACATCGGCTCGGCGTCGATCTGGGCGAACTGGCTTCTGTCAGACACGTTTGGCACAAGCTGGGCGTATTCGGGCAGGGCGGCCACACCAGAACCGGGGATGTCGGGCAGAATGTCTTTGAGACGGTTTTCGTCGGGCAACAGAAGTGACGTCCGTGCGCGCAGCACTTCTTCCTTGAGGTGGCTGGACAGTTGCAGGGCCATCAATTTGACCAAGGCCAGGGAATCTGCCGGTTGCCACGGCGCAATAGGGGCGTTGAAGACGAAGAACTCTGGTGCGCCGCGCCCCAGACTGTCGCGATTGATTTCACTGATGCGCGCATTCACGCCAGCCGAATACGCATCCAACGCGTCGCGGGTTCGGGCATCCTGTGCTTCGACCGATTGCACA
Source organism: Marivita sp. (assembly GCA_043585115.1). Taxonomy (GTDB): domain Bacteria; phylum Pseudomonadota; class Alphaproteobacteria; order Rhodobacterales; family Rhodobacteraceae; genus Marivita. The sequence continues at coordinate 226,381 of CP121326.1, forward strand.
GCGCGGGGATACAATGCCAATCGCCGCAGCAGTTTATCGGTCTCAACCGTGCGGGGGCCAAAAAGCTCGGACAACCGCCCCTGCGCAGTGCGACGCATCAAGGTCATCTGCCACAACCGGTCCTGTGCGTGTGCGTATCCCAATGCGAAAAACGCATCCCGATCCGAGGCCGGGAAAATATGTGGAACACCTGAGTTGTCGCGCAAAATGTCCACATCGGCTGTCAGGCCCGCGACGGGAATGGTTTTCTCGTAGTCGGGCAGCGACCGCGAGGCCAGATAATAGACGGTGATCACGCCGATCGTAGCCAGTCCAAGAAAGGCTGTGGTCAGCCAAACCAATGCGCGAAAGATCACCGCCACGTCAAATCTACCTCTTACACCAGATGTCGGTCTCCTCACGGACACCTCTGATCGCCCTACCGAACACGCAAGCCCTTGCCAAGGGGGCGGGGCAGCGTCAGGTAAAGGCAGCAGAATTCTACCACATAAGATAGGGAGCACGTGGCATGGCAAAAGTGGCATTCTTGGGATTGGGGGTCATGGGCTACCCAATGGCGGGGCATCTTGTGAAAGCAGGGCATGACGTCACGGTGTATAACCGTACGGCCTCAAAGGCAGAAAAATGGGTGGCCGAGCATGGCGGCGCGCATGCCGCCACCCCGCGTGAGGCAGCAGAAGGCTGCGCGTTCGTCATGTCCTGTGTTGGCAATGACGACGATCTGCGCGGTGTTTGCCTTGGTGAGGATGGCGCATTCGCCGGGATGGCCGACGGAAGCGTCTTTGTTGACCACACAACGGTGTCCGCCAAAGTGACGAAAGAGCTGTATGACGCGGCCAACGCCAAGGGCATATCTTTTGTCGACGCACCGATTTCGGGCGGTCAGGCCGGGGCAGAGAACGGTGTCTTGTCGGTGATGTGTGGCGGCGATCAGGCCACGTTTGATGCAGCCGAGCCGATCATCGACGCCTATGCGCGCATTTGCCGTCGCATCGGCGAGAGCGGTGCGGGCCAGATGACAAAGATGTGCAACCAGATCGCCATTGCCGGCCTCGTGCAGGGGCTGAGCGAGGCGCTGCATTTTGCAGAAAAGGCAGGTCTTGACGGGCGCGCCGTGGTCGAGGTGATCAGTCAAGGCGCCGCCGGATCATGGCAGATGTCGAACCGTTACGAGACGATGATCGACGACGAATTCAACCATGGTTTTGCTGTTGACTGGATGCGCAAGGATTTGGGGATCTGTCTGGACACAGCGGATGAGGTGGGCGCTTCGCTACCGGTCACTGCGCTTGTCGACCAGTTCTATAAGGACGTGCAAAAGCTGGACGGCGGGCGTTGGGACACATCAAGTCTGATCAAACGTCTGCGCGCAATGGGATAACCTGGACGGACGGATGCAGTATTGCATCCGTCCTTTCCTGTCGCGGAAACCGCTTTGCTATTCTGTATCGGTGCCGCGCAGCGCGAGGATCGCAACGATCCCGATGACGCAGAGACCCACAACCGCAATGTTCAACGGTCCAGTATTGGCAACGATCACCGCGACCAGCGCCCAGATAACGGTCACACCGTATTCCGGCGCCCGATGCAGGCGATATTGCGCGACCAGCGCGATCAAAAGCCCGACCGACAAGGCAACAATAGCCGCCCAAGTTGCGCTTAGATAGCCGTAGCCGCCCAGCAGCAGACCAATCGACACAGACGACGCGGCGGTCAGCCAGCCTGCGTAAATCGCCACTGGCGCCTGTTGGAGCCAACGGTCGGTATCGCCGACACGGAAAAGGCTGAGAAACGCTGTGCCCAGCATGGCCCAGATCAGGACCGTGGCCACCACCGGAGACACATTCGCAACGGGCAACCAAGTTGCGCCGATGGCAAGGCTCGCCACCAGCGGGGGGCGCATCGCGGCCCAATCGGCATCATCACCACGCTTGAGCAGGCCAAAGCCCGCGCCGATGATCAGCCAGATATAAATCAGGCCCCAGATCGAAAAAGCATAGCCGGCGGGCTGAACCGGCGGATCGTTTTGCGGCACCGGGAATTGGTCGGGTTCAAACCCGTTGAAGCCCTGCGTGAAAAAAGGCGAGGCTGCAAAAACGAGTGCTGCCAGAAGAACCAGACCTGCCCAAAGCCGTGTCATGTTTACTCCATCGCTCCCAGTGCCGTGATCCGGGTTTTACCACCCAGCCAGGGATGTAACGCCTCTGGCAGAGAAACGGATCCATCTGCTTCTTGTCCGTTTTCCAGCACGGCAATCAGGCAGCGTCCGACAGCAAGGCCCGATCCGTTCAGCGTGTGCAAAAAGTCCGGTTTGCCGCCGCCTGTGGGTTTGAAGCGCGCGTTCATGCGGCGCGCCTGAAAGTCGCCGCAGACAGAAACCGAACTGATCTCGCGATAGGTGTTCTGACCGGGCAACCAGACCTCGATATCATGCGTGCGGCGCGCGCCAAAGCCCATATCGCCCGTGCACAGGACGACGGTGCGATACGGCAGCCCCAGCTTTTCAAGGATGCCTTGCGCACAGCCGGTCATGCGGTCGAGCTCGTCGCGGCTGTGATCGGGATGGGTGATCGAAACCATTTCGACCTTTTCGAACTGGTGCTGGCGCAACATGCCTGCGGTGTCGCGGCCTGCGCTGCCTGCCTCAGACCGGAAGCACTGGGTATGCGCGACATAGCGGCGGGGCAGGGTGTCTTCGTCCACAGTTTCGCCATTGACGATATTGGTCAGGGACACTTCGGCCGTTGGCACCAGCCACCAGCCATTGGTGGTCTGATAGCTGTCTTCACCGAATTTCGGCAACTGTCCGGTGCCGTACATCATGTCGTCGCGCACAAGCACCGGGGTCCATGTTTCGGTCAGGCCGTTTTCGGAGACGTGGGTGTCCAGCATAAATTGCGCCAGAGCGCGGTGCACCCGTGCAACGGCTGCCGAGAGGACAACAAAACGAGATCCCGACAATTTGGCGGCGGTTTCGAAATCCATACCGGGAACGACGCCTGCGATCTCGTAATGTTCTTTGGGTTGGAAATCGAATTCGCGTGGTGTGCCCCAGCGGTGCACCTCGACATTATCTGCCTCGTCGCTGCCGTCTGGCACATCATCAAAGGGCAGGTTTGGCAGGCCCATCAGCAGGGTCTGCAAGGTGTCGTCCAGATCTTTGGCGCGGGCCTGCATTTCTGCGACGGCTTCTTTCTTGGCCGAGACTTCGGCACGCAGCCGTTCAAATTCTGCCTCGTCGCCCGATGCCTTGGCCTTGCCAATCTCTTTGGCGGCCTTGTTCTGGTCGGCTTGAGCTGTTTCTGCCTCAAGGATGGCCGCGCGGCGGGCCTCGTCGATGCGCAGCACCTCGGACGAGACCGGCTCCAATCCACGACGCGACAGCGCTGCGTCAAAAGCAGCGGGGTTTTCGCGGATGGCTCGGATGTCATGCATGGGTCTGGTCCTTCTGACTCGCAATTGTGTTGCGCCGCCTTATGCACCGGAATGCGGGGCTTTGGTAGGGGGTCAAGGTGCGCTTAGGCGCGACACGGGGACCGCAAGTGCGCCAGTCTGCCCCATCGCGCTGATCACTGCCGTGACGACCCAGTCTTTGCCGGATTTGGCAACCACCGGGCCGCCGGAATTGCCAGGGATCACGGGGCAGTCCAAACGCAGAAGATACGCCATTACCTGACCGTCGCAGTCAAAGCTGGCGCTCAGCATATGGGGGCGACGTGTCGAGTAGGCGACGATGCCATAAGGGGCTTTGGGCATTGTATCAGACACAGCCATCGGAGTGACGGTTGACGCCCGCTCCAGCGTCAAAAGAGCGATGTCAAAGCGCACATCCAATGCGCCGTCCACATACGCCTTCGGATGCACCCAAATCGATTTGCCCGTCACACTGTCCACGGCTGTGCCGCGCAACCATCCGGCGACAAAGGTAAAGTCTTCGGGCAATGGGCCCAACCCGTCTAATCCAGAAACGCAATGGGCGGCCGTCAGCACAGTGTCGGGGGCGATCAACGTGCCGGTGCACATTTCGCGTTTGCGGTAGCCTGCGGCATTGACCCGACCTACGGCGTGCCATGCGCCATGGTCTTTGGCGGGCAGGACCGGCAGGTCCTGGGCCAGACTGCCATTGGCAAGAAACATCGACAGCAGCAGAAGGAGGGATCGCATCATTGGTAAACTAAGTCGGGATTCGCCGACCACCACAAGGGCTGTGCATAAAATGACGTCGGACTCGGCCAAATGCCCCAGCCGTTTTGGAGGCTTGACGTCGCAAGGATCACAGTCAGCCGAACCCGCCTTGCAAAGCACGACACGGCAACATAGGTTCCGCGCAAATTTACGGCTAGATCATGCGGGACTGCCCCGCCATCTTCAAGGAGCACGCCCATGGAAGGCAACGCAATTGCCCAGTTCGTCCCGCTTATTCTGATCTTCGCGATCATGTATTTCCTGCTGATCCGTCCGCAGCAGAAAAAGATGAAAGAACATCAGAAAATGGTCGAGGGCCTGCGTCGGGGCGACGTTGTGGTCACCCAGGGCGGGTTGATCGGTAAGGTCGCAAAAGTCAAAGAGAACAATGAGCTGGACGTTGAAGTTGCAGATGGCGTGAAGGTGCGTGTTGTGCAGAACACCATCGCTCAGGTCGTGTCCAAGACCGAACCTGCCAATACCTGATTTCTCTAGCCCGCATCGGACCGTTCGCTCATGCTTCAGATCGATCTCTGGAAGCGACTCCTGATCTGGACCACTGTGGCGGTGGGTCTGGTGCTGGCGTTGCCAAACCTGTTTTATCCCCGCGTCGAACAGCACAACGATGCGCTGGCCACGATTGAAGTGTCGGGTGAAACGCCTGAACTGGCCGCACAACGCGACGCTTGGCCGTCGTTTCTGCCGTCCGGTCTGGTCAACCTGGGTCTTGATTTGCGCGGCGGTGCGCATTTGCTGGCCGAAGTGCAGGTTCAGGACGTTTACGAAGCGCGTCTAGAGGCGTTGTGGCCCGAAGTGCGCGATATCTTGCGCCCTGAACGCGATGTGGTCGGCACGATCCGCCTTCAGCCCTCGGCGAGCGGAGAATTGCGGGTTCGCATTTCGCAGCCGGAAAACATGGATCGCGCGTTGGAACTGGTGCGTGGTCTGGCGCAGCCGGTGGTGTCGGTCACAGGCGCGCTGAGCAATGACCTCGAGGTTCAGGCCGATGGGTCTGACATTATTGTGACCTTGTCCGAGGCCGAGCAGATCGCCACGGACGAGCGCACGATGCAGCAAAGCCTCGAGATCATCCGTCGCAGGATTGACGAGGTCGGCACCCGCGAGCCTACCATCCAGCGTCAGGGCAGCGACCGTATTCTTATTCAGGTGCCCGGTATCGGTTCGGCCGCCGAACTCAAAGAGATAATTGGCACCACCGCGCAATTGACCTTCCAGCCCGTGCTCGGACGGACCGACGACGCGAATGCAAGCGCGGGTGTCGGCAACGAAATTTTACCCTCACTGGATGAGAGCGGCGTTTTTTACACGCTGGAACAGGCCCCCGTGGTCACCGGCGAAGAATTGGTCGATGCGCAGCCAGCCTTTGACCAAAACGGTCGTCCTGCGGTAAATTTTCGGTTCAACCCGACAGGCGCGCGGAAGTTTGGTGATTACACTGCCGCCAATATCGGCAACCCGTTTGCCATCGTGCTTGACGATGAGGTGATCAGCGCCCCGGTGATCCAAAGTCATATACCCGGCGGGTCTGGTATCATTACGGGCAACTTTACTGTCGAGGAAAGCACCCAGCTTGCCGTGTTGTTGCGGGCAGGGGCGTTGCCAGCCGGTCTGGAATTCCTCGAAGAGCGTACCATCGGGCCGGAGTTGGGTCAGGACAGTATCGAGGCAGGCCGCGTTGCGACAATCGTCGCCTTCATTGCCGTCCTGGTCTTCATGGCGCTGAGCTATGGGTTGTTCGGTCTTTTTGCGAATACGGCGCTCATCATAAATATCGGTCTGATTTTTGGCTTGCTTAGCATGATCGGCGCGACGCTGACGCTCCCGGGCATTGCGGGTATCGTTCTTACTGTCGGCATGGCGGTAGATGCCAACGTGCTGATTTTCGAACGCATTCGGGAAGAACTGAAAACCGCCAAAGGTCCGGCTCGTGCGATTGAGCTTGGCTATGAAAAGGCGTTGTCTGCTATTCTGGACGCCAACATCACCACGTTCATCACTGCGGTGATCCTGTTTGTCATGGGTTCAGGCCCGGTGCGTGGCTTTGCCATTACCCTTGGCCTTGGTATCCTGACATCCGTTTTCACCGCAATCTTTGTTACCCGGCTTCTGATCGTGATGTGGTTCGAACGCCGTCGCCCCAAGACGATAGAGGTCTGATATGCGCTTGCGACTGGTCAAAGCCGACACGAACTTCGATTTCTTCAATCGCTGGAAGCTGTGGTTCGGAATCTCTGCGTTTCTCATGGCGCTGTCGTTCGGGTCGTTTGTCTTGCAGGGGCTGAACTACGGCATCGACTTCCGCGGTGGTACAACCATCCGGACCGAAAGCACACAACCGGTGGATGTTGGTCAATACCGTGATGCCATCGGTGCGCTGGAACTGGGCGACATCACCATCTCAGAGGTGTTTGACCCGACTTTCGGACCCGAACAGAACGTCGCCATGGTGCGTATTCAGGCGCAGGACGGCGAAGAGGCGGTTAGCACCGAAGTCATCGAAACCGTTGAGGCCGCCTTGGCCGAAGTGGTGCCCGATATCCGTTTTGTATCTGTGGAATCGGTTGGTCCCAAAGTGTCGGGCGAATTGATCCAGACCGCTGCCATCGCGGTGGTTCTCGCGATCGGGGCGGTTTTGATCTACATTTGGCTGCGGTTTGAATGGCAGTTTGCACTTGGTGCTGTTGCGGCGCTTGTGCACGACGTCATCCTGACCATCGGGATATTCTCGGAGCTTCAGATCAAGTTCGACCTCGCCATCATTGCGGCATTGCTGACCATCGTGGGCTATTCGCTGAACGATACGGTGGTTGTGTTCGACCGCGTTCGGGAAAACCTGATCAAGTACAAGAAGAAAGACCTCAAAGAGGTTCTGAACATCTCGATCAACGAAACCCTGAGCCGAACCTTCATGACATCCGCCACCACGCTTTTGGCGCTGGTTGCGTTGTTTGTGCTGGGCGGCGACGTGATCCGGGGCTTTGTGTTTGCGATGATCTGGGGCGTGATTGTCGGGACATATTCGTCGATCTTCGTGGCCTCTGCGATCCTCTTGTGGCTGGGTGTCAAACGCGACTGGACCAAGCCGACAGACACCACAGGCAACCAATTCGCAAACGTGGATGCTTGACGCGCTGCATGCGGCTTTGGCGACCCCCGGCCTGTTCTGGCTGGTTCTGATCACCATCATCGCAGGCATCGTATACGGGTTTGCCGGATTTGGGGCTGCACTGGTCTATATGCCGGTTGCAATCATCTTTCTGGCCCCCGTGGTGGCCATCGCAACCTTTTCTGTCTCGGCGATGTCGTCATTGGTGACCGTATTCCCCAAAGCCCTGCCGTTGGTGAACCGCAGGGCCGTGACCGTGCTGATCGTGTCCGCGACGTTGGCGGCGTCATTTGGCATCTGGGTGTTGCGGGTAGCCGATGTGACCGCGATTCGATGGGTGGTGGTGGCGGTGTGTTCCATCACCTTGGTCGCGTTGATCGCAGGGTGGCGTTACCGGGTTGAACCGACCTTGCGCACACGGGCTCTGATTGGCGGCGCGGCCGGGTTTATCGGCGGTTTGAGCGGGTTGACCGGACCAATCATGGTTCTGTTCCAGCTGGCAGGACGCGATAGCATCGCCACAACCCGCGCAACCACAGTGGTCTTTCTGACCGCAACCAGTTTGTTGATGTTGCCACTGATGGCGATGCAAGGGGTGCTGACCGCACCCGCCGTTGCGTTAGGGTGCGTGCTCTTGTTCCCCTACGGGCTGGGCGCATTGATCGGGCAGGCTATGTTCCGTCCTGAACGCGAGCGGTTTTATCGCATCGTGGCTTATGCCATCATTGGATTGGCCACGCTTGCTGGCGTGCCGCTTTGGGAGACACTCTGAGGAAATGAGGCTGAAATGCGTTTGAACGAGGTGGTCTATACCGATGCAGAGCCGATCGAAGGGTACGGCCCGGGCTTTTTCCGTATTGGCGGCACGAAACATGCCGCACCTTTGGTGACAGGGTACAATGGCACGCAAGCATGGGGCGGGTATGACGACCTTCAAACCTTGCTGACACTTGAGGGCGAGGTCGATGTTCTTTTTATCGGAACAGGTGACGACATCGCACATATCCCCGGTGATCTGCGCAATGCGCTTGAAGCACGGGGATTGGGCGTCGAGGTGATGAGTTCACCTGCGGCGTGCCGGACATATAACGTTCTGTTGTCCGAGGGACGACGTGTAGCGCTGGCGCTTTTGCCCGTCAGCTAGATGATACCCTGTCCATTATGGGCGCACGGCCGCGTGTGACACACGGGGCCGGAAATCCTCAGAGCGACACTTTCGCGCTTTTGCCAGCCGCGCCCTTGGTCTAAGCCAAATCCATGATTTTGACTGTACGCGATCTAGCTGTCACACGTGGCGGCCTTGCGATCCTTGAGGGTGTGTCCTTTGATCTGGCCGCAGGCGAAGCGCTTGTGCTGCGCGGGCCGAACGGGGTTGGCAAGACGACTTTGCTGCGCAGCGTGGCCGGGTTGCAACCTGCAGAGCAGGGTCAGGTTGATGGTGCCGAGGACCAGATCGCTTATGCAGGCCATTCTGACGGTCTCAAGGCGATGCTCAGCGTCACCGAAAACCTGCGCTTTTGGGCCTCTGTCTTTGGCGTGACGGATATTGAACCGGCCTTGGTGTCTTTCGACCTGACAGAGCTGCGCGGGCGTATGGCGGGAACCCTATCGGCAGGGCAGAAACGACGGCTTGGGCTGGCGCGCCTGATGGTTACGGGCCGTCCGATCTGGGTTCTGGATGAACCGACCGTCTCGCTTGATACTGCGTCTGTGGCGCTTTTTGCCGAGGCGGTGCGCACGCATCTCAAAGGCGGCGGTAGCGCGCTGATGGCAACCCATATCGACCTTGGCTTGGCCGAGGCCCGCGTGCTGGACCTGACACCTTTCAAAGCCAAACCTCGCGCGCGCCAGATGGACGAGGCGTTCTTGTGAGGGCGCTGTTGCTGCGTGATCTGATGCTCGCGATCCGCGCGGGTGGTGGCTTTGGCCTTGGGCTTGCGTTCTTTTTGATCGTGACGGTTCTTGTGCCCTTTGGCGTTGGACCGGAAACCGCTTTGTTGTCGCGGATCGCGCCGGGCATTTTGTGGATCGGCGCGCTTTTGGCCTGTCTGTTGTCACTGGATCGAATCCTTGCACTGGATTGGGAGGACGGGTCGCTGGACCTATTGGCAACCGCGCCACTTCCGATGGAAGGCATTGTCACGGTCAAAGCCTTTGCACATTGGATCACCACGGGCCTGCCGCTGGTGCTGGCAGCACCGGTTCTGGGCGTGCTGCTAAGTCTACCAATCCCGGCCTATCAATGGGTGGTGATCAGCCTTGCTGTTGGCACGCCCGCGCTGAGTGTGATTGGCACCTTTGGGGCAGCTCTGACCGTCGGACTTAAACGTGGCGGGCTGCTTATGTCGCTGTTGGTGTTGCCGCTATATGTGCCCACGCTGATCTTTGGCGCCGAGGTGGCGCGGCGCGGCGCCGAGGGGCTGACCGTGCAAGCGCCTTTGCTCCTTTTGGCAGGGATCAGCTTTGGCGTCATCGCGCTTTTGCCCTTTGCCAGCGCAGCCGTGCTGCGGATCAATCTGCGGTAACACGTCCCATGCGTTTTTTTGAATTGAAGGTGGCGGAAAAACCGCCTACCTGACTGTCATGTCACTGTGGGAATACGCAAATCCTGTAAAGTTCATCCGCACCACCGATAAGGTGTTGCCATGGATATGGGCGTTAACAGGCATCTGCCTTGTGACCGGATTGGTCTGGGGCTTTTTCTTTACGCCGGATGATTTCCGTCAGGGGTCAACAGTCAAGATCATCTATATCCATGTGCCCTCGGCTTTGATGGCCATCAATGCATGGCTGATGATGCTGGTGGCCTCTCTGATCTGGATCGTGCGACGGCACCATGTGTCTGCGCTGGCCGCGCGTGCGGCAGCCCCTGTGGGCGCTGTCATGACGCTGATCGCGCTTGCAACCGGGGCGTTCTGGGGCCAACCGATGTGGGGCACGTGGTGGGCGTGGGATCCGCGCCTGACGTCGTTCCTGATCCTGTTCCTGTTCTACCTTGGCTACATGGCCCTGTGGGAAGCGATTGAAAATGACGACACGGCGGCTGATCTGACGTCGATCTTGTGTTTGGTAGGGTCGGTGTTTGCGATCCTCAGCCGCTATGCAGTTAACTTCTGGAATCAGGGGCTACATCAAGGGGCGACGCTAAGCCTTGATAAAGAAGAGAATATTTCTGACGTGTTCTGGTTCCCTTTGCTTGTGTGTATCGCCGGATTTGTGTTGCTGTTCGTCGCGCTGGTGTTTTTGCGCACGCAAACCGAAATCCGAGCGCGCCGCACACGGGCGCTGTTGGCGCGGGAAGGACAAGCCTGATGCCTGACCTTGGAAAATATGCATTCGAAGTGCTCACTTCTTACGGTGTGACCATCGTGCTGTTGGCGATCATCGTGATGCTGAGCTTCCGCCGAGCGCGTAAGGTCAAAGCCGTGCTGGAAGATGTCGAAAAGAGGCGGGGCGGCTGATGGCTAGGATTTCACCGTTGATGGTATTGCCGCCGGTGATTTTCGGTGCGTTCGCCGTTTTGGCCTATGTGGGTATGTTTCGCGAAGACCCGCAGGGTCTGCCCTCGACCCGCATCGGTCAACCTGCACCGCCGATCACCGAGGTCGCGCTAACAGGCTACGCTGGCTTTTCACCGGAAATGCTGACCTCGGGCGAGGTCACTTTGGTAAACTTCTGGGCCAGTTGGTGTCCACCATGCCGGATCGAACATCCTAAACTGTTGGAAATGCAGGCTGATGGTATGTCGATTGTCGGTGTGAACATTCGTGACCAAGAGGCGAATGCAAGTCAGTATCTGACCGACGACGGTAATCCGTTTGTCGCTGTGCCGTTTGATCCGGCAGGTCGGACGTCGATTGACTGGGGTGTGACCGCGCCGCCAGAGACATTTATCATTGATGGCGACGGTACAGTGCTGTTCCGGTTTGCCGGACCACTTGTTGGCTCTGACTACGAGCAGCGTTTTGTTCCGGCACTGGAAAAAGCGCTGGCTGACTAAGCCTCATAGATCTCTTTAAGGCAGCAATATTGGCGTGACGTCGGGGCTTCCGGCGAACACGCTTGCGCCCGCGATCAACAGCAGGGCTGCGGTCTGAATGATCGTTAGCAGCTTCATGGTCCAATCCATCGGTAAGTGTTTGCCTGTAGAGCCTCTAATTGGGGTTTGGACAGAATAATTGTAGAGGCCAAGCTGTCACATGCGACAACTTGTGCCAAATTTTGAATATTTTTTTCATTTTTGTGCAGATTTTTGCTTAGACGACAGATTTTTTGGCGAATAGAAACGGCATGGCTGTCTTGGTGACGGGATGCGCAAACGAAAACAGGCGGGCTGATGCCCGCCTGCGTTCAAGTCTTTGCCAGAGTGCCTGCAGTTAGGCAGACTGGAAGTGATTACTCTGCAGCAATCGCATCGCGGCCGGCCAGATCGCGCAGCACGTAGTGCAGGACTCCGCCGTTTTCGATGTATTCAATCTCGATCCCGGTATCGATCCGGCACTTGAGTGTGATCGTTTTCTCGGTCCCGTCCGCATATGTGATGGTGCAGGGCACTTCGGCCAGCGGTGTGATTGTATCAAGCCCATGGATCGCCACGGTTTCATCACCTGACAGGTTCAACGACTTGCGTGTGTCACCGCCTGTGAATTCGAACGGAATCACACCCATACCAACGAGGTTGGAGCGGTGAATACGTTCGAAGCTTTCGGCGATCACAGCTTTGACGCCCAAGAGAGCGGTGCCTTTCGCGGCCCAGTCGCGGCTCGATCCGGCACCGTACTGTTCGCCACCGAAGATAACCAGCGGAACGCCTGCGTCCTGATAGGCCATTGCGGCGTCAAAGATCGACGTCTGCTGACCGTCGGGGCCTTTGGTGTAGCCGCCTTCGACACCGTCCAGCATCTCGTTCTTGATGCGGATGTTGGCGAAGGTGCCGCGCATCATGATCTCGTGGTTGCCACGACGCGACCCGTAAGAGTTGAACTCGCGGACAGGCACCTGACGTTCGATCAGATACTGACCTGCAGGGGTGGTGTCTTTGAACGATCCGGCCGGGCTGATGTGGTCGGTGGTGATCATGTCGCCGAGCAGAGCCAGAACCTTGGCCCCTTCGATGTTCTCGATCTTTTTGGTGTCCATTGTAATGCCCTGGAAATAGGGCGGGTTCTGAACATAGGTCGAGGTCGGCGGCCAGTCATAGGTCTTGGCGTCGGTCGTTTCCACGCCCTGCCACTTTTCGTCGCCTTTAAAGACGTCGGCATATTTCGACTGGAACGCCTCGCGTGTCACGGTCTGTTCGACCAGATCCGCAACTTCTTTCGCGGTGGGCCAAATGTCCTTGAGGTAGACGTCGTTGCCGTCCTGATCCTGTCCAAGCGGTTCTTTGGCGATATCCACGTTCATGTCACCAACCAGCGCATAGGCCACCACGAGGGGCGGGGAGGCGAGGTAGTTGGCGCGCACGTCCGGGGAAATCCGACCTTCGAAGTTACGGTTGCCGGAAAGGACCGATGTGGCGATCAGGTCATTGTCGTTGATGCACTTGCTGATCTCTTCGGCCAGCGGGCCAGAGTTGCCGATACAGGTGGTGCAGCCATAGCCGACAAGGTTGAAGCCGATGGCGTCGAGATCCTCCTGAAGGTTTGCTGCTTCAAGATAGGCAGACACAACCTGGCTACCCGGTGCCAGCGATGTTTTGACCCAAGGCTTGCGGGTCAGGCCCTTTTCGCGCGCTTTGCGTGCCACAAGGCCCGCACCGATCATCACATAGGGGTTCGACGTGTTGGTGCAGGAGGTGATCGACGCGATCACAACCGAGCCGTCATGGAGCTGATAGTTGCCGTCCTCGCTGGCGACATAGCCCCGCTTGTGATGGCCTTCGTCCCCCGGAATCTCGGTCGGTTCCGGCGCGCCGCCTTCACCTTCCCAACGGATTTCCTCTTTCGGGCTGGCGTCTTTGCCAGAGCGGATGCCCTTGACGTATTGGCCAAATGCGGTGCCTGCGGATGTGAGGGCGATATAGTCCTGCGGACGCTTCGGGCCGGAAATTGCTGGCACGATGGTGCCCATATCCAGATGCAGCGTGTCGGTGTAAACCGGCGCGTAATCCGCATCCCGCCAGAAGCCGTTTTCCTTGGCATAGGCTTCAACCAGCGCGATCCGGTCCATGTCACGACCGGTGGTCTTGAGATAGCGCAGGGTTTCGTCGTCAATCGGGAAGAACCCACATGTTGCGCCGTATTCGGGCGCCATGTTGGCGATCGTCGCCCGGTCGGCCAGCGGCAGAGTGTCGAGGCCCTTGCCGAAGAATTCGACGAATTTGCCGACCACGCCTTTTTCGCGCAGCATTTCAACGACCTTTAGAACAAGGTCTGTGCCGGTTGTGCCTTCCATCATCTCGCCGGTCAGCTCAAAGCCGACGACTTCGGGGATCAGCATGGAGATCGGCTGACCCAGCATCGCGGCCTCGGCCTCGATCCCGCCAACACCCCAGCCCAGGACGGCAGCACCGTTGACCATGGTGGTGTGGCTGTCAGTGCCGACCAGTGTGTCGGGGTAGGCGACCTGTTCGCCGTTCTGGTCCGCATCGGTCCAGACGGTTTGTGCCAGATATTCGAGGTTCACCTGATGGCAGATGCCGGTGCCCGGCGGTACAACGCGGAAGTTGTTGAACGCGTTCTGGCCCCATTTGAGGAAGGTGTAGCGTTCCATGTTGCGTTCGTATTCGCGGTCGACGTTCATCTGGAACGCGCGCGGGTTGCCGAATTCGTCGATCATCACCGAGTGGTCGATGACCAGATCAACGGGGTTCAGCGGGTTGATCTTTTCGGGATCACCACCAAGCGCCACAATCCCGTCGCGCATCGCGGCAAGATCGACCACAGCCGGAACGCCGGTGAAATCCTGCATCAATACACGGGCAGGGCGGTAGGCCAGTTCGACCTCGCCCTTGCCGCCATTGTCTGCCCAGTCGGAGAATGCCTTGATGTCGTCGACGGTGACAGTCTTGCCATCCTCAAAACGCAGCATGTTTTCTAGCACAACCTTGAGACAGGCAGGAAGGTTGAAGAATGTACCCAATCCTGCCGCCTCGGCCGCAGGGATCGAATAATACGCGATGGACGTGCCGTTGACCGTAAGTGTCTTACGGGTCTTGGCGGTGTCCTGACCAACTGTAATGGGCATGACAGGGCTCCTTGAAGCAATAAAGCGTGGAATTCTGGGTGCTCTTTGCCCGATGCCACGACATCGATCAAGGGGGGTGCGACGATTTTGGTATACTATTGTGCACAATTGAGCCGCGAGTCGGTAAAAGACCCGTTAATTTTGCGCGGCAATCCTTCGGATCGCGGTTTCATCGCAGACTCTCGCAAAACCTTGATTGGTTATTTCATTCTGATGCATTTAAGCACGACGGGTGGCAAACAAGCGCGGGAACACGATATAATGAACAGGCTTTTGGCTCTTGCAGCAGCTCTTTTTCTGAGTGCGCATGCAACTACGTCGCATGCGGGTGACACACCTGTTGTTGTTGAACTGTTCACGTCGCAAGGATGTTCGTCCTGTCCACCCGCCGACGAAATGCTGGCACGGTTGGGGGAACGCGACAACGTGATCGCCTTGGCGCTGCATGTCGATTATTGGGATTATATCGGCTGGAAAGACAAGTTTGCCCATGCCGCCTTTACCAAGCGCCAGAAAGGCTATGCCCGGTCGTTTGGGAACCGTTCGATCTATACACCACAGATGGTGGTGAACGGTGCCGAGGACGTGGTCGGGAATCGCCCCATGGACGTGACTGATCTTGTTCAGGCACATGCCACCAAAGGCTTGCCTATTCCACTGACGCTCAAACGCAATGGCGGCACGCTCAACATTTCGGCCCCTGCCGCATCGGGAATGGCTGCAGCCGACGTGATTCTGATCCGCTATAGCCCGTCCGAGATTGTCAGTATCCCTCGCGGTGAAAATGCCGGGAAGAAACTGAATTACACGCATGTCGTGACCGAATGGTCTGATGTCGGCGATTGGAGCGGTCGCGCTCCGCTTCGGACATCCGTGCAGGTGGCTGGTGACGCGCCAATCGTAGTGCTGGTGCAGCAAAAAGGCTATGGACCCATCTTCGCGGCAGCCCGCTTGCGCTGACGTTTGGGTTTCCAACGCCGGTGGATCCAGAACCATTGCTCCGGATGTTCGTGTATCCGCGCCTCGAGACGCGCGGTCACGTCGCGCATCATCTCTACAGGATCACCATGGGGCACCGGTGCTTCGAAGACCGCATCGAAAGTGACACCATCCTTTTTGCGGATACCAAAAAACGGCACCAGAAGCGCGCCTGTCTTGAGGGCGATATCGGCAGCCGAGGTCAGTGTCGGCGCAGGCTGGCCCATAAAGTCGATGGGTGTGCCAGCGCTGTCATAGACATCGAACAAGAGCACCCCCATCCCGCCTTCGCGAATGTGTTTGATCAGTCCCATTGTGCCACGGCGCCCCTGTTCGAAGACAGGGTCTGACAAAGCGTGCATGTTGGCGGCGTAATGCGCGTTGAAAAACGGGTTCGACATGGGACGGTATAGACCGCCAATGCGATAGCCGCGTGCGACAAGCGCGGCGCGCGGCGCTTCGAAATTTCCGAAATGGCCGGTTACGAACAGCACCGGACGGCCTTCGGTATGGGCCTTTTCGACAGCAGCCAAACCGTCTCCCGATATCTCGGCCTTGGCCATGCGCCGCATCAGGCCTTTGACGTCATAATTGTCGATCATCGTGCGTCCGGCATTGTCGGCAACCAGATCGGCAAGGTGGCGTCGCTCCAGCATCCCCATATCGGGCCAGATATGCGCAAGATTGTTCATGGCCCTCTCGCGGTATCCGGCAAGCGGTGACACGACATGGCGCACAAGACGCCCCATGAGCCATAACCTTGCGCGAATTGGCAGGCGCAAGGCACACCAAATCGCACCACGCAGAACGCGGTCGGTCGCCCAGTCTTGCCAGCCACCGGGGGTGTGTTTGCGCTTTTTCGATTTGGCCAAAGGAAAACCTGCGTTGGTGTCGGCGCAAAGCGCCTACGAAGGCGCTTGATACGCGATTTCGAAATCGCGTGTCAAAGCCCGTTGCAATGGGGCTGGCGCCGGATCGACCGGTCGCAAAGGTAACGCGGGTTTTCCCCGCTCGAAACACTTCAGAAAGGATCGCATTGCATCACCAAGCGCAATCACCGACACAGATCGCCAAGACCCAGAGGGAGAGAGCACATGATCATCACGCAAGACACTGTCGCCGTTGTTTCAGGTGGCGCATCCGGCTTGGGGGCGGCTGCGGCGACGGCCTTGGCTGACGCAGGCGCCAAACTGGTGATTCTGGACATGAACGAAGCCGCAGGTGCCGCTCGGGCGACAGAGCTTGGTGGTATGTTCGTCAAAACCGATGTGAGCGATCCGGCAAGCGTTGCCGCGGCTTTGGATCAAGTCAAAAACCAACATGAATCCATACACATAGCTGTCAACTGCGCGGGTATTGCGCCTGCTGCGAAAACCGTATCCAAAGGTGCGCCGCATGATGCGCAGACCTTTGCAACCACGATCAATGTCAATCTGATCGGCACGTTCAATATGGCGTCACAGGCGGCGGCACTGATGGCGGGGAATGCGCCTTTGGATGCAGATGGATCGCGCGGTGTGATCATCAACACCGCCTCGGTGGCGGC
The DNA here is from genome assembly GCA_043585115.1 of Marivita sp. GTDB lineage: Bacteria > Pseudomonadota > Alphaproteobacteria > Rhodobacterales > Rhodobacteraceae > Marivita. The sequence goes on from CP121326.1 coordinate 243,402, forward strand.
ATTCGAAGGCCAGGTCGGGCAGGTTGCCTATGCCGCGTCCAAAGGCGGCGTGGTCGGGATGACACTACCTATGGCGCGGGATTTGGCGCAGCTTGGCATCCGGATTTGCGCCATTGCGCCGGGGCTGTTCAAGACACCGATGCTCGAAGGGCTGCCGCAAGAGGTGCAAGACAGCCTTGGGGCACAGGTGCCATTCCCTTCGCGTTTGGGCAATCCGACGGAATACGCACAGCTTGTGCGCCATATTGTTGAAAATCAGATGCTTAACGGTGAAGTGATCCGTTTGGATGGTGCTATTCGCATGGCGCCGCGCTAAGTCGTTAAGGGGCAAAACCGGAGCATCTGATGACCTTTGACGCGCTGATTGTCAGTCATGGCCAACCCTCGGACCCGGATCTGGGTGAGGCAGAGATCGCCGCTTTGGCCTCTGCCGTCGCGGCCTATTTGCCCGGTGCGCGGATTGAAGGTGTGACCTTGGCCGCCAAGGGCCGCATCGAGGCTTTGTCAGCACAGCGTCGGGGCGCATTGATTTATCCGATGTTCATGGCGGATGGCTGGTTTACACAAGTTCAATTGCCGAAACGGTTGGCTGACGGCGTCGGGCCGCAATTGGTCAGCTTTGGTCTGGACTGTACTTTGCCCATGCTGGCGGCGAACTGGCTTCGACAGATTTGTACGGCTCGTACGGTTGAGCCGTACAACATCGATCTGGTCATCGCCGGGCATGGATCGGGTAAGTCACAACGTGTATCCGAGGCAACCCGCGCCTTTGCCGAGAGTGTGGCCGAGGATTTCGGTCCACGCTCTGTTCGCTGCGGATTTGTCGAAGAAGAGCCGTCGCTTGGGGATGCGTTGTCAGGTCTGGGGGCAACGTCGATCTGCCTGCCATTCTTTGCAGCCAAGCGCGGGCATGTCTTGGATGATCTGCCAGCAGCCGTCGCGGCATCTGGATTCCAAGGCATTGTTCTTGATCCCATTGGACTGCACCCGGATGTGCCGAAAATGATCGCCGACGCCCTGCGGTGGCGGGCGACCACGCCGGATGTGTCGAAATGTGTTTTCTGAAAGCGGTTTTTTACCAATCGGTAAAATATGGTAGGCCCGGCAGGACTTGAACCCGCAACCAAAGCGTTATGAGCGCTCTGCTCTAACCAATTGAGCTACAGGCCCGCCATATGTGTTTCAGTACCAGACAGTGGGGGCGCGTCAAGAGGTGCGGCACGCCGATGATGGACTCGTGTCCATGGCTGCGCTAAGGCACGCGCGACCTTCGGAGGGTGCAGCATGACAGACAACAAGAACGGCATCACCTATGCGGATGCGGGTGTGGATATCGACGCGGGCAATGCGTTGGTGGAACGGATCAAACCTGCGGCCAAGCGCACGGCACGGCCCGGTGTGATGTCGGGGCTGGGGGGCTTTGGCGCGTTGTTCGATCTGAAGGGCGCGGGGTTTACCGATCCGGTGCTGGTGGCGGCCACGGATGGGGTTGGCACAAAGCTGCGCATCGCGATTGATACGGGCCACGTTGACGGCGTGGGAATCGACCTTGTGGCGATGTGTGTGAACGATCTGGTCTGTCAGGGCGCGGAGCCTCTGTTTTTCCTTGACTATTTCGCAACGGGCAAGCTGGACACCGACACCGCCGCGCGGGTGATCGAAGGCATCGCCGAAGGCTGTGTCCGGTCCGGCTGTGCATTGATCGGCGGCGAGACGGCAGAGATGCCGGGGATGTATCCGGCGGGTGATTTCGATCTGGCGGGCTTTGCCGTGGGGGCGATGGAGCGGGGCACAGAGCTGCCAGCGGGCGTGGCCGACGGTGACGTGCTGCTGGGGCTTGCGTCGGATGGGGTGCATTCCAACGGCTACAGCCTTGTGCGCAAGTTGGTCGAGCTGTCCGGCCTGGGTTGGGATGCGGATTGCCCGTGGAGCGAAGGATCGCTTGGGGCCGCGTTGCTGGCGCCGACACGTCTGTATGTCAAACAGGCATTGGCTGCGGTGCAGGCTGGGGGCGTTCATGCCCTGGCGCATATCACCGGCGGTGGCCTGACCGAAAACCTGCCGCGTGTGTTGCCGGAGGGCATGGGCGCGGAGATTGATCTTGATGCGTGGCGCCTGCCGCCTGTGTTCGACTGGTTGGCCAAAACGGGCGACATGGCGCAATCGGAACTGCTCAAGACGTTCAACTGCGGCATTGGCATGATCCTTGTTGTCGATCCGGCACAGGCGGACGCGCTGAAGGCCTTGCTTGCAGAGGCCGGAGAAGAGGTTTGTGTGATGGGACACGTTACCACCACGCCAGAGATGCGCTATTCAGGGTCGTTGCTTTGACGAAACGCGTTGCGATCCTGATTTCGGGTGGCGGGTCCAACATGGTGTCGCTGGTCGAGGATATGGCAGATGACCATCCGGCCCGGCCCGTTCTGGTTCTGTCCAATCGCGCCGATGCAGGCGGGCTGGACAAGGCCAAGGCGCGCGGGATTATGACTGCGGTTGTGGATCACCGTCCGTTCGGATCGGACCGCCCTGCCTTTGAGGCGGCATTGAACGCAGTGCTGGACCAGGCACGGCCAGACATCATCTGTCTGGCGGGCTTTATGCGGGTGCTGACCGAGGGTTTTGTCACGCGCTGGCAGGGCAAGATGTTGAACATTCACCCGTCTTTGCTGCCGAAATACAAAGGCTTGCATACCCACCAACGCGCCATTGATGCAGGTGATGCCCAAGCGGGCTGTTCGGTGCATGAGGTGACAGCAGAACTGGATGGCGGTCAGGTGCTGGGGCAGGCACAGGTGCCAATTTTGCCTGACGACACCGCAGATGATCTGGCCGCGCGTGTGCTGGTGCAGGAACACATTCTGTATCCACGTGTGTTGCGCCGGTTTGCCGAAGGGAATCGCGACCGCATCGACCTGCCTTGACGAAACCCGTTCGGGCGCTATGCAACGCGTGGCTTTTGGTCTATACCCGTTCTGGGGTGAAGCACTCAAAATAAGAACGAACGACCCGAATTATGCACATCATCACGACCACGACAGATTTGGCTGCGTTCTGCGATCGCGCCGCACAGACACCTTATGTGACAGTCGATACGGAATTTCTGCGCGAACGCACATATTATTCGAAATTGTGTTTGATCCAGCTTGCCTTTCGCGGCGATGGTGAGACGGACGCCGCTTTGGTCGACCCGTTGGTCGACGGGTTGTCACTTGAGCCGCTGCTTGAGCTGTTCCGCAATCCGGACGTGGTCAAAGTGTTTCATGCGGCCCGTCAGGATCTTGAGATATTCTATATAGATCATGGGGTTATTCCGCGTCCTTTATTCGACAGCCAAGTCGCCGCCATGGTGGCCGGCTTTGGGGAGCAGGTGGGATATGAGACGCTTGTGCGCAAGATCGCCAAGGCGTCTTTGGATAAATCGAGCCGCTTCACGGACTGGTCGCGGCGGCCTTTGTCGGACGCGCAAAAGACCTATGCGCTGGCGGATGTCACCCATCTGCGGGTGATCTATGAATTCCTGCGCAAAAAACTGGCCGAAACCGGGCGAGACCGTTGGGTCGAAGAAGAGATTGCGACGTTGCTCGCTCCGGAAACCTATGTGACGCGTCCCGAAGATGCGTGGATGCGGGTGAAAACGCGGTCGAACGCGCCCCGCTTTCTGGCGCTGGTCAAGGAACTGGCCAAATTCCGCGAAAGCTATGCTCAGGGGCGTAACGTGCCGCGCAGCCGTGTGTTCAAGGATGATGCCCTGGTGGAACTGGCCTCGACCAAACCAAAGGATATGGGCGATCTGGGCCGGTCGCGCCTGTTGTTGCGCGAGGCGCGCAAAGGCGACATCGCCCAAGGTATTCTGGACGCCGTGCATCGCGCGCAGAGCATGCCCAAGGACCAGTTGCCGTCGCAGGATATGGTCCGTCAATCGCCGCAGGTGAACCCTGCACTGGCGGATTTGTTGCGGGTGTTGCTGAAGGCCAAAACCGAAAGTTCGGGCGTCGCCTCGAAACTGATTGCCACATCAGCGGAGCTGGACGCGCTCGCGTCTGGTGAGCGCAATGTGCCAGCGTTGCAGGGCTGGCGGCGTGAGGTGTTCGGAGATGACGCTCTGCGGTTGTGTGACGGGCGCGTTGGTCTGGCTGCCAAGGGCAAGCAGGTTCAGATCATCGAATTGTGACCGCCGGGTGCAATCAGCGGCGGACGCTGCGGGCGTTGTTTGCGCCACGCACGGTGATGGTGCGGATCCCGCGCAGATCCTGATCGGTGATCCAGCGTGCCACGGTGACCTGACGGGCCCGCGGGTTGGAGCTGCGTGGTCCGGGTTGTTGCAAGGCTTTCAGATCGAACACAAGCACGCCATCCGTGCTGGCGGCTTCGTCGCCCATCAGGCGCACATCGAACGGACCAATGCGGCTGGCCTGACCTGTGGCGCGGATGATGGCGCCTCCGGGGCGTCGCTCGACCAACAGTTCGGTGATTTCGGCAATGGGGGGACCGGCGAAGGCCTCGGGCTGGTTGTTGCGAAAGAATGACACGCGACGGCGCGGAATCAGAGGGTTGACCTCGGCATTGGCGACATCGAGCGCGGCCGGGTCGGGTTGGCTGGAGCCGAACCAGTTCAATGGATTGAAGCGCGACTCGTTTATCGCGGAGCAGCCCGTCACGGCGACGGTTGCAAGGATCAAAAGCGTCACGGGTTTGCGCATGGTCGGTCCCTTTGCCTCTAGCTCTTTCGACGTAACCGATTGCGTCGCTGTTGAAAAGCATCAAGCCCGGGCTGGACGTTTCGGGCCTGCCTGCCTAGGTGTTGCGAGAACACAATTGCAGACCCGGAGAGCCCCATGGCGAGCGCCGCTTTTGAAGAGATTGTCGAAGATTTCGAGTTTCTGGACGATTGGGAAGACCGCTATCGTATGGTCATCGAACTGGGAAAGGCGATGGAGCCATTGCCGGATGCGCTCAAGGTGCCTGCGACCAAGGTGGACGGGTGTGCGAGTCAGGTCTGGCTGCATCCACAGGTCGAGAGCGGGGTGTTGCAGTTTGAAGGCGAGTCGGATGCGATGATCGTCAACGGTCTGATCGCTGTTCTGCGCAAGCTGTATAACGGGCTGTCACCTGCAGAAGTGGCCGCGATTGATGCGCGTTCCGAGTTGGGCCGGTTGGGATTGAACGACCATTTGTCGGCGCAACGGTCAAACGGCTTGCGCGCGATGATCGAGCGTTTGCAAGGGTTTGCGAGCGCATCTTGATGCCATGATGAACGCCTGCGGCGTGCAGGTTTTAGCGTGACATCCCTGCGGGCTGTCCCGCGGTTTGGGGGCGCTGCCCCCGTCCGCCATTGGCGGCCCCCCCGAGGTATTTCGGAACCAGAGAAGCGGGGGTCAGGTGTTGCCGTTGCCGGTAAACCGTGCGGCGTCGGCTGCGGCGCGGCGGATTGCGTTCGATTTGTGAACGGTTTCCTGGTATTCGGCTTCGGGGTCGCTGTCATAGACCACACCGCCGCCAGCCTGAATATAAAGCTTTTTATCTTTCACCAGCGCGGTCCGTAGAGCGATACACATGTCCATATCGCCACCGGCGCTGAAATAGCCGACACCGCCGCCATAGATACCGCGCTTTTCAGGCTCCAATTCGTCGATGATTTCCATCGCACGCACTTTGGGCGCACCTGAGACAGTGCCTGCAGGTAGGCCTGCAAGCAGGGCGGAGAGCGCGTCATGTTCGGGGCTGAGTTCGCCGATCACGTTGGAGACGATATGCATGACGTGGCTGTAGCGTTCGATGATGAATTTTTCGGTCGGGCGGACGGTTCCGATTTTTGCCACGCGGCCGACATCGTTGCGGCCCAGATCGAGCAGCATCAGGTGTTCGGCGCATTCCTTGGCGTCTGCCAGCAGATCGGCTTCGAGCGCGTCGTCTTCGGCCGGGGTGGCACCGCGAGGGCGGGTGCCTGCGATGGGGCGGATGGTGACTTCGTCGCCAAATACGCGGACAAGAATTTCGGGGCTGGCGCCTATGACCTGAAAGCCGCCGAAATTGAAATAGAACATGAAGGGTGACGGGTTCGTGCGGCGCAAGGAGCGGTACAGCGCGAAGGGTGGCAGGGGGAAATCCTGTGTCCAGCGCTGCGCGGGGACGACCTGAAAGATGTCGCCAGCGCGAATGTACTCCTTGGCGGTTTCGACCGCCTGTTTGTAGCCCTCATGGGTGAAGTTTGACACCGGTGGTGCAATGTCGGCAGCATCCCCCATTTCGCGGGCCTGTTGCGGCAGGGCGCGTTCGAGATCGCGCACCGCATCCATCACACGTTCTGCGGCCTGGGCATATGCCGCGCGGGCGGTCAGCCCGTCATGGACCCAAGCCGGCGAGACCACGGTCACTTCGCCTTTGACCCCGTCCAGAACGGCCACAACCGATGGCCGCATCATCACGGCGTCGGGCAGGCCAAGCGGGTCCGGGTTGATATTGGGCAGGTGTTCGACCAGCCGGATCATGTCATAGCCGAGATAGCCGAAAAGGCCTGCTGCCGCCTGAGGCAGGTCCTCGGGAAGCGCAATCTTTGATTCGGCAATCAAGGCGCGCAGGGTGCTGAGCGGATCGCCGTCCTGAGGCTCGAAGGCATCCGGATCATACCGCGCGGCGCGGTTGATGCGGCTGCCTGTGCCGTGGCACTGCCAGATCACGTCGGGCTTCATGCCGATGATCGAATAGCGCCCCCGCACCTCGCCGCCCGTGACCGCTTTCCAGCACGAAGGCATCGGGGGCGGCGCTGGTCAGCTTCAGCATCAACGAGACGGGCGTGTCGAGATCGGCGGCGAGGCGGGCATAGACAACCTGGTTTTGTCCGGACTCGTAGGCGCGGGCAAAGCTGTCGAAATCGGGGGTCAGGGTGGCCATGGGTCCTACTGAATGACTGCGTGAACGGCGTTGATGGCCGGTTGGTTGATTTCGATCCCGGCCCGTTGCTGCACATCGGTTGCGAAGGCACGGAACAGATCTTCGGCGACGCTATTGGCGGCCTGATTGCGCAGAGCCTGCGCCAGCATTTCGATATCGGCGTCACTGCGATCGACGGCCGTGATGCCGTCAAGGCGGAGCACGATCACGTCGCCCATACCGGCCACGGCCCGTGTGTCACCGACACCCATTTCGAACACGGCCGACAGCAGGTCCGGGTTCAGGTCGGCGATTTGCGCATTGCGACCGAGATCGGTTTCCGTTTGCGGTGTCAGACCAAGGTCTTCAAAAGCTGCGCCGTCGGCGAGCGAGGCTGCCAGACCTTCGGCCTGCACCATCAACTGCGCGGTCTGTTCGCGGGTATCCCAGCCCTGGCGGACCTGATCGATGACGTCTTCGAGAGGCTGTGGCGCAGGTGGCTGGATGCGGTTGAGGCGCATCGCAAAGACGCCGCCATCGCCAAGTTGCATGACTTCGGGAAAATCGCCCTCGTTCAAACCCGCGGCTGCTTCGCGGAAGGCGTCATAGGCGGCAATCGCGCCATCGGCGCCCGAGAACCAGTCGATCTGTCCCAGTTGGGCTTCGGTGGTGTCGGCGATTTCTTCGAGAGTCGCACCCGCAGCAAGTTCGTCGTCAATGGATTGTGCGAGCGTTTCGATCACGCGTCGCGCCCTGTCGAGCGCCAGTTCGTCGCGCAGGTCCGGGCGGGCGTCGTCGAATGATGTGGTCTGGGCATCCAGCACAGCATTGACCCGGTAGAGCGCCGGGCCAAGATTGGACGGCAACGGCCCAACCACGTCGCCAGTTTCGGCGGCAAAGACATCGTCAGCGGCGGCGTCCAACGCGTCACGGGTGACATCGCCCATATCGACATCCGCCATGGCAAGGCCGCGTTCGGTCACGAGGTCTTCGAAGCTGAACGCCTCTGACAGGCGATTCAAGGCTTCGGTTGCGGCGTCTTCTGTGCTGAACACGAGGCGTTCGACAAGGCGGCGTTCGGGGAGATTGAATTCATCGAACCGTTCTTCGTACGAGGCGCGCAGGGCGTCTTCATCTACATCGACCGTATCGATGATCATTTCGGGAGTGATCCACGCATAGGTGATGTCGCGCAGCTCGGGCAGGGTGTAGCGGTCGATATTGTCGTCATAATAGGCCTGAAGATCGGCCTCGGACGGCTCGGGCAGACCGGTTTGCAGGTTTGATCCGCTGAGGCGGGCCCATGTGAAATCACGGGTTTCACCGGTATAGGCCAAGAGCGTGTCGACATAGGTGTCGGGCAGGGTGTTGCCTGCGATCAGGGCGCTTTGCAGGATGGTGCGGGCGGTGTCATCGCGCAGCTGTTCCTCGAACTCGGATTCGGACAGCCCCTGATTGCGCAGGGCAAAGCTGTAGGCTTCACGGTTGAAACTGCCATCGGCGCCCTGGAACGAGGGCACTTGCAAAAGCTGTTCGGCCACGGCGTCATCGCCGACAGACAGAGCAATGCGGGCGGCTTCGTTATCGAGGCCGCGGGCGGTGACTAGTTGGGCCAGGACCTGACGGTCAAGACCCATCATCTGGGCTTCGGACATCGGGATGGCGCGTCCGGCCTGAGCGGCAAAGGCGTTTATCTCGGTGCGCAGGTTGCGCAGATAGGCGTCTGTCGACACTTCCTTTTCGCCCACGGTGGCGACGCTGCGTGCCGAGCCGGAGAGGCTGGTCGCGCCAAAGCCTGCGAGGCCAATGATGAGAAGCCCCATCAAAATCCAGATGAACGTCTTAGACAGCTTGCCTTTGCCCATGGCCATGCGGGTGTGCCCCTTGCTTGAGTGCGGTTTTGTGCGACGTGTCTACGCGGCGGGGACAGGGGTCGCAAGAGGCCAGTCAAGGCTGGCCAGACGGGTGAACAGGGCTTCGATCCCGGCGCGGTCGACATTGGCGAAAGCGACCCGGAACTGACGCTGACCGCTGGGGTCGGTGGCGGGTGTGAACATCGTGCCGGGCAGAGCAAGCACGCCGATGTCCTGGACCAGTTTGGGGGCCAGAGTGGCGCTGCTTTCTGCGAAGGGGTGTTCGAGATAGGCGAAATAGGCCCCGCAGCCCATAAGGCGCCAGCCTTTGGAGGCGATCAGCGGCATGTGATCCTCGATGGCCGCGCGCCGGTCGAGGATTTCATCGCGTTCGCCTGCCAGCCAATCCGCGAGGTTTTGCAGGCCCCAGAGGGCCGCGCGCTGGCCCAGTTGCGACGGACAGATCGCGACCGTGTCGAGGAATTTTTCAACTTCGGCCAGACGCATCGGGCTTGTCAGGATTGCGCCGACGCGGTGACCGGTCAGCCGGTACGCCTTGGAAAAGGAGTAGAGCTGGATCAGCGTGTCGTCCCAGTTCGGGTCTGACAGCAGGCTGTGTGGCGGGGTCGGGCGGCTGTCGAAATCGCGGTAGGTTTCGTCCACGATGAGCTTTATGCCGGTTTCGCGGGCGAGGGCGAGGAACGCGGTCAGGGTTTCGGACGGGTATTCGACGCCGCCGGGATTGTTTGGTGTGACCAGCGCGATGGCGCGGGTTTTGGGGGTGATCAATGCACGGGCGGCCTTGGCGTCGGGGATCAGGTCCGCGCCGGTGGGCAGTGGAACAGATGTGACGCCCGACATGTCGAGCCACATTTTGTGATTGAAATACCAAGGTGTTGGCAGAATGACTTCGTCGCCTTCGGTACACAGCGACGCGATGGTCGCTGCAAAGGCTTGATTGCAGCCAGAGGTGATGGCGACCTGATCGGCTGTGACACTGCCGTGGTAATGGGTCGACCATTGCTGCGAGAGTTCTTCGCGCAAGGCCGGCAGCCCAAGAACAGGACCGTAGAGATGGGTTTGCGGGTCTTCAAGCGCCTGAGCCATTGCGGCCCGCAGGGCCGCGGGGGGCGGATCAACGGGCGCGGCCTGGCTGACGTTGATCAGGGGCGGTTGTCCGGGAAGGTCACACCCTGAAGCCAGCGGCGGGCTTCCATCACCGGAGGTGCGAATGTGGTCTGGGTGCGTGAGGTCATACCGGCTTGATCCCATTGTGCGCCTGCGGCGCGCTGCATTTTTGGTCAGGGGGCGCTGCCCCCGTCCCAGATGATATCCGGGACTCCCCCGAGGTATTTTGAAACCAGAGAAACCGGGTCAGTCCTTGCCGCGATAGGGTTCGACATATTGCAGAGCCATGTCCCAGGGGAAGAAGATCCAGGTGTCCTGGCTGACTTCGGTGATGAAGGTGTTGACCTGTGGCCGGCCCATCGGTTTGGCATAGACGGTGGCGATATGGGCTTTGGGCATGTGTTTGCGCACCACTTCCAGCGTTTTGCCGGTATCGACGAGGTCATCGACCACAAGGACGCCGGTGCCGTCACCGACCACGTCCATGTCGGGGGATTTGATCACCTTCGGTTCGGCCTGGGTCTGGTGGTTGTAGCTTTTGACGCTGATGGTATCGACCATCCGGATGTCGAGTTCGCGGGCGACGATCATTGCCGGGGCCATACCGCCACGGGTGATGGCAACCACAGCGCGCCAGCCGCCTTCATCGGGGCCTGCGCCCTGCAGGCGCCATGCGAGGGCGCGGGCGTCGCGATGGAGTTGATCCCAGCTGACGTGGAATCCTTTTTCGTGGGGCAGGCGGTCGGTCATGGCGGGCTCCTTTGGGTGTCAGCGGCCGAATAGCAGGCGCAGTCCGAGCGCGCCAAGCACAACAGATGCGGCACGGTCGATCAGGGGTTTAAGCCGCAGATATCCGGTGCGGGCAGGGGCGCTGGACAGGCAAGCGGCAAAGAGGGTGTAGATGATGAGTTCGACAGCCGCGTGATTGGCGACGATCAGGGCCTTGGCTGCGAGGCTCAGGTCTGGCGGGAAGATCACCACAAGGACAGCCCCGGCAAAGAGCACCGATTTCGGGTTGGCGAGGTTCACGAGCATCCCGCCAAGAAAGGCGCGTGCGCCGGGATGGGCGGTGTCGGTGGCAGGTATGTGCGCAGAACGCCAGAGCTGTACCGCGATCCAGATAAGGTAGAGGGCGCCTGCGGTCTTGAGCGCAAGATAGGCCCAGGGCACAAGAGCAAAGACAGCATTCAGGCCCAGCAGGGCCGCCCCTGTCCAGAGCGCGGCCATGACGCCCAGACCTGCGCCGGTTGCGACACCGGCCCGAAACCCGCCCGCGACGGATTGCCGTAATGCATAGAGCAACGCCGGGCCCGGTGCGGCCATAGCAGCCAGCAGGGTCAGGTTGAACGCAATGAGCTGGGCCGTGGTCACAGAGGATTATTCCTTGCTCATATCGGGGGCATCCACCGCCTTCATGCCGACCACGTGGTAGCCTGCGTCAACGTGATGGGTTTCACCGGTTACGCCGGAGCCGAGATCCGACAAGAGATAGAGAGCGGATTTGCCGACATCGTCGATGGTCACGTTGCGGCGGAGCGGCGAGTTGTATTCGTTCCATTTCATGATGTAGCGGAAATCGCCAATGCCCGACGCGGCAAGGGTTTTGATGGGACCGGCCGAGATCGCATTGACGCGAATGCCGTCCTTGCCGAGGTCTTCGGCCAAATAGCGAACCGAGGATTCCAGTGCGGCTTTGGCGACGCCCATCACGTTATAATGTGGCATGATCCGCTCGGCGCCGTAATAGGTCATGGTGAGAGCCGAGCCGCCATTGGTCATCATCTTTTCGGCGCGTTGCATCACCGAGGTGAAGGAATAGACCGAAATATCCATGGTCATCATGAAATTGTCGCGGCTTGTATCTACGTAGCGGCCGCGCAATTCGGTTTTGTCGGAAAAGCCGATGGCGTGAACCACGAAGTCGAGACTGTCCCACTTGGTCTTGAGCGCCTCGAAAAGCGAATCAATCGACGCTTCATCACTGACGTCGCAGGGTAGAACGATGTCTGAACCTAGCTGGGCCGCCAAAGGGTCCACGCGTTTTTTCAGTGCATCGCCCTGATAGGAAAAGGCGAGTTCTGCGCCGGCGTCGCCTAGCGCTTTCGCGATACCCCATGCGATGGATTTGTCATTGGCAAGGCCCATGATAAGCCCGCGCTTTCCCGCCATTATTTCGCTTTTCATGGTCCCACACCCTCTTTTGTTCGGTAATGTCATCGTTTAGGCGATGGACGCGTGTCGGGCAAGGCTGTGAATGGCGCTGATCCGCTGAAGGGAATTATAACCCGAATTGGTTGTGGACATTAACCTCAATACTCGTATAGGGCGCAATTGATCTAGGAGAACGGTATGAGCGAACGCACTGGAATTTTTGCGGGGGACAACCCGTTTGATATCGCGCGCGACTGGCTTGCCGAGGCGGAAGCGTCCGAGATCAATGATCCAAACGCCATCGCCTTGTCGACCGTGGACGCCGACGGGATGCCGAATGTGCGCATGGTTCTGCTCAAAGAGATCGAAGACGATGCTTTCGTCTTTTATACAAACTACGACAGCCGGAAGGGACAAGAGATCCAGTCGGCTGGAAAGGCGGCGTTTGTCCTGCATTGGAAATCTTTGCATCGACAAATCCGCGTCAGAGGGACGGTCACCCGCGAAGACGGAGAGAAGGCGGATGCATACTATGCGTCACGCTCGCTCAAGAGCCGGTTGGGTGCCTGGGCCTCGAAGCAATCGCAACCTTTGGAGTCGCGCACAGCGTTAATGGCCGAAGTTGCTAAACTTACTCCCAAACTTGGTGCAAATCCGCCCCGCCCGCCGTTTTGGGGCGGGTTCCGTATACATCCCACAGAGATAGAGTTTTGGGCCGATGGCGCGTTTAGGTTGCATGATCGGTTCCGGTGGGATTATATTGCTGAAAAAAACACATGGAATATCAGTCGGTTAAATCCGTGACATTCACGTGACGTGAATTGTAGGGTGATTTTAGTCAATTGTTTTATATACTGATAATCAGTGTTGGGGCACCACAGACTGGCGTTGGGAATTTGAATGTTGGACAAGACAGTGGAACAGTCGCAGGCACAGGACACACGCATCACAGGATCCGTTAAATGGTTTGATCCGGGCAAAGGCTTTGGATTTCTCGTTTCCGATGATGGTGGTCCTGATATTTTGTTACACGCAAACGTGTTGCGGAACTACGGTCAGGGGTCGGTAACCGATGGCGCCCGGATTGAAGTCATCGTGCAGGCTACGACACGCGGATTGCAGGCCGTTGAGGTTGTGAGTATCGCGCCGCCGGAGCAAGCAGGCATCGCACCGCTTGAGGATTTCAGTGGCGTGTCCGAGGACGAGCTTGCCGCCGCCCCGTTGGAGGCCGCGCGGGTAAAGTGGTTCGACAAGTCGAAGGGTTTCGGATTTGCGAATGTTTTTGGCCGGTCAGAAGACATCTTTATCCATATCGAGGTCTTGCGCCGGTCGGGCCTTTCCGATTTGCTTCCGGGCGAAGCCTTGGCGTTGCGCTCGATTGAAAGCAGCCGCGGGCGCATGGCGGTAGAGGTTCTTCCTTGGGAAAGTGGTCTTTAGTAGCTTTTTGTTATGTGTTGGCCGCGTCTGCGGCCTACGCAGACGTCGCGTGTCGGGATGATGCCGTTTTCCTGAGAGGCGATTGGGGCACAGCCCGCTTTTCCGTCGATGTCGCTGACACCCCCGAGCTTCGGAGCAGGGGGTTGATGTTTGTTGAGTCGATGCCGACGATGACGGGTATGCTTTTTGTTTATGAACGAGAGCAGACCGTATCTTTCTGGATGAAGAATACGCTGATTCCCCTCGATATGATTTTTGCCGATGGTGCGGGCGTTGTGCAGCGCGTGCATGAGAATGCCATTCCCGGAGATGTGACCGGCATTCCCGGTGGATCGAATATCCAGTTTGTCCTTGAGATCAATGGCGGGCTGGCCGATCAATTGGGGATCGACGCGGGCACCGAGATGCGTCATCCGGCCATTCCGCAGCAGACCGCAAGTTGGGCGTGTGCGTCGTAGTGAAAAACTGAAAAAACCGCTTTCCAAATCAGACAGCGGCCGCTAAACGACAGCTCAGTCGGGGCGTAGCGCAGCCTGGTAGCGCGACGGTTTTGGGTACCGTAGGTCGCAAGTTCGAATCTTGCCGTCCCGACCATTTCACACTCTCCAAAATACACGACTTGGCGCTACATCTTGTGGTGTGGTTGATTTATCCAAGTTCGCCTTGTCCGTGGGATCTTGGCCACAGACTGTATGCGACGAGATTCGCGCCCAGCTGTTGCATGCTTGCAAAAATGTTTTGCGCCTTGGTTGATGCGGGCCATCAATGGCTGTGGATAACTTTTTGTCAGCATTGCCTTTTCAGTGACCGGCTTATCCACAGGTCTATACACGCGTCGTCCACACTTGAATCGCTACCAGTTGTGGCGCGAAGGCTGGTCAACCCAAAATGTATGACAAAAAAGCGAAAAAACGTGTTGACGACTCTGATCGATTTCCGTCAATTTGTGCGGGTCGGATCGAACAACCACAAGATATAGTGTTTCGACCGACAACAGGGACGGGAACACCGGCAAACAGCTTTTGAGGCGCTTTTCCTGCGTGCACAGCGCGCGGGACCGGAAAACTCGTGCTTATCGCGGCCTTTGGGGGCCATTGGGTACACACAGATAAAAGAGACCGGTGCGATGAAAATCGAAAGAAAGTTTACCAAGGCAGGCAAGGACGCGTATGCGGGAATCGAGTTCGTCTCGACCACGTCGGAAATCCGCAACCCTGACGGATCGGTTGTGTTCAAACTGGACAATGTCGAAGTGCCGGCAAGCTGGAGCCAGGTGGCCAGCGACGTGATCGCGCAGAAATATTTCCGCAAGGCGGGCGTCCCGGCATCTTTGAAGAAGGTCAAAGAAAAGGACGTGCCCAGCTTCCTGTGGCGGTCTGTTCCCGAAAGTGATGACACTGAGCGCACCGGTGAAGCGTCGTCCAAGCAGGTGTTCGACCGTCTTGCAGGCGCGTGGGCGTATTGGGGCTGGAAAGGCGGCTACTTCACAACCGAAGAAGACGCACAGGCCTATTTCGACGAAATGCGCTATATGCTTGCCACGCAAAAGGCTGCCCCCAACAGCCCGCAATGGTTCAACACCGGCCTTCACTGGGCTTACGGCATCGATGGCCCAAGCCAGGGTCACTACTATGTTGACTACAAGACAGGCGAGCTGACCAAATCCTCGTCGGCCTACGAGCACCCGCAGCCCCATGCGTGCTTTATCCAGTCCGTCGCAGACGATCTGGTCGGCGACGGCGGTATCATGGACCTCTGGGTCCGCGAAGCGCGTCTGTTCAAATACGGGTCCGGTACTGGCACCAACTTCTCCAGCTTGCGCGCAGCGGATGAGCCGCTGTCGGGTGGTGGCAAATCCTCGGGCCTCATGGGCTTCCTCAAGATCGGTGACCGGGCAGCAGGCGCGATCAAGTCCGGTGGCACGACACGCCGCGCGGCCAAGATGGTAATCTGTGATGCCGACCATCCGGATATCGAGGAATTCATAAACTGGAAGGTCAAAGAAGAACAGAAGGTTGCCAGCATCGTTGCCGGATCAAAGATGCACGAGCAGATGCTCAACGCGATCTTCAAGGCGATTGGCGCTTGGGATGGTCTGGAAGAGGACGCGTATGATCCCAAGAAGAACAACGCCCTGAAAGACGCGATTCGCTCGGCGAAGAACGTCATGATCCCTGAAACCTATATCAAGCGCGTGCTGGATTATGCACGGCAGGGCTATAGCAGCATCGAATTCCCGACCTATGACACCGATTGGGATTCCGAGGCCTATGCAAGCGTGTCGGGCCAGAACTCGAACAACTCGATCCGCGTCACCAATGCGTTCCTTCAGGCTGTCAAAGACGACGCCGATTGGGAATTGATCCGCCGCACCGATGGCAGCGTTGCCAAGACCATCAAGGCACGCGATCTGTGGGAAGATGTGGGTCACGCGGCATGGGCCTGTGCCGATCCGGGTATCCAGTTCCACACCACCGTCAACGAATGGCACACCTGCCCGGCGGATGGCGAGATCCGTGGCTCCAACCCGTGCTCGGAATACATGTTCCTGGATGACACGGCATGTAACCTTGCGTCGATGAACCTGCTGACCTTCCTCATGGATGGCGAGTTCCAGTCCGAAGACTATATGCACGCTACCCGTCTGTGGACGCTGACGCTGGAAATCAGCGTGATGATGGCGCAGTTCCCGTCCAAGGAAATCGCGCAGCGGTCCTATGACTTCCGCACACTGGGTCTGGGTTATGCCAATATCGGCGGTCTGCTGATGAACCTCGGCTACAGCTATGACAGCGACGAAGGCCGTGCGCTGTGCGGTGCGCTGACAGCGATCATGACCGGCGTGTCCTACGCCACCTCCGCCGAGATCGCGGGCGAGCTGGGTCCGTTCCCGAGCTACAAGAAAAACGCCGATCACATGCTGCGGGTCATCCGCAACCACCGCAACGCAGCCTACGGCGCGACAGATGGCTACGAGAGCCTGTCGGTCAAACCGGTGGCTCTTGACCACGCCAACTGCCCGGACAGCCGTCTGATCGATCTGGCAATGGCAAGCTGGGACGAGGCGCTGCGCCTTGGTGAAAAGCACGGCTATCGCAACGCGCAATCCACGGTGATCGCCCCCACAGGCACGATCGGTCTGGTCATGGATTGCGACACCACAGGTATCGAGCCGGACTTTGCGCTGGTAAAGTTCAAGAAACTCGCGGGTGGTGGTTACTTTAAGATCATCAACCAATCCGTTCCAGCAGCTCTGGAAAAGCTGGGTTACGGGTCGGCACAGATCGAAGAAATCGTGTCTTACGCAGTGGGTCACGGCACCATCGGCAATGCGCCGGGCATCAACCACACGTCGCTGGTCGGCCACGGTTTTGGCCCCGCACAGCTTGAAAAGGTCGACAACGCACTGGCCTCGGCCTTTGACATCCGGTTTGTCTTTAACCAGTGGACGCTGGGCGAGGAGTTCTGCCGCGAAGTGCTGGGCATCCCGGCCGAAAAGCTGAATGATCCGACCTTCGACCTGCTGCGTCACCTCGGGTATACCAAGTCCGAGATAGACGCCGCCAACGACCATGTCTGCGGAACCATGACGCTGGAGGGTGCGCCGCATCTCAAGGTCGAACATTACCCGGTCTTTGATTGCGCCAACCCGTGCGGCAAAAAGGGCAAGCGCTTCCTGTCGGTGCAATCGCACATCACCATGATGGCAGCAGCCCAATCGTTCATCTCGGGGGCGATCTCCAAGACGATCAACATGCCAAACGACGCGACCATCGAAGACTGCCAAAAGGCCTACGAGCTGAGCTGGTCCTTGGGCACCAAGGCCAATGCACTGTACCGTGACGGCTCCAAACTGTCGCAGCCATTGGCGGCGGCATTGGTCGAGGATGACGAGGAGGCAGCAGAAACGCTGGAATCCGGCTCCATCCCGGAAAAGGCGCAAGTGCTGGCCGAGAAGATCGTCGAAAAGGTGGTCATCAAGGAAATCCAGAAATCGCACCGTGAAAAGATGCCCGAGCGCCGCAAGGGCTATACCCAGAAGGCGGTTGTCGGGGGCCATAAGGTCTATCTGCGGACAGGCGAATATGAAGACGGCTCTCTGGGCGAGATCTTCATCGACATGCACAAGGAAGGCGCTGGCTTCCGTGCCATGATGAACAACTTCGCCATCGCGGTGTCGGTCGGCCTTCAGTACGGTGTGCCGCTGGAAGAGTTCGTTGACGCCTTCACATTTACCAAGTTCGAACCGGCGGGCATGGTGCAGGGCAATGACAGCATCAAGAATGCGACCTCGATCCTTGACTATATCTTCCGCGAACTGGCTGTGTCCTACCTCGACCGGACCGATCTGGCGCATGTCAAACCAGAGGGTGCGACCTTTGATGATCTGGGCCGAGGCGAAGAAGAGGGCGTGTCCAACGTCAAGGAAATCTCGGAAACCGCTGCATCGCGGTCGCTTGAAGTGCTCAAGCAAATCAGCTCTACCGGCTATCTGCGCAAGCGTCTGCCGCAGGAACTGATCGTGCTGCAGGGTGGTCAAACAGGGGCCGTGGCCTTTGGCGGTGGCTCTGACGCGGTGGCCGCATTGAACACGCTGGTGCCGGAAACGG
This sequence comes from Marivita sp., assembly GCA_043585115.1. Classification (GTDB taxonomy): domain Bacteria; phylum Pseudomonadota; class Alphaproteobacteria; order Rhodobacterales; family Rhodobacteraceae; genus Marivita. Next base: position 261,451 of record CP121326.1, read on the forward strand.
GTGGAGTGGCAACGGTTGCGGTGTCGTCCACAACGACGAGCACAAGCGCCCCTGCGATGACAGCCGTCACCCGCGCCAAGATGCAGGGCTACGAGGGCGAAGCCTGCGGTGATTGCGGCAACTACACGCTGGTGCGCAACGGCACCTGCATGAAGTGCAACACCTGCGGCGGCACATCTGGCTGTAGCTGAGCCTCAACCAGTCACGGGGCGGGTGCGCCCGCCTCTGACGCGCGTCGGGCCGCAGGCAAGATTATTCCGAGCGGTGTACAACTTGAGAGCTTGACGAGCGAAACTCTGAAGGGGGCCATAGCGGCCCCCTTTTTTTGCGCCCTTTCCCTGCGTCTTTGTTTCAAAAATATCCCGGGGGAGGCCGCAGGCCGGGGGCAGCGCCCCCACTTAAAATACCGTCGTGATGCCCGCGGCCTGACGCAGCCGGGCGCGGGCGCGGGCCAGACGGGACATGATTGTGCCGACGGGCACATCCATTTCTTCCGCCAGTTCGGTCGGAGTGACGCCTTCATACGCCACCCGCCGCAAGAGGGCGCGGTCCGGGGCTGGCAAATGATCCATCAGCGCCAGGACTTCAGAGCAGAAACAGGCAAGGGCCGCATCTTCGACCTGTGGCGCAAAGCTGTCCTCCATCGGGGTTTCACGGACCCTCTTGCGGAACTGCGATATCGCCGCGTGGCGCAGGGCCGTCATCATATAGGGCAACGGCCTTTCGATACGGTGGCCCGTTGCTTCCTGTTCGAGGACCGCGAGGCAGATCTCGTGACACAGGTCTTCGGCATCATGGGAGTTGTGCGACAGGCGGCGGGCGCGTGCGTGCAGGCGGGAAAGATGTTGTATGTCCATGGCTCCGGTATGGCAGCGGGAAAATCCCCGACCATCCCGGTGGTTTCCGCCGATGGCGGAACGTGGCCGGTTTTTGGCGGCGGATTGCGCATTGGACCGGCGGGTTTGGGCGGGTCTGCGCGCAGGCGCCGTGACTGCGGGACGCGACGGGCGGGTCGGGCCTCATATCAGGTGAAGGTCGCAAATGCGGCGCTTCGTTCACAAGGACCAAACTGGAGAATGATATGACACGGACACTGACTCACCTGATCGCAGCAAGCCTTCTTACGGTGCCAATGGCCGCGCTGGCTGCGGATTACATGAGCGCTGACAGCAATCAGGACGGTATGCTGTCGCTACAAGAGGTTCAGGCAATTCTTCCTGAAATGTCGACCGATACGTTCATTGCAGTAGATGCCGATGGTGACGGGCTTTTGAATGCAGATGAGCTTGCGGTGGCGCAGAGCGAAGGATTGATGCCAAAAGCGGACGGCTGACGCCATCCGGCTGCGCGGCCTTTGGGGGGCGCGCAGCCAAAATCTTTGAAAGATTTTGTTTTTCAATTTATTCCAGATATTTACAGGTCGATTTTAATCTCGCCATCCGGCTCGGCAGCACGCGATTGGCACAAGATGATCTGGTCTGCGCGCTGTGCTTTGGACAGGACGAAATCACGATGCTCAACCGCGCCACTAAGGACACGCGCCTTGCATACGCCACAGATCCCGTCGGCGCATTTCACATCCACTGAAATCCCATTTTCGTTCAGGACATCCGTCGCTGTCTTGTCAGACGGCACATGAAACTTGCGCCCGTCTTTTAAGGTAAGCGTAAAGGGATGATTTTCATACTCAGGCAGTTCTGGCACCGCGAAGTATTCCAGATGTTTGAAATCGTCTGGAAAACCTTTGTTGTCAGCAGCTTCCATGACGGCATTCATGTACGCATCAGGCCCGCAGGTGTAGATATGCTGGCCGTCTGAATATGCGGGTATGATTGCATTGAGATCGGCGCGGGTGCCTTCGTCGCTGATGTGAATCTGCACTTTGTCGGACCACGGCACCTGTCTCAGATCGTCCAGATATCCGGCCTCGGCGCGGGTTTTCAGAGAGTAGTGCAAGGCAAAGGGGCGCCCGAGCGCGTGCAGCCGGTGGGCCATGGCGATCATCGGAGTCACGCCGATGCCACCGCCCATGAGCCGTGTGAAGGATGCGTCCTCGACCAATGGGAAGTGATTGATCGGGCGCGAGACAAATACGCGACGGCCTTCGGTGAAAATCCGATGCAACAGCGCCGATCCGCCACGGCCTTGATCCTCGCGCAGCACGCCGATCTGATAGACCGACCTGTCGGCAGGATCACCCGACATGGAGTATTGGCGCAGGAATTCCGGAGCCACCACCAGATCAAGGTGCCCGCCTGCCGTCCATTCCGGCAGGTCCGCGCCGTCAAGGCTGCGGAATTCGTATTTGGTGACGGATGGCGACATCCTTTCAACCTTGCTGACCACCACGGGCACCACCGGGCTTTCAGTGGCGTCTTTGCAGCGATGCAGGTGAGAGCTGTCGCCTGTGGCCAAACGCGCCTGATGTTCCTTGGCGCTGACCATGTTGCCATAGGCTTGGATGCCGGCCTCGCGGTCCATCGGATCGGGATAGGGGTAGGGATGCGGGGCCAGCGGCGCAGGATAGACGGCAAGCGTCTGGTCCTCGTATTTGAGCTCAAGGTCTTTCTGCAGGTCGCGCGCGTTGACCGGATGGGGTGTGGGCGCATAGCTGCCGTTGTCCTGAAGCTCGAGATCCCACCACCATTTCTTGACCGGGTTCAGCCCACCGCGCCCGGCGGCATCGTCCAGCTTGGCCAGTAAGGGGGCCGCTTGTGGCAGGTTCATCGCAGCCCAGCGGAACGGCTTTTCGGCAAACAGCCCTTCAAGGTTCCATGGGCAGGTTTTCATGCAGCGCCCGCACATCGCGCCACCTTCGGTGGTGATGCGATAGGTGGCGCATTTCTGGCTGTCGGACTTCCAGATCTCATAGCCGTTGAACATCAGCTTCGGCCCGGCGGTGATTGCGCCTGACGGGCATTCACGGGCGCATTTGTTGCAGCTGTCGCAGAACGTCTGGAGACCGAAGTCGATGGGTTTGTCATGTGCCAGCGGCATGTCAGTGGTCACGACGCCGGATTTCAGGCGCGGACCAAGGAATGGGTTGAGGATCACCTCACCAATGCGGCTGACCTCGCCCAGCCCCGACAGCAAAAGCAGCGGGGGCTGCAGCACTTCGCCGTCAATCACCGTATGCGCTTTGGCGGAGTAGCCCAGATTACGGATCTGTTTGGCCAGTACGCCTCCGAGCAGCGAGAACCGCAGATAGGCGCGCATGGATTGTGCCACGCTGATCCAGTCATCGCCGGATGCACCGTCCATTGTCTCATAGCCCTGGTCGATGATGATGTTGATTGCCTGATCATGGGGAGGATCAATCGCATCGCCGCGCGCGTCGTGGCTGTACCATGCCCAATCCGGGCAGCGGCTGATGCCAAGCGCATCGACGCCCAGCCAATAGGCCGTTGCTTTGATCGCATTGGCATGTGCGGTGGGGTCCGGTGCGGTTATATCCTTGGCAGGAACGCCGTCTTGCAGCAGGACAAACGCGCCCAGCATGCGGCGCTGCGCCGACGAGGGCGCGGCTTTGCGGACATAATACCCGCCTTTGGCCCCATCCTGAAGCCGTTTTCCCATGTCGCCGAACTGCGCGCGCGCGAACATATCAGTGCGTTTGGGCACGCGAGGCACATTCGGTTCATCGATATATGTCGTCGGTGTGTCGACCCGTTTGAGTGTTTCAAACGGGTGCGGGCCGTCGACAAAACGGCGGTTGTCAAACGGGTTGGTGTTCAGACCCGACCGAGCCGACCGCGTGCCGAGTGTCCAAGCGAGGCCTTTGGTCAGCGCAGTGGGCTGCGTGGCGGCCAGTGGCGTATCATGGGTAAGTTTCATCGTGGTTGTAACCACTGCCACGCCAAACCGGTCGCCCAGCCACGGAGTCACGAGTTGGTCGGCCTGCGGCGTCGCAAGCCCGGCGGCGACAGTGCAGATGTTGAGATCCACATCGGTGCTGGTTGCGGTGTGCGCCTTGGCATCCCAGCCGAGAAGGCGGATATAATTGGCGATGACCACGGCGGTTTCCGTGGCGCGCAGGCAGGCGCGGTGGGCTTGCGCATCCGCAATCCATTCGGTGCCTGTTTCACCGTGATGTGGATCGCGGGGAATTTCGTAAAGGAACACCAGCACGGTGTGATGGCCGTCGATGGTACTGGGTGGCGCCTCCATCGACTCTTTCAAGTCAGCCATAATGAGGTCGATGCCAGAGGCGAGCGTTTTGGTCTGGCGGGTCTTGAGGTCTTCGGCCAGACGATCGATGTCAGGGTTCAGGCGCGGCTCTGACAGGTGGGCCTCGGCTAGAAGCGGGCCAATGCCGACCATGGCTGCATCGGCGAAGTATCCAAATGACTTCAAGTGATTGGCGCGCTCTGTTAAATCGCTTGGGCAGTCGGATGTGGCCTTGTTTACAAATCCGTCGCGGATCGCGTCCATCATCGCTTGAAAGTCGGCCATCGCGTTGACAATTGAGGCGGGGTCTTGCGCGCGGTGAAAGCTAAGGCCGGGATGAGGCGGGATCGACGTTATGTCAGGCATCGGTCCCCGCGCGGTGCGCTCCAAGGGAAACGGACCCAGATGAACGGGGCGATCTTTGTCAGAAAAGAATCGAAGTCCCATGATGTCCTCCCGTTGGTGGCGTGGTGGTGCCCGAAGCGCAGTGCATCATTCCGGGGTCAGGACTGCAAGGCATGAAAATCCTTAAGCGTTTTGCCTGCCTCGTTCACGAAAAGGCCCGGCAATGGGGTCAGCTCTGCCACGCGGTCGATGCGGAACGTGGCGAAACTGCCGTCGGTCTCATTCCAGACAACACAGGTCCAGACACGGCCCCAGTAATCGAGATGCAGCGGACGGACCGTGTGGCTTTGGTCTTCGCCATCAAGGCGCAGACGCAGCTTTTGCCGTGCACGGATCGCTTTGCGAAAGGCGGGCATGTGGCGAAATCCATGGGCGGCCTCGGCAAAGGGGTAGGTGGCAAAGCCGAATTTGCCAGCGGGTGTGCCGACGTCTTCGGGCAGGACCGCGTCGATCTTGTCTGACAGCGCACGGGCGGCGGTGGCAATGTCTTCGCTTTCGGATGCGCCAACAGCGGCCAGACCGATGTGAAGCGCCTCAAGCTCGGTCTGGGTCAGATTAAGGGGGGGCAGGGTGATCATCGCCTGTGCCGTATAGCCAGAACCGCGGGCGCCCTCGACCGGCACGCCGGACGCCGCCAATGTATCCATATCGCGATAGATGGTGCGCACGGATACGCCCAAATCCTGTGCCATGGCTTCGGCTGTGTGCAGATGTCCGTCCTTGAGGCGCTGCATCAAGGCATAGAGTCGGTCGCTGCGTTTCATGTGATTCCCTTTCGCTGCGCTGCAATAATACTGACAAAAACCTGTCAACTGACAGGCTCTTGACAAAAACGACCGGAATCGGCGTGTTTTCGTGCTTTCACAGGGCCGCGCGAGCCATTACATAACGGCAATGGAATGCAACGCGGGCAGCGGCCTGCTGGTTAGGAGACACTTCATGGGTATCGGAAATATCGGTCTGCCGGGCCTTCTGCTCATCGCCGTCGTGGTGCTGGTGCTGTTCGGGCGTGGTAAGATTTCGTCGCTGATGGGCGAAGTTGGCAAAGGCATCACCGCCTTCAAGAAGGGCGTGGATGAGGGCAAGCAAGAGCTTGAAGAACAGAATGCCGAAAGCGCCAAAGACGTGACGCCTGAGGACGAGAAAGACAAAGACAAGGTCTAAACGCTTATGTTCGATCTTGGCTTTGCCGAGCTGTTGGTGATCGGGGTTGTGGCGTTGATCGTCGTCGGCCCGAAAGACTTGCCGGTGCTTTTTCGGAAGGTGGGAAATTTCATGGGAAAGGCCCGTGGGATGGCCCGCGACTTTTCGCGCGCGATGAACGACGCGGCGGATGAATCCGGCGTGCGGGACATGCAAAAGACATTCAAGGCGGCGACCAACCCGGTTGGCAGCGCGATGGATGGTGTCAAAGACGCAGCGAAGTCGATGACCAATATCGACCCCGAGAGCAATACCGGCAAACTGTCGGCAGAGCGCGAGGCCGCAAAGAAAAAGATCGAGGCCAGCGCTGCGCGGGCCGCTGCGGATCGCAAGAAACGCGAAGCGGATGAGGCGCAGAAAAAGGCCGAAGAAATGGAAGCGGCGTTGAACGCAGATGCCGCGCCGGAAAAGGACGCCTGAGATGAGTGCTCGCGACGACGATCTTGAGGACAGCAGCGCCCCGCTGATCGAGCATCTGGCCGAGTTGCGCACCCGACTGATTCGGTCGGTTTTGGCGTTGTTCGTGGGCATTTGTGTGCTGTTCATCCCCGTGAACGGCGATTTTCTGGCCGAACATGTTTTGCGCTTTTTGCTGGTGCCAATCGAGGAAACGCTGCGGGCACTTGGGGACCCGTCGCCGACGCTGCAGTATACAAGCCCGCAGGAATACCTGTTTGTGTTGTTCCGCATCGGCCTCGTGTTCGGTTTTGCGCTGGCCTTCCCGGTGATCGCACATCAGATGTGGCGGTTTATTGCACCGGGTCTGTATAAATCCGAAAAATCCGCGTTTTTGCCGTTCATCATCGCGTCGCCTGTCATGTTTCTTGCCGGCGCTGCCTTTGCGCATTTCGTGGTCACTCCTCTGGCCATGGCGTTCTTTCTTGGCTTTACAGATGCGCCGTCGCTTTTCGCAAACGTGCTGTCCAGCGGGATCGACGTGGAACCGTCTGTTGCTGCGCCGGTCGCAGGCGAAGGTTTGCAGATCACCTTCTTTGGTAAGGTCAACGAAAGCCTGCAAACGTCTTTGGTCTTCATCATGGCGTTCGGGTTGTGTTTCCAACTGCCGGTCTTGTTGACCCTGATGGGCAAAGCAGGGTTGGTGTCGTCTTCGGGCCTTGGCAGCGTTCGCAAATATGCGATGGTGGCGATTCTTGTTCTGGCGGCACTTGTGACTCCACCTGACGTGGTGACGCAGTTGATCCTGTTCACGGTGGTGTACGGGCTGTATGAGGTGTCGATCATCCTTGTGCGCTCTGTCGAGAAAAAGCGCGAAAAAGAGCTGCGCGCACAGGGCTTGTGGTTCGACGAGGATCCGGCCGAAGACATGGAAGACGACCCACTGATGCGCGAATTCGACGAGGACGCAAAGAAGTGAGCGACCCGATGGAGCGGATTGCAGCGGCGTTGGAGCGTTTGGCACCGGCGCCGCAACCAGCCCCCGATTTTGAAGTTGCCGACGCGTTTGTTTGGCATGTCGAACCGGATCATCTGCAGCCTGTGCCCAAGGTCAGCCGCGTGGCAGTGGAGCTTTTGATCGGTGTTGATCGGAGCCGGGACACTTTGCTGGCCAACACCCGCCAATTCGCCAATGGCTTGCCTGCGAACAACGCGTTGTTGTGGGGCGCGCGGGGGATGGGGAAGTCCAGCCTTGTCAAAGCCGTACATGCCGCGATCCTGAAGGAGGGTTTGTCGCTCAAGCTGGTCGAGTTGCAGCGTGAGGATTTGCCCAGCGTTGCGCGTTTGCTCAACCTGTTGCGGGCGTCGTCACATCGGTTTGTGCTGTTTTGTGACGATCTGAGCTTTAGCCATGATGATCAGCATTACAAATCGCTCAAGGCGGTTCTGGATGGCGGTATTGAGGGGCGGCCTGATAATGTGGTGTTCTACGCCACGTCGAACCGCCGCCACCTGATGCCGCGCGACATGATCGAAAACGAACGCGGCTCTGCGATCAATCCCTCAGAGGCGGTGGAGGAAAAGGTGTCTTTGTCAGATCGGTTCGGATTGTGGTTGGGGTTCCATCCCTGCAATCAGGACGATTACCTTGCCATGATCCGTGGGTATTGTGACGCATATGGGGTCGGGATCGACGATCAAACGCTGCGGGCCGAGGCGATCGAGTGGCAAGCAACCCGTGGATCACGGTCTGGCCGCGTGGCATGGCAATATTTTACCGACCTCGCCGGTCGCCGGGGTGTATCGCTATAGCGAACAGGGCTGGCAGATTGCGGATTTTCTGATTTCGGCACCTGTATGACGGAAGTGTTTGCCCGGCCCCCAAAAATTTCTGGAGACGCGGAAGAATCTTCGTACGAAGATTCTTTCACGCCACCGTAAAAAACTAATTAAGAACCGAGATGTTATCGCGGTGTCTCGGCGATCTCCGCACAAGCGCCCTGCATCACGCGCGGCGGCGGCGCCCTCCAACCCGACCAGCGCGACCACGGCCTTCGTGTCCGGCTTTTGGCGGCTGCTTGTTGAATTCGATCCATGCCGATCCGCCATCATCATTATTGGTCAGAAAGTTGGCGGCGCGAATGGCTTCCATTTCCTTGCCGGGCTTCGGTTTGGTCGAGCCGAGGCCGAACAGAATGCAGAAGGTTTCGTCATCCATGTCTTCTGGCAGAACGATCCCGGCTGCGGCCACTTCGGCCTTTTTCTCGGCCAGTTTGGTCGGGCCAACAGGCAGGGCGACCGGGTTCATGATGGCCGATGTCATGCCTGCTCCCATTGCCATGGGCAGGAAAGCGTTGTTGATGCCGTGGCGGTTTGGCAGACCAAAGCTGATGTTAGATGCCCCGCAAGTGGTGTTGACGCCCAGTTCTTCACGCAGCCGTCGGACCAGCGTAAAGACTTGGAGGCCAGCGGTGCCCATCGCGCCGATCGGCATGACCAGCGGGTCCACAACAATGTCATGCGCCGGGATCCCGAAATCGGCGGCACGTTCGACGATCTTTTTTGCCACGGCAAAGCGGACATCAGGGTCTTCGGAGATGCCGGTGTCATCATTGGAGATCGCGACGACCGGCACGTTGTATTTCTTGACCAGTGGCAGAACCAGCTCCAGGCGGTCTTCCTCGCCTGTGACAGAGTTCAACAGCGGGCGACCTTCGGCGGCGGCGAGGCCGTTTTCCAAGGCGCCCGGCACAGAGCTGTCGATGCAGAGCGGACAATCGGTAATCGCCTGAACACGTTCGACCAGTTCTTTCATCAGGGTCGGTTCGACAAAGTTATTGTCGGCATAGCGCGGATCTTCGGCCATTTTGTTGGAAAATACCGCACCGGAGTTGATGTCGAGAATATTGGCTCCGGCCGCGACCTGTGCCAGCGCGTCTGCTTCGACACGGCTGAAATCGCCACGCTCCAGCTCTTCGTTGAGAATCTTACGGCCTGTCGGGTTGATCCGCTCGCCGATGACGCAGAACGGCTGATCAAAGCCGATAATTGCGGTTTTGGTTTTGGACTCGACAATCGTGCGGGTCATGCGGCTACTCCTTGAATGCGGGCCAGAATCTCTGGTAACGCGGGGTCTGTGAAATCTTGAATGGTCAGGTCGGCTCCGGCGGCGCGCAGCTTGGCGTCATCCAGTGCAGAGCGGATTCCGATACTATAGGCGCCAGAGGCTGCTGCGGCGCGCATGCCTGACGGGCTGTCTTCGAAGGCGATGCAAGACGCGGGCGGCTCGCCCAGCATGTCCATTGCTGTCAGGTATGGCAGAGGATGTGGTTTGCCGTGCTCGCATTCTTCGCCGATGACGATCACTTCGAACCAATCGCGCAGACCGATGGCGTGCAACATGGCCTCGGCATTGAGACGCATTGCGTTGGTGACAACCGCCATTTTCCAGCCCTGCGACTGTGCATGGTCCAAAAAGGCGGCCAGACCTGCTGTGGCTGGATAGGGCGACGGCAACCGGTCGCGGAACTGTGCCTCTTTCCATTCGCTGAGCCCCTGCGGATCAGGTTCGTCGGGCAGGTAATCAGCAAAGACATCGACATTGAGACGCCCGTGCACCTGCTCCATGTAAAAGCCCTCCGGAACCGGCAAACCGCGGTCTGTCCAGAGTTCGGTAAAGACGGCCTCGTGAATCGGGTCCGAATTCAGCATGGTGCCGTCGAGGTCAAAAAGCAGGGCTGGCATATGATACGATCAGGTTACGTTTGCGGCTGGCGCAGTACCGGCACCGCCGTTTTCAATCGCCCAGTTGGCATTGGTCTTGATGCCGCCTAGCGGGAAGAAATGCACTTGTTCGATGTTGAAACCGGGGGTTTTGGCCTTGTGTGCCGCAAGCTTGGTCAGCACATCCGTCGGCTCGTAAGGCAACAGCAGTTTCGACACGTCCATGGCGCGCTTTTGCAGAACCTTGAGTGACGGGCCAACACCACACGCGATGGCAAATTTGATCAGGGTTTGCAGCTTGGCCGGACCGGCGATGCCGATATGGACGGGCAGGGTGATGCCCGCCGCTGACAGGTCGTCGACCCATTTGATGATCGGATCTGGATCAAATGCGAACTGTGTGGCCAACGCCATCTTGGCATCCGTGCGTTCGGAAAACGCCTGTTTCCAGCGCAGGGCGTCTTCAACATTTTTCATGCCGCCTTTCGGGTCGATGTCTTTGTTGCCTTCGGGGTGACCGGCGACATGCAGCCGCTTAAAGCCGGCCTTGTCGAACAGACCGGTTTCCATCAGTTGCATCGAACTGTCGAAATCGCCATGGGGTTCTGACACACCACCCGCCAGCAACAACGCCTGATCGACACCCGCCTCACCTTGGTAGCGCGCAATCCAATCGGCCAGAGTGGCCTGATCCTTGATGATACGGGCCGGGAAGTGCGGCATGACCGGATAGCCATCATCGGCCAGACGTTTGGCGGTGGCGACCATGTCTTCGATCGGAGTGCCGTCGATATGGGCAATATACACCCGAGTGCCAGGGGCCAGAAGGGCGCGGAAATCCTCGACCTTTTCGGCCGTGCGCGGCATCACTTCGATCGAATAGCCTTTCAGGAAGGCTTCCATTTCGGGCGTGCTGCCGGTTTCGACGGTCTCGCGCTTGCGGAAATTCAACAATGCCATGATGGCCTCCCTCAGGGTCATGGGGGCTTACGCCCAGCCTTCGTTATCAATCAGCGCTTTCAAGCGCTCTTTGTCGTATTCCGCATCAAGGCGGGCTGTTTCGGCTGCGCACACGTCGTCGGGTTCTCCATCGACCGGGTAGGGTGTGGCTTTGCGCCATTCGGCAAGATAGCTGTCGGTGTCGGACGCGCCGATTTTCATCGCAGCGCGATCAATCGCCTGTTCAAACCGTTCGGGCAATTGCGCCTTGGCGCCACGACGGCCTTTGCCCACGATCACCTGAGCCGGAATATCCCGCCAGTAGACAATAGTGACATCAGGCATGTCGTGATTCCTTTGCTTTCCTTGCGTCTTCGTAATTGACGCCGTCCCTGCCATAAGGGCGGTTTTCGACTTGTCCGCTTCTATCTGCGACCCACGGTCACAATAGGCCACGGGACCAGGGAAAGCGATGCACAGGCGTCGCCATAATTCTCAGGCTTTGCATGAGAACCTTTCATAACCGGAAACCGGCATCAGGACGCATCACGAAACTTGCGATAGTTCGAAAGCGGGCTTAGGGTTGGGGTAACTTACATATTCGGAAGGCGCGAAGTCATGGCGCCAAAGCGTCCCAAAGGTGCGGGCGCATTCCCGAAACCGGTAGAGAGCCCCGCGCCGTCACGGCCCGACCCATCCGAGCTTTATGCCGCGTTGGATCTGGGCACAAACAGTTGTCGCATGTTGATTGCCCAGCCAAAGGGCAATCAGTTCCACGTGGTCGACAGCTTTTCTAAATCCGTCCAATTGGGCGCCGGCCTGGAGAAATCCGGCCGCTTGAGCCGTGCGTCCATGAACCGGACGATTTCGGCGCTGCGGGTCTGCCAGCAAAAAATCCGTCGCCACGAGGTGACGCGCATGCGGCTTGTGGCGACCGAAGCCTGCCGCCGCGCACATAACGCACGTGATTTTATCCGGCAGGTCAAAAGAGAGACCGGACTGACGCTTGAAATCATCCAGCCCGAGGAAGAAGCGCGTTTGGCGGTGATTTCTTGTGCGCCGCTGGTCAGCACCAAGACCGAACAATTGTTGGTGGTGGATATTGGTGGCGGATCGACGGAACTGGTTTGGATTGATCTAACAGCAGTGCCGCCCATTGAACGTCCCCGCGCGATCATGCGGCTGCATGCCGGATTCCATACCAAAGACAGCCCGTTTCCCGCGGCACGCGTGGTGGATTGGATCAGTGTGCCCTTGGGTGTGGCGACATTGCGCGATCAGTTCTCTGACGTGGAAAGCGATAGCGCACGCTATGCGTTGATGAGCTGGTTCTTTGAGGAAAACCTTGCAGAGTTCGCACCTTATAAAGACGAACAGGCGCGTGAAGGGTTCCAGATTGTCGGGACCAGCGGCACTGTGACGACGGTGGCGGCAAGCCATCTGGGTCTCAAGCGCTATGACCGGACCAAGGTGGACGGGCTGCGTATGACCTCGGACCAGATCGAAAAGGTGATCGGGGGCTATTTGCAACTGGGCCCAGAGGGACGCCGCGCCGATCCGCGGATCGGTCTGGATCGGCAGGCGCTCATCATGTCAGGCTCAGCCATCCTGCAAGCTTTGCTGCGGTGTTGGCCTACGGATCGTCTGTCTGTCGCGGATCGTGGTCTGCGCGAAGGGTTGCTTTATGCGCAGATGTCGGCGGATGGCGTTTTGGAAGACGGCCCGTTTTAACCGTCAGCGCAGCAGGCTGATCACACGCCGCATCGCCAATTCGTAACCTTCGACGCCGAAACCCGCGAGCACGCCGTCCGCACGCGCCGAGATATACGAATGATGCCGGAACGCCTCGCGTTTGTGCACGTTCGAGATATGCACCTCAAAGACAAGACCGTCATAGGCCTGTAGGGCGTCAAAGATGGCAATCGAGGTATGTGTGAACGCGCCAGGATTGATCACGATGGCGGCTGCGTCTTCGCGGGCGCGGTGGATCATGTCGATGATCTCGCCCTCGTGGTTCGACTGCATTGCCTGCAAGGTGTGGCCTGCCGGTTCAAGCAAGGCCTTGCAGCGTGTCGTCACATCCTCGAGCGTATCGGCGCCATAGATCTCGGGTTCCCGTTTGCCCAGAAGGTTCAGGTTGGGGCCATTGATCAGGAAGACGGTTTTGGACATGGGACTGCTCCGAAAAGGGTGGATTAGCTTTGCCAGCTTGGTCGGGACGAAGCAACCGCGTCAGGATCCGGACCGTGACGGGTGTTGCCGATGAGACAGGCTACACCATGATCGGCCCTTGTGCCTTTCAGAGGATGTTTTGGGCGATATCCGGACTGTTTGCGCGTTCTGTTGGCGTCATCTGCCTAAGCCATAAGGTGGACTTATTCGGCTATGTGAAATTTCATCAATATCTCATAATTTAAGATTGATTCACACATTCGGCTGCTCAAGGCTTTTGAAGATAGAAAAACGCCACAGGGGATATGGATCATGACACGCTTTACCACCGCAGCGACGCTGGCTGCTTCACTCTTTCTGACGGGGGCTGCCGTCGCGCAGGACAAATATACTGTTGCGCTTGATGGCACCTTTGCGCCCCACGCGATGCCCAAACTTGGCGGCGGGATCGAAGGGTTTAACGTCGATCTGGCCAACCTGATCGGTGAACGGCTGGGTGTTGAAATGGACATCGTTGCAACGCAGTTTTCGGGCATCCTGCCGGGATTGCAGGCGGGCACCCATGATTTTGTCGTCGCCCCCACAACGATCACCGAAGAACGCGCGGCGAACCTGCTGTTCTCAGAAGGCTACCTGAACACCGATTTCCTGTTTCTGGTCGCCAATGATGCTCCCGAAGTTACCGATATGAAAGAGTTCGAAGGCAAGGTCATCGCGGTCAACAAAGGGTCTGTCTATGACAGCTGGGCGCGCGATCTGGCAGGCGAGATCGGCTGGACGGTCGAAAGCTACGGCACCAACACAGATGCGGTGCAGGCCGTTGTGTCGGGCCGGGCTTATGCAAATGTCGCAGGCAGCACAGTGTCAGCTTGGGCCGCGCAAAAGAACCCGAACGTCAAGCCAAGCTACCTGTTTTCGACGGGCAAGGTTTGGGGCATGCCTTTCCGCAAGGATGATGCGGAACTGCGGGCCAAGATCGAGCCGGTGATCGAATGTATGAAAATCGACGGGACCATCGCAGAATTGCATGAAAAATGGTTTGGAACTGCGCCAGCCGAAGGGTCGGCCGCTGTGACACCTGTATCCGGTTTCGGTGAACCGGGATTTGAAGGCTATGTCGATGATGGCCACACGCCGTCTTGCTAAGCCGGTCTTGAACTGACCACGGCGCAAGGGTTTGGTCCCTTGCGTCAAATATACGCCAGACCGACCTGACTGGACATCCATGACCAACCCGACTCCATCGCTTGACGTGCGCGCGCTGCGCAAGAATTTTGGCACGTTCGAGGCGTTGAAAGGCATCGATCTGACGGTGGCCCACAGCGAATTGGTGTTTGTTCTGGGGCCGTCGGGGTCTGGCAAATCGACCATGCTGCGCTGTTGCAACCGGCTGGAAGAACCCGATTCCGGAGATATCCTGCTTGAAGGTGATCCGGTGACAGGGCGCGGTGTGAACCTGAACGCCATTCGCCAGCGGATTGGCATGGTGTTCCAATCATTCAATCTTTACCCCCATCTAAGCGCGCTCAACAATGTCACGCTGGCGCTGCGCAAGGTGCAGGGCATGTCGCGCCGCGATGCAGAGGCACGCGGGATCGAAGCGCTGCGGCAGGTGGGGCTGGCGGATAAAGCAGGCAACCACCCGTCAGAGCTTTCGGGTGGTCAGCAACAGCGCGTCGCGATTGCCCGCGCTTTGGCGCTTGAGCCGAAAGTGATGCTGTTTGACGAGCCGACCTCGGCGCTTGATCCCGAACTGGTCGGGGACGTGCTTGAGGTGATGCGTGATATGCGCAGCTCCGGCATGACAATGTTGGTGGTCAGCCACGAGATGAAGTTTGCCCGCGATGCGGCGGATCGCGTGATCTTTATGGATGACGGCCAGATCGTTGAACAGGGACCGCCCGAGCAAATCTTTGGCGCGCCCCAGCACGACCGCACCAAGGCGTTCCTGTCGCGGGTTTCGGATCACTGACATGACCCAGTGGGACCGCTTCCTTGATACGTTTTTCAACACCGATGTGTTGACCCGCTATGCGCCGGACATTCTGGCGGGCGTGTGGGTGACCGTACAATTGTCGCTGTTGATTGTCGTTGTGGGGATTGGCCTTGGCACGCTGCTTGCGATGGTGCGGGCGTATCGGGTGCGCGCGCTGTCGATCCTGATCGTGATTTTCGCCGACGTCTTCCGCGCCATCCCACCGCTTGTATTGATCCTGATCGCGTTCTTCGGCTTGCCGAATGCGGGTCTGTTCCTGTCCAGTTTCGTGGTGTTATTTCTGGTCCTGACGCTGACCTTGGCGGCCTTTGCCGAAGAGATCATCTGGGCCGGAATAACCTCTGTGGACCGGGGCCAGTGGGAGGCGGCGCGGTCCACCGGGCTTGGCTTTACCGGCACGCTGGTCTGGGTGGTGATGCCGCAAGCCTTGCGTGTCGCCATCCCGTCGATGACAAATCGCGCGATTGCCATCACCAAAATGACCGCGCTTGGGACCGTGATCGGGGTTCCGGATATCCTCAATCAGGCAACCACGGCCCAAAGCTTTTCCGGCAATGCGTCGCCATTGATGCTTGCCGCCATCGCGTATGTGCTGCTGTTCCTGCCGCTTGTGGTCTTCGCGCGGTGGATGGAAAGCCGCTTTTCCTGGCGAAAGGCGTAACCGGTGGACCGCATGATCGAACAGTTCTTCAATGTCGAGATCATGATGGCCGCGTGGCCGATGATCCTGCAGGGCTTGGGCATGACGCTGCTCATTTGCCTTGCTGTGATCCCGATGGGGTTGGTTGGCGGATTGCTGGCGGCGCTTGGCTCCGCATCGCGGACGCGCTGGATCAGGTGGCCGGTCATTGCCATGGTTGATTTCTTTCGCGCCATTCCGCCGCTGGTGTTGCTCATCTTTGTCTATGCGGGCTTGCCATTCGCCGGGTTGCAGCTGTCGCCATTCATGGCGGTCGTGATTGCATTTTTCCTCAACAACTCAGCCTATTACGGCGAAATCTTCAGGGCTGGCATTCAGTCGGTCGGCTATGGCCAAAACGAAGCCGCCCGATCCACTGGGCTAAGTGCGCCGCAGACCTTGGCCTATGTCGTGCTGCCGCAAGCGGTGCGCAATGTGTTGCCGGATCTGTTGTCCAATACAATCGAGGTCATCAAGCTGACATCGCTGGCGTCTGTCGTGTCGCTGGGCGAAATGCTCCATGCTGCGGATATGGCGCGCTCAATTACCTACAACGCGTCGCCCATTGTGCTGGCAGCTCTTGTTTATCTGGTGCTGTTGTGGCCGCTGGTGCGGGTGGTCAGTCGCTTTGGCAAAACTTTGAACGCATGATCAATCAGGGAGAGACACTATGCGGGAAATCGTGATCGGCGGAGCCCAGTTGGGTCCGATCCAGAAGGCCGAACCACGCCAGGCGGTTGTGGAACGCATGCTCGCGCTGTTGCATCAGGCCAAAGGGGCAGGGTGCGATCTGGTTGTTTTCCCTGAGCTGGCGCTGACCACCTTCTTTCCGCGCTGGTACATGGAGGATCAAGCCGAGGTCGACGCGTGGTTCGAAAGCGAAATGCCCAATGACGCCACGCGCCCGCTTTTTGAGGCCGCCAAAGCCGCCAATATGGCAATCAGTTTCGGCTATGCCGAAAAGACGCCGGACGGCCATTACTTCAACACGTCTGTCCTGACCGACCGCGACGCCAATATCATTGGCAAATACCGCAAGGTGCATTTGCCGGGGCACTCTGAATACGACACCGAACGCGCCTTTCAGCATCTGGAAAAGCGCTATTTCGAACCCGGTGATCTGGGCTTTCCCGTATGGCGCAACATGGAAGCGCTTATGGGGATGTGCATCTGCAACGATCGTCGCTGGCCGGAAGTCTATCGCGAGATGGGGTTACAGGGCGTTGAGCTGGTCATGCTTGGCTACAATACGCCGTCGGTGAACAGCCAGATGTCGGACGAAGGTTTGGACAAGCGTCTGTATCATTCTGATCTTTCGATGACCGCTGGCGCCTATCAGAACGCAACCTGGGTGGTGGGAGTTGCCAAAGCAGGTGACGAAGACGGTCATCCGCTTATGGGTGGGTCGATCATCGTTGATCCAAACGGCTATGTCATGGCGCGTGCCGAAAGCGAAGGCGACGAACTGATCGTGCATGCGTGCGATATGGATGCGTGCAATTTCGGCAAAAGCACGATCTTTGACTTTGGCCGCCATCGCCGGATCGAGCATTATCAGCGGATCGGGACACAGACCGGTGTGGTGTTGCCAGACGCATGACCGACCTTTTGGATCTGGACAGCATCAGCGCGCAGGATCGCTACAAGCTGCTGTCGGCGCTTGTCATTCCGCGGCCGGTGGCATGGGTGACGACAATGGATGCCCAAGGCGTTGTCAATGCAGCACCCTATTCGTTTTTCAACGTATTCGGCCAAGACCCGGCGCTGATCATTCTGGGTTTGCAGCACAAACCCGACGGAAGCCTCAAGGACACAACGCGCAACATCGATGCGACGGGGGAATTCGTGGTCAATCTGGCAACGCCCGCGCTGGTTGCGGATATGGTGGGCACGGCAGCGTCCTATGATCCGGGAGAAAGCGAACCCTCTGCGCTTGGTCTGAAACTGGCCCCGTCGGGTCGCGTCAAACCTCCGCGGCTCGCGGATGCGCCCGTCGCGATTGAATGCGAACGCATGATGGCGCTGTCGCTCAGCGCAGAGCGGTCGATCCTGCTGGGTCGTGCCGTTGGCCTGGCAACCCGTGACGGCCTGGTGGACGCAAACACGATGTATGTTGATTGGGCCGATGATTATCCGGTCGCGCGGCTTTTCGCGGATCGGTATGCTCGCTTGGAAGAGATCGAACGGCACAGCATACCAGAGCCGTATCGACCCGAAACCACAAGGGAGGACGACACATGACACAACGGATCGACAGGCAGTCTGAAGGCGTGTTCATTATCGCCGCGACACCGTTTTCAAGCGACGGTGCGCTGGACTTGGACAGCACAGACCGGATGGTTGATTTCTATCTCGACTGTGGTGTGTCGGGTATGACCATCCTTGGCATCATGGGAGAAGCGCCCAAGCTGTCGGGCGAGGAATCGGCAACCTTTGCCAAGCATGTTCTGGACCGTGTCGCGGGACGGGTGTCTGTCGTGGTTGGCGTGTCCGGGGCGGGGCTCGACAATATGGCGCGGCTGTCGCACAGCGTGATGGATGCAGGCGCCGCAGGTGTCATGGTCGCTCCGATGCCGGGGCTGGCGACCGAGGTCAAACTCAAGGGCTATTTCGCGCAGGTCTGCGCGGCGCTTGGGTCGGATGTGCCGGTCTGCCTACAGGATTATCCGCAAACCACCGGCGTGCAGTTCAGTGTCGAGACAATCCTCGATCTGACCCGCGATCACGACCAGATTGTCATGCTCAAACACGAGGATTGGCCGGGGCTTAACAAGTTGTCGCGGGTGCGGGCGGAAACAGGAACCACCGATACGCCGCGCCTGTCGATCCTGACGGGCAACGCGGCCTTGTTCCTGCCGCAGGAACTGCAGCGCGGTGCGGATGGTGCCATGACGGGCTTTGCCTATCCTGAGATGCTGGTTCAGGTGGTCGCGCGGCACAAAGCCGGCGACGTGGATGGCGCAGAAGACCTGTTCGATGCCTATTTGCCCATGGTGCGCTATGAACAGCAGCTGGGGATTGGCCTCGCCATTCGCAAGGAAATCCTTCACCGTCGCGGGATTCTGGCCGCGCCCAAAGTCCGCGCGCCGGGACCGTCGATGACGAAAGCGGACAATGACGAACTGACACGGCTGATGAACAGGCTGGACCGGAAACTGGCGGCGCTGGGATAAGCCCGTTGGCGCAGATAACAGGAGAACACCATGAAACATGATCTGGTGATCAAGGGCGGCACATTGGCCACCGCATCCGAAACCTTTCGGGCCGATATCGGGATCCGCGACGGCAAGATCGTGACATTGGGCCATGACCTGACAGGCGATGACATGATCGATGCCACCGACAAGCTGGTTCTGCCGGGCGGGATCGAGGCGCACTGCCATATCGCGCAGGAAAGCGGCATGGGGCTGATGACCTCGGATGATTACGAAACCGGCTCGATCTCGGCTGCGTTTGGGGGCAATTCATGTTTTGTTCCCTTTGCCGCACAGAAAACCGGGCAAAGCGTGGCAGACACGCTGGCGACGTATGATGGCCGCGCCGCGCCAAAATCGGTGATCGACTATTCCTATCATCTGATCCTGACGGATCCGAACCCCGATGTTCTGGCTGAATTGCCCGGCGTGTTTGACCGGGGGATTACGTCGTTCAAGGTGTTTATGACCTATGCCACCCGTGTCAGCGATGCTCAGTTTCTGGACATCCTGACCGTCGCGCGCCGCCACGGTGGGCTGACGATGGTACATGCTGAAAACCATGACATGCTGACATGGATGGCAACGGCATTGGCCGAGAACGGCTATACCGATCCCAAATATCATGCGCCCGCGCGTCCCGGCTTGGCCGAGGAAGAAGCCATCAACCGCGCAATCAGCTTGTCCAAGCTGACAAATGCGCCGCTGATGATCGTGCATGTCTCGACGCCGAAGGGCGCAGAGCTCGTGTCACAGGCGCGGGCCGACGGGGCGTATGTGTTTGGCGAAACCTGTCCGCAATATCTGTTCCTGACGCGCGAGGATCTGGACCGGCCCAATATGGAAGGGGCCAAGTACATCTGCTCACCTCCCTTGCGAGACACCCACACCCAAGACGTTCTGTGGCGGCATATCGCGGGTGGCACGTTCAGTGTCGTGTCCTCGGACCACGCGCCGTACCGGTTTGATGAGACCGGCAAATTTGCCAATGGGCGGGACGTGGATTTCCGCAAGATCGCCAATGGCATGCCGGGGATCGAGATGCGCTTGCCGATGCTGTTTTCAGAAGGCGTGGTCAAAGGCCGGATCAATCTCAATCAATTCGTCGCTTTGTCTTCGACCAATGCGGCGCGGCTTTATGGCATGCACCCGACCAAGGGCACGCTGGCCATTGGGGCTGACGCCGATATCGCGATCTGGGATCCGACGCAGACCCGCGTGGCGGGCGAGATGCATGATGCAATGGACTACAACCCGTTCGAGGGCATGGAGATTACGGGTTGGCCCGAGACTGTTCTGACCCGAGGGCGACGGATTGTGGATCAGGGCGCATTGGTCGCCAAGCCCGGCGACGGTGCCTTCGTCGAGCGGGGGCGCAGTGACCTTTCTGGCTTGACCGGAACACGCTTGCCCGAAACCGATCCTGCGCGCAATTTCGGTGCGGAGATCCTGACATGAGCGCGCCCATCGTGGTCATCAACCCGAACTCCAATCAGGCGGTGACGGATGGGCTCAAGGATGCGCTTGCGGCGTTTGATCTGCCCGGCGGACCCGGCATTGAGTGTCTGACGTTGCAGGAGGGGCCGTTCGGGATCGAAAGCCAGTTGGATTCAGACAGCGTTGTCCTGCCTTTGGCCAAATTGGTGCAATCACGTCCCGACGCCGGGGCCTTTGTGATCGCGTGCTACTCTGATCCGGGGCTTGATGCCTGTCGCTCTGTCGTGCCACAGCCCGTATTTGGCATTCAGGAAAGCGGCGTTCTTACCGCGATGGCGCGGGCCGACCGGTTCGGTGTGATCGCGATTGCCGAAGCGTCGGTTCAGCGTCACCGCCGCACGATGGCGCGGATGCAAGTGCTGGACCGGTTGGCGTGTGAAATTCCGCTGAACATGAGTGTCGATGAAAGCGCGCGCGGCGAACGGACTTTCGAACGGCTGGTCGAGGTTGGAACCACGCTGAAAGAGCAGGGGGCAGGGGCCATCATTCTTGGGTGTGCGGGCATGGCGCGGCACCGACCGGGGCTTGAGGCCAAGCTCGGGATTCCGGTGATCGATCCTACACAGGCAGCTGTGGCCATGGCGCTTGGCGCGCTGTTGGCAGGCTGAGGGATGCGCGTCACCCGCAAGAACGATCTGTCGTTACGATTGCTTGAAGTGTTTGGGTCGGTAATGTTGCACCGCACAACCGTGGACGCCGCCGAGGATCTTGGGGTCAGTCAACCTGCGGTGTCGCTGTCGATCAAGCAATTGGAAAAGCAGTTGGGCTTCAGCCTGTTCGAACGGCGAAGCCAGCGGCTGCAACCGACCGAAGAGGCCCGCAGCCTGTTCGCTCGGGTGGAGCCGATCCTGCTACAACTCCGCTCGGTCGAGACCCATGTGCAAGACCTTCGCAATGGCACAGCGGGTAACCTGCGGATCATGGCGACACCGCCCTTGGGGCATTCGGTGATCCCCAAGGTCCTGCGCAGCTATCTTGCGGACCGGCCCGGTGTGACCGTCGAATATGACGTCAGACGCATGGAGCACGTGATCGAAGAGGTAGAGGTTGGTTCTGCCGATTTGGGGTTGGTGCTGGGCATGGAAAGCCATCAGGCCGTCGATGTGCGGGTGCTGCAATCGGAACAGATGGTTGCGATGGTGCCGTCCGATCACCCGCTGGCGCAGGCCGAGGTGATTAGGCCCAAGGATTGCGCGGCCCACGGACATATCGGTCTGGATCAGGTGTCCCGGCTGGGGGTGCTGCTGCGCTACGCGTTTCAGGCGCATGGTGTGCCATATCAACCGCGCGTGGTCGTGCGGTATTGCCATACATCCGCGGTGTTGGGCAGCGTCGGAATGGGGGTTGCGATCGTTGACCGGTTCACCGCGCTGTCGATGGCGGATCATGGTCTGGTGGTGCGCCCTTTCGAGCCTGAAATCCGTGTCGGTGCCTGCCTTCTGACCCGCCCGGACACGCCATTGTCCCGGCTGGCTTCTGGCATGGTCGATGCGTTAGAGGCCGCTTTGAGAAATGACAGCGGCAAAAGCTGGCATGCGTGAGGTTCTAGAACAGCGCCCTTGGTAACCATGTCGCAAGGGACGGGACTGCCCAAACCAATAGGATGCCGATGGCTTGCAGGCCAATGAAGGGTGCTACGCCTTGGTAGATTTGTTCGGTTCGGATCTCTTTTGGCGCTGCCGCGCGCAGGTAGAACAGCGAAAATCCGAACGGTGGCGTCAAAAAGCTGGTCTGCAGGTTTATCGCCAACAAGACACCAAGCCAGATTGGATCATGCCCCATCAGGATCAGGGAAGGCGCCACCAGTGGCAGCACGATCACCGAGATCTCGACGAAATCCAGAAAGAAGCCCAGTACGAAGACGAAGATCATCACAAACAGCAAGGCACCGCTTGGGCCGCCGGGCAGGTTCTCCAGAATATGTGCCACGCGCTCTTCGCCGCCCAGACCGATGAACACCAGCGAAAAGAACCCGGCGGCAAGGATCGTTGCAAAGATCATCGCCGTCATCGTGAGCGTCGAATTCAGCGCATCATGGATGACCCTTTCGCGGATTGCCGCCCGCAATGCCAAGCCAACAGCCACAAGTCCGCCCAGTGCAAGCAGCATGTAGACGGCGCCCAGCCCCCACTCGAACAATCCGTTGTCATTGCGTTGCAGGCGCACCGGAAAAACGCCGGCCATGATGCCCAAGACGATCAGGGCCGCGGCGCCGAAAAGGATCAGCTTCGGGTTGATGCCAATCTTGCGCCCGGCCATCAGCAATGCGCCAATGGCTCCGACAGAGGCGGCCTCGGTTGGTGTGGCGACACCGCCCAGAATGGCGCCAAGAACGGCAAAGATGAGCAGCACGGGCGGCACAACAGCCGCCATCAGCTCGTGTCGATTGGGTTTTGCCAGACCGATATCGGCGGGCGGCATATCCCCCGGGCGCAGCGCGCCGCGGATCAGGATGTACAGCAGATAAAGCAGGACCAACAGCAGTCCCGGAATGATGGCCGCTGCAAAGAACTGGCCGACTGACAGGGCTTCGACCGAAAATTTGCCCTGCTCGTACTGTGCTTGTTGGTAGGCGTTCGACATCACATCGGCGAGGATGATCAGCAAGGTCGAGGGGGGTATGATCTGGCCCAGCGTGCCTGCGGTACACACGATACCGGAGGCCACTGTGGGATTGTAACCTGCGCGCAGCATTGTCGGCAGGGCGATCATACCCATGGCAATCACGGTCGCGCCTACAATGCCGGTTGACGCCGCCAGCAATGCGCCGACGAGAACCACAGAGATGCCCAAGCCCCCACGCAACTGACCAAAGCTGCGCCCCATTGTGTCCAGCAAGTCTTCGGCGATTCTGCTTTTCTCAAGGATTGCGCCCATCAATACGAAGACTGGAATGGCGATCAGCACGGTGTTGGTAATCAATCCAAACGCCCGCTGGCCCAGCGCCCCCAACAGCGACACGTCCATCACGCCCAGCACCCAGCCCAGATAGGCAAAGGCCACGGCCACACCTGCAATGGCAAAGGACACCGGAAACCCCGACAGGATTGCAACCATCAGGACAGCGAACATGATCAGGTCAAGATACGCGGTCATGCGCCGGTCCTTTCATGGAACAGGCGCACCAAAAGAGACAGCGATTGTAACAGGATCAAAACGCAAAAGGCGGGGATCAGTGACTTCAACAGAAACACCGCCTCGATGCCACCCACCGAGATGGGACCTTCAAGGATTTTCCAGGAATTGCGCACCGACGGCCACGACCAGTAAAGCAGGGCCAGCATCGATGGGATAAGAAGAAAGATATGGCCAAAAATGTCGATCCGCCGCCGCGCGGTATCGCTAAGCTTGGCGTAAAAGACATCGACACGAACATGCTTGTCGACCAGTAGCGTGTATCCCGCACCCAGCATGAACAACGTGCCATGCATGTATAGCACGCTTTCCTGCGCGGCGATGGAATTGACACCGAACACGTAGCGTCCGATCACGATCACGAATTGCACCATAACCATGACCAGCGCCAGCCAGCGCACCCCCCATGCGACGGCACGGTTCATCCGGTCAATGGCATTTGCCAATCCAAGCATGCGTGGCCCCGTGTATTCGGTGAAACGGTGCGCGACCCGACGCCGCGCACCTGTTCTGGGTCAGTAGCCGAAGACGTCGGCGCGGGCGTTCATCTGCCCGTTATCAGCATGTGGCATGTAGCCGCCAACCAGATCGCGATAGGCGATAAAGCTTTCGGTGATCCGCACGACAAGTTCGTCATCATCAGCAAGGTATTCCTGCATGATCTCTTTTGCGGCGACACCCATGGCTGCGATCACGTCCTCGGGCAGTTTGCGCACCTGCACGTTGTGCTCGGACACCAGCGTCTGAAGAGCCTGTGCGTGCTTCGTCATGTATTCGGTCCAGACCGGATTATAGAGACCCTGGCACGCTTGCGTGACCACTTCCTTAAGGTCATCGGGCAATTCGGCATAGGTTTCTGCATTCACGCCGCATTCTTCGGCCGAGGAGGGTTCGCCAACACCGGGCCAGTAGTAGTAGGGGGCGACCTGGTAATAGCCCAGCGCGCTATCAGTCCACGGACCGATGAATTCGCCCGCGTCCAATGCGCCCGTTTGCAGCGCCTGGAACATCGCAGGGCCGCCCATCGCTTCTGCGGCCATACCAAGTTTGGCGCACATCTGGGATGCGATGCCCGTTGTGCGGAATTTCAGGCCCTTGAGGTCTTCGACCGAGTTGATTTCGTTCTTGAACCAGCCAGCCCATTGGGGGCCGGAGTTGCCACATAGGAACGGTTTGATGCCAAAGCGGGCATACATCTCGTCATAGAGGGCCTGTCCACCGCCATGATACATCCAGCCGAACTGTTCATCTGCGCGCAAGCCAAAGGGTTGAGACCCGAACAGCAGAATGCCCTTGGATTTGCTGCCCCAATAGGCGGGCACCGCGTGGTAGAGTTGCGCCGTGCCTTCGGACACCGCATCGAACACGCCACGTCCGGGGACGATTTCGCCCGCAGCGTACAGCGTGACGTTGATCCGGCCGCCTGACAACGTGGTGATCCGATCCGCCAAGGTCTGCGCGGCCACACCCGGCCCGGGAAGGTTCTTGGGCCATGCGGTTACCAGCGTCCAGTTGCGCACGTCCTGTGCAATGGCCGGAGCGGCCAGCGTTGTGGCGGCGGCGCCCAGGGTGCCGGTGGTAAGAAATTGACGTCTGTCCATGTTCAAATCTCCTTGTTGGTCAGTGTTTCCAGGGTCTTTGTTTTTGAGTTCGACCGTCTGACGCGGCCTTTTGGGGAAAGGGTCATCCAAGAATGCGCGGCAGGCGCAGCCCGTGTTCGCGGGCGCAGTCAAGGGCATCCTCGTATCCGGCATCGGCGTGCCGCCAGACACCGCTGGCGGGATCGTTCCACAACACGCGCTCTAGCCGCTTTGCCGCCTCGGGCGTGCCGTCGGCACAAATCACCACGCCAGAATGCTGGCTGTAGCCCATGCCAACGCCACCGCCGTGGTGCAGACTGACCCAAGTCGCGCCGGATGCGGTATTCACCAGCGCATTGAGCAGGGGCCAGTCGGACACGGCGTCCGATCCGTCCTTCATCGCCTCGGTTTCGCGGTTTGGCGACGCAACCGAACCGCTGTCCAGATGGTCGCGTCCGATCACAACAGGCGCCTTCAACTCGCCGCTTGCCACCATTTCGTTAAACGCGAGACCGGCGCGATGGCGGTCGCCCAGGCCAATCCAGCAGATCCGGGCGGGCAGACCCTGAAAGGCGATCCGGTCCCGCGCCATATCAAGCCAGTTGTGCAAATGGGCATTGTCCGGGAACAAGTCTTTCATCTTCTGGTCTGTTTTGTAGATATCCTCGGGATCACCTGACAGCGCGCACCAGCGAAACGGCCCGACGCCACGACAAAAGAGCGGGCGGATATAGGCGGGGACAAACCCGGGGAAGGCAAAGGCGTTCTCCAGCCCTTCCTCCAGCGCCACCTGACGGATGTTGTTGCCGTAATCCAGCGTCGGCACGCCCGCGTTCCAGAAATCCACCATCGCGGCCACATGGGTCTTCATGCTGGCCCGAGCCGCTTTTTCCACGGCCTTGGGATCACTTTCGCGCTTTTCGCGCCATTCGGACATGCTCCAGCCTTGCGGCAGATACCCGTTGATCGGGTCATGTGCGCTGGTCTGGTCGGTCACGATGTCAGGCCGTACGCCGCGTTTGAACAGTTCGGGGAACACATCTGCCGCATTGCCCAAAAGGGCGACCGACTTGGCTTCACCCGCCTTTGTCCAACGGTCGATCATCGCCAGCGCTTCGTCTAGCGTGTCGGCCTTTTCATCCACATAACGGGTCCGCAGGCGGAAATCGATGCTGTCGGGGTTACACTCCACCGCGAGACAGCAGGCTCCCGCCATCACAGCCGCCAAAGGCTGCGCGCCGCCCATGCCGCCCAGACCACCGGTGAGGATCCACTTGCCGGTCAGGTCGCCGTCATAATGCTGACGACCGGCTTCGGCGAAGGTCTCGTAGGTGCCCTGAACGATGCCCTGTGTGCCAATGTAAATCCATGACCCGGCGGTCATCTGGCCGTACATGGCCAATCCCTTTTTATCCAACTCGTTGAAATGATCCCATGTCGCCCAGTTCGGGACGAGGTTTGAATTGGCGATCAGCACGCGCGGGGCGTCAGTGTGGGTTTTGACGATGGCAATGGGTTTGCCGGATTGCACCACAAGGGTCTCGTCGTCCTCCAGGTCCTTGAGGCTGGCAACAATGGCGTCGAAATCGGCCCATGTGCGGGCGGCACGTCCGATACCGCCATAGACCACCAGTTCATGCGGATTTTCCGCAACGTCAGGGTGCAGGTTGTTCATCAGCATCCGCAACGGCGCTTCGGTCTGCCAGCTTTTGGCGTTCAGGTCCGGGCCGGTGGGGGGATAGACATCGCGGGTGTTCTTGCGGGGGTCGCTCATGTGGGCCTCCAGTCGGACAGGGTTTCGAGAATGGTTTTGAGATGCGCGCGGGTGCGGCCCGCGCGGCTGGTGTCATAGGACCATGGCGGCGCTTCTGAGGACAGGTAGGTGGACTGCGCCAGTTCCATCTGGATGGCATGGAGACCATCGGCGGGGCGTCCATAGTGGCGCGTGGTCCAGCCGCCCTTAAAGCGTCCGTTCAACACGCTGCGGTAACCGTCTGCGGATTGGCAGACCTCAAGCACTGCGGCCTCGATCTGCGGATCGCATGTGGTGCCCGAATTGGTGCCGATATTGAAGTCAGGCAGCGTGCCGTCAAACAGGAACGGGATATGCGACCGGATGGAATGACAATCGTAGAGCAGGGCAAAGCCGTGGATGGCCTTGATGCGCGCCAACTCGGCCTCAAGCGCCGCATGATAGGGCGCATGGAAGGCTTGGCGGCGGCGTTCGACTTCGGCAGAGTCCGGCTCTTGCCCCTCAAGATAGATCGGCACCCCGTCAAAATCGGTCAGCGGGCACAGGCCTGTGGTGTTCTGACCGGGATACAGGCTTTCGCCAGACGGATCGCGGTTCACGTCGATGGCATAGCGATGGATCGTTGTGCGCACCAACGTGGCCCCATCGACGAGCCCGTCATAAAGCGTGTGGATGTGCCAATCCGTATCGGCCATCGCACGTCCCGTTTCGTTCAGCCGCAGATGGCAATCATCAGGAAGGTCGGTGCCGGTATGGGGCAGGCCCAGAACCAAGGGGCTGTCGCCGCGGGTGATTTCGATCAGGCTCATAGAGATACCTCCAAACCGGCAGCTTGTGCGAACACGTCTTCGGTCACGCAGGTCGCAGCGCCTTTGATGTCGGGGGCCAGATAGCGGTCTTGGTGCAGGCTTGGCACCACATCACGAAGGCGCAACATCACCGCTTGCAAACGCGCCGAGGTGGCCAGCGGCGCACGTTGTTCGATGCCTTGGGCAGCGCACATCGCCTCGATTCCGAGGATCACCGACAGGTTTTGCGTCATCCGTGCAAGCCGACGTGCACCGTGGGCTGCCATGCTGACATGGTCTTCCTGGTTGGCGGATGTCGGCGTGCTGTCGGTCGAGCACGGATTTGCCAGATGTTTGTTCTCGCTCATCAATGCCGCCGTGGTCACTTCGGCAATCATCAGCCCCGAATTCAGACCCGGCTCTGGTGTCAGGAAGGGCGGTAAGTCAAAGGACAGGGTTGGATCGACCATCAACGCCACCCTGCGCTGTGCAATCGCGCCGATTTCGGCAACGGCCAATGCGATTTGGTCAGCGGCAAAGGCCACCGGTTCGGCATGGAAGTTACCGCCAGACAGGATCTCGCCGGTGTCGGCGATAACCAACGGGTTGTCTGTGACGGCATTCGCTTCGATCTCAAGGGTGCGTCCGGCAAAGCGTAACAGGTCAATAGCCGCCCCTGTGACCTGTGGCTGACAGCGGATGCAATAGGGATCCTGAACACGGGTGTCGCCGTCGCGGTGGCTTTCGCGGATTTCGCTGCCCTCCAGCAATTGCGCCATGGCGGTTGCGACATCGATTTGGCCCTGATGCCCGCGCAAGGCGTGGATGGCGGGGTTCAGCGGCGCGGTCGAGCCCATGATTGCATCGGTGGACAGTGCCGATGTGACAATCGCCGCCCGCGCCGTGCGCCATGCCTCGAACAGGCCGGTTAGCGCGCAGGCGGTGGAAAACTGTGTGCCGTTGATCAGGGCAAGCCCCTCTTTCGGTCCAAGAACCACAGGTGTCAGACCGGCTTTTTCCAGCGCCGTGCCACCGGGCATGACCTGTCCTTCACAGATGGCTTCTCCTGCGCCGATCATCACGGCAGCCATATGCGCCAGCGGTGCCAGATCACCTGACGCGCCAACCGATCCCTGCACCGGGATCACCGGCATCACATCACGCGCCAGCATGGCTTCGATCAATGCGCAGATATCCCAGCGGACGCCCGATGCGCCGCGCCCCAGCGACACAAGTTTAAGCGCCATCATCAAACGCGTTGTGGCCGGGTCCAAGGGCTCTCCAACGCCGCAGCAATGCGACAGGATCAGATTGCGTTGCAACGTTTCTGTGTCGTCGGGTGCGATCCGGACGGATGCCAGTTTGCCAAAGCCTGTGTTGACACCGTAAACCGGTGTGTCACCGCGTGCCGCTTGGGCGATCAGGTCGGCCGATGGGTCTATTCCGGCGCGGGCTGTAGGGTTCAGAGCAACCGCATCCCTGCCGCGCCACAAGGTTTCCAGATGTTCCAGCGTGACGGCGCCAGGAGTGAGGATGTGGGTCACAGGACACCTCCGAAAACGCGGCTGTGCAGCGGATTGATCCCGATGCCATAAGACAGCTCTGCAGGGTCGCGGACATTCCAAACGGCCAGATCAGCGCGCATGCCCGGTGCAATGGTCCCGCAATCATGCAACCCCAAAGCCTGCGCTGCGTGTCGTGTGGTGCCGGCCAAAGCCTCGGCAGGGGTCATACGGAACAAGGTGCACGCCATGTTCATCGCAAGCAGCAAAGATCCCAGCGGTGATGATCCGGGGTTCCAGTCGGTGCCCACAGCCATGGGCACGCGCTGGTCGCGGAACGCCTGCACCGGGGGCGCTTGGGTCTCGTGGATGGTGTAAAACGCACCGGGCAACAGCACCGCCACGGTGCCGGACGCCGCCAATGCCTTGGCGTCCGCCTCGGTTGCGTATTCGATATGGTCGGCCGACAGCGCGGAGTACTGTGCGGCAAGGGCGGTTCCGCCCATATGGCTAAGCTGTTCGGCGTGCAGTTTGACAGGAATCGCAAGGTCACACGCGACATCGAACACGCGGGCGATCTGAGCGGGGCTAAAGGCGATACCCTCGCAAAAGCCATCCACAGCATCCACCAATCCCTCTGATTGGGCAGCGCGCAGTGTTGGGATGCAAAGCTCGTCAATATAGCCGTCCGCATCAAAGCCCTCGGGGACAGCATGTGCACCAAGAAAGCTGGTGACAACGCGGATCGGGCGCAGTTTGCCAAGGGTCCGTGCAACGCGCAGCATTTTGAGTTCGGTGTCCTGATCCAACCCGTAGCCGGACTTGATCTCGACTGTGGCCACGCCTTGGGCGATCAGTGCGTCAATCCGGGGCAGGGCGCTTTGTAGCAGATCGTCTTCCGAGGCTGCGCGTGTGGCGCTGACGGTGGATATGATGCCGCCCCCGGCGCGGGCAACCTCTTCATAGCTGGCGCCGTTCAGCCGCATCTCGAATTCCCGTGCGCGGTTTCCGCCGTGGACGATATGCGTGTGGCAATCGATCAGTGCAGGTGTGATCAGGCGGCCGCTGTGACTATGGTTTGGCAGGTTGGCGTACTCTGCGGGCAGGTCGCCGGTCGCTCCGACCCATGCGATCTGGCCATCATCCACAACAATCGCGGCGTTTTCGATGGCACCATATCTGCCATCCTCACCGGTCAGAGTGGCGACTGTGGCCCCTGACATGACAAAGCGCTTCGCCATCAGATTCCCTTGAATTAAGTTCTGATTAATATCAATATGTAGCTACATAATATTGTCAACGGAGTTTTTGCCGTGCAGGTGATCCATGCCAAACAGGCGTTAATGGCGGACGGATGGCAGTCTGATATCGAGGTTCAGATTGCACCATCGGGTCGAATCGAGGCAGTTGGGCCCGTTTCGCAAACCGCGACGCATCATGTGCCGCTTTTGTTGCCTGCGCCGACAAACCTGCACAGCCATGCGTTTCAAAGGGCAATGGCCGGACTGACCGAAGCCCGGGGTCCCGATCCGCGCGACAGTTTCTGGAGTTGGCGGCGGTTGATGTACCGCTTTCTTGACCAGCTTAGCCCTGATCATGTCGAAGCGATTGCGGCACAGGTTTTTATGGAGATGCTCGAGGCGGGATACGCGGCGGTCGCCGAGTTTCACTATCTGCATCACGATGTCGGAGGCGTGCCCTATACCAACCTTGCCGAGATGTCTGACCGCATCATCGCCGCCGCATCGCATACGGGTGTCGGCCTCACTCTTTTGCCGGTCTACTATCAATACGGCGGATGTGACAAACGCGCCCTGATCCGCGGTCAGGATCGTTTCGGCAACGACCCGGACCGGTTTCAATCCTTGCATGCACTGGCCGCAGCGCGTGTGGCCGAAGGGCCTGCCGACCACAACATCGGCGTTGCACCGCATTCGCTGCGGGCCGTTGATCGGGATGGATTGGCGCGTGTTTTAAGCGCGGCCTCTTCAGGGCCGATCCACATGCATCTTGCCGAACAAGTGGCCGAAGTTGACGAGGTTGTGGCGCATTTCGGGGCACGGCCCACCGACTGGCTGCTCAATACCCATGATGTCGATCCGCGCTGGTGTTTGATCCATTGCACGCAGATGACCCAAAGCGAAACTTTGGCTTTGGCCAGAACGGGCGCGGTGGCCGGGCTTTGCCCGATTACCGAGGCCAGTTTGGGGGACGGGATCTTTAACGGAACGCAGTTTATCGGGGCAGGGGGCAAGATTGGGTTCGGGTCTGATTCCAACATCCATATCGCGCTGTTCGACGAATTGAAGGCAATGGAATATTCGCAACGGTTGCGCGACCGGTCTCGGGCGACCGTTGCGACAGCCGAGGAATCCACCGGGCGTGTTTTGTATGATGCGGCCATCGCGGGCGGGGCACAGGCCGCAGCGCGGGACTGCGGCAGGATCGAAACCGGAGCGTGGGCCGATCTGGTGGCGCTTGAGGATGACAACGAATTTCTGTGCAACCGAAAGGGGGATGCGGTGCTCGACAGTCTGATCTTTGGCGGCGGCGGCGCGGATTGTGTTCGCGATGTCTGGAGTGCGGGTCGGCATGTCGTCAAGAACGGTCGTCATTTCCAACGAGACGCGATATTGACCCGCTTCAAACAGGTGATGCATCAATTGGAGACCGATATTTGACCACCGAAACGCGCCTGTCCTGGACGGATGTGCGGGACGAAATCCGAACCCGTATCCTGAACCGAACCTATGCTCCGGGCGACAAGCTTCCGCGCGACGAAGACATTGCGCTTGAACTGGGCTGTGCGCGCACAACCGTGCATCGTGCGATGCAGGATCTGTCATTGGCGGGCCTGGTCGAACGTAAGCGCAAGGGGGGAACCCATGTCAAAACCGATCCGGTGTCACGGGCGACATTTGATATACCGATCACCCGCCGCGAGGTGGAACAGCGGGGCAGCAAATACGACTACCACCTGATTCAACGTTCCATAGAGCTGACACCACCCACCGTGATGGCCCGTTTCGGGATACAAACAGCGGTCAAGATGATGCGGGTCAAAGCACTGCATCTGTCGGACAACCGTCCATTTATTTTCGAGGATCGCTGGGTGGACCTCACCTCAAATCCCGACATCATTGATGTTGATTTGACCCGTCAGAGCGCCAATGAATGGTTGGTCCAGAACAAACCCTATAGCGAACTGGACGTGCGCTTTTACGCAATGACTGCCGAAGGCGAGGTGGCGACGCATCTCGCAGCTCCGGTCGGAAGTGCGATTCTGGTCATTGAACGCACGACATGGATCAGCGCCAGTCCGATCACGACCGTTCAGGCCGCGACCATGCCCGGTTATCAGCTTTGCGCGCATAACTGACGGGGGCTGCGCCGCCACCGGACGACCAAAAGCCGCGGTCAGATATCCTTGACCAGCCGCAGCGCATCATAGATCGCGGCATGGGTGTTGCGCGCGCTTACGGCGTCACCGATGCGGTACAGTTGGAAACTGCCGGCGTCATTGCGATGAACCTCTTGCGGCTCTCCTTCGATCAACGCGTCATAATCCACGGCACCGCCATTCGACGATAGTGGTTTGAGGTCGAAATAAAGGTCGTCCAGCGGCATCGTTCCGTAATTCACCACAACCTGATCATAGGTCTTTTCACGCGTATAATCGCTGTAATCGGTGCCGATGACCGCCTTGAGCCGGTTGCCATCACGTTGCACATCCGTCAGGCGACGGGTGACGGTGAACGTCACATCCTTGTCCTGTAGCGCGCGCATATAGGGCACGAGGTTCATGCCCATGATCTCGGGCGCAAAGGTGCGATCCGGGGTCATCACCTCGACTGTGCTTCCTGCATTGGCGGCGACTTCGGCCGCCATCAAAGCGGGGTGGTCGCCGCTTTCATCATAGATCAGCACGTTTTGCCCCGGTTTCACATCTCCTGCGATGATATCCCATGCGCTGATGACCAGCTCATGATCCCGTCCCTGTTCGAAAAGCTCGGTATTGGGCAAGCCTCCGGTCGCGACGATCACAACATCCGGGTTCAGTGCGGTGATATCTTCGGCTTCGGCCCAAGTGTTGAAGCGGAACTCAACATCGCGTGCGGCGCATTGGGCCATGCGCCAGTCGATGATGCTGATCATCTCGCGGCGGCGCGGGTTTAGTGCGGTGAGCCGCACTTGGCCTCCGGGATCGGGTTGCGCCTCGAACACGGTCACATCGTGTCCGCGTTCCGCCGCAACACGCGCCGCTTCAAGCCCGGCGGGGCCAGCGCCGACAATCACCACCTTCCTGACCGCTGTCGCAGGTGTGATTTCGTGCGGCATGGTCAATTCGCGACCTGTGGCGGCGTTGTGGATGCAAAGCGCTTCACCCGCCTGATAGATACGATCGAGACAATAGGTGGCACCAACGCAGGGCCGGATGTCGTCTTCTCGGCCCTCGGTGATCTTTTTCACGATATGCGGGTCGGCCATATGCGCGCGTGTCATGCCGACCATGTCAAGCAACCCTGCCTCAATGGCATGGCGGGCCGTGGCGACATCCGGGATACGGGATGCGTGAAATGTGGGCATGCCGGTCGCGGCACGCACGGAACCGGCAAAGTCCAGATGAGGTGCGCTTTTCATGCCCTGCACGGGGATCACATCGGTCATTGCGGGATCGGTGTGCACACGCCCCCTGATAACGTTCAGGAAATCCACCATGCCGGTCGCGGCCAGCTTTTTGGAAATCTCGATGCCTTCTTCTGGTCCGATGCCACCGGCTTCGGCCTCGTCGGCTGTGTAGCGCAGTCCGATAATGAATTCGTCGCCCACGCGTTTACGGACACCGGTCAGCACGTCCATCAGCAGCTTCATTCGGCTGTCCAGCGTCTGGCCGCCATAAGGGCCCTCAAGATCATTGGTCAAAGGCGACCAAAACTGATCCAGCAGGTGGCCGTAGACCTGCAATTCGATGCCGTCCATTCCACCCGCTTTCATCCGTT
Source organism: Marivita sp. (assembly GCA_043585115.1). GTDB lineage: Bacteria > Pseudomonadota > Alphaproteobacteria > Rhodobacterales > Rhodobacteraceae > Marivita. Next base: position 295,580 of record CP121326.1, read on the forward strand.
CGGTCGCGTCGGCGAAATCGGTAATGATCCGCTCGATGTCCCAATCCTCGGCCAGCTTGGGAAAGGCGCGGTGCGCGGGTTCGCGATGTTTGGACGAGGACACCGACGGCAGCCAATCGCCCTTGTTCCATGTCGTCCGGCGACCAAGGTGGGTTAGCTGGATCATCACCGCGCACCCATGATCGTGGCAGGCATCGGTCAGGTGTTTGATCCAGGGCACCACCTCGTCTTTGTAGGCGAGGATATTGTTGAACACGGGCGGGCTGTCTTGTGACACCGTCGCCGATCCTGCAGTCATGGCCAGCGCGACACCGGCCTTGGCCCGTTCTGCGTGATAGGCGGTATATCGCTCTGTGGGCATGCCGTCTTCGGGGTAGGCCGGTTCGTGGCTGGTCGTCATGATGCGGTTGCGCAGCGTCAAATGCTTGAGCTGGTAGGGCTGCAGAAGAGGATCGTTCGACATGAAGGCTCCGCGGGAGTGTGAATGCGTTGCAAGACTTGGGCGCGTCTCCTCAGTTTGTGCGCAGAGCCGGCGCATTTGGTTGTTACGGACGACATTCGTGCACAAAACTGCGACATGTCACGCCTGACGGGCTCAAAAGGGACCACTTTTTTAAAGGATGGATTGTTTACGCTAGGTCAACACATGCCGGCGTGATATTAATTGGGCGTTTTTTTAGATTTGAGGTTTTCAATGCATACGTGTTTTTCACCGTTTTTCATCCCCCTTTCGACGACCGCTCTTTTGGTGTCCCTTGTTTGGGGGTCTTCGGTGGCGGCGTTTCCTGACATGCCGACGCTTGTCTTCCCGACGTCCAGCAGCTCTAGCGACGGTACTGTGACGCGCGCGTGTTCGGGGCTGGTTCAAACATGCCCTGAGAGCCAGTAGAACTTGTCGGCTCTGAACACCTGCGGGTTTTGGGGCGACACGCGGCCTGACGCATAAAAACGGCGGCACGAAACCAGCGTTCGGCGCAGCCGCTTTTCACAAACACTGCTAAAGACCGGTTGGTTCTTTGGCAGCGTCTGATGCTGGGACGCCGCGAACCATGTCGTGGATGTTCAGAGCCCGTATAACGGCGCATGAACACGGCCCACACCCGAGGGGCCGCATGAAGCGACATCAGGTAAGTAGCTAAAATCTTTTGGATTTTTGGCTCCGGCGGTAGGGATCGAACCTACGACCAATTGATTAACAGTCAACTGCTCTACCGCTGAGCTACGCCGGAACACGAAGCGGGGTTTAGCAACAGTGTCGGACCGCGTCCAGAGGGTTTTTGGAAAAAAATGCGTTCAGCGTCAGATCAATCTGAATTCGGCATCTGCATGTAACTCGTCGATAGGCGTGACGATGTTTTTTCGATGTAAATCAATAAGATGTGCTAAAACATTGCGGGTGGCTGCTGGTAAGAGCGCGGCGGGCGTTTCGGTGTAGATGCGGGCGGCGAGGGTTGCGCTGGTGGCTGGGCCGTCGCGCAAAGCGGTGAGCACCGCAGATTCCCGCGACAGCCGATGCGCAATCAACCACTCGAGCCGTTCGGATGGATCGGTGATCGGCGCACCGTGGCCGGAATGAAAAACCGACCAGCCCTTGTTTTGTAACCGGTGGCAAGATGCCATGAAATCCGTGAGATCTCCGTCGGGGGGCGACACCAGTGAACTGGCCCAGCCCATAACAAGGTCACCGCAAAACAGGGTGTCGTCCCACGCAAAACTCAGATGATTTCCAAAATGGCCGGGGGTGTGAAGCGCGCGAAGCCTCCAACCGCGACCCGTCACCACGTCGCCATCCGCCAGAGTGATGTCCGGAGCAAAGCTTTTATCCACACCTTCGCCGCCGCCGACCAAACCGGATCGGGCGAGTTGCTGCATCACCGCACTGCGGCCGCCCTGTGCGTCAGAGAAGGCATAGACAGGGGCGTCAACCTGTTGAGACAGAGCTTTGGCAAGTGGCGAATGGTCGACATGCGCATGCGTCACCAGTATTGCCGAAACGTGATCCGAACCAATGGCTTGCAAGAGAGAGCTCAAGTGAATTTCACTGTCCGGTCCAGGATCGATGATTGCCAGATCACCGTCTCCGATCAGATAGGTGTTGGTGCCGCGAAACGTCATCGGTGACGGATTCGGTGCCAGCACACGACGCAGGCCCGGAGCCAGCGTTTCGGCCTCTCCGGGGACAGGGCGGAAATCGGGTTGCGGATCTTGTATCATGGAAACAACAGCATCAGTCGGCGCGTAGAATTGCAATCCCTGTCGCTGCGGGACATTCCGTTTTCTAAACCGGTGGAGTAGCGTGACGACATGAGATTTGACTGGCTTAAACGCTACATGCCACGCGGGCTCTACGGGCGTGCGGCGCTGATCCTTGTTCTGCCGGTTGTGACGCTGCAATTGGTCGTTTCGGTGGTGTTCATTCAACGTCACTTCGAAGGTGTGACCGAACAGATGAGCCGCGAGATTGCGCGTCAGATCAATACCACGCTTGATCCGCGCAATCTGGATAATTCCGCGATTGCACGCGGCTTGAACCTTGATTTTCTGCCGACGTCGGCTGACGACCTTCCCAAAACGGATTTGCGGCGCTGGTATGATTTTTCCGGCATTGTCCTGATCCGAACATTGCGGGGGCATGTGATCGGATTCGAGCGTGCGCATCTGGTCGATGACTGGACCGTTTTCGTTTGGGTGCAGCGGGGGGACCAGCCTCTTAAGAAGATCGAATTTGCCCGCGAGCGTGCCTCGGCGGCAAACCCGCATCAGTTGCTTGTGAATATGGTGGTTTTCGGTGGCCTGATGACGCTGATTGCGTATTTGTATCTGCGCAACCAGTTGCGACCGATCACCCGCCTGGCGCAGGCGGCCGAAGCGTTCGGACGCGGGCGACACGTTCCGTATTCGCCGTCAGGCGCGGTTGAGGTGCGGGCAGCCGGCCATGCGTTTCTGGACATGCGCGCGCGGATCGAACGCCAGATTGAACAGCGTACGATGATGCTGTCAGGTGTCAGCCATGATCTGCGCACGCCGTTGACGCGGCTGCGTTTGGCCGTGTCGATGTTGTCTGATGAGGAGCGCGAGCCGCTTGAGCGTGACATCGACGAGATGCAAAAACTGATCGATGCGTTTCTGGACTTTGCGCGTGGCAATGCCGATAGCGCGCAACCCGAACCAACAGAATTCCCCACGTTTGTTCAGGCGGTTGTCGATGATTGCGCCCGTTCGGGAACGCCGGTTCGTGTTGTCGAAACTGTCGGTGAAGGGCGCGTCATGCTGCGGCCGATTGCAATGCGACGGGCCATTGAAAATCTGATTGGCAACGCGGAACGGTATGGCCATCATTGCGGCGTGTCCGTGACGTTGACGGAAAAGTCTTTGCGTATTCGGGTCGAAGACGATGGGCCTGGCATTGCGCCGGATCAACGCGAAGCGGCATTGCGCCCGTTTGTCCGGCTGGATCCGGCGCGCAATCAGGACAAAGGATCCGGTGTCGGTTTGGGTCTTGCGATTGCCGCCGATATCGCGCGCGCGCATGGTGGTGTCTTACGTCTGGGCAAAAGTGATTCAATGGGCGGTCTACAGGCTGACATCGTGATTGCACGTTGAAACCGGGCGGCAAACCGTTGTGCTACGACTTTGGTCGTGGCGTTATATCGTGCAGGACGCAGAAAAAACGTTGAAAACTTCATCATTTCTCTGGAATACAGTGGGATACCGTGTGGGCCGTGTGCCGGTCGTTACACGAAGAGACGAGTACAACAGGACCCTCCGGAATGCCGGCATATCAATTTGTTCATGATGTCATGCTGCGCGATTGCGAAAGCTCGGGCATCGTTTTCCTGCCCCGATATTTTGACATGGTGCACACCGTCATCGAGAATTGGCTTGATGAAGCGCTGGATTGGCCGATGAGCCAGATCCAAGGAAGCGACGGCTTGTCATTGCCGTTTGTCAATGTCAGCGCAGAGTTTCCGGCGCCCAGTCGGTTGGGCGACCGTTTGAAGTGGCGACTGTCGGTCCGCGAACTGCGCCGCAGCAGTATGTGGTTGGAACTGAGTGCGACAACCGGGGCAGAGACGCGCGTGTCTGTGACCGGTACGCTGGTTTTGACCGAGGCGATTGCCCTGCGCACACGGCGATGGCCCGAGCCGATTGCCGAACGCGTCAAAGATTACCTTGTGTCACCAGAGGCCATGTCGGAAAAAAAGGTGGCCGAGTAAGCCTAGATTGCGATTGCGCGCGCAGCGGCATGCAGAAACTCGATCAGCTTTGTCCGGTCCAGCGGTTTGAGCAGCAATTCAATCTCCAGCCGTTTGGTTTCCTGCCGCAATTTGGCAGACCGTTCAGCCGAGACAATAGCACAGGGCAGGCGGCCCAACCGGCGGCTAAGCTCTTGGTACAACTCGGTCCCATTGGCACCGTCACCCAACTGGTAATCCAAAAGCAGCGCGTCTGGTGTGATCTGCAGATCCTCCATCAGATCAAGCGCGCTTTCCGCATCTTCACTTTCGATAACGCTGACGCCCCAGCTTTCGATCAGGATCGACATAGCGCGGCGCAATTGCGGATCGTTTTCAACCAGCAGGACGATCAAGCCGGATTTTAACATGTTCATTGCCGAAGACGGGCGCGATTTCACCGGTGCGTTGGGTTGCGTTTGGCGGGCAAGTGCAACGTTCAGCATAAAGCAGGAGCCACGCCCCGGTTCGGACCAAAGCCCCAAAGGATGCCCCAAGCGTGCGCAGGCACGTTCCACGATCGCAAGGCCCAAGCCCAGACCGTCATTGTTGCTGGCTTTGGTGTCGAGACGTCGGAACTCTTCGAAAATGGAGTTCTGGTCCTGTTCGGCAATGCCGGGTCCTGTGTCCCAGACCTCAATCCGCGCGGAATCGCCGTTGCGCCGTGCGCCGACGACCACACGGCCCGTATCGGTATAGCGGATCGCGTTGGTGAGAAGGTTTTGCACGATCCGCCGCAGATAGGACGGATCGGACTCGACGACATGTGAACTGTCGATGATGCGCAGGATCAGACCTTTTTGCGCCGCCATCATTTCCATCTCGTCGCGCAAGGGGTCAAAGATCTCGCGCAGGGCAACCGGGCGTATATCAAAGCTCAGACCGTCGGATTCCAGTTTCGAGATGTTGAGCAACGCGTCGATGATCTGCTCGGCGGCGCCCAAGGCGGTTTCGGCTTTGGACAGGACCGCTTGTTCGTTCGGTGTTTCGATCTTGTCCGACAAGGAGGCCATAAACAGTTTGGCGGCGGACAAGGGCTGCAGAAGGTCGTGACTGGCCGCAGCCACAAAACGGGATTTCGATGCATTGGCGCGTTCGGCGGCGCTTAGTGCATCTTCCAGCTCAAGCGTGCGTTCCATCACACGTTGTTCAAGGATTTCATTCAGTTCATAGAGCTTTTGCGCGGCTTCGCGTTCTGCTGTCACATCGGTGCAGGAAATCACAAACCCGCGGTCAGGCATGGCGCGGCCAAAGATATGCAGCACCGTGTGATCGCCGCGCTGCACCTCAAAGGACACGGGTTGGCGCAGCCCTTCTGACAGCGCCCATTTGCGGAATGATGCGCGATCAATGCCGCGTGTGAACTGAAACTCGTCATCCAGATCATCAAGCAGACCAATAAACGCAGCACCGATGCGCAACCGCCGGGCCGGTATCGACAAAAGGCTGCCCAGCTTTTGGTTCCAGCCGACCAGTCGCGCGTTTTCATCGAAAATGCACACGCCTTGGTTCAGGTGGTCCAATGTGGCGCGGATCATGCGGGTTTGTTTGTCCCGCAGCTTGGCTTGTTCCTGACGCTCGACCCGCATGATGTCGGTGATGTCAGTCTGGAGCACCACAGTACCCCCATTGGCGGTCCGGTGTTCCGACACTTGCATCCAGCGATCGTGGGTCAATTGCACATTGAACATCACGCGTCGGTCTTTGTGGCGCTTGCGGCGCAGCTTGGCCCAGGTTTCGCGGTCCTGATGTTCCGGCATTTGCAGATACGCCGACCGGCTGACCTTATCGACATAGCTGTCAAACGGCAGTCCCGGTTTCAGATAATCGGCAGTGTCGCGAAAGTCCCGGCAAAAGCGCGAATTGCACATGACCAGATCATCATGGGGATCGAACAGCGCAAAACCTTCCGAGATGGTTTCAATCGCATCGGCAAGGTTGCGGCGGGCGGCTTCGGTTTCTTCGTTCGCCCGGCCCAACTGCGCATTGGCATCGTGCAGCAGATCAAGCGTGCGTTCGAGTTCGAGCGTGCGTTCGCGGACGCGCTTTTCCAGCAGTGCCGCGCGTTCAAATTGCGCATAGGCGGCACCGGATTGCGATGTGCCGTATTCCACGCGCCGCATAAGGCTGTCGGCGATTTTGAGAAGTTTTTCGTTTTGGCGTTCTAGGCTATCGTTTGGGTCAATCAGAGACACGGGTCGCCTCGTCGTTAAGTGGCGGGTAGATCGCCACACCCGTCAGGGTCTGGTTCACATGCAGCCCGCCAATCTGTTCGCCATACGTGGAAAAACCAACCACGTTATGAGCGCTGAGCACATCGGAAACGGCGCGCGTCTTTTGCATCCGTCCGGCCTCGATCCTGCGCAAGATACAATCGCAACCCAAGATAAATTCGGGCTTTCCAAGTTTGGCCAAATCGCCCAGGCCTTTGTCGAGATGCGCCACGATATCGTCATGAGTGGCCAGTGTCAGAACCATGCCTTCGTTGATGGCGGAAAAGAAAACCAGATCGTGGTTCTCTTTGACCTGCTGGATGGCCCTTACGTGATGCGCATCCCCAAGCCGGACAACAACCGGGTGCTCAGCAAAGGTAAATTGATCAAGTTGATGCGGGTCCAACCCCAGAAGCCGCGCATATTCCAAGGCTGCAGGCTCGGCGTTGATCTCATGCACAATGCGCGCGTCCGGGCTGGCTGATGTCACGACCATGCGCTGATCGGTCGGAACCAGATGGTCGAGGCTGAAGACGCGCACCGGTCTGTCGCACCGCACCACCACGACGATGGCTGCGTTTTTCATGACGTCGCCATTATGCGCCAGCCATGTTTCGCCAAATCGTGTGCCATCCCCGGACGAGCCGCCAAACAGAGGTGTCGGACCTAATCCGGCGGATAAAAACGCCGTCAGTTGTTCTTCGCGCAGGCTCAGTCCGTCGATCATCAGAAAGGCAAATTCCGACGTCCAGTCCGGCGTTTTTTGCGTCAATGACAAACGCGCCTCGATCAATTGATCCGCGATCGACTGCTCTTCAATTTCATCAAGGTCTACAATAGCATAGGTGAGGGCTTTAAAGTGATCTTTGCGAAAGGCTACTGCAATGATCTGATCTTCCTCGTAGCCGGCCCGACCAATTTCCCCGGCGGTGGTGCACGCCACAACATCCGCGTCACCAAAGCGGCACGCAGTTGCATCGACCAAAGCGCTGAAATCGGCCTCTGGAGACACAAACAGACAAACAAGCTCGAATGGTCCCGATCCAAGTTGTTTGGCTATTTGGTCTGCAGAGTCCGTGTCATCACAGCACACTTGCGCCACTGCGATAACCTCTTCGGCGGTCTCAGAACGTATGGTCTCAGGAAAAACCCTGCTTCCTTCCACTCTTTGGTTCCCAAGTGCTGGCTATCAAAGATGATAGGGGCATCAGACGTCGCTTGGCAAGACTCGGTTGAAGCGGGCCTCTTGTGCGATCAGTACCGCTTGTGTCCGGCTGTGGACACCCAGCTTGCGCATGATGGCTGTGACATGGGCTTTTACGGTGGTTTCCGCGATCGAAAGATCAAAGGCAATTTGCTTGTTCAGCTTGCCTTCGCAAATCAGGTTTAGGATGCGCGCCTGCTGATTGGTAAGAGACGCGAGTCGCGAAAGGGCCTCTTCCGGAGCATCGCGATTGCTGTCCTGTCCCTGCGGGTCGATGTAGCCGTCTGGCACAAAGGACTTGCCTTCGCGCACGGCATCGAACGCTTTGCGAAACACTGCACGCTGCGAATGTTTCGGCACAAATCCGTTGGCGCCGGCCTTGAGCGCATGGCTTATCATCCGGTTGTCCGCCATCGACGACACTATGAGGATGGTTGATTTCGGGGCCGCCGTGCGCAACCGCACCAGGCCATCAAGGCCGTTCACATCCGGCAGGTTCAGGTCCAGCAGGATCAGGTCGAATTCGCCCTCGGCATTCACCTTGTCCAGGGACGCATCCAGCGTACCCGCCGTCTGTATCTCGGAGAAATCTGCAATCGACCTGAGCGTCAGCATCAACGCGTCACAGAAAAGCGGGTGGTCGTCCACCACCAATGCGGTCAGCGCTGCTGTGGGTGTGTCTCGCATCATTCTGCTCACTTTTGTCGTCCTTGCGGCAGACGCGGCGAACACCTGCCATGTCCCTAAAGATTAGGCAATTTGCATCGCGCCGTCACTTGCCGAAAGGTCTCATACGTGTGCGTGGTGGATCACCGCTCTGGCAAGAGGCCTCGTGGGTTCAATCTGAGCACCAAAAGCAGAATAATCCCCATGGTCAGCAGACGCATATGTTGCACGCTGTCCATAAGATGCGCCTTGAGCCACGACCCTTCGGACAGACCTGCAGTGATCCCCGTCATAAGAAGATGGCCCATCGGTTCAACTTGAACCCAAAGGAACCAGATCAGGAACCCGCCCAGCACAGCGCCAAGGTTGTTGCCCGACCCTCCGACAATCACCATCACCCAGATCAGAAAGGTATACCGCAGCGGCTGATAGCTGCCGGGCGTCAACTGACCGTCCAACGTGGTCATCATCGCACCCGCGATGCCGCAAATTGCCGAGCCGAGGATGAACACCTGCAAATGCCGTGCGGTCACGTCCTTGCCCATGGCGCGGGCTGCAGTTTCATTGTCGCGGATGGCGCGCATCATCCGGCCCCACGGGCTGTTCAACGCAAGCTGTGACAACACCAAAAGAATGATCAGAACGATGGCGAACAACACGCCGTATTCCAGCTTGACGTACAGGGTCGATGCCGTTGTGCCGTCCAGCCCGAACCCGGCTGCGCGTTCAACAAAGGCCGGATCGTTTTGCAGATCGACCTCATAGGGCACAGGGCGGGGCAGGCCGATGACGTTTTTCACGCCGCGCGCCAGCCAGCCCTCGTTTTTGAGGATTGCAATGATGATCTCGGCAATACCCAGCGTTGCAATGGCCAGATAGTCCGACCGCAGGCCCAGCGCTGTCTTGCCGATGACATAGGCCGCACCGGCAGCCAGAATGCCACCCACCGGCCATGCCAGAAGCACCGGCAGACCAAGCCCCCCCAAATATCCGGCAAGCGCCGGATCAACAGCCTCAACCGCGTCAACCGCCGGATCCAGCACCATGCGGTAGATCACCATGCCCACAAGCAGCACCGCAGCCGTCGCCCAGCCACGCAGTTTGCCGCGGGTGCGTGACCACACCAGCACGGCCGCAACAATGGTTGCGGCGCCCAGCACAAGACCCAACAGGATATTGCCACCACCGGCTTGCCAGGCGGCGCCCACAGGTGGCATCGAGATCAGAACAACCGCCAGACCGCCCAATGCGACAAAGCCCATAACCCCGACATTGAACAGCCCCGCGAGGCCCCATTGCAGGTTCACGCCCAATGCCATCACGGCACTGATCAGTCCCATATTCAGGATCAACAAAGCCGAGTTCCAGCTTTGCAGAATGCCGGTCCCCAGAATGAGGCACGCCACCAAGGCGAAAAGCACAACAGTTCTCATAGCGATTTCCCCCGGAAAAGACCGGTCGGTCGGAACAACAGCACGATCACAAGGATCACAAAGCTGACCGCGAATTTGTATTCGGTGCTCAGGATCTGCACCAATCCTTCTGGCTCAAGCGCCGGAGGCATCAAGTAGACCAACACCTTCTTCCACGCATAGGTGATCCCGACTTCTGAAAATGCGATGACAAAACCACCAGCGATGGCGCCCAGCGGATTGCCAAGCCCGCCGACAATGGCAGCGGCAAAGATCGGCAGCAAAAGCTGGAAATAGGTGAAGGCTTTGAACGACTTGTCCAGCCCGTAAAGAACGCCGGCAACGGTCGCCAAAGACGCGACGATCAGCCATGTGACAATGACCACGCGCTCCGGGTTGATGCCCGACAAAAGCGCCAGATCCTCGTTGTCAGAAAACGCGCGCATGGATTTGCCGGTGCGTGTCTTGTTCAGAAACCAGAACAATGCCGCAACCACAAGCACAGCGGTCACCACGGTGATGACCTGCGTCGTGCGGATGGCAAGACCTTCGGCAAGCCCGGTCATCGCTTTGAAATCACGGGCTGAAATAACAAAGCGTTCGCCATCGGCGAAGCGGTAATCATCCGGCCCGATGATGATGCGGGTAAAGCCGTTATATATGAACATTACGCCCATCGACACAATCACCAGGATCACCGGTTTGGCTTTTTGGGCGCGGTAGAATTTGTAGACATATTTATCGGTCAGCAGAACCAATGCCGTCGCACCCAGAATACCGACAGGGATGGCGAGCAGCGCCGTGGGCAGGGGGCCAAAACTGACACCCACGGCCTGTAGCGCCCATGTGGCCAGCACGGTGAACATTGTCCCGACCGCCATCGTGTCGCCATGGGCGAAATTGGAAAACCGCAGGATGCCGTAAATCAGTGTCACGCCCAAGGCACCCAGCGCGAGCTGGCTGCCATAGGCGATCGCCGGGATCAGCACGAAATTGGCCAGCGCGACCACTCCATTGAGAAGATCCATCAGGAAAACTCTCCGCATTGTCCGTGATAGGTAATCACCATCGGACCTTCAAAATACTGCACCGAGTATCGGGCCGCGCCTTGTGCGCCGACCGTCAAGAGCGCCGCACCGTTTGCATTGTCGCCCTGAAACAGAAACCCGCCTGCTTCTGTCATGCGGCCCTTGCCGGTCACTGTCTCCGCATCCGTGGTGATCTGAAAATCATCCGCATCCGCCTGTTTTGTGTTGAGCGTGATCTCGAACGCTGTTTCGGCACAGGTTTCGCTTTCAAAACACTCAAGCGAAAAGGAACACACCGCCTCTTGCGCCGCCGCCGGAGTGCCGAGCAGCATCAGGGCCAAAACCATCGCCGGCTTCTTCTCTTTAAAAATACGCAAATTCCACATCTCCACGCGCGCCCCCGTCATCCGCCAAGGAAAGACCGGCGCACATCCGGGTCTGCCAGCAAATCCTTGCCGGTTCCCGAATAGCCGTTCGCCCCCTGCACAAGGACATAGCCTTTGTCCGCAATTTCAAGCGCTTGGCGGGCGTTCTGTTCGACCATCAGGATCGAAATACCTGTGCGCGCCACTTCGATGATCCGGTCGAACAATTCATCCATGACAATAGGCGACACGCCCGCAGTCGGTTCATCCAGCATCAGCACTTTGGGTTGTGTCATCAATGCGCGGCCGACCGCGACCTGCTGGCGTTGGCCACCGGACAACTCGCCCGCGGCTTGATTGCGTTTCTCGCGCAGGATCGGGAACAGGTCGTATACCTGCTCCATTGTGCTGCGAAAATCGTCCTCGCGGATAAAGGCGCCCATCTCGAGATTTTCCTCGACGGTCATAGACGTAAAGATGTTCGAGGTCTGGGGCACAAACCCCATGCCATTGCGCACCCGCGCTTGCGGCGTGAGTTCCGTGATATCCTGACCGTCCAGCAAGACGCGCCCTTCGCGCAGGTCCAGCATTCCGAACACCGCTTTCATCGCGGTGGATTTGCCCGCCCCGTTGGGGCCGACGATCACCGCGATCTCGCCTTTCTCAACGGCAATGGTGCAGCCGTGCAGGATATCGGGGCCGGTTTTGCCATAACCGCCCGTCATGGTTTCACCAATCAGGAAGGGGCCATCCTTGCCCGGCATGGGCCGCTCTTGCGTGCCGGATGCGGTGAGCGTGCCGTGCCCGTGTGGGTTGGTGATCGACGCGTCCTTGTTGCCGCGGTCGTCCTGATATGGGTTGCCGCTCATCCCACCGCTTCCTTGTTCTTGAGCCCGGTGCCGAGATAGGCTTCGATGACGCGCTCGTCGGCCTTGATCTCGTCGATGGTGCCTTTTGACAGGACTTTGCCCTCTGCCATCACGATCACCGGATCACAGAGCCGGCCAATGAAATCCATGTCATGCTCGATCATGCAGAACGTGTAGCCGCGTTCTTTGTTGAGCCGGATGATCGCGTCCCCAATGGTATTGAGCAGGGTGCGGTTCACCCCGGCACCGACCTCGTCCAGAAAGACGATACGTGCGTCCACCATCATGGTCCGGCCCAGCTCCAATAGCTTTTTCTGACCACCCGAAACCTGTCCGGCCTTATGATCGGCCAAATGTTCGATGGTCAGGAATTCCAGCACCTCGTCCGCCTTGGCCCGCAAAGCGCGTTCCTCGTCGGCAATGCGTTTGCGCCCGAACCATGTATTCCAAAGTGTTTCACCCGTCTGATTGCCCGGTACCATCATCAGGTTCTCGCGGCACGACATGGAACTGAACTCGTGCGCGATCTGAAACGTGCGCAGCAAGCCTTTGTGAAAAAGCGTGTGCGGTGGCAGGCCTGTGATGTCCTCACCAGCCATAAACACCTGACCAGACGTTGGTGGAAGAACGCCCGCTACCACATTGAAAAGTGTTGTTTTTCCGGCTCCGTTTGGGCCGACCAACCCGGTGATCGATCCGGTCTCGATCTCGAGCGTCGCACCGTCAACCGCGCGGAAACCGCCGAAATGGCGGTGCAGGTTTTTAACCTCGATCATCGTATATCCCTGTGGCGAGGTTTCGATCCCGCCTTTTATACTGAAACGGCGCGAGAAAATTCCCGCGCCGCTTGGTGTTGTGTTCCGTAACCGGCTTAGCGGTATCCGACAACCTTGAGTGCGCCATTCTCGACGGTAAACTCTGCGTAAGAGCCTGCCGCTTCACCCGGCTCGACCAGTTCGACGCCAGTGGCGCCTTGGTAGTCAACGTCGCCGCCAGCCGCGAGGATGTCGATCGCCTTGCCCAGTTCGCCGGGCAGGATCTGTTCGCCTGGTGCGTTTGCAATCTCGAAGATTTTCGACTGGTAATCGCCCGGCTCTTTCGATCCTGCGGCAGCCATTGCCAGCAGCATAAGAGCGGCTGCGTCATAGGATTCACCCGCATAAACCGAGGTGCCGTCGATGCCTGCAGCGGTCGCCATTTCAGCGAACATCGCACCGCCTTCGTTGTCGGAGCCAGGTGCGGTACCGATCATGCCAGCAATATCGTCGCCAAACCGCTCGGCGAGCGAGTCGCCAATCATGCCGTCACCCATGGCGAACATATCGAATGCCCCGGTGTCCAATGCCCCCTGAATGACGCCTGCGCCACCTTGATCGACGTAACCCAGAACGACCAATGCGTCACCACCGGCGGATGCCAATGCACCGACTTCTGCGGAATAATCCGCTTTGCCGTCTTCGTGCGGTGCCGACAGGGTCACCGACCCACCAGCCGCTTCGTAGGCAGCCTGAAACGCATCGGCAAACCCTTTGCCGTAATCGTTGTTGGTGTAAGTCACAGCCGCGCTGGTGACACCTTTTTCGATCATGATGGTCGCAAGGACTTCACCCTGACGCGCATCGGATGGCGCAGTGCGGAAGAACAGGCCGTTGTCTTCGGCAGCCGAAAGCGCAGGCGAGGTGGCAGACGGCGAGATCATGACCATACCGTTGGGCACAGATACGTTCGCGAGAACCGCACCAGTCACACCCGAGCAATCAGGGCCCATCATGGCGCTGATGCCATCGCTTGTGATCAGACGTTCCGCAGCAGCGGTCGCGGCAGCGCTGTCAACGCAGGTTGAATCCGCACGGACTGCCGATACAGGTGCGCCGCCAAGAAGCTTGCCGCTTTCGGACACTTCGTTGATCGCCATTTCGGCGCCTGCAGCCATGGCCGGTGTCAGGGATTCAATCGGGCCGGTAAAGCCAAGGATGATCCCCATTTTGATCTCGTCGGAATGGCTGGCTGCAAAGGCAGATCCGGCCATCAACGCGCCAGCCGCTGTGGCTGTCAGAAACTTTTTCATATTTTTCACTCCCGTGTTGGAACATCGCGATGTTCTGGCGCAAACGATATTCAGATGCTGGCGAAAAGAAAAGACCCATCGTATGAGTCGGCTATTCCGTTGAATGAATTGTTTTCAATGGCTTAGAGGTGTTCATTTGGGCGCCGGTAATCTTTTTCGTGGCTGGCATCACCGCTCACGTCTTTGTTGGTGCGCTTGTCGTCGGGGAAGGCACGCACATATTTCAATGCAACCTGAACGCTACGGAGGTGTGACCAATGACGATGCTGCGCCGTTTGACGCTATCCCTGACTTTGCTTGTCACCAGCGCGCCTGTGATGGCGCAGGTCACGACCGAACGTCTTCAAACCGATGCTGGTGTGGTCCAGGCCTCGGCAGTTGTGACCGGGTTGGACACACCATGGGCGTTCGGATTTTTACCGGATGGTAAAATCGTGCTGACGGAGCGCGAAGGTGACGTTCTGCTGGTGACACCGGGTGATGGTGTGGTCACGTTGGACAATCCGCCAGAGGTCTTTTTGGACGGGCAGGGCGGATTGCTGGACGTCTTGGTGCCGCGTGATTTCGCCCAGTCCAGAACGCTGTTTTTCACCCACGCCAAATGGCAAGGGCGTGGTAGCGGCACGGCGGTGACGAAGGCAGTTCTGAACGCGGAGGGAACCGCACTCAGTGATCACGAGACGATCTTTGAAATCGCCCGCGGCTCCAGCGGCGGGCGGCATTTCGGATCGCGGATCGTCGAGGCTCCGGACGGAACACTTTTCCTGACCGTTGGCGATCGGGGCGACCGACCGTCTGCACAGGATCGCAGTCTTCACAACGGATCTGTTCTGCGCATCACCAAGGATGGCGCTGTGCCTGCGGACAATCCCTTTGTGAACACAGACGGTGTGCAGCCTGAAATCTGGTCTTACGGCCACCGCAACCCTCAGGGTGCGGCCTTTGACGCGTCCGGTCAGCTTTGGGTCAATGAACACGGCGCGCGTGGTGGTGACGAAGTGAACCGGATTGTCAAAGGTGCCAATTTCGGTTGGCCGGTGATCGCTTACGGAAAACATTACTCGGGCCGTTCAATCGGTGAGGGCACGGCGAAAGAGGGGATGCAGCAACCGTTGACCTATTGGGATCCGTCCATCGCTCCGTCGGGGATGGCGTTTTACAATGATGGTTCGATTGCGTCGTGGAACGGCGATATGTTCGTGGGGTCTCTCAAGTTTGACTACATCGCGCGGCTCGCAGGGTCACCGCTGCGCGAGGTTGAGCAAATTCAGGGGGACAGCACCCAACGTGTTCGGGATATCAGGCAGGGCCCGAACGGCGTTCTATGGTTCCTGAGCGTCGGAAACGGGGCGTTGTATCGTTTGTCTGACGTGGGATCGTAAGGGCCGGTATCCTTGTCGCGATCTGTGCCAAGCTGAGCAGCAGCGACGGATCAGTCCTTGGGCGCGCGCGGGGGACGTGATGGCTGGAACGGGTCCGACGATCTGATAAGGTTTTGGTTGTTCTTTATGTGCCGCTTTGCCAGCGTCCATGCTTTTTGACCGTCAGCGATGAGGCGTGCAGGTGGAAACCACGGCGAAACGTCTGCCGTCGCCTCGACAGGTGTGTCTTCCAGCTTGGCGATGTCGCGCAGTATTTTCATCGCCTGCCGCCCCGGATACAGGCTTTCGCAGGGCGCCGAATTTGCAAAGACAACCTCGTGGCGATCCAACATTAGGTGATGGTAGCTGATCGGAGAAACAGATCGCGAGACCGCGATCCCGTCTATGCCGACCAGCTTCTTGGCTGGAACGAGGATTTCATCAACGTCAAACATGCGCTTGGCGATACGGGATCGCACGAAAACGCGATGGTTTTGCGACAGATACAAATCGCGGTCCGGCATGCTTGGTCCAAGTGCATCTTTGCAAATCCGGATTGGGCGCAGTTCTGGTTGTCCAATGATTTGTGCCGAACTTAAAGTGCGATATCCGGTCCAGGTGAGTGTCTGGGGGCCATGGTCGAGCGTATTGACGACGTCTCCGACCTGAAGGTCTTCAACAGCTTTGAGGCTGCCATCGCCACATTCGATCAGGGTGCCGTTTGCGAAACATACGACAGAAACGGCGTTGTCCGTGGTTGATACAATTGCCGAGTCGCTGCCCGCGACATCGGTGAGCGTTCCAGTCCGGATCTCGCGGATCGTCATGTCACCGTAGCTGTCGTTCGGGACGATGAAATACCGGCTATCCACGCCGTCCGACACGGTCAGAAAGACAACATCGAGGTTCGTTTCTGATTGTGGGTCAAAGCTGAGATTGGTGCCATCCGTGAGCGTGATGCGGCCGCTACTGGAAGGTTCTTGTATGCGCGTGATGGCATAATCAACGCTGTCTATCGTGACGAGATCATTCAGGTCGAATTCGCCATCATCCAGATCCGGCGATACCATTCCGTCGACCACGCCAAGGTAGTTGCCTTGAACCGCCGAGTATGTGGTGTCGGAACTGATATTGGTGACCTCGATGAGGTCAAAGATGGTAGCCATGAGATGTGAGTCTTTTTTGTGTGGCAGTGCCTTAAGGAATAACGGCGCAATGTGACGCCATTTAAACGCAAAGGGCTTGCCGCTCCGGTTCGATGACCGTCCGGCCGAAGAGCCGTGTGGATCAGTTCAGCAAAACAATCCCTGTGTGTTTCTGTTTGTGCTCCGGTTCAACATGGATCGTGACACGGCTGTCGGGCACGGCTTTGCCGATGGCGGCTTCGATCTGGTCACAGATTTCATGGGCGTCGAACACGGTCATGTCGCCGGGTACCACGAGGTGGAACTCTATAAACGTCACCCGTCCGGCATGGCGTGTGCGCAAATCATGCGCCTCGACCGCGCCTTCTGCTTGCTCCGATATCATGTCGCGTATCTTGGCCAAGGTGGCTTCGGGAACGGCCTCGTCCATCAACCCGCTTAGCGACTCTTTCACCACGCGTGATCCTGACCACAGGATGTTCACGGCCACCAAAGCCGCCATAAGCGGATCGAACAGCCACCAGCCTGTGATCAGTGCCAGAAACACGCCAAGCGCCACACCGACCGACGTTACCACATCTGTCCAAAGGTGTTTGCCATCCGCAACAAGGGCAGGGGACTTCAGACGTCGACCCTGACGGACGAGGACAAACGCCCAAAACGCGTTGATGGCGGTTGCGACCGCGTTGATCATCAGCCCTTCAAGCGGCGCGTCGAGCGGTTGCGGGTCAAGTAACCCCTGAAACGCTTCGCGCAGGATGAACAAGGCGGCGATGATGATCATCACCCCTTCCAGAACTGCGCTGAAGAACTCGGCCTTGTGATGACCGAACGGATGGTTTGCGTCCGCAGGTCTTTGCGCCACTTGGATGGCGATCAAAGCGGCAAAGGCGGTGGTCAGGTTCACCGTGCTTTCCAGCGCATCCGACAACAGCGCCACAGATCCGGTGATCCACCATGCCAACGACTTGAGGCCCAGCACAACAACGCCCACAAGCAGGCTTCCCAGAGCGAGTTTGAGCGCGGCGGACATGGCGTTCCCCTTTGGATTGGGGTGCTTTACAAGCCGGGGTCGGTTCGCTCAAGCCTTTGAATTTGCGGTTGATACTGACTTGCAACTGGGGCGTTGCAACCGGCGGTGACACAAGTTGCCGTTTCGTCGGTGAAAGGGTGCGCTCACCGGTGTGACAGGACCACGCCAACCCCGACCAGTGCCACCGCCAGCAGCCGTGTCGGGTTCAGATCGCGGGGTTGCAATCCGAAGCCGCCGATCCGGTCGATCAAAAGCGCGGCGATGAGCTGACCAAAGATCATGGCCGAGAACATGGTCACAACACCAAGGCGCGGAACCGCGAGGATGGCCGCCAGCACCCAAAGCGCCCCAAGCGCGCCACCGGACAGCGCCCACCAGGGGATTGATCGCAGGGCGCTGAAATTCGGACCGTCGCCGCCGCGCATCAGGGCAATGGCCGTCAAGACCACAAACCCGATGCCGAAAGACAGCGCCGCTGCGGCAACAGGGTCGCCCAGTGCGCGGGCAAGCACGGCATTCGCCGGTGCCTGCATGGCCAGTGTTGCGCCAACGAGGATGATAGAGAGAACAATAGAAACAACTGCGAAGGACATAAAATTCCCCACGAAAAAAGAGGTGTAAAAAGCGATGGTCGAAAGTGTTTGTAATATGCCCAAAATATAAGCAATGCGTGGGTGGGGCAATCAAATCGTGTCAACATTCACGGTTTTTTCACCACACAACGTACACGCGTTGGGATTCGTTTTGCCTTCGCGCGGGCGGCTCCTTGGTCAGAGGCATGCGGGTGTCAGATCAGCACCTCACACCCGCGCAGGGCCTGCGTTACCCTGTCGAGACGGGAGTGCGCGTTGTCCTCTGACACCCGCATGCCGACATCCCTCTTGCAGAAGGCGAATAGAAGCAACGTGACCGCGATGGTGTAGACGCCGATGATGGCAACGCCGCCCGGCTACGGAGGCCACTTGATCAATCGACTTACGTTTTCGTCCGAAGGCCAGACGTCAGACAGACAGGCGTGACGCATGCGCTCCGCGTTCGCGGTAGGGTGTGGTTTCGTAATGCGCGCGATAGCATTTCGAGAAATGCGAGGGAGAGGCAAAGCCGCAGGCAAGGGCCACATTGATCACGCTCATATCTGTCTGCATCAAAAGGTTGCGCGCCTTTTGCAGTCGCAATTCCATATAATATCGCTTGGGGCTGCGGTTGAGGTAGCGGCGGAACAGGCGTTCCAACTGTCGTGTGGACATGCCCACCTGCTGCGCAAGCACCGAGGGGCTGATGGGCTCTTCGATATTCTGTTCCATCATCTGGATGACTTTGGACAGCTTGGGATGGCGGACGCCAATGCGGGTCGGTACGGACAGGCGCTGCGTGTCCTGATCGGTGCGGATCGAGTTGTAGATCAACTGGTCAGCGACGGCACCTGCCAGTTCTTCGCCGTGATCATCGGCAATGATCTTGAGCATCAGATCCACGGATGCGGTGCCGCCAGCGGTGGTGATGCGGCTACCGTCAACCACAAAGATGGATTTGGTCAGCGTCACCTCGGGGAATTCTTCGGTGAAGCTGTCCTGATTTTCCCAGTGGATCGTTGCGCGTTTGCCATCCAAAAGGCCTGCGGTGGCCAGTGAAAAAGCAGCGGTGCACAAGCCGCCAATCGACAAACCGCGGCGGGCCTCTCGGCGGAGCCAGTTGATGACTCGCTTTGTCGTGGCTTTCTGCACGTCGATACCGCCGCACAGCAGCGCCACATCATCGCGGGCCAGTTCGATCAGATCGGAATCGACGCGAAACGACACGCCTGCCGAGCAGGTGATCTCTTCTCCGCCTTCGCCAATGATTGTCCAGTCATAGAGCCGACGGTTCGCCATCCGGTTCGCGATGCGAAGGGATTCGACGGCAGCTGAAAAGCAAAGCATTGTGAATTCGGGCAAAAGGACAAAGACAAACCGCCGGGGGCGGCTTGGCACATGATCAAGTTCAACGGTCTGACGAGTCGGTAGCATTGGTGTTGTGACCTTGGGATGTGCTCTGCGGCACGTTGCAGGTCACAAGGTCAGAAGTGACGCATTTGGTCAAGCGTTAGACCGCATTTCCTTACTGGTCAGACCGCAGTGGTTTCTGTATAGCGGGGCCGCTAACGCTAACTTACGTGGATTTACCGGAGTAGAGACGATGACCGAGTGGCAAAAATCAGGCTGGCGCGCGAAACCGCGGGTACAGATGCCTGACTATACGGATGCGGCCAAGCTGGAGGCTGTCGAAGCCCAGCTGTCGAAATATCCGCCGCTGGTTTTTGCAGGCGAAGCGCGCAAGCTGAAGAAAGAGCTGGGGGCGGCATCACGCGGCGAAGCGTTTTTGCTTCAGGGCGGCGATTGCGCCGAAGCCTTTGACCAGTTCAGTGCAAACAGCATTCGCGACACCTTCAAGGTGATGTTGCAGATGGCGATGGTTCTGACCTTTGGTGCCAAGGTGCCGGTGGTCAAAGTGGGTCGCATGGCGGGGCAATTTGCCAAGCCGCGCTCGGCACCGACCGAAGTGATCGATGGTCAGGAACTGCCAAGCTACCGTGGTGATATCATCAACGAACTGGCGTTTACGCCAGAAGCGCGGATTCCCGACCCTGCCAAGATGCTTCAGGCCTACACGCAAGCGGCAGCCACACTGAACCTGCTGCGCGCATTCTCGACGGGTGGCTACGCGGATGTGCATCAGGTGCACCAGTGGACGTTGGGCTTCACCGAAGGCGAAAAGGCGGCCAAGTACCGTGATATGGCCAATCGCATCAGCGATACGCTTGATTTCATGAAAGCAGCGGGTGTCGACAGCGATCGCGCGCACACATTGGCAACGGTGGATTTTTACACCAGCCATGAATCGCTTCTGCTGGAATATGAAGAGGCGCTGACACGTCAGGATTCGACCTCTGGCAAATGGCTTGCCGGATCGGGTCACATGATCTGGATCGGTGACCGCACCCGTCAGCCGGATGGCGCGCATGTTGAATTCGCACGCGGCGTTTTGAACCCGGTGGGTCTGAAATGTGGTCCGACAACGACGGCGGATGACCTCAAGGTCTTGATGTCCAAATTGAACCCTGAAAACGAGGCGGGCAAACTTACTCTGATCGCACGCTTTGGTGCGGGGAAAGTTGGCGAACACCTGCCGCGTCTGATCAAAGCGGTTCAGGAAGAGGACGCAAACGTCACGTGGGTGTGTGATCCGATGCACGGCAATACGATCAAGTCGTCCACCGGCTACAAGACACGTCCATTCGAGTCCGTGCTGCGCGAGGTCAAGGAATTCTTCGCAATCCACAACGCCGAAAACACCGTTCCGGGTGGCGTACATTTCGAGATGACCGGTCAGGATGTGACCGAATGCACCGGCGGTGTCCGGGCGGTGAGCGAAGAAAACCTGAGCGACCGCTATCACACAGCCTGCGATCCTCGGCTCAACGCGTCGCAATCGCTGGAACTGGCGTTCCTTGTCGCCGAAGAGCTGACAGCGCGCCGCGAGGCACAACAGGCTGCGAAGGCGGGCTAAACGCTTTCAGAGTTTGAACGGGGCGGCTCAATCGGGCCGCCCTTTTCATGCATTGTTCACAACAAGCCGCAGATATGGATTGCCTGCGGTCGGCGGCTGTGAATAGGGCCTGTGTAAATCGCCGATATCGGTCAGATCAAAGCGACAGGGGCAAGGCCCTGTGTCGCCCGTGTACACCAACCCTCCTAGAATACGTGTCACCGTGCCTGTGGTATCTGCCAGCGGATACAATACCATCCGTGCACGCGTCCCGGTTTTTTGCGCCGTCAGGCAAAATTCCAGCGCGATGCGATCCTCGAAACAGCGTTGCAGTGCCGCGCCAAACCGGGCGCGTTCGTTTGGCATCACGATCATCGACAAGGGAAGGCCGTGGAAATCCTGACCCAAAACTCCGCTGACAGCCCCTCCGGCCACGCGCAATCGGGCATGGCAACGGCCGACGCAATCCGCCATGAACGCATACTCCAATGCGTCCTGAATCTGTCCGGGATCAACGTCCGACCATAGCGGCAACTGGCCATCACGGGCCAAATCGCGCCAGTAGCTGTCCAGAATGCCAAGCGCTCGGGTTCCGTGCTGCTGTAGCATGTGCTGCGTCATTGACAGTATGTGCATTGTCTATCGTCCCATCGCTTTCACCCAACGACTGGCTATCACAATTCTGCCGCATTTTGGTCGCGGATCTTAACAAATGGTTAACGTATGTCGGGCACCGCACATGCACGCCTTTCGGTTGCATTGACCATCCGCACAGCGTAACCCAACTCGCGACTACGGCAGAGCAAAGGAGATCCCATGCGCCAATCCATGACCGGCTTTGCCTCGGGGCAGGGCGAAGCGATGGGTCTCGCTTGGACCTGGGATGTGCGCAGTGTCAACGCGCGGGGCTTGGATATCCGCGTGCGGGTGCCCGATTGGATTGACGGGCTTGAACAAGCATTGCGCGGTTTGCTGACCAAATCTCTGGCGCGCGGCAATGTCACCGTGTCGTTGCGCCTGCATTCCAATGGCACTGAACCGGGACAAGAGCTGAACGAAGCACAGCTGGATCGGGTGTTGGCCGCGATGCTCAGGATCGAGGCCGAGGCCATGGCCCGCGGCCTGTCGCTAACGGCGTCATCCGCCGCTGACCTGATCACCGTGCGCGGGGTCATGGACGCCGTACACCAGCAATCAGATCCAGCCGAGGTACGTGCAAAGCTGCTGTCAGATTTTGATGCCGTTTTGAAAAGCTTTGTTGACTCGCGGCAAAGCGAAGGGGCGGCCCTTGTGGAGGTGTTGGCAGGGCAGGTGGATCAGATCGCCGACCTCGTGACACAGGCTGATACTGTTGCCGAGGCCCGAAAAGACGAACAGGCAGAGCGGATGCGCGCGGCGATGGCGCGCGTTCTTGAGGCAAAAGACGGTGTCGACGAACAGCGCGTGGCGCAGGAATTGGCTTTGATCGCTGTGAAGGCGGACGTAACCGAGGAAATCGACCGGTTGCGGGCGCATGTCGACGCCGCGCGGATACTGCTCAACACCGATGGCGCAGTGGGCCGTAAGCTCGATTTCCTCATGCAGGAATTCAACCGCGAAGCCAACACGCTGTGCTCGAAGGCACAATCTGCGCAGCTGACGGCGGTGGGGCTTGAGTTGAAGACCGTGATCGAGCAAATGCGCGAACAAGTTCAGAATGTGGAGTGAAACATGACACAACGGCGCGGATTGCTGATCATTCTGTCGTCCCCCTCTGGCGCGGGCAAGTCCACATTGTCGCGCCAATTGTTAGACTGGGATAAAAGCCTGAGCTTCTCGGTATCTGCCACCACCCGTGCACCGCGCCCCGGCGAAGTTGACGGCGAACACTACCACTTCCTGAGCGAGGACGTGTTCAAACACGATGTGAACAATGGCGACATGCTGGAACACGCCCATGTGTTCGGCAATTTCTACGGCAGCCCCCGCAAACCGGTGCAAGCGGCGATTGATGCGGGCAATGATGTGTTGTTCGACATTGATTGGCAGGGCGCGCAGCAGATCGTGAATTCGTCTCTGGGGCAGAACACGTTGTCGATCTTTATCCTGCCGCCATCCATCAAAGAATTACGCCGTCGATTGGAAAGCCGGGGACAGGACAGCCCCGAAACGATCGGCAAGCGTATGCTCAAAAGCTGGGATGAAATCAGCCATTGGGGCAGCTATGACTACGTCTTGGTGAATGACAATCTGGAACAGACCTTCTCTGATCTGCAAACCATCGTCACCGCCACACGCTTGCGTCGATTGCAACAACCGGGCTTGGTGGATCATGTACGCAAGCTGCAACTGGAATTCGAGGATCTGACATGACGCTTTACGCTCTGGACGGCATCGCACCGGATATCGCCGAAGATACGTGGATTGCACCGGATGCGAACCTCATTGGGCGCATCGTGGTCGAGGCGGCCGCCAGTGTCTGGTTCTGTTCCACGCTGCGTGGCGACAACGAAACGATCACCGTGGGCGCGGGAACCAACATTCAGGAAAACTGCGTGCTGCACACCGATATGGGCTATCCGCTGACCATCGGCGCAGGCTGTACCATCGGGCACAAGGTGATGCTGCACGGCTGCACCATCGGGGACAATTCCCTGATCGGTATGGGGGCAACGGTGCTGAATGGGGCCAGGATCGGAAAGAATTGCCTGATCGGGGCAGGGGCCTTGATCACCGAAGGCAAAGAGATCCCCGACGGCTCACTGGTCATGGGGGTGCCCGGAAAAGTCGTGCGCGACCTTGACGAGGCAGCTATTGACGGTTTGCGCAAAAGCGCGCTTGGGTATCAGGCCAATATGCGCCGCTTCCGTGCCGGATTGCAGGCGGTATAAATTCCACGAAACGTCAAACGATGTGAAACTTTCCCGCTTTTGGTGCGTGGTTTCATCAGTCTTGCTGTAATGGGTCAAAGGAACTGTGTGATGAGAGCGATTTGGGTCAGCTTGTGTTTGATGTTCGCCGCGACCCTTGCGGTTGCCCACGAGGTGCGCCCGGCGATTGGTGATCTTGAGGTGGTGAACGGTCAGGTGAACCTGACCCTTACGCTGAATGGTGAGGCGATCGCGGGCGAAGTCAGTCTGGACGGGGTCGACGACACAAACGCGCTCGAAGCGTCGGACGAGCTTGACCGATTGCGCGCATTGGAGCCCGCGGCGCTGCGGGCAGAGCTTGAACCGCGCATGGCGGAGTTTCTAGACAGCCTCAAGGTGACCGCCGATGGCATGCCGGTTTCCTTGACCGTCACACAGATTGATGTGGCAGAGATCGGCAATGTCGATCTGCCCCGCGACACAGTGCTGTTTATCCAAGGTCCGCGTCCCGAAGGTGCCGCGACGATCAAACTGACATGGCCTGCGGCCTATGGTGCGTTGGTTCTGCGTCAGCAAGGCGTGGAAGAGCCGTATACTGGCTATCTCGAAGGCGGTCAAAGCAGCGGTGACATCCAGTTAGGCGGCGGTGACGAAGCCGGCGGTTGGATCACGTTTGCAACCTATATTCCGGTTGGCTTCGATCACATCCTGCCCAAGGGCTTGGACCACATCCTCTTTGTGCTAGGCCTGTTCTTTCTGTCCACACGACTAACACCGCTATTGTGGCAGGTGTCTGCCTTTACGCTTGCCCATACGATCACATTGGCAATGGCGGTGTTGGGGCTGGTGTCGGTTCCCGCCAGCATCGTCGAGCCGCTGATCGCACTGTCCATTGTCTATGTCGCTGTCGAAAACATTGTGTCCGACAAATTGCAGCGATGGCGGCCATTCGTGATCTTCGGATTCGGACTGTTGCACGGTTTGGGCTTTGCCAGCGTTCTGGGCGAATTTGGTCTGCCCGAGGGGCAGGTTATTCCGGCACTGATCGGGTTCAACATTGGCGTTGAATTCGGCCAGTTAACCGTCATCGCATTGGCGTTCCTTCTGGTCTGGTACGCCATTCGCGTCGATCAAGGCGAGGGCGACATCGCCTCGGCACAAGGTGTGTACGGCGCCGCAGCCGTGATCTTCATCGGGCTCGGCTTTGCCATGAACACCCCCGGATTTCAGGAGCTTATGGGCGCGTCGGCAAAGATATTCTTTTGGCCATTGGCTGCTCTGTCTGTCCTCTGCGCGATCTCCGCGACGCTGGTCGACCAACTTGACGCCTACCGCCGCTATGTCGCCGTTCCGGCCTCAGCAGCAATTGCGCTGGTCGGTGCGTACTGGTTTGTCGAACGGGTGTTTTTCTAAGCGCAACCGATGTAGTCAAACGGGCTTGCACACATCGTGAACCCCCGCTATACGCGCGCCACTGACACCACAGGCGGGGTCGGGCCTTTGGGGGAGACATCCTCAAACGTCCACCGGTTGGCCATCAGGCTGATACCCCCGCTGAGGATTGAAACCGGAAAGGATAACGACAATGGCTCTTCCAGAGTTCACATTGCGCCAACTGCTCGAAGCTGGCGTGCACTTTGGCCACCAAACGCAACGCTGGAACCCCCGCATGGGCGAGTTCATCTATGGCGCGCGCAATGGCATCCACATCATGGACCTCACTCAGACGGTTCCGATGCTCGACGCAGCCCTCAACGTGGTGCGCGAAACCGTGGCCAAGAACGGCCGTATCCTGTTTGTGGGCACCAAGCGTCAGGCACAGCAGCCGATCGCCGACGCCGCAGAGAAATGCGCTCAGTACTACATGAACCACCGTTGGTTGGGCGGCACGCTCACCAACTGGCAGACCGTTTCCAAGTCGATCCAGCGTCTCAAGCAGATTGACGAGCAGATGGCGACCGGTGCCGAAGGCCTGACCAAGAAAGAGCGTCTGGGCATGGAGCGTGAGCAGGGCAAACTACAGGCGTCGCTGGGCGGTATCCGCGAAATGGGCGGCGTGCCGGATCTTCTTTTCGTCATCGACGTCAAGAAAGAAGCGCTCGCTGTGGCCGAAGCCAACAAGCTGGGTATCCCGGTTGTGGCCGTGGTCGACACCAACTGTTCGCCGGCTGGCGTTGATTACATCATCCCGGGCAACGACGACGCGGCCCGCGCGATCAGCCTGTATTGCGATCTGGTTTCGCGCGCTGCTCTGGACGGTATGACCGCTCAGATGGGTGCGGCCGGTGTTGACCTTGGTGCGCTCGAAGAAGCGCCGGCCGAGGAAGTGCTGGCAGAAGCCACCGCAGAAGAAGCGCCCGCAAGCTAAGCGCATCTGCGTCATTACATCGATCTGATAGGGCAGGGCCGTTGAATCAGCGGCCCACCACGCCCGAATTTGAAATGAGGAGAGCCAAAATGGCGATCACAGCAGCACTCGTGAAAGAACTGCGCGAACTGACCAGCGCAGGTATGATGGACGCCAAGAAGGCGCTTGTCGAAACTGGCGGTGACATGGAGGCCGCAGCCGACTGGTTGCGCACCAAGGGTCTGGCCAAGGCGGCCAAGAAATCCGACCGCACCGCGGCCGAAGGTCTTGTCGCCGTCAAAGTTGATGGTGGCAAAGGCGTCGCGGTCGAAGTGAACTCGGAAACCGACTTTGTTGGCAAGAATGCTGAATTCCAGGGCATGGTTGCGGCAATCGCTGGTGCGGCTCTGACAGCAACCGATGTCGAGGACCTCAAGTCCAAAGATGTTGGCGGCAAGACCGTGCAGGACACCATCACAGACAAGATCGCCACCATCGGCGAAAACATGTCGCTACGCCGCATGGTGACCATCGAGGGCACACAGGTTGTGTCTTACGTCCACAACGCTGTCGCAGACGGCATGGGCAAAATCGGTGTTCTGGTGGCGCTCTCCGGCGCAAACGAAGAGTTTGGCAAGCAGGTTGCGATGCACATCGCGGCTGTGAACCCGGCTTCGTTGTCTGCAGCCGATCTTGATCCTTCGGTGGTTGAGAAAGAGCGCCAGATCCAGATCGACATCGCGCGCGAGTCGGGCAAGCCCGAGCAGGTCATCGAAAAGATGATCGAAGGCCGCATGAAGAAGTTCCTCAGCGAAATCACGTTGCTGGGCCAGTCCTTTGTGGTGAACCCTGACCTGACCGTTGAAGAAGCGGCCAAGGAAGCTGGCGTTGAGATCACCGGTTATGTCCGTCTCGAAGTTGGCGAAGGCATCGAGAAGAAGGTCGAAGACTTTGCGGCCGAAGTCGCCAAGGCGGCTCAGGGTTAAGTCCTGCTTAACCGATAAGGGTTAAACCTGAAAAATAAAGCGGCGCTGTTGAAATAAACAGCGCCGCTTTTTTGTGGGAGAATGGATCGCAGTCGTATTGGGGACGACGCAACCCCTTGGCGTTCGATGACGAAATAACCGGGACAGGTCTTTGGTCATCACATGTGCCAAGTGTCTTTAAACGAGACCCGCATTGCCCTGAAAATTGCAAGGATGCGGGCCTCACGTTCCTTGGCCGAAATTGCCACCACTCACGGAACACGGCCATTCTGCCTCTTTACCTCGGGTCAAGGAAGTCTGGATTTCCCGACCTCACAGTTTTTTCACGCCTTATTTGTCGCCGATGAACATTTGGTTCTGAAGCGCTGCTTTCAACACCGCTTGAGCTGTCGTATCGACGTTCAGCGCTTCACGCGCGAGGCGCAGATGCTTTTCAACCGTTGCTGGCGTCAGCCCCATGATCGTCGCGATATCCTGCATCGTCTTGCCGCCGCCGACCCATTCCAGCGCTTCACGCTGGCGCTTTGTCAACGCCTGATTGGGCGGCGTATAGGGCAGGGTGAGGATCTTCAGATGCACGATGTTGTTCATCAACTGGATCAATTCGCCCGAGCGCTGCCAAAGCGCATCAACATCCTCTTGCGGCATGCCCGGTTCCGCAATCAGCGCAATCGCACCCTTGGCGCGGTCGGACAGGCTGCGAAAACTGATCGAATATCCTGATGTGATCCCGTGCTGCGCGTTGAAATCCAGAATGCGGCGTTCAGCATCGGTAACCGTGCCGCTGTCCAGCATCATGCGCATCAGCGTCCAGCTAGCGGCGCCTTCGTTCTCAAGCGCCCAGCGGACCATCGGTGCCGACCGGTACAGGCCGTTATGAACAAAGTTGTGGACGTAGTCGCTGTTGATGTTCGACAAGATGATAAAGTCATCCGGATCGCCCAAAGACGTCGCAGTCCGAAACCGCGTAAAGCCGTAAAGCAAGCGGTCAAAGCCAAAGCCAGCCATCCGTCGACAGTGCAAGTCCCACAGCTCCTCAATGCTGTTGGCATGCGTCAAATCAAGCAGAGCGGCGTTTTCTTGCGGTGTCATGTGCGATCTATCATGGTTACAGCAATTATCTGTGGCGTAGATGACCACGATTGTCCAGATTTCCACATGCTCACAATTATTACATAATACTGATTATAAGATATTTATGGCCGGATTTAGCGCACATGATATTTGTGCCCCCTATATCTCCTGCCTTAGGCAAAGATGCATATCCGGTGCTATGGGTCGAAACCCTTGGTTGGCATGATGGAGCCTACGCAGTTGACTTAGCGTGATAGCAGTTTGGCGCTGCAATGAAGACTGATCTGTAACAGGCTGATTTATAGCCGGTATAATGGGTTTCCAGCGCCGCGGTGAGATGGTTTGTTGACCCTCTGCGTATCGCAGACATGTGCCGTGGTGGATTCGAAGCTGTTGTCACAGACCCGGTCATGTTCACCAAAGATTCGGTTCGGTGAGCCTTGGGCAGGTAACGGTCTCTGGGATGAAATCCAAATACTCACATATTCTCTCATGCCCTTAATTCATTTAAATACAGATGCTTGGTTCCATTTCCTCATGTGTTTCATCGAAAATTCAACGGTGTCATAAAACCGTTACGCAACTGTCACAAAAGCATGGTCAAAGCGGACTAGACCCACCGCCAACGGTCATCAAGGGGATGGCCGAGAGATATCCAAATCAAGGAGCTGACTTAATGTCTGTGAAATTCTCTGTATCGGCACTGGCCATCGCGGCCGTTTCCGCAACATCCGCAATGGCGCGGGATAACGTTCAGGTTGCCGGGTCGTCCACCGTCCTGCCCTATGCGTCTATCGTTGCAGAAGCCTTTGGCGAAAACACCGATTTTCCGACACCGGTCGTTGAATCCGGCGGGTCGTCCTCGGGTCTCAAGCGCTTCTGCGAAGGCGTTGGCGAAAACACCATCGACATTGCAAATGCGTCCCGTGCGATCCGTGAAAAAGAAGTCGCAGCATGTGCCGAGAACGGCGTGACCGACATCATCGAAGTGCGCATCGGCTATGACGGCATCGTGTTTGCCTCGCAGCAGTCCGGCCCGGCCTTTAGCGCGTTTGAACCTTCCGACATCTTCAACGCCATTGGCGCGAAGGTTCTGAAGGACGGCGCAATCGTCAACAACACACACAACACATGGTCCGAGTTCAATGCCGACCTGCCGGATGCGGAAATCGCAATGTTCATTCCGGGCACCAAGCACGGCACACGCGAAGTGTTCGAAGAAAAAGTTCTGTTGGTCGGCTGCGAAGCAACCGGCGCAATGGAAGCCATGATCGCTGGCGGCATGTCCGAAGACGACGCCGAAGATGCCTGCCTTGACGTGCGTCAGGACGGCAAATCGGTCGACATCGACGGCGATTACACTGAAACTCTTGCTCGTATCGACGCCAATACCAACGGCATTGGCGTGTTCGGCCTCGCCTTCTACGAGAACAACACTGACAAGCTGAAAGTGGCCACCATGTCCGGCATCGAGCCAACAACCGCCACCATCGCATCCGGCGAATACCCCGTGTCCCGCCCGCTGTTCTTTTATGTGAAGAAAGCGCATATCGGCGTGATCCCGGGCCTCAAGGAGTTTGCCCAGTTCTTCGTCGCGGACGAACTGGCAGGTCCGTCCGGTCCGCTTGCCAATTATGGCCTCGTCTCGGACCCCGAACTGGCCAAGACCCAGCAGATGGTTGCTGATGAAAAGGTCATGGGCGCAGACATGTAATCGCCTGGCGATTTGAAACACGAGAAGGCGGTGTCATGCACCGCCTTCTGCACGTACTGACGGTTTCGCTTTGAATAACTTGGGGGCTGCATGCCACTACTTTGGCTCTTTCTGATCGTCCTCGCGATCTCTGCCGGGGCGTTTGTCTTTGCCCGATCACGCGTTCTGGCGATGGCGGGGCAAGACAGGCGCAGCTTGCATTCTTTGCCGGTCTATTACGGCAGCAATGCTGCAATGAAATCAGCGATCCCTGCCCTGTTGGTCTTGGTGATCTGGCTTCTTGCGCAGCCCTTTTACGTCAACAGTGTTGTCTCGGGCTTGATCCCAGACGAAGCGATTGCCGAAAATGCATCGCGTGGTTTGGTTCTGGCCGAAGTGCGTCGCACGGCCGATGGGCTTGATCTTGCAGTTGCGGCTGGTGGTCTGACCGAAGCCGAAGCAGGCCGCGAAAACGCCGATATAGAAGACATCGCTGACAAACTCTCGGATGCAGGTGCCATTGTCACATCGCAAATCACCCAGCCGGTTCTGCGCGCTGCACAAGAGTTTCGGGCGCTTAACGCCGTGGGCGCGAAAATTATGGCGGGTGTGGTGCTGCTGATTGCGCTTGCCGGTGCGTTCTGGGGCATTCGTGAAACCGCGCCTGATTTCCGTGCGCGCAATGTCGTTGAGCAAGGCATCCGCGTTCTGCTGATCACTGCCGCCTCAATCGCTATTCTGACGACGCTGGGCATCGTTCTGTCGCTGGTGTTCAATACGGTCGAATTTTTCCGCCTGTATCCGGCCTCCGAGTTTTTCTTTGGCACAAGCTGGGCCCCCAGCTTTTCGGGGCGCGGTGGTGCGTCCGAGTTGGGCATCCTGCCGTTGCTGTGGGGCACGCTCTATATCTCGCTTGTTGCGCTGATCGTGGCTGTGCCCATCGGTCTGTTCGCCGCAATCTACCTGTCTGAATATGCTGGTCCCAAAGTCCGTGCCGTGGCCAAACCCCTTCTTGAGGTGCTGGCCGGCATCCCCACCATCGTTTACGGCCTGTTCGCCCTGCTGACCGTTGGTCCGCTTTTGGTGAGTGTGTTTGGCGATGAGGGTTTGGGCTGGATGCAGGCAGGCACGGCTGTGATGACGGCTGGTCTGGTGATGGGGATTATGCTGATCCCGTTTGTGTCGTCACTCTCGGATGACATCATCAACGCTGTGCCACAGGCGATGCGTGATGGGTCTTATGGCCTTGGCGCGACGCAATCAGAGACGATCCGGCAGGTTGTCTTGCCAGCCGCCCTGCCCGGCATTGTCGGCGCGATCCTGTTGGCCGCCAGCCGCGCGATCGGTGAAACGATGATCGTGGTCCTTGGCGCCGGTGCGGCCGCGCGCCTGTCGCTCAACCCGTTTGATGCGATGACAACCGTAACCGCCAAGATCGTATCGCAGTTGACGGGCGACTCTGACTTCGCCTCACCCGAAGCGCTTGTGGCGTTTGCCCTTGGAATGACACTCTTTGTCATCACGCTCGGCCTTAATGTCTTTGCGCTTTATATCGTGCGCACATACCGGGAGCAGTACGAATGACCGATTCCAGCATGGACAGTGCGCCCAAATCCGGTCGTCTGACAACCGTCGACGCCCGCACCAAGAAACGGAACGCCGCTGAAAAGCGCTTTAAGGCTTACGGTCTGACGGCGATCTTGATCGGTTTGTTCTTTCTTGTCGTCTTGGCGGTTTCGATTGTGCGATCCGGCCTGCCCGCGTTCAGCCAAGCGAACGTGCAGGTCGAATTTGTTCTGACGCAGGAAGAGTTCGACGCCGCAGAAGGCACGATGCTCAAGACCAAGGCCTATGAAACGCTCTTTATCGCAGCGCTGCAAAGCCAACTGGAAGCGCGCGGGCTGGACGTTGAATTCGACGCCGCCGCCATTGAGCGGCTTTTGGGCAAAACAGGCGGTACGATCCGGTCCTATTTCCGCGAGAACCCGGACCGCATCGGCACTCCGGTGACGTTTGACCTTGCTGCATCGTCGCGTGTGGATGGATATTTCAAAGGTCGCGTGACCCGTGACACGGTTGTGGACAGCCGCTTTCTGATGGTCAGTGACCTTGATCTGGTGGACGCGCTTGCCGAGGCCGGGATCATCACCAGCAGCTTTAACTGGAACTTTATCACCGGGTCTGACTCTGGCGTCGACAATCCCGGTGGTGCCGGAATCGGTGTGTCGGTGATCGGCTCGTTCTTCATGATGCTGGTGGTGCTGGTGCTGTCGCTGCCCATCGGTGTTGCAGCGTCAATCTACCTTGAGGAATTTGCCCCCCAGAATTGGTTTACCGATCTGATCGAGGTGAACATTTCCAACCTTGCTGCGGTGCCGTCCATCGTGTTCGGCATCCTTGGCCTTGCCGTGTTCATCCAGTTCATGCACCTGCCCCAATCGGCCCCGTTGGTAGGAGGGCTGGTGCTGACGCTGATGACCCTGCCCACCATCATCATCTCGACCCGGGCGTCGCTTAAATCCGTGCCCCCGTCGATCCGGGAAGCGGCTTTGGGCGTCGGCGCGTCCAAGATGCAGACCGTGTTCCACCACGTCCTGCCTTTGGCGGCCCCGGGCATCCTGACCGGCACAATCATCGGTCTGGCACAGGCGCTTGGCGAAACGGCCCCGCTTTTGCTGATCGGTATGGTGGGCTTTATCGCCCGCGCCTATCCCGAAGGTGTGGTGTCAGGTTTCATTGATCCGAACTCGGCGATGCCTGCCCAGATTTACACATGGGCGTCGCGCGCCGATCCCGGGTTCTATGAAAAAGCTTGGGGCGGGATCATCATCTTGCTCATTTTCCTGCTCACCATGAACATCATTGCCATCCTCCTGCGCCGTCGCTTCGAGCGCCGCTGGTAATCAGGACCCTGCCCCATGTACGATTTACTGCATCACACACAGGAGACTGCCGTGACGGACGTCAAAATCAAAGCCAAAGACGTGCAGGTCTATTACGCCGACAATCACGCGATCAAAGATGTGTCTGTCGAGATTGACAACAACACGGTCACGGCTTTCATCGGCCCTTCAGGCTGTGGCAAGTCTACGTTTCTGCGCTGCCTGAACCGGATGAACGACACAATCGATATCTGCCGCGTTGAGGGCGATATCCTGATTGATGGCGAAGACATCTATGACAAGCGCGTTGATCCGGTGCAGTTGCGCGCCAAGGTTGGAATGGTGTTCCAGAAACCCAATCCCTTCCCCAAGTCGATCTATGACAACATCGCGTACGGCCCGCGTATCCACGGGATGGCCCGCAACAAGGCCGAACTGGATGACATCGTCGAAAGCGCCCTGCGCCGTGGGGCGATCTGGGACGAGGTCAAGGACCGCCTGCAAGCGCCCGGCACTGGGTTATCCGGTGGCCAGCAGCAGCGCCTTTGTATCGCCCGTGCGGTGGCAACCGAACCCGAAGTGCTTCTGATGGACGAGCCCTGTTCCGCGCTTGACCCCATCGCAACTGCACAGGTCGAGGAACTGATCGACGAGCTGCGCCAGAACTATGCCGTGGTGATCGTCACCCACTCCATGCAGCAGGCTGCACGGGTCAGCCAGAAGACTGCGTTCTTCCATCTTGGCAACCTTGTGGAATACGACGACACCTCGAAGATTTTCACAAACCCCGAAGACAGCCGCACCGAAAGCTACATCACTGGACGGATTGGATAAGACCGTGACCCAGCAACATATCTCAAGCGCGTTCGACCGTGACCTCGAAGGTATTCAGGCGCAGATCATGAAAATGGGCGGTCTGGTCGAACAAGCCATTCTCGACTCGGCGCAAGCGCTGGAAACCCGCGATCAGGAACTGGCCGACAAGGTGCGTACTGGCGACAAAATCATCGACAGCCTTGAAGAGCGTCTGAACGAAGAGGCTGCCCGCGTGATTGCCCTGCGCGCCCCCACAGCGATCGATCTTCGTGTGATCCTGTCTGTTATGCGCATCAGCGCGACGCTTGAACGGATTGGCGATCTGGCCAAGAACCTGGCCAAGCGCAATGCAGTCCTGATGACCATGCCACAGATCAACGGATCTGCTGCGCAACTGCGCCGCATGTCACGCGATGTGCAATTGATGCTCAAGGATGCGCTGGACGCCTATATCCAACGTGATGACAAGCTGGCGATGAGCGTGATCGAACGCGATGTGGACATCGACCAGATGTACAACACGCTCTTTCGCGAATTCCTCACCTTCATGCTGGAAGACCCGCGCAACATCACACCCTGCATGCACCTGCATTTCATCGCCAAGAACGTGGAGCGCATGGGCGACCATGTGACGTCTATTGCCGAACAGGTTGTGTTCCTCGTGACCGGCGAAAAACCCGAAGAACCCCGCCAGAAGGAAGATGTCACCTCGACCGACGCAGAGCTGTCCTCTACTCCGGAGAACGGGGCGTAAACCATGAACACCATCCAGCCCACTGTTCTGGTTGTCGAGGATGAACCTGCCCAGCGCGAGGTTCTGGGCTACAATCTAGAAGCCGAAGGTTTTCGCGTTGCCCGTGCCGAAAATGGCGAAGAGGCGTTGCTCCTCGTTGATGAGGAACAGCCCGACATCATCGTGCTGGACTGGATGCTGCCCAATGTATCCGGCATCGAAGTGTGCCGCCAGCTCAAGACGCGCTCTGACACACGGCATGTGCCGATCATCATGCTTTCGGCGCGGTCCGAAGAGGTGGACCGCGTGCGTGGCCTAGAGACCGGGGCGGATGATTACGTGATCAAACCCTATTCGGTGGTCGAGCTTATGGCGCGGGTGCGCGCGCAATTGCGCCGGACACGCCCCGCCGCGGCCGGTTTGCGGCTTGAATTTGATGACATCGTTCTGGACGCCGAAACCCACCGCGTCACCCGTGCCGGGGCCGAGATCAAGCTGGGGCCAACCGAGTTTAGACTGTTGTCCACGCTGATGGAAAAGCCGGGCCGCGTTTGGTCGCGCGAACAGCTTCTGGATCGGGTGTGGGGTCGTGACATCTATCTCGACAGTCGCACCGTCGATGTGCATATCGGGCGCCTTCGCAAGGCATTGACCACCTCCGGTGGATCAGATCCGTTGCGCACCGTGCGCGGGGCGGGATATTCGATGGGCTGAAACCGGGGCGCTGCACCGCGGCGCCGGGGGCGAATTTGAAACGGCCCCTGCCCCGTCAGTCCTGCTGTTCATCAATCGGCAAAATGACCGTAAAGGTCGTACCTTTTCCAAGCTGGCTTTCGATCTGCAACCGCCCGCGATGGCGGTTGACGATATGTTTGACAATTGCCAGTCCAAGGCCGGTTCCGCCCAGTTCGCGCGATCTGTGGCTATCGACACGGTAAAACCGTTCAGTCAGGCGCGGGACATGCACGATATCAATACCTGGACCGGTATCGGTCACATCGATCCGAACGCCACGTTGCCGCAATCGGTTTTCATATTTCGGCAGCCCAAGACGGAGTGTGACCGAACTTCCTGCGCCAGAGTATTTCACCGCGTTTTCGACCAGATTGGTTAGAACCTGTCGCAGTTGGTCGGTATCCCCCGGAACGATGACCTGAGTGTCCGGCAACTCCAACGCCACTGCAATGCCAGCCTCCTCGGCCAGTTGCGCAAGACTGTGCCTCGTCTGTTCCATCACAGCACCAAGGTCTACCGGATCCCGCGGGCGCACCCGCTCGTCGGCCTCGACCCGGCTCAGTGACAGCAGGTCCGACACCAACCGGTTCATGCGTTCGGCCTCTGCGCCCATGATGCCCAGAAACCGATCCTGAGCCACAGGATCATTGCGGGCGCGTCCTTGCAGCGTTTCGATAAAGCCCAGAAGCGCCGTTAATGGCGTTCGCAATTCATGGCTGACATTTGCCACGAAATCGCGCCGCATCTGGCTTGCCTGTTCAACCGGAGTGACGTCTTCAAAGGACAACAGGATCCCCGATTGGTCCTGCATCGGGACGGCTCCGCATGTGACACGGTAGGTGGTATCGTGCTGACCTTCGGTTGTCAGAAACCGTGTGGCGCGTTGCGTGCCATCGCGCTGCACCTGTTCGATGGTTTCAATAAGCGCCGGTTGCCGCAATGCGGTGATGAAATGGCGCCCCTCGATATTCTTGCCCAACAGTGCCTCGGCTGCGGCATTGACCGCAAATATCCGTTCATCCGGCGCGATCAGCACCGCCGGAATGCCCAACACCATCAGGATATCGCGGGGCGCGGCTGTCATGTGTTGGCCGCCACCGCCGCGAGCCCTGCATCAAACGCGGCGATCAGCGCGTCCGGATCTTCAAGGCCAACCGACACTCGGAAAAACCCTTCGGTCATACCCAGCGCTTCGCGTCCCTCGGGTGTCAGGCCACGATGCGACGAACTGGCCGGATGGGACAGCGTTGTGCCAACATCGCCCAATGTCGGCGCGAAGGCGATTTGATCGGCACCTTTGGTAAAGGCATTGGCCTCTGCGCGTCCGCCATGCAGCTCAAAGCTCACCATGTTGCAACCACGACCCTGCAACAGCCCCTGTGCACGGGCGCGGTCGGGGTGATCCGGTCGCGTCGGGTACAACACACGCTTGACCAGGGACTGTGCCGCCAAATGGTCGGCAAGACGGGCGGCGTTCGATTCTGCACGGTCAAAGCGCAGATCAAAGGACATCAAACCGCGTTCGGCCAACCAGCAATCGAACGGGCTGGGCGTCATGCCAGTGGTCACCGCGAAATCGTAAATCGCCTTGGCGTCTGATGCCGCGCGCGCAGCCACCCATCCCAAGGTCACATCCGAATGACCGGCCAGCAGTTTGGTGACCGAATGCAGCACCACATC
Source organism: Marivita sp. (assembly GCA_043585115.1). Taxonomy (GTDB): domain Bacteria; phylum Pseudomonadota; class Alphaproteobacteria; order Rhodobacterales; family Rhodobacteraceae; genus Marivita. The sequence continues at coordinate 332,499 of CP121326.1, forward strand.
CGCGCCCAGCTCGAATGGTTTGACGGCGCGCGGTGTGGTGAAGGTGTTGTCAACGACAAGCAACACACCTTTGTCGCGGCACAGATCTGCGATTCCCTGCACGTCTGCGATGCGCAATGTCGGGTTTGACACCGCTTCGATCAGAACAAGGCGCGTGTTCGGACGCAGTGCTGCTGAAACAGACGCGACATCGGTTGGATCGGCCAAGGTGGTTTCTATGCCAAGCCGGGGCAGATCATCCCGCATCATGCGCAGGGAGCGACCATAAAGCTGGTCTCCGCCGACCACGTGATCGCCAGCCTTGCACAGTCCCAACAGCACCGCCGTGACCGCAGCCATGCCGGATCCGAGCACGAGGCCGGGCTGTGGCGCGTCTTCCATCGCGTCGATCCGGCGGGCCAGAACATCGGCGTTCGGGTGGCCCTCGCGGGCATAGGTATAGCCGTCCGCGCGGCCCTCGTACTGATCATCCAGCCGGTCTGGCGTTTCACTCGCATACACCACCGACGGCATCAGGGGTGTGACCACAGGGGTCGAAGCGCTCTCGGGAAAACCACCGGGGCGCATCAGGGTCCGTTTCATCATTGTCGCAAAACTCCGTCTAATTCTTGCCCGCAGGCCTGCCACAAAGCGCGGGCGGCAACAATGGGCGGCGCGACGGCACGTTATGCAATCGCACTCTTGCGCTGGCATAGCACTCGGGCGATGACGGGCACATGACACAGCGCCCAGACATCCTTTGCATCGGCTCAGTCCTTTGGGACGTGATCGGCCGGTCCGACCGCCACATGAAGCACGGCGCAGATGTGCCCGGCCATATCACCCGCCTGCCCGGTGGTGTGGCGCTGAACATCGCCATGACCCTTGCCCGGTTCGATCTGCTGCCTGCCTTGCTCAGTGTGGTCGGTCGCGACCCCGAAGGCACCGAACTGGTCGCCGCGTGCGATCGGCTGGGCCTTGTCACAGACCACCTGTACCGGTCCGAAGACCTGCCAACGGATCAATACATGGCTGTCGAAGGCAAAAACGGCCTGATCGCCGCCATCGCTGACGCGCATTCCCTGGAGCAGGCCGGCGACAAAATCCTGCGCCCGTTAATTGACGGCCCTCTTGGTTTTATTGAGGCGCCGTTTCCCGGCCCGATCGCCCTTGATGGCAATCTGACCGAAGCGCTGCTGGACCAGATCGTGCACCATCCGGCCTTTTCCAAAGCCGACTTGCGCATTGCCCCTGCCTCACCCGGCAAAGCCGAACGTCTTCTGCCCTTCATACGCGCGGGCAAAGGGGTGCTCTACGTCAACCTCGAAGAGGCCGGTCTGCTGTGCCAGACCGAATTCACCAATGCGCCTCAGGCCGGGGCTGCCCTGATCGAACGTGGCGCGGCACGGGCATTGGTCACTGACGGCGGCAATGTCACATGTGACGCAACCAAAGACGGCATCCTTGCCGAACGTCCCCCCGAAGTCATGGTCACCCGCGTGACCGGAGCAGGCGACACGTTTATGGCCGCGCATATCGCATCTGAATTACGCGGCGCAGACCGTCCAACCGCATTGCACCGTGCCCTTGCCACTGCCGCCGCCTATGTTGCCGGAGGAACCTGACATGACCACCCTGCCCCTTGATATCTCGCCCGCCGTTCAGGCCGCTTTGGACGCAAACGCACCGATTGTGGCGCTTGAATCAACCATCATCACCCATGGCATGCCATGGCCGCAAAACCTTGAAACCGCCCGCGCGATCGAAGCCACAGTGCGCGAAAGCGGCGCCGAGCCAGCCACGATTGCCGTGCTCGACGGGCGTCTCTGTGTCGGTCTCGGGCCGGATCAACTCGAAGCCTTGGCCCAAGCCAAACAGGTGGCCAAGCTCAGCCGCGCCGATATGGCCGTCTGCATGGCCAAAGGCGGCACCGGGGCCACAACTGTGGCCGCAACCATGATTGCCGCGCAGTTGGCGGGGATCAAAGTCTTTGCAACCGGCGGCATTGGCGGCGTACATCGCGGTGCGGATCAAAGCTTTGATATTTCCGCCGACTTGCAAGAACTGTCGCAAACCCCTGTGACCGTGGTGGCCGCTGGCGCCAAAGCCATTCTGGATTTGCCCAAAACCCTCGAAGTGCTGGAAACGCTCGGGGTGCCGGTCATGGCCTATGGGCAGGACATGCTGCCTGCCTTCTGGTCGCGCAGTTCTGCACTCAAAGCCCCGCTGCGCGCCGACACACCGTCCGAGATTGCCAAAGCGCACCACATGCGCGGTCTTTTGGGGCTCCCTGGTGGCCAGTTGATCGCCAACCCGATCCCAACCGAGGCCGAAATCCCGCACGCCCAAATTCACCCGATCATCACCCGCGCCACCCAAGACGCCGAAGCCCATGGCATCTCTGGCAAAGCCCTGACACCGTATCTGTTGCAGCGTATTTTTGAACTGACAGAAGGCCGGTCTCTGGACGCCAATATCGCGCTTGTGCTGAACAATGCCCGTTTGGGTGCACAAATTGCACAGGAATTAACAGCGCTGCAGTGAAAAGCCCGTGTCCTGTGCATCGCCCCATTGTAGACGGCCCCCGGACTGCCTAGATTTTGGCAGAACGAGAACGGACCCCCTATGACCACCCCCTTTGACCCTGAACGCCGCCGCCCCAGTCTTTTCTCGCGACTGCGGGCCAGCTTTCTGACAGGCATCGTCGTGATCGCGCCGGTGTTCCTGACGGTATGGCTCATCTGGTCGATCATCGGGTGGGTCGACGGCTTTGTTCTGCCGCTGGTGCCGACCCGGTTCAATCCCGAGGAATATATCGGCATCAACCTGCGCGGCGTCGGGGTCATCTTTTTCCTGCTGTTCACGATCTTCATCGGCTGGGTGGCCAAAGGTCTGATCGGGCGATCCCTGATCCGCTTTGCCGAAGGTCTGGTCGAACGTATGCCGGTGGTGCGGTCGATCTATAGTGGCGTCAAACAGATAGCCGAAACGATCTTTGCGCAATCGGAACGCAACTTTGAAAAAGCCTGCCTGATCCAGTATCCGCGCAAAGGCATCTGGGCTATCGGCTTTATCTCGACCGATGCCCGCGGCGAAGTGGCGAACAAGGCAGAAACCATGGGGCGGCTGATTTCGGTCTTTGTGCCGACCACTCCGAACCCGACATCGGGATTTCTTCTGTTCTTTCCCGAAGAAGATGTGATCGAACTCGACATGTCGATCGAAGACGCGGCGAAGCTGGTGATTTCTGCGGGTCTTGTTTACCCCAACTCCAAAGATCCGACCCAGCCCGCCAAGGCCGCATGACACGCTTTAAACCGCGTTTGCTCAGCCAAACATACTGACAAGATTGGCCGTCTGGCGCTGTCCCAAATCGGCTTTGTGCTGGCCAAGAAACGTTCCGGCGGCGCGGCGCCCTGCCTCTTTCAACTCGGCAATCACCGAAGGCACTGGCACAATCTTTGTGGCCACCGACAAGTCGTTCATCAACGCGTCATCGGCAATCATATGGATGCGCAGCTTTTTCATGGCGCCTTCCTTGACCGATCCGTCTTCGATCAGCCGCTGAACAAATTCGATGGCCCGCAATTCCCGCAACAAGGAGGAATTAAAGCTGATCTCGTTGATCCGGTTCTGAATCTCGTTGGGCATCACGGGGATGCTGTCTCGCCTGAGCGGATTGATGTTCACGATCACCAGATCATCCGGCAAATGCGGCTTGTATAAGGGGAACAACGCCGGATTACCCGTGTACCCCCCGTCCCAGAACGCCTCCATCGTGCCTGTTTCGGGGTCTTCGACCTCGACAGCCTGAAACAGGGTCGGCAAACAGGCCGAGGCCAGAATGGCATTTGTGGTGATTGCGTCACCTTCGAAAATCCGGACCTTCCCGTCGCGCACCTGTGTGGCGCAAACAAACAGCTCCGGCCCCTCTTGCGCGCAAACCCGCCCGAAATCGAACTGATCGACAATTCTGGCCAAGGGGTTTTCATAAAGCGGCCCCCACGCATAGGGCGATATCATCCGCCCCAACGTATCCCCCAACTGATACGCGGGCGAATACTCCAAGCTTGTGCTGATTGCTCCGGGCGTTGGCAACCAGGCCTGCATCCATTTCGGAACGGCAAGATCATCCAGCCGCGCCACTTGCGTCCACAACCACTCCAGATTTTCACGCGCCCCGTCACGGCCTCCGGCCAGCCAACCCGCCTTTAGCGCCGCCCCGTTCAGCGCTCCGGCCGACGTTCCGCTGATCGCGCCGATGTCAAGATCGGTGTCTTCCAGAAGCCGGTCCAGAACGCCCCATGTGAAGGCTCCATGCGCACCACCCCCTTGAAGGGCAAGATTGATCGTTACCACTGCACACCGTCCTTCTTCATCTTGCCAGGTAAACTCCGGGGAGCGCGAGGGGCTGGCCCCTCGCCCCGTCTGCGGCAGGTGCTGCGTTACAGCGCTGTCCAGCCGCCATCCACCGAGATTGTCGTACCGGTGATCTGATCCGCCGCCGAGGAACACAGGAATACCGCCGTGCCGCCGATCTGCTCTACCGTTGCAAACTCTTTCGAGGGTTGCCGCTCAAGAATGACCTTCTGGGTCACCTCCTCTTCGGACATATCGTATTTCTTCGCGGTGTCGGGGATCTGCGCCTCGACCAACGGCGTCAGGACATAGCCCGGGCAGATCGCGTTGCAGGTGATGGGGTCACGCGCCGTTTCCAATGCTGTGGTTTTGGACAGGCCGACAACCCCGTGCTTGGCTGCAATATAGGCAGACTTGTAGGGTGATGCTGTCAAGCCATGTGCGCTGGCGACGTTGATGACCCGTCCCCAACCCGACTTGCGCATCATCGGCAAGGCGACTGCGGTGGTGTGGAACGCAGAGCTCAGATTGATCGCAATGATGGCATCCCACTTTTCGATCGGAAATTCATCAATCGGCGCAACATGCTGAATGCCGGCATTGTTGACCAGAATATCGCAGGCACCGGCTTTCTCGACCAGCGCGCGGCACTGGTCGGGCTTGGACATATCCGCCTGAATGTAACGCACGGACACGCCATGCTCTTCGGCGATCTTTTGGGCCAAGGCATGATCTTCGGCAGTATCGGTGAACGAATTGATCACCACGTCAGCACCCGCACGCGCCAGTTCGTGCGCGACACCCAACCCGATGCCCGAATTCGACCCCGTGACAACGGCGGTTTTTCCTTTCAGCGACATGATCGCTCTCCTTCGTCTTTTCGCTTGTGCAGCACGCTACATGCTGCGACTGCGAAACACAAAGAAAGGATCCGTGATCAGGCCACCGGTGGATGTTGACCGAAAAAGCCGATGATCTCGATAAGACGCCCGTCTTTGCCGACGCGGCCGCAATCAATGCCTTGAACTCGCACTGCGCCATCTGACGTCACCATCCGCCATGCAAACCGAAGCCGGTCGTGATGTGTGTCGACACCCGATATCTGTTCGATCCTGACGCCGGGGAATGCTGTGTGAACCTGGCCAATAAGCGTTGAAAGCGAATCGCGCCCTTGTGCCTCGCTTCTGGGATCCTGATAGAGGCCGTCATCGGCCCACGCGACATCCAGCAGCTGACGGCGTGCATCACCATCGGGTTCGCACCACGCAGCGCAATAGGCCTTAAGAACTTGGTCGAGGCTGTCCATAACGTCGCTCCTTCTGCTGCGATAGCATTGCAGGTCAGGATACAGTCAGACAGAAAAAAACCCCGGCACGAAGCCGGGGTTAAGTTATTGAGGCAGGTTTCATACAGGCAAGAAACCTATCGAGCAGTGACTCCCTTATAGGCAATCTTTCTCCGTGATCCAAGCTAAAAGTTTGAAAAGCCACGAAAGCCCCGTTACCGTCAGGCCAAACAAAACAAGGGCAGACAGGGATTGTTGCGAAAATGAGATCAGTATTTTTCTTGAAGCGCCGACTCGGTGCTGCGGCTTTGACACTCGCTTTAAGCGCGCAAACTGCTTCGGCAGACCCGCAACACGGCATAGCTATGTATGGGGAGCCGGAACTACCACCGGATTTTGTGTCTCTGCCCTACGCCAATCCTGACGCGCCCAAAGGCGGCCGGATCGTCACCGGTGAGGTTGGCGGCTTTGACAGCCTCAATCCGCATATCGCGAAAGGCTCGGTTCCGTGGCAATTGCGCTTTCTGGCGTATGAAAGCCTGATGGGCCGGAATTGGGATGAACCCTTCACCCTTTACGGCCTTCTCGCCGAATCAATCGAGGTGGGAGAGAATCGCGAATGGGTCGAATTTGTCCTGCGCGAAGAGGCCGCGTTCTCGGATGGCACGCCGCTGACGGTAGAAGATGTGATGTGGTCCTACGAGACGCTCGGCACTCAGGGTCATCCGCGCTACCACGGGGCATGGAAGAAAATTGCGTCGATGGAACAGACCGGTCCGCGCAGCGTCCGGTTCACTTTTAACGAACAAGACCCGGAAATGGCGCTGCTCATCGGTATGCGTCCGATCCTGAAAAAGGCGCAGTGGGACGGCAGGGATTTCGCCGCCTCCGGAATTGATGAAATCCCGATCACCACAGCTGCATATGTGATCGACGACTTCGAGGCAGGCCGCTTTGTCAGTCTGAAACGCAACCCTGATTATTGGGGCAAAGACGTCAATTTCATGCGCGGTCAGGCCAACCTTGATGAAATCCGGATGGAGTTCTACGGCGATGGCACCGCAATGTTCGAGGCGTTCAAGGCAGGCGCACTGAATTCCAGCCGTGAATTCAATGTCGAGAAGTGGGACACTCAATATGATTTCCCCGCCATCGACAGCGGCGACGTTATCAAATCGGTTATCCCGCATGAACGGCCCTCGGGCATCACCGGGTTTGTGATGAACACCCGCCGCGATGCGTTCAAAGACTGGCGCGTCCGCGAAGCGATGCTGCACGCGTTCAATTTCGAATATATCAACGAAACCATGACCGGCTCCAAACAGCCGCGCATCACATCCTATTTTTCGAACTCCGTGTTGGGCATGCAAGACGGCCCTGCAACGGGCCGCGTAGCAGACCTTCTCGCGCCATATGCAGATGACTTGCTTCCCGGTGCGCTCGAGGGCTACAGCTTGCCCGTCAGCGATGGCACAGAACGCAACCGTGGCAATATCCGTAAGGCGATCGCCCTGATGGAGGATGCGGGCTACACCATCAATGAAGGTGTGATGACCAATCCTGACGGAACCCCCTTCACGTTTGAAATCGTGTTGAGCCAGGGCAGCTCCGAAAACGAGTCGATCATCGATTTGTTCACACAATCCCTCGAACGCATGGGGATTGCGCCGACCATCACCACCATCGACAGCGCGCAATACAAGGAACGCACCACGACCTATGACTTCGACATGACGTATTACCGTCGCGGTCTGTCCCTGAGCCCCGGCAATGAACAAAAGCTTTATTGGGGCTGTGACGGGGTCGAAGCCGAAGGCACGCGCAACTGGATGGGAATGTGTTCGCCTGCGGCTGAACAGATGATCGACGAAATCCTGAACGCCCAAAGCCGCGATGACTTTATCGCAGCGACCCGCGCGCTTGACCGCGTGCTGACCACCGGGCGCTATGTCATTCCGATTTACCAGTGGAATATCAGCCGCATCGCGCATGCGAAGGAATTGAAATTCCCGGAAGACCTGCCAATTTACGGTGACTGGATCGGCTGGCAGCCCGATGTCTGGTGGTGGGAAGAGGAGTGAGCCATGCGCGCTTGGCTACTGTTGATCTTGGTGACAGGCGCGCTTGGCGCCTGCGCCACCGTTGACGGCATCGGTCAGGATATTTCCACAACCTCGCGCACCGTCCAAAGCTGGTTCTGACGCGGGGTCTACTTCAGCGACGTGACCCAAAGGATATTGGCGTCTTCGTCCGAGATCGAAATCACGTTATGGCCCATCGTCGCGTCGTAATACGCGCTGTCGCCGCGGCGCATGTCGATGGGTTCGTAAAATTCTGTATAAAGCCGGATCACCCCCGTCAGCACATACAGAAATTCCTCGCCATCATGGCGCACCCAACCGTCAAATTCGTCCACCGACCGCGCACGCACCCGTGCGCGATAGGGCAGCATCTGCTTTTTGGTCAGCGTTTCGGCCAGCAACTCGTGCTCATAGGTGGTTGTGGCGTGCTGCTGACCTTCGCCGTTAGGCGTCATCACCATCCGGCCATTCACCTTCTCGCGCTGCGGCGGCGTGAACAGTTGCGGAACGCTGATCTGCAGACCCTCTGCCAGCTTTTTCAGGGCATCATAAGTTGGCGACATCTGTCCGTTTTCGATTTTGGACAATGTCGATCTGGCCAAGCCAGCCTGCTGTGCGGCCTGTTCCAGGGTCCAGTTATGCGCTTTGCGCAAATCTCGCACGCGTTCGCCAAGATTAAGCGGTTCTGGCTGGTCATGGGCGCCAGTGTCTCGGGCGATGCGGATCAGGGATTTGGGGTCTTCAGACATGTCGAGGTCTATAGCTGCCGCGTACCCCCCTCGCAAGCGTGGGTTGCGAGCGCGCGGATTCCGCCCTAGGCCAGCGTCTATGACGTCTGTGTTCGAAGAAACCCCGTATCCGCCCTGCCCGTCCGACTTCAATCTGGCCGCGCATGTTCTGGCTGCCGCAGATCGCGTGCCCGACAAGATTGCGCTTGCGGTGGTGAAACCCACCGGTGCGCAACGTTGGAGCTATGCGCGCCTGAAACAGGCAATTCTTGGCTCTGCGACGGGCTTGTTGAATGCGGGGCTAAAACCGGGCGACCGGCTGTTGATGCGTGTGGGCAATTCGGTGGAATTTCCGGTGGCCTATCTGGCTGCGATTGCGGTTGGCATTGTTCCCATCCCGACATCGTCGCAACTGACCCTCCCCGAAGTTCAGGTGCTGATCGACATCACCACTCCGGCCGCCATTTTGCACGACGGGGTCACGGCCTGCCCGGATGGCCTGCGGGTGATCCGTACATCTGAGCTGTCCGAATGGTACGGTTTGGCACCAGCCGCGTTTGATTTTGGTGATCCGAACCGCCTTGCCTATATCATTTTCACCTCTGGCACGTCCGGCAAACCCCGTGCCGTGTGTCACGCCCACCGCGCCATCTGGGCGCGTGGCATGATGATTGAGGGCTGGTACGGCCTGACAGAGGCGGATCGCCTTATGCATGCGGGGGCCTTCAACTGGACCTATACGCTGGGGACCGGTTTGATGGATCCGTGGACAATGGGTGCGACGGCGCTTATTCCGGCGCAAGGCGTTGATCACGCGCAGATTCCACTGCTTCTCAAACGTCATGAGGTCACGATTTTCGCCGCTGCGCCGGGGGTTTACAGGAACATCCTAAAGTCAAATGACCTCAACCTGCCCAAGCTGCGCCACGGTTTGTCTGCGGGGGAAAAGCTGCCTGTTGCGACCCGCGATGCGTGGCAATCCGAAACCGGCACCCGCGTGTATGAGGCCTTTGGCATGTCCGAATGTTCGACCTTTATCTCAAGCGCGCCCGGATCGCCGGAACTGGTGCCCGAAAGCCTTGGTTGGCCGCAACCGGGACGTCGCATCGCGATCATGGGCGAAACTGGCCCTGTGCCCGTGGGCACGCCCGGCGTCATTGCCGTCCACACCTCCGACCCCGGATTGATGTTGGGGTATCTTGACCAACCCAAAGACACAGCCGCCCGTTTTCTAGAAGATTGGTTTTTGACCGGTGACATGGGAGAGATGACAGCAAACAAAGACATTCTCTACCATGGCCGCGCCGATGACATGATGAACGCAGGCGGGTACCGTGTTAGCCCGCTCGAGGTGGAAGCCGCGATGATGCAGCACCCCGATATACACGAGGTCGGCGTGACGGATATCGAAATCAAAGCCGATACACGCATCATCGCCGCGTATTACGTGGCAGACGCCGCGATTGAGACCGATGCGCTTGTGCAATTCGCGGCAGACCGTCTGGCCCGCTACAAGCAACCGCGCCTCTTTCAGCGCGTTGCAACGCTGCCGCGCAATGCAAACAACAAACTGGTGCGCCGCGCCATGCCCGATCAGCCACCGCTGTAACCCGCGTCGCTTATCATTTGTCAGCCGATCTGATACATGGGCAGAAAGAACACAAAGGAGTGACACATGGTCAAGCTCGACATCATGTCCGACCCGATTTGCCCGTGGTGCTATATCGGCAAAACGAACCTTGATCGTGCGCTTGAACAGCGTCCGGATCATCCGTTTACGATCACGTGGCACCCGTTCCAGCTAAACCCTGACATGCCCAAAGGCGGTATAGATCGCCGCGAATACCTGGAGACAAAGTTCGGCGGCAAGGAAGGCGCAGTCAAAGCCTATGCGCCGGTGGTGGAACATGCGGAAAAAGCGGGCTTGAAGATCAACTTTGAAGCCATTGAAAAAACACCGAATACTTTGGACGCTCACCGTCTTATTCATTGGGCCGGGATCGAAGGTCATCAGATCCCCGTGGTTGACGCGTTGTTTCAGGCGTATTTTGTCGACGGTCGCGACATTGGCGACGCGGATGTGCTGGCAGACATTGCTGATTCCTGCGGTATGGATGCCAGTATTGTCCTGCGCCTTCTGGCCACCGATGAAGATCTTCGTGAAATCGTTGATCGGGATGCCGCCGCACGTGGCATGGGCGTGACGTCGGTGCCGACCTTTATTGTCGCCAGTCAACATGCCGTTCCGGGCGCGCAACCGACCGAGCTTTGGCTCAAGGTTCTGGATGATCTCGCACAGGGTGCCGAACAAGACGCATGAACACGTCCTTCCGTATCGCGACACTGATTTTGACGCTGGTGGCGATTGTGGCGTCTGGCACCGTTTTCTTTCGCTGGGCCGAAGGATGGAGTTGGCTGGACGCGTATTTCTTCACCGTCGTGACGCTCTCAACCGTCGGATATGGCAGTTTGGTACCCGCGACGGCCTTGGGAAAGATCGGCACCACTGTGTTCATTTTTGTGGGGCTGGGCGTTTTTGCCGTCGCGGTTCAGCAATTCGGGCTGTTTGCCATGCGCAAACGCGAAGAGCATACAGAATGGCTTGTCGGGCGTCTTGGCACGCCAGAAGAAAGTGCCAATATGGATGAAGACCCGACAGAGATCGCGCCGACCGGTTCCGATAAGGGGTGACGCGCAGGAGGTCTGTTGCATCAGTTCAGTTGGTGTTAGGGCTGGCGGCGTAACCTTCAGGACAATCCCATGCCAAACGCTATGCCGCGCACCGAATTCATTGCACTGATGGCAATGCTGGCGGCGACCGTGGCGCTGTCCATTGACGCGATGCTGCCCGCCTTGCCGCAGATCGCAGAAGAATTGGTTCCGGAGAACGTCAACCAGGCGCAAATGATCCTGACCATGTTTGTCATGGGTATGGGATTGGGCACGTTTTTCACCGGTCCCCTGTCCGACACGTTCGGGCGCAAGCCTGTGATGCTTTGGGGGGCCGTGCTGTACACTGTCAGCGCGTATGTGGCTTCAACAGCGGAGACCCTTGAGGTGCTGCTTGTTGCACGGGTGTTTCAGGGCATTGGCGCAGCCGGTCCTCGGGTTGTGGCAATGGCTGTGGTGCGCGACCTCTATATGGGACGCGGCATGGCGCAGATCGTGTCATTTATCATGATTATTTTCACGCTGGTGCCAGCCATTGCCCCTTTGTTGGGATCGATTGTGATCGATGCCTACAGCTGGCGCGCTGTGTTCTACGGGTTCATGATCTTTTCAGTAATATCTGCTGTCTGGCTGGCGGTCCGTTTGCCTGAAACGCTCCCGAAAGAGCGTCGTCGCTCTTTCCGTTTCCATGCGCTGCGCGGTGCTGTGGCCGAGATGTTTGTGCATCCCGTCGTGCGCCTGTCGATCCTTGTTCAGGGCCTGTGCTTTGCCATGCTCTTTTCCATGCTGTCCAGCGTGCAGCAGATCTACGACATCACCTTCGGGCGCGCCGATACGTTTCCGCTCTGGTTCGGCTTTGTTGCCATCATTGCGGGCAGTTCCGGATTTCTGAACGCCAGCCTTGTGATGCGATTGGGAATGATGTTTCTGGTACGCGCGATGCTCATCGCGCAAGTCGTGTTTTCGGGGCTGATGGTGGTCATCGGGTATCTTGCCGGTGCCGGTCATATCTCGGACACGTTGTTTTTTGGTGCTTTTGTCATCTGGCAAATCACTGTCTTTTTTCAGGCTGGTATGACGCTGGGCAATCTTGCGGCCATCGCACAGGAGCCCATGGGCCATATCGCAGGGATGGCGGCGAGTGTGATTGGATCTGTCGCCACGGTGGTCGGCGTGACATTGGCCATTCCCGTTGGGCTGTTGTTCGACGGCACTCCCATTCCGCTCGCCATCGCCATTTTTCTTGAGTCAGCCATTGCGTTGTGGCTCATGCGGATGATGATGCAGGCAGACGCGCAACTGTCACCAGCGGCTATGAATTGACACGACAACGGAAAGGACCTGTCCAATGTCGAAGATCAAAGTTGAGAATCCCATCGTTGAAATGGATGGCGATGAAATGACCCGGATTATCTGGGATTTCATCAAGACAAAGCTGATCCTGCCCTATCTGGATATCGACCTGCTTTATTACGATCTGGGGATCGAAGAGCGGGACCGCACCAATGACCAGATCACAATTGATGCGGCCGAAAAGACCAAAGAGGTCGGTGTCGCCGTCAAATGCGCGACGATCACACCGGATGAGGGTCGGGTCGAAGAATTTGGTCTCAAGGAGATGTGGCGCAGCCCAAATGGCACGATCCGCAACATCCTTGGTGGCGTGATCTTTCGCCAGCCCATCATATGCCGCAACGTGCCCCGCCTCGTGCCGGGATGGACCCAACCCATCGTGGTGGGCCGTCACGCTTTTGGGGATCAATACAAGGCGACAGATTTCAAATTTCCGGGGGCTGGCAAGCTGACGATGAAATTCGTGGGCGAGGATGGCGAGGTTATCGAACGCGAGGTGTTCGACGCCCCTTCGTCCGGCGTGTTCATGGGGATGTATAACCTAGACGACTCGATCACCGATTTCGCGCGCGCGTCGTTCAATTACGGGCTCAACATCGGCTGGCCTGTCTACCTGTCGACCAAGAACACGATCCTCAAACAATATGACGGTCGGTTCATGGAGATATTCCAGCACATCTATGACACCGAATTCCGCGACGCCTTCGAGGCCAAGGGCATCGAATATCAACACCGTCTGATTGACGACATGGTTGCCTCGGCGCTCAAATGGTCTGGCGGATTTGTCTGGGCCTGCAAGAATTATGATGGCGATGTGCAGTCTGACACTGTGGCACAAGGGTTCGGATCCCTGGGCATGATGTCGTCAATCCTGATGACACCGGATGGCAAGATCGTTGAATCCGAAGCCGCCCATGGCACTGTCACGCGTCATTATCGCCAGCATCAGGCAGGCGAACAAACCTCAACCAATTCGATCGCGTCCATCTACGCGTGGACCGGCGCGCTCAAACACCGGGCCAAGCTGGACGACAATATCAGCCTGCGCGCCTTTGCCGAAACGTTAGAGCGCGTGGTGGTCGAAACGGTTGAAGCCGGGTTCATGACCAAAGACCTTGCGTTGCTGGTCGGGCCGCAGCAAAGCTGGCTGACAACAATGGGCTTTCTTGAAAAGCTTGATGAACGGTTGAATGCAGCTTTGACGGGGTAAGCGATGCGGCGGATAATAGCGGTTCTGTTGTTGCTGGCATCGCCGCTATGGGCGCAGACATATCCTGACTATGCGCGGACAACTGTTACCGACAGTGCCGATCTGTTGACTGACGCTCAGGAAGCGGCGTTGGATTCCAAACTTAGCACATTGCGCCAGGATACCGGGATCGAGCTTGCGGTGCTCACATTGCCATCTCAAGCGCCATTTGCACCGGACATGACGTTTGAAAGTTTTGCCACCGGACTGTTCAACCATTGGGGCATCGGCAATGCCACACGCAACGATGGCATTCTTGTCTTGGTCCTGTCCGAGGACCGCGCCATGCGGATCGAACTGGGCGCCGGCTATGGACGCGATTGGGATCGCGTCGCGGCTGAGGTGATCAACCGGTCTTTCCTGCCGGCCTTTGCCGACGACGATTATGCAGCCGGTATCACAGACGGGGTCGACGACGTCATTGCCTCAATTGCGAGTCCGTTTGCTGATGGATCCGCCGCTCCGGTGACGGATACAAACCTGCCATCCTGGATGGTGGTGATCGCCTTTCTGGGCTCATTCCTGATCATTGGCCGTCAAAAGCTTGCCGATCTGATGACCCGGTTTCGCCGTTGCCCCGTCTGCGGCAACCGCGGGCTAAGCCGTACCCGTAAGACTTTGCGCAAACCAACGAAAAGCAACGCGGGCAGCGGCGAGGTCCTCACGCGGTGCAGCCAGTGCAGATATCGAGATGTTCAGCCATACACACTGTCGCGAACCCGATCCTCGTCGGGCGGCAGCTTTGGTGGCGGCCGATCCGGCGGAGGTGGCGCTTCGGGACGTTGGTGATGGGATTGACAGTCAGTATATATGTCATAATTACTGACCTATGTTCTTGCTCAGCAAACCCTCCGCCGAACGGCACAGCGCCTTCGAAGATGTTCAGGGCATCCTGATCGGTGCCACGCTTGTTGCGCTTGCTGTGCAGTTTCTGTCTGCGGCGAACCTGCTTACGGGGCAGATTGCCGGTTTGGCCCTGCTTGGCAGCTATGTGACGGATTGGTCCTTCGGCGCGTTCTTCTTTGTGTTCAACCTGCCCTTTTACGTTCTTGCGGTTCGGCAAATCGGTTGGACCTTCACGCTGAAAACCTTTTCCGCTGTCTCGCTGATGTCGGTGATTTCAGAACTGTTCCCGTATGTTCTTTCAATCGATATGGTGCATCCGGCCATAGGCGCGGTGTTGGGTGGCATTCTGGCTGGCATCGGTCTGATCTCGCTTTTTCGGCATGGTGCAACACTTGGTGGCATCGGGATCGTGGCGCTTTGGTTGCAGGACACGCGCGGGTTTCAAGCAGGCAATACGCAGCTGATTTTTGATTTGTTCGTCTTCGGTCTGGCTTTCATGATCCTGCCCTTCGAGGTGGTGATCTGGTCACTATTGGGGGCTGCGATTCTCAATATGATCATGACGATCAACCATCGACGCGACCGGTATGTCGCCCGATCGTGATTCACTTCTGCCCATAAAACAGTCAAAAACGACACATTGTCGCAATTGGCGCAGATTGCCGTCTGCATTGGCTCCAGCCTGACCGTACCAGTACGGAGATGCAGATGCGCGGTGACCGTTCCGCCTTGACCCTGACATTGCGCACCATCGGTGCGCGGCGGGGGCGCGCGGCTCGGGGACGACCCTGACAAAGGTCCAAGACCTGAACCCGTCGTTTTCCCCTTTGCAATGAGACCCGCCATGACTGATCTGTCCCCCCGCCGCGCCGGAGGCCGTGCCGCCAGACGCCACGCCCGCGCCAATCCGCTTGCCGACAACCTTCGCCCGATCCGGGCGGGTATGTCCGGCGGTCGCTATGAGCCCCTTGCCCCCGCTGATCTGGACCGCATCCACAATGCAGCGCTTCAGGCTCTTGAGGAAATCGGGCTGTGCAATGCGCCCCAGTCTGGCATCGACATTATGACCGGCGCAGGTGCGATCTTGGGCGACGATGGCCGCATCCGCTTTCCGCGCGCTTTGGTCGAAGACATGCTCGCCATTGCAAATCGGTCTGTGACCTTGTGTGGCCGCGACCCGCTTTATGATCTCGACCTTTCGGGAACCCGCGTGCATTACGGAACGGCCGGGGCGGCGGTGCATATGGTCGATGTCGAAACCGGCAATTACCGCGAAAGCAGCGTTCAAGACTTGCACGATGCGGCGCGAATTGCAGACAATCTGGACAATATCCACTTTCTGCAACGCCCGATGGTTGCCCGCGACATCACCGACAATCGGGAATTGGACTACAACACGATCTATGCCTGCTGTTCCGGGACGCTGAAACACGTCGGTACATCCTTTACCGAACCTTCATTCGTCCCCGACGCGTTGGAGATGCTGCATCTGATTGCTGGCGGTGAGGACGCATGGCGTGCGCGTCCCTTCCTGTCGAACAGCAATTGCTTTGTCGTGCCCCCAATGAAGTTCGCCTCCGAGGCCTGCGAGGTCATGGAAGCCTGCATTCGTGGTGGTATGCCTGTTCTGCTCTTGAGCGCCGGTCAGGCCGGCGCGACAGCCCCTGCCTCGATCGCCGGAGCGATCGTGCAAGCCGTGGCCGAATGTCTGGCGGGTGTGGTATATGTCAATGCGCTGGCGCCGGGGCATCCGACCATCTTTGGCACATGGCCATTTGTGTCTGACCTGCGCACTGGTGCCATGTCAGGCGGATCGGGCGAACAGGCGCTTTTGACAGCGGGCTGCGCACAGATGCACCGCTACTACGGCTTGTGCGGAGGGGCGGCGGCGGGCATTGCTGATGCGAAGCTTCCTGACATGCAAGCCGGATGGGAGCAGATGTGTTCTAACGTCATGGCGGGCCTGTCCGGTTTGAACATGGTCTACGAAGCGGCAGGCATGCACGCGTCACTGCTGGGCTTCTGCCACGAAAGCCTGATCTTGGGCGATGATCTGATCGGGCAAGCGCTGCGCTGCGTGCGCGGGATCGACGTAAGCGAAGACGATCTGAGCATCGAGGTCATGCGGGCCACCTGTATCGGCGGCCCGGGTCATTACCTTGGCAGTGATGACACCCTCAAACGGATGCAGCGCGACTATGTCTATCCGGTTCTGGGCAACCGGGCATCGCCCAAGGAATGGGTCGAACAGGGGCAACCGATTTTGGTTGAAAAGGCGACGGAACGCAAAGAAGCGATCCTGTCGAAACCGTCGCGGGCAGCGTTTGCACCGGATGTGGATGCCAGGATCCGCAGCACCTTTAACATTCATTTGCAATGATCCGCGCTGGCTTGTGTCTTTGTCGTGCCGGGGGGCTGGTTCCCCCGGCAGCTATGCGCCATGAAGCTCGCATCGCTAAGGAGTTCGCCATGCCCTATGTCATTCTCATGTTCGCCGTTCTGGCCGAAACCATCGGCACCACGGCGCTACAGGCCAGCCAGCAATTCACCCGTCCCCTGCCCTCGGCCATCGTGGTTGTGGCCTATGGTGCTGCGTTTTACCTGCTGGCCATCGCGCTCAAAACCTTTCCCGTAGGCGTCGCCTATGCCATGTGGTCGGGGATGGGGATCGTGTTCATCTCGATCATTGGTTTTGCCGTGTTCGGGCAAAAACTTGATCTTGCTGCCGTGCTTGGCATTGCCCTGATCCTTGCCGGTATTCTGGTGATCAACCTTTTGTCGGGTACTGCAACTCACTAAAAACGCGCACCGGCAGGACCGATGCGCGTGTTTTACGTTACAAAAACTGGCCGCCCTTAGAAACGGAAGCTGCCACGGATCGAAACGGTATCGGCATCGACGTCAACGCCGGTGTCATCGAAATCGTCAAAGCGGTGCGCAAGGTATTCGCCACCCACGGTGAACTGTTCGGTGACTTTATATTCAACACCCAAACCGCCAACGAGACCGGTGTCGTCGCCAATGTTGGTATTAAGCTGTGCCGCCCCAAGCGTGCCGTAGACCAGTGTGCGGCCAAGATCGTAACCGCCCCGCACCTTGGCGCGCAGAATATCATCAACCTCGATGCCACCCAGCTGGATGTCTTCACCGGTCTGGTAGTCCAATTCGCCACCAATCACGAACTGGCCGAAGTCATAGTCATACCCGCCGTAGACGCCATAGACGCCTTCGCTGTCGTCCAGACCGCCATCGGCATCCGCTGACAGGTTGCCAAAGCTCAGACCGCCATATGCGCCGGTCCAATCACCGCCCATCTGTGCGGGCGCCACAGTGACCGGTTCCACGATCATCGGGTCAACAGGTGCCGGATCGGCGCTGCCTGCATAGGATGCTGTTGCTGCTGTCGCCAGAACGGCTGTGCTAAGCAAAAAACGTTTCATGAGAAATCCTTTCTCTCGGTTTGCCTCAGGTTTCACGACACGCAAACCGCTTGCCTGTCGTGCTGCGTGTCCAACGTCGGTACTCTTGATCTTGTTTCAACGGCGCGGGCAGCGGTTTCCGCAAACAGGCGGGATTCAAGCCATTCCCCGCTTAAAAAGCCCGTGGCATCAGTGCTTTATTGCCGGTTCCCTGTCACGCTGTCGTGAGGGGCCTGTGGTGACTGTGTGGCAACACCCAAGTCTTTGGGCTTTTTTGCTGGTGTTCCGCCATCTAGCCTTGTAACCCCCGCGCAACTCATCCCTGCACGAGATAAAGACATGGACCTTCGCAATATTGCGATCATCGCTCACGTTGACCACGGCAAGACCACCCTTGTTGACGAGCTTCTGAAACAATCCGGTGCATTCCGCGCCAACCAGGCTGTGGCCGAACGCGCTATGGACAGCAACGACCTTGAACGCGAACGGGGCATTACAATCTTTGCCAAGCCGACCAGCGTTGAGTGGAAAGGCACCCGGATCAATATCGTTGACACGCCCGGCCACGCCGACTTTGGCGGCGAGGTAGAGCGCATCCTGTCGATGGTCGACGGCGTTGTCCTGTTGGTGGATGCCGCAGAAGGCCCGATGCCACAAACAAAGTTCGTGACCTCCAAGGCGCTTGCTCTTGGTCTGCGCCCGATTGTTGTTCTGAACAAGGTCGACAAGCCGGACGCCGAACCGGATCGCGCGTTGGACGAATGTTTTGATCTGTTTGCGACACTGGACGCCAATGAAGACCAGCTCGATTTCCCGCATCTTTACGCGTCAGGGCGTTCGGGTTGGGCCGATGCCGAACTGGACGGTCCGCGCAAGGATTTGGATGCGCTGTTCAACCTGATCGTGAATCATGTCCCTGCCCCCAAGCAGATCGCACATCAGAATGAAGACTTCCGCATGCTGGCAACCACATTGGGCGCCGACACGTTTGTGGGTCGCATCCTGACCGGTCGTGTGGAATCCGGCCGTCTCAAGGTCGGTGCGACCGTGCAGGCACTGAGCCGTGTGGGTCAAAAGATCGAGCAATTCCGCGTCACCAAAATTCAGGCGTTCCGCGGACTTGGTCAACAAGACATCGAAGAAGCGATGGCAGGCGACATTGTCAGCATTGCGGGTATGTCCAAAGCGACAGTGGCCGACACGATCTGCGCATTGGCTGTGGATGAACCGCTCGAAGCGCAACCGATCGATCCGCCCACCATCACCGTGACGTTCGGGATCAACGACTCGCCACTGGCGGGCCGCGACGGCAAAAAGGTTCAGTCCCGTGTGATCCGCGACCGCCTGATGAAAGAAGCCGAGACCAATGTCGCCATCAAGATCGCCGACACACCGGGCGGCGAAGCCTTTGAGGTGTCCGGTCGCGGCGAACTTCAGATGGGTGTTCTGATCGAAAACATGCGCCGCGAAGGGTTTGAACTGTCTATCTCGCGCCCTCAGGTGATCATGAAGGAAGTCGACGGCAAGATGATGGAGCCGGTCGAGGAAGCCACGATTGACGTGGATGACGACTATTCCGGCGCAGTGATCGAGAAAATCACCGGCGCGCGCAAAGGCGAATTGGTCGAAATGCGGCCAGCCGGTGCGGGCAAGACCCGGATCATCGCCCATGTTCCGTCGCGTGGCCTGATCGGCTATCACGGTGAATTCCTGACCGACACGCGTGGCACAGGTGTTCTGAACCGCGTTTTTCACGGCTGGACACCGCATAAAGGGTCGATCCCGGGTCGTCGTGCAGGTGTTCTGATCTCGATGGAGAATGGCGAGGCCGTGGCTTACGCCCTGTGGAACCTTGAGGATCGCGGCAAGATGATGATCGGTGCACAGACGCCGGTCTATCAAGGCATGATCATCGGTGAACATAGCCGCGAAAACGATCTTGAAGTGAACCCGCTCAAAGGCAAAAAGCTGACCAACGTTCGCGCGTCGGGCACGGACGAAGCAGTGCGTCTGACGACGCCTGTCATTTTGTCGCTAGAAGAAGCGATTGCCTATATCAATGACGACGAACTGGTCGAAGTGACGCCGAACGCAATTCGTCTGCGCAAGCGTTATCTTGATCCGCACGAGCGCAAGCGGATGTCCAAGTCGGTCTGAGCCTTTTTGAAACGGCTTGGGAAGGGCTTGTCAAAGCCCTTCCCGACCAGTCATTCAGTGGTTTCGACGATCATCAATTCGCGCTCTGACGCGCCGCGCGCGTGGTCCAACGCGCGCTGGTACTCGGGGCTGTTATAGCAGGCCTCTGCATCTTCCAGAGATGGAAACTTTGCGACCACATTGCGCGGTCGCTCTTGTCCCTCAAGCTGAACGTAACGCCCGCCGCGGGCGACAAACTGCCCCCCGTGTTGTGCAATCGCCGGCCCCGCCAATTCGGCGTATTTGGCGTAAGCCTCGGCATCCGTGACCGTGACATGGGCAATCCAAAGTGCAGGCATCGTCTATTCTCCCAAAACGGCTTCGGCGGCTTTGATCGCAGCGTCGGCGTTCTCTGCCGATGCGCCACCGCCTTGCGCCATATCCGGACGACCACCGCCGCCCTTTCCACCCAACTCTGGCACGGCGGCTTTGACCAGATCAACCGCCGAAACGCGATCTGTTAGATCCTTGGTGACGCCTGCTGCAACAGCCGCTTTGCCGCCTGTATCAGCAATCAACAGAACCGCACCGGACCCAAGCCGTTGCTTGTGTTCGTCAATCAGCGGCGGCAGGTCTTTGCCCGACACACCGGACAGCACCTGTGCCAAAAACGGAACGCCGTTGATCTCGCGCGCTTCGGCACCGCCGCCCTGGCCAGAACCACCCGCCATGGCCAGTTCGCGCCGCAACTGGGCAACTTCGTTTGATAGGGCTTTACGTTCATCCAAAAGCGTACGCACCCGCGTGGGAACGTCAGCCGCTTGCGATTTCAATTCCAGCGCCACTTCGGCCAGACGGTGATCTTGTTCCGACAGATAGCGGAACGCATCCGCTCCGGTCAGCGCTTCGATCCGGCGCACACCGGCGCTGGACGCGCTGTCACCCAGCGTCACAAACACGCCGATATCGCCCGTGCGGCGCACATGCGTGCCGCCACAAAGCTCAAGCGAATAGGTGTCACCATTGGTGCCTTTGCCAGAGCCACTTTGTTCGCCCATCGACACAACGCGGACTTCGTCACCGTATTTCTCGCCAAACAGCGCCTGCGCCCCAAGTGCGCGTGCATCATCCGGAGTCATGATCCGTGTCTCGACAGCCGCGTTCTGCCGGATATAGGCGTTCACCTCTGCCTCGACCTGTTTCAGCTCGTCCAGCGTCAGCGCTTTGCCGTGACTAAAGTCAAATCGCAGGCGATCCGGTGCGTTCAAAGACCCGCGCTGTGCGACGTGATCCCCCAGCGCGCGGCGCAGGGCTTCGTGCAGCAGGTGTGTGGCCGAATGGTTGGCGCGAATTGCCGTGCGGCGGGAATGGTCAACTTCAAGCTGAACCGGCTCTCCTTTGGTGAACGTACCGCTTTTGACCGTGACGTGATGGGCAAAAATCTTGCCGCCCCCCATGCGCTGGGTGTCGGTCACTTCTGCCTGATCGTCTTCATCCTCCAGTCGGCGCAACCACCCTGTGTCGCCCACCTGCCCCCCGGATTCGCCGTAAAACGGCGTCTGGTTCAAAACGACCCAACCGCTTTCACCTTCGGACAAGGCATCGACAACCGCACCATCCTTGATCAAAGCCAGCATCTGACCTTCGGCAGTTTCGGTATCATAGCCAAGAAAATCGGTCGCACCGTGCGTTTCAGCCAGATCAAACCAAATGGCGAGGTCTGCGGATTCGCCCGTGCCTGACCAGGCCGCACGCGCCTTGGCTTTCTGTTCGGCCATGGCCGCGTCAAACCCGTCCGTGTCGACGGTGCGACCCTTTTCGCGAAGTGCGTCCTGTGTCAGGTCAAGCGGAAAGCCATATGTATCATAGAGCTTGAACGCGGCCTCACCCGGCAAGGGCGCATCATCGGACAGGCTGCTCAGTTCATCGTCAAGCAGCTTGAGACCGCGGTCGAGTGTTTGCTTGAACCGCGTCTCTTCAAGCCGCAAAGTCTCTTCGATCAGCGCCTGAGCCCGTGGCAATTCCGGATAGGCGGCCCCCATCTGGCGGACCAATGCAGGAACCAAACGGTGCATCACGGGATCTTGGGATCCCAACAAATGCGCATGCCGCATCGCCCGACGCATGATCCGGCGCAGCACATACCCGCGCCCGTCATTCGAAGGCATCACCCCATCGGCGATCAGAAACGATGTCGACCGCAAGTGATCCGCAATCACACGGTGATGCGTCTTTCCGGGACCATCCGGGTCAGACGACGTGACATCTGCCGACGCTTCGATCAGCGCGCGCATCGTGTCTGTGTCGTAATTGTCATGGCTGCCCTGCAACAAGGCGCCGATCCGCTCGAGCCCCATGCCGGTGTCAATCGACTGCATGTCCAGGGCTTTCATCGACCCGTCTTCGAACTGCTCGTTTTGCATGAAAACGATGTTCCAGATTTCAATAAAGCGGTCACCGTCCTCGTCCGGGCTGCCCGGAGGTCCACCCCAGATGTGGTCGCCGTGGTCATAGAAAATCTCGGTGCAGGGGCCACAAGGGCCGGTTGGGCCCATTTGCCAGAAATTGTCCGAAGTCGCGATCCGGATGATGCGGCTTTCGGGAACGCCGACCTTTTTCCAGATTTCGAAAGCTTCGTCATCGGTGTGGTAAATCGTGACGTATAACCGTTCGGCCGGAATGCCGAAATGCTTGGTAATCAATTCCCACGCAAAAGGAATGGCGTCTTCTTTGAAGTAATCGCCAAAGCTGAAATTCCCCAGCATTTCGAAGAATGTATGGTGCCGTGCGGTATAGCCCACATTGTCCAGGTCATTGTGTTTACCACCGGCACGAACACATTTCTGAGCCGTGGTCGCGCGCTTGTAATCGCGGTGCTCGAGCCCGGTGAACAGGTTCTTGAACTGCACCATGCCCGAATTGGCAAACATCAAAGTGGGGTCGTTGCGCGGCACAAGCGGGCTCGACGCCACCACCTCGTGTCCCTGTTTTTCAAAATAGCTCAGAAAGGTGGAGCGGATATCATTCAGCGTGGGCATGTGTGACCTGACCTGCAAGGTATTAAGGGACGGGCTTTTCTTGTTCGGCCTGAAATAGCCCTTGCCAGAGGGGCTGTCCACAGCCGAGGACCCGTCAAGACGCAAACAGGGCGGCATTGGCCACCCTGTTTCCTGATATTCTCAAATCCGTGTCCGGATCGGTGCGTTTTCGAATTGGCTGACCGGCGGTTCAGGATTCTACGATGTCATCCTCGGAGCCGTCATCCGATCCGGTCATGTCAAAATCAAGGCCGTGCGCCGCTCTGATCTTGTCTTCGATCTCGAGCGCCATCGCAGTGTTTTCCTTCAGGAAGGTTTTGACGTTCTCACGCCCCTGCCCGATCCGTTCATCACCATAGGAATACCAAGCGCCGGATTTCTCTACGACACCGGCCTTGACACCAAGGTCGATCAATTCGCCAGTTTTTGAGATGCCCTCGCCATACATGATGTCGAACTCAACCTGTTTGAACGGTGGTGCAACTTTGTTTTTGACCACCTTCACACGGGTCGCGTTACCAACAACTTCGTCGCGGTCCTTGATCGCGCCTATGCGGCGAATATCAAGCCGGACAGAACTGTAGAATTTCAACGCATTACCACCGGTGGTGGTTTCCGGGCTGCCAAACATCACGCCGATCTTCATGCGAATCTGGTTGATGAAGATCACCATGCAATTGGAACGCGAGATCGAGCTGGTCAGCTTCCGCATCGCCTGGCTCATCAGGCGGGCATGGACGCCTACGCTGCTGTCGCCCATGTCACCTTCAAGTTCCGATTTCGGTGTCAGGGCCGCGACAGAGTCAACGACCACCAGATTGACGGCACCAGAACGCACAAGCGTGTCGACAATTTCGAGCGCCTGCTCGCCCGTATCGGGCTGCGAAATCAACAATTCGTTCAGGTCGACGCCCAGCTTCTTTGCATATTGGGGATCAAGCGCATGTTCGGCGTCAACAAAGGCGCAAACGCCACCCTTTTTCTGCTCTTCCGCGACCGCATGCAGGGTCAACGTGGTTTTGCCAGAGCTTTCGGGGCCGTAAATCTCGATGATACGGCCTTTGGGAAGGCCACCAATGCCCAACGCGATGTCGAGGCCGAGTGACCCGGTCGATGTCGCTTCGATGTCGCGCATGGCATTTTCGCCACCCAGCTTCATGATCGAGCCCTTGCCGAATTGGCGTTCGATTTGCGCAAGCGCTGAATCGAGGGCTTTTTGTTTGTTCGCGTCTCGCTTGCTGTCCATGGTAAGAAGATCTGCCGTTGCCATTGCTTTTGATCCTTATTCCACACCCGATGAAGGGCGGCAATTGCTGCTTTTGTTCGCCTCTTGTTCTCATTTGTTATGAGGCCAAAACGTGAACATTTCAATGTCTATTTTCACATGCACTGTTGCGCGCTTTGGTTAAGGAGTGGTTTATGGCCCCACGAAAGCGACAGGAGCGAGGCCTATGTTGGTGTTTTGGAACGAAGGTTTGGTTCTTTTGTCGGTGCCGAAAACCGGAACGCATGCCTACACGCAGGCGCTGGCGCCACTGGCGTCGATGGTGGTCACAGACCCTCCAGAACTCAAACACGCGCCGGTCTATCGCTATAATCGATTCTTTAGACCCATGTTCGACAAAATGGGTGCCCCCGACCTGGAACTGGCCGCCGTGATCCGGGAACCGCTTAGCTGGTTGGGCAGCTGGTACCGCTATCGGCAGCGCCCCGCATTGGATGGGCGTCCGGCGTCAACCAAAGGTGTCTCGTTTGACGCCTTTTTACAAGCATGCTGCAGCGCCGATCCACCTGCCTATGCGCGGGTTGGCAGCCAGGCAAAATTTGTCGAAGCGCGCCCCAATGGTACGGCTGTGACCCATTTCTTTCGCTACGAAGATCAAGCCGGATTGCGGGCCTTTCTCGAGCATCGTTTGGGCAGCTTGCCGGATATCCCGATTGTCAACGTTTCGCCCGCTCGGCCGCTTGAGATTTCGCCAGATGTCGAGGCTTTGGTCCGCGAGTCACGTGCTGACGAGTTCGCACTTTGGAATTCGATTCCGATCCGTGACGCATGACCGCTGTCCTTTAAGATAGCTTCTCGTTCCTCGGGGGCTCTGCCGTCAGCTGTTGGCTTACGATCGAGGTAAGTTCGATCAGCGAAAACGGTTTTGCCAGAAATGCGGACGCCTCGATCCGTGCGCCTTGGGATTTGAACACATCCTCGGCATAGCCCGACATGAAAACCACAGGCACATCGGGTCGTAAATCACGGGCTTTGCGCACCCAGCTTGGTCCATCCAGTCCGGGCATGACCACATCTGTAACGAAAACATCTACTTTGAGATCGGTGTCATCCAGCAGGGTAAGAGCGTCTTCCGCATTGCTGGCCTCAATGACTTTGAAACCACGATGTGCCAGCGCACGTGATGCAAATGCCCGAACCGGTGCTTCGTCTTCGACGAGAAGGACAACACCGTCCCCCAAACGGTCTGTCTGCGTTTTTGCGGGCTCTGCCAAAACAACCGGTTCAGGAAGAGGATCGTCGCAAACTGGGAACATCAGCGTAAATACGCTTCCTTTACCTTGGGTGCTGTCGACAAAAATGAACCCGCCTGTTTGTTTGACGATGCCGTAAACGGTCGAAAGGCCCAGCCCAGTGCCTTCGCCGGTGCGTTTGGTCGTGTAGAACGGCTCGAACACCTTTTCGAGCTTGTCGTGGGGAATGCCGCTTCCGTCATCTTGCACGCGAACCACGACATAGTCACCGGCCGGAACCTTGGCACGTCCGTTTTTCAAAGGTTTGCGCAGATGCCTTTCGTCTGTTTCGATTAGAATTGTGCCACCTTTGGTCATGGCATCCCGCGCATTGACCACGAGGTTCATAATCACCTGTTCCAGCTGCCGTTTGTCAGCGCGAATTGGTGGAAGTGACGAATTTTGACGCAAATCCAACGCGATTTTTTCGCCAACCAAACGGTTCAGCAGATGTGTCAAATCCGAAAGTATATCCCTTAATTCAAGCCGCTCCGGCCGAAGAGTTTGCTTGCGCGAAAACGCCAGCAATTGCCCCACAAGACCCGCTGCGCGATTGGCATTTTGGTGTATCTGGATCAGATCACCGTATTCTGGATCGCCCTGGTCATGCCGCAGCAACAAAAGATCGCAATGTCCTGATATTGCGGTCAAAAGATTGTTGAAATCGTGAGCGACGCCACCGGCAAGCTGCCCGATTGCCTGCATTTTCTGGCTTTGAACAAATTGTGCTTCAAGGCTTTTGAGTTCGGTCGCATCATTCAACACGGCGACCAATAGCGCTTGCCCCTCTTCCACGACACGGGTCAGCGTGACCTGAACAAATACGTCTTGTTCCGGCCGCGTCAGCCGAAGAAATTCAGAGCGCCCAAGCCCTTTGCCCGCTGCTGCATCCTCGAGCCAATCGGGGATGGAGCGGCCCAACCCCTCCATCAGGTCGGCAATGGAGCGGTCCTCTTCAGTATTGGCATGCAAGAGGTCCCGCGCGCATCGATTGGCTTGGACAATGTTCCCTTTCGGCGACACTTTAAGCAAGGGAACCGGCAGATCGTCAAAGCCGGTGTCGTTGGGACGTATCTCTGGCACCGTTTGTGGGACCAGAACAACCTCTTCCCTGCCAGCGCCAGCCGGATGGACATTCACGACAAATTCTTTGGTCTGCCCGTCAGAGCGGACCTGATGTGTATGCCCTGATCGAAGTGGGTGATCGACAATAAGGTCTTCAATACAGCGCACGCGTTTTCCTGCGATTTTGCGTGCGGCGGCATTCATCCAAAGCACTGTGCCCGCGCGACCAATCGTCAAGGCCGGATATTGCACCTGTGCTTCGTCCCGGGCCTCAAACAATTCCAACTGCCAGAGCAGCGCTGCGGGGCCGACCTGATGGGAAGATAGATTGAGATGCCGGTCTGGCAGGACGATTTTCTCTGACGCGATTCCCTCTGCAAGTGCCGCGCTTTGAACACGGTGAATGACGCCGGACGCATCTGCGACATGGGCGCCAATAATATCACGCAGTGTCTGGCCTTTTGACGCTTTCAGTGTTTTCCCAGCGGATCGGTTGGCATTTAGAATTAGCCCGTCATGGTCAGTCAGAAGACAACAGGTGACATCATGTTCGATCAGTAGCGATATGTTATCAATGGAGTTTTTGTGTCTACGCGTTTGCAGGGCCTGTCGCGTAACTGATCCCAAGAAAGCCAAGCAAAACGCCACAGAAGCAGCCATAAAGCCTGTAGCAATCGCAGGGTGAGGCGCCATAACCGCAAGCACGCCGCAGGTGGTGGCGAAGATCAGAAAGATCGTTCTGGATGCTGGCGATCGACGAGAGACTGGTACAAAACGATCATATAAGGTCATCAACACGGCCTTCAGGAACCACAGATTCCCTGCCATATGACCGCATCAACATTAAGCGACCCTTAAAGGGAAACACTTTAAAGTTGTATTAATGATTCATTTTCTGGTCAAGGTCGCAATAAAGAACCCGTCACCGCCTTGATCAAGGCTGAATCGTTTTTGTTCTGCGCGGGTCCAGTCCGGATGCCGCGACAAAAACGCATTAATTTGATCTTCATTTTCGCAAGAAAAAACCGAGCATGTCGCATAAGCAAGCGTGCCTCCCTCAGACACGAGGTCTGTCACGCGATCAAGGATGTCAGCTTGTATCTTGGTTAACGCCTTTAAACGCTCTGGTGTCAGGCGCCACTTGCCTTCTGGCGCGCGCCGCCAAGACCCACTGCCAGAGCAAGGCACATCGCATAAAACAAGGTCATAGCCGGGCTTTGGGCGTGCAACCAGTGTCACCTTGGCCCCCGCGCGTTCTGCACGACCGGGCAAATCCGACATCCTGCGCGGGTCGGAATCATGGGCGTCAATCGACGCGTTCAACCTCGCAGCCATGGCCAGGGTTTTCCCACCGCCCCCCGCACAATAGTCGAGCACACGCTGTCCCGAGGCCAGCGGTAGAGCGTCGACAACCGCTTGGCTGGCCACGTCCTGCAGTTCGACCAGACCGTTGCGAAAGGCCTCTGTTTGCGCCACGCGACGCGCGCCCTCAGTCACTTCGAGCGCCGTGTCGGATAGCGGATGCGATTTGGTAGAAACGCCTTCCTTGCTCAGAACGTCTTGTGCCGTCTCGCGGTCGGTTTTAAGTAAATTTGCACGCAGAAAGACGGATGCGCGATGGCGCAACCCTTCTGCTGTTTTCTCAGCTTCGTCTGGTAGATCTTTATTAAATAGAGAAAATAACCAATCAGGAAGATCTGCAGAGGCCGCGCCTTGCGGCGTATGACCGGCCACACCTTCATCATCGGTTAATGGTTTTAGGGCATACCCGTCACCAGTGAACACCGTATCCGGGTCTTGATCGATCTGTCGCAATCGCCCCAAGATCAGCGCGCGGCCATCGGTGCCACCGCCCAAAGCCGCTGTGCTGCGCCAACAGCGCAGTATGTCAAAGACATGATCGCGTATGGCAGCACGGTCTTTGGACCCGGCAAATCGGGATTTGCGCGCCCATGTGGTCAGCGCTTTTTCGGCGGCCTCGCCTGCGGTGATTTGATCAAGGATCTGGGCGGCTGCGGCCCAACGCGCAGCGGGTGTCATTTACGTTGCATAAGCTGTTCAGGCCAAACGATAATTCGGCGACTCGCGGGTGATCTGAACGTCATGCACATGGCTTTCCTTCAAACCGGCACCGGTAATTTTGACGAATTTGCAATTGGTGCGCATCTCTTGAACCGTGGCGCAGCCTGTGTAGCCCATCGCTGCGCGCAAGCCACCAACCAGCTGGTGCAAAACCGCTCCGGCAGAGCCTTTGTAGGGCACCTGCCCTTCGATCCCTTCAGGCACAAGCTTATCGCTGGCCGCATCTTTCTGGAAATAACGGTCCGCAGACCCGCGTGCCATCGCACCGATCGACCCCATGCCGCGATAGGCCTTAAAGCTCCGACCCTGATACAGGATGACTTCACCGGGGGATTCATCTGTCCCGGCAATCATGCTGCCAACCATGGCACAAGACGCACCAGCGGCAATCGCTTTGGCAAAGTCGCCCGAAAACTTGATTCCGCCATCGGCGATGACGGGGGTGTCCCCGGCCTCTCTGGCGCAATCCATGATGGCTGTCAGCTGCGGTACACCCACACCGGCAACCATGCGTGTGGTGCAGATGGAACCCGGCCCAATGCCCACCTTGATGGCATCAGCGCCTGCATCAATCAGCGCGCGTGTGGCGTCGGCTGTGGCCACGTTGCCCGCAATGATCTGAACCTCGTTCGACAAGGACTTGGCGCGGGTCACGGCTTCGATCACACCGCGGCTATGCCCATGGGCGGTGTCGATGACGACGATGTCCACACCGGCTGCCACCAATTCCTGTGTCCGCTCAAAGCCTGCATCGCCAACCGATGTTGCCGCCGCCACCCGCAGGCGGCCAAGGTCATCCTTGCAAGCCGTGGGGTTCAGAACGGCTTGTTGCGTGTCTTTCAACGTCAATAGCCCCGTCAGCTTGTTGTCGCCGTCCACGACCAGCAGCTTTTCGATACGGCGCGATTTCATCAGGCTGATGGCCTCTTCGCGGTCGGCCGGTTCGCGGAGAATGGCAAGGTTGTCCGAGGTCATCATCACGCTGACGGGCGTGTCGTCCGAGGTTGCGAAACGCATGTCCCGGTTGGTGACGATCCCGACCACCCGGCCTTTTTCGTCGACCACAGGAAAGCCGGTAAAGTTATAGCGTTCGATCAGCGCTTTTGCATCGGCCAGCGTTTGGTCGGCGCGCAGGGTCACAGGGCTGTAGACGATCCCGGATTCGAACCGTTTGACGCGCCGCACTTCGCGCGCCTGTTGTTCGACCGTCAGGTTCTTGTGGATCACCCCCATACCACCTGCTTGGGCAAGGGTAATCGCCATCCGGCCTTCGGTGACCGTATCCATCGCAGAGCTGAGCAGCGGGATGTTCAACGCGATGCTTTTCGTCACCCAGGTCCGGGTGTCTGCCGTGGACGGCAAAACCTCGGATGCCCCCGGCACCAGAAGAACATCATCAAAGGTGAGAGCCTCGCGAATCTCCATCGGAATCCCTTTCCACGGACAGCATCGTTAGGCACGTCCCTATCGCATGGGTTGCCCGTGGTGGAAAGCCCCAATCCGCTCTTTACGGCATCAAAACGCTGCCGCAGTCTGGGACCGGATCAACAGGAGCGTTCCCCATGTCACACGGATACGAGGCTGGTCGCCTGAACCTGCCCTTCACCGGCATTTGCACATTTGCCCGCAGCCCATACCAACCGGATTGGGCAAAGATTGACGCCGATGTTGCGGTGCTGGGCGCGCCGTTTGATGCCGGGACACAGTGGCGGGCCGGCGCACGGTTCGGTCCACGAGGCGTGCGTGAGGCGTCGACATTGTTTAGCTTTGGTCATGCCGGAGCATATGATCACGAAGACGACTTGACCTATCTGGCGGACACACGGATCGTGGATTTGGGCGATGCCGACATCGTTCACACCGACACCGGACAAAGCCACGCCAATATTGCCAAAGGCGTACGCGCCATTCGTGAAGCCGGGGCTTTGCCAGTGGTCATCGGCGGAGATCACTCGGTCAACATTCCATGCATCGATGCCTTTGAGGGAGCCGCCCCGTTTCATATCCTGCAGATTGACGCCCATCTGGATTTTGTCGACGAACGGCACGGGGTGCGCAACGGACATGGCAACCCCATGCGGCGTGCGTCGGAGAAGGACTGGGTCAGCGGCATGACCCAGGTCGGCATCCGCAATGTCAGTTCGACCGCGCGCGAAGGCTATGGGGATGCCCGTGCGCGGGGATCGGACATTCTGTCGGTTCGTCAAGCCCGCGCGCTTGGGCCAAAGGGTGTGGCAGACCGCCTGCCCCAAGGTGCCGCGATCTATATCACGATCGACATTGATGCCTTCTGCCCGTCAATCGCGCCGGGGACCGGCACGCCAAGCCATGGCGGGTTTCTGTATTACGACGTTCTGGAGATGTTGCAGCAGGTGGCGCAGCGGCACGAGATTGTTGGCATCGACCTTGTCGAAGTGGCTCCGGATTATGATCCCACCGGATCAACCTCGATCCTTGCGGCACAAGTGTTGATGAACCTTTTGGGTTTTATCTTTCACGCGCGCGCGCAGCGTTAGGGATAGGTACGGATCGGACTGTACGGCTTTCCGCCGATGATCCGCGTTCCGAACCGCGCGCTGTTGCAACCCCGCCGCGTGACGCGTTCACTCAAGAAAAACCGACTCAGCAGGCCCCCATGACAAAACCGCTTTCAGGTATCACGATCCTTGATCTCACCCATGTTCTGGCAGGCCCGTTCTGTTCCATGATCCTGGCCGATCTGGGGGCGCATGTTGTCAAGATCGAACGCCCCGGAAGTGGCGATGACACACGGGCATTTCCCCCGTTTTCAAACGGGAAATCCGCCTATTTTGCTGCCATCAACCACGGCAAGAAATCCATCGCGCTTGACCTGAAAAAGGACGAAGACCGCGAAACCTTTGAACGGCTGCTGCCGCGCGCGGACGTCATTCTGGAAAACTACCGCCCCGGCGTGATGGAGCGATTGGGCTATGGCTGGGACGACCTGCACGCGCAGTACCCGCAGCTGATCTACGGCGCTGTGTCCGGCTTTGGCCATACCGGCCCCGAAGCCAAGCGCCCCGCCTATGACATGGTGGTGCAGGCGCGCGGCGGGGTCATGTCGATCACCGGCGAAAAAGACCGCGATCCTGTACGCGTCGGGGCCTCTATCGGGGATATCGTCGCGGGAATGTACCTGTGCCAAGGTGTGCTGGCCGCGCTGATGGACCGCGAACGCACTGGCGAAGCCCGCAAGATTGATGTGTCGATGCTCGACTCGCAACTGGCCATTCTTGAACACGCCATCGCCATCACCACGGTCACAGGCACGCCGCCATCGCCGACGGGATCACGGCACCCGTCTATTGCGCCGTTTGAAACCTTTCACGCCTCGGACGGGCTGTTCGTGATTGCGGCTGGCAATGACGTGTTGTTCGAAAAACTCTGCGTGGCCCTGAACCTGCCGCTGTCGGATGATGCACGGTTTGCGACAAATCCGGCACGGGTCGAAAACGCCCGTCTGCTCAAACGTCTGATCGAAGCGATTACGATCGACAAAACCCGCGCGCATTGGATTGCCAAGCTGGGCGCGGCTGGCATCCCCAGCGGTCCGATCCAGAATGTCGCGCAGGTGCTGCGCGATCCACAGATCCTTGCCCGTAACATGGTGGTGGATGTGCTGGACCGGAACGGACGCCCGGCCTTCAAGGCGGCTGGCAACCCGATCAAAATGAGCGGGATGAATGACCCGACAGTCCGCCCCGCAGCGCCCGATCTGGACGGTGACCGGGGCGACATTCTGCGCTGGCTGGAGGACAAGGGTTAAGCCTGTTCGAACCGGCCGATAGAAGGCCTTTCAAAAGCTTGCACAGACGCACCGTCCGCTGGGTTTCCAAAAGCTTAATATCTCTGGGCGACGTTCCACCGTACAAAAGCTTTTGAGCGGTAAGGGTCACTCCCATGCCGCGACACCAGAACTGACAACGCTCTCAGATGTCCCACACCGGGACCGACCATGAGAGACCGGTCACAAAAGGCCCTTTCCCAAGGGTACAGGTCCAAAGCCACCGCTTTGCCAGCATGAGAGAACGGTCAGGCCCACG
Source organism: Marivita sp. (assembly GCA_043585115.1). Taxonomy (GTDB): domain Bacteria; phylum Pseudomonadota; class Alphaproteobacteria; order Rhodobacterales; family Rhodobacteraceae; genus Marivita. Next base: position 365,370 of record CP121326.1, read on the forward strand.
GGGCGGCGCCGCTTCCACTTGGTTCAAAGATCACCCCTGCCCGCATTCGCGAGGCGGGGTGGTTCCGCTTGCTATTTGTATTGTCCTGCGGTGATGAATTCACCAAAGGCTTCGCACCAGATGACAACCGTGTTGTATGCGCTGATATCGATACCTTCGGGGACAGCCAGCAGAAATCCACCAAAGGTTTTGACATCCCCGATCTGAACCGCGTTGGCCTTGATTGGCTCGAATTCGTCTTCATGTTCAACAAAGCGGTCGGTCAGGTAAAGCTTGTAATCCGGGCCCGGGGCCAACGCGCCTTCATGTACGATCATGTCATCAGACAGGCTGATCGTGCCTTCTCCCCAGTGCAGCAGATCACTGCCACGCAGATCGCGGGTCAATTCGGTTGTATAGGTTGCGTTGGCCGCTTCAGCTTCCAGCGCTGATGCATCAGGCGGTGGCGGCGCGGTCAGGATTGGCAAAAGGTAAATTCCAAGCGCAAATCCAACGGCCACGGCCACGCTGTGGGTGACCAAAAACACGAATACCCGCTTCATTTTATCCCCCGCAGCACCCGTGCGGACAGTCGCATGGCAATGGAATCCGGTCAACAGATGAAACCATGCCGCTCTGCATAAAGATTATGACGTAAATCACCTTTTTCCCCACGCGCGTGACGCTATGGTCCCCGACAACCGTGACCAAAGAGAATCCCATGTCCCAGCAAGACCCTCTCGTCGTTTTCACCCCGTCCGGCAAACGCGGCCGGTTCCCTGTTGGCACCCCAGTTCTGACAGCTGCACGACAGCTTGGGGTCGATCTCGACTCAGTCTGCGGCGGGCGCGGCATCTGTTCGAAATGCCAGATCACGCCGGGCTATGGCGAATTCTCCAAACACGGCGTCACCGCGCGTGATGGCGCGCTGTCCGACTGGAATGCGGTTGAGGCGCGCTATGACGAAAAGCGCGGGCTGAAGCCGGGCCGCCGTCTGGGCTGTCAGGCATGCGTGCAGGGCGACATCGTGATCGACGTGCCACCGGAAAGCCAGGTGCACCGTCAGGTGGTGCGCAAAGCCGCCAGCACGCGGGTGATCGAAATGGACCCGGCGACCCGGCTTTATTACATCGTGGTGGACGAGCCCGACATGCACACCCCGACCGGCGATCTGGAGCGCGTCGCCCGCGCGCTCAAGGACCAGTGGGAGATCGCACAGGTCACCTGCGCCTTCCCGGTGCTGTCCCGGCTGCAACCCGTTCTGCGCAAGGGCAAATGGGCGATCACCGTCGCTCTGCACAAGACCGATGCAAATGCCACGCCACAGATCATCGCTGCATGGCCGGGCCTGCACGAAGGCGGCCTCTACGGCCTTGCTATCGACCTTGGCTCCACGACTGTTGCCGCACACCTGACCAATCTCGACACCGGCGAGGTCGTCGCCTCCTCGGGGATCATGAACCCGCAGATCCGCTTTGGCGAAGACCTGATGTCCCGTGTCTCCTACGCCATGATGAACCCCGGCGGCGATGTCGAGATGACCCGCGCGGTGCGCGACGCGATCAACGTGCTGGCCGAGGAGATTGCAAAAGAGGCACAGATCGACCCGTCCCTGATCCTTGAGACGGTTTTCGTCTGCAACCCGGTGATGCATCACCTGCTGCTGGGCATCGACCCCGTCGAACTGGGCCAAGCGCCTTTTTCGCTGGCCACGTCGGACCACCTCAATCTGACCGCCCGCGATCTGGACCTGACCACCCTGCCCGGCAGCGCACAGATCTACCTGCTGCCCTGCATTGCGGGCCATGTGGGGGCCGATGCCGCTGCTGTGGCGCTGTCGGAGCAGCCGGGCAAATCCGAGGACCTCGTGCTGATCGTCGATGTGGGCACCAATGCGGAAATCCTCTTGGGCAACACCACCCGCGTGCTGGCCTGTTCCTCGCCCACCGGCCCCGCGTTCGAAGGCGCGCAGATCTCATCCGGCCAGCGCGCCGCGCCCGGTGCGATCGAGGCGATCCGCATTGACCCGGAAACCCGCGAACCGCGCTTCCGCGTGATCGGCTGTGACAAGTGGTCGGACGAGGACGGCTTTTGGGACGAGACCGCCGCCACCGGCATTACCGGCATCTGCGGCTCGGGCATCATCGAGGCGGTGGCCGAGTTGCGCATCGCGGGGCTGCTTGATCCCTCGGGCCTGATCGGATCGGCGGCGCAGACAGGGACCGACCGTTGCTTTGCCGAAGGGCGCACCAACGCCTACCTGATCCACGACGCCACCGCCGAGGGCGGCCCGCGCATCACCGTCACCCAGGGCGACATCCGCGCGATCCAGCTGGCCAAATCCGCGCTCTACGCGGGCGCGCGGTTGCTGATGGACGAGATGGGCGTGGACGTAGTGGACCGCGTGGTGCTGGCAGGCGCGTTCGGCGCGCATATCTCTGCCCCCCACGCGATGGTGCTGGGGATGATCCCGGACGTGCCGCTCGACAAGGTATCCAGCGCGGGCAATGCCGCAGGGACAGGTGCGCGCATCGCGCTGTGCAATCTGGCCGCGAGGGCCGAGATCGAACGCACCGTGCGCCAGATCACCAAGATCGAAACCGCCATCGAGCCGCGCTTTCAGGAACATTTCGTCGCCGCCAACGCCATCCCCCACGCCACCGACCCCTTCCCCGAACTGGGCAAAGTGGTGACGCTGCCCGCCGTCGGGTTCAACACGCAGGGGGATGGGAGTGACGGTGGTAGGGTGCGGCGTCGGAAGCGGGGGTGAAGGGAAACGCGCCGTAGGGTGCATGATTTCACGCACCTTGTAGCAATGTAAGATGATGGTGCGTGCGAGCACGCACCCTACCAGACCTCTACGCCAGATATTCAAAACCCCGCCGTCGCTTTAGCGACGGCGACGCGTCCGCCCGCCCCATGGCGGGCGCGTTCCGCGCCCACCCGGTCGGACGCTTGCTCTGTGATCGGATGAGGTGACATGGCGTAGGGTGCGTGATGTCACGCACCGGCCCAACGAAAAAGGTGCGTGCCAAGCACGCACCCTACGGGATGGTTTAAGCCGACGCCATCAGAGCGTCTTGCCGCGCCATTCCGGGTCATCCACCGCCTGCGCCAGCACATAGGCCACGTCGCCTCGGGCGGCCTCACCTTTCACGTCCACGGCATCGCCAAAGACAATGTCGCGCGTGCCGTCAGCATCGCTCAGTGCCGCTGGCCGCCGGTCTGTTGGGGGCGAGACCTGACAGACCAGCGGCGTATGAAGTATTGCGCGCCCGCTACGGCTTGGGTTCTGAAATATTCAATCTCGCGTTATCCCTTTTTCGTGTGGAAGTGTCATTTGAGCGGATCGCGGTTCCGAGATAGACCGAACGGGCTCACTTCGGGCGTAAATGGTAACCTAAATAACTGGAAATAATATGAAAAAATCTGTCCTTATATCTGCCGTTCTCGCTGCAGCTCTGGCTTCTACCCAAGTCGCCGCGCTGTCTTCTTTCCCTGATGGCACTGTCGGTGTCGGCGTTGAAGGGACTGAAGAAGGGACACCACGGGCAACCACGGACGATACTACAACGGACACCACTTCCAGCAAGCCGAAGCGTGGCAAAGGAAACGGCAAGGGTAAAGGGTCCAAGAAGTAAACGTGTTTAGGTAAAGCCCGTTTCCGGGTCTATCCGACCTTCCGTGGGGTACGTAGCGACACGTACCCCATTTTTGTGTTTACCGCCCGTGAAAATGCGTCTGCGCGCGGCACAAACACAGTGTAGGACGTGGCGGTGTTGGACGTGACTGTTCACACAGACGCCATCAACGACGTCTTGCCGCGCCATTCCGGGTCGTCCACCGCTTGCGCCAGCACATGGGCCACGTCGCCCCGGGCGGCCTCGCCCAGCATGTCCACGGCATCGCCATAGACGATGTCGCGCGACCCGTCTTCATCGGTCAGCGCCACGGGCCGCAGGATGGCAAAGTCCAGCCCCGACGCCTTGAGGTGTTCGTCGGCCTCGTGCTTGGCCATCAGGTAATGCCCCAGCTTGCTGTCGGGGTCCGGGTCGCCCGCCCCCACGGTGCTGAGCATGACGAACCGCATAGCACCCGCGTCTTCGGCCAGATCGACCAGACGCTTGGCCCCATCACGGTCGACGGCGTCGGTCATCTCCGGCCCCGTGCCGCTGCCCGATCCGGCGGCAAACACCACCACATCACAGCCATCGCAGACGCCCGGTTGCAGGTCGGTCAGATCGCCGTGGCGCGTCTCGGTGCCATTGGGCAGGTCCGAGGTGTCCGAGCTGTCGCGCACCAGCGCAATCGGGTGGTGGCCATTGGCCAAAAGGTTCTGGGTCAGGCGCAAGCCTGTTTTGCCGGTGGCCCCGGCGACGAGAATATTCATGATGTGTCCTTTCAAATGGGAGGGGTCGGTTCAGGGACGGAAGATCGCCTTGATGTTCACGAACTCCTTCATCCCGAACCCGCCATGTTCACGGCCGTAGCCCGAGTCCTTGACGCCACCGAAGGGCATGTTCGGATCCGCCGCGCCAAAGCTGTTGATCCGCACCATGCCGGTGTCAAAGTGATCACGGGCGAGCTTCATCGCGTGCTCTTCGTCCTGACAGAAGATGCCGCCGCCCAAGCCATAGCGGCTGTCATTGGCGATGCGCATCGCGTCCTCGTCATCCTTGGCGCGGATCACTGCGGCCACGGGGCCGAAGATTTCGTCGTCATAGGCGGGCATGCCGGGTGTGACGTCGCCCAGAACCGTGGCGGGGTAATAATACCCTGTCCCGTCTTCCGGATCGCCCCCGCAGAGCAGTTTCGCGCCTTTGGCGACGCTCTTGGTCACCTGTTCGGCCACGGTGTCGAACTGGTCCTGGCTGGACAACGGCCCAAGCTGGGTGTCCTCGTCCATCGGGTCACCCATCTGGATGGCGCGCATCTGGTCGACAAAGGCCGCGATGAACGCGTCATAGACCGCATCCGCCACCACAAAGCGTTTGGCCGAGACACAGGTTTCGCCGTTGTTATAGAGCCGCCCCATCACGCTGGTTTTCACCGCCAGTTCAACGTCAGCCTTTTCCAGAACCAGATAGGCGTCGTTTGAGCCCAGTTCGAGAACGGATTTCTTCAGATGTTTGCCTGCAAGCGCGCCAATATGACTGCCCGCGCCGTCGCTGCCGGTCATTGTCACGCCGCGGATCAGGTCATGCGCGATCAGGTCGTCCGATGTGTCGTGGTCAATGATGACCACCTGAAACAGGTCCTCGGGCAAACCGGCCTCGATGCAGATGTCACGCAGCTTGAGCCCGCTGCCCGTGCAGATCGAGGCGTGCTTGAGAACGACCCCGTTGCCAGCCATCAAGTTGGCCGCAAGAACACGTACGGGTTGATAGATGGGGAAGTTCCACGGCTGGACCGAATAGATCACCCCAATGGGGCTGTAGGTGACAAGGCCGGATTTTTCACCACCGGAATGCGTGCGGGTTTCGTCGGCAAGCTCCTGGGGGCCGTGTTCTGCGGTGTACTCGAAGATTTGCGCGCAAAGCTCCACCTCGGTTTTACCGTCTCGGTAGAGTTTGCCGACCTCTTTGGTCATCAACTCGGCCAGGTCATCTGCGTGATTGCGCAGGGCATTGGCGATCTTGGTCAGGTATGGCGCGCGGTCGGCATGCGTCAGGCTGCGCCAGTCCTGAAAGGCGGCGTGACAGGCTTCGACTTTGGCGATCGCGGTGGACTTGTCCATGATCTCAAAGCTGTCAATCGGGGTTTCTGTTGCGGGGTTGATCGTTTCCATCTTCGACATGCTGACCTCAAAACTGTTTGGTGTGTTTGCTTGAGGGGCCAACGTCCGGTGTGAGGGTTGGTTCCATGGGCGCTTCTTGGGGGTGCAAATCGCCTGCTGCGCGTGCTGTGATCTTGACGGCGATCAGGACGCGGCGTATCCCCCGACCCAGAGCGCGGGTATGGTGAAAAGGTATCACGCGAGCTTCCCAAGCTTAAGTTACGGGTTCGATTCCCGTTACCCGCTCCAACTGACCTCCGTATGATCTTGGCTGTCCAAACCGCATCCTTGCGCGGTGTCGCTGGTGGTGTAAGCTTTTCCGTATTGAAAACTGTGTCTCTCGTTTCGGGGCTGACGCGATCGTTGATTTAAGGGGAAGATTTATGGCTGCGTTTTGCAGGGTGTATTACCGAGTCCGGACCGTGCGGGCCGGGTCATGATTGGCGGCCAACACAGGCCTGTTTGGCAAAGACAAAACCTGTGTGTGATGTGCCAACAACCGTTGCCACAGGACAGATCCGCGCAAACCGAACTGTGTGACAATCCCGTTTGCCAGACCCGGAAGCGCGTCAGGGATGCGGGGGAGCTTGCCAAAAAGCAAACGGCGCAAAAGGCAAAGTATTTCGAGGTTTCGAAACGCCGGACCCGACGGGTGATCAAACAAGCCGCAAAGGAGATCGGCCAGCCGCACCTTGGCAAGGTCGCCTTTGGCATCGCGCCATATATTGATGTTCCGTTAACGCCGCTTCCACCAGAGCGGCGGCGCGCCTTTGAGGACCATCTGCGCAATGTGGTTGCAGAAAGCTTTGCCAAAGCGGAATTGCCGAACGACCCGCCCGAGGATGATCCGGATTATGCCAAGCGGCAAGCGGATGAACTGCCGGAACCGTTTGTGATCAATGCGACCTGTATTGCCTGTCAGGGGGATTGCTGCCTGATGGGGGGAACACGGCATGCGTTTCTTGAGGTCAGGACCATCGACTATCTTCGCTGGCGTTCGCCGGATCTGACCGAGCAGCAGGTCATTGAGTATTACCTGAGCCATATCCCCGAGATAACAACCGCGCAAAGCTGTGTGTTTCATGGAGAACAAGGCTGCACGTTGGACCGGTCTTTCCGGGCGGATATCTGCAACAATTTTCAATGTTGGGCGCGTCAGGCGCTGATTAAAGAGCATGCCCGCAAACCACTGAACGGCGCTGTGATCGCTGGCGTTCCGCGGGATCACGTGGACAACCCTGAAGCAGGTGCACCCTGTCTCAAGGTTGTGTCAATCACGGCAGAGGACGAGGTGCAGGTCCATACTCACCTCAAGCTTCCTGCGCTGCGCAAGGGAATGTAAGCAAACCAGACTGACTGTAACGCGGTGATCAAACAGCGATCTGTTCGTCCAATACGCCGACCACGTTGATCAGGAATTGCCCGCTCCCATCCCCGGCTGACGCGATCTCAAAGCGTTGATCTGCCATCGCCTGCGCGTCAGATATGCTGCTGGCGGATCCGTCATAGAGTGCCATTGCGTCGGTCGCGAGTGTCACATCGCTGAGACCCAGTTGGGTGGCCATGTACAGGCCAAGATCAATCTTGCCATCAAGATACGCGCGATCGGCGGCTTGTTGATCGATGAAATCCTGATCCGCATCCGCAGGCGGTGCGGCGCGCGCACCTTCGAGGACACGCAGTACAAAGTCGCCGCGCCCCACTGCACCCGATTGCAGGGCATTGGTCCAGAAATTCATGCCTGCATCATCGCCTGCGCGGCCTAATGTGTTCTGGTACACGGACTCAACGAATTCAAACAACTGCGCGTCCAGAGGGAAGATCGCCTGGCCTTCTTCCGACAGGGCAAATGCATCAGAAATCTGTTCAAGTGGTGTTCCTTTTGCAAAGGCGTCGGCCCAGAACAACAAACCCAGCGCATCGGGGGCGCGGTCGAAATAGCTGATATACACTTCGGTGAGGCTGCGAAACGCATCGTTTGAGAGGCTGACACCGTCATCAAACCGGGAGAGGTCAAACGTGCCATCCGCAAACACAAGGGTTTCAATACCGCGCAGAGTATCGGTGCCATCTACGCCGCTGCAATCCCTAAGGGTTGTACCGTCCGGCGACAGGGTCAGCGCGTACAGGTCTTGTGCGCCTTGAAGGATGGCTTGATCGACACCCGCACCTCCGTCAATCAGGTCGTCACCACCCATCCCTGAAATGCTGTCCGGACCGGGCGTGCCGGACAGGTCTTCATCGCGCGCCGATCCGGGCACAACATTTCCAGCCAGCACTGTCAGATCAAACCCGGCCGCTGCCGCTGTTTGCGTGACAAATTCCGCAATCGCCGCATGTCCGGCCCCGGTCGGATGAATGCCGTCGACGCTGAAGTAGCTTTGATCAAGAACATCCACGCCGTCAGTTAATACGTCGCTTGTTACATTGGCGAACCCGTACTCTTCGGGGTTGTCCTCAAGGTCTTCGATGAACTCTTCGATGTCCACAAAGAGTGCGGTTTGCCCCTCAACCTCGGCGATGCTGTCGACATACTCTTCCAGGGTATCATTGAACGTGCGCGTCACACTGTTCCAAAGCGTGGCAATCAGCGACCCTGCCGGCGCTTCGGCCCCGAGAAAGGCGCCACCGATGGTTGGCTGACCGAGAATTACGAAATTCTCGGCGCCTGTGGCCGCCAATGTGTCGACGGTGATTTCGATATTGTCGACGATGGTGCTGTCGAGAGTCAGAATGTCGAAAATATCGGATATCGAGGCATCCGCTAAATCCAGAAAGTCGTTGCCACCGATCCAGATCACGAACACGTCCTGATCATCCGGCTGTGGAATGTCACCCGAGGCGACCAGTTCCGCAAATCCTTCGGCCTGCTGCACCGCGCCGGGAAGATGGTCTTTGCTGTCAGAATTCGACTCTGCACCGGAATGCGCAAAGTTGATGCCGTTCAGTGCTGATCCGCTCAGGTAACCTTCAAAGTTCGGGGCTTGGCTGATCGAGCTTGCTGCGGGCGCAATCGCCAGATCGTTCCGGATGTATTCATGCCAGACCGGCCCGTTCGATGCCCGACCGGCAAAGTAGATATCAATCGGCTCAGGATATGTCTGAACGGCCAGCGCCCCGTCATCCGACAGGCTGTCACCGAAAATATAGAGCTGACCGGTGCGCATGTGCGTCCCCTTGTAGAACCAAGCATTAGATGCAGTGCCCCCGCAGGGCCCGCGCGTCAAACATGGGTGAGACACTGCCGATTGTCACCGGCACGTCACGGCGCAATCAGCAATATGTCGCCTATCGCGCCGGTTTGGCTTTTTTCGCCTCTTTGACCTTTTTCGCCAAATCCTGAGCGATGGCAAAAGCGCCTTTGATCTTGTCGCTGTCTTTCTTCCAATCCCGGCGAACAACAATTTTGTTGTCTTTGACCTTGGCCAGACCGTTCTGATCCTTGATGAAGTCGACCAGCCCTTCGGGAGAGGCGAATTTGTCGTTGTGGAACTGGATCGTCGCCCCTTTTGGTCCGCCATCCAGCTTTGCAATCCCGGCGCGTTTGCACATCGCTTTGATGCGCACGATCAGCATCAACGTATTCACTTCGCGCGGCAGTTTGCCAAAGCGGTCAATCAGTTCAGCGGCAAAGCCTTCAAGCTCGACCTTGGTGTGCAACGACGAGAGGCGGCGATACAGGCCGAGACGTACATCGAGATCGGGGACATAGTCTTCGGGGATCAGCACGGGCACGCCCAGATTGATCTGCGGCGCCCATTGATCGTCTGCTTCCGAGAGCCCTTCCATTTCGCCGGATTTGATCTTGGCAATCGCTTCTTCCAGCATGGATTGGTACAGCTCATACCCCACGTCGCGCATCTGGCCCGATTGTTCTTCACCCAGCAGATTGCCCGCGCCGCGAATATCGAGGTCCTGCGAGGCGAGCGTGAACCCTGCCCCCAATGTGTCGAGCGATCCCAGAACCCGCAGACGTTTTTCAGCCGACGCTGTCAGTTTGGCGCGCGGTTTCGTCGTGAGATAGGCATAGGCGCGTGTTTTGGAACGCCCCACCCTGCCCCGGATCTGGTACAGCTGTGACAGCCCAAACATATCCGCACGGTGGATCACCATCGTGTTGGCCGTCGGAATATCAAGACCGGATTCAACGATGGTAGTGGCCAGCAGCACGTCATATTTTCCGTCGTAAAACGCGTTCATGCGGGTGTCCAATTCGCCCGCCGCCATCTGGCCGTGGGCCACGACATACGACACTTCGGGCACCTGTTCCTTGAGGAACTCTTCGATCTCGGGCAGGTCACTGATGCGCGGCACGACAAAGAAACTTTGCCCGCCACGGTAATGTTCGCGCAGAAGCCCTTCGCGGATGGTCACGGCATCAAATTCGCTGACATAGGTGCGGATCGCCAGACGATCGACGGGCGGTGTGCCGATGATCGACAGATCACGCACACCCGAGAGCGACAGTTGCAAGGTGCGCGGGATCGGCGTTGCGGTCAGCGTCAGAACGTGGATGTCCGAGCGCAACTGTTTGAGCCGTTCCTTGTGACCGACACCGAAATGTTGCTCTTCGTCGATGATCAGCAACCCAAGGTTCTGGAACCGGATGCCCTTGGCCAAAAGCGCATGGGTGCCTACCACAATATCCACCGTGCCGCGGGCCAGCCCGTCTTTGGTCGCGGCGGCGTCTTTGGCAGACACGAAACGCGACAAAGGTCTGACTTCCAACGGAAATCCACGGAACCTTTCGGCAAAGCTCTTGTAGTGCTGACGCGCCAAAAGCGTTGTCGGCGCGATCACCGCAACCTGAACGCCGGACATTGCGGCGACAAAGGCGGCACGCATCGCAACCTCGGTCTTGCCAAAGCCGACATCGCCACAGATCAGGCGGTCCATCGGCTGGCCGGAATGCATGTCGGACATCACGTCTTCGATCGCGCGCAACTGGTCGTCGGTTTCCTGATACGGGAACCGGGCCGAGAATGCGTCCCATGCACCCGGGGGCGGATCCATCACAGGCGCTTTGCGCAACGCGCGTTCAGCGGCCACGCGGATCAGCTTGTCCGCCATCTCGCGGATGCGCTCTTTCAGGCGCGCTTTCTTGGCCTGCCACGCTCCGCCGCCCAACTTGTCCAGTAGGCCTTCCTCGTGGCCATATTTCGACAGCAGTTCGATGTTTTCGACCGGCAGATACAGCTTTGAGCTTTCGGCATATTCCAGCAGCAGGCACTCATGCGCGGCCCCTGCGGCGGTGATGACTTCCATCCCCAGATAGCGCCCGATGCCGTGATCGACATGCACCACCAGATCACCGGGTGACAGAGATTGGGTTTCTGTAAGAAAGTTTTCGGCCTTGCGACGTTTCTTCGGGGATCGGATCAGGCGGTCTCCCAACACGTCCTGTTCCGAGATAACGGCAATCCTGCCGCCCTTGTCCCACGGGGCCTCGAAGCCTTGTTCGAGTGGCCAAACCGTTAGGTGGAGCCCGTGTTTGCCGACGCGCGTCAGGTCGGTGACAGGTATGGTTTCTGCGAGACCTTCGTCTTCGATCAGGCCTGACAACCGTTCACGCGCCCCGTCGGAATAGGATGCGATCACCACTGGACCATCTTGCATTTTTGCACGAACGTGGTCTGCCAAAGCACTGAAAAGGCTTATGCTTTCCTGTTGTCTTTCTGGCGAAAAGTTGCGTCCGATCCGCCCTCCCGCATCAACCACACCGGGGCCAGACGCCTGTTGCAGCGGATGAAACTGGACCACCCGCCGGTCCCCCAACGCAGCGATCCATGCTGTGTCGTCGAGATACAGCTGTTCCGGCGATACCGGCTTGTACACCGTATCCATGCGCGATTTCTGCGCCAGCGCGGCTTTACGGGTCTCGTATTGATCGACAATCCCATCCCAACGCGACAGCCGCGCGGGTGTGATCTGGTCATCCTGCGTGACTGGCACTCCGGGCAAATAGTCAAACAGCGTTTCCAGATGGTCATGGAAGAATGGTAGCCAATGCTCCATCCCCGCTTGTTTGCGCCCGGCACTGACCGCTTCGTATAGCGGATCATCGCTGCCCGCCGCGCCAAATTCGATACGGTAGTTTTGTCGGAAGCGCGTGATCGCGGCCTCGTCCAGAATGACTTCCGACACGGGCGCCAGCTCCACCAGATCCAGCTTTTCGGTGGTCCGTTGGGTTGCCGGATCAAACCGTCTTGCACCGTCCAATACGTCACCAAACAGATCGAGCCGCACCGGCCCGCCATCTCCGGGAGGGAAGATATCAATGATGCCACCACGAATGGCATAATCCCCGGGTTCCAGCACCGTCGGAGCCTGACTAAAGCCCATGCGGACAAGGAAGTTGCGCAAAGCCTCTTCATTCACGCGATTGCCCACCCGCGCGGTGAAAGCCGCTTCGCGCAGGATATCACGCGCAGGCACGCGCTGGGTTGCCGCGCTCATGGTGGTGAGCAGTACATATTGCGACGGCATCGCATGTGTCAGCGCGGCCAGGGTCGCCATTCGGGATGCGGAAATATCCGGGTTCGGAGAGACCCGGTCATAGGGCAGACAATCCCAGCCCGGAAAGACAAAGACCGGCATGTCAGGGGCGTAAAGGCGCAACGCGTCGCGCATCTGTGCCAAGCGTCGGTCATCGCGGGCGATATGGCACACGGCACCGCCGGATTTCTCGGCTTCGGCCAGAACCAGCCGGGCATCAAACCCTTCGGGCGCGCCGCCCATTGTCATGTTTTGGGATGTCTTCATAGCGCGCTCATGTGGCGCGCGATACGGCCCGCGTCAACCGCCAAGCGCACCAACACTGAGGTTCATGTACATTCCCCACATCGCGGTGACGAAGATCGACACCATTCCGATCGCCTGAACAATCAGCCGATGACGGCCAAGCCGTTTGTAGACCGCGTCAAGATCGTGATCCCGTTCGTGCAGCGCCCGCGCTGTGTAAACACTCAGGAAGCTGACCAGCGACATGGGAAAGCCAATCAGGAACAGCGCTTGCGCGATCTCGACCCAATAGACCCAGCCCAAAACGGCAAACCCGGTAAGGAAAAACGCACCAGAGGCAATGACCCACAGGCCAGCTTCGTCGGCGATATACAGCAACCGGGCGGTGTTGATGCGCAAAAGGTCGGTCAGATCCTCGACCGCCTGACCGCCTTTGCGGCGCGCCCGCCCGACCATGTCGAACGGCACACCCAGCACCCAATGGCTGGCCGACGACCAGACAACCGCCAGCGCAATCCAGAACCAAAGATTGGAAAAGGACCGCATATCGATCAATTCAAAGACTGTGGAATACCAATCCAAGGTGCCTTTTATCCCGTGCGTGTGCGGCCTTAGCGTATGGCAGGCCTTGTTCCAGCGGTCATTCCATGCCACCCAATTACGGCAAAGACAAGGACCGCCCCGATGAAACCGATCACCCCCGCCTTTCCCGCCACACGTTTGCGCCGTTTGCGCCGCACCGAAGGGCTGCGCGCCATGGTGCGTGAAAACACCCTGACGCCAGATGATTTTATCTGGCCCGTCTTTGTGCGCGATGGTGAAGGGATCGAAGAGCCGGTGCCCTCCATGCCGGGGGTTGTCCGGCGCTCGGTGGACAAAGTGGTCGAGGCGGCCCGCGAGGCCTATAGCCTTGGCATTCCGGCGATCTGCCTATTTCCATACACGGATCCGGGTCTCAAGACCGAGGATTGCGCCGAGGCCTGGAATCCCGAGAACCTGTCCAACCGTGCAACGCGCGCCATCAAGGATGCCGTGCCCGATATCATGGTGATGACCGATGTGGCACTCGATCCGTATAATATCACCGGTCATGACGGCTATATGGATGACACCGGCTATATCGTGAACGACGAAACGGTCGAGGCGCTGGTGAAACAGACGCTGTCTCAGGCGCGCGCTGGCTCTGACATTATCGGACCGTCCGACATGATGGACAGCCGGATTGCTGCGATGCGTGGCGCGCTCGAGAGCGAAGGCTTTCGCAATGTCGCCATCCTGAGCTATGCTGCTAAATATGCCAGCGCCTTTTACGGCCCCTTTCGGGATGCTGTGGGGGCATCGGGTGCCTTTAAGGGCGACAAGAAAGGCTACCAGATGGACCCGGCCAATTCCGACGAGGCGATGCGTCTGGTGGCCCGCGATCTGGCCGAGGGCGCCGATATGGTCATGATCAAACCCGGCATGCCGTATCTTGATATCTGCCGCCGCACCAAAGACATGTTCGGCGTGCCGACCTTTGCCTATCAGGTGTCCGGCGAATACGCGATGCTGGCCGGTGCTGCCGAACGCGGGTGGCTGGATCATGACCGTGTCATGCTGGAAAGCCTGATGGCGTTCAAACGTGCAGGCTGTGACGGGGTGCTCACGTATTTCGCCCCGGCAGCTGCGCGGCTGCTCAACGGATAGCGGTGCGCCGCTTATCGTGATCTATCTTTAGTGACAGCGGGCGTCTCTGTGGCTATAGTTGCCCTCAACCGGCGGAACAGCCGGAGTTCAGAGGCATCGGCAAAGAAAGAGCAGAGACAATGACATCCCTGACACGACGCGAGCTGGCCTTGGGCCTTGGCGGCACATTTCTGGTGGCAGGCTGCGCCAATGGCGTGGGCGGCAACGGTGCGGCGCGGATCGACGCCCGCGTTGATGCGACACTGGCAGAAATGTACCGCCGCTTTCCCGGAACCCAAAACCTTGCGGCCAACGCCAACGGTTTGCTGGTCATGCCGCTGGTGACTGAGGCCGGTCTTGGCCTTGGCGGCGCGTTTGGACGTGGCGCTCTGCGGGTGGGCGGGATCACCGTGGACTACTATTCGACAACCAAGGCAAGTGCAGGCCTGCAAATCGGCGCGCAGCAATATGCCCATGTGCTGTTCTTCATGACCGAAGATGCATTGATGAATTTCCGTCGCTCACCCGGATGGGCGGCCGGGGCCAATGTGCAATATGCGATCCCCGAAGGTGGCGAAACCATTGCTGCCGAAACAACCACATCCCTGGCACCGGTTATCGCGGTTATCTTCGGTCAGGCCGGGTTGCGCATTGGTGCCACGCTGGAAGGCGTGAAATACACCCGGATCATTCCTTAACACAAAGACGCTGCAAGGCCGCATTGATCCGTTTCCAAGATTGGAAACCTTGGGGGCGCTGCCCCCAAACCCCCGAGGGTATTTGGAAACCAGAGAAGATCAGGGCTCTGGTCCACCCCCTGCTGTTTGGCAGGGGGCTTCTCCGGTTACGGTCATCGGCGCCTCCGCCTGTACCGCATATTCAGGCATAGCGCGTTAAGGTTAACAAACCCTTGCTTCTTTGGGGCGAAAATACCTTCGGGGGTGAGGCGCGGCACGCGCCGAGGGGGCAGACAGCCCCCTGCCCCGGTCAGCCATCCATGGCCGCGATGAGGTCTTTCAGAGCTGCAACCGGATCATCGGTGCGCCAGATTTCTTCACCGATCCCGAAGAAATCCGTGATTGGAGAAAGCGCGCGCACGATGTCCGTATCAAGCCCGCCTTCGGCGACCACAGGGATCTCGATCATTTCGGACCACCACTGGAACAGGTCGGCTTCGGCGCGCGAGCCGTCTCCCAAGGCGGTTTCGCCGACCGGGCCGAAGCTGATGTAATCGGCGCCCGCCTCGCCTGCAGTCATGCCGTCATGGCGCAAGTGGCCGCAATAGGCGCCAACAATTGCGTCTGCCCCAAGCTCTTTGCGCGCCATGCGGACAGAACGGGGCCCGTCGGTCAGGTGGACACCGTCGAGCCCGAGGCGCTGGGCCAGAACCACATGGGTGTCGATCACCAACGCCACATCAAACCGATGCGCCACCTCGCGCACGACGTCGGCGGCACGCAGGATCAGGTCTTCATCGCGGGTGGCAAGGGACAGGCGAATGCAGGCGATCTCGGTTGTGTCCAGAACGCGGGCCAGATCGGTGGGAAAATGGCTGAGTTCGATCTCTGGCGGTGTGATCAGATAGATTTGTGGCTGCTCTGCATCGGACATCTTCGGCCCCTTCCTTGGTGGTCGGTTTCCTATACCGTGATTTCATACACCGCGCCAAGGGCTTGCACGGCTTGCCCTTTCACTGCGCGCACAATAGTCAGGCGCGACCTGGGGATTTCGGAGAGTTTTTCCATGCCAAGCGATACGCCGCAGCCCGCTTTTGTCCTCGTGCGCCCGCAGATGGGTGAGAATATCGGGGCCGCCGCTCGAGCGATGCTGAATTTCGGGCTTGAACGGATGCGGCTGGTCGATCCGCGCGATGGTTGGCCGAACCAGAAGGCGGTCGCCATGGCGTCCGGTGCCGGGCGGTTGCTGGATGATGCAGTTCTGGTTGACCAGACGGTCGATGCGGTTGCGGATTGCTCTTATGTGTTTGCAACCACAGCGCGGCAACGTGATCTGACCAAGCCTGTTATGACGCCAGAGCGGGCCATGGAAGTGGCGCGTGACAAGATTGCGGCGGGCGAAAAGGTTGCCGTGTTGTTCGGGCCGGAACGCGCCGGGTTAGAAAATGACGACATTGCTTTGGCCAACGCGATTATCTCGGTTCCGGTCAATCCGGAGTTCCCATCGCTCAATCTTGCTCAATGCGTTCTGTTGACCGGCTATGAATGGCGTCGGCACTCTGTCGAGGTTGCGTCAGAGACCACCGAGATGGCCGGAACCGATTGGGCCAATGCGGTCGAGGTCGACAAGCTGGCGGTGCATTATCAGGACACGTTGGAGACAGCGGGGTTCTTTTTTCCGGAAACCAAGGCGGACAGTATGAAACGCAACCTGCGAAACATGTGGTCGCGCATGCCGTTGACCCGCGCCGATGTGCAGATGCTGCATGGCGTGCTGCGGCAAATGGTGCGTTGGAAGAACAAGGGCTAGGCCTGCGCCTTGAAGCACCCCTACCCCAAGCCTAGTGTCTCGGCCAAGAAGGAGATCCCGTGAATGAGCAGCAAACGCAGTATCTTTGAAGAGGTCGGTGCAGAGACGCCGCGCAAGGACACGCCGAAAGGCGGGATGATCGACGCAGGCAAGCGCGGCGCGCGGGGCGCGATCCGGGTGTGGTTGATGATCCTGTTTGCCTTGGTCATGGTGATGATCGCCGTGGGCGGGCTGACCCGGTTGACGGATAGCGGTCTGTCGATCACCGAATGGCGTCCCTTGACCGGAGCGCTGCCGCCAATGAATGCCGAGGACTGGCAGCGGGAGTTCGATCTTTATCGTGCAATCCCTGAATACCAGTTGCAGAACAAGGGCATGAGCCTTGCCGAGTTCCAGTTCATCTATTGGTGGGAATGGGGGCACAGACAGCTTGGTCGGGTGATCGGACTGGTCTGGGCGCTGGGCTTTTTCGGCTTTCTGCTGGCCCGTAAAATCCCCACGGGTTGGACCGGACGGCTGTTTTTTCTGGGCGTTCTGGGTGGCATTCAGGGCGCCATCGGCTGGTGGATGGTGGCGTCCGGCCTGACGGGCACGATGCTGGACGTGGCCTCGTATCGCCTGGCGACGCATCTGGGGCTGGCCTTTGTCATTCTGGGGTTCATTGCATGTTACACGTTTGAACTGGGGCGCGAAGAACGCGACCTGATGCAGGCGCGGCGGTCCCGCGAAGGCAAGCTATACGGGCTTGGCACGGGGCTGTTGCATTTCACCTTTTTGCAAATCCTTCTGGGTGCGTTGGTTGCCGGCATCGATGCGGGTCGGACCTATAATGACTGGCCGATGATGGCGGGCGCGTTCCTGCCGCCCTATCCGTTCGAGCTTGAGCCGATCTGGCGCAATTTCTTTGAAAACGCAGGCCTTGTGCAATTCATGCACCGGATCGCGGGCTATGTGCTTTTGGCGTTTGGCATTGTGGTTTGGCTCAAGGCGCGCAAATCGCCGAATTCGGACACACGGTTCCGGTTTAACGCGGTGTTCGCCATGTTGTGGATTCAGATGGCACTGGGCGTCGTTACCGTGCTTTACATGGCGCCATGGCAGATCGCTATCACGCACCAGATCGGTGCAGTGATCCTTTGGGTTCTGATCCTGCGCGCCCGGTTCGGGGCGCAATATCCGGTCCAACAATCCATCCGAGGAGCTACAGCATGAGCACGGCCTATGACGAGTTGATGGCGTTCACGCGCGAAACCGAGGCGCTGGGCCAGATTGCCGGGCGTTTGGGCTGGGATCAGGAAACCACCATGCCACGCGGAGCTGCGGCGCAACGGGGCGAGGAAATGGGCGCTCTTGAAGGCGTGCTGCATGCGCGGCGGATGGACCCGCGGGTCGGCGACTGGCTCGCGGCGGCGCGGCCTTTGGATGACGAGGCCAAGGCCAATCTGCGCCACATCCGTCGCAGTTTCGAACGGGCGTCCAAAGTGCCCGGTGAACTGGCTGCGGAAATGGCGCGGACCACGTCGGTTGCACAGGGTGTCTGGGCCGAGGCGCGGGCGAATGACGATTTCGCCGCTTTCGCGCCGACGTTGGAGCGGGTTCTGGACCTTCGGCGTCAGGAAGGTGCGGCGCTGGCGGATGGCGGTGATCCCTATGATGCGCTGTTGCAGGATTACGAACCCGGAGCCACGGCGGCAGAGCTGGATGCGATGTTCGGTGCGTTGCGGCCCCGACTGGTGGCGTTGCGGGACAAAGCTCTGGGCGCGCCAGCCCCCGCAGAAATGACCGGCGATTTCGACGAATCCGCGCAGATGAAACTGTCGCGTCATATTGCCAAAACGTTTGGTTATGACATGAGCCGCGGGCGCGTGGACAAGGCCGTGCATCCGTTCAGTTCCGGATCCGGCAATGACGTGCGGATCACCACACGGACCAATCCGGCAGATCCGTTCAATTGTATTTATTCGACGATTCACGAAGTGGGTCACGCGGCCTATGAGCAGAATATTGATCAGGCCTATCTGCTGACGCCTCTGGGGCGTGGCGTGTCGATGGGTGTGCATGAAAGCCAAAGCCGGATTTACGAGAACCAACTGGGCCGGTCGCGTGCCTTTACCGGCTGGCTGCATGGGCAGATGGTCGATGTTTTTGGCGATTTCGGGATCGGTGATCCTGACGCCTTTTACGCCACCGTGAACCGCGTCAACAAAGGGTATATCCGTACGGAATCCGATGAGGTGCAGTACAATCTGCATGTGCTCTTGCGCTTTGATCTTGAACGCAAGCTGATCGATGGATCACTTGATGTGGGCGATCTTGAGGACGCGTGGAACACGCGGTTTGAGGCGGATTTCGGCTATGCGGTGGACAAGCCGTCCAACGGGGTGTTGCAGGACGTGCACTGGTCGGTTGGCTTGTTCGGCTATTTCGCCACCTATTCATTGGGCAATGTTTATGCCGGATGCCTGCATGAGGCGCTGCGCAAGGCGGTGCCGGATCTGGATGCACAATTGGCGTCTGGTGACACTTCGGCGGCGACGGGATGGTTGCGGGACAATCTGCAACGACATGGCGGGCTGTATGAGCCGCGCGAGGTGGTCGAGCGTGCTTGTGGATTTGCGCCTTCCGAGGCCCCGCTTCTGGACTATCTCGAGGCGAAGTTCGGCGACATTTACGGGGTGTAAGCCGCGTTGAAGCGGATTGGAGGACCGCCTTGGAAAGGCGGTCACGCATCTAGTGCAGTGTAAACTCGCCGACCATATTGTGCCATTCACCTGACGCCAGCAGTTTGCGATGGGTGTATTGCACGGAATGCAGCGGGCCTTCGATGCTGTCCTGCCAAAACTCGATGAACTCGAACAGTTTGGGGTGATCCGGCGCAAGATCGTATTCTTGCCAGACAAAGGTGTTCAGCACATTCTGGTAATCCGGCATGCGGTAATAGAGCTGTGCCGTGGTCAAGCCATAGCCGCGCAACATCAACTCGGTTTCACTCATCTGGGACATGCAAACCTCATTCGTTTTTTATTGTACACACAAGTTTGCCATGGATTCTCTACATTTCAATAAAAACAGTATGTTAGCCAATCATGCCGGCGAGTGCCAACGCACATCTGCTACTAAATTGGTCAAGTGGATTGCACGCTACATCCTGTCTCTGATATACAGGCCCTTAACAAAATATAGACATATAGACAGCAGGCTATTTACGTGAGCGACACGCCAGAAACTCCTGAAAACGCAGAAGATATGCCGCCTGAACGCCCCAAATACGATGGGCCGCAGGTGTCTATCACCAGCGAAATGAAGACGTCTTACCTTGATTACGCGATGAGCGTGATTGTCAGCCGGGCCATTCCGGACCTGCGTGACGGCTTGAAACCGGTGCATCGGCGCATCCTCTATGCGATGCACGAATCCAACAACGGGCACGACAAGCCCTACCGCAAATCTGCGCGCCCGGTGGGCGATGTGATGGGTAAATACCACCCGCATGGCGACTCAGCGATCTATGACGCGCTGGTGCGGATGGCGCAGGATTTCTCGATGTCACTGCCGCTTTTGGATGGTCAGGGCAACTTCGGGTCCATGGACGGCGATAACGCGGCGGCCATGCGCTATACCGAAGTGCGGATGGACAAACCCGCGGCCTTTCTGCTGGCCGATATCGACAAGGAAACGGTCGACTTTCAGGACAATTATGACGGCAAGGACCGCGAGCCGACGGTTCTGCCTGCACGGTTCCCCAATATGCTGGTCAACGGCGCTGGCGGTATTGCGGTTGGTATGGCGACCAATATTCCGCCGCATAACCTTGGTGAGGTTGTGGATGCCTGTCTGGCCCTGATCGAAGAACCGGATCTGAGTTCCGAGCAGTTGATCGACTATGTGCCCGGCCCGGACTTCCCGACGGGAGGTATCATGCTTGGCCGGTCCGGTGCGCGCAAAGCGTATCTTGAGGGCCGTGGATCGGTGATCATCCGGTCCAAGACACGGGTCGAAGAAATCCGCAAGGATCGCTGGGCGATCATCATCGAAGAGATCCCCTATCAGGTAAACAAGGCCACGATGATTGAGCGGATCGCCGAGGCCGCACGCGAAAAACGCATCGAAGGCATTGCCCATGTGCAGGACGAAAGCGACCGTAATGGCGTGCGTGTGGTGGTGGAGCTCAAGCGCGATGCGACAGCCGAGGTCGTTCTGAACCAGCTGTTCCGCTTTACTCCGATGCAAACCTCCTTTGGCTGCAACATGCTGGCGTTGAATGGTGGACGGCCCGAGCAGTTGACGCTGCGGCGGTTCCTGACCGCGTTCATTGATTTCCGCGAAGACGTCGTGGCGCGCCGGACTGCGCATCTTTTGCGCAAGGCACGCGAGCGCAGTCATGTGTTGTGTGGTTTGGCGGTTGCTGTGACCAATATTGACGAGGTCGTGGCGACGATCCGATCCTCTGCCGATGCAGCAGAAGCGCGTGAACGGTTGATGACGCGACGTTGGCCGGCAGAAGAAATCCTGCCCTATATCGCGCTGATCGACGATCCGACCCATACCGCGAATGACGACGGCACATATAACCTGTCCGAAATTCAAGCGCGTGCCATTCTGGAATTGCGATTGCAACGCCTGACCCAGATCGGGGTCAAGGAAGTCACAGACGAACTGGAAGAACTGGCGGGCAAAATCCGCGAATATCTGGAAATCCTTGGATCGCGCGAACGGATCATGGCGATCATCTCGGATGAATTGAAAGAGGTGCGCGACCTGTTTGCCGTGCCACGCCGGACCGAGATTGTCGATTGGTCGGGCGACATGGAAGACGAAGACCTGATCGAGCGCGAGGACATGGTGGTCACCGTCACCCAGTCGGGCTGGATCAAGCGTACCCCGCTGGCCGATTTCCGGGCGCAAAAGCGCGGTGGCAAAGGGCTGTCCGGCATGGCGACAAAAGACGACGACGTGGTCACCACGCTGTTTGTTGCCAATACCCATACCCAGCTGTTGTTCTTCACGACCGAAGGCATGGTCTACAAGCTCAAGACCTGGCGTCTGCCGCAGGGTGGCCGCACCGCTAAAGGCAAGGCCATCGTCAACATTCTGCCGATCCCGGCGGGTGTGTCGATTGCGGCGATCATGCCGGTCGACCGCGATGAAAAGCATTGGGACGATTTGCAAATCATCTTTGCAACAAGTGCAGGCGACGTGCGCCGCAACGCGCTGTCGGATTTCACCAATGTGATGCGCAACGGCAAAATCGCGATGGATTTGCCCGAGGGTGTTGAACTGGTGAATGCGCGTATCGCGTCCGAGGATGATGATGTCATGCTGGTCACCGATGCAGGCCGGGCGATCCGGTTCCCGACAACAGCCGTGCGCGTCTTCAAAGGCCGCAAATCGACGGGTGTGCGCGGTATTCGTCTGAATGACAGCGACCGCGTCGTCAGTATGGCTGTCATCCGGCACTTCGAGGCTGATCCGGCGGAACGGGCGGCCTACCTCAAGATGCGTCGTGCGGTGGCCGGTCTGGCCGATGACGCCGAGATCGAGGATGACGAGGACGGAGCGGCACCGGGTTCGATCACTCAGGAGCGTTATGCCGAGATGTCGGCAGCGGAAAACCTGATCCTGACGATCACCGCAAAAGGTGCCGGCAAACTTTCATCGTCGCATGATTATCCGGTTCGGGGCCGAGGCGGTCAGGGTGTTCAGGCCATCGACAAAGCGATGCGCGGCGGTGCGATCGTGGCGTCCTTCCCTGTTGAGATGGACGACCAGATCATGCTTGCCACGTCCAAAGGCCAGTCGATCCGCGTTCCGGTTGATGGTATTTCCTTCCGGTCGCGCAGTGCGGGTGGCGTAAAGGTGTTTGATACGGGCAAGGACGAAGTTGTCGTATCCGTCGCATGGATTGCTGATCAAGGTGACGAAGACGGAGCCGCAGAAGAGAGCTGAACTGTTGCGTGCATGAGGGTCACCTCACATCCACATGAAATACATTGATAAAAAGCGACGCGAGAGAAATCTTGCGTCGCTTTTCTTTTGGCGTCTTGAGGGCGGAATCAAGCCGGTTCATGCGCTTTTAAAACTGTGCAGCGCGCGGAATTCCTCGATTTTTCACACTCAATTCACACTCGATTTCTATGAAAGTCAGGTATTCCAGACCTGCGCTTACCCTAGGTCAGGTGCTACACGTTAAGGAAAGGGATCATACTCGGACGCACGTTCAACCGACCAATAATTTCAAAGGTCAGTTTGTTTGATTTTCCGTCAAACGCGCGCAGATGAGGTGCCGGACGCTCTATTTTGGTTCGGCGCGGTTCTTTTTTAAAATTTGTTTTAACGGCAGCCCTCATCTGCTGATGGCACGTATTTGATTATCGTCGGCCCGGTCTCAGGTCATGTGCCGAGATCGGGTCTATTTCCGGAGCCCGGCATGTTTGATATCCTTCAGACACTGCGGCTTTATCCCGACATCCTTCAACTTTGCGGCGTTCTTGGCTCTATTCTTTATGTCGGTGGATTCGCGCTTTTGCAGACCGGTCGGATATGCGGCAACGGACCGCTTTATTCCGGCAATCAATTGATCGCCGCCACCCTTGTTTTGATCAGCCTTGTGGGTGCGTTCAACCTTGGTGCCTTTTTAATCCAGATCGGCTTTTTCACGTTCGGATTGATTGGTTTGATCCGGCGGATCCGCATGCGGCGTTTGGGGCTTTATCCGCCGGGCACGGGTGTTGTCAGATCAGTCGCGAATGCGCCGACCGCACCCGCTCTTCAAGGTGGCTGGACAGAGACTTCCGATTGGCAAAATCGTCCACGCGCACGGGGGGATGATAGATCAGTTCAACCTTTCCCTGTTGCCGCTGCGCGAGAACCTTGAGCAAGTGTTCACCAAAGCCCATGTCGCCCCACCAGCCATAGAACCGCGGATCTGTGCCTTCGGGCGGATGGTAGATCACGGTCACGGGTTGAATGTGCATGTCGTGGATCAACTGGTCTGAAAAGAACGGTGCAAACAGCGTTGGCTTGAAGGGAAGAACCCGGAGAGTGTCGGAAGACGTGCCTTCGGGAAAGAACAACAGGCGATGACCATGCTTCAGCCGATCTTCGAACAGGGCAATCTGGGCTTTCACATCACGCCGGTCGCGCCGGATGAACACGGTCCCTGTGGCGCGTGCCAGCCAGCCGATCCCGGGCCAGCTTGCGACCTCTGATTTTGACACGAAGTACACATTCTTGCGCGCATTCAGCGCAAAGATGTCCAGCCAAGAGCTGTGATTGGCCACCACTGCGCCGGGCACCTTCAGGCGCGGCCCTCTGACCAGCAGTGGAAGGCGCATGATAACAAAGGCTGCACGACAGACGCCTTGGGTGATGTACGGGGTCACGGGACGGTCAACGCCGCAGATCGGCCGTTCAAACAGACGTATCAGCAACAGCAGGATCAGGCCGCCAAACACCACGACAGCAAGGACGCAGCCCCGCGCAAGCACACGCAACCACCCCATTGCGGATATCGGCTGATCCGGAATGGGGTCGTCGCTGTCCCATGTCGGGCTCATGATGTGGGCCGGGCGGTGCGGTTCAACTGACCGGGCGACAGGTTGGCGATCTCGAGGATCATGCACACATCTGTGGTGTTGAAGGCATGATCGACAAACACCCCCTGCCCGATTGCGCCGCCCAGTTTGAGGTAGGATTTGATCAGCGCAGGTGTGTCCCGCATCGCGGCTTTTCTGTCAATCTGTGCTGCGGGCAAGAGTGGCGGTTGAGTTTGCATCAAGGATGTCACGCGCAGTGGATCAGGCACCAGATAGGCTGTGTGAAGGTGCGAAATGGCGTTCTGCAAGGCCGGTTGATCGGTGCCGTGAAAGCTTGCTGTGCCGAAGAGGATATCAATCTCATGATCCGCGACATAATCCGCCACCCCCTGCCAAAGCGCCATCAACGCCGCTCCGCCGCGATGATCCGGGTGAAGACAGGTTCGCCCGAGTTCCAAAAGGGATTTGCCAGACGCCAATAACGCAGACAGATCAAACTCGGCTCCCGAATAAAAACGACCGGCAGATTTTGCGTGCTTTTCCGTCATCAGCCGGTAGACACCGATCACCCCATCTGTTGCGCTTTCAGGCGCACGCAGATCGCGAAGCAAAAGATGGTCGGCATGGCTGTCGAAGTGATCCGTCTCAAGCGCCTGGTTGTGATCAACCGCAGCGCCATCCCCGCCCAATTCCGCAACAAACACCGCGTATCTCAGCTTTTGCGCCGCCCGGATGTCGTCATCCGACCGTGCCAAGGAGACCTGAAACTGGGGCGCAGTCTGTAACATTGGGGCGACCGTTTGCTTATGCGGTCACTGTACTGCGGGGGATACGAACGCGCAACGGCACCCATAGTTGCATACACGCATCAGGCGAAAGTTAACCGGTTGTCAACCAAGGGTTGTAGTGCTTTACTCGTCGAAAACAGGAACCAGACCGATGCGGGACCCATCAATCACCACTTTGCCGACTTCACGGAAATTAACCGTGATTCTGTCGCCGATATTCGATTGTACCTGGCCGACACCCCAATCAGGTTCATCGGGATGGCGCACCAACGATCCTGGTTCCAACAGGCCATTCAAATCAGACATAAGCGGGCTCCTTGCTGCTTACCGGAGGATATAGTGCGTCAAAACGAGCCTTCACTGGCGGCATTGATCGGATCACGGATTTGCCACGACCTCATCAGTCCTATTGGCGCGATTTCTAACGGATTGGAATTGGTGGAAATGGCCGGGACGGCCTCGAGCGGGCCGGAAATGACCTTGATCCGACAAAGCTGCGATCACGCAACGGCGCGGATTCGGTTCTTCCGAATTGCCTTTGGCACGGCCTCTGATATCTATCCGGTCTCGTCCAGCGAAGCCGACAGGACGCTTGCGAACAATTATGCCCACACACGTCTTTCCGCGACATGGGAGATACACCACGACCAAGGGCGCGATATTGTTCAACTGGCCTATTTGGCGATCCTTTGTCTTGAAACCGCGTTGCCGCAGGGCGGTGTTCTCGAAGTGCATCGCGACGGGCGTACGTTGATGGTGACAGCCCAGGCGGAACACACACGCGCAGACGGGCCGATCTGGTCCCTGCTTTCCTCGGAGGCCGAGATTGATTTGACCGCGTTGCGTCCAGCCGATGTGCAATTTGCACTGCTTGCTCAGATGTGTCGAAAGACCGGAATCACAACGCAGCTGTCGACGTCTGCAGGGCTTGCCACATTATCGCTGACCCTACCCGGCCCAGCGATGTGATCGCTGGCTCACGGTTTCCACTGCATGCCGGACCTGATCGGAGACAACGCCATGGCGTGGCGGATCAAGCAAGGTGGTCAATAGCGCCTCGGATGGCTGCGCTTTGCGGGTCCAGTGTAATCCGCGCAGAATGTCAGAGGCGGTGTCTGGCAGATGATCCGGTATCTCGTGCCCTGCCAATGTTGCCCAGACACAGGTCCAAGCGCGGCCGACGCTCCATGGGTTATAGCCGCCGCCGCCAGAGACGATCAGGCGCGGCGCCAGCGACCGCAGGACGTTAACAGCCTGCACATGGCAACGGTTTGAAAGGGTCAGGCGTGACAGCGGGTCTTCGGTTACGGCATCGGCACCGCATTGCAGATAGATCGCATCAGGGCGCTGTTGCACGACGGCAGGCAGGATCACCTCGTTCAGGATCAGATCGAATTCGGTGTCGTTAAAACCGCGCGGCACGGGGATATTGATCGCAGCGCCGCCAGCCGTGTCATCCAAGCCGCCCGTGAAAGGCCAACGTCGATCTTCGTGGATCGAGATCATCTGAACCTGCGCAGACCCGCCAAAGGCCACTGCCACGCCATCGCAATGATGGGCGTCGATATCGATATAGGCGATCCGCTTCAGTCCCATGGCAAGGAGGCGCTGAATGGTCAGGACGGGTTCGTTGATATAGCAAAATCCGTTGGCGCGGTCCGGCAAGCCGTGATGCGTACCTCCGCCGGGGTTGTAGGCCACACCGCCGTTGCGCACGTGATCTGCAGCCAAAAGCCCGCCCCCGGCAGCCGTTGCCGGGCGGCGATAGACTTCGGGAAAAACCGGATTTGACAGAGTGCCAAGGTCATAGGTCAGATCTGCGCGCTGCGTCGCCTCGGCCTGTTGCAGCGCGTCGATATAGGCATCGGTGTGAAAGCCCGTCAGCGCGGCGGGTTTCGCGCAGGGGCTGGTGCGGTAACGCTCTGGTGGCAACCATCCCAGATCGCGGCACAGGTCCATGACTGTCGGCACGCGCGGTATCGATAGCGGGTGGTGGGCGCCATAACTTGATCCGCGATAGATACGGGCGCCGATAAAGATTGGGTCAGACATGCGCAGAAGGTAGGTCGTCAGACGCCGTCGCCCAAAACAAGCGATACACCGCGGCGTCGGGATGATCCGGGATCACCCCGCTTCGGCCTTTTCCGAAAGCTCCAGCCACAAGTCTTCCGCCTCGGCCAAGGCGGTCTGGCGCGCGACCAACGCTTCTGAGGCTTTCTTGAACTTGACCGGTTCGCGGGTGAACAACTCTGGGTCTGCCATAAGCTCTTCAAGTTTGGCGATTTCTGCGGTCAAGCGGTCGATCTCGTTGGGAAGCTCTTCAAGCTTGTGTTTTTCGGTAAAGCTCAGACCCGACTTTGACTTGTTTTGCGTCGATGCCGGTTTTGGCGTTGGTTTCTGGGCGGCAGGTTTCGACGCCGTTGCGGTGCTCGTATCTTCCCCGCGTTGGGCACGATAATCGCTCCAACCGCCGGCATAGACAGTGGCCCTGCCCCTGCCCTCCATCGCGATGGTGGTCGAGGCAACGCGATCAAGAAAGTCCCGGTCGTGGCTGATGAGTAGAACCGTGCCATCATATTCGCCCAACAAATCCTGCAACAGGTCGAGTGTTTCGACATCCAGATCGTTGGTCGGTTCGTCCAGCACCAGCAGGTTTGATTCCCGCGCCATGATGCGGGCCAGCAAAAGCCGCGCCTTTTCGCCCCCTGACAAAGACCGCACCGGCGCGCGGGCCTGCGCCTCGTCAAAGAGAAATTCCTTGAGATAGCCGACCACATGCTTAGGCATGCCGCGCACCATGATCTGATCGGCCTTACCCGAGACACGCATTTCAGGATCACCGGTCAGGTTTTCCCAAAGGCTCAGGTCGCCGTCCAACTGCGCCCGGGTTTGGTCGAACACGGCAGGAACAAGGTTTGTGCCCAATTTGACGGTGCCGGAATCGGGCGCGATGTCGCCCATGAGCATCTTGATCAACGTGGTTTTCCCCACGCCATTGGGGCCAACAAAGGCCACACGGTCACCGCGCTGCACGGTCAACGAGAAATCTTTGACGATGGGCGTGTCGCCGAATGTCTTGGTCAGGCCCTTGGCCTCGATCACCTTGCGGCCCGATTTGGGGCCCGACGCCAATTCCATCGCAGCTGTGTCTTGCCGCTTTATCATGTTGCTGCGTTCGCCGCGCAGCTCTTGTAGGGCGCGGACGCGACCCATGTTTCGTTTGCGTCTGGCGCTGATGCCTTCTACAGCCCATCGCGCCTCGGCCTTGATCTTGCGGTCCATCTTGTGACGCTGAAGGTCTTCGTCTTCCCACGTTTTGTCACGCCATGCCTCGAATGCATCAAAGCCTTTTTCCTGCCGCCGGACTTGTCCGCGGTCGATCCACAGGGTCGCGCGGGTCAGTTCGGACAGGAATCGACGGTCGTGGCTGATTAAGACAAAGCCTTTGCGCGTGCGTTTGAGTTCGTCTTCGAGCCATCCGATGGCTTCGATGTCGAGATGGTTTGTTGGCTCGTCCAGCAGCATCAATTCCGGGTCTTGGGCCATCAACCGCGCCAAAGCCGCCCGGCGACGCTCTCCTCCGGATGCCGTATCAACAGACCGGTCTGGATCAAATTTAAGGCCTTCGCCTGCGCGTTCGACTTTGTACAGCTCGGACGGATCAAGACCATACATGGCGTAGTCGCCCAAAGTGGCGAATGTGCTGAGGTCCGGATCTTGTTCCATATACCCGACGCTGACGCCGGGTGACACGACGCGATCGCCGGTGTCGGCTTCGACCAAACCGGCCATCACCTTCATCAGGGTGGATTTGCCAGACCCGTTGCGCCCGACCAGCGCAACGCGGTCGCCGGGTTGCACCACAAGGCTGAGGTCATGAAACACGGGATCGCCGCCAAAGGTCAGCGAGATTTCGTTGAGTTGAAGAAGTGGGATGATGGCCATGGCCTCGCGTTACGGCGCGGCGCGCGCAAGGTCAAGGGGGTTGGGGCTGTCGGTGCCAGCGGATTGGGCCATAGCGCGCAGCCGGGCCTTTCGCGTCTCTGGTATTGCATCGATCATGAGGCCGGTGAACACATGAACACGGTCAAGCTGGATGTCTTGTACCGCGTGGTCGCTGACCCACCCGCCCATGCCAAGATAGCTGCGCAAAAGATGCGGCACCTTTGCGGCGTTCGGACACGCATCGGGCAAATCAAAAGCGTCTGGCGATTTCCGGTGGGGCGCCAGACTGACGGGCCCAATGTGATGTGCGCGCAGCGATGCAAGGGCCGCGCTGTGGAGATGCGGGTCTGCGCCGGGCAACGAACTGCACCCCATCATCATCTGCACCTTGTACGTATCCACAAGCCGCCCGAGTGCGGCCCATGCCATCTGGAGCGCGGTGACGTCCGTTGGGCCTGCGGCCTGACACACGCGGCCCAGTTCCAGAAACGGGCCTTTTTGGCCGTGCAGCGGGCGAAGATCATAGAACTGCCCGGTGTAGCATCGGTTCAAATCAGCCTCATCCCACAGGAGACGTGCCCGAAAGGCAACTTGGACTGTTTGGTTTTCGGATAGGACGACACCGTGCAAAGCGGCATCATCGAAGCTGTCGCAATCATCTGCACCGTTGCGAAATGCAGATGCCCTTAGGCGCAAAGCCATGTTTTTGATATCGCACCGTGTTCCCACACGCGCCGAGTACCCGCCAAGCCGCAGGTGTACCGGCTCGTCCAGAGCAGCGACGCAAGGTGCCGCTGCATGGGGTGTCATCAGTTGAAGAATTCGGCCGCGTTGATGCCACCGATATTGCCAAAGAGTTTGCGGATGAAGCTGATGTCGCCATCACCCGACTGCGTCACACGTCGTGCGATTGGAACCACCTGCCCGTCTTCGAGGCCGTAGCGTTCGATATTCTGCACAACCCCATCGCTGTCAAAGGTGATGGCCAAGACTTCGCGGTCGACGACTTCGGGGCGCTGCCAAGCGAAATGACGAACATCGCTTTCAATGTAGTAAAAGCCGGATTCGTTAAGTGTACCCGATGTGGACGGAACCCCAACAAGGTCTTCGACTGTGCCTCGGGTATCGACCCCCGGCACAATTTGCTGCAATTCGTCTTCGGATGGAACATATCCATGCGTGCGGTAGCGCGCTGTACATCCGGCAAGCGAAATGCACAAAAGCGTCACAAGCCCGATCCTGATTGTCGATCTGATGCCCTGCATGGCGCCTCTCTTGCGTTGGCGTTCGCTGCCTTTTATCCCGATTACACGGCCTTTGGCCTGCGTTCAAGCAAAGGGTGCACACAAGATATGCCACAACAGGTTCTGAAACCCGGAGAATTTCGTGTGAGCGACCTGTCGACTCGCCGAGAGACGACGTTCGAACTCCAACCCGATGCGCCTGCACGTGCAGCGATTTCCGATCAACTGGGGCTTCTCGGCCTCAAGAAATTACGCTTTCAGGGCACAATTTCCCCGTCCGGCGCGCGTGGCTGGTCGTTGACCGGCAAAATGGGCGCGACCGTGGTGCAGCCATGCGTGGTGACGCTTGATCCGGTGACGACGCGGATCGATGAGCCTGTTGAGCGGATGTTCATGCCCGCGGATTATTTCGAGGAAGTTGAAGCCGGATCCGAGATGGAGATGCCGGAAGACACAAGCAGCGAGCCTCTGGGAAACATCATTTCGGCATTTGACGCGATGGTCGAATCGCTGGTGCTGGCATTGCCCCAATATCCAAGAACGTCTGACGCTGATCTTGGTGAGGCGGTGTTTGCCGAAGACGGTGTCACCCCGTTGAAAGACGAAGACACCAAGCCGTTTGCCGGCCTTGCGGCGCTGCGCGATCAGTTGGATAAAAAGTCCTGACGCATCTCGCCAGAAAATGCTTGCGGATTTCACGATTGCCCCTATGTTCGCGCCTTCATCCGAGGTGGGGTTGTCACCCGGCCCGGTTTTCCCTTAAGAGGCCGGACACACCCAAAACGCGGCATGGCGAGCATGCCACAGGTAATAGATAATTGAGGTTGAGACATGGCTGTCCAACAGAACAAAGTATCCAAGTCGCGTCGCAACAACCGTCGCGCACATGACGCTCTGGTTGCTGCAAACCCGAACGAATGCAGCAATTGCGGCGAACTCAAGCGTCCACACCACGTTTGCCCGTCTTGCGGTCATTACGCGGATCGCGAAGTGATCGCACAGGCCGACGAAATCGACCTGGACGAAGACGCGGCATAAGCAACGATTGGGCGTACCCCTCCGCATGACCTCATCGCAGGATCATAACAAGGTGGGTGATACGCCAATTGTGCTATCTATCGACGCTATGGGCGGCGATCTGGGGCCGGAGGCAGTTGTCTCCGGCATGTCTCTTTCTGCGGCAGCGAATCCCAACATTCGTTTTCTGGTCCATGGACCGGAAGCCAAGCTGGCAAAGCTGATCGAGCGCAAGAAGGCTTTGGCCGGGCGGTGCGAGATCAGGGATTCGTCTGGTGTGGTGTCGATGGACGACAAACCCAGTCAGGTCATGCGGCACGGTCAGGATACGTCCATGTGGGCGGCGATTGATTCTGTGCGCAATAAAGAAGCCACCGTTGCGGTGTCCTGTGGCAACACAGGCGCGTTGATGGCGTTGTCGATGATCCGCTTACGTAAACTGCCCGGTGTGAACCGCCCAGCAATTGCGATTCTATGGCCGTCCCGCAATCCGCAGGGCTTTAATGTCATGCTTGATGTGGGCGCCGACATCCGGGCCGATGCGCAGGATTTGCTGCAATACGCGCTGATGGGCGTTTCTTACGCCCGAAACGGCCTGAATCTGGATCGCCCGCGCGTAGGTTTGCTCAACGTTGGCACCGAAGAGCACAAGGGCCGCGCAGAGTTAAAAGAAGCGCATGAGCTGATCAGTCAGGTCGCCGACCGCGCGCAATTCGAATTTGTCGGCTTTGTTGAAGGCGGCGATATTCCCGGTGAGGCCTGTGACGTGATTGTCACCGACGGCTTTACCGGCAATGTCGCGCTGAAAACCGGTGAAGGCACTGCCTCGCTGATTGGCGACCGGTTGAAAGAGGCGTTTGCCTACTCGACTCTGTCGAGGCTTGCGTCTGTTTTGGCGCTGACCTCGTTGCGTCGCCTGAAGAAAAAGATCGACCCCCGCCGCGTCAATGGCGGTGTGTTTCTTGGGCTGAATGGCACGGTCGTGAAATCCCACGGGTCGGCCGACGAAACCGGCGTGTCCGCCGCGATCCGATTGGCGTGCCAATTGGCGCAGTCCGGCTTTTCGGACAGGCTTGCTGCGCGACTGGCGTCGATCACTGAAATCGCATCCGAAACCGATTCACAAACATCCACTCATGAGGAGAGCCCGAAATGACCACACGTTCGGTTGTCGTAGGGCTGGGACATTACCTGCCCGAGCGCGTTGTTCCGAATTCGGAATTCGAAGCGTCGCTGGACACCTCGGATGAATGGATCAAATCGCGGTCGGGAATCGAGCGCAGGCATTTCGTGGCCGAGGGCGAGACAACCTCTGATCTGGCGACCAATGCCGGACAAAACGCACTGGCCAATGCCGGACTGACCGCCAACGATCTTGACGCGATCATCGTGGCCACGTCGACTGCGGACCTCACCTTTCCGTCTGCGGCCACCATGGTGCAGGCCTCGCTTGGCATGACACGCGGATTTGCCTTTGATGTGCAGGCGGTTTGTGCCGGATTTATCTATGCCGTCGCAAACGCCAATGCGTTGATCCTGTCGGGTCAGGCCAAGCGGATCATGGTGATCGGTGCGGAAACCTTTAGCCGCATTATGGACTGGACCGACCGTTCGACCTGTGTGCTGTTTGGTGATGGTGCCGGTGCAATCATCCTCGAAGCGCAAGACGGCGCAGGCGACAAATCGGACAGAGGTATCTTGTCGGTTGATTTGAACTCGGACGGCACACATCGCGAGATTCTGTACGTCGATGGGGGTGTCAGCACCCAAACCACCGGATTTCTGCGGATGCAGGGCAAAGAGGTGTTCCGCCACGCGGTCGAGAAGCTGGCCAAGACAGCGACCACGGCAATGGAAAGCGCCGGAATCGCAAGCGACGAAGTCGATTGGATTGTCCCGCATCAGGCCAATATCCGCATCATTCAGGGCACTGCCAAGAAACTTGGTCTGTCGATGGACAATGTCGTGGTGACGGTCCAGGACCACGGCAACACCTCTGCCGCGTCGATTCCCCTTGCTCTTTCGGTGGGCGTCGAGCGTGGTCAGATCAAACGCGGCGATGTAATTGTGACCGAAGCCATTGGTGGCGGTTTGGCCTGGGGCGCGGTTGTGCTGCGCTGGTAGGCGAAATCTTTCTAAATTCCCCCGTGCAAGCCGTTGATATTGACTCGGAAAATCGCAAGGCGCATGTTGTCGTGAACCGGGGAGGTTTGTGTAATGGGACAAAAGACGCTGACACGTATGGACCTGAGCGAAGCAGTGTTTCGCGAAGTTGGTTTGTCGCGCAATGAAAGTGCTGATCTTGTTGAAACGGTTTTGAACCACATGTCCGACGCCTTAGTGGCAGGTGAACAGGTCAAAATCTCGTCCTTCGGGACATTCTCGATCCGCGACAAAGCGGCCCGTGTCGGACGCAATCCCAAAACGGGCGAAGAGGTTCCAATCAACCCGCGCCGCGTTTTGACGTTCCGTCCATCGCACCTGATGAAAGACCGAGTGGCTGCCGGCAATAAAGGCTGACCCCTATGAGCAAATCCGCAGACGCCTTCCGCACAATCAGCGAAGTGGCCGAATGGCTGGATACGCCAGCGCATGTGCTGCGGTTTTGGGAAAGCAAGTTCACGCAAGTCAAACCGGTCAAACGCGCCGGTGGTCGGAGGTATTACCGTCCGGCGGATATGCGGCTATTGGCCGGGATCAAGCGCCTGCTGCACGAGGATGGGATGACCATCAAAGGTGTGCAGAAAATATTGCGCGAACAAGGCATTAAGCACGTTTCCTCACTTTGCGAATCAAGCTTGAGCGAAGATGATGACCTCGACGCAGTAGAGTTGGAAACGGTGCCCGAAGCGAACCCGGTTGATACGGTCGTGCCTTTCACGAAACCGGAAACCGAACCCGAACCAGAGCCGGATTTGCTGACCAAGGCCGAGGACCTAGTCGCCGAGGTTGAAGAGACGGACGTCGCAGAGAACACTGACCAAGACGCTGCGGCTTTGGATGTGGACGCGGATGTCGTCACTGCTGACGCCGAAGGTGCCGAGGTTCATCCAGAACAGGTCGAGACCGCAGC
Organism: Marivita sp.; assembly: GCA_043585115.1. Classification (GTDB taxonomy): domain Bacteria; phylum Pseudomonadota; class Alphaproteobacteria; order Rhodobacterales; family Rhodobacteraceae; genus Marivita. The sequence goes on from CP121326.1 coordinate 399,620, forward strand.
AGAGCCTGACGTCGCGCCAGATGAGCCGGAACCCAACGCGGAACCGGTTGACGAAACCCCGGCCGCTGTAGACGAGGACATTGCGTCAGACGTCGCGGAAATTGCAGCTCAGGACGACGCGTCAGAGGTGGCAGAGGTCGAAGAAGAGACCGCTGTTATCGCCGAGGAAGAGACATCCGCCCTGCCCAGCTTTCTTCAGAACTCGATGGAAGAGCGGCGTGCGGATGAGGCTGAAGACACAGCAGAGGTGGAATCAGCCGAAGCTGAGCCCCCCGTCGACACCGCGCCACCGGCTGAAATTGATCCCGTGCCCAGTGCACTGACGTATCTGTCACAGATAAGGCACCTGTCGCCGGACGCGGCACAGCAGATTGCGCCAATTGTTGAAAAACTAAAACAAGTTGCCCGCTAATCGACGTCCCTCAACGGTGAAATTCGCTCTTGCGGCCTGATGCAAAACCGTTATGACAGGCGGCAGTCGGGCTATGGCGCAGCCTGGTAGCGCGTCCGTCTGGGGGACGGAAGGTCGCAGGTTCGAGTCCTGCTAGCCCGACCAATCATCAAACAGCTATCAATTCCGCCGCGCGCCGTGTGCAATGGGGAAAATCCCCTCGCGCGTGATACAACTGCTTGCTATGCAAGGCAGAACGCGGATGGGGGATGGTATGACGGGTGTATTGGCCAACCAGCAAATCACGGTTCTGATGGAGCGCGGCATCATTGCTGCGGACACAGATTTTGTCGACGGTCAGGTACAACCTGCCAGCCTTGATCTGCGACTGGGCACTGTCGCTTACCGGGTGCGTGCTTCGTTTCTAGCAGGTCATGGTCGCCGTGTGGCGGACCGTCTGGCGGATTTCGAAATGCACCGCATTTCACTGGAGGGCGGTGCGGTTCTTGAAAAAGGCTGCGTCTATCTGGTGCCATTGATGGAGCGGCTGGCCCTGCCCGATGACATCAGTGCGGTTGCCAATGCCAAAAGCTCGACCGGCCGCCTGGATTTGCTGACACGCACCATCACCGATGAAGGCACCGAGTTTGACCGTGTGGCTGCAGGCTATACCGGACCGCTTTACGCCGAGATTTGCCCACGGTCCTTTTCAGTGCTAGTGCGCCCCGGCATGCGGCTAAATCAGATCCGCTTTCGCAACGGGCAATCGGTTCTGTCGGATGATACTCTGCGTGCCTTGCATGAAGAACAAACATTGGTCACCGGCGGGCCTGCTGTGATCAGCGACGGGTTGGGATTTTCGGTCGATCTCAAACCTGCCGAAGGCGATCTGGTGGGTTATCGCGCCAAGCCTCATACCGGGGTGATCGACCTTGATAAGTTGGGGCATTACGCGCCGTCTGATTTCTGGGAAGAGCTGCACACGTCCAATGGTCAGATCATTCTTGACCCGGATGCGTTTTACATTCTTGTCAGCCGAGAAGCCGTACATATCCCGCCGGACTATGCCGCCGAAATGGCGCCGTTTCTCGCGATGGTCGGGGAATTTCGCGTGCATTATGCGGGGTTCTTTGATCCCGGCTTTGGCCATGACGCCGCGGGCGGTATGGGGTCGCGCGGGGTGCTCGAGGTGCGCTGCCACGAAGCCCCGTTTGTGCTAGAGCACGGGCAGATCGTGGGTCGGTTGGTCTATGAACAAATGGACCAATCCCCAAGCCAGTTATATGGCGCGGGGATTGCGTCGAACTATCAAGGACAGGGGTTGAAGCTGTCCAAACACTTTGCGGCAGGTTAAGCGCGCGGGTCGTGATCTTGGGTCGGAGCGGGCTTCTTGCGCTTGGACAATGCGTTTTGTCCCGCATTCATGCCGGCGTTGATGCCTGAATTAATCACACGGCGCATGACCGTGCGCATCACCATGTTGATAATCTGATTGAGGTTCATATCGTCCTCCTGCTGGGTTTTGTCTGCCTCGACAGGCGATATAGGCAACGATTGCGTCTATTTTCAGGCATTGTTTCAGAAAACTGCCAGGGTTCGCAAAAAAGCTGGGGCAAATGTCGATGTGTGGCGTCAACGGATATGGCATTCCGGCGACCTGAATGCCGATTCAATCCTCGAACAATTCGGATTGCCCTTCTTCGGTTTCTTCCTCGGAATCAACATCGCCTTCGCCCATCTGGGGCATGCTGCCCGGCGGCGGCCGGTTTTCCAGCAAACCAGCGGCCCGCAATTCCTTGAGTCCCGGAAGGTCGCGCGCGGATTCGAGACCGAAATGGTCAAGGAAATCCTGCGTCACCACAAAGGTCACGGGACGGCCGGGCGTCATGCGGCGGCGGCCAAAGCGAATCCACTCCATTTCCAAAAGCTGGTCCACGGTGCCCCGGCTGACCGAAACGCCGCGGATTTCTTCAATCTCGGCGCGGGTGACCGGTTGGTGATAGGCAATGATTGCCAGCGTTTCGATGGCAGCACGGCTGAGTTTGCGGGTTTCGACCGTTTCCTTCTGCATCAGGAAACCCAAGTCGGGTGCGGTGCGGATGGCCCATGCATCGCCCACCTTGACCACGTTCACCCCCCTGCCCTCATAACGTTTGCGCAGATAGACCAACGCCTCGGCGGCGTCCGACCCGTGCGGCATGCGGTCGTTCAATTCCTTGACCGTGACCGGTTCCGCCGTAGCGAACAATATGGCTTCGACCATGCGCTCCTGTTCGCCCATGGGCGGTGCCTCGAACAGGCTTTGTTCAATCTCGGTCTCGGCCTCGATTTCGGTGTCGGGTTGGTCGGTCATCGCCCGTCTCTCCGGCGCAGTTCAATTGGCGCAAACGTATCAGATTGCCGAATTTCGACCTTGCCTTCCTTGGCCAACTCCAGCGAGGCCGCAAAGGTTGAGGCCGTCGCCGATCGCCAACGCACCGGGTCTGCATTCCAACCGTCGGGCATATATGTGGAAATGTCGGTCCACGTTCCGGCAAAGCCGATCAAACCGCGCATCCGTTCCAAGGCTTGTTCCATGGTAAACACCGCATCGCGGTCCATTACGAAGGGACGGAATTCGTCTTTGGTCCGGATACGGGCATAGCCCTGCATCAGGTCCAGAAGCGTCGCGGTGTACTCGACCTTGCGGACGCGTTCGACCTGCTGCGTCACGCCGCGGGCAAAGAAATCACGCCCCAACTGGTCGCGCGCCATCAGTTTTGCTGCGACGTCGCGCATGGCTTGCAAGCGTTCCAGTTGGAACGCCAGATGCGCGGCAAGGTCTTCGCCAGACGGTCCTTCTTCGGTCGGATCGGGTGGCAGCAAAAGACGCGACTTCAAAAAGGCCAGCCACGCTGCCATCACCAGATAATCAGCGGCCAGCTCGATACGCAGGGCTTTGGCTTGCTCGACAAAGGCAAGGTATTGCTTGGCCAGTTGCAAAACCGAGATCTTGCGCAGATCGACCTTCTGCGTCCGGCTCAGTGTCAGCAAAAGATCAAGCGGCCCTTCAAAGCCGTCCACGTCTACTATCAGCGCTTCGGCTGCCAGACGGTCAGCGACCGACGGATCCGTACTGTCTGATATCGTGTTGTTCATGCACTGCGCCCTTGCTCCAGTTCTGCAAGCTTGGCGGTGAGGGCTGCAATGTCAACATCTTGCGGCTGTGTGCGGCTGGCAATGGCCGCTTCGGCGCGCATTTGGCTGGCGTCGGGCATTGTGCCGACACGGTTCATCAGGGCAATCCGTTCGGGCAGATCGCCGTTGCAATGCAAGATCACATCGCAGCCCGCCTGCATTGACGCCGCGCCTCGGTCTGGCACGGTGCCTGACAAGGCCTGCATCGAGATATCGTCGGTCATCAAAAGGCCTGCAAACCCAAGGTCCTTGCGAATGCGCTGGATCATCGTCGGCGATGTGGTGGCGGGGCCGGTTTCGCCGAATGCACGATAGACCAGATGCGCTGTCATCCCCATCGCAACATCGGAAAATGGCCGGAATGCTGCAAAATCGATCGCCGTCAAAACGTCTTCGGCCACGTCGATACGGGGAAGGTCAAGATGGCTGTCCATCTGCGCAAGGCCATGACCGGGAATGTGTTTAAGCACGGGAAACACGCCGCCGTCCAGATGGCCATGCACCACGGCACGTCCAATTTTTACCACTTGGTCAAGATCTGACCCATAGCACCGGTTGCGCAAAAACGGATGGGTTTCCGCGCGGGCGACATCCAGCATGGGCGCACAGTTGGCATCAATGCCCAGAGACATCAATTCATGTGCAATGATCCGGTAGCGCAGTCGCATCCCCTCTTCCGCGTTGGAGCCAAGCAGCTTGACATGATCAAGCGGTGGCAGCCATTCGGTGGCCAGTGGCGGACGAAGACGTTGAACGCGGCCGCCTTCCTGATCGATGAAGATCGGGGCGTTCCACCCCACGGTGTCGCGCAAGTCAGACGTCAAAGCGCGGATTTGATCGGGGTTTTCCAGATTGCGGTCAAACAGGATAAAGCCAAACGGATTGGCGTCCGCAAAAAACGCGCGCTCGTCTTGCGACAGGCGCGCGCCATCGCAACCGAAAATGGCTGCTCCGAATGGCTGGTGGTTCACCGGCTGACCACGGGAATACAATCCGCGCCTTCGGCAACCAAAGCTGCACAGAAGCGACGGGACTCGCTCAGGTCTGAAAACCCATGCGCCCGCAGGCGATAGAACACGCGGCCACCGGATGTGGCTTCTTCGATGACGCGCTCTTTTTCCTCAAGGTATTCGCTAAAGCGGGCCTGTAGTTTGGTCCATTGTTCGCGGGCAATCTCGGGGCTGTCGAATGCGCCGAATTGCACAAGGCGGGTACCTGCCGGGATCTCGCTTGGGCTAAGCTCGGACCCGCCGATTTCGGTGGCTTGGGGCTGGGCGGGGACGGACAAGGATGCAAGCTGCAGATCCGATGGGCGTTTCGCCGGACGCAAGGAGCGGGACACACCGGGTACGGAGGCCGGAATGGTATTGCGCGCTGTTGCGACCACGTCTTCTGTAACGGCCGTGTCAAACACACCGGTTTCCGGTGCCGGCGCCACTTCGGTAAAGGGTTGCGCATTGGCGGCAATTTGATCGGCCAGAGCTTTGATAGGGTCGTCCGCGTCTGCGAGATCCGTGAGCGCCAAGGGCGGTGCTTCGGCGGTTGTGTCCTGGCGCAACGACGCGAGGGCCACCTCTTCGCGTTCGGTCAGATCAAGGTCACGCGTAGGGGCCGTGACAACAATATCTTCGTCGGTGATGTCCAGAGGTCTTGGAGCCAGCACGATCTGATCGGGTGGAGGAGCGGAAGCGCCTGTGCCCGCCACTTTGTTCACAGCCAGCCCTTCGTGACGCGCGATCTGTCCACCCGGATTTTCAGGCGCGACGCGCATGGGGCCTTCAATGGCCTGAACAACCGGCACGCCCGACACGTCGCGCATGATCAGCCGATATCCCCAAACTGTCACACCAACAATCAACGCCAGTGACATGGCCGCGCCCAGCCAATTGGCTGTCGAGGCCAGGTTGCCCGACGTTCCTTCCCCGCGCGCGGGGCCCGTCATATGCATATTTGCCATGTCCGCCTCATCTCCCGGCGGTCGTTGCCACCGGTGGTTTCTTGCCTTTGCCTCAGCCGGTCATGGCGCTTTTGTCAGCGCATTTCTTCGACCGGTGTAACGCCCAAGATACCAAGGCCTGCGGAAATAACAACAGAGACGGCCCTTGCGAGGGCGATTTTCGCCTGTGTGGCGTCGGTGTTGCCTTCCTGCAAAAAGCGCAGTTCGGGAACATCATTGCCCTTGTTGTAGAGCGCGTGCAGATCCGACGCGAGTTCATACAAGTAGAACGCCACGCGATGCGGTTCGTTTGTGCGTGCAGCGATCTCGACCAGACGCGGCCATTCTGCCAGTTTGCGCGCCACGGCAAGTTCGCTGTCATGGGTCATATCGCCCAGATCAATCGCAGACAGCGTTGCATCATCGACATCGATCCCGGCCTCGCGCGCCTTGCGCAGCACAGAATGGACCCGCGCGTTGGCGTATTGGACATAGAACACCGGATTGTCCTTGGACTGCTCCAGCACCTTGTCGAAGTCAAAATCCAGCGGCGCGTCGTTTTTGCGGGTGAGCATGACAAAGCGGGTCACATCGGGACCAACTTCGGCCACCACATCACTGAGAGTGACAAATGTCCCTGCCCGCTTGGACATCTTGAACGGCTCACCATTCTTGAAGAGCTTTACCAACTGCGTGAGTTTGATGTCGAGCGGCGTTGCACCGTTTGACAATGCCGAGACAGCCGCCTTCATCCGTTTGACATAGCCGCCATGATCAGCCCCGAAGACGTCGATCAAAAGATCATAGCCACGCTGCACCTTGTCATAATGGTACGCGATGTCGGGCGCGAAATAGGTCCATGACCCATCCGATTTCATGATCGGGCGATCCACGTCGTCGCCGTGTTCGGTGGATTTGAAAAGCGTTTGTTCACGCGGTTCCCAATCTTCCGGCTTTTTGCCTTTCGGCGGTTCAAGCACGCCGGTGTAGATAAGGCCCTTGTCGTCCAGATCCTTGATCGCCGCCTCGATCAGGCCAGTGCCATAGAGGGACTTTTCACTAAAGAACTTGTCCATCTCGACCCCGAGCGAGCCAAGGTCGGCCTTGATCAACATCATCATGGCGTCGGTCGAAAACTCGCGCACGTCCTTAAGCCAGACCTCTTCCGGCTGGCCGACATACGCGTCGCCTACTTTGTCTTTGAGCGCCTCGCCCACCGGAATCAGATAGTCTCCGGGATATGTACCGTCCTCGAATGCCACGTCTTGCCCATGTGCTTCGAGATACCGAAGGTAGACCGACCGAGCGAGCACATCGACCTGCGCGCCACCGTCGTTGATGTAGTATTCCCGCGTGACGTTATAGCCTGCATAATCCAGCAAGGATGCCAGCGCATCGCCAAAGACCGCGCCGCGTGTGTGGCCCACATGTAGCGGGCCTGTGGGATTGGCGGAGACGTATTCAACGTTGACCTTTTTGCCCTGCCCCATGCCCGACTTGCCGTAATCGACGCCCTTGGTCAGAACCGCTTTGGGCAATTGTTGCCAGACCGAATTTGCGAGCCGCAGGTTCAAAAAGCCCGGACCGGCGACTTCGGCGCTCGACACGCGGCTGTCAGCCGCCAGCTTGGCCGAAAGCGCTTCGGCAATGTCGCGTGGTTTTGCGCCTGCGGGTTTCGCCAACACCATTGCGGCATTGGTCGCCATGTCGCCATGCAGCGGGTCGCGCGGCGGCTCTACCGTTACGTTGGTAAAGTCCAGACCGTCGGGCAGCGCGCCTTCGGTCACCATCGCGTTGAGGCTGTCGATCACAAGCGCCCGGATATCGGAGAAGAGGTTCATGTCACACGTCCTTTGTTCGGGACGTCCTCTACCACCTTGGCGCGCGGCGTCAAACCTCAGGCTTGTCCTTCTGCCTTGGCCCGGTGCTCTTTCATTGGCAGCATCGCGATCAGACGGGTGCCACGGGTGTCTTTCGGCGTGTCGTCAGGGCCAAGAATACGCAGCGTGCCGTTCGGACCGATATCTGCGATGGGGATGCCTTCGGGATGGGTGTCAAACCAGTCTTTGATGGTAAATTCGTCAGACAATGTGGTCGCGCGAAATTCCCAGCCGTCCCACATGCGGCGTTGCACCTGCCAATAGGTTTCGCCCGCACCGATATGCCGACCGCCCAGTTTGGGCGGCAGAACATAGCGCGCAGAATCGGACGTTTCCCGCGTCAGTTGGTACACGTTTTCGCGGCCAAATTCAGGCGCCAGATCGGTTGCGACAAGCGTGTTGTAGGCGTCATTGTCGGTGGCTGCGATTACGGTCTTGTAGGCCATCAGATCCAGACGGTGCTCTGCCCCTTCGGACAGAATGTCACCAGTGTAGATTTGCAATCCGGCTTCGCGGGCGTCGCGCAGATGGCTGCGGTTTGGATCTGAAATCATCACAGGCAAATCGAGCTTCTTCAGCAGCGATCCCAATTCGACGCTCCAGCGGTTGCCACCGACGATCAGCACGCCTGGTGTTGACGACGCCGTAAGGCCCAACAGCCCGGCAATGGGTTTAAGAGTAAAACCGTGCAGGACGACGGTGCCTGCCACAAGCGCAAAAGCCAGCGTCGAGATCTGTGCAGCGTCTTCAATTCCGGCTTGGACCAAACGGTCACCGAACAGCCCGGCCACCGCCACAAGCACCACCCCACGCGGACCGGTGAAGGCAACCAGCAGGCGTTCGGCCCAAGGAATATTGGAGAACGCCAACGAGATCAGAACCGTCAAAGGACGTGCAATCAGGATCACTGCGGCGACTGTGGCCACCGTTTGCCAGTTCATCGCCAGCAAGGTCTCGCGAGTCATGTTGGCGGCAAGCAGAATGAACACACCGGAAACCAGCAAGATCGTCGCATGTTCCTTGAACCGGTGCATTTCCGAATGGCTTGGAAGATGGGCGTTGGCGATCCAAACCCCCATGATCGTGACAGCCAAAAGACCGCTCTCATGCAGCAATGCGTCTGACGCCGCAAAGGTGACAAGCACACTGACGAACAGAACCGGCACCTTCATGTATTCCGGCACCCACCCGCTAGAGAAGGATTTGGCGATGCCCCACCCCGCAGCCAGACCAACAAGCGTGGCGACAACGATGCCAATGACAAGGGTCCAGATGGCCTCTTCGACCGTCGTTGCGGTCTGCCATACAAGAACGACCTCGAATGCCAGCACTGCGGCCAAGGCACCTGCCGGGTCGTTTACAATCGCTTCCCATTGCAAAAGCGCTGCTGGTCGCCGTTTCAACCGCGCCTGCCGCAATAGCGGTGCGATGACGGTGGGTCCGGTGACGATCATGATACCGCCGAATACCGACGCGGTGGCCCAACTCAACCCGCCGACATAATGCAGGACCGACGCGGACGCGAGCCAGCCAATCGGCCCACCGACGAGCACAAGGCGTTTGACCCCGACAGCCGCATCGCGCAGTGATTTGAAATTCAGCGTCAGACCACCTTCAAACAGGATGATGGCCACAGCAATGGCAACAATCGGTTGCAGCAAATCGCCCATGGCAACCGACGGGTCGAGAATACCAAAGACCGGCCCGACCATGAGGCCCGCCAAAAGCATCAGCACAATTGCAGGCAGGTTCAATCGCCATGCCAACCATTGCGCCCCGACACCCAAGGCGCCAACAAGGGCAAAAGCCGTGACCGGGTTCATTCCGGCATCCGCAGGTGTTGCCACGTTATATTCCTTTTATGACCGCGCGGAAATCACGTCGGACCCCGTCAGTCGCGCATGCTCCTGAAGGGCGAACCGGTCGGTCATCCCAGCTATGTAATCCCCGACAAGCCGCGCGAGTTCCGCCTCGGAGCGAATTTCTGCAACGTCCTTGCGCCATTGTTTGGGAAGAAGCGACGGATCAGACATGAATAACGGGAACAATTCGTTGATGACCTTGGTCACCTGTGCCCGCATCTCGACAACGTCCGCTGCACGGTACATGCGGTGAAACAGGAAAGTTCGGATCACTTTGAGGTCAGCCCAAAGCGCTGGCGTAAATTGCACCATCATCTTGCCTGCCGCGCGGATGTCTTCGGGTGTTCCGGGATCAAGCTCTGACAGGTTTTTCTGGGTCACGGTGATGACGTCACTGACCAGAATACCAAAAAACCGACGCAACGCCTCGTGACGGCGGCGGTAGTAGTTGAGATCAGGGTAAAGGCGATCCACCTCGGAAAAACAATCGCTTACGATGGGAAGTTCGGCCAGTTCGTCAGTCGAAAACAGCTCGGCGCGCAGGCCGTCATGCAGATCATGGTGATTATAGGCTATATCATCCGACAATGCGGCGACCTGCGCCTCGGCGCTGGCGTGGGTGTGCAATTCCAGATCGTGACGCGCGTTGTAATCGGCCAATGCATGCGGAACTGGTTCGGCCACCGGCCCGTTGTGTTTGGCAATGCCTTCAAGGGTTTCCCAAGTGAGGTTCAAGCCATCAAAATCGGCATAATGACGTTCCAGAGACGTCACAATTCGGATCGCCTGTGCGTTGTGATCAAAACCGCCATAGGGTTGCATCAGCGCATCCAACGCATCTTCGCCGGTATGGCCAAAGGGCGTGTGTCCCAGATCATGCGCCAGAGCAACGGCCTCGGTCAGTTCAAGGTCAAGGCCCAGAACTTTGGCTATGGTGCGCGCCACCTGACCGACCTCAATGGAATGAGTCAGACGGGTTCGAAAATAATCGCCCTCATGCTCAATAAAGACCTGCGTCTTGTGTTTCAGTCGTCGAAACGCCGAGGCATGGATAATGCGATCCCTGTCACGCTGAAAGCACGAGCGGAATTCGCTTTCCTCTTCCGGGTATAGCCTGCCGCGCGACTTGCGAGGGTCGCATGCATATTGCGCCGTCATGATCGACCGCCTGTTCTTGTTCCCTGTCCCGCCTGCCCTTATATTCAGGACAGACCACAAGTTAAAGCAAACCCGAGGGTGACATGCAGCTTCCACCAAAAGTGACCGACCGAGCATTCGAGCGTTTGTCGGAGATTGGCGCCAGTGCCGAGGGCAAAGCCCTGCGCGTGGCCGTCGAAGGCGGAGGATGTTCGGGATTTCAGTACGAGATCAAGCTTGACGCCCCAGCGGACGACGACCTCGTACTTGAAGGTCAGGGCGAACGCGTGGTCGTGGATTCGGTGTCCTTGCCGTTTCTCGAAAACGCGGTGATCGACTTTTCCGAGGAACTGATCGGCGCGCGGTTTGTGATCGAAAATCCGAATGCCACATCCTCTTGCGGATGCGGCACCAGTTTTTCGATGTAGGCCACCGAAACAGGCCTTTGGCAGCTAGTGGACGGTGGGCACCGTGTCCGCGCGGGCAAATCCGTGGAAGAAATCCTCGAAATGCTGTGACGACGTTTCTGCCTGCTCCAGCACGTGCATGGCTTCGGGTGACAGGGCATCTTCCATGTAAAGCCGCATCGAAAGCCAATCGCCGCTGCGCGCCCCGTCCAGCTTGTACATCGCTTCGGACATCTCGCGCATTGGCGTAGCACGGTTGACGCTGCGGTCAAAGCGCATGCGGTCATCGACAAAGCCCTTGTTAAAGGCGGTATGGCCGATCACGGATTGGTGCCAATTACACACGAGAAATTCGTGATAATCATCCTGCACGCTAACCGATGGCCCGTCTGTCACCGAAAACAATGCGGTCTCACGGCAAAGCCATTCTGTCCACAAGGCCGGCGGGGTATCACCCGCAAAGACCATCGCAATACAGATCTCGGACAGCAGGTCGGCATTTTGTTCGATGAAGGCCAGCAAACCGGCAAAATGCAGGCTGCGTTTGGCAGTTGAATCAAGCTTGGGATCACGTCGACCATATTCACTGAGATAGAACACAAGGTGGGTCAGCTCGTATGCGGCTTTCTTATTCGGCAACGTAAAGGTCGCAGATCGGGCCATGAAACGGCGCACGCGGTCTTCCAATGACGTGTCAGTGCCAAGCGGTGTTTTGTTGCGGCGGGCAAACAGGCGCGCGGCTTCCATGCGTTGCAGGTCAGACAGTTCTGCTTGCGGCAGATCCTGTTCACAGGCCCAGGACACAAGCCTTTCGCCCTGATCACCGGGCATGCCGAGATCTTCGAGATCAAGAACGATGCCAAGAAAGAAGCGGTAATATTGCGGGAAAAAGCGCATCCGTTTTTCGACGTTGGCGTAGAACGACGCATAGGTTTCAAGCGCTGCGTCGCCCGGCCGGGTTCCGGTTGCTTCTAGAATGTTCAGGATTTCGGCGTTTTCCTTGAGCCAAAATACGTCATCCACAACTCTGCGGTTCTGAGAAAAGCAGTTAAGAAGCGCGCTAATGCGCGCCTCTTTGGGGTTTGTCCGGGACGGTGGGGTGAGTTGAATGACATTGCTCATGGTCCATACCTCTGTTTTTGGGGGGCGAAGAACGGAAGTCCGTCCCGGGTTGCTGTGCAGGCCGCGTTCCGATGAACCCCGTCGAAACGAGCCCACCGGAAAGCGAGTTTAGCGGGCCGGAGCGCAGCTTGTTGTGAACATCTCGACCAGATCGCCGGTGCGGGCGTCAGACGTGGTCGGTGCGCAGCTTGTGGTGAACATCTCGACCAGATCGCCGGTGCGGGCGTCGGACGTGGTCGGTGCGCAGCTTGTGGTGAACATTTCGACCAGATCACCGGTGCGGGCATCAGACGTGGTCGGCGCACAGCTTGTGGTGAACATTTCAACAAGATCGCCGGTGCGGGCGTCAGACGTGGTCGGTGCGCAGCTTGTGGTGAACATCTCGACCAGATCACCGGTGCGGGCATCAGACGTGGTCGGCGCGCAGCTTGTGGTGAACATCTCAACCAGATCGCCAGTGTGAGCGTCCGATGTCGTGGGAGCACAGCTTGTTGTAAAAAGTGCAGTTGCATCGCCGCCATGCATGTCGGCGGTGGTTTCCGTGTTGCGCTGATTAACGTGAAGGTTTTCAATAAACTGGTGTTTGCGAACTGCGGTCATGTTGGCCTCCTGTGGCTTAGTTGATGACCGGACGCTGGCACGCAAGGGTTGTTATTGGAAAGATAAAAACCCGCTAAAGGTGTGTTTCAAAAAGTTATCCACATGAAGATACACGCATAGGTTGTTATGGATTCACGGCTCCCCGGCTTATCAACAGCGCGAAGAAATCTGGGGATAACTTTTCTTGGAAGCATCCATTGTCTGACCACATGAGCCAAAACCCGGCAAGGACAACCAACTCAGTCCTAAAAATCCGATTTCGATTCGATCAGATCCCGGCTTGTATGGGCTGGCCCTTCTTGGGATAGAGGGGACATCCGGGAGAACACTTATGAAAATCGCCACGTTCAACATCAACGGTATCAAAGCCCGCCTGCCGGCCCTGACCGAGTGGCTGAAAGACAGCGCACCGGATGTCGCGTTGCTGCAGGAAATCAAATCCGTCGATGACGCCTTTCCCCGAGAACCTCTGGAAGACTTGGGATACACTGTCGAAACCCATGGTCAGAAAGGTTTCAACGGCGTTGCGATCCTTTCAAAACTGCCGCTTGAAGATGTGAGCCGTGGCTTGCCGGGTGATGACAGCGATGAACAAGCGCGCTGGATCGAGGCGACCGTGATCGGTGAGAGCGATGCAGTGCGGGTTTGCGGGCTGTATCTGCCCAATGGCAACCCTGCACCGGGACCGAAATACGACTACAAGCTGGATTGGATGAAACGGCTTGAGGCCCGTGCGCAAAATCTCCTGGCAGATGAGATGCCCGCGCTGATGGCCGGTGATTATAATATCATTCCCCAGACCGAGGACGCGGCGAAACCGGAACAATGGACCGAAGATGCCTTGTTCCGGCCAGAGTCGCGCGCAGCGTTTCGGCGGGTTCTCAACCTGGGCTTCACCGAAGCATTCCGCGCCCGCACCCAAGGCGGCGGGCATTATTCGTTCTGGGACTATCAGGCTGGCGCATGGGAGCGAAACAATGGCATCCGCATTGATCATTTTCTGCTGACACCTTCCTGCGCCGATCTGTTGACCGACTGTTGGATCGAAAGCGCGGTGCGTGGACGGGACAAACCGTCGGATCATGTGCCTGTTTGGGTGTCGCTGACCGCATAAGCGCAGAGCCTGCCTTGCGGAATACCCGACCCCGTCATACATCTTTGCAAAGTTCAATTACGGAGAGCAGCGTCATGGCCATGCAAGCGCAGGAAATCGAAGACTTGATCCGCGCGGAATTTCCGGATGCCCAGATCACAATCACCGATCTGGCCGGGGACGGAAACCACTATGCCGCCGAGGTGATCGACGAAAGCTTCAAGGGCAAGAACCGCGTGCAGCAGCAGCGTGCGGTATATGCGGCGCTCCAAGGCAAAATGGACGGATCGCAGGGCGAACTGCATGCATTGGCATTGACCACAAAAGCGCCTGCATGATGCCAGCCCGTCTTTGGAATATCATGATGATCCTGTTGATTGGGCCGTTCGCCTATTTCGCCTGGAAGTCGGGCGGCGGGCATAACAGCAGCGCACCGTCCCAGACCGGCGCGACATGATGGAATTCCTTTCGAACACATGGCCGATGTTTGCCGCAATAGGCCTTGTCACCCTTATAACTGTTGGCGCAACAATGCCGTATATCCGCAAGGACCGGAAACGCCGCGAAGAGATGGAGAAAGACAATGACTGATGCAAAACAGATTATCGACGACACCGTCAAAGGCAACGACGTGGTGCTCTATATGAAAGGCACCAAGTCCATGCCGCAATGCGGGTTTTCCAGCAAGGTTGCAGGCGTGTTGAACTACATGGGCGTCGATTATGCAGATGTGAACGTGCTGGCGGACGAGAACATTCGTCAGGGCATCAAAGAGTACTCGGACTGGCCGACGATCCCCCAGCTATACGTCAAAGGCGAATTCGTTGGTGGCTGCGATATCATCACCGAGATGACATTGTCGGGCGAACTCGATCAGCTGCTCGATGAAAACGGCGTGACATATGACAAGGACGCCGCAGAAAAAATTCGTGAAGCAAACGCCTGAGATCAGGCCTGTTGCAGAACCAAAAAGCGGCGCCGCATCGGACGCCGCTTTTTTTGTTTGGCCAACCCTGCCCTAGCCAATCTTTTCCTCGACATCCCGCGCCAAAGCTTCGGCCCGTGCCGCGATTTCCTGCAGCGACTCTGTCACGTCGGTGGGCACTACGGGCACTTCGATACGTTCAGGCTGCGGCGGTGGTGCGTCTTGCAAGGCGCGGAGCTCTGACAGATAGGCCGCCGCGCGATCTTCGCATTCGCGCAGCTTGTCTTCCAGTCCGGCGGTTTTGTCTGCCAGCATCAAACCGGCCATCAAAAGCATACGTGCTTCAGGGATGCGCCCGACCTGTTGGGTCAAGACCTGTGCTTCGGTGTCAAGCATGCGGGCTGCGGATTGCAGGTATTGCTCTTCGCCTTCCTGACAGGCCACGTCAAAGCTGCGGCCACCGATGATGATTTCGACTTCGGGCATCAGTTCGCCTCCTCGGATGCTGCGGCGGCTTCAAGCAACGGGGTCAATGACGCCACAATTGCACGGGTTTCGGCCGCTTCGACAGAGCGCGCGGCACGCAGACCTTCCAGCTCTGCAAGCATCGCTTTGTTGATCAGGTGTGGCTCACCAACATTTTCAGCCAGTGCTTTGCGCAGCTCTTCATTGGTGGCGCGCAGCATTTCGTTGGAATGGCGAAGCCGTTGCAGATCAAGATCAAGCGACGCAACATCGACTGTCGGCGTTGGCGCGGCGGCAGCTTTTGCGGCTTCAAGTTCCTGACGGTGGGTTTCGTGCAATTTGCGAACGCGCTCTTCCAACTGGGCATTTGCCAGCTTTTCTTCGTCAAGCGCCTCTTGCAGGCGGGCCACCTCTTCGGGCGCGATGCCCGGCTCTGCGGGTTCCGCGGGCATGGATGCGGCCTCTGCGGCGCGTTCTTCCAAGCGAACCACGCCCTGGGCGACTCTGTCCAAAGCCGCCGTGATCCTGTGTTGCAACTCGTCAATTTGGGTCATTTGCCTGATCCCCGTTTTGTTGTGCGTCCGACCGTGAAGCGAGGCCGCCAAACGCAATTTTCCGTGCTCTCGAAACGAATCGCTCCGTCCTCTTAATGTGAAAGTTTAACAATCCGCACCCGAAAATGCGCCCCCTTATGCACATCTGGCAAAGCCGTGCCGCTTGAACTCTGCGTTGACACTGGTATGAGCGCCCTCAAAGACCCATTTGCCCCCATTATGAAGGACGATACGGCCCGTGGATATCGAGACCCTCAAAGCCCAGAACCCTGACCATTGGAACAAGGCCACGGCAATCCGTGCGCTGACCTTGGATGCTGTCGCTGCTGCCAATTCCGGTCACTCGGGCATGCCCATCGGCATGGCAGACGTGGCCACCGTGTTGTACCAGAACCATCTGAAATTCGATGCCGCACGCCCCGATTGGCATGACCGCGACCGGTTCATCCTGTCTGCGGGCCACGGGTCCATGCTGCTGTATTCGCTGCTGTACCTTTCGGGCGATCCCGAGATCACGCTGGACGAGGTCAAGAACTTTCGCCAGTGGGGCGCCAAGACAGCGGGTCACCCTGAAAACTTCCTCGCGCAGGCTATTGAAACAACAACTGGGCCGTTGGGTCAGGGCATCGCCAATTCAGTTGGCTTTGCGATGGCCGAAGAAGCGCTGCGCGCGCGTTTTGGCAAAAAGCTTGTCGATCACCACACCTACGTGATCGCCGGCGACGGCTGCCTGATGGAAGGCGTCAGCCACGAGGCCATCGGCATCGCTGGGCGTCAGGCGCTGTCCAGGCTCATCGTGTTCTGGGACAACAACAACATCACCATCGACGGCACGGTTGAATTGTCCGACCGCACCGATCAGGTCGCGCGCTTTACAGCGGCGGGCTGGCATGTGCAGGAAATCGATGGTCATAACCCAGCCGAGATCGACGCGGCCATTGTCGCTGCGAAGAAAGACAGCCGCCCGTCCATGATCGCATGTAAAACCCATATCGCATTGGGCCATGCCGCTCAGGACACCTCGAAAGGCCACGGCGCCCTGACCAACGCGGATCAGAACGCCGAAGCCAAGGCGACTTGGGGCTGGACCACAGGCCCGTTCGAAGTGCCTGCCGACATCAAATCCGCTTGGGAAGAGATCGGTCGCCGGGGCGCAGCCGAGCGCGCAGAGTGGGAAAGCCGTCTGGCCTCCATGTCTGACTCCCGTCAGGCTGAGTTTGCACGCACCATGGCCGGTGACGCGCCGAAAAAGCTCTCATCGACCATCAAAGCGTTGAAAAAGCAGATCAGCGAAACCGCTCCGAAAGTGGCCACACGCAAAAGCTCTGAAATGGTGCTTGAGGTGGTCAACCCAATCCTGCCCGAAACCATCGGTGGATCGGCTGACCTGACCGGATCGAACAACACCAAAACCGGTGATCTGGGCGTATTTGACGTGGACAACCGCAAGGGCCGCTATGTGTATTGGGGCATCCGTGAACACGGCATGGCGTCGGCGATGAACGGTATGGCGCTCCATGGTGGCATCCGTCCATACGGTGGCACGTTCATGTGCTTTACCGACTACGCCCGTCCCGCGATGCGTCTGTCGGCCTTGATGCGCGTGCCAACGGTTTATGTCATGACCCACGATTCGATCGGGTTGGGCGAAGACGGCCCAACGCACCAGCCGGTTGAACATCTGGCGATCAGCCGTGCCACACCTAACACATTGGTGTTCCGTCCGGCCGACACTGTCGAAACAGCCGAGGCCTGGGAAATTGCGTTCACGCAAACCAAAACGCCGTCGGTTCTGTCACTGACACGTCAAAACCTTGCGACAGTGCGGACCGAGCACAAGACCAAGAACCTGACCGCGCAAGGCGCGTATGTTCTGGCCGATGCAGAAGGCAAGCGTCAGGCGATCCTGATGGCGACCGGGTCTGAGGTAGAGATCGCGATGGCCGCACGGGACATCCTTCAGGCCGAAGGTATTGGCACGCGGGTTGTGTCCATGCCCTGCTGGGAACTGTTCGAAGAGCAGGACGAGAAGTATCGCAAGCGTGTTCTGCCGGGTGGTCCGGTACGTGTCGCAGTTGAGGCAGGCATCCGCTTTGGCTGGGACCGGTGGCTCTTTGGTGAACGTGGCAAGCGTGAAAAGTCCGGATTTGTCGGCATGCACGGTTTTGGTGCGTCGGCACCTGCCGAGACGCTTTACGAAAAGTTTGGCATCACGGCAGACGCCGTGGCACAGAAAGTGCGCGATCTGGTCGAAGGCCGCTGGCAGGCCGACCCCCGCGTCTAAAACAAGTTCAGGCGGCCTCGCATGTCGGGGCCGCCCACCTACTATGCATCGCCAGATAGCGGCGTGACGGTCACTTAACATCATCCAACATGCGCGTCTCGCACGGACGGCCATGCCCGCTGCGACAGGCTAGGCGGAGCGCGCTGCACGATCAGACGCACCGGATCGCGATTACAGAAGACCACCAGCTGGGCGCCATTTTCGACCAGTGTGAATCCACGTTTTTGCACCTCGTGCAGAAATGCATCGCGCCCGACGACCCGTTCCACCTCACAGGCGGATCGGTGGATTACACCGCCCCGCCCCACCGCTTTCGCGGAAAACACATCGCGGAGCCATGTGTCGGTATCAAGAATGCTTGGCATCGTCATGCATTCTGCATAGCGCTACCATCGTTAACACTGACTTAACGCCGTTCAGACCCCTTTGGGCATGACGGCTGTCCAGATCGGCCCGATAACCTTGACCCCGATCGGGATCAGGATCACGCCCCACGCAAGCCCGAGCACGAAATCAATCCCGGCGGTCACAGCCCATTCAACAAAGCCCTGCCCCTGCCCAATCGCAACGGCAGCGTGATGAATGGTATCTTCGGGCCAGTGCCAGCCCATCTGCGCGACCGAGTGCACAATGATCGATCCACCAACCCAAAGCATGGCTGCGGTGCCAACGACGGTCAGTGTCTTGAGCAACCAAGGCATGAATTTGACAATGCCGCGCCCTAACGCCCGTGTTAGTCCCAAACGCCCCACACGGCTCAGCCAGAGCCCCACATCATCCATTTTCACGATCACCGCCACGGCACCATAGACCGCCAAGGTAACCATGATCCCGACGACGGCCAGTGTTGCGCCCTGCATCCAGATGTTGCCAGCTTCGATGACCGAAAGGGCAATGGTCATAATCTCGGCCGAGAGAATGAAATCGGTCTTGATCGCGCCTTTGATCTTTTCTTCTTCAAGGTGCAGCGGATCTTCAACGCTGTGGCTGCCATCCGGCCCGCCAGAGTGATCATCATGTGGCATCAGCACGTGAACGATCTTTTCGGCGCCTTCAAAGCACAAGTAACTGCCACCAAGGATCAACAAAGGCGGGATAAGCCACGGTGCAAAGGTCGACATCAGCAACGCTGCCGGAAGCAAAAACACCAGCTTGTTGATCAGAGACCCGCGCGCAATGCGCCAGATGATCGGCAATTCGCGGGCCGGTTCAAACCCGTGCAGGTATTTCGGCGTCACCGCGGCGTCATCGATCAGAACACCTGCGGTTTTAGACCCGGCTTTGGCCGCCGCCGCGCCGATGTCGTCAATCGACGCCGCTGCGACTTTGGCAATCCCTGCCACGTCATCAAGAAGGGCCAATAGTCCACTCATACCTGCGCTCCGCGTTTTGTGTTGTTCAAGACATAGCGCCCCGCGCCGTGCGCCGCCAGCACCAGGCACCCTCCGGCGATGGCCCAGTTCTTGACGAAGATGCTCATTTGCCACGGATCTGCGGGGATCAGATGGAATACGCTGGTCACCGCGCAATAGACCGCCAAGGCGACGGCCACCGGCCGCACCGCCCATCCGGCAATCAATGCCAGACCACAGACAGCGTTAAATGTCAGCGCAGGCCAGACCAGAATCGCAGGCAGACCAAACCCCGCCAACAGCGTCTGCGCAGGGACCGGATCGACGGCTTTCTGGATTGCGCCTGCCAGAAACAATACAGCGATCAGGCTGCGTCCTATCAAAACTGCCAGATCCATCATCCGCGCCATTTTTGCCAATTCCGCAACATCAACCCAGTGTTACCGCAAACCGTTCCAACACGTTAGCGCCATCATGCGCCACCGAGTCACCTTTTGCGCTAACATATTGTGAAACCATAGATTTTTACTTTGCGATTGCAGCATACATCCGTATACGGCAGGCAATCACACTGCGCAGGAGACACGCTCATGACCGTCACTCTTGGAATCAACGGGTTCGGTCGGATCGGCCGCTGCACCCTCGCCCATATCGCGGAAAGCTCGCGGAATGACGTACAGGTGGTGAAGATCAACGCGACCGGGCCGATTGAAACCAACGCACATCTGTTGCGGTATGATAGCGTTCATGGCCGCTTTGGCGGTGAGGTTACGATCAAGGGCAACACAATGGATTTGGGCCGTGGTCCGATGGAAGTGTTTTCAACCTACGATCCTCAAGAGCTTGACTGGTCTGGTTGTGACGTCGTTCTGGAATGTACTGGCAAATTCAACGACGGCGCAAAAGCCAATGTGCATATGGAGCGCGGTGCGAAATCGGTCCTCATCTCGGCTCCTGCAAAGAATGTCCAGAAAACTGTCGTCTACGGTGTCAACCATCGGTCGCTCGTTGAAGGCGACACGATGATCTCGAACGGGTCTTGCACAACCAATTGCCTTGCCCCGCTGGCAAAGGTTCTGGACGAAGCACTTGGCATTGAATCCGGCATCATGACGACCATCCACTCGTATACAGGTGATCAGCCGACATTGGACCGGCGCCATGCCGATCTGTACCGTGCCCGCGCTGCGGCAATGGCGATGATCCCGACCTCGACGGGCGCCGCCAAGGCATTGGGTGAAGTTCTGCCAAACCTGAAAGGCAAGCTTGATGGCTCTGCTGTGCGGGTGCCGACGCCGAATGTCTCTGCCGTTGATCTGACCTTCTACGCGGGCAAGGATGTGACAGTCGATGATGTCAATGAAGTGGTGCGCGAAGCGGCCGCAACGCATATGGGCACAGTTCTGGCCTACGATCCCGAACCAAAGGTCTCGATCGATTTCAACCACACAACGCAATCGTCGATTTTTGCACCTGACCAGACCAAGGTGGTCGGTAAGCGCATGGTGCGTGTGCTGGCATGGTACGACAACGAATGGGGCTTCTCGGCGCGGATGGCAGATGTCGCCGGTGCCATGGGCCGGCTTCTTCACTGATCCACAAAACGTCTCTGACACCCATAATCTATCCAAAAGCCCGCGACGTCTTTGACCGTCGCGGGCTTTTGTTTCCAAATTAAAACGCCGCCGTTGGCGCCCAATGTGGCGCGGTAGCATAAGGTGCCCCTGCCGTTTTGCCTCAGGTCAAACCCAACGGCATGCTTGCACCAAAACCGGCGGTTTTTAGCTCTAAACCAAAGTTGGAGAGGCCCTGAATTGAACTGCTGACCCATGTTTTCGCCCCCTTCGAGGTGCCAATCTAGGTCCATTGGCGCTGCATGTCGCAGCACCGCATGCCCCTTAAAGGAGACCTCCCATGACACGTATTCTTGCCCTCGCGCTTGCACTTGCCCTGCCCGCTTCAGCCTTTGCGTCCAGCGACGATGCATTGAGCACAGAACGCCTGACCGAAATCCGCACCAAGCTTACGGCCGAAGGCTACGAGGTGCGCAAGATCGAAATGGAGGACGGAATGATCGAAGCATATGTCCTCAAAAACGGAGAGCGTCTTGAGCTTTATCTTGATGCCGCGCTGAACGTGGTCCGCACCAAAGCCGACGATTGATCGCTTGATGGTCCGCATGACCCATGCGGACCGGCACTCATTCCTCGGAGCATGACATGACAAAATATACCATCTGGGATCCGTTTGTCCGGCTTTTCCACTGGTCACTTGTGGCCGGATTTGCCGCCAACGCATTGTTCACCGACGATGAAAGCAAACTGCATGAAAACATCGGCTACATCCTTTTGGCCCTGATCGCCGCGCGGCTGGTCTGGGGCATGATTGGCCCGCATTATGCTAAATTTGCATCGTTCTGGCCAACCTCTGAAACCGTCACGGCCCAGGTGTCTGATATGGCGACGGGCCGTAAACGCTTGCATCTTGGTCATACACCTTTGGGTGCGCTGATGATCTTTAACCTGCTTGTGGCGGTGGCGCTGATTGGATTGACCGGTTGGATGATGACGACGAACGCGTATTGGGGTGTGGATTGGGTTGAAGAAACCCACGAGGCCTTGGTAACTTGGGCCGAGATTTCGATTGTGCTGCACATTATTGCGGTGATCTGGGAAAGCCGCCGCACCGGCGTCAACCTGCCCCGCGCCATGATAACCGGTGTCAAGAACGTGCCGGACGGAGCCAGAACAGACCCGTGACCCTTCATTCCTCCACAAAACCGCTGTCTTTGCTGGTGCTGATCGTTGCGCAAGTTCTTTGCGCAGCGTTCTTCCTTTGGGATGTGGCGGCAGATGGGTTCGACATGGGGTTTGGTGCCTTCGTCTCGAGCCATTTTGTAATCGAGCTTTTGGCTGTGCTGGCTCTGATTGCGGGTGTCGTTTTCGAAACGCGATATCTTTTTGCTCTGCTGCGCCGCAAAGCGCACCTTGAAGAGCAACTCGGATTGGCCGCTGGCGCATTTCACGACATCGTTGACGCGAGGTTCGAGACATGGGCGCTGACGCCATCCGAGCGCGATGTGGCACTCTTCACGCTCAAGGGCTTTGGCATTGCAGAAATCGCAGAGCTGCGTGGATCGGCTGAAGGCACCGTCAAAGCACATCTGAACGCAATCTATCGCAAGGCCGGAGCCACCGGTCGCGGGTCTTTTATCGGACTGTTCATCGAAGACCTGATGTCGATCCCGCAAACGACGACCGACCAGGCTGCGTGACAACCGCAAACCGCTCTGGCATGGTGCGCGCAAGTGCAAAGGGACGTGTGTGCAATGACCAATTCACTCGCAATCGGATTGGGCCTGTTGATCCTGGGCGGGATCGGCATTGACGCATTTCTCACCGGGGGTGACGGGGTATTATTTCTCGCTGGTAAAGGCGTGGACCTGATCGATTGGCTTGCGTTCTGGCGGTAATGCCACAGCGGCGACCTAACGGAGGTCGCGAAGGGATTTGGGCTGCAGACTGGCTTGGGTCGCAGAAAACGGCAATCTCATGTTGCCATCGCCTTTTTGAACCACGATCTGATGGTAGTAATTCCAGTTGTGCATGTTGGCTTCGGTCAACGGTTTGAAATAGACCGCGCCGTCACCGTAGGTCAGATCATACAAGCTTTTCCAATTGTTCATGTAATATCGTGCACGTTCGTAATCTAGAACACGGGCGCCATCGCCTGCTTTGATCAACGTGTTGATGTGCCGTGCAAAGGGTTCAAACCGCGCCGCCTCGGACGTGATGAAAATCAGCGATACAAACGCTTTCTTTTCAGTCTCGTTCCGCTGTGCGCCGGACATGCCCAATGCAGCGTGGATATGTGTCAGGTTGAACGGGTGCGGCATCGGTTTGTTTGCGTAACTTTCTTCCGTTGCAGACAACCTGTGGCCGTTGATGGTCTTTACGTAATAGGGCGACGATGTTTCGATCCCGACCGTCACGGATCTGGGTTTGTTGTTCAGTGTTCCGGAAAGCGTAACCTCCAACAGTGCTGGAGACCGTTGTGAAAACGCTTTGCGCAAGGCCTCGATCATCTCGAGGTATTGCCCGCCAAGAATATCAAAACTCAGAGCCATAACCGATCCAATACTGATGTGCGGCACAGGTCAGATGGGTCCGGAAATCGAAATCGGGGAACTGAACCGCTACAAGAACGTCTTTTTAATAATGACCCATGCTACACTCGGCCAAGCACACCTGTCAAAAAAGAAGCCCGGCATTCTGGCGATCACGCGCCGCGAGTCCGGTATTTCCGGCTGACGGTTCAGGCAGGGCCATCGCTTGACAGGCAGGCTTCGTTCTGCTTGTTAGCGGTAACAGCATCGGGCAGTCGTTTCTGTCAGAACAAGTAAGGATCTCAGTCATGACCACCAAAGTCGCCATCAACGGATTTGGACGTATCGGCCGCAACATTCTGCGTGCGATCATCGAATCCGGTCGTACAGACATCGAAGTCATCGCGATCAATGATCTTGGTCCCGTGGAAACCAACGCGCACCTGCTGCAATATGACAGTGTCCATGGTCGTTTTCCGGTCGACGTCAAAACCTCCGAAGACACAATCGACGTGGGTCGTGGCCCGATCAAAGTGACAGCCATGCGCAATCCGGCCGACTTGCCTTGGTCTGATGTGGATGTGGTTCTGGAATGCACAGGCATCTTCACCAGCAAAGACGCGTGTCAGGCACATCTTGAGAACGGCGCGAGCCGCGTTCTTATCTCTGCTCCTGGCAAAGATGCAGACAAGACCATCGTTTACGGGGTGAACCACGACAGCCTGACTGCCGACGACCTGATCGTGTCGAACGCGTCCTGCACCACCAACTGCCTGTCGCCGGTTGCGTATGTCCTGAACAACGCCATCGGGATCGAGCGCGGCTTTATGACCACGATCCACAGCTACACGGGCGACCAGCCAACGCTGGATACGATGCACAAAGACCTCTATCGCGCCAGGGCTGCTGCCTTGAGCATGATCCCGACCTCCACCGGTGCGGCCAAGGCGGTCGGTTTGGTTCTGCCAGAACTCAACGGCAAGCTGGACGGTGTGGCGATACGTGTGCCAACGCCGAACGTGTCGGTTGTCGATCTGACATTCACCGCGTCGCGTGACACCACAGTTGACGAAATCAATGATGCCATCCGCGCAGCCGCTGACGGCCCGCTAAAGGGTATTCTTGGTTATACAGACAAGCAGCTGGTTTCGACCGATTTCAACCACGACCCGCATTCTTCGATCTTCCACACCGACCAGACCAAGGTGATGGATGGCAACATGGTCCGTATCCTGAGCTGGTACGACAATGAATGGGGTTTCTCGAACCGGATGGCGGACACCGCCGTCGCAATGGGCAAGCTGATCTAAACTGATTTCGGCGCACTGCTCGCCAGTGCGCCGAACTTCCTTATCCGGCAAAACACTGCCGATAGCGTCAATTTGTACGCCCTCCCCGGAACCCTAAGCCCGTCTGCCGAATTACCTTTTCAAGAACCGGAACTGTTCCGGTCGGAAAAGGAGATTTGATGACAGATAGCGCGCTCAACCCCGGAAAACCGCATCTTGACCCGATGTTCGAGACCGGACCAACCACGCCAAATGATCACCTGCGCGACCTGTACACGCGGATCGTCGATGCGAAAGCCGGGTTCGATGTGATGGTCGACAAGTCCGAACCCGAGTTTCGGGACTTCGCCACATCCTTCCGCGACATGCACGGGCGTCATGCAGAAACGCTTGCAAAGCTGTTGCACGGTCATGTCGATGGGGACGGATCACTCATGGGCACTGTGAACAAAGCTGTCGTGTCCTTGCGTGCTATGTTTGACGAGATCGACGAAGACGTCATGGATCAAGTCCGCAACGGCGAAAAATGGGTACTTGAGGCATTTCGCGAGGCAGAAGCCAATTGCGCGGCCCCACACGAAGCGCAGCTTATCGCGATGCGTGCCGAGCTTGAAGATCTGCTGGACCGAACCTCAGACCTTGATTGATCCTTCCCGGACCCTTGCATCAAACGCAAGGCGGGCTTTCCTTAACATGCATTGTTCTGCAGTGCAGCATGCCTAGGTTCCTAACTGTAGCCGGTAGCGCAAACAGCCGCTGGCACAGGACCATAGAGCAAGGAAAGGACTGACCATGGCCCATTTTATGTCTTCCCTGCGGAACCGTCTTCAAAAGCGGGCCGCTTACCACCGCACGGTGCAAGAAATTCGGTCGATGCCGCTGGATGTGGCGCTTGACCTGAACATCTATCAAGGCGACGCGGAACGCATCGCGCACGAAGCGATCTACGGCAAATAAGCCGCAAGCCCCCATACGCATCAGAAAACCTGCATCACATCATTCGGTAGGGATTGATGCAGGCAATTCCGATGTTGTCCTAGACAATCTGCGTGCCATGCATGTTACCCAGCGCACATGCAGCCACCGACGGAATCACCGTGGTCATGAGATGACAGGTGAGCGGATCTCCACCGCCGTTGGACGGCGGGATGGTATGAATGCGTCCGGCCGAGTTGCCAATCTGGCTGACAACGTCTCCTACGATGTTCACGTTCGCGATTTTCGCACTTGTGCTGCCCGGAGCCGGTGCGTCGTTTCGTAACGTTGCTGCGTGAAGCAAAGCAACAACAAGCCCAAGCCTAACGGCCAAGCCCTGTTCATACATCCCTGCTGTCAAACCAGGCCCATTAAAGGACACCCCGGCAAGAGGTGTATATCCACTATGAGCTTGCGGCAGATTATGCGTCACATATTTGGTCAAGCCACCACCCAACGAGTGGCCACACACATAGGTTCTGTTGGCCGCCAGTCCCAAATTCACGATCGACGCTTTAGCGAATGCCAAGGCTTCAGAGAACTGCGTTGCCAAGATCGTGTGGCATCCGGCGTTGTGAATCCAGTCCACCGCCGAGGTTCTGTCCGTTCCGCGAAAGGTGATCGCATTATATCCATTCACCTCATACACAGCACCTGAAAAGCCCGTTCTGCTGGGCGGTTTTGCAGTGTCAAGGCGCGTAATACCTGCAGGCAGACCTGATGTTTGTGGTGTGTGACTGGTGTAAACAAGATCGGCCATCGTGGCCAATTGAGAAACAGTTATCATAAAAAATCTCCGGTTAATGCGGAAATAATGACCAGATGACCGTCTTGAGGCAATATCTATTTGGTGCTGAACTTGTCCATCAAAGCCTTGCGCACGGGCGCTGTGACGAACTTGGACACATCTCCGTCCAAGCGGGCAATCTCTTTGACCAACTTTGACGCGATGGCCTGATGGCGCGCTTCGGCCATCAGAAAGACCGTTTCGATGCTGTCATCCAGGGCGCGGTTCATGCCGACCATCTGGAATTCATACTCGAAATCAGCCACGGCGCGCAGGCCACGCACAATGATTGATGCATCGACATCGCGGGCGCAGTCGATCAGCAGGTTTTCAAACGGGTGGACAACAATTTCGATGCCCGTCTGTTCGGACAAGGACACACATTCCGCCTCGATCATCGCGACACGTTCATCCAGATCAAACAACGGGCCTTTGTCGCGATTGATGGCAACGCCAATAACAAGCCTGTCGACCAGCGCCGCCGCCCGGCGGATGATGTCGATATGGCCCATGGTGATCGGGTCAAAAGTCCCGGGGTAAAGACCGATGCGCATGGGCAGTCTCCGGTATGTCGTCAGCGTTGCCCCTGTCTCGCATCAAAAGCGTAGGGAGTTCAAGTAGATGAACATATCGGGGTCAATGCCCCATGATCATTCCTTCCAGCGCATTGCGCTCCATCGCCAATTCGGTCAGCCGGGCTTTGACCACGTCACCAATGGTGATCAATCCGACCAGTTTATTGTCTTCGACCACAGGCATGTGGCGAAAGCGCCCTTCGGTCATTTGGGACAGAACGTGATCGGCATCATCGTTACGGCTGCATGTGATGAGTTTGGACGTCATATACCCGTCAACCGAATCCGACAGGCAGGACGCACCGCGATTGGCCAGTTCACGCACGATGTCGCGTTCCGACAGAATGCCCAACGCAGTTTCATCATCATTCGAAACAACCACGGTCCCGATCCGCTTTTCGGTCAGGATCTTGGCAACATCCGCAATACTGGTGCCGGATTTCACGGTGACGACGGCGTCCGTAGCTTTGCTTTTGAGAATATGATGAACTTGCATGGTCTCTCCTCCGGTCCCTGTGCACCTCCAGCGTCTTCACAGACTTGTGTTCTGTCAAGTACCTGAAAGCAGTGCTTCCAATCGCACCACCTCATTGCGGACGCCCTGCGCCAAGGCTTTGGCAAAGCGGGTGATCCGGTCAAGGCGACGATCTTCGGCGTGACGAACAAGGTAGAAACTGCGGGTAAAGGACAGCGCGTCGGTTAGAACCCGCGTCACACCGGGTGCAAACGGAAGCGCAAAATCATGCGCGATCCCGATGCCGCCATGCTGGCGCAAAAGCTGGATCTGAACCGAGGCGGAGTTAGATGCCAACGCAACCCGCTCGAGCGCCAGATCGCTGAGATAGTCCAGTTCCTTGTCAAAAATCATGTCCGGGATGTACCCGACAATCCGATGATCCTGCAGGTCGTCAACTGATGTAACAGGAGGATGCGCGGCCAGATAGGAGCTGCTTGCGGCAAGATGCAGTTTGTAATCGGTGATCCGCTGGTAAGACAGACGCGACGCGGTGGGCGGGCTGACCGTGATTGCCATATCTGCCTCGCGTCGGGACAGATTGACCACACGCGGCAGCGCGACGATCTGCAGGTCAAGGTCAGGATTGGCCTTCGACAGATCGGCAAAGACCCGCGGCAAGACAAAATTTGCACAGCCATCCGGCGCGCCGATACGGATCTGTCCGGTCAACGTTCCCGCATCTCCGGTCAGAACAGACCTTGCCCCCTGCATCGCCTGCTCGGCGCGTTCCGCATGGTCGATCAGCCGCGTTCCGGCCTCTGTCAACGTGTACCCCTGGGGGCTTTTGACAAAAAGCGCCTGTCCGATGGCATCCTCAAGCCGCGCCACACGACGGCCAACCGTCGCGGGGTCCATGCGCAGCATCCTGCCAGCGCCGGACAGGGTTTCGCTGCGCGCGACGGACAGGAAAATTCGCAGGTCATCCCAACTTTGCACATCGAAACCTTTGCATTTTTGCAAAACCTATTTGGAATATTGCCCCTTTGATTGGCATTTTTGCAAGGGTATGATGCGCGCGAAAGGGAGATTGATCATGAAAGAGCTTACGCATTTCATAAACGGCGCGCAGGTTAAAGGCACGTCTGGGGATTTTGGCGACGTCTACAACCCCGCAACCGGTGAGGTTCAGGCAAAGCTGCCGCTGGCCAACCCCGCCGAAGTTTCGAAGGCGGTCGAAGATGCCGCCGAGGCACAGATAGCATGGGGCGCCACAAACCCGCAGAAGCGCGCGCGTGTGATGATGAAGATGGTCGCGCTGATGAACCGCGACATGGATGTTCTGGCCGAGGCTCTGAGCCGCGAGCACGGCAAGACCATTCCAGACGCCAAAGGTGATCTGCAACGTGGTCTTGAGGTTGTGGAGTACTGCATCGGTGCGCCGCAGATGCTCAAAGGTGAGTACACAGACGATGCCGGCCCCGGTATTGATATGTATTCCATGCGTCAGCCGCTGGGTGTGGTTGCGTCGATCATGCCGTTCAACTTTCCAGCGATGATGCCGCTGTGGCACGTCGGCCCTGCCCTCGCCTGTGGCAACGCAGTTGTCCTGAAACCATCCGAACGTGATCCGTCCGTGCCGCTGATGCTGGCGGAACTGTTTGTAGAAGCCGGTCTGCCTAAAGGTGTGTTCCAAGTTGTGAACGGCACGAAAGAAGCCGTGGATACCTTGCTCGATCATGAGATCATTCAGGGTGTTTCTTTTGTGGGCTCCACCCCCATCGCGCAATACATCTACAGCCGCGCCACTGCGAACGGCAAACGTGCGCAATGTTTTGGCGGCGCCAAGAACCACCTGATCGTGATGCCGGATGCTGATATCGACCAAGCTGCTGACGCGTTGATCGGTGCGGGTTTTGGCGCGGCGGGCGAACGCTGTATGGCTGTATCAGTCGCCGTTCCGGTTGGCGAAGAGACCGCAGATCGCCTGATCAGCGCGCTGGTGCCCCGTATCGAAAAACTGCGCGTTGCGCCCTACACAGATGGTGATGACGTGGATTTCGGCCCCGTTGTGACCCGTGAAGCCAAAGAGCGGATCCTTGGGCTCATCCAGTCGGGTGTCGATCAAGGCGCAGAACTGGTCGTCGACAACCGTGACTTCAAACTTCAAGGCTATGAAGACGGCTTCTTTGTCGGGCCGCACCTGTTCGACAAGGTCACACCGGACATGGACATCTACCGTCAAGAGATCTTTGGTCCGGTCCTGAGCACCGTACGTGCCGGATCCTACGAAGAAGCGCTGAAGCTGGCGATGGACCACGAATACGGCAACGGCACCGCGATCTTTACCCGCGACGGCGACACCGCCCGTGATTTCGCGCACCGGGTGAATATCGGCATGGTGGGCATCAACGTGCCGATCCCTGTGCCACTGGCCTATCACACCTTCGGCGGCTGGAAAAAATCCATGTTTGGTGATCTGAACCAGCACGGACCAGACAGCTTTAAGTTTTACACCCGCACCAAGACGATCACATCGCGCTGGCCGTCGGGTATCAAGGAAGGCGGCGAGTTCAACTTCAAGGCAATGGATTGATTTCCATTAAAAATAATTGCACAAGGGGCGGAGCATTCCGCCCCTTATCGCAAGAATTCAGTGCCCATCACCGTCCAAATCATCGCCGAACATAACCTTGTGTACGTGAGGTACACAGGCGCTATGTTGGTCAGTGAGACGGCACAAGCACTCGGTGAGTTCGGAAAACACCCATTGGCCGGACCCGGTCTGCGCCATCTGGTCGATTTGACCCGATTGACGGACATTGACCGCGATTACGCGAAATTCATGGAAATTCAGGCCAAGAAGGTCGAAACCATGGCGGGACATGGCATAGAGACTTTCATGGTCTACTATGCAAACACCCCCGTCGGTCTCCATGCCGCCAATCTCGGGAAAAACGGCTGGACGACGGAAAGTGGCGTTGTGGCCATTGTTCTGGAGGACGAGGAGCACGCCCTGCATGCGCTGGGGCTGCCCTATGACAGCATCGCGGCCATGCTCGACAAGGTCGACGTACAAAGCGTGTGATGCGTGCGGCTGTTGCATTGCATTCGCGGATTTTTTCCGAAAATGTCGCCGGATTGATCTCCCTTTGTCATTGAGCCTCTATGCCCGCCAGTTTCCAGATCCTGCCCCAACACAATCTTGTCTATGTCCGCTACAGCGGGCTGATGCTGGTTGAGGACAGCCTCAAGGCCTTTGGCACCTATGCGCAACACCCAGACGCGCGGCCAGGCCAACGCCATTTGATCGACCTCAGCCGCATCACCGACATGGAGCGCGACTTTGCACGGGTGATGCAGTTGCAAGCTGCCAAAGGCGCGGATCTCGCAATGCGCGAGACCGAGACGCTGATGGTCTATTTCGCCAACACACCCGTATCGCGCAAGGCGGCGGCACTGGCCAAGAACGGCTGGTCGGCGGGCCATGGCGTGATTTCCATCGTGCAGGAGACCGAAGAGGCCGCACTGGCCGCGTTGGGGCTGAACGCAGACTCCATCGATGCGCTGCTCGAAGAGGCGGTGCGGCGGATCCCCTGATCACGACGGTCACTGACGGCGCGATAACAGTTTTTGCATTTCCCCCAACAAGCGGTCATTTTGGGATCACGCAATTGGGAGCTGTACCATGCAGGAACCGCCATTCAGCATCGGGATCGAAGAGGAATACCTGCTGGTCGATCTCGACAGCATGGCTTTGGCGCAAGCGCCAGAAGGTCTGATGGAGGCCTGCGCTGCCGAGCTTGAAAGCCAGGTCAGCCCGGAATTCCTTCAGTGCCAGATCGAGATTGGCACCAAGGTGTGCGCGGATATCAACGAGGCGCGCGAGGATCTCAAACGTCTGCGCAGCACTGTGGCGCGCTGTGCCAAGGCTTATAACCTTGCGCCAATCGCCGCCTCCTGCCACCCGTTCGGGGATTGGAAGAACCAGCACCACACCAACAAGGACCGCTATAACGCGCTTCAGGATGCGTTGGGTGGTGTGGTCCGCCGGATGCTGATCTGTGGGATGCATGTGCATGTCGGGCTTGAAGATGATGCCCTGCGGGCCGACCTGATGGGGCAAATGGCGTATTTCCTGCCGCATCTGCTGGCCATGTCGACCTCTTCACCTTTTTGGCAGGGAGAAGATACCGGGCTTGCGTCTTATCGGATTTCGGTTTTCGACAACCTGCCCCGCACCGGCTTGCCGCCGACTTTTGACAATTGGTCGGAATACGAACGGTCGGTTCAGGTCTTGGTCGATCTGGGCGTGATCGAGGACAGCTCAAAAATCTGGTGGGATCTGCGCCCGTCGCACAGCTTTCCCACGCTTGAGACCCGCATCATGGATGTTCAGCCCCTGCTTGAAGACACACTGACGCTCGCGGCACTGAACCAGTGCCTGATGCGGATGCTGTGGCGTCTACGGGTCCGCAACCAGCGCTGGCGGCGGTATGATCCGTTCCTGATCAGCGAAAACCGTTGGCGTGCGCAACGCTATGGGGTGAGCGATGGGCTGATTGATTTCGGCCGGGGAGAAATTGTCCCGATGGCCGAACTCACCGAAGAACTGATCGGGTTGATCGAAGAAGATGCCGGCATCCTTCGCTGCGCCCGAGAATTGGAGCGCAGCCGCGAGATTGTCACGCAGGGCAACGGAACCAGCCGACAGCGCGCCGTCGTGGCCGAGGCGAAAGCGGCTGGTCAGGATGCTGACGGCCAAATGCGTGCGGCCGTCGGTCATTTGGTCGACGCTTTTCACGACGGACTTTGACCTCTTGCAAAAGTCCTGAAACAGTTGGAAATTAAACACTCGTTCATTTCACGCATCCAACGGGAGGAGCGGCGCGATGGATTTTGCCCTGACAGAAGAACAGACAGCGATTTTCGACATGGCCTATGCCTTTGGCCAAGATCATATCGCCCCGCATGCGCGCGATTGGGAGGCACAGGGCACCATCCCGAAAGACCTCTGGCCCAAGCTGGGTGAACTTGGATTCGCCGGGCTCTATGTTTCTGAGGACAGCGGCGGCTCTGGCCTGAGCAGGTTGGACGCGACCTTGGTGTTTGAGGCCCTTTCGATGGCCTGTCCGTCGGTCGCGGCGTTTCTGTCGATCCACAATATGTGCGCCAAGATGATCGACAGCTTTGCAAGTGACGACATGAAAGCGCGGGTGTTGCCCAAGGCCATGACGATGGAAACCGTTCTGAGTTATTGCCTGACGGAACCCGGCAGCGGGTCGGACGCAGCGGCGTTGAAAACCCGCGCAGATCGGACAAACGAGGGCTACACGCTGAATGGCACCAAGGCGTTCATTTCGGGCGGTGGGTATTCAGACCTCTATGTTGCAATGGTGCGCACCGGCGATGCCGGGCCCAAAGGCGTGTCAGCGGTCTTGATCGAAGATGGCACGGCCGGGCTGAGCTTTGGCGGGCTTGAGGACAAGATGGGCTGGCGCAGCCAACCCACACGGCAGGTCCAGTTCGACGATTGCAAAATCCCTTCGGACAATCTGCTGGGTGAAGAAGGCCACGGGTTCAAATACGCTATGGCAGGATTGGACGGCGGTCGGCTGAACATCGCAGCCTGTTCTTTGGGCGCGGCACAAACCGGTCTGACCTCGACGCTTGCGTATATGTCGGAACGCAAAGCCTTTGGGCAGTCCATAGACCAGTTTCAGGCGCTGCAATTCCGGCTGGCGGATATGGAAATCGAGCTTCAGGCTGCGCGCACGTTCTTGCGTCAGGCAGCCTGGAAGCTGGACACCGGTGCGCCCGATGCCACGAAATTCTGCGCCATGGCCAAGAAATTCGTCACCGAAGCCGGATCAAAGGTGGTCGACCAATGTCTGCAATTGCACGGCGGCTATGGCTATCTTGCTGATTACGGCATCGAAAAACTGGTCCGTGATTTGCGCGTTCATCAGATCCTTGAAGGCACGAACGAGATCATGCGCCTGATCGTAGCACGTCAGATGCTGGCGAAATGATCTCTCCCCTGCCCCATACACGACCCAGAGACTTGCACAGATGACCGACATCCATATCCGCAAGGACGGCCATGCGGGCCGCATCACGTTAAACCGTCCCAAAGCTTTGAACGCGCTCACGTACGAGATGTGTCTGGCTTTGGAAGATGCACTTTGGACGTGGCGCGCGGATCCGACAGTCAAACTGGTGTTGATTGATGCGGAGGGCGAAAAAGCGTTCTGTGCAGGTGGTGACATCGCCGAGATGTATGCCACAGGTACAGCGGGCGATTATGCCTACGGTCAGCGGTTCTGGCGCGACGAATACAGAATGAACGCGTTGATTGCCGAATATCCGAAACCCGTGGTCAGTTTCCTGCAGGGGTTTACCATGGGGGGTGGTGTCGGTGTTGGCTGTCACGGTTCGCATCGTGTTGTCGGAGATAGCTCCAAGATTGCCATGCCGGAATGTGGCATCGGATTGATCCCGGATGTTGGCGGATCGTATTTGCTGGCGCATGCTCCAGGGCGATTGGGCGAGTACTTGGGCATGACCACCGACCGGATGGGTCCGGGTGACGCGATCCATGTCGGGTTTGCCGATCTGTACCTTCCCGAGGACCAATGGGCGGCGTCAAAGCCACATTATGTGCAGACGGAAACCTAAGCGCACTGACCACAGCGGCAGGCCCTGCCCCGGCGGCCCCGCTCAAAGACGCGCAATCACAGATCGACGCGCTTTTTTCGGGGCGCACATTGACCGAAATTGTTCAGGCGTTGCGAGCCGACACAAGTGACTTTGCCCAGTCCGCTTTTACCAAGATGACACGCAGCGCGCCGCTGTCTCTGGCGTGTACGGTCGAAATCCTGCACCGGCTTCGCGCCGAACAAGGCGATTTCCGGCAGGCGCTACACCTGGAGTACCGCTTTACCTCGCGGTCAATGGAGCACGGTGATTTCATCGAAGGCATCCGTGCGGCGATTATCGACAAAGACAAATCCCCGAAATGGTCGCATGATCTGGACGGGGTGTCCGACGCGGATGTTGCTGCGATGCTGCGGCCGGTAGAGGGCGATACAGTGACTTTCGAACAGAGGAGCGAGCCATGAAAATCGGGTTTATTGGACTGGGAAACATGGGGGCTCCCATGGCAGCCAATCTGGCGAAGGCAGGCCATGATGTCATCGGCTATGACATGGCGACTGTCACCGTGAACGGTGTGTCGAACGCCCGCACCGCAGCCGAGGCCGCCGATGGCGCAGACGTGGTCATCACGATGCTGCCCAATGGCGATATCCTGCGTGCCGTGGCTGCACAGATCATTCCGGCGATGCGCGAAGGTGCCGTCCTTTTGGATTGCTCGACCGTCGACGTGGACAGCGCACGTGCTGTGGCTGCAGATGCCGAGGCCGCAGGCTTACTGCCCCTGGACGCACCGGTTTCCGGAGGCATTGGCGGAGCCGCGGGTGGCACGCTGACATTTATGGTTGGCGGATCTGACACAGCCTACCAAACCGCACTGCCGCTTTTTGAAATAATGGGGCAGAAATCTGTCCATTGTGGCGCCTCCGGAAACGGACAGGCGGCCAAGATTTGCAACAACATGATCCTTGGCGTGACCATGATCGCCACCTGCGAGGCCTTTTCACTGGCGGATAAACTGGGCCTTGACCGGCAGGCGATGTTTGATGTGGTTAGCACGTCTTCAGGCTATAGCTGGTCCATGAACGCCTATTGCCCTGCGCCTGGCGTTGGCCCGCAAAGCCCTGCAGATAACGACTATAAACCCGGTTTTGCTGCGGATTTGATGCTCAAAGACCTTCGGTTAAGCCAACAGGCCGCTGAAGCATCAGATGCGGACACACCATTGGGACACGCTGCGACTGATCTGTATCGGCGCTTTGTCGAAGACGAAGATGGCGCGGGTCGCGACTTCTCGGCGATGTTGCCCCGGTTCGAGAAACGTGGGCGGTCGTGACATCCCTCAGAAGCGTCACAATTGACCGGTTCAGCGAAACAAACCCGGACAAAACGTCTAAAAGTTAACTAAATTGCTACAAACTAACGCCGCCTTACCCCGGCAAAACGGTGTCGAGCAGACATTAAACGGTAAGGCAGCAAACAATGCCAATCGCACAGGCACTTCCGATCAACACCGGCGCTACCGCCCTGCAAATGGCCAATGCCATTTTTGGCACGGGCGTCACAGTCAGCAGTGCAACCTATTCAGGCGACCCGCTGTCATCGGGCATTTATAGCAATGGTGATACGATTTCTCCGGGTGTGGTTCCGGGCGATACCGGCGTCATTATGTCGACGGGGTATGTTACCGACTTCACCAACAACTCTGGCACGACGAACACCAACGTCAGTGGGTCGACCGGCACCAACACAACCGGCATCAACTTTGATACCGATTTCAACGCGCTTGCCGGCAGAAACACATTTGACGCGGCTTTTCTTGAGGTTGAATTCACCCCTGCTGGCGACTTCATCACGGTCGATTTTGTCATCGGCTCGGATGAGTATCCGGAATTCGTCAACTCGACATTTCTGGATACGGTCGGTGTTTGGGTCAATGGCGTCGAAGCGACGGTTTCGGTGGGCAACGGACAAGCGTCGATCGGCAACATCAACAGCGCCACCACGCCAAACCTGTACAAAGACAATACAGCGGACCAATTCAATACGGAAATGGATGGTCTGACGGTCACGCTGACCTTTGTTGCGCCAGTGAACCCCGGCGTGACGAACACGATCAAGCTGGGTGTAGCCGATACTTCGGACCCCAACTATGACACCAATTTCCTGATTGCCGGTGGGTCGATCCAATCATCGATCATCGCGCAGGACGACGGCGCCAATCTTGGCCTGAACAGCTCAAAAACCATCGACGTGATGGCGAATGACAGCACGACCGCGGGTACTTTGTCGGTGACGCATATCAACGGTGTGGCAGTTGGTCCCGGTGGTTCGGTCACATTGACCTCTGGTCAGACAGTGACGCTGAACCCCGATGGCACTCTTACAGTGTTGTCCGATGGCGACGTGGAAACCGCATATTTCACGTACACGATCAATAACGGCGTCGGTCAGGAAGACACCGGTATTGTCCAGATCAACCAATTGCCGTGCTTCGTGGCCGGAACATTGATCGACACACCCAATGGTCCTGTTCCGGTGCAAGATCTGCGCCCCGGTGATATCGTTTTGACGCTGGACAATGGTCCGCAGCCGATCCGGTGGGCCGGATCACGCGAGATTCAGGCTGTGGACAAGTTTGCGCCGATCCGCATTTGTGCTGGCAGCTACGGGGCCACTGAAGATGTGTTGCTGTCACCACAGCACCGTGTATTGATCCGCGATGTCTGGGCTGAATTGTTGTTCGGCGAATCCGAGGTGTTGGTCAAAGCCAAGGATTTGGTGAACCACAAAACCGTACGCCGCGAGGAAAGCGAGAGCTTGGTCACCTACGTGCATCTGCTGTTCGATGACCACAATATTCTGACGTCCCACGGCCTTTTGTCAGAAAGCTATCTGCCGGGGCCAATGATGAAGCATACCTTCCCCGAAGAATCCTGCGCCGAGATCATTACGCTTTTCCCGGAACTTGCGGATATTGACTCTGCAGGATGGGAAGCTGCGCGGCCGATCCTGAAAACCTACGAGGCGCAGGCCCTTCAAGCCCGCGCCGCGTAATCGATTATTCCGCCGCGATCTGCTTTTTCGCGTCGAGCATTGGCTTGAGGTACCGTCCCGTGTGAGATTCCGGAACTTCGGACACCTGTTCCGGCGTGCCGGTCGCCACGATCTGGCCACCGCCGTCGCCACCTTCGGGACCGATGTCGATCAGCCAGTCAGCCGTCTTGATGACATCAAGGTTGTGTTCGATGACAATGACCGAATTCCCCTGCTCGACAAGTTCATGCAAAACTTCAAGAAGCTTGCGTACATCCTCGAAATGTAACCCAGTTGTCGGTTCATCAAGGATGTAAAGCGTCCGTCCTGTAGACCGTTTGGCCAGTTCTTTGGACAGCTTTACACGCTGCGCTTCACCGCCTGACAGGGTCGTCG
Organism: Marivita sp.; assembly: GCA_043585115.1. GTDB lineage: Bacteria > Pseudomonadota > Alphaproteobacteria > Rhodobacterales > Rhodobacteraceae > Marivita. The sequence continues at coordinate 437,076 of CP121326.1, forward strand.
CCTGTTGGCCGACTTTGATATACCCCAGCCCGACACGCATCAGGGCATCCATCTTTTCGCGGATGCTTGGCACTGCCTTGAAGAACTCCTGCGCATCCTCGACCGTCATATCAAGAACATCGGCAATGCTCTTGCCCTTGAATTTGATCTCAAGGGTTTCACGGTTGTAACGCGCGCCTTTGCACGTCTCGCAAGTAACATAGACATCCGGTAGGAAGTGCATCTCGATCTTGATGACACCATCACCTTGGCACGCCTCGCAGCGTCCGCCTTTGACGTTAAAGCTGAACCGACCGGGCTTGTAGCCACGCGCCTTGGCTTCGGGAAGCCCTGCGAACCAGTCGCGGATCGGCGTGAAGGCACCCGTATACGTGGCAGGATTGGACCGCGGGGTCCGGCCGATTGGACGCTGGTCAATGTCGATCACCTTGTCCAGATGCTCAAGACCCTTGATGGTTTCACACGGCGCTGGGGTCTGACGCGCGCCGTTCAGGCGCATGGATGCGGTTTTGAACAGCGTTTCAATCGTCAAAGTCGATTTGCCACCGCCGGAGACACCCGTCACGCAGACAAATTTACCCAGAGGGAATTCGGCGGTGACGTTCTGCAGGTTGTTCCCGGTGGCTTTCACCACCTTGAGTGATTTGCCTTTCTTTCCCTTGCGGCGCTCGGATGGCACGGCGATTTCGCGGGTGCCGCTCAGGTATTGGCCGGTCAGGGATTTCGGATCATCAGCCACGTCTTTTGGTGTGCCTTTGGACACCACCTCACCACCATGCACTCCGGCGCCGGGGCCGATATCAAAGACATAATCGGCTTCGCGGATCGCCTCTTCGTCATGTTCCACAACGATAACCGTATTGCCTTGATCCCGCAGGGATTTCAGCGTGCCAAGCAGACGGTCATTGTCACGTTGATGAAGCCCAATCGACGGCTCATCCAGCACGTAAAGAACGCCGGTCAGACCGGAGCCGATCTGCGACGCCAGACGAATACGTTGGCTTTCGCCACCCGACAATGTGCCGGCATTTCGCGATAATGTCAGGTATTCAAGCCCGACATTGTTCAGAAACCCAAGCCGTTCACGGATTTCCTTGAGGATGGCTTTAGCGATTTCATTCTTTTGGTTCGTGAGATGCTCGGGCACGGTTGTGCACCAGTCAAACGCCTCTTTGATCGACATCTCGACCACCTGGCCCACATGGATGTCAGCGATCCTGACCGCGAGTGCTTCTTCGCGCAGGCGATAGCCACCACAGGTCCCGCAGGACCGGTTGTTCTGATAGCGTTCGAATTCTTCGCGGATCCAGTTGCTGTCCGTTTCGCGATAACGGCGTTCCATGTTCGGGATCACACCTTCAAAGGTGCGGGTCACTTGGTAGACGCGTCCGCCCTCGTCATAACGGAACGGGATCTCTTCATCGCCAGAACCGTAAAGAAACACTTGCTGTACATGCGGATCGAGGTCTTTCCAGCGCGAATTCTTGTTGAATTCATAATGCTTGGCCAACGCTTCGATCGTCTGAAGAAAGTACGGGGATTTGCCTTTGCGCCAAGGCGCCAACGCCCCGTCCGCGATCTTGAGGGTTGCATCCGGTACCACCAGACGTTCGTCAAAGAAAAGCTCGACACCCAAGCCGTCACAATCCGGGCACGCCCCGAATGGCGCGTTGAACGAGAACAGACGTGGTTCAATTTCAGGAATTGTAAAACCGCTGACCGGACAGGCGAATTTTTCCGAGAATGTGTGCCGTTCCGGCTCGCCCTCGCTGGGCGCGGTTTCCAAGATGGCAATGCCATCCGCAAGATCCAGCGCAGTTCGGAAGCTGTCGGCCAGACGCGTTTCAAGCCCGTCTTTCACCACAAGGCGGTCCACCACCACGTCGATGTCATGGCGGAATTTCTTGTCGAGTGTCGGCGGCTCATCCAGCTCGTAGAATTGTCCGTCGACCTTGACCCGCTGGAACCCTTGTTTGCGGAGTTCCAGAAACTCCTTGCGGTATTCGCCCTTCCGGTCGCGCACGATAGGGGCAAGCAAAAAGGCCCGCGTGCCCTCTTCCAGCGCCATGATCCGGTCGACCATATCTTGCACCTGCTGCGCCTCAATCGGCTTGCCGGTGGTGGGGCTATAAGGCGTTCCGACACGCGCAAACAACAGGCGCATGTAGTCGTAAATTTCCGTAACCGTGCCGACGGTAGACCGCGGGTTCTTGGAGGTGGTTTTCTGTTCGATCGAGATTGCCGGACTTAACCCCGAAATGTGATCCACATCGGGCTTTTCCATCATGTCAAGGAACTGCCGCGCGTAAGCAGACAGCGATTCCACATAGCGGCGCTGACCTTCGGCGTAGATCGTGTCAAAAGCCAATGAGGATTTGCCAGAACCTGACAGCCCGGTGATCACCACCAGCTGATCGCGTGGAATGTCCACGTCGATGTTCTTGAGATTGTGTTCGCGCGCACCGCGCACTTCGATATTCTTAAGCTCGGCCATGACGTCCCCCGATATGCTTGGTTAACACATAGGGGATCGCTTCGGTTTCGCCAATGCAAAAACGAGAACAAATACGGAACGCCCTCGTTCGCGCGGAAAGACTATTCGAATAGTCTGGTGCAAGCCCGTTCGAACGCGCTTGGTCCGCGTTCACAGACGCGGTTCTCAAGCGGCATTGAAGGCGCTTTACCGATACAACAACGACGTGCCGTTATGGAAAACATGCACCTTGTCCGGTGACGCGCCCAGTTTCACGGGCTTGCCGCGCAGATCGGCATGAATACCCGGAAGCTTGCCAATCACCGCATCCGCGTTGCCCTGCGGCTCAAAATACAGCAAAGTCACTTCGCCCAAGGCTTCGGTGATGTTGACCTTACCTTCAAAGATGTAGTCGCCCGCAGTCTCCAGAAAATCCTCCGGACGCACGCCAACATTTACCTTCAGCCCCATATCCGCATCGGTGCTCGGATAGTCAGACACAGCCGTGCCGCCGCCATCCATCCTGATCGTCGTCTGCGCGCCAGTGCCGACAATCTCGCCCGGAAGTAGATTCATTGATGGCGAGCCGATGAACTGCGCCACGAATTCACTGTTGGGTCGTTCATAAAGCTCTAGCGGTGCCCCGACCTGTGCGATCCCCTTGTTGGCCAAAACGACGATCCGTGTGGCCAGTGTCATCGCTTCGACCTGATCATGGGTCACGTAGATCATGGTCGATTCAGGCATCTGTTCCTTGAGCTGGGCAATCTCGATCCGGGTGGCGACACGCAGCGCCGCATCAAGGTTCGAGAGCGGTTCGTCAAAGAGATACACCTTGGGGTCGCGCACAATGGAGCGGCCAATTGCAACGCGCTGGCGTTGACCACCCGACAGAGCCTTGGGCAAACGGTCCAGGTATTCATCCAACTGGAGCATCTTGGCGGCCCGATCCACCGCAGCGTCGATTTCATTTTGCGGCTTCTTCGCGATTTTCAGAGCAAAGCTCATGTTTTCGCGCACGGTCATGTGCGGGTAAAGCGCGTAGGATTGGAACACCATCGCGATACCGCGCATCGCGGGCGGCATGTCGTTGACCACTTCATTGTCAATTTCAAGCGTGCCGCCCGTGATCTTCTCTAGCCCCGCAATCATCCGGAGCAAGGTGGATTTGCCACAGCCGGACGGGCCGACAAAAACGATCAATTCGCCTTGCTTGATATCAAGGTTGATATTGTTGAGCACGTTGACCGCGCCAGCATAGGTCTTTTCGACATTCGTCAGCTTCAAATTGGCCATGACTGTCCCTCCCTTATCCTGTCTTTTCAGGAATCCATTTTTAGCGCGAGGCAGGGTTGCCACGGGCCAAGATGCAGTTTTCCATCCGCTTGTGGTCCGGCGCTCCCCAACTCCAGACCGATCTGTGCCCAGTTGCCCACTGGCATGTCCATTGTCGCTGGCTGGTCGCTAAGGTTGAAGGCACAGAAGATGGTCGCGCCTTCATAGCTACGGGTGAAATATACGATGGTGTCGGTGCTTTTGACGCCGTCATGATCCCCTTTGGCCAGCGCAGGCTGTGCGTGGCGGAATGCAATGGCCCGTCGGTAGTGGTGCAGGATCGCGGCCGGGTCGTCTTCCTGATGTGACACGGTACGGTGCAGATGCTCGTGGCTGATCGGCAACCAAGGCTGGCCCGATGAAAAGCCGCCATTCTGGTTTGATGGTTCCCAAACCATGGGCGTCCGGCACCCGTCGCGGCCCTTGTATTCCGGCCAGAACTGAATGCCGTAGGGGTCTTGCAGGTCTTCAAATCCAACCTCGGCTTCGGGAAATCCCAGTTCTTCGCCCTGATATAGGCAGACAGACCCGCGCAGACACATCATCAGTGTCGCAAACAACCGTTGTGCCGCAGGCGACAGGTTCCAACGCGATGCGTGGCGGGTCACGTCATGGTTGGAAAACGCCCAGCAGGCCCAACCGTCCGAAGCGACCTCGTCCACCTGCCCCAGCACTTCGACAAACCGCTCGGCCGTAGGTTCGACGCCCGACAGAAACTCGAATGCATAGCACATGTGAATGCGGTTCTCGCCACGGGTGTATTCCCCCATGATCTCAAGTCCACGCTGCGCATCCCCCACTTCGCCCACGGATGTTGTGCCTTCGTATTCGTCGAGCAACGCGCGGTACCGTTCAAGAAAATCGAGGTTTTCCGGCTGGTTCTTGGAATAAAGGTGTTCCTGATGGTTATACGGGTTCACCGAGGGCGCGATATTGGCGTTGCGCTTTTCCTTCGGCAGGCCGGGATTGCTGCGCAGGTCCTTGTCGTGGAAATAGAAATTGATCGTATCAAGGCGGAACCCGTCCACACCGCGGTCCAGCCAGAAACGGGTCACGTCCAACAGCGCCTGTTGCACATCCGGGTTGTGGAAGTTCAGGTCCGGTTGCGAAGTCAGGAAGTTATGCAGGTAGTACTGTTCGCGGCGGGCGTCCCACTGCCACGCCGAACCACCAAAGATCGACAACCAGTTGTTCGGCGGGGTGCCGTCCTCCTTAGGATCGGACCAAACATACCAATCGGCCTTTTCGTTGGTCCGGTCAGACCGGCTGAGTTGAAACCACGGGTGCTGGTCCGAGGTGTGCGACAGCACAAGGTCGATCATCACCCGGATGCCCAGACGATGTGCGGTTTGCACCAACACGTCGAAATCCGCCAGTGACCCGAACATCGGATCGACATCGCAATAGTCGCTGACGTCGTAGCCGAAATCCTTCATCGGCGAGGTGAAGAACGGGCTGATCCAGATGGCGTCGACACCAAGCGACGCCACGTAGGGCAACCTGTGTGCGATTCCCAATAGATCTCCAACACCATCGCCGTTGCTATCCTGAAAGCTGCGCGGATAGATCTGATAGATCACTGCGCCACGCCACCAATCGCGGTTCACGGCCGGGTTTTCGGCGGCCAAAGTGTTTGCCACGTTCATCTTCCTGTCTTTCTTGCATCCGCATCCACAGATGCGCTGTAAATGTTGCCCCGCCGTGACCGGCGGGACGCGTTATTTCACCGAACCTGCCAAAAGGCCGCGTACGAGGTATTTCTGCATTGCGAAGAACACGAGCAATGGCACCGAGATCGAAACGAACGCTGCCGTGGCAAGGATTTCCCAGTTTCCGCCCCGTGTTCCGAGGAGTTCGACAATCTGGTTTGTCATCACGGTTGTCTGACCGGTTGCGTCGATCAGGAACACTTTGGCCACAAGCAGGTCATTCCATGTCCAAAGGAATTGGAAGATCGCAAAGCTGGCCAATGCCGGGAACGACAGCGGTAGGATGATCTTTGTGAAGATCTGGAACTCGGTCGCACCGTCCACACGCGCGTTTTCAATGATGTCACGCGGCAAGCCAACCATGTAGTTTCGTAAGAGATATATGGCAAGCGGTAGGCCAAAACCGGTATGTGCAAGCCATGTCCCGAGGTAGCCTTTACCGATGCCGATCCCGAGATGCAGTTTCAAAAGCGGGATCAGAGCCAGTTGCAGCGGCACCACCAAAAGACCGACCACCATCGCAATAAGCAGCGCACGTCCGGGAAAATCCATCCACGCCAGCGCGTAGGCCGCAAAGGCTGCCACAACGATGGGAATGATGGTCGCCGGGATCGTCACCGTAAGCGTGTTGAAGAACGCCTTTGCCATGCTGTCGGTGCTGTTGCCGGACAACAGAACCTGCTCATAGTTCTCCAGCGTGAAGTCCGGAGGCACTTCGGCGGTCACAAACACTCGGCTGCCGCGACGCCCATCAAACGCCTCTTCGCTTGTCTGGCGGAAATCGCCATTGGCTTCGACGGTCATGAGAGACCCATCGCGCAGCTCTGTTGTCTCGCCCGGTTCAAATGCACCAAGCTCGCGGGCTGAAATGCCCCATGTCGCAATCGGCGCTTCCGGGACACCTTCGATTTCGAAGAGGTTTCCCTCGATCACGTAAAGAGTGCCCTCTTGGACTGCTGTGTCCGGTGCGCCGGCGCGCAAGGTGAGGTTCTGCTCGGACGCGGATAACGAACTCCACCACCCCGAACTTGCGATCTGGTCCGCCGTTCTGAACGAGGACACAAACAAACCGGCGGTTGGAAACAACCAGATCAGCACCAGAAACAGCACCGAGATGTGCACCGCCCAAGTCAGCGACGATTTTGTACCTGCAATATTATCCATTGGCGTGGCCTTTCATCGTCAAGAGGTTCAAGCGGGCGCGGATCGTGTGAATATTCATCAGCGCATCTCCGCGCGGGCGTTGCGCACGTTCCAGATCAGGATCGGCGTCACCAGCAACATGATCACCATCGCCGAGGCCGATCCGACACCCCAATCGCGGGTAACGAACAACTGGTTGTACATGTAATTGGCAAGAACCTGCGTGCCCCATTGGCCGTTCGTCATCGCAAACACGATGTCAAAGACCTTGAGCACCACCAGCGTAATGGTGGTCCAAACGACAACGATCGTGCCCATGATCTGCGGCATCTTTATTTTGAAGAAAATCTGGAACGGGTTCGCTCCGTCGACAATTGCCGCTTCGATGGTTTCTTCGGGAATGCCGCGTAGGGCTGCCGACAGGATCACCATCGCAAAACCGGTCTGGATCCAGACCAGGACAATCATCAGAAAGAAGTTGTTCCAGAACGGAACTGTCAAAAGCTGTACGGGGTCATTGCCCGTCAGGGAAACGTATATCGCATTCACAACGCCGATCTGGCTCGCGTCTGCGGGGCGCGCATCGTAAATCAGCTTCCAGATTACGGCAGCACCAACAAACGAAATCGCCATCGGCATAAAGATAAGTGATTTGGCGATATTGCCCCAAGCGATGCGGTCTGTCAGTTGCGCCGCCAAAAGGCCGAACGCCGTCGACAGGGCTGGCACAACGATCAGCCACAGCATGTTGTTGAACATGGCTTCCCAGAACTTCGGGTCTTCAGCCATCTGGGCGTAATTCGCAAATCCCACGAAATTATAAACCGTGGTGCCGTCGCTTAGCGTGGCGCGCTCGGTCAAAGACAAACGGATGGTTTCGACGACGGGATAGGCAAGATAAAGTGTCAGCGCAAAAAGCGCGGGGAATAGAAAAAGCCAAGGCCGGATCATGTTGGCGCGGTTGATATTCCGCCCTGCATTCGGCCCTTTTGCAGGGTAGAGGACTTTATCCAGAAATTGGTTAGATAACCAAAAATAGGACAAACACCCGCCCACTCCGATGACAATGGTCACAAGACCTGCGAACGCTGGATGCATCCTGTCCCCCCCTTTTTATTGGCTAGGTTTGACGTGTCTGACACGTCAGCAAAGCGTGCACTCCGACCCCGAGACCGGAGTGCACGTTTTCATGCGGAGCGCTTTACTTCAGCGCGTCCCAGCTTTCCTGGATTCCGGTCGCCACTTCGCCAGCATCTTTGCCACCGGTATAGTCAACCATACCTGTCCAGAACGAACCGGCACCAACGCCACCTGGCATCAGATCGGACCCGTCAAAACGGAACGTGGTCGCTTCAAGCAGGATGTCGTTCATCTTGCGTGCAGCGTCAGACGAGAACTTGGATGTGTCCACGCCTTTATGCGGCGTCAGGAAGCCACCCGCTTCCATCCACATCTCATGCGCCACCGGCGACTGGATGAACTCGATCAGCTCGTGTGCTGCTTCGTTTTCATTGGTGATGGCCCAGAGCGTACCCGCGCCCAGAACAGGTGCACCCAGGTCTTTGTTCTCGTATGCCGGGAAGTAGAAGAAGTCAGCATCGAGGCCAATCTCTGTACCTTCTGGGAAGAACGCCGGGATAAAGGACGCCTGCTTGTGCATCATGCACTGTGCGGGCGTATCAAACAGACCCTTCGGGCTGTCACGGAAATCGGTTGTTGCAACCGCACCAGCCCCACCGGCAACGTAATCATCATTGCGGGCAAACGCGCCGAACTCGTCGATCGCGGCAACGATCCGTTCGTCATTGAACGGGATTTCGTTCGAAACCCAGGCATCATAGACTTCGGGCGGCTGCGTCCGCAGCATCATGTCTTCGACCCAATCCGTAGCAGGCCAGCCTGTCGCAGCACCGGATCCCAGACCAATGCACCACGGTGTTTCACCGTCTTCGACCATCTGATCTGTCAGGGCCTTCAGCTCTTCCATGGTTTGCGGGATTTCGTAACCCATGTCTTCGAAATTCTCGGGCACGTACCACACGAGCGATTTCACATCGACGCGGAAGAACATGCCGTACAGGTCTTCGGCACCATCAGGGCCTGCATATGTCGCAAGATCGACCCATGATTGACCTGCCGCATAGTTTTCACGGATCCAATCTGCTGTACCATCGCGCAGCGGTGTCAGGAAGCCGCGCGCCGCCATATCGGCTGCAAGGCCCGGCTGCGGGAACACGGCGATGTTCGGCGCAGAGCCTGCTTCGGCATCAACAACGATCTGCTGTTCAAAACTGTCAGAGCCGACATAGCTGACATTGTGCCCGCTCTGCTCCGCAAAAACCGCCAGAATACGTTCGACGGTCGCTTGCTCTTCGCCAAGCCACGTGCCGAACACTGTCAGATCTTCGGCAGCCGCAGACGTTGCGCACAGCGCAGCGATGGCCACACTCGATGTGAGTGTCTTTTTCATGAAGTACCTCCCAAGTTGCGCATGTTAGCGCCTAAACCAGCATCCCGCGCCGGAATCACTCCAAAGCGCTTTGGATGCGTCAAACTCCCCGATTTCACAGATTCTGTCAATCCAATCGTAGCACGTAAATTCACTGCAATTTCGCTGCTTTGCAGAAACTATACGCGCGCAAAGGGGCTTTGCATGGGGTCAGTTTTGTGTCTAATTTGAAGCAGAAATTCAAAGCGCTTTGGTAAATCACGTGAACCTCAAACAACTTTCGGAGCATCTGAACCTGTCTCAGACCACGGTGAGCCGTGCCCTGAACGGCTACCCGGAAGTCAATGAAAACACGCGAAACCGCGTTTTGAAGGCGGCCCAAGACCTCAACTACCGGCCCAACACCCGCGCCAAAGGACTGGCCACGGGACGCGCATTGGCCATGGGGCATGTGATTCCCATGTCGACCCAGCACGAGATGGTAAACCCGGTATTCGGCGACTTTATCGCAGGTGCAGGTGCAGCATATGCGCGTGCCGGATACGACATGGTTCTGACGCTTGTGCAGGACAATGACGAAGCCCGCGCCTATCAGGACATCAAAGCGCGCGGCACAGTCGACGGCATCATCGTGCACGGCCCCGTCATCAATGACGAACGCATCGAGCTCTTGCGCCGGATCAATCTGCCCTTCGTTGTACATGGACGCTCGACAGATGTGGCGCTTCCTTATTCGTGGATCGATGTGAACAACCGTGGTGCGTTCGAACGTGGCACACAGTTCCTTATCGAATTGGGACATCGCCGGATCGCGCTTTTGAACGGACTGGAGCACATGGATTTCGCCTTCCGCCGGCGTAAAGGCTATGAGAACGCGTTGCAGAACAATGGTGTTTCGATCGATCCAAGCCTCATGCGCAGCGAAGAGATGACAGAGGTTTATGGCTATCGGGCCGCCAAGGATATGCTGTCCCGTCCCGTCAGACCCACCGCCTTTGTGTGCTCGTCTATCATCACCGCCATAGGCGTACGCCGCGCCATCGAAGATGCGGGGCTGGTCGTGGCCCGCGATGTGTCGATCATCACCCATGACGATGCTTTAAGCTATCTGGAGAACGGCGACGATGTACCCATCTTCACCGCGCTCCGCTCGTCCGTGCGCTATGCGGGCAACGAGGCCGCCGAGATGTTGTTGTCGCTGATCACATCGCCGCGCAATACACCAAAAACACGCCTCCTTGAGGCAGACCTGATCATTGGGCGGTCGACTGGACCCGCCTCAAACTAAAGGACATCCCGAATGTTGACGTTCAAACGGCAGGATTTTCCTGACGACTTTCTGTTTGGCACCGCCACGTCTAGCTATCAGATCGAAGGCCATGCCTTTGGTGGCGCGGGCAAAACCCATTGGGACACGTTTGCGGCCACGCCGGGCAACGTTGTGCGTGCCGAAAACGGCGACCGCGCCTGCGATCACTACCATCGGTTTGAGGCCGATCTCGATCTGGTCAAAGCGGCGGGTATCGACGCTTACCGGTTCTCGACAAGCTGGGCGCGGGTCATGCCCGAAGGACGCGGTACGCCAAACCCCGACGGCCTTGATTTTTACGACCGTCTGACCGACGCGATGCTGGAGCGAGGCCTGAAGCCCTGCGCCACGCTGTACCACTGGGAACTGCCTGTGGCGCTCGCGGATCTTGGCGGCTGGCGCAACCCGGACATTGCGAAATGGTTTGGCGATTTCGCCGAGGTGATCATGGGCCGGATCGGGGATCGCATGTATTCGGTGGCCCCGATCAATGAACCGTGGTGCGTCGGGTGGCTGTCGCATTTCCTCGGTCACCATGCCCCCGGCTTGCGCGACATCCGCGCGACGGCCCATGCGATGCACCACGTGCTGACGGCACATGGCACTGCCATTCAGGCAATGCGCGGTCTGGGCCTGCAGAACCTTGGCGGTGTGTTCAATATGGAATGGGCCACACCCGTCGACGACAGTGAAGCCGCGCAAAAGGCGGCAGCGCTTTATGACGGTTATTACAACCATTTCTTCATGTCCGGCGTGTTCAAAGGCCACTACCCCGCCAATGTCATGGACGGGTTAGAGCCGCATATGCCAAAGGGCTGGCAGGATGATTTCGCCCTGATCCAAAGCCCGCTGGATTGGGTCGGCATCAATTATTACACCCGTAAGATCATCGCGCCCAATGATGGCGCATGGCCCAGCCATCACGAGGTCGAAGGCCCCCTGCCCAAGACCTTTATGGACTGGGAGATTTATCCCGACGGTCTTTACAGCTTCCTGACCCGCACCGCACGCGAGTACACAGGTGATCTACCGCTTTTCGTCACCGAGAACGGGATGGCGGCACCTGACGTGATCGAAAACGGCAGGGTCGAGGACCCGCACCGTATCGACTATCTCAACCAACACGTCGATGCCGTTCGGCGTGCGATGGCCGATGGTGCACCTGTCAAAGGCTATTTCATCTGGTCATTGATGGACAATTACGAGTGGGCATTGGGATACGAAAAACGCTTTGGCCTTGTGCATGTGGATTTCGACACACTGGACCGCACGCCCAAATCCTCCTATCACGCGCTCAAATCCGCGCTGACCGGGACCTGACATGACCAACACCACGACCCTGACCGCCTTGGTTGCCGATCTTGGCGGCACAAACACACGCGTTGCGCTGACCAGTGGTGCAACCGTGCGGACGGAAACGATCAAGCGGTTCCGCAATGCAGAACATCCTGATCTTCTGTCGGTTCTGCGTGCCTACATGGCAGGTCAATCCGTGGTGCCGGATGCCGCTTGCGTGGCGATGGCTGGTCCGGTGCGCGATGGTGTGGGTGAATTGACGAACCTCAGCTGGACGGTGGACCGCGCCTCGGTTGCCGAGGCAACGGGCGCCAAGACGGTTGCGGTTTTGAATGACCTTCAAGCGCAAGGGCATGCGCTGGATTTGCTAAAACCTGACGTCTTGCAAACAATTCTGCCGGGCCAAGCGGCTGGCGATCATGCTGCGCGACTGGTCATTGGCATTGGCACAGGAATGAACGCTGCCGCGGTCTATCGGTTGGACGACCGCACATTGGTGCCGCCATCCGAGGCAGGACACGTGTCCCTGCCCGCACAAACCGAAGATGAATTACGCTTGCTGGACTGGATCGCCCGCAAACACGGAACGCCCGGTTTTGAAGACGTTTTGTCAGGACGCGGCTTCGAGCGTGTCTATGAGTGGCTTTGCAGCGAGGCGGGCGTTGATGCGCCACTTGATGCCGGTGGAATCATGAAGGCGGTCAATGACGGCTCCAGTCAGATTGCCGAAGATGCAGCGCGCATGTTCATACGCATGATGGGACGGGCTGCGGGCAACCTCGCCTTGGTGCATCTGCCCTTTGGTGGGATCTACCTGATTGGCGGCGTCGCCCGCCATTTCGCACCGCATCTCGAGCGTCTGGGATTTCGGGATGCGTTTTATGACAAAGGCCGTTTGTCAGAATTTATGGAACAGTTTCCGATCCATCTGGTCGATGACGACTACGCCGCTTTGACCGGGTCTGCTGCCCACTTGTCTGAACTTATGGCCTAACCTTTGGTTTGCCGGAGCACCCCGGCGGGCTCCAGAGTTTTTCCTTCAATTTCAACGCGATGCGGGTTGTGGTTGAACCAAAACCGCTCTGTCTGGGTGTCACGCAAGCGCACACCTTTGGGCAGATTGGTTATGTCGACCTCTGCCTGGGCACAAAGATTATTTACCAACCGGTCAAAATACGCGTCATCCCCCCAACCGCCACAATAGGTGACGGAGCCAGAGCGCATTGCAACAGGCAGTCCTTGATCGGTTGCAAAGATCACTTCGGCCCGACCTTCGAGATGCTCGAACCAATTCTTGATCGCCCCGCCGCCGTCGACAGGAATTGGCATGTCGGGTCGCAAGGTTTCCAAACGAGACACGGTCACATCAAGAGACGGCCATGCAGGCGGCAACGGTACCGAAATGGTGAAATCCGCATCTCGCGCAGCACTTCGTGGGCCAATCAAGACTTCGGCACCGCTCTTGGACAATGCTGTCTTGAGGTCGTCCGGCATGGTCATCATGCCCGGCGCTGCTACAACGCGATACCCTGCAAAATCACGCTGAGTTGGTGGAACAATGTCGAGCGTCACTCCGGCCCGCCGGAACGCGCGGTATAGATCGAAGACCAGACCGAAATAATCCATCCCCTGCCCTTGCGGCTGCACGTCCCACGCCCATGCGGCGTCATAGTCAAAGACCAGCGCGACCGGGGCTTGCGTAATGGACATGTCAGGCGCATCAGCCAGTTCCTGCGCGACCTGCTCTGCCTCGGTGTATCCCGGCGCAATCACGCTGTCCGGGCGCAACAGTCCGGCATGCAGTTGTTCTTGTGCGAACGGCGCCTGACGCCAGCGGAAATAACAAACTGCTTCGGCGCCGTGAGCAAACGCTTCCCATGTCCAAAGACGGACCATGCCGGGCAAAGGTGCCGGATTGTAGGGCGCCCAGTTCACTGGACCGGGTTGTTGCTCCATCACCCACCAGCGCCCTTTTCCGACGGCACGATAAAGATCATGGTGAAAAGCCTGAAAATCCGGATCGCCCTGACGCGCATAATGACGTTGGTCCTCGGATAAGGCTCCGACACGGTCTTCGAGGAACCCCAGAGGATAGCTGTCCCATGTCGCAATTTCGAGGTCCTGACCCACCGCGAAGTGGTCGAAATCGGTGATCCGGCCCATGTAGTTATGCGATATCGGTGCATCTGAATACTGGCGGATGATTTCGACCTGCACGCGGTTGAAGGTGACGACCTGATCCGAGGAAAACCGCCGGAATGCCTGCACATGGGCCGGATTAGGTTCGGTCACAGTCAGGTTGGGCAGGTCGATCTGGTCGAAATCATCATACTCCATCGACCAGAACACGTTGCCCCACGCCGTGTTCAGGGCGTCAATATCACCATCATTGCCCTGCCCCGGATAGCGTGCGCGCAACCAGCCGCGGAACGCCTGACGGGCAGCGTTGGAATAGGACAGGATCGTATCGTGGCAGCCGTATTCATTGTCTGTCTGCCACGCGGCAACATGCGGGTTCCGACCATACCGTTTTGCGATTTCGGTGACGATGCGGCGGCATTCTTCAAGATACCCCTGATGGCTAAAGCAGTAGTGGCGCCGCGACCCGAACCCGCGCGGGTTGCCCTGCGCATCGACGGCGAACATGTCGGGGTGCTTGTCGCAGACCCAGCGCGGCGGTGTGGCGGTGGGTGTGCCCAACACGACCTTGAGGCCAGCCGCGCCAAGAACCTCGATCGCCTCGTCCAGCCAATCCCACCGGAAATCGCCCGCCGCAGGTTCGATCCGCGACCATGCAAATTCACCAATGCGAACCCAAGTCAGACCAAGCGCTGCCATGCGCGCTGCGTCTTCTTCCCAGATCGCACGTGGCCAGTGTTCGGGATAGTAGCAAGTGCCAAGCGTGCGTTTCATAAGAGGACTTGATGTTCTTTCTGGCCGGTGGCTCCGGAGGGAACGGAAAAGGTCATGCCATCCGTGTCGCTGCCGGGGTCAAGACCGTCTGCGGCTGATGTCACGAATAATGTGCCAAGATCAGGGCCGCCGAACGCCGGGCAACTGGATTGTATGCCGGGCACCGAAATCGCGCGGATCATCCCCCCGTCAGGGCCATAGCACGCAACGCGGCCAGCGCCCCACTGCGCAACCCAAAGATTGCCATCCGCATCAACAACGGCACCATCGGGATTCAATTCAGCCGCGTTCAGATCTGTGAAAAGGTCGGGTTTACCAGCAGGATAGCCGTCATCATCCAATGCGACGCGCAGGATTTTGCGCTTGCGGGTGTCGGTGTAGAACGCGTGGCTCCGGTCCGGCGCAAAGCAGATCGCATTCGAGATGGTGATCTTGTCGAATAGCTTTGTCAAAGTGCCATCGTAATAGCGGTAGATCGCACCGGCGCCCGGTTCGGCGTTCTTGCCCATTGTGCCGATCCAGAATCCACCCCACGGATCGGCGCGCCCGTCGTTTGACCTTGTGATCGGGTTGTCGGATTCCAGCGGATGAATGAATGTGCTTTCGCCCGTGGACGTGTCAAAGACCGACAGCGACGTCTCACTTGCAATCAGCAGAACGCCTGTATCGATCCAGCCCGCAGCCGAGACATATTCATCGAAATCCCAGCTTTGCTCATCTGTACCATCACTGCGGAACAGCTTTTTGCCAAGAATATCAAACCAATACAGCACCTGTTCTTCGGGATGCCATAGCGGCCCTTCACCCAAGGTGCAAACTGTAGAACTAAAAATATGTGCCATCAGGCTATTCCTGCATCATAGGCCGCCACGATCTCTGTCGCGCGGGATTTGATCTCGTCCACCGATGCGCCCGGCTTGTAGAGCGCCGACCCGATGCCAAAGCCGTCAACACCCGCTGCAAACCAGTCGGAAAAGTTTGCAGCATTTGCCCCGCCGACCGCAAAGGTCTGCGTGTCCTCTGGCAACACCGCTTTGATCGCCCTAAGGCCGTCCGGCCCAATGAGCGATCCGGGAAAAAGCTTGAGACCATCTGCACCGTTGCGCAACGCCGTAAAGCATTCCGTCGGTGTCATCACGCCCGGAAAGCTTTTCATGCCGGCCTGCTTGGTCGCAACAATCACACGCGGGTTGCAATCGGGCGACACAACCATGCCTGCGCCAATCTGGTGCAAGCGCAGTACATCGTCCGGCGTCAGGACCGTTCCGGCACCAATCAACGCGTCTTGTCCAAAACTCTCGACCATTGCTTTGATCGACGTGAAGGGATCCGGCGAATTTAGTGGTACTTCGATGGACGTGATGCCAGCCAAGATCAACGCCTCGGTGATCGGCACCGCTTCATTCGGAGTGATTCCACGAAGGATCGCAATAATCTTGCGAGTCATTGAGCGGTCTCCTTGAGGCCCGCATAGGCGGCCTTCAGTCCTTCGAGCGTCATTCGGTCTGCGTCGGTGCGCTCAATCGGCAAACCCTGAGCGGCAAGCGCGTCTCCATAAGCCTTGCACAACTGGTCATCCCCAATCAGCGCAACATGCTGACCCAGCCAGTAAGGACGCGCAGCGGCAAGCTCGACCCCGATGAGCAGACCAGACAGCCGCGCGCGCGCCTGATCCGCATGAAGATCGTTCAGCAAACCTTCGGCTCGTATAGAAAAAAACCGCGCCGCAATCTCTGACGGGTTGGACATGCCGGTGGACACTGCAGTGACAAAAGCTTCGGCATCCCAACCTTGGCCTTTGACGCTGTGGCGCAGCACCGACTGTTTCGACAAGAGCGCAAACATCTCGCCGGTCATGAAGGTCCGAAAGCTGACAATCTCGCCCGCGCTGATATGGACCCATTTGGTATGCGTGCCGGGCAAACAGATAACGCCATCAAATTTCGGATTGAGCGCCAGGAAGCCCGCAATCTGGGTTTCCTCGCCACGCATCACATCCGCAGGGTTGGTCTGTTTAACACCGGGCAGAATATAGACCGAAAGACGTGGATCGTTGGTCGACGCCTTGGTTGCCGTCTCAATGCCCGGCGGGCTGCACGGGCTGGCAACGTATTTCGCCTCGGCCCATCCTTGCCGCGATCCAGCCATCCCACAGACAATCACAGGCGTCGTGCCACGGCCCAGCACGTCGCCCATCAGGTCGATCAATGCGGGTTCGAACTGGTCCTGCGACAGACTGCCCATTCCAGCATCATTGCTTCGCCGCAATTGGACGGTGCCGTTATGTTCCATACCCCAAACCCGCAGGTGCGAGGTGCCCCAGTCGACTGCCAGCCAATCCATTATGCCGGCACCGTAACCACGCCACCATCAACGGCCAGTGTCTGTCCCGTCACCATGCGACTTGTGTTGGAGGCCAGAAACAGCGTCGCATCAACCACATCCTGCTCGACCAGATGCTCTTTGAGACACTGCCTATCGAGATGTGCTGCCAAAGAGGCCGGATCTGCCCAAAGCTCTTTTTGCTTGGGCGTCAGCACCCACCCCGGCGCCAACGCGTTCAAACGAATGTTGTCAGGTCCCAGCTCGCGGGCAAGGCTGCGGGTCATACCCGTGATCCCGGCATTGGATGTCGTGTAGGCAACGTAACCCGCATTCCCCATCATGTAGCTGATCGAACTGAAGTTGATGATCGCGCCACCGCCAGCGGCCTTCATGCCAGGGATCACCGCCTGACAGGCAAAGAAATACGCATCCAGGTTGATCGATAGACACCAATCCCAAAACTCCGTATCCACATCAAGCGTTGCATGGCGTTTGTCATTGGCGGCGTTGTTGACCAGCACCTTAATCGGTCCGTGCGCCTCAGCGGCTTTTGCGATGGCCGCTTGCAACGCAGCTGTGTCGGTGATGTCGCATTGCAGGAACAGGGGTTTTGTCCCGTGCTTTGCCGCCATGTCCTCTGCAAAGGCCGATGCGTCCGAGCGGCCGACAAAAGCGACCTTGGCCCCCTGCCCGAGAAACCCGTCCGTCAGCGCTGCCCCGATGCCGGATCCTCCGCCGGTGATAAAAACCGATGCGTCTTTAAGGTCGTGAAATGTCGCGTAAGTTGTCATTCAAGCAGCTTTCTTTAGATGGGCAAATTCTGGCAGCATGTCTCCATGCGCGGCCAGCAGATCGGTCACCAAGTTGCGGATCTGGCGCAAGTCCAGTTCAGCAGCCGTGTGCGGATCCATCATCGCCGCGTGATAAACATGTTCGATCTCTTCGTCCACCAAAGCGCGCACGACAAGCTCTTGCACGTTGATCTGCGTGCGCATCAAAGCGACCAGTTGCGGCGGGATATCGTCGACAACGGATGGCTGAATACCGTTGTGATCCACCATGCACGGCACCTCGACAGCAGCGCCAATGGGCAGTTGCGGCGCTTGCCCCCGGTTCGGCAGGTTGCCGTAGATGGTATAGGGCTGGTTGGTCACCATGGCATTCATGATTTCGGCAGCAAATTCGTGGCTTTTGACAAATTCGATCTCTTTTGTTGTCCGGTACGCCTTGGCCTGATCCGACCAGTCCGCCATCTGTTCAACACAGCGCTTGGGATATTCGTCAAGCGGCACGCTAAAGCTGTCGATCAGATCATCGCGCCCGTCCTTGATGAACCACGGCACATATTCAGCCAGATGTTCCGAGCTTTCGGTACAGAAATAGCCCAGATGCTCCATCACCTCGTACCGCACCTTGTTGGCGCAGCGCGGCATCAGCAGCGGCGCTGTCGGCAGGCTGCCATTCCGGTAACCTTCGTGTAGCGCCGGGTAAAGCGATCGTCCCTTGTGGGTGAGGTCCAGGAAAAAAGCGACGTGGTTTACACCCGCCACACGGTAGCGAATTTCGTCCTTGGGCAGGTCCAGATCATGCGCCAATTCCTCGACCGTGTTCTGCACCGAATGGCACAGCCCCACTTGTTTCACATGCGGATAGCGTTCGGCCAAGGCCCATGTGTTGATCGCCATCGGGTTCACATATTGCAGCATGGTGGCATCCGGGCACAGCTCTGCCATATCCGCCGCGACCCGCCACAGATGCGGCACGGTCCGCAGACCCCGCATGATGCCGCCAACGCCCAAAGTGTCACCGATGGTCTGACGCAACCCGTATTGTTTGGGAATGTCGAAATCGATCACTGTCGAAGGTTCATAGCCCCCGATCTGGAACGCGGTCACGACGAAATCCGCCCCGGCCAAGGCGCGGCGCTGATCGGTCGTGGTCTCTACCTGCGCATCCCGTCCAGACGCCGCAATCAGCTTGCGCGCCACCAGCGCGGATTCCTCCAGACGCTGTTCATTGATGTCCATCAGCGCAAATGTCGCCCCCTCCAATGCTGGAAAATGGAGAACGTCACCCACGATATTCTTCATAAAAATCGTCGAGCCTGCGCCGATAAAGGCGATCCGTGTCATAGTCGTTGGTCCTTATTTCACCGCGCCCAGTGTCAGGCCTGCGATAAAGTGTTTCTGCATGAGGAAGAACATCAGCACCGGCGGCAAGGCTGCCACGATGCTGCCCGCGCTCATCAGGTGATAGGCGGCGCGGTATTGCGCGTTGAAGCTGGTGATCCCGGCCGTGACGGGCTGCGCGTCCGGCCCCTGTGTCAGCACGATCGCCCAGAAGTAATCGTTCCAGATGAAGGTAAAGATCAGGACCGCCAGTGCCGCCAGAGCTGGCTTCATCAGGGGCAAGACGACAAACCAGAAGATGCGCCATTCCGCAACGCCCTCGACACGGGCCGCTTCGATCAACGGAAATGGCAAGGCGCGGATAAAGTTGCGCATGAAGAGCGTACAAAATCCGGTTTGAAACGCGATGTGGAACAGGATCAAGCCGGTTTTGGTGTTGTATAAACCAAGATCAAGCGTCAGATCGCGCACCGGAACCATCAGGATCTGAAACGGCACGAAATTGCCCGCGACAAACATGAAAAAGACCCAGATGTTGGACCGGAACTTGTACACGCCAAGGGCAAACCCCGCCATCGCAGACAGCGCCACTGCGCCAATGACCGTCGGGACGGTGATCAGCACCGAATTCAGCATGTAGCGCGGCATGTCGGAATTAAAGAACACCTGCCCGTAATTGTTGACGAACTCAAACGACCCCGGAACACCCCAGTAATTCCCCTGAGTAAAATCGGTCGCTGGCTTGATTGAAAACACCGCCACCGCGATCAAGGGCAAAAGCCACAGGATCAACGCGATGGGCAACATGGTTTTATAAGCGGTTTGCGCTGATGCGCTGGCTTGTTGGATAGGACGCGGAAACATCAGCTGATCCCTCCGTGAGTACAGATCCGAATACCCTTCATCTTGCCCGTTAAACTCCCGCCGGAGGCTCCCGTCAGATACCACATGCTCAATGCCCCTTCTCTTCGCGGTACATCGACCAAAGGAAATAGGCGATGAAGACCAACATAATGAGGAACAGAACCACAGCGATGGCAGCGCCATAGCCCATGCGGAAGCCGTATTCGGACAGGGCCTTTTCGAACATGTAGAAGGACAGCACACGGGTTTGACCGAACGGGCCGCCATTGGTCATGATCGAGATAAGGTCAAATGACCGAAGCGCACCGATGATTGTCACGACAAAAGCAATAAAAGTGGCTGGCTTGAGCTGCGGGATAATAACGTACCACAGCATTTTCCAGCCTTTGGCCCCGTCCAGGCGCGCGGCCTCGACCTGTTCGGGGTCCACGGCATTGAGACCGGTCAGATACAGGATCATACAATAGGCGGTCTGCGGCCATAGCCCGGCAAGGATGATGCCATAAGTTGCCAGCGACGGGTCACCCAGCACGTTCACCGGACCAAGCCCGACCAACGCCAGCATATTGGACAAAAGCCCTTCATTGGGCAGGTAGAACCACGCGAAAACAAGGCCGACAACCACTTGCGACAGAACAAAGGGGAAGAAAAACAGAGACTTGTAGATACGGATTCCGGTGACCGTTTGGTTCAGGAAAAGCGCGATGAACAGGCCTGCCGGGATGGCCAACAGGTAACAGACCAACCATTTCAAATTGTTCCAGAGCGATACTTCGAAGGCGCGGTCGTTCATCAATTCGGAATAGTTGCCAAGACCAATGTATTCCGCCTGCCCCAACCCGTCCCAATCATAGAGCGAGATCGAAAAGCTCTGGAAAATCGGAATGATGACATAGACCGCGAAGAACAAGATCGCAGGCGCAAGGAACAGCCACGGCGTGACTGCGATTTCATTGCGTTTATACCAACCGCGTTTTGGCGGCTCTGTATCTGGCAAGGCTGCGGTCGTCATGGTTGGGTCTCCTCCACACGGGCCACGCGAAAACCGAGTGTCGGCTCACGGATGGGCCGTGACGGGCCGGAGAAAGCTCCGGCCCACGCGAAAGGTTTTATTTGTAGACGCGCTCGCGCACCTGCTCGAGGCGGGACAGAATGTCATCAAGGTTGTCCGGGAACACCATGAATTCCTGAAAGCCCTGCATCGCCTCGGCTGCCATTTCGGCCGGGTAATCACGGTCAAAGAATTGCGCCACCCCACCGGGGCTGTTGGAGGACAGCATCGCAAAACCCTGCTCGAGGAATTTATCATCGTCGATGGACGCAGACGCATTCACGGGAAGCTGACCGAGGTTCGAGCCATTGTTGATTTCGGTCTGCTCTTCTGCGGACACAACAAAGCGCAGGAATTCGCGCGCGGCTTCCTTGTTCGCAGCGTTTGCCGGAATGTGGAAGGTATCGGTTGGCGCGTCCTCGGCCAGTTCAACATCCGGGTTGATCGCCGGGAACTGGTAGAAATCAAGCTGATCATCACTCAGGCCTGCTTCGCGCAGCGGTGCCACTGCAAAGTTGCCCATCAGATACGCCGCTGCCTCACCGTTCACCATGAATGGCAGCGCTTCCTGCCAGCTGTAGTTCTGGTGGTTTTCGACAAACGCACCCATGTCGATCAGCTCGCGCCAGTTGGCGAATGTCTGACGCACACGGTCATCTGTCCAAGCAACGTTACCAGCCGCCAGATCCATGTGGAAGTCAAAGCCGTTTGTCCGCAGGTTCAGGTAGTCGAACCAGCCGCCTGCGGTCCAAAGAAACTTGGAACCGATGGTGTAGCAAGCCCGACCTGAATCGACGATGGCCTGACAGTTGGACTTCATTTCATCCCAGTTGGACGGCTCGGTCAGCCCCAGTTCTTCGTAGATGTCTTTGCGATAATAGATGCCCCACTGATAATACGTGTACGGCACGCCCCACTGTTTGCCGTCGATTGTCATCGCACCTTTGGTGGACGCGAGGTTCTCGGCAATCTCAGGCTCCATCCACAGATCGGACACGTCCTCGAAAAGACCGGCCTCGACATAGGGACGCATGCGATTTGCAGCATACCATGTTGCAACGTCCGGTGCGTCTGCTGTCAGGAAGTTCCGGATTTGCGTCTTGTAGGCTTCGCGGTCAATCACGGTCGTCTCGATATTGAGACCCGGATTCGCTTCCGCAAAGCGCTCAATCATCGCTTCCATTGTCGCACGCGGCGCCGGGTTCGATGTATCGAGGAAAATTTTCAGATCGCCCGACAGATGTCCGTCTGCAAATGCAGCCGGAGCAGCAAATGCCGCTGCAAGCGCCAGTGCTGACGCCTTTAATGTGGAACGCATGGTGTCCTCCCTTATGCTCCAAATTCTGGTACAAGCAAGTTTCATTATTTGAAACCTTGTTTTGTATATTGAAATCATAACAGCGACTCGCCTATGCTTGTCAACAGCCGACGGGGCGCGACCTGCGGCTGAGGGAGGAAATCGCGAATATGGCATCGGTTGAACGCAGTGATGGAACCGTCGGCAAAGCGCTGTCTGTGCTGGATCGGATCGCGTCTTATGAACGACCTGTGCGCTTTGGTGAACTTCTTGCCGATTCCGACATGCCGAAGGCGACGTTATACCGGTTTGTGCAGACCCTCACCAACCAAGGCATGCTGCAATACGATCCAGAACGGCAGACCTACGCCCCGGGATTGCGATTGGTCCGCTTGGCCCATGCCGCTTGGGCGCAATCCTCATTGGCCCCTGTTGCTCGTCAACATATCGACGCACTGAGCGCAGAAACCGGCGAAACCGTGCATTTGGCGCAGCTTGACCATGCGCAGGTTCTTTATGTCGACAAACGGAATGCACGCGATCCCGTTGAAATGTTCAGCCAAGCAGGAAAAGTCGGTCCAGCCTATTGCACGGGGGTTGGCAAAGCCATGCTTGCCTTTTTGCCACCCGCCGAATTGCAAGCCGCCCTCGCCCAGCAAAGCTGGCACCGTTTCACGGCATCGACCCACGGCTCCCCTGCAAGCCTGGAGCGTGAATTGGCCGAGATACAGGACGAAGGCCTCAGCTTTGACCGCGAAGAACATGAGACCGGCATCGTATGTGTTGCGGTTCCAATTCTCGACTCACGACACCGTCCCTTGGGCGCACTTTCCATCACAGGAACCACGCGGCGCACTGATTTGGATAGTTTAAAACAACTGGGGCCACGCCTGAAACAGGCGGCCGCCGCAATTGCACGAGATGCCGAGAGCTGGTTGTTCCCGCGCACGTCATCATCGGCCGCTACCACCAGAAACGGAGAGACAGCCCATGTCCGGAGTGACACTTGAATCCGTCATAAAACGTTATGGCAACACGCAGGTCATTCACGGAGTTGACCTTGAAATATCAGATGGCGAGTTTTGCGTCTTTGTCGGTCCGTCCGGTTGCGGCAAGTCCACCTTGCTTCGGATGGTGGCAGGGTTAGAGGAAACGACTGAAGGCAAAATCCAGATCGGATCCCGCAATGTAACGCGCCTTGACCCATCCGATCGCGGTGTCTCGATGGTCTTTCAGACCTACGCGCTTTATCCGCACATGACCGTCGAAGAGAATATGGGGTTCGGCCTTAAAATGACCGGACACCCCGCATCCGAGATCAAAACCAAAGTGGCCGAAGCAAGTCGCATCCTGAAGCTGGACGAGTATCTCAAACGCAAACCAAAGGCGTTGTCTGGCGGTCAACGTCAGCGCGTGGCAATCGGTCGTGCGATCGTGCGCGGCCCGGAGGTGTTTTTGTTCGACGAACCGCTATCGAACCTTGATGCCGAATTGCGGGTCGAGATGCGGGTCGAGATCGCGCGCCTGCACAAAGAAATCGGCGCAACGATGATCTATGTGACCCACGATCAGGTCGAAGCCATGACATTGGCAGACAAGATTGTGGTGCTGCGCGCCGGTCGCATCGAACAGGTGGGCGCGCCCATGGACCTGTACCGCGATCCCGACAACCGGTTCGTTGCAGGCTTTATTGGTTCTCCGTCCATGAATTTCGTGCGCGGGACGGTCAAAGGCGATGAGGTTGTGTCCAAAGGTCTTGCGCATGCGGTGCCCAAAACTGGATCAGCGCAGGATGGGCAAGAGGTCTTGATAGGCTTACGCCCGGAGCACCTCGCTTTGACCCCCGGAACATCGCACCGTGTCGATCTGACAGAGAGTCTGGGCGGCGTATCCTATGTGCATCTCATTGGTGCCGATGGCGAAAAGATCATCGTCGAAGAACGCGGAGATCATCGGT
This sequence comes from Marivita sp., assembly GCA_043585115.1. GTDB lineage: Bacteria > Pseudomonadota > Alphaproteobacteria > Rhodobacterales > Rhodobacteraceae > Marivita. The sequence goes on from CP121326.1 coordinate 461,326, forward strand.
CGGCCATCGGCGATCAGGTCGATGTCGTGGTCGATCCTGAACATATGTATCTGTTCGACGCGAAAAGCGAACTGCGTTTGCGGTGACGAGCTAGTTCAAAGGAACCGAGACCTTGAACTGGACCGTCTCAATGCCGGGATTTTCTTCATAGATCCCGGCATTCGAGCGATGGTCATAGGTCAGTGCGACCCGCCACCCTCTGGACGTTTCATACCCCAATTCGACACCCGAGCGGAACGCGACAGTGCCGCCAAGGTCAAATCCCCCATTGTCGAAATATACGCCCGGCATTGCATGGAGTTCGGCATAGGCGCCGCTCCGACCAAACGGGACCGTGTAGGTCGCACCAAATCCGGCCCAAGTTTCACCCGCCTCTCCAACCGACAAGCCCGCAGCGGCTCCGAACGGCCCCCGCATTTGGCCAAGATCGTAGCGCAAATACACCTCAGCTGCCGGGGTCGCCCGCCGTTCCAGAACTTCTCCCCCCGAGATCGAGAACCGTGGCGTCGCGTCAGATTTCCCCAAACAGCCAGCCGCCGATCCGCAATGGTTCATGCCCATATCTGTCATCCCAAGAACGAAAAGAAGAACTGCAAATGTACCGTCAGCCATAAAGATGTCCTAAGCCAGAGCGAATGAGGCCCCAGAAATGAGGTATCCTGAGGGAATTGTCCAGATTACCGACCTACGATGCCTCGAAACATCATATCAGCCCATGCCTTTGGGCGTAGATCAAAGCCTGCGTGCGGTTTGCGGCGCCAAGCTTCTTACATATTGACCGGACACGCATTTTCACCGTGGTTTCCGACAGCCCCAAAATCCGCACAATGTCCTTGTTTGACAGACCCTCGGTGAGTTTTTTCAACACATCGAATTCTTTGCGCGACAACGAATACCGGTCCAGGGTTTCGTCGGACACGGCCGCCATTTGCTGTTCACTCGGAATGAACCGTTGTCCAGTATGGATCAATTTCAAAGCCAGAATAAGCGCTTCCAGCGAGAATTGCCTTGGTATTAAGCCAGCCACACCGATGTCCAAACAGTTTTGAACAAACATCGGTACGATAGACCTGCCAAAAAGCACAACTCTTGCCGGATCAAATTGCTGCACAACCTCCTGAACATCTCGAATTTGAACGGGATTTTCCAGACTGGTTTCCAACATAACCAAGTCAAAATCTTTATCTGCCTTAGCTTCAAGAGCACTTTTGATTGTCGGAACGGATACGGTGTCAAAATCACCTGTATCTTCCAGACTCATCGAAAGAAGATCAGAAACCAGAGTGCGGTCTTCTATTATTAGAACGTGAAGCCTGTTTGAGTGGCTCATGAGCTTAATCCTCCGTCTTTTGACAGCGATTTTCGACCATTAGATGGTCACCAACTCAGTACGGAACACCCCCTTAGGTAGATTAATGGAAATACAAATCAACACAGACGGTCAACGGATAAACATCTGACAAGCGAAAGTTCGCATATTGGCTCCCCCAAAAGCCCAAAAAAAGCGCGGAAGATATCTAACCAGACAGCAAGAAAGCAAAACGTATCGGACGATGCTTTTGGTGATAGATAAGAAGCCGATCGCCCGAAGCGTCGTAATTCAGCCTACGGGAATTGTGGCTGCTGGGTCAGCGAGGCTGAAGGGTGTCAGGCGTTGTTTACTATGCTATTTCGCCGGCAGGGAAGGCCTGATGGAATTAGGAGGTATCGCTGTCGTATTGGAATGTTTTATTGGTTGCGGGGGTAGGATTTGAACCTACGACCTTCAGGTTATGAGCCTGACGAGCTACCGGGCTGCTCCACCCCGCGACAGAGTGTCTATTTGATGTATTCGTTATGAGAGTTTTGGGGATTTTATTAGGTTTGGCGGTGACCTACTCTCCCACGACTTGAGTCGCAGTACCATTGGCGCGGTGGCACTTAACGGCCGGGTTCGGAAAGGGACCGGGTGTTTTGCTCACGCTATGACCACCAAACCGAATAAAATCCCCCAGGCGCGTTGTGAGAGCGCCGGGTCAAAATCAAGTGTTGTCCAAGTCAGTACGCTTTGTTTTGGTGTAGTGCTTTTGGTCGTTGGTCCAGGAGTGGGTAGCGGTGTTTTGCTATTCCACGGTTTTGTTTTTACTGGATCAAATCAAGCCTATCGGGCCATTAGTACCGGTCAGCTGAACGCATTGCTGCGCTTACACCTCCGGCCTATCGACGTGGTGGTCTACCACGGCCCTCAGGGATACCTTGTTTTGAGGGGGGCTTCCCGCTTAGATGCCTTCAGCGGTTATCCTTTCCGATCATAGCTACCCTGCACTGCTGCTGGCGCAACAACAGGTCCACCAGTGGATCGTTCACCCCGGTCCTCTCGTACTAGGGGCAACTCCTCTCAAGTATCCTACACCCACGGCAGATAGGGACCGAACTGTCTCACGACGTTCTAAACCCAGCTCACGTACCTCTTTAAACGGCGAACAGCCGTACCCTTGGGACCTGCTCCAGCCCCAGGATGAGATGAGCCGACATCGAGGTGCCAAACACTGCCGTCGATATGGACTCTTGGGCAGTATCAGCCTGTTATCCCCGGCGTACCTTTTATCCGTTGAGCGATGGCCCTCCCACTTGGGACCACCGGATCACTATGGCCGTCTTTCGACTCTGCTCGACTTGTCAGTCTCGCAGTCAGGCTGGCTTCTGCCATTGCACTCAACGAGCGATTTCCGACCGCTCTGAGCCAACCTTCGCGCGCCTCCGTTACGCTTTAGGAGGCGACCGCCCCAGTCAAACTACCCGCCACGCAGGGTCCCGGATCCGGATAACGGACCGCGGTTAGACATCAAGAGTGCGAAGGGTGGTATCTCAAGGGAGGCTCCACAGAAACTGGCGTTCCTGCTTCAAAGCCTACCACCTATCCTGCACATCACAATCCTGATGCCAGTGCGAAGCTGTAGTAAAGGTGCACGGGGTCTTTCCGTCTAACCGCGGGAAGCCTGCATCTTGACAGGCAATTCAATTTCGCTGAGTCGATGTTGGAGACAGCGGGGAAGTCGTTACGCCATTCGTGCAGGTCGGAACTTACCCGACAAGGAATTTCGCTACCTTAGGACCGTTATAGTTACGGCCGCCGTTTACCTGGGCTTCAATTCAGAGCTCTCACCCCTCCTTTTAACCTTCAGGCACCGGGCAGGCGTCAGACCCTATACGTCGTCTTGCGACTTCGCAGAGCCCTGTGTTTTTAATAAACAGTCGCCACCCCCTGGTTTGTGCCCCCAGCCCCTAGTTGCCTAGGAACCGGGCCTCCTTCTCGCGAACTTACGGAGGTATTTTGCCGAGTTCCTTCAACATCGTTCTCTCAAGCGCCTTGGTATGCTCTACCAGTCCACCTGTGTCGGTTTAGGGTACGGTCTGATGATGGAGCTATTTCCAGGAACTGCTGAACGGCCCCTCCAATCCGATAAGGAGGAACAATCTTCGCAATCCGTCACTTCCATCTGGCCCACGAATATTAACGTGGTTCCCATCGCCTACGCCTTTCGGCCTCGGCTTAGGGGCCGGCTTACCCTGCTCAGATTAGCTTTAAGCAGGAACCCTTGGACTTTCGGCGAGAGTGTCTCTCACACTCTTTGTCGCTACTCATGTCATCATTCTCGCTAGTGATCTCTCCACCGGATCGCTCACGCGCCGGCTTCACAGAATAGACTTTGTCTATTCTGACTTCTTTTGCGCACTACCGCCTTCGGCTACTTGAGTGCGAACACCCTCGGAACCAATGCGGCAATACAAAAAACCAGAATAAGACGAAGTCTAATGTCACACTACGCTCTGCTACCATGCACTATGTGCATCCTAAGCTTCGGCTCATGGCTTGAGCCCCGTTACATCTTCGCCGCAGGACAACTTATTTAGACCAGTGAGCTGTTACGCTATCTTTAAAGGATGGCTGCTTCTAAGCCAACCTCCTGGTTGTTTTGGTCGTCCCACCTGCTTTCCCACTTAGCCATGAATTGGGGGCCTTAGCTGTAGGTCAGGGTTGTTTCCCTCTCCACTACGGACGTTAGCATCCGCAGTGTGTCTGCCATCTAGTACTCCCCGGTATTCGGAGTTTGGTTAGGATCAGTAAGCCTGTGGGGCCCCATTACCCATCCAGTGCTCTACCCCCGGGGGTATTCGGATGACGCTCTACCTAAATAGATTTCGCAGAGAACCAGCTATCTCCGAGTTTGATTGGCCTTTCACCCCTAGGCACAGCTCATCCCGATCCTTTTCAACGGATGTGGGTTCGGTCCTCCAGTTGGTGTTACCCAACCTTCAACCTGGCCATGCCTAGATCACTCGGTTTCGGGTCTGATCCATCTAACTCATGCGCCCTATTAAGACTCGCTTTCGCTGCGCCTACACCTAACGGCTTAAGCTTGCTAGATAGACCAAGTCGATGACCCATTATACAAAAGGTACGCCGTCACCTCGCAAGGAGGCTCCGACTGATTGTAGGCGTTCGGTTTCAGGTACTGTTTCACTCCCCTCGTCGGGGTGCTTTTCACCTTTCCCTCACGGTACTGGTTCACTATCGGTCAGTAAGGAGTACTTAGCCTTCGAAGGTGGTCCTCCGATCTTCAGACAGGATTTCACGTGTCCCGCCCTACTTGATACGTCTTATCATGCTTCCTATACGGGGCTGTCACCCGCTATGGCTGTGCTTTCCAGCACATTCTAGTCACACTCAAAGCTCGGCTGGTCCCCGTTCGCTCGCCACTACTAGGGGAGTAGCTATTGCTGTCCTTTCCTCCGGGTACTTAGATGTTTCAGTTCCCCGGGTTCGCTCTTATAAACCTATGTATTCAGTCTATAAGTACTTGGTTTTGCATCCAGATAGCCGCGCAACATATGATCCCCACACCAGTGCCGATCCAAAGGATCGGTGTACCTGCATTGAGCAGGCACGGAGTGGGTATCGCTGCGCGATAACTGAACACAATCAAGTGGGTTGCCCCATTCAGAAATCCATGGATCAAAGCTTATTCTCAGCTCCTCATGGCTTATCGCAGAGTATCACGTCTTTCATCGCCTCTTACTGCCTAGGCATTCACCAAACGCCCTTCTCGCGCTTGATTTGATCCAGAAAGAACAAAACCGTTCTCGTAACGAGGCGCTACCGCTTCGCTACTTGAGCACAGTTGTTGATCCTTCCGATCAAAAGTCACTTTTTCCCGCTCCTGATTGCTCAGGAACTTTTACGATTTACCCGTCCATCGAGGACGGCCAAATCGTTGTCACTGTTTTCGTAAAAACAGTGACGGGTTAGTGTACTTGACTTGGACAACGTATGTTCGTTTCACATGGGATATGATCCACCGGCCGGCTAGACCAGTGCGTCACCTCTCGGCCAGAAGGCCAAGACCACATGAGATCACCGCACACTCGCGGCAATCAAACATAGTTGATTTTGTATCTCTCTAAACGATGTCAATCGATGACCTTGCGATCATCGGATACGTCCGATTGGACGAGCAAACACTCATAAAGTGCTTGCTGATCTAATCAAAACGATTGTTCTGCGTACTTGGTGGAGCCACCTTCAATCCGCTGGCCCTTCTCGGCCTGCCGCGCAGCATAGCTGCTTGGCATTCATTCCTAAATTTGATCCCCCGGATCAAATTTAAGGCTGCGCCGCCGGAATGAATGGTGGAGCCTAGGAGGATCGAACTCCTGACCTCCTGAATGCAAATCAGGCGCTCTCCCAGCTGAGCTAAGGCCCCACAAAATTGTCCCAGCAATTTTGTGGGCGCGCGAGATCATGCACTTTCAAAGAAAGTGTCATGCAGCGCTCACTTGCCATGCTGGGCGCAAAACATGCCCCAGCACTTGCCATGCCAGGCGCAATCACCAGATGCGAACACCCGATTAATGGTGGGTCGAGGAGGACTTGAACCTCCGACCTCACGCTTATCAGGCGTGCGCTCTAACCACCTGAGCTACCGACCCCAGTGAATTGGTCCCAGCCAATTCGCTGAGTGCGACCAAGCGTATTTGCAGGCAAATGCGCGGGGAGGCACCCGGTAGAATGGCAGTACCATTTCGTTACGAACCGGCGGCTCGTACTGTGTTCTGAAGAGATATGAGGACGGTTCGGTTCAACAGTGACTTATATAAGCCCTGATTATGATGGCCTTGAGAAGCCATCTGCTAAGTGATCCATGTTTGATGCGCTACCGCTTCGCTACTTGAGCGCGTTGGCATCTCATCAAAATCTAGGATCATCCTTAGAAAGGAGGTGATCCAGCCGCAGGTTCCCCTACGGCTACCTTGTTACGACTTCACCCCAGTCGCTGAGCTCACCGTGGTCCGCTGCCTCCTCGAAAGGTTGGCGCACGGCCTTCGGGTGAACCCAACTCCCATGGTGTGACGGGCGGTGTGTACAAGGCCCGGGAACGTATTCACCGCGTCATGCTGTTACGCGATTACTAGCGATTCCGACTTCATGGGGTCGAGTTGCAGACCCCAATCCGAACTGAGATAGCTTTTGGGGATTAACCCATTGTCACTACCATTGTAGCACGTGTGTAGCCCAACCCGTAAGGGCCATGAGGACTTGACGTCATCCACACCTTCCTCCCGCTTATCACGGGCAGTTTCTCTAGAGTGCCCAGCCGAACTGCTGGCAACTAAAGATGTGGGTTGCGCTCGTTGCCGGACTTAACCGAACATCTCACGACACGAGCTGACGACAGCCATGCAGCACCTGTCACTGCGTCCCCGAAGGGAACCATCCATCTCTGGATGTAGCACAGGATGTCAAGGGTTGGTAAGGTTCTGCGCGTTGCTTCGAATTAAACCACATGCTCCACCGCTTGTGCGGGCCCCCGTCAATTCCTTTGAGTTTTAATCTTGCGACCGTACTCCCCAGGCGGAATGCTTAATCCGTTAGGTGTGTCACCGAATAGCATGCTACCCGACGACTGGCATTCATCGTTTACGGTGTGGACTACCAGGGTATCTAATCCTGTTTGCTCCCCACACTTTCGCACCTCAGCGTCAGTATCGAGCCAGTGAGCCGCCTTCGCCACTGGTGTTCCTCCGAATATCTACGAATTTCACCTCTACACTCGGAATTCCACTCACCTCTCTCGAACTCAAGACACCCAGTATCAAGGGCAGTTCCGGGGTTGAGCCCCGGGATTTCACCCCTGACTTAAATGTCCGCCTACGCGCGCTTTACGCCCAGTAATTCCGAACAACGCTAACCCCCTCCGTATTACCGCGGCTGCTGGCACGGAGTTAGCCGGGGTTTCTTTACCTGCTACAGTCATTATCTTCACAGGCGAAAGAGCTTTACGACCCTAAGGCCTTCATCACTCACGCGGCATGGCTAGATCAGGCTTGCGCCCATTGTCTAAGATTCCCCACTGCTGCCTCCCGTAGGAGTCTGGGCCGTGTCTCAGTCCCAGTGTTGCTGATCATCCTCTCAAATCAACTATAGATCGTAGACTTGGTAGGCCATTACCCCACCAACTATCTAATCTAACGCGGGCCAATCCTTTACCGATAAATCTTTCCCCCGAAGGGCGTATAAGGTATTACTCACCGTTTCCAGTGGCTATTCCTTAGTAAAGGGTATGTTCCCACGCGTTACTAACCCGTCCGCCGCTAGACCCGAAGGTCTCGCTCGACTTGCATGTGTTAGGCCTGCCGCCAGCGTTCGTTCTGAGCCAGGATCAAACTCTCAAGTTGAAAGACTACATAATAGCCTTCTTGACGTTCGAACCTCTGCACATCCACCAAATGACATTACTGACATCATTCGGCGTTTTTCTCCGTTTGTATGTGCTTCAGTACCAAAGGTACCGAAGAACCGTACAAACAGTGAAGCTGACACTCCATCATCGCACTACCGCTTCGCTACTTGAGTGCAGGATCATCGACCCCAACCCAAAACAAAGAGTAACGCTAAGAGCGTGATATACAGACGTCCGTTCGTCGAAACAAACCAAACCGCCCGCATATCTCTTCAGATATTATCAATGTCAAAGAGCAACCCAGAGACAAAAACCAGACCAGTGCGCCCTAAACTTCCGGCGCGCCGCCCTGATATACCCCTGAATTATCCGCATCGTCCGCGACAGCCTCTCAACCAACCGCCAACCCCGCGTCCCAACAAACACCTCAGCGCCGCCGGTGAAGGGGTATTTAGAGTCACCAAACAAACTCCGCAAGCTCAAAAATAAAGAAAATGGGAAAAAGAGCGATAATTCAATCAAGTATCTGATTTTAATATATTTTATTAACGTCCTTCGACGCTAACACTCATAACAATATGGGTGTGGGGTACGTCCCTACCCCGTCACCTGAAGTTATCCACATGTTTACCCACACATGCCCCGAGGTAAAGCGCAGTTTCAGCCGAGACTCACCCAGACTCAGCGCCCTTTCCAAACAGGATCACGTTTCTCGGCGAAGGCTTTGGCGCCCTCCAACTGATCTTCGGACGCGTAAAGTTTGTCCACAGTCGGGAACTGACGTTTGGTGATGCGGTTCATCGTATCCTGAAAACTCTTGTCTTCTGCCTCCCGCACAATCTCTTTGATCGCGGCGTAGACCAACGGAGGACCGGACGCCAAAAGCATTGCCAGTTTGCGGGCCTCAGCCATCAGGTCGGCTGCGGGATACACATGGTTCACAAATCCCCATCGCGCGCCTTCCTCCACATCCAGCCATCGCCCCGTCAGAAGCATTTCCATCGCAATGTGATGCGGGATACGTTTAGGGAGTTTGACAGATGCGGCATCCGCCACGGTCCCGGACCGGATTTCAGGCAGTGCAAAGCTGGCATGATCGGCAGCAAGGATAATGTCCGCGCTCAACGCCAGCTCAAAGCCGCCTCCACAGCAAATCCCGTTCACGGCGGCGATCACCGGTTTGTTCAAATCGCGCAATTCCTGCAATCCGCCAAAGCCGCCAACTCCGTAGTCCCCATCAACCGCGTCGCCATCTGCCGCAGCCTTGAGATCCCATCCGGGGCAAAAGAATCTGTCGCCGCCCCCCGTGATGATGGCAACGCGCAGTTCCGGATCATCGCGGAAGGACTGGAACACCTGTCCCATAACGCGGCTGGTTTCCAGATCGATGGCATTGGCTTTGGGACGGTTAAGCACGACCTCAAGAATGTGGCCGTCGCGGGTGACGTGAAGGGGGCTGTCCATTAAGGTTCCTCTCGGATCAAGGCGTCTGCAGCGACCGCACGCGTCGGGGTGACGAGTAACGGGTTGATCTCAATCTCGGCGACACGACCGTCAGCGCCAAGCACATAGTTTTGAATGGCCATCACCGCAGCAACGACTGCCTCTATATTGGCCGCGGGTTTGCCCCTATAGCCCCGCAGAAGCGGGGCAATGCGCAGACGTTCCAACGCGGACCTAATATCCTGGTCCGTGGCAGGCACCAACACATGGGTCGTGTCCTGCCAAAGCTCGGTCATCACCCCCCCTGCCCCAAGCGTCAGCACGTAACCATGTGCGGGGTCTGCAAGGATCGCCACCAACAGCTCAGCAATCGGATCGGCGATCATCTCTTCTATATAGAAGTCATCGCAACCCATCTGGGTCGCGGCTTCGAGGACAGCCGTTTTCGTTGACAGACCAAGCGCAACACCACCGATATCGGTTTTATGTGCGACGCCGCGCGCTTTCAAAGCAACCGGAAGTAAAGACATCGCAGCCTCGACCGCGGCATCGACACCCGAAGCCGTTGCGCGGCACGGAACATCAAGGCCGTATGCAGAAAGCTTTTCTTTTGCAGCCCCTTCATCCAGACTGTGTGTCATCCCGATATGCCCCGGGCAAACAATGCGGCGTCCGGGATCGGGATCGGAGCGGTTTGCATAAATCACGGCAAGAGCATCCAAGGCAGCATCCAATCCGTGCAACGGCAGGATGCCTGCCGACATAAGACGGTCACTCATATCTTCGGGCAAGGAGTCAGACAACGTTGTCAAAAGGGCAATTGGCTTACCGGTGGCCTTTCGAGCCATCACAGCGGCAGTTTCCACGCATTCCCACGCATCGGTATCACACCGGTCCGCGCGGGGCATGTCGACCACAATCACCGTCATCGCCGCAGGGCCGCAGGCCATAATAGTATAGACCTTGGCCATCTTCGACAGATCGTTCCAAATAAAGGTGTGATAGTCGAGCGGGTTTGCACGGGTGACCAATGGGCCCAACTCGGATTCCAGCGCAGCGTCTTGCTCTGGCGTCAAACGCGCAAAGCCCAAGCCTCGTGCCTCTCCACCATCTGCCATCAGGCTTGCCTCTCCACCCGAACAGGACAAGGACGCAATCTCACCCGCGGCAACCTGACCATAAAGATGCGCATGTTTCAGAGCCTCGATCAAAGCATCCAATGATCGAACCCTCAGAATGCCCAATCGGGCAAAAAGCGCATTCGCCCCGGCGTCAGATCCGGCGAGTGACGCCGTATGTGACAAAGCTGCGGTTTGCGCCGCTTCGGACCGACCGGATTTCAGAGCAATAACTGGCTTGCCCAAACGGTGCGCCTCGACCATGAGCGCTTGCAAGGCGTTCAGGTCCCCGACCCCTTCGATGTGCAAGCCAAGCGCTGTGATCCGCGAATCGCGCAACAAGTGCTGTGCCATTGTGCTCAGGCCGGTTTGCGCCTGATTGCCCGCGGTTCCCAGAAAGCCAATCGGCAGGCCACGCTTTTGCATCGACAGGTTCAATGCAATGTTTGAACTCTGGGTCAGGATGGCCACGCCGGACGTCACAGGGACCAAGCCGTGCACGTCCGGCCAGAGCGCGACAGTGTCGAGCGCATTCACAAATCCGTAGCAGTTGGGCCCCACGATGGCCATGTCGCCTGCAGCCTCGATCAAAGCGGCATTGAGGACGGCACCGTCGCCTGTCTCGGCAAAGCCGCTCGCAAAGCAAACCCCGCCCCCAGCCCCTTTTTCCGAAAGCGCCCGCAGGCAATCGATGGTGGCATTGCGGTTTACACCAATGAAACAGGCATCAGGGGCTGTTGGCAGGTCGAACACTGCGCGAAAAGCGCCATCTGCGGTCGGGTGTACATGCCAGACGGGCCCGACAAAGCCAAAATTCGCCAGCGCTTTCAGAACCGACCGACACCAAGCGCCGCCGCCAACCACTGCAACCGATGCCGGGCAGAACAGTCTTTCGAGGCGGGTCTTGGTCACACAGGTTGCCTCTTGTGTTCGGTGCCATTTGGCCCTGCCCAACCCCCCAGAATTTTCTGGAGCGGCCCCAGATTCTTCTCCGAAGAATCTGTTGGGGACGTTAAGAAAAAACGAATGGCGATCATCAGGCCCCCAATGGCCTTAGTAAATCGCGGCTGATGATATGACGCTGGATTTCTGACGTCCCGTCCCAAATCCGCTCGACCCGGGCATCGCGCCAGAAGCGCTCAATCGGGTAGTCGTCCATTAGCCCCATACCACCATGGATCTGCAACGTTGCGTCGGTCACCCGTGCCAGCATCTCGGTTGCATAAAGCTTGGCACTGGCGATTTCACGATTTGCCGGAAGGCCTTGATCCAGTCGCCACGCGCTTGCCAAGGTCAGCCAGTCGGCGGCGTCAATTTCAGTGATCATATCGGCGATCTGAAAACTCACGCCTTGAAACTTGCCGATCTGTTGCCCGAACTGTTTGCGCTCGGCTGCGTAGGACAGGGCATGATCGAACACCCGACGCGCGCGGCCCACCGACATCGTGGCAACTGTGATACGCGTGGCATAAAGCCAGGTGTTCATCACCTCAAATCCGCCATCGACTGCCCCCAAAACCTGGGCATCGCTCAAGCGGCAATCATCGAATTCGAGAATACAGTTTTTGTAACCCCGGTGGCTGACCGATTTATACCCCTCTCGCACCGTGAAACCGGTGTGGCCGCGATCCACTAGGAAACATGTGATCCGCTTTTTGGGCCCTTTCGGTGTGTCATCCACACCGGTTGCAACGAACACGATAAAGAAATCCGCGTGATCCGCGCCGGAGATGAAATGCTTGGTGCCATTGAGCACCCAATCGCCACCATCCCGCCGCGCGGTACAAGACATCCCCCGCACGTCCGACCCGGCCTCCGGTTCGGTCATCGCCAACGCATCCATCCGCTCGCCCCGCACCGCAGGCAGCAGATACCGGTCTTTTTGGTCCCCCTCACAGGCCATCAGGATGTTTTGCGGGCGCCCGAAGAAATGCGTCAGCGCCATGGATCCGCGCCCCAACTCGCGTTCGACCAAAGCGAAATCGACATGCGACAGGCCAGCGCCCCCAACCTCTTCAGGGAAGTTGCAGGCGTAAAAGCCAAGCTCGATCACCTTACGTTTGATATCTTCAGCGATACCATGCGGCACTTCACCGGTGCGTTCCACCTCGGCTTCATGCGGATATATCTCGCGTTCGACAAAGTCGCGCACGGTAGAGACAATCATCTCTTGCTCGTCACTCAGCCCGAAATTCATGTCTCAGCCTCTGCGTGTTGCGCCGCCAACGCTTCAACAGCCTCAAGAACATGCGGCAAAGGCGGACACGATCGACGGGTTTCGAGCGATACGTGCAGGAGGAATTGGTCACAGGTCGCGAGCAGATCATCATCGGACGCGCGGTGCATCTGGTGCCAAAGCTTGAGCTTTTTGCCCTGCCCCATCACCACACGCGTCGTGATATAGATATCTTCACCCGCATGGGTTTCGTTCAGGTATTTGATCGTCGTTTCAGCTGTGAAATAGCTGTTGCCCGCCTCGATATACTCTCGATCTGCGCCAATATGGGTCATCAGCTCTTCTGACGCGTCGCTGAACACCTGGCCGTATCGGCCCTCATTCATGTGTCCGTTGATGTCTGTCCAATCGACCGGCACAACGCGGCGCACCGTCACCAAAGGCACGGCATCCCCCAAAGGCCCGCGCAAACGGGCGTCGTGATCATAGATAAGCTTGCCCGCCGCCGCACCTTGCTGTTTCAACGCCCGCAGAATGGCGACCAGGTTATTGTCACGCAGCCGTTCGAGATCGCGAATTCCCATATGCCCTGACTGCGCATCCGACTGGCCCGCGATCAGGTCGACCAAATCGTCGGTGAATTCGGGCACGTCCATCAGCTTTGTCCACGGCCACTGCAAACACGGGCCGAACTGCGCCATAAAGTGCCGCATCCCGGCCTCACCACCAGCGACGCGATAGGTCTCGAACAACCCCATCTGCGCCCATCGCAATCCAAACCCGTAACGGATCGCGTTGTCGATTTCTTCGGTTGTGGCGATGCCGTCCTTGACCAGCCAAAGCGCCTCGCGCCAGACGGCTTCAAGAAACCGATCTGCGATATGCGCATCGATCTCGGCGCGCACATGCAGCGGATACATGCCAATTTCGATCAGAATCTCTTTGGCACGGGTCACGATCGAGGCGTCCGACATCGCACTTGGCACCAGTTCGATCAATGGCAGCAGATAAACCGGGTTGAACGGATGTGCGACCATGATCTGACCGGGGCGCACCGCACCCTCCTGCAACTCGGACGGCTTGAACCCAGAGGTCGAGGACGCCAACACCGCGTCTTTAGGACAGGCGGCCTGGATCTCTGCCAGCACTTTGTGTTTGATGTCCAAACGCTCTGGCACGCTTTCCTGAATCCACACAGCACTTGAAACCGCTTCGGCCAACGACCCGACATAGGTGATCGCGCCACGCGGCGGCATCGGGGCTTCGTAAAGCATGGGCAATACGCGCGCCGCATTTGCCATCACTTCACTGATTTTACGCTCGGCTTCCGGATCGGGGTCAAAGACCCACACGTCCCATCCCATGAGGGCAAATCGCGCGGCCCAACCACCGCCAATCACGCCACCTCCGATGATGGCCGCTATCTTTGTCATGGTGTCAAAGTCTCCGTATGTCCGTCGATGGCCATGATCTGGCCGGATATGCGTTTGGCCTGCGGCGAGGCGAGCCAAAGCACAGTTTCAGCCACGTCTTGCGCCGTCACCCAGGTTCGCATCGATACGCCTTTGACGTATTGTGCCCGCACAGCTTCTTCGGTTTCACCCGACGCTGCGGCTTCCATCGCAACGACCCGATCCATACGGTCCCCTTCAACCGCGCCGGGACAAATCGCATTGACCCGCACCCCTGCCGGGCCAAGCTCCATCGCAAGCGTCTTGGTCAAACCAACGATGCCCCATTTGGCAGTGGCATAAGGCGATCTTAGAGGATACCCAAACTGCCCAGCCGTGGAAGACGTCAACACAATCAATCCGGCTCCTGCCTCACGCATACGGCCTGCGGCCCAACGGCAGGTCAGAAACGATCCCGAAAGATTGACCGCGATACAACGGCTCCAATCTGCGAGAGTCAGGTCTTCGATCCGCCCCGCCGGACCGCCGGTTCCGGCATTGGCGCAGACCACATCGACACGGGTCCACGACGCGTCAATCTGATCAAAGAATGCCTGCATCTGCGCTTCGTCGGTCACATCCGCCACACAAGCGATGTGATCTGGATACGCCACAGCAAATGCTGAAACCGCCACAGGATCGGCGTCACATATTGCAACACGGTCACCTTCTGCCACAAATCGCTCTGCCATCGCACGCCCGAGGCCCGACGCACCGCCGGTCACAACCACATGCCTCATAGCCTGGCCTGAACTGCTTTTGCCATCGCCGCTCCCATTGCGTGATGCGAAGCCGCATCCCAATGAACGCCATCCACCGGAGACACAGTGACCACTGATCCGGCATCGAAAAAGCCGACGTCCTGCCGTTTCGCAGCCGCTTCAACGAAGCCCGACAAACCCTGCTGCCGCGCTTCGGCACCCGCGAAGACGTCGCGTAGAACGCCAGCCTCTTGAACAGGAACAGGCGCGACAAGAAGAATATCCGCGACCACCGCCTCGGCCCGGGTGGCCGTGATAAGGCGCTCCAACGCCCGCGAGATTTCGAAAGCGGTTACGGAAAAGCGGTTCTTGAGGTCATTGGTCCCCAGCATCAGAACCATCAGATCGATCGGAGCATGGCTTTGCAAAATTGCAGGCAGCACGGTCAAACCATTGCGCATCCCCCCCTCGATCGGATCGTCGTGAACAGTTGTCCTGCCCGGCAAGCCTTCGGACAAGACGGTATGGCCCTGCCCCAAGGCCTGAGCCATCACATCCGGCCAGCGGTCACCATCCGCATGACGCGCAAAAGCTCCGAGGGTTTCCAAAGGCGTGGTGCCGTGAGTGTTGCTGTCACCGTAGCACAGGATAACCGCCATGGCTCAGCCCCGCGGTGCTTGCTTGATCAAACCCAGTTTGTCCCGCACGGCCTGTGGCCCCATGATCTTCGCCCCCATTCCCTCGACGATCCCAACCGCGCGTTCGACCAATTGCGCATTGGTGGCCAGCACACCCTTGTCCAGCCAGAGGTTGTCCTCAAGACCAACCCGGACATGCCCGCCGGCCAAGACAGCCGCCGCCGCATAGGCCATCTGGTTGCGCCCGAGTGAAAACGCGCTGAACGTCCACGTGTCCGGCACGTTGTTGACCATTGCCATGAACGTGTTGAGGTCGTTCGGCGCGCCCCACGGCACACCCATGCAGAGCTGTACCAAGGCCGGGTCCTTGAGGATGCCTTCTTTCACCAATTCCTTCGCGAACCAAAGATGGCCTGTGTCAAAGGCTTCAATCTCGGGTTTGACGCCAAGATCGGTCATCATCTGGCCCATGGCGCGGAGCATGCCGGGGGTATTGGTCATGACGTAATCGGCTTCGGCGAAATTCATTGTTCCACAATCAAGTGTGCATATCTCGGGCAGACACTCGGCGATGTGAGCGACACGTTCTTCGGCGCCGACCATATCGGTGCCATCGGGGTTCACTGGCAGCGGTTTTTTGGTGGATCCAAAGGTGATATCGCCGCCCATTCCGGCGGTCAGGTTCAACACAACATCGACATCCGCATCGCGAATGCGATCCGTAACCTCTCGATAATATTCACATTTTCGCGAAGGCGCGCCCGTCTCGGGATCGCGGACATGGCAATGCACGATGGCCGCACCCGCCTTGGCGGCGGCGATGGCGCTGTCGGCGATCTGTTTTGGGGAGCGGGGGACGTGGGGGCTGCGGTCTTGGGTGCTGCCGGAGCCGGTGATGGCGCAGGTGATAAAGACCTCTTGGGTCATAGCTAGTGGCATGTCTGTCCTCCCTCGTCTTTTGCAGCGAGACTGGGTGCAAACGCGTGCAAGTGCAATGCGATTCCCGACATGCCCAAAACTTTTCCGCCCCGCCCCATCTGCCTAAAACATGGCATAAATTCGCCTTAAATCAAAGGTATGGCCACCTCACCGCCACATCGCCTGGGGAGGCTTTATGCGACATTATCCCGACCTGCAGCGCGCAGGTCACGCCGATCCGCGGCGCGCAAAACTGTTCGAATTGCACCGTCAGGAGCAGCTTCAGATCGCGTCAGAACGCGCGTTTTCAGAGCCTATGGAGCAGCGGCCGGACGTCGCTTTGGCGCTGCGGGACCGGGCGAACCGTTCGTTTCGTACGGTCGAAACGTACAAAACGACCGTACAATAGAGCCTCTGTTGTACGGTTCATCCGTACGGTCAGCCTTTGAAGCCTGTCGCGACGACAAATTTCTCGGAACTGTCGGATCTGGAGGCCGGCGGCTTGACGTTCACCACCTTGGTGAAGCGCTGCTTGAGCAACTTTTGAAGCTCGCCCTCTGCGCCGCCTGCAAGCACCTTGGCGACAAAGGTGCCACCCTCTTCGAGAACGTCGAAGGCGAAATAGGCGGCGGTTTCGCACAGGTTGATGATGCGCAGGTGGTCGGTCTGTTTGTGACCGGAGCTTGAGGCGGCCATGTCGGACATGACGACATCAGCCTTGCCCCCCAGCCAGTCCTTGACCTGATCATCCGCGCCCTCGTCTAGGAAATCGAGCTGGTGCAATTCGCATCCGGCAATCGGTTCCATCTCTTGCAGGTCGATGCCGAGGACCGTGCCGATCCTTTTGCCCTGCCGTTCGCCAAGCGCGTTCACCCGTTTGACGGCAACCTGACACCAACCACCGGGGGCAGCCCCCAGATCGACGACACGGGCGCCGGGGACGAGGAAGCGGTACTTTTCGTCGAGTTCCAGAATCTTGTAGGCGGCGCGGCCCCGGTAGCCTTCGGCATGGGCGCGCTTGACGTAAGGGTCGTTCAACTGCCGCTGCAGCCAGCGGGTCGAGGAGAGCTTGCGCCCCCGCGCGGACTTCACCTTGACCTTAAGGTCCCGCTGTCCGCGCCCGGAGGTGTTCTTGCCGTCTGGTGTCTTGCCGGTCGGGGTCTTGGCCATGGGAGTGCCCTTTGGTGTGGTTTGGGGCGGTGTAGCATGGGTTTGAGGGAAGGTCATGGGGATACGCAGAAGTAGCTCACATTACATCATTTGTCCGGTTAATTGTACCTTGAACGTTGAACGACGCCGCTGTTAACCTGAAGCTAACGTCCGACAAGTTACGGTACATCCCTTGCGCTAGCACATTCACCACGTAGACCATTTCTACAGTAAGAGCCTTCAATACGCAAAAGCTAGATAACTCCAACAACGCGCGACGTTTTTGATAAATACACGCAAAACTTGAGAAGTTGATGAGAATAAGCGGCACACCAACAAAAAAACAAGACTCGAGGAACAGGGCGCTTTGACATGAATGAGAGACAGAAATCCTATTCGGTTTTAGTAACCGACGTGGACAATACACTGTTTGACCTGGTTTGAACGTCTGGCACCGATAGCTTCATATCCATGACTGATGAGATTCTCGCAGAATCGCAGGAGACACATACCTATTCGCACTTGTTCCAACTGAATACGATTATGACACTTATATCGCCAAGACCAGAAATCCTGAGGAAACAGCTTCGATAAGATCCAACCATCAATCAGAATTCAAAACCTCAAGACCCAAGGCGATTACAACCCTCTCTGCGACATTATTAAATCTGTAGGAGCTACGATCGATCAGGTGATTTACGTTGGCGATAGCCGCGTGAAGGATATTGCAATGGCTCAAGACGCTGGCGTTACTGATGTATTTGCAGAATATGGTACATCACACAACAAAGAAGAGTATCAACTTCTAGTAAACGTAACGCATTGGACTGATGAAGATGTAGAAAGGGAGCGTCAAATTGGAGAACGAGAAGTTTCACCTAACTACACCCTTAAATCGTCGTTTCTGAGTTGCTTCAAATGTTTGAATTCAGCCGTTTAGAGAAAAAGTAGATGTCTAAGATATTGATGAACTGAGATCTGACAGTCCAGATCGTACTGATGATTCGCTAGAAACTTTGCAATCTACGCTCGCGCGACTCAACTGTTGCTGGATATGCATTACAAGAAAAACTACGCTTGAAGTCCTTGGGGTGAATGTTCCTTTCGCCTCGGTGGTGCTTACTATTGGCGTAATAGTATGGCTTTGTTTTGGTTCATGGATAGGCACTGGTATCATAGACTTTTGATGGGTGCAGTTGTTCATGGCATCAAGATAGAAAATACACATAGCGTGAGCTGCCATCACTAAGTTTGTCCGAGACAATTAAGGAGAATTCACCAACACAATTTTCGCTCGTCGAGTTAGATCACATGACGACTGATGCCTTTATTGGGTTATTGCGGCTGTTTTGATGTTCTTTGCATAGCACTTGTACACACGCACTTTGCAATTTGCTTTATATTCTGCCTCATTTTAGCAATAATAACTTCGCGTCGCAACCCGATCGCTCGCAGTACGAACACAATACTCAATGCGCATCATACCAACATGGACACGGGCCAGCGTCCGTCCGGGGTGGGCGCTGCGACGGGGGAGCGATCTGCTCCGGTTGGTTCAGGATAACGGCTCTTCGGCGTGATGTCGGTGCAGAAGCGCCCGCCCGGGGGGCGGACGGACGCTGGCCCGTTCCGGGCTGGGGGTGACTTCTTGGGGTTCGTGAAAAGCGCGAGCCTCTGTCGTGTCAGACGCGCCGCCACGCGCTTGAGCGCCGTTCCCATTGCTGCACCAAACCGTATTCGATGCTCAGCATCACGCCGGTGAAGGCCAGCGCGTAGGCCATGACGGTCGCGGTGTCGAAGAGCTGAAAATAGAGGTGGATCTGGAAGCCGACGCCGTTGGAGCGGCCGAGGAACTCGACCACCAGCACGATTTTCCAGATCACGGCCAGCCCGTTGCGGGTGCTGGTGGCGACGAACGGCCCCAGTTGCGGCCAGATGATGTGGCGCAGGCGGGTCATCGGCGTCAGGCGGTAGACCTGCGCCATGTCACCCACGCCGCGGTCGAGCGTGCGGACGCCCTCTCGGATCGTGACGGTGACCATGGCGGTCTTGTTGAGGGCGACGGCGATGATGGCTGCGACCTCGTTCAGCCCGATCCAGAGGTAGCAGAGCACGATGATCACCAGCGCGGGCAGGTTCAGGAACACGGTGACCCAAGGGTCGAGCCACATATTGAGCCGCTCAGACCGGCCCATGGCGATGCCCAATGTGGTGCCCACGGCCATGGCCAGCGCGAAGGCCAGTGCGACGCGGCGCAGGGTGTTGGCCATGTGGTACCAGAGGTCTCCGGACGCGCTTTCGGCGGCGATGACCTGCCAGACGACGATGGGGGTGGGCAGGATGTCGGGGTCCTGCATCGCCCATGCGCCGACGCTCCATGCGAGGATCAGCAGGACGAGTGAGATCAGGGTGACGTGAACCGGTGCGCGCATGGTCCAGAGCATAGGGGATCGCGGGGATCGGTGGCTCTTGGACCAAGGTCCAATAGGGCGGCGCCCTGTGCGCTTCTATGGTCGCCGCTATGGGAGGCTTTCGAGCGATATGTGCCGCGGTGTTGTGGTGTGTGAGTGCGGTATGCGCGCTGGCCGAGGTGTGGTCCGAGGACGAGATCGCGGCGAAGATTTTCGCGCCGATGAGCCTTGGGGCGCAGATTTCCGACAACGGGGTGTACGAGCTGCTTAATTCGGGCGGTGCGCATGCGGGCTATGTGTTCCAGACCGAACCGATGGCCGCCCTGCCCGGCTTTTCCGGCGCGCCGATCAATGTGCTGGTGGTGCTGGATCTGGACGGGCGGTTTCTGGATGTGCAGTTGCTGGACCATAACGAGCCGATCTTTGTGAGCGGTTTGGGTCAGGCGCCGTTTCACGCGTTCTTCGAGCAGTATCGCGGGCATTCGATCAGTGATTCCCTCGTTGTCGGCACGCCCTATGGTGCGGGTGATGGTGGCGGTCAGCTGGTCTATCTTGACGGTGTGACCAAGGCGACCGCGTCGGTTCGGATCGCCCACGAGTCGGTGTTGGCCGCAGCCTTGCAGGTGGCGCGCGAAAAGATGCAGGGGATTGCGTCAGGCCCGCCCGCCTATCCTGACCGTGACTATGTCGAAGTGCTGTCATGGGATGATCTGGTGACACAGGGCCTGATCACCCGGCGCGTGGCGACCAATGCCGAGGTGCAGGCGCTGTTCGAAGGCACCGTGTGGGATGATGACGACCCCGACGCGCTGGACGATCCGGATGCGCCCTATCTGGACCTGTGGATCGCGGATGTCGGGCCCTCGTCCATCGCGCGGGTGCTTCTGGACGAGGATACCGTCGAAGAACTCGATCACTTCATGTCGATCTCGACCTTTGACGAGCCGATCCTTTTGATCGAGACCGCGCGGCATGGTCTGGTGTCCGAAGATTTTGTGCGCAACACCGCCCCTGACTGGATTGGTGCGGAACAAGACGGCTTTCCGGTGGCGCTGCGTGATGCGGATCTGTTTGTCGAATTGAACGACGGCGTGCCGGATGAACTGCATGATGGTGTGGCGATGATCCTGCGCACCGACAGACGGTTGGGTTTTGACCCGACGCGCGACTGGACCCTGACCATCGAGGCTGTGCGCGAACATGGCATGTTCCAGCCCGAAATCGGATCGGTGCAACTGGCCGCGACCCATGTGACGGATGAGAGGTTCTATGCGCGCCCTGCCGTGGTGGAAAAACTGCCGCCGTGGAAAGAGGCGATCCTCAACCGTCAAAGCGATCTGATCGTGTTGGCAGTCTTCCTGACACTGCTTGTGCTCCTGCTCTGGGGGGCGCAAAGCTGGTTGGCGGGATTGGCGGCCTACACGCCGGTGCGGCTGGCCATTCTTGCTGCGGTGCTGGGGTTTGTCGGCTGGTGGGGACAGGGGCAGCTGTCCATCGTCACACCATTGGCAGCGCTGCAAACGGCGATGGCGGGCGGATCCTTTGCCTTCCTGCTGTATGATCCGTTCTCGCTGCTGATCTGGGCCGTGGTGATCCTTGGCTTTGTGCTTTGGGGCCGAGGGTTGTTTTGTGGCTGGCTCTGCCCCTTTGGTGCCATGCAGGAATTCGCGCATCATCTGGGCCGGGTTTTGCGACTGCCCAAGATCGAACCCAACGCGCTTTGGGACGCACGGCTGAAATCGTTGAAATACGTGGCACTGGCAGGGTTGGTTGCGGTGACGGTGTTCGCACCCAGCTACATGGACAAGGCCGCCGAGATCGAGCCCTTCAAAACCGCAATCACCACCTTCTTTATCCGCGAATGGTACTATGTCGCTTATGCTGCGCTCTGGCTGGTGCTTGGCATGTTTGTCTTCAAAGGTTTCTGCCGTTACCTTTGCCCCTTGGGCGCGCTGATGGCCATTGGTGGCATATTGCGCCTGCGCAAGTGGATTCCGCGTCGTGTGGAATGCGGGTCGCCCTGCCAGCTTTGTAAGGTGAAATGCAATTACGGGGCGATCACCCCCAAAGGGAATATCCAGTATTCCGAATGTTTTCAGTGCCTTGACTGCGTCACCATCCATGATGATGCCGAACAATGCGTGCCCTTGATCCTCAAGGACCGCGCGGCGCGGCGCGCCCCACGCAATCTGGGCCATCCCAATACGGTGCCAGCTGAATGAAACGTCGTCGCTTTTTATCCCTCGCTGCGGCATTTGCCTGCGCCCCTGCCCTTGCTCAGGCCGATACGTGGTCGGGTCAGGCCCTTGGGGCAGACGTGTCGGTTACATTGCACGGTCCGCGCGAAATGACCCAAAAAGCTTTGGCCGACGTGCCCCGGCTCCTGGTCAATTTCGAAGAGGCCTTCAGCCTGTTCCGCCCCACATCACATCTGTCAAAGCTCAATATGATGGGGCGGTTGCGCGACCCGAACGCCTTGATGCGGACATTGATGGCACATGCAGACGAGGCCCATCGCCTCAGCGATGGCCTGTTCGACCCCACGGTCCAGCCTCTTTGGGAGGCGCTGGCACGTGGCCGCGACACCGGCCCTGCGCAGGCGGCTCTTGGTTGGGGCCGCGTGCGGTTCTCGGACCGGATGATTGAACTGCAAAGCGGTCAGGCGCTGACCTTTAACGGGATCGCCCAAGGCTTTGCGACGGATGTGATGCGGCTCTTGCTGCGCAAACACGGCGCCGAGACCGCGCTGGTGAGCATCGGCGAAGAGGCCGCCATGGGCGGTCCGTTCACGTTGGGGATCGAAGACCCCACGCACGGTCATCTGGGCACGCGCGAGTTGCGTGATATGGCGATTGCCACATCAAGCCCTGCCGCGATGAGCCTTGGAGGTCGGGCGCATATTCTTGGACCGCGCGGCGAGACACCGCTTTGGTCAACTGTCAGCATCGAAGCGCCCTCGGCCACGCTGGCCGACGCGCTCTCGACCGCGGCGGTGTTCATGGAACGTGACAGGCTGCGGCGGCTCAAAGTGGCAGCGGGCCTGCACCGCATCACTCTGGTGGACGCGGACGGCGACATCCAAACCCTCTGATCTTCTCTGGTTCAAAAATACCTCGGGGGTCTGGGGGTAGAACCCCCAGGATTTTGTGTTGTCACAAAATCACGACGCGTCAACGCATCCTGCGCCCCAAACGAGAAAGCCCCGGTCCAAAAACCGGGGCTTTCTGTTTTCAGTGATCGCGCCAATCAGCTTGCTGCAGCGACCGCCCGTTTGGTCATTACGGCCACCAAGTGCGCGCGGTAGTCACCAGACCCGTGCAGGTCAGAGATCATGCCGTCACCCGATGGCGCCGCCGGTACCGCATCGGCCGAGAAGTTTGACGACAATGCCGCCTCTGCCTCGGTCCAGCGGAAGACGCCATCTTCGGATGCGCCGGTCACAGCGACCCGTACACCATCGGCGTATTTGGCGACGAATACGCCAACCAGCGCAAAGCGCGACGCGGGCTGCTCGAACTTCATGTAGGCGCTTTTCTCGGGAACCGGGAAGCGAACCTCGGTGACGATTTCGCCTTCATTCAGAGCCGTTGCGAACATGCCCTGGAAATAGTCATCCGCCGCAATCGAACGCGTGTTTGTGACGATCGTTGCGCCGGATGCCAGTGCCGCTGCCGGATAGCAGGCGGACGGGTCGTTGTTGGCAAGGCTGCCGCCGATGGTGCCGCGATTGCGGACCGCCGGATCACCGATATTGCCTGCCAGCGCTGCAAGGCCCGGATAGGCCGATGCCTCTTTGGCAACGGTGGCATGGGTCGTGCCGCCACCGATGCAAAGAGCGCCGTCGTCGCCGGTGCAGACACCCTTCATTTCGGCAATGCCGCTGAGGCTGACCAGAACAGACGGTGCCGCCAGACGCTGTTTCAGCGTCGGGATCAATGTCTGTCCCCCACCCAGAGGCTGGGCTTCGTCCGTCGCCAATGCGGCAACCGCGTCAGCCACAGATGTGGGCCGTTGAATGTCAAAGCTATACATATCCTAAGCCCTCCTTACTGGCCGTTCATCGCAGCCCAGACGCGCGACGGCGACACGGGCATATCGATATGAGAGACATGGGTGTGCCCACCCGAGTGCAGCGCGTCGATCACCGCATTCACCACTGTGGGTGGCGAGCCGATGGCCCCTGCTTCGCCGCAGCCTTTCACACCCAGCGGGTTGTGAGTGCACGGTGTCTGGCAGGAATGGTCGACGACGTAGTTGTCCATGTGCGGGAGATCATCCGCACGCGGCATGGCGTAATCCATGTAGGACGCCGACAACAGCTGGCCGTTTTCGTCATAGGCACAGTTTTCCAAGAGCGCCTGACCGATGCCCTGGGCGATACCGCCATGGACCTGGCCTTCGACGATCATCGGGTTCACGACGTTACCGAAATCATCCGCAGAGACGAATTTTTCGATGGTCACTTTGCCGGTTTCCGGATCCAGCTCGACCTCGCAGGCATAGGCGCCCGCTGGGTATGTAAAGTTGGCCGGATCGTAGAACGCCGTTTCCTCAAGGCCCGGCTCGATGTCTTCGAGCGGATAGTTGTGCGGCACATAGGCCGCCAGCGTCACGTCACCCCAAGCGACCGATTTGTCGGTGCCTGCGACGGTGAACTGGCCGTCCTTGAGCTCGATATCGCTGTCGGACGCCTCAAGCAGGTGACCGGCGATTTTCTTGGCCTTGTTGATGATCTTTTCGGTTGCCCGAACCATCGCAGAACCACAGACCGCCAGCGAACGAGACCCGTAAGTGCCCATGCCGAAGGGGATCTTGGACGTGTCGCCGTGGACGATGTCGATCATGCCTTCGTCAATGCCCAGCATTTCGGCTACGACCTGCGGGAACACGGTTTCATGGCCTTGTCCGTGGCTGTGCGCGCCCACCATCACCGAGATAGAACCGGTGGCATTCACGCGGACGGTTGCGGCGTCATAGAGGCCGGCGCGTGCGCCGAGCTGGCCGACAAGGTTCGACGGCGCGATGCCACATGCTTCGATGAAGCAATTGACGCCAAGGCCACGCAGCATGCCTTTGGCTTCAGAGGCTTTGCGACGGGCGGCGAAGCCGTCGAGGTCCATCAGCTCTTCCATTTTGGCCATCGTCGCTTCGTAATCGCCGGTGTCGTATTCGACGGCGACGGGCGTGGCGTAGGGGAATTGCGTGATGAAGTTCTGACGGCGCAGCGCGATGGGATCAACTTTCAATTCGCGCGCGGCCTGATCGATCACGCGCTCCAACTGGAACGTCGCTTCGGGGCGACCGGCACCGCGATAGGCGTCAACCGGGACGGTGTTGGTAAAGACTGCTTTGACGTTCACCTGAACGGCTGGCGTCTTGTAGTTACCCGCCATCAGCGTGCCGTGCAGCCATGTCGGAACCGACGACGCAAATGTGGACAGATACGCGCCCATATTCGCCATAGTGTCGGTGCGGACGCCAACAAAGTTGTTGTCCTTGTCCAATGCCAGTTCGATCTTGGTCACATGATCGCGGCC
Organism: Marivita sp.; assembly: GCA_043585115.1. Classification (GTDB taxonomy): domain Bacteria; phylum Pseudomonadota; class Alphaproteobacteria; order Rhodobacterales; family Rhodobacteraceae; genus Marivita. Next base: position 486,589 of record CP121326.1, read on the forward strand.
ATGTGCGTCTGACATGAACGCCTCAGAGCGGGTCGCTGTCCATTTGACCGGACGGTTACAGGCTTTGGCAGCAAATGTGCAGAACGCTTCTTCCGCGTAGTGGAAGATTTTGGTGCCGAAACCACCACCCACGTCAGGCGCCACAACGCGCAGCTTGTGCTCGGGGATGCCAAGAACGAACGCACCCATCAGAAGGCGGATCACGTGCGGGTTCTGGCTGGTTGTGTAGAGCGTGTGTTCGTCATTGGCGCGGGAGTAATCCCCCACCGCAACGCGCGGCTCCATCGGGTTGGCAACCAGACGGTTGTTGACCAGCTCCAGCGTCGTCACGTGCGCTGCGTTTTTGAACGCGGCGTCTGTGGTTTCTGTGTCGGTCCCGAACTGCCAGTCATAGCAGAGGTTGTCGTCCAGATCGTCGTGCACCTTGGTGGCGCCTGCTGCGAGCGCTTTGCCCATGTCAACCACGGCCGGAAGCTCTTCGATATCGACTTCGATGGCTTCTGCGGCGGTGCGCGCTTCTTCGAGGCTGTCGGCAACAACAGCGGCGATCGGATCGCCGACATGGCGCACTTTGCCCTGACACAGAACCGGGTGGGCCGGTTCCTTCATCGGTTCACCGTGCTTGTCGGTCACCTGCCAGCCGCAGGGCAGACCGCCCACGCCTTCGAAATCGGCACCGGTGAAGATACGCACAACACCCGGCATGGCTTCGGCCGCGCTGGTGTCGATCTTGCTGATTTTGCCATGCGCTACATCCGAGCGCAGGAAGTGCACATAGGCTTGGCCATGTACGTTGATGTCGTCGGTATAATTACCAGCGCCAGTCAGAAAGCGGACGTCTTCGCGCCGCTTCGGGCTTGCGCCAATGCCATGATCCTTCGGCATATTGGTGTTCCTCCCTAGGAGCGGTGCGTGCAAGCACACACCCTACGTTTCTAGATTATTCTGCGGCGACGGCAGCGACGTCTTGACCGGACGCTGCCATGATTGCCTTGACGATGTTGTGGTAGCCTGTGCAGCGGCAAATATTGCCTTCAAGGTAATCCCGCACTTCCGCCTCGGACGGCTTGGGGTTTTCCTTGAGCAGCGCTGCCGCCGACATCACCATACCCGGCGTGCAGAAGCCGCACTGAAGACCGTGATGTTCCTGAAACGCCTGCTGGATCACATTGAGCGAGCCATCGGCGTTGGCCATGCCTTCGATCGTCTTGACCTCGGCACCGTCTGCTTCGGCGGCGAACATGGTGCAGGATTTCACGGCTTCGCCGTTCACATGCACAACACACGCACCGCACTGCGAGGTATCACAGCCGACATGGGTTCCTGTCAGGCGCAAATCATCGCGCAAGAATTCAGTCAAGAGCGTGTTGCCCTTCACCTCACCGGAAACGGATTTTCCGTTTACCGTCATTGTTACCTTTGTCATCAAACTCCTCCCGTCGATATTCAATATCGTTTGTGTTTCAGAAACTTGTGGCGATCAAGAAACGAGTTTCTTCAACCAGCCTTTTTTCTTTTCGCCGGTTTCGGCATTGTCACCATCTTCGGCATCGGCGTCCTGCGGGCCTTCGACCGCGCTCTGGAAGTTGCTGAAGAACTGGTCAGCCATCTTTTTTGCGAAGCCGTCAATGATGCGGCTGCCCAACTGCGCGAGCTTGCCGCCCACTTTGGCATCAACATCGTATTGCAGTTCCGTGCCGCCTTCGACAGCAGCAAGTTTGACATCGGCTCCGCCCTTGGCAAAGCCAGCCGCACCGCCCTTGCCTTCGCCGGTGAGCGTCAGAGATTTCCCTGGCACCATGTCGGACAAAACAACGGTGCCTTTGAAGGTTGCCTTAACAGGGCCGACCTTTTGCACCACTGTCGCTTCAAACCCGTCGTCGGCATTGCCGCTCATTTCGGTGCACCCCGGCACACATTGCTTGAGAACTTTGGGATCCAGGATCGCGTTCCAGACCTCTTCGGGGCTGGCCGCAATCGTACGGGAATCGGTCATGTGCATGGATCTGATCCTTCTTTGGTGGTCAGCCTAGGGGTTAGACCCCACAAGGCATATAAGACCAATGGATTAACATTTGCGTGAAAACTATCTTTCTGGAGGCTGGTGCGTCAGCCCATAGCTTTCGAAAATCGCGGCGATCCGCCCGTCAGAGAGGGCGGCAAAAATGGCATCATCTACCGTGTAGCTCAGGCCACGATAGGCGAAATGACTGCCCGTGCCGAGGACCCATTTGGATTTGGCAAAACCCGGCAGCGGTGGTTCATGTATGGCAATCCCTTCGGTCGCACCGAATTCAAGTTGCGCGCGCGGGCCCATGGCAGCCATCACCTCGCCCTTGGACAAAGCCGCCATCGCATCTTGCATCGTGGGGTAGCGGCGGACGCCCGCAGCCAGTTGACCACCTGCAAACCCGGTCAGGTAGAAATCGGCAATAGAGTCGTTTTCAACCGCAACCGTGTCAAACCGGAAATACGCAGGCAACGGGCCGCCATCAGGATACGCCTCCTCGGAATAGGCAATGGCAATGCTTTCGGTCATATACTGCCCCGTGAACACCACCTGTTCGACACGGCAGTTAAAGGCACTGTCATAGGGCACGCGCAGCATCACGTTCGACACAGCCCCCCCGACAATCGGCCCTTTCCAGATGTGGTTGCGCAGATCCGCATCAAGGTTTTCACCCGCAGCGATGAACTTGAATTGCGGTTCTACACCAAGGTCTTCGGCGATGATGCGGGCAATATCGACATCAATGCCGCGCGGCTGGCCGGCCTCTTCCCAACTGTAGGGCGGATAGTCTTCGTAGACCGCAAAGGTCGCGTATCCCCGTTCCATGATCTGGTCGATATCCTGACCGACAATGTCTCGCCCTGCATTCTGCGGTTTGGGTTGCGGTACGTAATCAGCACAGGGATCGCTGGCCAAGGCGGGTGTCGCCAAAGCCAGCGCTGTTGCGGTAATGCTTGCGCGAACCAACATGGTCATGGCGCTCAGTTTGCCGCTGACAGACCGATCGTCAAGGCCTCGGCGGCACGGGCATAGGCCTCTTGTGTGCCGTCGATCAGATTGGCTGCGCGGTAAGCTGCGCTATCGGCGACAGGCGCACCGGACAGGGTTTCGATACCGGCGGCAATTTCGTTCAAACGGGCCTTGATCGCGTCCGCATCAGCGTCAGCCGGGTTATCGGCATAGCCCGCGATCTGATCGCGCAGCCCTTTGAGTTCGTCAGACACCTCTTCCATCGAGGCATCGTCAGGGCGTGTCTCGATATAGGTGCGGATCGCCCAAGCCGCGTCTTGGCCCAGCAATTCGCCAAAGGCCGGCATTTTGGTGGTGCCGTTCTGCGTGTAGCCGTAGATGAACCGCTCGACATACCATTCGTCGCCATATTCCTCGGCCTCAAGAAAGCGCAGATCGGGAGCCAAACCGCCCGAGATCACTTCGAGCCCGTGACACCGGGCGCAGTTCTGATTGTATCCGGATGCGCCAATCTCGACCGCGCGGGCCCAAACCTCTTCTCCGGCTTCGGCTGCGCGATACGGGTTTTCGGTCAGCCACTCATCGCCGGTTTCCGGCAGTCCGGTCGTGTCCACCGCTTGCGGGGCCACATCGCCATGCGCCTGCACAAGAGACGCGATTGCGGTCAGGGCGACAGCCGCGCATGCGGATTTGAAAGAGATAGCGGTCATGGGGTCCTCCTCAGGCACATCTGTGTCTTGCCGGATATGTACCGACGCCCCATCGCGGCGGGTATTGGACTTTCGTGGCGCGAAACCGCAATTCAAGGTGTCTTGGTGCAAGACAATGGTCGTATTTCGCCCCGTTTGAGCCTCGGTCTACCGTCTCTGCGGGAGGACCTGTTGATGACTTTGACACGTATCGCGTGTGCTTGCGCAGTGGCTGCGTCTCTGGCGGCACCCGCTTCGGCCGAGGTCGACATTCATGTGCATTACCTCAAACAGATCGTTCCTGCCCCGCCAACCTTGTCCAATCTTGATCCTGTCCCCGACGATCTGGGCCTGCGCGGTGCAGAGCTTGGGCTCGAAGACAACATCACGACGGGGCGGTTCCTGGGCCAGACATATACGTTAAGCGTGACCGAAGTTGCGCCGGAAGGTGATTTTCCCGATGCCGTGCGTGCGGCCTTGGCAGAGAGTGATCTTCTGGTGCTGGACGCGCCCGCCGAACAGGTTCTCGCAGCAGCCGACTTGCCCGAAGCTGCAACCGCGCTTTTGTTCAACGCAGGCGCCGCTGATGTGGCGCTGCGCGATGAGAGCTGCCAGGCGCGGGTTCTGCACACCCTGCCCTCTTATGCGATGAAAGCCGACGCATTGATGCAGTTCTTCGTCAAACGCCGCTGGAACGAAATCGCGCTGATCGCTGGGGAACGTTCCGACGATCAGGCATGGGCCGATACATTGGAACGCTCGGCAGCCAAGTTCGGCCTGTCCTTTGGCGCGCGCAAGACATGGGCATTCGACGCCGATATGCGTCGCAACGCGGCACAAGAGGTGCCGCTTTTCACGCAGGATCTGGGCGACTATGATGTGCTGCTGGTCGCCGACGCCGCCAATGACTTTGCGCGCTACATCTCGTTCAACACATGGCGTCCCCGCCCCGTTGCCGGATCCGAAGGTCTGCGCCCCGTCACGTGGCACCGCGTTGTCGAACAATGGGGGGCTGCACAATTACAGTCCCGCTTTAATGACCTCGCGGACCGGTCCATGATGGATCGCGACTATGCCGTATGGGCCGCATTGCGCGCCATCGGAGAGGCCGTCACACGCACCGGAACTGCAGAGGTCGAAACGCTGCGGGACTACATGCTCTCAGACGCGTTCGAACTGGCGGGCTTCAAAGGGCGCCCCCTGACCTTCCGGCCGTGGAACGGCCAGTTGCGGCAACCTATTCCACTGGTTCATGAACGGGCCCTTGTGGCTCAGGCTCCGCTGGAAGGGTTTCTGCACCAGCGCACCGAACTTGACACACTCGGACTGGACCAGCCCGAAAGCACCTGTCGCGCATTTGAAAACTGATCTGCTCTTCATCTTGCGAAATAAACTCCGGGGGTTCGGGGGCTGGCCCCCGATCGACCACAACCGAAGGGACCGACACATATGAAACTGCCGATCCTCACCACACTGACCGCCGCATTCCTGTCGACAACGGCATGGGCGGATGAAATCTGGGTGACCAATGAAAAAGACGACACGATAAGCGTGATCGATATTGAAACGCTTGAAGTCGTCCGCACAATTGAAACCGGCGAACGTCCGCGGGGCATCACCTTTTCAAAGGATTTCTCCGTCGTCTACATCTGTGCATCAGACAGTGACGCAGTGCAGGTGATGGATCCCGAGACGGGTAAAATACTTCATGATCTGCCCTCTGGCGAAGATCCCGAACAGTTTGTCTTGGCACCGGACAACCGGCATCTCTACATCGCCAACGAAGACGACGCGATCACTACGGTGGTCGACACCGAAACACGCACCGTGGTGGCACAGATCGATGTGGGCATCGAACCCGAAGGCATGGCCGTGTCACCGGACGGAAAAATCGCCATCACCACATCCGAGACGACCAATATGGCGCATTGGATCGACACGGAAACACAAGAACTGTTTGCCAATACCCTCGTAGATTCGCGGCCGCGCCATGCCGAATTCATTAAAAACGGGACGGAACTCTGGGTCAGCTCGGAGATCGGCGGCACGATCACAGTGTTTGACGTAGCCACCCAAACCGAGAAGGCCAAGATTGAGTTCGATGTGGCCAATATCCATCCGGATCGCGTTCAGCCGGTGGGATTCGAATTCACCAATGATGACACCCACGCCTTTGTCGCGCTTGGACCGTCAAATCATGTCGCCGTGGTCAATGCGGATACGTACGAGGTCGAAGATTATATTCTCGTCGGGCGGCGCGTCTGGCACATGGACTTCAACGCGGACCGAAGCCAACTTTTCACCACCAATGGTGTGTCCGGAGACGTGACCGTTGTCGACGTGGCCAGCCGCAAAGCGATCAAAAGCATCAAGGTCGGCCGCTTTCCCTGGGGGGCGGCGTTCCGCCCCACAAACTGATGCGAAACACAGTTCCTTCACGCACTCAAAACGACGGAGACTTCATGAAACACGCTCTTTTAACACTGGGGCTTGCCGTTCTTGCGCCCACGCTTGCGTTTGCTGACGGCGCGCCGCGCGAAGACTGGGGGCGTGCGGGCATTCTCTCATCGGCAAACAAAGCCGATTTGCCCCCCATCACGCTCAGCTCCGGCATGCCGCTTTCGGATGCGCCTTGGGTTCTGACCTCGGGCACATATTACGAGTTCGAAATCGAAGGCGACGGGTCTGCGGAACTCGCCTTGGAGGGGTCCGAATTCTTTCGCGCGATCTGGATCGACGAGATCGTCGTCAACGACCTTGAGATCCGGCCATTGGGATTGAACTCCATCGAATTTGATGACGCTGGCACGATGGAAATCGGTTTTGTTGCGATCAAGCCCGGCACGTATTTTCTGCGCATCCCCGGATCGACCGGCGAAACGCAAAGGGTGGAGATCACCATTGAATAGCATCTCTGTGGGCGTTGAGGGTGGTCGATGTGTCGCCGCATTGATTATTTTCCGTTGACGGAAAATATGGGGGCGCTGCCCCCGCGCCTTTGGCGCTCCCCCGAGATATTTTGAAACCAGAGAAGTCAGGCAAGATAACGCGTATGAGTTTGCAGGTTTCAGATTTATCGTTTTCTTACGGGCCCAAGGTCGCGTTGGAGACCGTATCGTTTGATGTTCCAAGTGGGCGCTTTGCTGCCCTTTTAGGGCCGAACGGAGCGGGCAAGTCGACGCTGTTTTCGCTTTTGACCCGCCTGTTTGTGACACAGAGCGGAACGATCTCGATCGCCGGTCAAGATCTGCGCACAGCGCCCCTGGCCGCGATGGCAGACTTGGGCGTCGTGTTTCAGCAAACGACGCTTGATTTGGACCTGACTGTCCGCCAGAACCTGCGCTATTTTGCAGCCCTGCACGGGATTTCCGGACGCGATGCCGATCAACGGATCGAGGCGGCGTTGGACCATTTGGGCATGGCCGAACGCGCCGGGGAAAAAGCCCGCGCTTTGAATGGTGGACATCGTCGCCGGACCGAAATTGCGAGGGCGCTGCTCCATAAACCAAAGGTACTGTTGCTGGATGAACCGACAGTTGGTTTGGATGCCACCACGCGGGCCGGATTGACCAGACACATCCATGATCTTTGCTCGGAGACGGGAGTCACGGTGTTATGGGCCACACATTTGACGGATGAAGTGTTGGACACGGATCAGGTTATCCTGCTGCATCGCGGTCAAGTGTTGGCAAATGGCATATGTGATGCGTTGCGGGGCGACGCCCCCCTGCCCGATTATTTCGCGCAAATGACAGGGGCAGCGGCATGAGTGGCCCGCATCACGCATTTGTGGCGATGCGCGCGATCATCATTCGCGAGGCACTGCGCTTTGTCCACCAGCGTGAACGGTTTATCGCCGCGCTTGTGCGGCCTTTGGTGTGGCTCTTGGTGTTTGCCGCAGGGTTTCGCGCCGCTTTGGGGTTGTCGATCACGCCGCCTTACCAAACTTATATCACGTACGAGACCTATATCGTGCCGGGTCTGTGCGGGATGATCCTGCTTTTCAATGGGATGCAATCCTCGCTCAGCCTTGTTTATGACCGCGAGATGGGGTCGATGCGGCTTTTGCTCACGGCACCGTTGTCGCGGGCATGGTTGCTGTTCAGCAAGCTGTTGGGCAGCACGATCATTTCTATTCTACAGGTCTATACCTTCCTGTTGGTGGCGTGGCTTTTTGATATCACGCTGCCCGCCTTGGGATATCTGGCCGCCCTGCCCGCACTGGTTCTGGCGGGATTGATGCTGGGGGCATTGGGCCTTGCCCTGTCGAGTTTCATCAAACAGTTGGAGAATTTCGCGGGTGTGATGAATTTTGTCATCTTTCCGATGTTCTTTCTGTCTTCCGCGCTTTATCCGTTGTGGAAAATGGCCGAAAGCTCGGAGCTTTTGCACGATATTTGCCAGGCCAACCCGTTTACCCATGCCGTCGAATTGATCCGCTTTGCGCTTTATGTCGAATTGAGTCCGATGGCGTTGGTGTGGACGGCATTGGCGACGGCAGTGTTCATGGCCCTGGCGGTGTGGGGGTATGATCCGGCGCGCGGGATGATGACGCGCAAGGGGTGATCTACGACCTTAGCAAGGGTGAAACGCGCCGATTTTTGCGATAGGATCCCCCAATGAAACAGTTTTTGATCCCGCTGAGCGGCGCAATTGCGCTGAGTGTTACTGTCGTTTGGGCAGAGCCCGAAGACGACGATCCCGGCGGGGTATTGAACCCTGACGAGATGACATGGCAATCCATACTGGATCGCGCCGAAGAGGGTGAAACCGGGATGGTGCTGTGTTCAACCGGATACATGCTGACCAAGTCAGGTGATCACGCTGCGGCGCGGACGCTGTTCAAGAACTGTGCCGAGGCCGGATATACCGGCGCCATGACCTGGATGAGCCAATTGGACAATAACGGGCTTGGCGGCGAATACGACCCGGATGCCAGCGCCGAATGGGACAGGCAGGCGGCAGAGCTTGGAGATCCGGTTGGCAAGTTCAACCACGGACTGAATCTGATGCGCGGGCATGGCATCGCCAAAGACGAGGCGTTGGGTCGGCAGTTTGTGGATGAGGCGGCTGCGGACGGGCTGCCCGTGGCCAAGCGGCTGCAAGGCGCGGATTACGATCTTGATGAGGTCACGCCGGATGCCGACAATTGGAAATACGCGCCTGTCTTTTAAGACCCACGCGGTTTGAGCCGCGCGGGCTGGCCTGACAATTCAAGAATACGCGTCGCAAGGCGGTCTGCCTCGGGGATCGCGTGAGTGACGAGCAACGTGGCGACCGGATGGTTGTCGCGCAGACGTTCGAACAGCGTCATCATCTCGTCCGACAGGTCTGCGTCAAGACTGACAAAGGGTTCGTCCATCAGCAGCACATCGGGTTTTCCGGCAAAAGCGCGGGCGAGTGACAGGCGCCGTTGCTGGCCGAGGGACAATTGATCCGGAAACGCGTCGCCGCGTCCGGCAAGGCCGACCTCTTCGAGTGCAATGCCGATGTCGGCAGGCGTCAGACCAAGCGTGATCGCAAGATTGTCGGCAACCGTGCGCCAGCGCATCAAGGTGGGCTCCTGGAACACCATAGCCAGCTTGTCAGGACGACGGATCTCGCCATCGAAACGGTGTTCCAGACCGGCGATGATCCGCATCAGGGTGGTTTTCCCGACACCGGACGGCCCGGTGATCGCGACGGTTTCGCGTGGGGCCAGTTTGAGGTCGATGGCCCCCAGAACCGCTTTATCGCCGAACTGCATGCCCCGTACCGCAACAGACAGTGCCGGCGGAACGGGGTCCGCCGGTTCAGGGGTGTCGCGATTGCTCACGAGTTTGAGTGTCGGAGCCTGGGCCAAACTCAGCTTCCGGGCTGGACGAACACGCCTTCAGGCAGGGTCGTGGCTGCACCAATCAGCTTTTCGCCACCCAGCTCTCCCATGAGGGCCAGCATCCGCGCGGCAGCCTCTTCGTCAACGGGGCGGTCTGCGGGAATTCCTGCGCGGAACCCGGCTACAAGTGCATCGAACTGCGCGTCGGATTTGGCATTCATACGCGGGCGCAAACGCTCCCATTCCGCATCCGAGGTTGCAAGAAGCTCTTTCGTGGCGCGGCTCGCAGAGGCCAAGCCTTCGACCAGTTCAGGATGATCGCGCAGGGTTTCGCCGCGCATGACATAGCCCAAAAGCGGCGTTTCAGGATCGAGGCCCAATTCGCGCGCAGCCGCATCCACAGTGACCAGGGATTTCATGCCGCCCGCTTCCATCTTGGCGAGGAAGTGCCAGAAGTTGATGGCACCATCGAGTTCGCCCTGAAGGCCGGTTTTAAAGATCAGCGGCGGTGCGCCGAAGACCTGCTCGGTTTCGGAGACAAGGTCCATCCCATGCATCTTCTCGGCGTAGGCGCGCAGGATCAGCCAGCTTTTATCAAGAGGCCCACCGGCGATGCCGATTTTGCCACCTTTCAGGTCTTCCAACGATGTGGCGGTGCTGTCCTTGGGCACCAACAGCGCGCCAACGGCCTTGGAGTATGGAATAAAGATGAAGTCTTTTCCTTCGGCCCGCTGGCGGGCGACCCAGAGCCAGTCGGACACGATGACATCGGCCTCACCGCCCTGAAAGGCAACCTTGGCGGCAGATCCACCTGCAACGCCCTGAACTTCAAGCTCGAACCCGTTGGCGGTGTCGAACCCGTTGTGTTTGATGCTGTCCAATTCCCAATTGACAGTGCCGAATTCAAGAACGGCCGCCTTGAGCACAGGGGTCTCGGCGATGGCGGCGCTGGCGCACAGAACTACCGCAGCAGAGGTCGCGCGGATCGTTGCGAAAAAGCTCATCATGTCCTCCCAGAATGATTGGCATTACAGTAGCAGCGGCTTTTCTTCCGAAAATACGACCAAAGGATGTGGGCCAAGGTCGCATGTCTTGATGTGGATCATATTGGGGCTGTGGCGGTGTCCTTACGTTGAGGCATCTTTTGAAGGAGACCACCCCATGACACGCTTTGCCCTGATTGCAGCCGCCAGTTTTTGCGCCCTGCCCGCCTTTGCAAGCGACACAACATTCGAACAGGTCAAAATTGACGCTGGCAAAACGCTTTTCGAAGCAGAGTGCCGTCGGTGCCATGCGGTCGAGCCAACGGATGCGTCTTACGGCCCACCGCTTGAAAACGTCGTGGGACGTGGTGCCGGAACCTACGAAGATTACGACTACTCCATCGCGCTTGAAGCCTCTGGTATTGTGTGGACCACCGCCGCCCTGCGCGCGTGGATGGAAGACAATGACGGCTTTATGCCGGGCACAAAGATGCGCCATGTCGGCATTCAGGACCGGACGGTACAGGATTTTATTCTCGCCTATCTGGTGTCCATTACAACACAGGACAACGCAGCAATTTCCGAATAACCCCGGCTATTCGATGACAACCACGGGCAGCCAATGGCTGTCCGCTTCACCCGGTTCCAGATCGACCTCTCGGATTGGACGCAGATTTTCGGCCTCTGGTGGCGCAGACAGGATATTCATGTCCATCTCGTGAATATGGCCGCGCATACGACCATCCTTTGTCGCCTCGAGTTGGTAGTAGACGCCGTTCCACAGGTCGATGCCATATTCGCCCTTGGCTTTCCAAAGAAATAAAAGATCATATTCGAGGTCTGTCAGGTCGTCTGATAGGTCGCGCGCGATGGGATACGGATACGGGACATGGCACCATGTTTTGACGGGGCCATCGACGCATTTGAACGGTCGCATGGACAGGAAATGATCAGAAAAGCTTTCTGATTTCATTTCAATAGCATATTTACCATTGTTAATGTCGATATCGGCAATATGCACCCGCGATCCAGCGACGTCTTCAAGGTAAACGGCTCGCATACCATCGGCGGGATTTATCGCAGACGCGGTGGTAGCCCCCATAGCCATGACACTCAGAAAAGACAGGATTGACGCACGCATTTCATGACCCTTTTTGCAAATGATTCCCCTAGCGTGGGTCGTAACGTCAGCGATCTGTCAACCTTTCAATAGTCTTACGACCCAAGTCGCGTACAACACCTTTTCGTTATCCCTATACTGACTGACAATCGTCCATTTGCGCCCCCCGTGCATCTGGATTTCCGCAACTGAAGTTCATGGGAGGAATACGAATGAACAGATTTGTTGCCGCCGTCACAGCCAGCATGCTCGCCGCTACCGGTGCGTTTGCCCAAGGTGTGACAGAGGAGATGCTGGCAAACGACCAGACAATGACCAATCAGGTTGTCACCAACGGGATGGGGCGTCACTTGCAGCGCTACTCGCCGCTGGAAATGCTGAACAAGGATAACGTTAAGAACCTTGTTCCGGCATGGGCGTTCAGCTTGGGTGGCGAAAAGCAGCGCGGTCAAGAGACACAGCCGCTGGTTTATGACGGCATCATGTATATCACCGGATCGTATTCGCGCCTTTACGCGGTAGATGTGAACACCGGCGAAGAGCTTTGGCAGTATGACGCGCGTCTGCCTGAAGGCATCCTGCCCTGCTGTGACGTGATCAACCGTGGCGCGGCGCTTGCTGGCGATAAGGTCATCTTTGGCACGTTGGACGCCCGGATCGTGGCATTGGACGCCAAGACCGGTGACGTCGTCTGGCGCGATAAAATCGACGACTACAAAGCCGGCTATTCTTATACAGCGGCTCCGCTGGTGGTTAACGATCTGGTCATCACCGGCAATTCCGGCGGTGAATTTGGTATCGTCGGATCTGTTCAGGCCCGCAGCGTCGAAAATGGCGATCTGGTTTGGGAACGTCCGGTGATCGAAGGCCATATGGGCATGCTCAATGGCGAAGAAAGCACCATGACCGGCACGCTGAATGCGACTTGGCCCGGCGACATGTGGAAGACCGGTGGCGGTGCCACATGGCTTGGCGGATCATATGACGCCGACACTGACACGCTGGTCTTTGGCACCGGCAACCCGGCGCCGTGGAACAGCCACTTGCGCGGTGCAGGTGAACCGACTGACGGAAACACCGGTGATAACCTTTATGCGGCCAGCCGTCTGGGCATTGATCCGGCAACCGGCGAAATCAAGTGGCACTACCAGACCACACCGCGCGAAGGTTGGGACTATGACGGCGTGAACGAAGTCGTGGCCTATACCGACCGCGACGGAAACATGCGTTATGCCACTGCGGACCGGAACGGCTTTTTCTACGTTCTGAACCGTGAAGATGGTGCGTTCGTCGATGCCTACCCGTTCGTCAAGGACATCTCGTGGGCGTCTGACATCGGTGACGATGGCCGTCCGGTCTTTATCGAAGACAACCGTCCGGGCGATCCAACCGCGTCTGCCGATGGTAAGAAAGGCGACGTTGTGTTCTCGTCCCCGGGTTTCCTTGGTGGCAAGAACTGGATGCCGATGGCGTTCTCGCAGCGTACCGGCAACTTCTACGTGCCGTCCAACGAATGGGGCATGGACATCTGGAACGAGCCGATCACCTACAAGAAGGGTGCCGCCTATCTGGGGTCCGGCTTTACCATCAAGCCGAACTACGAAGACCACATCGGATCGCTTAAAGCGATTGATCCGGACACCGGCGAGTGGAAGTGGGAATACAAAAACGATGCACCTCTCTGGGGTGGCGTGATGACCACAGCGGGTGGTCTGGTGTTCTTTGGCACGCCGGAAGGCAAGTTCCTCGCGCTGGATGACGAGACAGGCGAAACGCTCTGGTCGTTCCAGACAGGCTCCGGCATCGTCGGTCAGCCGATCACCTGGGAACAGGATGGCGAGCAGTATGTCTCGGTCATCTCTGGCTGGGGTGGCGCGGTTCCGCTCTGGGGTGGTGAAGTGGCCAAGAAGGTCAACTACCTGAACCAGGGTGGCACACTCTGGACGTTCCGCCTGCCGAAAGAGCTGGCTTCGGCCAACTGATCACTAAGGGACAGTGACACAATGCGGCGCGCCTTCGGGTGCGCCGTTTTCTGTTTGTGGACCTGCGTGACTTCGCGGCTCTGTTGACAAGGGTCTGCGACACCGCAAGTGTCTATTGTAAGTGTTCAGTTTCGGTACCTTGACTATGGCAACTCCCAAACATCGCACCTTTGGTGTCATCGGCCTTGGCAATTTTGGCAGCACGGTCGCCAAAGAACTGCAACGGTTTGGCAATGACGTCATCGGGATTGATATCTCGGAGGCGAGAGTCACTCAGCATGCAGAGACCCTGTCTCAGGCGATGATCGTCGACGCGCGGGATGATGCAGCGCTTCGTGAGGCTGGGTTTGGTGAATGCGATATCGCGGTGGTCGCAATGGGGGCGGATCTGGAGGCAAGCATTCTGGCTGCGATCAACCTCAAACTGGTCGGCGTGCCCACGGTCTGGGCCAAGGCCACAACCAAAACCCACCACCGTATCCTGAGCAAGCTTGGCGTAGACAGAATCGTTCACCCAGAGGTCGAGATCGGACAGCACATCGCGCAAGTGCTGCATAACCCTTTGGTCCGCGACTATGTCAGCCTTGGAAATGGCTACCATGTGGTCAATTTCCGCATTCCGGAAAGCCTTGAAGGCAAAAGCCTCAATGATCTGCCGCACGGCGATAAATACAACTTGCGCTGCATTGGTGTGATGCGCGGTACAGAGTTCGTCGGACAGGATGGCGCGGCCTGTCAGCTTCAGCGGGATGATCTTTTGCTACTGCTTGGTCAGCGCAAAGACTTGCGCGATTTTGCTTCTAGCCTTTAACGATGGCAGCCCCTTTAAAAAAGCTTGGCAAGCAACTGAAAACGCTGCGTATATCGCCACCTGCGTTTCTGGTGGCGTTTTACATGGCGTTGATCCTTCTGGGCGGTATCCTGCTTTGGCTTCCGATCTCGCACAACGGAGATGTCGGGCTTGATGATGCGTTGTTCACATCGACCTCGGCAGTCACGGTAACCGGACTTGTTCTGGGCGATACCGGCACCACGTTCACCGGCTTTGGACAAGCAATCATCGCGATTCTGATCCAATTGGGCGGCTTGGGCCTGATGACGTTCGCCGTCCTGTTGCTGGGGGCGCTTGGTATTCCCATGGGTCTGGCACAACGGCTGATTTTGCGCGAGGATCTGAACCAGACGTCGCTGTCAAACCTGACCTATCTTGCACGTATCATTCTGATTATCGCGCTGATCTGCGAAGCGGTGGGCGCGGCCATCCTTGCTTTTGTCTTTGTGCCAGAGTTCGGTTGGAATGGCATTTGGCAAGCGGTCTTTCATTCGATTTCCGCATTCAACAATGCCGGTTTCGCGCTGCATTCAGACAGCCTGTCCCAATGGGTTGGCAACCCCGTGATCAATCTGGTGATCCCGGCCCTGTTTATTTTGGGGGGACTGGGCTTCATCGTCGTGGGCGATATCTACGAAAAGCGAAATTGGCGAAAGCTGACGCTGCATTCCAAACTGATGTTAATCGGCACGGCGTTTTTGATTGTCTGGGGCACCGTGATGTTCGGCTTGCTTGAATGGCAAAACCCATCGACGCTTGGCCCCCTGAGCACGGCCGAAAAGCTATGGGCCAGCTGGTTTCAAGGTGTGACGCCGCGCACCGCCGGATTCAACACGATCAATACCGGCGGGATGCATGACAGCTCTACCCTGCTGACGATGACGCTGATGCTGGTGGGTGGTGGCAGTACATCCACAGCGGGCGGAATCAAAGTGACCACACTCTGTGTGTTATTGCTGGCCACCCTGGCGTTTTTCCGGCGCCAGACGACGCTTCATGCTTTTGGTCGGTCATTGGGTGTGGACGAAGTGATGAAGGTCCTCGCGTTGACTACCATTTCCATGTTGTTGGTCCTGACCGGTATCTTCGTCACCTCGATCAGTCATGATGGCGAATTCATCGATCTTGCCTTTGAGGTCACCTCGGCCTTTGGAACGGTGGGCTTGTCCCGCGGCGCCACCGGAGAGTTGGATGGCTTCGGGCGTGCCATCATAATGGCGATCATGTTTATCGGACGTGTCGGTCCGCTCGCCATTGGATTTTTCCTGGCGACCCGGAGCGTGCCAAGGGTCAAGTATCCGGCGGGTCAGATTTACCTCGGCTAAGCTGCTGCTGTGTCAGGCGGCACCACCACCCCCAATGTGCCAAGGCACCTTGCGCGACCCTGAACACCGGGTTCAGGATCGTGAACACATCTGGGAAAAGGTCAGAAGACCCGAGATTTCGAAAACGCCGGTCGTTTAGCCCCGGTTTTTTCCCAAGTGCTTTTTCAGCGCGCCTGCGTTCTTTTCGCGACGGCCTTTATAGGGGTTCTTGTCGCCCTGCCCGCGTAGCGTCAGACGGATCGGGGTTCCCGGCATGTCGAAGTCTTCGCGCAAGCCGTTCACCAGATAGCGTTTGTAGCTTTCGGGCATTTTGTCGGGATGAGAACACATCACGATGAAACCCGGCGGGCGGGTTTTGGCCTGGGTCATGTAGCGCAGTTTGATGCGTTTGCCCTGTGGCGCGGGGGGCGGGTGTTGTTCCAGCATACCCGCGAGCCAGCGGTTCAATTGAGCGGTGGTCACACGGCGGTTCCACACGGTGTGCGCTTTGACGATGGCCGCTTGCAGGCGATCAAGGCCCCGTCCCGTCTTGGCCGAAACAGTCACAAGCGGTGCGCCGCGAAGCTGCGGTAAGAGGCGTTCGAACTCCTCTTTTAGCATCTTCAGCTTGTCTTGCTTATCGTCTTCCATGTCCCATTTGTTGACTGCGATGACCACGGCACGGCCTTCGCGTTCGGCAAGATCGGCGATCCGCAGATCCTGCGACTCGAACGGGATCGCTGCATCAAGCAGGACCACGACGACTTCGGCGAATTTTACCGCGCGAAGACCATCGGACACGGACAGCTTTTCCAGCTTTTCCTGCACCTTGGCCTTTTTGCGCATGCCAGCGGTATCGAAAATCCGCATATGGGTGCCATCCCATTCGGTCTGCACAGAGATCGCGTCGCGGGTGATTCCCGCTTCTGGTCCGGTCAGCAACCGGTCTTCGCCGAGGATTTTGTTGATGAGCGTGGATTTACCCGCGTTGGGGCGCCCCACAACTGCAATTTGCAACGGCTTGGTCTTGGTGATCGCACGCGGCGCGTCCGGGTCGTCTTCGCCGACATCCACTTCGGTTTCGGGCGCGTCCTCTTCGGCACGTTTTTCAAACGCATCGGCCAGCGGTTGCAGCATTGCGTAAAGGTCGGGCATGCCTTCGCCATGTTCGGCAGAGATGCGAAGCGGCTCGCCCAGCCCCAAGGCATATGCCTCAAGCACACCGGCTTCGGCGGCGTTGCCTTCGGCTTTATTGGCACCGAGAATCACATGCGCCGAGCGTTTGCGCAGGATGTCCGCCAGAACTTCATCTGCGGGCGTAACACCAACACGTGCGTCGATCAGGAACAGACATATATCCGCCATATCCACAGCGCGCTCGGTCAGTTTGCGCATCCGGCCAGGCAGGCTTTCGTCTGTTGCCTCTTCCAGACCGGCTGTGTCGATCACGGTAAACCGCAAATCGCCCAGCTTGGCCGCGCCTTCGCGCAGGTCACGGGTGACACCGGGTTGGTCATCGACCAGCGCGAGCCGTTTGCCAACCAGACGGTTGAACAGGGTCGATTTGCCGACATTGGGGCGGCCGACAATGGCGAGGGTGAAAGACATGGGCGCGCAACGCTCCGAATTGGGCTTGGTTGAATTCAAGCCGCCCGCCTAGCCTATTTCCCGCGCCTATGAAAGGGGTCAGCGATACGCGTGCAGCACACCGTTGGTCGACACCACGTAAAGCGTGCCATTGGCCACAACGGGACGTGTGGTTGCACCGCCCCGAATTTCGGTTTGACCAACCAGATCGCCAGAGGCGGGATCGAACGACCGGATCACACCATCGGAGGAGGCGACAATCAGGCGACCACCGGCCATGATGGGGCCGTGATTTGTATAGGCCGAATCGCGGCGGCGCTGCGGACGGCGCACGGGTTCATAACCGGGCAGATCGACGGCCCAGATTTGCGTGCCGTCAGAGGCATCAAGGCGGATCAGTTCGTTCAGGTCAGACACGAAATAGATCGAGTTTCCGGCGGGCCAGACAGGGTCCAGCGCACCGTGTTGCGCCGTCCAGAGGCGTTCGCCGGAATTCACATTCAGCGCGACAACGCGGCCCGAATGGTTGCCCGCATAGACAGTGTTGCCGTCGATCACCGGATAGCCGGTGATGTCATCAACCAACGAGATGGCAAAGCCCTTGCGCGCCCCGACAATGTCGGCGCTCCAGAGACGGAGGCCACCCTGACGAAACGCGCCCTGCACGGCTCCACTGCCGAACGAGAACACAACATGCGTATCATTGACTGCTGGCGGCGCGGCACCAGCGACATTGCCAACATCGCCCAAACCGTCGGACTGCCAGCGTACACGGCCATCATCGGCTTCGATGGCCCATGCGGTGCTATCCCCCGCAACCACGTATACCAGACCGCCAAACACGGTGGGCGCGCCTGTCGCGGTGTTCTGCAACCGTTGGGTCCAGATCTCGTTGCCGTTTGCGGCGTCGATGGCCGACACGGTGCCAAAACCAGAGGTCACGTAGAGGCGGCCGTTGTCATAGGCCAGGCCACCGGCCAGTGCTTGCGAGGCATCGTCGCGCAGTGGCACGAGGCTATAGGTCCAAAGCGCTTCGCCACCCGTCGATGTGGCCGAAACCCGCCCCGCGCTGTCGATTGTGAAAATGCGGCCATCGGCGACCACCGGGTCTGTGATGATGCGCGCACGGCGTTTGTCGCCCTGACCGATGGATGTGGACCAGATTGGTCTAAGGGTTCCGGCCAAGGCAGCATTGGTGACGCGGGTCGACGGGCTGACATGGCTTTGCGCCCATGACGCGTTATTCGTCGCCCCGGGCAAGTTGGCCGCAACCGTGGTATTTTCCGACGCACCGAAGTCAGCACCTTGATTGCTCTGCAACACCTCACGGACGCCCAAGCGTTCGCCCGGCAGAATGATTTCGCGATCGGTGCAGCCCGCAAGGACACCGGTTGCAATCAAACCTGCCACAATAAATTTCGCTTGCACTGCCCTGCCCTCGTCTTTTTGTCGTCTGCGAGCCTGTTGGCCCTGCCGATCAGGACGCCTCGATCTCGCCCCCCAGAGCCACAATCAACTGAGAAGCGCGTCGGCGCAAGCCTGCAGTCAACTCCGCGTCGCCCAGAATGGCATTCAGCCGGGCCAAAGCCGCGTCATTGTCGCCTGCCTCGATGTCGAGCAGCGCCAATTGTTCTTCGGCCAGGAGGCGCAAAGGCGCACCGGGTGCAGTCATCGCCTCAAACGCAACACGGCGCTCATCGGCACCAAAGGGCGATTCAGGACGGGTCAGCGCCTTGAAGCTGGCAATCTGACGGTAAATCTCGGGCAGCTCGCCATTGACCGCTGTTGCATCCAGCCGCTCTGCTGCAGCAGAGCCATTCCCAGCCAGCGCCTCTTCGGCTGCAATAAGCATATCAAGCACTGCCGCGCCTTCGGGTGTCGGTGCCTCAATTTCGGTCAGGGCTGCGACGCGGTCAGATGCTTCATTGTTGTCCAAAGCAACAAGGATGGCATCGCCAAAGGATTGCGCCCGGCTTGCTTCGGCAGCGCGGTTGTATTCGCGGTACGCCGTGCCACCGACCAGCACAAGCACGGCCAGAACCGCGATCCAACCATAGCGGCGCATCATTCCAAAGAGACGGTCGCGCCGGACCTCTTCGGTCACTTCGTCGATAAAGCTGTCTGTGTCGCTCACGCAAAAGCCCCCTCGTGACGTGCGTTTCCATCATGAACGCGCGTGGATTTTGCCCCTCATAACGCGACGCGGGTCAGGTGCCAAGTCGGGCTTTTGCCGAACTCACCCTGCGTTAGAATGTCCAAAGGCAGTGGGGATACGTGAAAACCCGCCGAGAGTGCGGCTCAAATGCACAAAAGACAAAAATGAACCGATTGGTTCATCTTGTAAAAACTCCGACATTTCTTTAATCTAAACTGATTAGTTTACCGTATTTGAAACGTCTGTGGATGGCTCGATCGCGGAACACCCGGTCGGGCACAGCAGTACCGATCAACGATGAAGTACAGGCACAAGGTCCGTCTGATGCGCATAGTCCCCTTAATCACCGCATGTCTGGTTGCGGTTGTCCTTTTTGGTTTGGTGATCGAGCGAGAGCGGTTCTTTTCCCTTTTGTCCGATCTGAGCCCACGCGATGAGACCTCAGCGCCGGTTGAGACAGCAGCGCCTGCGTCCGACACAGACGACGACGCACAAAGCGCCCAAACTCCGGTCGAGGACGGAGTCATCCGCGTGATGGCGAAACGGTCACTGGCGCAAGAGATTGGCACACAGGTTCGTCTGCGTGGTGAAACCGAAGCGGCGCGACAGGTGTCGGTTGTGTCCGAAGTCAGCGGCAAAATTGTATCGCCCCCCTTGCGTAAAGGTGCGTTTGTTCAAGACGGTCAATTGCTGTGCTCGGTTGATCCGGGAACGCGTCAATCCAGCCTTGCCGAAGCGCAAGCCCGTCTTGCCGAAGCCAAAGCGCGTCGCCCCGAGGTGGAAGCCCGTGTTCCCGAAGCACAGGCCCGTCTGGCGGAAGCCAAAGCACGGCTGGAGGAAGCCCGCATCAATGCAACGGCTGCAGAGCGACTGAGCGAAGGCGGTTTTGCCAGCCAGACCCGCGTTGCCAACACCGAAGCGTCGGTTCAAAGCGCGATGGCTGCGATCAGCACGGCCGAGGCCGGTGTGAAAGCTGCCGAAGCGGGACTGGACAGTCTGCAAGCCGGCATCGAAAGTGCCGAAGCGGCCGTGGCCCGTGCCCAGACCGAGATTGACCGTCTGGACATCACCGCCCCGTTTGCAGGTGTGCTGGAAACCGATACCGCCGAGCTGGGCAGCTTACTGCAACCCAACGGGCTTTGCGCCACCGTTATCCAACTTGATCCGATCAAAGTGGTGGGCTTTGTTCCCGAAACCCAAGTCAATCGTGTGGAAGTCGGCGCCATGGCCGGAGCGCGCTTTAACGAGGGTCCGGACGTTCAGGCGCGTGTGACGTTCCTGTCCCGCTCTGCCGATCCGACGACACGTACATTTCGGGTGGAATTGACCGTGCCGAACCCCGAGTTGGCCATTCGTGACGGCCAGACGGCAGAGATTCTGATCCAATCGCAAGGCGTAATGGCGCATTTGCTTGCGTCTTCCTCGCTTACCCTGAATGACGAGGGTACGTTGGGTGTCCGGACGATAGATGCCGATAGCACGGCACAATTCATTCCGGTGACCATTCTGCGCGACACAGCCGAAGGGATTTATGTGACGGGTCTGCCGGATCAGGTGGACGTCATCACAGTGGGTCAGGAATTTGTCACGGATGGCGTGACTGTGGCGCCCAGCTTTGAAGAGGTCATCCAATGACCGGACTAGTCGATTGGGCCGCCGCCCGCGCCCGGATGGTTCTTGCATTCATCGCGCTGTCTTTGACCATCGGGTATTTTGCCTATGATCAATTGCCCAAAGAGGGTGAGCCGGATATCGAAATTCCGGCCTTGTTCGTGTCGACAGTGTTTCCCGGAATTTCGGCGGCAGACAGTGAAACGCTGTTGGTCAAACCGATGGAAACCGAATTGGCCGATCTGGATGGGCTCAAAAGCATGTCCGGAACCGCGGCCGAGGGCTATGCGGGGGTTGCGCTTGAGTTCGAGTTCGGATGGGACAAGACGCAGGTGATGGCCGACGTGCGCGATGCGATGAACAAGGCCCAGTCCAAGTTCCCCAATGGCGCGGAACAGTACTCAATTACCGAGATCAACTTTTCCGAATTCCCCATCGTCATCGTTAACCTGACCGGTCCGGTCCCGGAACGCACCATGGCGCGGGTTGCCAAGGATTTGCAGGATCGACTGGAGTCACTCGATTCCGTTCTCGAGGCCGGGATCGCAGGCAATCGGGACGAGATGCTTGAAGTGGTGATCGATCCGCTGAAGCTTGAAAGCTATAATGTTACTGCCGGTGAATTGATCAATGTCGTACAGAACAACAACCAACTGATTGCAGCGGGTGAACTGCGCAGCGAACAAGGCAGTTTTGCCGTTAAAATCCCGTCAAGCTTTGACGATCAGCGAGATGTTTACGATCTGCCCGTCAAGGTAAATGGCGACCGCGTGGTGACGCTTGGGGATTTGGCAACGATCAACCTGACCTTTGAGGATCGCCAGGGAACCGCACGTTTCAACGGCGAAAAGACGCTGGCCTTGCAAGTGGTCAAGCGCAAGGGGTTTAATCTCATTGACACCGCAGATGCGGTGAAGGCCGAGGTCGCCGCAGCCGAGGCAAACTGGCCGCCCGAGTTGCAGGCCGCTGTGACCGTTGGCACGTCAAACGACCAATCCCGCATTGTGGACAGCATGGTCAAACAGCTTGAAGGGTCGGTTCTCACGGCCATTGCGCTGGTGATGATTGTCGTTCTCGCGGCACTTGGACTGCGCGCGGCGTTATTGGTCGGCTTCGCGATCCCGACATCCTTCCTGCTGTGTTTTGTATTTCTGACGATCATGGGGGTCAGCATTTCGAACATCGTCATGTTCGGTCTGATCCTTGCCGTCGGCATGTTGGTGGATGGCGCGATTGTGGTGGTCGAATACGCAGACAAACGCATCAGCGAAGGGTCGGGCCCGATGCATGCCTATGTGGAGGCCGCCAAGCGCATGTTCTGGCCGGTGGTCAGTTCCACTGCGACAACGCTCTGCGCCTTTCTGCCGATGCTGTTCTGGCCCGGTGTGCCGGGTGAATTCATGGGCATGCTACCGGTTACGTTGATCTTTGTATTGTCGGCCTCGCTGGTTGTCGCTCTGATCTATTTGCCTGTGATGGGCGGTGTGACAGGCCGGTTTTCGCGGATGCTTGACCATGCGTCCGAAGCGCTGCGGGCGCGGACGCCATGGCTGCTGCGCGCGGCATTGGTGCCGGTTGTGCTGGGCCTTCTGTTTGCGGGCGCGCTTCTTCTTCTTGATCCGGGCTTTCTGTTTCCCCCAATCGCGGATGGGGCACTTGCCCATCTGCCTGGCATTGTCATGTTCCTGATCGGATCTGTTCTGGCGTCCATCGTACTGGATGCCGCGTCGATCCGCTGGAAACGGACCAAAGTCGAAGGCCACAGACGACGGACGGTTTTTGGCTATTTCATTAAATTCATCGCCGGCAATCCGATTATGCCAATCGTGGCAGGCATTGCAGTTCTGGCTTTTGTGTTCTCGGTGTTCACGTATTTCGGCGAGAACAACAACGGCGTTGAGTTCTTTGTCGAATCCGAACCCGAACAAGCCATCGTCTATGTCAGGGCACGCGGAAACCTGAGCCTCGAAGAAAAAGACGCGCTTGTGAAACGCGCCGAAGACATTGTGCTGGCCCATCCCGGGGTCAAAAACGCGTTCTCTTTCGCAGGTGAAGGTGGGCTTAACACCGATGCCAGCGGCGCAGCGGTGCCAAAGGACACGATTGGTCAGGTCCAATTGGAAACCATTCCCTGGGAAGATCGCGCCGACCGGCCGGATTTGGACGGCGATCTGGTGATCGAGGAACTAACGCAACAGCTTCAATCCATTCCCGGCGTGCAAATCGAAATCCTGTCCCAGAACCGTGGCCCGGCTAGCGGCAAGCCCGTACATCTGCGGCTCAAAGCCGATGACTGGGAAGCCTTGCAGGCTGCAACCGGGATCGCGCGCGAGCAATTTGACAGCACGCCGGGCCTGACCCTGATCGAAGACACACGCCCCCTGCCCGGCATCGACTGGCAGATCGACGTCGACGTGGAAAAAGCAGGGCGATACGGCGCAAACGTGGCTGTCGTCGGCGCGATGGTCCAATTGGTCACGCGCGGTATTCTGCTTGATACAATGCGCGTAGACAGTTCGGACGAAGAAATTGAAATACGCGTGCGCTTGCCGGAAGAAGATCGTTTTCTGTCGACCCTCGACACATTGCGTGTCCGGACGGCAGACGGGCTTGTGCCGCTGTCCAACTTTATTACACGCCAGCCCGTGGCAAAACTGGCCGAAATCAACCGAGTGGATCAAAAGCGTCATTTCGATGTGAAGGCCGATGTGCTTCCCGGCTTGTTCAAAGTTGTAACTGACGGTTCTGACGACACGACCACCACATTGGCGACGCTCCAAGAAACCGAGGATGGCAGCATCACAGGCCCGAACGGGACGCTCTATAGCCTCTTTGGCGCGAACGACGCGAGCGCTGGAGATATCCGCGCAGCACTGGATGATGGCGCACGGATTGTTCCCATCAACGCAAATGAGCGGATTGCAGAGCTGACCAATTGGCTCAATACCAACCCTCTGCCCGGCGTCGACTGGGAATGGACGGGTGACCAAGAAGAACAGGCCGAGAGCCAAGCATTCTTGGGCAACGCCTTTGGGGCAGCTTTGGGCCTGATGTTCATTATCCTGCTGGCGCAGTTCAACAGTTTCTACAACGCGATCCTCGTTCTCTTGGCGGTGATCCTGTCAACAACGGGCGTGTTGATCGGAATGCTGGTCATGGATCAAACGTTTTCAATCATCATGACCGGTACGGGGATCGTCGCCTTGGCAGGGATCGTGGTGAACAACAACATCGTTCTGATTGACACCTATCAGGAATATTCCCGCTACATGCCGAGGATCGAAGCAATTGTGCGCACAGCCGAGGATCGCATTCGTCCGGTCCTGCTGACCACAATCACCACGATGGCCGGTCTGGCTCCGATGATGTTTGGACTGAGCCTCGACTTTGGCAATGGTGGTTATTCCATCGACAGCCCGACGGCGCTTTGGTGGAAACAACTCGCCACTGCGGTGGTCTTCGGGCTTGGTATCGCAACGGTTCTGACGCTGGTGTTTACGCCGTCCATGCTGGCTGCACGTGTCTGGTTCACGACCTATGCGTTGTGGTTCTTCCGGCTGTTGGCACGTCTGGGAGGTGGCCGATCAAGCCGCGCTGGACGTGACTGGGTGCTGCAGCGGACTGCAAAAAAGCTCAAATCACCAACGATTCTTTGGGAAGATGATGATTCGATTCCCGGCACAGATTACGAAGACGGGCAGTTTGGAGCGCCGAAATTGGAAGATCTGAAGAAGGTTTTACAACGCTCACAGGCCGACGATGGCACCTCGCCAATCCGTGCTGCCGAATAATTAGGCACAATTGATCGCTGCAAGGTTTTCTATTTTAGTCGAATTGATCGATTGTTTCGCAGATGTGAACGCACCAACTCGCACGCTTGGCGATTGTGGCGAAATCGTGTAATTCAAAATGGCTACTATATAGGAGTACCAATATGTGGTGGAGTGACTGGTCAAACATCTTCTACGGTGGGGGAAGCACAACAACAACTGCTTCGTCCGTTCCGGAGATTGATGCAAGCAGCGGCGCCCTTGCGTTGGCTGTTGTGGCAGCAGCGATGTTGCTGGCATGGGAAGTACGTCGTCGTAATCGCGCGTGATGACTTCCTCCAGGACTTTTTAAAACATCCGACGCACGCGTCGGATGTTTTTTTATGTCAAACTGAAACAATTGCCGACCGACTACGCTTAAATTAGTGACCACTGTCCAGTCGCAAGAGCGGCAGCTGCGATCAGCGCGTTGGCCACCGCATGTGACAGGATGGCGTCGAACACCCTGCCCCGGCGCAGCAGAACCAACGCAAACACAATACCCGCCAAGGCGGCAGCAATAGGACGGGAGTGAAGGGCCGCGAATCCGGCGGTCGTTACAGCAATTGCCATCACACGCCGCAGAGTGCTGCCATCGTCGATCAGGCTGAACAGGTAGCCGCGGAAAAACAGCTCTTCGACCAGCGGCACGAAAATTGCTGTGCCAATCACCCGCAACAGCACCCATATCGCCAATGCACCTGCTCCGAACTCGGCAAGTGACGCATAGGGAGTTGCCGGCTCTGCCGTGACGATCCATGCGATGCCCACAACAACACCCGATCCAATCGCGATCAGGTCAACGTCACGGGTTAATGCAAGGATCGGTTTGCGGAACAACCAGGTCGCCAGCGCCATCGCTGCAACTTGGATACCGTACCACACCTCGGGCGTCTGGGAAAACGTGTGAACGAACAGCCCCGAAAGCATGAAAGCCAGGAACGGAACGATAAACGCTGCAGCCGTGTCTTCGGTGAGCGGTTTGCGCTGGGTTGTTCTTGGATGCTGCCCGCTTTTGTTCAAACCGGGCAGGACGTTCACGATGGTCAGAATGAGCAGCGCCAGCAAGGTAAAGGACAACCAACCTGCGAAACTATGAAAACCGTTCACCGCAAGTTCGGGCGACACATAGGCGCCGATCAGGATCAAGATGCTGATGCGGACGACGTTCAGGATAAAGCTGAGTATCAATGCAGAAGGCCAGACGATCAGCCAGAAGCGCCCCATACGCAGATCGTCTTTCATCATCAACGCGTAGATGCCCATGAAAGCTGTCGTCAGCGCCAGTCCTTCGATGCCGGAACAGGATTCAGCAACTTCGACAAAGAAATCAAGGATGCCGATGGTTTCGCGTTCGAGATTGATAAAGACCTTGTTGCCCAAGGTTGCGAGGACAATTGCAACCCCAAAGAAGGTTGCCAGTTGAAGGCTTTCGAACCAGTTCCACGCCATACCAATGACCCACGCAAGTGTCGGGATCAAAAGCGTGATCGCGACGGTCGGAAGCAGGATTCTGCCGTGGTCGCGAAACAGACCTTTCCAGGCAGAGAGTGGCATCAACCAAAGCGCCCCGCCGATCAGGGCGCAAAGACCGCCAATTGCCAAAACAGACAGGAACACAGGCGCGTACAGCACAAGTTCCTCAGACGACAAAAGCAGGTTAGGCGCAGCGATCAGACCCAGTCCAATAAAGTGCACGCCCCCCCAGAGCTTTGTCGCATGGGTCGCATCAGATGATTTCTCGATGAAGGCCCCACGGACTGCGGGACGGAAGAACAATAAGAGCGCGAGCCCTGCCGCAAGACATAAGCCAAGAACCATTCCAAGGCGCAAACTGCGGCACAGGAAAAACAGGTTCGTTTGTCGGCATTCGAAGGCGGCCAGCACTTGATAGATCGCAACGATTGCGATTGCCTCGACCAACAGAACAGCAAGGGAGATTGACAGACGGGACATTTTCACACTACGCGCTTCGAAACCACAACGACGCAATCAATGATTGTTTTAGACGGCGGTTTTGTGACCCAGTTGTGAAAAATCGCGACCTTTCTGGGTCAAGCGGCCTCTTCTTCCTGCATTTGACGGTTCCAAAGCGCAGCATAGCGGCCATGGCTTGCCAACAGGCTTTCATGTGTGCCTTCCTCTACGACCTCGCCATGTTCCAGAACGACAATCCGGTCAGCATCGGCAATGGTCGACAGACGGTGCGCGATGGTGATAACCGTCCGGCCCTCGCCCGCCACCTTAAGTGCGCCTTGGATCGAGGCTTCGGTCTCGGAATCCAGTGCCGAGGTTGCTTCGTCCAGAATCAGGATCGGCGGATTTTTCAAAAGCGTCCGCGCAATTCCAACGCGCTGTTTTTCACCGCCCGACAGTTTGAGCCCACGCTCACCAACCATTGTGTCGTACCCCTCGGGCAGCGACAGGATGAAATCATGGATCTGCGCCGCTTGCGCCGCAGCGACAATATCGGCCTCGCCCGCGCCCGCACGGCCATACGCGATGTTGTAGCGAATGGTGTCGTTAAAGAGCACGGTATCTTGCGGCACCACACCAATGGCATCGTGCAAGCTATCTTGTGTCACGTCGCGCACGTCTTGGCCATCGATGCGCACTGCCCCATCCAGCACGTCGTAAAAACGGAACAACAAGCGGCCAATGGTGGACTTGCCCGACCCGGACGGGCCAACCAACGCAACGTTTTCACCTGAACGGACTTCAAGCGACACCCCCTTGAGGATCGGCCGTGACGGGTCATACCCAAATTTAACATTCTCGAACCGTACCGCGCCCTGAGACACTTTCAAGTCGGGCGCGCCGGGCTTGTCCGACACCTCTTGCGGCTGCTCCAGAAGATCGAACATTTCGCCCATATCAACCAATGCCTGACGGATTTCGCGATACACGGTTCCAAGAAAGTTCAGCGGCATGGTGATCTGGATCATATACGCGTTGACCATGACAAAGTCGCCAACGGTGATGGTGCCGCTTTGAACGCCAAAGGCAGCCATGACCATAACAATCACCAGACCAGACGTGATGATCAGGCTTTGGCCGAAATTGAGCATCGCCAATGAGGTGGCTGTTTTGATCGCTGCGCCCTCATAAGCCTCCATAGATGTGTCATACCGGGCCGCTTCGCGCGACTCTGCACCAAAGTATTTTACGGTTTCAAAGTTGAGCAGGCTGTCGATGGCCTTTTGGTTGGCGTCGGTGTCTTGCTCGTTCATTTCGCGCCGCAAGCGGACGCGCCATTCGGTTACCTTGAAGGTGAAAGCGACATAGATGGCGATGGTGATCAAGACCACCGCCATGTAACGGACATCCAAAAGCCACAGCAAAACCAGTGACACCAACAGCAGTTCAAGGATCAATGGCCCAACACTGAACAACATAAAGCGCAGCAGAAAATCGACGCCTTTGACAC
Organism: Marivita sp.; assembly: GCA_043585115.1. Taxonomy (GTDB): domain Bacteria; phylum Pseudomonadota; class Alphaproteobacteria; order Rhodobacterales; family Rhodobacteraceae; genus Marivita. The sequence goes on from CP121326.1 coordinate 514,883, forward strand.
CGCGCTCGATGATCCGGCTCAGCCCACCCGTTTTACGGGTGATGTGATACCGCATCGACAAACGGTGGATATGGGTAAAGGTCTCAATCGCGAGCATGCGCAAAGCACGCTGGCCGACACGGGCAAAGACACCATCGCGTAGCTGTTGGAAGCCCACATTCATCAGGCGGGCAAAACCGTAGGCAAGAGTGAGACCGACACCGCCCAGAACCAGATCGGATGCCTGCCCCGACAGCGCATCTACTGCACGACCAAACAACAGCGGCGCCAGCATGTTGACGATCTTGGCCAATACGAGACACACCAAAGCAATCACCACCCGGCGTTTCACCCAAGGTTTGTCATCCGGCCAAAGATACGGCCCGACCTTACGGATGGTACGCAATCCCGAGCGGCGCTCGTTTGCGGCTATTTCAGCATCGGTTCTGGTATCGGCAGGCATTCAGGTGTCTTTCAGCGAGTTCACCGCCTGACTTAGCCTGCCGCCGCCCGAAGGACCAGTGCTCAGCGTGCCTTGAACAGGCCGCCCAGGATGCCACGCACGATACGCCGTCCTGTCGTTCCCTTCAGTTCCTTGACCACGACATTCGCGATCGCTTCGCCAAAGCTTTCGGTCTTTCGTGTTCTGCGCGTCGGCTGAGACGTGGACCGCCCGACCCGTGTGCCGGAATAGCGGCGTCCGGCCTTGTATTCGCGCATGGCGGCATCAAGTTCAGCCTCTTGCTTTTCGGCCTCTTCTGCAGCGGCGGCTGCGTCTTTCGTGCGTTGAGCCAGAATCTCGTATGCAGAGTTACGGTCAAGACGGTCTGTGTATTTTGCCCCAAGATCGCTAGCCCCCATGACACCACCGCGTTCCGCAGGAGTGATCGGGCCCAACTGCGAGGATGGTGGGCGGATCAATGTCCGCTCGACCATGCCCGGAATGCCCTTGCGCTCGAGCATCGAGGTTACGGCCTCGCCCACACCGACCTCACGAATGGCCTGTTCGGTGTCGAAGGACGGGTTTTCACGATAGGTTTCTGCCGCCATCCGCAACGCTTTGCGGTCTCGGGCGGTAAAGGCACGCAGCGCATGTTGGACGCGGTTACCAAGCTGACCCAGAATGTCTTCTGGGATGTCGTCCGGGTTTTGGGTAATGAAGTAAACACCGACGCCTTTGGAGCGGATCAGGCGGGCAACTTGTTCAACCTTGTCCACCAGCGCCTTGGGCGCATCGTCAAACAGCAAATGCGCCTCATCAAAGAAGAACACCAGCTTCGGTTTGTCCGGGTCACCGACTTCGGGCAACTCTTCGAAAAGTTCGGACAAGAGCCAAAGCAAGAACGTTGCGTAAAGCCGCGGAGAGCCCATAAGCTTGTCGGCGGCCAAAATATTGATCTGGCCTTGCCCATTGGCGTCGGTCCGCATCAGGTCATGCAGATCAAGGGCAGGTTCGCCAAAGAAATCGGACCCCCCCTGATTTTCCAGTACAAGCAGCCGCCGCTGGATCGCGCCGACGGATTGCACCGCGATATTGCCGTAGCGCAACGATATCTTGTCCCTGTGTTCGCCCAACCAAACCAGCATGGATTGGAGATCTTTCAGGTCCAGCAGTGGCAGACCTTCTTCGTCCGCAACTCGGAACGCGATATTGAGGATGCCCTCCTGTGCCTCGGACAGTTCGAGCAAGCGGGAAATCAACAGCGGTCCCATTTCGGCCACTGTGGTGCGGATCGGGTGGCCCTGCTCTCCGAACAAATCCCAAAAGGTCACAGGAAATGCACTGTAGGCGTAGTCGTCGAACCCAATGGTTTGCGCCCGCTCTGTAAACGGTTGGTGCAGTTTGAAATCGGGGCGTCCTGGTTTTGCAAGGCCGGACAGATCGCCTTTTACGTCTGCCATGAACACCGGCACACCATGTGCGGCAAACCCTTCGGCAAGGATCTGAAGTGTGACGGTTTTGCCTGTGCCGGTCGCACCCGCGACCAATCCGTGGCGATTGGCATAATCCAGCCGCAGCCATTGTTTGACGCTATAGCCATCGCCTCCGCCGCCAACAAAAACACCGTTTTCCATAACTTCCCCCGACACAATCTTCAGGGACTGAACATACAAACTTAACCTTTTGCCGCCAGTGTGTTTTTTGCCTGACGTGTTTTGATCTTCCCATGCGTCATGCACTCCTCCTTGTTGGACTGGCCGCGCTGCAGAGCGCGGTCTTTTTTGTGAATTGATCAATGTATTTTGCCTGTTGACGCTCGTGAAATCATTTCGTAGCGTTCGGTCAATAATAGTCGGCCGGTCCGACAGGGAGAAATAAAGGGAAGTTGTGGAAACGCAGCTTCCCTTTGTAATTCAAGAGCTTCTCACGCGAACTTGAGCCATCACTTTAGCGCGTGTACGTGAAATATTTGACAGCAACAGGCGCAAGAATCCGCCGCTTTGAAGATCGTGTTTTTGCGTTTTGGCCTGACACTCTGGACAGCGCATGATAACCGACCAACAAATGTGACCGACGCTTCGGAGAGGACTTTATGAGCAACCCCCTTTTTCTTCTGACCGCAATTGCCGGCCTGACTGTTGGCGGCATTGCACTGGCCCAAGAGACTACGGCGACCGAGGGTACAGACGCCCCTGCGGCGAATGCTGACATTTCGGTTCTGGACACAGGAGAGCCGGTCAACGATGCCGCATCGAACGACAATACCTATGTGAAAGCGACCCATGGCGATTGGGCGGTTCAGTGCCTGCGTGTACAAGAAGGGCCAGAGCCGTGTCAGATGTACCAGCTTCTCAAAGATGAAAACGGGGGCAATGTTGCCGAAGTCAGCATCTTCCGTCTGATAAATGGCGGTCAGGTCGAAGCCGGTGGAACGTTTGTGGTGCCACTCGAAACGCTGCTCACCGAAAAGTTGAATGTTCGCGTCGATTCCGGTCAGGCCAAACGTTATGATTTTTCATTCTGCACCACCGTTGGATGCTACGCACGCGTCGGCTTTACCGCCGAGGATGTTGCATCTTTCCGGCGCGGCAACGTGGCCAATGTGACCATTGTTCCGGCACTGGCACCGGATCAACGCGTGAATGTCACAATGTCACTGACAGGATTTACCGCCGCATATGACGAGATCACGGCACTGGAACAACAGCGCTGACAAACAAGACCAAAGGTCTTTGAAACGGGGGTGAGCTTAGCCGGGCTGGCCCCCGTTTTCATTTAATCCGTCAAGAACGGCCAAAGCGGCACGTTCGCCCGGGGGAAGACCACCCTGCCCCAACCGCTCCATCGTGAGTGCCATGGCCGCAATCTGTTTGTCCGGCGCATCCAGAATGTCGACAACGGCCTGTGCTATCGGTTCAGGCTGACAGTCCGCGCCGATGTATTCCGGGACAACCCGTGTATCCGACACCAGATTGACCAATGTTACGGTGTCGACCAGCAACAGGCGTCCAATGATCTGTCGTGACACCCAATTCATGTCATATGCGATGACCATTGGCGTAGCTGATGCCGCCAATTCAAGCGATACCGTCCCAGAGGCCGCAATCGCCACATCAGCCGCTTTAAACGCTGCTTGTTTGGCGCTCATGCCATCTTGGACAGGGTCGATAACGATTGGTTTCACCGTCCATGACGCAAGCGCATCTTGGATCAAACCCGCAACATTCGGCGCCGCGGGCAGAACAAATTTCAAATCCTTGCGTTGCTTGTGCAACGTGTCGACCATCTGCGCGAAAATCGGCATCAGGCGCGTCACTTCGCTACGCCGCGATCCGGGAAGGATAAGCACAAGCGGAGCGTCGTTTATCCCATTCGCATTCCGGAACGCTGCCGTATCGCCGGGGGGTGCCACCGGATCGGTCACCACCGGATGGCCAACAAAGTCGCACCGCATACCAGCGGCCTCCATGTAGGGCGGCTCGAACGGCAACAATGCGAGGACCTGATCGATATGGCGCGCCATCTTTTTCGCCCGACCGGGGCGCCATGCCCAAACGGTCGGCGCCACGTAATGGACTGTGCGGATATTGCTGCGCTCTTTGACAAGCTTGGCCACACGTAACCCAAATTCGGGCAGATCAATGGTGATCAAAACATCCGGTTTCGCGGCCAAGACGGCTTCTGCCGTTTCGCGGATACGGGCCTTGAGATGACGATACTGAGACAGGATCTCGGTGATCCCCATAATCGAGATTTCATCCATCGGAAAAAGGCTTTGCAGGCCTTCCGCGATCATCCGGTCTCCGCCAACCCCTTCGAATTGCACATCAGTCCTGTGCGCGCGAAGGCCTTTCATCAACGCCGCGCCTAGCTTGTCTCCTGATGCTTCTCCCGCGACGATAAAAACCCGCATCAGACGCCTTTCTCACGCACCCAGAGAAACAGACCAAGCGTGTCACAACGCGCGACCGTCTTGGCGCGATCCAGGATCATCACCCCCCCGGCTTCGATCACGATGCCCGAAAGGCCGGCGGCCGCCACCGCGTCAGGTGTTGACGCGCCAATCGCGGGCAGATCAGCACGACGGTCTTGTCCCGGTTTGGGGGCTTTGAACAGAATACCGCCTTCGGATGTGGAAGCGCCGCCGGTCAGCCAGTCTGTGGCATCCCCTAACAAACCGCCGAACATGTCGCTGGCCGTGTTGATTGGATTGGTCAGGAAATCGCCGCTGCCCGTTGTCCGGTCGCGCGCCAAGCGCGTGAGCATGGCATCGGTGCCAGCAGCGTCTTCGCGTGTGACAACCGTGTCGCCGCGGACAACGCAAGCCTGGCCCGCATCACGCGCGCCCATGACCGCGACAGTGCGTTCGCCCAAACGCGCCTCGACCGTGTTCTGCGGCGCATAGGTTTTGAGGCTGAGAACACCTTCGACAGGCAAAAGATCAGGGACAAGATCGTGAACGGCGGCAATCGAAAGACCGGCTTCTTCAAACAGGTCCATCACAATCCGCAGCGCCCCATCATCCCCGGACGTAAGAGCGGTTTGCAGGCGCGGCACCAATGGCGCCGTTTTCGCATCAAGACGTGCAGGATCAATCGGCGGGCGGCGGATCGCACCACAAAGGCAGACTTGCGTGATGCCCCGCTCTTGGAGAGAGTGCAGCAAGGTTCCGAGTGTTTCGAGATGAAATGTCAGGTCTGCGTTGAGGCCATCGGGTTCAAACCCTTCAAGCACACAGACAAGCGGCCGCTGGCTTTGCGCGTCCGCTACGATGCGTGGCAGACGGCCTTGCCCACAGATCAACGCGAGTGACATTCTTTAACCCGGTGTCAGGAATGAGCGATCCGTGTCGCCCAGAATAAAGTCGACGATATGGTGCACATATTCGCTATCGGTTTCCTCGCCCAGGCGTTTGGCTCGGTCCTGAAACGCGCCCTCGCCCTGTGCCAGCATTTGGAACGCAGCCCGCAATGCGGTGATGTCGGCGCGGCTGACGCCTTTGCGCTTCAGACCAACGAGGTTGAGCCCGTCCAATCGTCCGCGATCGGCCTGAACAAGACCATAGGGGATCACGTCATTGGTCACCATCGTGACGGCCCCGATGATGGCGCCACGTCCGATACGAACAAACTGGTGTACGCCTGACAGGCCACCGACGATCACGTCATCTTCAAGCACGCAATGACCCGCCAAGGCGGCGCTGTTCACCACGATCACACGGTTGCCGATGTGAACGTCATGCGCCACGTGGCATCCAGCCATGAACAGGTTGTCGTCGCCAACACGGGTGATACCGCCACCGCCTTTGGTGCCCGTGTTCATGGTCACATGTTCACGGATACGATTGCGCGCGCCGATAACCAGCTTGGTTTTTTCGCCATCAAATTTGAGGTCTTGCGGAATTTCACCAATCACGGCGAAGGAGAAAACCTCGGTTGCCTCGCCGATATATGTCTGCCCCGTAATCACCACGTGGCTTTTCAGCACAACATTGTCGGCCAGAGTCACCTCGGGGCCGATATGGCAGAACGGGCCGATGACACAGCCGTTGCCGATCTGCGCTCCGTCTTCGATTACGACACTGGGGTGAATCCGGGTCGTCACGCCGGAAGGTCCATCATGGCCGAGAATTCGCATTCCGCCGCCATTTCACCGTCAACTGTTGCCACACCGCCAAACTTCCAGACCTTGCCACCCGGCTTGCCACGTAGCGTCGTCAAACGCATTTCAAGCTGATCTCCCGGGATCACCTTGCGGCGGAATTTGCATTTGTCGATTGCCATGAAATAGATCAGCATCTCCTTATCCGCGAGGTCGAGCGCAGTGCCCACCATCACGGCTGCCGTCTGTGCCATCGCTTCGATGATTGTGACACCGGGCATAATGGGCGTGCCCGGGAAATGGCCCTGAAAATGCGGCTCGTTCATCGTGACGTTCTTGATGCCAAGGGCAGATTGCGTGCCGTCGATTTCTTCGACCCGATCCACCAGAAGGAACGGATAGCGATGCGGCAGGATGCGCTGGATCAACTGGATATCTGCACGAAGAAGCGTGTCGCTCATGGGGCGTCCTTTTGTGTTCTTGTTGGGCTTTGAGTACCAATACCAATGCCAAGGGGCAAGGTTTCAGGGGCGCGGTGGCAGGATCTCGGTTCCATCTCCGAACTCCGCATTCACCCGCAGGATGGCTTGCTCGGTAATATCGACAGAATCCACGCTTAGCAGAACCACACGACGGTCAAGGACCGCGACGGCTCCGCTTTCGACCATCAGCTGGAGTAATATGGGCTGTGCGGCCGTCAAAAGCGCGCGGCGGGCCTCCTCGTTTCGGGTGCCAACTATGCGGGCTCTTTCGTCTTGCTCGCGGCGCAGGCGCTGAACTTTTTCGTCAAAGGCCGCAGCGCGTGCCCGAAAATCCTCGACCGGAAGGGTATCGCGCAGAACCGTCAGTTCGCGTTCCTCGGTTGTCAGTTCCGCCTCGATCCGTCGATTGTCTGCTGCAATTGCAAGGCTCTCGGCTTCGATCTCGTTGGCAATGCGTTTGCCAAAGTCGCTTCGCGTATACAGCGCTTCGGGTGCGACGGTCAGGATCAGGCTTTGCACCACCCCGACGTTGGACAGCCCACCATCCTGCTGGGCCTGCGCCACAGGGGCGATCGGGCCAAGGCAAAGGAGCGCCCCGAAGAGCGCTCCTGACCATGTGCAACGGGTGGTCCGCATTTAGAACTGCGTCGAAATCGTAAGATCGAAGGTCTGTTCTTCGTCGAACTGCTCCTTGCTCAACGCTTCGGAGAAGTTGAAGCGCAGCGGACCCAGCGGCGTTGTCCAGAACAGTGACACACCGACCACCTGACGTGCTGTAAAGTCGTCGTAAAGAACATTGCCGTTTGTTTCCTCAAGTCCCCAAAGGCTGCCGATGTCGTAAAAGACACCGCCCGAGACGCCGTATTCTTCGGGCAAAGGCAAAGGGAATTCCGCTTCGAAACGGGCCACGGCAAAGTAATTGCCGCCCAACGGGTCATTGACGTCGCCGGGGCCGACTTCACGTGGGCCGATACCGCCACCCTCAAAGCCGCGCATCAGGTTCGACCCAAGCGAGAAACGATCCGTCACGCGCGACGAGCCTTCCGAATAGCTTAATGCGCCAGCCTGCAAAGTGGCCCGCAGCGTGACATCGTCATTCAGGATTTTGGTCTGCGCAACCGCGCGAAGGTTGGATTCGATGTAGGTGCTATCACCTCCAAGTCCTCCAAAGTCCTGCCCGAATTCAAACAGAACACCCGCGTTCGGGTTCAACCCGGTGCGGCGTGTGTCATAGCTGTAGCGATACCCGATAAAGCTGTCCCATACCTCGCCACGCGCAGCTTCGGCTGTGATAATCGAACCCACCGATGCATTAAGGTTGGTGATCTCGGAATATCGCGCGCCATAGCGCAAATTAAGACGGCCGTTTTCCGACACCGGAAAGGTGAACCCGGTCGAGAAATTACCAATAGCCGTGTCGTATTCCGCTGAGGCGTTATCGGTCTCAAGATAGTTGAGGCTGAAGTTAAACGCGACGTCGCGGCCCAGGAACGCGGGCTCGGTAAAGCTGAAGCTGTAATTCGACGAGTCGACGCCGGTGGTCACACCCAAAGCGAGTTGTTGACCCCGACCAAGGAAGTTTCGTTCGCTGAACGTGATCGCCGCACCGAAACCGCTGCTGGTCGAGTACGAGCCGCCAAAGCTCAGCGCACCTGTCGGACGTTCTTCGACATCGACGTCAATCACAACTTGCTGCGGTGTAGAGCCTTCGCGTGCTTCAACGTTGGATTCACCAAAAAAGCCAAGTGCCCGTACACGTTCAGCGCTTTCGCGGATTTCGCGCGGATTGAACGGGTCACCTTCCACAACACGGAACTGACGTCGTACAACACGGTCAAGTGTCGTCGTATTGCCTTCAATATCGATGCGTTCAACGAACACCCGCTCACCACGGGTCAGAAGGAACTCGACATCAAGCGTCAGATCACGGTCGTTGCGTGTCACACGCGGTTCAACACGTACAAAGTTCAGACCTTCACGGATCGCCAGCCGTTCAAGCCGCGCGATTTCAGTCTCGACGGCTGTCGGCGAATATGTCCGACCAGTGCGCAGACGAATTGCCTTCTGAAACACGTCAGCGTCGACTTCGGCAAGATCAGACGTTGCCGTGACTTCGCCAAAGCTGAACTGTTGGCCCTCTTCGACGTTGAACGTGATGAAATAGGCGTCGCGCTCTTCACTGAGTTCCGCGTTCACACCGGTGGTACGGAAATCGACATAGCCGCGCGATTGATAGAAGTCGCGAAGAACCTGACGGTCAAAATCGATCCTGTCTTCGATAAATGTGTCGGATTGGACAAGAGCCCGGAAAAGACCCGCCTGCTTGGTTTCCAGCACACGGCGCAAACGACGGTCGCTGAACACCTGGTTGCCAGCAAAGCCGATACGCTCGACCTCGGACACGCCGCCTTCAAAGACCTCGAACACCACATCGACGCGGTTGTCAGACCGGCGAATGACCTTGGGCTGAACCCGGGCGGCGATGCGGCCCTGCTGAGAATAGGCTTCGGTGATGCGCGCGGCATCTGCCTCGGCGGTGGAAGGACTGAAGACGCGGCGCGATTCCGACTGGACAATGGTCGCGAGTGTCTCGTCGTCGATACGGGCGTTGCCCTCAAACGTGATGCGGTTCACCGTCGGAAACTCAACAACCCGCACAACCAGAGTGTTGCCGCGTGGTTCGATTTCGACGCTTTCGAAAAGACCGGAGGCAAGAACCCGCTGATAGCCGTCGTTCAATTCCGCCGCAGAGACCGTTTCCCCGCGTGCGACCCCCAGAAAGCTTGCGATTGTGCCCGCCTCGATCCGCTGATTGCCTTCGACCGAAATCGCGTTGAAGCGGAAATCCTGAGCAAGCGCCATATCAGGCGATGCGAGGACACCGACGCTTAACGCGACTGATGCAGCAATAAGAAATGGACGGACCGACGATTTACGCGCTGCAATACGCGTTACCTGCTCGCCTGTTTTTTGTGTCATTGTTGGCAACCTACTCAGACATCCCTTTTAAGATGTGAGTACCGAGATTGCCCTAGCTTGTCAAAAGCGCAGAGGCCCTGTGGATCAATAGCCGACCGGGTGTGTCATCGCTTCAATCATGAGCGTTCCCAGATAGGCGCCCAGAAACAGGGATGCCGCAATCGCGCAAACATAAAACAACCGATCCCAGTTGATCGAAATGAGCAGGCTGAAAGACCGATAACCGTCTTGGATAGTTTGCATGGCAGACCTCGAATTCGTAATTACAGGTCTGGAGATGACGGCGAAATGTGTCAGCAATCAGGCACAAAGGGGGACGATTCTGTGAAATCGTCCCCCTTTGGACTGGTTTTAATCGATGTCTTGTCGATCCCTGTCTACGGGCAGAATAAATCGTTCGACAACGCAAAGAGCATCAGCGAAAGCAACATTGTCAGACCAACCGCCATCAAGACACGCAGCGCCTTGTCGCTGGGCGGACGACCTGTCACTGCCTCGTAGGCATGGAACACAAGATGCCCGCCATCAAGTACGGGAATCGGGAACAGGTTCAACAGGCCCACGGCTGTGCTCAGCACCGCGATAAACCAGATAAAGCTCTGCGTTCCCTGTGACGCCATGGAACCGGATGTCTCGGCGATGCCAATCGGCCCGGACAGGTTACACGTGCTGATCGCGCCGGTTATCATGTACCACAAACCAGAGAGCGAACCGTCGATGATGCGACCGGTTTGTTTGATCCCACCCCAAAAGGCATCGACCGGACCACGAAGCTCGGTGGCGGGTTCAAAGAACATCCCGCCAACGATGCCGATACGGTAATTATTCTTGAAGCTGCCATCCGGCTGCGGCTCGTCGGTGCTTCGCGGGGTCAGCTGCAGGGCACGGGTTTCCCCGTTGCGCCACACTTCGAGGTTCAGGGTTGCCCCTTCGGACCCTTCTACCGCAGTGCGCAATTGGTCGAAGGCATAGATGTTCGAGCCATCAATCGACAGGATAATATCGCCGGACTGAAATCCGGCATCATCCGCGGCGGAACGCGGTACGATCTGGGTGGCCACGGGAGGATAGACATACGGCCCCTGCACTACCAGTTCGTCATCACCCCGCATGATCGTGTAATTCAGATGTTCCTGCAGTGGCAGGTCATCAAGGAAAGACTGGAAACTGGCGGATTCGTTATAAGCCGGAAGATCAACACCCTCGATTCCGATCAGGACATCGCCAACCTGCAGTTCATTCTGCGCCGGAACTGCCCGGAGTTCGCCGATTTTGACCGGGTCGGTCACGTCACCACGCAGCATGAACACGCCAGTGAAGATCAGGATCGACAAGGCAAAGTTGAACACCGGTCCGGCTGCCACGGTCGCGGCCCGCGCCCATAGCGGCGCGCCATTCATCGTGCGCCGCCGTTCGCTTTCCGACAATTCGGCCATGACCTCGTCGTCTTTGCCACCTGATGCGTTGCTGTCGCCTTTGAATTTCACATAGCCGCCCAAAGGAAGCAGCGCGAATTGCCACTTTGTGCCGCGTTTATCCACCCGCGAGAACAGCACCGGACCAAAGCCAAGCGAGAACACATCCGCATCGATACCCGACCAGCGCCCGACGATATAATGCCCGTATTCATGAATCGCCACGATGACCGACAACGCGATCACAAAGGCAAGGAGGGTCCAAATCAAACTACCAAACTGCGGCAGCAGTGCTGCTATATCCAATGCTCAGCCCTCTAACTCGTTCATGATTTCATCTGCCCGTACACGAGCGAGATGGTCTAGTTCGATGACGTTATCAAGGGTGATGGCGGCATCAATGTGACCCGGATTGGCCGATATTCTGGACAGAACCTCTTCCACGACCGTCGCAATCTGTTGAAAACCAATGCGTTTGGCGATGAACCCGTCCAAGGCCCGCTCTTTGGCGGCATTAAACACGGCGCCGGACAATCCGCCCGTTGCCATCACTTCGCGCGCCAGTCGCAACGCGGGCCAACGGGTTTCGTCCGCCGGGCGGAAGGTCATCTGACCCAGCTGAACCAGATCAAGCCGTTCAACAGGAAGCGTCTTGCGTTCGGGATAGTGCAACGCAAAGCCAATGGCGTGCCGCATATCCGGTGGCCCGACATGCGCCATAAGCGCGCCGTCATTGAACCCAACCAGCGCATGGATCATCGATTCAGGGTGAACCACCGCTTCGATCTTTGCGGGGTCGATCTGAAAGAACTCACGCGTTTCAATCAGTTCGAGCGCCTTGTTGAACATCGAGGCGCTATCGATGGTGATCCGCTGCCCCATATCCCAATTCGGATGGGTCGCGGCCTGTTCAGGCGTCGCCTTGGCCAAATCTTCAAGCGGCCAATCCCGAAAAGCACCACCAGACGCGGTGATGATCACCCGCTCCACGGCGCTCATATCTTCACCGATCAAGGCTTGGAACACTGCCGAATGTTCGCTGTCCACTGGAAGGATTGATGCGTTATGCGCTTTGGCAGTGCTCAGCATCAGCGGCCCCGCGCAGACCATGCTTTCCTTGTTTGCCAACGCAAGGCTCGCCCCCTGCTCCATCGCGCGCAGCCCCGGTGCCAAACCAGCCGAACCGACGATAGAGGACATGACCCAGTCCGCGGGACGGCCAGCGGCCTCGATCAACGCGTCCGGGCCAGCGGCGGCTTCAACCCCAGAGCCTGACAAGGCGTCTCGAAGGTCGTCCAATCGGGTCGGATCTGCCGTAACGGCCACTTCGGCGTTAAACTGAATAGCATCACTTGCAAGCTTGGCGATGTTTTGGTCCCCGGTCAAAGCGACCACCTTATAGGCGTCGCGATCCCGTCCGACCAAATCCAGCGTGTTTTGTCCAATAGAGCCAGTCGCCCCGAATATCGTAATACGCCTCATGGGGACCCCGGTGGAAATCCGACGAGTTGCCCGGCAATAACAATGAACAGCGCGGCGCCCAGCATACCGTCAAACCGGTCCAACAGGCCGCCATGCCCCGGGATCAGGTGCGAACTGTCCTTTACACCCGCACGTCGCTTGATCGCGCTTTCAGCAATATCGCCGATTTGGCTGGCCATGCTGACCGCAACGCTGACCCCTATCAATCCGATCCCGGCCGTTGTCGCATTGGCAAAAAGAAGGGCAATCACCGCCGATCCAAGCCATCCTGCAACCGTGCCCGACCATGTTTTCTTTGGGCTGACACGCGGCCACAATTTTGGACCGCCAATCAACCGTCCGGCAAAGTAGCCCGCAATGTCGGTTACAACGACAACGAGCAATAACCAGACCATCCATGTCAGGCCAAAGTCATCCCGCAGGGTCATCAGCCCGTAGCCGGCCAACAGGATCAACGCAGTAAAGACGGCATACGTCACCCCACCCCGTTCCATCCGGCCAAGTCCAAGCATGGATGGCATCAGCAACAAAGGCAGCGCGAAAGAGGCTGGTATCTCTACTGCGATCATCGACACACAGGCCGAGACCACCGCCAAAATCAGAGGCGATTTGCTGCGGGCGGTGTCCAGCATGGTCACCAGTTCCCACACCATCAATCCGACAACAATCGCGATCAGGCCGTGGAACCAAAGCCCGCCCAGCCAGACACCCAGCGCGCCGATAGCCACCATTGCCACGGCTGAAAACAGCCGCGGGGCAAGGTCGTCCCACTTGCTTGACGTCATGCCACTACGGCTCCGAAGCGACGCTCGCGGGTTCCAAAGCCTCCGACAACCGACTTGAATTCGGCAGCTGTAAAGTCAGGCCACAGCGTGTCGATGAATTCGTACTCGGAATAGGCCGATTGCCAGAGCAGGAAATTTGAAATACGTGCCTCGCCGCTGGTCCGGATAACCAAATCCGGATCAGGTAAAACGCAAGTATCCAAGTACCTTGGAAGCGTTTCTTCGTCCACTGCATCAGGATCAAGTTTGCCGTCAGCAACATCTTTTGCGAGCCGTTTGGTGGCACGCGCAACCTCGTCGCGACCGCCGTAATTGATCGCTATTGTCAGGTTTACAGTCTGACAGTGGGCGGTCAGTGCTTCAAGCTCGTCCATCATCGAAACAAGCTTTTTATCCAGACGCACCCGATCCCCTATAAACCGGACACAAATATCATTCGCCTTTAGCGCCTTGGCTTCGCGGGTAATGTATCGGCGAAAAAGATTCATCAGGCCCGCAACTTCGGACTGGGTCCGCTTCCAGTTTTCCGTGGAAAACGCAAATACCGTGAGGTAGTCGACCCCAAGTTCTGGACAGGCCTCTACGATTTCGCGTACCCGGCGCGCGCCCGCCTGGTGCCCGAACAGACGCGGGCGGCCACGTTGAGTGGCCCATCGACCGTTGCCGTCCATGATGATGGCCACATGCCGTGGCCCGCCATCTGTATCAATTGGCCGCGATTTTACCATTGCGCCGAGAACCTTCCTGTTAGGTCCTCAGACCTGCATGATCTCTTCTTGCTTTGTCTCCAAAGCTGCGTCGATCTTTTTGATATAGGCGTCGGTCAATTCCTGAACCTCGCCTTCCCAAAACTTCTGGTCATCCTCGGACAGACCGTCCGATTTTGCCTTCTTGATCTGGTCCATACCATCGCGCCGGATGTTGCGGATCGACACGCGGGCGTGTTCCGCATACTGGCCAGCAACCTTGCCCAGTTCGCGACGGCGTTCTTCGTTCAACTCCGGAATGGGCAACATGATGATCGTGCCATTCAGTTGCGGGTTAATCCCCAAGCCGCTTTCCCGGATCGCTTTTTCGACCTTACCGACAAGCCCTTTGTCCCAAACATTGACCGTGACCATACGCGGCTCGGGTACGTTGACTGTTCCAACTTGGTTGATCGGGGTCATGCTGCCATATGCGTCCACCATCACAGGCTCCAGCATCGAAGCGCTGGCGCGACCGGTCCGAAGAGACGCGAATTCGGTCCGCAGATTGGCCATTGCGCCATCCATACGGCGCGTGAGATCGTCGGTATCAAGTAAGAAGTCGTCTGCCATGTGGCCCTCAAGAGCGGTTTTTGTGCTTTGACTTGGGTTCTAAGCGACACGTGCCCGAAAGTATAGCACCTTGCGTCACCCAACGGTGTTGCTTGCGAAATCTGTGACGCTTTGGTCAGGCGTTTTCGCCTGATCCGGACGGACCGCCGGATCCGTGAACTTTGGTATACGTGCCCTCGCCGGCCAAGATGCCGCGGAAGCCGCCTGGCTCGTCCAGCGAGAACACAATGATCGGAAGATTGTTGTCCCGCGCAAGTGCAATCGCCGAGGCATCCATTACCTTGAGGTTCTTTTGCAGCACCTCGTCATAGCTGACCGCATCGTAGCGTTGGGCGCTGGCATGTTCGCGCGGGTCTTTGTCGTAAATGCCATCGACACCGTTTTTCCCCATAAAGATCGCTTCGCAGTTCATTTCGTTGGCGCGCAACGCGGCGGCAGTATCGGTGGTGAAATACGGATTGCCAGTTCCGCCCGCAAAAACGCAAACGCGCTTTTTCTCCAAGTGGCGCACCGCACGACGGCGGATGTAAGGCTCGGCCACCTCGTCCATGCGGATGGCAGAAATGACCCGCGTAAAGACGTTCAACTCTTCCAGCGCAGACTGCATTGCCAACGCGTTCATCACCGTGGCCAACATCCCCATGTAGTCCGCAGTTGTGCGTTCCATGCCCTGCGCGCTGCCCTGGAGCCCACGGAACACATTCCCGCCGCCGATCACCATGCAAATCTCGACGCCAAGGTCATGCACCGACTTCACTTCCTGTGCGATCCGCTGAACAGTCGGGGGATGAAGCCCGAACCCTTGATCGCCCATCAGTGCCTCGCCCGATATCTTGAGCATGACGCGTTTATATTTCGGGTTGAGGGTTTGGGTGTCCGCCATGTTGCGCTCCGTTCGACCGAGAGTCTAAAATCTTGTGCAAACTGTCGGAAAACCGGACTAGGAGCAAGACGAAGTCGCGCTGCGCGGTGAACTGACGGCAGCAAAGACATATCTTTGAGGAGCAGCAGGCGTGGCGCAAAGCCTTTCAGAGCGGATCACCTCGCTTGATCCGGCGAAACCGGTCTTGATCGCCGGTCCCACGGCAAGCGGAAAATCCGAGATTGCCCTGCGGATCGCCGAAGCTCAGGGCGGCGTTGTCATCAATGCCGATGCCATCCAAGTCTATTCAGACTGGCGCGTCTTGACCGCGCGACCGTCTTCAGAAGACGAAGCCCGCGCGCCTCATGGCCTGTATGGGCACGTCGCAGGAGATGTGCCCTACTCGGTCGGCGATTGGCTGCGTGAACTGGAGCCGTATCTTTCAGGCGATATGCGCCCAATAATCGTTGGCGGCACCGGGCTTTACTTTACGGCGCTGACAGAGGGATTGGCGCAAATCCCGGCAACTCCTGATGACATCCGCGCAACCGCCATGGCGCGCATTGCGTCTGAGGGCCATTTGGCACTGGCAGAAGAACTGGATATCAAGACACGGGGCCGGATCGACCTTGCCAACCCGATGCGCGTGCAGCGCGCTTGGGAAGTGTTGACCAATACCGGCACAGGTCTGGCGGACTGGCAGGATCAAACAGCCCCCCCGCGCCTGCCGCTGGCTGATGTATCAGCGTGGGTAATCAATGCCGACAAAACATGGCTGACACCCCGGATCGAGGCCCGGTTCGACAAGATGCTGCAAACCGGCGCACTTGAGGAAGCGCGGGCGAACCATGCGACATGGTCTCCTGACCTGCCCTCTGCAAAGGCCATCGGCGCGGCGGAATTGATGGCAGTCATTGACGGCACAATGACCCTGCCCGAAGCGCGTGACCGATCAACCATTCTCACCCGCCAATTCGCCAAACGTCAGCGGACCTGGTTCCGCGCGCGGATGCGCGATTGGACACATGTTGACGTAACGGCACCGTGACCCAGACCGGCGCAAAATGGTCCGAACAGTTGAAATTGTCGCTTTTTCACCAGAAGCATGTCGCAATCAGACGCCAATACGTCTACTCTGGCAATTGACGATAGCGAAACGATCAGGCGCTATGACGTCCAGACAAAAACAATGCGTGGCGGCCGAGGTCTCTCACTCTCGGGAAACAGCGCCACGGGATAATAAACGTGTCACAGGGAGAAACAAATGACGCACACCACTCAGGCCAACCGGCTGCATCCTTCAGCCGAGATGTACGCTCGCGAATTCAAAGACGGTCACATGGACCGTCGCGAATTCTTATCGCGTACAACAGCGCTTGGTCTCACGGCATCCGCTGCTTACGCACTTGGTGGACTGTCACAGCCCGCCCATGCTGCAGCGCATGCACAACAGGGCGGCACGATCCGCTACCAGATGGAAGTCCGCGCTCTCAAAGACCCGCGCACTTACGACTGGACCCAGATTGCAACCTTTACAGCTGGCTGGCTTGAGTATCTCGTTGAATACAACAACGACGGGTCGTTCGCGCCGATGCTGCTGGAAAGCTGGGACGCTAACGACGACGCAACCGAGTATACGCTCAAGGTGCGTCAGGGCGTGAAATGGAACAACGGCGATGACTTCACCGCCGAAGACGTAGCACGCAACATCATTGGCTGGTGCGATACCGAGGTCGAAGGCAACTCGATGGCCGCGCGTATGGCGTCTCTGGTTGATCAGGACACCGGCAAGGCCGCCGAAGGCGCCGTCACCGTTGTGGACAGCCACACGGTTCTGCTCAAGGCATCGGCGCCAGACATTACGCTGATCCCCGGTATGGCCGACTATCCTGCCGCGATTGTGCATTCCAGTTTTGACCCCAACGACATGCTGGGCAACCCGATTGGCACCGGTTTCATGATCCCGGAAAGCCACGAAGTTGGCGTGAAGGGCGTGCTTGTGCGCAACGAAGGCTTTGACTGGTGGGGCTATTCCGCGGGCAAAGGTGGCTATATCGACCGGATCGAATTCATCGATTACGGCACCGATCCGGCAGCATTCCTGGCGGCGTACGAATCCGAAGAAATCGATATGAACTGGGAATCGGTCGGCGAATTTGTTGACGTGTTCGACGCCATTGGTCTGACACGTTCGGAAATCCCGTCGGGCTTTACCATCGTCATTCGTCCGAACCAGTTGGCCGAAGACGAAAACGGAAACCGTATCTATGGCGACAAGCGTGTCCGGCAGGCTCTTGCCATGGCGGTCGACAACAATGTCTGCCTTGAACTCGGCATGGCCGGTTATGGTATTCACGCCGACAACTGCCACGTTGGTCCGATGCACCCGGAGCACGATGCGTCCGTAGGCCGTATCCCCTTTGACCCTGCAAAGGCCAAAGCCCTCATGGACGAAGCGGGCATGGGTGACTTCGAGCATGAAGTTCAGTCGATCGACGATGATTGGCGCCGCAACACCACAGCCGCCGTGGTGGCGCAGTTGAACGATGCTGGTATCAAAGCCAAGCACACGGTTCTGCCGGGATCGACCTTCTGGAACGACTGGACGAAATACCCGTTCTCGTCGACCAACTGGAACCACCGCCCATTGGGCACACAGGTTCTGGGTCTGGCCTACCGGTCTGGCGTTGCTTGGAACGAAGCTGGTTTTGCCAACGAAGAGTTTGACGCTCTTCTGGCCGAAGCCAACTCACTGGCTGATGTGGATGCCCGCCGTGAGGTCATGGGCAAACTGCAAGCCATCATGATCGACGAAGGTGTCACCATTCAGCCGTACTGGCGGACAGCCATCCGGCACCATCGTGAAGATCTGGTCGGGGTCGAAAAGCACATTGCGGACCTGCCGCAGCTGTACAAGTTCGGGTTCAAGGCCTGAGTCAAACAGCAGAAACCGCGCCCCACCGGGCGCGGTTTTTTCGTCCGACAGAGCGCTACGTAAAATACTTAAAAATTAGGTGGAGGCGATGCGCCGTCCGCCAACGGGGTGACCCATGGGACTTTTCATATTGCGGCGACTGGGCATCATGATCCTGACGGGTCTGTGCCTGACGTTTCTCGTTTTCACACTCACCAATCTTTACCCGAACCTAGAAAAGCTCGCGAAGACCCAGGGCAACGCCCGCATGACCGATGCAGAGGTCACAAGCTTTCTCGAGAAAAACGGCTATCTTCAGCCGATGCTGGTAAAATATGGCGAGTGGTTGGGGGTTGTGCCCTCGTATCGTTATGAAAACAGTGACGGAAGCATTCAAGGGCGCTGCATCGGCCCCGGTGTTGATCCGGAAGATGCGCCGCAGTTCTGTGGCATCCTTCAAGGCAACTGGGGCTTTTCGACTGTCTTTAAAGACGATGTCGGCGCCATTATTGCAACGCGGTTGGGGCTGACCGGTAAGCTGATGTTCTGGGTCATGGTGGTCATGGTGCCCTCGGCGCTGATCCTCGGCGTGTTGGCCGGGATGCGCGAGGGATCACGAACTGACAGAACCCTGTCCACCGTCGCCATCACAACAACCGCAACACCGGAATATGTGTCCGGCGTGATCCTGATCGCGGTATTCGCGTCATCGACGGTTGGACTGAAGTGGTTCAAGGGAACCGCAACAAGCGCAATGGAAAGCGCCAATTTCGAGAATTTCGCCCTGCCCGTCATCACCATCGCGCTGTATGGCATGGGCTATATTGCCCGCATGACGCGCGCCTCGATGGCCGAAGTCATGACCGCGCAATACATCCGCACCGCGCGCCTCAAGGGCGTCAGCTTTCCCAACATCGTTCTCAAACACGCGCTACGCAACGCCCTGATCGCGCCCTTCACCGTGATCATGCTGCAATTTCCGTGGCTGCTGAACGGGGTCGTGATTGTAGAGACCCTGTTTAACTACAAGGGCTTTGGATGGGCGCTGGTGCAGGCCGCTGGCAACAATGACATCGAGCTCTTGTTGGGCATCTCGGTTGTTTCGGTGTTCGTGGTGCTGATCACTCAGCTGATCTCGGATATCGGCTATGTTTACCTCAATCCACGCATCAGCGTGTCCTGAGCGGAAGGAAGAAGACTATGGAACCGCTCAGCTGGTTAGAGATCATCACACGCGTCCTCATTCAGTTTATGCCTGTATGGGTGGCGCTAATCGCGCTTTTCACCTTGTCCATCGTCTACAAGCGGCGGCTTGGGCTCTATGGCAAACTCTTTGACAGCACCATCGGCATGGTCGGATTTGCGTTGGTCATGTTTTGGGTCTTTACGGGTGTCTTCGGCGCCTTTGACCTGATCATCACCCACGATCCCCTTGCACAGGTCTCGGGGATGAAAAACAAAGTCCCCGGCACGCCGATTACGGGCGCCGATGACGGCCAATATCCGTATTACCTCTTCGGTGGCGACAACCTTGCACGGGATGTCTTCAGCCGGATGGTCAAAGGTGCCTGGGTGGTGGTGCAGATCGCACCACTTGCCACGGTGTTTGCCTTTATGGTCGGCATCACGCTTGGTTTGCCGGCAGGATATTACGGCGGCAAGCTCGACACGCTTTTAAGCTTTCTGGCCAACCTCATCCTCGCCTTTCCGGTTATCCTGCTGTTCTACCTCTTGGTCACACCCGAGATCGTCGACACAGGCATCCCAAGCTACATGGCGATGGTGCTTTTCATCTTCCCCATTGTCTTTGTGGCGGTGCTTTTGAATTCGCGCTACCGGACACAGCCTGCGGTCCGCACGCCTATGTTGATCGTGGTGCTGGGTGTTCTGGGATGGCTCTATCTATCGCTGATCTCGCAACCTGGCACGGTGATCACCGTGCTGCCTGACAGCCTCGATCTATTCAATTTGCAAGGCGGTATCCTTGTTGTGTTTGTATCGGTTGTTTTCGTGAATTCGCCCACCGTGTTCCGGATCGTGCGCGGCCTCGCCATGGACATCAAAACCCGCGACTATGTGGCCGCGGCCCAAACCCGCGGTGAGCGGCCCTGGTACATCATGCTGTGGGAGATCCTGCCAAATGCGCGCGGGCCGCTGATCGTCGATTTCTGCCTGCGTATCGGCTATACCACCATCCTTCTTGGCACATTGGGATTTTTCGGGCTTGGTCTGCCCCCCGAAAGCCCGGACTGGGGCACCACGATCAATGACGGCCGGCGGTTGTTGCAGATCTATCTGCACCCCGCGATGGTACCCGCCTTTGCGCTTTTGAGCATGGTATTGGGGCTGAACTTGCTCGCCGATGGCCTGCGTGAGGAATCGTTGCGTGATTGATGACGTTCGGACCGGGGGCCAGCCCCCGGACCCCCGGAATATTTTTGAAACAAAGAAGCAGGGAACCCGCCCTGACCCCGACAGGGAGAGATGAGATGAAAGACAGCTACGACGGCCCGATCCTCGAGATTGACACCTTGTCGATTTCTTTTTTCACCCGCCTGCGGGAAATTCCGGCAGTGATGGACTTTTCGGTCAAGGTGATGCCGGGAGAAGCCGTGGGTCTGGTGGGGGAATCCGGCTGCGGGAAATCCACGGTCGCCTTGGGCGTCATGCAGGATCTGGGCAAGAATGGCCGTGTTGTTGGCGGATCGATCAAGTTCAAGGGCCGCGATCTGAACGCGATGAACCAGGAAGAGTTACGTCAAATTCGCGGGTCCGAAATTGCCATGATCTATCAGGAGCCGATGGCCTCGTTGAACCCGGCGATGAAGATCGGCAAGCAGCTGATGGAAGTTCCCATGATCCATCGCGGCGCGTCTGAGAAGGACGCCTACGAGCGTGCGCTTCAGGTGGTCACGGATGTGAAGCTTCCCGATCCCAAACGTATTCTGGATGCCTATCCACATCAGCTGTCCGGCGGGCAACAGCAGCGGATCGTGATCGCCATGGCGCTTATGGCAGAACCGTCATTGTTGATCCTTGACGAGCCGACAACCGCGCTGGATGTGACCGTCGAAGCGGCCGTGGTCGAGCTGGTCAAGGAACTGGGCAAGAAATACGGCACGTCCATGCTGTTCATCAGCCATAACCTCGGGCTTGTGCTTGAGACCTGTGACCGGATCTGTGTGATGTATTCCGGCGAGGCGGTCGAACGTGGTTCGATTACGGACGTCTTTGACGAAATGCAGCACCCCTATACGCAGGCGCTCTTTCGGTCGATCCCGCTTCCGGGCGCAGACAAGAACGCGCGCCCGCTGCGTGCAATCCCCGGCAACTTCCCCCTGCCCCACGAGCGCCCGCCGGGCTGCAATTTCGGCCCACGCTGCGATTATTTCGAAGCCGGACGATGCGATGCGCAAGACATCAAGATGGTGGATGTGCCCGGCAATGATCGGCACGCGACACGCTGTCTGCGGTTTCAGGAAATCGATTGGCAGGCCCCGATGGAGGCTGGCGACAGCACCCAGAAATCCGAACCCGGGCGGGTCGTGCTCAAGATCGATGATCTTAGAAAATACTATGAGGTGGCGGCGAACGCGCTCTTTGGCAAACGCGGGGACACAAAGGTTGTCAAAGCCAACGAGACCCTGAGTTTCGAAGCCCGTGAATCCGAAACCCTTGCCATTGTGGGTGAATCCGGTTGTGGCAAGTCCACTTTTGCCAAGGTTCTCATGGGTCTGGAAACGGCGACGGACGGGCAGATCCTGCTCGACAATCACAACATCGAGTCCACACCGATCGAAGGGCGCGACACACAGACCATCGCAGATGTGCAAATGGTGTTCCAGAACCCGTTCGACACGCTCAACCCGTCGATGACGGTAGGACGGCAGATCATCCGCGCGCTTGAGGTGTTTGGCATTGGCGACAATGACAGCGAACGGCGTGAGCGGATGTTGGAATTGCTGGATCTGGTCAAGCTGCCGCGTGCTTTTGCCGACCGAATGCCACGGCAGTTGTCTGGCGGGCAAAAGCAGCGTGTCGGTATTGCACGTGCCTTTGCCGGCAATGCGCGGATCGTCGTGGCGGATGAACCTGTTTCAGCGCTTGATGTGTCAGTTCAGGCCGCGGTGACGGATCTTCTGATGGAGATCCAGCGCGAACAGAAAACCACCCTTCTGTTCATCAGCCATGACCTGAGCATTGTCCGCTATCTGTCTGATCGCGTTATGGTAATGTATCTCGGGCATGTGGTTGAGCTGGGCACGACAGATCAGGTCTTCGCGCCGCCCTACCATCCCTATACAGAGGCCCTGCTGTCAGCCGTGCCCATTGCCGACACGCGGGTGCAGAAAAAGCATATTGTGCTTGAAGGCGACATCCCATCGGCGATGAACCCGCCCCCGGGATGCCCGTTCCAGACGCGCTGCCGTTGGAAATCGCAAGTTCCCGGAGGTCTGTGCGAAAAAGAAGTGCCGCCGGTGCGTCAGTTGGGGGATGGGCACCAGGTCAAGTGTCATCTTTCTGATGCGCAGCTTGCGGAAATGGAGCCTGTTATTCAGATCGCGGCCGAATAGACGGCCACCGATCATCTTTAAGGTCCTTCGTCAGCTTTGCGTTTTGTGAGCCCACAACCTGGGTCACAGGCGCGTAGTGACGAAAGCAGCCGGACTTAGTTCGTCAAAAAGTCTTCTGCAGTCAACACAGCCGCTGCTGTCGCATCGGTCACAGTTTGTGTGTTATCCGCAATACCAACGTAGGTCAGCATTGCCATACCGACGACCGCGGCCGTCAGAACCACCCAATCAACTGTCACAGCGCCCGACTCGTCTGTGCGAAAGCCATTCAAGAATTTAATCATGCCACTCTCCGTACTCCGGGACAGGTACATAGGTCTGCTTGCAGACGTCTGTATACAAATGCCCGGCACTCATTTGCTTGTTACGTTGAGCATGTTTTGCTGCCTGATTGGGGCAGCAGTTTGACCGGAATGGAGCGCTTTTGGAAAACATCTGGTGGAAAAAGAGGCAGTGCTTTCAAGCACCACTGCCGGATCACGGATCACGTCATCTGGTTTAGGATCTCTTCAAACTGCCCCGCTTCAGCGACCCCAAATCTTTTTCACGTAGTTACGGGTTTCGCGATAGGGCGGGATTCCATTGTGTTTCTGAACCGCGCCGGGGCCAGCGTTATATGCGGCAAGCGCAAGCGGCCACTGGCCGAACTTGCGGAACTGTTCCTTGAGATATCGCGCGCCACCGTCCAGATTTTCAGCCGGATCGTTTGGATCCACCCGCAAGTACTGGGCGGTTCCCGGCATGAGCTGGGCCAAACCGATCGCACCCTTGTGAGAGCGGGCATTCGGATTGAAGTTTGATTCTTGCTGCACAAGACGCAGAAAAAGGTCTTCCGGGATACCATGACGCCGCGCGGCATCGCGTGCCATGCCCGCATAGACGCCAGAATACCGGCCACGATATTTCGGCACTGTGCCCTCGCCGCCAGCGTCGCCCCACTTCGTCGGCGTAATGACCTTGGGCGGCTGCAACCGCACAGAGCTTTTGTATTGTTGTGCCGCGCGTGAATCCAAGACCTTGGTTTTGCTCGAAAACAATGCCACGCGGCTTTTTGAGGATAACACCTCTGCGCTGACTGCGCCTGCACTCATCATTGCAGCTACTGACAATGCCGCAACAAATCTCTGTCTTGTTGTTCGCATAAATGCTCACGCCCCACGTTGAGATTCCGACGGTGTATAATCTGGATTGGCGATTCATACCAGCCTTGGTTGGTTATGAAATCTTAACCACAAGCTGATGGTATCCGGCGGTCGGGCTGGTGTAGGGTCACGCAAACGGCGCATGGCGTCATAGATTCGATTTCAAGATGGGGGACATATGGCCGGTTCAGTCAACAAGGTCATCATCGTCGGCAATCTCGGCCGCGATCCGGAAGTGCGCACATTTCAGAACGGCGGAAAGGTCTGCAACCTGCGGATCGCGACGTCGGAAAACTGGAAAGATCGCAACACCGGCGAACGCAAAGAGCGGACGGAATGGCACAGCGTCGCCATCTTTTCAGAGCCTTTGGCGCGCATCGCAGAGCAATACCTGCGTAAAGGCTCTAAGGTGTATATCGAAGGCCAGCTTGAAACCCGGAAATGGCAGGACCAATCGGGTCAGGACCGCTATACAACCGAAGTCGTGCTGCGCCCCTATCGCGGCGAACTGACACTGCTCGACAGCCGTGATGGCGGCGGTGGTGGTGGCTATGGCGGCGGAAGCAGCAGTGGCGGTGGTGACTACGGTGGCGATTACGGTGGCGGCGGGGACTACGGCGGCTCCAGTGGAGGTGGCGGTGGACCGTCCCGCGCGCCATCCCGGGATATTGACGACGAAATCCCGTTCTAAAGACTTAAGGCGCCCGCTGGGCGCTTTTTTTCATCGTTCGGACAGTGCGTCCTGCAAAAGCTGAAGAACAGTTTCGGACGGCACATCCGACGTGACAAACGCCTCACCGATCCCGCGCGCCAGAATAAAGCGCAGTTGACCGTCGATCACCTTTTTATCCTGTCCCATCAGGTCCAACAGAACCTCTGCACTGGGAAGATCGCCGTCGATATCCCCAAGCGAAACCTTCATACCCATTTCAGTCAACATCTGGCGTACGCGGCTCGGGTCCTCTTGCGAACACAGCCCCAAACGCGAAGACAGGTCAAAGGCCAGCGCGCAGCCAATGGCCACGCCTTCCCCATGTAAAAGCCGATCCGAATATCCCGTCGCGGCCTCGAGCGCGTGACAGAACGTATGTCCGAGGTTCAAAAGCGCGCGGTCCCCTTGTTCGGTCTCGTCGCGCACCACAATTTCGGCTTTCATTTCAACCGAGCGTTTGACCGCGTAGGCCAACGCCTCTGGTGCGCGTGCGGTGATCCGGTTGGCATTCTCTTCCTGCCAGTCGAAAAATGCCGCGTCGCCCAACAAGCCGTATTTGACCACCTCGCCATATCCGGCAAGAAAATCACGCTTTGGCAAGGAATTGAGGACAGAGATATCAGCCAGCACCAGCGCTGGTTGATGAAACGCTCCAATCAGGTTCTTGCCTTGCGGCGCGTTGATCCCGGTTTTGCCACCAACAGAACTGTCGACCTGTGCCAGCAAAGACGTCGGGATTTGTACGAACCGCACACCGCGGCGAAGCACTGCAGCCGCAAAGCCCACCAGATCACCGATCACCCCGCCGCCAAGCGCGATCACAACATCACGGCGTTCGATCTTTTGTTCTAGCAACCATTCGACCGTGCGTTCGAACTGCGGCCAGCCTTTGGTGCTTTCTCCGGCAGGCAGCGTCAAACTGACCGATGCAATACCTTCCGCCGACAGAGCCGCCTCCAAGGCGCCCAGATGAAGCTCGGCGACATGGGCGTCGGTGACAATCGCCACGCGCGGCCGAGCCAGAAAGGGCGCAATTTCCACGCCGGCACGGATCAGCAGGTCTGGGCCAATGCGCACATCATAGGCGCGACCCTCAAGCGGGACATGAACTGTTTCGATCACTCTTGAACCTCCAGAACGTCGGGGCGGGATTTCAATGCCTCGATCACGCGCAGCGCCATGTCATCAATGGACATCCCCGGCTCGGATACCACAGCAAGGTCGGCTTTTGCGTAAACCGGCACCCGCTCTTTGTAGAGTTTGGTCAGCGCCCCAAGAGGATCAGGCACCCGGAGCAAAGGCCGCGTATCCTTGTGTTTCACGCGGTTCCACAGCAGATCAAGATCGGCATTCAGCCAGATCGCGACGCCATATTCCGAGATGATCTCGCGGTTTTCTGCCGACATATATGCGCCTCCGCCGGTAGACAGAACGCCCTTTTCGTGTTCCAGCAGACGAGAAATCACCTGACGTTCCTTGAGCCGGAAAAATGGCTCTCCATCCCGTTCGAAGATTTCGGGAATGGTCATGTTGGCGGCTTTTTCGATCTCGGCATCCGAATCGAGGAACGGTGCGTGAAGCATACCGGCAAGCGCTTTGCCCACTGCAGTCTTCCCGGCCCCCATCATGCCGATCAGAACCACCGTTTTCTTCAATCTTGCCTGCATTGTCCCCGACGTAGCCCTTGTATCTCGGCCAAGTGCCGCCAATTTTTTGACATCCGTGGTTGAATGACGTGATCTTAGGCAAAAGGCCAGTTATAACTTGGAAAAAATCAACGAGGCAGGGCAAGGGTCGTCATGGGACGCATCGTAAAATGGCTGATCTATCTGGGCATCCTCGGCGCTTTGGCGCTTGTGGCATATGCCTATGTGGGTCCGTTCTTTGGTGCGGATTTCTCACCGCCGCAAACAGAAGTCAGAAAACCTGTGACACTGGATGCGGATTAATCGGACCTTTGTAATTCTGTGCGCGTCGCTGGCCCTGCCCGTTGCGGCGCAGGAGCAGCCACTTTCGGCAATTGACTGGCTGGCTGTGCAACGTGCCGCCCCTCCGATCGTGACCGTGCAACCTGAGACCCCGGTTGCTGAGAGTGCCACTGTGCCCGATGTCGAAGTGCAGCCGCTTGATGCGCCAAGCGTTGGCGGCGTTGGTTTGTTACCCAGTTCAGTGACCGGTCTGCCCCCGACGCTATGGCGCGGCAGCGCGGAATCCGATTTGATCAAGGCCCTTGATCGCCTGCAAACCCGACGCCCCTCTGTGCCTGCGCTCAATCAATTGCTTAATGTTCTGATGCTGGCAGAGGCAGAGCCGCCGCGCGCCAGCCAAGGCGAGGCCTTGTTGCGCGCCCGAGCCGAGCTTTTGTATCGCTACGGGTTGGTCGCCCCTGCCGAGGCCCTGATGGAGCGGGTTGGCGATCTGACACCAGACCTGTTCGATCTGTCGTTTGATCTTGCGCTTTTGACCGGATCGGACGAGGCGCTGTGTCAGGTTCTGAACATCACGCCCAATCTGAGTACGGATCTGCCCACACGAATGTGGTGCGCCACCCGCAGCGGTGATTACTCTCGGGCCGTGACCATCTTCCAGACAGCAACTGCGCTTGGTCAATTGTCCGAAATGGACGAAAGTTTGCTGTTGCGTTTCCTTGACCCCGAATACGCCGAAAGCGCCACACCTATGCGGCCACCGGTGCGCCCGACACCGTTGCAGTTCCGTCTGTTCGAAGCCATCGGCGAAGCGCTTCCGACCACGCCGTTGCCTCTGCCCTTTGCTGTGGTCGAACTTTCGGGTGATTCCGGCTGGAGGGCTCAATTGCAAGCCGCTGAACGCTTGGCCCGTGCAGGCGCCATCGACGGCAACCAGCTTTTGGGCTTCTACACGGAACAGAAGCGCGCAGCTTCGGGTGGCGTCTGGGATCGGGTCGAGGCGCTCCAACGCTTTGAGACAGCGCTTACGACGCGTGACCCCGGAGCCGTGTCTTCGGCACTCGAAAAGGTCTGGCCACAAATGCGCAGTGCCGGGCTTTTGGTGCCGTTCTCGGATCTCTTTGCGGCGCAGCTTCAAGGCTTGCCGCTTTCGGCTCGCAGCAAAGAGATTGCCGCCCTCGCCGGGTTTCTGTCAGAGAACTATGAGGACGTGGCCCGCGCGCACGAAAACAGCGACGATCCGGAGTTGAAATTCCTTGCATCCATCGCACTTGGGCAAGCCACCAACACATTGCCATCTGGCGTCCCACACGCAGCAGCGTTGACCGCCCCGTGGTCCGCCCCCGCCACAATCACTCCGGATCTGGCGGGTTTGCCCGGACAGGACCGTCTTGGCGAAACCTTGCTTTCCGTCATTGCCCGATTTGAGGCCGGTGCGAATGGCAATGATGCAGACGTCGCCGACGCGCTGAGTACATTGCGCGCCTTGGGCCTTGAAGACACCGCGCGACGTGCCGCTTTGCAACTGGCGATCCTCGACATGGAGGGCGCGCGGCGATGAGCGACCGTCACTGGATCAGTGCGTTTCTGGATGCACAGGCCGCCGAACGCGGCGCCGCCACCAACACGCAACTGGCCTATGCCCGCGATCTGGCGGATTTCACCGACTGGCTGGCCGATCAGGGCACCACACTGACGGACGCACAAAAAACAGATGTCGAAAATTACCTGATCCATTGTGACACACAGGGGCTGGCCAAATCCACACGTGCCCGGCGGTTGTCTGCGATCAAGCAACTTTACCGGTTTTGTTTCGAAGAAGGCTTTCGCCCGGACAACCCGGCGGTTCAGATCAGCGGACCTGGACGTGACAAACGCCTACCCAAAACCTTATCCACCGAAGAGGTTGACCGACTTCTTGACGCGGCAATGGCGCATGGGCGCAGTGCAGCAGACAAGGAACGCAACATCTGCCTGATGCAATTGCTCTACGCGACGGGCATGCGCGTTAGTGAATTGGTGTCGCTTCCACTGTCATCCGCCAAAGGCGATCCGCGGATGCTTTTGATCCGCGGTAAAGGGGGCAAGGAACGGATGGTGCCGCTGTCGCCTCCGGCGCGGGCCGCATTGCGCGACTGGCTGAAAACCCGCGAGGCGATGGAGGACAGTGCCCGTGCGGCTGGCAAAGCCCCCTCCGCGTTCCTGTTCCCGTCGCGTGGAAAATCGGGCCACCTGACCCGGCACGCCTTTTATGTCCTGATCAAGGACTTGGCCGTCGAAGGGGGCGTATCTCCGGCCAAGGTCACGCCGCACACATTGCGACATGCGTTTGCGACCCATCTGTTGGCCAACGGTGCCGACCTGCGGGCGATCCAGACGTTTCTGGGCCATGCCGATGTCTCGACCACCGAGATTTACACCCATGTTCTGGAAGAACGGCTCAAGGAGCTGGTGCTGGATCACCACCCATTGGCCCGCGACTGAGCCGTGGCTCTTGAACGCCGGCGGCACTGACCCCATAACCCTCTCAAGTTTTCAAAACGTTGGATCACATGGAACCCGCAATACCCGCGGCAGACGCCGCTTTCTGGATCACATCATCTGCCATTATCGGGCTGTTGGTGCTGTCGGCTTTCTTTAGTGGCTCTGAAACCGCCTTGACCGCCGCATCGCGCGGCAAATTGCGGTCCATGTCGGATAAAGGCTCCAAAGGCGCGGACCGCGCGCTGGATATCACCGAAGACAATGAACGTCTGATCGGGTCTGTCCTTTTGGGCAACAACCTGGTGAATATCCTTGCCACATCGTTGGCCACAGCCCTGTTCACCCGGCTTTTCGGAGAGTCCGGTGTCGCGCTGGCGACACTGGTGATGACCATGCTGGTGCTGGTCTTTGCCGAAGTTCTGCCCAAGACCTATGCCATCACCAATCCCGAAACCGCTGCGAGCCGCGTATCGCCGGTTATTGCACTGGTCATCAAGGTATTTTCACCCATTGTGAGCGCGGTACGGGTTCTGGTGCGCGGCGTGTTGCGCGTGTTTGGCGTCAAGACCGACCCGGACAGCCATATCCTTGCCGTGCGCGAAGAAATTGCCGGAGCTCTGCAATTGGGCCATTCCGAAGGTGTGGTCGAGAAAGAAGACCGGGACCGCATTCTGGGCGCGCTTGATCTGAGCGAACGCACAGTGGAAGAGATCATGTTGCACCGCTCAGGCATCGAGATGATCGACGCCGACAATGACCCGCAGGACATTTTGCGCCAGTGCCTTGAATCCAATCATACCCGCCTGCCCGTCTTTCGAGGCGATCCCGAGAACATCATCGGTGTGGTGCACGCCAAAGACCTGTTCCGCGCGATGTACCAATTCATGCAGGAAAGCGACAAACCCGCCGAAGCGATGAGCAGTTTCAAATTCGCGGACGTGGCCATGAAGCCGTATTTCATCCCTGACAGCACGTCGCTTGATGATCAGATGCGCCAGTTTTTGCGCCGCCGGACCCACTTTGCTCTGGTGGTGGATGAATACGGGGCGCTTCAGGGGTTGATCACCTTGGAAGATATCCTTGAAGAGATTGTGGGCGAGATCACCGACGAGTTCGATCCTGATGGCGATCACGCAATCAAGCGCGGTGAAGATGGAAATTACTGGATCGATGGCGCCATGACGATCCGCGATCTGAATCGCGCCTTGGACTGGTCACTGCCGGATGAGGAAGCCAACACCGTGGCCGGTTTGGTGATCCACGAAGCGCAAATGATCCCGACAACGGGTCAGGTCTTTAGCTTTCACGGTTTCCGATTCGAGGTCGTGGCACGCGACAACAACCGGATCACAGCGTTAAAGATACGCCCTTTGGCCGCTGAGTGATGGAAAGACAGCGCGACGCAGGCATGCGCTGTGGTGTCTTCCCCAACGCGAATTTCAGGGTTCGGCCCCAGACCCCGCGTTAATTCCAGCGCCGCGCCCTAGGCCCGCAGACGGGTGCCATCGGGATCAAACGGCGGCTGATCAAGAATTGTCGCCCTGTGCGGGCGCCCCAGCACCATGACCTCTACGACATCACCAGCTTGGGCATCTTTGACAAATCCCAGCGCCAGCGACATCCCGACGTGATAGCCATAGGCGCCCGAGCTGACACGGCCAATGCCGATTCCGTCTTTGAAGATGGGCTCGCCCCCCGTGGCGTCCGCGTTCGAGGCGTTGGTGTCCTCGGACTCCAGCGCAAGCAGCACCATCTGTTCACGTGGCGGTTTGGCCATATTTGCCAATGCCGCGTCGCGGTTGAGATATGATTTGTCCGACCGGCACAGCCGATCCAGATCGCATTCTTGCGGCCAGTATTCCGGGCTGTATTCGCGCCCCCACGACCCGTAGCCTTTTTCCATACGCAGGCTCATCAAGGCCCGACTGCCAACCGGGACCGCGCCAAACGCCTGACCCGTTTCCAGCAACGCGGTATACAGCGCCAGCTGATCCTCGGCGCGGCAATGCAGTTCCCACCCCAAATCACCGGTAAAAGACACCCGCAGCGCCATTACGTCGACGCCAGCAATTTCGATCCGCTTGGAACGCATGAAAGGCCAGTTCGCGGTGTCGAGGGATTCATTTGTCAGCCGCTGGATCAGGTCGCGGGATTTAGGGCCGGCAACGTTGAAGCCGCACCAGTCATTGGTCAGGGTTTCGAAGGTCGTGCCCTCGGGTAAGGGGACGGCATCGTAAAACCGTTTCTGATAGCGCTCGGCCATGCCCGAGCTGACAATCCAGAATTCGTCCTCCGCCACCCGGGTGACCGTTGCATCCCCTGCGATACCGCCGCGTTTGCCGATCAGTGGTGTCAGGCAAGACCGCCCGACCACACTCGGGATACGGTTGGCAAAGACGGCGTTTAACCAGTCTTCGGCCCCCTTCCCCGTCACGCGGTATTTGGCAAAGTTCGAAATGTCGATAATGCCCGCTGCATCGCGCAGGGTCCGTGCCTCATGACCGACGACGTCCCACCAAGGCTGACGGGTGAACCCCGCTGTCTCGGAGACATCGCGTGAGAAATAAAGCGGATGTTCCCATCCGTAATTCAGGCCAAAGACCGCGCCCATGTCTTTTTGCATCTCGTAGACCGGGCGTGTGCGCACAGGGCGACCTGCCGCGCGTTCTTCATTGGGGAAATGGATTTTGAACCGGTGCGCGTATTGGTCCCCAACCCGTGCCTTGGTGAAATTCGCATCAGCCCAATCGCCAAAGCGTGCGACATCCCACGCGAACATGTCGTACTGCATTTCGCCTTCGATGATCCACTGTGCCACCATAAGGCCCATGCCGCCGGATTGTGAAAATCCGGGAATGATGCCGTTACAGCAGAAATAGCCCTGCTTTTCCGGCACAGGTCCGAGCAGCACATTGCTGTCCGGTGACCAGATCATAGGGCCGTTGATCACCCTCTTGATCCCCGCTTCGCCAACGGCGGGCACCCGATCGATGGCACGCATCATATTGTCTTCGATACGTTCAAGATCATCGGCAAAAAGCTCGTGGCCAAAGCCCTGCGGCGTGCCGTCTTCGGCCCAGAAGCGCACGTCTTTTTCGTAAGCGCCGACAAGCAAGCCTTTGCCTTCCTGACGCAGATAATATTCGCCGTCCCGGTCGGCAACCGAAGGCAGACGGCGGTCCAGTGCGTCGATTTCGGCGATGGTTTCGGTGACGAAATACTGATGTTCGGTGGGCAGAAGAGGCAGTTTGATCCCTGCCAATGCCGCCACCTCGCGCCCCCAGAGACCGGCCGCATTGACCACCCATTGGGTGTGGATATCGCCGTTCGGAGTGCGCACGATCCATGTGCCATCGGGTTGTTGTTCGGTTGCCGTCACAGGTGTGAAGCGATGGATCTCGGCGCCTTTCTGGCGCGCCCCTGCGGCATAGGCCGCCGTCACACCCGACGGGTCCACATTGCCGCCGTCAGGTTCGTACATGATGCACCGGATGCCATCGAAATTGACCAGCGGGTGTAACGCCTCAGCCTCGGTTCGGGTGACCTCGTAGAAATTCATGCCGTACAGCTTGGCCTTGGCCGCCTGAAGGCGCAGCTGGTGTTCGCGCGCTTCGGTCTGGGCAAGGTAAAGCGATCCGGGCTGGAACACGCCGCAGCTTTGGCCGGTCTCGGCCTCAAGCTGGTTGTAGAGGTTCATCGTGTAATGCTGGATGCGGCTGATATTTGTGCTGTCATGAAGGCCGTGGATATTGGCCGCAGCGTGCCAAGTGCTGCCGCTGGTCAGCTCGTCGCGTTCCAACAAGACAACATCGGTCCAGCCCAATTTTACCAAATGGTATAAAATCGAACAGCCGATAACACCGCCTCCGATGACAACAGCTTGGGCGTGGGTGCGCATGGTCCGTCCTTCCGGTTTACTCAGCTCACCGTAACCATGCCGCCGCGGCAATCGGATAGCACCAATGCGACATCGGATGTCGATTACCCGCTATGACCGGATCGAATTGTTTTCCTTTGGTTCTGGCCTGTGACTGCTAAGCTTGCGGTACACAGCCAAGGATTTCCGACATGACACATTTCAAACAACGCCTGCATCACTCTGATGATCGTATGACAATGCATATTTGCACAATTCCGTCCGCCACGGTCACTCAAGCACTGGCAGCAGGCGGTGCGGATGCGCTTATTGTGGACATGGAGCACGGAGCCGTTGGCTATGCCGAAGCACACGCCATGATCGCAGCGACAGCAGGAACGAACTGCGCGCCGTTGGTGCGGATTGCAGAGACCGACCCAAGGCTGGTGAAACGCGTGCTTGATCTTGGCGCAGAAGGCATTGTCTTTCCCTTGATCCGTACCGCCGAGGACGCCCGCAAAGCCGTGGCCTCCATGCGTTATCCGCCCAATGGCAACCGCGGCTTTGGGCCGTTCATTGCCCATTCGCGCTGGGGCACCGCACTGACCGACTACCCAACGGAGATGGAAGATAATCTGACCTGCTGCCTGTTGGTGGAAACCGCCGATGCCGTGGCCAATATCGACGAGATTTGCGCGGTCGACGGCATTGACCTTTTGGTGCCTGCAATGTTCGATCTTTCGACCGATCTTGGGTTCATGGGGCAATTCGATCACCCTGATCTGCTGGCGGCTATGGGCAAGGTTGAGGCGGCTGCCAAGGCCGCAAATATCCCATTGGGCAACGCGGCTTTGAACGAGGCACAAGCGCGAAAGCTGTTTGATCGCGGTTATCGCGTCATCGCCGGATTTGATGCATTGTGGCTGCGCGAGAAAACCGCGCAGGCGCAGGCTTGGTGCGCAGGCTGACGCCACAAGACCCAGAACAACGACACAATATGTCGCTTTCGGACAGGTTTGATGGTCTGTGGCCCGCATTCTCGACGGCAACAGGATCAAGAGGGTCGAGTCGATGAAAACACAGGCACGGGTTGTGGTTATTGGCGGCGGGGTCGTTGGGGTTTCGGTGCTTTACCACCTGACCAAGCTTGGCTGGTCTGACGTGATGCTGGTCGAACGCTCGGAACTGACCAGCGGTTCGACCTGGCACGCGGCAGGCGGGTTTCACACGCTGAATGGCGACACCAACATGGCGGCGCTTCAGGGCTACACGATCCGGCTGTACAAAGAGCTGGAAGAGATCACGGGCATGTCCTGCGGTCTACACCATGTCGGCGGTATCACCCTTGCCGACAACAAGGACCGCTTCGACATGCTGCTCGCCGAGCGCGCGAAGCATCGCTATATGGGGCTTGAGACCGAGATCGTTGGCCCAGAAGAGATTGCCAAGATCGCACCGATCACCAATCTGGATGGCGTCCTTGGCGCGCTGTACGATCCGCTTGACGGGCATCTTGATCCCTCTGGCACAACCCACGCCTATGCCAAGGCTGCGCGATTGGGCGGCGCAACGATTGAAACCCATGTTATGGTGCAGGAAACCAACCAGCGCTCGGATGGCACTTGGGATGTGGTCACCGACAAGGGCACGATCCACGCGGAACACGTGGTCAATGCTGGTGGCCTTTGGGCGCGTGAAGTGGGTGCGATGGCGGGTGTGTACCTACCGCTGCACCCGATGGAGCATCAGTATATCGTCACCGACGAGATCGCCGAGATTTACGAACGCGACAGCGAACACCCGCATGTCATGGACCCGGCGGGTGAGTCGTATTTGCGGCAGGAAGGCCGTGGACTGTGTATCGGTTTTTATGAACAACCCTGCCGCCCCTGGGCGGTAAATGGCACGCCATGGACCTTTGGTCATGAATTGCTGCCCGACGATTTCGACAAGATCGAAGACAGTATCGCCTTTGCCTACCAACGCTTTCCCGTATTGGAACGCGCTGGCGTGAAATCGGTGATCCACGGTCCGTTCACATTTGCACCGGACGGAAACCCGCTTGTTGGTCCGGTGCCGGGCTTGCGCAACTACTGGTCAGCCTGTGGCGTCATGGCCGGGTTCAGTCAGGGCGGCGGCGTTGGCTTGATGCTGGCGCAATGGATGATCGAGGGAGAATGCGAACGGGATGTCAGCGCTATGGACGTGGCGCGGTATGGCAAATGGATCACTCCGGGGTACACGCTGCCGAAGGTGATCGAGAATTATCAGAAACGCTTCTCGGTCAGCTATCCCAATGAAGAACTTCCCGCAGCGCGCCCTTTGCGCATGACACCTATGTACGATGTCTTCACCGATATGGGTGCCGTCTGGGGGCATCAATTCGGATTGGAAGTGGTCAACTATTTCGCGCAAGACAGCGAGCCGCGCTTTGAAACCCCCAGCTTTCGCCGCTCGAACGCATGGGACGCGACCGCACGCGAGGTTAAAGCCGTTCGCATCGCCGTTGGCATCAACGAGGTTCAGAACTTTGGCAAATACGATGTGCAAGGCCCCGGCGCACGCGCGTGGCTTGACCGGATCATGGCAGGCCGGGTCCCTGCGCCCGGACGCCTGTCGCTGTCACCGATGCTCTCGCCTAAAGGTCGGTTGATCGGGGATTTCACCCTGTCCTGTCTGTCCGAAGATCATTTTCAGATCACCGGCTCTTACGGCGCGCAAGCTTACCATATGCGCTGGTTCCAAGCGAACCCGCCCGACACGACGGGTGGTGATGTCACGCTGGACAACGTCTCGGACCGGCGTACAGGGTTCCAGATTGCAGGCCCCCGCGCCCGCGACCTGCTTCAGGCTGTCGCCCGCGAAGATGTCGTCGACATGCGTTTTCTGGATGTCCGGCAACTGACCATCGGTCTGTCCACCGCGATCGTGCAACGCGTCAGCTATACCGGGGCCCTGGGTTATGAGATCTATGTAGACGCAATGGAGCAGCGCGCGCTTTGGGACGTGCTGTGGCACGCCGGGCAACCCATGGGGATCAAACCCTTTGGGATGCGCGCGATGATGAGCCTGCGGCTGGACAAATTCTTCGGATCATGGCTGTCAGAGTTTTCGCCGGATTATACACCGGGCGAGACCGGGATGGATCGGTTTATCGCGTGGTCCAAAGAGGTGGATTTCATTGGTCGTGCCGCCGCCGAAGCAGAACGTGCCAATCCACCCGACAGGATTTTGTGCGCGTTCGAAGTCGCCGCCAGTGATGCCGATGTGCAAGCCTATGAGCCGATCTGGATCAGCGGCGCAGTTCAGGGCTTTTGCACCTCCGGCGGTTATTCGCACCATGCGGCCAAATCCATCGCGCTTGGCTTGATACCGCGTGCGTTTGCGCAGGACGGGCAGCAAGCCCAGATCGAAATCCTTGGCGAGATGTGCGATGCCACTCTGATCACCACGCCACTTTACGACGCAGACGGGGCACGCATGCGCGGTTAGACTGGGGTATGACCCGGATAACACTTGTGATTCCCGCCGCCGGTGCCAGTCGCCGGATGGGCGACCGTGATAAATTGCTGGAAGATGTGGATGGTGCCCCGATGCTGCGCGGCGTGGCAGACCGCGCGCTGGCGGTCTGTGATGACGTTATTGTCACCCTGCCCGACCCGTCTCATCCTCGTGCCGACACGTTAGGCGGTCTTTCTGTCCGACCGGTCTTTGTTCCGGATGCGGCGGACGGCATGTCGGCATCCCTGAGGCGGGCTGCACTTGCGGTTCCCGAAACGTCAACGGGGCTGATGATCCTGCCCGCCGATATGCCGGACCTCACAGAAGACGACCTGCGCCATGTTGTGCGCACCTTTGAGGATGCAAGCTGCGAATTTCTCGTGCAGGCGACCGGTGCGGACGGCACACCCGGTCATCCGGTAGTCTTCCCGGCGGACCTGATCGCAGAGTTCGCCGCTTTGAACGGGGATACCGGCGCGCGGGATATCGTTCGGGCCAATCGCACTCGGGTGATCCGGGTCGCTTTGCCCCATAACCACGCAGTGACCGATCTTGACACGCCAGACGCCTGGGCGCTTTGGCGAAAAGCCAATCCTGACCGATAACCTGTGGATAAGATTGCGGATAAAAAAATGGGACGGCTCTCCCCTGCCGTCCCATTCTATCCAATCGCTGCCACTTTCGGGCGCAATCGGCTGTATAACTGCCGCGACTTTCGTCGGTGTTGGTGACACTACTCAAGAAAGACTTCAAAGCAAGACAAAAATGCCTGTTTTGTGATCAAACTTGAAGTGGTCTTGTCGGAAAGCGGAACTAAGGGACAATCCAGGCGCCGATCCAGTCATTCTCAGCCTTGTAAACAGCGCGTCTGTGCGGATCGACCAGTTGCATCAGTTCTATCGAATCGATTCGGCAGGTCATCACGGTGAACCATTCACGGCTTGCGAGTTTCTCGTAAGCATGGGCATGCGGGATCGGTGTGCCAGGTGTCGGACTTGCCCCGTAGGCCATCCGCGACCCGTCCGGTACGTTTTGCCATCTGTCCGCGACAGATGCGCCTTGGTCGATTTCGACAGTTGTGGACAACCGGATCTGAAGTTTGGCTTTTTCGTCCCAGATCATCAGTTGCGCTTTAGGCGTCGAACGCAATGATGCGATTTTGTCTGATCCGCCATCGGTGTGCACTTCGAGCGTGCCATCGGTTCTGTTTGCACCGCGCAACACCACGGTGCGCGCTTCGGGCAAACCATCGGGGGACACGGTCGCAAAGGCGGGATGACGCGCGGCGGATCGCCTGTCAGCAACGCCGCGCGTCAATCGTTGCCAGCCCAGATCAAGAAACGCGGCCAGATCGTTTGGATCACTCATATCCTGTCATCTCCAGATAGCCGCGCCCGCTATGGGTGCCATTAACCGTAACGGGGCCTTCCCAATAGGGGATGGACACAGCCATCCACGCATCCGGGTTCAGCGCCGAAACGGTGACATCAACGTCTTTGTCAGGCAATTGGACCGCCCATTCGATCGGCACCTTGCGCCCTGCAACGGTGTGAGTGCGTAACGCCTGTGCGCGAAAAGCGCCGTCGGGATAGGCAGTTGTGGCGCCATCAGGTGCAATCCAGGTGGCCGAAGAAAACGCAGTGCCGTCGTCGTCACGCAGTAAAAAGCCCATCAGTTTATCGCCGCTGTCAAAGGACAGGGAAAACCAGTCCCACCCTGATTGCGACTCGGCCAAGGGTTGAGACGACCATTCACGGTCAAGCCATGCCGATCCCGTCACTTCAATATTCCCACTAGGGAGGGTCAAAGTGCCTGACACTTCATAAGCGGGTTGCGAGTAATAGTAACTCGCCTGCCCTTGCGCTGATTTGACGGAAAACCCGTCCTGTCCGTGAAAAATCAGAGGACCGGTGGCGCGCAGATTAAGATCGTAAAGAAAGGCGTCGCCCCTGGCTGTCAGTTCCAGATCATCAAAAGACGGCCCCGCCATGCGCCAATCGTCGATCCATGCCTCAAACGGTTCCGGCGTCACCCCGGCCTGCCCAATCCCACCACGGGCGATGCGTTCAGCGACGAAATGCTGTTCTGGTGTCGTGAGGGCCGCATGGGCAAACCAGATTTGCGGGTCACTCCAACCGTCGCGCGTTTGCGGTGCCAAGGCCGACCGGAACAGGGTCCATTGTACGCCGTAAGGGGTGCCATCGGCACCTTTGAGGTTTGCAGTCAGATACCACCATTCAATGCGGTATTCGGGATGCGCGCCATGATCTTGTGGGAAATCGAACACCGGATTTGGTGATGGCACAGCGAACCCGTCTGCATCCGTTCCCAAACCGGCGAACCCCTGCGCAGCTGCCTGGACCGGCAACATTAGAAGTAAGATGAATGCTCTAACGATCATTTGCGAACACCTTGAGCAAGTCGGAAGGCGGAGTGCGAGACAGCTTGATCGCGGGCCAAAGCGCAGCCAAAGCGGCGGCCAAGAGTGCAAACACGGTCAGCACTGCATAGTGGCGGGGGAACACATACATCGGTAACTTCCAACCGAAGGCTTCAACATTCACATATGACAACAGCACCCACGCCAATACCACACCAAGGGGGATGGCCAATAAGACGGTGACCATGGCCAACACCACGGCACGCAAAAGCTCCAGCCGCCCCAAGGTCCGCCTTGTCAAGCCGAGGGCCCATGCCGGGGCCAACTGCGGTATACGGATCGCCGCCAGTGTCAGAAGGCTCATGAGAATAGCAAACGCTGCCACAGCAAGCGTCAGCACATTCAAAGCGCCCGTGACGGTGAAGGTCCGTTCGAACACCTCAAGCGAGAATGCCTTGATGCGCGCCTGATCGGTGATCGCTGCCTCCGCCAAGCCGTAATCCTGGATCAGCGCATTGCGCAAAATGTCTGGTGTGTCGCTGCGGACCCCGAAGGATGTGGGCATTGTGTCAGGGTAAAGATCACGAAACAGCGGCTCGGCAATCAACGCCTGCCCCAAAGGATTTCCGTAATCAGCGACAATCCCCGCGATGGGCAAAGTTACACCTGCGGCCACAGTAAGCGGATCGCCTGTCCAAACGCCAGCCCGCCGCGCCAGTTGTTCGCTGACCACGACCGCGTCACCACGTTCGACCCGGTCCCAGACATTCGGAGTTTCATTCAAAAACAGCCAGTTTTCACGGTAGGTCGCGCCAACACGCACTCCGAATAGATCGCTGGGCACGCCTGCTATGTCGGTCTCGACCGACAAGAGCGGCAGGACCTCGCGTGCGTTAGCGATCAAATAGGCTTCTACATCCGGGCTTTGTGCGTCGTCCTGAATGCGGATGAACAATTCGGGCGCCAATCGCTGATCCAGGAAATCAACAAAGGTGACACGAAAGCTCGAGACCATTGTAGACACTCCGACATTCGCTGCTGTTGCCAGCAAAAGCGCCATCAAGGCCAGGCTCATTCCCGGGACTTGTTGTCGTGTGTCTGCCCAAAACCACTGCCACATGGCACTTGAAGACATACGATCTGCCAACGCCACTGCGCCGCGCAAAGCCAATGGCAAGACCAGCGCCGCACCGATCAACAGGCACGCCAAAAGCACAAAGCTAAGGGCGAGCCCTTGCCCCCATATGGCGATACCGCCGCCGATGACAAACAACACGCCCGCCAGCGCGCCCAAACGCCAAGCCGTGATCCCTGACGCCACCGCCCAAGCGCGTGGCCGCGCGCTCGACAAAAGTGGCATTCTGGCGATTTTCCATAGCGCGCCAGCCGCGGCCAGCGCTGTGCCAATCACAGCAATCGCCATGCCGGACAGCCACCATTCGGAGCGCAATTGCAACGTACCGGCAACCGTCGCGCCATAGAGGCCCTGTAGGGTTGCAGCGACATTGGGGAGCAAAAGGGCGGCGATGATGTAGCCCAAAGCGACACCCGCCGCACCGGCGATCAAGGCAAACAGCACCAACTCTGCAATCATCAATCCAATCAACGTGTTAAGCGGTACGCCTAAGGCACGCAACGTGCGGACCATGCTGCGCCGCTGTTCAAAGGCAAGGCTGATTGTGCCGTGCACGATAAAGATGCCTACGGCGAAACTCAGCAGACCAAAAGCCGTCAGATTGAGGTGAAAGCTGTCGGTCAACCGATCCGCGCCGGCATCCTGTGCAGGCTGCCGCGTCAGGTCCGGCACAACTGACGCAATGTCGGGCAGGTTCAATGGCTGTACTGGTGCAATGATCAATCGGCTGAGACGTTGTTCTGCATCCAACAGCGTTTGCGCCACCCCAATATCGGTCAAGGCGATATCCGGTGCGATTTGAGCATCGGTGATCACCCGCTGTGACACGCTTGCGCTTAACGGGTCGGCCACGTCCGGCGCTGCAAAAAGCACCCCGCGTGTCAGGAAATCCTCAAGGTTGGCATCCTCTTGCATGCCCACTGGTGCAATGGTGCCGGGCGCAGTTAGCGGATCGAGACCGATTATACGGACGGATCCATCCCCGGTGGACAGTCGCCCTTCAAGAACGGGCGACACCTGCCAACCTGCGCGTCGCAGGGCAATGAATTCAGCCTGATCGATGGTATCGCCCGCACGCGGCAGCAATTGATCGAATTGCCCTTCACCCAAAGTCGCGGCCGCTGCATCATAGCTGGCGCGCGCTTCGGCATTGATTGCCTGTACACCCGACCACAGCGCCGTGGCCAAGGCCAACCCGCTGATCAAGGCAAAGAACTGCAACCCGTTGCGCCGCCAATGTGACAAGAGCGCTGTCAACGCTGTCCAGATCACACCACGCGCCCTTGGCTCAGATGGACATGCCGCCCCATACGACCCGCGACCGTTTGGGAGTGGGTCACCATCAACAGCGCGGCACCCGTTTCGCGGACCAGCCCAAGCATTTGATCCAGTACATCAGATGCTGTGGCCTCATCCAGATTGCCTGTCGGTTCATCTGCCAGCACAAGTTTGGGCCGGGCCGCCAAGGTTCGGGCAATGGCCACACGTTGTTGTTGCCCGCCAGACAGGGCTTCGGGGTATTTCGACAGGTGCTCCGTCAGACCCAGGGCTTTGGACAGGCGTGCTGTGTGATCTGCGTCAAACGCCCCGGCAAGCCGTGCCTGAAAGGTTATATTCGCCTCGACCGTCAAAGACGGGATCAGGTTGAATTGTTGAAAAATCACCCCCACATCCGACCGCCGCAAGGCCGCACGTGCAGTGTCGCTGAGGCGTGTGATGTCTTGTTCATCAATCACGATTGATCCGTCATCGACTGTGTCGAGCCCACCGATCAAATGCAAAAGCGTGCTTTTGCCGGAGCCGGATTCGCCGGTCAGCGCGAGCGTCTCGCCCCTGCCCAAGGTCAAGGAGACACCTCGCAACACGGGGATATCCCCTTCTGCACCGGGATAGGATTTGGTTACGTTCTGAACAGTCAACACCATGGGTCTGAGCTATCACGCCGCGCGGCGATGAAAAGGCTGATGGTGTAAAAAGCACCGTCGCACTTTGCCGCGTCGCTGCGCGGTGCTACCTCGGGTGTCATGAGTGTGTTCGTCCTGTCCCCAGAGACCGTCTGGAACCCCAAAGCGCTGGAGACCGGATCGGTCCCGCGCAAAGTCCTGCATCGCATTGCCCTTTTGCCCAAAGGAGGCGGGTTCGGCCTGATCGCGCGGGTGATCATGGAGAACGAGCCGCTCCGCTATTTCATCGCATTGTCACCCTTTGTCGTGGCCATGTTCATATGGCGCGATCTTGCGCTGCCGATTTCCCAAGCACCGGTGGCGATGATCATCGTGATCGGATTTTTCGAAATGAAGGTCCTGCGCCTGTCACCGGAAAAGCGGAAAGCGCTGATGTCCGAAGATGACGCAGCGCGCGTGCTTGATACGTTTGCTTTTCGGGCACGTCGCATCCTGACCAAGATTGCGGCCCGGCGTGATCAAACAAGGGGCGAATTGATGCTGGTGGTCGAACAATCTGAATTGGCCCATGTGACGCCATTAACCTTGGTGTCGGTTCAAACCAGTGAAGGCAAACCGCGAATTTTGTCGTTAGAGGCTGCAGAACGTGATCTCATCACTGAAGAGCTGTTTGATACGGAATTTACCGAACGTGCCCTTCACACCGCCAATCTGCGCGAAGATGAATATCTGCGGTCGGCCACTTTCGACACGCGCGGTGTGTCAGGCCATGCGCGCTTGGCCGCTCTTCTGGATGCGCCTCAACAGCAAGAGGTGACCGTATGAGCGTGAACGCCCAAACCGTCTCGGCCGGAGATGCCCTGGACGTGCTGCGCGCTGCCTGGGACGCACAGGCAAACGCGGCTTTGACAACGTCATGGATGCTCCACGGCAAACCCGGCGTCGGGAAAACGCAGCTTGTTCAAAGCCTTGCCTCGGATATCGGCGCCAAGCTTTACGATATTCGCCTCACAACAATCGAGCCTCAGGACCTGCGAGGCTTGCCCTACTATGATCACGACACCCAGAAAACGCTTTGGTATCGCCCCGAGGATTTGCCGGACGATCCAACGACACCCGCAGTTCTGTTCCTTGACGAACTCACCGCCGCGTCCCCCTACCTGCAGCCGACGGTCTACGGGCTTTTGCAAGAGCGGCGCGTCGGTCGGCACACCCTACCCGATAACGTGTTTGTCGTGGCGGCG
Source organism: Marivita sp. (assembly GCA_043585115.1). Taxonomy (GTDB): domain Bacteria; phylum Pseudomonadota; class Alphaproteobacteria; order Rhodobacterales; family Rhodobacteraceae; genus Marivita. Next base: position 558,003 of record CP121326.1, read on the forward strand.
GGCAACACAGTCGAAGACGGTGCCGTCGCCTACGAGATGGGCACAGCCCTTTCCGACCGGTTGGTGCATCTGCATGTCACCGCCAATGCCAAGGACTGGTTGGAACGCTACGCCGTGGACAAGGCGTTGCATCCAGCGGTGACAGCATTTCTACGGTCGCGGCCTGATCTGCTCGACACGACCGAGGACAGCTTGCGGCGGGGCGAGATGATCGCCTGCACACCTCGCTCTTGGGACCGTGTGAGCCAGATCATGAAGGCTGTGTCGGATAAACGCGTTCGAGACACGATGATTGCAGGCACTGTCGGTGTGGCGCCGGCAGCGGATTTCACCCGTGTCGCAGACGAACTCGAGGCGATGATCACGGTGCAGGACTTGATCGCAACCCCGCGCGGCAAGCGCAGTGAACTTTATCCCGAGACACTGAACGGTTTGGTTGGACTGATCTACGGATTGGTTGCGCAGACCGATTCAGACACCCTTCCAGATGTGATTGAGGTGATGGCTGATATTCGTGGCTTGAAATCCACGCCCCTTCAGTCGCTGCCTTTGGGTGAATTGACCAGCTTTGGTTTTGAATTGCTGATCCGCAAGGCGTTGGCCCAGGGCCTGCAAGAGGCGTTTCGCGGCTCAAGCGCCTATGCCGAATACGCACGGGAACGGACCGAGGCCGGAGCGTTGTGATCGATGTCCGGACAACATAGCCGGCGGGCCCGTGCCGCTTTGGCCCAGATGGGCGACGTCGATCCGGCAATTGCCGCCCTGGGACTGTGGTGCACCCACCGAGATCATGAAGGAGAGACAGAAACCAACGGGGATTCAATTCTTTACGGACCGTCCTTCGACCAACTTTCAATTGCCGAGCAGATTGGTGTGGCCGCCCATCATGTGCTGCATGTGGCTTTGCGACATTCCGCCAGACAGGCCGAAATGGCCCTGCGACTGGGGCGCAAGTTCAAGCCCAAACTGTATTCACTGGCCGCTGACGCAATCATCAACGAAGCGCTTTTGGCAGGGGGGCACGCTCTGCCTCGCCCAGCCGTGCGCGCGAAAGAGCTGATCGACCTCTTGCCCGGCCTTGACACGGTTGCGCCGAACATCCTTGCCGATTGGGATACGGACCGGCTCTATCACGCTCTGGCGGCACCGCTCGAAGGTGATCCGTCACAAAGCAACCCCGCAATCGAAGACTATATGCTCAAGCGGCGATTTGCGCCGGACCTCAGCAGCAAAGGCCAGTTTGAAACGCAAAGCGATGTCTGGTCCAACCGTGTTGATCAAGCGCTGGAACAGGGGCGCGCTGCCGGAGCCGGGATCGGCAAGGCTCTGCTTCGCTTTGGCGATTTGCCACGCGCGACAATACCTTGGGAACATCGCCTGCGCCGTCTGCTTGCCAAAGCGGTGAGCGATGTTCCTCGACTGTCCCACAAACGGCCTGCAGCACGCTGGATTGCGCAAGACTCACTGGCACGCAAGGCAGGAACTGCGTCGCCCGGTTTTCAGCCGGGCCTTGCGCGCGACCTACAACGGCCGCGCATCATCATTGCAATCGACACCTCCAGTTCGATCAGTGACACACAGCTTGATCTTTTCGCTGCCGAAGCGATGGGCGTGCAGCGGCGCAGCGGCGCTGAATGTCACCTGCTGGGCTTTGACACTGACATTCATAGCCAGACCCGCCTCGACAGCCCCGATACGCTAAAACAGGTAAACCTGCGCCGGGGTGGCGGGACGACTCTCAAGCCTGTGTTTACGGCTGCACTGCGACTGGACCCGTCTGTCCTGATTATCTTGACAGACCTTGATGTTCCGGTGCCACACCCGCCCCGTTTCGATGTAATTTGGGCGGTTCCGACACGCATCAGGAAACCACCACCGTTCGGAGTCTTGCTGGTCATGGACCGCTGATCCATGCCCCCCACACCAAAACCTTTGCCGGAACCGGATTGACCGCTTAGCATGTCGGCACACCGCCCATTGAATGGAGTGCTCAGATGACCACGCGACGAAACCTAATCTGGGCTGGTTTGCTGTACCCGGCTTTGACCATGCCTTTGGCCGCACAAGACGGCGACGCAAAAATGGGGCAACAAATCGCCGAAGAATACTGTTCCGCATGCCACATGATCGACGCAAACGGAGCCTTCAAACAAGAGCCGCCCAGCTTTGCCGCCATCGCCGTCTATCGGTCGTCAGAGCAAATCCGCAAACGCATCACGACACCGACCCACGCAAATATGCCCCGCTATACCGAGTATATGATCGGCGAAAACATTGATGACATGGTGGCCTATATCGTGTCGCTTGAGGAGTGAACCCGATCACAGCCAATTCAGTCTAAGTCCGGTATCCTGATCCCCTGTTGCTGATTTTGCGAAACCAGCACGTATGACACATGCAGCATTCGAGCACATGGGGGACAACATGGCTTTCACCTATTCAAGCGGCTGGGACAGTTCCGAGAACCATAAATCCGGCATCGCAGGATTGGGAACCTCGAGTGAGATCGAGGCCGCCGTTTCATCAGCTTGTGCCGGGAAATCGTCAGGCGACAATGCAGTCAGAACTTTGCTCACCGATTGCGCGGCAGCCAGCAGCAGGGTGACCGTGCTAAAAGGCATCCATCAAGCAGAAGACACAAGCTGGGTTGGAGCGATCTATCATGTGACTGTGAGCAGACCTTGGGGACGCGGCTCTATCACGTTCCATATCTATTTTTCACTGACGGTCATTCAGAAAACAAAGCCGAAATCCATCTCGCAAAAAAACTGGAGAGCGATGCCAGCGATCAGTAAAGCCTATCAAAAGTTCGCTCTAACCGAAATCAGCTACATCTGGAATGGTGTCCGTCAAGCACCTGAGATTACGTGATGAACAAGTACAGACATCGTCTGTTTTAAGACGTATCTGTAAGTAAATGCCTTCGATCGCTATCATGGCAACCTAGACGACCCCCAAACTGACCTCCACCTGAAAGCGGGGGCATTCCGGCCCCCATCTATTCCGTTCCTCATAGTGGGCGTTAACCCCTCCTCACTGGTAGCGAAATTGAACACGGAACGTACGGACCCAAACACCCGGCTGATGCTTGACCCGGCCAAACCACGTGCAATCAAGGCGTCACGGAATTTGTTGGCATCGGTTTTAGTGTACTGATCCAAAGACCTGTCCCCGCAGACATCAACCAAATAGCCGCATGCTCTTTCCATCGTCCGCTTAAACCCCTCAGATTTGCTCCCGCCTTTCAATCTAATGCACGTCAACACAGCCTCCGAGAACTTCGGAGCGGCAGAGTTGACAGGTTTGTCGTTGACGACTTCCGAAGGCTGAGATCGCCCGACCCTGAGAAGATGTTTCCCGGGAAGGTCCGCGTCTTTGGTTCGAAGGTGAAACCAGAACTCATCCAGTTTGCAGGCTGCTTGGGTCGCCCTAGCCGTGGCTACTGTCTTCGACCGTGTTCGCAAAGAGTATGAGTTTCGATCTGACGAATAGTGTCGTCTCAAGTCTCCCAGGAGTCGTCTAACGAAGTAAAAATGCCGTCTTTTTGGAAGGTGAAAGGAGCTGTTTTGTTCTCCAACATGTTCTACGCCTCGGCTTGATTCAATAAAAATCCAATGCATTTAACATGTTGTCGGAATTTGTGGTGCCCAAGGCGAGACTCGAACTCGCACGCCCGTGAAGGCGGGGGATTTTGAATCCCCTGCGTCTACCATTCCGCCACTTGGGCCACGCGCACTCACTACCCAAGCTCATTCATCTCGTCCAGCGTAAAAACGCATTTTCCTGCAGCAGACTTGACCCGCCCCATGCCACATGCTCTGAGCGCTACAACCGAAACCGGAGCTTGTATGCTGCAACGCCTTTACCAGTGGACCATGTCGCTTGCCGATCATCCCCGCGCCCTTTGGGTGCTTGCTGTGGTGGCCTTTATCGAAAGCTCTGTGTTTCCGATTCCGCCGGATGTGTTGATGATCCCGATGATCCTCGCCCGGCCCTCACGCGCGTGGTTGATTGCACTGATCGCAACAGCCTCGTCGGTCCTTGGCGGCATGTTGGGTTATGCGATCGGCTTTTTCTTCTACGAAGGCATCGGAGAACCGATCCTCAACGCGCTTGGCAAGGCCGATTCTATGGCCGAGTTCAACGACCGCTTTAACGGCGTCGGGTTTTGGGCAGTTCTGATCGCCGGTGTTACCCCCTTTCCCTACAAGGTCATCACAATCATGTCGGGTTGGACAGCCATGCCGCTCAGCACCTTTGTTGTCACATCCGTGATCGCTCGGGCCTTGCGCTTTTTCGTCGTGGCCGGTCTGTTGCGCGCATTCGGAGCACCGGTTCGGGCCTTTATCGAAAAACGGCTTGGTTTGGTGTTCATTCTGTTTGTGGTGATCCTGATCGGAGGATTTTACTTGGTGCGCTTCCTGTGATCTTTGACCGGCGTATGATGATGCTGTTGGCGGCTGGCGGATCGCTGGCGTTGATGTTGGGCGCGTTGGCGTTTCAGCATATTGGCGGATTGCCCCCCTGCAAACTGTGTATCTGGCAGCGCTATCCCCATGTGGTGGCGATTGCGATTGGCGCGATTGCCTTTCGCTTTGGGTCAGCTGCTCTGGCGTGGCTGGGCGCAGCTGCAGCGTTTGCCACCGCAGCCGTAGGAGCTTACCATACCGGTGTCGAACGCGGCTGGTGGGAGGGACCATCCACCTGTACATCCGGCCCCATTGGCGGGCTGTCGACCGACGAGCTTTTCGATCAGATCATGTCGGCGCCCCTTGTGCGCTGTGACGAAGTTCCGTGGGACATGTTCGGCCTGTCGATGGCCAGCTGGAACATGGTGATTTCATTGGGATTGATGGTGCTGTGGATCATGGCCGCGCGTCGTTCCGCCTAACCGCCACCTTTTCGCGTCGACAACAGCAATGACGTCTCGGACTGGGTCACGCCATCGATCTTGCGAATACGCGTTAAGACCTGATCCAAGGCCTCGAGCGTCTCTGTTCCCAGTTCGGCGATCACATCCCAGCGGCCATTGGTCGAATGCAAGGCCCGCACATCGGGCAGGCTGTGCAGCTGTCGAATGACCCTATCGGTCCCGCGGCCTTCGATTCCGATCATCATCAGGGCACGCACAGGATCGCGCGCCACATCTTGTTTCAGCACCACGGAAAAGCCAACGACATCACCGCTGTTTTGCAGACGGTCCAGGCGTGCACGCACTGTCGCACGGGACAGGCCAAGCGTGGTCGCCAGATCTGATACTGAGGCCCGCCCGTTGTGACGCAGGATGGCCACAAGCCGCTTGTCGATATCGTCCATAGTGGCCTCTGTGATAATCAAACTGATTAATTATAGCACAAATTGATCACATTGAACAATTCAAGATAGCGCAATTTGGCGGGTATATCCTTTGCAAATCGCATAAGGAGATTGGGCGCATGCACCCTAAGAACATCGTATTGGTCGGCGCACCGCTGGATTGCGGCAAAGCGCGCAAAGGGTGCCTCATGGGGCCGGACGCCTATCGGACCGCGGGTCTTGCCCGCGCCCTGACCGATCTTGGACACAGTGTGACAGATCTGGGAAACGTCTCTGCTGACGCGAACGCGATCCCCGAGCGCGATGGTCTGGTGGACTTGTCGGAAACCATCGGTTGGACAACCGCACTGATGCGCACCGCCGAGGATGCCATCAGGCAAGGTCTGCCAATTTTCCTGGGCGGCGATCACGCGCTGTCGCTTGGCACCGTCCCGGGGGTTGCGGCGCACGCAGCACAAGAAGGGCGTCCGCAATTTGTGCTTTGGCTGGATGCACATAGCGATTTCAACACGCTGGACACCACCGAATCCGGTAACCTGCATGGTACGCCTCTGGCCTATGCCACCGGTCAAGGCGGCTTTGATGGTTTCCCTGCCCTGCCCGCCGTCGTGCCCCCCAGCCAGACCTGCATCATCGGATTGCGGTCGGTCGATGTGCCAGAGCGCGCTTTGATGGAGCAAACAGAGCTGCGCGGATATGATATGCGCGCCATTGACGAAACCGGCGTGGCCAACCTTTTGGCGCCGTTTCTGGCAGATGTGGCCAAGGCTGGCGGCGCATTGCATGTGTCGCTTGACGTGGACTTTCTTGATCCGACCCATGCACCTGCAGTGGGCACCACCGTGCCCGGTGGCGCGACGGTGCGCGAAGCGCATCTGGTGATGGAAATGCTATGCGATAGCGGGCTGATGACCTCGCTTGATCTGGTGGAACTGAACCCGATGCTGGACGAGCGCGGGCGAACCGCGCACCTGATGGTCGATCTTGCCGCCTCGGCGCTTGGCCGTCGCATCTTTGACCGCCCCACCCCCCGTTTGATGTAAGGACGTTCAATATGCAGCCGTCAGATAAAGCACTGGTTCCATTCGTTTCTGTCGATCACATGATGCAATTGGTGCACCGTATCGGCCTGGCCGAAATGATCCGCCGTATCGCCGACGCCATCGAAGACGATTTCCGCCGTTGGGAAAGCTTTGACAAAACCCCGCGTGTGGCGGCGCATAGCGCGGTGGGTGTGATCGAGTTGATGCCAACAGCAAATGACGCGCTTTATGCATTCAAATATGTCAACGGCCATCCCAAGAACACGTCCGAGGGTTTGCAAACCGTGACCGCCTTTGGACTGCTTGCCGATATGGATACCGGCTATCCGGTGCTTCTGTCCGAAATGACGTTGCTGACCGCATTGCGCACAGCGGCGATGTCTGCGGTTGCGGCCAAGCATCTTGCGCCCGAAGGAGCCCGCACAATGGCGATGATCGGAAATGGCGCACAGGCCGAGTTCCAAAGCATCGCCATGCAGGCCATCTGCGGGATCGACACAGTACGCCTTTACGACAAAGACGCGGACGCGACCCGCAAATGTGCAGCAAACCTAACTGGTACCGGCCTCACAGTGATCCCGTGCGACAGCGCTGAAGCGGCTATCGAGGGTGCGCAAATCCTCACGACCTGCACCGCCGACAAACAATACGCAACAATCCTGACCGACAACATGGTTGGCAGTGGCGTTCACATCAACGCCATTGGTGGCGACTGTCCGGGCAAGACGGAACTGGCCAGCGCGATCCTGCACCGCGCGTCGATCTTTGTGGAATACCCGCCGCAAACACGGATTGAGGGTGAAATCCAGCAGCTTGATCCAGAGCATCCTGTAACCGAGCTGTGGCAAGTGATCACTGGAACCCGTCCAGGTCGCCGCGACGCGCGCGAGATCACCTTGTTCGATAGCGTGGGGTTTGCGATCGAGGATTTCTCGGCGCTTCGGGTGGTGCATGATCTGACGCGCGAAACCGGATTGAACCTGCCACTTGATCTGCTTGCAGACCCGGATAACCCGCGGGACCTATATGGAATGCTGATGCGGGCGGCAGGATAACGGGAAAGGCTCTTTACGCGCCTTTCCCCGCCTAAAGATAATCCGCCCGCTGCAATCCGTACTTGGCCATCTTCTCGTTCAGCGTCCGGCGCGGCAGACACAGCTCGTCCATCACCGACGCGATAGAACCGCGATGACGACGCATGGTGTTGTCGATCAACATGCGTTCGAACGCTTCGACATATTCCTTGAGAGGCTTGCCTTCGGTTGTCATGACAGGTTGCATTTCGTCGTGGTCGGACATCAGCAGTGACGCAATCGTCCCCGTCCCGCGCCGTGATTGCAGAACCGCGCGTTCTGCCAGATTTATCAACTGTCGCACATTGCCCGGCCACGGTGCTTGCAACAGCTGCGCCGCCTCTTGTGCGCTGACCTGCGGCGCGTCGCATCCGTATTCATCAGCAAACTGTTCGGCCAGCGCGGTAAACAGGGTCAGAATATCTTCGCCCCGGTTGCGCAATGGCGGCGCCGTGATCTTAAGAGCCGCGAGCCGGTAATAAAGGTCCGGCCTCAAAGCGTCTTCCGAGGTCCGGCCTTCATCCTGAAGGTTGCTGATCGCGACGATGCGCGTCTCTGGTGGTGTGCCCTGATCGTTGATCATCGTCAGTAACCGCGCTTGCGCGGCATCGGACAGCGCTTCGACATCCTCAAGAACAAGCGTGCCACCGCGTGCTTCTTCGACCGCTGGCAAGCGATTATCCTCTGGCATCATCGGGCCAAAAATACGTCGGATCAGAGTGTCCTCGTCCATCGCCGCACAGGAGACGAGGACGAATTTCTTACCCGCCCGGCTGCCAACCGCATGGAGCGCATGGGCAATCAGCGTCTTGCCCGTTCCTGTTTCCCCATCGATCAGCACATGCCCATCGGCCTGCCCCAGATCAAGAATATCTTCGCGCAGCCGCTCCATCGCCGGGCTTGCGCCAATAAGCTTGCGCATCATCTGAGTGCCGTCGCTCAATTCGCGGCGCAGGGCCCGGTTGTCGAGCGTCAGGCGACGCGCATTGGTGGCCTTTTTCGCAAGATCGGACATGCGGTCCGGGTTGAACGGTTTTTCCAGAAAGTCGAACGCGCCAATCCGCATTGCCTCGACCGCCATCGGCACATCGCCATGACCGGTGATCATGATGACCGGAAGCGCACTGTCCGATCCCATAAGTTTGCGCAAAAGCTGGATGCCGTCCATGCCGGGCATTTTGATGTCGGAGATCACAATGCCGGGATAATCGGCACCGACTGTGCCAAGCGCCTCTTCGGCACTGGCAAAGGTTTCGGTGTCATATCCCGAGAGGGCCAGCCATTGGCTGATCGACTGGCGCATATCCTTTTCGTCATCAACAATGGCAATCTTCATGGCTTTGCCCATGGTGTTACTCCGCCGCCTGCGTTTGATCGTTCAATATCGGCAACTGCATTTCAAACACCGCGCCGCCGCCTTCGGCATTGCGGGCCAACAGCCGCCCGCCAAGGTCGTTCACGATCCCCGAAGAAATGGCAAGCCCCAGCCCGACACCGTCGCCCGGCTGCTTGGTGGTGTAGAACGGCTCGAACAGCGCTTCGAGGTCTTCGATACCATGCCCGTTGTCGCGAATGGTCAGGGTTGCCGTTTCACCGCTAGCCAGAATGATCTCAAGCTGGGGGTCAGACACCGTCTTGGTGGCGTCCAGAGCATTGCGCAGCAGGTTGATCATCACCTGTTCAATCCGCATCCGGTCGCCCATAACCAACACCCGGTCTTCTGGCAGGATCTTGGTGATCCTGACCTTCCGGGACTTTAGCTGAGGCTCCATCATCGACAGGCTGGAGGCCAGTGCATCTCCCATATTCACAGGGGAAAACGCTTCTTGTCCCTTGCGCGCATAGCTTTTGAGCTGCCGTGTGATACCGCCCATGCGTTCGATCAAATCGTCGATCCGCGAAAACGCGGCCAGCGCCTCTTCGGACCGGTTGCGGCGCATCAGAAGCTTGGCTCCGGCAAGGTATGTTTTCATCGCAGCCAGCGGCTGGTTCAACTCGTGGCTGACCGCAGCAGACATTTCCCCCAAAGCGGCGAGTTTGGAACTCTGCGCAAGGGTTTGTTCGGCCACAGCAAGGGTCTCCTGAACCCGCTCGCGTTCGGCGATTTCCCGCTGCAGCCTTTGGTTCAATGCGCGAAGCTCTGCCGACTCGCGCTGGAACAAGGCCATGCGCAACGCGGTCCGGCGGCTGAGCAAGTAGAACGTCATCGCCAGAAGAATCGCAAAGCCCATGATTTCGAGCGCGAGCACCGAGTTCACACGTTCGCGCACACTTGCGTAGGTGGTGAAGGACACCATGTTCCAGCCGCGGAACGGAATGCGGCCCTGAATGCTCATCACCGCTTCGCCGCGAAAATACGCATCCGCCGGAAGCGCCGTCCAATCTGCTGTCGCGCGGATCGCCCGTTCAATCGCACCATCTGCGGGCTGTCGTTCCAAAGCGGTCTCAACAGTTTGCCCACGCCACCGTGGCTCTGTCGCGAGTATGATTTCGCCTTCACTGTTGGTGACCAGCACCGCGTCCGAAATCCCGGCCCAAGCGCGTTCGAACTTGGCCAGATCAACCTCGACCACGATCACGCCGATGTTCTGACCCTGGCTTTCGATCCGGCGCGAATAACTGAAGTTAAAACTGCCCACCTCTTCGCGCTGCGACGTGAACACGGTAGCATTCGAGCGCAGAGCCTCAACGAAATAAGCCGCACTGCGGTGCTGTTCGCCAAGGCGTTCGCGACTGGTTGCCGCCACGGTACGGCCATCGCGGTCGAGCAGCATCAAAGAGGCCGCTCCGATCTCATCCACAAACGAGATCAGACGTTGCGAGCTTTGCGAGAAATCCGCGGAATTCAGAGCACCGATCAAAGCAGGGTCGCGCGCCAGAAGCTGGGGCACAATGGCGTTGCGGCGCAATTCTGACACGAGGTTCCCGGAATACAGCGCCAGACGCAATTCCGCGCGATTGCGCGTGCTTTCGGTGAAACGATCCGTCAGAAAACGGTTGGTCACAAAGACGGTGCCCACAGCCACAGCCGTCAAAAGCATAAGCGCAATACGCAATCGCCAGGACAAAGAGCCCGTCCGGAGCGACTGACGCATCAATGAGGTGCCTTGAGCCATTGATCCAAGATAGGCAAAAGCCGCGCGCCTCTCAAGCGCGCGACGCACACAGCCGCGTTAACAGGCGCTATACCGCTGCCAATGCGCTGGCGATGCTTGCAAACATCGCCTTTCCATCGGTGCCACCATGGTTTTCGTCCGCCGCCCGCTCTGGGTGTGGCATCATACCAAGGACACGGCGATTGGCCGACAAGATACCTGCGATATCGGCGGTAGACCCGTTCGGGTTGTCGCCATACCGGAAGGCCACGCGATCCTCGCCTGTCAGTTCCGCAACGATCTCGTCAGACGCGGTGTAATTGCCATCGTGATGGGCAATCGGAATGCCGATAGTCTGTTCAACCTCATAGCCACTTGTATAGATGCTGTCCGACGTCCCGACGACCAAGGGAACGGTCCGGCAAATGTATTTGAGCCCCGCATTGCGTAGCAGCGCACCGGGCAGCAATCCGGTCTCGGTCAGGATCTGAAAGCCGTTGCAGATGCCCAAAACAAAACCGCCGCGATCGGCGTGGGCTTTGACCTCGGTGCAAATCGGAGAGTTGGCAGCGATGGCGCCACAACGCAGGTAATCCCCGAACGAGAACCCGCCGGGGATGCCGACGATATCGATGCCTTCAGGCAAGGATGTGTCTTTGTGCCAGACCATCTCGACCTGACATCCCGCCTCGCGGAACGCCACAGCCAGATCCCGGTCGCAGTTCGATCCGGGGAATACAACAACCGCTGCGCGCATCAGCTCATCTCGATCTGGTAGCTTTCGATCACTGTGTTCGCGAGCAGCTTTTCACACATCTCGCGCACGGTGTCTTCCGAGGTACCATCCGCCAAATCAAGCTCTATCACCTTGCCCTGACGCACCTTGTCGACACCGTCAAAGCCAAGCCCGCCCAAGGCGTGACGCACCGCTTCACCCTGCGGGTCCAAGACCCCATCTTTCAGCATCACATGCACACGTGCTTTCATGATCGTCTCCGCCTGGTCCAGGGGCGCTGATGTCCCCCTTCTTCTCTTTTCAAATACGCACACGCACCGCCCGCCAGAGGGCGCTGCGTCAGTTGATCAGTTTTGGTTTTTCCATCGGTGTCGCGTTTTGCGGCATCACACCCAGACGCTTGGCAACCTCTGTATAGGCATCTGCAAGATCGCCCAGATCGCGCCGGAACACGTCTTTATCAAGCTTACGTCCGGTTTCGATATCCCAGAGGCGGCAGCTGTCGGGGCTGATTTCATCCGCAACGATCAGACGCTGGTAGTCCCCGTCGAAGACACGGCCGATCTCGATTTTGAAATCGACCAGTTTGATACCAACGCCATACATCAGACCGGACATAAAATCGTTTACCCGCAGCGCGAGGCTCAGAATATCGTCCATATCCTGCTGCGAGGCCCAGCCAAAGGCGGCGATATGTTCTTCGGTGACAAGCGGATCGCCCAGCTTGTCGTCTTTGTAGCAGTATTCGACAATCGGACGCGGCAGTGGTGTGCCCTCTTCGATGCCCAAACGCTTTGCCATCGTGCCAGCGGCAAAATTGCGCACAATCACCTCAAGCGGGATGATTTCGCACTGGCGCACAAGCTGCTCTCGCATGTTGAGCCGCTTGAGAAAATGCGTAGGCACACCGATGGAATTCAACCCCACCATAAAGAACTCGCTCAGGCGGTTGTTAAGTACGCCCTTGCCGTCGATCACATCCCGCTTTTCCGCGTTAAAGGCGGTCGCATCATCCTTAAAATATTGAACAATCGTGCCTGGCTCGGGGCCTTCGTAGAGGATCTTGGCTTTGCCTTCGTAAATCTTTTTGCGACGGGCCATCTGGGGTCTTTCTGTCAATGCGCCCGAAGGCACGAATATCGATTACGCGAGGCCCGTATCCCAAAAGAAACCGGCCATGGTTGAGTGCCTCTTAGTGCATGCAGGGTCGTGCCGCAAGCAACGCTCGCACTTGAACAGCGCGGCCCGTCAGGCCATACCGGACACAACACAAACACTTCCCCGGGAGAACATCCGTATGTCTACCTTTGATGATCGCGAAAACGCCTTTGAGAACAAATACGCACATGACGCGGAAATGCAGTTCAAAGCCGAAGCCCGCCGCAACAAATTGCTGGGTCTCTGGGCCGCAGAACTGATGGGCAAAAGCGGCGACGCGGCTGCAGAATATGCCAAAGGAGTCGTCAAAGCCGATTTCGAAGAGGCCGGCCACGAGGATGTTGTGCGTAAAGTATCCGGCGATCTGGGCGACAAGGCCTCGGATGACGAGATTCGCGCCAAGATGGCTGAACTGATGGTCGTCGCCAAAACGCAGATCATGGACGAAGTCTAACCCGTTCACAGAACCACTTTGCGCGTCCGCAGTGTCGGGCGCGCTTTGCTTTTCAGTCATATCCAAACCGAGGTCTCATGTCGCATATCGTTCTGGTTCGTCACGGACAGGCCAATACCGGAGCCAAGGACGAAGGCGACTACGACAAACTGAGCCCTCTGGGCCATCAGCAAGCGGGCTGGCTTGGGGATCATTTCCGGCACAAGGGCGATATCTTTGCCCATGTCTGGACAGGGACATTGCGGCGTCATGTGGAAACCGCTGACGGCATCGCGGCCGAGACCCCCGGCCCGATCACACGCGATGACCGGCTCAACGAGCTGGAATATTTCACCATGTCGCAACTTTTGGCCGAACAACACGGCATCACCCTTCCTGACAACCGTGAAGGGTTTATCCGCCATCTGCCTGCCCTGTTCGGTCACTGGCAGGACGGCAAGTTGGAAGGCGCGCCTGAAAGTTTCGATCATTTCGAAACCCGCGTGCGCGATGTGCTGGCCGAAATCAGCGCCCTGCCCGGTCGGTCTCTTGTAGTCACATCCGGCGGGTTGATTGGTATGGCAATGCGTTTGACGCTGGGATTGGAGATGCCCGCGTTTTGTAATGTGTGCCTGTCGATCCAAAACACATCTGTCAGTTCGTGGTTGCCGCTAGAGGGAAACCTCGCTTTGACCCAATTCAACGCGCTGCCGCATCTCGATACGCCAGATCGGCTATTTGCCCAGACGCATATCTAGACATTCACCGTGGAAATTTAGCACGCCGTCGCCTCTGCTGCTGATCGTTGACCCGACTCTAGGCGCGGCGGCCTTCGAATGATTTTTGGCAGGAATATTTTTCAACCAAAGACGGCGTCGTCGGGCTTTTGTCTCGTGAATGCGCTGGCTAGGGTGCGGCGAGTCGGAATGAGGGAAGAAAATGACCCATCTCTGGGTGCGCGCAGAAAGCCGCGAGAATGAAGAACGTGTCGGCATCCTGCCAGAAGGTGTGGCCGCGTTGATCGAGGCGGGCATCAAGGTAACTGTCGAAGCCAGTGCCACACGCGTCATTGCAACCGCTGACTATGACGCAGCCGGCGCAACGATTGCCCCGGAAGGCAGTTGGGTGGATGCCCCGGAAGAAGCTATCATATTCGGGTTAAAAGAATTACCGGATAATGATTTACCACTACGCCACCGCCACATCATGTTTGGCCATGCCTATAAAGGGCAGCCAGCCGGGCAACGTTTGTTGGCGCGGTTCAAGGCGGGCGGTGGCACGCTGTATGATCTGGAATATCTGGAAGATGAGAGCGGTCGCCGCGTGGCGGCTTTCGGTTATTGGGCAGGATATGCAGGGGCAGCCGTGTCTTTGCTGGCTTATGCTGCGCAAAAGGCGGATGCGCCCTGCCCTGCGGTTACGACATGGCCGTCCTCCAAAGCGATGCGCGATGATGTGAAAGCGGCGCTTAACGGAGCGTCGGCACGTGCGTTGGTCATCGGGGCTTTGGGCCGTGTGGGCACAGGCGCTACTGATCTTTGTGAAGAGGTCGGATTGCGCGTTACAAAATGGGACATGGCCGAGACCGAACATGGTGGTCCATTCCCAGAAGTGCTTGGTCATACGTTGTTTTTTAACTGCATTCTGGCGCGGCCGGGCACCCCTGTCTTTGTACCAAAAGATACATGCACAGCCCCGCGTGCACTGAGGGTCATCGGTGATATCGCGTGCGATCCCGACAGCGATTTTTCCCCGATCAAAGTCTATGACCGCGTCACAAGCTGGGAAAAACCGGTGCTGCGTGCCTGTGAGAACCCGCCGCTTGATGTGATGGCAATCGACAATCTGCCGTCGTTAATGCCGCGCGAATCCTCTGAAGATTTTTCGGGCCAGTTGCTTCCGCATCTCAAGACGTTAACCGATATCGGTGATGGCGTCTGGGCGCGGGCGAAAGCCTATTTTGACGAACATATCCAAAAGGTGACGACATGACGGTTCATTGGTGTGGCACAGGCCTGTCTTCGGTTCCGGGATTGCGACGATTGATCCAAGACGGGCATGCCGTCACGGTATGGAACAGAACATTGGAAAAAGCCCGCGCTGCGGTCGGCGATTTGATTGACGACATCCGCGTCTTTGATCCCGCAGCTTTGGCAGAGACTGTTCAGCCCGGTGATGTGATTGTATCCATGCTGCCCGGTGACTGGCACGTGTCACTGGCAGAAATGGCGATCGAAAAAGGCGCGCATTTCGTGTCGTCATCGTATATCGCCCCCGAGATGCGCGCTTTGGATACCGTTGCCAAAACAGCGGGTGTCGCCTTGGTGAACGAGGTCGGTTTGGATCCGGGGATTGATCATCTGATGGCGCATCACCTTGTGGCAGATTACATGAACAGTGCCGCGTATGATGTTGATAATGTGATTTCTTTCAAATCCTACTGCGGCGGCGTTCCAAAGGTTGCCAATGCCTTTCGCTATAAATTCAGCTGGGCGCCAGTTGGGGTTCTAAAGGCTCTGCGCTCACCGTCGAAATCCATTCGGCACTTCACCGAACTGGAGGTTAAGCGCCCTTGGGATGCGATCAGCCGCTATGACGCCCCGCTGCCCCAGCCCGAGGCGTTCGAAGTGTACCCGAACCGTGACAGCCTGCCCTTTATGGCGGATTACCGGTTTGATGGTCGTTGGAAGGTCAAAGAGTTCGTTCGCGGCACGCTTCGTTTGAATGGTTGGGCGGATGCCTGGGCAGATATCTTTGCCGAAGTTGGAACGGCAGATGACGCGCGGCTGGCTGAACTGGCAGATGAGCTGTTGGCCAAGAACGCTTATGCCGAAGGTGAGGCAGACCGTGTTGTACTCTGCGTTGACTTGCTGGCCGAGAAAGACGGGACAGCGGTCTGGCACAAGACCTATGTCATGGATGCATGGGGCGATGCCCGAGGGACAGCTATGGCGCGTTTGGTGTCTGTGCCGGTGTCATTGGCCATTGAAGCCGTTCTGAACCGCGAAATCCCACCGGGCGTCAGCCCTGCCCCACACGACCCCAAACTGGTCACCCGCTGGCTGGACGAAGTTCAGACCCTGGCGCAGCACTTGATGGTTGTGGACCATTTGAAATAATCAGCAGGGCAACGGCACGCGCCCTACTGACATTTCCGAGAGACAAGGAAGAAGCGGCTCGTGAGCCGCTTCTTACAGGCGCGCCTGAACCTTCTTAATCTCCAAAGACCCGGTTGAAGATCGTATCAACATGCTTGGTGTGGTAGCCGAGGTCGAACTTTTCTTCGATCTCTTCGGGGCTCAAAGCCGCCACGACATCGGGATCGTTCAACAGCTCTTGTTTGAAATCAGTCCGGTGCTCCCAAACTTTCAATGCGTTACGTTGCACGTAGGTATAGGCGTTTTCGCGGCTGACGCCTGCTTGTGTCAAAGCAAGAAGCACCCGCTGCGACATAACCAGCCCCGGGAACTTGTTCATGTTTTCCAGCATATTGTCCGGGAAGATCAGCATTTTATCGATGACACCGGTCAGACGCGCCAAGGCAAAATCCAAAGTGATAGTGGAATCTGGTCCGATCATTCGCTCTACTGAAGAATGAGAGATATCGCGTTCATGCCACAGCGCGACGTTCTCCATCGCCGGGATCACAGCCGCGCGCACCATCCGCGCCAAACCTGTAAGGTTTTCGGTCAGAACCGGATTCTTCTTGTGCGGCATGGCTGATGAGCCTTTTTGCCCCATGGAAAAGAACTCGGCGCCTTCCAAAACTTCGGTCCGCTGCATGTGGCGGATTTCGATAGCGATGTTTTCCACAGACGAGGCGATCACACCCAATGTGGCAAAGAACGCAGCGTGCCGGTCGCGCGGGATCACCTGCGTGCTGATCGGTTCCGGCACCAAGCCCAGTTTGTCGCAGACATGTTCTTCAACCGCCGGATCGACATTGGCGAAGGTTCCCACGGCCCCGGAAATCGCGCCCGTTGCCACTTCGGCGCGTGCATCGCGCATGCGGCTCAGATTGCGGTCCATCTCGGCGTAGAAACGGGCAAAGGTTAGACCCATCGTCGTCGGTTCGGCGTGAATGCCGTGCGAACGACCGATCCGCACTGTGTCTTTGTGCTCGAACGCCCGACGCTTGAGCGCCGCAAGCAGACCTTCCAAATCGGCAATCAGAATGTCGGCAGCGCGCACCAATTGAACGTTGAAACAGGTATCCAGCACATCCGAGGACGTCATACCCTGATGCACAAAGCGCGCCTCGTCAGAGCCGACATGTTCGGCCAGATGGGTCAGGAAGGCGATCACGTCATGTTTGGTCACCGCTTCGATCTCGTCGATCCGCGCCACATCAAACTCTACATCCTTGGCCTTCCAGACGGCTTCGGCGTTTTCGCGCGGGATCACACCGAGATCTGCCATGGCATCACAGGCATGGGCTTCGATTTCGTACCAGATGCGGAACTTGGTGGCAGGGTCCCAGATGGACACCATCTCGGGGCGGGAATAACGGGGGATCATGCAGGCGATCCTTTCATCGGTTGGCTTGCGGAATTTCGCCGCAGTCCTAGACTGCCCACCCGTGCACGACAAGAGAGGCCATTCTGAATGAGACGCTTTGCCCTGACCCAATGGCCAAGGATCCGGGCATGACCGCTCTGAAAGCGCCAACCTTGGCCGATTTCACCGGCACATGGAACCTTACCCGCGTCATCGACGATCACCGCACGCAATCGACAGGGCGGTTTGAAGGCATCGCACGGTATCTACCCGACGAAAACGGGCTGTCTTATGTAGAGACGGGTCAGCTTTACCTACCCGGCCAGCCCCCGTTTCAAGCCGAACGTCGCTATCGATGGCGCGACGTCGCGGGCGTGATTCATGTGGAATTCGATGATGGACGTTTCTTTCACAGCTTTGGTGCGACATGTCCGAGCGCCACGCATTGGTGTGACCCCGATACGTATCACGTCACTTATGACTTTGCCGACTGGCCTGTCTGGCACAGCACATGGGAGGTATCAGGCCCACGGAAAGCCTATAAAATGGTCAATGCCTACACCCGCAGCGCGTCCTGATGTCGTATGGTTTTGCCAAATGCCCAAAGCGTGCTACCGTATGGTCATCCAAAACAGGAGAATGACTGATGACCATCAAGATGCTTCTGACCACAGCCGCTTTGACGCTTGCCACGGCAACGTCCAGCTTTGCGTCCTGCCAATGGGGGCACGAAGAGGCCAAAATGACCTGCGCACAAGGCACCGCCTACGATGCAGAGTCCAATAGTTGCAAAGTCGTGAGCGGCTGAGGCCGATACATTCAAGACTTCTTGAGGGCGGCCAGACTGGCCGTCTTTTTTTGTGCAGCAAGGTTCGGCTTTATTGCCAAAAGTGGCGAATGCCTGCTTTTGCCAACCATGACTCATGACACTTTGTTAATCTCCATCGCTTATCCCAACGTGGTACGGATGGAGAATTGTGAATGTCACAACTGACAACAATGCCCCGACCCTCTATGGGCGCGCCAACTGCGGCACCGCTGACACGTTTGACGCGTCGGGCAAAGGCCGCGATCGTGGTTCAATTCATCCTCAAGGAAGGCGCGGATGTCCCGCTGTCGGCGCTGCCCGAAGATTTGCAAATGCAACTGACCCATTTGTTGGGTGAAATGCGCTATATCGATCAGCAAACGATGAACGCAGTCATCACAGAATTCGCAGAAGAACTTGAATCAATAGGCCTTTCCTTTCCCGGTAACATCGCAGAGGCGCTGTCTGCGCTTGACGGAAAAATCAGTGATCAAACCGCCCACCGTCTTCGCAAAGAAGCTGGCGTCAAACAGATCGGTGATCCATGGAAACGTATTGCCGAACTCCCGATCGCGCGCCTTCAGGGATTTGTTTCCTCTGAGTCGGTTCAGGTCGCCGCTGTGATGGTGTCAAAACTTGACGTCTCGAAAGCCGCCGACCTGCTAAGCAGCCTGCCCGGGGATGTTGCGCGAAGGATCACATACGCCATGTCGATGACCGACGCGGTTACGCCCGACGCCGCAGACCGGATCGGCTTAAGCCTCGCCAGCCAGATGGATGCTGAACCACCAAAAGCATTTCGCGGACAATCCTCTGAACGCGTCGGGGCGATTTTGAATTTCTCGCGGGCAGCAACACGGGACGATCTTTTGTCTGCCCTGGATGAAGAGGATAAGGGGTTTGCCGAACAGGTGCGTAAATCCATTTTCACCTTTGCCCATATCCCCGCGCGTTTAAGCGCTATCGACGTGCCAAAGCTCACGCGCGATCTGGATCAAGACACGCTTGCCAAAGTGATTTCCGGCGCGGTTGCCGAGATTGATAAGGCGAGTGTTGATTTCATATTATCAAATATTTCCAAACGGATGTCCGACAGTCTTCGTGAATTGGCTGAAGATGTTCAGGACATCAAACCCAAAGAGGTAGAAGCCGCGATGAACACGGTTGTCCGCGTGATCCGCGACCTTGCGGATAGCGGCGAGATCACATTGATCACGACATCGGAAGACGATGATTAAGCCTTGATGACCGAGCCGGAATCTTTGCGAAAGACAAAGCACCGATCCCGCCGCACGGTCAGCCACATCACCGTACCCGGCTTGGGCAAAAACACGTTGGGCACAGTTGCGCGGATCATACTTTGATCATGGTCCATACGGAACTCGACAAGGCTTTCCGATCCCATAAACCGCGCGCGTTCGACCACCGCACGTGCCGGTGCCCCTGCTAAAGGTGTCGGATTGGGACCACGTCCGTGGCGGTCAAAATCGATCCCGACATGCTGTGGCCGAAAGACGATTTCAACCTCGCCACCATCTGGCACGCCCGGCGCAAGGAACTGCCCAAACGGCGTATCCGTGAGTGCTCCACGCACCGTGCCGGTCAGCAGATTGATGTCAGAAAAAAACGCCACAGCGGCTTTGTCAGCAGGCGCATTGTAAATGTTATACGGTGCACCGCGCTGCACGATTTTGCCGTCCCGCATCAACGCAATCTCGTCAGCCATACGCATCGCTTCTTCCGGCTCGTGCGTGACCAACAAAACCGACGTACCTTCGTCTTTGAGCAACGCCAAAGTTTCATCGCGGATCCCATCGCGAAGCCGGTTGTCGAGGCCAGAAAAGGGCTCGTCCATAAGCATAATGGACGGGCGTGGTGCGATGGCGCGTGCCAAGGCAACGCGCTGTTGCTCACCACCAGAGAGCTGGTGCGGATATTCGTTGATGTAATGCGACAGCCCGACCCGTTCGAGCAATTCGCCCACACGCGGCTGTTTCTCTTTGCGCGATCCGGTCAGTCCGAACCCGACATTGTCACCAATGGTAAGGTGTGGAAAAAGCGCAAAATCTTGAAAGATCAATCCGATAGAGCGCCGTTCTGGTGGCACACGGAACACGGTATCGCATATCAGGTTACCATCCACATGGATCGTACCAGAGGTCTGCATATCGACACCCGCGATAATCCGCAGCGTTGTCGACTTGCCGCATCCTGACGGCCCCAAGAGGCAGGTGACATTGCCCGGCTGAATCGCAAGCGACACGTCATCGACCACGCGCTTGCCATCGAAGTCGCGCACGATATTGCGAATTTCCAGCCGAGGGTGGGTGCCAGTCACTGCTGCCTCACGAGTTTTCCGAGTAAAAGTATCGGATTAGCTCAAGTCAGGTAGCAGCCAGACCGCAGGACGGCAACCCCTCAGGTCCGTGTCGTGCCGTCGCCGACGACGATGTATTTGAAGCTGGTCAGTTGTTCGGCTCCGACCGGACCACGGGCATGCATCTTGCCTGTGGCGATCCCGATCTCGGCACCCATGCCGAATTCGCCACCATCCGCAAATTGCGTTGATGCGTTTCGCATCAGGATGGCGCTGTCTATGCGTTCAAAAAACCTGTCAGCGGCGGCATCATCTTCGGTCAGAATACAATCCGTATGGTTGGAGCTATAGGTATTGATGTGATCAATCGCGGCGTCCAGATCCTCGACAACCTTGGCTGCGATGATGCTGTCGAGATATTCGCAACCCCAATCATTTTCACTTGCTGCCACAGTGCCATCAATCGCGCGCAATGCTGCATCCGCGCGCACTTCAACCCCGGCCTTGAGCAGCGTCTTGATCACACCCTGCCCGATTGTATCGACCACGTCCTTGTGAATGAGCAGACATTCGGCCGCGCCACAGATTCCTGTACGACGTGTTTTGGCATTCAGGACAACGTTCAGCGCTTTCACCGGATCAGCGTCTTTGTCGACATAGATATGCACGATGCCTTCGAGATGCGCAAAGACCGGCACGCGCGCTTCGCGCTGTACGAGCCCGACAAGGCCTTTTCCACCACGGGGCACGATCACATCGATAAAATCGGTCATGGTGAGCATCTCGCTCACTGCGGCACGGTCGCGTGTTGGCACCAATTGGATTGCGTCTTCGGGCAGGCCTGCCTTGACAACGCCATCAACCAGACACGCGTGGATCGCCGACGACGAATGGAAGCTTTCAGAGCCGCCGCGCAGTATGACGGCGTTGCCTGCTTTCAGGCACAGCGCCCCGGCATCTGCAGTTACATTCGGGCGGGATTCGTAGATCACCCCGACCACGCCCAATGGTGTGCGAATACGTTTGATATGCAGTCCCGAGGGACGATCCCATTCTGTCATCACCGCGCCAACCGGATCGGTCTGCTCCGCAACTGCGCGAAGGCCGTCGACGATCCCGCGAATGCGGTCTTCGTCCAACATGAGCCGGTCCATCATAGCGTCGCTGAGACCTTTTTCGCGGCCATACTCCAAATCTTTGGCGTTCGCGTCGATGATCGCCGCACGGTTTGTCCAGACTGCCTCTGCAGCGCCGATCAACGCCGCATGTTTACGTTCGGCTGAGGCAAACGCCAGCTCCCGTGCCGCCGCTTTGGCGCGCAGGCCGATATCATGCATGAGTGCGGGGATGTCTGTGAAGTCTTTCATCGGTACAGCCTTTGGACAGGTCGGAAGTGCGTATTTGAAAAGAGAAGAAGCCGATCAGATCGCCATATCGTCGCGATGTATTACCACGGCTCGGCCCGGATAACCCAGTATTTCCTCGATCTCGGCCGAATTATGCCCCTTGATCGCCAGAGCCTCGGTGGCGGTGTAGCGGCTGAGCCCCATACCTAATTCACGGCCAGAGGCGTCCTGGATCGTCACCGGATCGCCACGCCCGAATGTGCCTGTGACGGTCACAATGCCGGGCGGCAAAAGCGAGGTGCCACGCTCAAGCGCGCGGGCCGCACCGTCGTCGATGGTCAGCGCGCCTTGGGGTTTCATCGCCAGGATCCACCGTTTGCGCGCCGCGTGCGGGTCCAGTTGCGGTGTGAACCATGTGGCCCGTGCGCCATTCTCAAGCCCCGTCAGCGGGTGCAGGCGCGACCCTTCGGTGATGGCCATTGCGCAACCCGATGCCGTTGCGGTTTTTGCCGCCATCAGTTTGGTCTTCATCCCACCCTTGGACAGGCCCGAACCAGCGTCACCCGCCATCGCCTCGATCTTGGGAGTGATCGCGTCGATCACCGGAAAAAAACGGGCGTCGGGGTCAGTATGGGGATTGGCACTGTAAAACCCGTCCACATCTGAAAGCAGCACCAATTGGTCAGCACCCACGGTTGTGGCGACTTGCGACGCAAGACGATCATTGTCACCATAGCGGATTTCGTCGGTTGCCACGGTGTCGTTTTCATTAACGATGGGGATCACGCCAAAACTGATCAACGTTTCCAACGTGGCACGGCTGTTAAGATAGCGACGGCGATCGGCGCTGTCTTCGAGTGTCACCAGCACTTGCGCCGTGGTCAGACCATGCGGATCAAGCGCCTCTTCATAGGCCCGAGCAAGCCTGATTTGACCGACAGCCGCCGCTGCTTGCGATTGCTCCAGCGGCAAAACCGTGGGCGGAAGTCCCAGAACACCCCGTCCCAGAGCAATAGACCCCGATGACACGAGGATCACATCCGTGCCCCGCTTTTTGAGACGCGCCACATCTTCGGCCAGTGACAACAACCAGTCCCGCCGCAAGGTTCCGTTGGCTTTATCGACCAAAAGCGCCGAGCCGATTTTGACGACCAGTCGGCGCGCGTCGCCTAGGGTTGCCACGGTGCGTCCTCCTCCGTCGCCTGTTCGCGCGTGCGGGTGATTTTGACGTGTTGGCGCAAGGCACGCAGCACGTCCGTCAGGCCTTCTTTTGAAACACCAGACATCAACATGACCTCATGACCAGCGACCCGTTCAAGTTCTTCCTTGAGGAAGGCGCGCTCTTCGTCATCCAAAGCGTCGATCTTGTTGAGGACGGTGACACGCGGTTTGTCGGCCAGACCTTCGCCATAGGCTTCGATCTCATCAATGATGGTTTGGTAATCTTCGAGGAGCGTGCCGGACGTGCCGTCGATCAGGTGCAACAACGCCGCGCAGCGTTCGACATGACCAAGGAAGAGGTCACCAAGTCCCCTGCCCTCATGCGCGCCTTCGATCAGGCCGGGAATGTCGGCCACCACGAATTCCGCGTCATCTACACCGACAACGCCCAAGTTGGGATGCAGGGTTGTGAACGGATAGTCCGCAACTTTGGG
This sequence comes from Marivita sp., assembly GCA_043585115.1. Taxonomy (GTDB): domain Bacteria; phylum Pseudomonadota; class Alphaproteobacteria; order Rhodobacterales; family Rhodobacteraceae; genus Marivita. The sequence continues at coordinate 581,480 of CP121326.1, forward strand.
CCGCGCATTCGAGGTGGCTGCAAGAAACGTCGATTTGCCCGCGTTGGGCAACCCCAAAAGGCCCACATCGGCAATCAGCTTGAGGCGCAGCCAAATGGTGCGCTCAACGCCCTCCTGCCCCGGATTAGACCGGCGTGGTGCCTGGTTGGTTGAGGTTTTGAAATGCAGGTTGCCCCAGCCGCCATTGCCGCCGCGTGCCAGCAAAACCCGCTGCCCCAATTCGGTCAGGTCCGCGATCACGGTTTCTTCGTCTTCGTCGAGGATTTCCGTACCGACCGGCACCTTAAGCACAATATCTTTGCCATCAGCGCCTGTCCGCTGGCGGCCTGCGCCGGGGCGTCCATTGTCAGCGAAGAAATGCTGCTGGTACCGAAAGTCGATCAGCGTGTTGAGCCCATCGACCGCTTCGGCCCAGACGTCACCCCCACAGCCACCATCGCCCCCATCGGGACCACCGAATTCGATATACTTCTCGCGGCGAAAGCTGATGCAGCCATTTCCACCCGATCCCGAGCGAATATAGACTTTGCAGAGGTCGAGGAACTTCATGTGTTAGCCTTTGATCGAGCCCATGCGCGGTCTATCCGGTTTACGACCGCGCGTCAGCTCATACGTTTAAGATAGGTCCAGGTTTGGACCGTTGTGTTTCTGGCGACAGAGAAGGATTCCGCATCACCAATATATTCAAAACCGCAATGCGTCAGAACACGCGCCGAAGCCGGGTTGTCCTGAAACACACTGGCGAACATGGTTTCATTGCCCAAAGGGTTCGCCATGACCAACGCCTGCACCGCCTCTGACGCGAGACCGGTGTTCCAGAAGGGCGGCGCCACCCAATAGCCGACTTCGGACTGGTTGCGATCCATCCGTTTGAGCGAGATGACCCCCATCAATTCAGCCCCGTCGGAACAGATACCATCGATGACCCAAGCATCCTCTGACCGGTCCGCAGCGTTCATCTGCTCGACAAAGCCTTCCGCCGCGCCGGGCGGATATGGGTGCGGGAGGTTCGACGTCATGATCGCAACACGTTTTTCACTGGCATAATGTGTGATCAGGCCTGCATCAGACGCACGCAAAGGGCGCAACGTAAACCGCTCTGCCTTCACGACTGGTTGGTCGAATTCGCTGATGGTCTCCATGTGCATCTGCTCTCTCCTCCTGGCAGACATTGGACAGCCCCCCGTCCGAAACAGAATGAGGGGACCGGCGATGTGCCGATCCCCCCTAGATTTTCCAAAAACCTTAAGGTCGGCTTACTCAGCGGCCTCCGCCATTGGCAGGACCGAAATAAAGGTGCGCCCTTTGAGGCCTTTGTGGAAAGTCACGTTGCCGTCAACAGTCGCAAAGATCGTGTGATCCTTACCCATACCAACGCCTTCGCCCGGCCAGAATTTAGTGCCGCGCTGACGTACGATGATGTTTCCAGGGATCGCAGACTGGCCACCGTAGAGTTTGACGCCAAGACGGCGTCCGGCAGAGTCGCGACCGTTGCGGGATGAACCGCCTGCTTTTTTGTGTGCCATTGGTCAGGTCTCCTTACTTCGATGCCAGTTCTTTGGCTTGGTCGATCCAGCCTTCGCGATCGATCCGGCCCTTGAAGGACAGCTTTTCGCCGAATTCTTCGACGTCTGCATCTGTCCAGGCTGCGATCTGCGCAAAGCTGGTCACGCCTGCTTCGTGCAGTTTCTTTTCAAGCGCCGGGCCAACGCCCGACAATTGCTTGAGATCGTCTGCGCCGGCAGCGGCCTTGGGCGCTTCGGCTTTCTTTTCGGCCTTGGGTGCGGCCTCTTTCTTCGGAGCGGCTGCTTTCTTGGGTGCAGCAGCGGCAACCGCCACGCCAGCAACAGAGCCTGCACCGATTGCGGCTTTCACGCCGGACTTGTCCGCGCCAGACGCAAGGATGTCAGTGACGCGCAACAGAGTAAGCTGCTGACGGTGACCCTTGGTGCGCTTGGAACTGTGCTTCCGGCGACGCTTTACGAAATTGATGACTTTCTCGCCTTTGATCTGGTCCACAACCTCGGCCTGAACGGCAGCGCCGTCGACCAGAGGTGCGCCAACGACGACTTTGTCGCCACCCAGCATCAGAATTTCGTTGAACTGGACTGTCTCGCCTGCATCCGCTGCCAGTTTTTCGACGCGCAGCATATCGCCAGATTTGACCTTATACTGCTTGCCGCCGGTTTTCATAACCGCAAACATTGTGTCTTTCCTTTTTCACCCGCGTTCTATGGCCCCGCGCTTGCGGTGTTTTTTGGGGTCTCCCCCGCCTCGAACGGCGTGCCCCGTCAGGGACAACGTTATCATCAAAAAACAAAAGGCGGGACCGAAGCCCCGACTTTGTGTGCGCGGCTTATGCTGTGCCGCGCCCCGTTTGTCAACGGGCTTTGGCGTCTAAAGCTCTTGGACCTGCATTTGGCGGGCTACCGCCATTCCAAGCGCGTAGGAGATATCGTTATACATTTTGTTGAACCCGGAAAACAGCGCCCGGTTCAACGCCCGACCCGCATCTGTTCCTGACAGTTCGGTGTAGTTTTGCACGACCTCGTCCTCGAGCGGACCGTACGCCATCAGAAGAAAGGAATAGACCCACTCGCGTGTGTCTTTCCGGGTTTCTTCCTCAGAGGACCAAACCTCGGACAGGATATCACCTTCGCTCATCTTTAAGGCGTCGCCATCCACAAGACCGAGATAAAACATGTAATTCGCGTTCAAGGCACCGACGAGGTTGGCCTCGACCAGATCATTGGTATCAACAAAGTCCGATATTATCGCCAGAGATTTTGATCCGGTATCTTCAAGATCCAGAAACGCCGCGCGTGCTGCGTCTTCGACTTCTTCATCGCGCATCGCGTCCCGTGCGCTTAGCTCCAGGCTGACAATCTGCTGGCCGGTCTCGGAGGTAAAGAACGCCAGCAACGCCTCTGGATCCGTATCTCCGAACTCGGCAGCGAACACCTCGCGCACGGTCGCGAGCATGCGATCTTCGTCATAGATACGCTCGACCGTGGCCGTCCATCCCGCCGTTGCGCCACCGGGGACCATGTCCTCGGCCATCGTTTCACCGTATTCGACGCCTTCTTCACGCATGATCTCGATGATTTGAGGGACACCCAACGCATCTATCAGGTCATCTGTCGGCGTCGCCAAAGCCGGGATCGACCACGACAAAACAGACAAACCCGCCGCTGCCGTCATCATCAGTTTGTGGAACATTCCCAGCCTCCTTGCCTGCCTGATCCATACCTATGCCGGGAAACCATCATTTCCAACCCGGGGGCACAAAACACAGTCTCGTGCAATTGGTGTGAAATAGAGGTTGCACCCGTCTGAAGCAAAAGCTAAACGCCCCTCCAGACCCCCGCGGAGAGGTGCCGGAGTGGTCGAACGGGGCGGTCTCGAAAACCGTTGTGGGCGCAAGTCCACCCAGGGTTCGAATCCCTGTCTCTCCGCCACTTTGGCCCAATTCATTGCCTATATTCCGCTGATCGGCCCTGACCGCAATCGTGCAGCTCCGGACGACGTTCGCTTGATCGTGATCTGAACATGACTTGGGGGCCTCGGCCTGTCCGGCGCGAGACCCTTTCTGAAGTTCAATAAATAATCCCCCTGCCCGTTTTTGACACAGCAGGGCAACAGCCAGGTCTTTGCGTTAGACGAACGGGTTGTCCAAAACGCCGACCACTTGCATCAAAAACTCACCGCTGCTTGGGTCAAGCGCATCTTGGTAGTAGCCATCAATGGCAGCAACAGCTTCTGTGATGCTGGCTTCGCTGCCATCGAACAGTGCCATCGCTGCCGAGGCATTGTCGGTGTCGGACATGCCGCGATGGACGGCATAGTAGGCACCGATATCGACTTTGCTGTCAAGGTAGAGTCTATCAGCGGATCCATCCTGAACACCGCGCAGGACTTCCAAGATGAATTGATCGCGGGTGACACCTGTTTCAGCGCTTCGATTGAGCACATCAACCCAAAATGCGAACCCTTCCTGATCCGGAATGCGGCCAAAGACATTGTCATATACGGCCGTCACAAAATCCGTATTCGATGTTCCTTCGGGATATGCGGCACGGGTTTCGGGCTGATCCACAAACTGTGACGCCATTTGTTCAAAGGTGACGCCATTTGCAAAGGCCGTCCCCCAAAAGTTGAGACCGACCGCATCCGGTGCGCGGTTGAAATAGGCGATATACAGTTCGATGAAGGTTTCAAAATCCCGAGCCGCAAGGCCGCTGACGCCCCCGAAACTGGTGAGGCTAAACGCTTCGTCACGCAGGTTGGTGTCAAAGTCCAAGAATTCGATATTGGTCAAACTGTCTGTGCCATTGCCATCGCTTCGGCGGTCTTCGACCGTGACGGACGACGGAGACAGAACAAGGTTGTAACTGTTCTGGTTGCCGGAAAACACAGCCGTATCAGCGCCAGAGCCGCCATCCATCCTGTCGTTTCCGGCATTGCCGATCATCCGGTCGTCGCCTGCAAACCCGATCAGGTTGTCTGCAGAACCCGACCCTGCCATCACATCGTTGCCGGAAAAGAACGCCGCATAGACAGAACCCAAATCGCCACCGGAAAACTCGGAAAACAATGTACCTGCCTCAACGGCGAGCCCGTCAAAGAGCACCGTTCTAACCCCGGATGTGATCTCTTCATATCCGGTGATCACACCGCTCACGCCCGAGTCGTCAAAAGTGAAATCGCCAAGATACCGGGCAACAACATCGCCTCCGGTAATCTCGAACGCATCGCTGGTTGTGCTTGTGAGCTCTCCGACCCTCACCGAGGAATCGGACATATCAAACGCTCTCGTTACTTCAACTATTGCCATTTACTCGCTCCAAACTCGCACTTTTGACGTCTTACCGGTTACCAAATTCCGCCGAAACATCAACCAATGGCTGACGCCCGATCACAGGTTGCAAAATGCCCTTAGCAAAACGGTATTTTTGCGGCGGCGCGAATACCGTCGCACGAGATGACGCAAAACCGACACAGTTTTTTTAACACCGAAACGGTCAAACGGAGCGTTGAAACCAATTCAATCAGTTCCGCCATGCCTGCCAATAGGTATCGCGACCTCGCCTGCCCCGTCCCTTTTAGACCGTATCCATGAGGCGGGTCGATGCCAGCGTCATGGATACGTTTGTTGGCTACCGTTTCCGCCGCTTGACCGAAACGATGCAATGCGGGTGCCGTGGATGAAGCGCCGGTAAGTCCCGACCAAGCACATCCACTGATCCCACGTGGCGCAATGCGCCGTTTGAGACGACCTTTCCATCCTCAACCGACTTGCGCTTTCCGTGACCACTGGCCACGCAATTCCATTGTTCGCCTTGGGCTTTGCCCTGAAACGCCGGCGGATTGTGTGCAGGCTGACGTCCTGGAGTCGACGTGATCAGCTCTCGTCCAATTCCAACCGGTCGGACCTGCGGCCGGTGCGTGACCGTTGGTGCCAAAGTTGGCACGCGCTGCGGAATGGGTTGCGGGATCGCTTGTGGCACGCGTTGAGGCACCAGCATCGGGACCATAGGCGGCACGACGACCTGAGCCGGTTGGGGTTGTGTCACAACAGGCGGTCGGACCTGCCCCGTCTGCGGTGGAACCGTCTGCACCGGGTTCGGCATGACACCAGTCGAGACAAGTGGCTTTGGGTTTGTCTGCGGCTTGACCTTCGGTCGTGGCAGGACGAGGCCCGGAACGGTCACCGGCGTCGGAACCGGCTGTGGGATAGCCGTCGGGACCTGTTGCGGTACTGGCTGCGGCACCATGGGCGGCGCAAGTACCGGAACCTGACCCGGAACCTGCATCGGCGTCGGAACCGGCTGTGGGATAGCCGTCGGAACCTGTTGCGGAACAGGCTGCGGCACCATGGGCGGCGCAAGTACCGGAACCTGACCCGGAACCTGCATCGGCGTCGGAACCGGCTGTGGGATAGCCGTCGGGACCTGTTGCGGAACAGGCTGCGGCACCATGGGCGGCGCAAGTACCGGAACCTGACCCGGAACCTGCATCGGCGTCGGAACCGGCTGTGGGATAGCCGTCGGAACCTGTTGCGGAACAGGCTGCGGCACCATGGGCGGCGCAAGTACCGGAACCTGACCCGGAACCTGCATCGGCGTCGGAACCGGCTGTGGGATAGCCGTCGGGACCTGTTGCGGAACAGGCTGCGGCACCATGGGCGGCGCAAGTACCGGAACCTGACCCGGAACCTGCATCGGCGTCGGAACCGGCTGTGGGATAGCCGTCGGAACCTGTTGCGGAACAGGCTGCGGCACCATGGGCGGCGCAAGTACCGGAACCTGACCCGGAACCTGCATCGGCGTCGGAACCGGCTGTGGGATAGCCGTCGGGACCTGTTGCGGTACTGGCTGCGGCACCATGGGCGGCGCAAGTACTGGAACCTGACCAGGTATCGCGTTTGGGGCGATTGAGGGAACCAGCACAGGCGTCACGACGGGCGTTGGTACTATTGGGTTTGTCAGAGGCAAGGGGTTTGCCGTTGGGACTTGCGTCGGCGGAACAATCGGAACGATGGGTGAAGTCGAAGGGCTTGATCCCCCACAGCTTGACGATTGATGTGGATTACCTACACCATTACACCAACCAAAATGGTTGCCATTTGCCGAAGCTAAAGACGCAGTTGAAACTGCAAAGATGAAAACCGGAAGCGCAAAACGGATCATTTCCAGCTCCTTGTAAGGCCGATGTAAAGCGCTGGATCATGCGCGTCTGTCAGCGGTCCGTCCGTCAGCGGCATGGCGACATGGGTGGATACAAAGACGTTCTGCCCAAACTCCATATCGACACCGACACCGACCGAAGCAAAGGTTTCGTCCTCCAAGCCGGGGCGGTCCGTGTCATTGCTTGTGACATAACCAAAATCCAGAAAGGCAAAGGGACGTACACTGCGCAGTGCACGTGCATCCGGGAAGACATCGCGGCCCACGGACAAGGTCGCGGAAATCCCGCTGTCGCCTTGGGCTTCGGCAAAGGTATATCCCCGTTCATCAAAACGGCCTCCAATATAGAACTGCTCTGCAGACGGAAGCGCGTTATTTGACACCTGTCCCCAGAACTCTGCATGCACAAAGCTGTCTGCTCCGAACCATGTTGTGGGTTGTGTATACCCCGCACCAAGGCGCAGATGGGTAAAGGATGCATCCCCATCGGAAAAGCCGAACGTATTGGTTTCGCGTTCGCCATAAGTCAGCGAGGCCGCGTATTCCCACGCTCCGCCGTTTGCCAAGGCCTTACCATGGATCCACGTCGCGGAAACGGCATTGATGTCGCTGTCAAAATCTTGGGCCCCGACATCAATCTCGGTCCGCGCATGGCGCAGTTCGAAAAGGCCGTATCCGTAAGTGTCGACGCTGCGCAAAAATGGGTACCCCAAGGCCAAAATGGCCGTGCGACCAGCGATATCCGTTTCCTCCAAGGCGCCATCGACATCACGACGCGCGCCCACATTGCCGAAATACGCTTCGGCATATGCGCCACTGCCACCGATCGGCATACGGTACCTTAGGGTGCCGAACACCGTGTCGTCGCCTTTGAAGTCGCTCGTACCCGAGAGTTCAAACCCCAGAAGATCGCCCGGCGTCAGAGCACTGTGAAAGGTTTGGCCAAAGGTCAGAACAACCTCTTCGCCCAACCGGCGCGCCGGGTGATCCAGCGTTACAAAACCGCTCGAGGTCTCTTCCTGTGTCGCAAGCAACCGAAGTTCCGCAGCACGCTGAGGGTCTGGGTAATCAACTTCGGCCGTGACAGAGACCGACCCAATGTCATCCGACAACATGATTGCGCGTTCAAAAGCAGACAGGGTTGTCGGGCGCTCTGCCAGAAGCGGCTGCATGTATTCGCGAATGAGCGATGCCGTTTCGGTGTCCGATCCTTCGATCACAACACTGTCGATTGCGCCCTCGTCCACATAAAAAGACGTCCCGTCGGGGCCGGGAAAGACTTCGGCCAGGAAATACCCATCCTCGCGGTAGATCACCTCAATAATGCCAGGAAGCGCTGCCGCGTTGACCGCACCATACCGTGAAATCGACACTTGCGTTGCAAATTCCAGTAACTCTTGCGCATCGTAAACGGTCACGCCATCCAACGAAACCTCACGTGTTTGCGCATGGACCGTTGTCGACATTGCAGCGATCAAGACCGCGATACTGGCATGAAGTCGCATCAAGGACCCCCTCGTTCAAAGTTCAGATCACTCTCGGCGCTGGCGGCTGGAAGGGCACTGACCACACAGGCGTCGATCGGGCTAACTTTTCCCAGCGGCACGCCGGGTCTCATACTTGTTATCATTACATGGTTGATCCGATTGTTACCCTACGAGCCGTAGTGACGCCGTGGAAAATCGGACCAAAGCAACAGGAGGCATACTGGCAAACGGAAACAACAAGCTAAAGTTTAGCTATAACTCGAAAAATCTCTAGAGAAAAGGCGTTGCACCCGTTGTCGCAGTTTGCAGATCCGCAGCCCATCGGGGCCTTAGCCCAGCACTGGAATGGAGGTTACATCGTCTATGACCGGACGCTGCGGACAACGCTTGTGGCCAGAAACATGAATGCGGCCACGCAGACAATCGAAGGACCAGCCGGCGTGTCGAGGATATAGGCCGCTTGCAGACCGAGGACCGCCGACAGACCACCGATCGCCGCAGCCATGACGGCCATCTGTTCTGGCGTACGGGCCAAAGGTCTGGCGGCAGCGGCTGGGATGATCAACATCGCGGCGATGAGCAGCACCCCAACAACTTTGATCGCCACAGCTACGGTGATTGCCAAGGCCAGTGTCAGGATCAATTGTTCGCGCTTGGGATCAATCCCGCTGGCATAAGCCAATTCCTCGCTCAGCGTTGATGTCAGCAGTGCCGACCATCGCCAGACCATCAAGCCGACAACAAGCGCAGCACCGCCCCAGATCACAGCCAAGTCGCCGCGCGACACGGCAAGAATATCGCCGAATAGATAGGCCATTAAATCAATCCGAATGCCGGATAGAAACGACACAGCCACCAATCCGAAAGCAAGCGCAGAATGCGCCAACACACCCAATAACGTGTCCATAGCATAGCCGCGCCCCGTCAGGACGGTCACGGAAAATGCCATAATCAGGGCCACTGCCATAGCGCCCGCAAAGATCGACACATTCAACGCCAGAGACAAAGCCACACCGAGGATCGCAGCATGTGCTGTGGCATCCCCGAAATAAGCCATTCGCCGCCAGACGACGAAGCTCCCCAATGGGGCAGCCGCAAAAGCCACCCCTGCCCCCGCCAGCACGGCGCGGGTCATAAAATCATCAAGCATTACTCGGCAGCCTCGGTCTGTTTTTGGGACGGTGCGTGCCCGCACGCATCGTCATGGTCGTGATCATGGGCGTGATCGTGTTCGTGTCGATAAAGCGCCAACGCCCCGCCAGTGCCTGTTCCAAATAAAGCACGGTATTCGGGGGCGGCAGACACGATCTCCGGCGTGCCTTCGCAACACACATGCCCGTTCAGGCAGATGACCCTGTCAGACGCGCTCATGACGACATGCAATTCATGGCTGATCATCAGCACGGCGCAGCCTGTGTCCTGCCGAACCTTTTCGATCTGCAGATAGAACGCCGCCGATCCCGGTTGATCAAGCCCTTGTGTCGCCTCGTCCAGCAACAAAACATTCGGCCTGTTGATCAACGCCCGCGCCAGCAGGACACGCTGGAATTGCCCCCCCGACAAATCGGACATCTGACGTTTCGAAAGTGCCGGAACACCTGCCTGCTCTAGCGCCTGTGCACATGCGGCGCGGCTGGTTCCGCCCGGAAGGCGCAGAAACCGCTCGACGGTCATGGGCAATGTCGGGTCAATATGCAGTTTTTGCGGCACATATCCGATACGCAGATCAGCCGCGTGTTTGATCTGGCCTTTGGCGGGGCGGACGGCACCGATCAACGCCCGCAACAGCGTTGTCTTACCTGACCCGTTGGGCCCGACCACAGTCAAAATTTCGCCCGGCTCGATTGTCAGTGATACGTTGCGCAAAACCGTGTTCGCGCCATAGCCAACGCTGATATTATCAACGGTGATCAGGCTCATAGCTCTGCCTTTTCCGCACAAGAGGGGCAAATCCCCTCGGCCTCGACCACGGTTCGTTCAATCTGGAACCCTGCAGCGCGCGCCGCGTCGCCCAAGCCACCCCGCGCAGATGTCGACTGCGCTTCGGCCACCGACTGGCACATGCGGCAGATCATGAACGCCGGAGAATGAATAGAGCCGGGATGCGCGCAAGCGATGAATGCATTCAACCGCTCGATCTTGTGCGCAAACCCGTTGGCGACCAGAAACTCCAAGGCACGGTACGCCACCGGCGGCTGCGAGCCGAACCCTGCGTCCCGCAGTTTGTCCAACATTTCATACGCCCCGATGGCACGATGCTCCTGCAACAGGATTTCCAACGCCTGTCGCCGCACAGGGGTAAACCGCAGTCCTTCGCTGGCGCAGTGCTCTTCGGCAACGGCTATCGCCGAGGCGATGCAGCCGGCATGGTCATGCGTTTCAAAGCCGACCGCCTCTGTGGTTTCGGCTTTTGGGGCGTCTGCGCCACTTGTCATGATATTACATATCCTGTATTCGGTTCGTAACGTTATAAAATCACATGGAGCCGCACATGTCCAGAAACCTCGCCCCCCTCACCGTTACTGCCGCGCTATTTGCGACCACGGCATGGGCTGACGTGCCGCAAGTTGCGACAGACATTTCACCTGTGCATTCCTTGGTTGCACAAGTGATGGAAGGTGTAGGCGAGCCGGCCTTGATCATCGCGCCCGGGGCATCTCCCCACGAATATAGCCTCCGCCCCTCTGAGGCAGGCGCGTTGCAGGAGGCTGATCTGGTGTTCTGGATTGGCCCAGATCTGACACCCTGGATGACCGATGCCATCGACACATTGGCAAGCAATGCTGTGGTCACCGCGCTGATGAATGCCGATGGCACAACCGTCTTGCCGTTCCGCGAGAGCGCCCTTTTCGAAGCGCATGCACATGGTGACGAGGATCACGATCACGGCAAAGATCATAATGAACACGGGCACGACGATCATGCTGATCACGATGACCATGGACATGAGGACCATGCAGACCACGATGACCACGGGCACGAAGAGCACGCAGACCACGATGATCATGCGCATGAAGAGCATGCCGACCATGATGACCACGGACATGACGACCATGCCCATGGCGCACATGATCCGCATATATGGCTGTCACCCGACAATGGCGCCGTCTGGTTGAACGCAATCGCAGCACAACTGTCAGCAATCGATCCGGACAACGCGGGCACCTATTATGCCAATGCAGCAGCGGCCCGTGATGACCTCGCCGCCACCCGCACCGAAATCGAAACCATCCTTTATCCGGTCAGAGATCGAAATTTCATCGTGTTCCACGATGCCTACCAATATTTTGAAACCGCATTCAATTTCCCGGCCTCGGGCGCGATCTCGGTGTCCGACGCCACCGATCCAAGCCCGGCCCGCATTGCCGAAATCCAAGACCGCGTAAAAGACCAAGGCGTGACTTGCGTTTTGTCAGAGCCGCAATTCGACCCCGGCATTGTTGAGGCGGTGATGGAAGGATCAGAGGCGCGGACCGGAGTCCTCGATCCTCTTGGTTCCGATCTTGAACCGGGAACAGATGTCTACGGGCAGGTCTTGCGTAATTTGGCCAAGACATTGGCCGACTGCCTGTAAACTTAGCGACATATGGTTCGGCAGGGAAAATCTGCCGAACCATTTCTACGGCGTAATGTCTCGATATTGCGCTTGGATAACGGGGCCAACAGCGCCCCTCAATTCATTCAGGCTGGCAGATCTCGTCCCTTAAAACGGCCAGACTTGTCCGCCATAACAATCCGGCGATAATCACGGTCAGAAGCATCAGCAGCACCCATCCGACCGCCACGAAAAATGTAGCGCCAGACAGCGCCGCATAACGGAACGATGCGATGGTCATCGCTGCAATCGGGAACGACAAAGCCCAGAACGACAAAGCAAAAGGCAGACGGAACAGCCCGGGGGCCTGGATCAAGACCAAAGCAGTAAAGAACAAACCGAGGTTATACAAAACACGTGCCGGAGCATCGAGCACGCCTCCGTTCAATTGAAGCCACGCCAGAAACGCCACCGCAGGAGGAGCGATCAGAATGGTCAATGTTGGACGCAGCTTGCCCGGCAACGGATCATGAAAGACCAGACGGTTGAACACCAAGGTCAGCAACACGATCCAGAACAGCACCCCGAGTGAAAAGAAATACCAGCTCGCATCAACAAAGCCGAGAGACACGCCCGCAATCGGTGCGATCACGTTCCCGACAGCAGGAATGAACCAAGCAGGCGACATCTGCCCGACACCGAAACCCCGATGGCTGATCCAGCTGGTGACAATCGCTAATGTGAGTATGGCCTGAAGCGCAGCACCGACGATCCAGATGCCTGATGCAAACGCGGGCAGCATTTCGCGCAGTGCAATCGCACCCAGCAATAGCGAAATGCTGATTGCCGGAAAAAAGGCCAGTTTGATCGGATGGTTCCATTCAGCCTTGACGGCGTCGGGGTGGCGCAACGCCTTGCCAGCATACAAAAAAGCCTGCCCTACGAATACGAGCGCAGCAAATCCCGCGATGATATGGCTCACCGCAGCAAAGCCTGCGACCTCGAAAGCAAGCGACGTTCCCATCAAGCCCATAACCGCACTGAAAAATGCGACGGGGAAATGCTCCAACCGGCTATGCGACACCGGTGTCTCGGGGGATGTCTGTGTCATCTCTTGGTCTTTCCTTGCTGCGTCGGTGCCACCCGAAAATGGCGCTTTCGGCGTTCTATTCGGCCGCGTCGTCAAGATCAGTTTTCACAGTCATCGCACGCCATGCGTCGTACTGCGCCATGAATACGCGCCCATTGAGTTCATGGAAGAAATGTGTCGCTTCCAAACGATCCATCACAGGCCCTTTGACTTCGGACAAGTGCAAACCGATGCCCAGTTCGGTCAGTCGAAGGTTGATCGATTCAAGGCTTTCCAGTGCCGAATAATCGACCTCGTTCACCGCTGAGAACATCAATATCACGTTCTTGATCGCACAGCCTTCGGACACTCGTTCCTGTACCAAGTCCTCAAGAAACCGCGCATTTACGAAATACAGGCTCTCGTCCACACGCAAGCTCAAAACAGTGGGGTCGGTTTCCACGTTGTGCCGGTTGATGTTGCGGAAATGCTGAGTGCCGGGCACAAGACCGATCTCGGCCACATGCGGACGCGATGTCTTGTAAAGATGCAGCAGGATCGAAATACCGACGCCGGACGCCACGCCAACTTCAACGCCAAGCCCGAGGGTCAGCACAATCGTTGCCGCCACAGCGGTGAAATCCGCTTTGGAATAATCCCATGTCTTTTTCAGGATCGAAAAATCAACAAGGCTCAGCACAGCAACGACAATGGTCGCCGCAAGTGTTGCATTGGGCAGGTAATACACCAGCGGTGTCAGCGCGACGGCCGCAATTGCCAAGCCAATCGCGGTAAAGGCGCCCGCCGCAGGGGTTTCTGCCCCGGCGTCGTAATTCACGACCGAACGGGAAAAGCCGCCTGTCACCGGATATCCACCGGTAAAAGCCGCGCCGATATTGGCTGCGCCCAACCCGATCAGTTCTTGATCGGGATCGATCCGCTGACGTTTCTTGGCCGCCAGCGTCTGTGCAACCGACACAGATTCAACAAATCCAATGATCGAAATCAGGATCGCGGGCACCAACAGCTGTTGAACCAGATCAGGTGAAAGCCCCGGCATGGTCAAAGGCGGAAGGCTTTGTGGCACTGAACCCACAATTTTGACGCCTTGACCGTCCAACCCAAAAAGCCAGACCGAAATTGTCGTCACTGCCACAGCAGCAACCGGTCCGGCTTTCGTTAAGACATCCGCCATTTTGGGCGATGCACCAAGACGGCGCAGCAATGGCTTTAGCCCTTTGCGAACCCAGAACAGAAACGCCGTGGCCAAGCCACCGATAAAGACCGTGATAAAATTGATGTCACCCAGATGCGCCCAAAGCGACGACAGCAATTGCGGCAGCGTATGCCCGTGGGCAGAAATACCCAGCAGGTGTTTCAACTGGCTGAATGCGATCAAAATCCCGGACGCGGTGATAAAGCCCGCAATGACGGGGTGGCTGAGGAAATTCGCGAGAAAGCCCAAGCGAAACAACCCCAGTAACATCAGGAACCCGCCCGACAGGAAGGCCAGCGTCAGCGCGGCAATGGCGTATCCGGCGGTGCCTTGTTCCGCCACCTGCCCCACCGCTGACGCCGTCAGCAACGACACCACGGCCACAGGACCAACGGCCAATGCGCGGCTGCTGCCGAAAATCGCGTAGAGGATGATCGGCGCGATCGAGGCATAAATCCCCGCCTCTGGCGGCAACCCGGCCAAGAGCGCATAGGCCAGGGATTGCGGGATCAGCATGATTGTCACGATCACGGCTGCGATCATGTCATTGGAAAATGTATTCCGATCATAGGTCCGTCCCCAGTCGAGGATCGGAAGATAGCCGCGGAGGTGATTGATCATGGGTCTTCTCGAATTGAACGCGGACAGAGCGTGCCCGCCCTGCCCGACATGAGGTTTCAGCGGCGCGTACGGGCCGCAAGATACAGTTTACTCAGCAGAAACCTTGAGCTTTTCCGGTTTGGCCATCCATTCCTTGCCCTTAAGCATTGCCTTCCAATAAATCGGCGGCAGAAGTTTTTCTTTCAGCAGCCAAGCCGCCCGTGACGGTTTGGTGCCGTCAATCACATAGCTTGGGAAACTTGGCAAAAGCGTGCCACCATACCCGAACTCGGCCAATACGATCTTCCCGCGCTCCACCGTAAGCGGGCATGATCCATAACCGTCATATTGCGCCACGGCAGAACGTCCCCGGATATCGGCGACAATATTGTCGGCCACAGTCGGTGCCTGTTTGCGCGCGGCGGCCGCTGTCTTTGCGTTTGGTGCATTCATCACATCGCCCAGCGACCAGATGTTATCATAGCTCTTGTGGCGCAAAGTGGCTTGATCGACATCAACCCAGCCTGCCGCATCTGCCAAAGGAGACACCCGAATGAAGTCCGGTGCGGTTTGCGGCGGGCAGACATGCATCATATCGAACTCGACCTCGACGGTCGTTGGCTCTGTGTCCGGTGCGTTCACAGAAAAGGTCGCTTTTTTCGAAGGACCGTCGACCGCGATGAGATTGTGAAAGAAGTTAAGGCTGGCGTCGTATTTCTTGATGTATTCCATCAGCGCCGGAACGTAGTCCTTGACCCCGAACAGAACACCACCCGCATTCATGAACTGAATGTCGATATTCTTGAGCGCCCCGTTGCGGAACCACGCATCGCCCGACAGGTACATCGCCTTTTGTGGCGCACCGGCGCATTTGATCGGCATCGGGGGCTGCGTGAACAAGGCCCGGCCCTCCTTAAGGCCACGCACCAACTCCCACGTATAAGGTGCCAGATCATATCGATAATTCGACGTTACACCATTGCGACCCAAAGTCTCTTCCAGGCCTTCGATCTTTCCCCAATCCAGCTTGAGACCCGGGCAGACAACAAGACGGTCATATTTCACAACACGGCACCCATCTAGGATCACAGCGTTGTTGTCAGGCTCGAACGCAGCCACAGCCGATTTGATCCAATGGACGCCTTGCGGGATCAGCGATCCCATCGTTTTCGCGGTGTCCTGTGCATCAAAGATACCGCCGCCAACCATGGTCCAGCCAGGCTGGTAATAGTGAATATCCGCGGGGTCGATGATGGCCACTGACAGGCCCGGTTTGCGCGACTTGAGGCTGGCGGCCACAGACACACCGCCGGCACCGCCACCTACGATGACCACATCAAATTTGGCATCGCCCGTGTCGGTTGGCGTCTTGCCACCGTTCGCGATACGCCGTGCCACCCCATTCATGTCATAACCGGCGGCCTTGGTCGCCCCAAGAATATCCGCCATCGGCAAGGTCTTGGCTTGGCTCAATGACCAAAGCGTGGCTGATCGCGTGCCAGACCGGCAATAGGCCAGAACCGGCCCCGGCAATTCGCGCAAAGCTGCCGCGAATGCCACGGCATCATCGTCTTGTACCATGCCGGTCTGCACCGGCAGATTGCGCATCTGCAGACCAGCCGCTTTGGCTGCTGCTTCGATTTCTTCATGGGTCGGCTGATCCGCACCTTCGCCATCCGGGCGGTTGCAGATGATCGACCGGAACCCGGCCTTTTGGATCGCCGCCATGTCATCCGCCGCGATCTGCGGGCTGACGGTGAGCGCATCGTTGATTTTGTTAAGTTGCATGGTGATGGACTCACTTGGCTAGAGATGAGGGGCAAGTGGCGGTTTGATGCCGCCAATTTCGTTTTTCTTAAGGATCAAAGCGCGTTGACGGGCACTTTCAGCATGGGATTGCCATCTTTATCCGTAGGCACTTCGCCTGCGCGCATATTTACCTGCAGCGACGGGATGATCAGCTTGGGCATATCCAGAGTTGCATCGCGCTCTGTGCGGAACTTGACGAAATCATCTTTCGTCTTGTCGCCGCCCACATGGATGTTGTGCGCTTTCTCTTCTCCCACGGTGGTTTCCCACTGGATATCACGGCCATTGGGGCCGTAATCGTGGCACATGAAAAGGCGCATGTCGTCCGGCAGAGACAGCACCTTTTGGATGCTGTCGTAGAGCGTGGCCGCATCGCCGCCGGGGAAATCCGCACGGGCCGAGCCCCCATCGGGCATGAAAAGCGTGTCGCCGACAAATGCGGCATTGCCCATGACATGCACCATACAAGCCGGGGTGTGGCCCGGTGTGTAGATTGCAAAGGCATCCATGTTGCCGATCTTGTACGTGTCACCGTCTTCGAACAGCTTGTCGAACTGGCTTCCGTCACGCTGGAATTCAGTGCCTTCGTTAAAGATTTTGCCGAACGTGTCCTGCACAACCATGATCTTGGAGCCAACGCCGATCTTGCCACCCAGCTTGTCCTGAATGTAGGGCGCAGCCGACAGGTGGTCGGCATGGACATGGGTCTCAATGATCCATTCGAGCTTGAGCCCACGATCCTGGATTTCCGCGATCAGCGCGTCGGCATGGTCATAGGTGATCCGGCCAGCGGCGTAGTCGATATCCATAACGCTGTCGACAATCGCACAGGCGTCAGATGACGGGTCTTTCACGATATAGCTGATCGTGTTCGTGGCCGCATCGAAATGGGCCGAAACGTCGGGCGTGACAGACATGTTCACGGGATACTGTGTCATGAGAGTCTCCTTTGAAAACAGGATGCGTCGGGCTTGCGCCCGACGTCATGCGGCGCCATTGCGCCAGATTGGGAATGAGATCAGGTGCGGCAGGTTTTGATGCCGATGATCGAATAGATCGGGCATACGCGTACTGCTGCGACAACCAGCATCACAACACCGATTACGGCTGCGCCATATTTGAACAATGCACCGTCAAAAAGCGGCAGTCCGCTTGCAAAAGCAAGATATAGCAGAACAAGGCCAAGAACAGCGCGCAAAACCCGGTCGATAGTGCCAACATTTGTTGTCATTTCGTGATCCTCCAGAATCAAATCTGATCCTGTGGTACGCCTGTGCACCGACCCTTTCAGTGATATTGTCACCTAACTTTGTCCTGGCGTCCAAATGGATACGTTTGGTCGCAGGTGCGCGTCAGGCACTATGGGCCAAACGTGTTAGGCTATCCCGATCCAAAAAGGTGATCTTACCTCGCGATTGCGCGATAAACTCGCGTTTTTGGAAATCGTGCAGGACACGCGAAATGACTTCACGCGCGGTGCCCAACTCGGTGGCAAGTTGCTGGTGGGTTGTCGCAAGATTGTCGTCTTCGCGCGCAAGGCTGATCAACCGTGCAGCCAGACGCACATCAATGCGTCCAAATGCGACGTCGTCAATCACCCGAAACAAATCCGTGATCCGCCGCGCATACGCTGTCAGAACAAATTCGCGAAACGCGCTGGACGATGACATGAGGCGATCAAACGCGCCTCTGGGGATGGCCACGGCCGTGACTTCGGTTTCAGTGATCCCTTCGGCAGAATAGGGTTCATGCGCAAGCAGACACGCCGTGGTCAAAACGCAGCTTTCTCCTGCCTCGACACGGTAGAGAACGATATCGCGTCCGCTTTCGGACGTCTGCTGTACCCGGACACGCCCCTTGAGGAGGAACAAAAGATTATCCGGCACCGCGCCCGGTCCGAACACCGACGCGCCAGCAGGGACAGTCATCACCGCACTTTCGGCAATCAGCTGATCTTTGACATCATCCGGTAGCGTGCTGAGGCCATGAAACTGATCGATCCAGACCGTATCCGCCATGCGGTGCTCCTTGGGTGTATTTCCTGGCGCGGTTCCAAACGAGTAGCGCCTCACTGTGTCGGGTCTTGCCAGCGCCCAATCATGCTATGGGGTCAAACGGATTGTCCAGAACCCCGACCAAAGGCATAAGGAATTCCCCGCTTTCGGCATCGACGGCTGCAGAATAGAACTGATCCACAGCATTAACCGCTGCGTTTAAGCTCGCAGCCGAGCCGTCGAATTCCGACATGACTGCAATCGCGTTATCCACGTCCGACATCCCGCGATGTACGGCGTAAAGCGCACCAATATCCGTCTTGGCGGCCAGATAGTCACGATCTGCAAGCTGTTGTGCAATGAAGTCTTGGGACGCATCAGGCGACGGGTCGGCTTTGGCACCTCCCAGAACTTCCAGAATAAACCGGTCCCGGCCTACTGAACCCGAATTCAAGGCACCCACCCAGAAATCAAATCCAGCCTGATCCGGAAAGCGACCCAAAACGTTTTCGTAAACCGCAGTCGCAAAATCCTCATTGCTCATATCCGACGGATATGTCGCGCGAGTTTCCACCTGATCAATAAAATCTGACGCGATCTGTTGCAGCGGTCGACCATTGGCAAAGGCGGTGCCCCAGAAATTCAGCCCAAGCGCATCAGGTGCGCGGTTGAAATAGGCTATATAAAGCTCAACAAAGCTTTGAAGCTCGGCTCCGGTCAAGCTCGCCGGCCCACCGAACGCATCAAGATCAAGCGTGCTCCGATCCTCTTCGGTGTAAAACTCGACGGTTTCAATGTTGCGCAGAATATCTGTCCCGTTGCCACCGTCGCGACGATCCTGAACAGTGATCGCATCAGGCGCAATGGTCAGGGTATAAGATGATTGATTGCCCTCGAAATACACCAGATCACGGCCGCCGTTGCCGTCGATCACATCATCGCCCTGATAGCCTTCAAGCTCGTCATTGCCGCCGCCACCGCGCAGATCGTTGTCAAAACGGTTGCCGTTGATCCAATCGTCAAAGCGAGAGCCGGTGGCGTTTTCGATATCGCCCATCAGCCAGATCAATTCCGTCGGCGCGGAATCCACCAATCGCCCGTTGAATTGCTCTGATGGCAGAGCAAAGCCTGATAGCGTCGGCATCAACGGGGTTGCTTCGAAATCAGGCAGGAAGATCGTCCAGCTTTCGGATTGGTCGGACGCGTCAGCCCGATCCTCTCCGCTCGCATCCCAGATGGTATAGTAAAACGGCTCGCTCTCCAGCCTCAGGTTTGAATTGCCCGCGTTGGTTTCCGAGTTAACGCCGTAAAGGAACTGCAAGCCTAGCACGTCAAGCACCATCGGGGTCGCGGGATCCCAACGCTCCAGTTGGTCTTCGTACTGGTCCGTGTAAGACATCATCGTGAACCAATCGACGTCACGCACAACGCTTTGATCCAAATCGTCTAGCGTCGGGCGGCCCGGACTGCCCTCAAAAGGATGCTTCAACCCCATCGCGTGGCCGATTTCGTGAATGACCGTCAGGAAACCATCAGAACCGGGCTCAAAGCTGGAATTTGCGATGATATTCGCCGAGAAGTTCATAAAGACGTCGCCACCTTCGGTGGGATATTGCTCGAACTGTGTGAACGGCTCTGGCCCGGGGTAATAGGCGTAGGCCAGTGTGCCATCAGAAACATCGGCATTGTCCAGCGTGTAGACGATATCCGCGCCTGCTTCTCCGGCAACCGACGGGTTGTTAAAGTCGCCTACATAGTTGAACTCGATGTCGATGAATTGTTCGATGGAGTCGAGAGCAGCGCCAAACGTTGCAAGCGCCGCGGTACGGTCAATCCAGACATCGCCATTCAAACCATCCGCCAAGGCCCAACTGATCGTCGACGTATCGCCAAGGTCCCAGACATATCCATCAACCAGAACGTCAATGATCGGATCTTCCCTCGGATCGAATATAAAAGAGGTCAGAAAAGCCATGCGGTGTCTCCGGTTCAAAAAGCGTTCGTGCGTTGCCCGAGCCATATACTCGATTGAGCCGGTCCAGCACCCCGCCCCCGGGAACGCGTGCCGTCAGAGTATGTTAAGTCAGACTTAAGTAAACAGATTCAATCCGTTTATTGTGGCGTCAAAATGTCCCCTAAACCATCCAGAACCCATTTTTCTTGATCTTTTGCCGAATGGGCTGCTCGCGGCTTGGCAAATGTGCGCGGTCGAATAGGTCCCGCACTTTATGGCCGCGATTTTGATAGATCATCCGCTTGAACGGCTCGTATTCCTTAAGCAGACGCTTTACCTGGTTCGGAGCCGATATCTCTTCCAGCAGATCAATCACCTGATCGTTTTCGCGCGCATAGAGCAGCGGCATGTTGCGGTAGTGAACGGTCGTAGCCCCGTCGATGTAGCCTCGCGGCAACGCATCCCGCCCCCCCCCAAACTTGTGAATGACCAAGGGCAAAACGACCTGATCCAACCAAGGGTTCAGCTGTTGGCACACCAACTCTGGTGGTGGATCACTTCGCACTGATAATGCCATATCCAGAAACGTTTGACCGAACGCATGAGGGCATTTGTAGTAGAAAAACCCCGCATTGAAATAGAGATAGCGCCGCCAATATTCATCGGGTTGTGTCAGATCGAGCGAGCTTTCGAAATCGAGGCCGAACCGGTCATAGAGCGACCTCCAGGTTGCCGCATAACCGGGGCCATAAAGCTCAAGCTGTGGCCATGTGCCTTCAACCCGATGTGATGCGCTGGGTTTCGAGAAATCAAACGGCACATCGGCCAGATCGCCGGTTACCAGTGTGTCCGTATCAAAAAAGATAAACGGCTCGCCTTTGGGCAGCGCAAACAGCGCCTCGATCTTGTTGCCATATGGATAATCGCTTCCGAAATGGCGGCTTTCAAACGGAAGCAACGTTGCGCCCTGCGCTGCGATCATGTCGCGCAAAGGTTCTGGACGGATTGTCGGGTCGGTCTTCCACAAAGGGCCGGGCTGTGGTTCAGCCACGTAAAGTTTGAATCGAGGATCGGTCGTGTTCCGCCGCAACGACAATGCAAACAAAAGCGCCTCATAGGCGAGACGGCCCATTTGCCCGACAATCAGAATGTTGACGGTTTCGGGATGTGCCTGACGGCGTGCCATGATGGTCCTTCTAGCGTACTGCTCTTACTCGTTTTTCATCACTATAGGCAGCCAACACCCAGAGGCATAGAGCCCGAAATCACTGTGACTGGATCTGGTAGACAAGTGTCACACTTGCGCGGATTTCGGTCTCACCCTGGGCCAAAGGCACGCTTTCATCCGCCATGCGCGCCATACCGATCATTTCAGGCCGGGGCACACGGGCGCCGGATTCACTCAGGCTGATCAGCGCACCCAACTCAACATCTGCAGCTTGTGCAAAAAGTTCGGCGCGAGCGCGGGCGTCGGCTACCGCTTGAACGCGTGCTTCGTTCATCAGCGGCTCCGGATCGGACACCATAAACTGCAAACCGTTCAGCTCATTTGCACCATCGGTCAGAACAGCATCAAGAATGCCCCCCAATCCGTCCAGTTCGCGCACCCGCGCTGTCACCCGGTTCGACGCCCGATAACCCGCAATTGTCGGTCGCGTGTCAGAGTTTTGTCGGTTCGACCAGAACGGAGATACATTTAGGTCTGAAGTCTGAACATCACGGGCGATCACGCCGGCTTTGCTCAATTGATCGAGAATCGCTGACGTCACTTCCGACGTCTGATCCATCGCCGCTTTCGCCGTGTCCGCCTCTGCAGAGGCTCCCATTGTGATAACCGCCATGTCCGGCACAGCAAAAGCACGGCCTTCACCTGTCACTGTGATTTGGCCCTGCGGTTCAGCCAAAACCGGGGCGACGCCCAAGATAAGGACAAGTGCGGCAAGAAATCCGGTGGTTTTGTTCATGACGACCTCTAATTTCCTAAACGTAGTATCGTAATCATCACGGCGCACGGGAGTGCTGACAAGCGCCGATTTTTCCCCGCGCGGAAGATCGCTACATCGCGTTCAATGCGGATGTAAGTGACTCCCATCCCGCGCAAAGGACTGCTAAAATACCTTTATGAAGCCAGACTTTGCCCTGACCCTTTCTTTCGACGGCATCTCACTGTTGCGTCGTGTATCCAACGGCTGGACGCCCGTCGGTGATGTCGCTCTTGACGCGGATGACCTGCGCGCGGCCTTGGCCGACCTGCGCTCTGCGGCTGATGCAGTTTCGCCGAATGGCGGTCTGGTCAAGCTCGTCATCCCGAATGAACAAATCAAATACCTATCCATTCCTGACAGCGGACAAAGCGGCGATGCCTTGCAGGAGGACATCCGCGTCGTGCTTGACGGGGCCACACCCTATCAGGTCGATGATCTCAGTTTTGATTGGGCGCACGACTCCGGCCAAATCCACATTGCAGCCGTGGCCAATGAAACTTTGGACGAGGCAGAGGCGTTCGCCAAAAGCCATCACTTCGATCCGGTGTCCTTTGTCGCAGTGGCGCCCGAAGGCCAGTTCGTAGGCGAGGTCTTTTTTGGACAGGCCGCAAGCTGGACAGGCGCGGCGCCGGAAAAGGACGCCGAAGCCATCGTGGTCGTTCACGCCGACTCTGTTGTCGAGCACGTGGCAGATGCGCCTGCCGTACCTGAAACGACAGAGACACCTGAAGAGGTCGCTGAGCACACAAAGCCAGAGGAAACCGAGACAAGCGAACCGGACGTCGCTGCCACACAGCCTTCTGTTGAACCGGATGACACAGACCAAGCTTTGTCTCCGGGGGCTGCAGAGTGGGATCAGGTGGAGCCGGATGTTGAGGCGACACCAGAACCAGCCCCGCCGACCACAGTTCCGACACCGCCCAAACCGGCTCTCACATCACAGCCGACGACTGCGCCATCGGCACTGTCATTCTCTTCAATTCGCGCGTCTCGCACCGCGGAAACCAACGCTGACGCACCTCCGGCTGCACCGCGCGTCGATGTGCCCGCGGCACCAGACACGACCCCTGCCCCAAGGTTCAAACTTGGTGGCGCGCGCAAATCAAGCCGTGACAGCGACGTCACCGCCCCGGTGCTTCAGGTCGATCGGGTCGAAGAGCCTGCCGAGCGCAAAGGTTTTGGCTTCTTCAGCCGCCGAAAGCCGAAAGACCCCGCGCCCCAAGCTGGCACCCCGCCAAAAGTAACCGCCCCGACCGCGACACCATCCAGTGACGCGGCCCCTGCAGAGATATCCAAACCCAAACACGATCCAGAACCGGCACGGGCTGCAGTTGCGCGCATTGCGGCCATGCGTGCTGGTCGCAAGACAGATGAGAAAACAGCGGCGGCCCCCGCTGCACAAGACGAACGCGCCCGGATGACCGTTTTCGGCGCACGGACCGAACCACAGGTCGGCGGCAAACCGCGCTTCCTTGGTCTGATGTTGACCAGCGCCTTGTTGATCTTCCTTCTTGCCGTTGCCGCGTGGGCCAGCGTGTTCCTCGATGAAGGCGTATCGCGTTTCTTCCAACGCGGCGATGACACGCCTTCTATTGCCCGCATGCCTGATGTTGAGCTTCTGCCGCTCGACGGGTCGGTCACCGCGCCACCCGAAGAAGACACAGGGACACAGATCGCGGCTTTGGGTGATCTGGGACCAACACTGGACGCACCGGACACAGGGCTGTCCGAAGTTCTGCCTCCCCCGGCCGCTCTGACACCGGAAGAGGCCGATGCCCGCTATGCGGTCACAGGAATTTGGCAGCGATCGCCCGAAGCGCCGTCAACGCCGACACAAACGTCGCTTGATGATCTATACGTCGCCTCGATCGACGGACGTATAGAACAATTCGACGCCGTCGCCCTGCCCGGCGCTGAGGCGTTGCGCAATGATCAAACCTACCTGTCGCAACCCAATCCCGCAGCCCCCGGCACCCGCTTTACGCTGGATGATCGGGGACTGGTGATTGCAACGCCGGAAGGCGCCGTCAATCCGGATGGTGTCCGCATTTTTGCTGGTTTGCCGCCCGTTGTACCCCCGACCCGTACGGCCCCCCCGCCTCAGGCAACACCGGACCCCGCCGAAGATGGCACTGCTGCCGTCGCACCGTCCGAGCTTCAACAATACCGCCCACGCACACGTCCCGAAGGCCTGATTGAAGGCAATGAGCGCGCGCAGTTGGGCGGGCGGACACGCGCCGAACTGGCCGCTTTGCGCCCGTCAGCCCGGCCCGAAACGCTCAAGGCACAGGAAGAGGCTGATCAACCGGACGCGACACAATTTGCAGTCGCGCAATCTGTGGCTCCTGTGACCCGCCCTCGCAACTTTAGCCAGATCGTTGAACGGTCGCGCGCGCAACAGCAAGCAAGGCAAGCCGAGGTAACACAGGTGGCCGCTGTTGCACCACGCACCGTCAAACCGCGCATACCATCGACAGCCAATGTGGCGCGGCAAGCCACCGTGTCGAATGCGCTGAACCTGCGTCGCATCAACCTCATCGGCGTCTATGGCAAACCATCCAGCCGCCGCGCTTTGGTGCGTTTGTCCAATGGGCGCTACCAAAAGGTCCAAGTCGGAGACCGGCTGGATGGTGGACGTGTTGCGGCAATCGGAGAAAGCGAACTGCGCTACTCCAAGAACGGTCGCAATGTTGTACTGGATATGCCGGACGGGTAATGCGCCCACCGGTGTCGCTGAAACATTCACCACACATCCGACGCTTGCCAACTATTTCGGCACTTCGCTCTTGATCCGGTTGCGTTCCCTGTCGGAAGACGCGCATTCTGCAGGCACTTGAAAGGCATGATCTGAATGGGTGAATTTCTCTTTCTCGCGTCGGTTTTTCTGCTAGCTGCAGTGATCGCTGTGCCCATCGCGGCCCGACTGGGCTTGGGATCGGTACTTGGCTATCTCTTGGCGGGCGTCGCCATTGGTCCGGGCCTGGGCCTGGTCGCAGACACCACGGACCTGCAGCACTTTGCCGAATTCGGCGTTGTGATGATGCTCTTCCTGATTGGCCTTGAACTCGAGCCTCGTGCGCTTTGGGACATGCGTCACCGGCTTATCGGATTGGGTGGGCTACAGGTGCTCATCACAATGTTGGCGGTGATGACCGGTGCGATTTACCTTGGATTTGTCTGGCAAACATCCCTTGCGATCGGAATGATCTTTGCTTTGTCCTCGACCGCGATTGTTTTGCAAACACTCAGCGAAAAGGGATTGATGCAAACCGGAGGTGGACGTTCAACCTTTTCGGTTTTGTTGACCCAAGACATCGCCGTCATTCCGATGTTGATTATTCTGCCATTGCTTGCGGTTCCCTCCATTCCGACGCTCACCGAAGACGGATCGATCACCCGAAGCGCGCTTGAGAGCGCGGATGACGCACATGGCCATGGTATGTCACTCGTCGAAGGGCTTCCGGGCTGGGGCGTGACGCTGATGACGCTAGGCGCGGTGGCGTTGATCATTCTTGGCGGCATCTATGGCGCGCGCCCGCTTTTTCGCTACATCCACGCTGCGCGCCTGCGCGAGATGTACACTGCACTGGCACTTCTTATCGTCATCGGCATTGCGTTTCTGATGACAGCCGTGGGGCTATCCCCTGCCCTTGGCACCTTCCTGGCTGGTGTCGTTCTAGCCAATAGCGAATTCCGACACGAACTCGAATCCGACATCGAGCCTTTCAAGGGACTGTTGCTCGGGCTATTTTTCATTACCGTCGGTGCAGGAATCGACTTTGGCCTGTTCTTCTCTGAACCGGTCTCGATCCTGGGATTGGCACTTGGGATCATGTTTCTGAAATGGGTGATCCTTTACGGCCTTGGACGGGCCTTCAAATTGCGCGGCCGCGATCAGTGGCTGTTTACTCTGGGCCTTGCACAGGCAGGGGAATTTGGCTTTGTCCTGATTTCCTTCTCTTTGCAGCAATCTATCCTGCCGGAATACTTGGCCGACCGGCTTTTGCTGATTGTTGCCTTGTCCATGCTGATCACACCGCTGGCCTTTATCCTGTATGAAATCCTGTCAAAACGGCTCAAGGACAGCGACAAAGTTCACGAACATGATGAGATCAACGAACAAGGCACCGTGATCATCGCCGGAATCGGGCGGTTTGGCCAAATCGTAAACCGGCTTGTGCAGTCGGTTGGCGTGAAGACCGTCGTGATCGACAATAATCTACAAACCATCCAGTTGATGCGTCGGTTTGGCTATCAGGGTTTCTTTGGGGATCCGCTCCGCCCTGACCTGCTCCATGCTGCGGGTATCGACAGCGCCAGTGTTCTCATGGTCGCTTTGGATGACCCAATCGCGGCGGAACGGCTGATCACATATGCCCGTCGCCTGCGCCCCGACATCCACATTGTCGCCCGGTCCCGTGACCGGACACACACCTACCGCCTATATCAGGCGGGCGCGAATGACATCGTTCGTGAACTGTTCGACAGCTCCCTGCGTGCCGGGCGCTATGTGCTCGAAAATGTTGGACTGAGCGATTACGAGGCGTCCGAAGCAGAAAAGCTCTTCTACCAACACGACCGTTATACCGTCCGCGAACTGGCCGACGTTTGGGACCCGAACATCCCTTCGGCCCAAAACGAGGCATACATCGCCCGCGCCCGCGAACTCGAAAAAGAGCTTGAGGCATCGCTGTTGAGTGCGTTGGAAAACAACGATAGCGACACCGCATAAAAAAGGCGGCCCCAACTGGGACCGCCTTTTCATAAAGTCAGAGTAATTTAGGCCGCAGCAGGTGCGCGCGATGTCAGCACGTCGCCAATCTGCTTGGCTGCTGCAAGCTCGTCACCACAAGACGTTGCCGCGATCTCGCGGGTCAGGCGCTCCAACGCCGCTTCGTAAAGCTGACGTTCCGAATAGCTCTGCTCGCGCTGGTCATCAGCCCGGTGCAAGTCGCGGACAACTTCGGCAATCGCAATCAAATCACCCGAATTGATCTTCTGTTCGTACTCTTGAGCACGGCGCGACCACATGGCTTTTTTGACCTTGGCCTTACCTTTAAGGGTTTTCATCGCCTGGTTCACAACATCAGGTGAACTCAGAGACCGCATTCCGATTTCCGTGGCTTTGTGCGTTGGAACACGCAAAGTCATCTTGTCTTTCTCGAATGAGATCACAAAAAGCTCGAGCGTGATGCCCGCGATCTCTTGCTCTTCGATCGACACGATCTGGCCCACGCCATGCGCAGGATAGACAACGTAATCGTTCGGACGGAATTCGGATTTTTTCGACTTGGTCATTCAGAACCTTCCTTGGCGTGCATCCATGCGACACAGACAAAAAAACCGAACGGAAGGGAACCTTCCGGTCGTTTCATTCAGAGTATCAGAGCAAGCTTATGTCAGCTTATATGCCATGCGCCCAAAAGCGCACGTCCCACAGATGTCATTTACCGAATAAGTATATCATAAAAACCGGCTTCGCGGTAGAGGCACGCCAGATCGAGAATAAACTTTAATTTTCAGATACTTAAATGGCCCGACGCGCAACAAACAGATTGCGCATACGAATCACTAGCCGCCTTCGCCAGGGGCTTCGGAAAAGTACTTTTCAAGCTTACCACTTTCGCCGTCCCGCTCTTCTGCATCGGGCAGAGGGTCTTTTTTCGTAATGATCACCGGCCACATCTCAGAGTATTTCCGGTTGAACTCGACCCATTTGTCCATGTCCGGCTCGGTATCCGGTCGGATCGCATCCGCTGGGCATTCCGGTTCGCACACACCACAATCGATGCACTCGTCCGGATGGATCACCAGCATGTTCTCACCTTCGTAGAAGCAGTCTACGGGGCAGACTTCGACACAGTCAGTGTATTTACATGCAATGCAGGCATCGTTGACAATATAGGTCATGCGGTTCGTCCATCGATCGTTCCCAGACTAGCTAAGCCACTGAGAAAAATCATTCAAGAAGGTCTGAGCGGGTTTGTTGCATAGCGCGACGATCTTTCTTGGTCGGTCGCCCCTTGCCTTCAAATCTCGGCATATGCGCCTGCGGTTCGCGCGGCTTTGGCGGATCAAGATCATCGTAAAGCAATCGCGCTTCAGGAGCCGGACCGCGCCGTTCACCCATCGCGATAACCTTGATGACACGCACATCGTCGGCTTGCGGAAAAGTCAGGACATCGTCTGCCGACACAGCATAGGCCGGTTTCGAAATCGGTTGACCATTCACCCGCACCTTCCCACCCGACACAACCTTTGCAGCAAGGCTGCGCGTTTTGAAAAAACGCGCATGCCATAGCCACTTGTCGATCCGCAGCTTTTGGGCCGGCTCGCTCAACTCAGTCCTTGGTCTTCAGCCCCATCAGGGCCGCCGCAAAAGGATTGTCGGGATCGATCTGCTTTTCCTTCTTGGGCGGACGCGCCTGGAACGACTTTGCGCCTGTATCGCGTGGCTGCCCCTTGCCTTTCGGCTTGCCTTTGCCCCGCGGACGATCGCCTTGCGACTTGTTTCCGTCCCGACGCCCTTTGCCACCATCGCGGCGGGGTTGACGGTCGGGGCGATTGCCACGCCAAGTGAAGGTGTAGAACACCTCTGTCTCAGGGCCTGCAACTGCTGCATCAGGTGCAGCTCCCGGATCAATCTCCGTCTCCGAGTTTGTCGGAACAGGTGTTTCCGTGAGCGCATCAGCCGGCGTATCCGCAACGGGTGCAACGCTGCCATCGGCCATCGCTGCCGCAGCATCAGTAACATCAGCGGCTTCTGGTGCCTCTGCGGGGGCTATGTCCGCACCCGGTGCTGCCGCTTGACCGGCATCCATAACAGGGGTGTCTTGGACCGGAGCTGCGCCATCCGTGGCCGCGTCTTGATCGGCCGCGGCGGCTGTGTTCGCTTCGGGAACAACGGCATCCACGGCACGAACCTTTTCGCGTTCAGCCTTTTCAGCCTTGTAGCCCAGACCAGTCATCAAATCAGCAAACTGCTCAAGCGTCAGACCGGTGATTGACAACATGTCAGGGTTCGCTTCGAACCCGCCCCGGCTGTCCTGAGCCCGCAGCAAATCTGCCAGCCGCTCGAGCATATCGATACGGATCGCCCTGTCTCCGGCGGCGCGATAGCCTGATACGGTGTGGTGTTCTGCCGGTGTGCCCGGCGTGTTCGGAACCGTCACGAGCCCCGGAGGCGGTGCTTCGGGAAAGACATCCAAATTCTTGGCCAGGCTCCACAACACCAGCCGCAACCGTGTCGGCGCAGGCTTTAGAAGGAGCGGCATGAAAACGGTGAACTGACCAAAGCGGATGCCATGTTTGCGCAGCATACCGCGTGCGTCCTGATCCAGCGCTTTCACGTCGTCTGCGACATCTGCACGGGGCAGTATGCCCATCGACTCGACCATCCGGAACGCAAAACCTCGTGCCAGACCGCTGAGCGTTTCGTCTTTCTGAAGGTTCAGCAAAGGCTCAAACAACGCCGCGATCTTGCGATCGATAAAGTGCTGCAAACGACGCTGCACTTTTTGCGCAACATCTGGTCCCGCCTCTTCGTCGACAAACGCAACCACGCGTGGCTTGAGCGGATCATCGCCCGCTGCCAGCTTACCAATGGCCTGATCGCCCCACATGAGGCCACCTTGCTCGGTATAGTCCATCTCTGTGTCAGGCGCGTTGTAGAACCGATCCGCCCGAAGATGGAAATGCGGTGCCAAAGCCTGCAAGGACGCCGTTTTAAGCGTCTTGGCTTCCTGACCGGTTGCGTCCTTGTCCTGACGGAACCGGAATCCTTCTAGTCTACCGACGAATTCGCCTTCGACGGTGACTTCACCTTTATCATTCACTTCGGCCAAAAGGGCCTCCTTCTGTTTCAACCGGCGCAAAAGCACGGATGTGCGCCGATCAACAAATCTCTGGGTCAGGCGCTCGTGCAGCGCGTCCGACAGTCGGTCTTCTACAGCGCGCGTCAGTCCGCGCCAATGGCTTTCATCACGCACCCACGCATTCCGCTGCGCCACATAGGTCCATGTGCGGATATACGCCAATCGTTTCGACAGGGTGTCAATGTCGCCATCTGTCCTATCGATGCGGTTGACCTGCCGCCCCAGGAAATCATCCGGGATTGCGCCGCGTTGGTGCAAGTGTCCGTAGATAACTTCCAGAAGGCCCGCATGTTCCGCATGACTGATACCCCGGAAATCAGGAATACGGCACACGTCCCAAAGCAGCTGCACAGATTTGGGATCGGTGGCCCGCGCCTGAACCTCTGCAATCGCGCTGAGTGCCTTCAGAGCCTGAAGGTCGTCCGCTTCGCGCGCCTTGATCAAAAGCTCGTCATTCGGGCTGGCTTCAAGCGACGCTATCAACGCATCAATCGTGCCGAACCGCAAATCGGCATTCCGCCAATTCAGCTTTTTAAGCGGCGTAAACCGGTGGCTGGTAATCGCTTCGGCCACCTCTTCCGAAATCGGCCCCGCCTCGCCCGTCACCCCAAAGGTTCCGTTCGCCATTCCGCGGCCCGCGCGCCCGGCGATCTGCGCCAATTCGTTTGGCATCAAAGGCCGCATGCGCCGGCCGTCAAACTTGGTCAGGGACGAGAACGCGACATGGTTGATATCAAGGTTCAACCCCATGCCAATCGCATCGGTGGCAACCAGATAGTCCACCTCACCATTCTGATAGAGATCGACCTGTGCATTTCGTGTGCGCGGGCTGAGCGCGCCCATCACAACTGCCGCCCCGCCTTTCTGGCGACGCAACAATTCGGCAATGGCATAAACGTTTTCGACCGAGAACCCGACAATCGCCGTACGCGGCTGCAGACGGCTGATCTTTTTCGATCCGGTATAGGACAGCTGGCTCATCCGCTCACGGCGCACAAATTCGACGCCCTCAACCAATTCGGAAATCGGCCCCCGCATGGTGTCCGAGCCCATGAACAAGGTCTCGTGCAGACCCCGCATCCGCAAAAGGCGGTCGGTAAATACGTGACCGCGCTCTGGATCCGCACAAAGCTGGATTTCGTCGATACCGACAAAATCACAGCCCATCCCCTCTGGCATCGCCTCGACAGTACAAACCCAATACTGCGCACGCGGAGGAACGATGCGCTCTTCACCCGTGACCAACGCCACCACCGACGGGCCGCGCACATCGACAATCTTGTCGTAAACCTCGCGTGCCAAAAGACGCAGCGGCAGGCCAATCATGCCGGTGCGATAGCCCAGCATCCGATCAATGGCGTAATGTGTTTTGCCTGTGTTGGTCGGGCCAAGAATGGCCGCAACCCGTGCATGTCCGGCCATGTTGACGTCCTTTGCCGTCCTGCTCGGGCCTCAGGCGATCAGAGCGCTTGCCCGTTTACCCGAAGCTCCAACCGCTCCAACGCGTCGATCACGTCGGAATCGTGCGGTCGCAGGCTGAGTACCCGTGAATAGGCATCATACGCAAGATCGGGTTTGTCGACTTGTTCGAATATCGCCCCAAGACCGCGCAATGCGCCAAAATGGTCGGGATTTAGCGCAAGCGTACGCTCTAACGCATCCGCAGCGGGACCGAACATCTCGGCCCGATAATAAGCCAATGCCAGAGAGTGCCAACCCTCGGCAAAGTCAGGCGCGTGATCCGTCAATGCCGTCAAATGCTCGACCGCGACATCCACATTGTCCACATCCAAAGCGTCCTGCCCGCGTTTCAGAAGCAGGTCCATCGCAGCAGAGCCCGATTTGGACCATTCCTGACGCACCTGTTTTTCCAAACGATCCGCAGCGCGGGCGTCTTCGGCTTGTGCCAGTTCATCCAACAGGTCCTGTGCCGGGTTGTCCTGCGCCTGCACCGGACCCAGCGTCACACCGAAGGAAAAAAGAAATGCCGCAACGGCAGATTTGTATTTGCGCATTGTGAACCTCATAACCACCTATGAGTTTAGCGTGAGGCCTGACGAATGCCAGCCTTACCCATCAAGACGCGATCACAAGGAGACGAGCGTATGAGTGAAGTTGTGACACAGGCCGTCAGCGCCCTGAACGAAAAGCTGGGCGGCAGCGGTATCGACGGCACTGCGCAATTCAACATCGAAGACGAAGGCAGCATGGTCGTCGACAGCGATGGCGCGCGCGAGGGCGAAGCCGATGCAGACGTCACATTCAACGCTGATGCGGATACCTTCCGTGAAATTTTTGACGGATCGCTGAACCCCACATCTGCATTCATGTCCGGTCGCCTGACCATCGACGGTGATATGGGCATGGCGATGAAACTGGCCGCAACGCTCGCCTGATGGCAGATATCGCGCCCTATCGCGACGATCTGGCCGACGGGCCGGACACACAGACGTTCTGGCTGCGCACCTCTGACGGGGTGCGCATTCGTGTTGGTCATGCGGCGGCGAACGACTCGAAAGGTACGGTTTTTATCCTGCCGGGGCGCACGGAATACATCGAAAAATATGGCCGCAACGCCAAAGATTTTGTCCGCGCCGGCTTTGATGTCATCGCCGTCGATTGGCGCGGACAGGGGCTGTCCGACCGCCTGAGCGCCAATGCTATGGTCGGCCATGTCGGACGGTTTCTCGACTTTCAAAAAGACTGGGCAGCCGTGCGGGCCTTTGGTCGCGAACGCTCTGCGCCGGGTCCATGGCATATGGTGGCGCATTCCATGGGCGGATGCATCGGCCTGCGCGCACTGATGGGCGGCAGTGACATGAAATCGGCGGTGTTTACCGGTCCGATGTGGGGCATCCAGATGGCCGGATATCTGCGCCCGGTGGCATGGTTGCTGCCCCGTCTGGTCGAAGCCGTTGGGCAAGGTCACCGCCTTGCGCCGGGAACATCGATCAAAAGCTACCCCGCGTCCGAGCCGTTCGAAAACAACCTGCTCACCTCTGATCCCGATATGTTCGACTATATGCGCCGTCATGTTGAGGCTGAACCCCGGTTCGGCTTGGGCGGGCCCTCTTACACATGGCTGCGCTCTGCTCTTGAGGAATGCGACGCACTGGCCCAAATGCCCTCGCCCGCTTTACCGGCATTGTGCTTTGTCGGCTCTAACGAACGCATCGTCGACACGAGCAAGATCCGAGAGCGCATGACACATTGGAAAGGCGGCAAGCTGCTGCTGGTGGATGGCGCAGAGCATGAAGTTCTGATGGAGAGCGCAAACACCCGCCGTCAGGTGACGGGCGCTGCTGTGTCGCTGTTTTCGAGCTTTAAATCTTAAGCCTTACCGATTTCGTGCACACCGCGCGCCTCGGCTGTGGCCCCTGCCCGCATCCATGAATGCTCTGATGAGATGAAGAAACAACTCATCCCGTATTGCGACCAGTCTTGCGCTTTTTGCGCATTGGCAACCCAGGACACATAGGCTTTGCCTGCAGCCTCGGTCGCTTTGCCCACCCGCTCCAGCGCCCGCATCAGGTCATCCGAGGCCAGATGGTCATGCCCATAGCCCACCGACAAATCCGCAGGCCCCACAAACAGTGCGTCAATGCCATCTGTGGCCGCAATCGCGTCGCAGGCCTCGACACCCTCGGGTTCTTCGATCTGCACCATAACGATCGTTTCGTCCTGAGAGCGGGCCAGCAGGTCCGGCATGGATTGCGTCGCGTATCCGGCCCACCGGGTCGATCCGGCGAACCCGCGCCCGCCGCGCCCGAACCGTGCTGCACGCGCTACGTCAGCAGCCTTGGCGGGGCTGTCGACATGCGGCACGACAATTCCCGCAGCACCACAATCCAGCGCTTGTAGAATTTCACGCGCAGAACTGTCACCAACCCGCACAAGAACCGGAAAGTCCAAGGCACGGCCCATAGCACAGCACGCGTCCACAGCGCTGCGGTCGAACGGTGCGTGCTCTGCATCCAAACACACAAAATCAAGCTCGGACTGCGCCAAAATCTCGATCAGCTGGTAAGCCGGTGTTTTCAAGAATGTTCCAGCCAAAGGCACACGCGACAAAAGACGCTGACGAAATCCGGCAATCTGCATAAAAGCTCTCCCGCTGCTCTGCTGTCGGACACCCTACGATCTGCACCCAGCTTGGCAAGCCTCTGGCGATGTCGTACTGCGCTCCTATACTCCTCCTCATGGCCAACCAAGTTCTTACCTTCACCGATCGAGGCATCTATTGCCCCGCTGGCGATTTCTACATCGACCCGTGGCGACCTGTGGATCGCGCGCTGATCACACATGGCCATGCCGACCACGCCCGACCGGGCCATCGCCGCTACCTATGCACCGATGCCTGTGCCCCAGTGATGCGCCATAGGTTGGGCGATATCTCTGTAGAAACCGTTAAATTCGGCGAAATCCGTAAAATCGGCGATACTTTGGTATCATTTCATCCAGCAGGTCACCTGCCGGGATCAGCCCAGATCAGGGTCGATGTGTCCGGCGAGGTCTGGGTGGCGTCCGGCGATTACAAAGTTGTCCCGGATGGAATTTCGGAACCGTTTGAACCGGTTAAGTGCCACAGCTTTATCACCGAATGCACCTTTGGTCTGCCTGTCTTTAAATGGGATGACCAAGACGACGTCGCAAAAGACCTGAACGCGTGGTGGGCGCGAAATGCCGCCGAAGGCAAGGCGTCGGTCCTGGGCGCGTATTCGCTTGGCAAGGCGCAGCGGCTTTTGTCCATGGTTGATCCCGCGATCGCACCGATCCTTACCCATGGTGCGGTCGAGAACACCAATCGCGTACTGCGTACTCAAGGCTATGCCTTGCCGGACACGGTTCATGTCACGCCTGATCTCAACGCCAAAGAATATCCCGGCGCTTTGGTCATCGCGCCGCCTTCCGCGCTGGGGTCACAATGGGCACGACGTTTTGGCGTGGTCTCTACGGCCTTTGCTTCGGGCTGGATGCGCTTGCGGGGTGTGCGGCGTCGCCGGGCCGCAGATCGAGGCTTTGTCATTTCCGATCATGCCGATTGGGACGGGCTGAGGCTTGCGATCAAAGAAACAGGCGCCGAAAATATATATGCAACACATGGTTACACCGATATCTTCGCGCGATGGCTGAGCGATCAGGGCTATAATGCACAGGTCGTCCCAACCGAATTCGGTGGCGATGACGACGAGGCAAATGCCGCATGAA
Source organism: Marivita sp. (assembly GCA_043585115.1). Lineage (GTDB taxonomy): Bacteria > Pseudomonadota > Alphaproteobacteria > Rhodobacterales > Rhodobacteraceae > Marivita. The sequence goes on from CP121326.1 coordinate 616,897, forward strand.
AGATTTTGCCGCGCTGTTCACCACAATCGACCAAACCACCAAGACAAGCCTCAAGACAAAGGCTCTGGCGGGGTTCTTTCAGACCGCAAGTGACGATGACAAACTGTGGACCATCGCTCTTTTCTCGGGCCGTCGCCCAAAGCGTGCAGTGACCACGACTCAACTGCGCGAATGGGCCGCCGAGGTTGCCGGTATCCCGCTTTGGTTGCTGGAGGAAAGTTACCCCATCGTTGGTGATCTGGCCGAAACCATCGCACTCATCTTACCACCGGCCTCCGACGAAAGCGACCTCCCGCTCACCCACTGGATCACCGAACTGAAATCTCTGGCCAATCTCGACATCGAGGACCGCAAAACGCATATCCTCGATGCGTGGGACCACCTTGATCCGACGGAACGGTTTTTGTTCAACAAGCTGATTACAGGCGGGTTTCGCATCGGCGTGAGCCAAAAGCTCATGACCCGTGCTTTGGCACAAGCCACAGGACAAGACGAGGCCAGCCTCGCGCATCGGCTCATGGGGGGCTGGACGCCCGAAACCACAACCTATCACACATTGATCGAAGCCGAAGACGCCGAGGCCGACGACAGCCGCCCCTACCCGTTTTACCTTGCCTACCAGTTGGAAAATGGCCCCGAAACGCTTGGTGACCCAGAGAACTGGCAGGCGGAATGGAAATGGGACGGCATCCGTGGCCAGATCATTCTGCGCAATGGCGGACACCATGTCTGGTCGCGCGGCGAAGAGCTGATGACAGACCGCTTCCCGGAATTCGCCCGTCTGAGCGATTTTCTCCCCGACGGCCTTGTTCTGGATGGCGAGATCGTGGCCTGGGACGGTGCACAGCCCCTGCCTTTCAACACCCTACAAGCCCGGATAGGCCGCAAAACGGTACCAAAAAAGCTTCTCAAAGACGCACCAGTAATCCTCTTGGCCTATGATTTGCTGGAAGAAAACGGTCAGGACCTCCGCGATCAGCCCTTGATAGAGCGTCACACCCGGATGCAAGCCCTTCTGCGCGATCTGCCCAACGACGCGCCGATCAAAGCAGCGCCACCCCTTTCCTTTGACACATGGAACACGCTTGCCGAAATTCGCGCCACGGCCCGCGATCACCGTGCCGAAGGCGTTATGCTCAAACGCAAACAGAGTCCCTATCTGTCGGGGCGCAAAAAAGGCGATTGGTGGAAATGGAAACTGGATCCGCTGACGGTAGATGCCGTGATGATCTATGCGCAACAAGGACACGGCCGAAGGGCCAACCTGTTCACCGATTTCACCTTTGCGGTCTGGAACGGAAACGATCTGGTCCCATTCACCAAGGCCTATTCCGGCCTGACGGACGAGGAATTCCGTAAGATCACCGCTTGGGTGCGCAAGAACACGCAACAACGCTTTGGCCCTGTCCGTCAGGTTACACCGCACCATGTGTTCGAAATCGCGTTCGAAGGCATTCACGCCTCGCCTCGCCACAAATCCGGGATCGCGCTGCGCTTTCCGCGCATGTCCCGGTGGCGCCAAGATAAGCCGCTCCAAGAAGCCAACACGCTAGACGATTTGAAAAACATGCTAGAGACCTATGGATAAACCAACCGCCGCCGCCCCACCCCAGAGCCTGACGCCGCCCAGCGCTACGCTGCCAAACAACGCCTGCGATGCCCATGTGCATCTGATCGGCGATGATTTCGCGCTTTGGGACGGCCGCGTCGAAACCCCGCCCGCAGGCGCGCTTTCGACATGGCTGGATCGGTATCGCACGCATCTAGACAGTCTTGGCTGTACCCGAGGCGTCATTGTGCATTCCATTCTTTATGGCGGCGACAACAGCATCACCCTCGAAGCCGTCCGGCGTATGGGTGACAATTTCCGTGCCGTTTGCCTGATCTCGGATGATGCGTCCGAAGCGGACATCCGAACACTGGCGGATCAGAACTGTAAGGCTGTGCGACTGAATTACGTGCATGGCGGGCTTCTGACTTGGGACGGGATGAAGCGTTTGGCCCCCGTACTGGCAGATCACGGTCTGCATGTGGAAATCTTGGCCCATTCCCATCTGCACCTCGAAGATCTGGCCTCACAGGTGCCCTCTCTGCCGGTGCAGATCGTCTTCGATCACTGCGCCTGGCCCGATCCCGCGCTTGGGTTGACCGATGGCCAGAAAGCACTTGAACGCTTGCTTGCGGATGGCCACGCTTGGACCAAGCTCAGCGCAACCTACCGGCATACGCCCGACCCGCAAAACCTGATCCAGCGGCTGGCCAATGCCAACCCGGACCGTATCCTTTGGGGAAGCGACTGGCCGCATCTGATGCTGAACGGCGTCGCAATGCCGGATGCCGGTGCGGAATTGAACGTCTTGCTCGAAGCAATCCCCGACACAGCAACCCGTCAAAAGCTTTTTACCGACAATCCAGCGTCGCTCTATGGCTTTGCCCCTTGAACCTTTCCTCTGCACAGCACAGGTTCCACAGCAACGAAGAACAGGAGACACCCCATGCTGCGCACCCCTTCCCCGACCTATGATGCCAACGCTCAGAGCGGCAGCAAAAACCTCGGTGATCTTCCCGAATGGGATCTGACAGACCTTTACGCCTCGGATGATGCCGCTGAACTGAAGCGCGATCTCGACTGGCTCGAAGACGCCTGCCGCAGCTTTGCAGCCGATTACGAAGGCAAACTGACCGATCTGACCGCCGAAGACTTCCTGACCGCGATCCATCGTCACGAGAAAATCGAGAACATCGCCGGACGCATCATGTCCTATGCCGGTTTGCGCTACTACCAGCTGACAACCGACGCCCAGCGCGCCAAATTCCTGTCCGACCATCAGGAAAAAATCACCATTTACACCACTCCGCTGGTGTTCTTCACGCTCGAACTGAACCGGATTGACGACGCCAAGATCGACGCGCTCTTTGACGCCAACGCAGAGCTGGCACGCTACAAGCCTGCAATCCGACGCATCCGCGCGATGAAGCCCTACCAATTGTCCGACGAGATGGAGAAATTCCTGCACGACATGGGCGTGGTGGGGGATGCATGGGAACGCCTATTTGACGAGACCATCGCAGGTCTGGAATTCGAAGTGGACGGCGAACCGCTCAATATCGAAGGCACGCTCAACCTGCTGACCGAGCAGGACCGCTCTGTCCGCGAAGCAGCCGCCAAAGAACTCGCGGCCGTGTTTGCCGAAAACATCAAGATCTTTGCCCGTGTTCACAACACACAAGCCAAAGAGAAAGAGATCATGGACCGCTGGCGCGGGATGCCCACCGCACAGACCGGACGACATCTTTCCAACGATGTCGAACCCGAAGTGGTTGAAGCCCTGCGCAACGCCGTGGTGGCGGCCTACCCAAAACTCAGCCACCGCTATTACGAATTAAAGCGCAAATGGCTTGGTCTCAACACAATGCAGGTCTGGGATCGCAACGCGCCTTTGCCGATGGAGGCAACCCGGACCGTCGACTGGGACGAGGCCGAAGCCACGGTCATGAACGCCTATTCAGAATTCGACCCCCGCATGGGCGAGATCGCAAAGCCTTTCTTCTCCAAAGGGTGGATCGATGCCGCTGTTAAGCCTGGGAAGGCACCGGGGGCCTTTGCGCATCCTACCGTGACGGACGTGCACCCCTACGTGATGCTCAATTATCTCGGCAAACCGCGGGATGTGATGACGCTCGCGCATGAATTGGGCCATGGCGTGCATCAGGTTCTCGCCGCCGAACAAGGCGAAATGCTGGCATCAACGCCTCTGACACTCGCCGAAACCGCCTCTGTGTTTGGCGAAATGCTCACCTTCCGCCGCATGCTCGACAACGCCAAGGATGACGCCGAGAAGAAAGTGCTGCTCGCCGGCAAAGTCGAGGACATGATCAACACGGTTGTGCGCCAAATCGCGTTTTACGATTTTGAATGCAAACTCCACGCCGCGCGCCGCGGCGGAGAGCTGACACCGGACGACATCAATGCGCTCTGGATGTCCGTTCAGGCAGAGTCCCTTGGGCCGGCATTCGAGTTTATGGACGGGTACGAAACCTTCTGGGCCTATATTCCACATTTTGTGCACTCGCCCTTCTATGTCTATGCCTATGCGTTTGGAGACGGCCTCGTAAATGCGCTCTACGCCGTCTACGAGGAAAACCCCGACGGGTTTCAGGACAAGTATTTCGACATGCTCAAGGCAGGCGGATCAAAGCACCATAAGGAATTGCTTGCCCCCTTTGGCCTGGATGCCAGCGATCCCAAATTCTGGGACAAAGGCCTGAACATGATCTCTGGCTTCATTGACGAATTGGAAGCGATGGAAGCGATGGAAGCGATGGAAGCTTGATCTTCAATTAAGCCACATGTGTTGACGTCGAAGTGCGTATTTAGAAAGAGAAGAAGCAGGGGATGTGCCATGTCCCCTGCTTCTTCTCTTTGACAAATACGCCTTCGACGGATGCCGTGTTAACCTTAACCAACGGTGAAGGCGCACCAATCACAGCATGCGCCGATCCCGAGCCGCAGGCGAGAAAAACAGCGCGGGCGCAAGCCCGCTCATTTTATTTCAACTGGGAATCTTTTGATCCTCGGCGGTTTATGCCGCCACGCGCCTGAAAACTGCTGTCGCGATCCTGTTGGCAGTCAATACACAGCTTCACACCGGGGATGGCAATGCGACGCTTTTCTGGGATGGCTTCGTCGCATTCGGCACAATGGGTCAGGCTATCGCCCTGCGGCGTCTTGCGTGCCTTGAGACGGGCAAGTTCGTCATTGATTGATGCGTCGATCTGTTCTTGTACCGCGCCGTCGCGGGCCCATCCGCCTGCCATGTCCACCTCCTGAACCAGTGATCCCGAAATATGGGATGCGGATGCCTTCCGCGCAAGGGACTTGTCCTGCGCCAAACCTCCCGCCATCCTGTCGCTATCCATCCAAAGGAGAGCGCCATGTCGGATCACAATCTGGAGCGCGCCTACAGCATCGACGGGGCGTCTGATGCAAAGGCACTTTATGATGATTGGGCCAGCAGCTATGACAGCAGCTTTAGCGACCGGCATGGCTATATCGCGCCGCGCGAAATTGCGCGTGTGTTCCGGTCTCTGGATCAGAACAATTCGCCAATTCTCGATATTGGTGCAGGCACCGGGATTTTGGCCGAACATCGACCGGGCACTGTCATCGACGGGATCGATATCTCTCAGGCCATGCTGGATCAATCTGCAGCCAAGGGTCTTTATCGCAATCGCATCTGCGCTGATCTCACAGCGAACCTTCCAGTGGAGGACGAGACCTATGGAGGGTTTGTCTCAAGCGGCACCTTTACCCACGGGCATGTCGGGCCGGAGGTATTTCCCGAGCTGTTGCGCATTGCACGGCCGGGGGCGTTGTTTGTCTGTGGTGTCATTCCGCCCGTATATGACGGGTCCGGCTTTGGGTCGCGTCTGGCAATGATGGTCGCGCATAAGATTATCAGCCAGGTCGACTTCCATGATATCCCGATCTACGAGAATGCCGATCACGATCACGCGCAGGATCGCGGGCTGGTCATGGTGTTCCGCAAACTCTGAACCTTTCCTTTACCAGAGCGCAGCCTACCTCTGGCGCACAGGAGAGACGATATGCGTATAGTGCTTGCTTTAATCCTTACATGCTGCGCCAGCTTGGCGCACGCCGCCATGTCGAGCTTTACGTTTGGCTCGATTGACGGCGGGCAAATCGATCTGGCGCAATGGCGCGGTCAGCCGGTTTTGGTCGTGAACACTGCCTCGCGCTGCGGATACACCCGGCAATACGAAGGGCTGCAGGCGCTCTATGACACCTACCGTGACCAGGGGCTTGTGGTGCTGGCCATCCCATCGAACGATTTTCGGCAGGAGCTTTCCAGCGACGAGGCGGTGAAAGACTTTTGTGAAGTGAATTTCGGGTTGGATTTTCCGATGACGACCATCACATCCGTGCGGGGCGACACGGCGCATCCCTTTTACAAATGGCTCGCATCCGAGGCGGGGTTTGCGCCGCGCTGGAATTTCAACAAAGTGTTGATTGCGCCGGACGGCAGTGTGGCCGCAACATTCGGATCGAATGCACGGCCACAATCCCGGTCAATCACCTCGGCGATTGCTCCTTATATGAACTGATCACTTCTGAAGATAAGCCCAGATTTCATCCTTGAGCGCGCCGCGTTGTTTGCGAAGTTCTGTCTCGGCCATTGTGCTCATTGGCTCTACATTGGTTTCAGCCCGGTGCACGCTGCGGTTCACCTCGTGATAGCTGTCGAACAGCTTGGCGAAATGTGCATCTGACTGTTTGAGCGCGCTCATCTTATCCACGTGATCTGGAAATTCCTCGGCAAGCTCGTGCGGGGTATGAGACATTGTCCACTCCTCTGTATGTCTTCACGAACAAGGTGACAGAGCGGTGCATCTTTTACATTGACGCGGATCAAATGCGGATCAGTTTCGTGCTTTTCTCCAACCCGCAGCCCGCGCTTCGGCTTCCGAACAAAACCAGCGTTCGCCCTTCCCAATCGAGATGCGCGTCTTGGCGTAGTAGTCCTGCCCCGGCAGATGATAGATCCGTTCACCACTGCTAAGGCTGATGTTACCCTTGATCTTGCAATCGGGATTGATCGCATTGGGCAGTAGGCTGCGTTTTTTCGGAACACCCCGATTGACCGTGACGGTCTTGGCCCCGGTGTCATTGCGCTGAACGGCCGGCCGGGCTTTGGCGCGTTGCGCCGACCTGAATGCAGCAGGCGACATCACCCCCGTCCCATGCAAGCCGCGCGCGTTCACAGCAGCCGTCTTTTCGACAAGGTCGTAATCCATTCCGTATTCGCGGTAGGCAAACGCAAGACCTTCGCTGACCATCCGTGCGCCAACATCCTGCCCGTCAACCAAGCATTTGGCGACGGTGCGCCCATATCGGTCGGTATCCAGTGCGGTGCATTGCGCCGTTCTGCCCTCATACATCTCGCGGGTTTGGGCGCGCACCCATTCACCACAGGCCCAGGCCGGGCTATTGGCAGTCCCGCACATCTGATCGGTCTCTGGTGCGTCTATCGCATGCAAACGCACTGTGGTGCCGTTGATCTTGAACGTGTCGCCGTCGACAACACGGATGGGTCCCTCTGGGCCTGCATAGGAAATGCTGGCCAAAGCCATGGTGGCGGTGAGTAAAACGATCCTGAACATTCCACCGAGTCTGCCGGGGAAAAATGGCCAAAAAATGGAACTTGTTAAGGAAGGTTAATCATTCTCCACGCGGAAACCGTTGACCCTCTTCGAGCACATTCAGGTCCATATGATTGCGCATGAACCGTTCGGACGCATCCCGCAGGGGTTGGTAATCCCACGGGTAATACCCGCCTTGCCGCAATGCTTCGTAAACCACCCAGCGTTTCGCCTGAGAGGCCCGCACATCGGCGTCAAAACGGGCCAGATCCCAACGTGCCTCGGATTTGGCACGCAAGGTTTGCACTGTGCCTTGATGTTCGGGGTGACCCGCAAGATTGACCCGTTCGTGCGGGTCCGCCTCAAGGTCGAAAAGCTGATCCGGGTCAAGCGCGCAGCGCGTGTATTTCCATTTACCATAGCGCAGCGAAACCATCGGCGCATAAGACGCCTCAGCCGCGTATTCCATCGCCACAGGGCTGGTGCGGTTCCGGCCCTGGCCCAAAGGCACAAGCGACTCGCCAGTAGTCCATGGCATGACCTCTTCCATGCTGACACCCGCCAGCGCGCACAGTGTCGGGCAGACGTCGATTGTCGAGACCGGATCAGAGACCAAGCCCACCGCCATTTCCGGCGCAGAGATCATCAAAGGCACCCGTGCCGAGCCTTCGTAGAAGCACATCTTGAACCACAGCCCCCGCTCGCCAAGCATATCGCCGTGATCCGAAACAAAGAGGATCACCGCTTCTTGCCGCGTGTCTTCAAGCACTTGCAGGATTTCACCGATCTTGTCGTCGAGATACGAGATATTGGCAAAATAGGCGCGGCGGGATTTGCGAATATCCTCTTCTGTGATGTCGAAATTGCGCCAGTCATTGGCATCAAAGATGCGCTGTGCGTGCGGATCGTGATCCTCGTAGGCCATCGCCGGAACTTCCGGCAGCAAATGTTCGCAATCCTCGTAGAGATCCCAGTATTTGCGCCGGGCCACATACGGGTCATGCGGGTGGGTAAAGCTGGCGGTCAGGCACCACGGACGATTGTCCTTCCCCCGTGCCAGATCATAGAGCGCGAGTTTGGTCTGATAGGCGACCTCGTCGTCATATTCGAGCTGGTTGGTGATCTCTGCCACACCTGCACCGGTGACGGATCCCATATTGTGGTACCACCAGTCGATACGTTCACCCGGCTTTCGGTAATCCGGTGTCCACCCGAAATCCGCCGGATAGATATCTGTCGTCAACCGTGCTTCAAACCCGTGCAGTTGGTCCGGTCCGACAAAATGCATCTTGCCCGACAGTGCGGTGTAATACCCGGCCCGGCGCAAGTGATGCGCATAGGTTGGGATCGAAGAGGTGAATTCCGCCGCATTGTCATAGACTCCGGTGGCCGAGGGCAATTGCCCAGACATAAAGCTGGCCCGCCCCGGAGCACAAAGTGGACTGGCGGTATATGCGTTTTGAAACCGTGTCGATCGGGCTGCCAGTTTCTTGAGATTGGGCGCATGCAGCCAATCGGCGGGACCATCCGGAAACAGCGTCCCGTTCAATTGGTCTACCATCAGAATCAGGATATTCGGCTGCATGTAACCCCCACTGCCACGTATTTTACGCGACACTGGGGGGTCTTGTTTCGGCAGTCAATAACCCGTGTGACGGGTCACTCCCACTCCATCTCTTCGAACACCCGGCCCGCGTTTTTGGTCGCCAGTTCCTCGAACGTATCAAGATGCGACCAATTCGTTTGGTCGACATAATATGCGCTGGCCAGATCGCCGCCTTCTTCAATATGGGCACCGATCTTGGACCGCAGGTCTTTGATATAATCGCTGGTGTACCGCGTCACTTGCGCCATATTGGTTGGATGCCCATGACCGGGGATCACATAGGTGGCCCCAAGTGCCGTAAACGGGCCGTCAAATGTCTCAACCCAGGCGTCCGTATCTGTTTCGGGAAAGATCGGCGGCATGCGTTCGTGGAATGCGATATCACCCGCGATCACGATGCCCCATTGCGGAATCCAGACCTGCGTGTCGCCCGGATCATGCGCAGGGCCAAGATGCAGCACCTCAAGCGTGACATCCCCCATCTCGATCACTTCCTTGTCCGAGAAGCTCAGGTTGGGAACATACACATCAGTGCCTTCAGCCTTGTCACGATTGTACCGCTGCATGCCTTGCAAGATGAAATCGCCGTTCTTTTCGATCTCGGCAATTGCATCTTCGTGGGCAAGGATATCGACACCCTGTTCTGCCCAATAGGCATTGCCCAGCATCGCGTGGCCCTGCCCGTTTTCGTTGATCACAAGCTTGACCGGCTGATCTGTGATCGCCTTGATCTCGTCATGCAGCGCCTTGGCCAGACGGACCGACGCGCCGCCATTGATCACCACAACGCCGTCCCCTGTCAGAACAAAGCTCAGATTATTGTTGTGGCCCGAGTTTTCATAGGTCGGCGGTGCAGTTGCACCGATGGACGAGAACACATGTGGAATCACTTCAACAGGTTTGTTGTATAATTCGGACTGCGGATATTTGTCCGCAATGTCTTCGCTCGCGCTGGCGAAACCGGCAGTCAATCCGGCGGCCATGATCAACGTCAATCGCATGGGATAGTCTCCTCCTGTTGCCGACACATTCACGTTTACGAATAGGAAAAGCAAGCCCCCGCAGGTGGGCCATCTTGCCACTGCCAATCAGACCTATACGGTCACGCCACATAAGTCGGGAGGATGACATGACAGTTGTAGGCAAACACGCATTGATCACCGGAGGCGGCACTGGGATAGGACTGGCCATTGCGATTGCCCTGCGCGAGGCCGGTGCAGTCGTCACGATCACAGGACGGCGTGCCGACAAACTGGACGCGGCGTCGAAGGCGCACGACCTTCACCCGCTGGTGATGGATGTTCAGGACGAAATGTCGGTGGTTGACGGGATCGCTCATGCAGTTGCAGCACGCGGTCCGATCCAGATTTGTGTCGCCAATGCAGGAATTGCCGAAGGGCGTGCCTTGCACAAGATGGACATGGCCTTTTGGCGCAACATGATGGCGACCAACATTGACGGGACGTTCCTGACGATCCGGGAAGCCATGAAATCGATGCATGACACCGATTGGGGGCGGGTCATCGCCATAAGCTCGATCGCCGGATTGCGAGGGCTAAAGGGGGCGCCCTGCTATACCGCGTCCAAGCACGCGATGATCGGGCTTATTCGCGGACTGGCTGCGGATTACGCAAGCAAGCCTTATACGTTCAATGCGCTTTGCCCGGCCTATGTGGATACCGACATCGTGACCAACAACGTGACCTCCATTGCGGCGCGGACCGGCATGGGCGAAGACGAAGCACGCAAGCTTATGGTCGACATCAACCCGCACGGACGCTTGATTGCCCCCGAGGAAGTGGCCAAAGCCGCGCTTTGGCTGTGTGGTGCCCATTCCGGCAGCGTCAACGGTCAGGCCATCCAGATTGCCGGAGGCGAAGTGTGAGCGACCCTTTCGACCCGTCCCGCGATGGTGCTCAGATGTCGTTCGATGGGCGCATGTCCTATACCGACTATCTAGGGCTCGACGCGGTGCTTGATGCGCAGCAACCGTTAAGCACGGCGCATGACGAATTGCTGTTCATCGTACAGCACCAGACCTCGGAACTTTGGATGCGGCTGGCGCTGCACGAATTACACGCCGCACGAGATACATTGGGAGGCGAGGACATTCGCCCTGCCTTCAAGCTCCTGTCGCGGGTGGCACGTATTTTTGAGCAGCTCAATTCGGCTTGGGATGTGTTGCGCACCATGACGCCCAGTGACTACACCACCTTCCGCGAAGCGTTGGGGCAAAGTTCGGGGTTTCAATCAGCGCAATACCGCGAGATCGAATTTCTTTTGGGCAATCGCAACGCCGCAATGATCAAGCCGCATGCACACCGGCCCGATCTTATGGGACGGCTTCAGGCCGAGATGTCCAAACCGTCGCTTTATGACTGTGCCCTGATCCGCTTGGCGCAGGCCGTTCAGGTACCAGAGGCTGCGCTGTCGCGGGATCGAAGCAAACCGCACCAGCCAGATGAGGGCGTTCAGGCGGCTTGGGCCGAGGTCTATCGTGACCCCGCAACCTATTGGGACCTTTACGAATTAGCCGAAAAGCTGGTTGATCTTGAGGATTACTTCCGCCGCTGGCGGTTCAACCATGTCACCACCGTCGAACGGGTGATCGGCCTCAAACGCGGCACCGGCGGCACAGGCGGCGTGTCCTATCTCAAACGCATGCTTGAGGTTGAGCTTTTCCCCGATCTCTGGCACCTGCGGACAAAACTCTAAGACCCCGGAAAGGGACGATATGACCGATTTCAACGCCACCCGCGACGCCTTTCATCTACCCGACGGGATGATCTATCTGGATGGAAATTCGCTTGGTCCCCTCCCCAAAGCAGCCGCAGATCGCGTGGCACAGACTGTGACCGCAGAATGGGGAGAGCATCTGATCACGGGCTGGAACGCCTGTGGCTGGATGGACATGCCCGCGCGCATGGGCGACCGGATTGCGCGGCTGGTTGGTGCAGAACCCGGCCATGTGGTGGTCGGCGACACGCTGTCGATCAAGGTGTATCAGGCGCTCGCAGCCGCGATGAAACTGAACCCGGACCGACGCGTGATCCTGTCGGATACCGGCAATTTCCCGTCAGACCTTTATATGGCCGAAGGTCTTATCTCTTTGCTTGGTCCGGAGTACGAACTTCGCCTTGTCGCCCCCGAAGAGGTCGAAGCCGCCATCACCGATGAAATTGCAGTGACATTGATCACCGAGGTGGATTACCGCACTGGACGCAAGCACGATATGGCAGCGCTAACCGCCAAGGCCCACGCCAATGGTGTGGTCACGGTCTGGGACCTCGCCCATTCCGCGGGTGCGATCCCTGTCGATCTTGCCGGAGCACAGGCCGATTTCGCGGTTGGCTGCACGTATAAATATCTCAACGGTGGTCCCGGAGCACCCGCGTTCATCTATGTGTCGCCGCGTCACGCCGAAATGGCGCTGCCCGCATTGTCGGGCTGGTTGGGGCATGACAGCCCGTTTGCCTTTGATCTGGGCTACAAAGCAGGCGCCGGAATTTCCCGAATGCGGGTGGGCACGCCCCCGATTGTTCAGATGGCGGCACTGGATGCAGCACTCGACATATGGGACGACGTTGATATGAACGACGTACGCAGTCGCTCGATCGAATTGTCAGAGCGGTTTATCGCCGGGGTCGAATCCACCTGCCCCGACCTCACGCTCGCCAGCCCTCGCGATGCGACCCAGCGGGGTTCGCAAGTCAGTTTCACCTTCGCCGAAGGCTATGCAGCAATGCAGGCATTGATTGCGCACAAAGTGATCGGAGACTTCCGCGCCCCCAACATCATGCGGTTCGGCTTTACGCCGCTATTCCTGAATGAACGAGACATTGATCAGGCGGTCGACATCCTTGCACGGATCATGCGCGACCGGCTTTGGGACACCCCGGAATTCAAACAGCGCAAAGCGGTGACCTGACAGGGACAGCCCCTATCGACAAAGACCTAACCCGCTTTGGCAGGCTGGTGCAGAACAACGTCACCTTCGGCCCAAGCGCGTACGGCATCACCGAAAGCTTGGAACAATGGGCGCGAAACCGGATCGTTCGCTGCGTCCCATTCCGGGTGCCATTGTACCGATAGGGTGAACCCCGGCGCGTCCTTCACATAGGTCGCCTCGGGGGTGCCATCGGGCGCATGCCCTTCAATCACAATGCGGGCACCAGCTGTCTTGATTCCCTGCCCGTGTAGCGTGTTCGTCATTACCTCGGTCGAATCGAAGAGCCGGTGAAACACACCGCCTTCTTCCAAAGTTACGACATGACGCAGGGCAAACTTTTCCTCCAGCGTCCCATCCGGCGGCATGCGGTGGTTCATACGTCCCGGCAGGTCACGGATCTCGGGGTATAGCGTGCCGCCCATGGCGACGTTCACTTCCTGAAAACCACGGCAGATGCCCAGAAACGGCTGGCCGCGTTCGACGCAGGCACGCACCAAAGGCAGCGTGATTGCATCGCGCGCCCGGTCAAAATCGCCATGCGCCTCGGTGGCGGCTTCGCCATACTCTTCGGGGTGCACATTGGGCCGCCCCCCCGTCAACAGGAACCCGTCACACACCTCGAGCAATTCATCAACCGACAGGAACCGCGGATCGGCTGGGATCAAAAGCGGCAAACACTCTGCCACTTGCGCAACCGCTTCCGAGTTTATCGACCCGCCCGCATGCGCAGGGTATTGATCATTGATCAGATAATGATTGCCGATAATGCCAACGACGGGCCGCGCCATAATCCCTATTCCTTATATTTCGGCTGTTAGTCCAACCGCTTCAATCCCGGCCTTGGCAACAGCTGCATCATTGTCAGAGGTATCCCCTGTGACACCAACTGCGCCCAGCACAGTGCCCTTGGCATCGCGCACCAGCACGCCACCCGGCACTGGCACCATCTGCCCCCCAAGGGCCGCGCCCGCGGCTGTGATGAAATAGGCCTGTGCCTCGGCGCGCTGCATTTGCGCTGTGCCTGCCATCCCCAACATGACCGAACCATAGGCCTTGCCATGGGCGATCTGAAACCGGCCCGGGCTCGCGCCATCTTCGCGTTCAAACGCCTGCACATTGCCGCCTGCATCAAGCACAATCACAGACAAAGGCTTAAGGTTGGCCTCTTTGCCCGCCTCAAGCGTTTTGCGGATGATTGTGCGCGCGCGGCGCAAGGAAATCGTAGCCATGGTGTCCCCCTACTCAGGCAAACAGATCATGCGCCAGCTCAAGCGCGTCGACCAGTTTGTCCACTTCTTCTTCTGTATTATACAATCCAAACGACGCCCGGCACGTCGCGTTCAGGCCCAAATGGTCCATCAAAGGACCAGTGCAATGCTGGCCTGCCCGCACCGCGACACCTTTTTTATCAAGGATTGTCGAGATGTCATGCGCGTGGCCAGCGCCATCCATCGTGAAACTGAAAATCGCCGCTTTGTCAGGCGTTGTGCCCTGCACTTGCACCCAATTCAGGCCATCCAGACGCGCGCGCGCATAATCTCGCAGCTTTGTCTCGTGGGCGGCGATGTTCTCCATGCCCAGACCCATCATGTAATCAAGCGCCACGCCAAGACCGATCTGTTGCACAATCCCCGGGGTGCCAGCCTCGAACTTCATCGGTGCGTCGTTCCACGTCACCTCGTCCTTATGGACCTCGCGGATCATGTCACCGCCCCCCAGAAACGGCTGCATCTCGGCCATCCGCTCTTTGCGCATGTAAATCGCGCCAGACCCGGACGGACCATACAGCTTGTGCCCGGTGATGGCGTAGAAATCACACCCGATCTCGTCGACATGCACCGGCATATGCACAGCCGCCTGTGACCCATCAACCAGCGTGGCAATGCCGCGTTCGCGCGCCGCGTCACAGATGGTTTTCACATCCACAACAGTGCCCAGCACATTCGACAGATGCGTGATCGCAACCAGCTTTGTCTTGGGCCCCATCGCGTCAATCACCGCCTGCGGATCAAGATAGCCGGTGCTGTCCACATCGACCCACTTGATGACAACCCCCTGACGTTCTCGCAGAAAATGCCACGGCACGATATTGGCGTGGTGCTCCATCACCGACAGGATAATCTCGTCCCCTGCCTGAAGGTTTGGCATACCCCACCCATAGGCAACCGTGTTGATCCCCATTGTGGTGCCGGTGTTCATGACGATTTCGTCCTCGTCCTTGACCCCAAGGAACCTGGCAATCACGCCACGCGTGCTCTCGTATTTCTCGGTCGCGAGGTTCGACAGGTAGTGCAACCCGCGATGTACGTTGGCGTATTCCTCGGCATACGCGCGTGTGATTGCGTCAATCACCACCTGCGGCTTTTGTGAACTGGCGCCATTGTCGAGGTAAACCAGCGGCTTGCCGTTCACCTCGCGCGACAGGATCGGGAAATCACGGCGGATTTCGGTGACGTCATACATATCCAGGAAGTCCTCCGGTCTGAACGCCAAGCAGGCTGAAAATCAAGCTCAATCCCAGCATCATGCCCACCACGGCCAATAACAAGATCATACCCGCCTTAAGCAGGCCGCCTGTCTCGTGGGCCACATCAATAAAATTCACAAAGATCCAGATACCCAGCACCGACGCCGCACTGATCAGGACCCCTGAAAGAAACAGGCTGATGGGGCCAATCACAGCGACCACAGCCTGCATCAGAACACGCAGCGCCTGCAACCAGATCACCAGCACAGCTATCTGCCGAAGGTTTGCGCGCCCTCCAAGCGGACGCCCGCAGATCGTGACCGCTGCGATCAATGCCGCAACCGATACGCCCAGCATCACGCCAAAAACCACCGGGCTGCCCAGCACGGGGCCGAACAGGTCGTCGCCGGGCACCAACATCATTGAGGCCGAGAACATCAAAGTGTTCAGAACGATCACCAGCGCAAACGCCAGCCAAAGCGCCTGCGACGACAGGTTCATCGCCATCAAGAGCCGCGCCACATCGCGCGGCGCCGTCACCGTGTTCCACGCCAGCCGAAGAAATCCCGCGAATGTCACGCAACCTCCTCGCGGTAAACAGCCAGCATGCTGGCGACCCAGAACCACATGAACACGCAGAACCAGATCAATCCAACAATTGTGAGTTGGAGTCCTGCGCCAATATAGCCCGCGACCAAGCCATTCAGCAGGATCAACGGCGTCGAAGCCAGCAAGCTCCAGAACAACGCGAGGCGGGCCTTGTAGGACGGCCCTTTGCCACCCACTGCACGCGCAATAAGATGCGCGACGAAAGCCAGCACGTAAAACATCAATGGCGCAAGAAACAACGTGGCCATCAACGTGCCGCCCAGCAGCATATTAAGCTCGAGCCCCTCAAGATGTGCCTGACGCGCCAAGGCTGGCCAGCGCGCGACAAAGAGGATGACACACGCCCCCATCAGGATGGCCAAGGCCCGATCTTCGCGCTGACCTGCCGCAGCCAGACGGCGCACGACCTTGCCCGGCCCCCGATATGTGGCCGCGATATCCTGCGTGAACGGCATCGCGACTTAGCCGCGCCGCCGTGTCAGCCAAGCTTCAACGCGGCTGTTGATCTCGTCCTGAAGCGCTTCGTCCTCGATCTCCATCACAGCCTCGGCAAGAAAGGCGATGGTCAGAAGGTCCGTCGCCGGCCCCTCTTCGATTCCGCGCGACCGCAGATAGAACAAGCCCTCTTCGTCAATCGCACCGGATGTGGACCCATGCGAACAGGCCACGTCATCGGCGTAGATCTCAAGCTCGGGCTTGGCGAGGAACTGACTGTCATCATCCAGAAGCAGCGACTGGCTGATCTGATAACCGTCGGTTTTCTGCGCGCCTTCCTTCACGAGGATCTTGCCCTGAAAAACGCCCGTCGCGCCGTTGCGCAGCACTTTCTTGAACACCTGACGGCTTTCGCAGTTGAGCGCATCGTGGGTGATGAACACAGTGTCGTCGTGGTGGAAATCACCGTCGCCAACACAAGCGCCCGCCACGTGGGCCGTCGCATTGTCGCCGGTCAATTCGATCACACACTCGTTGCGTGTCAGCACGCCATTGGCCGTCAGAGTGAACGACTTGAAAACGGATTCTTCGCCCAAACGGGTGAAGATCGCCGTTGCGGCGCGGCGTTCATGGTCACGCCCCTGCGCCCGCACATGGTGGAACACACCGCCATCTGCAATTTCGACTTCCATACATTTGTTGAACCGCGCCGCCGCCGGACCGTTCTCCAACAAGGTCAGCTCTGCACCGCTGTCGACTTTCACAACGTGATGCAGGATCGCGTCAGACGTTTCCGACGCATGACGGTAGATCAAACTGATCGGCTTGGGCGCTTTGCCGGTCACATGGATCAGAACACCATCCGTAGCTAACGCCGTGTTCAGCGTCGCCAATGGGCGCTGCACTGGTGTCTGGCCCCGTGTTTCCAGAACACCATAGACGTCTTTGGCCCAATGGATATCCGGCGCATCTGCCAAACGGTCAATCGAGACATGCTCCATCGCCAGATCATCCGACGCGTCGGCATCAAAGACACCGTCAACGAACACGATCTTGAGCCGATCCACATCACCGAAAACCGGCGTCTCGTCAGTCACCAACAAAGCCGCACTGGGCGCATCCGGCTGCACCAGCGTATCCGGACGGGTGTACTTCCAATACTCGTCGCGCGCATGGGGCAGCCCCATTGCCCGCAGACGCGACAATGCATCATCCCGCGCCGCCTGTGACCAGCCTCCGCCGGGCATATCGAGCACGGCAAGCCGCGCGTCGGTGGCATCCTGTTTGATTTGCGGCAAGGCCATTACGCCACCTCCGCCAGAATGTCTGCGTAGCCGTTGTTTTCAACTTCAAGCGCCAGCTCGGGACCACCGGTCTTGATGATCCGGCCATCGGCCATGATGTGCACAACGTCCGGCTTGATGTGATCCAACAGGCGCTGATAGTGGGTGATGACCAGAAAACCACGCCCCTCGTCGCGCAAGGCGTTCACACCTTCGGCGACCAGCTTCATCGCATCGACGTCCAGACCGGAATCGGTCTCGTCCAGAATGCACATCTTTGGCTCCAGCATGGCCATCTGCAGGATCTCGTTGCGCTTTTTCTCACCACCCGAAAAGCCGACATTGACCGGACGCTTCAGCATATCTGCATCGATCTTGAGTTCTTTGGCCTTCGCCCGGATTTCCTTGAGGAAGTCTGTCGCCGACATCTCGTCTTCGCCGCGCGCCTTACGCTGCGCGTTCACCGCGGTCCGCAAAAACGTCATGTTGCCCACGCCGGGGATCTCAACAGGGTATTGGAACGCAAGAAAGACACCAGCTGCGGCGCGCTCTTCCGGCTCCATGTCCAGGATGTCTTCGCCCGCCAAAGTCGCGCTGCCCTCGGTCACCTCGTAGCCATCCTTGCCGGACAGAACGTAGGACAGGGTCGACTTGCCCGACCCGTTCGGCCCCATGATCGCATGCACCTTGCCGGCCTCAACCGTCAGGTTCACACCCTTGAGGATTTGCTTATCCTCTTCTTCAAGTTGCACGTGCAAGTTTTTGATTTCCAGCATAACTTTCCCCTTCGCATGTCTTGATCTGAACGCCGCGCGTCAGAATGATTTCGTGTAAAGTGTCAGGATCTCGGTGAGTTCCCGCTTCGGCAACTCAGTCGGCACAATGTCAAATCGCGCCATCCGACCGCGTATTTCAACCGGTTGTACGAACCGCTCAACCCGTTGGTACTGTCGGCGTCCCACATAGTCGTCAAACAACACGGTCACCGGCTTTTCTGTCCGCAAGAGTGTCGTCATCACACAGGCAGCCCGAAAGCGCCCGTCAACAAGCACCAAATCCGGCGCCACAAACCCGTCAAGGTCCCACACCGAATTCGGATACCGATGGTACTTTGCCCATTTGTCGTCGGTCTTGGGCCGCCCCCATTTTCCGACCTTGCCTATATTGGCGTAATGCAGCACGACCTCGGAGGTCGTTCCGGCATGATCAAGATAGGCCCGCATCATCCGGCACCATTCCGGGTCCGACTCAACCGAATAGACCGTCTTGCCTTCCATTTCGGACGCCAAAACAGTCGATCCACCGCTGCCATATTCCAGGATGACGTCTGACTGGGCATATAGCTCGCGCACCCATTCGCTGACCTCCGCCGGAAAGGTCAGTACAGGGCGTTCGATCACTGTGGTTCCAGCCACGTCATTCTTCATGCCGGTCTATGCCTTTTCCGGAAGGATGAACGGATTTTCGCGGCCAACGACGCCATCGTTCAGACCGTTCAACCTGTCAGAGAGTGCTTTATGCAAGGATCGCATGCTCAAATTACCCGCGATCCGTAAGCACAGCCGTCCCGCTGGCCGACACCATCAGCATGGAATTCCCGACCACTTCGTAGTCCAGATCGACACCGACAACTGCATTGCCGCCGACAGCAACCGCACGCTGCTCCAGCTCGCGCATCGCGACATCACGGGCGTCCTGCAATTTGGCCTCATAGGCACCAGACCGGCCGCCGACGATATCGGTGATCGACGCGAACACGTCGCGGACCACGTTCGCGCCCATGATGGCCTCACCCACAACGATCCCTTTGTATTCAAGGATTTTGTGGCCTTCGATCGAATTCGTTGTCGTGATGATCATGTTTTCCTCTTCAATATGACCTGCGCCAAAAGCGATCCGGTAAAGCCTGACACAAACGCCAGACAGATCACGGCCCACATGCTCAGTGCATCCGTGATCAAATCCACGATCGCTGCAAACACCGCGCAAAAAACGCCTGTCACAACCGACATGAAAAGAATGGATGCAACAGACATGGCTGCAATCGCGCAGCAGGCCGGAACAGCCTGCCGCCGCGCTCCTTAACCCACCGACCCTTCGAGGGAAATCGCCACAAGTTGCTGCGCTTCCATGGCAAACTCCATAGGCAGCGCCTGCAACACATCACGGCAGAACCCGTTGACAACAAGCGCCACGGCCTCTTCTTCGTCCATGCCGCGCTGGCGACAGTAGAACAGCTGATCGTCATCCACTTTGGACGTCGTCGCTTCATGCTCAACGCGGCTCGAGTTGTTCTTGACCTCGATATACGGCACGGTGTGCGCCCCACATTTATCGCCAATCAGCAAGCTGTCACACTGCGTGTAATTCCGGCTGTTCTTTGCCTTTGGATGCATCGACACAAGACCGCGATAGGTGTTCTGCGCCTTGCCCGCGCTGATCCCTTTCGAGACGATCCGGCTCTTGGTGTTCTTGCCCAAATGGATCATCTTGGTGCCGGTATCGGCCTGCTGCATATTGTTGGCAATAGCGATGGAATAGAACTCGCCCTGGCTATCATCGCCGCGCAGGATGCAGGACGGGTACTTCCACGTCACGGCGGAGCCAGTCTCGACCTGAGTCCACATCACCTTGGCCCGATCGCCCCGGCAATCGGCGCGCTTGGTCACAAAGTTGTAGATACCGCCCTTGCCGTTCTCATCTCCAGGATACCAGTTTTGCACCGTGGAATATTTCACCTCGGCGTCTTCCTCGATGATGATTTCCACAACCGCAGCATGAAGCTGCGACGTATCCCGCTGCGGCGCGGTGCAGCCTTCAAGGTAAGACACGTATGAGCCTTTGTCGGCGATGATCAAAGTCCGCTCAAACTGGCCGGTATTCTCGGCGTTGATCCGGAAATAGGTCGACAACTCCATCGGACAGCGCACGCCTGGCGGTACGTAAACGAACGAACCATCTGAAAAGACAGCGCTATTGAGTGTTGCGTAAAAGTTGTCCGAAACCGGCACGACCGACCCGAGATATTTTTTGACCAGCTCCGGATGCTCGCGGATGGCTTCCGAGATCGAGCAAAAGATCACGCCCGCCTCTTTCAACTCTTTCTGAAAGGTCGTCCCAACAGAGACAGAGTCGAACACTGCGTCAACGGCCACCTTGCGGCCTTCGGCAGGCGCGTCCTCGGCACCTTCGACGCCAGCAAGGATCATTTGCTCCTTCAGCGGAATGCCCAGCTTTTCATAGGTCGCCAAAAGCTTGGGATCGACCTCGTCCAGCGATTTCGGCTTCACTTCCATGCTTTTCGGGCGGGCATAGTAATACTGGTCCTGAAAATCGATTTCCGGATAATCGACCATCGCCCAGTTCGGCTCTTCTTTCTGCAGCCAGCGCTCATAGGCCTGCAGACGCCATTCGGTCATCCATTCTGGCTCTTCATTCTTTTCCGAGATCAGTCGCACGATATCCGGGGTAAGACCCTTGGGTGCGTATTCCATCTCGATATCGGTGTTCCAGCCGTGCTTGTACTTGCCGCCGACCTGACGCACCGCATCGACGGTTTCCTGATCCACGCCTTCTTTGACGGTCCCGTTGTCTAAAGCAGCCATGTTTGCACCCCTGTATTGTCTCACGCGGCTCGCGCGCGGTGTTTGTTCCATTTGGTCAGCCATGTCTCGGCAAACCGCATCACATCGTCTTCGGTTGTCTCCGGCCCCAGCGACACGCGGATCGCGCTGCTGGCGGTGACGGTATCAAATCCCATCGCAGTCAGAACCGCGCTTGCCTTGACCTTGCCACTCGAACAGGCAGAGCCTGCGCTGATGGCGAAACCAGCCAGATCCATCTGCATCACTTGTGTTTCCCCCTTCCAGCCAGGGGTCGCGATACATGTGGTGTTCGGCAAGCGCGCGCTTTCTTTCCCGACAAAAATAGTCTCTTTTGCGCCAGCCTCAATAGTATAATCTAGAATGTTTCTAAGTTTTTCCACCCGTGCCCAGACGCCACCGTCCAAATCCCGCGCCGCCGCCTCAGCTGCAGCGCCAAACCCTGCAATTCCAACAATATTCTCGGTCCCGGACCGGCGCCCCATTTCCTGGCCGCCCCCCTTGATCTGCGCAGCAAGGTCGGTTCCACGCTTCATCACAAGGGCACCGACACCCTTTGGGCCACCCAGTTTATGCGCCGAAATCAGCGCCATCTGACATCCCAACCAGTTGAAGGCGATCGGGATCTTGCCAAAAGCCTGCGTCGCGTCGACCACAGCCACACCCTGCGGAAGTTCCTGAACAACACCCGTTTCCGAATTGGCCAGCTGCAATGCCGTACGCTCCGGCTCTGTCACGGCCACGTGACCGGCTGCATCCACCGCCAACACCGGATCGATCCAAGAACGCACCGCATCATGCTCTATCTCGGCACCACACAGGTCACGACCCGCACATGCCAAAGCCGCAGCTTCCGTCGCCCCGGATACAAAAACCACGTCAGCCCCATCCGCGCCAAAAGCAGACGCCACCTGCGCCCGCGCCCGTTCAATCAACGCCTTGGCCGCGCGGCCTTCGGCATGCACCGAAGATGGATTGCCCGCCACGTCCATCGCCGCAATCATTGCCGTCCGCGCCTCTTCGCGCAGTGGCATCGTCGCGTTATGATCCAGATAGACGCGCGCCACTCAAAGCCCTCCCGGCTTCTCTGGTTCAAAAATACCTCGGGGGTGAATTGGCCGCAGGCCAAGAGGGGGCAGCGCCCCCTTAACCTGCATGAGCGCCACGAACCCAAACGGATCGGATTGGCCGAGCCAATTCGACATCATCAGTCATCCACCACAGCAAAAAGGTTCGGCACCGCCGGACAGGGCGCCAATGAATTGCCAACCACATCCGACAAACGGGTTTGGTGCAGAAACACATAGACATGCGCCGACAATCCTTCCCACAACCGGTTGGTCATGGATTGCGCCCGGCTGCCGGACAATCCGCCCGATGCACCTGCCCCCTTGTGCATGGCATCAACGGTCTCATCGACCGCAGCCAGAACATCGACAACGCGGATGTCGCTTGCAGGCTTTGCCAGACGATACCCGCCGCCGGGCCCCCGCACCGACGTCACCAATCCACCCCGACGCAGCTTGACAAACAACTGCTCGAGATAGGGCAAGGAAATATCCTGTCGCTGGGCAATATCTCCAAGCGTCACCAGAACGCCATCCGGCTGCAAGGCGATATCTGCCAGAGCGACCATCGCATAGCGACCTTTTGTGCTGAGTTTCATGGCCGCCTCCCAAACGCCCGTGC
Source organism: Marivita sp. (assembly GCA_043585115.1). GTDB lineage: Bacteria > Pseudomonadota > Alphaproteobacteria > Rhodobacterales > Rhodobacteraceae > Marivita. Next base: position 639,698 of record CP121326.1, read on the forward strand.
GACACAATTGACCTTGCGTGGGCAATTGCCTATGTGCGGGTAACCAATTCGGGGACAGCCCCGATTTAGAACCATTCTAAGAAGCCTGAGTGAAGCTGTCAAGATTTACGGATCGCTGCACCAGAGCCCAATCAGGAGCCACCACCGCCTATGCCCGAGGTGATTTTTCCCGGACCCGAAGGCCGCCTCGAAGGCCGCTATCACCCGCAAAAAGAAAGCGACGCACCCATCGCGATCATTCTGCACCCGCACCCGCAATTCGGGGGCACAATGAACAACAAGGTTGTCTACAACCTGCACTACGCGTTCTACAACATGGGCTTTACCGTGCTGCGTTTTAACTTTCGCGGCGTCGGACGCAGCCAAGGCGAATATGACCAGGGCATCGGCGAATTGAGCGATGCCGCATCGGCGCTCGACTATCTGCAGTCGATGAACAACAACTCCAAGCATTGCTGGGTTGCCGGTTTCAGCTTTGGCGCATGGATCGGTATGCAGCTTTTGATGCGCCGCCCTGAAATCACCGGCTTTATTTCGGTCTCGCCGCCCGCGAACATGTACGACTTCTCGTTCCTGGCACCCTGCCCGTCTTCGGGTCTGATCATCAACGGCACCGGCGACCGCGTCGCCCCGCCTGCGGACACAACCACCCTCGTCGGCAAACTTGCCGAACAAAAAGGCATCACTGTCACGCATACTGAAATTGAAGGCGCGGATCACTTCTTCAAAGAGCCTCACATGGACACGATGATCGACCATGTCAGCACCTACGTGAAACGCCGCCTGACTGAAAACAGCCGCTAAGGATACGCCGCATGTCGATGGTTCAAGACCTCGCTGAAAAGCTTGCCGACGACACGCTCAAAGCGATGAAGCATCTTGATGATGACCGTTTCTTCATGGAGGTCGCAGCCGAGCTAGGGGCTGCGTCCACCACCCTTGAAGAAGCGTTCCTGACCGCGATCCGGGTCCGAATGGCCGAACGCAAAGCCCGCGCCTTTATACGTGCGCGCATCGAAGGCCAGAAAAAAGACGAAAATTTCGGACGCTGATCTCGTCCTGTCCAACCGCTGCCGAGGTGTGATGTCCCGTTTGGACCAGCAGATGGCGTTCCTGACCGAAGTGGATCGCCTCAAAACCGTTATCCGGGCCACCACGCTCTGCGATGGATCACGCATGGAGAACAGTGCCGAACATTCCTGGCACATCGCGCTTTATGCCTTGGTGCTGGCCGAACATGCCGAAGGAAAGCTCGACACCGGCAAGATCATCAAAATGCTCCTGCTGCACGACATCGTCGAGATAGACGCAGGCGATGCACCGGTGTTCGGTGATCACGATGCCGATGCACTGGCGGCCCGTGAAAAGGCCGCCGCAGACAGGATTTTTGGCCTGCTGCCCGACGATCAGGCGCGGGAATTTCGCGCAGTCTGGGATGAATTCGAAGCCAACGCAACGCCCGAAGCGCAGTTCGCCAAATCCATCGACCGGATGCAACCGCCGATGCAGAACCTCGCATCGGGCGGCGGGTCGTGGATTGACTACGATGTGACCTATGACCGGTTTGCCACCCAGATCGGCCCCAAGATCAACCATGGCGCGCCAAAAATCTGGGCATGGCTCCAGCCCAAAGTGGCAGCTTTCTTTGCCGCCCAGGACTGACACGCTTTGGTCCTCGCGCCGCCGCGCAACTTGCCCTAGGGTGACAGTATGTCAGACACATCACACCAACGTACCTTGTTGCTGACCGGCGCCAGCCGCGGCATCGGACACGCCACCGTCAAGAAATTTGCCGCCGAAGGCTGGCGCGTGATCAGTTGTTCCCGGCAAGCGTTTTCGCCCGAATGCCCATGGCCCGGCGGCGAACGCAATCACATCCAGGTGGATCTCGCGGATCCCCAACAGACGATGGAGGCCGTTCGGACCGTCAAGGACCGTCTGGATGGTGGACGGCTCGATGCTCTGGTGAACAATGCCGGGATTTCGCCCAAAGGACCGGAAGGTGAACGCCTGAGCACGCTGGATACGGATCTGCGCGACTGGGGTAAGGTGTTTCACGTCAATTTCTTTGCCTCGGTCGTGTTGGGACGCGGGCTGAAAGATGAACTGGCAAAGGCTCAGGGCGCGATTGTCAATGTGACGTCGATCGCAGGATCGCGCGTCCACCCTTTTGCGGGCGCGGCCTATGCGACGTCGAAAGCAGCGCTCGCTGCGTTAACGCGAGAAATGGCTCATGATTTCGGACCCTTAGGGGTTCGGGTGAATGCGATTGCACCGGGAGAGGTCGAAACCAGTATTCTCAGCGAAGGCACCGACAAGATCGTCGAGAAACTGCCGATGCGCCGGCTGGGCCAGCCCGCTGAAGTGGCGGACGTGATCTATTTCCTGTGTTCAGGCCAAAGCGGATATGTCACTGGAACAGAGATCGAAGTGAATGGCGGCCAGCACGTGTGATGCCCGTCGTGACGCTTTCAAAACCCATATACTTTGAACCAAAGCGCTCAAGAATTTTTTGATGGAACCCAAGATTTTTCGTACGAAAAATCTTCAGACCCTCCAGAAAATTCTTAGAAGGATTCGGTTAACACAGCGCTAAAAGTGAATGGCACGCCCCCAGGCATCCAGCACCGCCTCGTGCATCATTTCTGATAGCGTCGGATGCGGGAAGACCGTCTGCATCAGGTCTTCCTCGGTGGTCTCCAACTGCCGCCCAACCACGTAGCCCTGGATCAACTCGGTCACTTCCGCGCCCACCATATGCGCCCCCAAAAGCGCGCCGGTTTTCGCATCGAACACCGTCTTGATCATGCCCTCGGGCTCCCCAAGCGCGATGGCCTTTCCATTTCCGATAAACGGGAAACGGCCAACCTTGATCTCATGTCCCTGCTCTTTTGCCTGCGCTTCGGTCAACCCGACGCTGGCCACCTGAGGCTGGCAATAGGTGCAGCCGGCGATGCTGTCCGGCTCGACCGCGTGCGGATGCCCACCCGCGATCAGTTCGGCCACCATGACACCCTCGTGACTGGCCTTGTGCGCGAGCCATGGAGCACCGGCAATGTCGCCGATGGCATAAACGCCATCCACCCCGGTACGGCACATCGGGTCAGTCACCACATGGGTGCGGTCGACTTTCACTCCCAACGCCTCAAGCCCCAAACCTTCGGTGTTGCCGACAATACCCACGGCCGAGATGACCGTGTCGAACTCTTCCTTGCTGACCTTACCGCCCTGTTCGATATGGGCGGTGACCTTGCCCTTGCTCCGATCCAGTTGCTTGACCATCGCCTTTTCGCGAATTGTCATGCCTTGCTTTTCGAACTGTTTCTTTGCGAAACCGCTGATCTCGGCGTCCTCGACGGGCAGAATGCGATCCATCACTTCCACCACGGTCGTATCAGCGCCCAGTGTATTGTAGAAGCTCGCGAATTCGATGCCGATCGCGCCCGACCCGATCACCAAAAGCTTTTTGGGCATCCGCGTTGGCACCAGCGCGTGTTTGTACGTCCATACCAGATCACCATCCGCCTCAAGCCCGGGCAGTTCCCGCGCGCGGGCGCCTGTGGCGATGACGATGTTCCTGGCGCTCAGGTCTTCGGTGCCTTTTTCGGTTGTGACCTGAACCTTGCCCTTCGCCGCGATTTTCGCGTCGCCCATCACGACGGTGACTTTATTTTTCTTGAGCAGATGGCCGACACCGGAATTGAGCTGTTTGGCAATCCCCCGAGAGCGCTTGACCACGGCATCCAGATCATACCCGATGCCCTCGGCCTTGAGGCCAAATTCCTTGGCGCGGTGCATCAAATGAAAGACTTCGGATGTCCGCAGCATGGCCTTGGTCGGGATACACCCCCAATTGAGACAAATCCCGCCAAGATGTTCGCGTTCGACGATTGCGACATTCAAACCAAGCTGTGCGCCGCGGATGGCGGCGACATAGCCGCCGGGGCCTGCACCGATCACGATCATGTCGAAACTCTTGCTCATGCCCTGTCGTCCTCCCTCAAGGTCAGGTTTGGACAGAGCGTAGGCGAAAGCGAAAGGGCTCACAATGGGGTGGCGGCAGATAGGTCCGAAGCGGACTGAATGTTTCGCGCGCGAAACAATGGGTCAACCTGCATGACTTATTAACGCTTTGTTAATAAGTGAAAATCAAGCCTCGGCCTTCTTTTCCCAGCGCCCCGATTCTTCAGACCAATACTGCGCCGAACACCCGGCTCCGGTCAGGCTGCGCCACTGGCCACGTGCCACATCGACCGCAGCCGCGTCATTTCCATCAAAAAGCACACAGACGCGTTCCAGCTTTTGGACTTCCTCCGGGGCGACATCGGCGCCATCTACGGTCATCAGACAGTGCGGGTTGTTGGCTGCCTCGGAGGCCACAGTCAGCAAAACAGGCTGTGCCGCGTCATGCGGCCCACCCGCCACACCATGTGGCAGGAACCCGTCCTCAGGCCCCAGCCACAGTTTTTGATCAAGCCAGTCAAGACGCGCCGCGTCTGTTCCCCGCACCGCGACCCGCCAACCCGCACCAAGCGCCTTGCCCAAGAGCATGGGCAAGGTCGCCTCGAGCGGCTTTTGCGTCAGGTGATAGAAAAACGCGGCCCCCATGGCTTAGTCTTTGGCCTCAAACATATCGGCGATCAGACGGTCCAGCGCGCGCACGCCCCATCCCGTGGCCCCTTTTGGCGACAGGTCAAGATCACGCGCCACATGGGCAACCCCCGCGATGTCCAAGTGAATCCAGGGTGTTTCGTCTTTCACAAAGCGCTTTAGGAACTGAGCGGCAGTGATTGAACCCGCAGCACGACCGCCGACATTCTTCATATCCGCAACCGGGGATTTCAGCATGTCGTCATAGGCCTGCCCCAATGGCATGCGCCAAGCGCCTTCGGTCTCGGTGTCTGCCGCCTTGAGGAAGGCGTTGGCAAGCGGGTCATCGTTGGAATAGACGGCTGCGTTTTCATGCCCCAAGGCGATGATACACGCGCCGGTCAGGGTGGCGAGATCGATCATCGCCGCCGGTTTTACTGATTCCTGAGCGTGCCACATGACGTCACACAACACCAAACGGCCTTCGGCGTCGGTGTTGATGACCTCAATCGTGTCACCCTTCATAGAGGTGACCACATCACCGGGTCGCACCGCATTTCCGCTTGGCATGTTTTCGACAAGACCAACCATGCCGACGACATTGGCTTTGGCCTTGCGTTGGGCAATCGCATGCATGACGCCCGCCACAACACCGGCACCGCCCATATCCATGGTCATGTCTTCCATGCCAGCAGCCGGTTTGAGCGAAATCCCCCCGGTATCGAACACCACGCCTTTACCGATCAGGGCCAGAGGTGCATCGCCCTTGGCACCGCCATTCCAGCGCATAGTGACGACCTTGGACGGGCTGTCAGACCCCTGCCCGACACAAAGCAACGCGCCCATGCCAAGCTTTGCCAGCGCTTTTTCGTCCAGCACCTCGACCTCGACGCCAAGCGCATTCAGGGCTTCGAGACGGGTCGCGAATTCAGTGGTGGTCAGCACATTGGCCGGCTCATTGACCAGATTGCGGGTGAAATTCACACCTTCGGCAACAGCTATCCGCGGGGCGGAAGCAGCTTCGGCCTCTTCCGGTTTGGCACACATCAGAACGGCCGCCCCAAGCGGGTCGCCTTTTTCTGTCTTGTGATCGTCAAAGTCATAACCGCGCAGCACAAGACCAAGCGCGATTTCTTCGGGGTGGCGTGTACCTTCGACCAGCAGCGTGATCTCTGATGCCTTGGCCGCGACAGCAAGCGCCGCACCAGTCTTGCGGGCCAGTTCGGGCGACGGGCGCCGCGACAGCTTGATCAGATCAATGGCGTCTGCCTCAAGCCCGGCGGGCCAGGCCAGCGACATGATCTTGCCTTCGGGCAGCTTGTCCCAGGCATCGGATGTCGTGGCGCGGGCGATGGCGCCTTTGGACAGCCGGTTCAGGCGGCGCGCGCCTGCGGTGAGTTTCAAATCGGGGGTGATAAAGACAGCTATCCGACCTTTGGCAGCGCCCAAAGCGTCAAGGTCGACCGGCTGAAAGGTCAGTGCGCGAAGTTCCGCCATTTTCTGCTCCGTATGATGCGATTGTCATAGGGGTAGCGCCCGTGCGCGCGGTTGACCAGAGGCGGGTTTTCCCGCAAACCCTAGGGTGTGGAGCATGTTGCCCCACTCTATGTCGTGTGAAGGGGTCCGCTGTGCCAAGATTCGACAGATATATGCTGTCGCAACTCATGGTCCTCTTTGGGTTTTTTTCGCTTGTTTTGGTGGCAGTTTATTGGGTCAATCGCGCGGTCGTGCTGTTTGACCGGCTGATAGCGGACGGCCATTCGGCAGGCGTTTTTCTGGAATTCACAGCCCTGAGCCTTCCCAGTGTGATTGCACTGGTGTTGCCGATGGCGTCGTTTGCCGCAGCGGTTTATGTCACAAACCGGCTGATGGGCGATTCTGAACTGACCGTGGTTCAGGCCACCGGGTACAGCCCGTGGCGGTTGGCGCGTCCGGTATTGCTGTTTGGGACAATCGTGGCATTGATGCTGTCTGCGCTGACACATTTTCTGGTCCCCGCCTCTGTGGCGCAACTGAAAGAACGAGAGCTTGAGATTTCCGGTTCGGTGAGCGCACGGTTGCTGCGCGAGGGTACGTTTTTGCACCCCGGCCCCGGCGTGACCTTTTTCATCCGTGACATCACCCCCGAAGGTGAATTGCGTGATGTGTTTCTGTCGGACCGGCGACAAGACGACCGCGAAATCACCTATACCGCCGAACGCGCCTATGTCGTCCAGGGCGAAACAGGCCCGCGATTGGTGATGATCAGCGGCCTTGCGCAGACGCTCCGGACCGAAACCGACACGCTTTCGACGACGCTGTTTCAGGATTTCACCTACGACATCAGCAATCTGATTGTTCAAAACCAGAACCTGAACCTGCGTCCAAGACATTTGGCGACATGGGATTTGATGATGCGTCCGCAAGAGATGGCGGAATTTGTAAATGTGCCCATCGCGCGCATTTACGAGGAATTGCACAGCCGTTTTCAGAATGCGCTTTTGGGTTTGGTTGCTGCATTGATCGGGTTTTCGACCCTGTTGACCGGCAGCTTCAGCCGGTTTGGCGTCACCCGACAGATCGTCATCGCGATCTTTCTGCTGGTTGTGGTCAAGCTGGTGGAAAGCGCGGTTACAGAACCCAGCCGAAATGACCCACGGCTGTGGCCACTGATCTATTTGCCCTCTGCGGTGGGGCTGGCGATTGTGGCCGGGGTTCTTCATTTGGCGGCCCGCCCCTTTCGCCAACCGCGCAACGCGTCTGTGGTGGAGGCGTCGGCATGACGTTACACTTTTACTTTGCCCGACGGTTCCTTTGGACGTTCCTCGCCATATTCGGCATCTTCTTTCTGTTTCAGGTGTTGCTTGATCTGGTCGAACAAATCCGCCGTTTTGACAATTCGGTGACCTTTGGCGAGGTGATGCGGCTGACGCTGCTCAACACACCCGAGGGGATGTATCAGATCCTGCCCTTGGTGATGATCCTGTCTTCGATCGCATTGTTTGTGTCACTGGCACGATCGTCAGAACTGGTTGTGGCACGCGCTGCGGGCCGGTCGGGCCTGGTCGCTCTGGTTGGGCCGATTGTGGTTGCAGCAACGATTGGCGCGCTTGCTGTCGCAATGGGCAATCCCATCGTGGCGGCCACATCGAAAGCCTATTCCGATCTGCGGGAGACCTATCGCAACGGCGGCACCTCGGCGTTGTCCATCGGGGCAGAAGGCCTGTGGTTGCGCCAGTCGGATCCGCGCGGGCAGACAGTGATCCGGGCAGCACGGGCCAATCCGAACGGCACCGTGCTTTATGATGTGATGTTCGTTGCCTATTCGGAAGGTGGTGGCCCGTTGCGCCGGATCGAAGCCGCCGAGGCGGAGTTGATCGACGGCGCATGGACATTGCGAGAGGCCAAGGTCTGGCCCTTGGTCGCCGGAGTGAACCCAGAGACCAATTCGGTGCTGCATGATGAACTCGTTGTGGCCTCAACCCTGACCGAGGACAGCATCAAGGACCGCTTTGGCCGTCCCTCTGCAATCTCGGTTTGGGAATTGCAGGGCTTTATCACCAATCTTGAGGATGCCGGCTTTTCGGCGCGTCGTCATGCGGTCTGGTTGCAGATGGAGCTGGCCCGCCCGGTGTTTCTGATTTCGATGGTGTTGATCGGTGCGGCCTTTACCATGCGGCACAGCCGGATGGGCGGCACCGGGATTGCGGTGCTTTCGGCGGTCCTGCTTGGGTTTTCGCTTTATTATGTGCGCAACTTTGCGCAGATCCTTGGTGAGAACGGGCAATTGAACGCGCTTGCGGCCGCATGGGTGCCGCCCTTGGCATCTGTGCTGCTGGCGCTGGGTTTGATCCTGCACAGGGAGGACGGGTGATGCGGCGTTCTGTTCTGGCTTGTGTGCTGGCCTGCGGTCTGGCGTTGATAATGGCAACCGGTCCAGCCAAGGCGCAATCAAGCGATGTGATCTTGCTGGCAGATCAGGTGCTTGTGGAACAGGGCGGGGATACGCTGGTTGCGACCGGCAATGTCGAGGCCTTGCATGACGGCACGCGGTTGACTGCCTCGAGCGTGATCTACAACCGGACGAACAATACGCTTGATATCCAAGGGCCTATCCGGATCACTCAGCCCAACGGCGATATACTGTTGGCGAGCCAAGCCGAACTTGATCAGGGCTTTCAGAACGGTCTGCTGGAAAGCGCGCGGTTTGTGTTGGATGAACAACTGCAAATCGCTTCGGCGCGCGCTGCCCGCGTTCAGGGCCGGTACACGGCCATGAGCCAGGTCGCAGCAACGTCCTGTCAGGTCTGCGGCAGCGACCGCCCCCCGCTTTGGGCCATTCGGGCCAGCCGCGTGGTGCATGATGCCGAAGAACGGCAGATCTATTTCGACAACGCGCAGCTGCGGGTGTTGGGCGTACCGGTGTTCTATATCCCGCGTATGCGCCTGCCTGACCCGACATTGGACCGCGCCCGTGGATTTTTGATCCCAGAGCTCAAAACCTCTACCTTGCTGGGGTTCGGGATCAAGCTGCCTTACTTCGTGCCGCTTGGGGATCACGCCGATCTGACACTGACACCCTACGTGTCGCCCATCACTCGGACGCTTGAGCTACGCTATCGACAAGCATTCCGGACAGGTGACATCACGGTCAACGGTGCAATCAGTCGGGACAGCCTTGAGAAAGGCGTGGCGCGTGGATTGTTCTTTGCCGAAGGCGCATTCCGCCTGCCCCGCGACTTCCGGTTGTCCTTTGACATCGAAGCGGTCAGCGATGAATCCTATCTCAACGACTATAACAGCGCGTTCAAGAAAGACCGTCTGGACAGTGCCATCACCCTTGCGCGCAGCAAACGGGACAGTTTCTTTTCCGTCGGCCTGATCCATTACGAGAGCCTGACCGACGGCGAAAATAACGCGACACAACCGACGATCATCGGGGACCTGCGCTACAACCGCCGGTTCTTTCCCAAACGCCCCGGAGGCGAGGTTCGGTTGGGGTTCCAGTTGCACAGCCACTTCCGCTATTCAGACAGTGATATTGACGGCGCCGATGAGGACACGGTTGTTGACGGGCGCGATGTTGCACGGGCCAACCTTGATCTAAGCTGGCGTGATCGCTGGACCCTTCCCGGCGGCCTGCGTGCAGGCGCATTGGCACAGCTTTGGGTCGATCATTATATGGTCGAACAGGATGCCATGGCCGAGGGCGATTATACCGAAGTGACCCCCGCCGCGTCGGTGGAGTTGCGCTGGCCGTTTGTAAAGAAAACTGGATCGGGCGCGCGGATCCTGGTTGAACCGATTGCACAAATTGGCTGGATTGGTGGTGAACGCTCTGGCGTGCCGAATGACGAAAGCACGCGTGTTGAATTCGACGAGGGCAATCTGTTGTCCCTGTCGCGCTTTCCCGCACCGGACCGTCGTGAACGCGGATTGATCGGCGCAGCGGGTCTGCGCTGGATGCGCGAAGATCCCGAGGGCTGGCGCGCGTCTCTGACCGTCGGGCGGGTCTGGCGCGACGAGCTCGATCACGACATGTCCCGGTCGTCCGGCCTTGACAGTCAGGCGTCTGATTGGCTGATATCGGGGCAGTTCGCACATAAGACCGGTGTGCAGCTTTTGGCGCGCGGGCTTTACGACAGCACCGATACGCGCTTTACCAAGGCCGAGATGAGAGCAAACATCAATCGTGACCGGTATGCGCTTGGCGCGTCCTATATCCTATTGACCACCGACCCGTTGGAAGACCGGGACGATGCGCAATCGCAATGGCGGGTGAACGGGCGCTACAACATCGACCGGCATTGGACCGCTACGGGCAACACGCGCTATGATATCGCCGAAGGGCAGTTTCTGAATGCGGGCATTGGCGCAGAATACCGCAATGAATGTGTCGCGGTCGACTTTTCGGTCTCGCGCAGCTTTGCCTCTTCCACTAACCTTGAACCATCTACCGATTTCGGCCTGACCGTCGCGCTGACTGGCTTCAGCACAGGCGGCAGCGGCAAGGAGTACCGCCGTTCATGCAACTACTGAACACGTCCATCCGCAAACTCAGCGCTCTGGCTCTTGGGGTGACACTGGCCTTTGGTCCGGTCACCGTCGCGGCGCAAAACCTTTTTGCACCAGCCATTCAAGTCAACGAAAGCGTGGTGACAGCCTACGAGCTGCAACAGCGTGCACGCATGCTGACCGTGCTGAACGCGCCGGGCAGTTCGGAAAAACTGGCCCGCGAACAATTGATTGATGACCGGCTGCGTATTCAGGCCGCCGAAGCAGCGGGCATCGTGCCATCGCCCGAAGAGGTGCTGGACGGCATGACCGAATTCGCAGGCCGCGCCAATCTCAGCCGTGAAGAGTTCACCCAGGCCCTTGAGGCCAATGGCGTTGCCGAACAGACGTTTCGGGATTTCGTGCGCGCGGGGTTAAGCTGGCGGCTGTTGATTCAGGCGCGCTTTGCCGGACGGGTGAACCTCTCCGAAGCCGAGATCGACCGTGCCTTGGGCGCGTCTGGCGGATCGTCGGTGCGGGTTCTGCTGTCGGAATTGATCATGCCCGCCCCGCCGCCACAGGCCGAAGCGGTGCGGGCCCGTGCCGAAAGGATCAGCCAGATCACCTCTGTGGCCGAATTTTCAGCGCAAGCGCGTCAGTATTCAGCAACCGCAACACGCGGCGCTGGTGGACGGTTGCCCTGGCAAAACCTTGATGATTTGCCCCCTGTTCTGCGCCCGCTCGTGCTTGCTCTGGCACCGGGCGAAGTGACTGATCCGATCCCGATTCCCAACGCTGTGGCCCAGTTCCAGCTGCGCGACATCGAGGAAACAGCCTATACGCCGCCAACCTATTCGGCGATCGAATACGCCGCTTACTATTTGCCCGGAGGTCGCTCTGAAACGACCTTGGCGCAGGCACGCGTTCTGGCCAGTAAAGTCGACCGTTGTGACGATCTTTACGGGGTCGCCAAAGGCCAGCCCGAAGAGGTTCTGGACCGGCAGGCGCTCCCACCGGCGGACATTCCGACGGACATCGCCTTCGAGCTGTCCAAACTGGACCCCGGTGAGGTCTCGACCGCATTGACCCGATCAAACGGCCAGACCCTGATGTTCCTGATGCTCTGCGGGCGCACCGCCGAGATGAATGATGATGTGGATCGTGATCAATTCGCGCTTGGGCTTCGCAATCAGCGCCTTCAATCGTTGGCCGAAAGCTATCTGTCGCAACTGCGCGCAGACGCCCGTATCGTCACGCAATGACAGCGGCCCCTATAGCCCTGACCATCGGGGAACCTGCCGGGATTGGACCCGAGCTTGCCGGGATGGTGTGGGATGCGCTGCGCGACGAGGTGCCGTTTTTTCTGATCGGCGACCCCGAGCATTTGCCTGCGGGCACCGATTGGGTCGAGATTGCCGCACCCGATGAGGTTTCGATCCGTCCGGATGCCCTGCCCGTCCTCCGGCATGCGTTTGACGGCCCTCGCCAGCCCGGTCACGCACAACCGGGCCATGCCAAAGGTGTGATCGCCGTGATCGAACGGGCTGTGGCCTTGGCGGCGTCTGGTAAGGTCGGTGGCATCTGCACGCTGCCGATCCACAAGCAGGCCCTTCAGGAAGGGGCCGGTTTCGGATTTCCGGGGCATACCGAATTCCTCGCACATCTGTGCGACAGCAGCGATGTGGTCATGATGTTGGCCGGACCAGAGTTGCGGGTTGTTCCGGTCACGATCCATATCCCCCTGAACGAGGTGAAACTGGCCCTGACGCCCGACCTGCTGGAGACACGCATACGGATCACCCACAAAGCCTTGATGTCACAGTTCGGAATACCCCGGCCCCGTCTGGCCGTGGCCGGTCTGAACCCGCATGCTGGCGAAGGAGGGCGTATGGGCCGCGAAGAGATTGACGTCATTGCGCCCGTTCTGGAGCGGTTGCGCGCCGAGGGGATGACTATCACCGGACCGTTATCGGCGGATACGATGTTTCATGCCGCCGCACGCAGCGGCTATGACGCGGCGATCTGCATGTATCACGATCAGGCACTGATACCGATCAAAACACTGGATTTCGACCGCGGCGTGAATGTCACTCTGGGTCTGCCGATCATTCGCACGTCACCGGATCACGGCACCGCGTTTGATATCGCGGGATCAGGCCAGGCCAATCCGACCTCGACCATCGAGGCGTTGCGCATGGCATGGCGGCTTGCGACCGCAGCGACCTGACGGCAGTACGATGGGATAGGACAGAATTTGCGTATTTTTGAAGAGAAGAAGCAGGGGGACGGCGCGATGACCGGAGGGTGCCATGGCGGCCATTGATTCCCTGCCACCGCTGCGCGAGGTGATTGCCACCCATGGCTTGAGCGCGAAGAAAGCGCTGGGGCAGAACTTTCTGCTTGATCTCAATCTCACGGCCAAGATCGCGCGACAGGCCGGAGACCTGACCGGCATGGATGTGCTGGAGGTCGGTCCCGGCCCGGGTGGACTGACCCGTGGATTGCTGGCTGAAGGGGCGCGCAGGGTCTTGGCTGTGGAAAAGGACCCGCGTTGCCTGCCGGCCCTTGCCGAGATCGCGGAAGCCTACCCGGAGCGACTTGAGGTTGTTGGTGGTGACGCTTTGGAGATCAACGCGCTTGATCGGCTGACAGCGCCAATCGCGATCTGCGCAAACCTGCCCTATAATGTGGGCACGGAATTGCTGGTACGGTGGTTGACCCCGAAGGTGTGGCCGCCAGTGTGGGCATCACTGACGCTGATGTTCCAGAAAGAGGTCGCACAACGGATTGTCGCCCAGCCGGGTGACAAAGCCTACGGGCGGCTGGCCGTTCTCGCGCAATGGCGCTGTGACGCCCATATCGCGATGCATCTGCCCCCCGAGGCGTTCAGCCCTCCTCCGAAGGTCAGCTCTGCTGTGGTGCATCTGCGCGCCCTGCCCGCGCCACGGTTCGAGGCGGATGCAAAAGTTTTGGAACGGGTGGTTGCCGCCGGGTTCAACCAACGGCGCAAAATGCTGCGGGCATCGTTGAAAGGGCTGTCGCCGGATATCGAGGATCACCTGAACGCTGTCGGCATTCCGCCAACCGAGCGGGCCGAACGGGTCTCTGTCGAGGCGTTTTGCGCTCTGGCCCGACGACTGGCCTGAAGACCACCTGAAATAGCACTGACAACAGCTGCACTTGGCGCATGATGCGCCGGAGGCATTATTCGGCGGCGTCGGGTGCCTGTTGTTCCGCCGGCGCAGGCGCGTCTTTTTGTTCGGCCTTGGGTTCCGGCTTTTTGCGCGGTTTGCGCGGTGCACGGGGCTTTTTCGGCTTTTCCTCGGCTTTCGCTTCGGGTGTTTCCACAAGTCCGGTATCCGCGCTGTCGCTGGATGTGTCGACCACATCGGGCTGTGGTGCATTGGCCGGATCCGCGTTTTGCGCCTGTGCCGGTGCATCCTGCGTTTGCGGCTGTTCATTGCGCTGGGGGCGTTCCGCATCGCGTTGCTGCTGGCGTTCGCGGTTTTCGCGTTCCTGCTGCTCGCGGCGGGCTTCCTGCTCGCGCTGTGCTTCGCTGAGCATGCGCATGTAATGTTCGGCATGCTGCTGGAAGTTTTCCGCATTCACGCGGTCGTTGCTCAGCTGAGCGTCCCGCGCGAGTTGGTTGTATTTATCGATGATCTGTTGCGGCGTGCCGCGCACTTTGCCTTCGGGACCAGAGCTGTCGAACACACGGTTGACAACGTTTCCGACAGAATTCGTGCGGTTGCGGTTATTCTTATTCCGCGAACGTTTGTTAGAAGAACGCATTTGTTACTTTCCAGCCTTCTTTCAGCTGTTTTGCTATTGCGATGTGCGCTTTGTGCGCGGGTCCTGTGCAATAGCATCCATGTTTGGGCTTACAATCGCGCGAGAGGGGTGCAAACCAGCCTCGACCGCTGCAATGATTCTGAGTAATCATGTCCGACCGCTGCTTACAAGTATAATTTGGTATAAATGCTTAGGATTTTGTCAATCCAGTGCGGGTTTGCGGCAGGAATACGCCACCTACAACGCGATCACGGCCATCAAGGTCTCTTTGGACATGCAGGTCGGCCAATCCCGCCTCCGAGAAAAGGGCCGTGACCGCAGCTGCTTGGGTCGGGCCGATTTCCACCAATAACCGCCCCCCGGGGGACAAATGGCGCGGTGCCGCCTGGGCAATCGCACGATAGGCGGTGAGCCCGTCATCTTCATCGGTCAAGGCCATACGTGGCTCGTGTCCAAGTTCGGGCGCGAGGTCTGCCATTTCCTTGACCGCGATATACGGGGGGTTTGACACGATAAGATCGAATGTTGCCTCTGCGGCCACCGCCTCAAACCATGTGCCTTGTGCAAAACCGGCTCGGCCATGCACTGACAAGCGCTTTGCGTTTTGCGCGGCAATCGCCAGCGCCTCTGGGCTGAGATCGGTGCCCGTGCCTTGTGCGTGAGGGCGTTCGGCCAGCAGGGTCAAGAGGATACACCCCGATCCGGTTCCAAGGTCGAGAACGGTTGAGAAATCACCCGCAAGCGCCTGTTCGATGAGCGTTTCGGTCTCTGGACGTGGATCAAGCACTGCGGCCGTAACGGAAAATTCCCGGCCATAGAACGCCCGTGTGCCGATCAGGTGGGACACGGGCTCGCGGTTCGCGCGACGGGCTGTCAGCGCTGTGAAAGCCGCAAGTTGAGCGTCCGTCATATCGTCGGGCAGATGCAACGTCAGACGTCCAGCGGGCAGTTCCAGAACATGCGCCAAGAGCCGCCGTGCATCACGGGCTGGATCGTCAACGCCTGCCGCACGCAGCCGCGCAACCGCCTGAGTCAGCGCCTCAGTTCCGGTCATGCCCCCATCTCGGCCAGCATGGTGGCCTGCGCATCCGCCGTCAGCGCATCAATGATTTCATCAAGATCGCCCGTCATCACTGCATCCAGCTTGTAGAGCGTCAGACCGATCCGGTGATCCGTCAGGCGGCCTTGCGGGAAATTATAGGTGCGAATGCGTTCGGACCGGTCTCCCGATCCCACCTGGCTTTTGCGGTCGGCAGAGCGTTCGGCATCCACCTTTTGCCGCTCCATGTCGAACAGGCGTGTCCGCAGCACCTGCATCGCAATCTCGCGGTTGCGGTGCTGTGATTTTTCGGAACTGGTGACAACGATTCCGCTGGGGATATGCGTGATGCGCACTGCCGAATCGGTGGTGTTGACGTGCTGCCCGCCTGCGCCGGAACTGCGCATGGTGTCGATCCGCAGATCGTTCTGATTGATCTGGATATCGACATCTTCGGCTTCTGGCAGGACCGCCACGGTGGCCGCCGATGTGTGAATACGCCCGCCGCTTTCGGTCTCGGGCACACGTTGCACGCGGTGCACGCCGGATTCGTATTTGAGCCGGGCAAAGACATTGTCGCCGGTGATATGGGCGGTGACCTCTTTGATGCCACCAATCTCGGTTGATTGTTCTTCGATGATCTCGAACCGCCAGCCCCGCGCCTCGGAATAGCGTTGATACATACGCAGCAAGTCGCCGGCAAAAAGTGCGGCCTCTTCGCCGCCAGTACCGGGGCGGATTTCGAGCATCGCGGGACGTGCATCGGCCTTGTCTTTGGGCAAAAGTGCTAGTTGCAGCGCGTGTTCCACCTTGGGCAGCCGCGCTTTCAGGTCCGGCAGTTCCTCTTGCGCCAACTCGCGCATTTCAGGGTCGTCAAGCATTGCCTCAGCGTCGGCAATGTCGGCGCGGACCTGTTTCCATTCCGCAATTTGTTCGACCACAGGCCGCAGGTCTGAGTATTCCTTGCCCAAGGCCGCAATATCGCCGGACCCTTCGGCCATCTGGGCCTCAAGGTATTCAAAACGCGATGTGATCTGGTGCAGGCGGTCTTCGGGGATCATGATGCGGGTTTGGTGGAAGTGCTGCGTGTGGTCAAGGACGATATACGTGTTGCGGCAAGCATATGTACGGACCCTACCCTACGATCCCGCGTACTGTTCCGGCTATTGAATAAAGCGCATCAGGTCCTTCGCGCGGTCGCGCCCCAGTTCGATCTTGCAGGAGGTGATGGCGATGCCCGTGCCCGAGCCCCCACCGAACGTTGATCCGACATACTCACATTGAGCATCGCGATAGGCCAGCCATGCGGCTTGTGCCGCCTCAAGCGCGGGACCGGTTGCAGTGCGTCCCGTTGCCGTGTCCAGATCTTCGGCGGAACTTTTGGCGAAGCCAAGGTAGATATCGATTGTGGCGTCAACACGGGCGAGCGTCTCGGAGACACAGGCCCCGATTTCGACCTGACTGGCACCACCGCATTCGGTTGCCGGATCGGCAAGAACAGTGATCGGCAGGGCGATTGAAACGAGTAGAACCGTTGCCGCAAGCTTCATGGCACTTCCCTCAATGATCAATAACGCAGGATGTCACGCCGCGTCTTTCATCTGGTTAAAAGCATAGCCTGCTGAACGTGGTTGCGAAACAGAAAACCCGTTTTGGCGAAAGATGGGACAAAAGCGGGCTCAAGCGTCAGACGATCAGTCGCCCAACCGTTCCAGCCAGCCGTCCACACGGGCCTTGTTCACCCCCGTGTCGGACTGGCCGAACCGCAGACGGGCGAACAATTCAAGCACATCCTCGTTGCGCATCACGGTGGTGTAATCGGGAAACCCCATCCATTTCGACCGCGTGATGTAGGTGATCTTGCCGTCTTCCACGCTGCCAGCCAGCACTTCGGTGCGCGGCGTCGCAAGGATGATGCGATCCAGTTGGGCAAAGGTGTCTTCGGTCGCAGGAATGCGACGGCGCACGCCACCGGCCAAATCCTGATCCGCGGTCACCTTGGGGTCGACATGCCATACTGCAGGGTCGGACGGGGCAAGCCTGATCCAAGCCAAACCCGCAACCACAATCAAAATCACCGCCCAGAAAAACACTTTCACGACGTCCTTATCCTTGCCTCGACGGGGCACGTGCCCCTTGACCACCTGTACTGAACTTTAGGCGCGGCGGGTCCACCCCCAGAGCGACAGAATCTCTGTCGCGACATGGGCACCCGCGATTGCCGTTGCCCCCGTAGTATCGAATGGTGGGCTGACTTCAACCACATCGCCGCCCATCAATTCGATCCCGGCAATATTCCGCAGGATACACGCCATGTCCGCGCTGGATGGGCCTCCCCACACGGGTGTGCCTGTTCCGGGCGCGAAGGCAGGATCAAGACAATCGATGTCAAACGTGAGGTAGGTCGGGTAGTCCTTTAGGATTTCACAGATTTGTTCGGCCACGGCCTCTGGCCCGATACGGTGCATTTCGCGGGCATCGATGATGTTGAAACCCAGAGTGTCCGGGTTGTCGGTACGTATACCGACCTGAACCGAGCGGCTTGGGTCCACAAGCCCAAGCTTCACCGCTTTGTAAAGGAACGTACCGTGGTCGATCCGCTCCATATCATCATCAGCCCATGTGTCGGTGTGGGCGTCAAACTGGAGCAAGGAGAGTGGTCCGTATTTCTCGGCATAGGCCTCGAGGATCGGCAGCGTGATGTAATGATCCCCCCCGAGCGTGACTGTCGCCGTGTCGGTCGCGAGTATTCCAGCAATATGGGATTTGAGCGTTTCGGGAAATTCCGACGTCTTGGCGTAGTCAAACGCCAGATCGCCGTAATCGGCAATCGCGAATTCTTCGAGCACATTGTACCCCCAACCATAGGGCATGTCGTAGGGCTGAAGCGCAGACGCCTCGCGGATCGCCCGCGGACCGAAGCGGGTGCCCGTTCGATTGGTCACAGCTTGGTCGAACGGCACGCCGGTGATGGCGACATCCACGTGACTGAGGTCCTTGGTGTATCTGCGCCGCAAGAACGATGTGGCTCCGGCAAAGGCGTTTTCGAAACTTGCGCCTTTCAGGTCATCGCGGGTAAACGCGTGGTCGATCTGGGTTTTCGCATCTTCCAAAGCCATCGTTTACACTCCGTGCCGGGTTTCGATGAGGCGCGCGAAAAAGGACGCGCCGATCGTCGCGACCTCGTCGTTAAAATCGAATGCCGGATGGTGACAGGACGGGCCCACCCCCTGCCCCAAAAACAGAAACGCTCCGGGGCGCGCTTTGAGCATATACGAAAAATCCTCGGCGCCCATTTCCGGTCTGAGGTCCGTCACGGTCTTGGCCTCGCCAACCACGTCCTTGGCCACGCGACCCGCGAATTCGGCCTGTGCGGCGTGATTGACCGTGGCAGGATAATTCCGCACATATTCCACCTCGACCTCGACGCCATAGCTGGCCGCCTGCCCTTGAGCGATCTCTGAAACACGCTGTTCGACCATATCCCGCAAATCGGGATCAAAGCTGCGCACGGTCCCGGACATGCTGACGGTTTCCGGAATGATGTTCGTGGCTGTCCCTCCGGAGATCATGGTCAGAGACACGACAAGCGGCAAAAGCGGGTCTGTGTTGCGCGACACGATGGTTTGCAACGCCTGACCGATAGCCAGGGCACAGGGCATCGGGTCTTTGCAGGACGACGGATAGGCCCCGTGCCCGCCGACACCGCGCACGGTGATGTGAAAATCATCCACCGCCGCCATGATCGGACCGGGGGTTGTGCGCAACTGCCCTTCCTCGGAAAACGGATCGGTGTGGATGGCATAGACCTCTTCGATGCCGAAGCGGTCCATCATGCCTTCTTCCACCATGATGCGCCCGCCACCCAGTGTTTCCTCGGCTGGCTGAAAGATCAGGGCCACTGTGCCTTTGAAGTTGCGCGTCTCGGCCAGATAGCGTGCCGCGCCCAAGAGCATCGTTGTATGCCCGTCATGACCGCAGGCATGCATCTTGCCGGGAATGGTCGACGCCCATTCCGCTCCGGTGGTTTCGTCCATCGGCAGCGCGTCCATATCAGCGCGCAACCCGGTCACAGGGCCGTCACCCTGCCCGTGGATCAAAGCCACAACGCCCGTCTGCGCGATACCTTCATGGATTTCATCCACGCCGAACTCTTTGAGACGCTCAACAACAAAAGCGGCTGTTTCGTAGCAATCAAGGCTCAGTTCGGGATGCATATGCAGATGCCGACGCCATGTCTTCATGTCCTCGGCAAAGTCGCCGATCCGGTTGATGATGGCCATGTCTGGACTCCCTCGCCACGATGCCGCATCCCTGCATCTAATCGCGAAGCACGGAGGCCTGCAATGTCCGATGACCTGATCCATGATCCAAAAGGGGGAATGCCCCGGCTTCTCGAGATCATGCGTCGCTCTGCGCGATCCCGACACCGGCTGTCCGTGGGACATCGAACAGGATTTCGCGTCCATCGCCCCCTACACGATCGAAGAAGCCTATGAGGTCGCAGATGCCATCGAACGCGCTGCATGGGACGAATTGAAAGGCGAATTGGGCGATCTGCTTTTGCAGTCGGTCTATCACACCCAGATGGCTGAAGAGGCCGGCATGTTCAGCTTTGACGATGTTGCCAATGCGATCAGCGACAAGATGGTGGCGCGTCATCCACATGTGTTCGGCACCGAGAGCCGGGACAAATCAGCCGAACAACAGGTGCAGGACTGGGAGAAGATCAAAGCGGCAGAACGTGCAGGCAAGCAGGAGACTGGCGTTCTGGACGGGGTGGCCAAGGGGTTGCCCGCCCTCACCCGCGCTTTGAAGCTCCAGAACCGCGCGGCGCGTGTCGGATTTGACTGGCCATCGACGGATGAGGTTTTGGACAAGATCGTCGAGGAAGCACAGGAATTGCGCGAGGTGCAGGACGAGGCCGAACGGTTCGAGGAATTCGGAGACCTGCTGTTTGTGATGGTCAATCTGGGCCGTCATATGGGCCTTGACCCCGAAGCCGCGCTGCGCGCCGCAAACGCCAAGTTCACCCGACGGTTCGAAAGCATCGAGGCGGCGCTGGCCGCAGACGGGAGGACGCCAAAGGACAGCGACCTGACCGAGATGGACGCGCTTTGGGATGCGGCGAAGGCGGTGGAGAAATCGAAAAAGAAAAACGCGCCCTGATCCAGAGCGCGTTTTCCGATTAATTTGACGTTCGAAGCGCTTACTGGGCTTCTTTGATGAACTTTACCGCGTCGCCAAATGTCTGGATGGTTTCGGCCGCGTCATCCGGAATCTCGATGCCGAACTCTTCTTCGAAAGCCATGACCAGCTCAACAGTGTCAAGGCTGTCAGCGCCGAGATCGTCGATGAACGACGCATTCTCAACAACTTTGTCCTCTTCGACACCAAGGTGCTCGACAACAATCTTCTTAACGCGATCTGCGACGTCGCTCATGTATTCTTCCTCACAGTTTCGTCGGCGCGGAGGCCGGGTTAGCCCTCGCCCGGGCGGAATGGATCGTGCCCTTGCGGGCGGCGGTTTGCGTCTAACGTGAGTCGCGAAAGACCAGCGTATGCCTCAAAGGCCTGGTCCAAAACCTGCGCCGCTATAGCACATGGGACCAGGATCGCAAACGCTTTCACACGAAAGAAATCATCCGGAAAAGAGGTGTGTTTTCAGCGCTTTCTGCACCTGCACACTAGCTCTTTCCCTTGTGAAATCAGAGCATTGCCATACCACCGTTCACATGCAGCGTGGTGCCTGTGACATAGGCGGCCTCGGGCGAGGCAAGATAAAGCACCGCAGCAGCGATCTCTTCGGGGGTCCCCATCCGGCCCGAGGGAATCTGTGTCAGAATGGCGGATTTCTGATCGTCGGTCAGTTTGTCGGTCATCGCGGTTTCGATAAATCCGGGCGCCACGGCGTTCACTGTGATGCCGCGCGTGGCGACTTCGTAGGCCAGGGATTTCGACATGCCAACCATACCTGCCTTGGCCGCTGCATAGTTGCCCTGCCCCGGATTCCCGGTGGCCCCGACCACGGACGAGATATTCACGATGCGCCCCCAGCGCGCTTTCATCATTCCGCGCAGAACGCCTTTGCACAGCTTGAATGTCGCAGTGAGGTTCACGTCGATCACCGATTGCCATTCATCGTCAGACATCCGCATGAACAGGTTGTCGCGTGTGATGCCGGCATTGTTGACGAGGATATCAACACCGCCCATGGCGTCTGCCGCTTGTTTGGGAAGGGCGGCCACAGCCTCTGGATCGCTTAGATTGCACGGCAAAACATGCGCGCGGTCACCCAGGTCAGATGCCAGCGCTTCGAGGGGCTCTGTCCGGGTGCCGGACAAACCGACGGTTGCCCCTGACGCGTGCAGGGTGCGTGCGATTTCACCGCCGATTCCACCCGATGCACCGGTGATCAACGCGGTTTTGCCTGTCAAATCGAACATGTCGTGTTCCTTTTCATCTCGTTTTAACCTGAGGCGCACAGAATCTTCGTACGAAGATTCTGGGGCGCAGCCATTAAATTCTGGGCTTAACCCTCTTGCGTTGCGGCCTGCACATCCGCCGCCGTACCGACCGCCCGTGTCGCGGCCGACCGTTCAATACGGCGCACCATACCGATCAGGGCTTTTCCGGCACCGACTTCCCAGAAGTCGTCGACACCCTGCCCGACCATCCAATTCACGGATTCCCGCCAGCGCACGGCACCCGTGATCTGTTCGACAAGCAATGCGCGGATGGCTTCAGGATCAGACACCGCCTCGGCCCGGACATTCGCAACAACCGGAACAACAGGCGCTTTGATCGTCACGCCGCCCAGCACATCGGCCATCACCTCGGCAGCGGGGGCCATCAAGGCGCAATGAAACGGAGCACTAACCGGCAAAAGCACCGCACGCTTCGCGCCTGCCTCTTTCGCCAGGCCCACTGCACGTTCAACCGCAGCTTTGTGCCCCGACACGACCACCTGCCCCGGATCATTGTCATTGGCCGCCGCGCAGACTTCGCCCTGAGCTGCCGCGTCGGCCACCTTGCGCACGTCGTCAAGTCCCAGACCAAGGATGGCAGCCATAGCGCCGACCCCGACTGGAACCGCATTTTGCATGGCCGTCCCGCGCGCGCGCAACAGCCGCGCCGCATCGCTGACCGACAAAGCGCCCGCCGCGGTCAGCGCCGAATATTCTCCCAACGAATGCCCGGCCACGTAAGCCGCAGACGCCACATCAACGCCTTCGGCCTCGAGTGCACGTGTCGCGGCAATCGAGGTCGCCATCAACGCCGGTTGCGCATTGGCCGTCAGGGTCAGGGTTTCGATCTCGCCCTCCCAGATCAACGCGCTCAGCTTTTCTCCCAGGGCGTCATCGACTTCTTCGAAGACAGCACGCGCCCCCGGATATGCGTCAGCCAGATCGCGCCCCATTCCAATGGTTTGCGCACCCTGACCTGGGAAAAGAAAAGCTCGGCTCATAACACCCCTCCGACATGAATTGGCCCAAGCCATTACAGCCCGCACCCGAGCGACGCAATGTTCCTGCACGTTTTCTGTGCGCTGACGAAGATTGCTGAACTCTGCCAGAGCGATATCTGACTTTCTCTGTGAACAAGGATCGGAGGTCCTCCCATGTCAGCAGGCAACAGCGCACAGCACTATGGCTCCGTCGCCAAAACCTTTCACTGGTTAACGGCGCTCGGCATTTTCACGGTCATCCCTCTGGGCATCATCGCAAACGATATGCCGTATGATACAGCCGAACAGTTGGCGGATAAGGCCTGGGTATTTTCGCTGCACAAGACGATTGGTGTGACCCTGTTCTTTATCGCTCTTGTGCGGATCTTGTGGGCCTTGATCCAGCCCAAGCCAGAGCCGCTACATGCGGATCGCAAAATTGAAACCCTGCTGGCGCATGTTGTCCATTGGCTGCTTTACGGTTCCCTGGTGTTGGTGCCGCTCTCGGGGTGGGTCCACCACGCCGCGACCGAAGGTTTCGCGCCCATCTGGTGGCCGTTCGGGCAGAACCTGCCACTCGTTCCCGAAAGCCTGAGCCTCTCCGAAACGGCAGCGGGGTTGCACATCGTGTTTGAACGCGTGCTCGTCATTTCGCTGATCCTTCACGTCGCTGGAGCCATCAAACACGCGGTGATCGACAAAGACCAAACGCTGGCGCGGATGCTGCCCGGCGGCAAGGTGACCAGTTCTGGCGAACATCGTCCCGGGCTTGGCCTTGTGCCGCCCGTTCTGGCGTGTCTGGTCTGGGTCTGCGCGATTGGTCTCGGCAATCTGTTCGGCGTGTATCAAAAAGACGCTGCAATTGCGGCCAAAGCACCCGCACTCCAGCAGGTCGACAGCGAATGGGCCGTCGCCGAAGGCACATTGGGCATCACCGTGCGCCAGATGGGCGCTGACGTGACAGGATCTTTTGCCGACTGGACCGCGGACATCACGTTTGACGAAACCGTAGACAGTGGCCCGGCTGGGCAAGTGACTGTCGAGATTGCCATCACATCGCTCACGCTGGGTTCGGTGACACAGCAAGCCTTGGGCGCTGACTATTTTGCCAGTGGCGAATTTCCAACGGCACAGTTCACGGCCGATATCTTAAGGACAGCTGACGGCTATTTGGCGGACGGCAGATTGACCTTGCGTGGTGTGGAACAGCGCGTGTCCCTGCCTTTTGATCTGACAATCGACGACAACACGGCACGCATGCAGGGCAACACCCTTCTGGACCGACGGAATTTCGAGATCGGCAACGGCATGACGGACGAAAGCCAATTGGCGTTCGAGGTCATTGTCAGTGTCCAACTGAGCGCAATCCGGACAACCGACCAACCCAACAGCTGACCGCTCTCACATATGAAAACAAAAAACCCCGGGCGCGGTGCCCGGGGTTTTTCTGGTTCAACGAGCGAAGATCAGGAAGCGCTGTCCATCACCTTCATCGCTTCGATCGAGATCTGCACCTCGACCTCGTCGCTGACAAACGGCGCGAAGGCACCGACTTCGAAATCGCTGCGCAGCAGGGTTGTTGTGGCGTCAAACCCGGCCCATGGTTTGTTTTCCATCGGGTGATCGCCTGTCTGGTTCAGCGTCGCCGCCAAAGTCACCGGCTTTGTCACACCGTTCAGCGTCAGATCACCGATAATGTTGGCAGTGGTCTCTCCGGTCACTTCGATGCTGGTCGAGGTGAACGTCACCATTTCGTCTTCTTCGGCACCAAAGAAATCCGCCGACATGAAGTGTTCAAAACGGCCTTCCCAGCCTGTGAACATGGAACGGACCGGGAAAGAGACGGTCACGGACGAGTTTGCCGGATCTTCCTGATCGAATTGGATGTCGCCCTCAAAGCCCGAGAACATGCCCCAGGTCGTGGAGTAGCCAAGGTGGTTGTAAGAGAAGAGGATCTGGCTGTGGCTTGCGTCCAGCGTATACGCCTCGGGTTCGGCCTGAACTGCGAAAGGCGCGGCAACGAGGGCTGCGGCAAGAAGTGTCTTTTTCATGGGTCCGTCCTGTTTGAAAGTTGCGATACTTTCAAATTGACGCACAACACCCTGTTCGCAATTGCGGGAAAGCTAACAGACTTTGTGTTCAAATGAACAATCAGCGCTTGCTGAAACACAAACCTGCAAGCCCCATGACCACGACCGACAGCGCCAGTCCCATGATCCGCGCTTCAGGCAGAGCACCTTGCAGGGCGACCCAGATTCCAGGCACGGCAATCAGACAGGCAATCCCGATAATGCGCCGAAACAGACGGTTAAGCGTGTTGGCGCCGCGCACATAGTTTTCATCATAGTGAACCATTCTACTCTCCTCGGCCTTATGTCGAACTGGCCGTGTACCGTTTACGTCTAGGAAACAGTCTGTTCAGAGAATGGGCCGAATTCACGGCAATTGATGGTCAACGGCTGGGCATTCTCTTGGCTTTGAGCTGTTCACGGTTTTTTCACTGCTCCACTCTCGGTCGGGTGTCGTAGAGTTATGGAGTTCAGACATTTTTGTCCGACTTTTCAATTTATTAAAGGAGTTCATTTGATGCCCGGCAGTGTAGAGATCACACCCATTGGCAGCGGCGGCGGTCGCTTGAATATCGTCATTAAAAATGAGGATGGGAGCAAGACCACCATCAAGGTACGCCCGAACAAGACCGAGGTCACGACAACGGACAGTGAAGGCAACACAAGTTCCGGAACCGTCGATGTCGGCAGCGGTCCGGGGGGAGGATCGACCGAGTCGGATAACGACGACAAATGATTTTTCGGCAGATTATCCTGCCGACACAAGAGCGCTTTATTTGCGCTCTTGTGGATGCATGGTCGTGATGCAGGTATCTTTGGAGGGAAACCGTCTGATGATTTCGCCCGACAGATCGACCGTCGATGCCGTTCTGTATCTCGCGGATGTTGCCTTCGGGGTTTCATCTCTGCCCGATTTTCCAACGGCGGCTCCGTTTCAGTAGGCCCAGATCCGCGCCCTGACACCATCCCTCGACAAGCGCTTGATCCCCCGATCAATCCGTGTATACGGAGCGCTCCTTTCGCGGATCGATTTTTACCGCGCAGTCTCTCGTGGGCAGGTGCGAAAGGATCAAAGCCTGTCCTTTGAAATGCGCCAGAACAGAAACGGAGTGCACATGCCGCTATACGAGCATGTTTTTATCTCGCGTCAGGATTTGTCCAACGCGCAGGCTGAAGGCCTTATCGAACATTTTGGCACAGTTCTTTCGGACAACGGCGGCAAGCTTGTTGATCACGAATACTGGGGCGTCAAAACGATGGCCTACAAGATCAACAAAAACCGCAAGGGTCACTACGCCTATCTGCGCACCGATGCACCGGCATCCGCTGTGCAGGAGATGGAGCGCCTGATGCGTCTGCATGACGACGTGATGCGTATTCTCACCATCAAGGTGGACGCACATGAAGAAGGTCCGTCTGTCCAGATGCAGAAACGTGATGAACGTGGTGATCGTGGCGACCGCCGCGAGCGCCGCAATTGATCGCCTGAAGAAAGGACACTAACCCATGGCTACGAAACCATTTTTCCGCCGTCGTAAGGTGTGCCCCTTCTCGGGCGACAATGCACCCAAGATCGACTACAAAGACACCAAGCTGCTTCAGCGCTACATCTCTGAGCGTGGCAAGATCGTGCCGTCCCGTATCACCGCCGTCTCGGCCAAGAAGCAACGCGAGCTGGCCCGTGCCATCAAGCGCGCCCGCTTCCTCGCCCTGCTGCCCTATGCCGTCAAGTAAGGAGACCCTGACATGCAAGTGATCCTTCTCGAACGCGTGGCCAAGCTTGGCCAGATGGGCGAAGTCGTGGACGTAAAGCCCGGCTATGCGCGCAACTACCTGCTTCTGCAGGGCAAGGCACTGACCGCCTCGAAAGAGAACATCGCGTCCTTCGAGAACCAGAAAGCCCAGCTCGAAGCACAGAACCTGGAAACCAAGAAAGAGGCCGAAGCCATGGCCGACCGTCTTGGCGGCCAGCAGTTCATCGTGATTCGTCAGGCATCGGACGGCGGCAACCTCTACGGGTCCGTTACAACCCGTGACGCGGCAGATGTTGCAACGGCCGAGGGCTTCACCCTTGACCGCAAGCAGGTCATCATCCGCTCGCCGATCAAGGTTCTGGGTCTCCATGAGGTCGAGGTGCACCTGCACCCCGAGGTCATGATCACCATCGAACTGAACGTCGCGCGTTCGCCCGAAGAAGCCGAACTTCAGGCCTCCGGCAAGTCCATTCAGGAACTCGCTGCCGAGGAAGAAGCACAAGCTGATTTCGAGATCGCGGAACTCTTCGACGATATCGGCGCCGCCGCATCCGAAGACGACGAACTGGCCTCCGACGTGGCCGAGCAGTCCGAAGAAGAGCCGAAGTCGGAAGACTGATCTTTTCTATCGCACACAATATAGAAAGCCCCGCCCCATCGGCGGGGCTTTTTGTTTTGACGCTTGATGTCTGAAAAGAGCCCGAGCTGTTCATTCGTTTTCTTGCTGCGAGCTCTCGCTGTGAGAAACATGCGGTGTGACCGACAGGATCAGAGCCACTGCGCAATGCAAGGAGCGGCCATCCCCCAAAGGCGCGATATAGATCGGGCTGACGGTTTGCTGGGGTGCAGGTACACACCCCGTTCGGGATGCCGCAAACGTCAGGTCAATGCGTATAGCGTGACCTGCACCGCTTGTTGAAACCGAGCGCCGACCCCGACGAATAGCGTTCGATTCACCCAATCATAACGCGCATCGCCCGTTTCCAGCCGTGCGTGGGTGCGCATGTAATAGGCAGCCGGATCAACCTCTTCGCCGCGCCCCACAGCAGCAAGCACCTCTTCTGGCCCGTGACGAAACCCATAGTTGATGATCTCGATGACAGCTCCATCATCGGTCTCCATCGCGTATCGCGTATCGAGTTCGGCCAGCCCTCCGGCAAAGATGGTTTGCCAATCGGCCCCAAGATTCAGGATGCGCCCTGACAGGCGCGCGCCCGTGACCGTACCGCCAACAATTGGAATGATCCGCCGATGCCCTGCACGGCCCGCGCCCATTTCGCGGATCGGGTCCAGTTCAACTTGCAGCGTGCAAACCTCTTCCAATTTTGGTGTCGGCAGGTCCATCACACAGCCTTTCATAGGAATAACTGTTTACCAATGTAACAAATTAGACCTATTGTGACCATGTCTAATTGGAGGCTGGTTATGGTCAAGCACGCGCCAAGGATCGTTGCCAACGACGATCTCAAAACACCTGATCTGGAAGAGCTTGTCGGCTATAATCTCAAGCGCGCATACATTGTCGTCAAAGAGGATTTTCGCGATGCAATGGGCAAGGACGGTCTCTCTGCGCGTGTGTTTTCCGCACTTTCCCTGACCATCGATCACCCCAATATCACGCAGAGCGAGTTGGCGCGTATGATGGGCATTGAACGATCAGGTCTTGTCGCAATTGTAGACGAGTTGGAGGCGAAGGGCTGTCTATCACGCGTGCAAGTGCCAACGGACCGACGTGTCCAGGCGTTGGTCCCCACCGAAGCTGGCCGTAAGCTATATCGTAAGACAATCGAGGCCGTACGCGCGCATGAAGACAGCCTTTTTAGCAACATGACCGAAGCCGAAAAAGCGCAGCTCTTGTCCCTGTTGAAAAAAATCCGTCGCAGAGGAGAGTAAAAATGAGCTTGCAGAATTGGGCCGGACATACGGCAATTGTGACAGGCGGCGCCTCAGGACTAGGCGCTGCGACAGCGGAACGCTTGGCGGCGGACGGGCTCAGTGTTGCGCTGTTCGATCTAAATGACGAGGCAGGCCGCGCGCAGGCCACCAAGATTGGCGGTCGGTTCGTCAAAGTTGATGTCTCCGACCCCGCTTCTGTCGCAGAAGGCATCGCAGATGTTCAGGATGCGCTGGGATCGTTGCGCATTCTGGTCAATTGCGCCGGTATCGGCGGCGCGGCCAAGACGGTCTCGCGCGGCGCGCCTCACGATCCGGCGTTGTTCGAAAAGACCTTGAAGGTCAATCTGATGGGGAGTTTCAATTGCGCCAGTCAAGCGGCTGCACATATGTGCGCGGCAGAGCCGGTGACATCTGACGGTGCGCGCGGCGTTATTGTGAATACCGCTTCTGTTGCTGCATTCGACGGGCAAATTGGTCAGCTCGCCTACTCTGCCTCTAAGGGCGGCATTGTCGGGATGACCTTGCCCATGGCACGCGACCTGGCCGACAAGGGCATCCGCGTCTGCACGATTGCACCGGGCCTGTTTCTAACGCCACTTCTTGATGAGCTGCCGCAAGAGGTGCAGGCCTCGCTCGGGGCGCAGGTGCCCTTTCCGTCAAGGCTTGGCGATCCTGCTGAATATGCTGCAATGGTAAACCACATCACCCAGAATTCCATGCTCAATGGTGAAACCATTCGCCTGGACGGTGCCATACGCATGGCGCCCCGTTGATATGAGCGCGCTGGATCCAAGCGATTTCTGGTCGCCAACATTTGACATTACCACCCGCGACGACGGCACCATCCTCATGGAGCAAATCAAAGCTCTGCCTGAGCATTTGCCGACTTTAGCGGATTATCTCGACAAATGGGCCGACGCCACGCCGGATCAGCCCTGGCTCGCACGGCGCGATGATCAGGGGGACTGGCGCAAAATCTCCTATGGTGAGGCGCGCACCGCCGCGCGCAAAATCGGGTCACGCCTGCTGGAGATGGGACTGGGAGCGGACAGGCCGCTCTTGATCCTGTCAGGCAATTCACTGGAGCACGGGCTTCTTGGGCTTGCCTGTTTTTACGTTGGCATTCCCTATGCCCCCGTCAGCCCCGCCTATTCTCTGGTCTCAAAAGATCACGGCAAGCTCAAGAACATCGCAGCACTGCTGAAACCGGGCGCTGTCTATGCCGAGGATGGCGACCAGTTTGCGCCGGCAATCGCGTCGATCTCGACGCCTCAGATGGAGGTGATCTCACTGCGCGGGGCATCGACCGTGCGGTTCAGTGACCTGTTGCAAGGTGACGGGTCGGCGGCAGAGAGTGCGCGCGCGCTTGTGTCTTCGGACACGGTCGTCAAGTATCTGTTCACGTCCGGTTCCACCGGATCCCCCAAAGCCGTGATCAACACCAATGGCATGATTTGCGCAAATCAGGCGATGGTGCGCGATTGCTATCGCTTTCTGGAAAAGCGTCCTCCCGTCATTCTGGATTGGGCCCCCTGGAACCACACCGCAGCGGGCAACAAGGTGTCCTACCTCGTCCTGACCAATGGCGGCACCTATTATATCGACGAAGGCAAACCCGCCCCCGGAGCCTTTGACGAAACCCTGCGCAATCTGCGCGAAGTGGCCTGCACGTGGTATTTTAACGTCCCTGTGGGCTGGGATATGCTGATTGAAGAACTCGAAGCGGACCCGACGCTTGCGAAGACATTCTTCAGCCAGCTGGGCATGATGTTTTATGCAGGCGCTGGCATGCCGCAACGCACGTGGGACAGGTTGCGTGCGATCGGGCGCAAGACAACCGGACGGGAGGTTCTTCTGTCCAGCAGTTTGGGCGCGACCGAGACAGCGCCTTTTGCTTTGACTTGCACGGAGGTGCAGGACTTCTCCGGCAATGTTGGTGTTCCCGCAGCTGGGCTGTCGATGAAACTTGTCCCCATCGGGGGAAAGCTTGAGGTGCGCCTGAAAGGGCCAAGCATCACCCCGGGCTATTATGGTGATCCACACAAAACTGCCGAAGCGTTCGACGAGGAGGGATACTATTGCATGGGCGATGCCGTGCGCCCTGCTGATCCGGCGGATTTTACCAAAGGCTTCTTTTTTGACGGACGCGTAGCTGAAAACTTCAAGCTGAACACTGGCACATGGGTGGCTGTTAGCGCAGTACGTGCGGCGCTTGTCGATGCCATGGACGGGCTTGTTCGCGACGCTGTGATCACCGGCGAGAACGAAGCCGAACTCGGCGCGCTCTTGCTGCTCTCGGGGGCAGCCAAACAGATAGACGCGGATCAACTGCATGCCGCCTTACAGGACAAGCTTCGCCGCGCCGCCGAGCGAGCCACAGGATCGGCCAGCTGCGTGCGACGCGCGTTAATCCTGCACAATGAACCCAGCTTTGACAAAGGCGAAGTCACCGAGAAAGGCTCGCTCAATCAAAGGGCGATGCGGACCAACAACGCGAACAAAATTGCTGAGTTGTATGAGGGCAATCCCGGAATATTGACCGTCTAATGCGAGTCCCGCACAAATGGCGTAAGCCGATATCTGACCAGACCCTATTATTCGCAGGCGCAGGCATTGGCGGGCTGGCGCAGGCGGTATTCATTCAGCGATCCGAGCCGCCCATCATCGAAAAAGGCCGCAAAGTTCGCACCTTCGTGTAAAGCCTTTTTCCAAGACGAACATATACGTGGGTCCACACGTCCTCTCTGGGACACCTCGGCTAAAGTGCGTCGATGACCCAAACCAGCCAGAGCGTGATCGCCGGGAAAGACGCCAATATCACGACCCGTACAATGTCGGTGATCACAAAGGGCAGCGCCCCTTTGTAGGTTTCGCTGATGGGTGTGGTCTTGGACATCCCGTTGATGATGAAAAGATTCATCCCCACAGGCGGTGTGATCAATCCAACCTCCACGACGATAAGAACAAGGATGCCGAACCAGAGTCCGAAGTCGTTCACGCTCATCCCGAAATCAAGCACGGACATGATCGGGAAAATGATCGGCACAGTCAAAAGGACCATCGACAAGCTGTCCATGACGCAGCCGAACAGAAGATACATGATCAGAACGACTGTCAGCACGAACCAAGGTGAAAAACCTTGTGCGCCAACCCAGGCGGAGGCTTCTTGCGGCAATTGTGTGAGTGACAGGAAGTTGTTGTAGATGCCCGCGCCCAAAATGATCAGAAAGATCATCGCTGATGCGCTGGCCGTGGACAGGATGGACTCTGTCAAACGAGGCCATGACATTTCGCCGCTTGCCAGTGCGGCGATAAATGTGCCTGCCGCACCAACAGCCGCCGCCTCGGTTGGAGTGAATATACCTGCGTAGATGCCGCCAACGACAGCCACGAAAATTACGATAACCGGCCAGATCTTTCCCAGCATGACCAAGCGTTGCCCCCATGGCACACGCGGGCTCAACTGGGCTGCATTGGGCCGGACGCGTACCCAGATGGAAATCGCGATCATGTAACCGATGGCAGCCAGAATGCCGGGGATGAACGCCGCGACAAAGAGTTTGGCGATGTTCTGTTCCGCCAGGATTGCGTAGATCACGAGGATAACGGAGGGCGGGATCAGAATGCCAAGGGTGCCGCCTGCCGCCAGCGCTCCGGTGGACAGGCTGTCTGGATACCCATACCGCTTCATCTCAGGCAGGGCGACCTGCCCCATGGTGGCGGCAGTCGCCAGGGATGATCCGCAAATTGCACCGAACCCGGCGCAGGCGCCGATGGCGGACATGGCGACCCCACCTTTACGGTGACCGAGAAAGCTCTCTGCGGCCTTGAACAACGATGTGGACATGCCTGACAGCGTCGCGAACTGCCCCATCAGCAGGAAGAGCGGAATGATTGAAAAGGAATAGTTGGAAAACGTGCCGTAGGTCAGCGTCTTGAGCTGATTGAGCGTCATCATGGGCGTGCCGATCACGAGGTATGTACCACCGACGCCGACACCGATCATCGCAAGGGCGATGGGGGCCCTCAGGAAAACGAGCAGCAGCAGCACCGGGAGCGACCAGATCGCCAGTTCGATGTTGGTCATGCCTGCGTCTCCTCGTGCTGGTCCGGATGCCCGAGCAGTCGGCGCCCCGCGCGCAGCGTGCAGAATAGAGCGACGATGACAAAGCCCGACGCGCCGACGAGGCCTGCGGCGTATCCCTGCCAGACAGGGATCTGCGCGATCAGAGTCGTTTCACCGTAGGAAAGCTTGTCCTGCATACCCAGGTAGAGCCGATAGGTTCCAACCGCCGCCACAAAGGCCATGCCCGCATTGAACAGCAGGTCAAGAAACTGATCGCCCTTATGCGGTATTGCGAACTGGAACAGGTCAACGCGCGCATGGGCTTCCTTGTATTGCGCCCAGGGCAGAAAGGCGAAGATGGCGGCGGCCATGCCGATCTCCGTCATGTCGTAAATTCCGCGAATGGGGCCGATCCCGATGTCCATGGGAACAAAGACACGCCCGATAATCGACACGCAGGTCAGCAAGATAATGCCCAACAGGACCATACCCCCGGCCAAAGCCAGAACGCGCGCAAGCGCTTGCGCCAGTTTGTCGAGCGCGTGATACATCGTCTTTCTGCCCTTCGAATAGGGCAAGGATGCCTGATGGCTCCCTTGCCCCGATGGTTTCAGCTTTTAGCCGCCGTGCTTTTTGATCAGCGCTTTGGCCTGCTCGATCAAGGCTGCGCCATCGAGTCCCTTGCCGTCCATGTCAGCAATCCAGCGCTCGATCACAGGGCCGGCAGCGTCTTTCCAGCGTGCGACCTCTGCTGCGTCAAGCTCAACAATGGTGTTGCCAGCTTTTTCTGCAATGGCCCGCGCTGGTGCGTCCTCGTCCCACATCACCTGAGTGGCGAACTTGGACAGTTTTGCGCCTGATTCCGCATCAATGATCGCTTTGAGATCATCGGGCAGCGCCTCATACTTGGCCTTGTTCATCACCAGTACGATTGTTGCCGCATAAAGTGCCTCGTCGCCGGAGAACTCCGTGTGGTTCGTCACCAGCTCGGACAGGCGGATCGCAGGGGTCACTTCCCATGGAATAACAGTGCCTTTGACAACGCCCTTGGACAACGCCTCTGGGATTGCGGGCAGCGGCATGCCAACAGGCTCTGCGCCCAGCTCTGACAGCATATCGTTGATGATACGGGTCGGGCCGCGTACCGTCAGACCTTTCATATCCTCAAGACTGGTTACGCCGTCCTTGGAGTGGACAACACCGGGGCCATGCACCCATGCGCCTAGAACTTTGACATCCTTGTACTCGTTGCTTTGCCAATCCGTTTCGACCATCTCCCAATAGGCCGAAGCAGTGGCGACCGGGTTGGTCATCATAAACGGCAGCTCGAAGACTTCCGTGCGCGGGAAGCGGCCCGGCGTATAGCCAACGACGGTCATGGACAGATCCACAACGCCGTCGCGCGCCTGATCCATCAACTCCGGCGGACGCCCTCCCAAAGACATCGCATCGAAATGCTGGATCGCAATGCGGCCACCAGAGGCCTCTTCCACCGCTGTCGCCCAGGGCTTGAGAATCTTCGCAGGCACCGTCGCAGGGGGCGGCAGGAACTGGTGCAAGCGCAGAGTGACCTCTTGCGCATACGCCGAGCCGCCCAGAGCGGCCGCGGTTACCAGTCCGGCAATCGCTGTTTTGATAAGGGTACGTTTCTTCATGTCTTCTCCTCCCAGTGAGACAAAAGTGATGCAGTGTCGGTTTCCCCGTTTATCTGCCTTGGTTATCTGAATTTCGGCGGACGTTTCTCCAAAAATGCACGTAGCCCCTCTTTCGCGCCATCTGACGTTTGAGACATCGCAGCCGCTAGGCTTTCCGTGAAGAACCCCTCAGAGCGGGGCATGTCCTGAATACGCGAGATTGCCTGCATCATGAGGTAGTTCGAAAAGGGTGCATTATCTGCGATCTTGCGCGCAAGTTTTTTCGCAAGATCGTATCCTTCGCCAGCCTCGACAGAATAGTGGCACAGCCCAAGCGCAAGGCCTTCTTCGGCTCCGTAGTTGCGCCCCGTCAGCATCATTTCCCGCATCCGGTCTGCACCAAGCAAACGGCCAATTCGCACGGTTGCGCCGCCGCCTACAAATATTCCGCGCCGCCCTTCGGGCAGTTGGAACCGCACATCAGGTTCGGCAATGCGCACATGGGTCGAGGCGGCGATTTCAAGCCCGCCCCCAATAACTGCACCGGTTAGCACCGACACGACCGGCAATCCGCCAAACTCGATGGCGTCCGAGACGCGGTGCCAATTGCGCGAATGATAGACACCCGCAATGGGGTCGCGATGCTCGTGCTCAGCCAGATCAAGCCCTGAACAGAAATGCCCGCCCGCGCCGCGCAGGATAACGGCGCTCACCCCCTCGGGTGGATTGGAAAAGAAGGTATCAAGCTCGGCGATCAACTGGTCATTCATGGCATTGCGCTTTTCCGGCCGATCAAAAGTGACCGTTGCGATGTCGCCGTCAATCTCGACGCGCGTTACATCTTTTCTCCCGGAGTTGCCCGCCATGCACCGATCCCTTGCTTGCAAATTTGTTGTATAGGTTAACGGTTCTGCTGTATAGCATTTTTGCACGGAGGCACATCATGGTTGATTTCAGCGCGGTCAAGGCAATCGATTTTCACACGCATGCAGAAGAACCCTGCAACCACGGCCGCGATGACGGTTACAACGAATTTCAGGCCGGGATGGCCAAATACTTCAAGAACCCGGCAGGAGCAGATGGAATGCTGCCGACGGTTCAGGATACCGCCGCTTACTACCGCGAACGTAACATCGCCGCCGTTATCTTTCCTGTCGATGCAGAGCGCGAGACAGGCTTTCGTCGCTATTCCAACGAAGAGGTTGCTGGCATCTGCGCCGAAAACGACGACATTCTGATCCCGTTCGCCTCGATCGATCCCCACAAGGGCAAAGCGGGCGCACGCGAAGTCAAACGCCTGGTGCGCGACTTTGGTGTGCGGGGGTTCAAGTTCCACCCGACGATGCAGGGGTTTTTCCCCAATGACAGGGAAGCCTGCTATACCGTGCTGGAAGCCTGCGCCGAAGAAGGGGTGATCACGCTGTTTCACACCGGCCAAACCGGCGTTGGGTCAGGAATGCGGGGCGGAATGGGGATGCGGCTCAAGTATTCCAATCCGATGCATCTGGATGATGTGGCGGTTGATTTTCCCGACATGCCGATCATTCTTGCGCACCCCAGCTTCCCATGGACAGAAGAAGGGCTGGCCGTCTGCCAACACAAACCGAATGTCTATTATGACATGAGCGGCTGGAGCCCGAAGTATTTCCCCGAAACCTTCATCCGCTACGCCAACTCGATCCTGAAAAAGAAGATGCTGTTTGGTTCCGACTGGCCCGCGATCACACCCGACCGCTGGCTCGCCGATTTTGCGAATGCCCCTTTCAAGGATGAGGTGCGCCCGCTCATCCTTAAGGAAAATGCTTTGCGTTTGTTGGGAGAAAGCCATGGCTGATCTCGCTCCGCTGGATGAAGCAATCACCCTCGATGCGCTCGACCGTGATCCGTTCCCGATCTATCGCCGCCTGCGTGCCGAAGCCCCGGTCGTCCGGGTCAAGGCGGCGGGACGCACCTTTCTGACCAAGGCGGCTGATACAAAATACGTCAAGGATAACCCGGAGCTTTTTAGTTCTGATGATCCCAACACGCCGATGAAGCGCGCCTTCTGGGCACATACGTTGATGCGCAAGGATGGTGCGGAACATCTGCGAGAGCGCATGGCGATGGCCCCCGCCTTTGCGCCGAAAGTCATCCGCGACGAATGGGTGCCGCAATATCAAAAGATCGCAGAAGATTACGTTGCACGTTTGCCGCGCGGTGAGGTGGTTGATCTGTTTCCCGCGCTGTCGGGCCCCTACTGCGCGCGCGGCCTTGCCGTGCTTTTGGGGATTGAAGACGCCTCAGACGACGAAATGCAACGCTGGAGTCAGGCCTTAATCGACGGCGCAGGCAATTTCGGCTGGCGCGATGAGCCCTTCGCGCGCGCAGATCGCGCCAATGAAGAAATGCATGCGCTGTTTGATCGCCTTCAAGATCGGCACCGCGCAGAGCCAAACAATTCTGCGCTCTCTGTCATGCTTAACGCTGATGATCCAATTGCGGAAAAACAGATATACGCCAATATCAAAATCGCCATCGGCGGCGGCATCAACGAACCGCGCGATGCCTTGAATACGATCATTGTGGGCCTCCTAAGCAATCCCGATCAATTCGCGCAGGTCAAAAGGGATGGCGACTGGGACAAAGCCTTTGAGGAAGGCGTACGCTGGGTCGCGCCAATCTCTGCTTCATCCCGACTTGTGACGCAAGATACTGAGATCAGGGGCTGCGTCATTCCCAAGGGTGATACGGTGATGACCATTCAGGCCAGCGCCAATCGTGACGAGGATATCATTGAGGACGGCGAGGTCTTCAACGTCTACCGTGACAAGATCCTGCATCAATCCTTCGGGAACGGGCCGCACTTTTGCCAGGGCACGCATGTGGCGCGCCGTGCTGTTGCGCAAGTCATGCTGCCCCTGCTCTTCGACCGTTTCCCAAACATGTCCCTACCTGATCCAGACGCTGTAATTTGGCGCGGTTTCGGCTTTCGCGGTCCTATTCAGCTACCCGTATTGCTGAACTGACCCCTGATATTTTCAGCACCCCCTGAGGTGACACATGCCCAGAGGCCGATGCTTGGAGGCTCCGCACAACCGGTCTTAAGCCCCTTCAATTGCGCCTCCTGAAACCCGCGTGCCAAAGAACGCTCCGTTTCCAGCCTGTTAACCATTACCGCAGATAACCCCCGCCATCGGATCCGACATCCGTCCCGCCTTTGGGTGGGGCAACACTGACATTCCTCTCTCTATGGGCGCGCTTTGCGCTCTGACCATGAGAGACGCGTTTCACGAGGTCCCGTTTGGCACCGGGATACAGGTCCGGAGCGGGTGACGCCGCTCTGCACAGGAGAGAGGATGTCGACCTTACAGGTGACGTCACCTCTTTTTCAATGACCGCAAACAGCACAGACCCTGCATCGGCACGCTTGCCTTTGCGGGCGCATCCTGCTGTGCTGTCTTCATGTCAATCACCCTCGCCCGCATCACCGTCTCCGCCTACCGTGTGCCGATTGCGTCACCGGTGGCCACGTCCTTTGGCGTCATGCACAACCGTCCAGCGGTTTTTGTCAGGCTTGAGGACAGCGACGGCGCGTTTGGGTTTGGCGAGATTTTCGCGAACTGGCCCGCCGCTGGCGCGGAACATCGTGCGCGGTTGTTGGTCGAGGATATGGCGGACATACTGCTGGGCCAAAGCTTTGACAGCGCAGGCGATCTCTTTACGCAGCTCACAGAGAAAACCCATATCCGCGCCCTGCAATGTGGTGAATGGGGGCCCTTCCGTCAGGTGATCGCCGGGGTCGACACGGCAATGACAGATCTGGAGGCGCGTCGCGCCGGCCTGTCCGTTGCCCGTTTTCTGAACCCGGAGGCCGCCACAGGCGTGCCCTGCTATGCCAGCGGCATCGCCATCGCACAGGCCGCGAGACTGATCCCGGAAAGCCGGGCCGCCGGATTTTCGGCTTTCAAGGTCAAGGTCGGGTTCGAGACAGATCGCGACGTGTCCCTTTTACAAGCCGCGTTTGAACAACTTGCAGATGGCGAAACGCTGTGTGCTGACGCCAACCAAGCGTGGGATTTAAGGGCTGCGCAAGGCTTTCTTGATCGAACCTCTGGCCTGCCCCTCGGCTGGCTCGAAGAGCCCCTGCCCGCCGACGCGCCGATCTCGGACTGGCACACCCTGAGGCAGCACGCGACTGTGCCGATTGCAGGGGGCGAGAACATTGCAGGCTTCGACGGGTTCGATGATGCAATTGCCACCGGAGCCTTCGATGTGCTCCAGCCGGATCTTGCAAAATGGGGCGGTTTGTCC
Organism: Marivita sp.; assembly: GCA_043585115.1. Taxonomy (GTDB): domain Bacteria; phylum Pseudomonadota; class Alphaproteobacteria; order Rhodobacterales; family Rhodobacteraceae; genus Marivita. Next base: position 678,248 of record CP121326.1, read on the forward strand.
GGGTGCTGGCGGGTGGCCCGCAAGATACGCGGTGCTGGTTTGCGCTACTGCCCGCACTTTCTTGGCGGTGGCATCGGTTTGATCGCGTCGGCGCATCTGTTGGCGGCAGCCGGTGGTGACGGATTGTTGGAGGTGGACGTCAATCCGAATCCCTTGCGCGATGCGTTTGCGCCGTGGGCCGAAGGCGACAGCCGTGGCGCGATGTCGATCGGGCCAGCGCCGGGGCTTGGGGTGACGCAGCTTCCGGACACACTCCAACAGTACCGGTCATTCGACGCTTGCCTGACGGCCTGACGATTATTCCCGCGCCCTGCGCCCCGAAGGGCCACAGCACGCGCCTTCACCCGTTTGGTTTTTCGACCACCAGATCAATCAGCGCGGACTGCCCCGAATGGCCCCGGCCCTCTTGCACGTCGCGTTCATAGGCGGCGAGACGCAGAATCCGCCAATCGCCGAATGCGTCGCGCAATATGTCGGCTGTGTACATATTTTCGGCAAAGGGCGGACCACCGGTGCCAAAGTCGATCTGCTCGGGCGTGTAGCCGTGCAAAAGCAACCGCCCGCCCGGCCGCACAGCCCGGCGCAGCGTGTCGAACTGATGGACACGCGCATCAGGTCCCATGAATTGTACGAAGACCGCGACGACCAGATCGTAGGTCTGCGACCAGTCCCAGCCATCCCAGTCGCTGACATGTGCTGCGACACCGACATTTGCCTTGCGGGCAAGCGCCTTCGCCCGCTCTACTGCGGTGGGTGACATGTCGAAACTGGTCACATCGAGCCCGCCTGCGGCCAGCCAGACGCTGTTGCGCCCTTCCCCGTCAGCCGCACACAAACAGCTTGTGGCGCCATCCGTCACCCATGGGTTTTCCACAAGCATCTGCGCGGGGGCCTCTCCGAAAAGATAGCCGTCGGATTTGGCATAGCGCTCTTCCCACATAACCGGGCCTCCGTTCGTCTTTCACTTGCAGTCCATGGCGTCGTGCTGCGCCAATGCCACTTGATATCATATAAACAAAAAAGCCACCCGATGGGGTGGCTTTTCCGCAATCTGTCACGTGTCCAGGATCACTCTTCGTCGAGCGCCTCAATGGCCTTTTGCAGATCGTCCTTTGAGACCTCTTTTTCGGTCACAGATGCCTGCTCGGCGACGTGATCGACAACCTTGTCTTCAAAGATCGGCGCACGCAACTGCTGCTGCATCTGCTGGTTCTGACGTACGAAATCAAAGAACGCGCGTTCCTGACCCGGGTACTGACGCGCCTGGTTCATGATCGCTTGCGTCATCTCGGCGTCAGTCACTTCGACTTCGGCTTTCTGACCCAGCTCGGCCAACAGCAGGCCCAGCTTTACGCGGCGCACCGCCAGCTTGTTATGCTCGTCGGTCGGCTCGATCTCGGGGTGGTCGTGGCCTTCGACCTCGGGGTTTTCTTCGTGCCACAGCTGATGTGCGATCTGCTTGGCTTCGGCCTCGACCAGCGACGGCGGTAGGTCAACGTCAACCTTTCCATCCAGTTGGTCCAGCAGGTCACGCTTCATGACCTGACGCGCGGCACCCGCATATTCGGCTTCGAGACGCTCGGAAATCTGCGCCTTGAGCGCAGCAAGGTCTTCGGCACCGAACTTGGTGGCCAGTTCGTCATTGATCTCGGCTGCAACCGGCTCTTTGACAGCTTTCACTGTGCATTCGAAAACCGCATCTTTGCCAGCCAGGTTCTCTGCGCCGTATTCCTCGGGGAACTTGACCTCGACGTTTTTCTCGTCACCGGCTTTCACACCAACAAGCTGCTCTTCGAAGCCCGGAATGAATGACCCGGAGCCCAACACCAGAGGATAGTCCTCTGCCGCACCACCCTCGAACGCTTCGCCGTCAACTTTGCCAAGGAAGTCGATCACAACCTGATCGCCATCTTTCGCCTTGGAGCCCTTCTTGCGGTCTTTGAAGTCCTGCGCGGTTTCGGCAAGGTTTGCCAGCGCTTCGTCGACTTCCGCGTCGCCCGCTTTGACGACCATCTTCTCGAGCTTCAGCGAGGACATATCGACCTCTGGCATCTCGGGCAGCTTTTCGTAGGACATGTCGACCTGAATGTCGTCGCCCTCTTTCCAGTCCTCGTTGGTCATCTTGACCTCAGGCTGGAGCGCGGGGCGGTCGCCGCTGTCTTCGAAATGCTTGGCCATCGCACCATCGATGGTTTCCTGCATGGCTTCGCCCAAAAGGCGCTGGCCAAACTGCTTCTTGAGAAGCGGCATCGGCACTTTGCCTTTGCGGAAGCCCTTCATCTCGATTTCGGGCTGCGCTTCTTTGAGCTTTTCATTGACCTTTGCATCCAGCTCGTCCGCCGAAACGGTGATCGAGTAGCTGCGTTTGAGGCCTTCGTTGAGGGTTTCGGTGACCTGCATGTCGTCCTTATCCATTGCATAGGGGCCGCGGAGGCGTCCGCGGCGGTCAAAATCCACCGCCTCTTAGAGGCGCGCATGGAGCGGTGCAAGCAGGAAATTAGCGCTGTGCCCTCGTAAATCGACAAGATCAAGCGGTGCGCCTTCAACGTCGCATTCTCTAAATTCGCGAAGCTCTTGCCAGCGCTGAAGGACGCGCGAAATGCAACATGTGCTCACCGGTCAGTAGACCAGACCCTCAGTCACTTTTAGCTTTCCATCATTTCCAGCGTGCATAGGAATCTGCACATATTTTTCGGTCTTCGTCCAACCTTCAAAGCTACCAGGCACATACGCCCAAGTAGACGCTGCCGTTCTCAGCGTCGTACGCAAAACGATATGCGATTCAAGAATCCGCAGCTTTTTTCCATCACTGTAAACGTCGACCATTTCATCGCTGTCCAGTACTTCTGCAATCTCAGCAAAGACATACATGGATTGTGTGTAGGTTGGATTGTGAATCTGGCTGCAATTGATTTTCAGTTTCCTGTGATAGGTCACCATGTCAATCGGACATTCTGCTTTTATCGGAAACATCCAATCCTGAGACGGTTCCTTACTTTTGTGTGCGTAATCGACATCGACCTTAATCATAAAAAAGTACTTTGACTGGCCGACTTGAAAATTAACGTATGCTGTGGAGGGCATATTGAAATGAGTTCCGCTTCGTTCGTCGCTGGCCTGCGTTATCATTGGGAAGTTAGGCTGCACCCCTTCAAACATAACGTCTTTTTTGGCGCAGCCGTTGCTGATAATCTCTTGTCGTTGTGGCTCAAACAGAAACTTGTGACGCATTAGAAATACCCTGATCGGAAAAAGAAAAAATTATTTACGTGGTAAGAAATACGAAGACCCGTCTAGGATCCCTCGCCAGTTTATGGACTTGGAAAAGTAATTTGAAAGGCTCCGTTGCAACTGCTTTACACGAACTATCGTGCCGCCAGTTGACCATTCTGGCAACCCAATACTTGAATAGCAACGCCGAGCATTGTGACGACGTCCCATAAACTGCCGTAGGTTTAGGCTTCGTCTGGGTCTTTCGACAGGGCGTGCCCGGTGGACTGACCGTAGAAAACAACCGCATGTTTTAGGACATGACGGTTGTAGAAGAACGTCTCTGTTCTGCGGTTTGTGTACGGGATGTGTGACACTACTATGTCCTCCGATTTATTTTATCGAAGGAATTTCAGCAGGTTGCCCGGAAAGTATGGTGCGGGTGAAGGGACTCGAACCCTTAGTAATATCATATTTTTCAATGACTTACCTGACGTATTGTAACCGTGTAACCGACTGCAAAATGGACCAAATGACGTGGGGTCAGATACACCGCAATCTCAAAATAAGGTTCGTTGGTCGGTGCGACGTAACTGTATCAAACCATTGATCAACCAAGTGTCTTGCCAACGAGAATGCGTTCCCATGGCGAAGTAGAGGCCACGCTTTGGCAGCACTTCGCCAAATTGGTGCTCAATTTTTTCTAGAAGCTCAGCCTCTTCATACCGATTGCGCCAATTAAAATAGGTCGCCTCAGTTTCCCAGTCTTGGCAAGTTCCCTCTCGGTCCCCATCATCAGTCCTATAATGATACTTGAAAGAGTATGGGCACGCCGTTTGAGGAACCGCTGGTCGCGGTATGAAAAGATCGTCTTGACTGTGAAATTCATCTATCCGCGCTTGCTCAGCCTCAATCTCCGATTTGGATTTTTCTTCAATTTCGAAACCTCTAATTTCCGGCTTCAACAAGGCCAAGCTCAGACCTTTTTCACGCTGAGCGCTTAGACTAGTTACTATTTGCCGATCCAAAAATGCAGCTTTTTCCCGGTCAGGCATCCTACCGACAATTTCTAAGCTTTGACTGTCAACACGGCGGCTCTCTCGCCTTACGTCCTCTTTTGGCAGCCTCCACTTAAAGCTTACCTTATCCCAACGCTTAAATTTTCTGGTGTCATCCAAAACCCTAAAAGACAATGGGTAAAGCCGAAGCCAGTTGCCGTATAGGTCTATTCCAGCACAGCAAACGGTCTCGCCATGCTTTGCGCCTATCACCGGTGCAGCTTTGATCAGAATTATCGCTTCGGTTTGACCCGTTCTAACTAGTGCTTCCGTTTGCAATGCCGTGTCTAACCCCAATGTGCTGAATCGAAATTTCAGCGCGCTTTTCAATCTCATCAGTCACCATAGTCCGATGACACTCTTTGTGGCAGCGCTCGAAGCAAAGCAAACACGCACCACCTTCGATTGCAACCGACAAAACTTCATCAATCGCGGACTGTGCAGGCTCTTGAGCAAGGTGTCCCGCAAAGATACTTCGAAATCTTTTGTAGTCGCCTGCTTTCGCAGCATCTCTGCCAGGCTTTGGGTCGCCTAGGCTTTTGTAATGAGTGTAGGATATTCCAACCGCTTCCACAGCTTCACAAAGTGAGCGCTTTGAAAATCCTTTTTTTCGGGACAAAGGAAGCTCCCTGATGTCCAACAAGTGCCTTACACCGGCTGATTTAAGGGTTGCAACGAAATCTTCGATAGATGCGCCTTCGTAGCCGATAGTCTTTAGTTCGGCTTTCGCAATTGATGCTCTGTCATCCAACATTGGGCTATCCTCTTCTGTGATCAGCGTCTTGACGCGCTCCTAGCGGATACAGTTACATAGAAGAACAACCTCAGAAGAAAAAACTGACGACCAATTGTCACAAATTATCTATGTGATGCACAGGAAACCCGCCGGATTGCTCAGGCGGGTTCTTTGTTATTGGATCGTGCTAGCTGTTTTCAAGAGTGTAAGCCGCTAGGCGATAGGTCGCGGCAAGAGGCGGCGGACAGAGGACACGCACGTTCACAGGATCACTGGCGTCATAGATAGCAACCATCTGCCCACTATCATAGACCTCTACACGAGACAGCCCTGCAACCACGTTGGCTTCGACAATGTGTTCAGCGTCCAAGTCGGCATCTTTGCCAATCGCACCTTGGAACCAATCGACTGGCACCGTGTAGCTGTGGAGGGTTAAGACGCTCATCGCGCCTTGCCTTCCACGGTAAAAACGTCGACTGAGTTCATTAAGGGATCGTGATGGATTGCAATCATCGTCCCCCCGGCAGGTGAATTCAGAAAAACTTCGATGTAGTAATCGTCGTCTTCATCACCACCGCACACGTAGTCAGCCGTGACATCGTTTTGACCTTTGCATCCATACAAATCGTAAAGATAGCTGCTAAATTGCTTTCGGCTTAGCTGAATGCTGTGATCAGGGGCTTTGGCTTTGTCTGGTGTTGTGATATGTGTAGTCATGGTGCTCTCTCCTTTATTGAGCCTTTGAAAGATGCGGGATGGTTCAGGTTGCACGCTTCACCATCCCGCGCTTTTGGGCGTCAGACGCCCGTCACCTTCCACTGCGGGAAAGACCTTCGAACCTGCTTTGAAAGCTGGTCCTTTATTTTGTTGAGCTGCACGGCGTCTTCGATGGCGGTAAGCCTATCGGCGTTGTCTGGGTTTTGCAGTTCAGCAAGCCGCGCTTCGATTTCGCTGACCTTGTAGCGGTTCACTTGGTGGGCCAACTCGGTCGCTGCATCTATTAGGCTACCGATGATAACCTCTGCACGGCCAATCGCACCGTCGAAACCATCGAACGGTTTTTCGACATCTTGCATCACATCATTCAAAACAAACTCGCTTGGCCCGCGTTCGTCGAAAAAGGTTGGCGGTTCAATTCCCGAAATTTCCAGCGGCAATTCGAAGTCCGACAATCCGGCCTGCTCTTCGACAAAACTGCTAAAAGACTGCTTCAAAAACGGTCGCGCGCTTTCCGGTTGCATCCGTTCCTTCGCGCGCTGTCGCTCGCGATACGCTCTTTGCTTTTCTGCTGGGGTTAGTGCCATGTCGAACCTCGCTTGTAGTAACTGAGGTAACTTTTACGCGTTACCGTTACTTAAGTCAAGCTATTTCTGCATCCGTCCGAACAATCTCAGGCCACACGTCGCCGATCTCACCAAGAGCAAGAGTGACGTCGCCCTCTGGATCAATTCCCGGTCCCCGCTGAATGAGCGCAACCAGCTTGGCGCGCATGTCGAGATAGCTTTGATCAGGGATGTAGGCGGATTGTGATGTAGTTTCTTGCATGTGTGGCTCTCCTGAGATTGGTTCTACCCACTCAGAATCGCACATGCGGATTCCACAGCGCAAGCGCAAAACGCATTTAAGTCATTGTTTTTATTGTAATTAAGTTCTTACTTATCGTTAAGAGCTGCCCCGCGACGGGTGACTTAGGATGGTGATCCGAACCGTCGCGGGGTCGACAATGGGCATAGTTGGAAGCCAGCCCGATTGTTATATTATAACACTCTAGGCTCGATGTGCCACACTTTTCTTGACGATTAAGACATTCATCCTCCGATTTTTTTGCCTATGCCTTTCAGCCATAGTCATAGCATACGCCGGAACCTGCAAAGGCTTGAGCAAAGTGTTGTCCGGCTTCAGTTTCTTGCCGGAAAATGCTTCAACTAATAATTGTGCCGTGACTTGCTTCATCGTGGCTCCTGCGCGCTCGCTGACGCTCGCTTGCGGGCGCTTCGCGCCCTCAGTTTCTATTTCTTGCCGGAAGTGTTTTTGAAAGACACAGAAAGAAAATTTAATAATCTCAATAAGATACTGCGGAAATAGGTCTTTCCCCCCAGAACAACACATGTCTCCTTGCATCGTTCTAGGGGGAGTGATCTGCGTATAACAGGTGGTGAAGGGCTTCTAACACTAGGTGGCTTCCATTGACCTAGCAGCGCCCCGACTCCGATCTTTCGACCAAGCGGTTACAGCCTTTCGGCTGAGCATCACGCCCGGCTTTCCTCCAACCTAGACGTGACCAGTTGTTGTGACCCAGAGCCTAAGCTCACCGCACATTGCAACTGTCTTTCTGTGCCATTTCGACCAAAGTCCGGCGGCAACCGCTTGGGGCGTCCGGCAGTCTCTACCGGGGAGCGATCCAAAACGATCTTTCCTGCACCTTCCAGCAAGGTGTCTCGCTGCCCGGTCATGTTCCCGGCGCTGGCGTTCAAGTTGAGGCTGGTATGGTGTGCCGGTGAGCGTCATCGAAAGTATCGGCTCAAACCTGACTGCTTTTGTGCTTTGTGCTTTGTGCTTTGTGCTACCTTGCTGGCCCACCTTGTATACTCGAAAAACGCCTCTTTTTCAATAGCTTTATCTGCTCAGTGTTCTGCACCTGACACAGCGTCTCAGATATAAAATGGTAACCGACACTGGCCAGCATCCTTGGCGAAATCGTCCGATAACGGATAGGAACACGGAGTGGCGGATGCTGCATCTAACCCAAATGGCAGCTATTCGCAGGAGGCAGCTTTGCAAACTCTGGCTTTTCGGCTTGTTTGGGGAGCTTCAAAGAATAGGGAAAGCAGTGTCCCTAGACGAACAGAGCGTTAAAATTGTTGACCCCGGGTTGATTGGCACAACGAAGCTTCGGCTTGCAATCCAACGTTGTCATTTCTACGGTATGAACAAGCAAGAAGGGACTTTAGAATGGCTTCGACCACCACTAAACTCAGCGAGATTTTTACGCCAAACGACACTCCGACAATAACCTATGTTGGGCGTGCTGATCTCAAGCTTGAAGAGAGTTTAGAGAGTTTTTTTGAACTTCCCAAAATGATAATCTCAATATCTGGACCTTCGAAATCTGGTAAAACTGTTTTAATCAAGAAAGTCCTCGACGAAGAGCTGATCATACCGGTTATTGGCTCAGGTATTGGGGTGCCTGAGGATCTGTGGGAGCGGGCGCTTCAATGGATGGAAGCCCCGACTTCAATTACTACCACGAAATCCACGGCGCATCGAGTATCTGGCGGCGCGAAAGGTGGCGGCAAAGCTGGTATCCCTCTTGTTGCGCAGGGCAAAGCAGAAGCGCATGTCGATGCCAGCAAATCTTGGGAGGATTCATCTTCAGGCGTTACTGAAAGTGCAGGCCTGACAAGGGTCATAAAAGAGATTGCTGGAAGTGAGTTTGTTATCTTCATTGATGATTTTCACTATATTCCAGAAGCTCTTCACGAAGAGGTCGGTCGTCAGATTAAAGTAGCAGCCGACAATGGCGTGAAGATTGTTACCGCTTCGGTTCCACACCGAGCCGATGACGTCGTTCGCAGCAACCCAGAGCTTCGCGGGCGAGTTGCGGCAGTCGATCTTGGATACTGGGACACACGCCACCTCCGAATGATCGCTAGACAAGGTTTTTCGCAACTCAATATTGATTTGGCACCTGAGGTTGAAAACAGACTGTGCGACGAAGCAATGGGGTCACCTCAGCTGATGCAAACCATTTGTTACTGCTTGTGCCAAGTTCTCGCAATAAGAGAGCCGCTGCACGAGCACAAACGCATTGAGATTGGCGGCGCCGAAATTTTACAGGCTTTAACTCAGACGTCCCATTTCACTGACTTCTCAAAAATGCTTTCCTCTCTGCATTCAGGTCCCAAGACCCGTGGCCAAGAAAGAAAAGAGCATGAACTTGTCGACGGCACGCGAGGGGATGTTTACCGGACAGTGCTGCTTGCAATCCGTGCGGATCCAATTGCAATGTCATTTTCTTACGATGACATTATGGCCCGCATCAGAGCGGTTTGTAGTGCAGACAGTCCAGTCGGCTCAAGCGTGACATCGTGTCTTGAACAAATGCACCTTATCACCGAGAGCCTTCAACCCGGCCGCCCCGTGCTCGCTTGGGATGAAGACAATCTGGACATTACCGATCCCTATTTTGCTTTTTTTCTCCGATGCTCCGAGAAGATCAAAACTATCGTGTAATAGGCACAGCTACCACGCGATAAATCGACTTTCCCAATCGATTCAGTCTTCATGGGTCCCAGACGTGTTATTGTTTGTGACAATCAATAAACTAGTCTCTCGTGCCGCACAGCGGACCTGCAGCCTTCATCCACGCAACCGACGGCGTGCCTAAAGGAGACCGGAAGACATACATTAGATGCGCTACATACGCCGTCTGCTCAAAATGTTTCCGGGCCTCATTTGCCTACGCAACTCATCAACGACGACGCCGCGCATGGTGCTTTCCAGCTCTCGCGACATCTTTGCGGCTAGGTCGGTGTTCTGGTCTGGCGTCCCGGCAGACCCTTTGATTGTGATCGGTGCCGTGATTGCGATCTGTGGTGCTGCACTACTTTGCGGTGCTGTGCGAAGTGTCGATCTGCTAACCAAGCCGCCATCTGCGTAGCCACGTTTTGCGGCGCTATGCATGGCGTCCAGATTTGAAACACCGATAGCGCGGGTGGCCTTTTTCGAGAACACGAATTCATCCCGATGCACCACCCCGGCAGGCTCATACTTGCCACCCGGCCCGGTCCAACCACCCCCTGCGAACCCCTGCCCCAGAATTGAGAACACGGCACCAAGCGGCGTTCCGGCTGCACCCTGCGCTGTTTCCATGATCCGACGTTGAAGGCTCATTTTAATCAGCTCAAGGATCAGCTTCCCGACCGCTTCACGGGCGGTCATAGCCCCTGTTGCCATCTGTTCGAACACGCTGGCCACCGAACGCGCGCCACGCTGTGACGCCTCTTGCACATCCGTGATGCGCTGTGCGGCCATGTCGGCACCGGACGCGGCTGCGACATAGGCACTGGCCATGTCATCGACCTGCGCACGCAACGCCGGTGTGTCCGCCAACCCGCTGCGCAGTGCTGCATCCAACAGATCAGCTTTGGCCCGTGCAAGGTCCATCGCATCGGCGCGGTGAAGCTGCGCACCCGTGACCTTCTGAAGCTCAGCCGCTTCGATCCTGAGTGCGGCTGTTTCTTCAGCGATGCTTTCGACTTCGCGCTGCCAATCGCTTTGACGTGCCGCGCCACCACCGCCACCAGAGCCACCACCGGACGCGCTGTGTGTATTGGGGCGGCTTGCTTCTCGGCGTCGGTCGTCAGCGTCTATGCGTGCCTGTGCAGCGGCTTTGGCCTGTAGCCGGGTCAGGGTGATCCCGCTTTCGCCGCTGTCTTTGCGCACCCGTGCGATTTCGCGTTCAAGGTCCAACTGGTCACGCGTCATGGCGTTGCGCTTGGCCTCTGCCGACTCAAATTCAGCACGGCGTTGTTTGTCGCGTTCCCAAGCGGACATGCTTTCCGCATCCGCGTCCCGGAAAGTCTGAAGCTGTGTTTTGCCAGCGGGTTTGTTATCGATCTCGTTCAACACGTCCCTGAGTGACTCGGCAACGCCAACGGTGTTAGCAAGCTGGGTGGCCAGACCGGCAAGGGCGCTTGTCACACCCGTAAATTCCGCGCGGTCGATCGACGCAACATTCTGGAACGCCGCGTCGGCTTCGCTCTGGATCGTCTCAAGTTCCTTCGAGAATGCTTCGCCTTCGAGGGTGCCATCCGCAAAGCCGTCAGCGGCGTCCTGCGCACGCTGCGCAAGATCACGCATCTGGATAGCGACATCGCCATAGCCGTAGCTCTGAAGCTGCCCGAACCCGTTCAACAAAGCCGCTGTGACTGCCCTCGCCTTGCCTTCAAGCTGGTCATAGCTTCGCGCCAAAGGTGCCAACGGGTCCGGTCCATCGCCGATGCTGGCAATATCATCGACCATCTGCGCGCCTATGTCGGCAGTCACAACCGCGATGCGTTTCCCAAGGGTCGAGACACGGCTCAAGAGCGCATCGAATTTCCGGTCGAGTTCGTCGGCACGGGCGATCACTGCGTCATCTAGAACAAGGCCCAGTTCCCCTGCCCGGTCGATTGTGCGGCGCAAGCCGTCTTCGCCTTGATCCACCAGTTCAACGAACCGCTCACCAGCGGAACCGCCAAACACTTCGTCAGCAACCCGGATGCGTGCAGACACGCTCAGGCGCTGCATACGCCCTATGATCTCAAGCAAGAGTGCGCTTGGGTCTTCCAGCTTGTCTTTCAAATCGTCCGCGCCAAAACCCAGCCGTTCGAACGCTTCAGCCGCTGGTCCCTTGCCCGTCGAGATGAATTCATCCGCGCGCAAGTTGAGTTCCTTCAGACCATCGACCATCTGGTCCAGACCGATCCGGTTCTGTTGCGCGACGAATTTCCATTCTTGAAAAGCCTTCGCCGACACACCGGCGCGCTTCGCTTCATTCCCGATCTGCGCAACCGCTTTGGTCGCTTGCTGCGATTGCGTGATGATCCCGCCAAGGCCAGCCGCGCCTAAAACCGGCAATGCCAAACTCTTAAACGCGGATGTGATCCCACTGGCCATGCGGCCATAGGATTTTTGCATCTTGCGCGCCGATTGTTCGGCGCGTCGTTCCATCTGGCCAGCCGCACGACGCTGTGCACGGTTGGCCTTCGCAAGACCGCGTTCAAGCTGGTCAACTCGCGCTTCAAGCGGGACGATCAAGCCGGGTAGTTCTGTGCTCATTTTCTTACCTCAGAATGTGAATATTTCGGCATCATCGCCGCTGTATTGTGATCGGTTGCTTTCGCCCGTGACGGCGCGATGCACGGCCATTGCGGTTGCAATCGCACCGTCAATCCGGTCGGTTTTCTTGCCTTTGTGCATCCGGGTCAGACCGCTTTCCGAACGGCTTGCGACAACGCTGTCAAAGTGGTGCCGCAACACCGGGTTGCCGTCTTGTCGGATCATCGCGCCGTTGACGGTGCGTTCCAGATCACCAATGGCAACGCCCATTGTCAGGGGCGCTTGGCGTAGTTCGATCACTGGCAACCCGTCATCGAAAAGGCTTTGCATGGTCTTGCGCGCTAGGTGTGGATCAAACGCGATCTCTTGCACGTCATAGGTCGCGCACAGGTCGCGTATGTGATCCTCTACCGAGTCTGGGTCGATGATCGGACCCGGTGTTGCTGTGATCAGGTCAGCGTCGCGCCATTGCTCATATGGCACACCGTCGCGATCACTGCGGCCCTTGATGTCATCGCCGGGAATGAAGAACCAAGGCTTGACCGTGATCTGTCCATCGTCGTGCAACCATGCGGCCACAACGGCGCAGGTGTCACCACTCAGGGCCATATCGACGCCAATCCAGCACGGTAGCGCTTCTAGGTCTGTCGGGTCGTCGTCAAAGCGCCGTGCGTCCCACGTATCCATGCTGAAGAGCGGATCCCGGCTATTGGCCTGCCAGACGTTCAGATTGAATTGCAGGAATGCGTGTTTCTCTGCCGGTCGGTGTTCAGCTTCTTTCGCCAAAGCCTTCAGGCCGGACATGCTTGGAAAACCATGCTTTAGGCCAGGGTTGGCCTTGTGCCAGGTATCGACGCTTTGCCAATCATCGTCAGAGTCAGCGGCAAACAAAACCGGCAGGAATTCCGGGTTGTCGATCTCGCCAGCCGCAACCTTGCGCGCGTAGTCGTATTGCTCAGCCGCAAGGTTTTCAGCACCGCGTCCAGCAGTCGTGGCAATCACGGTCAGGGTGTCATCAGTCTTGGCGTTGCCGCTCTTTAGCGCTTCCCAAAGGTCGCGCCCTTTCCAAGCATGGATTTCGTCGATCAACGTGAAGCTGGGTGTCAGGCCGTGTGCAGCGCCCCCGTCGCTGGCAATCGCGGTCAGGGTTGATCCGTTGCCGGGAAAGGCGATCCGCTTCTTGCTGTTGAACGCATCTCGGATTTCGGTCGCCTGTTCCAAGCGCGTATCCATTCGGATGATTTCAGCGGCTTCTTTGAAGCCGATGCTGGCCTGTTCCCGATCACACGCTGCAAAGATGATCTGCCCCGCCGGCCGTTTCTCAGGTCCAAACAGGTGCAAGAGCGACAGCGCCGCGGCTAGGCTGGTTTTGCGGTTGCCGCGGGGTAGCAACAGGAACACCGTCTTAACGATCCGGGTGCCGTCGTCGTGGCGTGGCCCGTATATGCGCCGCACAATGCGTTCCTGCCAGTCGCATAGCTGGAACGCGCGTGGGTGACTGTTGACGTTTGCGGCCTTTGGGGCGGCATTCGTGTTCACCGCGTTCGGATGCCGCAATCGCTTTAGAAACGTGACAGCGCGTTGCCCAAAGCCCAGCGGGTCCGGAATGTCCGAACCATCATAAATCCAAGCTGGGAACGTGCTGCCGGTCATTACAGGGCAAGCGGGTTGTCTGCGTCATCGTCATCAGATTTGGCGCTGCCGATCCGCGCGCGTGACGTGGGTGTCAGGCCGTATTCAGCCGCAAGCTGCCGTGCGGTCTGTGCCGCGCGGTTCAACACGCCAAAGAGCTTCACGTCGATGGCACCACCCGCCGCCGCGCGTTCTTCTTCGATCTGCCGGACAATCCCGGCGCAAGTGCAGTAGTGCTCCACCCCGCCCAGATCGGCACGCGTGATGATCTGCCGGTCGATCAGTTGCGGCATGATGCGCCGCCACTCAGTCTTTGCCTGTTGCGAAAGGTGCTTTGGCACGGGCGGCGCTTTGGTCAGTGCGTCACCGTCTTTTGTAAGGGTCGGTTTTACACCGCGTGAATGCACACTCATGGCGTCACCAGTTCGTTGACGCCCAGACGACGCAGTCATCATCGGGTTCTTCTGGAACAGGTGGCAGGTCGTGTAGGTAAGGGCTTTCCTCTGCCGGGATGATCAGGTTCGCTTTGATCTCCAAACCACGCTTGCGCCCGATCTCTGCCAGTTCTTCGATCTCATAGACGGCACAGTGCACCAACACGCGGTCTTTCAACCGCACGTCATCACGCCACCGGATACGGCAGACAATCGGTCCACCGTCGGCATCGCCAAATGCTTCGCTAGTTTCTTCACCGCTTGCCGAAACCACTTCAGCGCGCACCTTGGCCAGCTCATGCCATTGCATCGCCACGCTGCCAGTGCTTGAGATGGTTTCACTCTTGCGCATGAGCGTGATCCGGTGCCGCATCTGGCCAGCGCGTAGGGTTCTCAAACCTTCCATTGCACAACCCCCGAAACGGTGCCGACGCCGTGGCAGTAGGCTTTCTCTGGGTCAGGGTCGCGCATGAAGCGGAATGACGGGCGTTCGTATTCTTCTGGAAGGTGGATCACGTCATGCAAGTCCGGTGCATCCCAGAGGGCTTGCGCCACAACACCACCGATCTTTTGCGCGGTGTCTGCCCCATCGTCGATGGCCCAAACGTGCAGGTCGAGAAAGACGCGTGTCAGATAATAGCCACCAGATGCGCGACCTAGATTGATCGTTTGCGGACTGGCCAGCAATATACATGGGAAACGATCCGGGCGCGTGTATCCTGCGCGGATGCTTGTCTCTGGAACGAACAAGCTCAAAGGTGCGCTATGCACAAGCTGTGTCCGGATAGCCGTCTGGAATGACAAGTCTGGTGCGATCATCGTTTCGCCCCCGCTGCTTTGAGTGCCTTATTGATTGCGCGGATGATCCGGCGCTTGGCTTTGGGTAGTGCGATGCGCACACCCGGTCGCAGGAACGGCTGTGCTTCGTGATGCACCGTGCCAAACTCTTGCAGGTGGCCGTGCCGCACGTCTTCGTTGCCGACTGTGACAAGCGCTTGGTTTGGCCCCGCCGTGCGCTTGCCGCCGCCCTCGGCATAGGCCGGGGTAGTCGCACCCGGTCCAGTGACCGCGACGGACCCAACAAGGTCGCCTTGGTCTTCAGGTGCCAGCGCTTCGATCATGTCTTGCACTTCGTGCGCACCCTTGATGAGAGCGGGTCGCACCTCTTGAACGATCTCTGCCGGGATAGCTTCTAGGCGCTTGGCAAGGGCGCGCGACTGTTCGGTCATGCTCTTACTGCGCATGGCCTGTCACCTCTTCACGGCACGACGCCAGTAGGTCGCGCACACCGAACGGAATGGCTTTGACGGAAACGTCAAACGACGCGGCTTCACGTTGCTCAAACCAATAGCTGGCAAGCTGCAAAGCGGCTTCGATCTGCCGTGCATCTGTGGCGTCATAGGGCGCGCCGATGTGGCCTGTGATCCAAGCTTCTGCCGTCGCCAGCTTGTGGGTCAGGATGGTGTCGTCCAGATCGTCTTCGATATTCAGGTTTTGCTTTAAGAGTGTGAGGCTACTCATTCTGTTTCCTTTGAAAAACTTATTTCGGAGGTGTCTTGCGCGGACCTCCCCCCGCCGGTCCCCTGATCTGTCGCAAAATCGGAAACCACCCCCGGTGCAGCTTTCCCTCTGTGCAGGGGAATGCGGAGCGCGTCTTCGGGGGACATGCCACGCTTAATCCGCACGCGGAGTGTGTCGGGATGGATGTTGAAGTCCTTTGCCCAATCGACCAAAGGTTTGCTGATCCCATCGACCGTGAGGTGGACCCTACTTGCTGGCCCCCTTCGGCTCGGTGTCGGCGCAAGGTGGTGCCAAGTTAACTTTTCACCCGGCTTTGCTTGAATTGGTTCGACAATAGCGCAGCCGACTGACCAGCCGTTGGCGAGACGTTTGATGATGGTGCTAGGCGGAATTCCATAGTCTAAGGCCCAATCTAGAATAGACTGGGAAACGCCTTGATATACGAGGCGGGAATGAACGTTCACGTGATGCGCTCCTGACGCTGTTTGTTCCGGTCGTGGCAGGGCTTGCAGAGCGGTTGCCAGTTGCCGGGATCCCAAAAGAGGGTCGTGTCGCCACGGTGTGGAATGACGTGGTCCACGACAGTTGCAGGCGCGTGGCAACCGGGCCATGCGCAGTGCGTGTTGGTCTTCAGGAATAGGTCACGGGCTTTGCGCCATTTGCCGCCGTAGCCACGCTGTGCGGCTGTGGGGCGGTTGCGGTCATGGCGCTTGTTTCGGGCCCGTGTTGCCTTGATCTGGCACGTGCATAGGGTGGCGTGTGCGATGGTAGCGCCGCATGAGCATATCCGGGGCGGTTTGGGCATTAGACGGCCTCGCCTACGCGCTGTTGACTGAGTGCCTTCAGCTTGCGCAACCCGGCACGATCAAACTCAGGATCAAGGCCAAGCCGAATGTTCTCGGCGCGCTGGTCTTTGGTGTGTGATGTGTCGTTTGTGGTTTCGTCGGCACTGCCGTGAATGGCCTTCAACCGATCTGTGTGGCCTTCGAAGGCTTGCACGATCTCTTGCGGTGTCGCCTGCCAAGCGGTGTCAGGTGTCCACCCAAGCCACCCGGTCGCGATCTTGAACAGGTCTGTGTAGAAGTCTGCCCATGCCAGCGGTTTTGCCCCTGCACTGGTGTGTGTGTCATCGTCTGTTGCCGGTGTCAGGATAGCGTTTACCATTGCCAGACACGGGGCTGTGCAAGCGGCTTGGATCATTCGCAGGGGTTGGCCAGCCATGCCGGATAGCAGAGCCTGCGCAGCGGCCTTGTCAGTTGCACTAAAGGTGATGATTGCGCGGATGGTCTGCGTGTCGAATTGCTGGATCTTGGTCAGCAATTCCGGAAAGCCATTGTGCAGGCTTTCCAGTCGCATTGCGGCCTGCAATGACGGCCTGAGCAACACGGCGTTGCCACCGATGGTCAAAGGGATGTCATATGCAGGCCGGAACGTCATCGCTTATGCGGCCAAGCTCAGCTTCGACAGGGCTTCGCCTTGGATCACGCGACCACCAACGCGGCGACGTGCAACGAATTTGACCAAGCCGGTCGATGCGCCTGTGAGTTCGTCGCGGATGATCTCGAACCCCACGCGATCAGCAACAGCATAGCCTTCAGCAAAATCACCAAAGATGATCGGCGTGTTCCCGGCGATCGGGTCCGGCATGTCCACCGCTTCCAGAACCGGGCGGCCCAGCAAAGTCGCGGGCTGGCCAGCGGCAATGCCACCTTGCCAGATGTATGCGCCGTCGCTGTCTTTCAGCTTGCGCACCAGTGCCATCGTCCGGCGGTTCATCAAGAATGTGCCGTTTGCGGAATAGGCAGTTGCGATGCTGTAGAATTGGTCGATCAACGCGTCTGCGTCGATGGCCGCAACTTCGGTGTCTTGAACGTCTGTGGATGTCAGAACGCCTTCAGCTTGGGTTGTGCCGTTGCCATTAACGAATGCAGCGGCTTCGATCTGGCCAAAACGGCGTGCAATGTGATTGCTCAGATAGCCGGACAGGTCGATATGTGCGTCTTCCAAAAGGATTTTGCTTGCCGGAACGACAACGCCCGTTTCGAACGGCTTCACGTCGATCTGGTCAAAGGTTGGTTCGCTTTCGGGCTTGGCTGCACCCTCTGCCACGTTGTCGGGGTTCACTTGATCCACAAGTCGGGGCAGTTGAATCAGCGGCCCGTTCATCAGGATCGTCTGTGCAACCGTGCGGACGGGGCTGAATTCCGCGACCTTTTCGAGAATGCTGGTGCTCACTGTTTCGGGTGCCAGAATGCCCCCGGTGCCAGTGCCGTAGGACAGCGTCTTGATCTCGGATGCGTCACCGTTGCGCAGATAGCCGTCGAAGGCTTTGGTTTCGTCTACGTTATGGATGGCAGGGGTTGTGATCTGCACACCGCCGGGGCGGTTGGATTTGGCTTCCATCGCGTCCAGACGGGCTTTGATTTCGTCGAACGCTTTTGTGTCGATAGCCGGTGCGTTCGCCGGGCGTTGGGTATCGGCTTCGGGTGTTTCGATTTCGTTTTCCAATGGGGTTTCCTTTGTGAGATTGGATTTCAGAGAGGTGATCTGCGCCCCCGGATGACAGGGGACGGCAACAACTGAGACTTCATGCAAAGTCAGCGCGTTGATCGTGCGGCCCTTGCGGCTGGGTGTGGATTTCTGTGTGACAAAGCCGATGCTCAGGCCAGACACGGCCTTGGTTTTGATCATCGCGCGCACTTCACGGGCGCGCTCTACATCGTCCACCAGTAAGCGGCCTTTGACGGTCAAGCCGGTGTCTGTTTCTGCGATCTCATCCCAAACGCCGATGACTTGGCTTTGGTCATGGCTGAAGAGCATGGGTAAGGTTTCGGGACTGGTAATGGCCCCCTTTTCGATGACATCCCCTACCCGGTCGGCAGACCCGAACGGCCACGCAATGCCGGTGATTTCACCAGCGTCTGTGACCGTCAGTGCGGCTTTGACTTCGATGCGATCTGTCATGCTGCACCGCCTTCATGTGTCAGCGGATTGAAGGACGCACCGTCGAGCGCGTTGTCGGGTGTCAGACTGAATTCGACTGTGTAGTCTTCCGGTGCCTCTGGTGCGTCGCCCCAACGGGCGTCCAGAATGTCGAGTGCAAGCGGATAGAGTTCGGCGATAGGCCGGTTGCGTCCGTAAGTGCCAGTAAGCTGTGCGGCGTGCTCTGGTGTGGTGCCGCCGCCAATCAGGCCAAGCCGGATGATCTCAACAAGATCAGCGATCTTGAATTGCATGGCGACAGCACGCTGATAAAGCGCGCCAATACCCAGATCGGTAAGGCGCTCAAGTTCGGTGATCATGGCGTCGGTCAAGGCAAAGCTGTGCTGCCCATCACCGAAAAACTTGGTGACGATCATTCTGGATTTTCCTGTGCGTTGGGTGTGGATGTGCCGGACGTGGTGAACGGGTTTTGCAGAACGTCGCCGCCGTCCAAGGGTGCGAGGTTCAACCCGGCGCGCACCTCGTTTGCTGTGAGCGCGCCCATGCCGCGATATTGGCTGTATGCGTTGGCCTTGGCGGCATGATCAGCGCTTAGCAGGCCGTCGATGGTGAATTCTGTGTAGTAGGCCAGCTTTTCCTGTGGCGTGAACAGGACGCGGCTATAGGCCCATTCCCAAGCGCGCAGCCAAGGCTGTAGGCACAGGCTGTAAAACTGCCGCATCATCTGTTCGGAGTTCGACCACGTGCCGCGTGTCAGTTCGAACAAGAGTGTCGGCGGGATACGAAAGACACGGGCGATTTCGCGGATTTGCTCAAGGCGATTTTCTGCGAATTGCGTGTCGGCAAGCGTCATGGATAGCTGTTGGTAGTCCATGCCTTCGTCGAGAATAGCCGTGCCGCCTGCGGACTTGCCGCCGTGTGTAGAGAACCACGACGCCGCGACTTTCTTCTTAGCGTCAACGTCCATGCTCCTTGGTGATTTAATCACGCCGCTTGGACGTCCACCGTTGGCAAACACACCGCCGATGTGACGCTCAAAAGCGATGCTCAGGGCAATCGCTTCACGGCCTAGGGTGATTGGGGAAACACCGCCGAACGGTTGAAGGTGCAGGATGTCAGCAAAGCTGTAGACCACATCGCGCCCGTTTGTCTGGACGGTGTAGAAGGGTTCGCCATCCGGTGCAGTGTCAGGCTTCACCGTGGCGGGGTCGAGACGGTGCATCTCGAACGGTGTGCCATCGCTCAGGCGCGTGACAGCCGCGTATCCGTTCCCGGTCAAGAGTGCGTCTGTCGTGATCTGTTCACGTAGGGCTTGGGCGCTTGTCCACGGGTTCGCTCCGTCATGGATTAAGCGATAGGCCGGGTGATTGGTCGCGGCCTCTTTCGTGGCACGGCTGTAGGCTTTGGCAGGAAGGGAACCGACTGTCTCAGCAATCAACCCAACGGCACAAGCAACAGCCGGAACGCGCATCGCGCTGTTGGGCGACACACTGATACCGGATGCGGTTGGTGTCGGTGCAAACAGGCCGAACGCGTCGGGGTCTGTTAGGGTGACTGATTTCTGTTCAGTCTTGGGGCTGAAAAGGGATTTGAGATTGAACGCCATGCACCTTGCCTGAATTGATGTGTTGTAATAATAACACACATGGATTCAGGCGCATAGCAATTTGTTATAGTATAACGCTAATTTCTCAGATCGTAGTCCGGTAGGAGGTTGATTGCGTTGATCTTGGTCTTAAGCGTCACATCGCCATAGTCATCGCCAGCCGTTCGACCGGCATGACCTTGAATGGCGTCCGCTACACGATCTGAGATTGCCAGTTCGCGGCAGGTAGTCTTAAACCGGTGTCGCCACGCATGGTTTGGCTGCAGTCCATCTGGCCGCAAACCCGCTTCGCGTAACCAAGTGGAAAGCTTGTTTGAAACGATCACAGAGGCGCGCGCCTGTTTGCTAGGTTCGGTAGCGTTATGGAAAAGCGGCCCCGGCGAACAAGTGTCCACAAAATTGCAGAACCCCTCTTCGACGATCTGGCGATGCAAAGGCACATCGCGGTAGTCACCAGCTTTCACAGTTCCGGCGTCTGGTGTGATCCGGGCAATCCACTGCCCATTTTCTTGTCGTATGTCTTCTTTACGGAGTTGAGTTATCTCCGACACTCTTGCACCGGTGAACGCGCATAGCAGCGGAACCCAGCACTTCATGTTGGCAGTCTTTTCGGCTTCACGCACATAGCCGAATTCGTCAGCTTTCGACTGATACGCGCGCGATGCTTTCAATAGCGTCAAGGCTTCGTCGTCTGTGTATCCGCGTTCCCGACCGTAGACCTTGCGTGCCTTTTGCTGACGAACCTTTTCAGCTACGTTCTCAGGCAACCGATCATTCTCGTGCGCCCATGCAAAGACAGCCCGGACAGCAGACAGATAGATGTCGTTCACTGTTTTAGCCGAAAGGCTCTTCATAAGAAGATCACGCCATTCCAGAAGGTCTTTCTTGGTGACGCGGCGCGCATCGTCGTGCTTCAGGAATTTGCGCAGACTTTCTTCGACTGGAATATTTCGCTTTCCTTTATCCCTCATGTGACCCGACGCAATGCGGCTGTCAGTGTAATCCTTCCATAGCCGCGACAGACTCACGCGCTCGGATGGCTTGGCAGGCGGTTCAGCATTGGCAATCAATGGGTTCGTCGGTTGGCCTGAGTAGTCGCCTTCGTCACGCTCCACGATACGGGCCAATGCTTCGAGTTCTGCACTGCACAAGGCGCGCGCGACAATACGCCATTCATTTGAGCCGGGCTGTGCATCCATGTTGCCGGCCGACCGAAAGCGTTCCATCGGGCCGCCAACCAATTCCGACAGTTCCGCGTCGTCTGCACGTCCGGCGATAGCCTCGCGCAAGCGTTGCACCAATAGATCGTCGATCCCGATTGCGGCATAACTTGGAATGTTGCGCAGCCGGTCGTCATATTCCAACCGCTGCGTGTAGAGGCTGTGCGCCATCTGGTCAGGTGCCAAGGGGTAGCGCGGTGCGGCCCGATCACTGCGGCCCGCCTCGCGCTCTGCAAGCGCGATCTTGTGTTGAAGCTCTGCAACCGCTCCGGGGAGCAGCTTCAACGCCTGCCGGTAATCACCACCCAAGGGCTTACGCAATTCGGTCTTGCCGACGACCTTGCGAAGGTCTTTCGGCACCACCAGCCGCGCATGATAGCGGCCCGAACGGTTGACCATGTTTCGGATTTTGCCTGCCATTTCAAATGCCCGTTTGTAACCAAAGCTGTAACCGTTGAACGGACATTGGCCCTTATTTGCAAGGCTTTTATTTGATTTCAAAGGGTTAATATGGTGCGGGTGAAGGGACTCGAACCCCCACGCCAAAGGCGCCAGAACCTAAATCTGGTGCGTCTACCAATTCCGCCACACCCGCATTGAGGTGCTCACTAGCAAAGCTCTGAGGCCGATGCGAGAAGAAATTTCTCCTGATGTGATCGCCTTGGAGATTTTGTCAGATGTTGCCTAGGTTCCAAGCTTTGCGAATACCGCAGGCAGCATTTCTGGAAGGTCTTCCGCAATCAAACCGGGACCAAAGCTGCGGGCGGCTTCGCAATGGAGCCAGATGGCAGCCTCGACCACACAAAAAAGTTCGGGGGCCGTTTCCTGTGCCGCAAGCCCGGTGATCAGGCCAGCCAACACATCGCCTGCACCGGCTGTGGCAAGCCATGGCACGGCTCGGTCGCCCGTGGCGCTGTGAACGCTGGCGCCGCCGCCGGGTTGGGCGATCACTGTATCCTCGCCCTTGAGCAAAACAATACATCCCGCGCGATCGGCGGCTTTGCGGACCACATCAATCTTGGACAGATCACCGCGTTCTGATTGGGCCAGATCGGGAAACAGCCGTGCAAACTCGCCCTCATGCGGCGTCAGAACCGTGCGCTCGTGGCACGCGGCAAACAAATCCTCCGGGGTTTCTTCAAACGATGTCAGGACATCCGCATCCAGCACCACAGCCGCCGACCGCGCGGCACGAGCGCCCCTTTGATGCGACAGCGCAGCTTTGACCATGTCGCGGGTGTGTGCGCCAACGCCCATACCCGGTCCAAGACAAAACGCGCTGGTTCTTTCGTCAGCCAGATCACGAAACGCCGCAGAATCGGCACAGTCGCGCAGCATGATTGCAGTCACCTGACAGGCGTTTTCAAGCATCGCATCTGGCGGGCACAGCATCGTGACCAGTCCTGCGCCTGCACGCAGAGCGGTGCGCGCGGCCATCCTTGCCGCGCCACCCTGCCCCGGCCCTCCGGCGCAGATGAACGCATGTCCGTAGTCATATTTATGTCCCTGCCCGCGCAGTTTGGTGATCATGGCGCCGGGCCAAATGCGCAGTGGCAGCGCCGCGTGCATAAACTCCGGTGCAATAAGGCGTGCGCGCTTTGCATCTGGGGCAGTGCCGATCATCGCACGTTCCGATGCGTCCGGCCCTTTGAGCCCGATGTCCACCACCTGCACATCCCCGCACAGTGTCGGCCCAAGCCCCAGTTTGTGACCGACCTTGAGCGTGTGGAAGGCCACGGTCAGATGCGCGGAATTGATCTTTGGCGCGGACGTGCCGTCATGCGGCATCATTCCCGTGTCAAGGTTAAGACCGGACGGACAGTCGATGGCCAGTCGCCGGATGCTATGTCCGCGCGGCCAGTTGCCCATCATCCCGCGGTCGAGAACTGTGGCCAGATCGTCGGGCAAGGGACGGGTCAAACCAGTGCCGAATACCGCATCCACAAAAAGATCAGGCCGCGGGCATTGCCAGATCGCAACTGGATCAAACCTGTGTACCGCACCACGAGACAGCCAGAGATCATGATTGGTTCTGGCATCCGCTGGCAGTTTGGCTGTGTCACCATAGAAGAAGACATCGACGTCCCAGCCCCGGTCTGCCAATCGCCGCGCAATAACGAATCCGTCGCCACCGTTATTGCCCGGTCCGCATATCACCAGCGCGCGATGGGCGGCTTGCTCTAGCTCAGGCCATTTGGCGAACGCGGCCTCTAAGGCGCCATTCCCGGCCCGTTCCATCAATTGCAATCCGGTGACGGTGCCCGACTCGATTTCTGCACCTTCAACGGCACGCATTTGGGCGGATGTCAGTAATTCGGTCACGTCTGCACCTTCGCGCGATTCAATTATGCGTACATTTTAGGCATTATGCACATTTTTTGTGCGTCACTTTTCAATCCAACGGCCCACTGGCCCTACAAATAGCCTAGCCGATTGTGGCCCTCAAACAGAAGTGGTCTGACGAGCGCAACGCAGGAGCGAGGGACCCGCCATGAAAAAGATTGAAGCCATTATCAAACCCTTCAAACTCGACGAGGTGAAAGAATCTCTTCAGGACGCTGGCATTCAGGGCCTGAGCGTCGTGGAGGTCAAAGGGTTCGGTCGCCAGAAAGGCCATACAGAGCTGTATCGTGGCGCCGAATATGTGGTTGATTTCCTGCCCAAGGTAAAAATCGAAGTCGTTCTTGACGACGACCAAGTGGATGGCGCGATTGCCGCGATCATCGATGCTGCCAAAACCGACAAGATCGGGGATGGCAAGATATTTGTCTCGCCCGTCGAACAAGCCATCCGCATCCGCACAGGTGAATCCGGGTCCGACGCGATCTGACCCGGCCCGTAACGACAGAACAACGACCCAAACTCAGTGAAAGGGAAGAGAGAATGAGCACTGAAGCGCTTCTCAAGATGATCAAGGACGAAGATGTCGCCTATGTAGACATCCGCTTTACCGACCCGCGCGGTAAGCTCCAGCACGTCACAGTGATAGCAGACGAAGTTGATGAGGACTTTCTTGAAGAAGGTTTCATGTTCGACGGCTCGTCCATTGCTGGCTGGAAGTCCATCGAAGCCTCCGACATGAAACTGATGCCCGACACTGAGAGCGCGTATCTTGACCCGTTCTACGCGGAAAAGACCGTCTGTGTGCACTGCTCCATCGTTGAGCCGGACACTGGCGAAGCATATGACCGCGATCCGCGTTCGACAGCCGAGAAAGCCGAGGCTTATCTGAAATCCTCGGGTATCGGTGATATCTCCTACTGGGGTCCGGAAGCCGAATTCTTCCTGTTTGACGATGTTCGTTTCTCGAACTCGATCAACAAAGTGTCCTACGAAGTCGACGCGCTTGACGCATCGTGGAACACCGACACCGAATACGAAATGGGCAACACCGGCCATCGTCCCGGCATCAAGGGCGGCTATTTCCCGGTAAACCCGATCGACGACGGCCAGGACATCCGTTCGGAAATGCTGTCCACGATGAAGCGTCTGGGCATGAAGGTCGACAAGCACCATCACGAAGTCGCGTCCTGTCAGCACGAACTCGGTCTCATTTTTGGTTCGCTGACAAAGCAGGCCGACGAGCTTCAGAAATAAATATGTGATCCACAACGTGGCACAGGCATACGGCAAGTCGGCAACTTTCATGCCCAAGCCGATCTACGGCGACAACGGCACCGGCATGCACTGCAATATGTCGATCTGGAAAGACGGCAAGCCGCTTTTCGCAGGCGACAAATATGCCGACCTGAGCCAGGAAGCCCTGTATTTCATCGGCGGCATCCTGAAGCATGCAAAAGCGCTGAACGCCTTCACCAACCCGTCGACCAACAGCTACAAGCGTCTGATCCCGGGTTTTGAAGCTCCTGTTCTGCGCGCCTATTCTGCACGTAACCGGTCCGGTTGTGTCCGTATTCCGTGGACTGAAAACCCGAAAGCAAAGCGCGTCGAGGCCCGCTTCCCCGATCCGTCGGCGAACCCGTACCTCTGCTTTGCCGCTCTGCTCATGGCCGGCATCGACGGTATCGTGAACAAGATCGATCCGGGCGAGGCGATGGACAAGAACCTCTACGACCTGCCGGCAGAAGAGCTGGAAGGCATCCCGACAGTTTGCGGCAGCTTGCGTGAAGCGATCGACGAACTGCAGGCCGACATGGACTTCCTTCTGGCCGGTGACGTGTTCACCAAAGACCAGATCGCAGGTTACATCGACCTGAAGATGGAAGAAATCGAACTGTACGAGCACACACCGCACCCGGTTGAGTTCGGAATGTACTATAGCTGCTGATCCGTTCGGTCAGAGGCACGTATGGGAAAGGCGTCCTTCGGGGCGCCTTTTTCATTTTGATGCCCGTTTCCGGTTTGCCCTGATGCCACTTCGGTTCGGGCACTGCCCAATTCAGGTCACGCTCTTGGATTTTTCTCCAGAAAAAACCCGAAATCCGTCAAATTTCCACTTTGAGCCCAATTCAGTGCGCATTTCGGACACATTCTGAGTCTTTAACATGATCAAGACAACAGCTTCACGCACCGAGCTTTACGCACCTGGGGAGGTACAAAATGACAACTTCGGATGCCACAGTGATCAGTCTGGTCACAAACAAATCCCGCGACGCGATCTGCGAAACCGTCGTCCCGTCCATTGATCGCGCCTTGTCCAATCAACACGTGTCGCACAAGCGCTTGCCGATCACCCGTGATTACATCGACTGGATCATCAACGAGACCGACACACTCACCCTCGCAATCGACGCGGTCGGATCTACAAGCGTGGTCGTGGTTGCCAGCCGCGGCCGCGATGCCCAAGTCTCCGCCGGCCGGCTTGCCAATATCGCAGCCGATCTGTGCCACGATTTCGACGCGCACACAGTTTTCTGGAATGGCGGGCAAGACCCGATTTCGGTTGCCGATTTCCTTGCTGCCGGTGAACCCGAGACTGCGGACGAGATGCCCGAAGCATCAATCGCTGCGAATCGAATTGTCCCTCGCAAGGTCAAGGCCACCAGCCGCATCCGCGCGGCACAACGCAAGAAGGCAGCCCAAATGGACAATTGGGTGGTGAGCGCCATGCGCGCACAGATGAACGGCGTCACGCTTGAAGAGATCGAGCAGATGGAGCTGGAAGAACGTCGCGCAAAGACGGCTCCGATGCGTCTTTCGGCCTGGGCGATTTCCTTTACCACTGCCATCATTGCGGCACCTTTGGCGATCCCGCTGATCGTTCACAACCTTGTGCGCGGCGAAGACGTACGCTCTGGCGCGATGGCGCTGGGTGTGGCCGGGCTTTATGCGGTACTGGCGCAATCGGGCATGGCCGCGGGCCTTACCGAAATGCTGTAAAGACAAAGACACAGTCCTCGTGGAGCGCGTCGATGGGGAGACCCGTCGGCGCGTTCCCACTTGCTGATCGTCGCTTATTTGTTAACGTCGCTACAAATGTGATTTTTGGAGTGACCAATAATGCGCCGTTTGATTGCTGCTGCCTGCCTGACCCTCAGTGCGGCCCTGCCCGCCTATTCTGCCGAGTGTATCACCAGCAAAGGCGCGTTTAATCAGTACAAGCAAACGCTGGCCCGCCAGGCGGCGGCTGCCGGTGTCGGCCAGCGCGGCCTGACCGCATTGCAGAACGCAAGCCTGTCCGGGATCACCTGGCGGTTTGAATCCAATCCGGGCAACCAGACCGGCACGCTGCAAGGGGATCCGGCCAAGTTTCTAGCCAAACGATCCGGCAGCACGGCCGACAACTTTATCAAACAGACCCGCGCCAAGATCGGGCGCAACCCCAACACGTTTTCCTCGATCGAACGGAATTACGGCGTGCCTGCGAGCATTCTCGCCACCATCTGGGGGCTTGAGACCAGCTGGGGCGGGTATCTTGGCGGCACCTCTGTTGTTGATGGTGCGGTGACTCTGTCATCCTATTGCCGCCGTCACCCCCGGTTCGAGCCGCATGCGATTGCCGCATTGGATATGGTCGATGATGGCATCCTGTCTCCGAATACCAAAGGCGGGCCTTCGGGCGAATTGGGGCACATGCAGTTCCTTGCTGGCAACTGGCTGAAGTACCGTGTTGATGGCAACGGAGATGGGCGCGCCGATCCCTATAACGCGGTTGATGCGCTTGCTACTGCGGCCAACATGCTGCGCCGGAATGGCTGGAAAGCAGGCCAGCCCTTTGGCGAAGGCACCCATAATTTCAACGTTTTGTCGGTGTGGAACGACAGCGGCAACTACCTGCGCGCCATCGTCTACTCGGCCGAAAGAGTTGGCGGCTAGGCGACGCTTTCAATGCCCGGAACATCGTTCCGGGCCAGCATGAACGTGTGGATCGTAAACAGCACTGCGTCGCTATCAGGCAGACGCCACAGCACTTGGCGTTCCGTGCGCAGATAGGGCGTTTTACCGGCCTCGGTCATGTTGCGGGGCTCGGTTTCAGCGCGGGGCTGATACAGGCTGGGGTCTTCGTACCAGAGTGCATTGAACCGCCAGATCGGCATCCCCGGCCGGACACCGTCAAACAAACGCTGCACGCGGCGGGCGATGTCGTCCGTATAGCTTTGCACCGGGACATGGATATGGGTGAGCGGATGCCCGATCTTTTCACGCAATCGCCAGCTTGCCGGAAAACACAGAACGGCGCCTGTCAGTACATGCTCGTTTCCACGCTTTTCCATCAGACAGATGTCATCTTGCACGATTTGGCCCAGCGTTCCGAACGGGTCTGATGGATCAATCCGGACACAGCGTCCGTCCGGGCAGGTCACCTGATCGCCGGATCGCGTGAACCCCTGAGGCAGGTGATCCAGCACCGCCTGCATCATTTTGGACAAGACCACCGGATCGGGATCTGCGGTGGCAATAACATCGTCGCGCTGTGACGCCATCAGGCGTCGCCGTTCCGCCATCTGGTCTGCATAGACCTCGTCCACCAGAAGCCACGGCGCATCGCACAAAGGCGCAATCCCCGGAAGCGGACGGGGTGTCATCACGTCGTAAGGCAAGGTGCGCTGCAGGATCATGCCGCAGGAATACCCGAGCGTCGGAACAGAGAAAAGACACATCGGCGGCCCAAACGCATATGCATTTGCAAGTGCAGCAAAGCCAAAAGCGTCACGCCACTTGCGCAACAAGGTCGCAAATCGGCGCGTTTGCGGGCGGCCGCCTCGCCAACATCGGGGTCAGGAGACCCAGCGATGAACACCCATTTCCGCGATACCCGCAAGATCGACCCGACCCGTGGCGCCACCACGGGCGACAACACGCCCAACGACCAGAACAGGGTCGAGATCGGCCCGACACAACTGGCCTATGCCGAATGGGCTGCAGCGGGGCTGCACCTGCCCGACCTGCAAGAGATGCGCCGCTATCGCTGGGCGCGGCTGACACAGCATATCGTGGACCGCGATTATGCCGGACTATTGATGTTCGACCCGCTGAACATCCGTTACGCCACCGACAGCACCAATATGCAGCTTTGGAACACACATAACCCGTTCCGCGCGGTGCTGCTTTGTGCTGATGGGTACATGGTGATCTGGGACTACAAGAACTCGCCGTTTCTGTCGGCCTTCAACCCCTTGGTTCGAGAGGCCCGATCCGGGGCGGACCTGTTCTATTTTGACCGGGGTGACAAGGTCGACATCGCGGCTGACGTGTTTGCCAATGACGTCCGAACGCTGCTGGCCGAACACGCGCCGGGCAACAAACGCCTGGCGGTGGACAAAATCATGCTGCACGGGTTGCGCGCGCTTGAGGCGCAGGGTTTCGAGATCATGGAAGGTGAAGAAGTCACCGAAAAAGCCCGCGCCATAAAGGGTCCGGACGAGATCAGGGCGATGCGCTGTTCGGTCCATGCCTGTGAAGTGGCGATGGGTGAGATGGAGCGCTATGCCAGAACACGTGTGCCGGGTGGCGGTGTGTCCGAAGACGACATCTGGGCCGTGCTCCATGCCGAGAACATCCGGCGCGGTGGCGAATGGATTGAAACCCGCCTCCTGACCTCTGGGCCCCGCACAAACCCGTGGTTTCAGGAAAGCGGCGGGCGGATCGTGCAGAACAACGAGATCGTCGCCTTTGATACCGACCTGATCGGGAGTTATGGCATTTGCACAGATATGAGCCGCACCTGGTGGATCGGTGACAGCCCCCCGCGCCCCGATATGATCGAGGCGATGAAACACGCGCATGAGCATGTGATGGTTAATATGGAGATGCTCAAACCCGGTGTGATGATCCCAGAGCTGACCGCGCGGACCCATGTCCTGCATGACAAGTATCAGGATCAGAAATACGGATGCCTGATGCATGGCGTGGGTTTGTGTGACGAATGGCCTTTGGTGGCCTATCCCGATCACGCCGTGCCGGGTGCGTTCGATTATCCTCTGGAACCGGGCATGACGCTGTGTGTCGAGGTTCTGGTGGGCGAGGTCGGTGGCGATTTCTCGATCAAGTTGGAGGATCAGGTTCTGATCACCGAAACCGGATATGAGAATCTGTCTAAATATCCATTTGATCCGGCATTGATGGGACAGGTTTCTTAAGGGGCGAATACAAACACTTGCGCCAGAAC
Organism: Marivita sp.; assembly: GCA_043585115.1. GTDB lineage: Bacteria > Pseudomonadota > Alphaproteobacteria > Rhodobacterales > Rhodobacteraceae > Marivita. Next base: position 707,999 of record CP121326.1, read on the forward strand.
CCCGCGATGGTCCGACCCAAGCAAGGGTCGTGGCACAGCCTGCCCGCCCCCCGGCGCGTAAACATGGTCAATCGGCAATGGCGCGCCCATTTTGGTCAGGGTGGAAAACAGCGGGCCGGCACGCGTGCTACCGGCGCTGCGCGCGATTGTGCGGAGCGTGTCCGACCACGGCACCATGTTGAAATCCCCCGCAATGACCACCGGTTCATCAAGGCCCTCAAGCACAGGTAAAATACGCTGGATCTGATCGGCTTGGCCATGCGGCCAGGGCCAATAGGCATGCAGGCTGAAGGCCCAGAACGTACCCTCTGGCGAGACCACCTGCACCCCTACAAGACCCTGGTTCTCCAAGCATATCTCGCCTTCCACGGGCCAGCGTGACAGAATTGCGACCCGCGCCCATTCCACCAGCGCGCAACTGGCCTGATAGGGGTATTCTGCCCGAAGATCGCGCACCAGCGCGGCATTGCGCGAGGTCAGTTCCTGAAGCGCCACGATATCGGGGCGGGTTTCGCGAATATCTGCGGCGAGGGCTTCGACCTGATCGTTCTGGAAAAGCAGATTTTTCTGATAGATCGCGACCGGTCCTGCCGGATGTGAGACGTATTTCTGCGCAACGATCTGCGCCATGGCAGCAAGGCACAGAACCGCGATTGACCAGCGGACCCCTGCGGGCCAAGGCGACCAGATCACCCAAAGCGCAAAGACCACGGCCAATGGCAGACGGAACACTGCAAGGCTGTCACCCAGCGGATGCAACGCGCCTGCAAAGCTGCCGAAAAATCCGGCGGCCAGCACGATTGCAACAAAACTCACCATCCACGGCATCGCTCTCACCATCCTGTGACGCTCCCGACACAATGCTTGCTTATAGGGCGTACAGCCCGCACTTTATCCGTAACGAAACGCCAATGGGTTGCCTGACCCGGCCCCAAGGACACACATAATGACCACTGAACGTATCACTTTCCCCGGCCATTCCGGCGACACGCTGTCGGCGCGGCTTGACCTGCCGGACGGGCCGCATTTGGCCACTGCCCTTTTTGCGCATTGCTTCACATGTTCCAAGGACATTCCGGCAGCCCGGCGGATCGCCGCACGTTTGGCGTCAATGGGGATCGCGGTGCTCAGGTTCGATTTCACGGGGCTTGGTCATTCCAAAGGGGAATTTGCCAACACCACCTTTTCGTCAAACGTAGGCGATCTGCAGGCAGCCGCCGAGTACCTGACCCAGCGCGGCATGGCACCGACTATGCTGATCGGGCATTCCTTGGGCGGTGCCGCTGTGTTGCGCGCCGCAGGTGATATGGACGGGATCAAGGCCGTGATCACCATTGGGGCTCCGTATGATCCGGAACATGTGACTCATAACTTTTCCGATGCGCTTGCGGATATTGAAACCGAAGGCAAAGCCAAGGTCGATCTTGGCGGGCGTCCCTTTACCATTGGCAAGGCCTTTGTCGATGATGTGAAAGCGCAGAATCTGGCACCGGCAATCGGGTCTTTGAAAGCCGCGCTTCTGGTGATGCATGCGCCGCGTGACAGCGTTGTCGGACTCGAAAACGCAACCAACATCTTTACCGCCGCGCGCCATCCTAAAAGCTTTGTCACGCTGGATGATGCGGATCACTTGATCACTGAAAGCAAAGACGCCGAATATGCCGCCGAGGTCATCACGGCATGGGTTGGCCGGTATCTGAAACTGACCCCTCCTGCCCCTCCGATCGGAGCGCCCGAAGGGATTGTGCGTGTGTCCGAGGCCGATGCCAACGGGTTTTTGCAGGATGTGCAGGCCGGGCCTCACCACATACTGGCAGACGAGCCATTGGCCTATGGAGGCACCAATCGCGGTCCGTCGCCCTATGGTCTGATGGCCGCAGGGCTGGGCGCCTGTACCTCGATGACACTGCGCATGTATGCCAGACGCAAGGGCTGGCCGCTGAAACATGTGTCCGTGGACGTGAGCCACAACAAGGTTCATGCGCAGGACGCAATCACGCCGACCAGCGCCAATATCGACCTTTTCCGTCGGCGCATCACCGTCGAAGGCGCTCTGAGCGACGAGCAACGCCAGAAACTGCTTGAGATTGCAGACAAATGTCCGGTTCACAAAACACTGGAAGTCTCCAGCCGGGTGGAAACCGTAATGGTTTGAGCCTCATGCAGAGGCTCTGAGGAGGCTGGCGCGCCGGTCAACGGAGACCGGATCACGCCCGCTTCATAATCGTCTTGAGAATTATGAATTTGTCTCAACACGCTGGATGTGTCAGGCACGCGCAACATCTCTGATCATTAGGCCTATTATGACGAACCCACTGCACGATCTTTTGTCCTCCCGCGATTGGCTGCTGGCCGACGGGGCGACTGGCACCAACCTGTTCAACATGGGGTTGGAAAGTGGTGATCCGCCGGAGTTCTGGAACGAGACCAGACCAGACAATATCCGCGCGCTTTATCGCGGGGCTGTTGATGCGGGCAGCGACTTGTTTCTAACCAATACATTCGGTGGCAACGCGTCCCGCTTGGCTTTGCACAATGCCGGTCACCGCGCCCGCGAATTGTCTCGCATCGGCGCGGAACTCGCGCGCGAAATCGCAGATACCGCTGGGCGGCCGGTGATCGTTGCGGGCTCTGTCGGCCCCACCGGAGAAATCATGGAGCCGGTCGGCACGCTCTCGCATGCCAGCGCGGTCGAAATGTTCCATGAACAAGCCGAGGGCCTCAAGGAAGGCGGTGCAGATGTGCTTTGGGTCGAGACCATCAGCGCCCCCGAAGAATACCGTGCTGCCGCCGAAGCCTTTGCTTTGGCCGATATGCCGTGGTGTGGGACAATGAGTTTCGACACAGCCGGACGGACCATGATGGGCATGACCTCAGAGGGGATGGCCGAAATGGTGGCATCGCTGCCCAACCCTCCGCTTGCGTTTGGCGCAAATTGCGGGACCGGCGCGTCCGATCTCTTGCGAACGGTGCTTGGGTTTGCCGCGACTGCACCCCAGCAGGCCATTATCGCAAAGGGCAATGCGGGCATTCCGAAATATGTCGATGGGCACATCCATTACGATGGAACCCCCGAATTGATGGCCCGCTACGCGGTGCTTGCGCGCAATGCGGGCGCCAAGATCATCGGCGGGTGTTGTGGCACCATGCCCGAGCACCTGCGCGCCATGCGGGAGGCCTTGGAAACCACACCCAAAGGTGCGGCACCGACCCTGGACGAGATCGTTTCCGAGATCGGGCCGTTCAGTTCCGACAATGATGGCACTGGCGATCAGAGCGGCGCCCCCAAGCGCGAACGTCGCGGTCGTCGGCGCGGTTGATCTTGTTATCTGTGACGTCATGCAAATCACACAAGCGCATAGCGCGATATGGTTGCCCCCTGCCCCTGCACAGTTCGGGGCAAGATATGGGTCGGGATGGTTCATGACATCAGAACAGAACGAAGCAGGAAAACCCGCAAAGCACGGCAAAAGACACACCACCGCAGCACGGCCCGCGTCGGTTGCGTCGCCGCGCATGTCGGATTTCACCAAGTGACGACGTCGCAAAACGACGAATAGTCAACAAAACAATCCCTGGCGTGGCCGCCAGCGTCTGGAGTGACACATATGGCTGACGAAGAAGACGATATCATTCTCGCGGATTTGAACGACGAGGAACTTGTCGAGCAAATGTTCGACGACCTCTATGACGGCCTGAAGGAGGAGATCGAAGAATCGGTCAACATCCTGCTGGAACGCGGCTGGCAGCCCTATGACATCCTGACCAAAGCTTTGGTTGGGGGAATGACGATTGTCGGCAACGACTTCCGCGACGGCATCCTTTTTGTGCCGGAAGTTCTTTTGGCGGCAAATGCGATGAAGGGCGGCATGGCCATCCTCAAGCCTCTGCTGGCGGAAACAGGTGCGCCGCGCGTGGGCAAGATGGTGATCGGCACGGTCAAGGGCGACATCCACGACATCGGCAAGAACCTTGTTTCGATGATGATGGAAGGCGCCGGCTTTGAAGTGGTCGATCTGGGCATCAACAACCCCGTCGAATCCTACCTTGAGGCGATCGAGGCAGAAGAGCCGGATATTCTGGGCATGTCAGCACTGCTGACCACAACGATGCCCTATATGAAGGTGGTCATCGACACGATGGTCGAGAAAGGCATCCGCGACGATTATATTGTCCTGGTCGGTGGTGCCCCGCTGAACGAAGAGTTTGGCAAAGCCATCGGTGCTGACGCTTATTGCCGCGATGCCGCTGTGGCGGTTGAAACCGCAAAAACCTTTGTCGGTCGCAAACACAATCAACTTGCCGCTGGGTAATATGGCGCAAATTGACGCTTTTTCGGCCTCGCTTCACAGCGAGGCCTTTTCATATGGATCAAACTGTCCCATATTTTCAGGACAAGGAGATCGACATGCCAGTGACGACATTCGCTTCGATGATCTTGGCCGTGATTGCGGCATCCGGGCTGACCGTATGGGCCATGGCCGAATTTGGCCTTCTCAAAGTGCTGCCAGCCCTGATTGCTGTCGCTTTGCTGGCACGGTGGGGATTGACCCATGTGCCCGGCGATGACGAGCCTGCCTGACGACACCACGCTGACAGATGCAGGATTGGCAGCGCGCGGCAAAGGCCGTGTGTTGATTATTGCCTGCGGGGCGTTGGCCCGCGAGATTCTTGCACTTCGGGATGCCAACGGCTGGACCCATCTTGATCTGACCTGCCTTCCAGCGATCTATCACAACTACCCCGAGAAGATTGTGGATGCCGTACGCGACAGCGTGGATGCGCATCGCGCTGATTATGAGGACGTGTTTATCGCATATGGTGATTGCGGCACGGGCGGGTTGCTGGAAGCCGCGTGCGCCGAAATGGGCGTTAACATGATCGCCGGGCCGCATTGCTATAGCTTCTTTGAGGGCAATGACGCCTTTGCCGCCCGCGATGAGATCACGGCATTCTATCTGACCGATTTTCTAGTGCGCCAGTTTGATGCCTTTGTCTGGAAACCGCTTGGGCTGGACCGGCACCCAGATTTGCGGGACATGTATTTTGGTCATTATGAAACACTGGTCTATCAGGCGCAGACAGACGACCCGACCCTGACCGAGATCGCGCAAAACTGCGCTGACCGATTGGGCCTCGCGTTTGAACGCAGGTTCAACGGCTACGGTGATCTTGAGCATCACATGCGGGACTGGGCCGCACGCTAGACCGTGACTGCGCTAGTTCGACTGTTCCAGCAAGATTGACGACACGGGCACCATTGCAACGCTTGAGGCGCGGTCCTGCAACCCCCAGAGCACCAAGGCCGACAGCGTATCAGGCGTCAGACGCCCGAGCATCACAACCGATCCGTCCTGCCGCGCGCGAAATGCAGCCCCGTCGAGAAAGCGGCGTTTCGTACGCGCGTCCTGCCCATCGCCATCAAAATCTCGCAGGATGCTGACCGACGGCACGTTTTCGCGCTGCGCAATCGCCTGCGCCGTGTTCAAACCATTGGGCAGAAACACAAGCCCGTGCCCGCTCTCGGCTGCAAACTGCGCCGTCTGTTCGGTTACGGCGCGACCAGATTGCAAACCTTCGCCCTCAGCTTCGATCAAAGCGACAGCCTCGGGAACAGCGGCAACAGCACCGCCAAGGATTTGTTCAACATCGGTGGGCTGTGCCGCGGCCGGAAGATCGACCAGAACAGCAACCTCGTACCCAAGCGCGCGATATGCCTTCATGCGGTCGGCCGCCCCCGGCTGACCGGGATCAAGCGCAAACGTTACAGGAAACGGAAATCCTTCAAGCGTGTCCGGCCCCAGTGGTCCGGTTCCGTCATCGATCATGACAATAGACATCCGGGGCAGCGCGGGATCGCTTTCAACGCTGACGGCGTAGCGCTGCAATGGCGGGGCTGACGGATCAACAGAGGCCTCTGCCGCAGCTTCGCCAGCGGATGCGCCGGTCTCGGTATCCTGGCTGCCGATTGACGGAAGACGGACAGAGTTGCCAGGGTTGCGATCGGTCAAAGATGCCGCCGGACGGCCGATGGAAGGGCGCAGCGCGGCGGTTGTGTCGGTGCTGCCGTCAGGTGTGGTCTCTGGCGTGCTCGGCACAAGGCGGCGCACCTGCGGTCGCTCGACCCCGGCGCGTTCTTCGGCCGATGCGTTTGCGTCGCCCGCATCGATATCAGACGCCGTGTCTGCGTCGCGGCTGGCAGGCTCGGTTGCCGGTGCCTCCGGCTCTCCCCCTGACTCTGGCGTTACAGACGGTTCGACTGGTGCTGGCGGCTGTGCCGGTTCGGTCGAAACATTCAGCCCGGTTTCGCTTTCCGGCGCATCCAGCGTCGGTGCAGTGCCTGACTCGGGCGCCGCATCACCTGTCACGGCCACTTGAGGCTGCGACACCTCGGGCGTTTGCGGATCCGCGAGCGCTGCAATCTCGTCCCCGGCTGTCGGGGTTGGGCCCGGAGTTGCGGTGGTCGCTTCGGGCAACGGTTCGGGGCTCGTTTCCGGTGTCGCAAGATCCGGAGCGTTCGTTTCCGGCGCGACAGCAGCCACGTCGGCAGGTCTGCTTGCCGGCACTTCGGGCGCGTCTGCGGGCATCGGACCCGTCAGGCTGTCCATCTCAACTGTCTCTGCAACAACCGGCTGGTTTGCCTCGGCTTCGGCTGCAGGCCCTGTTTCGGGCTGCTCTTCTGATGTGCTATCAACAACAGGCTCGGCGGGTTGGTCTTGACCCCCTGCTGTTTCCACCTCGGTTTCGGCGACCGGATCCGAAACCGTGGTATCGCTGTCGGTTGCAACGTCGCTGTCTGTCGTGGACTGGTCTTCACCGACGGGCACCTCGGGCGTTTCCGGCTCGGCGGTCGCCACATCCTCGGTTAGCATGACATCCGGCATCTTTTGAGACATCGGTTGCGACATGTCCTCGGGACTGGGGGTCAACACCGAAACTGCGCCCAAACCACCCAGCGACAATACCGTGCCCCAGATGGCCCCAGACAAAAACCCTCTTGCCATGCTCTTAGCCCTCGCCTTGCCCTCTTTCGCGCTCCCGGCATCTCAGCTGTGCCGGTTGACCCACCCGCGCCCTTGACGCGCCTTGGTCTGCCTGCGCATGTATACCGCGATTGACCCCTGCCCCGCCAGCCCTGACGAAGAAGAAACGCCTATGCTGCTGCTGATCGACAATTACGACAGTTTTACCTACAACCTCGTTCACTATTTGGGCGAGCTTGGCACCGACGTGAACGTCGTGCGCAATGACGCGCTGTCCGTACAGGATGCAATGGGGATGAAACCCGCGGGCATTCTGCTGTCCCCCGGCCCCTGTGACCCGGATCAAGCCGGAATTTGCCTACCCCTGACAATGGCTGCGGCTGAAACAAAGACCCCCTTGATGGGGGTGTGTCTGGGCCACCAGACCTTGGGTCAGGCCTTTGGTGGCACGGTGGTGCGACATTCCGAGATCGTGCACGGCAAAATGGGCGCCATGCACCATTCCGGCAAAGGAGTGTTTGCCGGTCTGCCATCGCCCTTCGAGGCAACGCGCTACCACTCTCTGGTGGTCGACAAAGACAGTGTGCCCGATTGCCTTGAGGTCACCGCATGGCTTGACGATGGCACAGTGATGGGGCTGAGCCATCGCGAATTGCCGATGCATGGCGTCCAGTTCCATCCCGAGTCGATTGCCTCGGAACACGGGCACGCTTTGCTGCAGAATTTTGTGAACGAGATGAAGGTACCCGCATGAGCGACGCGATGAAGCCCCTGATCTATGCCGCCTCTGAAGGCCCGTTGAGCCGGTCCCAGGCGGAGCAGGCATTCGAGATTCTGTTTAACGGTGAGGCCACACCGGCCCAAATCGGCGGTCTGTTGATGGCGCTGCGCGCGCGCGGTGAGGCGGTTTCGGAATATGCCGCAGCGGCGGCGGTGATGCGGGCGAAATGCACCCCCGTCAAAGCCCCTGAGGGCGCGATGGACATTGTCGGCACCGGCGGTGACGGTATGGGGACGCTTAATATCTCGACCGCGACGGCCTTTGTGGTGGCCGGAGCCGGTGTGCCGGTCGCCAAACATGGCAACCGCAATCTGTCGTCGAAATCTGGCGCGGCAGATGCGCTGACCGAGATGGGCATCAACGTCATGGTCGGTCCTGAAATCGTGGAACGCGCACTGGTCGAGGCCGGGATCGGATTCATGATGGCACCCATGCATCACCCCGCGATGAAGCATGTGATGCCGGTGCGTCAGGAACTGGGATCAAAGACGATCTTCAACATCCTTGGCCCCCTGACCAATCCGGCAGGCGTCAAACGTCAGCTGACCGGTGCGTTTGCCATCGACCTGATCTATCCGATGGCAGAAACGCTTAAGGAGTTGGGGGCCGAAAAGGCATGGCTGGTGCATGGTGGCGACGGCACTGACGAGATCTCGATCTCGGAGCCGACACAGGTTGCGGTTCTCGATGGCGGGCAGATCCGGGGCCGAGAGGTGCATCCCGAGGACGCCGGATTGCCGGCGCATCCGTTCCGCGAAATTCTGGGCGGAACGCCCGCCGAGAACGCAGCCGCCTTCCGGGACCTGCTGGATGGCGCCAAAACCGCCTATCGCGATGCGGTGCTGCTGAACGCAGCGGCGGCGCTTGTCGTGGCAGACAAGGCCGACGATTTGAAATCCGGCGCCGAAATGGCCGCGGAAAGTATCGACAGTGGCGCGGCCAAAGCACGGGTCGAAACACTTGCGCGCGTGACCCAATCGGCGTGAGGGGTGACATTCGGAAGGCAGACGATGCGGTGACGCATCGGTGTTTTTCCGTACCCGGAAAAACCTGGGGCGCTGCCCCAGACCCCGAGGTATTTTTGACCCAGAGAAGCCGGGGACACGGGTTATGCTAACGCCACCTGCCTGGGCGCATCTGGCCTTTTTCACGGACGACTTTCCGGCAATTTGTAAAGACATCGCCGGTGAGGCACGTTGCGTTCTGCCGCCCTCAGATCAGGTTTTTGCCGCGCTTGCCTCTTGTCGGCCGGATCAAGTTCAGGTCGTCATTCTTGGACAGGACCCGTATCCGACACCCGGTCACGCGCATGGCTTTGCGTTTTCAGTGGCCCCTGACGTTTCACCGTTGCCGCGTTCTTTGGGCAATATATTCAAAGAGATGGATGCCGATATCGGCAGCACTCCCCCGACTGGTGACCTGCGTTTCTGGGCCCGACAGGGCGTTCTGCTGTTGAACGATGTGTTGACTGTACCGGCAGGAGACCCCCGAGGGCATCGGCGGCTTGGCTGGCAAAAGCTGGTGCCGCAGGTCTTGGACGCGCTGGCGGACCGGCCGCGGGCCTTTGTGCTTTGGGGCAATGACGCGCGCCGCCACGCGCCGCGGCTGGAGGGGCACGGACATCTGGTTCTGCAAAGCGCGCATCCCTCACCGTTGTCGGCACGGCGCGGGTTTTTCGGGTCGCGCCCCTTTTCGACCGTGAATGCGTGGCTTAAAGAGCAAGGACATGCCCCGATCAATTGGACGAGCCCATGAGTGCAACCATTCTCGACAAGATCAAAGCCTATAAGCTGGAAGAAGTGGCCGCTGACAAAGCGCGCGTGCCCTTGGCTGATGTGGAGGCGGCCGCGAAAGCCGCCGACCCGATCCGCCCGTTCGGTGCTGCGCTCAGGACGGCCCAGACCGGCGGATATGGCTTGATTGCCGAGGTCAAGAAAGCATCGCCCTCCAAAGGATTGATCCGCGCAGATTTCGAACCGGCCAGTTTGGCACAAGCCTATGAGGCGGGCGGCGCGACATGCTTGTCGGTATTGACAGACACGCCCAGTTTTCAGGGCGACAAGTCGTATCTGGTGGCCGCACGGCAGGCGACATCGCTGCCGGCGCTTCGCAAGGATTTCATGTACGACACCTATCAGATTGCCGAAGCACGCAGCCTGCATGCCGACTGCATTCTGATCATCATGGCCAGCGTTTCCGACGCTCAGGCTGCCGAATTGGAGAACGCCGCTTTTGCCTGGGGCATGGATGCGCTGATCGAGGTGCATGACCGCGCAGAGTTGGACCGCGCGCTTGAATTGAAGTCACCGTTGATTGGTGTAAACAATCGCAATCTCAAGACCTTTGAGACGACTCTTGAGACAACGCGTGAACTTTCAAAACATGCCCCGAAAGACCGGATGCTGATTTCCGAGTCCGGGCTGTTCACCCCCGCCGACCTTGCCGACATGGCCGGTTTCGGGGCGCGCAGTTTCCTGATTGGCGAAAGTCTGATGCGGCAGGCCGACGTCACAGAAGCCACGCGCACGCTGCTGGCAGACCCGGTGGCGGCATGAGCGGGCTGACGCATTTCGACGCCAAAGGCGATGCCCATATGGTGGACGTGTCGGACAAGGCCGTCACGTCGCGCGTGGCGGTGGCCGAGGGCTATATCCGTATGGCGCAAGAGACCTTTGACATCATCACGGAAGGTCGGGCCAAGAAAGGCGACGTGATCGGCGTGGCCCGCCTTGCCGGGATCATGGGGGCCAAGAAAACGCCCGAACTGATACCGCTTTGTCATCCGCTGCCCGTGACAAAGGTGGCGGTTGAACTGACCCCTGCTCCCGACCTGCCCGGTTTGCGGATCGAGGCAACAGTCAAGACAACCGGCCAGACAGGTGTCGAGATGGAGGCGCTGACAGCTGTGTCGACAGCCGCGCTGACCGTGTATGACATGGCCAAGGCGGTCGATAAGGCGATGGAGATCACCGGCATTCGCGTCATGCTCAAGGATGGTGGCAAATCAGGGCGGTACGAGGCGGGATGATCTCGGTAGCAGAGGCGCTTGACCGGCTGTTCACACTTGCACGCCCGCTTGGGGACGAGACGGTTCCGTTGTTGCAGGCGCACGGGCGGGTTTTGGCACAGGATGTCGCCGCAACCCGCAACCAGCCGCCCTTTGACGGATCCGCAATGGATGGCTACGCCGTTACCGACGTCCAACCGGGTCTGCGGCTCAAGGTGATCGGAGAATCTGCTGCCGGGCATGGGTTTGACCAGCCGGTGCATGCGGGCCAGGCGGTGCGGATTTTCACAGGCGCGCCTGTGCCGACTGGCGCGAAGACCGTTGTCATCCAAGAAGACGTCACCCGTGATGGTGACTGGATCACCATCGGCGATCACCCCGAGGAAAATACGCATATCCGCCCTGCGGGTGGCGATTTCCGTATCGGAGACACAGTTGGTGCGGGGCGCATCATTGGCGCAAACGACATTGCGCTGATGGCGTCGATGAACATAGCAGACGTGCCCGTGGCACGGCGGCCCAAAGTTGCACTGATCTCGACCGGTGATGAATTGGTCATGCCGGGGGAAATGCCCGGTCCCGACCAGATCATCGCGTCGAATACGATGGGATTGCATGCGCTCATGCGCGATTTGGGGGCAGAGCCGCGTTTGTTGCCGATTGCGCGCGACAATGAAGCATCATTGCGCACGGCCTTTGATCTGGCACGCGGCGCTGATCTGATTGTGACAATTGGCGGTGCGTCGGTCGGGGACCATGATGTTGTGGCAAATCTGGCGCCTCAGCTTGGCTTTGACCAAAGTTTTTACAAAGTCGCCATGCGCCCGGGCAAGCCCTTGATGGCTGGCCGATTTGGTGACGCGATGATGATCGGGCTTCCCGGAAATCCGGTATCGGCCATGGTTTGCGGGCATGTTTTTGTCGCCCCTGTTGTCCGTGCGATGCTTGGGCTGCCTTCAACGCCCGCGCCGCGCAAAACCGCCGCCTTGGCAAAAGACCTGCCAGCCAATGGACCGCGCGAACATTACATGCGTGCCCGGTTTGAAGATGGCGGGCTGGTCGCTTTTGGATCGCAAGACAGCTCTTTGCTGAGTGTTTTGGGTCAGGCCGATGCATTGATCGTCCGCACCCCCAAGGACGGACCGCGCAGCGCCGGTGATATCGTAGAGTACCTGCCCATTCGCTGAATTGAGCCGCTGTTTACTGATTCTTGACACAAAACAGGAACAACAGTAGAACAAATAGTGAGGATCATACGAGCGGAGGCAGACAATGCTGACCAAGAAACAACTCGACCTGCTGGAATTTATCAGCAAGCGCGTGGCACGCGACGGTGTCCCGCCAAGCTTTGACGAAATGAAAGAGGCGCTGGATTTGCGGTCGAAATCGGGCATCCATCGCCTGATTACCGCATTGGAAGAACGCGGATTTATCCGACGCCTGGCGCATCGCGCGCGGGCGATCGAAATTGTGAAACTTCCCGATACGCTGGCCGCGAAACAGCCGGGCTTTTCACCCGAGGTCATTGACGGGGGTTTGCCCGATGTGCCGCCGCCTGCGAATGCTGTTCCGGTGGACAGGGTTGATGCAACCGGTGTGCCGTTGATGGGGCGGATTGCTGCTGGTGTTCCGATTGAATCGATCAATGACGTGCCGCCATCCGTGGCCGTGCCGGGGGCGATGCTGTCGGGCAATGGCAAGCATTATGCACTTGAAGTTAAAGGCGATTCGATGATCGATGCCGGGATCAACGATGGCGATGTCGTGGTTATTCGGGAAACCGCAAGCGCGGATAACGGTGATATCGTTGTGGCGCAGGTCGAAGGGTATGAAGCAACGCTGAAACGCTACAAGCGCAAAGGTGAAAGCATCATCCTTGAAGCCGCGAACCCGGCCTATGAGCCGCGCATCCTTCCCGTTGGGTCGGTCAAGGTGCAGGGGCGGTTGGTGGGGTTGATCCGAACTTACTGACCCTCGCGCACAGATCTATCATTCCAAAGGCGTGCGCCAGACCGGTCGCGCGCCTTTTCTATGTGCCACCGCCCCTTGCCCGCCTGTGTGATCGACAGGCTGCCCCATCCATCCAAATCACTGGCATCAAGAACCGTGCAGTTTGTTAAGGATCGTGTGTCCGGCAGTTTTGCACTGACAATGACAAGGGCACCATCGGAACAGCCCATAAACGCGGCAGCGTTGCGTTTACCATGGACGTGCCAGATCGGGAGCGCCGCCCCGTCCCACAAGGCGGCAGCAGCGGATTGGTCAAGGCCCTGCCCATCGTTTTCAAGCCACACGCGCGCGACAAACCCCGCCCCTTTGGCGCGCGATACGGCCCGTCCCTCATCAGTCATCACGCCAACCAGGGCACCGCCTTCGGCCACGAGGATCGGTGGGCGCTCTGCTTGCACCCAGAGCAACAGAGCGACTGCCAGCGGCGCAAGGCCCAACCATCGCACCACACCTTGCCAAATGATGATGAAAAGTGCCCCAAGCGCGATGAGCGGGACCACAACCGGAGCAGGTGTCATCACGGGGCGCACCGCGCCAGACCAGCCCGCCATGGATTGCGCCACCGCAAGAATCCAGTCAAGACCAACCCCCATCAAAGCCAATCCAATCGCTTCGACCCCGAAAGGCATCAGTAGAATAGCCAGAACCGCCGAAGGGATCACGAGGAGCCCCATCAAGGGCACGGTAACGAGGTTCGCAATAAGACCGAATTGAGCGATCTGGTTAAAATGTGCCATGGCAAAAGGCGCGGTGGCGGCGCCCGCGATGGCGGAGGACAAAACCACCGAGGCGATCCCACGCAAGAGGCGATGACGCGGCAGGTCATATGTGCTGTCACGAATGGCACTGAAGAGTGCAACAAGTGCGGTTGTCGCCGCAAATGACATCTGAAAGCCCGGCCCCATCAGCGCTTCGGGTCGCAACACCAGCACAATCAGCGCCGCCAGCGCCACAGCCCGCAAAGAGATCGCGCGGCGGTCCACCATGACCGCAAGCAACATGACCGCAACCATCACAAAAGCGCGCTCGGTGGCGACATTGCCCCCTGATAGCGCGAGGTAAATGGCGGCCACGACCAGCGCACCGGCCGCTGCAATTTTCTTGATCGGCCAGCGCAAACCCATCGGTGTCAAGAGCAATCCAAGCCGAAGAACGGCAAAAACAAAGGCACTGACCAATCCCATATGGAGGCCGGAAATGGCCAACAGATGTGCAAGATTGGTGTCTCGCAGGGCTTGCAACACAGGCTGGGGTATGGCGCTGCGGTCTCCTGTTATGATCGCCGTGGCGAAGGCCCCCGTAGCGCCGGGCAGCGCGGCTTGTACACGTGTGGAAATCGCCATGCGGGTCTGAAAGACAAACCGGTCACGGCCTGCCTCTTCCCACAGAACCAAGGGCACGCGGGTATACCCAACCGCACCCAGACGCAGGAACCACGCATGTCGGCGGAAATCAAAACCACCGGGTTCAACCGCGCCGCCGGGCGGGCCAAGATGCGCGGTGGTCATCAGGGTCATACCCGGCTCGGGCCTGAGGCTTTGTGCTTTGACATGCAGGGACAGACGCACCCTCTTGGGTGTTTCCTTCAAAGGCACATTGGTCAGCCAGACACGATCCAGCGTGATGCGCAGGGCATCCGAGGCGGACCGGTCGATTGCGACCACCCTGCCCGTCACAGGGCCGTAATAGCGCCAATCCAGCACCGGCCCGGCCACCAAATGAGCGCGTGTGCCAGCGAGGGACAGCCCAAGCGCCACCATTGCCATGCCACAGATCAACGGGGCAAAGGCGGACCGGCTGCGCAGATGCCAGACCAGCATCGCCGCGCCGCTGATGCCAAAGGTAGCAAGCACCCAAATCGGCGGCTCGATCAACAACGAGAAATAAAGGCCAATGCCCACCCCGAGGAACACCGGAACGAACGGAAACAACGTTCCGCGTTGCGCCAGAAGCCCGTCGGGGACCATTGACCAAACGCGCGCCATACTTGCCCCCGTGGATGGTGCTGGTTAAGAGAGCCTTAAGTTATCCCCTAGACAGTTATCGAAAGGTAAATGCGCCCAATGTCCGGCCAGATCGTCACCCGTTTCGCCCCATCACCCACCGGCTACCTGCATATCGGCGGGGCGCGCACGGCGCTGTTCAACTGGCTCTATGCGCGGGGCCGTGGCGGAAAGTTCCTGCTTCGGATCGAAGACACAGACCGCGCGCGGTCGACACCCGAAGCAACAGCTGCGATTCTCAAGGGAATGGCATGGCTTGGGCTGGACCATGACGGAGAGGTGGTCAGTCAGGCCGCCGGTGCAGAGCGCCATGCCGAAGTGGCGCACGCGCTTTTGGCCAAAGGTGCTGCGTATAAATGCTTTTCGACCCAGGAAGAGATCGAAGCGTTTCGTGAAGCTGCCCGCGCCGAAGGCAAGTCGACGCTGTTCCAAAGCCCGTGGCGCGACGCCGATCCCGACAGCCACCCTGATGCGCCTTTTGTGATCCGCCTCAAAACACCGACCGATGGCAGCACGGTGATCCGCGACGAGGTGCAGGGCGATGTCACCATTCGCAATGATCAGCTTGACGATATGATCTTGCTACGGTCGGACGGCACACCGGTTTACATGCTGGCGGTTGTGGTCGATGACCACGATATGGGCGTGACCCATGTCATCCGGGGCGATGATCACCTCAACAATGCCGCGCGACAGATGGGGATTTACACGGCGATGGGCTGGGATGTTCCGGTCTGGGCACATATTCCGTTGATCCATGGGCCTGATGGCAAAAAGCTGTCGAAACGTCACGGGGCGCTTGGTGTCGAGGAATATCAGGCCATGGGCTATCCGGCGGCAGGCATGCGCAATTACCTTGCGCGCTTGGGTTGGAGCCACGGTGATGACGAATTCTTTACCGATGATCAGGCAAAAGAATGGTTTGATCTGAACGGAATCGGCAAATCTCCGGCGCGGTTCGACTTTAAGAAACTCGAGAATCTGAGCGGTCAACATATCGCCGTGTCGGAGGATGCTGCACTGCTGCATGAATTGAAGGCATATCTCGACGCCGCAGACGCGCCCGCCCTGACGGATGCGCAATCGGATGGTATGGGCCGTGCGATGTATTGCCTCAAGGAACGGCCGCGCACTTTCCCTGAACTTATTGAAAAGGGTCACTTTATTCTCGCAAGCCGTCCGATTGAACCGGACGAAAAAGCGGCCAAGCAACTGGATGCGGTATCCCGTGGTATACTGAAATCGTTGACGCCGCAGTTGCAAAATGCTAGCTGGACCCGCGACGAGCTTGAAGCTGTCACATCCCGTTTTGCGGAAGAGCAAGGGACAAAGTTTGGCAAGCTGGCGGGCCCGATGCGGGCAGCGCTTGCGGGCCGGGCTGTGACGCCGAGTGTGTTCGATATGATGCTGGTTCTGGGGCGCGACGAAACCGTCGCCCGCTTGACAGAAGCAGCCGCTTAAGGGCGCGATTGCCACCATAGCGGTGTGGCGTCCCTAAGCTTGGGATAGCTGGCTCTGAACCTTCGTTCAGAGCAATGAGACGAAGGGACCACGAATGTCAGACACCTCTAAAAACGCGACATTGACCATTGGTGACAACACCTATGAGTTGCCGATCTACACGCCCACAGCCGGGCCTGACGTGATCGACATTCGCAAACTTTATGCCCAGGCGGGCGTGTTCACGTATGACCCCGGTTTTACGTCGACCGCCGCCTGCGACAGCACCATCACCTTTATCGATGGTGACAAGGGCGAGTTGCTGCACCGCGGGTATCCGATCGACCAGCTTGCGGAAAAATCGCATTATCTCGAGGTGTGCTATCTGCTGCTGTATGGCTACCTGCCCAAGGCTGACGAGCTTGAAAAGTTCGAAAAGACAATCACGCATCACACGATGATCCACGAGCAGATGCACAACTTTTTCCGTGGTTTCCGGCGCGACGCGCATCCGATGGCGATCATGGTGGGCGCAGTTGGCGCGATGGCGGCGTTCTATCATGACAGCACCGACATCACCAACGAACGCGAGCGCGAGATTGCAACGCATCGCCTGATCGCCAAGGTGCCGACGATTGCGGCAATGGCCTATAAATATTCGGTTGGTCAGCCTTTCGTCTATCCGCGCAACGATCTCGATTACGCCGCGAACTTTTTGCACATGTGCTTTGCGGTCCCTGCCGAGGAGTATCAGGTTGATCCCATCCTCGCACGTGCGATGGACCGAATCTTTACCCTGCATGCCGACCATGAACAGAACGCATCGACCTCGACCGTGCGTCTGGCGTCGTCCTCGGGTGCCAACCCGTTCGCGTGTATCGCGGCTGGTATTGCCTGCCTTTGGGGTCCGGCGCATGGCGGTGCAAACCAGGCGTGTCTTGAGATGCTCAAGGAGATCGGCACGCCAGACCGCATTCCGGAATTCATCGCCCGCGCCAAGGACAAGAACGATCCGTTCCGCCTGATGGGTTTTGGCCACCGCGTGTACAAAAACTTCGATCCGCGCGCGACCGTGATGAAGCAGTCGGCAGACGAAGTGCTCGACCTGCTTGGTGTTGAAAACAATCCGATCCTTGCGACCGCCAAGGAACTGGAAAAGGCTGCGCTTGCCGATCCGTATTTCGCCGAGAAAAAGCTGTTCCCAAATGTCGACTTCTATTCGGGCATCATCCTTGAGGCGATGGGGTTCCCGACCTCGATGTTCACGCCGATTTTCGCGCTGAGCCGGACGGTTGGCTGGATTTCCCAGTGGAAAGAGCAGCTCGCCGATCCGCAGATGAAGATTGGCCGTCCGCGCCAGCTTTACCAAGGCGAGACAATGCGCGACTATGTCGATATCGAGAAGCGCTGATTTTAAAGGAAAGGCCGCCTTCGGGCGGCCTTTTTCATATGACCCATTTGATTACAAAACGGCTGGTATTGCGCAAGGCCCGCGTCGCGGATCTGGACGATCTGCATGCGGTCTACAGCGACCCGCTCGTGATGCGCTACTGGTCTACACCTCCGCATGATCACATCGCCCTCACCCGCCGCCATCTGGACCGCCTGATCGCGTCATCCGAGCCGGTGGTCACCTATTTCGTCATTGAATATGGCGGTCATGCGATCGGCTGCGCCGGGGTGCATATGGGGGATGAGGTGGGGTTTCTGCTGCACTCGGACCACTGGCAGCAAGGAATCATGTCCGAAGCGCTTGCCGCGCTGATTCCCTATTTCTTTGATGAATTGCGCTACCCGCAACTGACGGCGGATGCCGATCCAATGAACGCAGGCTCAGTTGCCACATTGCGCGCCGCCGGTTTCGTGAAGACCGGCGAGGCGAAGAACACATATTGTGTTGATGGGGTGTGGACGGACAGCGTCTATTTCACCCTCAAGCCCAACCAACACGCGGCTTAGCATGCGCGGCGCTTACCGGCCTTCGTACTGTGCGGGACGCTTTTCGAGGAACGCCACAACGCCTTCTTTGAAGTCGCGCGTCTGGCCGCACTGCCCCTGAAGCTTGGCTTCCAGCGCAAGCTGGTCCTCAAGATCATTATCAAAAGAGGCGCGGATCGACTGTTTAACCCGCGCATAGGCCGCTGTCGGGCCCTTGGCGAGGTGCAGGGCGCGCGATTTCCAGTGATCGACAAAGCTCGCGTCGGACACGGCCTCCCAGATCATACCCCAGTCATCTGCCTGTCGTGCCGTGATCTTGTCCGCGAACAGTGCCGCGCCCATGGCCTTGGCGAGGCCCATCTGGCGCGGAAGGTAATAGGTGCCGCCCGCATCCGGGATCAGACCAATCCGTGTGAAAGCTTGCAGAAAGAATGCGGACTCCGTGGCGATCACAATATCAGCCGCCAAAGCAAGGTTGGCCCCTGCCCCTGCTGCCGCCCCGTTGACCGCGCTGATCGTAGGCACGGGGCAGTCATAGATCGCCCGCAGCATCGGAACGTATTCGTCGCGCAGCGTCCGTTCGAGATCAAGGTTCGCAGCATTCGCGCGATCGCCAAGATCCTGGCCGGAACAAAAGGATTTACCAGCGCCTGTCAGCACAACGACCCGTGCAGATTTGCCACCTTCGAGCACGGCATCTGTGATCTCGGCCCGCATCTGTGTGTTGAGTGCGTTCATGACATCGGGACGGTTCAAGGTGACCGTCGCAATGTCGTCGGTGATGTCAAAGGTGATCGTGTCGTAATTCATGCGCCGGGCACTCCTGAAAGATATTGCTCGCATCAAACACGGGATACCCCGGTTTGGCAAAGGTCAACGCGGCGTCACACCGGCCGCATTTATGAGTCTTTCAGAATTTCCTTAAGCCGGGCTTCCTCATCGCTGGACAATCCGACCTCTGTTGATGCGCTGGCAGTGGACCGGTTGCGGACGTAGGCCACACCCACACCAAGTGCCAACAAGAACAGCGCAGGACCAGACAGCCAGAGGATCATGTTCCAACCGTCAGTGCGGGGCTTCAGCAAGACAAACTCGCCATAGCGTTCGACAAGATAGTCAAGAACCTGTTCATCGCTGTCGCCCGCGACAAGGCGTTCGCGCACGACCAGACGCAATTCCCGCGCCAGATCGGCATGGGATTCGTCAATGCTCTCGTTCTGACACACCACGCAGCGCAAGCCTTTGGACAGCTCACGCGCGCGGTTTTCAAGGACGGGATCATCCAACACCTCGTCCGGCTGCACCGCATATGCTGGGATCGCCAGTGGCACGGTCAACGCCAGACACAGGATCAACGGCACGGCCCGCATACAGGACCAGAGGTTCCGAAGGTTTATCATTCCGCCGGAACCCCTTGTGGTGAGGTTTGCTGCCGTGTGCCCGCTGCAACCCGATAACGACGATCCGAAAGCGACAGGATACCGCCAAGCGCCATGAGGATAGTGCCCGCCCAAATCCAGTTCGCCAACGGCTTCACATAGGTGCGGACCACCCAACCACCGTCATCTTGTTGATCCCCGATCACCACGTAGACGTCACGCAAGAAACGATAATCAATCGCCGCTTCGGTTGTGGGCATCTGGGCTACCGGGTAGTTGCGTTTCTCGGGGTTCAGGAAGGCGATTTGTTCTCCGTCCTGACGCACGATCACGTCGCCCATGGTCGAGAAGTAGTTCGGCCCACGCACCTGATTGACAGCCGCCAGTTCAAGTTCGAAATCACCCACCTGGAACGGCTCACCAATCTGTGCAACGCGGATGTCTTCTTCTTGCCACGCCATAAGACCGGCGATCCCGACCATTGTGATGCCAAGACCGATATGTGCCGTTGCCTTGCCCCAATCCGCACGTGGCAGACGGAACAGGCGGGACAGATCACGAGACTTGCCAGTGCGATTGAGCAGGTCCAGAACCGCGCCCGAGATGATCCAGGACGCGAGGAACACGCCAACCGGGCCTAACAGGCTGTTACCGGTTTGCATGGTCCAGAAAAGACCCAAAAGCAGCACGCTCAGGATAAAGCCGGGAACAAGCTGTTTGATTGACCGCTGTACCTTGGCCCGTTTCCAGCTCAGCATTGAGCCAAGAGGCAGCAACAGGCCCAGGACAACCATGAACGGCGTGAAAGCCATGTTAAAGAACGGCGGTCCGACACTGAGTTTGGTATCAAAGAACATTTCGGCGACGACAGGCCAAAGCGTGCCGACAAACACCACAAAACAGCTCACTGCAAGAATGACATTATTGGCCACCAACGCACTTTCGCGGCTGGCCACGCCAAAGACGCCTTTGGCTTCCATTGTGCTGGCACGGGCTGCAAAGAGGGTCAGTGCACCACCGGTGAAGAACACCATGATCATCAGGATGAACACGCCGCGTTCCGGGTCATTGGCAAAGGCATGGACCGAGGTGAGCAGGCCGGACCGAACGATGAATGTACCTATCAGTGAAAAGCCGAATGCCAAGATTGCCAACAGGATGGTCCAGCTTTTCAGCGCTTCGCGCTTTTCAACCACGATGGCCGAGTGCAGCAAGGCTGCGGCCAAGAGCCATGGCATGAAGGACGCATTCTCGACCGGATCCCAGAACCAGAAGCCGCCCCAGCCAAGTTCGTAATACGCCCACCACGACCCCAGTGCGATCCCGATGGTCAGAAAGACCCAAGCGGCCAGAGTCCACGGGCGCACCCAACGGCCCCATGCCGCGTCGACACGCCCTTCAATCAGGGCGGCAACCGCAAAGCTGAAGCAAATGCTGAGACCCACATAGCCCAGATACAGAAATGGCGGGTGGAAGGCCAAACCGGGGTCCTGCAGCAGCGGATTGAGATCCTGCCCGTCAAAGGGCGGTACAGCAAGGCGCAGGAACGGGTTGGAGGTGAATATGATAAAGGCGAAAAAGGCAACGGCGACAGCGGATTGCACCGCAAGAACACGGGCACGCAGGGTTGGTGGCAAGCCTTTGCCGAACCACGCGGCCATAGCACCGAACAAGGTCAGGATCAGCACCCACAGCAACATGGAGCCTTCGTGATTGCCCCAGACACCACTGATTTTATACAGCATCGGCTTGGCCGAATGGCTGTTCAGCCAGACCAAGCGCAGCGAAAAATCGGACGTGACGAAGGCATATGTAAGTGCCGCAAAAGCAAAGGCCGTCAGCAGGAATTGAACCGTCGCAGCCGGTTCGGCCACAGCCATCCAACCGGGCCAACGTTTGTGCGCCCCCACGAGGGGAACGACAGATTGCACAATCGCGACAAGGAACGCGAGGATAAGAGCGAAATGACCGAGTTCTGTAACCATGGGTCATACTATAGGCGTGGCACG
Source organism: Marivita sp. (assembly GCA_043585115.1). Classification (GTDB taxonomy): domain Bacteria; phylum Pseudomonadota; class Alphaproteobacteria; order Rhodobacterales; family Rhodobacteraceae; genus Marivita. The sequence goes on from CP121326.1 coordinate 729,549, forward strand.
CGCCACGGCCAATGCGTTTCGACTGGATTACTTGTTCACATTGTCGCAACCGGTCCGGTCACCTGCCGCCCCGTTTCAGCCGCCACTCGTCCAGTGCCGCATTTCCATCTTGCGGTGCCTCGGCCTGAAGCGCTTCGGGCTTGGACCGGGGGGCACCGGGAAGGTCTTGCGGTGCAATCCGCCTGACCAGATCACGCTGAAATTCCTGCCCCTTGGCCTGATGCCGAGCCCCGAAGTAAAAGCTGACAATCGCACCCAGCAACCACCAAAGTGGCTCGGGCACCAAGGCAATGCCTGCCATCCGGGCAGAAAACCACACCGGATCAACCATGGCCGCGATAAACAGGCCCAGCGTGCCCAGCGCCATCGCCGGACGTGGCACACGGTTGAGCGCATCCATCAAACGATCAAACCACCCCCGCTGGGGCGCGTAAAACTCTGCGCCGAACTGGGTCAAAGAGGCAGACTGATGATCGTGACTGCGTTGCGCCTCTGCTTCTGCATTGGGTCGGAACACCTCAACCGTTTCTCTGAGCGCGTTGCGACCGGACCCAAAAACCAGCGAGAACACCTGTTCGATCAACCCCATGTCGCAATCCTCTGCTGAAATGCGGCTGTCGACAGATGATATCGCCGGGCCATGAAGGCCTCGGCGCGGGTGATCCACCCCCCCTTGCCGCCTTTGCGGGTCCGCGCGTATTTGCGGCTCGCCGGACGGCGGTCTGCCAGAGCGAAATAGTAATTTCGCCGTTCGATGCCATACGCATCCACCAAATGGTCCGGCGCCGCCGCATGTGCCCGTGCCGTTGCCGCAATCGTCTTGGGCCCGATCACCCCATCTGATGCAACGCCAAATCCCATCTTTGACAGCAGACGCTGCAGGATTTTGACCGCATTGCTTCCGGCGTTCACGTACATGTCAAAAACACTGGCCTGTAACGGCGCGGGCAATTCTGCAATTCTGGGTCGGGTGAAGTAATGTTCGATGAATATCGATATCGCCTGATCTTGGGTCAGGCGTTTTACATCTGCTTTGGTCACCTGCCCGTCCCCTGTCACATCAATTCCCAGACGCCGCATCGTGTGTATCGTCACACCGTGCTTGGTTGCCCCGCCCGGATCATCGGGATCGTCTACATAGCCACCCTCTCGGGCCACGATCTCTTGCGCGATGTTGTGCACGTCCTGCTTTTGCGATACCATCTGCGCTCCTCCGATTGCTCCTGATCGCAAAGACTGCGAAGCTGTGGTTAACGAAGTCACAAGATGGCGCGCGCATATACATGACCACACCTCAAACCGCTGATGTCACACTGAAAACAGCCGAAGATGTCATTCGCCGACTTGATCTGTCACCGCATCCCGAAGGCGGACATTACCGGCAAACATGGATTGCCGACGACGAAGGACGGCCATCTGGCACATGTATTTACTTTCTGTTGGGTGCCGGTGAATCAAGCCATTGGCACAAGGTCGATGCCACCGAGATTTGGCACCACTATGCAGGCGCGCCGTTGATCCTGTCGCTTTCGGCAACAGATGGCGGCCCGGCACAGGATCACGTTCTTGGCCCGGACATATTTGAGGGCCAAATGCCCCAAATCATTGTGCCGGTGAACCACTGGCAAGCCGCACGCAGTACCGGAGGTTGGACGCTGGTGGGCTGTACCGTCAGTCCCGCGTTTCAATTCGAAGGCTTCACTCTTGCCGAACCAGGGTTTGACATTCCCCGCGCGGATTGACAGAGCGCGTTTATGACTGACCTCCCTTACCTGACCCCGCTTTCCCCCGACCAGCAACGCGCCTTTGGTATTGCGGACCCTTGGCCTCTCGCGATTGCCGATCGGGTACGCTTTTCCGAGCTTGATCCGTTGAACCATGTGAATAACGTCGCTTACCTGATCTGGTTCGAAAGCGCGCGCGTTGCCTATTTCAAGCATGTCGGCATTTCGGCTTATGAAGACGATGCGGTCGAACCGCGGATTGTGATCCGCCGGGGCGAAATCGACTGGCTACAGGAAATGCGGGCCGATGAGGACTACGTCATCCTGTCCAAGTCAGTCGACTACAGGACGACAAGTTTCACGATGCAGCAAGAAATCTGGGCAAACGGCACCAAACGCGCAGCATTTACCTGTGTGATTGTGCTTTTGCAGCCCGATGGCAGCGGTCGGATGCCGATCCCGCGCCATATCGTGGATCATTTCCACGATGTAGATGGTGTTCCAAGGCGCAGCTAGACGCCTTGGACATACGGTTCAGAAACCGTTCAATGCTTATGAATACCGTTTTACATAGTTCAAAAGCGAACGGGTGCTTGCGTCTTTGCTGTCTGCCGGAGCGTCACCGCTGACCAAAGGTCCAAGCGACGTTGCCAGTTCTTTGCCCAACTCCACGCCCCATTGATCGAACGAGTTGATGCCAAGGATAACGCCTTCAACGAACACGCGGTGTTCATAAAGCGCGATGATCTGCCCCAGCACTTCGGGGGTAAGTTTCGGCATCATCAGCGTGGTGGATGGACGGTTCCCCGGAAACACCCTGTGGCGCGCCTGACGCTCAAGCTCATCTCCGCTCAGACCCTTCTTGGCCATAATAGCCCGCGCCTCGTCCAATGACCGTCCGCACATCAGCGCTTCGGACTGGGCAAGACAATTGGCAATTAGCAATTCGTGATGGTGGCGCAGGTCAGGTTCATGCCCTTCGGCAGCGACCATGAATTCGCACGGCACCACGCGCGTTCCTTGGTGGATCAATTGATAGAACGCGTGCTGTCCGTTTGTTCCCGGCTCCCCCCAGACCACCGGACCCGAATTGACCGGCAGGTTCGATCCGTCCATCGCAACAGATTTGCCGTTACTCTCCATCTCAAGCTGCTGCAGATATGCAGGCAATCGTGACAGCCGGTTGTCATAGGGCAGCACTGCACGGGTGGCATGGCCCAAGCCCTGATTGTGCCAGATACCGACCAGCGCCAAGAGAACCGGCATGTTTTCATGCAGTTCGGCAGACCTGAAATGCCGGTCCATGGCCTGACCACCGCGCAGGAACGCCCTGAAGCCGTCCGGTCCGATCGCGATCATGAGAGAAAGACCAATTGGTCCCCACATCGAATAGCGTCCGCCCACCCAGTCCTCAAAGCCCAGAACGCGTTCGGGTGGAATGCCCCATTCGCTGGCAGCATCCGCGTTAGAGGAAAGCGCGATAAAGCGGCCATCGGTCGACACGCCGTGGTCCTGCAGCCACGCCCGCGCCGTGCGCGCGTTGGTCATGGTCTCGATTGTCGTAAATGTTTTGGATGCAACAATGAACAGCGTCTTCGCCGGATCGCAGCCGCGTAGCGTGTCGGCAATATCAGCGGCATCGACATTCGACACAAAATGGCAACGCGGCCCGTCGCAATAGGGCGAAAGCGCGAGATAGGCCATGGCCGGGCCTAGGTCGGATCCGCCGATCCCGATATTGACCACATCCGTGATCTCGGACCCGCGCACGTCTTGAGCAACGGCTTCCATCCGCGCCAGCGTTTCCAGAACACCGGGCATCACGTCTTGACCGTCGACCTCAACCGCATCGCCATCAAGGTTGCGCAACGCGGTGTGCAAGACAGCACGGCCTTCGGTCTCGTTGATCTTGGTCCCCGAGAACATCGCATCACGGCGCACCTCGACCTCTGCCGCTTTTGCAAGATCAATCAGAACATCGCGGGTGGCCGCATCGATCTGGGTTTTGGAGTAGTCAAACAGCAAATCCAGTGCAGTGATGCTGAAACCCTCGGCGCGATTTGGGTCAGCCTCCAACAAGCCTAGAATCGAACGCTCACGGCCCGCGTCAGCGGCAGATTTCAAACGATCCCACATAGCTTTCACTCCGCCCAATGGATTGTGGCGCCGTCCCAGACGGCGGTGATTGGCGCGTCTTCGGGCAACTTGCCACGTGCAGCTTCGAGCGCATCGCGTTTGTCCTGACCAAAAATCAGGACATGCTTGCGCAATGCCGCGTTCAGCACGCGGGCGCTCAGCGTGATCCGGGGCTCGGGCGCACCGGGCGCGCGCATCGGAACAAGGATCGGCCCGTGAGGATCTAGTGCCGTCTCCAACTGGTCCGCACCGGGAAAGATCGACGCGGTGTGCATGTCGGCCCCCATGCCCAAAAGCACCACAGCCAAGGGCAAGGCACCCGCGATTTGCGATTCCAGTTCGCCCAACACCTCTTCAGGTTCATGCGCCGGTACGTAGAGCGGCAACAGTCGCGCAGCCGCAGCGCGGTTGACCAGCAGACGTTCCCGGATCAGCCTTGTGTTCGAACGATCGCTGTCTTCTGGAACCCAACGTTCATCTGTCAGCATGACATCGACCCGGCTCCAATCCAGATCGGCAGCGCAGAGATCATCAAATACAGGCCCCGGTGACGTACCACCGGGGACAGCCAGCACAACGCGGTCTTCATGGGTCAGGATGGTGCGCAAGTCACCTGCCAGCTTGTTGGCAAGGTCCATCGCCAACATCTCGCGGTCGGGATAGGTTTGAAAGTCGTAGCTCATGCCTTCACCTCGCGCCATTTGCGCCCGTCCCGATGCATCAACATCAACGCATCTTCCGGTCCAGAGCTACCGGGATCATAGGTCTTGGGCACGTCATTGCGCGCCTGCCAATCTTCGATCAGAGGATCTGTCCATGCCCAGGCCGCCTCGACTTCATCGCCCCGCATAAACAGGGTCTGGTTGCCACGGATCACATCCATGATCAGGCGTTCATAAGCATCCGGCGCTTCTTCGGCATCCGGACCCAGCGCTTCTGCAAAGCTCATGTCCAACGGCACGTCCAACAGGCGCATGCCCCCCGGCCCCGGCTCTTTGATTGTCACGTCAAGCGTCATGCCTTCGTTCGGCTGCAACCGGATCGCCAGCACATTGCGGTGCCGTCCCGCATCGGCGCCGAAAATCGAATGTGGAGCATCTTTGAAAACCACGGCGATTTCCGATGTGCGCGCCTTAAGCCGCTTGCCCGTGCGCAGGTAGAACGGTGTCCCTGCCCAGCGCCAATTCGAGATATGGCACTTCATGGCGATAAAGCTTTCCGTGCGCGACTTCGGGTCTTCCACATCTTCGCGATAGCTTGGACCGTTGGCATCGGCACCGTATTGACCGCGTACAATGTGGTGCCAGTCCACAGGCTCAAGGGCTCGTATCACCTTCAGCTTTTCGTCACGGACCGAATCCGGCTCGAACTTTGCCGGCGGCTCCATCGCAATGAGACACAACAATTGCATGAGGTGGTTCTGCACCATGTCCCGCATCGCGCCGGATTTGTCATAATAACCGCCACGGCCACCAACACCCACGGTTTCAGCAACGGTGATCTGGATATGATCGACGTATTGTGCGTTCCATAGCGGTTCGAAAAGCATGTTGCCGAACCGAACCGCCATGAGGTTCTGAACAGTCTCTTTGCCCAGATAGTGATCGATGCGGTAAATCTGCGTTTCGTCAAAATGCTGTGCCAATGTCGCGTTCAGGGCTTTGGCTGTTTCAAGGTCGTGACCAAACGGCTTTTCAACAACGATCCGGCTATCCGGTGTAGCAAGCCCAAAGCGGTGCAACCGTTCCGCAAGATCACCAAACAGAGACGGAGCCACGGAAAAGTAGAACGCCCGCACGCGATCATCACGCATCTTGCCGTTCAACTCGACCCAGCCACCATCGCCTTTGGCGTCGGTTTTGACATAGGATACCGCGTCCAGAAAGGCATCCAGCGTGCCCGTCTCGCATTGACGACCGCCGCCAAATTCCGCAATTGCGTCAGACACCATACCCCGGTAGTCGGCATCCGTCATGTCGGAACGGGCGGCTCCGATGATCTGTGACCCCTCTGGCATCTGCCCCGAGCAAAAGCGTCGGAACAGGCCGGGAAGGATCTTGCGTCTGGCCAGATCCCCCGTACCTCCAAAAATAACAAGGTCAAAGGGATCAACGGGAATAACGCGAGACACCATGGCGCGGTCCTTCCGATTCTGCTTCGTTCAGCGCCTTGTTAGCGCTAACGACGCAGATGTAAACTTATTTCGTTACCAATCGGCACAGTCTACCATTCCGACAACATGCTGCAAATGCCCAGCCGAGAAAACTGGCAAAGCCCCGCCCGACCCAATCAACTGGCTTGATCCTCCGCCACCTGCGTGTCACCACCGCGCCAAGCAAGGAGTCTCGGATGGCACCCCGTAAAATAATCATCGACACAGATCCCGGTCAGGACGACGCAGTAGCGATCCTGCTGGCGCTCGCTTCTCCCGAAGACCTTGAGGTTCTGGGGATCACGGCAGTGGCCGGCAATGTTCCGTTGCCGCTGACCGAAAAGAACGCGCGCATCGTTTGCGAACTGGCGGGCAAACCCGACACCAAGGTGTTTGCCGGATGCGACGCACCGATTGCACGCAAGCTTGTAACGGCAGAACATGTACACGGAAAGACAGGGCTGGACGGCCCTTCTCTCCCCGACCCGACCATGCCGCTGCAGGATCAGCACGCGGTCGATTTCATCATCGATACGCTGCGCTCTGAACCGGCTGGGACTGTCACGTTGTGCCCTCTTGGCCCGCTGACCAATATTGCAACAGCGCTGCAACGCGCGCCCGACATCGCCGAACGCATTCAGGAAATCGTCCTGATGGGGGGCGCGTATTTCGAAGTCGGTAACATCACGCCCGCAGCAGAGTTCAACATCTATGTCGATCCCGAAGCGGCCAAGGTTGTCTTTGACTGCGGCGCACCGATTGTGGTGATGCCATTGGATGTGACCCACAAAGCGCTGGTGACATCGCAACGCAATGACGCGTTTCGTGCCCTTTCGACACCGGTTGGTGTCGCGGTCGCACAGATGACGGATTTCTTTGAACGCTTTGACAAGGAAAAATACGGCAGCGCCGGTGCGCCTTTGCACGACCCCTGCGTCACCGCTTACCTGATCAAGCCCGACCTGTTCACCGGGCGGCATATCAATGTCGAGGTTGAAACCGGGTCCGAACTGACCCTTGGCATGACAGTTGCCGACTGGTGGGGCGTAACCGATCGCCCGGCCAATGCGACGTTTATCGGTGACATCGACGCAGACGGCTTTTTCACCCTTCTGACCGAACGATTGGCCCGGTTATGAGGTCTTTGCATCTGGCCTCACCGGAAGATCTGCCAAAACTTCTTCCTCTGGTCGCCGCGTTTCATGACCATCAGGGTTTTGACACAACCCCGGAACACCAGCACGACGCGATCCTTCCCCTTCTGGAAGGCAGTCCGCATGGCGCAATCTGGCTGATCGGTCCACGCCGTGCGCCGGTTGGCTATGTTGTGGTCTCGTTTGGTTGGTCGGTGGAATATGGCGGTATGGATGCCATTGTCGACGAATTGTTCGTCCGTAGCGCCGTGCGCAAACGCGGAATGGGATCCGAGGCGCTGAACGGGCTGTCCAAGGCGCTCAAGGAAGGTGGCATCAAGGCGCTGCATCTCGAAGCTGATCTCGAGAACGAAACGCTCAAACGCTTTTATCAACGATGCAAATTCCAAATCCGGGAAGGTTACGCCTACATGTCGCGCACACTGTGACGCGTCGGGACTGGAGAGACGGGCCGAGACCACCTATATCGACCCCATGACAGTGCACATTCCCTTCGACAACAGCTACGCCGCCTTGCCCGACAGCTTTTATGCGCGGGTCAAACCCGAACCGGTCAAAGACCCCTCGCTGATCGCAATCAACGCGCCGCTTGCCCGTGAATTGGGGATTGACGGGTTGGATGATCCAAACATTGCGGCGGTCTTTGCAGGCAACGCCGTGCCCGAAGGGGCATCTCCTCTCGCGCAACTATATGCCGGTCATCAGTTCGGACAGTACAATCCGCAGCTCGGCGATGGCCGCGCTGTCCTTTTGGGGGAAACGGTTGGTGGCGATGGTGTCCGCCGCGACATTCAGCTCAAAGGGTCTGGTCGCACACCGTTTTCGCGCATGGGAGACGGCCGCGCGTGGCTGGGTCCGGTGTTGCGCGAATACGTGGTGAGCGAAGCCATGCATGCGCTTGGTGTCCCGACCACACGCGCTTTGGCCGCGGTGCGCACAGGCGAAACCGTTGTGCGTGAACGCCCCCTGCCCGGTGCGGTGTTGACCCGCGTGGCGCAAAGCCACCTGCGGGTCGGCACATTTCAGGTCTTTGCGGCACGCGGCGAAACCAAAGCCTTGCAAACCTTGTTCGACTACGCCGTTTCGCGTCACTACCCGGAGGCACCCGACCCGGCCAGCTTTCTGAATGCGGTGATGCGCAAGCAGGCCTCGCTTGTGGCGCATTGGCTGAGCCTCGGATTCATCCACGGTGTGATGAACACCGACAATTGCAGCATTTCGGGCGAAACCATCGATTATGGCCCTTGCGCCTTCATGGACAGCTACCATCCTGAAACAGTTTTTTCTTCAATCGACCGGTTTGGCCGGTACAGCTATGCCGCACAGGCCGACATCATCGTCTGGAACATGGCACAACTGGCCACGGCGCTGCTGTCATTGATGCCCGATCCCGAAGCATCGGTTGAACCGTTCACCGCGCAAATCCACACAATGCCCGATTTGATCCGCGCGGAATGGCTCAACCGGTTTGCCGCTAAACTCGGCATCACCCATGCCAAACCCGAAGACGCCAAGCTGATCGGCGACCTTCTGGGCGCGATGGAGACTGCCAAAGCTGACTTTACCAACACGTTCCGCGGCCTGATTGACGGCACAGCGCGGGACCACTTCCTTGATACGATGGAATTCGACATCTGGGCAGAGGCGTGGAAGGCCAGAATTGCGCAAGAACCCGATCCGGATGCTGTGATGGCAAGGGCCAATCCGGTGCACATCCCCCGCAACCACCGTATTGAAGAGATGATCGCTGCCGCCACAGAGGGCGATGACAGTCTCTTCAACCGACTGTCCGCCGCCTTCGCCGATCCATATACCGCCAAGCCCGAATACAGCGATCTGCGGCAAGCGCCGATGGCCAACGAGGTCGTACACGCCACTTTTTGCGGAACGTGACGCCGCTATCCGGATGACCCGATCCGGCGGAGTGCCAGCAAACCTCGCCACGTGGTCGCGAATCTGTCATCGTGATCACAAGCAACAGTTGGAGTAAGAATATGAGTCTCATGGGAACACTGGCCAAAGTGGCCATCGGATACGCAACAGCGCGGGGCGTTGACCATCTGTCTGGTGGCAAGGGGCTTGGTGGGCTCATGGGCGGCGCACAGGTCGATGGCGACAATCCGATGGCACAAATCCAGGCCCAGATGGGCAAGATGATGGGGGGCGCCGGTGGCGAAAACCCATTGGCCGGTATCATGGACAAACTGCAATCGGGCGGTCTTGATCTGTCCTCCATGATGGGCGGTGCCGCAGGCGCAGGCCAGGACAGCGGCGACAAAGGTGGCTTGCTGTCCCAGCTTGGCGGTGGTGGCGGTGCTGGCCTTGCCGGTATTCTGGCCGCAGCCGGAGGCATGGCCGCGATGGATGGCAAGAACATGGGCGGGATGCTGGACCAGTTCGCAAACTCAGGCGCAGCCGCACCGCAGGCCGAGGAAACCGCAGCCCTGATGCTGCGCGCCATGATCCAGGCGGCCAAATGCGATGGCGGCATTGACGAGGCGGAACGTGCCAAGATCCTTGAAACGGTTGGCGACGATGCCGATGCAGACGACATTGCGTTTGTGCAGGACCAACTTGCAGCACCGGTCGATGTTGATGCACTCGCCGCAGACACGCCCGCACCGATGCGGACACAGGTCTATTCCGCGTCTCTCATGGCGATCCGGCTCGATACCCAGCCCGAAGCACAGTACCTTGACGCCCTGGCCCGCGCCATGGAGATCGATCAACCCACAGTAAATGCGCTGCATATGCAGATGGGGGTTCAGCCGCTTTACAGCTGACCTGAAGCGCCCTCATGAAAGGTGTTTTGCTGGCATGCCTCGGTGTCTTGATCCTGACACCGGATGCGCTGCTGATCCGTTTATCAGGTCTCGACGCGATCCCGCTTGTCGCGTGGCGCGGATTGGGAATGGGCAGCTTTTTTCTGATCACAGCCGCACTGCTTGGACAGATGCGGCTGTTTTCGCGTCTGGCATCCGGCACAGGCATCGCACTGGTTGCAGCGCAATGGGCCAATGCCTCGCTGTTTGCCCCGGCCATTTCGCTGGCTCCCGTCGCACTTGTCCTGATTGCCGTGGCGACGGTTCCGATCTGGGCCGCCATCCTGTCGCGTGTGCTTTACGGACAACCGACGCAACGCGCGACGTGGATCACCATCGCCGTGGTCAGCACGGGTATCGTGATTGCCATGTCCGGGAAAAGCGATGTGGCCTTTACCACGACAGCGCTTGTTGGCGTCCTTTTCGGCTTGGGCGTCGCCCTCAGCCTCGCGCTCAGCTTTACACTGCTGCGGCATAATCCAGAGATGCCTTTGCTGATCGCAGTTGGTTCCGGTTCGGCACTGGCGGGCCTATCTGCTTTTGCGCTGAGCTCGCCGCAAGAGATGCTGTCAGGCACCACCTCGGCGATCGCCTTTACCAGCTTTGTTGTGCTGCCTTTGTCGTTCTATCTGATGTCCGAAGCATCGCGTCACACGGCGTCGGTGAATGTCAGCCTCGTCTTGTTGCTGGAAACCGTGCTTGGTCCGCTTTGGGTGTGGCTGGTGATCCGTGAAACGCCAACACCAACCATGCTGGTCGGCGGGACCATAGTGGTGGTCGCCTTGGCCACCTATCTCTGGCACCTGCGCCGCCGCGCGTGAAAAATCCACACGCCACTTATGGCATTGATCCGCGCAGTTGGATAAACCCGTCTGCACCAAGACAAGAGGGGCTGCGATGTCCGATACGATCATCTCCCGGTGTGAAGCACAGGGCCTGCGCCTGACGGAACAGCGGCGGACCATTGCACAGGTGCTTGAGGACGCAACGGATCATCCCGACGTAGAAGAACTGTATGCCCGCGCATCAGGCCGCGATCCCAATATCTCCATCGCAACGGTTTACCGAACGGTAAAATTATTCGAGGAAGCCGGCATCCTGGAAAAAGTGGATTTTGGCGATGGCCGGGCACGCTATGAAGACGCCGAACGCGACCACCATGATCATCTGATTGATCTGCAGACCGGCAAGGTGATCGAATTCGTCGACCCGGAGATCGAAGCGTTGCAGGAGAAGATCGCGGCAAAACTGGGCTATCGGCTCAAGGGCCATAAGCTGGAACTCTACGGCGTGCCGATCAAAAAGTAGGTCTTTGCGACGGGGCTGGCATTGAGCCGAAAACAGGCGTAGCTGCGTGTCATGCAAATCGTGCGCGCCATTCTTCTGATGATCCTTGCCATGGCGCTATTGGCGCTCAGTGACGTCTTTATCAAACTGTCGTCACGCACGCTGTCGCCCGGCCACGTGATGTTCTTTCTGAGCCTCGGCGGAACAATGTGCTTTATCCTGATCGCCAAGTGGCAAGGGGCGCAGCTTTTGAGCCGTGACGCGCTGCACCCTTGGGTGCTTGCGCGCAGCGGTCTTGAGATCGTTGGCGGAATTGGACTGGTGATGTCTATTGGCGCCATCCCCCTGTCTCTTTTCGCGGCGATCATGCAAATGGCTCCTCTGGTGGTCACACTTGGCGCAGCGTTGTTTCTGAAAGAACCGGTAGGCCCCCGCCGGTGGCTTGCTATCTTTGCCGGCATTGTCGGGATGCTATTGGTGATCCGGCCCGGTGCCGACGGCTTTCAACCCGCAGCCCTGTTTGCGGTCATGGGGGTGTGCGGGCTTGGGCTGCGTGATCTGATCACGCGACTGGCCCCAACGCATATTCCGTCGATTTCATTGGCAACATGGGGGTTTTCGGCGACCATTCCCATTGGTCTGATCTTGATGATGTTTTTCGACACGCCGCCCCCAATGACCCTGACAACCACATGGCACATCGGTGCCGGGATCATTGTGACTGCTTTGGGATACTACGCGGTGACCCAAGCGATGCGCATGGCCCCCGCGGCCATCGTATCGCCATTCCGCTACACACGGCTGGTTTTCACCATGAGCCTCGGCATCCTGATTTTCGGCGAACGCCCTGACAATCTGACCCTCTTGGGCGCCGCAATTATCCTGAGCGCGGGGCTTTATGCGCTCTACCGCGAACGCAAGCTGGCGCTTGAACAGGATCGACAGCGCAAACAAGCCATCCGTTAGCGCTATCATACCCCGTTTACTTTGCGTCCGTCCCTGCTATACCGCCGGTCAAATGCAGCTGCATCAGGACGAAAGCGCAATGAGCATCATCATCGACATCCACGCCCGCGAAATTCTTGACAGCCGGGGCAACCCGACCGTCGAAGTCGACGTCACTCTGGAAGACGGCACGATTGGCCGCGCCGCAGTGCCCTCGGGTGCATCCACCGGCGCCTATGAAGCCGTGGAAAAGCGCGACGGCGACAAGAGCCGCTATATGGGCAAAGGCGTGCTTGAGGCAGTCGCGGCCGTAAACGGCGAAATCGCAGATGAGATTGTTGGCCTTGATGCCACCGAACAGGTCGGCATCGACATGACGATGATCGAACTCGACGGCACCGACAACAAAGGGCGTCTGGGGGCGAATGCCATCCTTGGTGTCAGCCTCGCGGTCGCCAAAGCCGCGGCCGATTTCACCGCTCAACCGCTGTTCCGCTATGTTGGCGGCACCTCGGCGCGGCTTTTGCCAGTCCCGATGATGAACATCATCAATGGCGGCGAGCATGCCGATAACCCGATCGACATTCAGGAATTCATGATCATGCCAGTCGCGGCGGAGAACATCCGCGACGCTGTGCGCATGGGATCCGAAGTGTTCCACACGCTGAAAAAAGAGCTGTCGGCCAAGGGCCTGTCTACTGGGCTTGGGGATGAAGGCGGGTTTGCACCCGAGCTGGGATCGACCCGCGAGGCTCTTGATTTCATTCTGAAATCCATTGAAAAAGCCGGCTACACGCCGGGCGATGACATGATGCTCGCCCTCGATTGCGCCGCGACCGAATACTACAAGGACGGCAACTACGTCTATGCAGGTGAAGGCAAAACGCTGACATCGGACGAAAACGTCGCTTACCTTCAGGCACTGGTGAATGACTATCCGATCCTGTCCATCGAAGACGGCATGTCGGAAGATGACTGGGATGGCTGGGCGATGCTCACCGAGGTCTTGGGAGACAAAGTTCAGCTTGTTGGCGACGACCTTTTTGTCACCAACCCTGCCCGCCTTGCCGACGGCATCACGCGCGGCTGCGCCAATTCGATGCTGGTCAAGGTGAACCAGATCGGCACCCTGACCGAAACGCTCAAGGCCGTCGATATGGCCCACCGTGCGCGCTATACCAATGTCATGTCACACCGCTCGGGTGAGACCGAGGATGCCACCATTGCCGATCTCGCTGTGGCAACGAACTGCGGTCAGATCAAAACCGGCTCGCTTGCGCGATCAGACCGGTTGGCCAAGTACAACCAGCTGATCCGTATCGAAGAAACGCTGGCCGAGACTGCGGAATATGCAGGCAGATCAATTCTGCGCGGATAGGGTTCGAATTTTCCTTTGGAAAATCCGAGAGGCCGGGCGCTTCGCGCCCGGTTTTTTTATGCGTATTTGGAAAGAGAAGAAGGACAGACGCGCGTTTAGCTGCCGGCGTTCGGATCCTTGTAGATGCCCTGCTCCTTAAGAGCATCAACAACCTCGGCAGGCATGTATTCCTCATCGTGTTTGGCAAGGATTTCAGACGCCTCAAAGACACCGTTGATGTAGCGTCCCGTGCCAACCATGCCTTCGTTTTCCGAGAACAGGTCCGGCAACACCCCCGAGTACACCACCGGAACCGTTGCGCCGCCATCTGTCACGCTAAACGACACCGTCGAGCCCTGCCCCCGCACGATGGAGCCTTCCTCAACCAAACCGCCAATTCGAAATGTTTCGTTCGGCGCGGGCGGCTCGGCCATCACCTGACTTGGGGAGCGGAAAAAGTTGATTCCGTCGCGCATTCCGTAGCCAATCAAGGCGGTCGACAGGATCAGGGCAACCGTCGCCAGCGCAATCACCTGAATCCGGCGTTGTTTCTTCAACGATTTCAAAGCCACGGCATCCTCCCGAACAATCCTGAGCTAATATAGGCATAGACTGCCCCCGCGCAAACTGCGGCAGATCATTTTGCCGCAGTCTGTTTTGACTTTTTCTCAACCTCGCGCGTCCAAGATTCTTCGTACGAAGAATCTTCGCGCTACCCATAAATTTCTAGGGGAAGCATGGGGCCAGCATCAGGCCAGCGGTTTCCTCAAGCCCCAGCATCAGGTTGGCGTTTTGCAACGCTTGCCCGGACGAGCCCTTGGTCAGATTATCAAGGGCGGCCACAATGATGGCCCGTCCCGCGATCCTGTCGCCGGCAACCCCGATATGGCAGAAGTTCGATCCACGCACGTGATGCGTCGACGGGGTTTCTCCGAACGGCAGCAGCTCGATGAAGGGTTCGCCTGCATAGGCCTGTTCAAGCGCTCTATGGACGGATTGCGCATCACCGCTCACATAGCATGTGGCCAGGATACCCCGGTTGGCCGGGATCAGGTGCGGTGTGAATTGGATGCGCACCTCTTCACCTGCCAAGGCACTGAATTCCTGATCGAATTCGCCCAGGTGCCGATGTGTCCCGCCGACAGCATAAGCGTTATAACCTTCTGAAAGCTCGGCATGCAGCAGATTTTCCTTGAGCGACCGCCCCGCGCCGGACACCGCACATTTGAGATCCAGAATGATGTCATTCAGCCCGATTACCTTTTCCGTGATCAGCGGCCGCAGAATGTACTGACCGGTCGCAGCATTGCACCCTGTGCCGGCCACCAGCCGGGCGTCCCGAATGGCATCGCGGTAGAATTCTGTGAGGCCGTACACCGCCTCTTTCTGCATCTCGGTGGCCGTATGCGGATTGCCGTACCACTGCTCATAGGCGGCAGGATCCCGCAGCCGGAAATCCGCCGACAGATCAACAATTTTCAGATGCGCCGGCAGTTTCGAGATCACCTCCTGGCTGGTCTTGTGCGGCAGAGCGCAGAAACACAAATCGATGCCCGAAAAATCGATCTCTTCCCACGTCACAAGCTGTGGCAGGTCAAGGTGGCGCAGAAAGGGAAACACCTGCGCAATGGTTTGCCCCGCCTTGGAATTTGCGGCCAGCGCGGCGATCTCCATGTCGGGATGGGTGGCAATGAGGCGCAGAAGTTCGGCTCCGGTATAGCCGCTTGCGCCGATGATGGCGATTTTGCAGGTCATTGGGTTTCTCCCCCGTGACAAATGAATAAAGCGTAAGGATGTGTGGGACCGGCGGGTTCAGGCCGCCTCAAACTGGATCTGTCGTCGCAGAAACTGCGTTGCGTGATCGGACACGCGTTTGGGGTTCCCAGTGGTCAGGAACAGCGACGCATCGCCCGGCCCCCGCATTTCGGGATGCCGCACCAGGTAATCCGCCAGCGACTCGGCCACCAGATTGGCCTGACTGTAAACGGCAACCTCCTGCCCAAGCGCATCCTGAAACACGTCTTGCATCAAAGGGTAATGCGTGCAGCCCAGAATGGCGGCCTGCGGGTTTGGCATTTTACGCTTTAGCGCGTCGACATGGCTGCGCACCAAGGCCTCGGCAAGGATCATATCGCCCTCTTCGATGGCATCGACCAGACCGCCACAGGCCTGTGCTTCGACGTCAACACCAATGGCGCGGAAGGCCAGTTCGCGTTGAAACGCGCGGCTGCGCACCGTGGCTGGCGTTGCAAACAGCGCGACGTGCTGCACGGCCACCTCTCGGGGTGGGGAATTGTCGCCCCATTGCCGTTCGGTCAGCGCTTCAATCAGGGGCACAAACACACCCAACACCCGCTTGTCGCGGGGAATCCAGCTTTCCTGCATACGCCGCAACGCCGCCGCCGAGGCGGTGTTGCA
Source organism: Marivita sp. (assembly GCA_043585115.1). Classification (GTDB taxonomy): domain Bacteria; phylum Pseudomonadota; class Alphaproteobacteria; order Rhodobacterales; family Rhodobacteraceae; genus Marivita. The sequence goes on from CP121326.1 coordinate 745,544, forward strand.
GGCAAGGATCACCAGATCACATCCCGCATCCCACAGACGTTCTGTGGCGGCACAGGTCAGGGTGTACACGTCATCGGCATCGCGCACGCCGTAGGGCGCGTGCTCATTGTCGCCCAGATAAACAAACGGCACGTCCGGAAGCCGCTTGGACACCGCGTCCAGAACCGTCAGCCCACCCAGACCGCTGTCAAATACGCCTACCGCCATGTCGCCCTCACACAATCGGTCCGTTTGGCCGTCAGCCACGCACCCGGTGTTGTTCTTCAAATTCGAAGCCGTAGTCATATGATGCAAACGGCGTTGGAGATAGCTCATACGTGGCTTTGCGGAGAAAATCCATCAACTCTCTTGCGTCTTTTTTCCGGGCCGCAATCTCGTGTGCGGGGATCGGAGCGCCGACAACGATCTGCACAGGCGTATCAACGCGTTGGCGGAACTCTTTGATCAGCAAGCCAAGCCGCAATGTGCTGTGCAGGTGGCTTGCCAATTGAAACAGGCGGCTGGTGTGCCCGTCAAAATAGATCGGCACCACGGTGGCATCGGATTTTGCGATCATCCGCGCCGTAAAGCTGCGCCAGCCGGGATCAATCGGTTTGGCAAATGGTCTGGCTGCCGTCGACACGGTGCCGCCGGGAAACACACCCATGCAGCCCCCCTGCTGCAGGTAGTTCAGCGCGGCTTTGCGCGTCTCGATGTTTTGCGACAGCGCCGCTTTGCTGGTGTCGAAATTCACCGGCAGGATGATGCGCTTCAAATCCTCGGATTGGCAGAACACACTATGCGCCAGAATACGGAAATCGCGTCGCGTGATCGACAGGATATGCCCAAGGATCAGCCCATCCAGAATACCGTAGGGATGGTTGGCAATGACAATCAGCGGGCCGGTTTGCGGAATATTGCCCAATGATCCACCGATGATATCAAGGCCAAGCCCGTACCGGTCGACCATCACCTCCCAGAAATCACGGCCTTGTGCGACCTCGTCCTGATACCCTGCCGCGCGTTTGATCAGGCCCAGCCTGCCAGTGGCATTTTCGATCAGACGGATCATCGCGCGCTCCGGTTTGGAGCGGGCGGAATGGGCGTAGGAAATATCGCGTGCAGCGGAGGACGTCACCGGGCACCTCTGGGGCAGAATGAATGGCGCCGTGCTAGCGCCACGCAGTCTAACCGCAAAGATGTAACAGGCTTTTTACGTCCAAATGACGCATCACTCCGCCGCCTGTTTAAGACCTGCTCCGTCAGACCGCAGCACCGCCAGCAGCTCTTCGCGCCGCTTTTCGGCATTGGCCGCATTGGCGTGCTTCACGGGCCCAAAGCCGCGAATTTGCAATGGCAGTTCAGCCAGTGCCACCAATGCGTCCATGATATCTGGCTTGGCTTTGGGCAGCCATTCTCGCATGTCCGCCTCGTATTGCTTGATGAGCGCGCGCTCCATACGGCGTTCTTCGGTGCGGCCAAACGGATCAAACAGCGTGCCACGCAGCCATTTGAGCTTGGCCAAGAGCCCAAAGCCTTTCAGCATCCCCTCGCCATACTGCTTTTTCACTGGGCGTCCGTCAGGACCCGTTTTCGTCAACATGGGCGGCGCAAGGTGGAAGGACATCTTGAAATCCCCGCCAAACTGCTCTTCCGCCTTGGCGCGTGTCTCAAGGTGCAGGCGCGACACTTCGTATTCGTCTTTGTATGCCAAAAGCTTGTGATAGCCCTTCGCCACCGCCTCTTTCAGCCGTGGGTCTGCGGCCCCATCGACCAGCTTTGAAAAACGCTTTGCGTAGCGCTTGCTTTGATATTTTACCAAATGGTCAAATCTGAATGCGATCTTCTCGTCGAGTGTCTTGGGCAAGGGGATCACTTTGGGTTCGGCAACCCGCGCTGCGTCGTCCGGGTGCAAGACAGCCCAGCGACCGATCTCGAAGGCACGAATGTTCTTTTCGGCCGCCGCACCATTAAGATCAATCGCCTGCACAATCGCATCGCGTGTCAGCGGGACAAGTCCGCGCTGCCAGGCGGCCCCGAGGATCATCATGTTGGAAAAGATCGAATCGCCCAATGTGGCCTTTGCCAGATCGGAGGCATCAAAGAGGTCCAACCGCTCGCGCAGCCGCGCTTCAAGAGCAAGGCGCAACCGGTCACTGGGCAGGGCAAATTCGGTATTGCGGGTGAAATCCCCTGTGATGATCTCGTGGCTGTTGACCACCCCACCCGTGCGGCCCGTGCGCATGAGACCCAGCGTCTTGGCTCCGGCACTGACGACCAGATCACCACCGATCAGCGCGTCTGCCTCTCCGGTGGCCACACGAATGGCGCTGATGTCGTCTGGGGCATTGGCCAGACGCAAATGAATGTGCACCGCACCGCCTTTTTGGGCGAGGCCCGCCATTTCCATCATGCCGGCACCTTTGCCGTCGATCTGAGCGGCTTGGGCCAGCACCGCGCCGATGGTGACAACCCCCGTCCCGCCAACACCGGTGACAACCATGTTCCATGTCCCAGAGATTGCGGGCAGGTCCGGTTCAGGCATATCCGGCAGGTTGACTTCGGCGGTCGCCGCCTTTTTCACCTGCGCACCTTCCAAGGTTACGAAAGACGGGCAAAACCCCTTCAGGCATGAAAAATCCTTGTTGCACGAGGATTGATCAATCGCGCGTTTCCGGCCCAATTCGGTTTCTTTTGGCACAATCGACACGCAGTTCGATTGCACACCACAATCGCCACAGCCTTCGCAAACATCCGTATTGATGAACACACGCTTGTCAGGATCGGGAAACTGCCCGCGTTTGCGGCGGCGGCGCTTTTCGGCAGCGCAGGTCTGGATATAGACAATGGCGCTGACACCTTCGGTCTTTGCAAACTTCTCCTGCACGGTTTGCAAATCGGCGCGTTCTGCGAATTCAATGCCTTGCGGGAAGGACTTGAGGTCGACATCCTCTTTCTCGTCATAGACGACCGCCAGATGTTTCACACCCATCGCGGTCAGTTCCGAGGCGATTTGCTGAGGTGACAATCCACCATCGTTTTTCTGACCGCCCGTCATAGCAACGGCATCATTGTAGAGGATCTTGTAGGTGATTGTGGTCCCCGCTGCGATGGCCGCGCGGATCGCCTGCACGCCTGAGTGGTTGTAGGTGCCATCGCCAAGGTTCTGGAACACATGCGGCGTCTTTGAAAACAGCGATTCCCCGATCCAGTTGGCACCCTCAGCGCCCATATGCGTAAAGCCCAGCGTTTCGCGGTCCATCCATTGAACCATGTAGTGACAGCCGATCCCGGCATAAGCGCGGCTGCCTTCGGGCACTTTGGTCGATGAATTATGTGGGCAGCCTGAACAGAAATACGGCAGGCGCGCTGCAATCTCTTCGGCGTTGTCAGCTTTCCTTGCCTCGTCAATGGCCTGCATCCCTGCCCTGATACGGTCAGTCCCGCGGCCCTCGTCAATCAGAATCTCGCCCAGCTTTTCGGCAATCAGGATCGGATCAAGTGCGCCACGTGTCGGAAACAGCTCTGGTCCGTGCATTGAGCCCGCGCCACCGCCTTTGTGCCATCCCCAGACGCGGCGCCCGTGGCGGTCATCAAAGATCGCTTCTTTAATCTGCACTTCGATCAGTTTGCGCTTTTCCTCAACCACCACAATCAGGTCCAGACCTTCGGCCCAATCATGGAAGCCGCGCATATCCAGCGGCCATGTCTGCCCCACTTTATAAGTGGTGATGCCCAAATGTTCCGCCTCGGCGGCGTCGATACCCAACAGCGACATCGCATGCACAAGGTCGAGCCAGTTCTTACCTGCGGCGACAAAACCGATCTTGGCCCCCGGTTTGCCCCAGACGCGCTTGTCCATTTTATTGGCGTGCGAGAACGCTTCGGCGGCAAATCGTTTATAGTCGATCATCCGCGCCTCTTGCGCATGCGGCGTGTCGACCAACCGGATGTTCAAATCACCCTCTGGCATGTCGATCTCTGGCGTCACGAACGACATACGATCCGGTCGGCCATCGACCACAGAGGTCACTTCGACCGTATCTTTCATAGTCTTGAGACCAACCCACAGGCCGGAAAACCGCGACAGGGCAAGCCCGTAAAGGCCGTAGTCCAGAATTTCCTGAACCCCGGCAGGGGATACGACCGGCATATAGGCATCAATCATGGCCCATTCGGACTGGTGCAGCACGGTCGAGGATTCACCAGTGTGATCGTCCCCCATCGCCATTAGCACACCACCAAGCGGCGCAGTGCCTGCCATATTCGCATGTTTCATCGCGTCGCCGGACCGATCAACCCCCGGCCCTTTGCCATACCACAGGCCAAAAACGCCATCATAGCGCCCCTCTCCCCGCAGTTCGGCTTGCTGCGCGCCCCAGAGTGCAGTCACCGACAGGTCCTCGTTCAGACCTTCCTTGAAAGTGACATCAGCCTCTTTGAGAAACCGCTCTGCCCGATGCATCTGAATATCGACCGCGCCCAAAGGAGAGCCACGATAGCCAGTGACATATCCGGCCGTATTGAGGCCAGCCGCTGTGTCGCGGGCCTTTTGCATGAGCATCAAACGCACGAGCGCCTGCGTTCCATTCAGCAGCACCTGTGACTTTGACAGGTCAAACCGATCGTTCAGTGTAATCTCGGCTTTGGTCATTTGACGCCTCCCCGCGCAAAATGTGCCTTAAGTTTAACACAAATTTAGGTCACAATTACTGACCTTACCACTAAATTCTTTAGAAATTTCAGCGTTACCCGAAGTTGTCGTTCATAAATTCCTTTGTGTCATGTAAACCGCCTATAACGATGGAAAGTATAAGTTATGGACTGGGACAAACTCAGAATATTTCACGCCGTGGCGGATGCCGGCAGCCTGACGCATGCCGGGGATGCGCTACATCTGTCCCAATCGGCCGTTTCGCGACAAATCCGGGCGCTTGAAGACTCGCTGAACACCGTTCTGTTCCACCGGCATGCGCGCGGGCTGATTCTTACGGAACAGGGCGAGCTGTTATTCGACGCCACGCGGTCAATGAACAAACGCATTGACGCCGCCACCGCACGGATTCGCGACAGCGAAGAAGAAGTGTTCGGCGAATTGCGCGTGACCACGACCATCGGGTTCGGGTCACTCTGGCTCGCTCCGCGCCTGCCCAAGCTTTATGAAAAATATCCGGATCTGAACATCGACCTGATGCTTGAAGAGCGTGTGCTTGATCTGCCCATGCGCGAAGCCGACGTCGCAGTGCGGATGAAAGAGCCCAGCCAGGCGGACCTGATCCGCAAAAGGTTGATGGCGATCCGCATGCGCCTTTACGCGTCGCCGGAATACCTCGCCCAGAATGGCACACCGGAAACGATCGAAGATATCGCCAATCATCGACTGATTTGCCAGAATCCCCGCGCAGCGCAGGTCAGTGCGGGCATGATGCTCGTGCAGCAATTACTGACCTATGACATCAAATCGACACTGACGGTGAACAATTACTTCGGTGTGCTGCAAAGTGTGCTTTCGGGGCTCGGGATCGGCGTTTTGCCCGATTATATCATCGAAGATTTCCCAACCGTCCGGCGGGTCCTCAGTGACATTGAATCGGTGGAAGTGCCTGTTTTCCTTGCATATCCAGAAGAGTTGCGGCAATCAAAACGCATCGCGGCGTTTCGGGATTTCGTGCAAGAGGAGATCTTTACGCACCGCCAAACCCGCAAAGCAATCGAGGCTGGCGAGCCACAGTAAGTGTGACCCATGCGCCTCACGCATAGCGGGAATGACATATGTTAAGGGGTATACCTCTTGCTATGTCACAGAACGCTGACATATTTAGCATATATGAGATGGAACGCTGATTTGTGTGTCATCTTCATACCTCCCTGTTGGACTTCGGCCGAGCTAAGCGCTCGGCCTTTTTTTTGCCAAACCGAAAAGAGCTGTGTCAGGCCGCGCGGTATTCAGTGCCGGGCGCGGATGCGAGATTCTCTCATAGGTTGAATTTCCCAGCAAAACCGATTTGGTCCGCTTTCCCCGTAGTAGCCCGGTGTGCTGCATCTGCAAAGCTGCAGACCTTATAGTCTGTCGATGTTGAAAACACCGCAGGCGATGTGAAAACCCAGCAAGGTCTTTTCACCCTGCCCTGTTTCGCCTAAACCGCCGCCATCTGCGCAACCCACGGGGACATCCGGATGCAAGACCCAGCCATCACCGAAGAGATCATCTCTGCTCACGGTATCAATGCCGAAGAATACGCAGAGATCCTGCGGATCATGAACCGCGAACCCACGTTCACCGAACTGGGCATCTTCTCGGCCATGTGGAACGAACACTGTTCCTATAAATCCTCCAAGAAATGGCTGCGCACCCTGCCGACCGAGGGACCGCAGGTCATCTGTGGACCCGGTGAAAACGCGGGTGTGGTTGATATTGGCGATGGTCAGGCGGTGGTCTTCAAGATGGAGAGCCACAACCACCCGTCTTATATCGAGCCCTATCAAGGCGCGGCAACCGGTGTCGGCGGCATCCTGCGCGACGTCTTTACAATGGGCGCGCGGCCTATTGCGGCGATGAACGCGCTGAGCTTTGGTGAAAAAGACCACCCCAAGACCCGACAGCTTGTACATGGCGTCGTCGAAGGTGTGGGCGGCTATGGCAATTGCTTTGGCGTGCCGACAGTCGGCGGAGAAGTCCGGTTCCATCCGGCCTATAATGGCAACTGTCTTGTGAATGCCTTTGCGGCCGGTCTCGCGGATGCAGACAAGATTTTCTATTCGGCCGCCAGCGGCGTTGGTCGCCCGGTGGTGTATCTTGGCGCAAAAACCGGTCGGGATGGTGTCGGCGGTGCCACTATGGCGTCGGCAGAGTTTGACGACACGATCGAAGACAAGCGTCCCACTGTGCAGGTTGGTGACCCGTTCACCGAAAAGCGGCTCATGGAGGCGTGCCTTGAGTTGATGCAAACCGGCGCGGTGATCTCGATTCAGGATATGGGGGCGGCTGGCCTGACCTGTTCGGCTGTTGAAATGGGCGACAAGGGCAAATTGGGCATTCGGCTTGATCTCGAAAAGGTGCCCCAGCGCGAAGCGAATATGACGGCCTATGAGATGATGCTGTCAGAAAGCCAGGAACGCATGCTGATGGTTCTGGACCCGTCGAAAGAAACCGAAGCGCGGGCCGTGTTCGACAAATGGGATCTGGATTTCGCCATTGTCGGTGAAACGATTGCCGAAGATCGCTTTCTGATCGTGCATAACGGCGAAACCAAAGCCGACCTGCCTTTGTCGCGGCTGTCATCTTCTGCACCAGAGTATGACCGGCCATGGGTGCCGTCCGAGGCCCCGGCGCAAATGGAAGACGTGCCTGCTCTGGACCCGATTGATGCACTTAAGGCATTGCTGGGCAGCCCGAACTATTGCGCCCGCAACTGGGTGTTCGAACAATATGATACGATGGTGATGGCGGACACCGTCGAAGGCCCCGGCTGGGGCGCAGGTGTGATCCGCGTTCATGGCACCGACAAGATGCTGGCGTTTACCTCGGATGTGACGCCCCGCTATGTCAAGGCAAACCCCGTCGAAGGCGGCAAACAGGCCGTGGCCGAAGCGTTCCGTAACCTCTGCGCTGTTGGCGCCAAGCCGTTGGCAACCACCGACAACCTGAATTTCGGCAACCCCGAAAAACCCGAGATCATGGGCCAGTTCGTCGGCGCTTTGCAAGGCATCGGCCGCGCCTGCGAAGCACTGGATATGCCCATCGTGTCGGGCAACGTATCCCTGTATAACGAGACCGATGGTCAGGGCATCCTGCCCACACCGACCATTGGCGCTGTTGGCCTTATTGCAGCGGGCGAAGAGCCGATCCTGGGCCGCGCCCGTGACGGGCATGTGGCGCTGGTGATTGGCGACACGCAGGGGCATTTGGGCCAGTCGGCACTGCTGTATGAGGTGTTCAACCGGGAAGATGGTGACGCCCCTGCGGTTGACCTGATTGCGGAGCGCCGCAATGGCGATTTCATCCGCGACAACCGCGACCTGATCAAGGCCTGCACCGATCTGTCGGATGGCGGACTCGCGCTGGCCGCGTTCGAAATGGCCAGCGGATCAGATGTGGGTGTGGTGATCGACGAGACCGATCAGGCAATGCTGTTTGGCGAGGATCAGGGTCGTTATCTGGTTGCCTGTAACTTTGATCAGGCCGAAGGTCTGATGATCGCGGCCGGTCAGGCCGGTGTGCCGATCACAACGGTTGGCCGCTTTACCGGCGACACGGTCCGGATCGGTGCATCAGACGCGCCTCTGGCAGACCTCCAGGCGGTGCATCAAGGCGCCTTTGCGGGCCATTTTGCCTGACGCGTTCAACAGAGTGGAGGGGATATGAAGCTCGAATTCCATCACGTCAATTACGTCTCGAAAGACGTGGATAAGATGCACGACTTCTACACCCGCGTTCTGGGCCTGGGGGATGTTCCCCAAGAGAATTTCCCACGGACCACATCGACCGAAGACCGGGGGTTCGATGGCAAGATCCGCTTTGCGACCGACGGCCAGATGCAAATGCATCTGGCCGAACGCGATCTGACGGTCGCGTTCAAGAACGGTCATGTCATCAATCCGGTGGACCGGGGCCATATCGCGTTTCGCACCGATGATCTGGCGGCGTTTCTGGCCATTCTCGACGAACAGGGCATCCCGTATTCGGACTATGGCACCGCCTTTGCCAAGGAATGGCATCAGGTGTTTTTTCAGGATCCCGAAGGCAACGTGATCGAAGTGCACCAGCAGGTGGCATAAGCCACGCTTTGACTTAAAGCATCCCCATCAGCCGCGCCTTTTCGCCCGGATCGTCGGGACGCGATATGGCGATTGCCAGTTCTTCGAGCGACTGGATCGAATGCCCGGCACGAAAACTGTCCACATGGGGCAGCATCGCACGGATACCGGTCGCCTTGGGCGCAAACCCGTCCCAGCGCAGCAGCGGATTGAGCCAGATCAGACGGCGTGACGACAGATGCAACCGCTCCATTTCCTTTTCCAGCGCGCCGGCATCGTCACGGTCCAGCCCGTCGGTGATCAACAACACCACCGCCCCCTGCCCCATCACCCTGCGTGACCAGTCGCGGTTGAAGTCATGCAAGCACTGGCCAATCCGCGTGCCACCTTCCCAATCCTGCGCCTCGGCACCAGCGGCCTTGAGGGCCGCATCGACATCACGGGTTGCCAGATGACGTGTGATATTCGTAAGCCGTGTGCCAAAGGTGAACGCATGCACCTGCGCCCACCCCGCACCCTTATGATTGGCCACCGCATGCAGAAAATGCAGCACCATGCGGGAATACTGGCTCATCGACCCGGAAATATCACACAGCACCACGAGGTTCGGCCAACGCGGTCGCGGCGTTTTGCGGGCGATGGTGCGGATCTCGCCGCCCTGCCGCATGGATTTCATCAGCGTGCGCCGGTAATCCGCCTGTTTGCCCAAGATCGACGCCTTGCCACGCCGCGACGGGATCGGTTTGACCGGCAGGGTCAGACGGGTCAGCATGCGCTTGGCCTCGGCCACTTCGGCGGTGCTCATCTGCTCGAAATCAAGGGTCCGAAGCTTTTCTTCGGTCGACATGGTCAGGGTCGATTTGATCTCGATCTCGGTGCCTTCTTCGGATTGTTCAGCCTCGGGCACCTCTGGCATCAAATCGTCAAGCAGTGCTTGCGCTGCGCGCTTTTCGCCGGAGGCTGCGGATTTTTCCTCCTGCACGCCTCGGATCGCTGGCAACATCATCGACATCATATGTTCCAGATAGCGCGGGTCCCGCCAGTAAAGGCGAAAGACCTGCGCAAAGATCACACGATGTTCGGGACGGTTCACAAAGCAGGCGTGCAGCGTCCAGAAGAAATCCATCCGTTCGGTAAAGCCCGCCGCCTCGACGGCGCGGATGGCGTCGATCACCCGACCCGGCCCTATGGGCAGTCCTGCACGGCGCAGGGCACGGGCGAAATGGATGACGTTCTGCGCCAGACGGGGATTATCGGGCAGTTCAAGAGGGATGTATTCGGCCATTACATGGCCGACCGGGGGCGCTGCCCCCGGACCCCCGGGATATTTCTAAAACAAAGAAAGGTCATGCGGGTTCGAGCGAAGCCTTGGCTTCGTCGAGCAGGCGTTTGGCCTCGGAGCCTTGCAGTTTCTGAATGTCATCCTGGTATTTCAGAATTGCGCCCAGCGTGTCCGAGATGACCTCTGGCGACAAATCGATCACATCGAGCGCCAAGAGGCACTTGGCCCAGTCAATGGTTTCCGCCACGCCGGGTTTCTTGAAGATGTCCTCGGTGCGCAGGCGCTGCACAAAGGCCACGATTTCGCGGCTCAGGGTTTCGGCCGCTTCGGGGGCGCGGGCGTTCAGGATGTCCAGTTCGCGCTCGAAGTCAGGATAATCAACCCAGTGATACAGGCAGCGGCGTTTAAGCGCGTCGTGCACTTCACGGGTGCGGTTGGAGGTCAGAATGACAATCGGCGGCTCTGGCGCCTTGATTGTGCCCAGCTCCGGGATCGTGACCTGAAAATCGGACAACGCTTCCAGCAAGAACGCCTCGAACGGTTCGTCCGTGCGGTCCAACTCGTCGATCAGCAGAACCGGCGGGCCGTTTTCATCGGGGCGCATCGCCTCGAGCAACGGGCGTTCCACAAGAAAGTCCGGGCTGAAAAGTTCGCGCTGCAGCATTTCACGATCCGCATTGCCGGATGCCTCGGCTGTGCGAATGGCGATCATCTGCGCCGGGAAGTTCCATTCATAGACCGCGCTGGAGGCGTCCAGACCTTCGTAGCACTGCAAGCGGATCAGTTTGCGCCCCAGAGAGGCCGCGAGCGCCTTGGCGATCTCGGTCTTGCCGACGCCGGCCTCGCCCTCAAGGAACAGGGGACGGCCCAGCTTGAGGGACAAGAAAACCACCGTGGCAAGCGCCCGTCCACAGACATAGCCGGTTTCTGCAAGCATGGATTGGACGGCGTCGATACTTTCGGGTGTCTGCATTGGGTGCTCCTTTGTCACAGGCCTTGCTGCCCCGTGCATACCCCGAAGGTCAATAGCGCCAAGGTCGCAAGTGCCGCCCCTGAATTGACGCCCCCTGCCCGACCTGACACAGTCTGCGGTGCAGTCCTACGAGCAAAAGAGGCCCAATCGAGGTGAAGCTGACAGCCGTTCTTTGTGTCCGCAACGAGGCGGCGTTCCTACTGGATTGGCTGGCGTGGCACCGCGGCGTTGGTGTGACCGATTTCGTAGTGGTGTCAAACGAATGTGACGATGGCACCGACACGATGCTGGACCGTCTTGAGGTGCTGGGATGGCTGACCCACATGCGCAATGCCCCGCCTTATGGCAATGGCGGGATACAGTTCAGCGGTCTGAAGCTGGCCAAAAAGGCCGACGCCGTTCGAGATGCAGATTGGCTGGTGGCGTTGGATATTGACGAGTTTGTCAATGTGCATGTTGCCGACAGAACCCTGCCCGCGCTGATTGATGCCCTACCCGAAGCGACCGCAATCACGCTGACATGGCGTAATTTCGGCAATGCGGGCGTTGTGGCTTATGAAGACGCGCCTGTGCCGTTGCAATTCACCCGCGCGTCGCCGCACCCGATGCCGTGGCCCTGGCGCGCATCCATGTTCAAGACGCTCTATCGGAACGACAAAATCTATCGCAATCTGGGTGTCCATCGCCCCCGCAACCCCGTAGAGAGCCGCCTTGACGCGGCCTGCTGGTATGACGGATCAGGCCGTGCGTTGCCGCCCGAGATGGCGTCGGGACGGATTTTTTCAGACTACCGCGTGCCACAGCATGGGCTGGTTCAGTTGAACCACTATCCGTTGGGATCGATGGAAAGCTACGTTCTGAAGTCGGATCGGGGCCGTGCGGTACACAGCGAGGATCACCTCGGGCTGGACTATTGGGTCGAGCGCAATCTCAACACCGATGAGGATCGCAGCGCAGTGCCGCTGTGGGATCGTGTACTCCCCATTCGCACAGCTTTAGAGGACGATCCCGAGCTGTCTCGCTTGCACCGGGATGCGGTTATGTGGCGCAAAGCACGGCTTGCAGAGTTGCTGCAGGACGAAGCCTATCGCGGGCTGTTTGGACGACTGACGATGACCCCGGCCTCACAGCCTGTTCCGGCCAAAACTGCCGATTATCTGACAGAGCTTGCCCAACGGGCGCAGGCCTCGAACTCTGAAAGTTCATAGAGTCCCCTGTATTTTGGCGCAATTCTGCCCAAATCCCTGTTTAATCCTTGCCCTAAACAAGACCTGTCAACGGGCGTGAAACAATGAGGACAATTGGACCATGCAGGACGGACTCGAGCCTTATACCCTTTCGCTGAGCGAGCTTAGTCCGGCGCAGTGGTTAGAGGAAATGCAGGATCTCGGCGATACGTTCGGGTTCTTCGAGCCTTTGGGCAAACATCACAACGCCGCCTTTATTGAAAAAGGCGACACGTTGCTGGTGAGCTTTGAGTCGCTCCCCGCCATCCAGGCTTTCTCCGAAGACGCCCGACCTGTCGGGTTTGACCTTGCGCGCGCAAATGACTGGTCTTGCCTGACCGTTATTGCCAATCGCGACACATGGTTCCGTGACGGGCAGATTTACGGCTTTTTCGACCAGTTGACCGATGACGGGTTTTTCGAAGATTTTGATCAGGTGATCTTTTTCGGAGCTGGCCCATGTGGTTATGCGGCCTGCGCGTTTTCCGTCGCAGCGCCCGGAGCAACCGTGGTGTCACTGGAACCGCAGGCGACGCTTGATCCGCGTGTGACGGAATGGGACGATCGGTTCACCCATATGCGCAAGACGGATTTCACCGATCGCTATGGCTATGCACCCGATATGCTGGAAGCGTGTAAGGCAGCTTACGTCTTGTATGACCCTGATGATCGGCTGGGAGCGATGCATGCTGCCTTGTTCGAGCGATCCGGAACAAAGCGGTTCCGGGCCCGGTATCTGGGAGGCGGGATGCAATCGCATCTCAGCCAGATGGAGGTGCTTGAGACGCTTGTTGCACACGCGGCAAACGGCACATTGGATGATGCCGTTTTCGCCAAGCTTTACCGAGCGCGCCGTGACTACGTGAACTATTGCAAAAAGCTTTTCAGCGTCGCCGAAGCGCAGCAGAGACCCGACTTTGCCGAGGCCGTCTGTCGCTATATCGTCGACTCGTTCGGGGCGCCCCGCTATCGGCGAAAACTCAAAGCGATCCAGCAAGCACGCGAAGCAGGCCCCGAGGCTGTCGAAGACTAGCGTTGTCGATGTCCGCGTGCTAGTCGGCTGGCATGACACATTCGCTCACGATCAAGACCCCCGATGACTGGCACCTGCACCTGCGCGATGGCGCAATGTTGCGCGCCATGGCCCCTGAATCCGCCCGCCATTTTGGTCGGGCCATTATCATGCCCAACCTTGTGCCGCCGGTTGTGACCGGTGCCGACGCGGCCGCCTATCGTGACCGAATCCTTGCGGCCCTGCCCGAAGGAGCCGATTTCACCCCGTTGATGACGCTCTATCTCACCGAAGATACCGATCCGGATGATCTGGCCCAAGCCCATGCTGATGGTCTGATCAAGTCTGTCAAACTATACCCGGCTGGCGCCACCACCAATTCCGCTTCAGGCGTCACCAATTTCGACAAGGTGCGCCCCGTCCTTGAGAAGATGGCCGAAATCGGCTGTCCTTTGTGTGTTCATGGGGAAGTCACCGACAGCGAGATCGACATCTTCGACCGCGAGGCCGTGTTCATCGACCGTGTGCTTGACCCGATCCGCCGTGCGACACCGGGCCTGCGCGTTGTGATGGAACATATCACAACCATGCAAGGCGTCGAATACGCCTCTGAGGGTGGGCCAGAGCTTGGCGCGACGATCACGACGCATCATCTGGTGATCAACCGCAACCATATCCTCGCGGGCGGGATCAAGCCGCATTACTACTGCCTCCCGGTTGCCAAACGCGAAGAACACCGGCTGGCATTGCGCCGGGCCGCGACCAGCGGCGATCCGACCTTTTTCCTTGGCACGGACAGCGCCCCCCATACGGATGCGAACAAGCTGCTCCCCTGTGGCTGCGCAGGCTGTTTTACCGCGACCAATACCATGTCGATCCTTGCCGAAGTGTTCGAGGCGGAAGGTGCATTGGACCGGCTCGAAAGCTTTGCCAGCATCAATGGCCCGAACTTCTATCGACTGCCGGTCAATGACGGGACGATCACCCTGACCAAGGGCGATCCGGTCACGTATCCCAGCCAGATCGACACCGAAGACGGCCCCGTCACCATGTTCGATCCGATGATGCCGCTACATTGGCACGTCACCCGATAAGTTTTTCCTGCGGCCGGTATCATCGGCCCAGCGGCACGCCACGCCCGGAATCCACCGTCTAAATTTTGATAAAAGCGGTCTGCGTGGACGCTGTCTGGCTGCGACCAGATGACAGTGCTCGCAGACGGTTTTACGCATGGTGTGCAGCCGGAAAAACCGGCCTGTTGAAACGAGAACCACACATGTCTTTGACCCTGCGTCAAAGAGACCGTTTTCGCCTGAAATCCCAAAATAGAATCAGCCCCGACACTGATCTTTGGAAAGAAAGGCCGGGTCGCGCCACTTTTCACCGGCCTGTGATCAGGGCTCTGACCCCCATCAACCATCTGTAATTTCGAACAAACCTTGCGACAACTGTTGCTATGTCATCGCACGCCTAATGTGTAAACTTAAGATTACAATTGCTACTGTCAGTTTTTTATTACACACTCACCCCCAAAGGTCTTAAAAGAGGTTTCTGATCGGCTCTCAAAGGGGTGCAGACCGATCATCTCGGGCAATTTGCCCATTCATTGAGCGCTCCGAACCCAACTTGAACAAACCCGAAGAAGGAGTTCAAAATGATCTCAGACGATGAAGATAAGGTATGGCCGACAGGTCTGACCTTGAAGGAAGCTGAGGAAGTCCACAGCTACCTGATCGACGGAACGCGTGTATTCGGTGCGATCGCACTGCTGGCACACTTCCTTGTTGCAGTGTCCACACCGTGGCTTGGATAAGGGAATTCCAGAATGAATAACGCAAAAATGTGGCTCGTCGTCCCGCCAGCCGTGGGCGTCCCTGTCTTTCTTGGTGCGGTTGCGGTCGGCTCTTTTGCCGTACACGTCGCAGTTCTGAGCAACACGTCATGGGTTGCCGATTTCCTGTCAGGTCAGGAACTTGGTGCAGGTGACATGGCCGCAGCAGCTATGCTTGCGCCCGAAGCCAGCACGTCCAAGGCAAGTTATGCCGTTCCACAGGCTGATGGGTCTCTTGAAGTGACCATCATTCTGCCAGACGGCACATCGACCACGGCGCTGATCCAGCCGCCGACCTTGCAACCCGAGTTGTAAGCATTTGCCTACAGTGTGGACCCAACTCCGTGATTGCGGTTTGGGTCCACATGACCCGGAGTCCAGCCGGTCAGGCTTTGACAAAGCCCATTTCTGGCGTTGAATAAGGTGTCCGGAATGTTCGACTACCGTCGTATCGTTCTTTCCAAACTGGCCACAATCGGCCCGCGCTATCTGCCTTTTGCAGATGTTGGGTCGGACGCTGTGCCGTTGTCACGGTTGCTGCGGCTGTCGCTGTTTCAAGTGACTGTCGGGATGGCGCTGGTTTTGCTGGTTGGAACCCTGAACCGTGTGATGATCGTCGAACTGGCTGTGCCAGCAAGCCTTGTTGGAACGATGCTTGCCCTGCCGATTATCTTTGCACCGTTCCGCGCTCTGATCGGATTCAAATCCGACACCTACAAATCTGCACTGGGCCTGCGACGCCTTCCCTATATCTGGAAGGGCACGCTCTACCAGTTTGGTGGCTTTGCCATCATGCCTTTCGCCCTGCTGGTTTTGTCCGGCTATGGCGAGGCCTTCGATGCCCCGCGCTGGATCGGATACAGTTCCGCCGGACTGTCCTTCCTCCTGGTCGGCGCGGGCGTGCACATTGTGCAGACCGTTGGCCTTGCCCTTGCCACCGACCTTGTGGACGAAGCAGACCAACCCAAAGTGGTTGGTCTGATGTATGTGATGCTGTTGTTTGGTATGGTCATCAGCGCAGTGATTTACGGCGCGTTGCTTGAGACCTATTCGCCGGGACGGCTGATACAGGTCATTCAGGGCACTGCCGTCTTGACCGTTGGGCTGAATTTCTTCGCCATGTGGAAACAAGAGGCCCGCGACCGGATGCGTGCTCGGGCCATGGCCGTCGCCCCCGACATTTCTTTTCGCGATGCATGGGCGCAGCTTGTTCAGAACGCGGGAATGCTTCGGCTGCTCTTGGTGATTGCGCTTGGCACTTTCGGGTTCGGTATGGCGGATGTGCTTTTGGAACCCTATGGCGGCGAGGCGCTTGGCTTGTCGGTCGCCAGCACGACAAAACTGACCGCCCTCCTGGCCGGTGGAACGCTTATTGGTTTCGGCATTGCCTCGCGCGTTCTCAGCACAGGGGGCAAGCCGTCCACGACCTCTTTGATCGGGGCACTGATCGGCGTTCCCGGCTTTGTCGCAATCATCGGTTCCGCCTATGGAGGCGGCCTTTCCGCCTTTCTTGCAGGCACACTGATGATCGGCGTTGGCGCAGGGCTGTTCGGGCATTCGACGCTCACAGCAACGATGCGCGCCGCACCGAAGGAAAAGATCGGCCTTGCGCTTGGCGCATGGGGCAGCGTGCAAGCCACGGCAGCCGGGGTCGGCATGGCACTGGCCGGATGGGTCCGTGACATCATCATTTCAATGCCCCGCGACGCCAGTGGTTTTTCAGTTGAAACGCCCTACAACGTAGTATTCTCCATGGAGATCGGCTTTTTGATCATGGCCATCTTCATCGCCCTTCCGCTTGCGGCTCGGGGCGGATTCACCCCTGCCGCGCGCACTGCGGCACATTCGCAATCCAACCCGGTGGAGGCACCATGACGACGATCCTTACGCGGTACTTCGAAAGCGCAGACCAAGCCGAATCGGCAAAACGTGAACTGATGTACACGCACAGAGTGTCACCGGCGATTATTCGAATCTTTAACGACCCCAAAGGTCTGACAGACGCACTCACAAAAGCAGATGTCGTGCCGGACACGGCAAAAACCTATTCCTCGCGGATGAAGTCGGGTGGTGCCGTGCTCATGGTGCGGGGCAAATACAAACCGCTCGGTGTCACCAAGATCGCGCGACAGGTGGCCGAAGCCAAAGGCGCGGTTGATCTGGGCGACATCAATCAAGAGGTCTTTGTCAAAGACGAGCGCGGCCGCGGGCTTAGCATTCTGCCCGACCACGGACACATCTTCCTGCGCCCCAGAGATCCGGATCAAACGAATTATCACATGGCCGACTGGCCACTGCCGCTGATCAGTCGCCGGAAGCCTTTCAACGAGACCGCAATCCCGCGTCATGGACGGATGGCCAATTGGCCGATCCCCCTGCTCAGCACACGCAAACCCTACACCGGCTCGATCTTTCCGCGCCACGCGCGGATGGCGAATTTCCCGATCCGCCTTATCAGCAAACGCAAGCCGTTCACCGGGTCAATCTTCCCGCGCCACGCACGGATGGCCAATTTCCCATTGCCTCTGATCAGTCGCCGCAAGCCTTGGGACAAGTTTGCCTTCCCGCGCCATATGCGCATGGCCAACTGGCCCTTCCCGCATCTGATCAATGGCGAAGAGCACACCAATGCAATTATTCCCGACAGCCCACATATGGCGAATTTCCCGATTGGGCTGCTGAGCGATCGCAAGCCCTATGACGGATCAATTTTCCCGAAACACGCGCGTATGGCAAAGTTCCCGATCGGGTTGATCAGCAAGCGCAAGCCGATCACAGCATCGGTCTTTTCACGCCACGCACGCATGGCAGACCTGATCCTGCCCTTGGTGACACGCCGCGTCGAAGATGGCGGTGAGGCCCGGTCGTTTTCGAAATTGTTGGGCTGGCCGACCATCAAACGATAACAGGCTGATCCAGCTTCATGAGTAATACTAGGGCGGGTGCGCGGCGACGGCACCCGCCCTTTTCCTTCGGATCAAAACCCGCTAGAGCGGCGCAGATATCCTGCCGAGGAGCCATGCCATGATCCCCACCTCCTACCCGTCCGCCGAAGAGATCGCCCGCCTGACAGCCCGCATGCTGCTGGAAATCGGTGCCGTGAACTTTCGCCCCGAGGACCCGTTCATTTTGGCTTCCGGCCTGCCCTCGGCCACCTATATCGATTGTCGCAAACTGATATCCTTTCCGCGCATCCGTGCGACCCTCATGGATTTTCTCACTGTGACCGTCATGCGCAATGCCGGGTTCGAGGCATTCGACAACATTGCAGGCGGCGAAACCGCCGGCATTCCGTTCGCGGCTTTGGTGGCTGAACGCATGGCCCTGCCCATGACTTATGTGCGCAAAAAACCCAAAGGCTATGGCCGCAACGCCAGGATCGAAGGCGCAATGACCGAAGGTCAACGCGTACTGTTGGTCGAAGACCTGACAACCGATGGCGGATCAAAGCTCAGCTTTGTTGATGCGATCCGCGAAACCGGGGCCACGTGCGGCCATACGGCGGTGATCTTTTATTATGACATCTTCCCCGAAACGACAAAAACGCTTGGGGATCACGGCGTGCAACTGCACCATCTGTGCACATGGTGGGATGTCCTGGCCGAGGCCCGTGCCCAAGGCGCATTTGACGAAGATACCCTGACCGAGGTCGAAGCGTTTCTCAAAGCGCCCCGCGCGTGGCAGGACGCCCGGAAATAAGCCCGCTCAGGATTTGGCAACCAAGGGTCTGGCGCAACGCACCGATCAGATCATCAAGCGTTTCCGCGCGCACATAAAGTCCGCCGGTTCGATCCGCGAGGCAGCGCGCGACGGGTTCTATAAACATGTCTTGCGGCTGGTCCGGCCAGGCAAAATGCTCTCCGCGCACGCGAAATCCGATGACATGCACCGTCATGTCCGCCCCTGCCGCCAGATCTGCCGCCAATTGGCAGGGAGATCCGCCGCAGGTTTCTTTGCCGTCCGTCACAAGCACAATCTCACCGGGCTTGTTTTCGTAATCCAGCACCTGTGCCGCTGCCGCAATCGCGTCGGTCAATGGGGTTTCCCCGGCGGGGTGCAAGCGGTCGATCTCTGAGATGATCCGATCCGCCGCGTCTGCTTCTGGTGGAAACCGGATTTTCACGCTGGCGCAACTTTCGCGAAGACCGAACCCATAGGTCACCAGCCCAAGCCGTCGCACAGGCGCCACTTGCGGCATAACCTTGCGAACCGCACGGCGCGCGTCAAAGATACGCGGCTCGTCCAGCAGGTTGAATCCCATCTCTGCCATCGACCCGGACCCATCGAACACCACCATCGCATCGCGGGTGCAGGTCTCTTGCGCGTGCACCGGAGCAAGCCCGACACCCATAACAACCAAAGCGGTCAGAATCGTTTTCATTATCCCAGCGCCTTTCCGCAAGTTGACGTGAGGGTCGCACGGTCAAGCCGCACCTGTAAACGATTTGTCGCCACGCCAAGCCAGCTTTGCGGCGTGTTACCTTGGCCACAGCCGGTCGCAGGCCATACCAGATGTTGACGAAAGCATCCTGAATAACGCAAGATCGGGACACTCCAGACAACGCACAGCTTTTCCACAGGATATACATTTTGCCCTTTGCCGGACATATCGCTACCTCGATCCCGGGAACTTCTGGGGGTGCAGCATGAACGAGATCACGACATTCAATCCGACTGGCGCTGAGATTTCGAATCCCGAAACCATGCCCCACTCAATCGAAGCTGAACAACAGCTCTTGGGTGCCATTCTGACCAACAACGATATCTTTGATCGGGTCGCGTCGATCATCGGACCGCAGCATTTTTACGACCCCGTCCATGCCCGCATCTACGAGGTCGCCTCCGCGCGCATTGCCAAGAACAACCTTGCCTCCCCCGTTACACTCAAGGCGTTCATGGAAGATGACGAGGGCCTGAAAGAACTGGGCGGCCCTGCCTATCTGGCCCGTCTGGCCGGGGCGGCTATCAGTTCTTTCGCCGTTCGCGACTATGCGCAGATGATCTATGATCTGGCAGTCCGCCGCGATCTGATCGGACTGGGCCGCGACATCAGCGCGCGGGCCGCCAAGGTCGATGTGCAATCAGAGCCCCGCGAACAAATCGTCGAAGCGGAACAAGCGCTTTACAAGATGGCCGAACAGGGCCGCAGCGAAAGTGGCTTTCAAAGCTTCCTGAAAGCGGTGACCGACGCGGTAAACGTCGCCAACGCCGCCTATCAACGCGAAGGTGGTCTTGCCGGTATTTCCACCGGGCTCGTTGATATGGACCGCAAACTGGGTGGCTTGCACAAATCCGACCTTCTGATTCTTGCGGGTCGTCCGTCGATGGGGAAAACGTCGCTGGCCACCAACATCGCGTTCAACATTGCCAAAGCGTATCGCAAGGGCATCCGCCCTGATGGCACCGAAGGCACCATCGAAGGTGGCGTCGTCGGGTTTTATTCTTTGGAAATGAGCGCCGAGCAGTTGGCCGCGCGTATCCTGTCAGAAGCCGCCGAAGTGCCGTCTGAACAGATCCGCCGTGGAGACATGACCGAAGCCGAATTCCGCCGCTTTGTGGATGCCGCCAAGTCGCTCGAGGCGTGCCCGCTTTATATCGACGACACAGCCGCCCTCCCGATCAGTCAGCTGGCCGCACGGGCGCGTCGTCTCAAGCGGACGCATGGTCTGGACGTGCTGATGGTCGACTACCTGCAGCTGGTCAAAGGCACAGGCAAGGGCGACAACCGGGTCAACGAAATCTCCGAGATTTCACAGGGCCTGAAGGCGATCGCCAAGGAACTGGACATCCCGGTGATTGCGCTGTCGCAGTTGTCGCGTCAGGTCGAAAGCCGAGAAGACAAACGCCCACAGCTTTCAGATCTGCGGGAATCAGGATCAATCGAACAAGACGCCGATGTGGTGATGTTCGTGTTCCGCGAGGAATACTATAAAGAGCGTGAAAAGCCGGGGGACCACGAGCTTGAGAAGATGGCCGCGTGGCAGGACGAAATGGAACGCCTGCACGGGCGTGCCGAGGTCATCATCGGCAAGCAGCGTCACGGACCAATCGGCAGTGTAGAGCTGAGCTTCGAGGGCCGCTTCACCCGCTTTGGCAACCTGATCAAACCGTGGCAGCAAGGCTCGGAAGAGATGTGATCGCACGTCAGTTCTGATGTAAGAGCGTGACCAAAAGCGCCTCAATGCGGCGCCAAAGCCATGTGCGTGGTTTTTCACGCTTGACCCATCGATCAGACGCGCACAAACACCGCCCATGGCACAGGCGATTTTAACGATTGATTTGGGTGCAATTTGCGCCAACTGGCAGGCTCTTGCTGCCATGAATGCGCGCGAAACGGCAGCGGTGGTCAAAGCCAACGCTTACGGTCTTGGCGCGGCAGAGGTTTCGAAAGCGCTGGCACAGGCTGGCGCGCGAACATTTTTTGTGGCGCAGGCCGAAGAAGGTGTTGTCGTACGCGATGCCCTTGGCCCCGGCCCAACGATCTGCGTCTTTGGCGGGCATATGGTTGGCGACGCGACGCTATTGCGCGATGCCGACCTTGTCCCGATGATCAATTCCATCGACCAAATGCTGCGCCATGTCGAAGCGCTGCCCGGACATCCGTTCGGCATTCAATTGGACAGCGGAATGAACCGGCTGGGCATGGAGCCCGCCGAGTGGGCGGCATTGCGTGATATCGCGCTCAGCCAGAAACCCTTTCTGGTGATGAGCCATTTGGCCTGCGCCGATGATCCCAGTCACGGAATGAATGCGTTTCAATTGCAAACTTTCCGCCAGATGACAGATGGCATCGACGCACCACGTTCCCTGGCGGCGACGGGCGGTACGCTTCTTGGACCTGACTACCATTTCGACATGACGCGTCCCGGTATCGGCCTGTATGGCGGGCTTCCATATGTGGATGCTCAGCCGGTTGTGTCTTTGTCGATCCCCGTCATTCAGGTGCGCGACGTCAATCCCGGCGAATCCGTAGGCTATGGCAACAGCTGGGTTGCGCGCGTGCCAAGCAAGATCGCAACAATCTCTGCCGGATATGCCGATGGCATCATTCGCGCCATGGGACCGAAAGCGCATGTCTGGGCGGGCGAGACGCGCTGCAAGATCGTTGGTCGCATTTCCATGGACCTGATCGGCGTAGACGTCGGGCCGGTCAAAGACATGCCGGACAGCGTCGAACTTATGGGGCGGCATCAATCCATCGACACACTCGCTGATGCAGCGGGCACCATAGGGTATGAAATCCTGACCTCTCTCGGGTCACGCTACGCCCGCAGCTATATCAGCACATGATGGTCCGGCGGGTATGAGCTTTTTCGAACCCTCCCCTGTTCTTTTGGCGTTTATCTTTGTTCAGCGCTTTGTCTATTTCGAGGTGCTGGGAATTCTGGCCCTCTTGCGTCTGGTCGCGGGGCGCGGTTGGGCGCGTCTGCCTGCGTTTCTGACATTGGCGCTTTGCGTTGCTTTCGTCTTCGCCACCTTCGCCCCGGCACTCAATCTGCAGGGCAGCGCGGTCTATCTGGCTGTGGCACCTGTTCTGGCCTTTCAGGGCGGTGGTGTTCTGCCTCTTCTGACGTCAGCCATCTTCGCCACCAGCTTCGGGATCCGAACCCGGCGTGCACGCTGGATCGACTGGGTGCATGTCATGGGCGTTCTGGCATTCCTTGGTTTATGGCTCGCAACCCGTCTGTGACCGATGGACAAGCTCAAGTGGATCAATCTGGCCCTACTTGTCCTGTATCCGGTCGCGTGGGCCGCTCCGTTGATGCGCGCCGGTCTGTTACCGCTTTTCGGACTAAGTGAAATAAGCGTTCTGACTGGTCTACAGGCCCTTTGGGAAACGGACGTTTTCCTCGCAGGTGTTGTGACGGCATTTGCGCTTGTTGCCCCTTATGCCAAAACGATTGGATTGGCCTTGGTCCAGTTCAGGTTCATCAGCCGCCGCGCTCTGCCCACGCTTGGCGTGATGGGCAAACTGGCGATGGCTGATGTGTTTTTGATCGCGCTCTACATCACCATCGTCAAAGGCATCGGAATTGGCACGATCGAGACTGCATGGGGTCTCTACCTCTTCACCGCCTGCGTCTTGGCCTCATTGTTCATAAGCCTCGCCGAGGCGCGGCGCACGGGTGACTGACCACGCGTTGGAAACAATCTGGCTGCATTTTGCGGATTGAACACAAATCTGTGCGCAGTACGAAAAATCGTTAAAAAACAGTATGTCCCGCCACACGTTCGGCATAAACTTGCCGAAGTTTCCAGTGATTAAGACGGTTTCTTGGGGGTTTTCGATGATAGGTGCGATGCGTTCACTCGTTGTTTCGACGGGTTGGATTGTGCAGCGGTTGATGTTTGTCACGGTTGCTGCGCTAGGCTTGGGCGCGCTTGGATACACGGTTGCTTGCGCGTTGGGCTACGCGCCATGGTTCGAGCTGACCGCTACATTTGGGGGTGTCAGCTATCCCCAAGCCGGACCAGTGGTACAGAGCACTATAACAGCCCTCCTTGTCGGGCTCAGCGCCTTCTTGCCCGCCAATGCCCGTGTGATGGCGCTTGAGACCTCACATCGCCGCTTTCAAATCGCAATGGAGGATGTCGCCCGCGCCTATCGCATGTCCCACGCGGCAGACCGCGACGGTGTGTTCAAAATGCGCTCTGAATTTGATTCGGTCCGCGAACGCATGGCGTTTTTGCGCGATCACCCGGATCTGGGGGAATTAGAGCCGTCAGTGCTCGAAGTGGCCAGCCAGATGAGTCACATCTCAAAAGACCTCGCGCAAACCTATTCCGACCGCAGTATAGCCCGCGCCCGCGACTTCCTGATCCAGCGCCAGCAAGAGATCGAAGACTTCAATACGCGCCTGAACGAAGCAAAAACCAAGGCCGCAGAAATGCGCGTGTGGATTGACAAGGTCGAGCTTGAGGAGAGCGTCGCACAGTCACAACTTAACCGCCTGCACGAGGAATTGGCCGGAATTCTACCGGAACTCTACTCTGCCGAAGACACGCCCGAGATCCCGCAACGCGGCATGCCGAAACCTGACGGTCTTTCATCGGATCCCCGCAACAACTGGGATGACATGGAACACGTCCCGGACAATGACGACAATCGTATTGTAGCCCTTCTCGCGCGGCGCGCAGCCGAATAACGCAGCCACGTCAGCCATCGCTTGCAGCGCCGCGCGGCTTGGGCCACAAGCAGCGTCATGGCAAAATCTTCAGCGACCTTTATCTGCCAATCCTGCGGTGCAACCTCGACCAAATGGTCGGGGCGCTGCGATGCGTGCGGTGAATGGAATTCCATCGTCGAAGAAGTGCCTCTGGCCGCGGGTCCGGCCGCCAAGACGCTTGGCGCATCCAAGGGCCGGTCTTTGCCTCTCAGCGATCTGTCGGGAACCGAAGCCCCGCCGCCGCGCACCACATCCAACCTAGAAGAACTGGATCGCGTTCTAGGCGGCGGTCTGGTCGCCGCGTCCGCGCTGTTAGTCGGCGGCGATCCCGGGATCGGCAAATCCACCCTTCTGCTTCAGGCTGCCGCGGCCTTTGCCAATGCCGGTCTCAAGGTCATCTACATTTCGGGCGAAGAGGCCAGCGCCCAGGTGCGCATGCGCGCTGCCCGTCTGGGGCTGCGCGATGCACCCGTGAAATTGGCGACAGAAACCAATCTGCGCGATATTCTGACGACGCTGGAAAACGAAAAACCCGATCTGGCGATCATTGACTCGATCCAGACCATGTGGGCCGACAATGTCGCCTCTGCCCCAGGCAGCGTGGCGCAGGTGCGCGCCTCTGCCCACGAGTTGACAAGCTTTGCCAAACGGCGCGGCACGTCTGTTGTGATGGTGGGGCATGTCACCAAGGACGGCCAAATCGCGGGCCCCCGCGTGGTCGAACACATGGTGGACACCGTTCTCTATTTCGAAGGCGAACGCGGGCACCAGTTCCGTATTCTGCGCGCCGTCAAAAACCGCTTTGGCCCGGCAGACGAAATCGGCGTGTTCGAAATGACGGGCGCCGGCCTGTCCCAAGTTGCGAATCCCTCTGCCCTGTTTTTGTCCGAACGCGGCGACCCGTCACCGGGATCGGCTGTGTTTGCAGGGATCGAAGGCACCCGTCCCGTTCTGGTGGAATTTCAGGCCCTTGTGGCGCCGACGCCACACAGTCAACCGCGTCGAACCGTGGTCGGTTGGGATGGCGGGCGGCTTGCCATGATCCTTGCAGTCCTTGAGGCGCGCTGCGGCATCCCCTTTGCGGGTATGGACGTTTATCTCAATGTGGCTGGCGGAATGAAGGTCAGCGAACCGGCGGCAGACCTTGCCGTTGCGGCGGCGCTCTTGTCCGCCCGCGAAGATGTGGCTTTGCCTGCCGAGACCGTTGTTTTTGGCGAAATCAGCCTGTCGGGGGCGCTGCGTCCGGTGGGGCAAACCGAAAATCGGTTGAAAGAAGCACAAAAACTTGGTTTTACCGCCGCGATAGTGCCAAAGGGTGGAACCAAGCTGCGTCGGGACGGGATCACGGCGACCGAGATCGACGCTTTGGCGAGTTTTGTTGGTGATGTGTTCGGCGCAGGGTAGCGCCTCCGAGGAAAAGAAGGGCAAGGGACCGATGGAAGGGTTCACCATTATTGACGGCGTGGTTGCCGTCGTCATCGTTCTGTCTGCGCTTCTGGCCTATTCTCGGGGTATCGTCCGCGAAGCAATGGCCATTCTGGGCTGGATTGCAGCCGCTGTGCTGGGCTTCATGTTCGGCCCGCAAATGCGTCCGCTGATGACCGAGGTTCCGGTTCTCGGCGAATTCCTGACCGGCAGCTGCGAACTCAGCGTGATTGCCGGGTTTGCTGCGGTCTTTACCATCGCTCTGGTGATCATGTCCTTCTTCACGCCTCTCTTCTCCACAATCGTGCAGCGCTCTGCATTGGGTGGCGTCGATCAGGCGCTTGGCTTCCTCTTTGGTGTGGCACGGGGCGTCTTGCTCGTGGCCGTGGCGTTCTTTGTGTACCAGGTGGTTGTCACATCACAGGATATCGCGATGATCGATGACAGCCGTTCTGCCGTGGTGTTCAGCCGCTTCACCGGCCAGATCGAAGACCAGAATCCGGAACAGGCTCTGGGCTGGATCACCGCACAATACGAAGCGCTTGTCGGCGTCTGTGATGCCCCAACCGACAGCGACACCTGATGAAATATCCGTCATCCTGTCGCGGAACCCGGATAGTTTCGTGACATGACCGATTATGGCGCTTAAGAGGGGGCATCCTCTGCTGCCACGGATTCGGAGTACCGATTTGTCCGACACCCAGATGCCACCCGCCCACCCGTTTGACGATGACAAGCTGAAAGAAGAATGCGGTATCTTCGGCGTGGTTGGCGTGACTGACGCCGCCAATTTTGTCGCCCTTGGTCTGCATGCCTTGCAGCACCGCGGACAAGAGGCCGGAGGGATCGTTTCGCACCATCCCGAGCACGGCTTCAATTCGGCCCGTCGCTTCGGGTATGTGCGCGATAATTTCACCAGCCAAAAGCTCATGGAAACCCTGCCCGGCGAACTGGCGATTGGCCATGTGCGCTACTCGACCGCCGGGTCCAAAGGGCAGACCCAGATCCGCGATGTGCAGCCCTTCTTCGGAGAGTTCTCCATGGGCGGTGCCGCGATTGCGCATAACGGCAACATCACAAATGCCGACGCGCTGCGCCGCGAGCTGATCGAACGCGGATCGATTTTCCAAAGCTCATCCGACAGTGAATGCATCATCCACCTGATGGCGCGCTCGCTCCAGCGCAACATCCCCGAACGCATGGAAGATGCGCTGCGCCGCGTCGAAGGCGCCTTTTCGGTTGTCGCCATGACCCGCACCAAGCTGATCGGTGTGCGTGACCCGTTGGGCGTGCGCCCGCTGGTGCTGGGCAAGATCGGCGACGGCTGGGCGCTCAGCTCGGAAACTTGCGCGCTCGACATCATCGGCGCCGAATATGTACGCGAGATTGAACCCGGCGAGATGGTCGTCATCACGGCTGACAAAGGCGTCGAATCCATTCGCCCCTTCCGGCCCCAGAAATCGCGCTTCTGCATTTTTGAACACGTGTATTTTTCGCGCCCCGACAGCATCATTGGCGACCGTTCGGTCTATGAGACCCGCCGCCAGATCGGTGTGGAACTGGCGCGGGAAACCCCCGTGGACGCAGACCTTGTGTGCCCCGTGCCCGACAGCGGCACGCCCGCGGCCATTGGCTATGCGCACGAATCCGGTATCCCCTACGGCATGGGCATCATCCGCAACCAATATATGGGCCGCACTTTCATCGAACCGACCGAACAGATCCGCAACATGGGCGTGCGTCTCAAGCTCAACGTCAACCGCGCCTTGATCAAGGGCAAACGGGTGATCCTTGTCGATGACAGCGTGGTGCGCGGCACCACCAGCCGCAAGATCAAGGAAATGATCCTCGATGCAGGCGCTGCCGAAGTCCATTTCCGCATTGCCAGCCCTCCGACCGCCTGGCCCTGTTTCTACGGCGTGGACACCCCGCAGCGCGAAAAACTGCTGGCCGCCACCATGTCCGAAGACGAAATGCGCGACCATCTCGGCGTTGACAGCCTCAGGTTCATCTCGCTCGACGGTCTTTATCGCGCGGTGGGCGAAGCGTCGGGTCGTGACCCCAAGTCGCCTCAATATTGCGACGCCTGTTTCTCGGGTGAATATCCGGTAAAGCCCTCCGACATGGTCGAAAAAGGCTTCCAGATGAAGGCGGCCGAGTAACTCTCGGCAGCCTTCCGCGCAGTGCCATAACGCCCCCTGTTCATTGCTCGGGCATGTCCCCATGTCACGAGCAACCGCAACAATACGGCAAAACCGATGGCACAATACACCACCCCCGCTCAGGTCGCCCAAGAGGCGACACAAACCACAAATGATCTTGGCGGCGCAGTGACCCTGCTGGGCACGTTTGGCTCTCAGTCGGAACCACACGCCCTGTTGAAACTGCGCGGTGGCAAAACCACCGCCGTTTCCCGCGGCGATACGATCGCGGGACAAACTGTTGTCGCGATCGAAGAGGGCCGCGTGGCACTGGCACGCAATGGCATTGCCCGTTGGCTGACGATGCCCGCGCCCAACTCCTGATCTTCTCTGGTTCAAAAATACTTCGGGGGAGTCGCGCTTGCGCGACGGGGGCAGCGCCCCCAAGCTCCGTTATCAAAAAGAAAACCCCCGCCGATTGCTCGACGGGGGTCAATTTTTACCAATTGGTAAAAATTCAGGCTTTGCGGCCCGAAAGTGCTTTCCAAGCCCCTGTCACGACCAGCGCCGCAATCACGGCCTTAAGCGCATCCCCGATCAGGAAAGGTGCCATCCAGCCTGCCCAAAGCTCAGGCATCGACTTGCCCAGAACAGCGGCTGGCCATGCAAGACCGGGAACGTAGATCAACGCCGAAAGCGCGATACCGACAAGCGCTGTCGACACCACACCGCGGGCGATGCCTTTTTCAACGGCCAGCCCCGCCAGCCACGCCATCGCGACAAACCCGTAGAGGAAGCCTGCGGTCGGACCGACCAGCGATGCAACAGAGCCACCATTGGCAAAGACCGGCAGACCCATTGCGCCGTAGCCCAGATAGGCAATCATTGTCGCCAGTGCCAAACGGGACCCGAAGCTCAGACCGACAATCAGGATCGCCAGTGTCTGCAATGTCATCGGCACCGGCCAGCCGATGCTCACCTGTGCGGCTGCACCGATAACGGCTGCACCCCCAAGCGCAAACAGCACCTGTCGCAGAAGAGTAGTCTTGCCAAAGGCAGCTTGTGTAAGTGTCATGACGATTGTCCCTCGTTTGACTGTTATTTGCTCCAGTTAATTCTGCAAATGCAGCATCAAGTCAAGCACTGCCCTCTTGCGGGCGGGGCGGCAAAAAGGCATGTGACAGGACATGACGGATACATCTCGCCCTATTGCGCTGGTCACCGGCGCCTCTCGTGGTCTTGGCTTTGCATTGGCAGAGGCTCTGGCTGACACCCATCACATCATTGCTGTGGCGCGCACCGTGGGCGGGCTGGAAGAGCTCGATGACCGCATCAAGGCGAAAGGTGGCAACGCCACGCTGGCGCCAATGGATATCACCAAGGCCGACGCTATGGCGCAACTGTGCCGCTCGGTGTTTGATCGTTGGGGGCAGCTTGGACTTTGGGTCCACACGGCCATCCATGCCAGCCCCCTGACACCTGTCGATCACATGGATGCCAAGGACTGGAAAAAATCGCTGGCGATCAACCTTGATGCGATGTCACATCTGGTTCCCTATATTGCACCGTTGCTGGGCAAAGATGGCAAGGCTGTCTTCTTTGACGATCCACATGGCGGCGAAAAGTTCTTTGGCCATTACGGCACCACCAAAGCTGCACAGATCAACCTTGTCCGGTCGTGGCAGGCCGAAACCGCGTCGATCGGGCCAAAGGTTAAAATCCTGTCTCCGAACCCGATGGCAACGCATTTGCGCGCCCGCTTCTTTCCGGGCGAGGACCGCAGCGCTCTGACCCTGCCGCCAGCCGAAGCTGCACGCCTGCTTCCCGGGATTCTTGACGACTGAGCCTGCTGCCAAACGCATCAACACATCCGCGAATGTGCATCACTCCGAAATCCCGACGCGGATCACACCGGCGGATGCTTGCCGCAGGACGGGGCTTGGCCTATGCAGGAAAAAAGCAAGGCAGAGCACATGCGCATACTCATTACAAATGACGACGGAATCAACGCACCGGGCCTCAAGGTACTGACAGAGATCGCTCGGGATCTGGCAGGCGACACTGGCGAGGTTTGGACTGTCGCGCCGGCCTTTGAACAATCCGGTGTCGGGCATTGCATCAGCTACACCCACCCGATGATGGTCAGCGAAATGGGTCCACGCCGGTTTGCAGCCGAAGGCAGCCCGGCCGATTGTGTCCTTGCAGGATTGCACGACGTCATGACCGACGCCCTGCCCGATCTGGTGCTGTCCGGTGTCAATCGGGGCAACAACTCGGCCGAAAATGCATTATACTCGGGAACACTGGGCGGCGCGATGGAAGCCGCGCTTCAGGGCATCCCGTCCATTGCGCTCTCGCAGTATTACGGACCTGACAATGTGAACGCCGATGACCCCTTTGAGGCATCCCGCGTGCACGGAGCAGATGTCATTCGGAAGATCCTTGCCCATGATCCAAAAGGTCAGGACGGATACCGCTTGTTCTACAACGTGAATTTCCCGCCCGTGCCCGCCGCCGCGGTCAAGGGCACGCGGATCACGCCGCAAGGCATCCGCAAGGGCACCCGCTTTTCCGTGGAGCCGCACAATTCACCATCGGGTCGACGGTTCCTGTGGATCAAAGGCGGCGACCAACGCGCGCCCACGGCCCTCGGAAGCGATGCTGCAGAAAACCTTGCAGGCTACACCAGTGTCACACCGATGCGGGCCGATCTGACGGCCACCGACCAGCTTGATGCGATGCGGGACGCCTTTCGCTGATGGAAGATGCGGAACTCAAGATGCAGTTCCTTTATGCGCTCCGGTCGCGCGGCGTAACCAACGCTGCTGTGCTGACCGCAATGGAGCAAGTCG
Organism: Marivita sp.; assembly: GCA_043585115.1. Classification (GTDB taxonomy): domain Bacteria; phylum Pseudomonadota; class Alphaproteobacteria; order Rhodobacterales; family Rhodobacteraceae; genus Marivita. The sequence goes on from CP121326.1 coordinate 776,189, forward strand.
ACCGCGCGCCCTTCATCAAAGGTTATTTTGCCGAACGCGCGTATGAAGATATGCCGCTGCCGATTGCCTGCGGTCAGACGATCAGCCAACCTTCCGTCGTGGGATTGATGACACAGGCGCTGGAAATCAGTCCGCGTGACACAGTGCTCGAAGTGGGGACCGGCTCGGGTTATCAGGCCGCAATCCTGAGCCAGCTGGCACGTCGCGTCTACACCGTAGACCGCCATCCGCGTCTTGTGCGCGAAGCACGGGACGTGTTTGACCAGTTGGGTCTGACCAACGTAACGGCCTTCACCGCTGATGGCAGCTTTGGCCTGCCCGATCAGGCCCCGTTTGACCGCATCCTTGTGACCGCCGCGGCCGAAGACCCGCCAGGCCCGCTCCTGGCGCAGCTCAAGGTCGGCGGGATCATGGTCTTGCCAGTCGGTCAATCCGACGCCGTTCAACACTTGATCCGTGTCCGGAGGACAGAGACTGGACTGGATTACGATGAATTGAGGCCCGTACGGTTCGTGCCTTTGGTCGAAGGGGTGGCCCGCGACGGGTAAAACGGGCATAATGAGTGACATGACGACCGGGACACAACCGGCGCATTTGAGGATATCGACATGGCTGTAAGCAGAGTTTCCCACCTGTCCGTTTTTCGAGTTGGCACCGGCCTTTCGCTGCTGGCCCTTTTGGCCGCATGTTCCGAACCACTGGATCTGGACATGCGCGGGCTGATGAATGGCGGTTTCAACACATCCGATGCGGCCCGCGCCGCGACGGCACCGCGCCCCGAGCCTGACAATCGTGGTGTGATCTCTTATCCGAACTACCAGGTTGCGGTCGCGCAGCGCGGCGACACACTGGCCACATTGGCAGCCCGGATCGGACTGCCCGCAAGTGAACTGGCGCGCTACAACGGCGTACAGACGGGTGATCCATTGCGGGCAGGCGAAATCATCGCCCTGCCCCGACGCGTGGCAGAGCCATCGCCCGCCACAGGTGCGGTGAGCACCGGACCGATCCGTCCTCCCTCCGAGGTGGATATCACAACACTGGCCAGCGATGCGATTGACCGCTCGTCGCCGACACCCGCCATCGAACGGGCCGCCCCGCAAACCGGTACAGAGCCGATCCGCCATCAGGTAAAACGTGGCGAAACCGCCTTTACCATCGCGCGGCTTTACAACGTGTCCGTGCGATCCCTGTCCGAATGGAACGGGCTCGACAGCAATTTCAGCCTGCGTGAGGGTCAGTACCTTTTGATTCCGGTCACCAATCAAGCCCCGCCACAGCGCGATACCACGCCGCCACCGCCGGGAACGGGATCCCCGACGCCAGAGCCGCCCTCTGCCTCGCAACCCCTGCCTGATGAAACCCCTGCGCCCGCCGCAGCAACGGCAACCGCAGCCACTGGCGCCGCTGCTGTCGCCGATGTCGGCAAACAAACCTCTGCCAGTGCGTCAAAGGCCGCGATGTCGTTCCCGGTACAAGGCAATATCATTCGCGAATATTCCAAAGGGCGGAATGACGGGATCGATATTGGCGCGTCCGTGGGCACCACAGTCAAAGCCGCCGCAAGTGGTCAGGTCGCGGCGATCACGCGCAATACGGACGGGATCAACATTCTGGTCATCCGGCATCCCGACAATCTTTTGACGGTCTACACCCATGTTGACGGAATCACCGTTGCCAAAGGCGATGCTGTCAGTCGGGGGCAGTCGATTGCCAAGGTCGCGGATTTTGATCCGTCGCGGGTGCATTTCGAGGTGCGCAAAGGCTTCGACAGCGTTGATCCGATGGACTACCTGCGCTGAGCATCGATCTGTCCACAGGCGATTCTTGATCGACTGAGTGCCGTTGTCCGTTTGGCCCTTGTCCGTTCATGAAAACTTAACGCGCCTAAGATTATTCGTACGAATAATCTCAGGCCGCCGGGGTCAACGCCTTGCCCAAACGCGGCAGACGCGCTTTTTTCAGAAGCTTGCGCAGCTCCCAAGGTCGCTCCGACAGGCGGTTCGCTTCGTCGTGAACCTTTTCCACAGCGCGGATAACGGGATCGGGTGCGCTGGCATGCAACCCGATCAGAAATGCGTCCGGATCAGATCGCGACACGCCCTCTTCGGCCAGAATATTGCGCGGAAAATCCTTGGCGTTCACGGTCAGGATCACGTCGGCGTGGCCCGCGATAGCAGCGGCAAAGACATGGATATCATTGGCGTCCGGCAACCAAAGCCGGTCCAGAAGTGACGGTTTCGGGGTCACCCTGGCCTTGGGCCACTGCGCACTGACCATGGCAATCTCGGCATCCGCCTGAACCTGTCCTTGCGGGCCGAGCTTGACCGCAGCGCGCGACCATTCGCCCAGAATCCGGTCGGACCAAAGCGGCTCGAACAAACCTTGCGCCGCGACGCCCAGCAAAACCTCGCGCATCACCGTTGGATAGATAACGCACGTATCCAGCAGCGCCTTCATAGGCGGAAGAAGAGCGCCTTGAGATAACCCGTTTCCGCAAGTTGCGGCAGCAGCGGATGGTCCGGCCCCGCCTGCCCCGTATGGATCAGCTGGGCCCGGCGTCCGGCACGTCCGATTCCCCGCAGACATGCGCCGGTAAAGGCCGACATGTCGGCCGCGTGCGAACACGAGCACAAGACAAGGTAACCATCTTCTGCAACCAATGGCGCCGACAGACGGGCAATCCGCTCATACGCGCGCAGACCTGCCTCCCTCGCCTTGTTTGACGGAGCAAATGCCGGCGGGTCACAAACAACAACCTCATAGCGCGCCTGCTCGTCACCCAAGGTGGTTAACACGTCAAAGGCGTCGCCTTTGGTGGTGGTCAGCTTGTCTTCTGACGCCATGTGGCGCGCGCCCTGCGCCGCCAGTGCAAGCGCGGGCTCGGAGCCATCAACACAATGCGCCGAAACCGCGCCACCCGCCAGCGCCGCCAGACCGAACCCTCCGACATGGGAAAACACATCCAGAACCCGCGCACCCTCTGCCAGACGTGCGGCAAAGGCATGGTTCGGGCGCTGGTCAAAGAACAAGCCGGTTTTCTGCCCGCCCAGGAGGGCGGCCATATACGTTGCGCCATTCATCTCGACCGGGAGTGCATCTGTCGGTGCGTCCCCCAGCAAAACCGCATCAACATCGTCCAAGCCTTCCAAAGACCGCCCCCTTCCTCCGGCATTCTTGAGGATGGTCGTCACGCCTGTCACCTTTGCCAAAGCGGCGGTCAGGTCAGGCAAAAGCGCATCGGCCCAAGCGGCATTGGGTTGAACCACCGCCGTGTCGCCAAAAAGGTCGATGATCACGCCGGGAAGACCATCCGCCTCTGCATGGATCAACCGATAGAACGGCGTCGGAAACAGACGGTCGCGCAGCGCCAGCGCCTTGCTCAGGCGGGTTTCGAACCACTGCTGGTCAGGATGTGCCGCCTCGGGCGCGTCAAGCACACGACCGATGATCTTTGAGTTGGGATTAACCCCGACCAAAGCCAGGGGGCTGCGATCTGAATCCTCAAGCACTGCGATTGTCCCGGGCGACATCGCCCGGGTGCGACGGTCTGTGACGACCTCATTGGCATAGACCCAAGGATAGCCGCGCCGAATGGCTTGCGGTTTGGTTTTGGGCAAAAGGCGAATAACGGGTAAAGGGGACGATGTCATACCGCCCCCTTTACGCCCCTTGCTCCAAAGGGGAAAGCCCGTCTTTGCACGTCAGAGATCGTTGATCACCTGCAAGATTCCTAGGTTTGCCGTCTTATGCCCCCCGGGCACGGTCAATTCTTCGACAATCACGCGGGCAAGATGGCGGGTGATCCGCAACTTCTGGGTCTCGCCGCGTCCCTCGGCGGCCATCGCGTCTTGTCCGCCAAGCGCACCAAGATCGGCATTGACCACTTTGCTGGGGCCAATCGGCTGGCCTGTGGCGACATCGACAAGGCGGTAGCGGAAATCAATGTCATGGACACCGCCCACCGTGTAGCGCGCCTTTTCCGACAATGCGTGAAAGCGCAACACCTGAATATCAAGGCGGACGGGCCGTGTTCCCTGAACCGTGGCCGCTGCACCGCGGGCACCTGCATCAAAGATCGATTTGACCTGGCTGTACCGATCGCCGCGCGGCTCTCCGCGCCAGACGATGTCGCCGATTGGATAATAGAGGTTGCGTTCATTGACCTTAAGCGATCGGGGAACGGCCACCGTAAAACTCTCGATCCGCACATCCGGCGGTACGAAACCCAGCATCGTATCATCGGGCATGGCCGACCGGCTGGCAGATGGGACGGATCCGCAGGCCGTTAGCGAAACCGCCAAACCCAATGCGACCAACGCCTTGAAAAATATATGCATGTAAAGCCTCCTTTGCGGGGCATGTGCTCATTGTCCTCAGGCGCATATTCTTCCCCAAAATGGACCTCATCGGGGCGAAATCGGTACAATTTAAGGCAAATGCGCTCTTGTCGGGACAACCATTGTCTTGATGACAGGGGTTTACTGTTAGCGCTAACTTCACTACATGAACGTCAACTTAACTCAGTACCTTGCGCGGAGGCATCATGGCACATTCCCTGAACGATACCATCAAACGGGTGACGGACCGTGTTCAGGAGCGTTCCGAAGCGTCTCGGGGGCGCTATATGGACCGGATGCGGCAAGCCGCGTCCGAAGGCCCACGCCGGGCGCATCTGACATGTGGCAATCAGGCCCATGCCTATGCCGCCATGGGGGCTGACAAAGACAAGCTGGCCACGGAACGCACCCCGAATATCGGGATCGTGACAGCCTATAATGATATGCTTTCGGCGCACCAACCTTTTGAAACCTATCCGGATATCATCCGCAAAGCGGCTCGTGCCGCTGGCGGAACCGCGCAAGTTGCAGGCGGTGTCCCCGCTATGTGCGACGGCGTCACCCAAGGTCAGGTCGGGATGGAATTGTCGCTTTTTTCACGCGACGTGATCGCACTCGCTGCGGGCGTCGCTCTGAGCCACAACACGTTTGATTCTGCGCTGTATCTTGGTGTGTGCGACAAAATCGTTCCAGGCCTCGTGATCGCGGCGGGTACGTTCGGCTATTTGCCCGGCATTTTCCTGCCTGCCGGTCCCATGCCGTCCGGCCTTCCAAACGATGAGAAAGCCAAGGTCCGGCAGAAATTCGCGGCGGGCGAAGTTGGTCGCGACGAGCTTATGAAGGCCGAAATGGCCTCCTACCATAGCCCCGGCACCTGTACCTTCTACGGAACGGCCAATTCCAACCAGATGTTGATGGAATTCATGGGTCTCCACCTGCCCGGAGCCTCGTTTGTGAATCCGGGCACCCCGCTGCGAGAAGCGTTGACCGTGGCCGGCACCGAACGCGCGCTGGAGATCACGCAACTTGGCAATGACTACCGCCCGGTCTGCGATGTGCTGGATGAAAAAGCCTTTGTGAACGGCATCGTCGGCCTGATGGCCACCGGTGGATCGACAAACCTCGTGCTCCACCTGCCTGCAATGGCCCGTGCCGCCGGGGTTGAACTCCGTCTTGAGGACTTTGAAGACGTGTCGTCGGTGACACCGCTGATGGCCAAGGTCTATCCGAACGGTCTGGCCGACGTGAACCATTTCCACGCCGCAGGTGGTCTGGGCTACATGATTGGCGAGTTGCTCAAGCAGGGTCTTCTGCATGAAGACGTCAAAACCGTGGCCGGGGACGGGCTTGGTCTGTACACGCAAGAACCCAAGCTCAGCGAAGGCCGTGTTGTCTATGGCCCCGGCGCCGGGGAAACACAGAACGACAAAATCCTGCGCCCCGCCTCTGACCCGTTCCAGGCGACCGGCGGTCTGAAACAGCTCGAAGGCAACTTGGGCAAAGGCATGATGAAAACCTCTGCCGTGGCGGTTGAGCGTCATGTGATCGAAGCCAAGGCACGGGTGTTCCATGATCAGGACGACGTGAAAACCGCGTTCAAAAACGGTGAATTCACCGAAGACACTGTGGTCGTTGTCCGCTTTCAGGGCCCCAGCTCTAACGGAATGCCGGAATTGCATAGCCTGACACCGACCCTCGCCGTTCTGCAGGATCGCGGCCTCAAGGTTGCCTTGGTCACAGATGGCCGCATGTCCGGCGCGTCGGGAAAGGTGCCGTCGGCCATCCATGTGTCACCCGAAGCGGCCCTTGGTGGACCACTTGCCCGGGTCCGCGATGGCGATCTGGTGCGGGTCGATGCCGTGACCGGCTCAATCGATTGCCTGGCCGAAGACTTCGACAAGCGCGACCCTGCAACCGCAGACCTAAGCGGCAATGGCCACGGTGTCGGACGCGAGCTTTTCGCAGCCTTCCGTGCAAATGTCGGGCTGGCCGAACACGGCGCTGGCGTCGTTGTTTAACGCATCACATCAAGAACACCTCGCAATAGACAGAGAAAACATATGATTACGCCATTGCAAGCAAGCGTCGAAAGCGAAAAACTCTGCCGCCTCGCGCCGATCATTCCGGTGCTCGTGGTTGACGATGCCAGCATCGCCCGCCCCTTGGCCGAAGCGCTTGTCGCCGGTGGCCTGCCAGTTCTGGAGGTCACACTGCGCACCGAAGCCGCACTCGACGTGATCCGCGAAATGGCAAAGGTCGAAGGGGGCGTTGTGGGTGCAGGCACTTTGCTGACACCCGACGACGTGCAGAACGCGGTCCATGCAGGCGCACGGTTCGGCGTGTCACCCGGCGCCACGGACCGGCTGCTGGATGCTTGCGAAGCGGCTGGTCTTCCACTGCTGCCGGGCGCGGCCACCGCCTCCGAAGCGATGGCTCTGCTGGAACGCGGATACACAGTCCAGAAATTCTTTCCTGCCGAAGCAAATGGGGGCGCCCCTGCCCTCAAGGCCATCGGCGCCCCCATCCCGCAGGTCCGGTTCTGCCCCACGGGCGGCGTCTCGCTCAAGAACGCGCCGGACTATCTTGGCCTGTCGAATGTGCTCTGCGCCGGAGGCAGCTGGGTGGCACCAAAGGATCTGGTGTCCAAAGGGGACTGGTCCGCTATCGAAGAGCTGGCCCGCGAAGCCGCACACCTGTCAAGATAACCCGCGGAACGCGCTGTCAAAAGCGCGTCTCAAGACGTTTCGAAACGCATTGGCACCGCACGCTGCGTTTCGAACATCTTAAGGACCAGTGGGGAATGTCCCACCCATTGGATCCGATATCCGTTTCGTCTTTTGGCGAAACACCCCAGGCGACGACCCTCTCTCTGCGGACGCTTTGCGCGTTCAGACCATGAGAGACGCGTTTCATCAGGCCCGTTTCGACGGGTACAGGTTCGGAGCCGCTCTCGACAGCGGCTCTGCACGGGGGAGAGGATGTCCACCCAACTCAGGTGACGTCACCTCTTTTTCAAAACGGCGCATGTCTGACAAAGACTTGCACAATCACCGATAAACCACACCTTGCTCCGAACAGAGCAAGCGTGCCATTCGGCATGCGCAGCTGATACGAATGACGGTTTTGAGCCCAATCCCTGCGCAAAACTGCGCCACAGCCAATGACCGCTAAGCAGAAACATCGTTGACTCTGCTGTCTTGTGTGCTTTACCGCCGACATCATGACGAAATCGTTCTTCGCACTGCAGGACTATTATCCCCAGCTTCCATAGCTGCGGGCAATTTCATCATTGGTTTTCCGCTGCCCCTGACAGCGGTCAAAATGAAATCGACCTTGTGCCGGGCGGCAAATTCAGAGGTCGAGAAATGAACAACAGCAGAAGTGAAAACAAGTCGCTAGGCATCGTCGGGTTTGGTGCATTCGGACAACTTGCAGCCCTCCACCTCGGCCAGCATTTCGAAATATCGGCCTACGATCCGTCCCCGGACGTTGCAGGGATCGCAAAGCAGTTCGGCGTGCGTCTGGCACCGTTGCACTCAGTCTCGCAGGCTGACGTGGTCCTCATTGCCGCACCAGTGTCTTCATTCGAGCAGGTTGTCAGCGAGATCGCTGTTGCCTGCAAACCTGGCGCGCTGATTGTCGATGTTGGCTCGGTCAAAGTTGTCCCCTCGGAGATCATGCAGCGAGTCCTACCGAACGATGTGGACATCGTGGCGTCTCACCCCTTGTTCGGTCCTCAAAGTGCGACGACAGGAATTGAGGGTTTGAAAATTGCGATCTGCCCCATTCAGGGAGCGCGACATGCGAGGGTGGCTGCGTTCTTGCGCAAAGTTCTGGGTCTGACAGTCATCATGACGACACCGGAAGATCACGACCGGGAAGCAGCAGTTGTTCAAGGTCTAACGCATCTTATCGCCAAAGTGCTGCTGAGAATGGGGCCGCTGCCAACGCGCATGACAACGAAGAGCTTTGATTTGCTATCCGAGGCGATTTCCATGGTTCAGCATGATGCGCCGGAAGTTTTCGAAGCGATTGAAAAGGCCAATCCCTACGCCGAGACCGTGCGGCGACGGTTTTTTGGCTTGGCGGCCAGTTTGAATGTCGAACTAGAGTCAGCCTTTGGGACACCGCCACGCAACAAGACCGGACGTTGATGAAGCAGCATCCAACGGCAGAAAAGTCCACTGATCGGGCATTCAGACCTTGCGCTTTACGCCTCCAGTTCGGCGTCCCAGTACAGAAAGTCCATCCAGCTGTCATGCAGGTAGTTGGGTGGAAATTTGCGCCCCATGTTCAGCAATTCCTGCGCCCCCGGCTGGCGAGGTGGTTTACGCAACGCCAGTCCTGCCTGACGCAGGCTTTTGGAGCCTTTGCGCAAGTTGCACGGCGCACAGGCGGCAACCACATTTTCCCAAGATGTAATCCCGCCTGACGCGCGCGGCACAACGTGATCGAAGGTCAATTCGCCTTTCGCACCGCAATACTGGCAGCGGAACTCGTCCCTCAAGAAAAGATTAAAGCGCGTGAAGGCCACGCGCTTTTGCGGTTTTACGTAGTCTTTCAACACAACGACACTCGGTATTCGGAGCGTCATCGACGGGCTTCGGACCACTTCGTCATATTCGGCGACGATATCCACCCTATCAAGAAACGCAGCCTTGACCGCGTCTTGCCAAGGCCAAAGCGACAGCGGGTAATAGGACAACGGCCTATAATCCGCATTTAAAACCAACGCGGGGTGATGTCGCAAAGCACCCGGTTCGCGTACAAAAGCTGTTCTGAAATTACCATCCATCGGGGGACTCGTCTCCTGCCCTGTCTGCCTGTTTCAGCGTCAGGACGGGAGCCCCGCCCCGATCTACACTCATCACTATATATCGTGGAAAGCATCCGGCAACCCCCGCAATATGCAGTGCTGCCATCGCGATACAGTCAGAAAATCACAGTCGCGTGACAGGCCGGTCAGTCAGGTATGGAAAACACCTGTCCGGGATAGATGAGATCAGGATCGCGAATGCGGTCACGGTTGGCATCGAACACTTTGACATAGGCCGGGCCCTCGCCATACCGGTCACGCGCGATCGCCCATAAAGTATTTCCCGGCTGGACTGTCACCACCCGGATCACCGATGGTCCTGCGGCGCGGTCTGCCGCCTCAGCAAGCACAACCGGATCTTCCCTGCGGAACGGGCTTTCGACGCGGGATGTGACGTCGCCATCTGCGTCAACCGCATCGACGCGCAATGTGTAAGTGCCGGTATCGACATCCGGCAACTCGGCCCGCCACTGACCATCAACACCGATTTCGGTGGTCAGGATCGGTTGGTTGTCGAGGTAAATACGAACAAATTCGTTCACGAGCCCCCGCCCCGACAAAGCCACCGAACCCGCGTCTTCATACGTAATGGCGTCCAGCGCGATCTGGTCCAAAAGCTCTGGCGTTGTGCTTCCGGTTTGAAGCACGTTCACACCCTCTTCTGTCGAAAGGATCACGGCTGGCGCGGATGGCGCATCCGACACTTCGGCCAGCGTGGTTTCAACGTCTGGGGCGGTGACCGGATTGGAACTGACTTCCACATACGGCACTGCGGCTTCGACGCTTGGAGAGGGCGGGACGTCAGGCGCCTCGGCTTGAACAATCGGAGCAGCCTCTGCTGCGGCAGGTGCCTCGACCGCTGACGGTTCTGTCACGGGCTGATCGACCACAGGCGGCTGGGCTTCAGACACGCTGTCCGCGACCGTCTCCGCCACTGATGCAACGGAGGTCTCAACTGTAGCGGCCTCTGCCGCCACGTCGGCGACGGCGCCATCGCCAGAGGCGATCTCCGCTGCAGTTTCGGCTGGCACATCTGGTTCCGGCGTGGGGGTTGGCGCCTCGGCCACCCGCTGTACAGGCGCGAGGATGATCTGATCATCGCTTTCCACCCGACCAAGATCGCCGTCAGCAACAAGACGAATGACACGCGGCGCATCACTGGGCGGCAAGTCAAGGAAGGCCACAAATTTGCCAGAGCCATCCACGACGGCAAGGCCCGCATCCACATCATCGACAAGGATCGTCACGTCCCTTGCCCCCGGCGCGCGTCCGGCCACGAGCGTTTGTCCATCTGGTGCCACCCGAACGACGTCGAAGGCCGGTGCAATCGGTTCCGGAGGCTCGACCATCTCAGCAGTCTCAGTGGGCGCATCCGATGGCACGTCTGCACTGTCTTCTTGAGACGCGGGCTGTTCCGCTGCCTCTTCCTCTGCCACGTCCTCTGGCTCTGGGGACACAGGCACAGCGGCAGGCGCGGGCTGCGACACCACGGGCGCAGCCTCGGGTTCGGTCGTCGGCTGCGGGGTCTGGCTGTTTTCGACCACGGGCGATTCTGCAACAGGATCGGACGCGGGAAACAGCGACCCGCTGACATAGACCGCCAGAACCACCGCACCCACGGCAGCTGCGCCCCCCAGAACCAGTCCGGACGCACCGTTTGCCAAAGCGAATTTGCTCATCTTACCCCAAGTGTCTGTGACAGAACGGCGATATGCCATTCTCGCAGTTGAGCGTGTCTATCAACGCAGGTATCACGAGGCAACTTCAGCCCCCTTGTCAAGGACGCCGCTCATGATCTCAAAATCCATCTGTGTCTATTGCGGCTCACGTCCGGGTCAGAATCCGGCCTATACCGAGGCGGCGGATGCGCTAGGGCGCGCCATTGCGGGTGAAGGCTGGCGGCTGGTCTATGGCGCAGGCGATGTCGGATTGATGGGCACCACCGCCCGTGCGGCGCAGGATGCAGGCGGCGACACGTTCGGCGTGATCCCGACCCATCTTTTGGACCTTGAGGTGGGCAAGACCGATCTCACGCGGTTCATCATCACCGAAACCATGCACGAGCGCAAAAAGGTCATGGTCATGAATGCCGATGCGATTGTCGTCCTGCCGGGCGGTGCCGGATCACTGGATGAATTCTTCGAAGTTCTGACATGGCGGCAATTGGGGCTGCACAACAAACCCATCGTGTTGCTGAGCGTGGATGATTACTGGGCGCCGCTTGAGGCGTTGCTCAGCCACGTGGTTGATCACGGCTTTGCCGACGCATCTTTGCTGGGTTTCGTGGAAACCGCCACTTCGGCTTCGGACACCATTACGGCTTTGCGGCGCGCTTTGTCCTGACGATAGGCACTGCCCGAATAGATCGCCAGCGCGGTCCAGATCAAAGCAAAGGCCGCCATATGAATGGGGCCAAACGGTTCGCCAAAGATCATCACCGCGCAAAGGAACTGAAGCGTTGGATTGATGTATTGCACAATGCCAACCGTCGACATGGTCAGCCGTCGCGCCCCGTAGGAGAACAGGATCAAAGGCAACGCGGTGAGCGGTCCGGCTGTCATCAATAGCGCGGACTGAACCAGGTCCTCTCCGAACACGCCACCCCGCCCGTAATGCAACGCGATCAGCCAGACGATCGCGATAGGCGAGAGGATCATCACCTCGGCCGTCACCGAGACGACCGGCCCCAGATCAAGCCGCTTCTTGATCAGGCCGTAAATGCCGAATGTCGTGGCTAGCATCAACGAAATCCATGGCACGATGTGCAGGCCAACGGTCAGCGATATGACCGCCACCGCGGCCAATACGATTGCGCTCCATTGCGCCCGGCTGAGCTGTTCGCCCAGAACAATCCGCCCCAGCAGCACCGCGACAAGCGGGAAGATATAGTATCCCATCGACGCTTCGGTTGTTCGCCCGACCTGCACCGAAAAGATGAAGAGAAACCAGTTGACCGAAATCATGACCGCAGCAAAGGCAATCACCCGAAGCGACGCAACATCGGAAATCGCCGCCCAAAGTGCACCAAGCCGCCGTTGCAAGCTTAGAACCAACGCGAAAAAGACCAACGACCACAAGGTTCGATGCGCCAAGACCTCAAGCGGGGCAACGTCGCTCAACGCCTTGTAAAACAGCGGCGACAGGCCCCAGACAACGCAGGCGGCCAGCAGCGCTAAAATGCCTTTGGTTGTTTCGGTCATCGGGGCTCCTTTGCACTTGCCCTACTGGGACAATGCAGGCTCGGCAAGGGCTTGGCGGACCGTGCGGACTTGACGCAAGTCTTCGCAACCGGAGACGCGGCTTAAAGCGCACCTTTTTCAACCATGTAATGGTGCATATGGGGGCGATAGGCGACCAGTTCGTCCTGCACCGCCGAATGAAACAGCATATCCGCCCGGTAGCGCTTGACCGTTTCGGGCCAATCAAGTGCCGGGATCACCGGCCCCTCGAACAGGTCGATCCATTCCAGAGTGACGACGGTTCCGCAATCCCCCATCCAAAGACGGTCGCGCGGCAGGCCTGATCGCTCCAACATGATTGCCAGCGCATCAAGGCGCTTTTGTATCACCGCGTGTGCCTCGGCAATCATTGCCTGATCCCGTGTGCTTGGGTCGACATGCGGAAACGTCAGCCGCAATGCGGGCTCCAACCGTGTGTCCGCAAATCGCGAACGTTCCCGAGAACGCGCGCGTCCCAACAAACTGTCGGGCAACATCGGCAGCTCGGGGTGCTTTTCCTCCAGATATTCGGCAATCGCCTCGCTGTCGGTCAGCACAAGATCCCCGTCGACCATCGCCGGAATGTTGCCCGAAGGCACAAGGGACAGGTATTGCGCTGACCCACCTCCGCCGGGCGGCGGCGACTCCTCGAACCGGATCTGTTTGTGCCGCAACAGGATGCGCAGCTTGGCACAATACAGCGAATGATCAGAGGTGTAGATGCGCAGCATAGAACGCCTTCCCAAAAACAAGAAAAGCCCCACCAATCCGGTAGGGCTTTCCAATCCATTCGCAGCGCCGCTTAGGCGTTCGACAGACGCTCGGCCACGTTTTCCCAATTGACGAGATTGTCCAGGAAGTTGGCAAGATAGGCGGGACGCTTGTTGCGGAAGTCGATGTAGTAGGAATGTTCCCAAACGTCACAACCCAGCAGCGCTGTCTGGTCAAAGCACACGGGGTTCACGCCGTTTTCGGTCTTGGTGACCTTCAATGTGCCATCGGCGTCAACAACCAGCCACGCCCAGCCGGACCCGAACTGGCCGGCGCCAGCTGCGCTAAACTCTTCCTTGAACTTGTCAAACGAACCAAATGCATCGGTAATGCGGCTTTCAAGCTCGCCCGGCATTTTGTTGTCGCCCGGACCCATCATCTCCCAGAACTGGTTGTGGTTCCATAGCTGGCTGATGTTGTTGAAGATCCCGTTCTGCGCCACGGCGTTGGCATTATATGTGCCTTTGATGATCTCTTCCATCGACTTGCCGTCCCATTCGGTGCCGGCGATCAGCTTGTTGCCGTTGTCGACATAGGCTTTGTGGTGGAGGTCGTGGTGGTACTCGAGTGTCTCTTTGGACATGCCTTTGCTGGCCAGCGCGTCGTGGGCGTAGGGCAGATCAGGAAGTTCGAAAGCCATGGTGGTGTCCCCTCGTTGGTGCGTCAAATTACACAGGCATACGTGATGCGGTGCACCGACAAGGTCAAGCCCGCCGGTGCGCCAAACTGGAATAAATCCCGCCTGTCAGGTGATCAACGCGTCAGCGGGTGAAATGGTTCACTGCTGATGCATCATCAGCAGACCTGCGCAACAAGGCGAACATATACTCTGCCACGGACCTGAAACACACAATACGCGCGGTGGTTTTGTCATCCATCCAGAACGCGGCGGCGACCTGCGCCATGCGGGTGCGTCGCACCATACCGGGGGTGAACGCATCCGGTGCCATATCCACCGGCGCCAGCTTGGCAATCACCTCGCGCAGCATCATGCCCTTAAGCTGGAACACGGCGCGCGCATCCGAGACGTTAACCACCAGCGCATGGACATCCGACAGCTTGGTCGCAAGATCAGAAGCCCGTGTTGCGGCCTCGTCATATGCACACAGAAGCAGCGCTTCGTCCGGCGACATCCACAACGCACCGTTCGCGCCGTCAAAAGCGGTTTCGCGAATGCCGGGAAGCGTGACACTGAAGACGTCTTTCACCGCGTTGACGATGGTTTTGTCCGTGAGATCGCCACGCAGGGTCACCATGCCCTGCCCGGCCATTTCCTCGATCATGACCAACCCGTCAAAATTTGCGCCGCCAAGCGCCAGTTGCACATCAGACATTCTGCTTCTCCCCGTCCGGATCAAAGAAGACCGGGTTCACAATTTTCGCTTTGACCGTGCCTTCGGCGCCGGACGTGAATTCGATCACCTCGCCCATACGATCCGGCCCATTGAGCACCAATCCCATCGCGATTCCCTTGCCCAAGGTCGGGCTGTGATAGCTCGAGGTGACGCGGCCTTGTGTGTTGCGCTGGCCGTTTTCATTCATCCCATCGGCCACGGCATAGGCGCCGTCCTGCAAAGTCGAACCATCCAGCGTTTCCAGCCCGACCAGCTGCCACCGCTTGGGATCGGTCATATGCGTCCTTTGCTGGGCGCGTTTGCCGATATAGTCGTCTTTCTTCTTGGAGATCGCCCAGTTGAGACCAAGGTCCTGCGGAATCACCGTGCCGTCGGTTTCGTCGCCGATCATGATAAAGCCCTTTTCGGCCCGCATGATGTGCAGCGCTTCGGTGCCGTAGGGCGTGATGTCCCACTCTTGTCCTGCCTCAAGCAGCTTGTCCCAAAAGGCGCGGCCCGAATTGGCGGGGACAGAGATCTCATAGGACAACTCGCCCGAGAACGAGATGCGATAGACCCGAACCGGGAACCCGGCCAATGTCCCATCGGCCCATTCCATGAACGCCAGATTGTCTTTCGACACATCCATGCCACCTAGCTTTTCCAGCAGCTTGCGGGCGTTGGGGCCAACCACGGCAACCTGCGCGAATTGCTCGGTTACATTGACGGTCCAGACCTTCCAGTCCCACCATTCGGTTTGCAGCCACTCCTCCATATGCGCATGGATGCGATCGGCGCCACCAGTGGTGGTGTGGCACAGAAACGTGTCCTCGTCGATCCGTGCAACCACACCGTCATCCGACAGGAACCCGTTTTCGGAACACATCAGGCCATAGCGACACTTACCCGGTTTCAACGTGCTCATCATGTTGGTGTAGAGCATATCAAGGAACCGGCCCGCATCGGGGCCTTTGACGATGATCTTGCCAAGGGTCGACGCGTCCAGCAGGCCAAGGCTGTTGCGGGTGGCCAGCACTTCGCGTTGCACGGCGTCATGTACACTTTCACCGGATTTCGGGAAGGCATAGGGGCGACGCCAATGGCCCACCGGCTCCCAATGCGCGCCGTTGGCCTCATGCCAGTCATGCATCGGCGTCTTGCGGATCGGCTGAAAGATCTCGCCGCGGGCTTCGCCTGCAATCGCGCCCATGGAAATCGGCGTGTATGGCGGGCGGAACGTGGTTGTTCCAACTTGCGGGATATCTTCACCCAACGCATTAGCCAATGTGGCAAGACCATTGATATTGCTTAGTTTACCCTGATCGGTCGCCATACCCAATGTGGTATAGCGCTTGGTGTGTTCAACGCTTTCGAACCCTTCCTGGGCAGCCAGCTGAACGTCCGACACTTTCACGTCGTTTTGATAATCAAGCCACGCTTTCATACGCAGCTCTTTCTTGGCGCCCTGCGGCATCATCCAGACCGGCTCCAGTGGTGCTTCTTCCGGGGCCTCGGCGCGTGCAACCGGTCCCGCCTCTGCGTCATAGCCAACACGCGATGCAGCGGTTTTGCCCGCTTGTGCGGCGTTTTCCAAGATGGCGCTCAGCTGTCCTTCGCCATCCGCAGAGCCTGATGTGATGACAAACGGGTTGCCGTCATGACTGATGGGCGCGCGTGCAGGGTCCGGACGGAACGCGGCCTGTGCACCGTCCCAATTCAGCTTGCCACCGCAATGGGACCACAGATGCACGACAGGCGACCAGCCACCGGACATGGCGACCGCATCGCAGAAGACCTCTTCAAGCACTTCGCCCTCGCCCGCCTGCACACCGATACAAACGGAATGCACACGTTTGGCCCCTTTGACCTTTACCGCAGCCGCGCCGGTCTCGACGCGGATCCCCAGCGCTTTGGCCTCATCCATCAATGCGCCGCCGCCGGTTTGGCGCGCATCGAGGATTACCGGCACCTTGAGACCCGCCTGCACCAGCGCAATCGCGGTGCGGTAGGCGTCGTCATTGTTGGTGACAACCACGGTTCGGTCGCCGGGGCTGACGCCATAGTTCACGAGGTAGTCGCGCATCGCAGAGGCCAGCATCACGCCGGGAATGTCGTTGCCTGCAAAGGACAGCGGGCGTTCGATGGCCCCGGTTGCGGTGATGATCTGGGCCGCACGGATGCGCCACAGGCGGTGGCGCGGGCCAGCCGCCTCGGGCGCGTGATCGCTCAGGCGTTCATAGCCCAATACATAGCCGTGGTCGTAAACCCCTGCCCCCATGGTCCGGGTGCGGATCTGGGCGTTGGGCATCGCCTCAAGCTCGGCGCGGGCCTTTTCGACCCATGCGTCGGGCGTCATCCCGTCGATGGTGCCGCCATCGACAGGCGCGCGCCCCCCCAGATGAGCGGTTTGTTCCAGCAGCAGCACCTTGGCCCCTGCACGGGCAGCCGTCAGCGCCGATTGCAGACCGGCGACACCGCCGCCGATCACCAGAACGTCTGTGAACGCATAGAAATGTTCGTAGCGGTCTGCATCGCGCGATTCAGCATCGGGGGCTTTGCCCAGACCGGCGGAATGGCGGATGAACGGCTCGTAGATATGTTTCCAGAACGGGCGCGGATGGATGAACATCTTGTAGTAGAAACCCGCACTCAGGAAGCGCGAGAGCGTGTTGTTGACGATGCCGACATCATATTCCAGCGAGGGCCAGTGGTTCTGGCTGGTGGCGGTCAGCCCGTGGAAAAGTTCGGTCGTGGTGGCGCGCTGGTTCGGCTCGAACCGGTTGCCTGTGCCAAGCCCCACAAGCGCATTGGGTTCTTCGGACCCAGAGGCCACAACACCGCGCGGGCGATGGTATTTAAAGCTGCGACCGACCAGCACCTGGTCATTGGCCAGAAGCGCTGAGGCGAGCGTGTCGCCTTGATAGCCCTTCATCAGGGCACCGTTGAACTTGAAGGACACAGGCCGGTCGCGGTTGATCAGGCGGCCCTGGGTTTGAACGCGGGTGCTCATAAGTCAGACCTTGGCGATTGCGGAGGCGTCGGAGCCTCCGGCGGGAGTTTTCTTGGCAAGATGAAGGGTCATGCGATGTCCCTCCATGTGAATCCGGGGCGCTTGGCGCGGATGGTGTCGAGCAGGTCTTTCGGGGGTTCCGTGGTCTGGGCGCTATAGGTGCCGAAGACTTCGAGCGTGTTCGTGCAGCGCGCCGCATGGAACCACTTGCCGCAGCCGTTCACATGCCGCCAGCGTTCGAAATGCACCCCTTTGGGGTTTTCGCGGTGGAACAGATAGCTGGTGAAATCGGCGTCCGAGCTGTCGGGGCCGAAGCGCGTCAGATGCGCCTCGCCGCCTGCGTGGAGTTCGGTTTCTTCAGCGGCCACGCCGCAATAGGGGCAGGTGATTAGGAGCATTAGGATGCCTCCGAAATGTCGCTGGAGTATGTGCGCTGTGCGCCGGAACCAAGGGTGGCGCCCGGCCGCGGGTGGGTGCGAAGCGCCCGCCCATGGGGGCGGTCGGGCGCTGCCCGGTGTGCCGCCGGGCGGATACTCAGATCATTGCGCATCAGTGAGCCACCCCTGCAGCCACGCTCTCATCGATGAACCGGCCTTCGCGGAAGCGGTTGAGGCCGAATTCGGCGGTCAGCGGCGAGTAGCCTTTGGCGATCAGCTCGGCCATGCCCCAGCCGGAGCCGGGGATGGCCTTGAAGCCGCCGGTGCCCCAGCCGCAGTTGATGAAGCAGCCGTCGAGCGGCGTCTTTGACAGGATGGGCGAGCGGTCGCCGGTCATGTCGACGATCCCGCCCCACCAGCGCAGCATCTTGAGGCGGCTTATCATCGGGAAGGTCTCGATCAGGGCGCGGACGGTTTCCTCGACATGGTGGAACGACCCGCGCTGGGTGTAGTTGTTGTAGCCATCCGCACCGCCGCCAATGACCATTTCGCCCTTGTCAGATTGCGACATGTAGCCGTGTACGGTGTTGGCCATCACAACCACGTCCATGCAGGGTTTGATCGGCTCTGACACCAGCGCCTGAAGCGCCACAGATTCGATGGGCAGACGGAAGCCTGCCATTTCGGCCAGAACGCCGGAGTGACCAGCGACGACAATGCCCAGCTTGTCACAGTCAATCTCGCCCTTGGTGGTGGTGACGCCCTGTACCTTGCCACCCTCTTGGCGCACTGCGGTGACCTCGCATTGCTGGATGATGTCCATGCCCATGTCGGAACAAGCACGGGCATAGCCCCAGGCGACGGCGTCATGGCGCGCGGTGCCGCCGCGTGGCTGCCAGAGCGCGCCGAGGACGGGATAGCGCGGGCCCTTGAGTTCGATGATCGGGCAGAGTTCCTTGACGCGGGCGGGGCCGATGAACTGGGTCTCGACCCCTTGCAGGTTGTTGGCGTGCGCGGTCCGGCGGTAGCCGCGAATCTCGTGTTCGGTCTGGGCCAGCATCATCACGCCGCGCGGGGAGAACATGATGTTGTAGTTCAGGTCTTGGCTCAGCGTTTCGTAAAGCGAGCGAGCCTTTTCATAGATCGCAGCGGACGGATCCTGAAGGTAGTTCGAGCGGATGATCGTCGTGTTGCGCCCGGTGTTGCCGCCGCCCAGCCAGCCCTTTTCGATCACGGCCACGTTGGTGATGCCGAAGTTCTTGCCAAGGTAATAGGCCGTTGCGAGGCCATGGCCGCCTGCCCCGACGATGACGACATCGTATTTCTTTTTCGGCTCGGGTTTGCGCCACGCCCGTTCCCATCCGGTTTGATAACGGAGGGCTTCGCGGGCGACAGCAAAGGCGGAATAGCGTTTCATAGGGCGCGACTCGGAGATTGGGGTGATCTGGGGGATATGTGAACCGAATGGGGCGACATGCGGATACTCACAGCGCCCTTTTACCGTGATTTTGCGACATGGCGCTTTGTCACGGGGTTTTGCCCTTTTTTCAAGCCGCTTGCGACTATACATGCCTACGAAACAACTAGTGGATTTAGCGCAAGATGACGATTTTCTGGATCTTGACCATTTCTTTGGCCGTCGCCATGGCGGGCTTGTTGGTTACGGCTTTGATACGCGGACAACGGCCCACCGGTCCGGCCGAGGC
This sequence comes from Marivita sp., assembly GCA_043585115.1. Lineage (GTDB taxonomy): Bacteria > Pseudomonadota > Alphaproteobacteria > Rhodobacterales > Rhodobacteraceae > Marivita. The sequence continues at coordinate 795,761 of CP121326.1, forward strand.
GTTTGATCTACAGGTGTATCGCGATCAGTTGACCGAAGTGGATCGTGATCTGCAGCGCGGCGTGATCTCTGAGGAGGACGCAGAGCGGCTGCGCACCGAGATCTCGCGTCGGATTCTGGCAGCGGATGCCAAGGCGCAAGGCACCGGTGCGGCGAGCGACCAGCCAAAGGTGCTGGGCCTTGTGACCGGAGCCTTTGTCGCGGCGTTTGTCGTTTACGGAAGCTATTGGATTTATTCACAGATCGGCGCGCCGGGTTACGGCGATCTGGGCTTGTCGCAGCGTCTTGAGATGGCGGAACTGGCGCGGGAAAACCGCCCGTCCCAAGCCGAGGCAGAAGAGCAAATCCCGGCCACCGAGAATGCCGAAATCCAACCCGAATATGCGGCCCTTGTGCAACGTCTGCGCGGTGCCGTGGCAGAACGGCCCAATGATTTGCAAGGGCATGTCCTGCTTGCGCGATCCGAGGCGGCAATGGGCAATTACACCCAGGCCTATTCCGCGCAACAGCGGGTGTTGTCGATCAAGGGCGATGACGCGACGGGCAAGGATTATGCAGATTTGGCCGATATGATGGTGCTGGCCGCAGGCGGGTATGTGTCGCCAGAGGCCGAACGCGTGCTTGAGGCGGCATTGACCCGTGATCCGCAGAACGGTGTCGGGCAGTATTATATGGGGTTGATGATGGCACAGACCGGCCGCCCCGATATCGCGTTCCGGCTTTGGGATCGTCTTTTGCGGCAAAGCCCGCCTGACGCGGCTTGGCTGCCACCGATCATGGCCCAGATCGAGGAAATGGCGTTCCGCGCCGGGGTCGCAGATTATGAGCCGCCGCGTCTGGCGGGTATGCCCGGGCCCAGCGCGGGTGATGTCGATGCTGCTGGCGAAATGAGTCCGGAAGAGCGGCAAGAGATGATCCGCGGGATGGTTGCGCGCCTGTCTGATCGTCTGGCCACAGAAGGCGGCACACCAGAGGAATGGGCCCGATTGATTTCGTCGCTTGGCGTTTTGGGCGACGAGGCGCAGGCGATTGCGATCTGGAACAACGCGCAAGAGGTGTTTGCTGACAATCCGGACGCTCTTGACGTGGTACGCGAAGGCGCGCGCGCCGCCGGACTGGTTCTGTAAGCCGTTGGTTTACGACGATATCTCTGAGTTTGCAGCCGCGCTGCCCCCGATGCGCGCGATTGCCGGACTGGATCTGGGCACCAAAACCATTGGCGTTGCGGTGTCGGACGGGTTGCGCAGTGTGGCGACCCCTCTTGAGACTGTGAAACGCCGCAAGTTCGGCTTGGATGCAGAGGCTCTTTTGGCGATCCTGACCAAGCGCGATATCGCCGGAATGGTGCTGGGATTGCCGCGCAATATGGATGGGTCGGAGGGGCCGCGCTGCCAATCGACCCGTGCGTTTGCCCGTAACTTTGCTGCCCTTTGGGACCGCCCCATCGGATTCTGGGATGAACGGTTGTCCACAGTTGCGGCAGAAAGAGCACTGCTTGAGGCGGATACGACGCGAAAACGTCGCGCAGAGGTGATCGACCACGTTGCAGCAAGCTATATCCTGCAAGGGGCGCTTGACCGTTTGCGCCACATAGAGGCCGGGGCATGAAGGAACGCGCAGCCATGAAAGACGATATCTGGAGCCGCAACGAAATCGAAAGCCCGTGCGTGAAAATCTGCGTGGTTCATCCCGAAAGCCGGTTGTGCACGGGGTGCCTGCGCACAATCGACGAAATCGGTGCGTGGTCGAAGCTTTCTCCGGAGGCGCGGCGCGAGATCATGGCAGAACTGCCGTCACGCGCTGGTCAGTTGACAAAGCGCAGAGGCGGTCGCGCGGCGCGGCTCTTGCGCTAATGCGGAAACTTTAAAATTGACCCAATGGTAAAAAACCGGAGCCTTGGCCCCGGTTTTTTTGTGTTTTGCTGTCGCGCAGGCGCTAGTCGAGGCCAAGGACGCAAGTGCAGAATGCAGTGGCTTTCTTGTGCGCCTTGGAGCTGACCTTGAGGTTGTAGCGAATCTGATAGGATTGGTTCGGCTTTGCCAAACAACACGCTGTCACTTCGACATCCTTGGGCGCTGCCGCACAGAAGTTCCGGCCGAGATAATACATATCCGGCTGCACATCTGCGGTGAACATGGCCCGGCGTTGTCCGTTTGCGTCGGTCACGCACTTCACCTTTGGGCAAGAGACCGGTGCCGGCTTTGGCGTGCTCCGCACTTCGCGCGGCTCCCGCGGCTCGTCCGGCTTTTGCGGCGTCTCCGGCGGTGGTGGAGGCGGCGGCGGTGGGGGCGGCGGAGGGGGGGGCGGCGGCGGAGGTGGGGGCGGCGGATCAGGTGTTACTGCCGGAGGCTCCGGTGCCGGATCACATGCTTCGCCAGGGTCGCATGCCAATGCAGGCCCAGCGACCAAAGCTAAAAACAAAACGAGGGCAAGTCTCATATCTTTTCCCTTTCACATACCGCTTACACTGCGGCTTTGGTTACCGTGCTATCGCATCGCTCGGACATAGCCCCCTCGCGACACGACTTGAGGATTCATTCAATTACGCTGCCGACTGTACGATATCAGCACTTTCAACAACGAGAATCTGATCCAATGTGACCGTAGCTGCTCCTGACGATACCACAACTACCGTTTGACCATTGGCTTGAACCAAAGTGTCGCCACTCAGATCGTCGATTGCCAGCTCAATGGACGTTCCAGCAGATTCCCCGATCGGCACAGACACAATGACGACTTCGTCTTCCGCGAGGTCCATAATTTTGGGGGCATAGTCTGGATCAACCCATGTGCCGGTGTAGAATACGTCACTTCCGTCTTCACCAAAGGCAATATCGCCACTGCCAAGCTGGATGTCGTCAGCCCCCTGACCGCCAAGCAGCGTGTCAGGATCAACAAGGTCCTGAGCATTGATCTGGGTGTCGTCATCGCCATCCCAGATGCCGAACAATCGATCATCACCGTGGCCACCATCCAGCGTGTCGGCACCGTCGCCACCGTAGAGCGAGTCGTTGCCGTCACCGTCCACGATGCTGTCATTGCCTTCGCTGCCAAACAGCGTGTCATCGCCGACACCACCGAACATGGTGTCGTTGCCAGAACCACCGATCAGTTCGTCGTTGCCGTCCTGACCATTCATCAGATCATTGCCGGCGTCCCCAAAAAGCGAGTCGTCTCCGATCCCACCACCAACAGTGTCATTGCCTGCACCGCCCGCGACCAGATCATCACCCGCATCACCGTTGACAGCATCATCACCCTCGCTTCCGAAGACCTGATCGTCACCGACACCGCCAACAACGGTGTCATTGCCGATTTGACCGTCCAGAATGTTCGCGGCATCGCTGCCAGTGATCACATCGTTACCACCGGCACCGACTACAGTTTCGCCGCCTTCGATAGCCGTGATGCTTTCACTCGCTTCGGTTCCATAGATAATTCCGTCAGTGATCGTCAGACCACCTGCAACAGTGCCGCCTGTTCCTCCGCTGCTCACGGTACCGGTATCTGTGTCGGTGCCTGTATCGGTGCTTGTATCGGTGCTTGTATCCGTGCCGCCACCTGTAGCCGTGCCACCATCGGTTGTTACACCGCCCGTGTCGGTGCCACCAGCCACGGCCCCGCTGTCAACAGACACACTGTCAACAGAACCCGTATCGACAGAGGAACCGCTGTCGGCGCTCGTCGAGTCCGAGTCATCGTCGTCGTCATCATCGACAGGCTCCACAAACAAACCTGCTGTGATGCCCATCAGCGTGAGCGCCATAAGTGCCGCGTATTCCATTTACGTTAATCCCAAGATTACCGATTGGCGAACAACTTACGCCGCGCCAAACAACGCCCCATAGTAAAATCGACAATTTGAGAGATATTGTTAGCGATTACGCGACAGTTTTCGCTCTACCCTGCCGATTGTTGCGAAGGCCCGATTGCAATGTGGCGGTGCCTTATTTCTGCCTCATCCAGTCTGCCCCTGATTCACGCGTTTCCGGGCGGAAATAAGCGACCATACGCCCGTCCCGCGATGCGGTCGCTGTGCCTTGCCAGGGTGCCACTCCGTGTAACAGGAACGGGCTGAGCAAGACGGCCTGCCCCGGCCGTGTGAACAGCGAAATTCTACGACAGGTGGCAAACACCGTTTTGCGTGCAGCCTGATAGATATCGGTGATGTCAACACGCCCCCAATCCGCGTCTGGCACATCGGCCAAGGCGTGGATCATGGCCGCCTGCATGATGTGATGGCTGCCTTCCCAAACCACGAGAGGGCTTGCATCGGGGCTGGCTTCGGTCAGCGGAACGCCAAGTATCCAGTCGTGCCGTTCGCGCAGAAAGCGTCGTTTGGGCGCCCCTTCTGCGAGAAGCCCGTCCATATGTGCAGCGTCGCGATGTAACCGGTACCGGAAGGCACCGTCGCTTTCCCCTGCCCTTGGGCGCGGGTAACCGGGATAGGTGATCGACAATTGCGCGGGATGGAGGTCGGTGCGCGCGCCGATCCGGTCTTTGGCTGGCCCTGACAACGGCACCCCCGCAACGGCCCCATCCGGCGCAGAGGGCAGCGCATCCACACCGACGAACCACGTGCCCTCGCACTGCAGCCAGCGCTGCTGCATCTCGGGTGTTTGAGCGATATGTCGCCCCAGCCTTCGGGCCGCTTGCGCCCAACGAAACGTGTCCGGGTGCCACGGAAAACGGAGGAACCCTTCCTGAGGCCAATCTTTTACCATCTGGTCAACTTGCGATCGTGTCCGGCTGCTGCATCCGCTCCAACGCCTCATCCAACAGGGCAACCCCGGCCTCTGGACGGTTGGCTTTCTCGGACAAAACCCGACGCCACATCCGGGCGCCAGGCTGACCTGCAAAAAGGCCAAGCATGTGACGGGTGATCTGGTGCAGCCTGCCACCAGATGCAAAATGCGCCTCGATATAGGGGCGCATGGCGTCGATCACGTCTTCACGCGTATGGCACGCGGGGACACTGTCGAACAGGCGCGCATCCACTTCGGCCAGAACATCCCAAGGCCGGTGGTAGGCCGCCCGTCCGATCATCACGCCGTTCATCCCACGCGAGATCAGGTCTTGGGCAGAATCAAGTGTCTCGATTCCGCCATTGATCGACATAGGAAGATCCGGAAATTGCGCCGCCATGCGCAATACGAGATCGTAGTCCAACGGCGGAATATCGCGGTTCTCCTTGGGCGACAGCCCCTGCAACCATGCCTTGCGCGCATGCACGATCAGATAATCGCAGCCTGCGTCCCGAACCCGTTTGATAAACTCCGGCAATATTTGATCCGGCTCTTGGTCATCGACCCCGATGCGGCATTTTACGGTCACGGGCACGTCAACAGCTGCTTTCATTGCCGCCAAGCAGTCGGCCACAAGGTCGGGCGACTTCATCAGCACTGCCCCGAAGGTTCCGGACTGGACACGATCAGACGGGCAGCCGACGTTCAGATTGATCTCGTCATAGCCCGCATCCGCCCCCATCCTCGCCGCTTGCGCCAGTTCCTGCGGGTCCGACCCACCAAGCTGCAACGCAACGGGATATTCGGCTTCCGAATGGTCGAGCAAATGCACCGCCCCCCCCCGCACCAACGCAGGCGACGTTACCATCTCGGTATAAAGCAGCGCATGACGACTGATCTGCCGGTGAAAGAACCGACAGTGGCGATCGGTCCAATCCATCATAGGGGCACAAGAAAGTCTCGCCGCCGCGATGGCTGCTTTGTTGGGCATTCTTAGTTCTCCGAAGGTCCGCAATCCAGAAACGGTACCATGTTGAACACATAATGCACACTAACTTGGGCAGTCTCAATGACGAGGATATGGTGCTCACCTTGGGGGAATGCGCAACGACAACGGAAGCCAGAGAGCCGTGTTCGATCAGCGACGATATCATACTGGTTTGCGGCGCCGGATCGTCGTCCGAGTTTGCAAGGACCATCGCAAAACCGATGCGTGCCAACTCCATCTGGAAGATGCGCTGCGAACTCTAGACATCCAGATCAAGCACAAGAACTCCATCAATGCCGCCAACGGCATTGGCCACGAGCTGTGCTCCGAGGGCCTTGTGCTCTTGGTGGTCGGCGTAGCGTTGCAACGCGTCCCAAGAGTCGAAATCAATAACAAAACCATGCATGTAGCCACGCTCGATCTGTTCGGGGCTTTCGGATTTACCGCCTGTGAAATTCCAAGCGCCAGACAATTTGTCGGTCAATGCAGACAGGCCTGCGTATATTTCGGCGATCTTGTCCTCGGGCGTGTCCGGCTTGAATTTGGTCAAAACGATGTGACGGATCATACAGGCATTCCTCGGATTTGCTTGATCATATCTGCAGGCTTTCCCCGATCATGACGGAACGTGCGGTTGTAACGGGTGCATTGCCGGTCAGCATGACGGATGCATCATATGCGACATGCACGCCGTCGATCCCCTTAAACCGCAGCGCGCGACCCTAGCTGTTTTGGATCGGGCGCGCTTTGCGGTTGCGGTACTTCTCGGACAGGTCGGGTTCCACGTCTTGCTCGCTGTAAACACCCAAGAGGACACCGGTCGTTCTGCGTTTTGACCGGATCTTTGTCAGACTGTCTTTGGTAATCGTTGTCCGCTGTGCGGGGCGACGCGCCCATATGTTCAGCACGCCTGACAATCGCGCTATCACCTCTGCATGGTCGGCGCTTTCTCCAAGATCGACAAGTTCATGAGGGTCGTTGTGCAGATCGAACAACATTGGGCGGATGCCACCGCCGAATTCAATCAGCTTGTAATGCCCGTCGGTGACCATGAACAGCCGCGCCTCGGCCGTATCCAAGTCCAGTCGGTTGGCCAAAGGCGTCATTGAGAAATCGTATTCACAGAATGCATGGTCGCGAGTCTGGTCTTGGCCACGCAGCAGCGGCAAAAGCGACGTGCCCTCCAGCACGTGATCCAGCGCCGACGCGTCTCCTCCTGCCACGTCGACAAAGGTTGGGGCAAGATCAATCAATTGCACCAGCGCATTCGACGATGTGCCACGGGTGACATCCGCCTCGGGCGACGGGTCATATACGATCATCGGGACTTTTACCGAAGCATCATGGCAAAACGTCTTTTCGCCCAGCCAATGATCGCCAAGATAATCGCCGTGATCAGACGTCACGACGATCATCGTGTCTTCCATCCGCCCTGTCGCTTCGAGCCAGTCAAACAAGACACCCATCTGGTCATCGCATTGCTTGATCAGGCCCATATACGCGCCAAGAACCTTTTCGCGCACATGGTCTTGCGAAAATGCCTGACCCACAGGCGCGTTCATCATGCCGCCATATACAGGATGGGTTGTTTCACGCTCTGCATCGGTACGCACAGGTTTCAAAAACTGTTCTGGCCCAAACATGTCATGATACGGTGCTGGCACGATATAGGGCCAGTGCGGCTTGATATAGGACAGGTGACAGCACCACGGCGCATCGCCACGGCTTTCGATAAAGGCCATTCCCCGTCGGGTCAGGTACGGGGTTTCGCTGTCATCTTCGGCAATATTTGCGGGTTTGTCGCTGTTCTCCATGAACCAGCCAGACAACACGTTGCCCGCCCCGTCATTGGCGGAATTTGCGTAATCATGCCACGGGTTGTCGCTCGCATAGCCTTTGCTGCGAAGATACTCGTTGTACTTGAGCGCCCCGCCTTCGTCATAGAACCCGTCCGGTCCTTCGGGGCGCATCCCGTCGTCGCGTTCAAACACGTCAAAGCCGCATTCGGAAACCCGTGCGCCAATCACTGAATCCGGTTCAAGGCCAAGCCGCGCCATGCCTTCGGCGTCGGCCTTCATGTGGGTTTTGCCCACCAGCCAGCACTCCATCCCGTGGGCGCGCAGATAGTCCCCCATCGTGCGCTCTCCTACCTTGAGAGGCACGTTGTTCCATGACGCGCCATGGCTGTGCACATAGCGCCCCGTATAGGTCGACATCCGCGACGGGCCACATAGCGGCGACTGGATGTAGGCACGATCAAAGCGCACGCCTTTTGCCGCAAGCTTGTCGATATGCGGTGTGTGCAAATGCGGATGGCCGTAGCAGCTAAGGTAATCCCAGCGCAGTTGGTCGAACATGATGAAAAGGATATTCTTGGGCTTGGCCACGCTGAGGCCTTTCATTCAATGGGGGCTTTTTGAAGCTACGACGCCATCAGGGCGCAGACCAGCCCACTCTGACGTATTTCCCGCCTGAGAGCGATTTCTTTGCGCGGGGCGAGTCGAAGGGATTTATTCGGACAACGCGCCGCTCAGCGCAGGATACAGCGCCAGATACCGCGCGTAGATTTCCTCGTATGCCTTAACTGCGGCTGGATTGGGGTCGATCACGCGACCCGGTTTGACCATTGCCGCGATGCCGTCATCAATCGTATCGAAATGCCCGGCGCCATATGCTGCAAGGATCGCAGATCCCAGTGACGGCCCATCGGTCGAGGCAGGAATCCGCACCGGAATGCCAGCCGTGTCTGCATGGATCTGCATGAAAAGGTCTGAATTCGTGGCCCCGCCACCGGCCACCATTTCGCTGCCCACATATCCGCCTTTGGCAAAGGAATCGAGGATGGCGCGGGTGCCCATTGAAATGCCTTCCATAATTGCACGAAAGACGTGGTGCGGCTCGTGCGCCAAGGTCAGACCGGTGATGGCACCGCGGGACAGAGCATCAGTATACGGCGTGCGGTTGCCTTGAAAATGGTCCTGAACGATCAAACCTTCGGAACCCGGCGGCAGGGCTGCGGCTTTTCGGTTCATCTCGTCAAAGTCAAACTCTCCGCCCACAAAGCGACGGAGCCAGTTGATGATCGACCCGGTCGAGGTTTGACCACCCTCGATGATATAGCGGTCCGGATAGACAATATCCGCATAGGCACCCCACATGCCCGGCGCATGAAACGGGTGTTCCGTCACACCGAATTGCAAATGCGAAGAGCCCGTGATCAGGCAAAGCTGACCCGGTTGTGACACGCCTAACCCGATCATGCCAATCAGCGCATCTGCTCCGCCCTGCACCAGCTTGGTCTTCGTGCTCAGTCCCAGCGCTTCGGCTGCGTCCGTGGTCAGAGTGCCGACAACCTCTCCGGGGGCCGCGACGCGTGACGGCCACTTTTCGACCAGATCGCCCATACCAAGCGCTGTCACCAGGCTTTCGGCCCACCCTCCGTCGCGGTTGGCATAGTGCCACCGTAGGCCAACATTGTTCAACGATGCGCAGCGTTCGCCTGTCAGGCGCAATGTCAGGTAGTCCTGATATTCGCAGATCGTGGCTGCCGCATCATAGACATCGGGTTCGTTGCGCTTGATCCAGAGTGCCTTGGGGATCATCCATTCCGCTGATACCGGCCCTGCCCCATCTGAATTCAGGCGCAGACGGCTGTCGCCGGTGGCAAGCACCGCCTCGGCTTCTTTGTCAGCCCGCACATCCATCCACAACAAGGCCGGGCGCAGCGGCTTACCAGCCTTGTCCAAAGCAACAACCGTGCAGCAGGTGGTCGCGTAGGCCATTGCCTCGATCTGGTCACCAGAGACCCCGGCGTCGGCCAAACAGGCGCGGGTCGCCTTGCACAGGCTTGTCCACCAATCCTCGGGGTTTTGTTCGGCCCGCGCGCCCGGAGAAAAGACCGTCTCATAGGGTTCTGCATGTGAGGCCAAGCATGTGCCATGCACATCATAAATCCGAACGCGCAGGCTTTCGGTGCCGCCATCTGCTGCCAGAAAATATGCCAAAATCCCGTCCTCCCTCAGTCAGTCTAATGTCACTGGGTCGCGATGATCGCCGCGACCTCCTCGGTTGCATCCCAGTGCGGCATGTGTCCGGCCTCTACCATGTGACAGGCCACTGCGGGCGGCAAGTGGAACGCGTGTTCACGCGGAATGATCCGGTCAGCCAAACCAAAGACGGCCCGCACCGGCATCTGCGCGGCAAGCGTCCGCATCGGACCAATGATATCAATGCGCTGGCTGTCACCGCGCACCGCCGCAGCGGCCAGCGCACGAAGCCGTTGTCCGTGCAGGTCCTGCGCCAGTGCATTGAGGGCTGCGCTGTCCAGTTGGGCCGCCTTGGTGCCCAACAGCCGCATCAGGTGCGCAAGCTCTCCGGCACCGGGGGCCGATGCCATACCCGTGAGAAACGCGCCGTTGATGTCGATGCCGCATCCTGCAGGCGCGAGCAACGTGACTTGGGCAACGTTTGACGCATCCTGCAACGCCGCTTTGACAACCACATGCGCCCCGAGCGAATGGCCGACAAGATGTACCGGCTCGGGCTGAGTTTGCAGGTCCGTCACCAGCCAGTCCACCAGTGATGCGATATCTTCCGCCTCGGCCGTGTTGCGCCCGTGGCCGGGCAAATCAGGGGCCTTGGTTTTAAGGCCAGCACGTTGCAAGACAGCGCGCAATGCCGCCCAGTTGGACCCCAGTCCGGCGAAACCATGGACGCAATAAACAGGCGCCGTTGCCTTTGCACCGATGTGGATTATCCGCGTTGGCGCGGCAGACCCTGCTACGGCTCTTACATCATCGGCCTCAATCCGGCCCCGCCGCCCCGTGCCGGTGACCTGATCAAGCGCGATCCCGTTTTGCTTTGCGAGTCTCCGTGCCAATGGGGTCGCCCGCAAACGCGACTGCCCAACCGAGCGGACCGGCTGCGGTGTCGGGTCCGGTGCGGACTGGATCGGTGTGTCCGGCGCGTCACCCTGTGCGGCCTCGGAGCCGTCGATTCCGTCCCATGTATCAACCGTTTCGATAACGGCAATCGGTGTGCCCACCTCGACCACATCACCGGCCGCGACAAGCGTTTCCACAAGGGTACCATCCCCAAGCGCGGGATATTCGACCATGGTTTTGTCGGTCTCGACCTCAAGCAGAGGATCGCCCCGTTTAAAGCTCTGGCCGGGCTCCACCAGCCATTCGGCGATGGTGCCCTCGTCCATCGTCTCGCCCAAACGCGGCATCGGCAAGGTCAGTTTGGTGGGGCTGGTCATGCGAACATCTTTTTGGCTGTCTCGACGATCAGATCAGGTGTGGGCACCGAGTTCTGTTCGAGTAACGGCGAGACCGAGATCGGGATATCCTCGCCTGCAACCCGCACCACCGGATCTTCGAGGAAGTCGAAACATTCTTCCGTGATCCGCGCCGACAGTTCGGCGGCAACACCCGAGGTCATCACCCCTTCAGACACCACCATCACCCGACCGGCAGCTTCGACCAGCGGACGGATCGTGTCGAAATCCAACGGATTGAGCGTGCGCAAATCGACGACTGTGGCCTCGATCCCATGTGACGCCGCCAAAGTCTCTGCCGCAGACAGTGCAAAATGCACTTGCCGCGAATAGGTGACAATCACGAGGTCGCTCCCCTCGCGCAGCACTTTGGCCCTGCCCCAGCCAGCGGGCTCTGCCTCGGGATCAAGGCTGCCCTTCATCGTATAAAGCCCCTTGTGCTCGATAAAGACCACCGGATCGGGCTGTTGCAGGGATTGCCGCAAAAGATGATATGCGTCTTCGACTGTAGCCGGCATGGCAAGGCGCAAGCCGGGCGTGTGCATCACATAGCCTTCAAGGCTTTGGCTGTGTTGTGCCCCGGCTGACCGGCCTGTGCCGCCCTGCGTTCGCAGAACCATCGGCACGCCGATCTGACCACCGAACATGTAGCGGATCTTGGCCGCCTGATTGGCAAGTTGATCCATCGTCATGCCGATGAAATCAACATACATCAGCTCGGCCACCGGACGCAGACCCGTCATGGCCGCCCCAACAGCCGCCCCGACAATGGCGGGCTCTGAAATCGGAGTGTCGATCACGCGCTCTGCGCCAAACTCTTTGATCAGGTCTTTGGTGACCCCATAGGCTCCGCCATAGCGGCCCACCTCTTCGCCCATTACAATGACGCTGTCATCGGCGGTCATCGCTTCGGTCAAAGCCAGACGCAACGCGTCGCGATAGGTTATTTCCTGCACAGCCATTGTTACACCTCCTGCGCAAGAACGCGGTCAAGGCGGGTGCGCACAGGTTCGGGTTCGGGCTGGGACGGATCATAGACATCGCGGAACATGGACTGCATTTGCGGTTCCTTTCCGGCGACGGCAAAGTCAATCGACGCGTCCATTTCAGCAGCCACTTTGTCGTCAAGCGCGTCAAGATCTGCTTCCGACATCAACCCGCTTGATGCCAGCTTGTCGCGCGCCCGAAGAACAGGGTCTTTCTTGCGGCCCTGTTCCTCTTCCGCCTCATCACGATACGGGGATTTGTCTTTGCGGGCATGGCCAAAAAACCGGTAGCAATCGACCGCCAAAAATGCGGGCTTGCCCTCTCGCGCGCCGTCAATCAGTTCGGCTGCGGCATCCGACACATCTTCAACCTCAAGTCCGTCAACAGTGCGCGCCGCCAGACCAAACGCCGCTGCGCGTTCATGCAGGTTCGGGTTGGCCGTCGCTTGGTCGATGCGTGTGCCCATACCGTATTGGTTGTTGATACAGACAAACATGACGGGCAGTTTCCAAAGAGCAGCCATGTTCATGCTCTCATAGAGGATTCCCTGACCGGTCGCGCCATCGCCAAAAAACGCCACCGAAATCGCGCCGTTCTTCTTGTGCCGTGCCGACAGGCCTGCGCCTACAACAGCCGGGATGCCGCCGCCGACAATGGCGTTGGCACCGAGGTGACCAAGCCCCATGTCTGCAATGTGCATAGAGCCGCCCTTGCCATGGCAATAGCCGCTTTCCTTACCTGCAATCTCGGCCATCATCCGGTTCGGATCCGCCCCGCGCGCCAGAAAAATGCCATGGCCGCGATGGTGGGTTGTGAACGTGTCGCCATCGCGCATCTGCGCACAAACGCCCACGGCGGCGCTTTCCTCACCAATCGACAGGTGCAGCATTGAACCCGCAGATTGCCCACGCACAAACAGCTCTCCGACACGCTCTTCAAAGGTTCGCACGCGGCGCATGTCTTCGTACAGTTGCGGCAGCGAAGTGTTCTTCATACTGGTGGTCTCCCGGGTTCCGTCAGATGAGGCCGTATTGACGCGCTTTGTTGCGCAAGAAGGGTAAACCGTTTTCCATTACCTCGGCCTCGCCCGAGGCAACGGGGCGCCAGACGGACAGCCCAACAGCGATCTCGGGTGGCATATTGATAAAGCTCTCCATCGCCAGACCGCCCTTGAACCCAACCGCCCTTAAAGCACTGAAAATCTCGTCCCACGCAATGGTGCCTGCACCGGGTGTGCCGCGGTCAGACTCGGACAAATGTATGTACCGCAGGTGCTCGCGTGCATCGATGATGCCCTGCGCTATGCCCTTTTCCTCGATGTTCATATGATACGTGTCGAGATGGACAAACATGTTGTCCGCACCGATCCGTTCAATCATATCAACTGCTTGCCAGCCGGTGTTCAACAGGTGCGTCTCATAGCGGTTGACCGGTTCAATACCGAACAAAAGTCCTAGCGATTTGGCATGTTTGGCAGCACGGCCCAGCGCATCGGCGACGTTGTCCAACTCGGCTTGCGTCGGCGGCTGGCCCGACCGTTCTCCGATCCCGCCATAGACGACGCCTGACAGAGCCTCTGCCCCCATAGCTGCGCATTTATTCAATGCCTCGGTCAGGAAATCGACCGCTCCATCTGGATTGTGCGACGCCCAGAATTCTTGCGGCAGCCCCAGCGAACAGACAGCGCGCATCTGGGCTGCCTCAAGCACCTTGCGGCTGTGGGCGGCGTCTACGTTGGGTGGATCAAGCAAGGCGATCTCAAGGAAATCCATGCCATAGGACTTGGCCTTTGCCACCGCCTTTTCGCAGCCCGGTTGGTCCCATGTCATGGTCCACATGCTGGTATGTACGCCAAACCCTTCCATCACACTCTCCGGTCTTCACTGGCGGACAGCAGCGCGACGGCCAGACCTTCGTCCACCAACAGTTTTTTCACAAATCCAGCCCGCAAAACCGCCAGCGTTGCGGTCAGCTTTCCCGCCCCACCGGCAAGCAACACAGTGTCCATGTCTTCCATGTCGGACGGTTGCACACAGGGCGTGCAGCGGTTCAGTTGGATATCCGCCACTGTGCCATCAGCGCGATAGAACACACCGCAACAATCGCCGACCACATCGGCGTCGCGCAATTCCTCGATCTGTTCAGCGCTGAAAATCTCACTGTCGAAAAGGATCGCGCCTTCCCGACATTCGCCGACGCTCATCAATGCGTGATCAGCCCCTCGCGCGACATTTATCGCGTCGCGCACAAGCCGCTGTGCGAGGATGTTCTCGCAAGCCTCGGCACTGTCAGCGACAAAGGGCGCAGGCAGCAAAATCGCACGGCCACCGGTTTGTGCGGCCAACCGCACGCAAACATCACCGGGCGCGGTATGCGACGCATAGGTCACCGACCCCATCAAAGATACAAAGGTCAGATCGGAATTTCGCACACCGGTCAGATTGTCGGCCATGGACGACAAAGTGCGCCCCCAACCAAGCCCCACAGTTACCGGTGTGTCGGAACTGGCGATCCGCGCAAGGTACCCGCTGGCCAAAATGGCCACCGAATTGCGGGCGATCTCGTCATCGTCCGCCGCACTCTCGATCGGGGCAACCTGCGCCTCTTGCAGACCAAACGCCTCGACCAGCCGGTCGGCCAAGGCCAGCGTCCGTGCCGTCCGATGTTCGACGGACAGGCGCACCAGTCCCTGCTCGCGGGCGTCGGCCAACATGCGCAGCACTTTGAACCGCGAAACGCCAAGCCGCTTGCTGACTTCCTGTTGGCTCAGATTACCGACGTAATACAGCCACGCCGCTTGGGCGATATCATCGTCAGGAAGGCGTTTATGCATCAACATGGCGCGCAATCATCCTCCCAAATTCCTGCGACAAAATGGCTTGACCACAGGTCACGCACTTATATAGTCACAAACGTGCAGTCAATGCACAAGTGTTAGAAACGCGGCTTACGGCAAGGGAAAGATCCCGCCCAAGCCTGCGTAATGTCACGATTTTTTCCGATCATGCGGATGATCCGCGGACTCGGATAGCGACCCGTATCAACGGGCAAAGGGAGGAAAACAATGAAAACGAAATTCAAATTGTTGGCGAGCGCAGCGCTGGTCTCGACGGCGTTTCTCGGCACTCAGGCCGTTGCGGACGGCCACTCCAAGAGCATTGCAACCGTGGTCAAGATCGCTGGCATCCAGTGGTTCAACCGGATGGAAGAAGGCGTGAACAAATTCGCCGAAGAAAGCGGTATGAACGCATTCCAGGTGGGCCCGGCACAGGCCGACCCACAGCAGCAGGTTGCGCTTATCGAAGATATGATCGCACAAGGCGTGGACGCGCTGGCCGTTGTGCCAATGTCGCCCGAAGCGCTTGAGCCGGTCCTTGGCCGCGCCATGGAAGCCGGAATCGCAGTCATCACCCACGAAGCGGCGGCACAGCAAAACACGGCCTATGACCTCGAAGCTTTTGTGAACGAAGACTTCGGCGCAAACCTGATGGAACAGCTTGCCACATGCATGGGTGGTGAAGGTGAATACGCGGTATTTGTCGGCTCTCTGACCTCGCAGACGCACAACCAGTGGGTCGATGGCGCAATCGCGCACCAGAAAGCGAATTACCCCAACATGACACTGGTTGGCGACAAGAACGAAACCTTTGACGACGCTGAACAGGCCTACACCAAAACACAGGAAGTCCTGCGCGCCTTCCCGAACATCAAGGGCATGCAAGGATCGGCCTCGACTGACGTTGCAGGCATCGGTCGCGCAGTCGAAGAGCGCGGCATGGAAGACGACACCTGCGTCTTTGGCACCTCCCTGCCCTCAATCGCGGGCCAGTACCTTGAGACCGGCGCTGTTGACGGCATTGGCTTCTGGGATCCGGCTGTTGCAGGCGAAGCCATGAACAAGCTGGCCGTCATGGTCATGAATGGCGAGTCGGTGACAGATGGCATGGACTTGGGCCTGCCCGGCTATGAAAGCGTGTCGCTGGATGGAAAGGTCATCTACGGCCAAGCGTGGGTGAACGTGAACAAGGACAACATGGGCGACTACCCGTTCTGATCCTGACACATCGGGGGGCGGCTGTTTCGCCGTCCCCGTTTTCTGAATACTCTCAA
This sequence comes from Marivita sp., assembly GCA_043585115.1. Classification (GTDB taxonomy): domain Bacteria; phylum Pseudomonadota; class Alphaproteobacteria; order Rhodobacterales; family Rhodobacteraceae; genus Marivita. The sequence goes on from CP121326.1 coordinate 811,868, forward strand.
ATCAAGTTGGTTGTTCATGTCCTCTGACCATGACACCGCGTTTATCGACCTGCGTGCAATCACCAAGCGCTATGCAGGCGTCACAGCGCTCGACTCTGTCGATTTCACGGTCCAGCCCGGAGAAGCGGTCTGCCTGGCCGGTGAAAACGGCTCTGGAAAATCGACCCTCATCAAGATTATCTCCGGTGTTGAGCCTGCAACCGAAGGCACCATTCGCATTGCCGGACAGGACCGCACATCGCTGAACCCGCGCATCTCGGCCGCTGCCGGCGTTATGGTGATCTTTCAGGATTTCTCGCTGTTTCCGAACCTGAGCGTGGCTGAGAATATCGCCTTTGCCACGCAGCTTTCGACGCATCAGCGCTTTTTCAAATCAGCCGCCGTGCGCGATATTGCCCGCGCAGCACTTGATCGGATCGGGGTCGAGATTGACCTCGATGCGCGGGTTGAATCCCTTCCCGTTGCGCAAAAGCAACTGGTTGCGATTTGCCGCGCACTGGCCTCGCAGGCGCAGCTTATCATCATGGACGAACCGACCACCGCCCTGACCGAAAAAGAAGTCCGCCGCCTGCAGGGCATCATCCGGATGCTCAAGGACGAAGGCGTTGCCGTGATCTTTGTCAGCCACAAACTGGCCGAGGTGCTGGAAGTGTCGGAAAAGGTCGTCGTCTTGCGTAATGGCAAAAAGGTGGCCGAAGGTCCTGCCTCAGAGTTCGACACCCAATCCCTGACCTATCACATGACCGGTCGTGACGTGCCCGAAGTGCCGCCCAGTGACGTGATCGCAGGTGCGCAGACGTTGATGCAGGTCACTGGTCTGAGCAAGGAAGGGTCGTTTTCAGATATCAATTTCGATCTTAAAACCGGCGAGGTGCTGGGCATCACCGGGCTTTTGGGATGCGGCCGCACATCGGTCGCCAAAGCGCTGTTCGGTCTGGTTGCACCAGATGCAGGCAGCATCTCGATTGACGGCACACCAGTTGCCCTTGGTGATCCGCAAGCGGCATCCATGGCACGGATCGGCTACGTTCCCGAAGACCGCCTGACCGAAGGCCTGTTCCTGAGCCAATCCATTTTGTGCAATGTCGCCGTCGGACGGCTTGATGCGCACACGAGTGGTGGGTTCCTCAATATGAGCGGGCTCGCCGATGAGGCGTCTAACTGGCTCCAGAAGCTTAAGGTCAAAGCACCGGATGTAAACGCACCCGTGCAATCCCTATCAGGCGGCAACCAACAGCGTGTGGCTTTGGCGCGCTGGCTGTCCCGCGCGCCTCGGGTGTTGATCCTGAACGGGCCCAGCGTCGGTGTCGATGTCGGCTCGAAGGCCGACATCCACGATATCATCCGCGACCTCTCGGGTCAGGGGATCGGGATCATCGTTATTTCGGATGACCTGCCGGAACTGCTGGCCACCTGCCACCGAATTCTTGTCATGCGCGATGGTCGGATCATCGACGCGCTTGATGGAAAATCTGTGACCGAAGATGATCTCGCGCAGAGGTTGGCATCATGAGCAATTGGCTTCCCAAGGATTTCTGGACCCGAAACGAAACACTTGTCGCCGGAGTGATCGCACTCTTTTGCATCGTGGCCACGTTGTCTGATCCTCGGTTCTTCACAATCACCACCGTGTCCGACCTGCTGCGCGCCTCAATCGTCATCGGCATTCTGGCCGTTGGTGCGATGCTGGTGCTGGTATCCGGCGGGATTGATGTGAGTTTCACAGCCATCGCGGTCTTTGCAATGTATGCGTCAACGGTGCTCTTTCTGGCCATATGGCCAGAGGCGCCATGGCCTTTGATTTTTGCGGTTTCCGTTGTGTTCGGAGCGCTTTTGGGCGCGTTTAACGGCTTCTTTATCGCCTATCTGGGATTGCCGACACTGATCGTGACCCTTGGCACCCTGTCGATCTTCCGGGGGTTTCTGCTGACCTTTATCGGCTCGCAGCGCATCTCTGACCTGCCGCCGGCCATGCGCGATTTTTCGCGTGGCGTGATCGCGCGAGGGACAACCGAGGCAGGCAATTTCTATTCGATCCCATGGGCCGCACTGGCACTGTTGTTCGTGATTGTCCTGACATGGTTTATCCTCAAGAAAACCATGCTGGGCCGGTCAATCTATGCCATCGGCGGATCGGTCGAAAGCGCCCGTCGGATTGGCATCAACGTGAAATGGACGCAGTTCTTCGTCTATGTCTATGTCGGTGCTTTGGCGGGATTGGCAGGCATTATCCATGGCTCGGTCGGACGCATGGCCGACCCGTTCTCGCTCGTGGGGCTGGAACTGTCGGTGATCGCAGCTGTGGTGTTGGGCGGCGCCCGGCTTATTGGTGGCTATGGCACGTTGACAGGCACGCTTCTTGGCGTGGCGCTTATCGTCATCGTTCAGAACAGCCTGATTGTCATCGGCATTCCAACCACATGGCAATCCGTCACGATCGGCATCCTGATCCTCTTGGGCACAGGCGTTCCAGCCTACCGCGCCAAGCAGGCGGCAGCACGAGCAGGGTAAGACAGATATGACAACGCAAACCACTTCACGCGACATCACCTCTGCACCGGAATTCCGGTTGATGGTCATCGCTGTCTTTGTCTTCGGACTGATGGCAGCGCTGTCACCTGACCGGTTCCTGTCGGCACAGAACCTGACCTCGATGGCCTTTCAATTCCCCGAATTCGCCATTCTGGCCTTGGCCATGACGATCACCATGATGACGGGCGGGATCGACCTGTCGGTCGTCGGGGTCGCCAACCTGTCGGCGGTGGTGGCGGCGCTGATCCTGACGCAGTTTTCGGACCCGTCCATGCCGGCCTCGCAATCTGCGGTCTGGCTGGCCTTTGCGGTCTCGGCGGCGATGTGCATCGGCGCGGTTGCTGGGCTCTTGAACGGCGCGCTGGTGGCATTTTTCGGCCTGCCGCCCATTCTGGCGACGCTGGGATCGGGCCTTGTGTTTACAGGCTTTGCCATTGCCATGACGGGCGGCAGCGCGGTGATGGGGTTTCCCGACACCGTGGCGCTGATTGGCAATTCACAAATCATAGGCATTCCAGTGCCGCTGATCCTGTTTGCGGTTCTGGCGGTTGTGCTGCATCTCATCCTGACGCGTACCGCATTCGGATTGCGCGTCACCATGTATGGCGCGAACCCACTGGCGGCTCTTTATGCCGCGATCGACATCAATCGCATGCTGCTCAAGGTCTATGTGATTGCGGGAATGTTCTCGTCCGTGGCGGGCCTTATCATCATGAGCCGCGCCAATTCGGCCAAGGCCGACTATGGGTCGTCCTATCTGCTGTTGGCCGTCCTGATCGCGGTTCTGGGTGGCGTGAACCCTTACGGCGGCTACGGGCGGGTGATTGGTGTCGTGCTGGCCGTTCTGTCGATGCAATTCCTGTCCAGCGGTCTGAACATGCTTCAGGTGTCAAACTTCGCACGTGAACTGATCTGGGGGGTGCTGCTGATCCTCGTGATGGTGCTCAACACCCATTCGCTCAGCGCCCTGCGAAGCAGCCTGAAGCCGCCTAAAACATAAAACACCCCTACCGGGAGGAGGACATTATGAAAAAGATCCTGAACAACCCAGAGGCCTATGTCGACGAGATGCTGGAAGGCCTGACAGCCGCCCATCCCGAATACTACCGACTGCACGGCGACACCGGCAAAGTCGTGGCCCGTGCGACGGCGGGCAAAGACGGCAAGGTCGGTATCGTCACGGGCGGTGGCTCGGGGCACCTGCCTGTCTTTACCGGCTATGTCGGCACGGGCCTTCTGGACGCCTGCGCAATTGGCGACGTGTTCGCCTCACCCTCGGCCGAACAGATGGCCGACGCGATCCGTGCCGCTGACAGCGGGGCCGGTGTGTTGCGGCTCTATGGCAATTACGGTGGCGACGTCATGAACTTTGACATGGCCGGAGAGCTTGTCGAGTTTGAGGACATCAATTGCACCACCGTTCTTTTGGCCGATGACGTGGCCTCTGCCCCACCCGAAGAAGCCGAAAAACGCCGCGGCGTTGCGGGTATGGTCTATGCGTTCAAAATGGCCGGAGCCGCTGCCGAAGAAGGCCGCGACCTTGATGCCGTGACAGCCGTGGCCCAAAAGGCCGCCGACGCATGCCGGTCTATTGGCGCAGCGCTGTCCCCTTGCACCGTGCCACAAGCAGGCAAGCCGACATTCGAGATCGCCGATGACGAGATGGAAATGGGCATGGGGATCCATGGCGAACCCGGCGTCTGGCGCGGCAAACTGCAAACCGCCGATCAGATCGCGGGCGAGATGATGGACCGGCTCTTGGCCGACATGCCCATCGGCAGCGGTGACCGCGTTTCGGTGATGGTGAACTCTCTTGGCGCAACACCGCCCGAAGAGCTCTACATTCTTTACCGGACGGTAAAATCCCGGCTCGAAGGTGCTGGTGCTACGATCGTTATGCCGCTGGTGGGTCGCTATGCCACCTCGATGGAGATGGCAGGTGTGTCCTTCACTTTGTGCAAACTGGACGAAGAATTGGAAGCCTTGCTCAACGCCCCCTGCGATTGCGCATTCTGGAGAGTTGGATGACCATCACCCGCGATATGCTCCTGGCCGCCGTGGACCGGATCACGGCGGCCATGGAGCGCGACTTTGATATGCTCAACACCGCTGACGGCGCGCTTGGGGACGGAGACCTTGGTGTCACCATGACCCGCGGCATGCGTGCCATCAGTGCGAAGAAGGATGACCTGCCCGATGATATCGGCATGGCCTTGTTCCAATGCGCGCAGGCCTTCACCAAATCATCCGGATCGTCCTATGGCACGCTGATGGCGACAGGTTTGATGAGTGCGGCCAAGACTTTGCGCGGTCAGGATCACATCGACGCGGCGGCCGTATCGGACCTCATCGCTGGCGCGCGGGACAAGATGCAGGAGCGGGGCAAAGCAGAGCTTGGTGGTAAAACTGTTCTCGACAGTCTGGATTACGTGGCCCGCGCGACTGCAGGGTCAGACGAAATGGCCAATGCCGCCGCCGCTGCTGTTGATCAAGCGCTCGACGATTTCCGCGACAAACCCGCCACGGTGGGCCGCGCGCGGATCTTTGGCGAAAAGAGCATCGGCATGGACGATCCCGGCATGTTGGCGATGCAATCCGTGGTGAAAGCAGCGGTCGACAGGTAAAAACCTCCCATCCGCGACTTGAAGATCAACGCGCAGCCTATCCCTGCCTTACGGTCTATGAAGGGCGGCTTTGGAAAGGCCATTTCCCCCAGACGTCAGGCATAGGCGATGCGGCGCCCGCGTGCTTACTTACGCAGAGCGCCCTGCCCTTTGCTTACATCAAGGGGTCTTCGCCACCGTAATGACGGTCCGGATAATCGGCATGCAGCGCCTGATCCGCCGCGCTAAACCGCGGACGGGCAAAGTTGTGCTGGTGCCAGTACGGGTAAACCAATGGCAGGCGGCTGACATCGTTCAACCGCTGAAGTTCGTCGTCGGACAGCACAATATCGACGGCGCGGAAGTTGCGTTCGAATTGGTCAACACGACGGCCACCCACGACAAGCGACGCCACAGCCGGGCGGGTCAGCAACCATGCCAACGCGATCTGAGCAGCTTCAACGCCATGCGCGTCCCCGATCTCGACCAGTGTATCGACGATGTTCCACAACCGATCCATGTCGCGGATCGGAGGTTCGTTCCACCCTGCAGCTTGCCGGGACCCTTCGGGAGTTTCTGCACCGCGACGGTGCTTGCCAGTCAGCAAACCGGCAGCCAGAGGCGACCATACCAACACGCCCAGCCCCTGATCCACCGACAGCGGCAACAGCTCGTATTCGGCCTCGCGCGCTTCGATCGTGTAGTGGATTTGCTGGGTCGCAAATCGGCTGGAATGGCGCGGCGCAGCCGCCAGTGATTTCATCACATGCCATGCAGAGTAATTGGAGCAGCCCGCGTAGCGGATTTTTCCCTGCTGGATCAGCGTGTCCAACGCCTCCATTTTTTCTTCGACCGGGGTCAGGCCATCCCATTCGTGCATGTAGTAGATATCGATATGATCGGTCCGCAATCGCTTGAGCGAACGTTCACATTCGCGGATCAAATGCCAGCGTGACACGCCTTCATCGTTCGGCCCCTCGCCGATCGGCATGCGGGCTTTGGACGTCACAAGGATGTTTTCATAGCGCCCCTCCAGCACTTCGCCGAGGATTTCTTCGGACAGGCCGGTAGAGTACATGTTGGCCGTATCAAACAGGTTCACGCCATTGTCGATGCAAGTGTCGACCAAACGGCGCGCATCACTCACGTCCTGACTTGCGGTTCGCCCAAAGGCGCCGCGACCACCAAATGTGAAGGTCCCCATCGTAAGAACCGATACCTTCAAACCCGTGCGTCCCAAAGTACGATACTGCATGATCTCCCCCTTAAATGTCTGATTTATGTGCGTCGCGCGGTCCATAGCCCTGAAACGCCACCAGAACCTCGTCTATTTCGGCGTTCGACAGAATATGGGCTGATCCACCAATAGTGCTGAACAGATAGGTGCGTGCCAAGGTCTCAAGTTCTTCCAACCGCCATCGGGCCTTGGCAATGTTCTCGCCCAGTACCGTAGCCCCGTGATTGGCCATCAGACAGCCGTGCCGGTGTTCCATGATCTGTGCCATGTTCGCACACAGCTCGGGACTTCCAAACAGCGCATAATCCGCCAATGGCACATCATTACCACCAAAGGCCGCCACCATATAGTGGCACGCCGGGATCGGTCGGCGTTGTACGGCAAGAATACTGCAATATGGCGGATGCGCATGTAGTACGACCGGCATATCCGGACGCGCCTGATGCAGGCCTTGATGAAACGGCCATTCTGACGAAGGCTTGGGCCCCGCCTCGTCTGGCAAGCCGGAAAGCGGGATCATCACCATCGCATCAGGGGTGAGGTCTTCGTACGGCACGCCAGACGGGGTGATCAAAATCCCCTCTTCGGTGCGGGCAGAAATGTTACCAGAGGTGCCTTGGTTCAGGTGACGTTCATTCATCCAGAGACAGGCATCAATAAGCGCTTGTCGGGTCTCGGTTGTATCAGGCAATGCTGTAGCTGTGGTCATGACGCCATCTCCAATAGGTCTTGGGCAACCCCTGTGCTGGTGACCAGATGGGTGACAAATCCACCTTTGATGGCCGCCTGTGCCGGCCCCGCGCGCCCCGGCCCGGCAGCAACCAGAAGCGCCATGTCCTTGCCACGCATCTGATCGAGGGTGACACCAATCATACGATCTTCCACTTCGGCCACAACGGGCTGTCCGTCCCCGTCAATCAGGCGCCCGCAAATCACACCGGCCGCCCCTTTGGCGCGATAGGCTGCGATGCTATCGGCCGTCAGGATACCGCTGCGGACAACATGGGCGTCGGCATCGCATGTGCCGCACGCCAGAACCGTTTTGTTGCAGGTGGCCAGCGCATCCAATTGGTCACGCACGACAGGTTCGTGACACAGCGCATCGCGCAGCGTTTTGTTCGACAAAACCAGTGGGACGTGCAGGTTGATGCATTTTCCGGCCAAGCGTTGCGCCAACATGGTAGTGCAGGCTTCGGCAGCAAAGCCGAATGCGGCGGGACGAGAGCCCAACAACTGGATCACCGTCAAATCCGGTATAGGCGCGTTCGCCACCTGTTGTGCCATCTGGTAAACCGTGGCCCCCCAAGAGACGCCCAAGCGGTCACCCGGTTCCAACAAGCGCGGCAACCAATCGGCAGCGGCCCGTGTCACACGCGTGATGCTGGCGGCGGTGCCTTCGGGGTCAACCGGATCATCGGGGACGATCAGGGCTTCGGCCAGCCCGTATGTCGCGCAAAGCTCGGCCGCCAATCGGTGCCCCCTGAAGACATCACTGTCGAGATGCACCCGCACCCAGCCGCGATTGCGGGCCTCATTCAGATAGTTCACCACAGAGGCCCGACTGATCCGCATGCGCTCGGCGATTTCATTCTGGTTCAGCCCGTCGTGGTAATACAGCCATGCCGCCTCGACAAACAACGCGTCATCGCGGGGCGCCATGCGCGCCGGATCAGCGGCGGCACTTTTGGCTTTGCCAAGGGGGCTGACGGACAAAGGCACGCTCTATTCTGCCGCCTTGGCGAATTCGGGGAACATCTCGGCCAGGCCTTGTGCCGACGCATCACAGACACCGCGTTCGGTGATCAACCCTGTGACCAACCGGTTCGGGGTGACATCAAACGCCGGATTGCCTCCGTCTGTGCCCTCTGGTGTGACCTGCACGGTGCCAATCTCTCCGCTTCCCGTGACCCCTTGGACATGGGTGACCTCAAAAGCGTCACGCTCTTCGATTGGGATCTCGGCCACGCCGTCTGTGACAGTCCAGTCAATCGTCGGGGATGGCAGCGCCACATAGAACGGCACACCGTTGTCCCGAGCCGCCAGCGCCTTGAGATAGGTTCCGATCTTGTTGCACACATCGCCCTGCCGCGTGGTGCGGTCGGTGCCAGTGATCACCATATCCACCAAACCGTGCTGCATCAGGTGACCGCCTGCATTATCCGTGATGTAGGTGTGCGGTACACCATGTTTGCCCAACTCCCACGCGGTCAGCGCGCCTTGGTTCCGGGGGCGTGTTTCATCCACCCACACCTGAAGCGGAATACCTGCATCATGCGCATGGTACATCGGGCTGGTGGCAGTGCCCCAATCGACCGTCGCCAACCAACCTGCGTTGCAATGGGTGAGCAATCGCACGGGTTCACCAGCCGGCTTTTTTGCAGCGATCTCGCGAAGCAGGGCAAGGCCGTTTTCGCCGATCCGGCGGTTGATCTCGACATCCTCGTCCGCGATCTCATGCGCCAAAGCCAAGGCCGTGTCCGCGCGGTTCGCCTCTGGCACGGGACGCAGTGCGGCGCGACAGCGATCCAGCGCCCAGCGCAGGTTGATTGCAGTTGGGCGGGTTTTCTCAAGAAAGGCCCACGCAGCATCCATATTGGCGTCTGACGGGTCTTCGGCCATAGCAAGCGCCATCCCGTAAGCGGCAGTGGCCCCGATCAACGGCGCCCCGCGCACCCGCATCTGATAGATTGCGTCGGCAAAGTCCTGCATCGTCGCCACCGGAACCACGCGAAACTCATGTGGCAACCAGCGCTGGTCAATGATTTCCAGAACGCTTTTTTCGTGGTTCCACCATAGGGATCGGTAATGTGTGCCATCGATTTTCATAGGACGTCCTTTCCATTGAAGTCCCGCGCCAGGGCACAAACCGCTTTTGCACCGGCAAGCGTTTCAGCTGAATGGATCAACTCGGCGCCCATCATGAGATTGCGCGCCTCAAGCGGCGCCCGCTTTGTCACGTCTTCAATCTCTTCAAAATCCGCGTTATGCGCCAGAGACAGGCACCGACGGTGCATTTCTATCCCGCACACAGCCCATGCATCACGCCACAAGCCTGCGAGAACCGCATCACAGGCCGGCGTGCTGTCCTGCCCCTGATCTTCAAACAGCGTGGCCGGGTACAGGATGCCCGTCCGCTCTGTCTTCCACAGATGGCGGAACTCGGCCTCAAACGTATCGCAGGTGTCGGCGATGACGCCCAAAATCCAGTCCTGATACGCGTCCAGATCAGTGCTGCGATGTGCAGGTTGGCTGAAATAGGCCATGAGGAAATTCGCGCAAAGCATCCCGATATCGAAACCCAACGGCCCGTATTGTACAAACTCGGGATCAATCACACGGCTGTCGCTGTCCGTGGACATGATCGAACCGGAATGCAGGTCTCCATGCACCATGGTTTCAGTGTTCGACACAAAGCGTTGCAAAGCCTGTTGCACCTTGATCTTGAGCCCGACATCAGCGCGGAGTGTGGCGATGACCGGATCAAGCCCAACAGTGTGACTGTTCATTTCGGCTTCGAAATATGGGTCGGTGAAAACCAGTGATTCCGTGATGGCCGGAATTTCGACATTGCCTGCAAAAAGGGCCACGTCCGCTTTCTTGTCTGCACTTTTCATCGACAACTCGGAGCCACGAAAGGCGGTACGCGCACAGTAACGGCCCAGAAATTCTGCCAAACCATCGACTTTTTCACCGGCGATCAGTTTGCGACGCAGGATCACATGCGGCGTCAGGTACTCCATCACGATCAGAGCCTGCGACTCGTCGAAGTGATAGATCTCGGGCACAGAGCCCGGATCGCGGGCGGCTTGGCGGGTCAATGCGTGGTATTCGAAAAAGGCACGGTACAGAGGCAGAGGCCAGCTATCCCCGACAAGGCGCACATAGGGCAACGCCTGTTTGACGATTGCTTTGCCGATCGGGCCACTGACAATGAAAACAAGGTTGAGATTGCCGTCACCGACCTCGTCCACCTGCCAGCTTGCGGCATCATCGCCAACATGGATTGCAAGGGCCGAAACGGCTTTGAGCCGATCGGGCAATGTGTCCACGGTTAAAGCCTCATACGCCGTGTCTGCGCTCATCTACGACCTCCCCCTCATTGGCTCTGACGCGTTGTCAGTCTTTGGGTAGTGCTTCATTTATACTTATGTCAAATCATTTGACAAATGTATTTCCACGCGCCTACCGTCGCCTCACAAGGGGAGGATATGCGTGACGGGCTACGCGCTAAAAGTGAACGGTTTGAGAAAATCGTTCGGAAAAAACTATGTATTGCGTGGAATCGATCTGGTCTTGGGACCGGGGTCGGTGACCGTTCTCATGGGTGCGAACGGGGCTGGAAAATCCACCTTGGTCAAGGTGATCTGCGGCCATCACCGTGCCGATAGCGGAACGATGCAACTGGCCAATGCCGCCTTTGTTCCCGAAGACGCCGCGGATGCGATCCGGCAAGGCGTCGTCACGGTGCACCAGTCCATCGATGACGGTGTGATCCCCGATCTTGATGTCGCCAATAACCTGATGCTGGACCGTTTGGTGGAACGCGGCCACGGTCTGTTCGTCCGCGAGCGCCACTTGCGGGCCGAGGCGGCCAAGGTTGCGGCGGCAATGGGGATCGACGTGAACCTGCGCGCCCGCGTGTCTGACCTTTCCGTGGCAGATCGGCAAATGATCGCCATCGCCCGCGCCATGGCCCGTGCGCCAAAAGTTCTGATCCTCGACGAACCCACCTCTTCGCTGTCTGCGGCCGAAGCGGAGCGGTTGTTCGAACTGATTGACCGCTTGCGGGATCAAGGCGTGGCGATCCTGTATATCTCGCACCGTATGTCGGACATCCGGCGCATTGCCGACCGCATTGTCGTAATGCGTGATGGCGCCATATCGGGCGTATTCGACACCGAACCCTTGGACTTTGAAGCAGCTGTGACCGCCATGCTTGGCCACAGCATGACCGAGGTAGATGTCACCGTAGAAAGCGGCACACACCCTGTGTTGGATGTGTCCGATCTGCGGCTGTTTGATGGCGCAGCGCCGATCAACTTGCACGCCCATGACGGAGAAGTCGTGGCCCTTGTCGGATTGCTGGGCAGTGGTAAAAGCCGTCTGGCCGAGATCTTGTTCGGGATCACAAAACCGGCACAGGGGCAAATCCGGATCAACGGTTCCGAATATGCCCCCAGCTCGGTCGAAGATGCCGTGGCACAGGGTGTCTTTATGTCCCCCAAGGACAGGGGCAGTAACGCTGTCATCCCGGCTTTCGATATCGCAGACAACATGACCTTGCCCTTTCTGAAGGGCCTGAGCGTCGGGTCTTTCTTGAAATCCGGTGGGCAACGCAGCGCCGCACAAAGCATGGTCGATCAGTTGGGCATCGTCTGCCAATCCGTTGGCGACGGAATCGGCACTTTGTCGGGTGGCAATCAGCAAAAGGTGATGATCGCCCGATGGCTTTTGGAACCCGCGCGGGTGCTGTTGCTGGATGAGCCGTTCCAAGGCGTCGATATCGGCGCTCGCCGCGACATCGGACGGCACATTCGCGCCACCGCCAAGGGGCGCGCAACTCTCGTGTTTCTTGCTGAAATTGATGAAGCGCTTGAAATTGCCGACCGCATTGTCGTGATGAATGAAGGCGCGATTGTTGGTGAACACATAAACCAGAATGTCGACCTCGCCGCGCTTGTTGCGGATATCTCGGGGGCCAAATCGACCGTAACAGGCACAGCTCCATGAACGACCGACTGCTTGATTTTGCCATACGCTATGGCTTCCTGATCCTCTTGTTTGTGCTGATCGTGTATTTCAGCCTCGCCGCGCCAGGCTTTTTTGGGCCGCTATCCGCAGCCTTTGTTCTTCAATCCGTGGCGATCACCGGCATTCTTGCACTTGGTGTGACCTGTACTTTGGTGGTTGGCGGATTTGATCTGTCCATCGGCGCGGTGGCCACCTCGGCGTTGATGTTGTCCGCCTATTCCATGGTGATTCTAGAACACCCGACGATCGTGGCCGTGTTCTTGTGTCTGGCAATGGGGGCGTTGGTTGGTCTCATCAATGGATTGCTCATCGTGAAATTCCGGGTGCCTGACCTGCTGGCGACCTTGGGCATGATGTTCCTGTTGATCGGACTGCAACGCATTCCAACACAGGGCAATTCCATTGCAACGGGCATGACATTGTCCGATGGCACAGTCGCCGAAGGCACGTTCTCTGCCGCGTTTTTGTGGTTGGGACGTCACCGGTTCGATGTGGTCATCGACAGATTGCTGCCAATGCCTGTGGTGATCTTTATCGGGATTGCCGTATTGATCTGGCTCTTTCTTGGCTTCACCCGCCACGGCCGCCTGATGTACGCCATCGGCTCTAATGAACGTGCTGCGGCTTTGGTTGGCACGCCCGTCAACCGCTACAAGATCGCGGCTTACATGATTTCGGGTGTCACCGCGTCAATCGGGGGCATTCTACTGGCCGCACGTCTGGGACGAGGCGACATTGCCAGCGGCAACAACCTGTTGCTCGACAGTGTGGCGGCTGCGCTGATCGGCTTTGCCGTTCTGGGGGCTGCGCGTCCGAACGCGTTCGGCACCGCGATTGGTGCGCTTTTTGTCGGTATCCTGCTGCAAGGCATGACGATGATGAACGCGCCCTATTACACACAGGATTTCGTCAAGGGGGCCGTTTTGGTCGCCGCCCTTGTTTTCACTTTCTACCTGTCCTCGCGCCGCACGGGCGCAGGGCATTGACCATCAGCGATAGGGAGGACTCGATATGCTGAGACGTCACTTCATGGCCCTTGCGAGCGTGGCAAGTCTTGCGCTTGGCGCAGGGACAGCCACCGCGCAGGAGGCACCGGCACCTTTGGACAATCCGGAAGACGTAACCATCGCGCTCGTGCGCTATCTGTCGACCGGAGACTTTTTTCAGGCCTACCTGTCCGGCGTCGAAACCCAGGCCGAGGCAATTGGTCTGGACCTGCGTATCTTTGACAGTCGTCAAGACGCTGCCTTGCAGGCCGATATGGTGGATCAGGCCATCGCTCTTGGTGTCGATGGCATCATTATCCAGCATGGCCTGACGGAATCCATGCGTGAAGCGGCACAGCGCGCGGTGGATGCGGGCATCAAGGTTGTCGCCTTTGACGTGAACGTGGAAAACGACGCGATCCCGCAGATCGAGCAATCGGATTACCTGCTAGGCAAGCTGGCGTTGGAGCAGGCCATCGCAGATAATGGCGACAGCTTTGCCGCCGGATATGTCTACGTGCCGGGCATTGCGCCGCTGGACCGTCGTCATGTCGCTTGGGAAGAGGTCAAAGAAGCCAATCCCGGCATCACCGAAGCGGCCCGCATCGGGACACTCGACAATCCGATTGCAAACGCGAACGCCAATCAGGCGCGGGCTGCACTTCAGGCCAATCCAAACATCTCGGTGTTTTTCGCGCCGTATAACGAATTCGCGAAAGGCGTGAAAATTGCCGCGGACGAGTTGGGCATTGGCGGCGATCTGAGCATCTATTCTGCGGACATCTCGACGGCCGACATTGCGCTGATGCGCGAGGCCGGTAGTGGATGGAAGGCAACCGTTGCAACGAACCCCGCCGTGGTTGGCGAAGTGTCCGTGCGCGCACTGGCCTTGATGCTGGTAGGAGAAGACCCCGGGGCGTCGGTGATCGTCCCTCCGACACTGATCACACAGTCGTTCCTGAACGACAGCGACATCCGCAACATGGAAGATCTTGGCGCCAAGATGCCCCAGTTCCAACATGCTGATGTAGCGATGGCAGACTGGATGCCCTTGCCCGCCCGCTAACACTAACTGCCCCGGCCCTGCACCATGCGGGGCCGGTTCACCATGCTGAACGGAGCATTGAACATGCTGATTGGTTTGGACCCCCGTACAACACCCGAATTGCTCTACACTTTGGCCCGTATGGGTCATGGAGACGAGATCGTCATCGCTGATCGCAACTATCCAGCAACGTGGTCGGCGTCAGGCTGTTTGGTGAAGGATGTGATGCAATACCCCGGCCATGATGCGGTGGTTGTAGCAGACCTTATCACCCGGTTAATGCCGCTGGACAATTTCCACAGTTACTCGGCGCTTCGGATGGAGATCGACAACGAACCGGACACGCAGTCCGACGTGCATACTGCCGTCTGGAACCTGTTGAGGCCGCGCCTGCCCGAGGGGGGTGTTCTGGAAAGCCTTGAACGACAAGCCTTTTACAAACATGCGCGAGGCAGTTTTGCCGTGGTTCAATGCAGCGAGGACCGGCCTTTTGGCTGCTTTATCCTGCGCAAGGGCGTGATCTTCTGATCTGACCCACCCGGTTGCACTGCACGACACAAGGCCGCGCAATGTCTAGATCGCGCACATCTCGTCAGAGCTGTCGACACTGTTTTGAACATAGCTCAGCCATTCTTCGGCAAAAGCTTTGGCCAACAGCGACGGCGGACGGCGCAACGGGGTGACCAGCGCGTATCCGAACGGAACGGCGGGTTCGAATTTGACGAACTTGATCCCGGGATCATGCCCTTTTTGCAGCAAATAGCTTTTGGCACTAAGCGGATCGACGATGGCGCAGATCTGTTCTGCTTCGACAAAATGAAACAGCGGAATGAAATACTGGGCATCAACCCGCACATTGAACTGCGCGTCACATGCGTCAAAGGCATTTTGCGTATCGGTCACTGTCGCATGCCCCAGTTGAAGCGCACCCATCGGCTGTCCGTTCAGATCAGCCGCAGTGATTTTGTCATAGGTGGCCAGCGGATGATGCCGCGGGACGGCGCACAGGCAGTCGCAGGTGACGCGTACCGTTTTGCACAATTCGTCTGGCAAGTTTTCGGTGATGGCGTCGGTCAGCCCCAGATCGCAAAAACCAATATCAAAGCTTTGTGCCGCGATCAGGTTCAGGATTTGCGGCGAACTGCGGGTCGACAAGGTGATGCGCACATCTGGTGCGCCGCTGCTGAACCGGCTGACAAAATCCGGCATCAGATACGCTGACGGCCCCGGCATGGCAACGATCCGCAGTGACCCCCGCACCCGGTTGCGCATGCCTTCCATGTTGGACCGCGTGGCAGTCAGCCGGTCCAGAATTTCAGACGTCTCTGACAACAGGTAACGCGCTTCGGGCACGGCAACCAAGCGTCGACCTTCACGGTGGAACAATGCCATCCCCAAAGATGCCTCAAGCGCTTTGAGCGAGGCACTGACTGCAGGTTGGGTCCGGTTCAGGTTTCGCGCCGCCGCGCTGACCGAGCCTGTATTCATGATTTCCCGAAAGACGGCGAGCTGCTGCAAATTCATACACGAATGCATATAAGAAAAATTTGTCTTAATAAATAAATTTCAAATTTGATTTTATCTGAGACATGCCGTCAGATCGGGGAAGTCCACAACTGCTTCGCGCAATCCAAAAGTCGTGCGATGCTACATACAGGGAGAAAAAAATGGGACTGTTTACAAAACTTACTGCGGCCGCGATAGCAACCGCGCTGACCGCGGGCGTCGCAGCGGCGCAGGATCCGACCTTTTTCCGGATCGGCACCGGCTCTGCCGGCGGTACATACTTCCCGATCGGCGGCACCATCGCCAACGGCATTTCTGCACCTCCCGGATCGCGGCCTTGTGACCAAGGTGGTCAGTGCGGCGTACCCGGCCTGATCGCGATTGCACAATCCACAACCGCGTCGGTGTTTAACAACACAGCCGTCCAGAACGGAGAGCTTGAGGCCGGAATGGCGGCGGCTGACGTGACGCGGTCCATGTATCTTGGCGAAGGTAAGTTCGACGGCAAGCCGCATGAAAAACTGCGGATCGTAGCAAACCTCTATCCCGAAGACCTGCACCTGGTTCTGCCAAAGGGCGAATCCATCGCAAGCCTTGCCGATCTCGAAGGCAAGCGGGTGGGCATCGCGCAGGCGGGTTCTGGCACGCAGGTTGCCGTTCTTCAGATGCTTGAGAAGTGGGGCATCAACCGTGACAATATCGACGAAGCGGAACTGAACAACAGCCAGTCGGCAGAACGACTGGCCGACGGTCAGATTGACGCCTATTTCTATGCAGCGGGCTGGCCGGTTTCGGCGATGGTGCAACTTGCCACCACCAAGGGCATGGAACTGCACAGCTTCACCGACGAAGACCTTGCCACCATCAATGAGGCGGTTCCGGCCTATATCCCGTCCAAGATCCCGGCGGGCGTCTATGAAGGCGTTGATTATGACGTCAGCACACCTGCCGTTTCGGCGTTGTTGGTTGTGTCCTCTGACCTGAGCGATGATCTGGTGTATGGCATCACGTCGGCACTCTGGAACGACAACACACGCAAGCTGCTGGACAACGGTCACGCCAAGGGCAAGCAGATCACACCAGATACCGCGCTTGACGGTATTGCTGCGCTGGGTGTGCCGCTGCACCCGGGTGCAGAACGGTTCTACAAAGAAGCCGGGTTGCTCGAGTAACCCTTTCCATTGGTCAGGCGGATCCACGTGGTCTGCCTGACCGCATCTTTTTCACCATTATTTCGGAGGGCGACCGTGGCTGTTGTTTCAGGCGGACAGAACATTTGCGGCGTGTCGATCGGCGTTCTGTCTCTGGAAAGCTATTTTCCCAAGCCGCCGGGACATATCAAAAACCCGTCCAGCCTTCCATTCACGACCAGCTACGAGATCATCAGCGGGCTTACTATACCGGTTCTATTGAACACCCCATCCCCTGACATGATTGCGCCGTTGATCGAAGCGGCCCAACGCTTAGAGAAAAGTGGCGTTAAGGCGATCACCGGATCCTGCGGTTTTCTAGCCCTGTTTCAGAATGAAATCGCGCGAGCCGTCACCGTTCCGGTCTTTGTCTCATCCCTGATCCAAGCGGATTTCATCCATCGCATGACGGGCCGCCCGGTCGGAGTGGTGACGGCGTCTGCCGATCTGCTCACACCTCGCCACCTTGCTGCAGTGGGCGCTGAAAACACCCCTCTTGTCATCGAAGGCATGCAAGACGGCGCCGAATTCGTGGATGTCATTCTGCAAAATGACCGGACCGATATGGACCCGGATAAAATCGAAGCTGAATTGCTAGAGGCCGGAGAGAGGCTTGTTGCACGCGCGCCCGAAGTCGGCGCGATCCTTCTGGAATGTACGGATTTGCCGCCATACGCGCATGCGCTTCAATCGTGTCTCAAGCGGCCTGTATTCGACATCATCACCTTGGCCACAATGATTGACCATGCGGTTCTCAGACGACCGTTCTCTGGCTTCATCAACTAAAAAAATCGCGAGGGAATTTCGCATGACCACCCCGGCAACACCAGACAAAGACGTCCCCGAACTGTCCGCCGAAGAGCTTGCGAACATCGAAAAGAAGTATGACGAAGGCGCGGCAACGCGGCAGGTCTCACCCGGTTTTGGCAAGTTCCTGCGCTACGTCGCGCTCACCTTTGCGATGTACCACTATCTGACGGCGGGTTTCGCGCTGCCAACCGATTTCTGGCACATGGGCTGGCACCTTTCTGGTTTGTTCATCCTGACCTATGCCCTGTTCCCCATGTTCAAAACCAGATCGGCGTTCGATCTTCATCACAGCCCGTTTCGGATCGGCGGTGTGCCCCTGATCGACATTCTGTTAATGGTTCTCGGCACCTCGGCGGCGCTTTATCTTGGGCTTGCGTGGAGAGGCATTGAATGGCTGGGGATCGAGGAACAGACGTTCCGTATGGGCAACCCCAACACTTACGACATGGTGTTTGGCTGTATCCTGATCGTGTTGGTTCTGGACATCGCGCGCCGCACACTTGGGTGGATTTTGCCGCTGATCATCTGCGTGTTTATCTCTTACGCGCTCTTTGGTCCGGTCTTTCCCGGGCTTCTTCAGCATCCGGGCGTGAATTTCAAAACCTTCGTGAGTTCGATGTATTTCCCGGCAGAGGGTATCTTTGGCGTCACGCTTTGGGTTGTGTCGACCATCGTCTTTCACTTCGTCCTGTTCGGGGTTATCGCCCAACGCACCGGTCTGGGTCAGTTGTTCATCGACAACGCAACCATCCTTGCGGGGCGCTATACAGGCGGTCCGGCAAAGGTGTCGGTCGTGTCTTCAGCATTTTTCGGCACGATTTCGGGGTCCTCCGTTGCCAACACCGTGTCTACTGGGGCATTGACAATTCCGAACATGAAACGCCTTGGCTATCCGGGGCATTTCGCGGGCGGCGTCGAAGCCGCAGCCTCGGCTGGCGGGCAGATCACTCCACCCATTATGGGCGCTGCGGCCTTTATCATGGCCGAGTTTCTGGAGCTTCCCTACACCACCATCGTGATCGCTGCGATCTTTCCGGCGTTCCTGCACTATGTCGGCGTTTTCGCAGTCGTTCACCTGATGGCGCGCCGTTTGAACCTGCAGGGTCTGCCTGCTGACAAGCTGCCGCAACTCAAGGCCGTCTGGAGCCATGGCTGGGCCAATATTGTCCCGTTGATCGGGCTGCTGGTCGTGCTCTTTTCGGGCTACACCCCCTATATGTCCGCGTTTTGCGGCATATCATTGGCAATCATCGCAGGCATGTCGCGGATCAAGGAACCGATTACCTTGGTCTATTCAGCCGCGTTCATCGCCTTTGTGATCTGGAAATTTACGGGCGGCGGGTTTGACCTGACGATGTCGGCGATCCTGATCGCAGGGGCCGCGATTGCGACGTTCAACCCGCAGCAACGCACCACCCTGACCGAAATGGCAGACACGTTCGAAACCGGGGTCAAATATGCGCTGGCCGTAGGGGCTGCGTCAGCCGCAGTGGGCATTGTCATCGGTGTGATCAACACGACGGGCGTCGGCTTTCGGATCGGGTTCATGGTGACGCAGGCCGCGTCGAACCTTGGAACCGATCTTCACTGGCTCTTTACCTTTGGCACTTGGGAGCTGTTCTCAATCGCCGATCTGACGCTGTTCATCAGCCTCGTCTTTATTGCACTGGCCTGTATTCTGATGGGCGCAGGCGTGCCGACCACAGCGCTTTACATCATGCTTGTGTCGGTGGCGCAGCCTGCCTTGGCACAGTTGGGCATCCCGCCCATCGCCAGCCATATGTTCGTCCTGTACTACGGCGTCGTTGCCGAGATCACGCCTCCGGTCTGCACCTCGGCCTATGCTGCGGCGGCAATTGCGGGTTCGAACCCGTTCCGAACCGGAATATCAGCCTTCACCCTTGGATTGGGTAAGGTGGTGGCCCCGATGGCGTTTGTCTATGCGCCAGTGCTGCTATTCGTATCGTCAACTGGCTTTGACCTCTGGGAGTTCTCCTACACGGCGGCCAGCTGTATTGCCGGAGTGATTGCCCTGTCCTCGGCTGTGGTTGGCTATTGGCTGGCGCCTATGGGAACGGTGTATCGCTGGCTGATGGCATTGGCCGGGCTGGTCTTTATTGCACCGTCGCTACAGGCCGATCTGGCCGCACTGATCATTGCCAGTCCGGCGATTATCAGCCAACTGATCCTGCGCAAACGCAATGCCCAACCGGTTTGATCCAATGACCCCGAATGTCACTGTACTGGGCGCCGGAATCATCGGCATCTGCACGGGTCTTTCATTGCTCGAACGGGGAGCCTCGGTGCGCCTGATCGATAAAAACGATCCGGGTCAGGAAACCTCGTTTGGCAATGCTGGTGTGATTTCCCCGTGGTCCATCGTGCCGCAAGCCATGCCGGGTGTTTGGAAAAAGATCCCCGGCTGGTTGATTGATCCGCTCGGGCCGGTCTCTGTCCGGCCCAGTTATTTGCCGCGACTGGCCGGTTGGGGATTGAAGTTTCTGGCCAACGGCAGCGAAGCCCGTGTGCGCGATATCTCGGCCGCGATGGATACGCTCAATCAGGATTGTATCTCGCTATACCGGCACCATCTTCATGGCACCGGACACGAAGACCTTGTTCGCGACAGCTACTACATTCACGCCTATCGGGACGCCGACGGCGCACGGCTCGACTCGTTAGACAATGAATTGCGAAGGGCCGCCGGAGCAGACCTCGAACGGGCCGATGGGGATCGGCTCAGGGAACTGGAACCGGATCTGTCGCCAGATTTCAAATCCGCAATCGTGATCAAAGGCCAGGCACGCGCTCTTTCACCCGGGACGCATTGGTCAGGTGCTATCGGAAAAATTCCTGCAAATGGGCGGCCAGATAGAACGCGCCAAGGTCCAGAGCATTGCACCGCTGGAGAATGGCGGTTGGCGATATGTGACCGACCACGGCGAACACAGGGCAGAAAAACTGGTCTTGGCCATGGGCGTTTGGTCCGCCGAACTCCTCAAGCCGCTCGGCGTCCATATCCCGCTTGAATCGGAACGCGGGTATCATGTGAATTTCACCTCGCCGGGGATCGCGCTCAATCATTCGATCATGGATGTAGACATGAAGTTTGTGGCCTCCTCGATGCAAGATGGCGTCCGGGTGGCAGGCACAGCTGAGTTTGGTGGGCTGGACGCACCGATTTCAGAGAAGCGCAGCGCCGGTTTGGTGACATTGGCCGGAAAGCTTTCGCCAAAGCTGAACACCGAAGATTATACAACGTGGTCCGGTCAACGCCCGAGTTTGCCGGACAGCCTACCTTGTATTGGTGAAATCGACGGTTTGCCTGACTTGATCACTGCGTTTGGGCACAGCCATTGGGGTCTGATGATGGCGCCTAAGACCGGGCGGATCGTGGCTGATCTGGCCACTGGAAACAAAACCAATCTTGATCTTTCGCCCTATCATCCGAACCGCTTTTGAGCGGTGGATGCTGCAAGCATGAAATAAAAAGGCCGGGCAAAATACCCGGCCTTTTTGTGTCTTAATCCGCGCCCCGTACCGGGATTGGTGCGTTGGGGTCGGGATGGAACAGTTTCTGTACCAACCAGGCGGCTGCGACTGTCGCAATTCCGATGATGTCGGTCACAAGACCTCCTTCGATCATGAAGAGTGCCGCGAGGATCAATGCCAGTCGGATGAACCATGCTGACCGCTGACCAAGGAACCAGCCCTGCACACCGCCAGACAGCAAGAACACACCAAACACGGCAGTGATGCCTGCGCGGCCAACTTCGTACCACGTGCCTTCCATCAGCAAGGCGCTGTTGTAGAAGAACATGAACGGCACGATGAAGGCCGCGATGCCAATCTTGAAGCTGA
Organism: Marivita sp.; assembly: GCA_043585115.1. Classification (GTDB taxonomy): domain Bacteria; phylum Pseudomonadota; class Alphaproteobacteria; order Rhodobacterales; family Rhodobacteraceae; genus Marivita. Next base: position 833,389 of record CP121326.1, read on the forward strand.
CAACGCTGGTCTCCATCGGGTTCGCCCCCGAAATGCCTGCCGCAGCATAACTGGCCAGCGCCACTGGAGGCGTGATGGCCGAGAGCACCGCAAAGTAGAACACGAAGAAATGCGCCGTCAGTTGCGGAATGCCCAGTTGAACAAGGCCCGGAGCCACAACCGAAGCCGCAACCGCATAAGCAGCGGTTGTTGGCATGCCCATGCCCAGCAGGATCGCAATGCACATCGCAAAGAACAGCGCCAGAAGCTGGCTCACACCTGCAAGGTCAAGCAACACAGCCGAGAAGCGCGCGCCGACACCCGTGAGAGAGATCACACCCACGATGATGCCTGCGCAGGCACAGACTGCGATGATCTGGATCGACATGATGCCCGCAAGTTCAAACGCTTTGATGATCGAGCGCAGACCCATCCTGTAGGGCGTCAGCCAAGACACCACAGCCGCGGCCATCGTCGCCAAAGTACCAGCGCGGATCACCGAATAGCCCATGAACAGCGCAGCAATCAGAATGATGATCGGAATGAACAGATATACCTGACGCACAAGTCTGTTGAACTTGGGCAATTCATCTTCGCGCATGCCGCGCATACCGAGTTTGGCAGCTTCGAAATCGACCATGAAATAGACCGACACGAAATACAGCACCGCCGGGATGATCGCCGCGATCGCGATATCCTGATACGGGATGCCCGTAATCTCGGCCATGATAAAGGCCCCTGCCCCCATGATGGGAGGCATGATCTGTCCGCCTGTAGAGGCCGCCGCTTCAACCGCGCCTGCAGTGGTCGGCCGATAGCCAACTTTCTTCATCAGCGGAATGGTCAAAGACCCGGTCGCCACCACGTTGCCAGCCGATGTCCCGTTGATCATCCCCATCAGGCCAGAGGCAAAGATTGCCACCTTGGCCGGACCACCACGCGCACGGCCAGCTGCGGCAAAGGCGAAGTTGACAAAATAGTCGCCGACTTTCGACGCCTGAAGGAAGGCTGCGAAAATGATGAACAGGATGATGTAGGTCGAGGACACAGCAGTGGTCGGCCCAAGGATACCTGCGTCGGAATAAACGTGCCCGAAGAACCGCTGCCAGCTATATGCGCTTTGCACCGCAAGGATGCCCGGCAACAGGTGCGCGGTAAAGGTGTAGACCAGAAAAACGCCAGTGATGATCACAAGGGCCAACCCGGCCACGCGCCGTGTAAGTTCAAGGATCATCGCAGACCCTGCAGTTGCGGCGAAGGCCACCCCAATAGGCACAAACGGTGTACCGACAGAATTACGTGCTGCGGTGCCATAGATGGCGATGAGGTAAATCGCGACAGCGATCCCGCAGATGCCCAGCAAAATGTCCGACACGCGGAAATGGTCCCGAGGCGCTCGTTCCAGCCAACCGAGGACGATCCCGCCAAAGGTCGCAACCAGCAACGGTACGCCGAAGTACCACACCTCTTGGCTGTAGATGGGTGTGCCAGCGAACGCAGGCCACGTTGTCAGCCCGCCCATTTCTGGCAGAGTTCCAGATGCGACCGTGCGCGCGAACCAAAGGCCTGCACCAACAGCAACCAGTGCGGGCAGTAGCAGGACGTATGCGATCTTGTCCCACGGCCCGCTGTTGACAGAGTCGTCCTTGTCCGAAAACAACATCGCATTGTAGACCACAAACCCGAGCGCCAGCGCGCCTGCGATGTGGACGATGCGGAAGTTCCATGTTTCCATCGGGAATTGCGGCAGAAATGGCAGATCAATGCCGGTATATGCCGAAATCGATACCCCGTTCAGAGCGGCCATATGGAAAAGCGCGTATACCGCAGCAAATCCCGCAACAGCCTGCATCCGCCAGCCGGTGAACAGGCGCCGGTTGCCTTCTACCGGCTCTTCATCCACGCCTTCTGCGATCACAGCCTCGTCGGCCTGTGTTGACTCCTGAACCATTGCCACCTCCCTGGCAAAGCCGCCTTGCAGCGTGCGTCGGCGCTTTATGTGTTGAGTAATAACTGATTTCGGTCACACGCGATACGCCACGTGTGCGCGAAGCATCAGAGTAGAGCGGCGCAATTCAAGTTGCGCCGCTCTGGTCGTTTTTACATGCCGTGGATCATGTCGTCAGGGATATCTGCACCTGCGTTATCCTTGAACCACTGAGCCGCACCGGGATGCCACTTGAGAACGCCGTTCTTGTCCCAGTTTTCGGGCAACGTCGATCCAGCCGCACGGTGAATGTTCACCATACGCTCGTTGTCGGACATAACCACGTCCACAACAGCCTTCACAAAGCTTTCGGGCAGATCACAGTTGGCAATCGCGAAGTTCCACATGGAAACGGACCGCGCAGGTGCGTCCAGCGTGGTGTAGGTGTCAGCCGCGATTTCGAAGTTAGACACCGGGAAGGCCGCCTGAATCGTCGCCTGCTCTTCTTCGGTGAATTCGATGATGTTCACGTCGGTCTGGACTTCGAGCTGTGACACAGCCGGAACCGGAACACCGGCTGCGAATGCGATCACGTCCAGCAGACCATCCTGAAGTTGGCCGCCAAGGTCGGACCAGCCGCCGTTGCGACGCTCAAAGTTGACGCCCAGTTCTTCCATCATGCGCGGGAAGTAGGTGTCAGATGTCGAACCGGCGGGGCCAAAGCCGATGCGCGCACCGTCTGGGATTTCCGAAATCGACGTGATGCCAGAGGACGACAACGCAGTCACCGAGAACGGCGTCTGGTACATCGGGAACATCGCGCAGGCATTGGTCATCTGCAGACCCGGTGCGATCGGGTTTGTGCCGCCCAGCGATTCCGCGGCAGGGCCCATTGTGGTCATGCCGAACTGCGCGTCACCTGTGTGTACAAGCGCCATGTTCTGCATCGGACCACCAGTGACTTCGCCACCACCGGACACGTCCAGCTCTTCTGCAACAAGGTTGGCCCAGCCTGAGCCGTAGGCAAAATATGTGCCGCCCTGCGACGCAGTACCAACGGTAAAGCTTTCCGGCCAGCCGGTGCGATCCACGTGGCTCTCGGCATTGGCCTGACCTGTAACAGCACAGGCAACGGCAAACGTAATTGCTGTAATTTTCTGCATTGGTTCCTCCCGAACGCATACATTGATGATTTCACCCGGTCTGTAACTCCCCGCCGGGCCACGGCGTACGAACCACGCAAACACATGGATCGCCTAGCGCCGTTACCGCGAACATTTAGCTCATTCGTGATTTTTTCAACGTGATGGGTCGGTGCGGTGACAAATTGTGATTTTCGTGGGTCGCAAGCGAAACATCAGGCGCGGTTTTGTCAAAACGTGGCAGTCCTAGCTTTCTGCTTCAACGAATGAATCGCGGTCCAGACCGTAGCGCTGCATCTTCTCGTAAAGCGCCTTTCTAGAGATTCCCAAAGCCTCATAAGTGTCTTTTAGCCGTCCTGCATTGGCGGCAAGGCTGGAAGCGATCAATGCGCGTTCATGTTCCGCCATGCGCTCGGAAAGACTGCCCGACGCATCAAGCCCCTGCTCTGATCCATCCGGCAATCCCAGAACAAATCGTTCGGCTGCGTTTCTAAGTTCGCGCGCATTGCCGGGCCAGTTGCGGGCAGCAATGGCATCCAGCACGGCACCCGGCACTTGTGGCGCCGTCTGTCCGTAACGGTCCGCCATCTGCCCGACGAAACTCAGAAACAACATCGGGATATCTTCGCGCCGCGCGGCAAGCGTTGGCATCCGGATTGTCACCACATTAAGCCGGTAGAGCAGATCGCTTCGAAACCGGCCCTCGGCCGCCGCCGCTTCTAGGTCCGATTTTGACGCCGCGATAAAACGGATATCCAAGTCCACACTGTCATGCGATCCAAGACGGCTGATCGACCGGGTTTCGACCACATGCAACAGCTTGGCTTGCAAGGCCAGCGGCAGGCTGTCGATCTCATCAAGGAACACTGTTCCACGCCGTGCATGTTCGAATTTACCGGCCCGGGACCGAGTGGCACCGACAAAGGCTCCGGGCTCGTGGCCAAACAGTTCGCTTTCAATCATGTCAGCGGGCAAAGCTGCGCAGTTGATTGCGACGAAGGGGCGATCTGCCCGCGTGCTGGCTGCATGCACAGCCTGAGCGGCCAGCCCTTTTCCCGTGCCTGTTTCGCCGACGATCAGCACATCCGCATCGCTGACCGCAACGGCTGCAATGCGCTTGCGGACGGTTTCCATTTCGCGGCTGTAACCGCGCAAGCCGTCCTTTGCGCCAATCAAGGGCGCAACTTGCGACCGCAATTGCCGGTTTTCCAAAGTCAGTCGACGCATCGCCAATGCGCGACGGACGGCATCGACCAAACGCTCTGGCGCATAGGGCTTTTCGATAAAGTCATACGCACCCTCGCGCATCATCGATACAGCAAGCTCAAGATCGCCATGCCCCGTCACAAGGATAACAGGCAGTTCCGGATCTTTTTGCAGCGCCGCACGCAACAGTTCGGTGCCATCCATGCCAGGCATCCGGATGTCGCTGACCACCACGCCGGGAAAGTCCGTCGTAATCTGATCCAGCGCAAGGGCCGCACGTTCGAAACACATGCATTCCAGATCCGCCAGCTCCAGCGTCTGTTGCCCCGCAATGCGAAGCGGTTCTTCATCATCGATGAACAGGACTGGCCCGGTTTCTGTCATTCTGCTGCCGCCATCGAAGCTTCGGCCAAGGCCAAGGTCACAGAAAACACCGCCCCGCCTTCGGGGTGGTTACGCCCCTCAAGCGTGCCGCCGAAGTCGCGTACGATATTGTACGAGATCGACAATCCGAGCCCCATGCCTTTGCCCGGTTCTTTGGTGGTGAAAAACGGGTCAAAGAGTTGTGCAATTTCGTCCTGTGTCATGCCAGTGCCGCGATCCCGCACCTCGACCCGGGCTTGGGTGTCATCCGCAAAGATCACCAGATCGACAGCAGGCTTGGGTTGATCCACCATCGCGTCAACGGCATTGCTGAGCAGATTGACAAAGACTTGTTGCAGACGCACCTGCCCGCCCAGAACCCATATTTCATCATTCGTGTCCTGGCGGTCCAATTCGCACCCAGCTGCGCGCATCTTTGGCTCGACGATCGCCAGCGCACCATCAATCGCCCGGTTAAGAAGAATAGGTTCGGTTTTTTCTCCGGGGCGGCGTGCGAAATTGCGCAGATGCGTCGAGATCGCCGACAAGCGATCCACCATGTCGTCAATCATCTTGACGTTCTGACGGACCTTCTCGGGCTCTCCCCGATCCAGATAGGCCGACGCATTGCGAGCAAAGGATTTCACCGCCGCAAGCGGTTGATTGAATTCATGGCTCAATGCTGCAGCCATCTGGCCAAGGGCTGCAAGCTTACCCGCCTGAATAAGCTCGGTTTGGGTCTGACGCAGCAATGTCTCGGCGGCGCGGCGTTCTTCGACCTCTTGCATGATGTGGATATTGGCCGCCTTCAGCTCTGCTGTGCGTTGCGTCACACGGTGTTCCAATTCCTCTTGCATCAAAAGCGCTGCATTCATTCTTTCCTGCAACTGAATGCGACGCTGGATCACCACCGTTGCAATCAACCCAACCAATAGAAGCAACATCGCGGTCAGACCGAACGTCCCCACAGCACTGCGCCATGCCGGATCAGAAGGTGTCAGCAAAGAAACCTGCCAGCCCGCCTCCGGGATGAGCTGGCTTTGAACGATAAAATGCTCGGTTCCACCGGTCGCATCTGCAATGGCAAGTTGGTCAAAGCGCTGGTTGAACGGTGTGCGTTCGGTTTCCAGAGGCGCCAGTTGGTCCATCGGGTATTTCTTGGTGTCTTCGATGGCCGTCCGCGCAGCTGGCGTCAACGCATCAAGAGACCGGAAATGCCAGTCGGCACGGCTTGCCATGAAGATAACCCCGGCATCATCCAGAACGATGATCTCGTTGGGGCCGTTGCGCCATGCTTCCTCAAAGGAATCCACCGTGAATTTGACAGCCAGCACGCCAACGATCTCGGTGCCGTCCCGCACGGCCTCTGCAAAGAAATACCCCCGTTCTCCAGAAGTGGTCCCAAGCGCAAAGAACCGGCCTTGCTCGCCGGTCAGCGCACTTGTGAAATATGGTCGAAAGGCAAAGTTCTGGCCAACGAAAGACAGTTCTTTCCAGTGATTGCTAGCCGCAATGGTCAACCCGGTCGGGTCGATCAGAAATATGTCCGACAGCCCCACATCTTCGGCTGTGCGGTCGAGGCTTTCATTCACGCGGTCGATAACGCTTTGGTCTGAGGGGGTGCGCAGGGCCTCTATAAGGTCGGGGCGTTCGGCAATAAGGGCCGGCAAAGCTTCGAACCGTCTTAGCGATCCGTTGAGACCTTCGACCGCGAGGGTCAATGTCGAGGCTTCGCGCGTTCCAAGCTGGTTCAGGTAGACCCGCTCAAGCGCGGGAAAGATGAACAGGACCGCCCCAAGCACAAGCGCCACAGCCCCGGCCACCAAAGCGGCCGTCCAATGTCGATTGCTCTGACGAGCGTTGGGGTCAAGCGGGCGAGACATCGCGCAAAGATGCGACCATTCTGTTACCGGCACAAGCCGATATCAAAGACCATGTGCTTACATCACGGCCCCGATTTGCCATGGAACAAATTCGTGGTCTCCCAATCCAAGCCGCTCGGATTTGGTCGCTTGTCCTGATGCGGTGGCGCGAATGAGATCGAAAATCTCTTGGCCTTTCTCAGCAAGTGTGACGCCCGACGAGATAATATCGCCCGCGTTCAGATCCATGTCATCGGGCATCTGCGCGAACAACGCGTCCGAAGTGGATAGCTTGATCGTCGGCGCAGGTTTTGACCCAAAGGCCGATCCGCGCCCGGTTGTGAACACAACAATCTGTGCGCCCCCTGCAATCTGCCCGGTAACCGACACAGGATCGTATCCCGGCGTGTCCATAAACACGAGCCCCGGATGGGTCACCGCCTCGGCGTAGTCGTATACCGCAGTCAAAGGCGTCGATCCCCCCTTCGCCGCAGCACCCAGAGATTTTTCGAGGATTGTCGTGATACCGCCCTGTTTGTTGCCCGGGCTTGGATTGTTATCCAACGACCCGTTGTTTTGCGCGGTGTAGATTTCCCACCACTTGATTTGCTGGATCAGCTTTTGTGCGACATCATTTGAAGCCGCGCGGCGAAGCAACAATTGCTCGGCGCCATAAATCTCGGGGGTTTCCGATAAAATCGCAGCGCCGCCCTGCCCCACGATCAAATCGCTGGCGACACCTAAAGCCGGGTTGGCCGTGATGCTCGAGAAACCATCTGATCCCCCACATTGCAGTGCGACGCGAAGGGCAGACATCGGTTGCGTGCTGCGCGTCGCGCGATTGATCTGGGGAAGGATCTGCAGGACATGGGCCTTGATCGCATCAATCGTGGCACGTGTCCCGCCGGTGTCCTGAATGGTCAGCGCGTGAAACCGGTCTGTCCCTTGCTGCCCGAAATGGGATTGCATCCGCGCGATCTGCATGACCTCGCATCCAAGGCCCACAAACACCGCTGCGCCGACGTTCGGGTGCGTTGCGTGGCCCCAAAGGACGCGATCCAGAATATCGAACCCTGAACCGCTGCCGGCCATGCCGCATCCGGTGCCATGCGCCAAAGCAACGATCCCGTCAACACTGTCATAGTCATCAAAAACGCCGCTTGCCTCGATCTCTTGCGCGGCGCGACGGATGACAGTGGCGGAACAGTTTACCGTGGCAAGCAAAGCGATGTAGTTCCGGGTGCCGACCCGGCCGTCGTCGCGCAGATAGCCCTGAAAGGTTAGCGGATCAGAGGCAGGCACTGCCTGTCTTGCCGCCTCAAGGTCAGCGCCAATGGCATAATCCTGCAAGGGGTCGTCGAACACGCAATTGTCTGTGTGCACATGCGCGCCAGCTGCGATATCCGTGGTCGCCTTACCGATGAACTGCCCGAATTTCACAACAGCCGCCCCCGCAAGGATTGGCCTACGCGCAATCTTGTGTCCGGCAGACAGGGATTTCGGCAGCGGTGTGCAAAGGCCCAGCGGATCTTCGTTGGCCTGGGCCCGTTGCGTCAGCACCGCAACATTGTCAGTTGGATGAAGGACCAGAGGGTCAGGCATGTCTCACAGCTTTTATTACGCCCCGCAGTTCGGCCAACCCGCGCAATCGTCCGATCAGTGGATAACCCGGCACAAGATCGCGCCCGTGATCCGAGAGCATATGATGCCCGTGATCCGGCCGGAAGGGAAGCTGCCAGTCTTCACGCCCGGCCTCTTTGCGTCGTACTTGCTCGCGAAGGAGCACCCGGATCAGGGCGACCATATCGGTATCACCGTCCAAATGTGCCGCCTCTTCGAACGACCCATCCGGCTCTTTTCGGACATTGCGCAAGTGAACAAAGTGAATGCGATCTGCAACCCATTCGGCGATCTCCGGCACGTTGTTACCCGGATGCGCCCCGAGCGATCCAGAACACAGAGTAATGCCATTCGCGGGGCTATCCTCGGCATTCAGGATCCAATCAAGGTCCGCGCCGCTGGACACGATGCGTGGCAGGCCAAGGATATCCCGTGGAGGATCGTCCGGATGTACGCAAAGCCGAACCCCCAAATCTTCAGCCGTCGGAACAACTTCGTCGAGGAAACGTTTATAATTTCTTCGTAATTCAGCCCGCCCAATGCCCGCATATGCCGTCAGGGCATTGCGCAAACCCGGAATGTCATAGCGATCGAACGCTCCGGGCATCCCCGCCATGATAGCTGCCAGCAACTTGTCCCGCGCCGCCTGTGACGCCTGCTGGAACCACACCGCAGCTTTTGTACGAACGTCTTCGGAATAATCGTCTTCCGCCTCATCCCGGCGCAGCATATGAATTTCAAATGCTGCCATTTGCGTCGCATCAAACCGCAGGCAAGTTGCACCGCTTGCGACCGGAGCAGTCAGATCGGTGCGTGTCCAATCCAGAAGCGGCATGAAGTTATAGCAGATCGTGTGCACGCCCTGGTCCGCCAGATTGGCCATTGATTGCCGATAATTGGCAAAGAGCGCAGACAGGTCGCCTTCGCCTCGTTTGATCCGTTCATGAACCGGAAGGCTTTCGACCACGGACCATGCAAAACCCGCCTCTTCGATGGCGCGCTTGCGTTCGGCGATCGCCTCTTGTGGCCAAACCTCTCCGTAGGGAATTGCGTGCAGCGCGCTGACAATGCCCACCGCACCGGTTTGTTTGACTTCGGACAAAGTAATCGGATCAAATTCGCCATACCAACGCCATGTCTCGATCATGCGACAACCTCCTGCGCAGCGGCGCGTGCCCCTTTGTTCCAGAGCAATGCGGCCGCCTCTGTCACGGGTTGCTTCAAGCGTTCGGCCAAAGCCGCGGGAAACACCTCTCTGATGGCCAAAAGCGCTGCGACTTTGCCCTCAAACGTGTCTGCCGCATCCGACGCGCTACGCAAGCGTTCGGCCATAGGGTCTTTGACATCAATCGGGCTGCCCTGTTCATCGACGCCACCAACATAACGCATCCACGCCGCCACAGCGAGGCATAGCCCCGGCGACATCCGCCCTGCTGCCAGATTGGCCTCAAGGCTACCCAAAAGCCGCTGGGGCAATTTCTGACTGCCATCCATCGCGATTTGCCATGTTCTATGACGGATCGCCGGATTGGCATAACGCTCGAACAGCGCATCTGCATAATCTGTCAGGCTCACCCCTTCGGGCGCTTTGACTGCCGGAATAATCTCGGACCACAATAACCTGACATAGCGGGCAAAAACCGGGTCGGCGACAGTTTTCGCGATGGTCTCGTGACCAGCAAGGTAACCGGTATAGGCCAGTGCAGAATGGGTGCCATTGAGCATCCGAAGCTTCATGTGCTCATGGGCTGTCACGTCGTTGACCATCTCGACACCAGCTGCCGCAAAATCAGGGCGCGCGTTGTCGACAAAGTCATCTTCGATCACCCATTGCGCAAACGGCTCGTGCATCACGGGCGCCGCATCAGGACGACCGGTCAGGTCCGCCACCCGCGCAATATCGGCTGGTGTTGTGGCAGGTGTGATCCGGTCCACCATGGTGCAGGGAAACTTGCACTCTGCCACGATCCAATCCGCCAGCGACGGGTCGATCAAGCGCGCCAGTTCAAGCACCATTCCGCGCACCAGCGTTCCATTGTCCGGAAGGTTGTCACAGGTCAACACAGTGAACGGCCGCAGCCCCGCCGCACGCCGGTTCTGCAATGCGCGCACCAGAAAACCGGGTGCCGAGACCGGAAGGTCGGACGTCAGATCATGCTGAATGTCGGGATGCTCTACATTCAACTGTCCCGTGGAAGGATTGTGGCAATAGCCCTTTTCCGTGACGGTCAGGCTGACAATACGGACCTGGGGGGCCTGCATCGCCGCCAGAACCGCAGCGGGATCTTCGGGCGCGACCAGAACGCCATTCAAGACAGTAATCCAGCGGGTGGTTTCACCCTTGGGATTCAGGGTCACGGACGTGTACCCCCAATCCTGATCGCGCAACGCATCGCGGGTGTCCGGGCTGCGAAGTGAAACTCCAAGGATGCCCCAGTCGCCACCTGATGCGGCCATCGCATCGGCTGTCAGAACACATCCAAAGCCCCTGAAGAACGCGCCAAGGCCAAGATGGACAATCCCCGTGGCAGGTCGATCGTGCCGGTCAGCGGGCAAGCCATCCTCCATCAACGCTTAGAACTGTGCCGTGCACATAGCGCGCAGCAGGCGAGCACAGATACACCGCCGCACCTGCTATGTCTTCGGCCTGCCCCCAACGCCCAGCCGGGATACGGTCAAGGATGGCTTGATTGCGCACCGGGTCATTGCGTAGCGCTTCGGTGTTGTTGGTCTCGATATAGCCCGGCGCAATGGCATTCACATTGATGCCCTTGGCGGCCCATTCGTTCGCCAAAAGCTTGGTCAGGCCCGCAACCCCATGTTTCGATGCAGTGTAGGACGGAATGCGGATGCCGCCTTGGAACGCCAGCAGCGATGCAATATTGACCACCGCCCCTGTTCCACCACGTGCCATCACGGACTTGGCAAAGGCCTGTGTGGTAAAGAACAAAGCCTTGAGATTGACGTCCATGACGTCGTCCCAATCTTCCTCGGTGAAATCAATCGCATCGGCGCGGCGGATGATACCCGCGTTGTTCACCAACAGATCAATCTTTTGACCGTCGAAGATAGTCTGCCCCGCCATTGGATCGGCGAAATCGACCCGCAGCGCAGAGGCCGTGCCTCCGGCCTTTGTGATCGCGGCAACTGTTTCGTCACAATCACGACGCCCGACACAGACAACTTCAGCGCCCGCATCCGCCAGCCCGACGGCAATCGCCTGTCCGATACCGGTATTGGCCCCGGTCACCAATGCGCGACGTCCTGCAAGGGAAAAGAGGCTCATCGTAAATCCTCCATTGCGACCATATCCATATCCGTGAAATCGACATTGTCGCCAGCCATAGCCCAGCAGAACGTATAGGAAGATGTGCCTGCCCCGGCGTGGATTGACCATGGCGGAGAGATCACGGCTTCCTCGTTTGCCATGACGATATGACGGGTTTGCGATGGTTCGCCCATCAGATGGAACACACGCTGGTTTTCAGGCAACTGAAAATAGAGATACGCTTCCATCCGCCGATCGTGCAAATGCGCTGGCATCGTGTTCCAGACCGAACCTTCGGCGAATTGGGTATATCCCATCAAAAGCTGGCAGCTTTGACACACCTCGGGATGCAGGAACTGGATAATGACCCGTTCATTGGCCGTCTCACGCGCGCCGAGTTCGACGCGGCGGGCATCCGACAATTTGATCAGCGTCGTGGGGTAGCTGTGATGCGCGGGGGCCGACAGAACATAGAACCGCCCGTTGCCAGCAAAGGTCACAGCACCAGACCCCATCCCGATGTAAAGCACTTCGCCGTTCTCAATCTCGAAAGTCTCACCGCCAACACTGACAGTGCCGGTGTCGCCAATATTCAGCACGCCCATTTCGCGACGGTCCAGCACCGAGGGCGTCCCAGCCTCTTTGACCTCGTCCAAAGTGAGGCTAGCACCCGCCGGCACGGCCGAGCCAAGGATCAAGCGGTCATAATGCGAGTAGACGAGATTGATCTCTCCGTCCGCGAACAGGCCTGGCACGTGAAAGTGGTCACGCAACTGATCGGTGTCGAGTGTTTTTGCCGTCGCCGGATCAATCGCGTGGCGTGTTTGGGTCTTAAGCATTGTGTCAGGCCTTTCGGAGGTCAGAGAAAATCATCACGGCGGGGGGTGAATGTGTCGATGAGCGTGCCCGGTGCCTGACAGCGGCAGCCATGACGCGCGCCAGAAGGGATCACGATACTGTCGCCAGGGCCCAGATCATATTCTGTGTCGCCGACAACAAAGGTGAAGCGCCCGGATTCAACATAGGTCGATTGCACATGGGGATGATCGTGCAGCTTGCCTTCGGCCCCGTCTTCGAACCGGAACGCGACCACCATAAGATCGGGGTTTTCGGCCAACACCTGCCGGGTCACGCCCGGGTCGGTCGGCACAACTGGAAAGGTCATGCCAGTCCTCATCTGAACAGCGCCGGCAGCCAAAGCGACAACGCCGGGATATAGGTCACAAGCAAGAGCGTCAGGAACGCTGCTCCGTAGAAGGGCCAGATGGTGCGCACAGCATCCCAGACCGGTATGCGGCCAACCGCACAGCCGACAAACAAAACCGCCCCCACCGGAGGCGTGCAAAGGCCGATGCCAAGGTTCAGGATCAGGATGACGCCAAAATGTACTGGATCGACGCCGAACGCGGTCGCCACAGGCAAAAAGATCGGCGTGGTGATGACGATCAGGGGCGACATGTCCATGAACGTGCCAAGGATCAGCAGGACCACGTTCAGCAGCAACAAGATCACAATCGGATTTTCCGAAACCCCTTGGAGCAGCGCGACCATTGACGCAGGCACCCGCGTATAGGCCAAGAGCCAGCCGAATGCCGCGGCGCAGCCAATGACCATAAGCACCATGGCCGTGGTACGGACAGCGGCAAAGGTCGCTTCGATGAAATCGTGCCAGCTTAGACTGCGATACACGAAAAATGTCACCAAAAGCGCATAGACAACCGCAATATTCGACGATTCAGAGGCGGTAAAAATGCCCGACCGGACACCACCAAAGATGATGGCCACAAGGATCAGGCCAGGGGCGGCGTTCATAAACAAGGTTCCGATCATCCGAAACCCCTGGAACGGCTGCGTCGGATAGCCTTTGCGCACGGCCATCCACCACGCGGCCAGCATCAACAGAACGGCAAGCAAAAAGCCCGGAATGATCCCTGCGGTGAACAGGTCCGCGATCGAGATCCGCCCCCCTGCCGCAATCGAATAGATGATCATGTTATGGGATGGTGGCAGCATCAGCGCGATGATCGAACTGACGACCGTGATATTCACAGCGTAATCCGTATCATAGCCGCGCTCTTTCATCTGCGGAACCATGAGGCCACCAACCGCACTGGCATCTGCCGCGGCAGAACCGGACACGCCACCGAACATCACCGAGGACAGCACGTTAACTTGCCCCAGACCACCCCTCAGATGGCCAACAAAACCGCCAGCTAACGCCACCAATCGGCGTGCGATGTCGCCGCGCACCATAAGGTCACCGGCATAAATGAAGAACGGGATCGCCATGAGCGCGAAAACCGACACTCCGGAATTCAAACGCTGAAAGACAACCACGGGCGGCAGGCCCAGATATGCGATGGTCGCAAAGCTTGAGACACCAAGACAAAAGGCAACCGGCGTTCCGATCAAAAGTAAAAATGTGAAGGTTCCGAAGAGGACATAGAGTTCCATCAGTCGATCTCCGCCTCTTCGCCAAACCGCGCGGTCGGAAGACCTGCCAGACGTCGCGCCACACGTTCAGTTGAAAAAATGACGATCAGAAAACCGCCCGCAACGATGGGCACAAAATCAAACGCGCCCGAGATCCCCAGACTGGGAAGCTGATTGCCCGCCGTCTTTTCTGCCAATTGCCAGCCATACCAGATCATGCCGACACCAAATGCCGCGACCGCAAGATCAGAAATCGAATGCAAGACCAGTTTTATCCGTTGGGGCAGGACATACAGAAGCACGTCAAAAGACAGGTGGTAGCCTTCTCGGATACCCACAGCAGCACCTAGAAAGATAAACCAGCCCATGATCATAACAGACGCAGGCTCGGTCCAGATAATGCTGTCGTTCAGGACATAGCGCCAAAACACCTGAGCCGCGATCAGCACCGTCATCAAGACAAGACCAATGCCTGCAAGCCACAAGGCCAGACGCGCCAGACGTCCCGTCCAAAGCGCAATCGTTTTCATCACGTCAGGTATCCCTATCTGCAGAACGACACCCGGCCCACGCTACCAAAGCGTGGGCCGGGATCACGTTTATTCAGTCGCCTGAATATCCGCGACCATCTGCTGAAGCTTGGGCGAGGTTACGTATTTCTGGTATACCGGCACCATCGCTTCGATGAAGGGCGTTTTGTCGATATCGGTGATGATCTCGACACCGGCGGCACGAACACGCGCCTCGGATTCCTTTTCGCGGGCCTGCCACAGTTCACGCATTACCGGAACTGAATCGCGGGCTGCCTGCCGGACGGCTTCCTGATCTTCTGCCGACAGTTTGTCGAAGGTCGATTTTGCCATCACAAGCACTTCGGGCACGATCAGGTGCTGGTCGAGCGTGTAATATTGTGCCACCTCAAAGTGACCCGAACTGTCATAGGACGGCCAGTTGTTTTCAGCGCCGTCAATCACGCCAGTCTGGATCGATGAATAGACTTCGCCATACGGCATCGGTGTCGCATTCGCGCCCAAAGCCGCAACCATGTCGACAAACATATCCGACTGCATCACGCGGAATTTCATGCCTGCAAGGTCTTCGATAGATGTGATCGGCCGTTGCGAGTTGTAGAAGCTGCGCGAGCCACCATCGTAGAACGCCAGACCCACAAGATCGTGATCGCTGAAGGCGTCAAGGATTTGCTGACCAACCGGCCCGTCCATGACTTTGTGCATATGCTCAACCGAACGGAAGATATACGGCAGCGACGGCACTTGGGTTTCTTCGATGATGTTATTGAACGGCCCAAGCGAAACGCGGTTCATGTCGATGACACCAAACTGTGTCTGCTCGATTGTGTCTTTTTCTTCGCCAAGCTGTGCAGAGTGGAAAACCTCGATGCACAGGCGGCCATCGGTGCGCTCTTCGAGCATGTCGCCCATGGCCTCGACGGCAGCCACTGTCGGATAGCCATCCGGATGCGTGTCAGACGAGCGGAGCGTCATTTCGCAGGCAGATGCCATCGAAACCATTGCGACGCTTGCCAGCAAGGCTGCCCCGAGTGTTTTTACGTAATTCATAGTTTCCTCCCAGAAAATGGCTCTCAGAGCCGATAAGCCTGCTTTGCAAGCCGATACGCGAGGTCATGTGCGACCTCGAATGCTTCGTCCTTTGCCAGTCGCCCTGTGGCGATAAGATTGGCAAGGAACGCGCAATCCACCCGCCGCGCCACGTCGTGACGGGCGGGGATAGAACAAAAGGCACGGGTGTCGTCGTTGAAGCCGACAGTGTTGTAGAACCCGGCGGTTTCCGTCGTCATTTCACGGAACCGCATCATGCCTTCGTAGCTGTCGTGGAACCACCATGGCGGACCAAGGCGCAATGCGGGATACACCCCTGCCAGCGGGGCCAATTCGCGCGAATACGCGGTTTCGTCCAAGGTAAAGAGGATAATCGTTATGTCTGATCGTTGGCCCACCGCGTTCAAAAGCGGGCGGAGCGCATGGACGTAGTCTGTGCGTGTGGGGATGTCGTATCCCTTGTCACGCCCAAACCGGGCCATGACAGGATCAGAATGGTTGCGCGCTGAGCCGGGATGGATTTGCAGAACCAGACCATCTTCGATGCTCATTCGCGCCATTTCGGTCAGCATATGTCCACGGAACGCATCAGCCTCATCGGCGGTGCACGTGCCTTGCAGAGCCTTGTCAAACAACGTCGCCGCCACGTCTTGAGGCAAATCTTCGGTCCGCGCGGTCGGATGCCCGTGATCGGACGACGTTGCACCGAACTCCTTGAAAAACGCACGGCGGTTGCGATGGGCGGCCAGATAGCCCTGCCACGTCGTGGCATCTTCTCCGGCCATTTCGCCCATCTTTTCGACATTGGCCGCGAAGCCCTGAAATTCCGGATCAACAACCGCGTCGGGGCGATAGGCGGTCACCACTTTGCCAGCCCATCCGCTGTCGCGGATCAACTTGTGCCACTTCAAATCGTCAATCGCGCTTTCCGTGGTCGAGATGGCCTCAATATTGAACCGCTCGAACAGGGCGCGCGGGCGAAACGCATCCTGACGGAGGCAATCGTCAATCTGGTCATAGATCGCATCGGCGGTGGCTTCGGAAAGATGTTCGGTGACGCCGAACACCTCTTGCAGGGCGTGGTCGACCCAAATGCGCGTCGGAGTGCCCCGGAACAGATAATAGTGCGACGCAAACAAGCGCCAGATTTTTCGGGGGTCTTGCTCGGTCTCGCCACCATCGACCCGTGGAACACCCAGTGCCTCAAGCGGCACACCTTGGGAATGCAGCATCCGAAACACATAGTGATCAGGCGTCACAAACAGACGCGCCGGATCTGGAAACGGCTTGTTTTCGGCATACCACTGCGGGTCGGTGTGACCATGAGGGCTAATGATCGGAAGATCGCGCACACTGTCATACAGCTCGCGCGCCCCTGCCCTGAGCACAGGGTCCGCTGAAAACAAGCGGTTGTCATCCAATAGCGCCATGTACCCTCCCGGCAGGCAGTCCGAAACCAGGCTGCACGTTCAGGCTGGCTACTAGTATCCTAGATAATCGATTTCTACTCGTCAACTAATATCCTAGTTGCTAGTTTGAGGTGAAAAGATATACTCTTGAAAACCGTGACATTCGTTGAAGGCAGATTCTCAAATGGATAGCGAGCTCCAGAAAAGATCAGATGCTCTTCCGCTCCCAGTGCTTGAGCAATCGCCACAACCCTCTATCGCAGATCAGGTTTTCAAGGTTTTACGGGCGCGCATCTTGTCTTTGGAACTGCCGCCAGAGACCAAAATCTCGGAGGCCGAAGTCGCCGCCAAGATGGGCGTTTCACGCCAACCGGTTCGTGAAGCGTTCAAACGATTGGCAAATCTCGGATTTCTGAAAATCCGGCCCCAAAGCGGCACCACAGTCAGTCTGATTTCTGAAGAAGCGGTCATGCGGGCACGATTCATCCGCCTTGCGCTGGAATTGCAAACCTGCCGCACCGCATGCGATGCGATCACTGCAGAAGGGCTCAAATCCCTGTCGGATCTGATCGAAAAACAAAAAGGCGCAATTGCCGAAAAAAACAGAAGTCGGTTCCACGCTTTGGACGACGCGTTTCACCGGGAAATCTGTGTTCAATCCGGCGTTGGCTATGTTTGGGATGTGATTAGTGAAAACAAGGGGCATATGGACCGTGTGCGAATGCTGACGCTCGATACGACTTCGCAAATACATGCGTTCGATGAACATATCGCCATTTTGGACGCGATATCTGCACGCGATCCCGATGCTGCTGCCGATGCGATAGACAAACATTTGTCGCGCATCTTTGTTCAGATCGAAGAGATTAAAGCAGAAAACCACAACTGGTTTACGGATATCCCACAATGAAACGACTCTTGGCGATCGGGGAATGCATGGTCGAGATGGCCCCAACAGGTGCGGCGGGAACGTATCATATGGGGTTTGCCGGAGACACGATGAATACCGCGTGGTACCTGGCAAAACTGCTGCAAGATCAGGCCTCTATCGAGTATTTCACCGCCATCGGCACCGATAGCGTGTCAGACCAGATGCTGGCCTTCCTTAAGGACGCTGGCATTGGCGCAGACAAAATCTTGCGTCGTACGGATCGTACGGTCGGATTGTACACCATCCAGCTAAACAACGGAGAGCGCAGTTTCACCTATTGGCGCGGTCAAAGCGCGGCCAGAACACTTGCGGAAAACCCAGACGATCTAAGGGTCGCTCTGCGCGACGTCGATATCCTGTATTTCTCCGGCATCACGCTCGCGATCTTGTCCGACGCCGATCGCGCCACGCTGCTAGAGGCGGTGCAGCAGTTCAGGTCATCCGGAGGTGACGTGGTCTTTGATCCCAATCTGCGACCAAAGCTGTGGAAAGATAGCGACACGATGAAAACCGCGATCACGCAGGCTGCCGAGCTGAGCGATATCGTTTTGCCATCATATGAGGACGAGGCGTCATGGTTCGGTGACGCGACGCCTGCCGATACGGCCAAACGCTATGCCGATGCGGGTGCGTCGACGGTTATCGTCAAAAACGGTGCGGGCGAGATCTTGGTCTGGACGGACAGCACCACCAGTCAGCACGAGACGGAACAGGTTACCACTGTGGTCGACACGACGGCTGCGGGGGATTCGTTTAATGCAGGGTTTCTGGCGGCATGGATCGACGGCAAAGCAATGGATCAGGCCGTGTCTGCTGCGGCGAAACTGGCCGCCCGGGTCGTGACCCATCGCGGCGCCTTGGTGGCCGAAGCGGTTGCCCTGCCCTGACCAACCTGTTGATCAGGCGTCCCGCTCCATGATCCATTCGACCTCGGGGGCAGGAACAAAGCGCCATTTGCGCAGCGGGCCTGCCATCACGTTGAGGTAATACATCTCAAATCCGTAGGGTGCACCACACGGATGATGCCCGCGCGGAACCAGCACCACGTCGCCGTCGCACATGGCCATCGTCTCATCAAGCGTACCGTCATCGGTATAGACCCGCTGGATGCCGAACCCGTTGCCGGGATTGAGCCGGTGGTAATAGGTTTCCTCAAGATAGGTGATGCGCGGAAAATCGTCTTCGTCGTGCCGGTGGCTGGGATAGCTGGACCAGTGACCGTTCGGCGTAAAGACTTCGGTGACCAACAGGCTGTCGGCGTAGTCTTCATTCTCCATGGCGATATTGTTGATATAGCGGGTGTTTACGCCCTTGCCCCGCTCGGTGAGCGTGATCCCATCCGGCCCGATCCGGCGCGCGTCATGTCCGCCTGTGCCGGGCGCCGAACATACAGCAATGGTGCAATCGGTTTCGGCCACAGCCGTCCAATCCGTACCGTTGGGCAAATAAAGGCAATGCGGAGGTGTTTTTTCAAACACGTTCATTCGGTCGCCCAGAACACCCCACTCCTGCCCCGCCCCGGTGAACGCGGCTTTGCCTTCAACCATGACAAGGATGACTTCGCGGTCGCCAGTGGCCTCGGACGCGCTTTCGCCCGCGCGCAAACGGTAGAGCGAAAACCAGACATAGCGCCAGCCGGCGGATGCGGGTGTGATGTCATGCACTTTGCCATGGGTTCCAAACGGTTTGCGAAGCAGATCAGCCATCGTCTTTGTCCTTGTAGTTTTCCGGGTCGAAGACCACGAAGAATTCATAGGCGAGATAGGCGCCTGTCGCACCAAAGAGCAGTGCCCATCCCGGATTGCCCATGGCAAGTTCAAACAGCGCCCATGCCAAGGTGATACCGGTCGTCCAAGCCCGGGTTTTGAGCGGGAGGAAAAACGGGACACGCAGTTTGAACATGGGCGCTGCCTTTCTTATGCGGCCTGTCGCGTGGCCATCTGGCTCAACGCATGAACAAGCTGATCATCGGTCCAACCCTCCTGCACCGCACGGCGCAACAGGTCCGCTTGGCTTTCCGGTGCCAGCCCGCCAACCGGTGGATCGGTGTCTAGATTGGTGGGAAAGCTATAGCCTTCGGCACAGGCGGCAATCGCGGCATCCAGTTCCGACGCCGTCATACGCCCACCCTGTTTGAGCGCGACAAGTGCTGGAAACAGAGCACCCGTCATCGCAAAGCGGTCGATAGCTTCCATGGCACGGCCAAAGGCGGATGACACCTGAAGCAGGTTCACCATGCGATTGATGTCTGCGCTCCGGTTTTCACCGGCTGCGTGGAACAGCGCCGGATTAAAGAACACCGCATCACCTTTTTCCAGCGGCACCTGAATGTGGGCATCTTCGAAATAGGCACGGTGATCGGCGTCGTGAAAGCCCAGATACCCTGCGGGATAAAGCTGCGAAAACGGCAAAAGTTTGGTTGGCCCACTGTCCAATGGCATGTCGCAATGCGCCACCGCCCCTTGAAGTGTCAGGGTCGCGGTCACCTCATGCGCGTGGGCCGGATACTGCGCCGATTGATCCGCCGTCTGGAACCCGAGGTGATAATCGCGATGCGCCGATTGCGCCTTGCCACCGGGCCGCACCTGATTGACCTGTGCAGTCACCTGATAGTTCGGCCCCAACCAAGCTTCGCAAGCGGCTGCGATGGACGTGTTGCCGAAATAAAGCGCAAAGCCCTCTGGGTCGCGCAAGCACTGTTTTTGCAGCGAATTCCAGACCCTGTCGTTTGCGCCGGACGCCGCAAAGTGATCGCCCTTGCCCGCAGCGCCAGCCTTTTCATCCGCGATGATTGCGTCGAACACGTCTGATGCGCGGTCGATCACCGTCGTGTCGGCATAGGCCCGCTTTAATGCGATCACACCAGCAGAGTGGCGCAGGACATGTGCCCATTCGGCCATCAAAACACGGCGCTTTTCGGTGTCTTCAAGCGCAGGTCGCAGCGCTTCCATATCGTAGAGGGGCACGTTCTTTTCGATCGCGGCGGCATGGGGGACATCCGCCGCCTCGAGTTGTTGCGAGGTCAGCACCTTGAATTCATCCAGATCGCAGGATTCCCGATCGAAATAACCGATATATCCGAATGTCTGATCTACCATGTCGTCCTCCTTGTGCATGGTGGTTGGTGCTGGCCCCAAATTGGGACCGGTGAAACGCTATTGCGCGATTGACAGCCCGGACGCGGCAGCAACGGCGCGAATGTGATCGTATCCCATTTTCGAGTATTCAAAGGGCGGCGCCTTGGCGGGGTCCTGTTCGGCCTCGACCACGATCCAGCCGTCATAGTTCATCGCCTTGAGACGATCTGTAATCGCCTGAAAATCGATACAGCCTTCGGGATCGCCCGGCACGGAATAGACCCCTGCCGCAACACCATCGAGAAAGCTGCGATCCTCAGAATGCACCCAATCCAGAACGGGTTGGCGGACATCCTTGAAATGCACGTGGTGCACCCTGTCGCCCCACTTGTCCAAAACAGCAACGGGATCAGCGCCGGCAAAATGCAAATGCCCGGTGTCGTAAAGAAGCGTCAGCGCGGGGTCACTGCCCTCCATAAGCCAGTCGATATCTTCGGCATCCTGCACCATCGCCCCCATATGGTGGTGGTAGGACAGCACACAGCCTTGATCGGCAGACCATTTCGCAAGCTCTGACAGCTTTGCGCCATAGCCCATAACCTCGTCCCGCGAGAGTTTGGGACGCTGGCTGACGGGACACGCCATATCGCCCTGAATGGTGTTCGAGCATTCGGCGTATACAATGCAGGGGGCGTTCAGGGCGGCGAATTGGTCGACCTGCTGCCGGATTGCGGCCTGTTCGGTGGCCAGATCGTTGACCATCAGATTGCCGGAACACCATCCCCCACAGAGCACAACGCCATAGCGGTCGAGATAGGCGCGCAGACCGTCCGTGTCGGCGGGCATACGCCGCCCGCGTTCGACGCCTTGGTAGCCGATCCGCCCCGCATCCTCCATCGCGCCTTCGGTGGTGAAGGCGGCGGTGAGGTCGGGCAAATCGTCATTTTGCCACGCGATCAGGGAGATCCCCAGTTTGACAGCCATCAATCGGCCCTTTGCAGTTTCTTGTTGGTGACAGCTTTCTCATGCGCCGCGCGCACCTCGGCCCGATCCGAAACCTCGGGCACACCGACTTCCCACCATGTGCCGCCATGTTCGGTCGAAGGATACGGGTCTGTGTCGATGACGACCACGTAAGGCACGGTCTGGTCGTGCCGATTGGCCAAAGCCTCTTCCAGTTCGGCGATAGAGCCGACCTTGACGCTGACCGCGCCCATGGATTCCGCGTGTTTGGCAAAGTCGATGGCACTTGGATTGGTGTGAACGGCGTGGTCCAACAGGTTGTTAAACTCGGCCCCGCCAGTGCCCATTTGCAGACGGTTGATGCAGCCAAATCCACGGTTGTCTGTGACCACAACGGTGAACGGAATGCCCATCATCGCAGCGGTCGCCATTTCCGAGTTGGCCATCATATAGGTGCCGTCGCCGGTAAAGCAGATCACATCGCGCTCTGGCTCGGCCATCTTGATGCCCATGGCGCCAGCGATTTCGTAGCCCATGCAGCTAAAGCCGTATTCCATGTGATAGCTGCCCGGCTTGCCCGCCTTCCACAGTTTGTGCAGTTCACCGGGCATGGTGCCCGCAGCGCACATGACGACCGTATTGTCGGCGGCCGCGCGTTGCACTGCGCCAACAACCTGCATGTCCGTCGGGAGTTGATTTCCCTCTGGCGCATCGGTGAGCGGGTCGACCTTGGCGAACCAGCCCTCCTTGAGCGCAGCGGCTGGTGCGTCAGGCGCATACCCGGCCAATTCAATGGCCATTTCGGTCAGACCAGCGCGCGCATCCGCCTGAATCGGCATCGCATTGTGCTTCATTGCATCATAGGCCTGAACATTCAGGCTGATCAATGTACGGTTCGGGTTGGCAAACAGCCCCCACGACCCCGTCGTGAAATCCTGAAACCGGGTGCCGATGCCGATCACCACATCCGCCTCGGCGCAGACGGTATTGGCGGGTTCGCCCCCGGTCACACCAACAGGGCCAAGATTCAGCGGATGATCCCATGGCAGCGCGGATTTGCCCGCCTGCGTTTCGACCACGGGGATATTATGCGCCTCGACAAAGGATTTGAGGTCAGCGGTCGCGTCCGAATAGTGCACGCCGCCCCCTGCCACGATCACCGGACGTTTGGCGGCGCGGATCACCTCGACCGCGCGGTGCAACTCGTGCGGATCGGGATGGATACGGCGACGGTGCCAGACGCGCGGCTCGAAAAAGCTTTCTGGGTAGTCATAGGCTTCTGCCTGCACATCCTGGCAGAACGCCAATGTCACAGGGCCACATTCGGCCGGATCTGTCATCGTGCGGAAGGCACGCGGCAGGGCTGTCAGGATATGTTCAGGCCGTGTGATCCGGTCGAAATAGCGGCTGACCGGACGGAAGCAATCATTCGCACTGACCGTGCCATCGCTGAACACTTCGGGCTGTTGCAACACAGGGTCCGGTCCGCGGTTGGCGAACACATCACCGGGCAAAAGCAAAACCGGCAAACGGTTCACATGCGCCAAGGCGGCGGCGGTGACCATGTTTGTCGCCCCGGGCCCAATAGACGAGGTGACCGCCATCGCGCGTTTGCGGTGCAATTGCTTGGCATAGGCGATCGCCGTATGCGCCATGGTCTGCTCATTATGCCCACGATAGGTCGGGATCGTATCGCGCACGGTATAAAGCGCCTCGCCCAGACCCGCGACATTCCCGTGTCCGAAAATGCCCCAGCATCCGGCAATAAACGTCTCGCCCTCTTCGTTGAGCTGCGCTGTCAGGTAACGCACCAGCGCTTGTGCAGCCGTCAATCTAATGGTCTTGCTCATGCGGCATCCTCCGTATTCATTCGCGCATCGGCACGGGCATTGTCCCAAATCTCGCAAAGCCGCGCATAGCGTTCTGCCATTTGTGTTACAGCTTCGGCATCACTCATATGTCCCTGCAGCCAGGCACGCGCGGCATCGCCAAAAATCGTCCGGCCCACAGCAAAGCCTTTGACCAGCGGCTGTTTGGCGGCCAGCGCAAAGCTTACCGCCAGTTCGGTTTCCGGTGCATCCAATCCAAGCACCACAATCCCGCGAATGCGCGGATCATTGCGGTTGATCGCGTCAACTGTGTTCTGCCACGCGGCGTCCGTCTTGAACGGCTCCACCTTCCACCAATCGGGAAAGACGCCCGCATCATAAAACGTCTGGATCAGGGTCGCTGTCGTGGTGTCATCGACCGGCCCCACCTTGGACGGGATCACCTCGAGCAGAAATTCCAGACCATTGCGGCGGGCGGCGGTGAACAACCGCTTAACCCGTGCCACCTGCATTTTGGCGGTTTTGTCGTCATCTTCCGGATGACAAAAAACCAAGAGTTTGACCACGTTCTCGCGGGCCCATTCGCGCAAACCACCAAGGTCTTCGCCCAGTTCAGGTTCAAACGCGACGGGGCGCGATCCGGGCAGTTCGGTGGGTCGCCCGATCCAAAGACCGCTGCCGCTGGCACGGTGCAGAGCCGCACGACCGATCCGGTTGTCGCACAAGATGCCATAACCCGCCTGCCCGTTTGCAACCTTAAGAGCAGCGTCTAGGCAAAGCTCTTTGAAAGCACCCGCTTTTTCAAGCGTATAGCCCGCCATCTCTTCGAGTTGCAGCCGATGGTCGAACGCGAAAGTCCTTACAGTGGACCAATCGCCTTTGCGGTTTGTCGCCCAATGCACTTGTTCCAACTCTGCGTCGTTGCGCAGGTCCGGGCGTTTAATCCCCCTGTCGAAGAAGAACTGTAGTTCTTTCCAGCTTGGATAGGCCGGGGTACAGCCATGCCGCGACACCGCAAAGGCACCACAGGCATTAGCGTATTTCAGCGCGGTGGGCCAATCCTCGCCATCCAGCCAGCCTTTGAGCAGGCCGGAAAAGAACCCGTCACCTGCCCCAAGCACGTTGAACACTTCGATGGGAAATCCCGGTCCGGTCTGGCCATCGTCAAGACGGTCGGGAATGTCGCCCTCGAATGCCACGGCCCCTGCCGCACCGCGTTTGCAAACCAGCGTCGCGCCTGACACGGACCGCACGGCGCGCAGGGCTTTGATCGTGTCGGTCGCGCCGCCAGCGATGTGGAACTCTTCCTCTGTGCCGACGATCAAATCGAAATAATGCAACGACTTCTGAAGCTTGGCCGTGACTTCTGCGGATTCCACAAAACGGCTTTCCCCGTCACCGTGGCCTGCAACGCCCCACAGGTTCGGACGGTAGTCGATATCAAGCCCGGTCTTGAGCCCGTGCTTGCGCGCCAGTTTTAACGCCTTGATCACTGCTGCTTCGGTGCGCGGGTTGCTCAGATGCGTGCCCGTCGGCACTAGGGCGCGGGCAGAGGCGATGTAGGTTTCGTCGATATCATCTTCGCACAACGCCATGTCGGCGCAGTTTTCACGGTAGAAGATCAGAGGGAATTGTTCCTTGTCGCGAATACCAAGGATCACCAGAGCCGTCAGGCGATCCGGGTCGGTTTTGACACCTCCGACATCGACGCCTTCGCGCAGCAATTCTTCGCGAATGAAACGGCCCATATGTTCATCACCCACACGGGTAATAAGACCAGATTTCAGCCCAAGCCGCGCCGTGCCACAGGCGATATTGGTCGGAGAGCCGCCGATATATTTGTCAAAGCTGCCCATGTCCTCAAGGCGCCCACCAATCTGCGACCCGTAAAGGTCGACACCGGCGCGGCCGATCGTGATAACGTCGAGTGTCTTGGTCATGGCTTAGCCCATAATCTCTGAGAGCTTGACCGCGCGGCCCTCGGCCACGGATTTGACGGCGGCATCCGCCAGCGCCAAAGCCATCAGCCCGTCATGCCCTGTCGTCGGGGTCGGTGCACCGTCGGCGATTGCTGCAACAAAGGCGGCAATTTCGTTGGCATAGGCTGTGACATAGCGGGTCATGAAGAAGTTGAGCAATGGCGGCGTGCCAAAACCGTCACCATTGGCCAGTTCGATATTGGCTTCGGCCATGTTCTTGGCGCTTACCATACCGCCCGACCCAAGAACCTCGATCCGCTGGTCATAGCCGTAGGTGGCGCGGCGCGAATTGGTGATGATCGCCTGTTTGCCTGACGCAGTGCGCAGCATGACATTAACGCTATCGAAATCACCCGCCTCACCGATTTTGGGGTCGGTCAGAACCGAAGCCTGCGCCATCACAGTCTCGACTTCTTCACCCAAGAGCCAGCGGGCCATGTCGAAATCGTGGATGGTCATATCGCGGAAGATACCGCCTGAGACCTTGATATAGTCAACCGGTGGAGCGCCGGGATCGCGCGAGGTGATGGTGACCATTTCGACATCGCCCACACGCCCCGCGTCAATGGCCGCCTTGACCGCCATGAAATCAGGATCAAAGCGGCGATTGAAACCGACCATCAACTTGGTGCTTTCCGTGTGGACGGCGGCAAGGCAATCCTGCACCCGCTTGAGGCTCAGGTCGACGGGCTTTTCACAGAACATTGCCTTGCCGGCTTTTGCGAACTGCTCGATCAGGTCCGCATGGGTGTTTGTTGGCGTGCAGATCGCAACCGCATCCACGTCATCAGAGGCGGCGATTTCGTCGATGGTCCGGATATCGCAGCCGTATTTGCCGGCCACAGATTGTGCCGCCTCGTGTACCGGATCGGCAATGGCAACAAGCGCGGCACCATCGGTCGCGGTCACGGCCTTGGCGTGCACCTGTCCGATGCGGCCTGCGCCGAGGATAGCAAATCTGACAGTCATGGATCTTCCTTTGTCTTTCCAAGTCCTGGGCTTGGGGCGTTCTTGTTGGTTATCCACCACCGCCGAAGGGGACTGGAGGAAAGTGGGATATGGTCCGTTGCGGACGGCCAGTCATAGGCCCTGCCCGTCCGCGTTTCGAGGTCAATTCGCGTCGCGCATGTTCCGTGTCAGACGGCCTCGGCCACCTCGTATTCGGGCTGCGTTTTGGCGCCGGTGATATAGGCCACCACATCCTGCCCGTCGGTGTCTTCCTTGCGCAGATTGGCGCAGATACGACCACGACGGAACACGACGATCCGGTCCACCAGATCCATCACCTGACGCATGTTGTGGCTGATCAGGATCAACGGCTCTCCCTGATCTTTCAGGGTACGGATGATGTTCTCGACCTGTGCCGTTTCCTGCACGCCCAACGCGGCTGTCGGCTCGTCCATGATGGTCAGTTTCGAATGGAAAGTCGCGGTTCGGGCAATCGCCACACACTGGCGCTGCCCCCCGGACATGTTCTGGATCGTGTTTCGGATGTTGGGAATCTTCACCCCGGTTTTCTCCAAAGCGTCCAGGGTGTCCTGACGCATGGCCTTGTAATTCAGCAAACGGAACGGACCAAGCCAATCCCATTTGGTCTTCTCTCGTCCGAGAAACAGGTTGTCCGGGACATCAAGGTGGTCGGCCAGAGCCAGCGTCTGGAACACGGTTTCGATCCCGGCGCGGCGCGCATCCAGCGGCCCCTCGAAATGCACCGGTTTGCCGTCAAATATGACCTCGCCACGGGTGCGTTGTTCGACCCCGGTGATCTGACGGACGAAGGTGGATTTCCCCGCCCCGTTATCGCCCATGATGGCCACATGCTCGCCTCGGCGCAGCTCGAAATTCGCGCCTTCCAGCGCATGGACCCCGCCATAATGCTTGGTCAGGTCAACAGTCTTGAGAATAATATCGTCATTCATGCCAGGTCGCTCCTCAAGCCTTGTTACGCTGCCGGTATTGGTCAAGAACGACCGCCGCGATGATGATCGCACCCATAGCCATCAGCTGATACGAGCCATCAAGCTTGATATAGGTGAACCCCGAGCGGATGACGCCCAGAACCATCGCCCCCAGAACGGTGCCGATGATCGAGCCACGGCCTCCCTGCAGGCTGATCCCACCAATCACAGCCATCGCAATCGCGAACAGCTCGTAGAATTCGCCCATACCAGCCTGCGCTGTCACGGCTTTCGAGCTCAGCACGATCCCTGCGAACGCTGCTAGTGTCGAGGCGATCATGTAGACCATCACCTTGTGCCGTCTCACATTGATGCCGGACATCCGCGCCGCGTCTTCGTTGGAGCCGATGGCATAGGTATGTTTGCCATAGACAGTATATTTCATGATCAGTTGAAAGATGATGGCGAGGACCACGAACCAGACCACAGGCATCATGCCCGAGCCGATCCAAGCGTAGCCTTCAGTCGGGAACGAGATCGGGTTACCACCCGACCACCACAGCGCGATGCCCCGGCAGATAAGAAACATGCCGAGCGTGGCAATGAACGGCGGAATTCGGAAATAGGCAATAAACGTCCCGTTGATGAACCCGATAAATGCGCCGAATGTCAGCCCGATGATCACCGGAAAAATGACCGGAAGGTCCATAGCCCAGCTGCCAAAGAGCGCCTTTGGGTTGGGGAACCCGTTGACCATTTCCGTCTGCGCGAAACTCATGGCGATCATGGCAGTGGCCGCAACGAGCGGGCCAGAACTGAGATCAATGCCCCCGGTGATGATCACCTGTGTCACGCCAAGGGCGATGATGCCAATAATCGCCACCTGCAAAATGATGATCTGCAGACGCGCTTCGTTGAAGATTGAGTCAAACCGGTCCCGGGTATCGAACAGAAAACTCTGGTTGTTCATGTAGGGCAGGACCTGGCCCAGGATCTCGAAGATCACGACAATGATGATCAACGCCAAGAAAATGTTCAACTCGCTTGGCAAAGATCGCTTGGATTTGTCGTAGGTCAGCCCGCCGATGCCGTGGCTTGTATCTGCCATGCTGCTCTCCCTGTCAGCGCATTTGGGTGCGCAAGGCGGCGCAGAACGCCGCCCTGCCGTGTCAGAATGGGAAGAAGACCCTTAGTTCCTGTCCATGAAGTCAGCCATGTTGTCCGGCGTCACCAGAACGAAGGGGATATATACCTTCTGGTCGACTTTCTCGCCCGCAATCAGCTTGAGAGCCGCGTCGATAGATCCGGTGCCCTGACCGACCGAGTCTTGGAAGACGGTGACGTCATAGTCGCCCGCTGCCATCGCCAACAGAGCGTCCTGCGAAGCGTCTACACCGCCCACCTGCACGTCAGCCATGTCAATGCCAGCCGCTTTCATCGCCTGGATTGCGCCAATCGCCATTTCGTCGTTGTTGGCCAGAACAAAGTCGAATGGCTCGCCCGAGGAGAGCCAGTTTGTCATGAGGTCTTGCGCCTCGTCGCGCGACCAGTTTGCGGTCTGCTCGTCGATGATGGTCATGAAGTTGCACATGTCCATACCGATTACGTCATGCACGTCCTTGGAACGCTGAACCGCCGCCTGATTGGACAGCTGCCCATTCATCAGATATCCGCGTGCGCCGTTGCCTTTGCCTTCGGCGCGCAGGTTCTTGCAGACCTCGAAGGCCGACAATGTGCCGGACTCAATTTCGTTGGAGGCCACGAACGCCTGGGTCGGCGGCAGTTCGTTCACATTGTCCGGCTCGCGGTTGACGTAGACGAGTGGTGTGTCCCCTGCAGCGGCAGAAACGGCAGCACCAGCGGACGTGTCGACGATGTTAACGATGATTGCGTCAACGCCCTGCGCCACAAAGTTTTTGACCTGGTCGATTTGCTTGGCCAAATCGTCGGACGCGTCTTCCTGTTGATACGTCAGGCCATCGATGGTCCCGGCATATTCCATCATGCCGTTGCGCAGAACGGTCAGCCAATTGTCGTCGAACCGGGAAAACGTCGCGCCGATTTCCTGCGAAAAGGCCGACGTGCCCATCACGGACACCAGCGCCGTTGCTGCAATTAATGTCTTTTTCATTTGTTTGGTTCCTCCCAAATTGGTGCCGGCACACCCGTTTTTTGCCGGAGCCCCATACGGGGCGGTTTCCCTTCGCTAGGCAGCTTCCGCCGCAAGCTGCGAAGAAATGAACTCGAGTGACTTGCGTATGGCCGTTTCCGGATCTGCGAGCGCATGTGTCTCAGGTGAGAAACATTCGTAAGAAATCGGGCCGTCATACCCAGCCTTCAGCAAGGCCCGAATTTGTTCGACATTTCCCAGGCGATCTTTTTCATCAATCAAAACGCGATGTTCATCTTCCATCAGGCTGATGCTCAAAGATGGCTCAATGACACCCGAAATATGCACGATCCCCGTTTGGGCGGGGAAGATCGGCCCACCATCGGCCAACGTGTGATGGAACGTGTCATGCACAATCTTGAACACATGCGCGGCATCAAGTGCGGCGATGGTTTCAACGGTGTCTTGCTTGGATCGCATTGAGGACCGGGCAAAGCCCAAAGGCTCTACCAGCGCCACCAGCCCCGCATCTTCAAGCATCGGTTTGATATTCTTGAGCGCGATACGCAGATTTGCGTGTCGTTCACCATTGCCGGTTTGCGTCCCGTCATTGCGCGGTATCAAACTGATCGTTTCTGCACCGCTTGCAGTGGCGGTCTTGATCAAAGCGCGCACTTCGTCGGCGATCCCGTCTGACCAACAGTTGAAGGGGTAGACCTGGCTTAGTCCCAGCAACCGCAATCCCCGATCACCAGCCATCTTGCCGGCAGTGGCCGCATCCGCTCCGTCAAACAGCGGACGGTCCAGATCGTTGCGCACTTCGACACCGACACAGTTCAACGATGCAGCAAGGTCAAGAAACGCGCCATAGTCCAAAGACGGGACAGTCATGTGATTGAGCGCGTAATTCATAGCAACCACATCCTCCCAAATGCTTCTGCTGACCTCCGGCGATGTCAGCAGTGGTGCGGTAGGATGATTCCGTCAATCTTTGCGACGCAGGTTTGCATCATAGATGATGCTTTTCTGCGCCTGCAAAATGATGCTTTTACATCATCACAGAATTTCGGGAAGGATGATCCGAGGGTCCAGAAAATGCTGCTCAACAGACGTCGCGTCTGGGTCAGAGCAGGCTTTGAGCGCCAGTTCGACAGTGCTTTTGCAGACCTCGGCAAGCGGTGTTGCAATGGCCATCTGGACATAGCCGTCAAGCAGACCTGCGCGGCTGTCTGCAGTCACCTCGTTCACAACCAGCCGGACCTTTCCCGGCGGACGCACCTCGCGCAACGCAGCAATCGCGCCTTCCATCCCGCCACCCGCAACATAGATCCCACGTAGATCGGGATACCGTTCCAGCAGGCTCAAGGTTGCCTCGTAGGTGACTTGTCGCGTTTCGAGATTGACCAGAGTTTCCAGCGTTTCAAATCCCGGCCCGTTTTCCCGCATAAAGGCCCGGAAACCGACCTCGCGCAGATCGTGGCCGTGCCATCTATTGCCCCCGACAAAGATCGCAACCTTGCCTGGCACGGCCGTCTGCGTCAGCATCCAAGCGGCTTGCCGGCCGACCTTCATGTTATTTAACCCTATGTAACTACGTCGAATTCCTTGGGCAAAGTCGTTTAGCAAGGAAAACACCGGAACGTCCTTTGCCTTAAGATCAGACACCACCTTGTCAAGGCTTTGGTGGTTCACTGCGACGGCAGCAACAGCATCTGATTCCTGTCCCGCGCGTTGCAGCAATTCGGCAAATTCAGAGGGTGATTGCGAGTTGGCAAACCGAATGACGAGCCTTCCGCGAATGTCTGTTCGGGCACCGATTGCGCGCTCCATCTCGGTGCGGAAGGCTTGATAAAAGGCTTGCTTTTCCTTCAGCAGAACCACCCCCAGAACCAGTTCGGGAACATTGGCATCAAGCCGGTGGTCCAACAAACCGCGCGCATGATAACCGACCTCGCGCGCTGCATCCGCGATCCTGCGCAAGGTTTCTTCACGCACCTTGGCACGCCCGTTCAGCGCGCGATCAATCGTTGCAGTGCTTAACCCGGATACCCGGGCGACATCCTTGATCGTTGCTCTGCGCGCCATGCGACACCCCCTGCGACGTGAGAAAACCACTTCATCACAGATGATGTCTTTTCGGCAAGAGTGACTGCAATTTTTGCAACCTGTTGCAAAATCCCGCTCAGCCCGATCTGATGTGGCAAACAAACAGAGGCAAGGATCAGATGCCAATCACGCTTCAGGATGTGGCCGCACGCGCAGGTGTGTCGAAATCAGCCGTTTCGCGCACGTACACTCCGGGCGCGTCCGTTTCTGCCAAAACCCGCGCCAAGGTCGAAGCCGCCGCGAAAGAACTGGGCTATTTTCCGAATGTTCTGGCCTCAAGCCTGACCACAGGCCGTACCACGCTTGTCGGTCTGATCTCGAATAACTTTACCAACCCCTATTTCCTCGAAATTTTCGATCACTTCACACGCGCCCTTCAAGACGCCGATCTGCGCCCACTGCTGATCAATCTCAGCGCCGAAGAGGACGCGAGCAAATCGCTGTCGATGCTGCGGCAGTACAATGTTGATGGCGTGATCGTTGCCTCATCCACATTGCCCCCCGATTTTGCCAAAGTGTTCCATGATGCAGGCTTGCCCGTTGTACATGCTTTTGGCTGGTCCTCCGAGGCCCCCCAGACCGCTCGGGTCAGCATCGACAATCGCGAGGCCGGACATCTGGCAGCACAAACATTGCTGGAGCGTGGGTATACCCGCGTCGGTTTCCTGGGCGGGCCCCAGAGTGCGGCGACCACGGGCGATCGGTTAAGCGGATTTCAGGCGGAACTGGCCACACATGGCTTATGCCCCGAGATACAATTCGCAGCAGCGTATTCCTATGAGGCGGGACGCGCAGGCATGAGTCGCGCCTTACAAACAACACCGGACGTCGAAGCGTGGTTCTGTGGCGATGACGTCATCGCCATAGGCGCAATGGACGCGGCCCGGGCGTTCGGTCGGCGCATACCGGACGATCTGGGGCTGATTGGCCTGAATGACATGAACATGGCCGGGTGGGACCGGATCGCGCTAACAACGATCCGGCAACCGGTGAAAGAGATCGTTTCGACCTCTGTGAACCTGATCCGTCAGGGGGTCGAAACACCCAAAGCCGCGCCACAAATGGTGCTTTTGCCCTGCGCATTGGTCGAACGCGGAACGCTACGCGCCAAACACTGACGCGTAGCCTACAGCCTATCCCCGAAACATCGGTGGGCGTGCCTCGACCCATGCGCCGTTGGCCTTGCCGCTTTCGGCGACCGCAAAGACCGCCGCCATTGACCGCAGCCCGTCTTCGGCACGTGGATAAAGGTTTGCAGCCGGATCCATCGCGCGGCCCTCTTTTTCCGCACGGATCGCCTCGGCCAGATCGGCATAAATATTGGCAAAGGCCAACGGCATCCCTTCGGCGTGGCCAATAGTGACGCGGCTGGTGCGGTTGGCTTCTGGCGACAGGTTTGCTTCACCGCGTTCGATGATTTGCAGGCGTTCCCCCAAAGGCATCCAGTAAAGCTGGTTCGGCTGTTCCTGTGCCCAACGCAGCCCGCCCTTTTCGCCAAAGACCTGGATCGACAATCCGTGCTGGTTGCCCAAGGCAATGGAAGATGTCCAAAGCCGACCAACCGTGCCGCCATCAAAGCGCAGGTTCAGCATCGCGTCGTCTTCCAGCACGCGGCTTTCGATACAGCTCACGGTGTCGGCACTCAGGCGCTCGACCTCTTGGCCGATGACAAACGACGCCATGTGCAGAGCGTGGATACCGCAATCGGCGAATTGGGCGCTGACCCCGGCCTGTGCTGGATCGTAACGCCAGCGCACCCGCGGGTTGTCGGCGTCGGCGGCATCGGCGTGATGGCCATGCGCGAACTCGGCTTTGACCAAACGGATGCGCCCCAGTTCGCCGCGCGCCACCATCGCGCGCATATGGCGAACAAGGCTGTAGCCGGTGTAGCCGTAATTCACCGCGCAGATGCGCCCGGTGGATTTTGACAGGCGCACGATCTCTTCGCCTTCTTCGACCGTCATGGTCATGGGCTTTTCGCAAAGCACATGGAACCCGGCTTCGAGAAACGCCTTGGTGATCTCGAAATGGGTGGCGTTAGGCGTGGCGACGGTGACCAGATCAACCCGATCATCGCGGCTCTTTTCGCCCTCCAGCATTTCGCGCCAATCGCCATAGGCGCGATCCTCGGCCAGACCCAAGCGAGCGCCATAATCGCGCCCCGCGTCAGGCCGGTGATCCAATGCGCCTGCGGTGAACTCGAAATGTCCGTCGAGCCCCGCGCCCAAGCGGTGCGCCGGGCCGATCTGGCTGCCTTCGCCGCCCCCGATCATGCCCCACCGAAGCTTTGCCATTCTGTTCGTCCTTTCGTGAAACGCCCTGATCTCTTGCCCGGATCAGAAGCCGATAGAAGTAAGGTAATCCCGGTTCGCCCGCGCGTCGTCGATGGGCCGCACATCCAGTGTCGGGTCGCAATCCTGCTCGACCGTGCACCAGCCATCAAAGCCCGCATCCAGCAGCACCTTGCGGACCGCCGGAAAGTCGACATCGCCTTGCCCCAGATTGCAGAAGATACCTTGTCCACAAGCCTCGTAGAAATCGGTGCGGTTTGCGACGACCTGTGCTTTGACGGCGGGATCAATGTCCTTGAAATGCATATAGGAAATCCGCTCCACATGGCGCTGCATAAACGCGACGGGGTCGAACCCCGCATAAGAATGATGGCCGGTATCAAAGCAGATCTTCAAAAGCGCAGGATCGACCTCGTTCAAAAGCCGTTCCAGCTCTGGTTCGAAGTCGACGAATCCACCCGCATGGGCGTGGATCGACGCGGTCAGCCCGTATTCCTCGGCTCCGATTTTGGCCGCTGTTTCAATGCGCTGTACGAATGAACGCCATTCATCCGGCGCCATCTGCTCGGCCTCTTCGGCGCGACCCGCTGTTGGTGCCCGTCTGGGCGAGATAGAGTCGATCAACACGAAATGCTCTGCCCCATGCGCCGCAAGCGCCTTGGCGGTGCGGTTCACGCCGTCCAGAACATCGTCCCATTTGCCCGCATCGTGGAACGGGCGGAACACAACGCCACCGATCAATTCCATACCGAACTCGGACAGTGCCTCACCTAGCTCCGACGGGTCCTCGGGCATGAAGCCCACCGGCCCCAGTTCGATGCCCTTATAGCCTGCGTCTGCGCAATCGCTCAGCACTTGGCGCCAAGGCGGGTTGCGCGGATCGCCTGCGAATTCGACACCCCATGAACAGGGGGCGTTGCCAATGCGAATGGTCATGTCGTGGTCTCCTGAAAGTCGCTGACGGTCACCCATCCGCCGCGCGCGGCAGAGGCGTGTATGGCTTCGATCACCTCGGCCACGGCAAGACCATCGCGGAAGGTGGGCCAAACGGCCTCTCCGGTGTGTATGGCAGAAAGGAAGTCCTTGGCTTCGATGATGATCTGATCCTGATAGCCCGTGCCGTGCCCCGGCCCCTGACAGAATGGCAGGTAATCGGGATGGGCGGGTCCGGTCAGGATCTTGCGAAACCCGCGGGTCGCCTCGGATCCTTCGGCCAAGTAAAGCCAGACGGCGTTCTGGTCTTCCTGATCAAAGCGAATAGCGCCTTTGGTGCCGGTGATTTCGTAGGCGTAGCCCATCTTGCGGCCTGTCGCGATGCGGCTGGAATAGATGTGTCCCATCACGCCGGAGCCGAAACGGCACATGATTTGCGCGTGGTCGTCATTGTCGACCGTACCGCCCGTACGGTTGAAATGTACGGTTTCGAGATCAGCACATACTTTGGCAATCGGTCCCATCAGAGCAAGGGCCGCGTTGATCGGATGTGGGGCAAGATCGCCCATATTGCCGTTGGCGCGCCCGGTGCAGCGCCAGTTGAAAGGAGTTGCGGGATCGGACAGAAAATCCTCGGTATGTTCGCAGCGGAACCATGTCACATCGCCGATTGCGCCTTCGGCCAAGAGTTTGCGTATGAATTGGCTGGCGGGGGTGCGGATATAGTTGAAGCCGATCATGTTGGGCACGCCCGCCGCTTCGGCAACCGCCACCATGGCGCGCGAATCGTCCAATGTGTCTGCGAGTGGTTTTTCGCACAACACAGGCTTGCCCAGCGCGATGGCGGCTTCGGCGATGGCGCGGTGTGTCTCTTGCGGTGAGGCGATGATCACAGCTTCGACCCTGGGATCGGCCACCAGTGACTGCCAGTCGGGGGCCGCGCGGTTGAAGCCAAATGCCTTGCGATACCGCTCTGCGCTATCAAGGCTGGAGGCGGCGATCATCTCAAGGCGTGGACACAAGGCTGTGTCAAAGACGGCGGCAACCGATGCCATGGCAACGGCATGCGCCTTGCCCATATAGCCCCCACCGACAATCCCGATTCCGATCTCGGACATGCCGTTCCTCCCTGCAACTTGCAACCGGTTGCAAAATCTGTATCGTCCGTCACAGACCCGTGCAACTCAAAACGAGTGTGACCATGAAAGATCTGGCCCGTCTGCAAGGCAAAGGCTTCCTCGTGATTGGCCGTGCGGGAATGGATCTCTATGCCGATCCGCCGGGCGCCGAGATCGAGGACGCCGTTCAGTTCACCACCGCTTTGGGCGGGTCATCGGCAAATATCGCGGCGGGATTGTGCCGGATGGGGTGCGATGCGGCACTGGTCACCTGTGTGTCGGATGATGCGGTGGGACGGTACTGTCTCAAACAGCTGGACCAATACGGGATTGACCGTCGCTTTGTCCGGCCGGTGGCAGGAGAGGCCCGCAATTCCTTGGCGGTCGTCGAAACCCGACTGGAAAACACGCAATCGGTGATCTACCGCAACAACGCGGCAGATTTCGCCATGACGATGCAGGATGTAGACCCCCTGCCCTATGGCGGGTTTTCAGCGTTGGTCACCACGGGAACCGTGCTTGCCGCAGAGCCGTCGCGCAGCGCCACGTTCCATGCGTTCGAGCGCGCCAATGCCGCCGGTGTTCCGGTGGTCTTTGATGTGGATTACCGGCCCTATTCCTGGACATCAGCGCAAGAAGCCTCGGATGTCTATTCAAGGGCGGCCGCGCTGTGTGACATTGTTATCGGCAACGATGTCGAGTTCGATTTCATGGCTGGCGCACAAGGCGAAGGGCTTGCCAAGGCGCGATCTTTGGTGGGCGACGGCGCGCAGATCGTGGTCTACAAAATGGGCGAATTGGGCGCGATTACCATCACCGCAGAGGGCGAGACGCGCACTGGCATCTTTGAGACGAATGCGTTGAAACCTACCGGCGCGGGCGACAGTTTCATGGCGGGCTTCCTTGCCGCGCTGTCCGAGGGCCAGCCCTTCGCGGATGCGGTGCGCCGAGGCTCTGCCGCTGCTGCCATTGTGGTGTCCCGCGTGGCTTGCGCCCCCGCGATGCCGACCTTTGACGAAGTGACCGAATTCATGGCGCAGTCATCAATGCGCCCAGCCTGACAGGAGGCCCCATGCATATCCCCCCCTATGACAATGCGAACCAGCCGATCGTTGATGTGGATCACCCATTGGTGCCGCTCAACTATTTCAACATCGTCAAACTCAAGCCGGGCGAGAGCTATGACTACCAGCTTGACGCCTACGAGACCTGCATCGTGCCTGCGACCGGGACGGTGACGATCGAGACCGGGGGCGAAACCTTTGCCGATATCGGTCATCGCGGCGCGGATGTTTGGGATGGGGATCCCGAGGGCGTTTATGTGCCGACCGGGTTTGGCACACGGATTACGGCGCGCACCGAGACCGAGGTGTTCATTGCCGGTGCGAAATACGACACGCCGTTGAAGCCGTTTGCCGTGCGCAAAGGCGATCTGGACCTCGTGCAATATGGCAGCGACGACACCAAGACCCATCGCAAGATCAAGCATATCCTTGGCGCAAACCACCATGACCGCGTCGGGCGCCTTTTGGTGTCCGAACTGTTCACGGTTGGGGCTGGTGGCTGGTCAGGGTTCCCGTCGCACAAACATGATACCGACCGGCTTCCAGACGAGACACGGCATGATGAGACCTATAATTTCCGCTTTAAGCCGGATTACGGGTCGGGTCTGCAAATGTTGCAGCGGGTCGATAACGCGCCGGGGGATGCGTACCACATCATGAACGGATCGACGGTCCTGATCGACAAGGGGTATCACCCGTGTTGCGCGCTGCCGGGCTATGAGATGTATTACTTCACCATTCTTGGCGGGTTGTCCCAACGGTCGCTCAAGCAATATTTCCAACCGACACATGCCGAACAGCTGCACACGATCCCCGGCATCATGGACATGGTGGCCAAGTTCAAATGACCCGCGCGACGCTGGCCGATGTGCTGCAACCCGCCTTACGGGACGGATACGCGGTGGCGGGGCTGGTCTGTCTGGGATGGGAAGACGCCCGCGCCTATGTCGCGGCGGCCGAAGCCGAGGGCGCGCCGTTGATCCTGCAGGCCGGACCGGGCGCGCGGGCGCATATGCCCCTGCCCGTCTGGGCGGCGATGTTTCACAGCTTGGCAGACGGCGCATCAGTGCCAGTGGTGTCGCATCTGGATCACGGCACCAGCGTGGCCGAATGCGAAGAGGCGATTGCGCTGGGGTTCACATCGGTGATGTTCGACGGATCGCGCCTGCCCCTGGAGGAGAACGTCGCACAGACGAAGGCCATTGTGGAGATGGCGCATGCGGCGGGTGTGTCCTGCGAGGGCGAGATTGGATTTGTGGGGTACAGTGAGGGCGCCGCGTCAGAAGGCACGGACCCCGATGAGGCCGCGCGTTTTGCGGCGGAGACGGGCGTTGATGCGGTGGCTGTCTCTATTGGAAATGTGCATTTGCAGACCGATAAGGCAGCAGAGATCGACCGGGATCGATTGACCCGGATCGAGGCGGTCATTGATGTGCCTTTGGTGATCCATGGCGGGTCCGGTTTGCCGCATGACCTGCGTAGAGACCTCGCGCGGAAGAGTAGCATTTGCAAGTTCAACATCG
The DNA here is from genome assembly GCA_043585115.1 of Marivita sp. GTDB lineage: Bacteria > Pseudomonadota > Alphaproteobacteria > Rhodobacterales > Rhodobacteraceae > Marivita. The sequence continues at coordinate 872,000 of CP121326.1, forward strand.
GCACAGAATTACGAATGGCCTTTGGCGCGGCGCTGCGCGAAACAATGGCGGCGCGGCCCGAAAAGTTCGACCGCATCGCGCTTTTGTCGGCAGTGGAGGAACCGCTGACCCTGAAAGCGCGTGAGGTGATCCGGGGATTGCGATAAGGTACTGCACGCCCCGAGGTAAAAGGTTTCCCGATGATCGCCTATGTCACAGTTGGTTCCGATGACATCGCACAGGCCAAACGGTTCTATTCGGCGTTTCTGCCTGCTTTGGGCTACAACATGACTCAAGGCATCGAGGGTCTGAGCTTTGCGCTGCCAGTGCCGGATGGAGAAGCGCCTGTTCACCCCGATTTCTATGTCAAACCGACTTTCGACGGGCGACCGGCCTCAGCCGGGAACGGGACGATGGTGGCGTTTGAGGCCGCAGATCAGGCGCAGGTGCGCGCGTTGCATGCCGCCGCTCTGGCGGCAGGTGGATCTGATGAAGGCCAACCGGGGTTTCGCGCCTCTTACGGCACGCGCTTTTATGTGAGTTACTTGCGCGACCCGCAAGGCAACAAGATCGCGCTGTTTTCGAGCAACCCCAACGATCCCAGCCGCGACGACTGACGCTCAGAGTTCAATCAACACGCGGCCGCCTTCGACTTTGGTTTTGTAGGTGTTGAGGTTCACGCAGGCGGGGGCGCGTTTGGCTTCGCCTGTGCGGTAGTCGAAAGTCGCGTTGTGCTTGGGGCATTCGATTTCGTAATCCATCACCAAGCCGTCTTCGAGATGAACCTGTTCATGTGTGCATAGGCCATCGGTGCAAAAGTACTCGTTGTCGGGACTGCGGTAGATGGCAAAGGTGCGGTCGCCATGATCAAAGCGGATCAGGTCTTCTTCGTCGATGTCATCGGTCGCACAGGCGTCGATCCAGGGCATTGTCGTCTCCTTGCTGGTTTATCAGGTCATTCGGCTGCGGCGCCGAGGGCACCTGCGTGGAAATCTTCGCGGTAGGGTTTCGCGGTGGGCGGCAAAGCACGTTTCAGGAACGCGTCTTCGTATGCCAGTTGGCGGCGCAACACCGGAATGATTTCCCTATAGGCCTGCCACATGGATGTGTTGGCCGCGGGCAAGTCGTGTTTGATCGCGGCGTGCAGATCGGGCAAGCGATGATAGGGCACCATGGGAAACATATGGTGTTCGACGTGGAAGTTCATATTCCAGTAGATAAAGCGCGAGATCGGGTTGATGTGGACACTGCGCGAATTGAGCCGATGGTCGGTGACATTGTCGGCCAATCCTGCGTGCTGCATGACACCGGTCAGGACATGGTGCCACGCGCCGTAAAGCCGGGGCAGACCAATCACCATCAGCGGCAGGATCGACCCTGTCGCCAGCGCCAGCGCGACGGTTGCCGCATAGATCGCCACCCAGATGCGGGCGATGCGGATCACCTTGGGTTGTTCCTGTTCGGGAATATAGTCGGCTTCTTCGGGGTGAATTCGGCCTGCCGCATTGGTCAGCATCCGCGTCCAGCCGCTCAAGGCGTCAAAGATCCCAAGAAAATTCAATGCGATACGGAATAATGCAGGCGGACGCATGGCGACGATTTCGGGGTCACGCCCGACGATGATCGTGTCGGTGTGATGGCGCGCATGGCTCCACCGCCAGGACACCGGATTGCGCACCATGCAAAAGCTGGCGATCTGGTAGAGCCAGTCGTTATAAACACGCGTTTTGAAAGCGGTCCCGTGCGAACACTCGTGCCAGCGTGAATCCATCGCGGAGCCATAGAGGACGCCGTAGGCCAGCCAGAACGGCGCGCTCCACCAGGATGGCCAGAGCAAAATGCCAGCCGCTGCGAAAACGATCATACAGCCAAACAGGATGATCGTGTCGCGGATCGCCGGGTGATCCGAGCGTTTCATCAAGTCTTTCATCTGCTTACGAGGAAGATCGGTGTGATACCATTCCGCCGCAGCAAGTCCTGTTTCGACAGCCTGACGGGCATTCGGACCAAGCAGTGAATAATCGCGCTTTGGCATGATGTCGGGCCTCCGGAAGTCAACACGTGGGAAGCAGGCTACTGCCTGCCGTTCCATGGACAAAGACAATGTCGGTGAAATCACATCAGTTTACATCAGTTCGCATTTTTCAGATGATGCAATTACATCAAACTGGATGCGTCATGGCCCGGCGACCGACCCTTCAAGATCTTGCCCGTTCTGCCGGTGTCGGCACGGCAACCGTTGACCGGGCTTTGAACGGACGTGGCAACGTATCAAAGCGCAGTATCGCAGCCATCGCAGAGGCCGCGAAACGTATCGACTATCCTTTGCCTGCAAGTGCGTCCGGCATGATAGCGGCGGCAAAGCCCAAGCTGGACTTGGGCTTTGTTCTGCACAAACCGTCACAACCCTTTTACCGACACTTTGCCCAAAAGATCACAGAGGCCTGCGCAGAGACGACCGAAGCAGACATCACCCCGCATCTGAGTTTTTCACCGTCGCAAGCACCGGATGATTTCGCCAAGGCAATCCTCGAGGCGGCCAGTAAAGGTCAGGCTGTTGCGGCAACCGCGATCAACCACCCTACCCTGTCGCGGCTCGTGGATCGTTTGGCAGCGGATGGCATCCCGGTTTTTCCTTTGCTCAACGATTTTGCCGGACGTACCAGCGCCGGGTATTTCGGGCTCGACAATATGAAGGTCGGGCGGCTCGCTGGGTGGATGATGGCGACGCAGTTGCAACGGCCCTGTCGCGTTGCAGTTATGGTTGGAGGAACCCGCTGGCACGGACAGGGCTTGCGGGAAACAGGGTTCCGCGCCGCTCTGCGCGAATACGCCCCTCAGATCATGGTGACGGACACCAGCGTGAATCTCGAAACCCGTCAGGTCACCTATGAAGCGACGCTTGATCTTTTGCAGCGCCATGCGGACCTTGCCGGGATTTACGTTGCAGGTGGTGGCATGGAAGGCGCCATTGCAGCGCTGCGCGAAGCAAGCCCTTCGGGAAATGTTGCGTTGATCGTCAACGAACTGACCGACGAAAGCCGCGCGGCGCTTGCAGATCGGTATGCAACAATGGTGATTGCCACCCCACTGTCCAAGCTGTCCCGCGCATTGGTCAAAACGATGGTGACATGTGCTGTCCAATCAAAGACGCCCAACCCAAGACACGCCGTCTTTGAACCATTGATCTATCTGCCAGAGTCGGTCTGACTGCGGCGCGACCAAGATGGGATCAAGCTCGCAATGGACATGCGCCATTCGCATCCGACACCTGCTGTATCTTTGAGCCTCCAATCGTCGTTTTCAGGCCCCTTGGCGGTCCTGTATCCGCTCAAAAATAGCGATTGTCGCGAAATTACGGACAATCCGTCTGACTGTGGTGATTGTTTCCAATGCCCGACGTCAATGGCCACATCGCAGCCTTAGTCAGACAGAATTGTGGCCGCAATTCCAAGCTAATTCTGATGGTTGGGGCACGCCGTGAACGCCTGATCCAATCAGGTCCAAAAGCCCTCAGCGTTGAAAAGACCGGACCAAAGGTATGTGTATTGATGAGTGATACGACCCTGCGATGTGACAGCGAGCATCTTGTTATGCTGCCTTGGTTAAATGCATGCGTTTTTTCGCCGTTAACAGAGGTGCATGCAAACCTTCCAAAGGCTACGTCACATGGCCAAAATCCTGTCTCGCCGGTTAACGGCACGCCGTCAGGCCGCAAGGTCATGGGCGCCTCGTGGGTCGACCTTTTGGAGTGCACAAAAGGTTTTGTCCTCGTGGAACAACCGAATGGGAACACCACGTCAAGCCGCCACATCGGTGCCGCATGAGCACGCGATTTCAAAACCTTGTCCAAACTGCACCGCAGTGCTGACCGTCCCTTGCGGCAGTGATGCCACGCGACAGTCAGCGCGTCTTTTGCCAGTTTAAGTGAGTACACAATGCCGATAGCAACCGAGCTTAATGTAAATACGTCCGCAAGCGCACTGGATATGGCGAATGCCATATTCGGCAATGGCGTGACCGTCACATCGGCAACGTATACGGGCGCGGCAGCTGCATCCGGCACGTATACCGGCGGATTGGCGACGCTTGGTGAGCTTACGCAATCAGACACGGGCGTGATCCTGTCGACAGGCAATGCGACGGACTTCACCAACTCCAGCGGCACGACCGACACCAATATTTCGAGTGCGACAACCACGGACCACACCGGTGTGGGCGAAGTGGATGGCGATCCCGGGCTAGATGCTGTTTCGGGCACGGCGACGGAAGATGGCGCATTTCTTGATGCGACATTCGTCGCGGCAGGTGACCTGCTCACGATGCAGTTCGTTTTCTCTTCGGAAGAATATCTGGAGTACGTCAACAGCGGCGTAAATGACGCGTTTGCCGTTTGGGTCAATGGCGATCTTGTGCCTTTGACGCTGGCAGATGGGTCGACACAGAATGTCTCGATCGACACGATCAATAACACAAGCGCGTCGAACCTGTATCTCGACAACCCGGCAACTGCCGATACCTACAATACCGAGATGGACGGTGCGACCGTCGTACTTTCTCTTACCGCTCCGGTAAATGCGGGCGCAAGCAACACAATCCGTATCGGCATCGGTGACGGCGGCGATTCAGACGTCGATTCAAACGTGCTTATCATGGGCAATTCGGTGCAGACCGTATCGATTGCCGATAGTGACCAACTGGTTCAGGGGCCGAACACATCGCAGGTGCATGACCTGCTGTCGAATGACATCAACACCAGCGGCAACCCGCTGACCATCACGCACCTCAACAATATCGCTGTTAACGTCGGGGATACGGTGACGCTGCCTTCCGGCGAGCAGGTTTTGCTGAACGCCGATATGACGGTGACGGTTACGACGGATTCAGATCTCGGGACCACAAACTTTACCTATTCGACCATTGACCCGGCGGGCAATGCGTCCACCGGTTATGCCACGATCGAGACCACCACGACTCCGCCGGATTTCATTGTCGAAGGGACAGCGGGCGACGATCTGATCGACGCCTCCTACACCGGGGATCCCGAAGGCGATCTGATCGACAATACTGACCATTCGGATGCCTCGAACAGCGACAGCGTTGTTGCCGGAGCCGGGAATGACACGGTTCTGTCAGGGGCGGGAGATGACACCATTAACGGTGGGATCGGCGCGGACGAAATCCTTGGCGGCGATGGCAATGACCAGGTGCAGGGTGGTCAAGGCAATGACACCCTTCTTGGGGGCAATGGCGATGACACCCTATTGGGGGACGGTCAGTGGTATGACCCGACGCTTTATGCATCCAGTGGGTCTACAGCCACCAATCTGACTGTCACCAATAGCGCTGACGGCCCGATTCAACTGTGGTGGGTGGATAACACAGGTACGCTCCAACAATACGGTACGATCCAACCGGGCGATACTACTGTCCAACCGACCTTTGTCGGCCACAACTGGATCCTGCGCGACGAAGACGGCTATTACCTCGAACTGATTGAGGCTGGTACCAACACGGTCGTGAATTATGGTGCCGAGGGGCTGAACGATTCCATCGACGGCGGTGCGGGCAACGACTCGATTCTTGGCCAGTTTGGCGACGATGTTCTGAGCGGTGGTGATGGAGACGACACCCTGATCGGTGGGTCCGGTAATGACACCCTTACCGCTGGCAACAATACTGGTGCTGGTGACTCTCTTGTCGGTGGCGCCGGAGACGACGTCCTGACCGACAGCTTCTGGAACGCAACGCTAGAAGGGGGCGATGGCGCAGACGTTTTCAACGTCGGCTACGGTACCGCTACAATCGATGGTGGCGAAGGGGGAACGGATCAGGACACGCTGTCCTTCGCAGTCGCAGACGATCCGGTGTCGGTGTTCCTCAACGGCAATGAGCAAGGCTTCTATAACGACTCCGACGGCGACAGCGGGACGTTCGTCAATATCGAAGCTTTTGAACTGACAAGCGGCAACGATTTCCTTGCTGGTGGCGTCGATACAACTGGCATCGAAGTCAATGCCGGAGCAGGGAATGACCAGATCAATGGCGGTGCAGGCAATGACAGCATAGATGGCGGCGCCGGTAACGATACACTTCGGGGTGGTCTGGGCGCTGACACCCTGATCGGTGGAGATGGTCAAAACCAGCTTTATGGTGATGCGGGCAATGACAGCCTTGTCGGCAATGCAACGGATGTCGACAGTTTCACCATCTTGGAAGGTGGTGCCGGTGCCGACACCATTGATGGCACTGCGGGCAACTGGGACATTGCCAGCTACTACAACTCTGCGACCGCGGTAAACGTCGATCTGAGTGATGCGTTGACCGAAACCGGCGGTGATGCTCAAGGGGACACGATCACCGGCGTTGAACAACTCGATGGCTCGAACGTTGGGAACGATACGCTCACTGCCGATGGCTCTGGCATGGAAGTCAAAGGCTGGGGAGGAGATGACAGCCTTTATGGCGGTGCGGGCAATGATACGATGTTCGGCGGCGACGGTGCGGACTTTCTGTTCGGCAGCGCCGGTGACGATGTGCTGGACGGGGACGATGCGTTCGCCACTGGCGGGGCCGATACGATCATGGGCGGGTTCGGCAACGACCAGCTCATCGGCGATGTCGGCAATGACCTCCTCGATGGTGGGGGCGGTGACGATACGATTTTCGGCGGCGACGACGCGGACACGATCTGGGGCCAGGGCGGTGCTGACCAGATTTTCGCAGGAAACGACGCAGACGTCATCAATATCCAGAACGGCTTCGGCAATGACACCATTGTCGGTGGCGAAGGCGTCACGAGCGGCACGGACTTCGACACCATTGACCTTACGTCGTTGTCCACCGGTGTCACTGTCAATCTGACAGGCATCGAAGCAGGGTCCGTGACCGATGGAACCAGCACGGCAACCTTCTCGGAAATTGAAAACGTCACGCTAACCGCACAGCGGGATACCGTTGTGCTCGCAGACGGCTCAGGCAGCGACACTGTTACCGGCTTCGACCTGACCGACAGTGGCGATGGCACGACCAATGACCAAGTCGATGTCTCTGGGCTGACCTCGGATGGTGGAACAACACCGGTCACGACTGCGGATGTGGTTGTCACAGACACCAACGGGGACGGTACCGGCGATGCGATCCTGACATTCCCGGGCGGCGAGAGCATTACGCTGGTTGGTGTGTTGTCGAGCCAGGTGGACTCGGTGGACGAACTGGTCGCCATCGGCATCCCTGACGGACGTGACTTTATCGTTGAGGGCACCGCGGGCGCGGACCTGATTGATGCGTCCTATACCGGCGACCCCGAGGGCGATCTGGTCGACGCCAATGACAATGCGACAGGCACCAATGATGACAGCATCGATGCTGGCGCGGGCAATGACACCATCTTTGCCGGAAGCGGCAATGACACTGTTTTGGGCGGCGACGGCTTTGATGATTTGTATGGCGGCGCGGGGAACGACTCTCTCGTCGGCGGTGCTAATTACGACGAATACTTCTTTGCTGATGGCTGGGGCACCGACACGGTCACCGACAGCACCACCTCCGGACTTGATTTCACAAGTGTGACCACCGGAATTACGCTGACGACCACCGGGGCTAATGCCTTTTCGGCCATGGACGGAGCGAACAGCGTGTCCGGGACCATTGGGGACCGGTCTTCCATTGAACTCAGCCAGGGCGATGACCTTGTCGATCTGAGCGGCCAGACGACCCAGACGGTCCAGTATATCTATGGTGACTTCACCGGCACCGCCGACAACGACACGATCATCGGATCGGATTTCGACGATCAGGTCTACGTGCTTGGGGACAACGGCACCTATTTCGCGCAACTTGGCGGCGGCAACGACTATATCGAAGCGACCGACCAGAACGACACGGTCTTTGGCGAAGACGGCAACGACACGCTGCGCGCCTTTGGCGGCAACGACTATCTCGATGGTGGCGCGGGCGACGACCAGTTCTACAACTCCGAAGGCAACAACACGCTGATTGGCGGCGCGGGCAACGATTGGTTCTTTGCGGATGATGGCAGCAACCAGATCTACGGCGGCACCGGCAACGACACGATCGAGGCCGAAGCGGGCGACGATACCATCTTCATGGAAGATGGCTTTGGGAACGACGTCATCACCGGCGGTGAAACAGCGGAAACCAACGGTGACACGCTTAACCTGAGCGCTGTCACCACGGACACCACCGTCAACCTGACGTCAAACGATCCAGAGGCGGGCACTGTCAGCGACGGCACATCGACCGCGACATTCTCGGAGATCGAGACCATCGTTCTGGGCGGTGGGCGCGATACCATTGTCTTGGCGGATGGCTCGGGCGCGGATACGGTCCAAGCCTTCGACTTGACCGACAGCGGCGACGGGACGACCAACGACCAGTTGGACGTCTCTGGCCTGACCTCGGATGGTGGAACAACACCCGTCACGACTGCGGATGTGGTTGTCACCGACACCAACGGGGACGGTACCGGCGATGCGATCCTGACCTTCCCGGGTGGCGAGAGCATCACGCTGGTCGGTGTGTTGTCGAGCGAGGTGGACTCGGTGGACGAACTGGTCGCCATCGGCATCCCAGATGCGCGCGACTTTATCGTCGAGGGCTCCGTGGGCGCGGATCTGATTGATGCGTCCTATACCGGCGACCCCGAGGGCGATCTGGTCGACGCCAATGACAATGCGACAGGCACCAATGATGACAGCATCGATGCTGGCGCGGGCAATGACACCATCTTTGCCGGAAGCGGCAATGACACTGTTTTGGGCGGCGACGGCTTTGATGATTTGTATGGCGGCGCGGGGAACGACTCTCTCGTCGGCGGTGCTAATTACGACGAATACTTCTTTGCTGATGGCTGGGGCACCGACACGGTCACCGACAGCACCACCTCCGGACTTGATTTCACAAGTGTGACCACCGGAATTACGCTGACGACCACCGGGGCTAATGCCTTTTCGGCCATGGACGGAGCGAACAGCGTGTCCGGGACCATTGGGGACCGGTCTTCCATTGAACTCAGCCAGGGCGATGACCTTGTCGATCTGAGCGGCCAGACGACCCAGACGGTCCAGTATATCTATGGTGACTTCACCGGCACCGCCGACAACGACACGATCATCGGATCGGATTTCGACGATCAGGTCTACGTGCTTGGGGACAACGGCACCTATTTCGCGCAACTTGGCGGCGGCAACGACTATATCGAAGCGACCGACCAGAACGACACGGTCTTTGGCGAAGACGGCAACGACACGCTGCGCGCCTTTGGCGGCAACGACTATCTCGATGGTGGCGCGGGCGACGACCAGTTCTACAACTCCGAAGGCAACAACACGCTGATTGGCGGCGCGGGCAACGATTGGTTCTTTGCGGATGATGGCAGCAACCAGATCTACGGCGGCACCGGCAACGACACGATCGAGGCCGAAGCGGGCGACGATACCATCTTCATGGAAGATGGCTTTGGGAACGACGTCATCACCGGCGGTGAAACAGCGGAAACCAACGGTGACACGCTTAACCTGAGCGCTGTCACCACGGACACCACCGTCAACCTGACGTCAAACGATCCAGAGGCGGGCACTGTCAGCGACGGCACATCGACCGCGACATTCTCGGAGATCGAGACCATCGTTCTGGGCGGTGGGCGCGATACCATTGTCTTGGCGGATGGCTCGGGCGCGGATACGGTCCAAGCCTTCGACTTGACCGACAGCGGCGACGGGACGACCAACGACCAGTTGGACGTCTCTGGCCTGACCTCGGATGGTGGAACAACACCCGTCACGACTGCGGATGTGGTTGTCACCGACACCAACGGGGACGGTACCGGCGATGCGATCCTGACCTTCCCGGGTGGCGAGAGCATCACGCTGGTCGGTGTGTTGTCGAGCGAGGTGGACTCGGTGGACGAACTGGTCGCCATCGGCATCCCAGATGCGCGCGACTTTATCGTCGAGGGCTCCGTGGGCGCGGATCTGATTGATGCGTCCTATACCGGCGACCCCGAGGGCGATCTGGTCGACGCCAATGACAATGCGACAGGCACCAATGATGACAGCATCGATGCTGGCGCGGGCAATGACACCATCTTTGCCGGAAGCGGCAATGACACTGTTTTGGGCGGCGACGGCTTTGACGATCTGTATGGCGGCGCGGGCAATGACACGCTGTTGGGCGGAGATGGAAACGACCAGCTGTATGGCGGCGACGGTGCAGACAGCCTGTCAGGTGGCGCAGGCCGCGACAGGTTCTATACCGACGCCGGTGCCGACACGATTCTGGGGGGCACCGGGCGCGACTTATATACTGTCGGGGACGGTTTCGATGGCGACTTCGTCGACCTCGGCGGTGACGAAATTATTGTCGGCGATGGGTTCTCTAGCGAAAATCTGAACTTCTATGACGTCACCACCAGCGTCGCTATCACATTTACCTCAACCACGGGCGGGACCGCGACCTCGGCCGCTGGCGACAGCCTCAGCTTTGACAATGTGGACGGGTTCGATGGCGCGCTCGGCGTGGGCGGGACCTTTGATGCCAGCCTCGCGGCGTTTGATGTGACCTTTTACGACTACGGTGGGATGACCTCGGTCATCGGGTCGGAGTTCGGCGATAATCTTGGTGCCTACGCTGCCGATCCACTGGGCATCACCGACCGCTACTATGATGGCGGCGGTGGCGACGATCAGCTCGACACCGGCGATGGCAACGACACGATCCTTGGCGGTCTTGGCAATGACAGCATTTACTCGCGCGATGGCAATGACAGCGTCGATGGCGGCGCGGGCGACGACGAGATTTATGACAGCGCAGGTGCTTCGACCCTGATCGGCGGCGCCGGCAACGACACGATTTTTGCCGGAGTGGACTCTGATCGTGATATGATCGTGCTGGCCGATGGCTCGGGCAGCGATACCGTCACTCAGTTTGACCTGACCGACAGTGGCGATGGCTCAACCGTTGACCAATTGGACGTCTCTGCGCTGACCTCGGATGGTGGAACAACACCCGTCACGACTGCGGATGTGGTTGTCACAGACACCAACGGGGACGGTACCGGCGATGCGATCCTGACATTCCCGGGCGGCGAGAGCATTACGCTGGTTGGTGTGTTGTCGAGCCAGGTGGACTCGGTGGACGAACTGGTCGCCATCGGCATCCCTGACGGACGTGACTTTATCGTTGAGGGCACCGCGGGCGCGGACCTGATCGATGCGTCCTATACCGGCGACCCCGAGGGCGATCTGGTCGACGCCAATGACAACGCGACAGGCACGAACGACGACACAATCGACGCAGGCGCAGGGAATGACACGGTCATCGCAGGGGCCGGTGACGATACGGTGTTCGGCTGGACGGGCAATGACAGCCTGACAGGCGGCGACGGCAACGACTCGATGTTTGGTCAGGACGGCGACGACACGCTTCTTGGCGGTATCGGCAATGACTACCTCGACGGCGACGATGGTCTGGCGGGCGCGGATTCCATCTTTGGCGAAGACGGCGACGATACCATTGTCGGCGACGCTGGCAATGACACCTTGTCAGGTGGCACGGGCAATGACCAAATTTTTGCGGGCGCCGACAATGACAGCGTCACCGGCGGTGACGGCAATGACCTGCTGGACGGTGGCATCAACAACGACCTGCTGGACGGTGAGGCGGGCTCGGACACTCTGATCGGGGGCGCCGGTGATGACACCCTGTTCGGCGGTTCAGATACCTCGGCCGACAGTCTGGACGGCGGCGATGGCAATGACTCGCTTAACGGCGGCGGCGGCGATGACATCGTAGATGGCGGTCTGGGCAATGACTGGCTGTCCGGCAACTCGGGCAACGACACCGTCAGCGGCGGCGACGGCGCGGACAGCGTGTTCGGCGCCGAAGGCAACGACCTCATGTTTGGCGGCGACGGTGCCGACAGCATGGAAGGGTGGACCGGCAACGACAGCATGTATGGCGACACTGGCGATGATTATATCGACGGGGCCAGCGGTGCCGACCTTCTTGAAGGCGGTGACGGAAACGACACGCTTTTGGGTGGCAGTGACGTTGGAGATGATACCCTCCGCGGTGGTGTCGGAGATGACAGCCTGAGTGCTGGCGGCGGTGATGATGTTCTGGAGGGCGGTGACGGCGCCGATATCCTCTTCGCAGCAGACGGCAACGACCAGCTTGACGGTGGCACAGGCAACGACACGCTCGACGGGTGGACCGGCAACGATACGATCAATGCAGGAACCGGCAACGACCAGATTACGGGTGGTGGCGGCAACGACACGTTTGTCTACGTCGCAGGTGACGGCACCGACACGATCACCGATTTCAACTTTGGCAACACCGGCACGCTGAATGACGGTGACATCACCAACAACGACCGCATCGACCTGTCGGCGTTCTACGATGACATCTGGGAACTGACAGCTGACCAAGCTGACGATGGTGTCCTCAACCAGTCAAACAGCATAGCCAATGGCGGAGATGTCGATTACTCGAACAACGCCAGCTTTGCAGGCGGCGGTCTTGTTTTTAACGGAGCGGTTGCCGATACCAGTTTCTACACTGTCGAAAACACCGGCGTGGTCTGCTTTACCACTGGCACGCTTATCCTGACCGAGCAGGGCGAACGCCCCATAGAAAGCCTTCGTGCCGGTGATCGGATTGTAACGCGCGACAACGGCATCCAAACCTTGCGCTGGATTGGTCACCGCCACCTTGCACGTCCCGAATTGTCCAGCACGCCAAAACTACGGCCTGTCCTGCTAAAGCCCGAATTGACCGGCGGTGATGCGCCTCTGATCGTATCGCCACAGCACGGTGTTCTGATTGATCTCGACGGGGAAGAAACGCTGGTGCGTGCGATCCAACTCGCGAAGATGGACGGCGGCTTGGCGCGGGTGATGAACGGCTGTCAGTCAGTCACTTACTACCACATCATGTTCGAAGAGCATCAGATCGTGTTTGCAAATGGCAGCCCATCAGAAAGCTTCTTCCCCGGAAAGTTTGCGCTTGGTGCGTTGAACAACAATGTCCGCAAAGAGGTCTTTGAGTTGTTCCCCGAATTGCAATGCAACGAGGCCGAGACGGCGTATGGACCTACGGCGCGCCTGTTCGCGAAGAGCACGCATTTGCCCGAACACCTACGCGCTTTGAAGACACGCCCGCGCCAGCGGTCCGTTGCGCCCTGGAACGGACCGGTTCAGGGATCAACGCAGATGTTCAAGGCACACAAAGCCGCATCGTGATCGCTGGATCAGTGGCGACATCGGCAAAGTAATTGGCAAAGCGGGGGCTGGCGTCAAAGCGCCCGGCCCCGCCACGGTCTCTGAGCAAGGCCGCCGGTGTCGCTGTGGCGCGGGCTATGGCCTGTTGTGCCGTGTCACCCCCCGCCTTGGTCATTGTCCCGATGGCTTGCGGCAGGCTCAGATGCGCGCCCGCCAGAGTGCCGTCGGCAAGGGTCAGACGGTTGTCATGGCGGAATACATTGCGCCCGTTCAGCTGAAAGCAGTCAATCTTTGATCCGGCGGTCGCCATGGCATCGGTGACAAGAAATATCTGTTCGGAGTTTGGTTTCGCGGCAAGCGCAACCTTGATGGTCGCAGGATGGACATGCACCCCGTCCGCGATCAGCCCTGCATGAATATCGTCGCGTTCAAGCGTTGCGCCAACCAGCCCCGGTTCACGGCTGCCCAGTTGGCTCATGGCGTTGAAGAGATGCGTCACACAGCGTGCACCCGCATCGAAAGCCGCGTGGCACGTTGCGTGATCGGCGTCAGTATGGCCCAACGATACCAGAATGCCCGCCGCGCTCATTTCGCGGATTTGCGCGCATGTCGTATTTTCCGGAGCGATGGTCACCATCACATTGGGCAGTCGTTCTGCAGCATCAAGCAACATGGCCAGATCGGTGTCCTGCATCGGACGGATCAAGGCCGGGTCATGTGCCCCTTTGCGCGCAACCGACAGGTGCGGGCCTTCGAGATGTAGCCCTGCAATGCCGGACACTCTCTCTTTGATGGCTGTTTCAACGGCCGTGATCGCGGCTTTGGTGGCCTCCGGTATGTCGGTGATCAGGGTTGGCAAAAAGGCACTCGTACCGAGGCTGGCATGTGCCGCCGCGATGATCCGCAACGTGTCGACAGATGGGGCGTCATTGAACATCACACCACCGCCGCCATTGACCTGAAGGTCAACAAACCCCGGTGTGATCAGGCCGCCATCCAGATGTTCAACCGGCATATCCGGCGCAAGTGTCTCTGCCCGTTGAATCCGGAACCCACTGGAGGACGACACCACCAGCGCGTGATCCTCAAAAACGTGCTGCCCATCGTGAATGTGTGCGCCAAGATAGGCTTTGATTGGCGTGGTCATCGGGTTTCCGTCACTTTTCTAAGGTGTCGCGGTGCGTCAGGATCGATCCCGCGGGAAACAGCAATCTGTTCCACCATGGCGTAGAAGCTGGTGATCAACGCGATGGGATCCGTCAGCGCATGACCGGTGCGCGCGACAGGCAAGGCGGTGGCCCGTGTGACGCGGTCGGTCGTGGCAAACACACGTGCGCCTTTGGCCGCGATTTCGTCTGCCACTGTTGCCAATGCGGGTTCGGCTGCGTCTGCGCTGGCGAAGGCGATCACCGGAAAGCCGCCATCGACAATGGATACCGGACCATGGAGCACTTCGGCAGAAGAATAGGATTCCGCATGGATTTGGCATGTCTCCTTGAACTTCAGAGCGGCTTCATTCGAGATCGCATAGGCTGGCCCCCGCCCCACACAAAAGACCGAATTGCGATCCCCCACTGCGGCACTGACTGCGGACCAATCAACCCGCACGGCGGCCTCGAGCGCATCTGGCAGATTCTGGATTGCCGCGCACAGCTCCGCATCTTGTGCCCATTCCGCCAAGAGCCACGCCCCGGCCACTGCCGAGGTCACAAAGGTTTTGGTGGCCGCGACGCTCAGCTCGGGACCTGCATGAAGAGCAAGCGTGTGATCCGCGACCTGTGCCAAAGGGCTGTCAGGCGTATTGGTCATCGCGATTGTGAGCGCGCCACCGGTCTGCGACATGCGCGCCATGTCGACGATGTCGGGGCTTTTGCCGGACTGAGACACGGCAAGGCACACACTATTTTTCACGCGCAACTGACGCGCATAGATCGACGCAATTGACGGTCCGACCGACGCGATAGGTACACCGGTCAAAAGTTCGGACACATATTTCAAATATGTCGCTACATGATCCGAAGAGCCCCGCGCGACACTTATGATGACGGCAGGATCCCGCACGCGCATCGCATCAGCCGCACGGCTGATCTCGGCACCACCGTTTTGCAAAAGACGCTCAACTGCCGCCGGAATTTCCAGCACTTCGCGCCGCATTTGTGTCTCGGTTACCGCCATGGTGAGGGCCTTGTTGTTTTGCAGGCGTCAAGGCTGGGTGCGCCCCATCCTTCCAAGCCAGTAAGGCAACATTGGGCGCATATCTGCAAGCCGGTGATATGTTTTCGCATCGGCCTGACACAGCCTGCGTGAGACGATCCGTTCAGGATTTGATCGCCTCGCGGTCGATCTTGAGCGCTTTGATCCGCGAATAGAGCGTCGTTGGCTGGATATCCAACAAAGCAGCAGCACCCGATGCGCCCGACACCCGACCTCCGGTTTCATGCAACGCTGCGATGATGTTGCGGCGCTGCAGTTCCTGCATTTCGGCCTCGGTTCTGATTGATGCATTCGTTGGTGACGCCACATGACCACCGCCCCCCAGTTCAAGCACCAGCTTGCGATCCCGCGACACGATAGCCGCGCGTTCGATCACATTGTGCAATTCGCGGACATTGCCGGGCCAGTGATACGCCTGCATTTGTTCAACCACACGTTCGGTCAGAACCGGCACCGGGCGGCCATGACGACGACACGCCAGCTTGAGCAGATGCGCGGCCAAAAGAGGAATATCCTCGAGCCGGTCCCGAAGCGGCAGGCAGGTGATCGGAAACACGTTCAGAAACAAATACAGGTCTTCACGGATGCGATTGCCCGACCGGCTGTCCGTCGGAGCATGGGTCGTCGCCGCGATCACGCGGATATCTAGCGGCTTTTCCCGTGTGTCCCCCATGCGTATGACAGCGCTTTTCTCTAACGCGTGCAGAAGCTTGCCCTGAATTTCAAAGGGCAGCTCTTCGACATCATCCAGAAACAGCGATCCGCCATGTGCCAGTTCAAGCTTGCCCGGCTTGTCACGTGTTGCATTTGGCCCGGCGCCACGGACATGCCCAAACAACTCTGCCTCTACGTCTTCTGGGGCAACGGACCCGCATTTGAAGTGGATCAACGGACGCCGTGACCTTGGGCTGGCCTTGTGGATTTCGGCGGCAACCAGCGCCTTGCCAGTGCCCGCTTCACCGGTGATCAGAACGGTCGCATCCGTGCCCGCAACTAGATCGATGCGGGTCAGGATCTGGCGCACTGCCGGGGAACTGCCGATAATGTCATGATGCGCCCGTTCCGAGCTGATCGCTTCTTGCAGGTATTCGTTTTCCTGCTCAAGCCTGTCGCGCAGGGCGGCTACCTCGTCCAACGCTTCGCGCAGTTTGCGTTCGCTTTCCTTGCGTTCGGTGATGTCGCGAAAAATTACCACAGCACCGGCGAGCACCTTTTGATCATAGATCGGGGTCGACACGTATTCGACGCGAATGGGTTTGCCGTCTTTGCGCCAAAACACCTCGTCTTCGATCCGGTGCACCTGTTCAAACCGGAACGAGCGATAGATCGGACATTGCTGCGACGGGTATACATCGCCGTTCAGATGATGGTGATGGATCATCGAATGGATGTCTTTTCCCAAAAGGTCCTGCGTGGTCCACCCAAGCATTTCCTGTGCAGCCCGATTGACGAAGGTGGTCTTGCCATCCGCGTTCACGCCGTAGATGCCTTCGCCCGCCGCGTTCAGGATCAATTGGTTCTGGCGCTCCAGTTCGGCAAAGAAGGTCTCGGCACGTTTCCATTCCAGAAGGCCTGCGCGATGCAATTCAGCGGTTTCCGCCATCTGCGTGCGTTTGTCGAAAGCATCCAGATCGGTGAATGACAGCAACAGGCAACCAGGCTGGTCCGGCACCACCCGCGCCCGGATTTCGCAGCGCAACGGCACACCTTCGGCCGTGTTCAAAGGGACGTCGCGGGTCCAGCATTCACCGCGGTGGTCGACCTCGCCAACGAAGACGACGAACTTTGCCAAGGCGGCGCCAAGGAAGGTCGAGAAATGCAGCGTCTTGCCGCCGGACGCATCAACATCAAACAGACGTGCGGCTGCAGAGTTCAGCGCAATGACCCGGTCCTGGGTCGTGTCCAACAGCAATGCAGCATCTGGAAATGCGGCCAAAAGGGAATCAGATTTGGGTGGTTCGGTCAGCATGGAGCAAGATTGCCGCTGCAACGCAGAACAGTCTAACGAAATTTCGTAATTTACGAAATTTAGTAAAATTTGCCACCCTAATGACACCATCAAGATATTGAATTCATTCACTCTTTTCAAAAAGAGCAAATATTGTGCACTTGGTTTTTTAGCATGCTTTCTGCTGTCAGGATGTTGGCAACCACCAAAAACAGATGATTTCAGAGGGGAATGCACATGACGATCAAGAGCCTTGGAAACCCATACTCCGCAGATACCGATCTGCGTCACGGCGCCGATTGCGGATGTGACAGTTGTTCCGCCGGTCACAGCCACACCCACACGGCCAAAGACCTTGACCCGACGCAGATGTCCTCAGAACAGATGATGGAACGCGCGGTCGAGAGCGCAATTGTCCGGTCGGTCTTTGGCCAAAGCGATATTGGCCGTCGGTCATTTATGGGCATGCTCGGCGGAAGCACCGTTGCGGCCGCGCTGGCGTCGGTCTTTCCGATCAACGAAGCCAAAGCCGCGATCCTCGACAATCTCGGACCACCCGAAAAAACAGACCTTAACATCGGGTTCGTTCCGATCACGTGTGCGACGCCTATCATCATGGCGCAGCCGCTGGGCTTTTACGAACGGTACGGTCTGAATGCGCAGGTCATCAAAACAGCTGGCTGGGCCGTGGCGCGCGACAAGTCACTGTCGGGTGAATACGACGCATCGCACATGCTGACACCAATGCCGTTGGCAATGACCCTGGGCGCTGGTTCTGTGGCCGAGCCGTACATCATGCCAGCCGTCGAAAACATTAATGGTCAGGCAATCGTGCTATCGAACGAACACCTCGACAAGCGCGATCCGAAGCAGTGGAAAGGCTTCACCTTTGGTGTGCCGTTCGAATATTCGATGCACAATTTCCTGCTGCGCTATTACGTGGCTGAATTCGGTCTGGACCCGGATGTGGACATCCAGATCCGTGTGGTTCCGCCGCCCGAGATGGTCGCGAACCTGCGTGCGGGTAACCTTGACGGCTATCTGAGCCCCGACCCGTTCAACCAGCGCGCTGTTTGGGAAGGTATCGGCTTTATCCACATGCTGACCAAGGACATCTGGGAAGGCCATCCTTGCTGTGCCTTTGCTGCACCGCTGTCCTTTGCGACGGAGCTGCCAAACACGTATGGCGCGTTGCTCAAGTCGATCATCGACGCGACGCAATATGCGTCAAACCCCGACAACCGCAAGGAAATCTCGGCTGCGATTGCGCCGACCAACTATCTTAACCAGCCCGTGCCAGTGATCGAGCAGGTTTTGACGGGAACCTTTGCTGACGGTTTGGGAGAGGTGCAGCAAGTGCCCGACCGGATCGATTTCGATCCATTCCCGTGGCATTCGATGGGTGTGTGGATCCTGACCCAGATGAAGCGTTGGGGCTATATCGAAGGTGATGTCGATTACCGTGGCGTGGCCGAGCAGGTCTATTTGGCCGCAGATGCCAAGAAGGTGATGAACGATCTGGGCTACGATGCGCCAGATATCACTTACAAATCCCATACGATCATGGGCAAGACATTCGATCCGGCAGAGCCGGAAGCGTATGTCTCCAGCTTCCCGATCGGAAAGGGTTGATCCATGTTGGACAACCTTTCGGTCAACAAGCGCGCCGCGATCTTGTCGATTGTAATGCTGGTGGTCGGCCTCCTGATTTGGGAGGCCGCCATTCCGGCGCAAAAAGCAGTTGGCGAACTGACAGAGTATGAACGCCTCACTGGTGGTGGCGCACAAAAAGCAGGTGTACCGCCGCCCAGCCAGGTTATCGTCAAGGCGTGGGAAGAACTGTCGAACCCGTTCTACGACGCCGGCCCCAACGACAAGGGTATCGGTATCCAGATCGGGTATTCGATTTACCGTGTTCTGACCGGTTATTTCCTCGCAGCTTTGATTGCGATCCCGCTTGGGTTCCTGATCGGCATGAGCCAGACCGCGTATAAGGCGTTCAACCCATTCATCCAGGTGTTGCGCCCCATCTCTCCTTTGGCGTGGATGCCTTTGGCGCTGTTCATCATCCAGGACTCGGAAGCGTCTGCGATTTTCGTGATCTTCGTCTGTTCGATCTGGCCCATGCTGCTGAACACGGCATTTGGCGTGGCTGGCGTGCGCGAAGATTGGGTCAACGTTGCCCGCACGCATGAACTGGGGCCGCTCAAAACCGCCTTTACGGTGATCCTTCCCGCCGCTGCACCCACCATTGTGACCGGCATGCGGATTTCGATCGGCATCGCTTGGCTCGTCATCGTTGCGGCAGAGATGCTCGTTGGGGGGACCGGGATCGGCTATTACGTCTGGAACGAGTGGAACAACCTCGACCTGACTTCGGTCATCTTTTCAATCCTCATGATCGGCGTTGTTGGCATGTTGCTGGATTCCGCCTTTGGCGTCCTGCAGCGCGCAGTCGCCTACGCAGAATAAGGAGGCTTTCATGTCCAAACCATTTCTCAGCATCGAGCGCCTGACGCAGCAATATCCAGATGGTCAGGGGGGTACCCTGACCGTCTTTGAAAACGCCAGTTTTGGCATCGAAAAGGGCGAGTTTGTTTGTATTCTTGGCCATTCCGGCTGTGGCAAATCCACGATCATGAACATACTTGCCGGTCTCTCCGATCCGACATCGGGTGTGGTCAAGATGGACGGGTTCGAGGTGTCAGGCCCGTCGCTGGATCGCGGTGTCGTGTTCCAGAACTATTCCCTGCTGCCATGGCTGTCGGCGCTCAAGAACGTCACGTTTGGCGTCAAGGCTCGTTATCCCGACTGGTCCACCGAAAAAGTCGAGGCTCACGCCCGCGACTTTCTGGCCAAGGTAGGCCTTGAAGGTGATGTGGTGCATCGCAAGCCCAGCCAGTTGTCTGGTGGGATGCGGCAGCGTGTGTCGATTGCGCGCGCCTTTGCGAACCAGCCCAAGCTGTTGTTGCTGGATGAGCCGTTTGGCGCGCTGGATGCGCTGACACGGGGGACCATTCAGGAAGAACTGCTCAAAATCTGGAGCGGCACCGAACAGACAGTGTTCATGATCACCCATGACATCGACGAGGCGATCCTACTTGCTGACCGCATTCTGCTGATGACCAACGGACCGTTTGCCCGTGTCGCCGAGTCAGTCGAGATCACGATCCCGCGTCCGCGCACCCGTACCGAGATTGTCGAGCATCCAAACTATTATGCGATCCGAAACCATCTCGTGCATTTCCTCGGCCAGCGGTCCAAGGAACTGGCCGGGCAGCAAAGTGGCGATATGGATCAAAGCCCTGAAACTGTGCGGATTGATCTGGCAACACCGGACAGTTCCGAAGATCCCAGCGCCCCTCCGCCCTTGCGGGCGGTAAATGACTGATCGGGATTGGCATGACCCTGCAAACTGCTCCACGTGCGCCCCTGCCCCCGTTTTCGTTCGAAGACGCGGTGCAAAAGGTGCGGATGGCCGAAGATGCCTGGAACAGCCGTGATCCGGCCAAGGTGGCTATGGCTTATACTCCGGATACACGTTGGCGAAACCGCGACACGTTCTTGAATGGCCGCACCGAGGTGCAGGCGTTCCTGACCGACAAATGGGCCAAGGAAAATGGCTATCGCTTGATCAAGGAAATCTGGGCACATGCCGGCAACCGGATCGCTGTGCGTTTTTGTTACGAGTGGCACGACGAAGACGGCCAGTGGTTCCGCGCCCATGGCAACGAAAACTGGGCGTTTGATGCAAACGGCTACATGGCCGTGCGTCATGCTTCAATCAATGACGTGCCGATTACCGGCGCCGAACGCCTGTTTCACTGGCCGCAGGGCCGACGCCCCGATGACCACCCCGGCCTGACCGAGCTTGAGCTTTAACACGCAATTTTCACTATTCGACCCAGGAGGAAACCCAATGAAAGACAATTACGAGGTGCCAGTCATGATGACCAAAGAAGACGTGACGATGATGATCCTGTCCGCCAAAAAGCAGGCAGGCATGACATGGGAGGGCATCGCCGAGAAGATCGACATGTCTCCGGTCTGGACGCATTCCGCCTGTATGGGCATGAACGCCTTCCCCAAAGACAAGGCCGAGGCATTGGTGTCCCTTATGGGGCTGCCACAGGAAGCGGCCAGCGTCCTGGAAGAGCCACCCACCAAAGTTTGGGAACAGTCGGTTCCGACTGACCCCTGCATCTATCGCTTGTATGAAATCGTCGGCGTCTATGGCCCCACCATTAAGGCGCTGATCGAAGAGAAGTTTGGCACCGGTATCATGTCGGCCATCGACTTTGACATGCAACTGACCCGCGTGCCGCATGAAAAAGGCGACCGGGTGAAGCTTGAGATGTCGGGTAAATACCTGGCTTATAATTCCTGGTAAGTCAGGTTGCGCTGCCCGACTGGTTGCGGTCGGGCAGCACCCTGTCGGGTTAAGCGCCCGCCTTGCCTTCTGCCGCCCAAATGGCACCACGCCGGATCATTTCGGTCACTTGCGGCACTTTCAGATCGTCCAATTCATGGCCGATCGAACAATAAAACACCCGCCCTTTATCCCAGCGCCTTGTCCAGGTGACAGGGATCACCGTGCCTTCGATCCACCACAGGTGATCGCCCGAGAACGTGGTTGTCGCCAGGACATTGTTCGACGGGTCGGTCAACATGTAATACTGCTCTGACGTGATCCTGAAACTGCGGATGCCTTTGACCAAGGGGTGATCCGGCTGGCAGATGGTCACGTCGTAGTCGATGTAATCTTCTTTGGGCTGAAGGTTGTCGGGCCAGCCGGGTGGATGCGCCACAAACTGCCCGCCGATCAGAAAGTGATAGGTTGGCCTGTCGCGGAACGCGTCGCCCATATGCCCATGCCATCCGGCCAACCCGCAACCGTCACCAATGAGCTTGAGGAGACCGTCTTCCTGAGGCTTGGTCATGTTGCCGAACTCTTCTTGGTGGCCTGACCGGGCCGACGACCAGATCGGCGTGATCAGGTCGAGATCGGCCAGATCGTCGGGGCGCTCAAGAGGTTCAAGCGTGGTGTATACATCAACATCGAACCCGTTGTTCTGCAACAGGTCTTTGTACCAATCGGCAAAATGCGTAGGTGTGTGGCCTTCCCAGCCACCAACAAATAATGCCGCTTTCATTCGTTTTCCTTTCGCATGAAATTCACCATCGCCGCCATGTCGCGCGCGCCGAAACCCGCCTCTTCTGCGCGACGGAGCGTGTCGAGGGTGACCGCCCCTTGCGGCATCGCGGTGCCAAGCGCATCGGCCAGTTCGGCAGTCACTTCCATGTCCTTTCGCGCCAAAGCCACGGTGAAGGTTACATCATGCGCGGCCTCATCAAGGTACAGCGGCTTGCGATAAGACAGCATGGGGGCGGCGGCGGCACTGTTTTCGATCACGTCAAACGCCGTGTGCGGCGCAATGCCCGCCGCTTCGCTGAGCGTCAGAGCCTCGGCAAGCGTTTGGTTCAGCCCGTGGATCAGGGAATTGACCGCCAGCTTCATCACCGCGCCCGCGCCTGATTGGCCCAGACAGATCGTCTTTCGGCCCAATGCCTCAAAGACGGGTTTCAGCCGAGAAGCGGTCTCTGGAGAGCATCCCGCCATGATCAGCAGTTGCGCATCGGCCGCCGCTTGGGTCGCGCCGGACACCGGTGCATCGATTACGGTGCAACCCTTCGGGCAAGCCTTGTTCAGCGCATGGATATGGTTGGGTGACATCGTTCCCATTTCCACAAAGACCTGCGCGCCCTGTCCTGCGAAAAGGCCCTCAGCACCCAGATGAACCGCCTCTGACGACCGGTCATCAGCCAGCATTGTCACCACAATTTCAGACGACTTGGCCAGCGCGGCCGGGGTCTGCGCAACGGCGCACCCCTTTCGATCAGCCAAGGCCTGCGCCTTTTCCAGCGTGCGGTTCCAGACAGTGACCTCGTGACCCGCCGTCACAAGGTTTTCGGCCATATGGGTGCCCATACGTCCAAGCCCGGCAAATCCGACGCGCATATCAGGCGACTTTGTCGCTGGTGATCCCCGAGATGGCTTGGATCAGGCTGTCTTCGGTCACTTCTTCCGATGTGAATTCGCGCATCACCTTGCCGGAATACATCGCCACGATCCTGTCAGAGACATGCAGCACTTCGGGCATTTCCGAACTGATGACGATGACCGCATAGCCTTGTGCCGCCAGATCGCGGATCAGGTTGTGGATTTCGGATTTTGAGCCAACGTCGATGCCGCGGGTGGGTTCGTCCACGATCAACACTTCGGGATGCATCGACAGCCACTTGCCGATGACAATCTTTTGCTGGTTTCCGCCCGACAGGTTACCAACCGTCTGGCGCCACCCCGGCGTGCGGATATCCAGCTTGTCACGGTATTGATCAAAGATCGCAACTTCGGCGCCATCACTGACAAAAGGACCAGCGGTCAGATCATCAACCTGCGGCAAGGTCATGTTGTCCCGGCAGTTCATGCCCAACACAAGCCCCTGCCCCTTGCGGTCTTCGGGCACCAGTGAAATGCCATTGGCGATTGCATCGACAGGTGACTTGATTTGGACCTCTGCACCATTCAGCAGGATCTGCCCCGCAGACGGATCCCGCAGACCAAAAATGGTCTCGGCGATCTCGGTACGGCCAGCGCCGACCAAGCCGTAGAACCCCAACACCTCGCCTTTGCGAACCGAGAAGCTGACATCCTGATAAAGCTTGCCGCAGCTAAGCCCACGCACCTCAAGCGCGACATCGCCCATTTCGTGATGCGATGCGTTGCGGGACAGATCAAGGCTGCGCCCGATCATCAGTTGGGTGACCTCGTCTTCGTTGGTTTCGCGGGTGTTCAGGGTGCCGCGATACTGACCATCCCGTAAAACGCTGATCCGGTCGGTGATCTTGAAGATCTCTTCCATGCGGTGCGAAATATAGATGATCCCGACGCCCTTGGCCTGCAGGTCCGAGATTACGTCAAAGAGCACCACTTTTTCCGCATCCGTAAGAGACGCTGTCGGCTCGTCAAAAATCACCGCCTTGGGATCAACCGTCAACGCGCGGGCAATCTCGACCATTTGCTGGTTGGCAATAGAAAGATCGCCGACCCGGGTTTTCGCGTCGAACCCGACATTCAGCTGCTTCAGGATCTCATTCGTGTCCTCGTAAAGCTTGGTCCAGTTCACACGTCCAAACGACTTGAGCGGCAATTCCCCCAGCCAGATATTTTCTGCCACTGTCAGTTCATCGGCGAGGCTAAGCTCTTGGTGGATGAACACCACACCTTTGGCTTTGGCCTGAACCGGGGTGGTCATGACCGTGGGTGCCTCTTCGATAAAGATGCGGCCTTCATTCGGTTGCAGGATACCGCCCAACACCTTCATCAGAGTGGATTTCCCCGCCCCGTTTTCGCCCATCAGCGCGTGCACCTCACCGGGCAGAACGCTGAAGGACACGCCATCCAAGGCCCGTACACCAGGAAAGGTTTTAACGATATCTTCGAGCCGCAGAACCGGGGTTTGATCGGTCATGTCTTCAACTCCTCTTTGCCCTTGCGGTTCAGCTGGCGGTCCAGAAACAGAACGGCGATCAGAATGAGACCGATGACAAGGTTCACGGTTTCCGTGTCGGCCCCGATATGGCCTAGCCCTTTGCGCAAAAGCTGGATCGCGATCACGCCGCCCAAGGTCGAGATTATCGAGCCATAGCCGCCGGTCAGTTTGGTCCCTCCCAGCACAACGGCGGTGATGGCCCAAAGCTCGTAAAGCATGCCGTCATTGGGATTGACCGACCCGGATTCCGAGTAGAACACCACCGCCGACAGCGACGCCAGAAAGCCGATCAACATGAAATTCCACAAGAAATGCGGCCCAACCCGAATGCCAGCATTGACGGCGGCTTCGCGGTTGTTCCCTATGGCATAGGCGTTCCGACCGTGCACCGTCTTGGTCATCAGGAGCCACAGAACCAGCGTGGCGCCCAACAAGAACCATGTCGCCGTGTGCAACCCCAGAAACTGCGCTTCGGCGAAATCAACCAACGTCCAGTTCAGGTGGCTGGTGGGTTGTTCACCATTATACATGAACACTAGACCACGATAGCCAAGCATTGACCCAAGAGTGACAATGAACGCGTCGACACCGGTTTTCCAAACAATCAGGCCGTTGATCGCGCCCAGAACGATGCCCGTCAGCAGCGCGAAAATCCACGCCAGCGGGATTGCCCAATCGCCCATCGACTGCATGAACGGCCAAGTCATGCTATCCAGCAGGACGATTGCCGAGAGCGCATAGGTCGCCCCGACAGACAGGTCGATATTGCCGTTGATCATGATGATCGTCATGCCCACCGCAATGATCCCGATGGGGGCCGATTGTTTGAGCAACAACAGCATGTTGTCGAAATCCATAAAGGCGCTCTCGGAGACCGACAGATACGAGCCAGCGATCGAAAAGAAGATCAATTCGAATACGATGAAGGCCCAGATGGCACCCTGCTTGACGAGGTTGTCCTTGTTCATGGCTCTGTTCCTTACGCGATCTGCGACCAAAGGCGGCCGCGTTTGGCGGCAATATCCAGCCACACGGCAAGGATGATAATGACCCACGTCACGACGTATTGGACGTAGAACGCGAGACCCATGAGCAGCAGCCCATTCTGGATAAATCCGAGGATCAACACACCGATCACTGTTTTGAAGATCGTCCCCGATCCACCAAGCAGCGACGCTCCCCCCAGAATGACGGCAGCCAGAACCTCGAGCTCGAGTCCCTGCCCAACAGTGTTCTGACTGCCAAGACTGCGGCTGGCTTGCAAAAGACCGGCGCAGGCAACGCAGAAAGAGGAAATCAGGTAGGTCATAAAGACGATGCGGGCGCGGGGAATGCCCGAAAACGTTGCCGCTTTGCCGTTGCCACCCACTGCATAAACCTTGCGACCGAATGGCGTTTTCGCAAGCACAAGGCTCAAGACGATGGCCAATCCTGCAAAGATCAGAATGGGCACGGGCACTCCGGCCACGCTGCCTTGCCCAAAGACCGAAAACCAAGTTCCGCTCTTGTCTGCGATGTCCATGTTCTGACCGCCTGACCATGTCAGCGTCAAACCGTGGATCGCCGATAACATGCCCAATGTGACGATGAGGGAATTCAATTTGAGATAGCCGACCAAAAACCCGATGAACGCCCCCAAGGCGAGGGTCAGGCCAAACATCGCCGGGATCGCAAGGGTCGGACCGATTTTGTCGTGCAGATCGAGCACCACAATCGTCGAGAATGACATCATTGATCCAACAGACAGGTCAAGGTTTCCACCTATGACGACAAAGGTCACCCCCAGCGCCATCACACCTAAAATAGCCGACGACCGGATCACGCCAGAGATGTTATCAAGTGCAATAAAGCGCTGATTTGCCAGCGCAAAACCGATCATGAACACTGCAAATGCAATCAGGATGCCTTGTTTGGCAAGGAATCTCCCGATGCCTTGTTTCGTCAGTTCTGCCATGTCTTCCTCCCAAGGGTGCTGGCGGCCTGTGCCGTCACACCAATGTCATTCCCCCGTCGATCATCACGATCTGCCCTGTCATGTAGTCACTGGCCGCAGAGGCCAGAAACGTTGTGGTCCCGGTGATGTCTTCGGGGCGGGCAACACGCCCTTTTAGTATTTCTGACGAGAACTCTTCCATGGCCTGCCCCGGACGCTCGGCCGCGCCGATGGCCATGAGGTCTTGATCGACCTGTTCCCACATTTCCGTCGCCACCACGCCCGGGGCGAACCCTGTCACGGTAATATCATGCTTGGCCAGATCCCGCGCGCCAGATTGCGTCAACGACACGACAGCCCATTTACTGGCGCAGTATGGCGCCACGTTATCAAAACCTTGGCGGCTTGCGATGCTTGCGGTGTTGATGATCTTGCCACCGCCGCCTTGGGCAATCATCTGGCGCGCGGCCTCTTGCATGCCGATCATACAGCCCAGCCCGTTGATTCCCATGATGAAATTCCAGTTGTCCTCGGTCACATCAAGGAAATTCATCGGCTTGTTGACGCCCGCATTGTTGAATTTGACGTCCAGCCTGCCAAAGGTTTCGACCGCATGTGCGATCATTTCTTTGACCTGCGCGCGATCCGTGACGTCTACCGCCGCATGAGTAACTTTGCTGCCAGACGTGCTCGCCCGGTGTGCATTTGCGTCGGCCACTTCGGCGACTTTATCGGCGTTGATATCAGCAAAACACACGTTTGCGCCTTCTGCCAAAAGCGCCTCACCGATTGCGCGGCCTATACCTTGCGCCGCGCCGGTCACGATACATGACCGCCCCAAGACTCCTGTCATCTCGCCCATCCATTCTATCGTCGGTAAAGGATCAGAAGGCGCGAGGCAGACGTGCCGCCCCGCGCCATCCGGGAGGAGATCAGAAGACGGGTTTTGTGAAGTCGCCCATGTTGTCCTGTGTGATCTTCGGCGTGTCGAAGTAGTTGAGGAACGGAACGTCCTCACCATTCAGAACGTCGATTGCCGTTTTCAGAGCGGCGCGCGCATCATCAACCGGGGACTGATAGATCGAACCCCAGTATTCGCCTGCCGCCATCGCTTCGTAGCCAACCGCAAAGTTGGTCGCACCTACAAAGATGATGCCCTCGCGACCGGCAGCCTTGGCAGCGTTCAATGCGCCAACGCCCATGTTGTCGTCACCCGAATACACACCGTCGATATCGTCGTACTTGACCAGGAATGCTTCCATGACCTGCTGCGACTTTTCGCGGTTCCAGTCACCCGGCTGGGTTTCGACCAGCGTCACATTCGGGCAGACTTCGGGCAGGCGATCGTCGAAACCCTTCTGACGTTCGATCGCGGTGGTGTATCCGGGCTGACCGGAAATCTGGACCACGCGCGCTTCGTTTTCGATGCCCATGTCCTTGAACTTGTCACACATGATCTCGGCAGAGCGGGAGCCTTGTGTGATGTTGTCCGGACCAGAGAAGCTTGCCACGAAATCAAAGCCTTGCTCGGCAATGTTGGAGTTGGTGACGATGACCGGAATACCCGCATTATGCGCCTTGCGAACCGCAGGGATTACCGCTTCGCCGTTTGTCGGCCAGATGATGATCGCATCGACTTCCTGCTGGATCAGGTCTTCGACTTGCGCAATCTGACGCGCCACGTCGCCGCCTGCATCCAGAACAACCGCATCCACCATATCATTGGCGTCAGTCGCTTCGATGAAGGCCTTTTCGTATGTGGTCTGATAGCTGTCGACGCCCACATTGTTCTGCGTGATGCCGATGGTCATTTTGCCGCCGTGCGATTCCGCCAATGCTGCGCCTGTCATTGCTGTGGATGCCACCAGTGCTGCTGTAAGTGTCTTTTTCATAACGTCTTCCTCCCAAGGGGTGTTGTTCTCACGATTGCAGCTGTCCTCCCAGCCCGGCGTAGACCCGGTGCAATCTATCCTTATCCAGCGATATTTCGCGACGCGACGAATGCACTGTTTTTCTCATTTTGGATAATTTTATATCCATTTTGGATATTTATCAGATATCCGAAGCCAGTCAGTTTGAACATTTTCAAGAGGTGACGTCATGAACGACTCGCAGAACCGCTCCAAGCCCTCACCCGACAAAGAGACAATGCACGAAGCTCTCTCAGATAATATCCAATTTGGACAAAAGCCGGTGAAGCGGCCGGTCGTGTCACCCGTTCCGGTGACCGGCCCTGAATTGGAGCGGGTGGTCACGTTTCTGAAATCCCTCTGCGTAGAGCTGGATACGTCGATAGAGCCAAACACGCCCAACCCGCACTTGAACATGATCTTGCACCTTCTGCAAAGCCATTCCGAAGGGCGGCTGGTGTCCCCTTCGTCGATGGTCGCCGCGGCGGGTGTGCCATACGCGACCGCGACGCGAAAACTGGCCGAACTCAAGGACACCGGGCTTCTGGAACAGCGCGCCCGCACGAAAAGTGGAAAGAGTTTTTCACTCCATCCAAGCCCGGCCTTGTTGGAACAGTTCAGCCAGTTGGCAGACCGCATCGACCGCATGGCGCGTGTGTCGTTCAACGGAACGCCCGACAAAGACGTAGACGAAAACTACTATTATGGCGGGTCATACCAAGCGACCCGAGCCACCATCACCCCACCCAGCGCCCTGCCCCAACCGCTCAAGCTGTCAGGAGGGCTGCGGATTCTGGTTCATGGCGACCCCACATTCATGGTGATGGACAATCTCAAGCGTCAGTTCGAACAGCTTGTCGGAACGAATATTCATCAACGCGCTTTTTCGATCGACCGCCTGCGCGAAGAGGCCCTTCGCAACAGCGAACGCAGCAAGAGCCGTTATGACCTGATCGCTGTCGATCTGCCTTGGCTGGGCGAATTTGCCAAGAAGGGCGTGATCCGTCCCCTGACCGATGTCATGGATGTGTCGCGCCTTGATCCGGCAGATTTCCATACTGCGGGCTGGAAGGCGGCGCATTGGGACGGCTGCCCCTATGGCGTGCCAAGCCAGACAACACCCGAATTGATGTTCTACCGGAAAGACTGGTTTGCCTCCGAGGGGTTGGAGCCGCCGGTCACAACAGATGCCGTCATCGACGCGGCGCGGCACTTTCACGATCCGCGGCGCGGTCAGTATGGCGTTGCCTGGAACGCGGCCCGTGGCACAGCGCTTGGCCATACGTTCATGATGACCTGCGCGGCTTTTGGTCAGCCAATCATCGACCTGCCCAAGATTGCAGGCGGCTATGACGCCGACCATCTTGACCGCGATGACCTGCGCCCAAGACTGAACACCGACCGCGCACATGCGGCGGCCGACTATCTTATGCAGCTGTTGCAATATTCACCGCCCGATATCCTGTCGATGTCCTGGTATGAACGGATCCGCCCCTATGCGTCCGGCAAGGTGGCGATGGCATATGGGTATACTTTGCTGGCCCCGTACTTCGAACTGGACGACAGCTGTTCGGCGCATGGCAATACCGGATACCTGCCGCACCCGCATGGCCCCGAAGGTGCCCCCATCGCCCCAGTCGGCGGCTATGTGTTCTGTGTGCCGGCAAATCTTGCCGAGGACCGGGTCGAAGATACGGTCGAAGCGCTGGTCGCTTTCACATCGCCGGGCGCCCAAAAGCTCTATGCCCAAAGCGGCAGCCGCACAGCCCCGAGATATTCGGTTGGCGCAGACCCGGAGGTGCGCCGCCTGTCCCCGATTTTCGAACTCGTGGACCAGATGTCATGGCGCGACGAACTCCAGTTCTGGCCCCGCCCGCCGATTCCGCAAATCTCGGACATCGTACGCATCTGCGGACACGAACTTCACGACATGCTGCGTGGGATCGTCTCCCCACGCGAGGCGCTCGACCGTGCGCAGGCGCGCGCCGAAGATTTCATGAGACAACAGGTCACTTAGGGAGGAAACCATGGACCCCAATCGCCTCAAAGGTAAGAATATCCTGATCACCGGTGCCGCGCGTGGCATGGGTCAGGCCAATGCCGAAGCCTTCGCGGCTCAAGGCGCAAATGTCTGTCTTGGCGATCTTGACGGGGATGAAGCACAGGTCGTCGCGGACCGGATCAATGCCGCCGGAAACGGCAAGGCCATTGCGGTCAAAATGGACGTAACCAAGCGCGAAGACAACGCCGCCGCAGTCGCGGCCACCGTTGATGCCTTCGGGTCGATCAACGTGGGTCTTTTCAATGCTGGTCTGAACAAGCCCCGGTTCTTCATGGATATCGACGAAGACAACTGGGACATGATCATGAACGTCAACACCAAGGCGATGTGGCTGGGCATGCAGGAAACCGCACGCCAGATGATCGCCCAGGGTCCGATGGAAGATCATCCCTACAAGCTGATCAATGTCGGCTCTATCGCGTCGCGCAAACCGCTGGTGGATGTGACCGTTTACTGCACTTCGAAATATGGCTGTCTGGCCCTGACCGAATGCGGCGCCCTCGGCTTGGCTGAACACAACATCACCGTCAACGGATATGCACCGGGCGTTGTTGTGACACCGCTTTGGGAACAATTGGACAAAGACCTTGTCGAAATCGGGTTCAAGGAACGCGAAGGTCAGGCCTATGACGACATCGTCGCCAACAATCTTGTCATCAAGCGGGTCTCCTACCCGGATGATATCACCGGCACAGCCTCGTTTCTCGCATCTCACGACAGCGATTATATGACCGGCCAGATGATCTCCATCGATGGCGGCTGGGTCACGAAGTAACCCATCAACCCTTTGATTAATTGAACACACCGGGTGCGCTTTGCTGCACCCGAAAGGAGCTACTCATGTCTCGCGCACTGATGCCCAACCTGCTGACGCCGCAGGATCTTGAACCCAACTGGGAATGGCGGGAACGCCTGCCCGCATGGGGTCACACCTCTGTCGATTTCGAACGCCGCGTCGATCACGACCGTTTGCGCCGCTACCGCCTGTCCCGCACGCGGCAGTCCTTGCAGAATTCCCAAGCCGGATCGCTGTTGTTGTTCGACGTGAACAACATCCGCTATGTCACAGCCACCAAGATCGGTGAATGGGAACGGGACAAGATGTGCCGCTTCTGCCTGCTGACCGGCGACGACAGCCCCTATGTCTGGGACTTTGGGTCGGCTGCGGTACACCACAAACGGCACTCGGACTGGCTCGAGCCGGACCACTGCCTTGCCGGCGTTGTCGGCATGCGCGGCACGATCCCGCCCGAATTCGGCCTGATGCGGAAATACGCCAAGATGATCGCACAGCTGATCAAAGATGCAGGCATGGCCGATATGCCGGTCGGTGTGGATTATGCCGAAACCGCCATGTTCCACGCGCTGAAGGAAGAGGGCCTGAACGTGGTCGACGGTCAGCAGATCATGCTGGCGGCGCGCGAGATCAAGAACTGGGACGAAATCCAGCTTTTGACGCAAGCCGCCGCCATGGTCGATGGCGTCTACCACATGATCTACGAAGAGCTGAAACCCGGTGTGCGCGAGAACGATA
The DNA here is from genome assembly GCA_043585115.1 of Marivita sp. Taxonomy (GTDB): domain Bacteria; phylum Pseudomonadota; class Alphaproteobacteria; order Rhodobacterales; family Rhodobacteraceae; genus Marivita. The sequence goes on from CP121326.1 coordinate 904,377, forward strand.
TCGTCGCCATGTCCAATAAGCTGCTTTACGAAATGGGATCGGATGACGTCGAGGCGATCAACGCGATTTCCGGCGAACGCTGCAACCCGCACCCGCATAACTTTACCGACCGATTGATCCGCCCCGGCGATCAGGCGTTCTTTGACATCCTGCAAAGCTATCAGGGCTACCGCACCTGCTATTACCGCACGTTCAACGTGGGCCGCGCAACGCCGTCGCAGAATGATGCGTACAAGAAAGCGCGTGAATGGATCGACGCGTCGATTGCGATGATCAAGCCCGGTGTCAGCACCGATAAGGTGGCCGAGGTCTGGCCGACGGCGCAATCGCTCGGGTTTGACAACGAGGATCAGGCCTTCGGTCTGCAATTCGGTCACGGTCTGGGCCTTGCCCTGCACGAACGTCCCATCATCAGCCGTGCGGTCAGTCTTGATCACCCGATGGAGATCCAGACCGGGATGGTGTTCGCGCTCGAAACCTATTGCCCGGCCAGCGACGGCTATTCCGCGGCGCGGATCGAGGAAGAGGTCGTGGTGACGGAAACCGGTTGCGAAGTGATCAGTCTCTTCCCCGCCGAAGAGCTGCCAATCGCCAACCGGTATTGAACAGCCCCGCCGGGGGACGCCTCCGGCGGGAGTTTATTGGGCAAGATGAAGCAGGGGCCGCGCGCCCTTGCCCCCTTTGGGAGGGAACCAATGGCAAAGGCCAAGACGAACACCGAAGATTATCTGCGCATGTATCGCCAGATGATGCGCATCCGCACCTTCGAGGATAACGCAAACCAGCTTTACCTATCGGCCAAGATGCCGGGCCTCACCCATATGTATTCCGGCGAAGAGGCCGTGGCAGTGGGCATTTGCGAAGCGCTGACCGATGACGACCGCATCACATCAACCCACCGGGGGCATGGTCATTGTGTCGCCAAAGGTGCCGAGTTCAAGGAAATGTTCTGCGAGCTTTTGGGCAAGGAAGAAGGCTATTGCCGCGGCAAAGGCGGATCAATGCACATCGCCGATCAGAGCCATGGCAACCTAGGGGCCAACGCCATTGTTGGTGGCTCCATGGGCATCGCCACAGGATCCGCATTGCGGGCAAAGCTGCTGGGTCACGACGATGTGACGGTCTGTTTCTTTGGAGACGGGGCGACCGCGCAGGGACTGTTGTACGAAGTCATGAACATGGCAGCACTTTGGAACCTGCCGGTGATTTATGCCTGTGAAAACAACGGCTATTCCGAATACACCAAGACAGAAGAAATCGCCGCAGGGTCTATTACAGCCCGCGCTGAAGCGTTCGGCATCGAAGCGTTCAAGGTCGACGGCCAAGACGTGCTTGCGGTGAACGAGTTGACGCAAAAGCTGGTTGCGCGGTGCCGCAAGGGCGAAGGCCCGTTCTTCATCGAATTGGAAACCTATCGCTATCACGGTCACCATGTGGGCGACATCAACCGTGAATATTACCGGTCCAAAGACGAAGAGAAGGATTGGAAGGAAAACCGCGATCCGATCATTCGTTTCCGGTCTTACCTTGTGGCCGAAGGCATCGCGACCGATGCCGAGATCGAAGCGATGAATGCCGAGATCGAAAAGGATGCCGCCGAGGCGGTCGCCTATGCTGAGGCGGCCAAATATCCCGATGTGTCCGAAGTGGACATGCATGTGTACGCGGACTGAGGAGAGACCGACATGAGAGAGATCACCCTGTCCCAGGCCGTGAACGAGGCCATAGCCGAGGAAATGCGGCGCGATCCAACCGTGTTCCTGCTGGGCGAAGATGTGGCCGAGGCCGGAACCCCCTTTAAGGTGCTGTCCGGTCTGGTCGAGGAATTCGGCACGGAGCGCGTCATCGACACGCCCATCGCAGAGCCCGGTTTCATGGGCATTGCCGTCGGCGCTGCGATGACCGGATCGCGGCCAATCGTCGACCTGATGTTTGGCGATTTTATCTTCCTGATCATGGACCAGCTCTGCAATCAGGCGGCCAAAATCCATTACATGTCTGGCGGCAAGCTGAATGTGCCGCTGGTTTTGCGCACCAATATGGGCGCGACACGGCGATCTGCCGCGCAGCACTCGCAGTCTTTGCAAGCGCTTGTGGCTCATATCCCCGGTCTCAAGGTGGCAATGCCCTCTTCGGCTTATGAGGCGAAGGGCCTGATGAAGGCCGCCATCCGCGACAACAATCCGGTTGTGATCTTTGAAGACAAGTTGATGTATCAGGACAAGGCCCCGGTGCCGGAAGAGGACTACCTGATCCCCTTCGGTGAGGCCAATGTGAAGCGTGAGGGCAAGGACATCACGCTGATCGCGACGTCTTCGATGGTCCAAGTGGCAGAAAAGGCTGCCGCAATGCTCGCGAAAGACGGCATCGCGGCCGAGGTCATCGACCCGCGCACCATTGTGCCGCTGGACGAGGCCACGCTGATCCAAAGTGTCAAGAAAACCAGCCGTGCAATCGTGATAGACGAGGGCCACCAGAGCTATGGTGTCACGTCGGAGATCGCGTCGCGTTTGAACGAAAAGGCGTTCTACCATCTGGATGCGCCCGTGGTGCGCATGGGCGCGATGGACGTGCCCGTTCCGTTCAGCCCCGCCTTGGAAGACATCACCGTGCCGACACCGGAAACGGTGGCGGAACAAGCGCGCAAACTGTGCTCCGGGGAGCTGATCCATGCCGCATGATGTGACAATGCCTCAACTGGGCATGGCGCAGGATGAGGGCAAGATCGTGTCATGGCTCAAGGCTCCGGGTGATGCGGTGACCAAGGGGGATGCGCTGTTCGAGGTGGAAACCGACAAGGCCACGATGGAGGTCGAAGCGCAGGCCAGCGGCTTTCTGACAGGCGTATCCGCAGCCGAGGGCGAAGACGTCGCGGTCGGTGCCGTCATCGCGCGCATCTCGGACAGTGCTGATGAAGATGGGCCGTCCGTCCCTGCCGCGCCCGCGTTAGATGAGCCTGCTGATGCACTGCCCGAAGGCAAGCCCGTGACCATGCCACAGCTTGGCATGGCACAAGACACCGGGCTGTTGGTCAGTTGGCAAAAATCGCCGGGTGACGCGGTCAAAGCAGACGATGTGCTGTTCGAAGTTGAAACTGACAAAAGCACGATGGAGGTTGAAGCTGGCACTGATGGCTTTCTTGCCGCGACTTTGGCAGAGGCCGGAGAAAACGTGCCTGTCGGACAACCGGTGGCGATCATCAGTTCCGACAAGCCGGACGCACCCGTTGCGCGCAGTGTCACCACAGCCCCGGTTGCTCCGGCCACTGCGCAAATAGTAGAAACGCCGTCGCCCGCAAAGGCCGAAGATGCGCCAGTCGCACCAACGCCGAAAATTCAGCCAGACGGTGGGCGCATTCTTGCCTCACCCAAGCTGCGGCGTCTTGCGATGGAGCAAGGGCTCGATCTGGCTTTGCTTGTGAAGGCGGGCCATCCTCAGCCCTACCACACCCGCGACCTTGAAACACTTAACGAATTGGCCAAAGCGCCTGCTTCGGGCCATTCGGTCGCCTCTGCAACTCACCATCTTGTGGCCAAAGTCTCGGGTGATCGTTTGTCCGGCTTTATCACCTGGGCCGCTGAGACACATGGGCTGACGGATGCCGATGCTGTGCTTGCCGGATTGGCTGCTGCAGCGTTGCCCAACGCCGCCATCGTTGCGGTGGACCGCTTCGGCACATCGAAAACATATGCGATGGCTGACACCAACAGTCTGTCTGATGTGGTGCAGACCGATGCGGCGCCCGACCTGATCCTGCGCGACCTGCGCGGTACCGCGCTGCGGAGCGCGGTTATGGGCGGCGACACTGCACCGGTCATCACCATCACACCCCGGCGCAAGGGATTGAAACTGACCCTCGACTGCGCCGCCGACCAGTTGGATGCGCACGCCGCTGTCCAGCTACTCACCGATTTTGCAGGGCGGATCGACGAACCGCTTCGCCATCTGCTTTGACATTTCTGGGGACCGACATGGACTTTACCGATCTTTACATCGACGGCGGATGGCACAAGACAGCCGACCGTTTTGACGTCATCAACCCCGCCACCGAAGAGGTGATCGCCTCTGTGGCCTCAGCCGACATAGCAGATGCGGACAAAGCACTGGATGCCGCCGAAAAAGCGATGACAGACTGGGCCGCACGCACACCGCGCGAACGCTCTGAGGTGTTGCGGAAGGCATGGGAGTTGATGACATCACGGCTTGATGACTTTGCCCATCTGATCACGCTTGAAAACGGCAAAGCTGGCACCGACGCCAAAGGCGAGGCGACATACGCTGCAGAGTTTTTCCGCTGGTTTGCCGAAGAGGCGGTGCGCGCGGATGGTCTGATCACCCACGCCCCTGCAAGCGGCGCGCGCATTGTAGTCCAGCACAAGCCCGCAGGTCTGGCCGTACTGGTGACCCCGTGGAATTACCCTGCAGCCATGGGCACACGGAAAATAGCGCCTGCGCTCGCGGCAGGTTGTGGCGTGATCATCAAACCCGCCTCGGAAACACCGCTGACCATGCTCGCGTTGATGCCGCTGCTGGAGGAGGCCGGTGTGCCTGCCGGGTTGGTCAATGTCCTCCCGTCGCGCAAAACCGGCGCGTTGGTGGATCACATGCTGCATGACCCGCGTGTGCGAGTGGTCAGCTTTACCGGCTCTACGGGTGTCGGTCGCAAGCTTCTGAAATCTGCGGCTGATCAGGTGCTGAAGCCCGCAATGGAGCTGGGCGGCAACGCGCCCGTGGTGGTGCTCGAAGATGCCGACATGGACACCGCCATCGAAGGCACAATGCTGGCCAAGATGCGCAATCTGGGCGAGGCCTGCACAGCGGCCAATCGCATCTATGTCCACGAGACCATAGCTGAGGACTTCACCAAACGACTGACAGATCGCATGTCCGCGCTCAAAATGGGCGACGGGACCGATCCATCGGTCGATGTCGGGCCTCTGGTCAATGCCGACACTCGCGACAAGGTGGCCGAGTTTGTCGCTGACGCAGTTGCCAAAGGTGCCAAGGTTGAATGCGGCGGAGAGGTTCCCGAGGGCAAGGGGTTCTATTACCCGCCCACGGTGCTGTCGAATGTGTCCGAAGACGCGGATTGTGTGCAGGATGAAATCTTCGGCCCCGTGGCTGCGATCCAGACCTTCGCCGATCAAGAAGAGGTCATCCAACGTGCGAACAACACCGAATACGGCCTTGTTGCCTATGTATTTTCTGCCGATTTCAAACGCGCACTGCAGGTCTGTGAACGGCTGGATTACGGCATGGTCGGCCTGAACCGCGGTCTCGTCAGTGACCCCGCCGCCCCCTTTGGTGGCACCAAGCAATCCGGGCTTGGACGTGAAGGTGGGCATGAAGGCATGCTCGAATTCATGGAAACCCAATACATCTCGGCAAGCTGGTAAAGGAGCAAACATGGCAGACTTCGTAGCAAGCCCCGCCACACGGCGCCTCGCCCGCGAAAAAGGGGTCGAGATTGAAGCCCTCGCCAGGAAACTCGGGCGCCGTACCATCGGCCCCGAGGACCTTGATCGCGCAGCAGCCCCGGCGGCAACACCCCAAACAGGCGACACCTCGTATTGGGATGTGGATCACAGCCAATACGGGTCCGTGATCGAAGAACCAATGAGCCGGTTTGCCCAAGTTGCCGCGCGCAATCTGGCGGCCGCACAGGCACTGATCCCGGCAGTCACGCATCATGACCGCGCCGATGTCAGCGCCATTGAGGCATTCCGCCAAAGCCTGAAATCCGAGGCGCAGTCGCGAGGTGTCAAATTGACCGCGCTGGCGTTTCACGTCGCAGCACTGGCGCGGTGCCTTAAGGCGTTTCCGCGATTCAACGCATCGCTTTCTGCGGCTGGCGACACGCTGTACTTGAAAAACTATGTCCATATCGGCATCGCCGTGGACACACCGCATGGTCTGATGGTGCCCGTCATCCGAAATGCCGACCGCAAAGGGCTGTGGCAAATCGGGGCCGAGATTGCAGAACTCGCGTCCAAGGCACAGGCGCGCAAGGTCAAACCGGACGAGATGGGTGGCGCATCAATGACGATCACCAATCTGGGCGGCATCGGCGGCACCGCCTTCACTCCTATCGTCAATCCGCCCGAAGTGGCCATTCTTGGCATAACGCGGACCGAGACCATCACGGTATGGGACGGCGACACGCCGCGCCCGGTACCGATGGTCCCACTGGATTTGTCCTATGATCACCGGGTGATCAACGGGGCCGATGCCGCGCGGTTCCTGTCGCATTACGCCAAACTGATCGGCGATCCGCGACACATGCTGATCTGAGGTCCGGCCCAGACGGCCCGGATACGCGCATGACGGCAACGCAGCATGCCGGATTGCGCGTCACCCGCTGATACGTGCACCTGCGGGAATGATCGCGGGGGCAGCATTCAGCGTGTCCATCGCAAACCCTGCGGCAGCCTTGTACTTGGCCATAAAGTCCTTGCGTTCGGCGGCTGGCAACACGTCCTCGATATCGTCGAACACGCCACCACAGCGGTCGTTCAAAAGATTGAGCATGCCGAATGGCCCAGCGCCACGATTGCGCAGGACCAGTTCCGATACAGGGCCACAAAGCTGTGCATCATAGGCGGCCAAAGCCGCGGCTGTCACACCATGCTCAAGCATCCGCGCCCCGATCACCCGCGCATCTACAATCGCCTGACTGGCGCCGTTCGATCCGGTCGGGTACATCGCGTGTGCCGCATCCCCCATCAACGCAACCGGGCCATCAATCCAGCTTGGCACCGGATCCCGGTCGATCATCGGGTTCACATAGGCGCAATCCGCCGCACGCAGCATCTCGGGCACATCCAGCCAGTCATAGCGGAAGTCCTCGAAATGATGGATAAACTCGTCAATCTCGACCGGTTTGAACCAGCCTTCCTGTTGCCACCCTTTGGCATCATCAACCGTCACTTCGGCGATCCAGTTCACCAAAGCCTTTCCGGTCTTGTCGGGGTGCGAGATCGGATAAATCACCATGCGGTGGCGGTGCGTGCCAAGCCCCACAAACGAGGATGCGGTGCGCAACGGCTTGGCCCTGACCGTGCCACGCCACATCACTGCGCCACCCCAGTGAATGGGCGTTTGATCCGGGTACATCTGCGCGCGGATTGCGGAATGGATGCCATCGGCTGCCACCAAGAGCGCGCCTTTTTCGACCCTACTCTTACCTCCGGCCAGAACTGTGGCCGACACCCCTGCTCCGTCCCTGACATAGCGTGTGACCTTGCTCCCAAGCTGCACCGCATCCGCGCCGGCACGGTCGATCAACGTGTTGTAGAGCAACATATGAAGCTGCCCCCTGTGCACCGCATATTGCGGCCAATGATACCCCGCGCTCAGCCCGCGTGGTTCGGCATAGACCTCGCGCCCGTTGAGACCGACAAGCGCCCATTCTTCGGCAGGCAGGCCAACCTTGTCCAGCGCGTCGGCCGTAATACCAAGATCGAACAATTCGCGCACGGCGTTGGGTTGCAGGTTGATACCCACACCCAAAGGACGCATGTCCTGTACCGCCTCGTACACGGTGAAAGGCACCCCGATCTGGTGCAGCGTCAGACCAAGAGACAAACCGGCAATGCCGCCACCTGCGATGATCACCCTGTTGTCGGGCATGTTACTTTTCCTTTTACTTTGAGCTGGTTGGGGACGCTCTAGCACCTAGGAACTTGCGTCCTTTGTCCCAACCGACGTGACCTGCGCGACCAGAGTTGTGGCAACCATCAAGGCCCGCCCGGTGGCCTGCGCCATTTGTGGCAACAGCATCCATTCCAACGACCACGCCACCCCCGAGCGTTCCTGTTCGTGGATCATCGCCTGATGCATGCCGGAAAGCTGAACGGCGTTAAACCGCGCCAATGTGACCAGCAATTCGGCGTGAACCGGGTTCTGCTTGTGTGGCATCGCCGAAGACCGCCCGCCACTGGCCAGAGTGATCTCGTCAATTCCCTGCTGCGCCATCAGGCAGATGTCCTGCCCCATTTTTCCCAGCGTTCCGGTGATCAGCGACATCAGCGACGCAGCCTCTGTCAGACCATCCCGCATGGCGTGCCATGCGCGGGCTGTTGCCGCCAGACCAAGGTCCCGCGCCACGGCATTGCAAAAATCATCTGCATCAGAGCCCAACGCCGCGCGGTTTCCAACCGCACCGCCGATCTGCACCGATGCCACGCGGGTGCGCAGTTGCGCCAACCGTTCGCGATGCGTGGCAAGCGGCAACCGCCACGTCTGCACCCGGTCAGCCACGGTAATCGGATGTGCTGCCTGCATCCGCGTGCGCCCCATCAAAGACGCTGTGCCAAAGCGGTCTTCCAATGCGGCAAGATAAGATGCCACGGCTGCGAGGCGCTGGTCGATCACGTCAAGGCTTTGCACCAGAGACAAAGCCGTTGCGGTGTCGATGACATCCTGCGATGTCGCCCCGGTGTGGATGGCTTCGGCCCCGCTCCGGTCTTTTAGAAACTGCACCAAAGCTGGCACACAGACCCCGTCCTGCGCTGTACCGTCCCGCAGGTCTTCAGGCGCAAGCTGCATCTTTTCGACGGCAGCCGCAGCCAATGCGCCCTCGGCCTCGGGCCACAAACCCACCAAATGGCCGTTCCGCGACCATGCCGCCTCGAACGCGATCATGTGTTTGAGCTGCGCATCCGCAGACCACAACGCGCCAATCGCCTCGTCTGCGAACAGTCCCGATAGCCATGGGTGATCAAAAACGCTTGTCATCACAGGTCAAGAAACACCGTCTCGCCTTCACCCTGAAGCCGAATATCAAATCGATACATTCCATCCCCGGTTTTCTTGGCGATCAACGTGTCCACTCGTGGGCGTTGCTCAATGCGGGCGAGCAGCGGATCAGTACTGTTATCTTCGTCTTCGAAATAAATGCGCGTGTTAAGGCCAATATTGATCCCGCGCGCCACGATCCAAAGCGAGATATGCGGTGCAAATACCTGACCATTGCGGCCCTTGACCACGCCGGGTTTGATCGTCCGCAAAACGAATTCGCCGCTGTCCTTGTCGGCGGCAAATCGACAAAAGCCGCTCACCTTTGGATCAACGCCGTCCTGACCTGGATAAACGCCCGCTGCATCCGCTTGCCAGCTTTCCAGCATCGCGTCGCGCATTGCCCAGCCAGTACCATCATAGATCGACCCGGTGATGGCGATCACCTCGCCCTGTGCGCCGTCTTCAATGGGGCTTTGACCAAGGTCTTGGGGATATAACCCGTCAACTCCGGCAAAGCTCGGGATGCAGCCGATATGCACATAAGGACCAGCGGTTTGGCTCGGGGTTTCAACCAATGTATCAAGCGCTTGCGTCATGACTTACATCCCCTCGGGTCTGTTTTCGAACATGGTTTGACGCCGCCCGCGCAGCACAATGTCAAACCTGTAGGCAAGGTAATCCATCCCGCGCGAATTCTGCATGTCGAGCGGCGCAACCAAGCGCTCCAACTGGCTGCGGTCCCGCACGGTCGCGGCAATGGGACATCGATCAATAAGCGGATCACCCTCGAAATACATCTGACTGATCAGACGTTGACCAAAAGCATGGCCGAAGATCGAAAAATGAATGTGCATTGGCCGCCAATCATTCGCACGGTTTGGCCAGGGATAGGCGCCCGGGCGGATCGTCATGAACTCGTAATACCCGTTGTCATCCGTAATCGTGCGCCCGCACCCGCCAAAATTGGGATCAAGCGGCGCAAAATAGGTGTCCTTGATATGCCGATACCGCCCTCCCGCATTGGCCTGCCAAATCTCGACCAACGTCTGTGGCACCGCGCGACCGGTCTCGTCGAGAATGCGACCATGCACGCGGATGCGCTCGCCAACCGCCAGCGCGCTGCCTTGCGTGTAGTTGCAGATCAGGTTGTTATCGAGAGGCCCCAGAGAGTTATGGCCGAAACGCGGTCCGGTTTCCTCGCTTGGCGTCGACTCCATCGACAAAAGCGGCAGCGACGGGGACCGTGTGACCGACGTTTTGTATGCGGGAAAGTACGGGTCCGGGTGCACCTCCCGTCGACGCGGCATCAGGGCTGCGGTGTCAGTCATCGGACGTCTCCATGTCAGCAAAGGTCTGCTTGGCCAGTTTGATCGCGTGGTTCGCCTTTGGCACGCCAGCGTAAATCGCAACATGCTGGAACACTTCCATCACATCCTGCTTGCTTGCTCCGGTGCGGGCCGTGGCGCGAATGTGCATCGGGATTTCTTCGAAATTCCCCGTTGCAGCCAGCAGCGCCAAGGTCAACATAGACCGCTCCCGACGGCTGATGGCATCGGACGACCAAACCGTGCCCCATGCGCCTTCGGTGATGAGCGTTTGAAAAGGCACATCAAATTCAGTTTTGTTGGCTTCCGCACGATTAACATGCGCGTCGCCCAAAACCTCGCGACGGGTCTTCATGCCTTTTTCGAACAACTCAGACATCACGCGTGTCCTCTAGAAAATCACGGATCAATGCGCCTGCATGCTCGGGCGCTTCGACGCAGGGCAGATGACCGACGTCAGGGATGACATGAAAAGCCGCGTTGCACAGGGCTGCCGTGGATTGCACCATGTCCGGTGTGGTTGATCCGTCTTCCGACCCGACCATAGCCATCACCGGGATCGCCAAACCCGAAGTCGCGCCGGTAAAATCCGCCTCTGCCAACGCGGCGCAGCAGCCAATATAGCCGTCATTCGGTGTGCGGCTTAGCATATTGCGCCAAGGCGCAACCCGGACCGGATCGTTGCGCATCTCGGGCGCGAACCACCGGTCAAGAATGGCATCCGCCATCCCCGCCAGACCATCCGCTTGGACGGCAGCAATCCGGTCTTGCCACATCTCAGGGGTCCCGATCTTGTGGCAGGTGTCCATCAGCACAAGTGCTCGGATCACATCCGGACGACGCGCTGCAATCCCCTGCCCGATCAACCCGCCAATCGAGAGACCTACAAACGTGACATCGCGCAAGCCCAGCGCGTCGATCACCGCCTCGGCGTCGGACACAAGCGTGTCGATCGCGTATGGTGGCTGCGGACAATCCGACAGACCATGTCCGCGTTTGTCAAATCGCACAAGCCGAAGCCCCTCGGGCAGATACGGGAGCATCGGGTCCCAAACCCGTAAATCGGTGCCAAGCGAATTGCCGAACATCACGACACGACCGTCGTCGGGGCCATCGGTTTGAATATGCAACGTGACGCCCTGCGACGTAAGCGTTCTCATGTCAGGCACTCTCCTCAACGCCTTGTTTCGCATGTCGCTTCACAGCTTGTGAAATGACATCGCCGGTCTGCGAATGTTAGTCCATCGCACGCACCTGCGTCACCCCTACTCAAAACGGCAGGCCGATATAGTTCTCGGCCAGATCGCGCCGCGCCGATTCAGATTGGGACAGGTGGCGCAACGTGGCCTTGCGCATCTGCGCGGCAAAGCTGTCTTCGCCATCAAACCGATGCAGCATGGTCGTCATTTGCCAGCTAAAGCGCATGGCTTTCCAAATCCGCAAAAGCGCGCGGTTCGAGTAGCTGTCTATGCCAGCCGTATCGCCTTTTTTCACCGCGTCGATCAGCGCCTGATACAGGTAATGCACGTCCGACACCGCAAGGTTGAGCCCTTTGGCACCGGTTGGCGGCACGATATGCGCGGCGTCCCCGACAAGAAACAAGCGTCCCCAGCGCAGGGGTTCGCTGACAAATGACCTTAAAGGCGCGATGGATTTCTCGATCGACGGTCCGGTTTCCATTGTCGCTGCCACCTCGGATGGCAGGCAGGTTTTGAGAGCGGTCCAGAAGCGGTCGTCGCTCCATGCCTCAACCGTATCGCTCAACGGCACCTGTATGTAGTAGCGGCTTAGCGTTTCGCTGCGCATTGACGCCAGCGCGAAACCCGTTCGACGAATTGGCATAAATCAGTTCTTCATGCGCCGGGCGGGTCCGCGACAGCACGCCCAGCCATCCAAACGGATAGACGCGTTCAAACTCTTGGCGCTTGTCGCCGGGGATGGTTTTGCGGCTGACCCCATGAAAGCCATCGCATCCGGCGACGTAGGCACAGTCCAGACGGTGGCGCGCGCCTTTCACCGTGTATTCGACAAAGGGCGCCGTGCTGTCGGCATCGTTGATCACCACGTCCTCGACGCCGTGGATGATCGTGGCACCGATTGCGTCCTGGGCCGCGTAAAGATCGGTCGTGACTTCGGTCTGGCCGTAGACCATCACCGAAGTGCCCGTCAGCTCTTCAAAGTTGATGCGGACCATCAGGTCGTCATCCGTCAGATAACAACCTTTATGCGCAATGCCTTCACGCGACATGCGGTCACCAATGCCAGCCTCTCGCAGCATCGCGACGGTTCCCGCTTCAAGCACTCCGGCACGGATACGCGACAATACGTGGTCACGGCTGGCACGTTCCAAAACCACCGTTGCCACACCAGCCTTGTTCAGCAACTGAGACAAAAGCAACCCGGAAGGGCCGCCTCCGACAATCGCAACTTCGGTCTTCATGCCGCCGCTCCTCCAACGATGGAGGTCAAGAATAAGCCACACCACGCGCCCCGGTAATGGCGTCAAAGCGCAGGACATGGTAATTATCGAACATGAGCGGTGAAAACATCATTCCAGCATTTGGGCTTTATGGAGAGCCGGATCAGTTTCCGGACGTGATCCATTTTGAGGACTTCTCGGTACGGGCGCCGATCAACGATTGGCGCATTCTGCCCCATCGGCACAGTCAGATGTCACAGCTGTTCATGGTTATATCCGGCGGCATCGACGCCACGGTCGACGGTGCGAAATACAATGTCCCCTCTGGTTTTTTCATATATATTCCAGAATATTGCGCGCATGAATTCCAATTCCAACCCGGCTCGCAAGGCGAAATATTTTCGTTTCCGTTAAGCGTGGTCAAAACCATTTCTCCGGGCACCGACGAGCTCTTTACAGCGCTGTCCCAACCACTGGTCGGGCCGATCAGCCAGCCCTTTGAACGGGTGACCCAAGTGCTGCGTGACACCGTGTCAGACCCCACACCTTTTCGTGCACAACAGGTGGTCGGTATGGCACATTCCGTGCTTGCCAAACTGGCCGAAACACAGCCGGACGCGCACTCGGTAGACCAGAACCCGAAACAGGCCCGGCTCTTTGCGCTGGACGATTTGATTGCGCAAACCTTGTCCGAAAGCTGGACCGCGTCGGACTTTGCCAAAGCGCTGGCGATCAGCACAGGCCATCTCAGCCGCCTTTGCCGGGCAGCCACCGGACTGGGGGCAACGGCCTATATCGAACAACGGCGCATGCAGGAAGCATGTCGCCTGCTTGCCTTTACACAACTGCCAGTGTCAGAGGTCGGCTACCGGCTTGGCTTTATCGACCCGTCCTACTTTTCCAAACGCTTCCGGGCCGCACGCGGGCAAACGCCAACGGAATACCGCGCACATTTTACAAACTAAGGCCGTTGTCCGCCCTCCAGCGATCCCTAGCGTGCACACAAAATGTCCCTTAAAGCGTATCAATGGACCTGCCAGCACCAAAGCTCGATCATGTCTGCATGCTTCATATGGCGCTTGGCGGGATCGTGGCTCTGCTAGCGCGCCCGCTCCATAAGCTCTAGAAGCTGCGTTTCGTTCAAGGCAACCGGATTCGCCTTCATGGATGACGAACTGGCCGCATCCTTGGCGGCTTTCGCACGGGCGGCATCGGTGATCCCTTGCGCATCCAAGCCGGGCAAACCAGCCGTGCGTGACCACGCGTGAAGTGTGTCAAACGCGTCCTCCGGTGCTCCGCCAATGGCCTGTTCGATCCAGCCCTGCACCTCGGCAATCCGCGTCGCCAGAACCGGATCGTCGCCGGCCTGAGCATTTGCCCGCAACCCGTGCGGCAACAGCGCGCCACAAATGGCCCCGTGCGCGGCGGTCGATAGTCCACCCAACGGTCCGGCCAACCCGTGCACCACACCAAGGCCGGAATTGGCCAGCGCAAGACCACCGCACAGGCTGACCCACGCCAACGCATCCCGCGCATCTGGGTCTTCGCCTGCCATGATCTTCTGGATCGCAATCAAGCCCTTGGGAATCGCATCACGGCAGATCGCGTCGGTCAGCGGATTGGCGCGGGACGAAATATACGGCTCAATCACCTGCGTGATCGCATCCAAACCAGAGGCAAGTGTCACGCCGCGCGGGCAATTGTCGGTCAAGGCAGGGTCGACAATGGCCAGGCTGGGCAACATGCGGGGATCCCGCAAACTCACTTTGCGCTGTGCGTCCGGTACTGCAATGACTGCGTTTTTGGTGACTTCGGCACCGGTGCCAGCCGTGCTTGGCAAGGCCGCAAAAGGCAACGGCGCCACGTCCAACGGCAGACCTTTGCCCACCACCTCTAGGTGGTCCAGCATTGGGCGCGTCGCCGGGATCAGCGCGGCAATCGCCTTACCAGCATCAACAACCGCGCCACCGCCAATCGCAAGCACCGCCTGCGCCTGTGTGTCTCGGGCCAAAGCCACGCCCGCCTCGATCAAGGCTACATCCGGCTCTTTGCCCACAGTGAAAACCGTAACGGCAACGCCCTGCCCCTCAAGCGCGTCCTTGAGCCAGGACGCCCGCGTCGGGGTCGCACCTGTCACCAATAAAACAGCCTGTCCCAAAGCGGCCAAAGCTGGCACCGATCGCGCCGCTTCGCCGCGTCCGAACCGGATCATGTCTGCTGTGGCAAAGGCAAAGGCGGTCATGCGCACTCCTATGGTCAGATCTTGCCCCGAGATGTGCCTGTCTTTGCAGCCCGTGTCGAGAGGTCCTAAACGACGTGCGCCTTGGCTTCGCCGCGCAGACGTCCCGACGCGATAGCCGCCAAAACCACCATAATCGACGCCGTTCCCAGCACCAAAGGCAACCCACCGACCTGATAGCTGAGTCCGGACAACACCGTACCCAACAATCGCCCGCCTGCATTGGCCATATAGTAGAATCCGACATCCATCGTGACCCGTTCGGTCCGGGTGAAGGCCAGGATCAGGTAGGAATGCAGCGCCGAATTGATCGCAAACAACGCGCCAAACACCAGCAAGCCGACCACGAGAGTCACCGTCAACCACATCTGCGGCTCGGGTGACAAAACCGCCGCGACCGTCAGCACCAGTGGCACCATCAAAAGCAGCAACGCCCACTTCCGCGCATCCGCAATCAGCGCGCTTTCATCGCGTTGTGCCGCTTTTAGTAGCTTTGGCGTGTTTGCCTGCACGATACCGTATAGGATGATCCACACCGCCATGAACGTCCCGATCAGGAAGAACGTCGCACGATTGCCCGCCTCGGTCCCGTCCGACAGCACCGCGTAGAAATAGATCGGGATGCCCACGACGAACCACACGTCGCGCGCCCCGAACAAAAACACCCGTGCTGCCGACAACCAGTTCACATTGGCGGACTTTGAGAACACTTCAGAGAACTTCGCCCCCTTGCGCCCTTTCGGCAGGCCCGACGGCATGAAGACGACAATCGCCAGCAGGATCACCGCCAGAACAGCCGCCATTGCGTAGATCGCGGTGAAAAAACCCAACGTCGCCAGCAAAGCCGCGCCCAGTAGGAAACCGACACCTTTCACGGCATTTTTCGAACCCGTCAGGATGGCCACCCAGCGGAACAGCCCTCCGCCGGTCGTCGGGGCCAACAGCTTGACCGCTGATTTGGAAGACATCTTGGCCAAATCCTTGGCTACCCCAGACGCGCCTTGAACACACATGACAAACGCCACCGAGGCCGCAATGCTCCATCCCGGATCAAGTTGCGCCAACGCCACCAGCGCCAGAACCTGCAGGCCAAGCCCCGCATACAGCGTTGAGGTCAATCCGAACCGCGCCGCGATCCATCCGGCGGACAGGTTCGTGATCATCCCGGCGATCTCGTAGAGCACAAACAGATAGGCCAGTTGAACAGGCGAAAAGCCCAGCGTGTGAAAATGCAACAGCACCAGCATCCGCAGCGCGCCATCGGTCAGCATGAACGCCCAATAGGCCGCCGTGACAGCGATGTAGGCGGAAAGCCCTTCGGGTTTGCTCACAGCCGCCCGCCCACCATCAGCGCCACGTCCACAAGGCGATGTGCATAGCCCATCTCGTTGTCATACCATGCATAGACTTTTACCTGCGTGCCGTTCACCACCATGGTGGACAGCGCATCAACAATGGTCGATCGCGTGTCGTTGGTATAATCGGTCGACACAAGTGGACGCTCCTCATACCCCAGAATGTCCTTGAGCGCGCCTTCGGACGCCGCCTTGAACAGCGCGTTGACCTCCTCCACCGTGGTCGCGCGGTCCATCTCGAACACGCAATCGGTCAGCGACGCATTCAGCAGCGGCACCCGTACCGCGTGACCGTTCAAACGGCCCTTAAGTTCGGGGTAGATCAATGTGATCGCCGTCGCGCTGCCCGTGGTTGTCGGGATCAGCGAATTCAACGCCGACCGCGCGCGCCGCAGGTCTTTGGCGGGGCGATCCACGATGGTTTGGGTGTTGGTGACATCATGGATCGTCGTGATCGATCCGTGGCTTATCCCAATCGCTTCGTGCAACACCTTTACCACCGGGGCCAAGCAGTTGGTCGTGCAGCTTGCCGCTGTCACGATGTCATGGGTGTCTGCATCATAGATGTCGTCGTTCACGCCATACACGATGTTCGCTGTCGGCCCGTCTTTAACAGGTGCCGAGACAACGACTTTCTTCGCTCCCATTTGAAAATAGGGCGCGATCTTCGCCTCTGTCTTGAAAACGCCGGTGCAGTCGATCACCATATCGACACCCTCCATCGGCAGCGCCGAAAGGTCTGATGTGCCCACAAACGGCAGGCGCACACCGTCTATCGTGACGCTCTCTGCATCATGCGAAAACGCAGCATCCCAACGCCCATGCACCGTGTCGAACTCGAACAGATGCGCGTGCATCTCAGGATCGCCTATCGCGTCATTGATCCACGCAATCTTGGCGTTCCGTTCCAGCAAGGGTTTCAGGGCGAGCTTGCCAATACGGCCCAGCCCATTCAGCGCATACGTGGTCATCGAATCTGGTCTCCGGTGCTATCGCGCGCATTTAGCATATCGCAGGTCACAGTTTTGTAACGACAGGCGCAGAAAACGACCCTTTGCAAAAACAGACTTTCGGATTGCGACGCGCGGCAAATCCCGTAAACCCGCATCTGACGTTCCGACCGGAGACCTGCCATGCCGCTGCCAATCGCCCAGATCACCCCTGTGACCCAACCACTGGTGGGCCGCGTGACCTTGCCCGGTTCTAAATCGGTGACAAACCGCGCACTTCTTGTGGCCGGTCTTGCCCGCGGGACCAGCCGCCTGACAGGCATCCTGCGCAGTGATGACACGCATTACATGATGACGGCCCTCAGAGCGATGGGCGTCGGGATCACCGAATTGGATGAAACCGCTGTCGAAGTCACAGGTTCAGGCACCCTTCAACCGGCCTCCGACCCGCTCTTTCTTGGCAACGCAGGCACCGCGACGCGCTTCTTGACCGCTGCGGTCACGTTGGTGAACGGGACCACCATCGTCACCGGCGACGCGCATATGCAAAAACGCCCCATCGCACCTTTGCTGGACACCCTGCAAGCCATGGGCGTCGATGCCACCTCGGACACGGGCTGCCCTCCGGTGACGGTCACCGGCACAGGCACGTTCAACAGCGGTGAGATCGAGGTCAGTGGTAAGCTGTCGAGCCAGTATATCTCGGCCATCATGATGCTGGCCGCGATGGGTGACGGAGAAACCCGCATCACCATCGGCGGCGGCAAGATCGGGGCTGTCGGCTATTTGCACATTACAGCTGCGGTCATGCGGGCCTTTGGGGCAACTGTCGCGTTCCCTGCCGAAAACCAGATCGTTGTGGCGCCGGGAGGCTATTCCGCTGCCGACTACCATGTCGAACCGGATGCGAGTGCCGCGACCTATCTTTGGGCGGCGGAAAAGCTGACCGGCGGCGACATAGATATCGGCGCCGCCCCTGGCGACATGAACCAACCGGACGCCAAAGCCTATGACATGATCGCGGCCTTTCCGCAGATGCCGTCCGAAATCAACGGCTCTCAGATGCAGGACGCCATCCCGACACTGGCTGTGCTGGCT
Source organism: Marivita sp. (assembly GCA_043585115.1). Classification (GTDB taxonomy): domain Bacteria; phylum Pseudomonadota; class Alphaproteobacteria; order Rhodobacterales; family Rhodobacteraceae; genus Marivita. Next base: position 922,502 of record CP121326.1, read on the forward strand.
GCGTTCAACGAAACACCCGTGCGTTTTACGGGGATCGAAAACCTGCGTGTTAAGGAATGCGACCGGATCGATGCGGTGCACAAAGGCCTCTTGCAGGTGCGTGCTGACCTGGCCTCGGTGGAAGGCGACGATCTGATTGTACATGCGGACCCGGCGCTGGCCGAACATGTCAGCGACGGCCTGATCGACAGCCATGCCGACCACCGGATCGCCATGTGCTTTGCCCTCGCCGCGATGAAGGTCAAAGGCGTGCGGATCGAAGACCCCGACTGTGTGTCCAAGACCTTCCCGACGTACTGGGACGTGTTGCGCGGGCTGGGTGTTGAGGTCCGGATCAGCGAGGCGTGACCTTTTGAGAAGGGTTGCCTCCAATCGCGGGAGGGGGTGAAGCCCCCGCCCATGGGGGCGGTCGGGGGCTGCCCGGCGTGCCGCCGGGCGAGACATCACTTCAAGGCTCACTCCGCCGCGATCTGCGCCGCCGCGTTGTCCCCCCGAAGCGACACCCATGCGCCGCCGCCAGTATACCGCCAACCCAACCGACCTTCGCTGTCCATTGCAAACAGCTTGAGCCAGCCATTGTCGAACAACGCCGCCACACCGGGATGCCGGTTCAGGATGTCGCTGATGGCTTCACGCGGAGCTTCAACCGCGACCGACAACCGCAGGGGATCATGCATGAAATTCTCGCCATCATGCACCGACTGCCAGGGCAGGCCACCACGCAAAACGCCGCCATTGCCTTCGACCACACCGATGCCACCGGTTACGTTGTGAAGCAGTTTGTTGCCGGCTCCAAACGCATCAGGGGCCACCGACGATCCATAGTATTGCAGGCTGATCCAGCTTGCGACAACAACCGGCGCGGTCAGGATCAGCTCCAACACTTGGAAATTGGTGTCCTGCTGCCAGTCATAGGTGTGCAGGAATGACCGGCCACCAAGGCTCCGTCCTGCCGTCCGCGACCGTGGCGCCGCGATGAAGGCCGAACAGCCTGCAAGCCCCCATTCGGGCCGCGTTTCCGACCAGTCCTTCGCGCGCTCCAGAACCGCTGCCGCATCGGTCGCCCGTGGCAACCGCGACGACCGTTCGGTCCGCGTGACCTTGGCCGCGATTGCAAGCGATTGCTTGAGCGACGCAATGACGTCCGATTGGGTGTGCCCGGCTGGCAGATCGGCTTCGTAGAGCGCCACCTCATCGGTCACCGTATCATGCAGACCGGCCAAAAAGATGGTGTCTTCAGGAATATCAAACCCGTTCGCCACCAGTCCGGCGCGGACATCCGTGTCATTCAAGAGCGCCGCAACCAGACGTGCGTTCACGTCACCTGCATGACCGCCGCATGCGCCGCATTGCAAGGCACTGGCATGCGGGTTGTTGACCACACCCGCACCATGTCCCGCCAGCAAAATCACCTTGGCGTAACCGGACTTGAGAGACATGCCCGACAAGATCGCGGTCGCCATGTTGATCCGGTCCTCGATGGAAATGTCATCCGAAAGGGCGGGCATTGGATCATTGCCGAGGCTTGGGTTCTTTTGCGCCAGCGAATCCCGCACCAGTTTTCCGAGATAGAGCGGACCTGTTGCCTCGACGAAGGCAAAGCTCGACACCGCCGCGAGCCGGAACCGGCCCCACGCCCGCGTCACCCGCTTGGCCACGCGCGTCAGCATATCACTGTCTTGCGGATCGGTTGCGGCGGATGTGGCCCCTGTGTTGATCAGAACCGGACCACGCACTTCGGAGACATCGGATGCAAAGCTGTTATGCGCCGCCGCGATCCCGAAGAACCCCGCGAAACCAATGGTTTCAATGCTGTCCCCTGAGGCTTCCAGCGCCCGCCGGAACACTTCGGACCGGACGTCGATGCAGAACGCTGCCTGCACGTCAGGCGCCTCTACCGCATCGCTGCCGGGCTGGGCCAGTGTGTCGTCCAAGGCCCGCGCCGCCGCGTGATCCGCCGCTGCCTGAAGCGCCGCGTCGATCAAATCATCCTCGGATGCCTTGACCGGCTGCGCATGCGCCTCGAGAACGGCCTTCCACTTGTCGCCGATCTGATCTTTGTACCGCGCCAGAAGCGCCGCCTCGAAAACCAGCTTGGCAGTCAGCAGATCGGTGATGTCGTTATTGCCGTCGCCCTTAAGGTCTGCACGGAAGGCTTCACCTGAAGCAAGTTGCGCCCAACCACCTAGCCGCATTAGCAGTGTGTGGAAGTAGCTTTCACAGGCCTCAGCCGTGATGCCCATATCCTCAGCACATTTGGTCAGCGCGCCACGTGCGGACATTGACATGCCCGCCACCCGCGACGCGAACCCGGTCAGACCGAAAATTTCGGGCGTCAGATCGCGCTGCGCAAATGACCGCCATGACAGCCACGCCCGTGTCTTGGGCGCAGGCCAGAGCGCCTGACCGGTGTCATAGTGCCCACCCGCCCAGTGACCGATCCGTTCGGCGACAAAGTCGGGCCAGTTGATGTCGGACACCTCTTCGGCCAGATCGGCCAGCGTTGGCAGGATTTCAGGCGCAACAACCGTCTTGTCCATTGCTGCGATAAGGTCTTCGACCGACGCGCTCAGTTCGGGCACTTCGGCCAGACCGGCTTCAAGATCGGCCACGCTCAGCCCACCGGCTGCAAACTTGGCTTTGAAATGCGCCCGCTCTGGCACTGTCCGAACACCAGCCACCCGCGCCAGACGTGCCGCCGCCATCTGCAAAGGCTCGCCCGCCTGCCCGACATAAGGGTTTACCGCAACTGTCGCCTCAAGCGACCAGAGTGGCGGGATATGGGCGGCAGCGTTTTTGGCACCGGCCATAAGCTCAAGGGCCGGACCCGAGAACCGTTCAACCATTGTCAGCATGTCTTGATCTCCTGTCCTGTCCATTACCGTGACCGTGCGGCCCAGCCGCCTGTCAGCCGGTCAAACACCGCGTTGAGGTAAAATCCGTTCGAAAGATGCACCCGAAGGCCCTGTGCCGCCGGATGGCTTGCCCAGTTCGGGAAGGTTGCCTGCGCAAGCGCCACAGTGCCGAAGCTCAGGATGGTCAGCACCATCAGCGCCCATTGCAGCGGGCCGGGGGCCGGTGTGGCAGGCAGTGCGCCAGTGGTCAGCCAGATCGCGATGGATTGCAGTCCAAAGTAGCTCACTGTCGTCGCCAGCGAATAGACCACCATGCGACGGGTCAGCACTTCGGGCGCATGATCCGCAAGGCCTTGGGCCAGCAGGTAGGCCACACCCATCACCAGCACCGCACCAAGGGCAATCGCCTGTGCCGATTTGCCGTCGATGCCCAGCAACAGGCCAAGTGTGCCATAGATCGCCAACGCGATGGCAAAGGCCTTAAGCACCGCTTTGCCATTCGGGATCGCCACCGGACCGGGCCGCCGGATCGACGCCACCTGTGCGACCGCACCGCCAGAGGCAAGGAACGCGTGCGCCTTGTAAAGCGAGTGTGCCACGATATGCAGCAAGGCCAGCGGGAAAAGGGCCAGACCGCATTGCAGGATCATGAACCCCATTTGCGCCACGGTGGACCATGCGAGAGACGTCTTGACCGATGGCTGGGTCAGCATGACCAGACCACCAAACAGCGCCGAGAAGCCGCCAAGAATGACCAGCACGCTCAGCACGCCGGGGGCGAGCAGCATCACATCCGCGAACCGGATCAACAGGAAACCACCTGCGTTGACCACACCTGCATGCAGCAGCGCCGACACCGGCGTCGGGGCTTCCATCACTTCGGTCAGCCAACCATGTGTCGGCACCTGAGCGGACTTGAACAGCGCCGAAATCGCCAGCAAACCCGCCGCAAAGATCGCCGCACCGCCGCCCTCGCCTGCCCGCGCGGCCTCGATGATGATGGCGATGTCGGCTGTGCCATAGGCTGCCGCCAGCGCAAACGCGCCCAGGATCAAACCGCCGTCAGACGCCATGGAGCACAGCGCTTTCTTGCGTGCCGCCCGCTGTGCCGCCGCCCGTTCGGGATAGGTCAGCAGCAGCCGGTTCACACACAGGCCCACCGCGCCCCAGCCGATGATCAACTGGATCAGGTTGCCTGCCGTCACCAAAAGCAGGACCGACGCCAGACCAAGGCTCAACCAGCCCAGGAACCGCGTCTGGTTCTTTTCCCCGTCGGTATAGGTCACCGCAAAGCGCATCACGACCCAGCCGATGAAGCTCACCAGCATCAGCATGGTCACGCTCACCGCGTCGATCCGGGCGGCAAAGCCCATCTCGGCAGCGCCGATCAGCGGGCTGGTGGCCGACCCGTTGGCGATCAGCAGACCGAGTGTTCCCAGCGACACCACCATTGCGGCCAGTCCGGCATATTCACCCAGACGCAGCTGGGCCGACCCGCGCGGCATGTCGCTGCGCATATAGATAAGGCCGATGATGGCGAAAAAGGCCGGGGCCAAAAGCGGTAACGCGGTGAACATGATACGGTCTCCTTTGAGGGCGTGATCTTGAGAGGGGACGTAACGCGGCACCTTACTGAATAAAAATACATTGTTTGACGACAATCGTTCACTTAAACAGAACGAATGTCAGATTTGAATTATCACCACCTTCGCTATTTCTGGGCCGTGGCCCATGATGGCAACCTCACCCGCACTGCCGAGAGGCTGAACCTGTCGCAATCAGCGCTGTCTTCGCAAATCAAACAATTGGAAGAGCGGATCGGCCAAACCCTGTTCGAACGCCGGGGGCGCGCTCTGCATCTGACAGAGGCCGGACGCATAGCGCTCGATCATGCCGATACGATTTTTTCCGCCGGGGAAGAACTGCTCGACACGCTGCGCGAAACCGCCCGTCCTGCCCGCGCTTTGCGGGTTGGTGCGCTCTCGACCCTGTCGCGCAACTTTCAGATCACGTTTCTCGAACCGGTGCTGGGCCGTCCCGATGTGGAAGTCATCCTCCGCTCCGGCAGCGCGGCAGAGCTTTACGCCGCTTTGGATGCTTTGAACCTTGATGTGGTGCTGACCAACACGCCCCCCGCCCGCGACGCGATCAGCCCGTACCTGACGCAGAAACTCGCGGATCAGACTGTGGGCCTGTTCGGCACACCCGATCGGGTACGCGGCAACCGCCCGTTCGAAGAATTGGTGGCCATTCACCCGCTGATTCTGCCCACCCGCGACACACAAATCCGCAACGCGTTTGACACGCTTTTGGCTCGCGTACAGGCCAAACCCACCATCGCCGCCGAGGTCGACGACATGGCGATGATCCGCCTTCTCGCCCTACGCGGCACAGGATTGGCCGTGGTGCCGCCCATCGTTGTGCAGGACGAACTGGCACGCGGGGATCTGATGCAGGCGGCGATGCTCGACCTGCATGAGCTGTTCTACGCCGTCACGCTGGATCGCCGGTATCCAAACCCGCTGCTAAGGGAGTTGCTCGAGGAGGCCGGGCGCTAGGCGTCTCGGCAGTCCGATCGTTAGGCTTCTCATTTGCGCAAGCGTTCGCCCGGGTGGGCGCGGAACGCGCCCGCCATGGGGCGGGCGGACGCGTCGCCGCCGCTGCGCGACGGCGGGTCACCGAACCAACAGGAACACTTAGGGAATAATCTCGAATTTCGTCACATCGACCATCCCCCGGTCGGTGATCTTGAGCGCCGGAATCACCGGCAGAGCAAGAAATGCCAGTTGCAGAAACGGCTCGTTCAGTGTGACGCCAAGGCTCTTGGCCGCCGCGCGCAGGTCGACCAGCCGGTCATGTACCTCTTCAAACGGCTCAAGGCTCATCAAACCGGCCACCGGCAACGCCAGTTCGGCAAGAACCTCACCCCCTGCTGCCACGACAAACCCGCCCTCGATCTCTGACAATCGGTTCGCAGCCAGCGCCATGTCAGCGTAATCCACACCGACGCAGGCGATGTTGTGATGGTCGTGGCACACGGTCGAGGCAATCGCCCCCCGCTGCAATCCGAACCCCCGCACACAGCCGGTGGCAATATTGCCGTTCTTCCCATGCCGCTCCACCACCGCGATGCGGATCAGATCGCGCACCGGGTCGGGATGTTTGTCGCCGTCTTCGACGACAATGATCTCGTGCAGATGTTCGGTGATGATCTTGCCTTCGACGATGCCGATCACATCGGTGTCGGGGCGGTTCGCCTTGGCGCGGAAATCCTCAGGGCTCAGATGCGGGGCGTGAACAGACCCGGTGCCAACAGGATTTATTTTTGACCGCTTGGTAAAATTCGCTTCGCTCGCCTCAACCCCGGCGCAGAACACCGTCTGCACATCACACGCCTCGAGCGACCGGACCGCCACGATGTCGGCACGTTTGCCCGGCGCGATCAGCCCGCGATCCTTGAGCCCGAACGCCTCGGCCCCCGACAGCGACGCCGCGCGATAGGCGGCCAGTGGCGGTGTGCCAAGCGCGATCAACGTGCGGATCATGTAATCAAGATGACCCTCTTCAGAAATATCAAGCGGGTTTCGATCATCGGTGCACAGACACATATAAGGCGATGTGCGCTCGGTCAGCAGCGGTTGCAAAGCATGCAGGTCTTTCGACACTGACCCCTCGCGGATCAGAACGCGCATGCCCTTTTGCAGCTTTTCGCGCGCCTCGTCCGCAGTTGTCGCCTCGTGTTCCGTTGAGATCCCGGCAGAGATATACGCGTTCAGGTCCATACCCAGCAGTTGAGGGCAATGGCCATCGATATGGCCACCTTCGAACAGATGCAGTTTGTCCATGACCTGCGGGTCGCGAAAGATAACGCCAGGATAGTTCATAAACTCGGCAAGCCCGATCCCCGATGGATGCCCGCGCAGCGCTTCGAGATCAGCGGCGCGCAAGTCTGCTCCGGCGGTTTCCATGTGGGTTGATGGCACGCAAGAGGACAGCTGAACACGAATGTCCATCAGGGTACGGGTGCTCGCCTCTTGGAAATACCGGATGCCCGCCGCGCCGATTACATTGGCGATTTCATGCGGGTCGCAGATCGCCGTCGTAACCCCGTGGGGTGCGACGCAGCGGTCGAATTCAAACGGCGTGACCAACGAGCTTTCGATATGCAGATGCGTGTCGATAAATCCGGGCACGAGGATCATCCCCGCCATATCGCGGGTCTCTGCCCCGTCATAGGCGCCGCATGTGCCCGCGATCACGCCGTCACAAATGGCGACATCCCCTTGCAGCATGTCGCCCGTCACAAGATCGAACACGCGCGCATTGCGCAAAACCAGATCAGCAAGCGCGTCGCCACGTCCAACTGCGATGCGGCGTTCAAGGGGAGAAAGTTCGGGCATGGTAAGCGACGCTCCTTTGGGTTTGGCTTAGTCTATGCGAAGCACAACGCGGCGACCAAGACCGGTTTTCGAGGCGCCCGCGACTCAACGCCTGAATTTCGGGCATTTTGACCCGAGCGGTGAAATCCTGAGCAGCATGAAAACGGCATACATTTGCATACCGGATCAATATGTCACACCCGACGCTGCGCAATATGGCCTGCTTCAGCCTGCCACGGTTACCGCAAACAGCCCGAAAACGGCCATGTGAAACTTGCCTTATTTTATATGCAGTTACGTTACGTCGGGTAAATTTATTTACTATTTTTCTTTTTAATCTGAAAAATATTTACATCTAACTTACTGTTTTTCATTTGCTTATTTCTTTATTTTCAGCAGGCCGTATGATCCTCGCCAAGCTGCGACGACACCTTCTGTGACCGCAGCCAGAAGCGCCCGAGGGGGATCGGGCGGCGCGAGGGAGACACGCTTTATGAACGATCAAACCATCACCAACGAGAGCACGCTCACCTATGCACCATCGAGCGAGATGGTTGCGACCGCCCATGTTGATGGAGCGCGTTATGAGGAGATGTATGCGCGGTCTGTGTCTGATCCTGAGGGGTTCTGGGCCGAAGCAGCGCAGCGTTTGGACTGGATGAAGACGCCGACGCAGGTCAAGGATGTCGATTTCACCCTGGGTCAGGTCAAGATCAACTGGTTTGCCGACGGCACGCTGAACGTGGCGGCCAACTGTGTTGACCGGCATCTGGCGACGCGCGGCGACCAGACCGCGATTATTTTCGAGCCGGATGATCCCAACGAGGACGCCCAGCACATCAGCTATAAAGACCTGCATCGCAGCGTCTGCCGCATGGCCAACATCCTCGAGACATTGGGGGTGCGCAAAGGGGACCGCGTGGTGATCTATCTGCCGATGATCCCCGAGGCCGCCTATGCCATGCTGGCCTGTGCGCGTATTGGTGCGATCCATTCCATCGTCTTTGCAGGGTTCTCGCCCGACGCGCTGGCGGCCCGCATCAACGGGTCGGACGCCAAGGTGGTGATCACCGCCGACGAGGCCCCGCGCGGCGGCCGCAAGACACCGCTCAAATCCAATGCCGATGCAGCCCTGCTGCACTGCAAGGACACGGTCAAGTGTCTGGTGGTCAAACGCACGGGCGGGCAGACCACATGGATCGACGGGCGCGACTTTGACTACAATGAAATGGCGCTGGAGGCGTCTGACGTCAGTCAGCCTGCTGAAATGAATGCCGAAGATCCCCTTTTCATTCTCTATACATCAGGCTCCACCGGGCAGCCCAAGGGGGTTGTGCACTCAACTGGTGGATATTTGGTTTACGCCGCCCTGACCCATGAAATTACTTTCGATTATCATGAAGGCGACGTTTACTGGTGTACCGCCGATGTGGGCTGGGTCACCGGGCATTCCTACATTGTTTACGGGCCTTTGGCGAACGGCGCGACCACGCTGATGTTCGAAGGTGTGCCGACCTATCCGGATGCGAGCCGCTTCTGGCAGGTCTGCGAGAAACACTCGGTTAACCAGTTCTACACTGCGCCAACCGCGATCCGCGCTTTGATGGGTCAGGGTAATGAATTCGTAACGAAATGCGATCTATCCTCGCTCAAGCTTTTGGGCACGGTGGGCGAACCGATCAACCCGGAAGCGTGGAACTGGTACAACGACGTGGTGGGCGGTGGCCGCTGCCCGATCGTCGACACGTGGTGGCAAACCGAAACAGGCGGGCATCTGCTCACCCCCCTGCCCGGTGCGCATGCCACAAAACCCGGTGCGGCGATGAAGCCGTTCTTCGGGGTCAACCCGGTCGTTCTCGACCCGCAATCGGGGGAAGAGATTCACAGCTCTCCGACCGAAGGCGTGCTGGCGATCAAGGACAGCTGGCCGGGGCAGATGCGCACCGTCTGGGGCGATCACGAGCGGTTCGAGAAAACCTATTTCTCGGACTACAAGGGCTATTACTTCTCGGGCGACGGCTGCAAGCGCGACGCTGACGGGGATTACTGGATCACCGGCCGTGTGGACGATGTGATCAACGTGTCGGGCCACCGCATGGGCACCGCCGAAGTGGAATCCGCGCTGGTCGCACATGCCAAGGTGGCGGAAGCCGCCGTGGTCGGCTACCCGCACGAGATCAAGGGCCAGGGCATCTATTGCTATGTCACCCTGATGAACGGGGTTGAACCCAGCGACGAGCTCACCAAAGAGCTGCGCACCTGGGTCCGCACCGAGATCGGCCCCATCGCCTCGCCGGACCTGATCCAATGGGCACCGGGCCTGCCAAAAACCCGTTCCGGCAAAATCATGCGCCGCATCCTGCGCAAAATCGCCGAAAACGACTACGGCGCTCTTGGCGACACATCCACACTCGCCGACCCATCCGTCGTCGACGACCTCATCCAAAACCGTATGAACCGGGGGTGATGATCATGGATGGAAGCACAACACCGACGACCGCCCCTGTCCTGATCCTGCTTGGGCCTCCGGGTGCAGGCAAAGGCACCCAAGCCCGGATGCTGGAAGAGCAATTCGGACTGGTCCAACTGAGCACCGGCGATCTGTTGCGCGCCGCAGTGGCCGCGGGCACAGAAGCTGGCAAACAGGCCAAGGCCGTGATGGAAGCAGGCGATCTGGTCAGCGACGACATCGTCATTGCCATCCTGCGTGACCGTCTTGCCGATGCGGATTGCGCCAAGGGGGTCATTCTGGATGGCTTTCCACGCACCACTGTGCAGGCCGAAGCCTTGGACACGCTGCTGTCCGAAACCGGACAAAAGATCAACGCGGCCATCAGCCTTGAGGTAGATGATGCGGCGATGGTTGACCGGATTTCAGGCAGGTTCACCTGCGGCGGCTGCGGCGAAGGCTATCACGATAGCTTCAAGACACCGGAGATCGAAGGCCAGTGCGACAAGTGCCAAGGCACGGATTTCAAACGTCGCGCGGATGACAATGCCGAAACGGTAGGAGCACGGCTTGCTGCCTATCACGCACAAACCGCGCCGCTTATCGCGTTCTATGACGCGCAAGGCGCATTGGCCCGTGTGGACGCGATGGGTGCCATCGACGACATCGCAACGCAACTCGGCACATTGGTTGCCAACGCGACGCGCTAAACGGACGGCGCGCGCGCCGCTCCGGCTCAACAAGCAGAATACGTCTCCCCGCGCAGGTGGGGCACGTCAATGGAGGAAGAGGAGGACCCGCTATGGCGGATCAAAAATCTCAATCAGCACAAGCTGGCCAGAAGTCCGATGCAGACTATTGGGCAGCGAATGTGCGCATCATTTTGGTGAGCCTGGTGATCTGGGCAATCTGTTCGTTCGGGTTCGGCATTCTGCTGCGTCCGATGTTGTCAGGTATTTCCGTCGGGGGCACCGACCTTGGTTTCTGGTTCGCCCAGCAAGGATCGATCCTCGTTTTTCTGGGTCTGATCTTTTTCTACGCCTGGCGGATTAACAAGCTCGATAAAGAATACGGCGTCGAGGAGGAATAAGCGCAATGGATCAGTTTACCATCAACCTGCTGTTCGTGGGCGCATCCTTTGCGCTCTATATCGGCATCGCGATCTGGGCCCGCGCGGGCTCTACATCGGAATTCTACGCTGCCGGTCGCGGCGTACACCCGGTCACCAACGGTATGGCGACAGCGGCGGACTGGATGTCTGCGGCCTCGTTCATCTCGATGGCAGGCCTGATTGCCTTTACCGGCTACGACAACTCGACCTTCCTGATGGGTTGGACCGGCGGTTACGTGCTTTTGGCGCTGCTCTTGGCCCCGTACCTGCGGAAGTTCGGCAAGTTCACCGTCTCCGAATTTATCGGTGATCGTTTCTACAGCCCGACCGCGCGTCTGGTTGCGGTGATCTCGCTGCTGGTGGCATCGCTTACTTATGTGATCGGTCAGATGACCGGTGTTGGCGTGGCCTTTGGCCGCTTCCTCGAGGTGAGCAACACGGCAGGTCTGTTGATCGGTGCCTGTGTGGTGTTTGCTTACGCGGTGTTCGGCGGCATGAAAGGTGTGACCTACACGCAGGTGGCGCAGTATGTCGTGCTGATCATGGCCTACACCATTCCGGCTGTGTTCATCTCGTTGCAATTGACCGGCAACCCGATCCCGGGTCTGGGCCTTTTCGGCACGGACGTGGAAAGCGGTATGCCGCTGCTCCAGAAGCTTGACCAGATCGTGGCCGAGCTTGGCTTCAACGAATACACGGCACATCACGGCGACACGTTCAACATGGTGCTCTTCACCCTGTCTCTGATGATCGGTACCGCGGGTCTGCCGCACGTGATCATGCGCTTTTTCACCGTGCCGCGCGTGGCTGACGCCCGTTGGTCCGCTGGTTGGGCGCTGGTCTTTATCGCGCTGCTTTACCTCACAGCCCCAGCTGTTGGTGCGATGGCGCGTCTGAACATCACCGAACAGTTCTGGCCAAACGGCACGAGCGGTGAGGCGGTGAGCGTCGAGACCATCGAGACCGATCCGGCCTATGACTGGATGGCGACATGGCAGCAGACCGGCCTTCTGGGCTGGGAAGACAAAAACGGCGACGGCCGCATCCAGTACTACAACGATGCAAACCCTGCGATGCAGGAACGTGCCGCAACCGAAGGCTGGGAAGGCAACGAGCTGACCAACTTCAACCGCGACATCCTTGTTCTGGCCAATCCCGAGATTGCCAACCTGCCCGGTTGGGTGATCGGTCTGGTGGCGGCGGGCGGCCTTGCGGCGGCGCTCTCTACAGCGGCGGGTCTCTTGTTGGCGATTTCGTCGGCGGTCTCCCACGATCTGATCAAAGGTCAGCTGAACCCGAACATCTCGGAAAAGGGTGAACTTCTGTCCGCCCGTATCGCGATGGCGGTGGCGATTGCTGTTGCAACCTATCTGGGCCTCAACCCTCCGGGATTTGCGGCGCAAACGGTGGCCCTGGCCTTTGGTCTGGCAGCGGCGTCGATCTTCCCGGCACTGATGATGGGCATCTTCACCAAGGTGAACAACAAAGGTGCGGTTGCCGGCATGCTGGCAGGTCTGATAGTGACGCTGATCTACATCTTCCTGCACAAGGGCTGGTTCTTTATTCCTGACACCAACAGCTTTACCGATGCCGATCCGCTGCTTGGCACGATCAAATCGACAAGCTTTGGTGCAGTGGGTGCCATGATCAACTTTGCGGTGGCCTTCACCGTATCCAAGATGACCGACCCGATCCCGCAAGAGATCGAAGAGCTGGTCGAAAGCGTGCGCGTTCCCCGTGGCGCAGGCGCGGCTCAGGACCACTAAGCCAACAGGAGGCGCCGCACTGGTGGCGCACCCCTGACACTGCGGTCCCGCGCCGGTATTCCGGGGCGGGACTTTTTACTTAGGACACCAGATCTTTTCATGACACTTGATCCTCATTCGATTGCCCAGTTCCTGTCCGCCATTCACCCCTATGACGCGATGGAACCGGATGCCTTGCGCAGCCTGACCGACGCGTTCGAGATCAGAACCGTTGCAGCCGGTGACGAGGTCTATGCACTTGCCAGCCCGTTGGACGGGCTGTTCATCGTGCATCAGGGCGAAGTCGAAGTCCGTGATGAGCACGACGTTCCTCTGTCCTTGCTGGGGCCACGCAATTCGTTTGGCGAACGCGGCTTGCTGCGCAATGGTGACAGCCTGACTTCGGCGCGGGCGATTGCTGACACGACGCTTCTGCTGCTTCCGGCTGCGCGGTTTCACAAGGTGATGAATGAAGATCCCGCCTTCCGGCGCTTTTTTGATCGCAGCCGGACGGAACGGCCGAACACCGCCAATCTGGCCACGACGCGGGTCGAAGCGCTGATGGCGACGACACCGCTGACCTGTTCGACAGACACCGACGTCCAAACCGCCGCGCGTCTGATGCGCGATGCGCGGGTGTCGTCGATCTGCGTCGCAGAGGCCAACCGCCTTCAGGGCATCGCGACGATCCGGGATTTGTCAGGCAAGGTGGTCGGTGATGGCCTGCCCTTTGATACCGCAATCTCAGAGATCATGACGCCCGATCCCGTCACCCTGCCGCCCTCTGCCATTGGGTCAGACGTGCTTCACATGATGATGGAGCGGCGCATCGGACATATTCCCGTCTGCCAAGGTGACCGGTTGGTGGGGATCGTTACGCAAACCGACCTGACGCGGTTCCAGGCGGTGGGCTCGGCCGAACTGGTCTCTGAGATCGCGCGATCCCACACCGCCGAAGAGATGGCGCAGGTCACGCGGCGTATTCCTCAGTTGCTGGCCCAGCTTGTGGCAGGCGGCAATCGACACGAAGTGATCACGCGATTGATCACGGATGTGGCCGACACCGCCACCCGCCGCCTTTTGGTACTGGCCGAAGCCAAGCTGGGCCCCGCCCCGGTGCCGTATCTGTGGCTTGCGTGCGGGTCGCAAGGACGACAGGAACAAACCGGCGTCAGTGATCAGGACAATTGCCTGTTTCTGGATGACAGCGTGACCGACGCCGACATGCCCTATTTCGAAGCGCTGGCGCAATTCGTGTGTGACGGGCTGAACACCTGCGGCTACGTCTATTGCCCCGGAGATATGATGGCGACCAATCCCCGCTGGCGGCAGCCGGTGCGCGTGTGGCGCGATTACTTTGCGGGCTGGATCAAAACGCCCTCACCCGAAGCGCAAATGCTGGCCAGCGTCATGTTCGACCTGCGGCCCATCGGCGGTGCAACGCGGCTCTTTGAAGACCTGCAGGCCGAAACCCTGCACAAAGCTTCCGCCAATTCGATTTTTGTGGCGCATATGGTGTCAAACTCGCTTAAACATACGCCCCCCCTGGGGCTTTTGCGCGGGTTCGCGACGATCCGGTCCGGCGAGCATAAAAACCAGATCGACCTCAAACACAACGGCGTGGTGCCGGTGGTGGATTTGGGCCGCATCTATGCGCTTCAGGGCAAGCTGACTGCGGTTAACACCGAAGCCCGTCTTGAAGCCGCAATTGCGGCCGGTGTCCTTAGCGGCTCTGGCGGGCAAGATTTGCGCGATGCCTATGACCTTATTGCCGAAACTCGGCTTGACCATCAGGCGGCACAGGTTCGCGCTGGCATCATGCCAGACAATTTTTTAAGCCCGACGGACCTGTCGGACTTTGAGCGAAGTCATCTCAGGGATGCTTTCGTGGTGATAAAGTCGCTGCAATCGGCAGTCGGGCACGGGCGCGGCATGTTAAGCTGATGCGCTTCGTTTGGGAGGACGAGAGATGTTTCTGGAACTGATCGCGGTGATCGTGGCCGGCATTGCCGGTGCCGGTGTCATGATGCTTATCGCGCGCGCGGCAGGCGGACGGGTTCCCAAATGGTTGGTGCCTGTCGCTGCCGGAGCCGCGATGCTGGGCACCACAATCAGCAGCGAATACAGCTGGTTCTCACGCACTTCGGACGCGTTGCCCGATGGATTGGTCGTGGTTCAAACCGCCGAAAGTACCGCGTTTTACCGACCTTGGACGTATTTGGCGCCGTATATCGACCGCTTTATCGCGCTTGATACCGGGAACGTCCGTGCCAACACCGAAGATGCGGCGTTGTTTATGGCCGATATCTATTTTTTCCGGCGCTGGGGCACGGTTCAATCGGTTGAACTGATGGTGAATTGCGACACCGGACAACGCGCCGATCCGGCCTTTGGCGATGGCGGCGATCCGGTGTGGCGTGACACCACAGCCGATGATCCCATCGTAAACGGCGTCTGTGACAGGGGATAAGGCGATGTTGGCCAAGCTCAGCCTGCGACTGCGCATTTTTCTTTTCTTCTGCCTGTTGGGCCTTGGTGGCCTGGCGTCGGTCGGCGTCGCACTCTGGTTCGGGTATGACCGTGCGGTCGACACCACAGTTGCCAACGGATTTACTTTTGCCGCGATCTTGTCCGCGTTCCTGATCCTTGGGCTGACGGTGGCCATTTGGCTTCTTTTCGATGAAAATGTTGCCAAACCGATTGAACGGCTGGCGTCGCAGATGCGCACCCGCGCCCATGCCGGGGTGGATGCCGCGTTAGACATTCAAGCCGCGCGGTATCTGGGTGATCTGGCCCCCGCTGCATCAGCCGTGGCACAGCAACTGAACGACACCGCGCTGACCACAGCACAGGCCATTGCCTCCGAGACCACGCGCCTGAATGCTGAAAAGGCCCGACTGACCGCCCTTTTGACCGAAATCCCCGTGGCCACTGTTCTTGTCGGACCAAGCGGGCAGATTGTGCTTTATGACGGGCAAGCCGCCGAAGTGCTGGCACAGTTGGGCGTGCCCCGTCTGAACGCGCAAATCACAGAATATTTCGACACCAAAAGCCTTGGTGCCGCTGTCAGCAAGCTGGGGCGTACGGGAATGGACGTGCAATTCACAGCGCAGTCTCAGGACGGGACACAAAGCTTTGACACCAAATTGAAACCGATGGATGGCGGCGGCTACCTCATGGTGATCGACAGTCAGACGCTTGACATTTCGCCCGATGCGGCGCGCCCGCTTGTGTACGACTTTGATCTGCTGGAACAGCGCCGGGGCGCCGCCGAGATGGACATTCTTGACCAACCTCTGAGCAGCCTGTGCTTTTCTGTCTTTGATACGGAAACCACGGGCCTGTTGCCCCACAAGGACGATGTGGTGCAGTTGGGTGCAGTGCGCGTGTTGAACGGGCGGATCATTGAGGGCGAGTTGATCAACCAGCTGGTCGATCCTGGGCGTCCGATCCCCCCTGCCTCGACCAAGGTACATAAGGTGACGGATGCGATGGTCCGAGGCCAGCCGGATATTCACACCGTTGCCAAACGCTTTCACGACTTTTCCCGCGAGGCCGTGATCGTTGCGCATAATGCGCCCTTTGACATGGCTTTTCTGCACCGTCACGCCAAAGACACCGGGGTCACATGGGATCATCCGATCCTTGATACGGTGCTGTTATCTGCCGTGCTTTTCGGCGCAAGCGAACGGCACACGTTGGATGCCTTGTGCGACCGGCTGAGTGTCACAATCCCAACCGAATTGCGACACACCGCGCTTGGCGATGCCCGCGCCACCGCCGAAGTGCTGGTGAAGATGTTGCCGATGTTGGACGCGCGCGGGTTGATCACATTCGGTCAGGTGATCGAGGAGACGCGCCGCCATGGCCGCCTCCTCGAAGATCTTAACTAAGCGGCACCTTCTTGCGCAGGGTGCTGCGGGTGATGGCAAACACTGTCACAAAGGTCAGGAACCAGAAGAACCACGTGATTGGCCCCCGGAACAAGACGCTCGGATCGCTGCCCGACATCAGCATCGACTGACGGAAATTGTCCTCAAGCAATGGTCCAAGAATGAACGCGATCAGGAACGGGGCTGCCGGGATACGATTGCGCATCATGATATATCCAACCCATCCCATGACGAACATCACACCCACGTCAAAGATGTTGTTGTTCACCGCAAATACCCCGTAGATGCACAACACCAGAACGGCTGGCATCAGCAAACGCTTTGGAACATCCGCCACAAACTTGAAGCCCCGGATCGCGACAGAGCCGACGAACAGCAGGAACACCGAGCTGACGATCAGGCCGATGAACAGGCCATAGATGATGTCGACGTTCAGGATGAACATCATCGGTCCCGGCTGAAGCCCATGCACCATGAAGGCGCCAATGATGATGGCGGTGATCACGTCGCCCGGAACCCCAAGCGCCAGAAGCGGTATCAGTGTGGCCCCGGCCACCCCGTTATTCCCTGCTTCCGAGGCCGCGACGCCTTCAATCTCGCCCTTGCCGAAATTGGCCTTGTTCTTGGAGGTGCGACGCGCTTCGGAATAGCTCAGGAATGCTGACGGAGCCGCGCCGATGCCGGGGATGGATCCCAGGAAAACCCCGATCATGCTGCCACGAATGATGCTTTTGAAGCTGCCGAGATAATCTGCCAGACTGCACCGCGATTTGCCCAAGGCTCGGGTGCGTCCCAGATGGGCCGTCGGGTTCCACGCCATCGCAATAATCTCGGGGATTGCGAAGAGACCGATCAACACTGCGATAAAATTCAGACCGCCCATCATGTTCGGGTCACCAAAGGTAAAGCGGTTGGTGCCGTAGACCAAATCCAAACCAACGGTCGCCAAAAACAGGCCAGCCAAGGCAGACAACGCGCCGCGCAGCAGGCTTTCGCCGGACACCCCGGCGATGATGGTCAGCGAAAACAGGATCAGCGTGAAAAATTCGGGCGGACCAAAATTCAACGCAAAGGACGCAAGCCACCCTGCGAAAAGGATCAATGCGAGGTTTGATACAAAGTCAGCCGTACAGGACGCATAAAGCGCCATCCCCAAAGCGCGCCCCGCCTCGCCGCGTTCGGCCATCGGGTGTCCATCAAGGATCGTTGCCGAAGACGCGGGCGTTCCCGGCGTTTTGATAAGGATGGCGGGGATGGACCCGCCAAAGATGCCGCCTTTGTAAACGCCCAGCAACAACAGGATCGCGTTGATCGGCGTCATGGAAAAGGTGAATGGCAGGGTCAGCGCCACCGCCATTGTCGCCGAAAGTCCGGGAATGGCACCGGCGACGACGCCCACAACCAGACCGCAGAACAGCATGAAAAACGCTTCGACATTGCCAACCAATGCCAAGCCTGCGGCGAGGGAATCCAACAAGCTCATGGCAGCCTCACAAAGTTACCTTGCGGGATCGCCACCCCGGCCACATGGGCGAAAAAGGCATAGAGCAACAACGGCACAATCACCGCACAGACAATGGCCGCGATGGGATGCCGCGTTCGAAACAGATAGGCACAGGCCACAAAGGCCAACATGGCCGTCCAGACCATGCCCAGCCGTGGCAGGCCGAACATCACCAGCACCATGATCGCCGCCAGTGCCGCCAGTCTGATCCATGGCGCAGAGCCATCGTTATGGCCGCTGTCTTCATCCTCGAACGGCGTGTCCTCCGCGCTGGTCAATGCATTAAACAACAGTCCAAGCCCGATGACCCCGGTCAACCCGGCCAACACATAGGGCCAGAACAGCGGGGACAGGATAATGTTACCCACATTCGATGGCGAAAAGACAAAGTTCGGGATCGCATAGAACACAAGGAAAAGCGCCGTGAGGGACACGATGATCCCAAGACGCAGATGCAAGGATTTCTGAGACATGGACAGGGCTGCTCCGAAGGTGGAAACGCCGAGGCCCAAAGGCCCCGGCGCGTATTACGTCAGTTCAGAGGATCGGGTTTACCCCTCGATCCGCATCCCCAATTCGTCCACCAACGCTCGGAAGGTGTTGTATTGCTCTTCGATGAACGCATTGGCTTCGGCGGGATCCATAAGGTCGATCACGGAACCGCGCTGTTCCATCGCCGTGCGGAAGGTCTCATCCGCCGTGGCGGCCGCCATCCAGTCACCCCATTTGGCCGCTACATCATCAGGCAATCCATCAGGGCCTGCGATGCCGGTCCAGCCAACAAGCTGGTTCAGGTTCGGCTTGCCCAGATCATTCGCCGTCGGTGCGTCAAAGCCGACAACCGGCTCTGCCGTGGTGACCATCAGCGGCTTGAGCTGATTGTTGGCCACAAAGCTCGCAAGCGCCGATGAGTTCGTGCAGATGAACGTCGCTGTGCCGTTCAGAACCGCCGTTGCAGCCGCACCACCACCCTGCTGCGGGATGTGCGTTGCCTGACCCAGCGGGTCTTCCACTCCGAATTCGCTCAGCACCATGGCACCGGCCAGGTGCAACAGCGATCCGACACCGGACGAGCTATAGCTGACGCCACCCTCGTTCACTTTGGCGATCAGATCATCCATCGAGTCGATGCCGCTGTCCGGGCGAACCGCGCAAGCAACTGGGTTGATCTCGTACACCGTCACAAAGCGGAAATCGTCAAGCGTGTAAGGCAATGTTGCTTTCATCGCCGGGTTCACAGAATGCGATCCGACCCGTGCAAAGAGCATTGTGTAGCCGTCAGGTTTGGCGTTTTGCACCGCAACTGATCCGGTTGCACCGCCCGCGCCTGTGACGTTGGCCATGACCAATGCCTCGCCCACGGCAGTGCCCAGCGGCTCGGCAATGGTGCGTGCGGAAATGTCTGTTGCGCCACCAGCACCGTAGGGGATGATCATATTGATCGGGCGTTCCGGGTATTCTGCCATTGCAGCCCCCGCCATCAAACCCACGCCGAGTGTCAATACAGAACCAAATGTCCGTAGTTTCATAGTCTCCTCCCAATTTATGTTCTGGCCCTGTTGCGGGCTCTTGACTTACGTTAACCTTAAGTAGAGCTTTAACGAAGAAATAAAATATTACACGTTCTGTAAGCAAAACACGCATAAACCATCACATGTCCATCAGATTGCTCAAAACGCTGGTCGCGGTTGCGGACCACAAAACGTTTAGTGCGGCGGCGGATGCTGTGTTTATCACCCATGCGGCGGTCAGCCAGCAGATGCGCACGCTTGAATCCGATCTGGGAATTCCGTTGTTCGACCGCAGTCACCGCACACCGGAATTGACTCCGCTCGGGCGCGCCGTGGTTGCGCGTGCCCGTGTCTTGGTGATGGATTATGACAATCTGGTGCCGTCAGTGCTCGGGGATGACGGGCTAAAGGGAGAAGTCGAACTGGGCGCGGTTCCAACCACGTTGATTGGCCTCGCGCCGCTGTCGATGTCGATCCTGCGCGGCAAATATCCTGACCTGCGCGTCCGCATCCGCCCTGCCCTGACCGCAGCGCTATTGTCGGGCATTGATCGCGGGAATTATGACGTGGCCATCGTCACCAAACCCGTTTTAATGCCACCGGGCATGGAGTTTCTTGAAATCGCGGACGAGCCGCTACACTTGATCACGGGCGGCGAAGTGACTGAAACGGATCCGATCAAGATACTGGAAACGCAGCCCTTTATCCGCTTCAATCGGGATGCCGTGGTCGGCACGCAAATCGAAACATGGCTTCAAACCAACAATATCCGCGTCAGCGAAGCGATGGAGTTAGAGAACCTCGAGGCCATCTCAAGCATGGTGCATGCAAATCTCGGGGTGTCTATCGTGCCGAAGTCCTGCGTGCGAAACGCCTATGCCTTACCCCTCAGACATCTGGAACTCGGGCCCGACATTCCGGTGCGGAAATTGGGGCTGGCGTATAGCAAGGAACATCCGAAACTGCGCGTGATCGAAGAAATCCATGCCGCGTTGTTGAGGGCTGTGATCGAAAACCCGCCGCTCCAAGCGCGCTCGCAAAGCACAGACACAGCATGAATTTCGAGGCGATCCTGTTCATCACACTTGGCGCAATGGCCGGTGGTTTCATTAACGGCTTGGCAGGAACGGGAACGGCCCTTTTCGCGCTTGGCTTTTTTCTGGTCGCACTCGACCCGATCGGCGCCGTGGCCATAGTGTCGCTGATGTCCGTGGTCACAGGTATGCAGGGGCTTTGGGTCGTCCGAGTCGCGCTGACCAAAAATGTTCCCCGACTGATGCGCTTTATCGTGCCCGGATTGTTGGGCGTTCCTGTTGGCATTTCGCTGCTGTCGTTCATAGATGCCGCGACCCTCAAACTGATCATCGGTGGCTTGCTCATCATCTACGGAGGCTTTTTCAGTTTCCGTGCAAACCTGCCAAAGTTCGAGCGGCGCACTCCGGTGCTGGATTCCCTTATAGGACTTATCGGGGGCGTGCTGGGCGGGATGGCATCTTTGTCAGGCGCGCTTCCGGTGATCTGGTGTTCCATGCGTCCTTGGCCAAAGGCCGAAACCCGCGCGGTGCTGCAACCCTTCAACATGAGCGTGCTTTTCACCACCACGGTGATGTTGTGGTGGCGTGGGGCCTATACCTCGTCAACCGTGACCGCGTTTCTGATCGCCCTGCCGACCTCATTGCTGGCCGCCCAGATCGGTATCGCGGTGTTTCGCAGGGTTTCCGACAACATCTTCCGGCGTTTGCTGATCGGGCTTTCGCTGCTTTTGGGATTGGGCATTCTGATCCCCGCCCTACTTTAAACCGAATTCCTTAAGGAGGTTCTCGAATGCTCACGCTTTATTACTCCAAAGATAGCTCTGCCTTGGCATCGCATCTTCTTTTGGAAGAGGTGCGCGCAGACTATGCCGCGCACGAGATCCCCATTGCCCATGGCGCACATCACGAAGCGTCCTTTCTCAAGATTAACCCCAAAGCGCGCGTTCCCGCTCTTGGCACGCCGAATGGTGTCATCACCGAGAACCCGGCCATCCTCACATATGTCGCGGCGACCCATCCGCAGGCGCATATGCTGCCCGACACACCTTTTGAACGGGCCGAGGCCGATGCGCTCAATGCGTATCTTTGTGCAACGATGCACGTCGCCTTTGCACATAAACTGCGCGGATCGCGATGGACGGATGATCCAGACGCGCAAGACGCTCTCAAGGTGAAAGTCGCGCAGAATATAGCGGATTGTGCACAGATGCTTGAGAGCCATTACATCAAGGGCCCTTGGGCAATGGGCGAACAATATACATTGTGCGATGCCTATCTGTTCCTTGCACCCCGTTGGATGGCCAAGGCGGGTGTACCGCTATCCGATTACCCCAAGCTTCAGGCCCATCATGATGCGATCCTAAAACGTCCCGCAACGCTGGCGGTGATGGCCGTGCACGGGATTTAGCTTAGGTCACCACCGGCGCGGGCTGGCCGTCGATCATCACGTTGATGCACGCAGGCTTCCCCGACGCAACGGCCTGTTGCATCGCCTCAGGCAAATCTTCGGCTTTGGTCACAAAGGCTCCGAACCCGCCCAAAGCCCGCACCGCTTCGTCATAGCGCGCCTCACTCAATCCACAGCCATGGGTCCGGTCCGCACCAAACTCGCGTATCTGAATCTGGTGTTCAGCGTTCCATCGCAGATCATTTCCGATCACCGCCACAAAAGGCAGGTTTTCGCGGATCGCGGTTTCAAATTCGGCAAAGTGAAAACCGGCTGTACCATCGCCCATCATTGCCACCACTGTCGCTGTCGGATCGGCGGCCCGGGCCGCCATCGCATAGCATAGACCACCTCCAATGGCCCCCGACACACCGTTAATGATCCGACGCGGTGCAGTCACACCGGCCTGCGCCCATTGCCCGAATTCACCACCGTCACACACCAGAACCGGCGCGTCTGCCTGCTCAAGCACCGCCTGAACAGCCGCGCTTATGTCATTGGGATGTATGACATCTTGCACATGCGTTTGATCCCGCCGCAAGCAAGCTGCCTGCACCCTGTCGCGCCATGATCCATCGCGATCCGGTGGCGTTCCGGTTGCCAAGGCACGCGCCACATCCACCGGATCCGCCGTTACGCTTTGGGTCAGACGTTCAGCACAATTTCCGCGTGCACGCGAGATTTCGTCTCGGTCCGCGTTGACCACGCCCCAACCCGCCTTTGGCGCGACCGCCCCGAACTGGAGTGTAAAGTCGAGCGGCTTGGCCAGCAGAAGCACGCGGTCTGCATCGGGGAAAACTGTGGCCACAGCACCCAGCGACGGGTCTTTCAGCCCTCTCGGGCTTTCCATCACAATAACCGGTGCGCCTATGGATTGCTCCAGTCGGGATGCCAGTCCCGGCTGTCGTGTGTCGTTCAAAGCAGGCCCCAGCACGATCAAAGGGCGCTGCGCCGCGTCCAGCCAATCGCGCAACGTCGCAACATTCGCCTCTTGCGGAGCATCCGTATTGCCAGCCTCTGTGACAGAGGTTTCGGCCATGACCACGTCGGCAGGCAAAGACACGTGCACCGGCCCCGCCCGTCCTTGCACTGCGATACGGGCTGCTTTGGCAATGACCTCTGCGAGATCATCGGCACGGGTGACGCGCACAGACCACTTGGTCAGCGATTGGGTCAGTGCGACCTGATCCATCTCCTGAAAGGCCCCCTGACCGTCTTTGCCAACAGGGCTGTCCCCACTAAGCAGCAGCACCGGCGTGTCAGACGCTCGTGCCGTCAATAGCGGCCCCAAGGCATTGCCAAGCCCCGCGCCGGCAGTCACCAACGCAACACCAAGCCCGCGCGACAGTTGCGCGTATCCTTCGGCCATATAGACCGACGCCGCCTCGTGCCGTGTGTGGTACAGTCGGATACCCACCTCTAGGCTGGCATCGAAAAGCGGCATGATCTGATTGCCGGAAAGCGCAAAAATGTCTTTGACGCCCTGCCGCGCAAGGGTCTGCATGACCACATCGGCGCCGCGCGTCATGTGCTGGCCTCAGCCACATGCACCCGAACGCGATGAACGGAATTGTTGGCAAAGCCTGCCATATCGAACGGTGCCTCCAGCGGTTGTGTGTTGCCATTTGCATCGATGGCGCGACAGGCAAGCTCGTACGTGCCGGGTGTTGCATCCCAGTTGATCCGCCATCCTGTCCACGCAAAAGTGTCTGTACGACCGGTCAATTCGGCCTCGTGCCATTTGTCGCCCAGCAGCACCTCGACCGCTGTGATCGGCACACCCCCACCAGACCACGCGCGCCCCTCAAGCATCACGCGCCCGGCCTGCAACCAGCGCTGCCGCGTCACCCAATCAGGCACACCAGGCGGTTTCATCAGCGACTTCACCCGGATCGTGGTGATCGGTGTGCCGGGATCGTTTTCGTCTTTGCGCAACCTGTAGGTCTGCACCTGCTGGAACCCTTGATAGCGGTCCGTCAGCGCCTCGATCTTGGTTAACCATTTGACCGACGCCATCCCGTACCATCCCGGCACGATTATGCGCAGCGGCGCGCCGTGTTGCGGCAAAAGCGGCTGACCGTTCATGCCCCAGACCAGCATCACGTCCAGATCGGCGATCTGCTCGGGCGTCAGGCTGCGGCCAAAGTAATGCGGCTGGCCCTTGTCGAAGCCGAAATCAGCCCCAAGGAAGGCAAAATCCTGCACACCGGCCTTTGGTTGTGCACGCTCCAGAAGCGGCGCGAGAGCTGTGCCCGTCCATTCCGAGGTGCCCACAGCCTCGTACATCCACGGCATTGAAAAACAACGCGGGCTGACGCCGGCACGCCCGTTGCCCGCGCATTCCAACGTCACAGGCCGCGTCATCTGCGGCAGCGCGCGGATCTCGTCCATGGTCAGGGAAAAAGGTGCTTGGAACGCGCCTTCGAAGGTCAGCACGTGATCCGCGTCAGTCAAAACCGGCACATCGAAATGATTGAGCAGGTAATGCGCCCCTGTCGGTGTAATCTCGAGCCCCAAGGTCTCGAGCAGCGCGCCGGAATTGCGGTTCGCCAAGGCCACTTCTTCCGGCGAGAATACACCTTCGGTCACAGGTGGCCGCTTGGCATCCGGCGAAAACGGGTTCTTGGTCATATTACCTCGTCAGAGCGGTCATCACTTTCGCCGTAGCGTTTGAGAACCGCCGGTTTTGTGCCTTCATACACCCGCTCGATATTTTCGGCGATCTTTGCGTTTTCGCGTTCGAACAGACAATCGCCATTCATATCCGAGGCCACAATGAACGGCCCCATCTTGTTGCATTTGATGACCCACATCGCCTGCGCAAGACCCAGTTCCTCGTTCCAGTGCACGGCTTCAACATTTTCGACACCACGACCCAGCAGCGCGCCAGTGCCATAGCCGACAGTGGACAGGTATATTGCGCCGTTGGGGACGAAATAGGATTTGTAGTCTTTGGATGACATCCCGCCCTTGCCGATAATGAGCTTGGCACCTGTCTTTTCCATCCATTCCGGCAACCATTTGGCAAATCGGAACGACGCGGTGGCGGTCACCGCGCCCATGTCGAACGACCCGTCCGCATTGATCCGCGCAGCGGGCGAGCAGTGAAAGTTGGCGGCGCTTTCCGACGGCAATTCCATGGGAATGTTCGCTTGCTCTTCCAGTGCCCGCATGTAGACACCTTCGCGCGCGGTGTACATCAGACCATCCAGATAGACGATGTCGCCCAGCCGAAGTTCTGCAATCGCCTCGGGTGTGGGGTTGGTGGATAGACGTATCTCGCGCGGTTTCATGGTGTGACCTTTTCAATCGAATTGGCAACGATATCAGCGGTGTGCTGGCCCAGCACCGGAACCGGTTCAAGGTGATCCGGCCCCCAAGGCGCATTGAACGGAAGGCAAGGCGCACGGACGGTCATACTCAATTGCGGTACCTCCAACGGTAACCATGCGCGGCTGGTCTGCATCTGCGGATGGTCCAGCGCCTCGGCCAGTGTCCGAACCTTTGACGCAGGCACATTGGCCGCCGACAACCGGTCCTCCCATGTCTGCGCATCTTCGGTATGAAAGACCGCGCGCAAGGTTTCGGCGATCCGCGTGTCGTCTGTGTCTTCCACGAGATCGAGACGCCCCACTTCGGCACAAAGGCGCCTGGCCTGTGCAGGCGTGTTGGCGGTGATGACGAGTGATCCATCCTTGGTGTCAAAGCGGCCTGAAAACGGCGTATCCGCAAAGGCGCGATTGCCTTCCAGTCCCCGCAGCTGGCCGGTTGTTTCGTGATGGATCGCGTAGGCCCCCATGAACGTGGTCATCGCATCCAGCATCGACACGGACAGGCGCTGTGCCTCGCCAGGTTTGCGGGCGCGTTGCAGCAAGGCACCCAGCAGCGCCCCCACCAAGGCCTGCCCTGCGATGTAATCCACGATAGGCAAACCAACGCGCATTGGCCCGCTGGCCGGCTCACCGGTCATGGCCATCAAACCGCTGATGCCCTGAAGGATGTGATCATAGGCGGGACGGTCAGACAACGGCCCGTCTGCGCCATACCCGTTGAGGCTGGCATAGATGATGTCGGGCCGTACCTGCCGAACATCGTCGAACCCGACGCCCAGCCTGTCGACCACACCGGGACGGAAGTTTTCGACCATCACATCGGCTGTCTTGGCCAGCGCCAGAAACTGCCCGCGTTGATCCGGGTCTTTCAGATCAAGAACGATGGACCGTTTGCCGCTGTTCTGGCTGAGGAAAGACGCGCCAAGACCGGCATCCTTCATCGCTTGGGTGCCGCCATGGCGACGGACGAAATCGTCACTGTTGGGCCGTTCCACCCGGATCACATCAGCCCCCATCAGGGCCAGCTGTCCCGTCGCATATGGCCCCGCCAGCACATGTGTCAGATCAAGGACTCGAACACCTGTCAGGGGGCCATCGCTGCTCATTCCGCCGCCTCTTGCATCGGTTCCCACTCAACCGTCTCGCGGCGTTGATAGGGCGTGAACCAGTCGGGATCGGTGCGGTGTTCTACCCGGCCATCGGGGTAGACCCGCGCCACTGCCCGACGCGAGGACAGGCAAAAGGCGTGCACTGACATCGGCATCCCGCCGGTGTGGCAGTAGCCCACCTCGATATTGCAGTCGATCACCATGTTCTTACCGACAAAGCCCATCGCGCCCATGCCGATGGAGTTGCCCAATTCCTTGAACTCATCCTCCATCTCGGCAATGCGCGGATCGGAATTGCGGCTGCCCACGGTGCGCAGAACAGACGCGCGCTTGCCCAGCGTCATACAAATGTCCTTGGATCCACCCAAACCGATCCCGATGATCGCGGGCTGACAGGCCAGACCCCGCTTGCCAAAGGCCATCAGGCTGTCGAGGTAGAAGCGCTTGATCCCCTGAATCCCGTCGCTCGGGAACAGCATCCGGTAATCGGTTCCGAACAGGCCACCCTTGTGAACAGTGATCAGGTCGATCCAGTCGCCCTCAGGCTCGAACCCGTATTCGATCTCGGGCGCACCAATTCCGACATTGTTGTTATGATCGGTCCGCCACAAAGGATGCACCCGATTTGGCCGAAGCGGCACACCATTGGTGGCCGTGGCCGTGGCCCTGCGCAGCGCTGTTTCCAACGCGCACATGCCGCCTTCGACATGTGCGTCATTGCCCAGCTTGACGAACCAGCGTGGAACGCCAGTATCGCCGCACATCGCGCGGCGGTCTTCCTTTGCGGCCTCGTAATTGTCCAGCATCGCCTTCAGCACAAAGGACGACAGGTCGCCGTCTTCGGTTTTGGCGGCCTCCTGCAAACCGGTCAGATAGTCTTCCGGAATCTCGATCGCCGCCTTGTCCATCAGGGTTTCGGCGGTTTTCTGGATCAGGTCGATCGGGATCATGTTGTGCCTCCAAATGTCATTAGGAGCGTCATACTCGGGCGTGGCCCGAGGATCTTTTGCGTCAGAGGTCCTCGGGTCGAGCCCGAGGATGACATGCCCGAAGCGCCTATCATTGCGCCGCCACCAATGTCTCTGGCTCCCCCTCGGGAAGCACTGTTTCGCCCGGGCGCACGATGGTGAACTGCACGTCCTCGCGGCCCACCTCGACCGCGCCATCCACCTGCCGTGCGACGGTGAAATAACTGTCCTCCATCGCGCCCGCATCGGGGAAATCCTCGCGATAATGCGCCCCGCGCGAGTTTTCTCGGGCCAGCGCCGCCTTCGTGATCACCTCGGAAATATCGCAGAGCGACCGCAGGTTCAGCCAATCGTGCCAGGTGAGGTTGAACGCCAGATTGTCGGCTGCAACCCCCACATCGCCCAGCGCATCCGAGATCTCGGCAATCCGGCCCAAACCACGCTTGAGACCGGCCTCGGTGCGCATCACACCCACTTCGTCCCACATCGCCTCTTGCAATTGTTTGCGCAGAGGCAGCACCAGTTCCGGCGTGCGGGTCAGCGGATGACAGGCGCGCATCAGTTCGGCCTCAAGCGCAGTCTCATCAGGATCGCGCAGCGCACCCATGCCGCGGATATCGGCGCCCATCGTATCGCCTGCAATGCCGCCATAGACGGTGGAATTCGCAACGCCATTGCCGCCCAACCGGTTCGACCCGTGCGCACCGCCTGCGTCCTCTCCGGCGACATACAAACCCTCCATCGCGGTGCGCGTGTCCACATCGACAACCACACCGCCCATGAAGTAATGCGCCGTTGGCACCACCTCGACCTTGCCTGCGGCCAGATCAAAACCGCTATCGGCACAGCGTTTCACCATTCCTTTGAATTTCTCGCGTACAAAACCCGGCCCGAGATGGGACATCGAAATGAACACCCCTTCCTGCTCTGGATTGTTGTTCTTGCGCATCTCGGAATAGATGCCCCGGCTCACAACATCGCGGGTCGCGCGTTCGCCTTTGCCGTCATAGTCGAACATGAAACGCTGGCCTGCATGGTTGACCAATTGCCCGCCTGCCCCGCGCAGTCCTTCCTCAAGCACCGTGCCGGTCATCCGCGTGTGATCCCCCGCCAAGAGGCCGGTCGGATGGAACTGCACCATTTCCATATCGCGGAGCGGCAAGCCGACACGCAGCGCCATTGCCAGCCCATCCATCGTCTTGTCGCCCGAGGGCGTGTGGTACTTGTACATGGTCGGGCCACCGCCCGTCGCCATCAGCACCGTCTTGGCGCGCACGAAACGGAACTTGCCCGTCCGCACGTCGATCATCAGCACACCCGCGAGCGCCGATCCGTCCTTCGTCGGGATCAGACCGATCGCCCGATGCTCCTGCAACTTCTCGACCGGGCGGGACAGAACCTGCTCCATCAACCGGTTGATGATCTCGATGCCCGTCAGGTCGCCTTTGTGAACTGTGCGGTCTGCAGTCTGTCCGGCAAAGGCTTTTTGGTGCAGCGACCCATCGGCGTTCCGATCAAAGAAACAGCCGATCTCGTTCTCAAGCTCACGGATACGCACCACGGCCTGCTCACATAACCGCCATGCCATGTCCTGATTGGGCAGCCATTTGCCGCCCTCAATCGTGTCCATGAAATGCCGCTCGACCGTATCCCCACCACCAAGCGCCACGTTGTAGCCACCCTGCACCATCCGCGTGCATCCGCATTTGCCGATCAAACCCTTGACCGCGATAGTCACCTTGGTGCCCTCGGGTGCGGTTTGCAGTGCATGCAGCGCTGCGAACATGCCTGCCCCGCCAGTGCCGAGGATCAGGATATCGGTGTCCTGCCGGTCGATGTCTTTTGTCGAGAACATATCAAATCGCCTGCAAGAGAAAGGTTGTGGAAACAAGGAAGGAACCCGCGACTGCCGCCGCAGCCCATGTCTTTTGCGGCGCAGACCACGGCAGCCATTCCAGCGCCAATAGTCGCAAACCGCCAAAAAGATGCACCGCCAGAAGAAAGACCAGCCCGAACTCTGCCAGTTTGACAAGTGGCATCTCGGTCAGGGTCAGGAAGGCATCCAGCTTGGCCGCGTCATTGAGCGCATAGGACAACACCCAGAAATGTACGGGCAGGAACAAGGCAAGGCCAAGGCCCGACAGCCGGTGCAGGATATACGCCAACCAGAGCGGATGGGCGCGCGCAACCTTCATGCTGTCACCGCCCAAACCGCCTGTGCGCCCAGCACAAACAGAACCACCCCAATCAAAGCCGACACCGCGTCACGGGGGCCACCACGCAAACCGGCCCACTCACCAAGGATGGTCCGCAAGCCGATGGCCGCGTGAATGGACACGGCAATGACGAACATGCCGTAAAAGGCGAACCAGAACACCGAGCCTTGCGTGCGGCCCAGAATTTCCGCCGCCGACAGCCCGCCTTGGATGGCATAGATCATCACGCCAATATGCACGATCACGAAAGGCGCCATCACCAAGGCCGACAGACGTTGCGCCATATAGAGGTGGAATTCGCTCATCCCTTTCGCCCTCCGAAAAACCGCTTGGCCGTCGCACGTTTAAGCCCTGCAATCGCAGACAAAGGATCAAGCTCGTTGGGGCAATAGGCCGTACACGACCCCATCGAATGGCAGGAATGGCAGCCGCCCTTGCCTGACACCGCATCAAGGATCGCGTCGCGATCAGAATCCTTGGCATCATTGTAAAGCGTCCACGCCCGTTGCAGCGCGGCAGGACCAAGGTAATCGGGATTGCCAGCAACCGTGTCGCAGGCGGAGTAGCAGACCGAGCAGTTGATACACTCGATCCCGGCGTTCGCCGCCTGCCGCTCCTCCGCCTGCGGGTTCACGGGCGCGATCTCCTCCTCTCGCGTCCGTGTCGGGTGGTGCCGTCCTTCGGCAGTCACCCATTTGTCAAAAAACGGATCCATGTCTGCGGCGAGGTCCTTGATCACCGGCAGGTTGCGCAGCGGGCCGACCTCGATGGCGTTGCCATCAAGGACCTTGTTCACATGGGTACGGCAGGTCCAGCGCGGCACGCCATTGACCATCATCGCACAGCTTCCGCACATGCCGACCCGGCATGCAAAACGGTAGGTCAGCGTCGGGTCGGCGTTCTGCTGAATCCACGAGACCACGTCGAGAACGGTCTGGTTGTCATAGGCGGGCACCTCAAAGGTCTGAGGCTGCATCGGCGCATCCGGTCCGCCGCGTTGCACCGTCACAGTCAAGTGGTCTTGCTCTGGCACCTGAGAGCCCGCCTTTTGTCGATCCTGTTGATGACCAGAGAATAACGGTCAGCACAAGTAACGAAAAGGCAAATAATTTAACCGAAACCGTAAGCAAAGATTACAGTAAACGGCGACCGTGCCTCTTTCTGCCAGACGCTAAAATTCCAGCTGTGCTCAGACAAAGGTGACTGATTTGTTGAACGGCATCTCGCGCAACCGTGTCCCGGTCACAGCCCAGATCGCACCGGCCAAGGCAGGTGCGGCTGGTGGCACCGGCGGCTCTCCGATCCCCAGCACACGGTCTCCGTTTTCCAGCCCGCGCACCATGATCTTTGGGGCCTGGTGCATACGCATTCCGGGGTTCAGGTCAAAATTCGACTGTTCCGCCCCCCCATCCGCATAGGTGATTTCGGAATTCATCGCGTGGCCAAGGGCATAAATCACACCGCCCTGCACGAGGTTTTCGAAATTCACCGGATCGACGACACGGCCCACTTCGGCGGCCACCCAGACATTATCGATACGAATACCGTTGTCGGTGTCCGTGACCTCGATCACCTGCGCGCAATGCACGCCGAAGGATTTGGTCAGCGCCACACCTCGTCCAGTTTTTGAGCCGGTCGCAACACCACCGACACCGGACCAGTCCGACATCTCGGCCACAGCCTCCAAAGCGTGCCGCGCCAATGGATCGCTGCACAAACGCAACCGTTCTTCGAGCGGATCAACACCCGCAGCGCCAATCAATTCGTCCAAAGCGGCATTGTAGAAAAACCCGTTCGAAGAGGCGCCCACCGAACTCCACGAACTGATCGGCGCGAGCGGTTGCGCACGGTAGCCTGTGACCCGCTGGTGCGGTATGGCAAAGGGCTGTTCCCAAGCCCCCGCCACAATCTGGCTGTCCGGACCGGGAGGAGCAGGCTGATACTGGCGCGACAGTTGCGAAGCCGTCACCGAGGGCATGGCGATCCCCAGATCAAACGCCTCGACCTGTCCGTTTGCAACACGCCCCTGCATCCGTGCCATGGCGATCTGGCGAGGGAAGTCATGGATCATGTCTTCTTCGCGCGACAGTGTCAGTTTAACCGGCGTGCCCTTCATTTGCATCGCGATCTCGGTCGCCTGTTTCACGACCTCGTCTTCCAGCCGGTGACCAAAGCTACCCCCCATCACCAACACGTGCACGGTGATATTTTCGGCGGGGATACCCGTGATGCGGCTGACATTGGCCTGAACAAAGCGCGGAATTTGCGTTCCGGTCCAAACTTCGGCGCGGTCCTCATCAACACGCACAATGGCGTTGACCGGCTCAAGCGGCGCATGGGCCAGATAAGGCGCGCGGTATTCAGCAGAGAGAATGTCGCCATCGCCAAGTGCGGATTCGACATCGCCATCGTTGCGTTTCCGGCTGTCCTGCGCATCGGAGGCAAACGCGGCATCCAGTGCGGCCCAATGATCCGCCTGATTTGGCGGAAAGCTCGGCTCTTCCCAAGTGACATCAATGGCCTGCGCGGCACGGAAGGCCCGCCATGTGTTATCGGCCACGATCCCCAACCCGCCAGTGATCGGGACCACAGCCTGCACGCCGCGCATGGCGAGCGCATCGGTGGCGTCATAGTCGCGGAGACCGGCACCCTGAGCCGGGTTCATCAAAACGGTGGCGTGAACCATTCCGTCAACGGTCGCATCAATACCATAGCCTTGCGTACCGGTGCTTTTGGCCAGCATGTCGATCCGCTGCATCGGTTTGCCGATATATCGCCATGCGGACGGATCACGAAGCGGCACATCCTGAACAACGGCGCGACCGGCAAGATCGCCAGCGAGTGAGGTGAAGGCAATTTTTTGACCGTCTGGTAAAATCACGTTTCCAGCGGTTGTTTGCAACGCCGCGACCTCTACGCCCGTCTGCTCGCTGACCAAGGCCTTGATGGTCTCGCGCGCCGATGCCCCCGCCAAACGCAGTTTTTCGAACTGGTCAGAGACTGTTGTCGACCCACCAGTGATCTGGAGGCCGGTGACTTTGAAAACGCTGTTCAACGCACCTTCGGCGATGTCCTGCATCACTCCGGCAGCTGGCATGATGAATTCGGCAGCTTCGGTCGCAAGGGCCGTGTTCCAATAGGCTGGACTGGGCGGGCCGGGATCGGCTTTGATCTGGTCGAGGTCGACATCCAGCTCTTCGGCTATCAAAGCCGCCTGCACGTGGTAGGCCCCCTGCCCTGAATCCGCACGCGGCGTAATCAGAGTGATCCCGTCTGACGTGATCTTGACGTAAGGCGTCAGCACCGCGTCGTCTGGCCCTGCCGTCAGAGGGTTTTCGTGGGGCTTGCGCACCGTATAGATCCCAAAGGCAACACCGCCGACAATGGCAGCAGAGCCAACAAGAAACGACCGGCGTGCGATGGTCTTGAGACGGCCCATGCTCAGCCTCTTTCCGTCATCATGGCGGCGCGTTTCACAGCGGCGCGAATGCGAGGATACGTGCCGCAGCGGCACAGAATGCCGGACATGGCAGTGTCGATGTCCTTCTCAGTCGGCTGCGGATTTTCGGCCAGCAGAGACGCGGCCTGCATGATCTGGCCAGACTGACAATAGCCGCATTGGGCAACCTGTTCGATCAGCCATGCGGCCTGCACAGCATGAAGCGTTTCCGGCGTGCCCAATCCTTCGATGGTGCGGATATCGGCGCCGATTGCATCAACCGCCCAAGTCTGGCAGGCGCGCACGGCCACACCATCCAGATGCACGGTGCAGGCCCCACATTGCGCAATGCCACAGCCGAACTTTGTTCCTGTTAGACCAAGCTCGTCGCGCAAAACCCACAATAGCGGCATGTCGTCTTCGACATCGACGTCGTGTACGGCTCCATTCACCCTGAGTTTCACCAGTGCCCGCCCCCTAACACCCATTGCTCAGTCTATTGGTATATATGATGAACTTTGAAATGGTCGATAATTTACCTCAGGTCACCTACGGCTAGATCAAAACGAAAACAGCCCGCCGGAAGGGCGGGCTGTTTCGAATTGCGTTGTGGTCGCGATTATGCGGCCTTGCGAGACCGATTGCGGCGGCGGCGGTTGCCATTTGGCTTGGCTGCGGCCCCTGCCGGGCGACCTTGGCCTCCTTTACCGCCACGCCCCTGACCGCGCGATTGCGGTTTGCGGGCGACGGGATCTTTCGGCGCTGTGCCACTGGCGACCGGCACCTCGATCTTCATCAGTTTTTCAATCTGGCGCAGCAAATCTGCCTCGTCGGGGGCACAGAAGGCCACCGCCTCGCCTTCGCGACCGGCGCGGGCAGTACGGCCGATGCGGTGGACATAGTTGTCCGGCACATCCGGCAGATCATAGTTGATCACGTAGGCAACGCCGGGAATGTCGATCCCACGCGCGGCCACATCCGTGGCAACAAGCACTTTGATCGTACCCTCACGGAACGCCTTGATGGCGCGGTCGCGCTGGCCCTGGCTTTTGTTGCCGTGGATTGAAGCAGCATTGTAGCCATCAGCCACAAGACCCTTCATCAGCTTTTCCGCACCATGTTTGGTGCGTGAAAACACCAGCGTCAGAGCATCCATGTCACGTGACAGGATTTCGCGCAGCTTGCCGGGCTTTTCGCCTTTGCTGGACAGGTGGTGCACCGATTGGGTGATCTTGTCAGCGGCCTTGCCCGGAGGCGACACCTGAACCCGCTGCGGGTTGGTGAGGTATGCTTTGCTCAGGTCTTCCATCTGCTTCGGCATCGTGGCCGAGAACAGCATGGTTTGGCGCGGCGTGCCCAGTTTCGGCGCGATGCGGCGCAGCGCGTGAATGAACCCCATGTCGAGCATCTGGTCAGCTTCGTCGAGAACGAGATGCTTGACCGTGCGCAGATCAACAGCCTTGCGGTCCATAAGGTCGATCAGACGGCCCGGTGTCGCAACCAGAATATCGGTGCCCTTGAGCAGGTGATGGATCTGTTTGTTGATGGACTGGCCTCCAACAACGACATTCACCTTAAGATGGGTTTTCTTGGTCAATGTGCGCAGCGCTTCGGCAATCTGGTTCACCAGTTCGCGGGTGGGTGCGAGGATCAACGACTTTGCGGTTTTCGCAGCGGGACGTTCGGGCATGTCCATCAGGTGGCTGACGAGCGGGATACCGAACGCCATCGTTTTACCAGTGCCAGTTTGGGCAAGGCCCAGAACGTCATTGCCCGCCATGGCGAGCGGAATCGCTTTATCCTGGATCGGGGTTGGGGATGTCAGGCCAGCCTCTTTGAGAGCGGCGAGAAGAACGGGCTTGAGGCCCAGAGTGTCAAAATCAGACAAAAGATATCCTTTGTGTCCGCACGCGAATGCACGCACGGATGAAGTTCTGCCGCATCATCGCGGCAAGCGAGGGTGTCGCAGAACCTTAAGACATCACGGGAGCGCCCCGCACCGTCTGGTGCTGCGTCAGGGACCCTGCGTGATGGGGAACTGAATTGCGTATCGCCGGTGCGCCCAAGATGACGGGCGCGGCAAGCTCACGCGGCTGCGCGGCGATAGGGTGCACATGAGGCCTTGGAGCCAACAAGTCAACCGATAAAGCGGTGCAGCACGTAAGCTGCTGCCACTATGTGGATCAAAGTGACAACAACGGACAGCCCGTGCAGCAGGCCAAAACGGCGTTTGTCGCCTGAATCGGTGGCGGCGTTGATGGCGGGCATCAGGAATTGGCGTGTAGGAATGGTGGTCAGCGCGATAGCAGCCATGACCGCTGCGGACAGCGCATCGGTGGGCGCCAGAAAAACCGCAGACAGCGACGCGCCCGCAATCACAAAGAGATAGAAATGCGGAAAGGCGCGGCGGATCGTCGGTCCTGCCGTTTCGGCTGGAAGCGCCGTGAACAGGAACGCGGCAAACCCGAAGGAATACAGCACCATCCCGCCAAAAAGCAGAGCGGTTGAGAGCAGGGCAAGTGTTGTCATTTCAGGCTCCTTTTGTGGCCGTCCCCATATAGATGATCATCGTTCCCGGCACGCGTCCGAAGATGAAATCGCCCCGACCATTGATCCCGCGAGGCCCAAGGCCGACCATCTGGCCAACGCGAAACCCGGCAGTTTCAAGTGCGTCGCGCAATTCAGATGGTTTGATAAACATCTCTGGGTCATGCGTGCCTTTCGGCAGCAGTTTGAGCACGTCCTCTGCCATCGTTATCGTGGCAAGCCGCGCAACCGGATTGCGGTTGATGGTGTCAAACAGAAAACACCCACCCGGCCGCAGCACGCGGGACACTTCCGACACAACCTTGGTAAGGTCTTGCACATGTTCCAGCACGTCCACGCAGACCACCGCGTCAAAGCTTTGATCCGCGTAAGGCAGGGCTTCGCCGACACCGACATCGTAGCGGATCGACCGGCCTTCGGTTGCGGCATGGGCGCTGGCGGCCACGATTGCCTCTTTGGCTGGATCGATCCCGGTGACACGCGCACCGCGGTCGTCCAGCGCTTCGGCCATGAAGCCGCCCGCACAGCCAAGGTCCAGCACATCTTTGCCCTGCCAATCAAACCGTTTGTCGAACCAGCTCAGCCGACCCGGCACCATGTTCTTGAGCGTACGCACCCAACGAATGTCATCCGACCACCATTGCGCCGCGACGTCGTCATAGATCTCAAGATTGTTTCGCTGGGTTTGCGCCATTCTTGCGCTCCTTAGAGGTGAGTTTGGGCAGGACGTAGGGCACGCTGTCCCGATAGCGATCAAATGCGACGCCGTAGCGCCGTTCAAAACGTTTCTCTTTGAGGCGCGGCGCCAGCAAGCAGTAGGCGGTATAGCTGACCGCGAGGGCCAATTGGTCGGGCGTCCAGACAGGCACCGCCCAAAGGGTTAATGCGAAGGCCACATAAATCGGCTGGCGGATCAGTCGGAACAGGCCTTGGGTCGGCATGTCTGGAAAAACCGGTTTGATCTTGCCCATCAAAGACATCCAGCCCAGCGCGCCGGATTGCACTTCGGCCCCGGCGTCAAAGCTGGCCTTGAGCAGCAAAAGCCATGTGGCCGCATAGACGATGCAGATCGCAACAAACGCCCAGCCCTCGGCGCTGTACCAGATGATGCCACTTGGCGTCCAAAGCAGAAAAAGGGCCGCCAATTGCAGGGAAGCAATGATCGCGTAGGTGGTGGTCGACAATGTCGCGCCATGGGGGCCGGGGATCAGGCGCGTGACAATTTTCATGCCCCGGCGCGACAGCAGGAATGAATGCACCAGCGGGAACTGCACAATCAGCGCCGCATTGGACAGGATCGCCCAAGGATAAGGTACGGTGCCAAAGCTTTCGCTCATACCAAAGAACATGGCGGCCATCATTGCCAGAACGGCAATACCAAAGATCACGTGGCACACCACGCCCATACCCACAGCCAAGGCAATCCGGCCCTTGCCAGCAGGCGGGGACAGCGCAGCGCGGATCAAGGTGATCAGCCGTTGGATGCGGGGATCGTTCAAAGTCACAGCTGGCTCAGAATATCTTCTGCGATGGCCGTCCCGCTTTGCCATGCGTGTTCGACCCGGGGGCCAAGACACCAGTCACCACCCGCATAAAGCGTCTTGTCAGATGATGTGACAAACGGTTGGCCAAGTGGATTGGTCACAAACGCATACCGCCAGCGGTGAGCGCTGGCATAAGCAACGTCCGTGGCGCTCAGCCCGTATTGGCTGAGAAACAGGTCCAGCATCAGGGTCGCGATCTCGTCTTTTGACCGTTCAAGATGCGCCATGCTCCAGTGTGCACTGGCCTGAACGACCCAACAGTTTTGCGTCGCACGGCCCGGCTTGCTGCTGTCCTGTGCCACCCAAGCGAACGCCTCACACGGATCGGTCGCGGTGCGCGGTGCATCAAGCGTGCAGTTCAACGCGACCATCAGCGTCAGGGTTGGGTCATAGGTCACGCTGTCCAGCGATTGCGTCAAAGCATGCCCCACCAGATGCATGGTTTGCGGTGCCGGAGCGGTGCAGATGACGCGGTCGAAATGGCCCAAAGGCCGGTCCGCTGCCAGCTCCCAACCATCGGCAATGCGTGTCAAAGCGGTGATTTCCGTCGCCTGCTGCAGCTCTAGCCCCCGACCAAGAAACTTGGCGAACCCCGTCATGCCGGGCACGCCAACAAGACGCGGATCGCCAGTGTGCGTGTCCCAAGCCGCAACGGCACCATGCTCTTGGGCCGTCTTGAGAACAGAAAGAAACATGTCCGAGTTGTGCGGAATCGCCTGCGCACTGTGGTCGAATTGAAGCCCGCCATCAGCACGCCGCGTCGCGACACGCCCGCCAATGCCCCGGCCTTTGTCGAACAGTTTGGGTGCAAGACCTGCATCGGTCAGCCGCCGTGCGCAGGACAATCCGGTGATGCCCGATCCGATTATCGCGATGTCCATACCACCCTGCCCGCTTGCATTTCGCTGCTGTGTGACGGGCTA
The DNA here is from genome assembly GCA_043585115.1 of Marivita sp. Classification (GTDB taxonomy): domain Bacteria; phylum Pseudomonadota; class Alphaproteobacteria; order Rhodobacterales; family Rhodobacteraceae; genus Marivita. Next base: position 960,508 of record CP121326.1, read on the forward strand.
GGTAAAACGAACAACGCGCCCGTCTAGGGGCGCGCTGTCACAAGGTCTGGAATCAGGGATCAGATCGCGAAGGGATCGTCGACGACACCCACGAGCTGGATCAGGAAATCCCCGTTTTCGGTGCCCAACGCCTCGGTATAAAGCGTATTGATCGCCTCGAACGCATCGTTGATGGTGGTCTGTTCTCCGCGCAAGAACAGATCCATCACGATATTGGCGTCCGTCACATCGGACAGGCCACGAATGACCGAGAAATACGTGCCAATATCTGTCTTCTCTGCCAGATAGGCCACATCGCCCTGGCGCAGGGCAATCTCTTCCGCAGATGATCCTTCGGGAGCGGCAACCTTAGCCCCACGCAAGGCTTCGAGGATGAACTGATCACGTGTCACGCCGCCAATATCTAGCGCATTGACCCAAAATTCGAGACCGCCCTGATCAGGGTCTCGTCCCAGAACATTGTTATAGACCTGAGTTGCGAACTCAAGATTGCTGAGCGATGCGGGATAGGTTTGCTGAGTTTCGGTGTCACCAAGAATGAGTGTGGCGATATCTTCAAGCGATACACCATTTGCATAGGCTGAACCCCAGAAGTTAAGACCTTCAGCGTCCGGTGCACGATTGAAATAGGCAATATAGAGCTCGACAATCGTCGCGATCTCTTCAGCGCTAAGTGACGCAACGCCAAGCTGGTCCACGAGGCGGAACCCTTCCCGACCCGAAAAGTCCAGAAGTTCAACCCCAGTCAGCGTATCCGTCCCGTCCGCCCCCGACCGGTCGATCACCTGAACAGTGCCTTCGCCATCGATTTGCAAGATATATCGCGAGGCCGAGCCGCTATAGACGGCTGTGTCCACATCGCCTTCGCCACCCAAAATGGTATCGTCGTCCGCACCGCCCGTGAACCGGTCGTTGCCGCCAAAGCCGAACAGAAGATCCGCACCGGCGCCCGCGTTAAAGATGTTGGCAAGATCGTTGAAATAGAACAGATCGCTTTGATTGGTGCCAGATGCCGCCGACTCCAAGGCGACAAGGGCGTTCGGATTGGCCCCTTGCAGGCCAAGGATAAGATCGTTCAGAGGCGCTTCGAGTTCCGGGATGACTTCGGCCATCGCTTGCAAAATGGCCTCGTAGTAATCCAGCGCCTGCTGTTCGACCACTGTCAGATCAAGCGCGGCTGACCCTTGCGCGGCGGCGCCAAAGGTCTGCAACGCGGCCAGAGCCTGCGCCGAGGCCGCCTGCGCCACAGATGCGGCAAATGCCAGATCGACGTCATCAATCCCCTCGCTGGCCAGTTGCGCGATCAACGCGGTCTGCGAGCCAAGATAGGTATAAAGCGAGTTGCTGACAGCTTCGGCCATCAAGGCCCAGAGCTCGTTCAACGAACTGCCCGAGAACGCCGCCCCGTCCACACTCCACGCGCCCGTGTCCGGATCGACGGTAAATGTGGGCGAGGTGAAAATGCCGTTGGCATCGGTCCACAGCAATTCCGCCAGCCGCGCCTCTGCTTCATCAAAAGCCGCTTGCACCTCGGATCCTGTGTCGATCCCTGAAATGCTGCTGATCAGCGTATCCCGCGGGTATTGCGACAGGGCCGCGCGTGCTTCGGCGAAGCCTTGCGTGACCTCCGTATTGTTGCCGGCGGCGAAATCTTGAAGGAATGTAAGCTCGTCTGGATCCAGCTCCGCCCGAAATCCAGGGTCTTGGAGAAGGGCTTGTAGCGTCGGACGAAGACTCTCAAGCTGTTGCTCAATATAGTCGAGAAGGTCCAGATACTCCCCGACAGTGTAGTTCATGATATCGTTGACGTCGATCGGCCCGTCTTCGGTTGGGGCAAATCCCGCCAAAGGCCCCAATGCTTCAATCGCTGAAAGTAGTTCAGTTGATAATTCGTTTTCCATAAACTCATAAATCCCGGGAAATTTTCGATGGGGTAAGAAATCCAAGTTTTCCCGCCCGAGTCAATTGAGTCGCACACCTTCCCGCTAAAATTGAACACCACTGCAGAATAGCTTGAGGATCCGCAGTATTCCCAAGCGGAACGCCACATCAAAACGCAGTATTTTCTGGCATTTTGGCGGAGGCTCAGTCCGCCTGAACACATCCCAACCAATTCCAAGTAGTAATTATTTTCATATACTTATGAGCGTTTACCGTCTTGTATGTTCCAAGGCCGCTCCCCATATTCCCACCATAAATGGGGGCGACATGGCGGACGGAAATCAGGAAATCGAACGCAAGGCACCAAGCAAGCGGCCTGAGAAACCACTGTCTGCTGCATTTGTTCGCACGGCCACCAAACCCGGCAAATACACGGACGGTCACGGCCTGTTTCTCAAGGTGGACGCCACAGGAGCCAAGCGTTGGGTGCAGCGCATCGTCATTCGTGGCAAGCGCACAGAGATTGGCAAGGGCAGCGCGTCACTGGTCAGCTTAGCCGAAGCGCGTGAGACCGCCCTACAGAACCGCAAGCTGGCGCGGGCGGGCGGTGACCCTCTCCAAGCCAAGCGCACGGCTCAGGCGTTGCTGACGTTCGAGGAAGCCGCCCGCAAGGTTCACAAGATCCACGAACCGACATGGCGCAACAAGAAACAAGCCGCTCAATTCATCTCTACTTTAGAAACCTACGCCTTCCCGCGCATCGGCAAACTCAAGGTGTCCGAGGTCACAACGGCGGATGTGCGGGCAGTCCTGCAACCCACTCAAACTGCTCCCGGTAACTGAGTGTTCGATGCCTTTTCAGAACCATGGAATGTAATTTATGCAGCATTGTTTGAGCTGTGTTCAGGGGGCTAGTGGTCGGCGTGCAAACAAATGCGTTTGAAGCTCTACCCGTCTCGTCAATCAGGGCGATAAACAACGCGGTTCTGGCTCCGTTTGGACCGCCGGAATTCAATGGAAATCGCGAACAGCGCCGCGCTGGCGTGATGGACGCAGAGCTACAACCGGTGGATGTTGGCCCGCTTGGTAACTTCCGAATAACTGCTTTGCCCCCTACCGCGGAGGATGTGCCAAACATACGAGAAAGGCTCGAAGGAACTTGGCTTTTCGGTGGGTTTCTCAAAGACCATTTCGGACACTTTTTGACAAACAGCATCGGACGCCTTTGGGCAGCTCAATTCATAACCAATCTCCGTGGTGTGGTCTATCTGGCGGACCAAACACATCGCACACAGTCCAGTGTCTACGAGGCCGCGAAAAAGGTGTTCGGGTTTCCTGAAATACATCGCTTAATTAACAGCCACTGCGATGTGGAGCATTTGGTGCTAGCGGACGACCTATTTTGCGAGATGCAACGGTGTCGGGCGTCGCCAGCTTTCAACAACTGGGTGCGCCAAAGCTTACCCAAATGTGCCCTCCAACAAAGAGATATTTATGTGACTCGCGGTCAGTTCGATCCAACTAAGGGGCGGATTTTGTGCGAGGACGTTTTGGAAAAAAATCTTCGTGAAGCTGGATACGAAATCTTTGCCCCGGAAACCGCAAGTCTTGAGGAGCAAGTTTTGACGTATCGCGCAGCACGTCGCATTGTGGCTGCCGACGGGTCTGCGCTGCATCTCGTGGCGTTTTGCGCGCATCCAGACGCGAAGGTGGCGTGCGTGCAGCGAAGATCTGCTTTGCCATCGACTTTGCGTATCCATCTGGAAACGGCAGTGGGTGAGCGCTTCATTCCGATGGATTGCGTAAAGGCGTACTACTACCCCCAAAATACGACTCAGGCTTGGATCAAAAATCGTTCGATGGCGGAAATTGATTTTGGCGTTTTACACACACGGCTATTGGAGGAGGAGTTTGTCGCACCAGGACACCAGTGGACCTCTCCTGGTGAGATCGAGTTACTAGCCTCAATGACTTTGGGACTTCCCAAGGCGACCAATTACGTGAAATCAATTTTGGCAAAAATCGAACCCCAAAGTCGAGAACCAAGAAGCGAAGTCGCGCACGAAGTCGTAGAGGTAGACGCCAAGGAGACGGTGTTTGTTGGAATGCCGAGCATGACGCTTCTGAAGCGGTTGACTAAAGTTCTCCGTCCGGACTGGTTGCTTGAGTTGGGGCGTGGCAGAGCGTCAATACTCACCGCCACCCAGGCTAACTTAGTGTCGGTTGCGAATATGGGAAACATCGAGGCGAACGGTAAACAAATCCATGTTCTTAACCAAACCCCAGTTGAGTTCTTTGCATCCGGGTTTGCTGAGCGAAATTCCTTGCGGTTCGATCTTGCCGTGCTGCACGGGAGGGAAAGATTTGAGACCCTCTTGCACGAGTTTGTGCATCTTGAGGAGCTTATGAACGAGAACGGCCTAATCGTCTTGACCGAGAGCTTCCCGAAAACAGTTACAGACAACGTGGGTGAAATATGGAAGCTACTCAAAGTCCTACGGACGCATCGACCTGACCTAGAAACGCTGTGCACCAATGCTCACCCGAATGGCGTCGCAATTGTGCGTGGCTGCGACCCTTCGAACTTGGTTTTGCGGCAAAAGTTTGCAAAACTCATTGCAGAGTATTCGGCGTACAGGATTACGACGGATGCCGACGTTCGTGCAACCTTAGCAGACTTCGATTTACAGCTGCCGTGGCGCGCAATTAGTGCGCTGGAACAAGCATAGCTGACCCGGCTACAAGCAGAAAGCAGAGGATTGCCGTTCTCTGGACGTGAATCGTCTTCACCGAGAAGAGTGTCTTGGCCCCGGCAAAACGGGCGACTTGGTCTGGTCACGAAATGGCGAAGAAATCGCCCAGATTGGTTACCGCACCGAAGACGCCCGCTTTGTCTTAGACTACCGCGTCCGCCTCTATGGTGGCGACTGGGAAAACATCGAACAACCGACCCGGATCACCTACACGCCCTGCAACTACGGGAATAGCCGCTTTTGCCGTCGGGTAATCAAGCTAGACAATTTCCATCAATCTCTGCGTGTCCTTAGCCCCGCTTAGTTTTCACTCAGGATTCGTTCCTTCGGCTCGACGGAAACAATCAACTATTCAAAATTAAACGGGGGGGGAATTGCGGGACGAGTGCCAAAGGCTATCGCCCATCCGCTTGAAAAATAATCACTATTTTCAAGTATTTGGCGGAGGCTCAGGGATTCGAACCCTGGGGACGCTCTCACGCCCAACGGTTTTCAAGACCGCCGCATTCGACCACTCTGCCAAACCTCCGGTGGGGGTGACATAGCCTCAGGAATCCGATTCTGAAAGCGGGCGGATGGGAAAATCTGCGCATCTGTGTCGTCAGACTTTTCTTGAGGCGCCGAAGACTGTAAGCTTGTCGCAAAACAAGAGCGGCGCTGGGCAGATTGCTCACAATTGCGCCCGCATGAGCATAGCAGAAGGCGAGCAGGCAATGGACATCAGGATCACCAACTCTCGGCTATGGCGTGGCACCCGCGTGACAGCGCTGTGTGGCGTTGCAGTGATTGGACTTGCCGGATGCGACGGCGTGACCATGCCTGCTTTTCTTCAGGGGGGCGGCAGCGCTTCTGCACCGGATGGCACGGTTGCCGATGGCACACGCGCGACCCGGCTTGTCGAACGAGATGTCGAAGCGCCCGAAGTTTTTCAGGTCAGCGAAAACGGCCTATGGGATGGCCGCCCGTCGCTGGGTGGCGTTTGGGCGGCACATCCCGATGTATCAGAGCCGGAACGTGTGATCATACGCAATGAGGCGAACGGCAATTTCGTGATTGGCGCGCTCTTCCGCAAAGAGCGTGAAACCCCGGGCCCGCGCTTGCAGATTTCGTCCGACGCGGCAGCCGCGCTGGGTGTATTGGCAGGCGCACCGACGCAATTGAACGTGGTGGCCTTGCGCCGTGAAGAAGTGCCGGATGATGCGACAGCCGCTCCGCCGCAGGATGCGCCGAGCGGTGATGGCACGCTGGCGGCACCGACAGAGGTGGCCGAGACAACCCTTGATCCGATAGCTGGCGCTGCGGCGGCCGCTCTTGACGCGCCCCCCGCCCCGACACCGGCGGCGGCCCCTGCTGCGGCCACGTCATCGTTGGACAAACCATTCATCCAGATCGGTATCTTCAGCATCGAACAAAATGCCAACAACACCGCAACCGCGATGCGGCAGGCGGGCATGACGCCAACGGTTCTGGAACAGTCATCGAGTGGCAAGACCTTTTGGCGGGTACTCGTCGGACCAGCACAGACCCGCGCAGAGCGTAGCGCGTTGCTTGCCAAGATTAAGGATTCCGGATTTACCGACGCCTATGCGGTCACCAACTGATCGCGTCGTTTCGCTGGTATAACAGGAGAGCTGCCATGATCCGCAAATACCGTGCAATCCTCGCCGCCAGCGCCGCGGTCCTGACCTTGACCACCGCCCCTCTTGCCGCGTTCGACACGCAGGCGACGGCGGCTTTTGTCTTGGACGAAAAGACCGGGACGGTGTTGCTGGCCAAAAATGCGGATACGGCCTTGCCACCTGCGTCGATGTCCAAGCTGATGACGCTATACATCGCGTTCGAAGCCGTGCGCGACGGGCGCCTGAGCCTCGACGAGGAACTGCCTGTGTCGGCACATGCCAATTCGTTTGGCGGTTCCACCCTGTTCTTGCGCCAAGGTGAACGCGTGTCGGTCAATGATTTGATCCGTGGCATTATCGTATTGTCCGGCAATGACGCCTGCGTGGTTCTTGCCGAAGCGCTGTCTCCTGATGGGAGCGAAACAGGGTTTGCCCGCATGATGACGCAGCGGGCACAGCAATTGGGCATGACCAACTCGACCTTCAAGAACTCGAGCGGATGGCCTGCTGACGGGCATCGCATGTCCATGCGCGACCTGACGTTGCTGGCGCAGCGCATCATCGAAGATTTCCCCGAATTCTATCCCATGTTCGCCGAGAAAGAGTTTCTTTTCGACGAAGCCGAGTCTTCGAACAGGTTCAATCGCAACCCGCTTTTGTCGCTTGGAATCGGTGCCGACGGGTTGAAAACCGGCCACACCCAAGAGGCCGGATATGGGCTTGTCGGGTCGGCCAAGCAAGGCGACCGGCGGGTGATCTTTACCATCACCGGTCTCGATACTGCGCAGGCCCGCGCGCAGGAATCCGAGTCGATCGTCAACTGGGCCTTCCGTCAGTTCGCAGAAAAGACCGTCACCCGTGCCGGTGCTGTGATTGCGCAGGCCGACGTCTGGATGGGGGCCAGTGATACGGTTGGATTGATGGCCAAGGAAGACGTGACATTGCTCTTGCCGAACACCCCGGGACAGGGCGTCACGGCAGAGGTCGTCTACACAGGTCCGATCGAGGCCCCGATCGCAGAAGGGCGCCAACTGGCCGAGTTGATCGTCAGCCCCGAAGGTTTGCCAGAGCACCGCATTCCGCTTTTTGCGGCAACGGCGGTCCCTGCCAGCGGCTTTGTTGCCCGCATGATGAGCGTCTCGCAAGTTCTGTTGGGCCGCATGCAGACCCCCACTGAGGACACGATGTGAGCCGATCAGGGCTGTTTGTCAGCTTTGAAGGGATCGACGGGTCGGGCAAATCCACCCAAGCTCGGATGCTTGCTGAGAGATTGCGCGCGGACGGGCTTGATGTGGTGCACACCCGCGAACCCGGCGGCAGTCCCGGCGCGGAGGAGATCCGCGCATTGGTGTTGCAGGGCGATCCGGACCGTTGGTCAGCCGAGACCGAGATTCTGCTTTTCACCGCTGCGCGCCGCGATCATCTGGAACGGACAATCCGCCCTGCCCTTGCGGCTGGACAGGTTGTCATCTGTGACCGGTTTGCGGACAGCACCCGCATGTATCAGGGGCTATCGCGTGGCAACCTGAGGGCCAAGGTGGACGCGCTGCATGATCTGATGATCGGCCTAGAGCCTGACTTGACGTTGCTTATCGATATGGACCCCGAAACCGGACTAAGCCGTGCCAAGGCACGCAATACAGTCGAAGAACGATTCGAAGATTTCGGCGCCAGTCTTCAAGAAGCGATGCGCGCCGGATTTCTGGAGCTGTCCCAAGAATATGCTGACCGCTTTCGCGTGATCGATGGTGCGCGCGATGCAGAAACCGTTGCAGGAGATGTCTGGGCTGCGGTAAGCCCGCATCTGCCATGAATGACACACCCCAGCCAGAACCCGACCGCATCGACGGTGCACCGCACCCGCGCGAGACGGCCCTGCTCTACGGTCAGGACAAGGCTCAGGCAGATTTCCTTCAGGCGTTCAGTTCTGACCGACTGCATCACGGCTGGCTGATCACCGGCCCACGTGGCGTCGGCAAGGCAACGCTGGCTTGGCAAATCGCCCGATTTTTGCTGGCCACGCCCTTGGCGCAGGAGGATGGCCTGTTTGGGGCGCCGCCACCCCCAACGGATTTGCATGTTGCAGACGATCACCCTGTGGCCCGCCGCATCATGGCCGGATCAGAACCCGGCCTGTTCGCACTGCGTCGTCCTTATGATGACAAAGCGAAACGGCTGAAGGCCCAGATCACCGTAGACGAGGTGCGCCGCCTCAAGGGATTTTTCGCGCTTTCAGCTGCTGACGGGGGCCGTCGTGTTGTGATTGTTGATGCGGCTGACGATATGAACGTCAGCGCCGCCAACGCGATCCTTAAACTGCTAGAAGAACCGCCCGACCGTACAACGCTGCTTTTGGTGAGCCATCAGCCCTCGCGGCTATTGCCAACCATCCGGTCCCGGTGCCGCGAATTGCGGCTGGCCCCGTTGAATGCAGCCGACATGGCGCAAGCGCTGGCTGCGACCGAGATTGACCAATCGGTCTCTGATCCGGCCGCGTTGGCCGCCCTGTCCGGCGGATCGGTCGGCGAATCCGTGCGTCTGATGCAGCAGGACGGGCTGAAGCTCTATGCCGATTTGGTCAAGTTACTTTCCACGTTGCCTGACCTGAGCCGACCGCATGCCATTGCTCTGGCCGAAAGCGCTGCAGGGCGCGGCAAGGAAGAGCGGCTTGACCTGCTTTTGGGGCTGCTTGACCGGGCTTTGACGCGGCTGGCGCGCACTGGCGCAATCGGTCATCTCCCCACACCTGAGGCAGCAGCCCAAGAGGCCGAGACCTTTCAGCGGCTGTGCCCGTCACCCGCAGCAGCACGGAAATGGGCGCAACTTGCACAAGATCAGGGCGAACGTTTGCGCCATGGTCGCGCAGTCAATGTCGAGGCGGGATCGCTTTTGTTGTCCAGTTTCCTTGCCCTGCAGGATGGCTGCCCCAGGTCGTAAGCCACGTCTTGACGCTCCCCTTTGCATCCCCGATACCACAGCCATGTCTACACCACAGATCACCGACAGCCATTGCCATCTGGACTTTCCGGATTTTGACACTGAACGCCCCGATGTCGTTGCGCGCGCATTAGATGCCGGTGTGCGCCGGATGGTCACGATTTGCACCAAGCTACGTCTTGAGCCACAGGTGCGCGCCATTGCCGAAGAATTTGCGCCGGTGTTCTATGCGGCGGGCACCCATCCGATGAGCGCGGCGGATGAACCGCTGGCCACAGTGGATGAACTGGTCGCCCTAGCGCAGCATCCCAAGTTTGTGGGCATTGGCGAAACCGGACTGGACTACCACTACACCGCCGAGAGCGCCGACATTCAAAAGACCTCGCTACGCGTTCATATCGAGGCGGCGCAGGAAACCGGCCTTCCGCTGATCATACACGCCCGTGCGGCGGATGATGATATGGCCCGAATTCTAAGCGAAGGGGTCAAGGCCAAACCCTTTACCTGCGTGATGCATTGCTTCTCATCTTCCGCGGAACTGGCCCGCGCCGCGTTGGATCTTGGCTTTTACCTGTCGATGTCAGGCATCGCCGCATTTCCCAAAAGCCAGGAGCTCAGAGACATTTTTGCAGCCGCCCCCGTCGACCGCATCCTTGTCGAGACCGACAGCCCCTATCTCGCGCCGCCCCCGCATCGCGGCAAGCGTAACGAACCTGCCTACACCGCGCATACCGCGCGGGTCGGGGCAGATGTGTTCGGCATGGAATACGCCGAATTCGCCGCCCAGACCGAGGCGAATTTTGAACGTCTGTTCTGGAAAGTCGCACAATACAAGGCAGCCGCATAATGGGCGAAATGCGCTTTACCATCCTGGGCTGCGGATCATCAGGTGGTGTGCCGCGCCTTGGCGGCAATTGGGGCGCATGCGACCCCGACAACCCGCGCAACGTGCGCCGCCGGTGTTCCATGCTGGTCGAGCGCGTCACCGACGACGGCATCACCCGCGTTTTGATCGACACCAGCCCCGACATGCGCGCGCAATTGCTGAGCGCCGGGATCGGAGAGCTGGATGCGGTGGTCTACACCCACAGCCATGCCGACCATGTGCATGGGGTCGATGATCTGCGCATGATCGTGTTCAACATGAAAAAACGCCTCGCGGTCTGGGCGGATGGCGACACGCAGAACGATCTGTTTTCGCGGTTTGGTTATGCATTTGTGCAGCCCGCCGATAGTCCTTACCCGCCGATCCTCGAGATGAACACAATCAACGGACCCGTGCACGTCGACGGAGCTGGTGGCACAGTCACACTGACCCCGTTCGAAGTGAACCACGGCAGCATCGACGCGCTTGGGTTCAGGATCGGCGATCTGGCCTATTTGCCAGATGTTGCCCACATCCCGGAAAATGTCTGGACCGACCATCTGCAAAACCTTGATGTCTGGATCCTAGACGCGCTGCGCCGCGATCCGCACCCGACCCATGCCCATCTGGCGAAATCGCTGGAATGGATGGAGCGCGCGAAGCCGCGTCAGGGTGTGCTGACCAACATGCATATTGATCTCGACTATGCCACTGTCGCAGCCGAGACCCCCGAAAACATCACACCAGCCTATGATGGCATGGTCATCACGCAGCCTTTGGGGTGATCGCGACCGTACGATACAGCGGGCGAACCGTACGGGTGGTTGTCTGACATGCAGGCGCTGATTGATGTTATCCTGCCCGTCTTTCTGGTTGTTGGCTTCGGCTATGCGGTCGCATGGCGCGGACTGTTAAGCGAAGGCTCGATCGACGGGCTGATGACCTTTACCCAAAACGTCGCCATCCCTTGTTTGCTGTTCCGAGCGATCTGGAACCTTGATATCGGCGACAGTTTCTCGATCCCGTTGCTTGTCAGCTTTTACACCGGATCGCTGACCTGTTTCATCGTTGGCCTGTTCGGAGCACGCTATCTGTTCAAGCGCGATTGGGAAGATTCGGTGGCTATCGGATTTAGCTGTTTGTTCGCCAACTCCGTCCTTCTTGGTCTGGCGATCACCGAACGAGCGTTTGGTCCAGACGCTTTGGCCGCCAATTACGCGATCATCGCTCTGCATTCGCCCTTTTGTTACGGGCTTGGCATTACAGTGATGGAGTTTGTCCGGGCGCGTGCCGCAGACCAACCGAACCGCGATGTGCCGCTGATTGTCGTCAAAGCGATGTTCCGCAACGCGTTGGTCATTGGAATTGCGCTGGGGGCGATGTTCAACCTGTTTGATGTCAGGATGCCTGCGCCCTTTACGGACGCGCTCGATATGATGGTGCGAACGGCTTTGCCTGCGGCTCTTTTTGCGATGGGCGGTGTGCTGTACCGGTACCGGCCCGAAGGCGATATGCGGATCATCCTTTTTGTCTGTGCGGTCAGTCTTCTGCTGCATCCGTCCATCACATGGAGCCTTGGCACCGCGTTTGATCTGGATGACAGCGCGTTCCGCAGCGCCGTCATCACAGCCGCCATGGCACCGGGTGTGAACTGCTATGTCTTTGCCAATATGTATGGCCGCGCCCGTCGTGTCGCAGCATCGTCCGTGCTGATGGCCAGCGCCCTGACAGTTATTACAGCATGGCTTTGGCTGGGCGTGTTGCCCTAGATACGCGGGATCCATTGTTCCCATAACTTGCGGCATATGCCTGGATGAACACCACACCCTGTGTTGCTCGGACTCGCGGCCCCGGAACTTTTCCTACGACTTCGCGTTAACTCCTCGAACCGCTGCTAATGGATACGAGGATATGAAACACGTTATCGCCACCCTGATCGCACTCTCCCTTCCGGCCAGCCTAAGCGCTGCGTCCCTGTCAGAGGTGATCGACGATTACGTCACCGAGTTCGACGCGGCAGAGCTCGACTCAGATGAGGCGGCGCATATCGTCCACATCCACAATCGCGCCGATCTTGCCCATGGGATGAAGGTGCTCATGGTGCACGATGTATTGCTAAAGGCCGATGCTTTGGAGCATGCGAACGTCCATTCGACACAGCCGGAACAGTTCGAGCTGTCTTCGGCAGATTAAGCCCTGTTTAATACAGAAAAAGACGCGCCCATTGCGGCGCGGCTTTTCCAAACAGAGTTTGCAAAGTAGCAAAGCCTAGTTTGCAAACACAGGCGCCCCAAAAAAAACTATCAAATTCAGGCGGTTGCCTGACGCTGTCCAAAGCGCCGTTCGTACAGTTCGCGATACGCCTGGGCCGAAGCAGGAAGGTGCGCGCGCACAGCTTTGACCAAAGCATCGGTCGACGTGCCGCGCATCGCCTCTATGATGGCAAAGTGCTGAGCCACGATGGTCTCCATGTGCTCCACATCGTCATATTTCACAACGCGGATTGGCTGTGCTGTCCGGGCATGGCTGCCGATCAATTCGGCAAGGCGTGGATTGCCACAGCACGAATACTGAAGCTCGTGAAATTCCTGATTGAGCCAGAACATCGCTCGGAAATCTTTGTCTTTGGCCGCTTGCGCATGTTTTTGGGCAATCTCGTCCAGCTTGTCGGTCAAAGCAACGTCACACGGCAGTTGCGTACGTTCGGCCGCAGCAATCTCAAGCACGATTCGCACGTCATAAAGCGCATCAACCTCGTCTGGTGTGAAATCCACCACTTCGACGCCACGGTTGGGCCTGCGAATCAAAAGTCCCCTGCTCTCAAGCACTGCAAATGCGTTCCGAACAGCGTGGCGTTTGGCATCGTAGCGCTCCATCACCCGATCTTCGACGATGCGCGCACCCGGAGAGTACAGACCAAAAATAATATCGTTTTCCAAATCTTTGATCAGTGTTTCTTGCATCTCTTCGCACCCTACGTGTTCACGCAGAAGGTATATCAAGCAGCGCTTTAATGGGCCACAAAAATATTATTGATAATCTTATTGACGAAATCATCGCCCAGCGCATAGGCTCATGCGAGCAATTGGGAGGACACCATGAAAACCATCACCAGCACTATTGCACTTGCCGCGGCGCTGTTCGGCACTCAGGCATTTGCATGGGAAGCCACAGAGGGGCGCCCTTACGAGGGCCAAACCGTCAACGTGCTTGCCGTCAAATCAAGCCAGTTCGAAGCACATGAAGCCCGCTTGGCCGAATTCGAAGAAGCGACTGGGATCGACGTTGTTTACGACTACGTGCCCTTTCCGAACATGAAGGAAGCACTGACCACCGAGATGGTGGCGGGCGGCGGCGACTACGATGTCGTATCCATCATGGACCAGTGGGTGCCCTCGCTGCAGATGCTGCTTCAGCCCATCGGTGACGAGATCGAAGCCCAAGGCACCGATCTGAGCGATTTCCCGAAAGCGCACCTGCGCCACGGTATGCTGGATGGAGAGCTTGTTGGTCTGCCTGTGCGCGGCCATGTGCAGCTGCTTTTCTATCGCAAGGACCTGCTTGATGCCGCTGGCGTTGAGCCGCCGCAGACTTGGGAAGACATGGTCACTGTGGCCAAAGCGGTACAGGACAGTTCGGACGCGGCAGGCGTGGCCCTGCCCTATGGCAAACTGAACGGACAGAACCTGATGGTCTGGATGAACCTGCTTTGGGGCAAAGGTGGCGATCTGTTCGATGCTGATGGCAAACCGATGTTCAACTCGGATGCAGGTGTTGCAGCGACCGATATGTATATCGGCTTTCTTCAGAACGATGAAATCGCGCCTGCAGGATCTGCGGTTTTTGTTGAACAGGACGCCGTCAACAGCTTCAAGCAAGGCAATTCCGCCATGCTGCCCGTCTGGTGGTGGGTCCGGTCACAGCTGACAGACCCCGAGCAATCAACACTGTCGACGGAACAGGTTGGCTTTACCGCCCTCCCGTCGGTCGCGGGTGCGGATCGGACGACCTATACAAACACATGGATTTTCGGCGTCACCGACGGCTCGGACAGCAAGGATGCAGCGGCCGAGTTTCTTGGCTGGCTGACTGACCCGTCGCTCGAGCGCGAGGTCTTGTTGGACCCTGATCTGAGCGAAGTGGTCGCGGTACACATGTCGAATCTCACAGACGCCGAGGTGAACGCACGTTGGGGTGGCATGCATCAGTCTGCAGCCGATGCTCTGGCCACGGCCGAGGGGATCGAATTCGGCGCCAACTGGCCGCGGATCGCAGAGATCCTCGAGACCGCGATCTCCAGCCTCGCTTCGGGTGAAGAAACCGATACCAAAGCCGCTTTGGACAAAGCTGCAGAAGAAATCGCCGGTATTCGTTAAGCTCCCAAGGGGTGGGCCGCCTGTGTGGCCTGCCCCACTTTGCCAACCGATCCTCATTCAATACATTCGGAGACCTGGTCGTGAAAGAGCGAACGCTTCCCTATGCGCTTCTGGTGCCCGCCTTCGTGATCGTCTTGGCAACAACGCTTTATCCCCTTGCTTACTCGTTTGTGACCTCGTTCCGGGAATGGGACCTCACGAAACAGCGCCGCCCCGGCGGGTTTGTCGGTGTTGAAAACTACCTTCATGCCGCGACTGAAAGCGGCTTTCAGAATTCCTTTTGGGTCACCACGATCTTTGTCGTGACCAGCGTTATCCTGACGGTCATCCTCGCGATGTCACTGGCGCTTCTGTTGCGCCGCAAAGGCCGGATGCACACGTTTACGCGGATCATCCTGATCCTGCCATTTGCGATGAGCCCTGCACTGATCGGCGTCAGCTATCGCTTCATGTTCAACCCCGAATTCGGTGTGCTGGCCAAAGGCTTGGGCGCAGTTTTTCCGGCACTTGAAGGCACGCCATGGCTGGCCAGCCCTGATCTGGCGATGGCCATTCTTGTTATCACCGATGTCTGGCACTGGACGCCGTACATGACCTTTATGTGTCTGGGTGGCCTTGCCTCTATTCCGCGCGAAACCGAAGAGGCCGCTCGCATCGACGGCGCGTCCAACCTGCGCATCATCTTTGGCATCATCTTGCCGCAGATGAAGGGCGTGTTGCTGGTGACAGCCGTGCTTAAGACGATCTTTGCCCTGAAGATGTTCGACCAGGTCGTGACCCTGACAGGCG
Source organism: Marivita sp. (assembly GCA_043585115.1). Taxonomy (GTDB): domain Bacteria; phylum Pseudomonadota; class Alphaproteobacteria; order Rhodobacterales; family Rhodobacteraceae; genus Marivita. The sequence goes on from CP121326.1 coordinate 975,728, forward strand.
GCGGGCCTGGCACATCGACCGAGACTATGGCGTTCTTCATCTTCAACGTGGGTTTCAAGTGGTTTGACATGGGCTATGCCTCGGCACTTGCCTGGATCCTGACCGTCATCATGATGGTCATCTCAGCGTGGTACGTCCGTATGCTTCTGAGCGAAAGAAAGATGGCAACCGCATGAAACAGCATCTTGCATGGTGGGGCGAACGGGCCCTTCTGGTTCTCATCTCCGTGGTCGTTCTGTTTCCGATTGCGTGGATGTTCCTGACCGCCTTCAAGCAGCCGCGCGATGCGTATTCGCTGTCGCTCAATTTCTCACCAACGCTGCAGAATTTTGTCACAGTGTTTTCCGATCCATGGAATCTGGGCAGCATGGTGATGAATTCGCTGATCGTGTCGACGGTGACAGTTGCCATTGCGGTTCCCTGCGCATCACTGGCGGCGTATTCATTTTCGCGCTTCCGCGTGCGCGGTCGCAAGTTCCTGTTCTTTCTCATCCTATCGACGCAGTTCATCCCGGCTGTAGTGATCGTATTGCCGTTTTTCCTGATGTTCCGCAGTCTTGGGCTGTTGGACACGCGGATCGCGCTGATCATTGTGAACCTCGCCATTGTGACACCGTTTGTGATCTGGATGATCAAAGGCTTTATCGACGCGATCCCGACGGACAGCGAAGAAGCCGCGATGATCGATGGGGCATCCCGCCTTAGGGTGATCAAGGATATTGTTCTGCCGATGGCAGCCCCCGGCATTCTGACATCGTCAATTTTTTGCTTCATCCTGACGTGGAACGAATTTCTATTTGCTCTGATCCTGTCGCGCCGCGACGCGGTGACGTTGCCTGTCGGTCTGGTCAGTTTCCGTACCGAACGCGGCGACCTGTGGGAGCTGATGTCCGCGGCAGGCGTCATGATCACCGTGCCGATCTTCATCATGGCACTGTTGATCCAGAAACACTTTACGCGCGGCATGACGGCCGGCGCGGTCAAGTAAAGGAACCGAATATGGCCGAGGTCCGTCTTGTTGACATCGAAAAAAGGTATGGCGGCTTTCTTGCGGTCTCCAAGCAATGCCTGACCATCGAGGATGGTGAGTTTCTGGTTCTGCTTGGCCCGTCGGGCTGCGGCAAGACAACCACCATGCGGATGATTGCAGGTCTGGAAGAGATCACATCGGGCGACATCATGATCGCGGGCGAGCGGGTGAATGACAAACCGCCCAAGGACCGCGATATCGCGATGGTGTTCCAGAACTACGGTCTTTATCCGCATATGACCGTGCGGCAGAACATCGAGTACCCTCTCAAGTTACGCGGCGTTGACAAGGCGACCCGCCGCGAACGGGTGCAGGAAACCGCCGACAAGGTCGAATTGGGCAATCTTCTGGACCGGCGTCCGTCCGAGCTTTCGGGTGGGCAGCGACAGCGCGTTGCGCTTGCGCGGGCGATTGTGCGCACGCCCAAGATCTTCTTGATGGACGAGCCGTTGTCGAACCTTGATGCCAAGCTGCGAGTGACGATGCGGGCAGAATTGAAACACCTGCACCACGAATTGGGTGTGACCACCGTTTATGTGACCCATGACCAGATGGAGGCCATGACCCTCGCCAATCGCGTGGCCGTGATGCGCGACGGCAAGATCGTACAATTGGACACACCCAAAAAGATTTACGCCGAACCCGCAGACCTTTTTGTTGCCGGATTTATTGGTTCACCTTCGATGAACCTGATTGATGGCAGCGTCGCCAATGGCGTATTCCGTGCCGAGGGTGTCGAGATCGAAATCCCTGTCACCCTGCCCGACCGCGATGGTGTGGTGCTTGGCATCCGGCCGGAAGAGCTTGAACTGACAGATGCCTCTTCTGCCCCGATCCAAGGCAAGCTTTATGCGCTGGAACTTACCGGAGACAGCACACTCGTGACGATGCGCGCGGGCAAAACCTCGGTCTGCGCGCGTGGTTCAGCCGATTTCGAAGCCGAGATCGACGCGCCCTGTTTCCTTGCTCCGAAACCCGGAGCCCGCTTCCACCTATTCGATCGTGCTTCCGGCCAACGGCTGGATCGTTGATCACTTTCCAAGGATGACCTGCATGCCCCCAATGACCCAAGACCAAGCCGACGCAAGACACGTAAAGCGGGACGACTATGTGTCGTGCACTGTGGCGTTTATTGATTGCAAGAAACCCGGTTCACATCTCAAGGAAAACTACTCTATCATCGGGCCGGGCGTCACGTCATCGGACGAGCAGATCATCAACCTGCCCGAAGCGCACGGGTTCAATATCGGTGCCGCGGCGATGCCCAACGGCATCACCAATAACCTGCACATCCACTTCACCGCAGAAGTCTTTATCGTCCAGAAAGGTGAATGGACATTCCGCTGGGGATCGCAGGGCGAAAACGGTATTGTCGGCCATGCCGGGGACATCGTGTCCGTGCCAACATGGATGTTCAGGGGCTTTACCAATACCGGACCGGATGATGGCTGGTTGTTCACTATTCTTGGCGGCGACAATACCGGCGGTGTGATCTTTCACCCCGACATCATCCGCGAAGCCGCAGATTACGGGCTATATATCTCGTCGGAAAATCGCTTGATCGATACGTCGAACGGCGATCCCGTCCCGGCAGAGGAAGACCGCATTCCTCCAATGCCCGACGAAGATGTGGCAACCCTTCGCACTGTGTCAAAAGAAGAGATGCTGAAACGCGTTGTCAGCAGCGGCAACCGCGATTTCAGACCTGCTTTCATAGATCAGAACCTTCCGGGTGGCGGTGCACAGATCGCGCCTGTGATCGGCTACGGTATCACCCAAAACCGCGACCACGCGGCGCCGATCACAAATCCACACGGGTTTTCAACCGAATGGCTACGGATCGAGCCGGGTCAGTCGGTGGGCCCCTTTGCGCTGGACGAAAAGATGGTGCTGATCGTCCACAAGGGCCAATTGCAAATCGACTATGCCGATGCGGGCGGCGCGTCTGTCACGGTTGACGCCTGGGATACCTATTCGATCCCGGCAGGCACGTTCCGCACAATCACCGCAACCGGTGACACGGCGACCGAAGCACTGGTTGTGGTGTCTGGTGATCACCGGAAACGCCCGGTTTTCGCGCCGGACATACTAGAAGCCGCCAAAGCATCGGGGTTGGGTTTGGACGCAGGCGGGTTTGTCGCAAAGCAATCCCTGCTGCCAGTCTACGGGCGGGCAAGCTGATGCGAGCCAACAACGTCCGCACCCGTCTTGCCGCGGGCGAACTCGTCGTCAATGCCTGGCTGTCGATCGGCTCCAGCTATTCTGCCGAAGGCGTCGGACATAGTGGGGTTCATTCCGTAACCGTGGACCTTCAACATGGCATGCTTGATTTCTCGGATGCACTTCCGATGCTGCAGGCGATCTCGGCCACACCTGCAACACCGCTTGTTCGGGTGCCAGCGCTTGATCCGGCGCGGATCATGCACCTTTTGGATGCGGGCGCGTATGGCGTCATTTGCCCGATGATCTCGACCGCTGCTGATGCAGCTGCACTTGTCGCCGCCTGCCGCTATCCGCCGCATGGCAAACGCAGCTTTGGCCCGTCGCGCGGACTTTTGTACGGTGGCGCGGATTATGTCGCGCAGGCTGACGAGACCATCATGGTCATCCCTATGATTGAAACGGCTCAGGCAGTCGAAGAGATTGACGCCATTCTGGATGTGCCAGGGATTGATATGATCTATCTGGGACCAAACGACCTTGCTTTTGAGACCGACGGGCATGTGGGTTTTCCCCGTCCGCGATCGGAAGCGGCTCTTGCCAAAGTGCTGGCTGCGGCGACCGCTCGGGGCATTCCATCGGGGATCTTCTGCGCCTCTGCCGAAGAGGCCAGCAGCCGGGCAAACCAAGGATTTCGCCTTGTGACGCCCGCAAATGATTTTGCTCACCTCACCCGGAGCATGCAGGCCGCCGTAAGTACCTTATTGAAGCCAGCCGAAGAAGACGCCCCTCGCGCTGTTGCAAAGCATGGGTACTGATTGGCCGGATCAAACTGACTGGATCCTGCTTCCGGGCACCCTGTGCACCGACGCGGTCTTTGCGCCTTTTCTCGATTATCTGGGTGTCGGGCAAAACCGACGGAAACCAGTGGCCATCGACCGCCCGGCCGTTAGCGAGTACCGTGACGAACTTGCGTCATCGGCGCGCGGTGCTGTCGTCTGCGGCTTTTCGCTTGGTGCGATCATTGCGGCACATCTTGCTGACCAACTTGACGCGCACCGGATCATCCTGTTTGCGCTGAACCCTTTTCCGGACGATCCCGCGAAAGCAACAGCGCGCCATGACCTTTCTTCGGATGTCGCAGCGCGGGGTGGCGCATCTGCGCTGGCACCCCGCCTGCCCCCTCTTTCAGGCCCAAAGCCGGGCCAAGCGCACAAGACGATACTCGACATGGCCAACATGTCGGCCAGCTATATCGCGGCGCAAACCCAGCTTGCCTTGACCCGTCCCAACGCTTTGGCGGCATTGTCGCGGACACAGGCACCGGTAATGGTGCTGACCGGGACAGAGGATCTGATGGCCCCGATGGCACAGGGACAGGCCGCGTCTGACGCTGCGCCCAACGGGCGATTTGCGTCGCTACAGGGGCTTGGCCATTATGCGCTGCTGGAAGACCCAGAGCTTTGCGCCCAGTCTTTGCTTGAATTGGAGGCGGCACGGCCATGACACCCGAAGATCAGATGGCCTTGATCACCCGTCTTAAAGGTTTTGATACGCCCACGATCTGCAATGCCATCGAAGTTGCGCAAGGTGCGCGCGGGTTTTCGGGATTTACGCATCACACAATGCACTGGTCCGGCGCGGCAGACGCCCGGCTGGTCGGATTTGCACGCACTGCCCGCATTGCCGGACGCACACCACCCCCAGATCTGCCCGACGTGGTACGTGCCCGACGTATGGCCTATTTCCGGTCGATGGCCGACGGGCCCCGCCCCGGTCTGGCAGTGGTTCAGGACATGGACGGCGACGCAGCGCTTGGCGCATGGTGGGGTGAAATCCACGCGCAGGTTCATCACAAAGTTTTCGGTCTGGAGGGCGCTATCACCAATGGTGTCATGCGCGATCTGGGCGATATGCCGGATGGATTTCCCATTCTCGCAGGCGCGATTGGCCCGAGCCATGGATTTGTGCACGTGCAGGACATTGGAACAGAAGTCAACATCTTTGGCATGACTGTTCGCGAAGGTGATCTCATCCATGCTGACCGGCATGGCGCGGTTAATATTCCGCTCAACGTCCTCGACGATCTGGATCGCGCATTGGGGATATTACTTTCATCAGAAGCCATCATCCTTGAACCTGTGACCTCTGGGGCTGTCGATTTTGACGAGTTTGAAGAGCTGTGGCGTCAATTCGAAAAGGCGCGCACTTAAGGCCATTGGCTGTGACAGGCGTTGTTCAGCAGGTCTCACCGGGGACAAGCTTGAAACCCAGATCGACGCGGGGCGTGTCTTGGGGCGGATTATCGTCAATCAAATACTGTGCCGCCCGAACACCCATTTCGAGACGCGGTGTTTCAACCGTTGTCAGACGGATTGGCAGCGCTTCGAGGAACGGCAAACCGTTGAATCCGGCCAGAGCCACATCATCCGGCATCGACAGCCCGGAGCTCAGGCAATGCATAATGCCCCCGGCGGCCAGATCATCATTTGAATAATAAATCGCTCTGGGCCGGTCTTTTACCGAAAGCATCGATGCCGTCGCGCTACGGCCTTCAATCATTGAAGAGGCGGCATCCGAGACAAGTTCAATTCCGATCTGCGCACCCGCCTCGCGCACCGTGTCGCGAAATCCGAGAAAGCGCTTGACCGCGCGAAAGTCGCGTCCGGCCTGGCTGCCGATATAGCCAAAGCTGCGATAGCCCTTCGCCAACATATGCCGCGCGGTCGCCTGTCCGGCAGCATATTGCGACAGCCCAAACGCAATAGAGATCGGATCACCGTCGATATCCATGACTTCGGCCACGCGCACGCCTGCTGCTCGGATCGCCGCGCGCGTTGCGTCCGAATGCTCAAGCCCGGGCAGGATGATGCCTTGCGGACGCCATGACAAAAGATCGCGCACCAGTTCTTCTTCTGTGTCTTCGGAATATTCGGTGACACCAAACACGGGCTGTAACCCGCGCCCCGACAGCGTTGCCGTGATCCCGTTCAACACTTCGGAAAAAACCCTATTTCCCAGCGTTGGCAGAACGACAGCGATTAGTGGCGTGGTTTCATCCCGCAGCGAGGTGGCCAGTCTGTTGGGCACATAGCCCAGCCTTCTCGCCGCCTCTTGGACCCGTTTCCGGACATCAGATGAGGTTTGCCCGGTGCCGCGCATCACGCGCGAAACGGTCATCTGGCTGACGCCGGCCTCGACCGCGACATCATCCATCGTTGGCCGCGATTCTGTTTTTCCCGACACCGCACCGACCCTCCAAAGGCCCTGAATTTCCTAGGTGAACTCTTACCCGAACGAAAGATCTTGACAAGTGTTTACGTAAACATAGATAAAAACATCAAATGTTTACGTAAACATCTTTAAACACGCTGTGAAAACCACAGGTGCCTTAGATGTCCGGGGGGATACGTCATGGCGCAAGCCTTTAAGACTGCCGTTTTCGGCCTCGGCTCTATGGGCTACGGCATGGCCGCGTCCTGCGTGCGCGCCGGGCATCAGGTTTGGGGGTTCGACATCGACCCTGCCGCCGTTGAACGCTTCAGATGCGATGGGGGAGAAGATGGCGATCAACCCGCTGAGCTGAATGCTGTTGTTGTCGTGGTTCTCAACGCGGCTCAGACAGAAAGCGTGCTGTTTGGCGAAGATGGCATTGTGGCCAAACTGAACCCTGGCACGGTCGTGATGTCCTGTGCGACGGTGTCCCCCGATTTCGCCCGCGAGATGGAAGCGAGATGCGCACAGCACGAAGTGCTGTACCTCGACGCACCCATATCTGGCGGGGCGGTCAAGTCTGCGCAGGGCGCACTCACGATCATGGCATCCGGCAGCCCCGCTGCGTTTTCCGCAGCACGACCTGTGCTCGATGCATGTGCGGACACAGTTTTTGAGCTGGGTTCAGAGGCCGGTCCCGGATCGGCGATGAAGGCGGTTAATCAATTGCTCGCTGGCGTCCATATCGCGACAATGGCCGAGGCACTAACCTTTGGCATGACGCAAGGCATTGCACCGGACCAATTCGTGAACGTTATCAGCAAATGCGCGGGCACGAGCTGGATGCTGGAAAACCGCGCACCGCATATCGTTGATGGCGATTACAGCCCGAAAAGCCAGATCAACATCTGGCCCAAGGATCTGGGCATTGTTCTGGATGCAGCCGCATCCGCAGGATTTGACGCGCCCATCTCGAAAGCCGCGCTGGACCAATATCGGGCTGCTGTCGAAATGGGTCTCGGGGCACAAGACGATGCCGCCGTCGCCAAGGTCTACGCTCGCAAAGCAGGACTCAACTTACCTAACACACAAGACTGAACCGCAGCACACATGTGCTGGGGCAGACACAAAACACGATCAATCGGGAGGACCAACATGACACTGAAAACCAAACTCGCAGGCGCAGTTGCGCTAACACTGATGGCCGCGGCCCCGGCGATGGCGCAAGAGTTCCCAGAACGCCCTGTGAACATCGTCGTGCCATTCAACGCCGGTGGCGGCACCGACCTTTTGGTGCGCGGCTTTGCCCCGCATTTTGCCGAAGCACTGGGCGGCGACGTCTTCGTATCGAACATGGCTGGCGGGTCAGGGACAGTTGCGGCAGGCGCTTTGGCGGGGCAACGCCCCTCAGGCTATCAGCTTGGCTATTGGTCAGTCACCGTGTCGACGGTGCAACCGCAAATCAAGGACGTGCCCTACGGTGTCGACAGCTGGGAACCAATCTGCTCGGTCGCAGCCTCGCCCACCATGCTTTTTACCAATGCAGGCAACGGTATTGAAAGCATCGAAGACGCCAAGGCCGCCATTGAGGCCGAGCCGGGCAAGTATCTGTTCGGATCGTCCGGCCCCGGTGCGATGACCCACCTGACAACGGTTGCCGCATTCGAAGGTCTGGGCGTTATGGACAAGATCAAACACCTGCCATTCCAAGGGTCCGGTCCGGCGCTTCAGGCGATGGCAGCGGGTACGATCCAGTTCTTTGGCGATACCGAAATTCTGATGCAGCGCGGTGACTTCACGCCGCTGGTCATCTTTGCAGACGAACGGTCGCCTGCGTACCCCGATGTGCCGACCGCAACCGAAGTCGGCATCGCTGCACCGCTGAACGAACTGTATCTCTGGGGGGGCCTGTTCGCGCCGGCAGAAACACCTGCGGATGTTGTGCAAAAGCTCTCGGACGCTTGTGGCGCGGCTGTGGCCTCTGACGGGTTCACATCGTTTGCGGCAGACACGCAGACGACGCTCAAATACCGCAACGCAGAGGAGTTTGATACCTTCTTCCGCGGTCAGTACAGCAGCAACACAGCGATCATTGAGGCTGCTGGCCTTTAAGTCGATGCCGGGTGCCGACAGGTTCGGCGCCCGGTTCCATTGTTTCAGCCCGGATGGTGTTACGCATGTTGGCAGTGACTGAACGACAAGTCACCTCGCTGGTCGTCTTTCTGATCGCGGCGGCGTTGTTGTCCCAGACCTTTGGGCAGGCCTATTCCGGTCTTGGCGCATTCAGTCCGATGTTTTTCCCAAAGATCGTGCTCAGCTTTCTTGTGGCCGTGGCAGCAATCGATCTGATCAATCAAATCCGTCATCGCCAAAGCACAGAGCGTCCGCGTCTTTTGCGTGTTGGCGCGATTGCCATAGCAACCCTCATTTTCCTTTACGCTATGACACGACTTGGCTTTTTCCTTTCGGCAGTCCCGTTTTCGATCTTCTCCCTTCTGGTCCTGGGGCTGCGCAATCCCGTGTCCATCCTGGCCGTGGGCGTTGGAATTCCGGCAGTGCTTGTGGCGCTCTTCAACCACCTTCTGGTGCTGCCGCTGCCGACGTCTCCCTTCACCTGGTGGTTCTGAGGACCTGATATGATCGAATTGCTCCCACAGGCCGCCGGATTGATCTTCACCGTCGAAGGGATTGGCGTCCTTGTGCTTGGAACGATGCTGGGCGTCATACTGGGTGCGCTGCCAGGGATCGGGTCCACCGTCGCGGTTGCGATGATCCTTCCTTTCACGCTGACCATGAGCCAAGCACCAGCGATCCTGATGCTGTTGGCGGTCTATGCCGGGTCGGTCTATGGCGGGTCGATTTCCGCCATCCTGATCAACACGCCCGGCACGCCCCAGTCGGCGGCAACCTGTCTTGACGGCTTTCCAATGGCGCAACGCGGCGAAGCCGGGTTGGCATTGGGCTGGAGCACGATCGCTTCGACCATTGGCGGCTTGGTGTCAGCGGTTGTACTGCTTTTTGCGGCCCCGCAACTGGCAAGGCTTGCGTTGAATTTCGGCCCTATCGAAACCTTTGCGCTGATCCTTCTGGGCCTGACCTGCATCGTTTCTGTCTCTGAAGGGTCGTTGGTCAAAGGCCTGATTGCGGGCAGCATCGGACTCTTTCTGGGTTGCGTCGGCGGCGACCCGATCACCGGTGAGGCACGATTTACCTTTGGGCAATTCCAACTGATCTCGGGGTTCAACCTTTTGGCGGTTGTGATCGGTGTTTTCGCCTTGTCCGAAGTCTTGATCCGCGCATCTGCAAAGACCGAAGAGGGCAACAGCCTTGTTTCTTTCTCCGGCATTGTCCTGCCATCACTGGCCGCATGGCGCGGTCGCTGGAAGGTTCTGGCCAAATCCGTCGCCATCGGCAACGGCATTGGCATCCTTCCCGGCACGGGTGCTGCCACAGCCGCATTCATTTCGTATGCCGAAGCCCAGCGCTCTTCGCCCAATCGCAAGAATTTCGGCAAGGGCGAGCCAGACGGGCTGATTGCATCGGAATCCGCAAACAATGCCGTGACAGGCGGCGCCTTGGTGCCCACCATGGCGCTGGGTATTCCCGGCGACGCCATTACGGCCGTGATGCTGGCAACGCTGACCCTTCATGGCGTAACCCCCGGCATCCGGTTGATGACGGACAATCCGGTTCTCATCACCTCAATCTTTGCGGGCTTTTTCCTGATCAATCTAATGCTTTTGCCGATGGGAATGCTGGTGGCCAAAGGCGCCGCCCCGCTTTTGCGTCTGCGCGAAGGGTATATGCTGGTTCTGATCGTGTTGTTGTGCAGCGTCGGTGTCTATTTTGTACGCGGCAATCCATTTGACCTGATGGTTATGGGAGGTGCCGGTATCATCGGCTTTATTCTGCGGCGTCAAGGCATGCCAATGGCACCCTTGGTCATTGGAATGGTGCTTGGACCAACCTTGGAAATCAGCTTGCGGCAGGGATTGATCATCACCGACGGGAGTTTTCTCGCGTTTTTCAGCGGTCACCCGATTGCGCTTTTCCTAGCGATCTGCGCTGTGGGCATGTTATCTCTGCCCGTGATCTCGGCGGCGCGCGCAAGACGGACAGCCGATGAAACCTAAGCGTACCGACACTGGGAAGATGAACATAGAATGACAACCGTTTTAGGCTGTATCGCCGACGATTTTACCGGCGCCACCGATCTGGCTGGTCTTCTGGCACGCTCCGGCTTTCCGGTATCCCTGCGCATCGGCATCCCGACCGAGCCGCCTTCTGCCACAGCCCCATTCGAGGTGATCGCGCTCAAGTGCCGGACTGCCCCCGTTGATGAAGCTGTTGCCGAATGCCGCGCCGCACTGGCGTGGCTTCAACGTGCCGGGGCCGAGCGATTTTTCTGGAAGTACTGTTCGACCTTCGATTCCACGCCCGAAGGCAATATCGGCCCTGTGGCCGAGGCACTGATGGCCGATCTTGGTGCGCACCAGACAATCTACTGCCCCGCCTTTCCCGAAAATGGCCGGTCGATCTTTATGGGTACGCTGTTTGTCGGACGCCAACCACTGGCCGAAAGCCCCATGAAAGACCACCCACTGACTCCCATGCAAGACTCCAACCTGATGCGGTTACTTGAACCGCAGGTCACGCATCCGGTCGGCTTGATTGATCGATTGACGGTGGCGCGGGGCAGTGATGCGATCCACACCGAACTGGCCCGACTTGGCGACACGGGTGTTGCGCATGTTGTGGTGGATGCGGTTGCGAATGAAGACCTTGAAACGATTGCTGCGGCGTGCCGTGACATGCATTTGATGACCGGAGGCAGTGCAATCGCGATGCCCCTACCCGCCTTGTACCAAGCCGATGGCATTCTGGATGCCGCAGCGTCTGAGGGGACCTTTCCCACACTTGCGTCCAAGGGTGTGATCCTGTCAGGCAGTTGTTCGAAAATGACAAATGCGCAGGTCGCGCAATACCTGGCGTCGGGCGCGCCGGGGTTGCGGCTGGACCCGCTTGATCTGGCAGAAAATGGACCACAGGCGGCGTTGAATTGGCTGGCACAGCAAGATCTGTCGAAAGTGCCGCTGATCTATGCCACAGCAGACCCAAGCGCAGTGCGCGCCGCCCAAGACAAGCTGGGCCGTGCAAAGGCCGGCGAAATCGTGGAAGAGGCGCTCGCTGCTTGCGCGGTGGCTGCCCGCGATGCCGGGGCGCAGCGTGTGGTCGTGGCCGGAGGCGAGACCTCGGGGGCTGTGACCAAGGCGCTGGAGGTTGACCGCCTTGATATCGGCAAGGAAATCGCGCCCGGTGTGCCGTGGACCTATTGCACCAGCGCAGGACGGCGGCTTGCCCTGACGCTGAAGTCAGGCAATTTTGGCGCTGAAACCTTTTTCACCGATGCATTGGACGCCTTATGAGCACCGAGACGGACCTTCGCGACCAGATTTGTCTGCTGGCCCGATCTCTGTTCGACCGTGGCCTGACGCATGGCAGCACCGGCAATATTTCGGCAAGGACAGAGGACGGAGGGTTGCTGGTCTCGCCAACCGGAACAAGCTTTGGGCGCCTTGATCCGTCGCGCCTGAGCCGGTTTGATGCAGAGGGCCGCCATATCGGGGGTGATGCACCGACCAAGGAAATGCCGCTGCACAGCGCATTTTATGAGACCAGATCAACGGCAGGCGCGGTTGTACATCTACACTCCTGTCATTCGGTAGCCTTGTCGATGATGCCGGATACCGACCCCGACAATTTTCTTCCGCCTCTGACGCCGTATGGCATCATGAAGTTGGGCCGAGTGAAACTGCTGCCCTTCTTTTTGCCCGGTGATCCAGCAATGGGCGATGCCGTACGCGGTCTGGCGGGAAAACGCGCCGCCGTCATGCTGGCCAATCACGGACCGGTTGTGGCCGGCAAAGATGTCGAAGCCGCGTGCAATGCCATCGAAGAACTGGAAGACACAGCGCGTCTGTCCATGATGACCCGTGGCCTGAACCCGCGCACCCTGACCGAAGCCGAGTTGCAGGCGGTCGTGACCAAGTTCGATGTGGAGTGGGACGCATGATGTTTTCGGCAAATCTTGGATTTCTCTGGTCTGACCGGTCCTTGCCCGATGCCATTCACGCAGCCAAAGCTGCAGGCTTTGATGCGGTGGAATGCCACTGGCCCTATGAGACACCCGCAGCCGAGGTCAAAGCCGCGCTTGCGGCAACCGGCCTGCGGATGCTGGGCTTGAACACGATACGCGGCAATCCGGGCGAGAACGGTCTTTCGGCCCTACCGGGGCGCGAGGCCGAAGCACGTGCCGCGATTGACCAAGCCATTGCCTATGCGACCGCCATTCATGCAGGCGCGATCCATGTCATGGCGGGCTTTGCCGAAGGCCCAGAGGCCGAGGCGACCTTTCTCGACAATCTTGCCTATGCACGCCAGTCCTGCCCCGACGAAATCACCCTTTTGATCGAACCGCTGAACCGCCATGACGCGCCCGGTTATTTTCTCAAGACCACCGACCAAGCGGTTGATCTCATACAAAAGCTGGATCTGTCCGGTGTGACGCTGATGTTCGATTGCTACCATGTCGGACGCACCGAAGGCGACATCGTCACCCGATTTACCGAAGTGTTACCGATGATCGGCCATATCCAGTTTGCATCCGTTCCAGATCGGGGTGCACCGGACCATGGCGAGGTGAATTTCGGCTTTGTCTTTGAGCAGATCGCCAACAGCGGTTGGTCAAGGCCCTTGGGGGCCGAATACAAACCGCAAGGTGACACTGATACCAGCCTCGGTTGGCTAAAAACGGTCGCCAAAAGATAGGCTTACGCAGCGTTGGCGACGGACGACATCACCGGATGGGAACCTGCTGCTCTCGCCGGCCCGACAATGTGACGTTTATCGCCGCTCAAGCCCTTCCCTCTGACAAACGCCATGGCTATCAAGGTGGACCGAACACCCCGAAGGACGCCTGACGTGACTCAAACCGCAGATCGTATCGCCCGCACCATCGCCGCTGACATCGCCGCGCGTCCCGAACAGGTGACAGCCGCTGTCAGCCTGTTGGACGGCGGTGCGACCGTGCCCTTTGTTGCGCGTTACCGCAAGGAAGTGACCGGCGGTCTGGACGACACGCAATTGCGCAACCTCGCCGACCGGCTGGTCTATCTGCGCGAGTTGGAAGCACGCCGCGAGACAATCCTCGGGTCGATCAAAGAACAGGGCAAACTGACCGATGCGCTGGCCCGTGCGATTGCCGGAGCCGACACGAAAGCGACACTTGAAGATATCTACCTGCCCTTCAAACCCAAGCGTCGCACCAAGGCGATGATCGCCCGCGAAAACGGTCTTGAGCCTTTGCTGCGCAGCATTCTGGACAACCGCTCGGCCACGCCTGAAGACCTAGCCCAAGCCTATGTCACCGAAGCGGTTCCAACGACCAAAGACGCTCTGACAGGGGCGCGGGACATTCTGACTGAAGAACTGAGCGAGAACGCTGAGTTGCTGGGGCGACTACGGTCCTTTATGCACGAAACCGCGCTGATCACCGCGCGCGTCCAGCCCGGCAAGGAAGAAACTGGCGCAAAGTTTTCGGATTATTTCGACCATCGCGAAAAATGGGCCACCATTCCCGGCCACCGAGCCCTGGCCATTCTGCGCGCGGCAAAAGAAGAGATCGTCACCGTCGATATCGCGCCGGAACCCGAAACCGACGCTCCACGGGCTGTTGCAATCATTGCCGCCGCGATCGGCATTCCCGGCACCGCCCCCGGTGACGCGTGGCTGCGCGCGGCCGCCGACTGGACATGGCGTATCAAGCTGAGCCTGTCGATGTATGTGGATCTCATGAGCGACCTGCGCAAGCGCGCCCATGAAAAGGCGATTGCTGTCTTTGCCCGCAACCTGCGGGATCTGTTGCTTGCCGCACCTGCCGGACCGCGGCCAACCCTCGGGCTTGATCCGGGCATCCGCACCGGTGTCAAAGCTGCAGTGGTCGACGCCACCGGCAAATTGCTCGAGACCGCGACGCTTTACCCGTTTCAGCCAAAGATGGACGTGCGTGGCGCCCAATCCGCCATCACCGCGATGATCCAGCGGCACGGGATCGAACTGATCGCCATCGGCAATGGCACGGCCAGCCGCGAGACAGAACGGGTGGTGGCCGACACCCTGAAGCAGGTCCCACAAGGCACGCCCCGCCCTGCCAGCGTCATCGTGTCCGAGGCAGGCGCATCGGTTTATTCCGCGTCGGAACTGGCGGCACAGGAATTCCCCGAGCTTGACGTGTCTTTGCGTGGCGCCGTGTCCATTGCACGGCGCTTGCAGGATCCATTGGCCGAACTGGTCAAGATCACACCCCAGTCCATCGGTGTTGGTCAATACCAGCACGACGTGGACCAACGCCGCCTGACCCATGCCCTTGATGCCGTCGTCGAGGACGCCGTGAACGCGGTCGGAGTCGATCTCAATATGGCCTCGGCACCGCTTTTGGCGCGGGTCGCAGGTGTCGGGCCATCGCTCGCACAGGCCATCGTGGCACATCGGGATGCACAAGGTCAGTTCGGGTCGCGCAAGGCGTTGCTCAAGGTTGCAGGCTTGGGGCCCAAAGCGTTTGAACAATGTGCAGGCTTCCTGCGTCTGCGCGACAGTGCGGAACCGCTGGACGCGACATCGGTGCACCCAGAAGCCTATGATGTGGCACGACGCATCGTTCAGGCCTGCGGGCGTGACATCCGGTCAATCATGGGCGCGCCGGATGTGCTGCGCGGGCTGCGGGCCGAGGATTTTGTCACTGACCGCTTTGGCGTGCCGACCATAAGAGACATTCTGTCAGAGCTTGAGAAACCCGGACGCGACCCACGGCCGGATTTCGTCACCGCGCGGTTTGCCGACGGCATCGACGATATCAAAGACCTGCGCCGCGGCATGTCGCTGGAAGGAACGGTCACAAACGTCGCCGCCTTTGGCGCGTTTGTCGATATCGGGGTACATCAGGACGGGTTGGTGCATGTCAGCCAATTGGCCGACAGGTTCGTCAAAGATCCGCATGAGGTGGTCAAAGCCGGAGACGTCGTCAAAGTGCGCGTGGTCGAAGTTGACGTTCCACGCAAGCGCATCGGGCTGAGCATGCGCAAAGACAATCCCCAAGCCAATACAGCCTCAGAGGGCAAAAAGCCCTCTGGTCAAAAACAGAAGCAGGCGGGCGCTCCCAAAGCGCCCCGCGGGTCCAAGCCAGCGCACAGCAATAGCAGTGAAGGCGCGCTTGCCGATGCGCTGCGAAATGCGATGCGGGGCAAAACCTAAAGCCGCAGACCACCGCACGAGATGGTGGTCTACACAATCCTACGTCAAAAACGACTGCTTAGGAGCGGGGGAACCCGTCACTACGACCCGAGAGCAACAAATTTAAGCTTGTAGGGAGTAGATTGGTGCGGTCGAGAAGACTCGAACTTCCACGGGAGTTACCCCACAGCGACCTCAACGCTGCGCGTCTACCAATTCCGCCACGACCGCACTGTCTTGACTTGGTAGGCGGCTCATTAGCGAAGGTCGCAATCGGGGGCAAGGGCAAATTTCGACAAACTTTCATGCCCAGCGCCAAACCCGCAGCCGCGGCAGGATCACACGCAGCGCAACCAGCCCCAGAAGGGCCGCAATAACCAGCCATCCCAACTGTGACGGCTCTCCGAACAGCATCTGGTTCAGTGTACGCCCCGGCAAGAACGTGAACGCGCCTGCGATGATCAGACCGTTTGAATAAAGACTGCGCAGGATCGCCTCGTGCCGATCAATATCGCGCGCGATGGCGGCATTGATCCCAATCCAAAGCGACCACAACGTCAGGACAGCAAAGCCATGCAAGGGACCGACGCCCACCGGCGTGAAATGGGAAGGGATGAGAAACGAACTTAGCGCCAGCACAGCCATCGCAGCGACCCACACGTAGCCCACCGCCTTGTGCGTCCGGTCCCGTTTGCGTCTGTACAGGGCGATCGGTCCGAGGCTCAAGGCAAGTATAGCAGCGATGATATGAACCTGAACAGGCAGCGGAACAGTAAGAAAACGTAAAAGCGTCATGGCGTCCTCTTGTCGTTAAAGTGTCGATGAGGCACCAAAACGATGCGACACCTGAAACCAGCGTTCCCTGTCGGTGATGACCCCAATCTAAACACAGGCGTGCCTATCCTAGACCGCCTGCCCTTGGACAAACGCGGACCTCTGGTCGCGCTGTCGGTCGAGGACCACTATGTCCGTGTGCGCACCACAGTGGGCGAAGCGATGATCCTGATGCGCCTCGCGGATGCCATCCGCGCAGTCGGCACCAACCGCGGTGCTCAGGTGCACCGGTCCCACTGGGCCGCTTTCGATCAGGTCACCTCGACAACCCGCGACGGCGATCGCGCAGTACTGCACATGACATCGGGGGGTGACATCCCCGTCAGTCGACGCCATATCCCGACCATCAAGGAGGCGGGGTTTTTACCTCGATAGGCGAATGGTTGAATGGCAGATCACAGATGGTTTGACCGACTATGACGAAGCGGTTGCGTTCATGGAGGCGCGCGCGGCGGCGATTGCGGAGGGCTCTGCCGAAGAATTGGTCTGGCTGGTGGAGCATCCACCTTTGTATACCGCCGGGACCAGTGCCAAGATTGAAGACCTCAAAGACCCGGACCGTTTTCCGGTCTACCCCAGCAAACGTGGCGGTCAGTACACCTATCATGGGCCGGGACAGCGGGTTGTCTATGTCATGCTCGACGTTGGCAAACGCGGGCGGGATGTCAGGTGCTTTGTACAAGACCTCGAACGCTGGGTGATCGCCACACTGAGCGAGTTTGGATTGACCGGACATATCCGTGACGGGCGTGTCGGGGTTTGGATCGAACGTCCCGACAAGAAACTTTTACCAGATGGTAAAATCGCCGAAGACAAAGTTGCCGCCATCGGGATTCGTCTGCGTAAATGGGTCAGTTTTCATGGCATCTCGATCAATGTCGAACCGGACCTGAGCCATTTTGACGGCATTGTGCCCTGCGGAATCACTCAATACGGGGTGACCTCGCTGGTGGATCTGGGATTACCAGTGACGATGGACGATGTGGATGTCGCACTGCGGCAGACCTTTAATGGTATCTTTGGCGACGCGGGGGCGCGTAAATCCTGCGAAACGTCTTAAGCCGCATGTTCAGCGTGCGGCTTACTTGCAAAGCTGCCGTTTTTTCAGCGCCTTAGGTCAAAACACATGCGCGGCAACCCAGCACCAAAGTGCGACAATAAAGTTTGATCTGCGTCAAATACATCCGTTGCCGCCAGCCGTCTCACATTCTAAAACGGCGATGGAACAAATGGCGCGTGGAGAATCCCTGCGCCTTTTTATTGGGAACCAGCAGGAGGCAGATATGGCAGACGCCGCCATTCACGGCCACGAACACGAAGACCAGCGCGGATTTTTCACCCGCTGGTTCATGTCCACGAACCACAAGGATATCGGGATTCTCTACCTGATCGCCGCTGGTCTCGCGGGCTTTATTTCCGTGGCCTTCACCGTCTACATGCGCATGGAACTGATGAACCCCGGTGTTCAGTACATGTGTATGGAAGGCGCACGCTTGACCGCAGCAGCGGTTGGCGATTGTACCCCGAACGGACACCTTTGGAACGTGCTGATCACCGGCCACGGCATTCTGATGATGTTCTTCGTGGTGATTCCAGCGCTTTTCGGCGGTTTCGGTAACTACTTCATGCCCCTTCAGATCGGCGCGCCGGACATGGCGTTCCCGCGTCTCAACAACCTGTCTTTCTGGCTGTTCGTCGCTGGTACAACTCTGGCTGTGTGCTCGGTCTTTGCACCGGGCGGTAACGGCCAGCTTGGGTCTGGTGTGGGCTGGGTTCTGTACCCGCCGCTGTCCACCAATGAAGGCGGTATGTCGATGGACCTCGCGATCTTTGCGGTCCACGTCTCGGGTGCGTCGTCCATTCTGGGTGCGATCAACATGATCACCACCTTCCTCAACATGCGCGCACCCGGCATGACAATCTTCAAGGTGCCGCTTTTTGCATGGTCGATCTTTGTCACCGCATGGCTGATCCTTCTGGCTCTGCCGGTTCTGGCCGGTGCGATCACCATGCTTCTAACCGACCGCAATTTCGGCACGACGTTCTTCGACCCAGCAGGTGGTGGTGACCCGGTTCTCTACCAGCACATCCTGTGGTTCTTTGGTCACCCCGAAGTGTACATCGTGATCCTGCCGGCCTTTGGTATCATCAGCCACGTCATCGCAACCTTCAGCCGTAAGCCGGTCTTTGGCTACCTGCCGATGGTTTGGGCGATTATCGCGATTGGTGCCTTGGGCTTTGTCGTGTGGGCGCACCACATGTACACAGTGGGCATGTCGCTGACCCAGCAGTCCTACTTTATGCTGGCCACGATGGTCATCGCGGTTCCAACAGGGGTCAAGATTTTCTCGTGGATCGCCACAATGTGGGGCGGCTCCATCGAGTTCAAAACACCGATGCTCTGGGCATTCGGCTTCCTGTTCCTCTTCACCGTGGGTGGTGTGACAGGGATCGTTCTGAGCCAAGCCGCTGTGGATCGTGCTTACCATGACACCTACTACGTGGTGGCGCACTTCCACTATGTGATGAGCCTTGGCGCCGTGTTCGGCATCTTCGCTGGGATTTACTTCTACTTCCCCAAGATGACCGGCAAGATGTACCCCGAATGGGCAGGCAAGCTGCACTTCTGGACGTTCTTTGTTGGTGCAAACCTGACGTTCTTCCCGCAGCACTTCTTGGGCCGTCAGGGTATGCCACGTCGCTACATCGACTATCCGGAAGCATTCGCATTCTGGAACTATATTTCGAGCTGGGGCGCGTTCCTGTCCTTCGCATCGTTCTTGTTCTTCATTGGTGTGATGGTCTGGAGCCTTGCAAAGGGCCGTGCCGAAACCGCGAAGAACCCGTGGAACGAATACGCGGACACGCTGGAATGGACCCTGCCTTCCCCGCCGCCCGAGCACACGTTCGAGCAGCTTCCAAAGCGGGAAGATTGGGAAAAGACCCACGCGCACTGACTTGAGTGTGACTTGAAACGAAGGCCCCGGTGGAAACGCCGGGGCCTTTTGCCGTGATACATACCGTTGTTTGCGGGTAGGTTTTCCGGTATAACTGCCGCGTCAGGAGTATGCCCATGCCACGCAAGTCCACCAGTCTCAGCCTTGATGCCGACCTTATCGCACGCGCCAAAGACGCAGGCGTGAACCTGTCCCGCGCTGCCGAAGCGGGGATTGAACAGGATGTTCGCCGTGCCGAGGCGGAACTATGGAAAGATGAAAACAAAGCTGCGTTTGAGGCTTATGACAAGTTTGTCGAAGAACACGGTATTCTGTTGTCCAAACACCGCATGTTCTAACGCATGGCCCGTCAATTCGACATCTACCGTAGCGATGACGGTGTTCTTGTTTTGGTGGTTCAAGCAGACATCCTGATACACCTTCCCACGCGGGTCGTTATCCCGCTGGTCTCGAACAACGACATGCACACTGGTTTCAAGACACTCATGCCAATCATCCTTGAGTGTGACAGCAAGATGCACCTTTTCCCTCAGCAAATGGCAACTGTCATGACGTCGTCACTTGTGACCTATATCGGCTCAGCCGCGCATCAGCGTGACGAGATTATCCGCGCTTGCGATCTTCTTCTGACCGGGTATTGAACCACCATGCCGTACACATGGACCGACACATCACAGGACAATCAGGAACTGCGACTCTGGCCGCACCAATCGTTGCCCGCGCATGGCTTTGCCGCGACAATTCTCGGGATCTTCGCGCTGTCAACGATACCCCTTTATGGGTTGATCGGAACAGTGCTGCTCTGGGGCATTTTGCCGTTCATGCTGCTCGCTCTTGGGGCCATGTGGTACGCGCTCCGGCGCAACGAGCGGGATTTACAGATCATCGAAGTCCTTACGCTGACGCCTGACGATCTGCATCTGACGCGGCAAACCCTGAAAGGTGCGCCACAGGAATGGCACTGCAACCCCTACTGGACCCAAGTGAATATGCATCACAAGGGCGGGCCGGTTCCGCATTATGTGACACTGTCCGGTGCCGGAAGAGAGGTTGAGATTGGCGCGTTTCTGAGCGAAGACGAACGCAAAGAGCTATACGCAGAGCTGAGTGAAAAGGTTCGGCGCATCGCCACCCCCTGATTCGAGGCTGCATGGCACAGGTTCCCGCCGTCCCGAAACTGACCCGCGCGCGGCATTTGCTGCGCACAACCGTATTCGGACGCACCGATCCAACGGCAGATATGGTGGCCTCAGAACGCGCTGCACTAGCACTCCGGGCATCAGGCCACCCGTTTGAGACAGCGCAGCAGGTGACCTTTCTTTTGCCCATGGTCGGTCCAGACCAAGTGGGTGACTGGGATGCCGTTACAGCGCGGCTCAGGACGACGCTGGACGGGTTCATTGCGCAAGATACACCAGAGTGGCGCGCAGCCATTTGTTGCCAGTCACGGCCTGACCTGCCCGATGATCCACGGATAAGCTACCTGCCCTTTACAGATCCGACGCCCGGCAATGACAAGTGGCGCAAACTGCGCGTGCTGTGCGACGCGTTGCCCGACCTTGCGTCGGGTCCGGGCTATGCCATGTCCTTTGATGCCGATGACCTGTTGCGGCAGGGCACGGTAAAAGAAATGCTCAGCCGGCAAGAGCGCGGTGGCTATCTGGTTCAGTCCGGTTACGTGAAGGATGTGTCAAATGGCGGTATCGGGCTGGCTGACAAACGCAGTTGGTCCGCCCCGATGCGCAAACCATTCTGGAAACTGTGCGGGAGTTGTGCAGCGGTCTATCACAACCCTTCCGACCCAAGTTCAACAGCCTTTATGGCCGAGATGACACAGCACGAGCACCGGATGTTTCCCTACCTCGCCCGCCTTGCGGGGAAAGACCTGGCTCCGCTGTCACGCCCGTCCGTTTTGTATATGCTGAACCACGGCGAGAATTTCGGCGCGCGTCGCGGTCGGGTTGGCTACAAGACACGATTTGTGCAGACCTATCGTATCGACGACCCCGACAGCCTTGCCGGGATCAATCAGGATTTCACATTCTGATCAAAGGCACTCGATGCATCGCAGCATTGCTTCGCTGCCGGGAAGGATAACCGGCCCACATCAACGCATCAGATATTGGACAATCGGTCTTTCACCATGCCGCCAGCAGCACCAAAGTCCATTTGTCCTGTATATTTGGACTTCAGCGCGCCCATAACCCGACCCATATCGCGTATAGAGGACGCCCCCGTTTCGGCCACAGCCGCATCGACGGCTGCGGCGACCTCGTCATCCGACAATTTGCGTGGCAGGAATTCCTCGATCACGCCGATCTCTGACAATTCTCGTTCGGCCAGATCAAGCCGCCCGCCCTCTTCATAGGTCTTGGCGGTGTCCTTGCGTTGCTTGACCATTTTGCCAAGGATACCAAGAACTTCGTCGTCACCGACACCATCATCAATGCCCTCTCCGCGCAATGCAATGTCGCGGTCCTTGATGGCAGCGTTGATCAGTCGGAGTGTCGAGAGCCGTGCACTGTCCTTGTCGCGCATCGCCTGTTTGATAGACGTATTGAGCCGGGTGCGAAGGTCCATGAATTCCTATCCCAAGGTTAAACGAGGCCGCACATTAAGCGAGGACCCCTTTAGACGCAAGCACTCAAGAATTATGCTAAGCCATTGAAATTCATGCAAATCACATTTTGAGAGGTCCCTTGACCACAACGCAGTGCCCCCGTAGGTTCCGGTCGATTTTACCCCCTGCGGAGTCGCGCCATGTCCCAGCTTACAAATGACAAACCGACCGCGTGTCTGGCCCTTGCCGATGGCACAGTTTTTTACGGTCAGGGATTTGGTGCAACCGGCACATCGGTGGCGGAATTGTGTTTTAACACCGCGATGACCGGCTATCAGGAAATCATGACCGATCCGTCCTATGCGGGTCAGATTGTAACCTTTACCTTTCCCCATATCGGCAATGTCGGCGTCAATCCGGACGACGATGAAACCGCTGATCCGGTGGCCGAAGGCATGGTTGTGAAGTGGATGCCGACCCAAAGCTCCAACTGGCGGGCGGTACAGGAATTGGGCGATTGGCTCGCAGCACGCGGGCGCATTGCCATTGGCGGGATCGATACGCGGCGGCTGACCCGTGCCATTCGCCAGCTTGGCGCACCGCATGTGGCGCTTGAACACAATCCCGAAGGCAATTTCGACATTGCCGCACTGGTCGAAAAAGCGCGCGCCTTTCCGGGCCTTGAAGGGTTGGATCTGGCCAAGGACGTCACCTGTGCGCAATCCTATCGTTGGGACGAAATGCGGTGGGCCTGGCCCGAAGGCTATACCCGTCAAACCAATGCCAAGCACAAGGTTGTTGCCATTGATTATGGTGCCAAACGCAACATCCTCCGCTGCCTTGCAAGTGCCGGATGCGATGTCACGGTCCTGCCTGCGTCTGCCACAGCGGATGAGGTTCTGGCACACAACCCGGATGGTGTGTTCTTGTCCAATGGCCCTGGCGATCCAGCAGCCACAGGCAAATATGCCGTTCCGATGATCCAGAAAATCCTGAACGATACGGACTTGCCGATGTTTGGCATTTGCCTTGGCCACCAAATGCTTGCGCTGGCACTTGGGGCAAAGACGGTCAAAATGAACCACGGTCACCATGGTGCGAACCATCCTGTCAAAGACACCGAGACAGGCAAGGTTGAGATTACCTCGATGAACCACGGCTTTGCCGTAGACAGCCAGACCTTGCCAACGGGCGTGCTTGAAACTCATGTGTCCTTGTTTGACGGATCAAACTGCGGCATCCGCATGGCAGATCGCCCGGTGTTTTCCGTTCAGCAACACCCAGAGGCAAGCCCCGGTCCGCAGGACAGCTTTTACCTGTTCGAACGCTTCGCCGATTCAATGGCCGAAAAGAAAACGGTCAAAGCTTAAACGTCATTAACGTCCGCTTAACAGTTTAGGCGTTAGCTGACCCCCGGATTGTACCGGGGGCGCTATGACGGTCGGAACAGGAAAACAAGCTGAACCAGCCTTCGTGTTGCCCCCCTCTCGGCGCATCGCAACTGTTGACAGGGGTAACGCCCCACAGGACGACCTCACACGCTCAATCTTGCGTAACGTACGCGAGCTGGAGGCACGTCGCAGGCGGCTCAATCCGAGCACCTATCCGCCGGATCAAGCTTTCGAAGACGTATTGCCTCCCGAGTTCTGTCTCGAGCATCGGGTCTATCCTTGGGGTGTTGTCGGCGACGCAATTCTGATTGCGGCAACTCCGGACCGCAATCGGACACAGCTGCGCGAGATGCTGGAACAGATCATCGGCCCGATCCTGTTTGCGGATATCAAAGAAGACGATCTGCTTCGGATCATCATGGACCGGCACGGTGACTACCTCGTCGACCTTGCCGAAACGCGTGTACACGATGACTATAGCTGTCGTGATATCAATAAGTTAACGTTGACACGGGGGATTCTGGCTTCTTTGTTTTTTGGCATCAGCCTTGCTTTGATCTTTTTCTTTCCAAATGTGTTTTTCGCGGGGATCACCGCCATAGCGGTCGCCAATGTGGTGGTCTGTCAGGCGTTCAAGATTGCTGTATTTTTGGCAGGCTACAAAAAACCGCCAGGTAAACCCGTGGATGTTCCGCTCGCTGAAAAGCCGGTGGTCAGCCTGATTGTCCCGCTCTTCAATGAGGCCGCGATCGCCAACACCTTGGTGCAACGTCTTTCACGGCTGAGCTATCCGAAGTCCCTTCTGGATGTCGTGCTGGTGCTGGAAAGCGAAGACGACAAAACACGCAAAATGATCGCGGATATTTCGCTTCCGGCATGGATGCGTGTTGTCAAAGTACCAAAGGGTAACATCAAGACGAAACCAAGGGCACTGAACTATGCGCTGGCACATGCCCGCGGCGATATCATCGGGATTTTGGACGCCGAGGACGCTCCCGCCACAGATCAGATTGAACGCGTCGTCGAAGCGTTTCACCTTGCCCCACCCGAAGTGGCCTGCGTGCAAGGTATTCTGGATTTCTACAACACGAAATCAAACTGGTTATCGCGGTGTTTCACAATCGAATACGCCACGTGGTTCAGAGTCGTGTTGGCAGGCGCGGCGCGACTTGGGTTTTCGATCCCGTTGGGGGGAACAACCGTCTATCTCAAACGCGGCGCATTGGAACATGTGGGCGGGTGGGACGCGCATAACGTCACCGAAGACGCTGATCTGGGCATCCGCCTTGCCCGTTTCGGCTATAGAACCTACCTGATCCCCACTGTCACACGCGAAGAGGCGAACAACCGCGTCGGATCATGGATCAAAGCAGCGATCAAGATGGCTCAAGGGCTATATCATCACCTATCTTGTGCATATGCGCCGCCCGTTCCGGTTATTGCGTGACCTTGGTGTCCGGAAATTCCTGGGTTTTCAGGTATTCTTTCTGACAACCATTCTACAATTCACACTCGCGCCGGCGCTCTGGTCATTCTGGCTTGTCTGCTTTGGCCTATCCACACCCTTTATGGACGTGTTTCCACCAAGCTGGACAGGGGGCCTTTTGGCCCTCTTTCTTATGACAGAATTGGTTTCCCTGCTCATTGGCTTTGCAGCGGTGGGTCGCACGCCACATGAAAAATTGATGCAATGGGTGCCCATGATGTTTGTTTATTTCCCGCTGGGCGTCCTCGCCGTGTACAAGGCGTGGTCTGAATTGGTGTTCAAGCCGTTCTATTGGGACAAGACAGAACACGGGGTATCCGCGCCTGATGACATCGGCGGAGACATCCATGAAACCGTGCGATAAGCCGTGCTACTCTTTCGACATCGAGTCGAGCTTGAGTCGTGTCACAAAGGCCACCGAGATATGATCGCGCAGCGCCTTGTAGGCGGCATCTTCGTTGCGCTCTGTAACCGCATCAACAATGGCCTGATGTTCAGCCAGAGCAATCTCTCCTCGCCCTTGGGCCGCAAGCGATGTCGTCGCCATCAGCGCCATTGAACGGTGGACCAGATCAAGTTGCTGCACCAAAAACCGATTATGCGACGCCAAATGAATTTGCTTGTGAAACCGGCGGTTTGCCCGGGCCAATGCGGACGGGTCATCCAGTAAGGCACGATCATCATGCACCATGTCCTGAAGAACTTTAACCTCTTCCTCAGTTGCATGTCGGGCGGCAAGACGCGCCGCCAAACCTTCAAGTTCGGTGCGCACGACATAAAGCTCGGCCATCTGGTTGTGGTCGAGAGATGCCACAATCAGGGACCGCCCGTCACGCGTGAGCAGGGATTGGGTCTCGAGGCGCTGCAACGCTTCGCGAATGGGTGTGCGCGACATGCCAAACCTTTCCGCCAAGTCGCTTTCCACCAAACGATCACCGGGCCGGTAGACCCCCACATCAATCGCTTCGAGGATTGACGAATACGCGTCCTTCTGGGGAGCCTTCACATCTTTCATACCGCGTGATCCTTGTACAAGTTTCCACACGATAGCGCCGGTTGATCAAAAGACGCAAGTTAAGCCATTGCCGCGCCTGAGCGAGACCCCTAGGTATCAAGTTATGGTAAAGTCAGCATTCAAAGATGTGCGTCACTGGGTCTTTGACCTCGACAACACGCTCTATTCGCCTGCCGTTCGACTGTTTGACCAGATCGAAGTGAGGATGACGAAATTCGTGATGGACGCGCTTGGGGTCGACAAAGACCGCGCCAACACGCTTCGGGTCGATTATTGGAAGACCTACGGCACCACGCTGGCCGGGCTGATGCGCGAACATGATGTTGATCCCGCGCCCTACCTGCACGACGTCCACGACATCGATTTTTCGGTGTTGTCCGAAGACCCCTACCTTGCCTCTTTGATCTCTGGACTGCCCGGGCGCAAGATTGTCTATACGAATGGGTCCGCGCCCTATGCGAGGAATGTTCTCAAGGCACGCGGACTCGATGGCATATTCGATGCGGTCTATGGTGTGGAACACGCCGATTTTCAGCCCAAACCCGAGCGCAGTGCATTCGAACGGGTGTTCGGGCGCGATGGCACCGACACCAATACTGCGGCGATGTTCGAAGATGATCCACGCAACCTCGCGGCACCGCATGCGATGGGTATGCGCACGGTGCATGTGGCCCCCACTGCGATAGATGCCGATCACATCCATCATCACACCTCTGACCTTACGGAATTCCTCGCGCGGCTGACCTGAGCAAGGCATTGCCGCATTGCGGCAATTTGGCAGTTTTCACCAGCAAAGCGGCACCTATCTCTGTCCGAGGTTAAAGAGGAATCCTGCATGTCTATTTCCGATACAAGCTCCCTGCCCCGACGCAATCCGTTCTATTCGGTCCCCGTGATCGGCTGGGTTGCCCGCGATCTCAAAGAAGGTGGTCCCGATACCATCTATTATCTTCTTGTCGCGCTGATCACCTTGTTGGTTTTGGCGGTGATGAAATGGGGCGTGGTCGCATTGACCATGACAGCTTTGGCGTTTGTGCCGGTGGTGATGGTTCTGTTAATCCTGATCACCGTCGGCAAATAGACTGGGCGCACTGACGCATCGTACCCGGCTTTGGCACAGGGTATGATTGCTTCGGGAAACAGAACCGAAGGGCTTCGCCATGCAGTATGACATCGTCGTATCAGGAGGCGGTATCGCCGGATTGGCGGCTGCGGCGGCTTTTGGTGCCGAAGGCTACGCGGTTCTGTGCCTTGACCCGGCACCCCCTGTCACGAACCGGGACGCAGAGGGTGCTGATCTTCGCAGTACCGCGTTTCTGCAACCTGCACAGGCCTTTCTGGACGAGATCGGTCTTTGGACGCGACTGGCCGACCATGCGATGCCGCTTGAGGTGATGCGCATTGTTGACGCGGGTGGCGAAGACCCCAAAGCCCGCGTCACCAAGGAATTCAAAGCCTCCGATATCTCGGACCTGCCCTTTGGCTGGAACCTACCGAACTGGCTGTTGCGGCGGGAATTTGTGGCCCATCTCGAAAGCTTGGACACGGTCACGTTTCGTGCAGGCGTCGGCACCACATCACTGTTCACCCGCGAGGCCGAAGCCCGGGTTGGCCTCAGTGACGGGACCAAGGTGCGCTGCAAGTTGGTGGTTGCGGCAGACGGGCGGAATTCACCGATGCGCAACGCCGCCGGGATTGACGTAAAAACCACGCGGTTTGGCCAAAAAGCACTGGCCTTTGCAGTGACCCACCCGATCCCACATGACAACGTGTCCACGGAAATCCACCGCACGGGTGGGCCGTTCACATTTGTGCCCCTGCCCGATTTAGACGGACGTCCCTCGTCGGCGATTGTCTGGATGGAGGAAGGACCCAACGCCGAAGCGTTGATGGGCCTCGACACAGAGGCGTTTGAAGACGCAATGACCACCCGCGCGTGCAGCTTGTTTGGACCCCTGACGTTGGCCTCGCGCCGGACCATCTGGCCAATCATCAGCCAGCATGCCGATCGGTTGAGTGGCGAGCGCATTGCGCTTGTCGCCGAAGCAGCACATGTCGTGCCGCCCATCGGCGCACAAGGGCTGAACATGAGCCTCAAAGACCTGAGTGTCCTGCGAGATTTGGCGCGGCAGGCAGGCGGCGACATCGGCAATCGCAAGATGCTTGATGCCTACCACCAGAAGCGCATTGCGGACATCCGGGCGCGGGTGACAGGGATCACCCTGTTAAACCGGACCTCTATGCTAAGCGCCCAACCCTTGCGCGATATGCGAGCCAGAGGATTGGACGCGCTTTATACGCTCAAGCCCGTCCGCAAAACGTTGATGCAATTGGGGCTTGGCGCACGCGGAACATAAAGCCTGCATCGGTCAGGCGGCTTTGAACGTCAGGCTGACCCCATTGATGCAGTGACGTTTCCCGGTGGGTTGCGGTCCGTCATCAAAGATATGCCCCAAATGGCTGCCACAGCGATGGCAGTGGCATTCGGTACGTGTCATGAAGAATGACCGATCCGCTTTTGTTTCAATCGCGCCGGACTGGGCCTGCCAAAAACTTGGCCAGCCGGTACCGCTGTCATATTTATGCTCGGACGAATAAAGCGCCAGATCGCAGCCCTTGCAGCGGAACATGCCTTTGCGTTTTTCATCATTGAGAGGCGACGAAAATGCACGCTCCGTGCCCTCTTCGCGCATCACCCGATATTCCAGCGAGGTCAGCATCGCCTTCCATTCAGCCTTGGACCGGGTGACTTCGAATGTGCCTTCGGCGGCTGTCAGGCTTTTCGCCGACACGCCAAGCCCAAGAACGGCGGCTGCGGTTTGCAGGAAATGACGTCTCAACATTGGTGTCCTCCTTTAATCTTTCAACAAATGGTGCCTCGATCTGCCAACACGCAAGACCGAGGCACACACTTTTGCGCGATCTCTTGCCCCTCTTGTTGGGGATTTGGGGCTTATTGAGCCGGCAAAAGCACCCGATCGACCACGTGGATCACGCCGTTTGACTGCCGCACATCGGCAATGGTGACGGTCGCCGTACGCCCGTTTTCGTCCGTGAGTGTGATCTTGGAGCCCATCATTTTGGCCTGCAGCGTGCAGCCGCCAACAGTCGGCACCGGGTGCATCCCTCCGTCATCCGCAATCATGCCGGCAATCGCATCCGACATCACATTGGCTGCGACCACATGACAGGTCAGAATTTGGGTAAGTTGCGCCTTCGCCTGCGGCTGAAGCAAGGCATTAAGCGACTCGTCAGAGATGCGGTCAAACGCAGCATTTGTGGGGGCAAACACAGTGAACGGGCCTTCGCCCATCAGTGTATCAACCAGATCAGCCGCTTTAACAGCGGCAACCAATGTCGTGTGATCCGCTGAATTCAAAGCGTTCTCAACAATGCTCTTGTCGGGGAACATGGCTGCTCCCCCGACCATCGGGTTTTCTGTACCTGCATGGCTCTCAGCCATGGCGGTTCCTGCAAATGCTGTCATGGTCACAGCGGCGGTGATGAGTGTCTTCAGTGTCATATCGTTCTCCAGATTTCCCGCAGGTTTTCCGTACGGGTCGATCGAAGACACGAGGCTCACACCCTCTGCGTTTCAAATTATATGATCACATGTCCATCACGAGGATGTGAGCGGGCCTGCCGCGCGCACAGCTCCGGTCGGCGCACCTGTCGGCGATCCTCCCGGCGGTTCATCCGAAATCGCCAGAAGCGCGCCGGGAAGTTGTGCCAACACATCTTCGGGTAAATCAATGAGCGTGCTGCTGTCCGGACCAAGCAGACCCAGCGACACCGGTGCGGCGTCTCCTGCGATCAGCCAAAGCTCGAACACACGACCCTCCGGCGGCGCACCTGCTGCACGCACCACCTCAACTGCGGCTCGGGTCGTATCGACCGACGCTCGCACAACAAGGCCTTCGCCGTCAGGTGTGGGCGCAAGGTCTGCGAAAAGATCAGGGGTCAACGCCTCGCCGTCCGGTGTGATCACGCCGGTACTAAGCGCAAACCAAAGTACCAGTGCTGCGGCCACGCCACCCAGACCGTAGGGCCAGATTTGTTTCCAGAAAGACGGTTCTTCGGGCCTGAACAGACGCGTATCCAAACGTTTGCGCAGTTGCGGTGAGGGCTCAACCTCCTCGACGTCTTCATACATCATCGTGGCAAAATGTTCGTCCCACGCCACAACTTCGGCTTGTAGTTCGCTGTCTTCGGCCAAGCGTGTTTCGAACGCGGTACGTTCTGCATCCGTTAATAAACCGAGCGCATATTCCGCCGCCAGAACGCGGCCATCCTTGTCGTCGGGTCCCATAGGTGGTGTTGTCTGATCGCTCATTGGTTCAAACACTCCCGCAGGGCCATCAGGCTACGCCGCAGCCACGTGCGTATGGTATTCAGGTTGACGCCAGTGGCTTGGGACAGATCGGCATAGCTGTCACCTTCAAGATATGCGCGGCGCACAAGATGTGCGCGGGCGCGTGGCAATTGGTCAAGACAATCGCGGATTTGACGCGCTTCTGATGACGCCAATGCCGAGGCTTCGGGGCCGGGTTTGTCATCTGGTAAAAGATCGGCTGTTTCGATTGGGACGGGCGGTTGTTTGAGCGCGCGACGACGGTCCACCGCGCGATTGCGGGTGATCGTGATCAGCCACGTCATTGGGGAATACCCGTTGACCCGATAGCTGTCTGCCTTATTCCAAACGGTTACGAACACGTCCTGCAACACATCCTCTGCCTCTGCGCGGTCATTCAACACACGCAGACAGACGCCAAAAAGTTTCGCGGAGGTCCGGTCATAAAGCCGATTAAAGGCGGCACGGTCCCCCATTGCCACTCTAGCAATGAGGTTTTCCACCTCTTCTTGCGGAGTCATCAATGAATTCCCATGCCCTTTCCCTTGCCCCTCCCGCCATTATGTTGCACCACACAAGCGCAAAACCCCAGCTGAGAAGGATGTCCGCAACATGGCCGACGGGACGATCGACATCAACGCCAAACCAACAGAAGAAATTTCCGTGCGTGAGGTGTTTGGCATTGATACGGACATGATAGTCCATGGCTTTCCCGAGCGCACAGACCGCGTTCCGGATATCGACAGCACATACAAGTTCGATCCGGACACGACCCTGGCGATTCTCGCAGGCTTTCGCAACAATCGCCGCGTGATGATCCAGGGCTACCACGGCACGGGTAAGTCGACACATATCGAACAAGTCGCCGCACGTCTGAACTGGCCTGCTGTGCGCGTAAATCTTGACAGCCACATCAGCCGGATCGACCTGATCGGCAAGGACGCGATTAAACTGGTGGATGGCAAGCAGGTCACCCAGTTTCAGGAAGGCATCCTGCCGTGGGCGCTGCGCAATCCCACTGCGATCGTTTTTGACGAATACGATGCAGGCCGCGCCGACGTGATGTTCGTGATCCAACGTGTTCTGGAAACAGACGGCAAGCTGACCCTGCTTGACCAGAACGAGGTGATCACACCGCACAAGTATTTCCGCATTTTCGCGACTGCCAACACGGTTGGTTTGGGCGATACGACCGGCCTCTATCACGGAACGCAGCAGATCAACCAAGGCCAGATGGACCGTTGGTCACTGGTGGCGACATTGAATTATCTGTCGATCGATGCCGAGACATCCATCGTGTTGTCCAAGGCTCCGCACTATAATTCCGAGAAAGGCCGCAAGACAGTCCGTCAAATGGTGACTGTGGCAGACTTGACCCGCACCGCCTTTATGTCGGGCGATCTGTCCACCGTGATGAGCCCCCGGACCGTGATTGCATGGGCGCAAAATGCCGAGATATTCCGGGATGTGGGCTATGCTTTCCGTTTGTCTTTCCTCAACAAGTGCGATGAGCTTGAGCGCCAGACCGTGGCCGAGTTCTACCAGCGGTGTTTCGATGAGGAACTGCCCGAAAGTGCCGCCTCTTTGAGCATCGGCTGATGGGTTCCGGATCGGTTTCACCGATCCGACAGTCTGGGGGATCCTCCCCCGGACCCCTGAGGTGTTTTTCGCCCAAAGAAGCCCAGATGCCGCGTTGCATGTTCAGGCGACCGGCATTGCACGCACGCAAACTGCGTGGAAAGGTCTGGACATGAGCAAACCAACTGACAATCCCGCCGATCCCTTCAAGAAGGCGCTGGCCGAAGCGACAAAGGTCATGGCGCATGACCCTGACCTAACCGTCAGCTATTCCGTCGACCCTGCCGGCATTTCGGGGGACGCGATGCGTCTTCCGCAGATCAGCCGTCGCCTGACGCGTGACGAGGTCATGCTGGCACGCGGGACTGCGGACGCGATGGCAATGTACCGCCGGTACCACGATGCCAGCACCCATGCCCGCTATGCGCCGCAAGGCGATTTGGCACGCGAGCTGTACGAATCGATGGAAACAGCCCGCTGCGAAGCCATGGGCGCGCGCGACATGCCGGGAACTGCGGGCAACATCGACGCCAAGATCGGGCATGAGGCGTTGCGCCGTGGGTATGACCAGGTGAAAGAGGCATCCGAGGCACCTTTGGCAGAAGCCGCGGGTTATCTGGTGCGTCACCTCGCCACCGGCCGCGATCTCCCCGAAGGCGCGCAGAATGTCATGGAGCTTTGGCGTGGTTTCATCGAAAACCAGGCCGGAAACACCTTGGAAGACCTGAATGACGTGCTGAGCGATCAGGCAGCCTTTGCCCGATTTACCCGCGCTGTGATCACCGACCTTGGCTATGGGGATCAGTTGGGCGATGACCCCGACGAGTTGGATGACGAAGCCGAGGATCAGGCCGAAGAAGGGTCGGATGACGAGCAGGAGCCGGACAGCACCGGTCAGGACGACGATCAGGACGAAGACGCCGAGGCAAGCCCCGAGTCGAGCCAAGACGAGACGCAAGACCCAAGTCAGGCACAGGTCTCGATGGACGAGACGGCCGACCAGGAGTTAAGCGACGAAACAGAGATGCCAGAGGGTGAAGCGCCGCTCGAGCCGCCGCCCCCTGCCCCCGTGTCCGAAGCGGACCCGGATTACAAAGTCTTTGATGCCACCCATGACGAGGAAATCCTTGCCGAGGATTTGGCCGAGCCGGTCGAATTGGAACGCCTTCGCGCGTATCTGGACCAGCAATTGGAGCCTTTGAAAGGGGCTGTCAGCCGTTTGGCCAACAAGCTGCAGCGTCGCTTGCAGGCACAGCAGAACCGGTCTTGGGAATTTGACCTTGAAGAAGGCATTCTGGATGCAGGGCGCCTTGCGCGCGTTGTCGCCAACCCGACCACACCGCTGTCGTTCAAAATGGAGAGCGACACCGAGTTTCGCGATACGGTGGTAACGCTGCTTTTGGACAATTCCGGCTCAATGCGTGGCCGCCCGATTTCCATCGCTGCGATCAGTGCCGATGTTCTGGCCCGCACCTTGGAGCGGTGCTCGGTCAAGGTCGAAATCCTTGGCTTTACCACCCGCGCCTGGAAGGGCGGACAGGCACGTGAGAAATGGTTGAATGAAGGGCGCGAACAGCAACCCGGCCGTCTCAATGACCTGCGCCATATCATTTATAAAGGTGCGGATGCGCCGTGGCGACGGGCGCGTGCAAACCTTGGCCTGATGATGAAAGAAGGCCTATTGAAGGAAAACATCGACGGAGAAGCGCTTGAATGGGCGCACCGTCGCATGCTCCAAAGAAGCGAAGCACGCAAGATTTTGATGGTGATTTCGGATGGGGCGCCGGTTGATGACAGCACCCTTTCGGTGAACCCCGCGAACTATCTTGAGAAACATCTGCGCGATGTGATTGCCATGGTCGAACGCCGCAAGCAGGTAGAGCTGCTGGCGATTGGTATTGGCCATGACGTCACACGCTACTACGAGCGCGCCGTGACCATCACGGATGTCGAACAGCTGGCCGGTGCAATGACCGAGCAACTTGCATCTTTGTTTGACAGCGACCCAAGAGCACGGGCCCGGTTGATGGGCATCAAGCGCGCGAGTTAACCAATTTGGATCGGACCGGCATGGCCGGTCCGACAGGCGCGGCCCTTCGGGCCGCGTTTTGTGCGTATTTGTAAAGAGAAGAAGCCGGACGCGCCTGTCCTGGTGAGCAAAGGTCGTGTTGGATGACCGGGCTGCGGATTGGCAACACGGAACTAACAAGAAAGGTCACGCCATGTTTCAGACGTTTTCGGACACTGTTTCTCCGGAACAAGGGCCGCCGCGGCTTGCTGCGTTGCGTGACGCGATGGCACAGGACGGTGTGGACGGGTTCATCATTCCCCGCGCCGATGCGCATCAGGGCGAATACGTGGCCGAGCGGGACAGCCGGCTTGCCTGGCTGACGGGGTTCACGGGATCTGCGGGGTTTTGTGTGGCGCTTGCTGACAAAGCCGGGGTGTTCGTTGACGGGCGCTACCGCGTGCAAGTGCGTGCACAGGTTGCCGATGTCTATACACCGGTTGATTGGCCGGAGGTGTCATTGGGAACGTGGATCGCCGAACATGTCCCGTCTGGCGGTGTTGTTGGATTTGATCCTTGGCTGCACACGGTTGCCCAAATGCGCGAGTTGCGTACCAGCGCGCGTGGCGTGACACTGCGCGCCACGACCAATCTGGTGGATCGCATCTGGGAGGATCAACCACCGGCACCTGTCACTGCGGCCTTTGTGCAGCCGGTCGAATTGGCCGGTGCGACGCATGGCGATAAAATCACCCGGTTGTCCAAAACCCTCGGAACTGCGACATGCGCAGTTTTGACTTTGCCCGACAGCATTTGCTGGCTTTTGAATATACGGGGGGACGACTTGCCGCGGACGCCATTTGTGCACGGGTTTGCTATTCTGCATGCCAGCGGAGAGGTGACGTTTTTCGTCAATCCCGACAAGCTGATTAACATCCGCGATCACCTTGGACCGCACGTGCGGATCGAGCCCGTTGAGGCTTTTTTGCAGGTTTTGGCAGCGCTTGACGGGCCTGTGCAGATTGATCCGGCAAGCTGTCCTGTGATCGTAGCGGATGTGCTACGTGAGGCAGGCACCCAGATCATAGAGGCGCAGGACCCTTGTGCCTTGCCGAAGGCGTGCAAATCCGAAGCCGAACTTGACGGGGCTCGGGCGGCACATCTGCGCGATGGGGCCGCCATGGCGCGTTTCTTGTCATGGCTTGACCAGCAACCGGCTGGCAGCCTGACCGAAATCGACGTCGTCACAGAACTGGAAGCGCAACGCGCGGCGACCAATGCATTGCGTGATATCAGCTTTGACACAATCTCGGGGGCAGGCCCCAACGGGGCCATCGTGCATTACCGTGTAACTGAAAAGACAAACAGGCCCGTTAACGAAGGGCTGCTATTGGTGGACAGTGGTGGACAATATGTGGATGGCACCACAGATGTGACCCGCACCATTGCCATTGGACCGGTCGGGGACGAAGAGAAGCGCGCTTTTACACTTGTGCTCAAGGGCATGATCGCGATTTCAAAGCTGCGCTGGCCCAAGGGTTTGGCGGGTCGCGACATGGATGCACTGGCACGCGTGGCGCTTTGGGAGCAGGGTCTGGATTATGGCCATGGCACCGGACATGGTGTGGGATCGTATCTGAGCGTTCACGAGGGGCCACAGCGTCTGGCACGCACTGGAACCGTGCCGTTCATGCCGGGCATGATCCTGTCGAACGAGCCCGGGTTCTACAAGGAAGGCGCGTTTGGCATTCGAATAGAAAACCTGATTATCGTGGAAGAGGCCCCTGCTCTGCCCGATCAAACCGTGCCCGAGATGTTTCGCTTTGAAACGCTGACCTATGTGCCGATCGATACACGGCTGGTTGATGTGGAGCTTTTGACCGATGTCGAACGTGCGTGGCTTAACGCCTATCACGCGCAGGTTCTTGAGCGGATCGGACCATTGGTCGAGGGCAAAGTGTCAACTTGGCTGACACAGGCCTGTGCTCCAATCTGACCACAAACATTTACATTGCACCGGGATCCCCGGTACATCGCACGCAAAAGGGATGGATCATGCAAAAACACATTACAATCAGACCTGCAGAAGGGACGTGGGTCGTACGCGCCGGCGGAGCGGTGATCGGCGAAAGTGCAAATGCACTTGAGGTGACCGAGGGCGATATGCCGTTCGTCATCTACTTCCCTCGCTCTGATATCGCGATGGCGTTTCTGGATGCGTCGGACCATAAGACCACGTGCCCTCATAAGGGCGAAGCCAGCTATTTCGACATCGTGTCGAAAAGCATGACCTATTCCAATGCGGTCTGGAGTTATGAAGCTCCCAATTCAGATGTGGCCGAGATCAAGGATTATCTGGCGTTCCACGTCCAAGACGGTGTGCAGGTCGAACAGATCTGAGGCCGACACAGAATTCAACTATGCTCTTCCTCAGCCGTCGCGGCCAGCGCGCGATTATAGGCTTTGAGGGCATCAACATGAAACAGCGCGCCCTGCAAGACGGGCGCGTCTTCCGGGCCTTCGAGTTTGACCACGGGCAGGAACGCCACGCCTGATTTGTCAAAGAGCGGCAGCGCGGTCTCCAGCGTGGCTTGGGCCTGCACGTACAGGCCTTGTTCAATCATTGTCAGGCAAGCTTCTTCGTCGGCGGCGTTGCTGTCGGTGGGTTTGCGCATCACCCCCTGCACACGGAACATCGCCAAGAGATACGCCTGCGGTCCTGCCGCAAGGTGCACATTGCGGCGCTCAAGTTGGGTCAAAAAGAACGACCGGTCGACAAGCCGTGCCGATACGGCTGTGGACATCGATACCGACACCATCACCGCAAGCCCTGTCTGCCAGTCACCCGTCAGTTCGAACACGATCAGCGTGGTCGAGATCGGCGCGCCCAATACTGCTGCGGCAACCGCGCCCATACCTGCCAGGGCATAAAGTGTGGCTGTCCCGGATTGCTCGGGGAACAGACCCGTCGCAATCAGCCCGAAGGCCAATCCCGTCAAAGCACCCAACATCAGGGACGGCGAAAACACACCCCCACCCATACGACCGCCCACAGTGATCGCCACAGCGATTACCTTGAGCATGGCAAAGACAACGGCCTCATGCCACAAAAGTGCCCCTGTCAAAGCACGAGATGTTGTTTCGTAGCCGACGCCGATAATATGCGGAAACCAGATCGCCAGAGCCCCCAACATGACGCCCGCGAACGCAGGACGGAACAGATGTGGCACGCCCAGCTTGTGCTGGACATGCGTTCCCATGTCATCAGCCAGAAACACTGCCCGCATCATCGCTACGGCAACAAGACCGCAGACCAACCCCAAAATAAAGAACGCCGGTAATTCGAGATAGAATTCAACCGTGGTCGTGCCGGGAAGCATGAACTCCGTCACATCCCCGAAAACCAAACGGTTGATGACCGTTCCGGCCGCGCTTGCGACGACAATGGGTGCAAAGGCATGAACCGCAAAATGGCGCAGCACCACCTCAAGCGCGAAGAGCGCCCCCGCGATAGGTGCGTTAAAGCTGGCAGAAACCGCGGCCGCCACAGCGCAGCCCAACAAGTCCCGTCCGGTAATCCCGTCCGCACGGATGGTGTTGGACACCCACGACGATATCATCGCCGCGATATGCACAACCGGACCTTCCCGACCAGAACTTCCCCCGGTCGACAAGGTGATCCATGAACAGATGGCCGATGCGATCCCGGCTTTTTTTTCAACGCGGCCGTCATTCAGCGCGGCGCCTTCAATGACATCGGCAACAGACCTGACGCGCCCATCCGGGGTAAAGTAGTGGATGATGATCCCCACAACCAACCCGCCAATGGTTGGGATCGCCAAAAGCATCCACCAAGGAAGCCCTTCGGCATAGCTGTGGATCGTGGTCACGCTTGGCGTGCCATAAACCGTGGTTTGCAAAAATGTGATCGCCAGACGAAACAAAGTTGCGGCCAATCCAGCGGCCACACCGATCAGCAAAGCGATCAGCCAGAACTGAAATTGAGACGGTCCTTTATGGCGCAGCAAATCCCAGCCGCGCGCGAACTGTCTCTTCATTGCATGCAATTGACCTTGCAATGCCGGCGCCATGCCAAGCGGTCCTTTCGGAGGTGGCGGTGACCGCCAAAAATCTTCTGATTATCAAGGGTTATCGAATGCGCCTGCGGTGTCCACCCCTTAGGATATCAAACTGTGTAACGATCGGTGTCAGGACACACCTGTTAGCGCGATCAAACGGGCTTTGGCCTTGTGCGCCCGATCGACAAGCACGTCTTCCGGCAGGGCGTCCAAAGCACCCGTGGCCCGCCGGATTTGCAGGTCGCCCACCAGCAAATCGATATAAAGCGAAGCCAACTCGCCAGCGTCACCAGCCAGTATGCGACGCTCGCGCAAATGCTCAAACAGACTGACGATTAAGGGAAATACTTTTCCACGCCCCTGCTCAGCCAAAACTTTGCCCAAAGCGCCAGTGGCATCCGATGCAGCCGCTTGATTCAGTGCAACAGCGCGGTCGCTCAGCAGCATGCCCAAAAGCAACGGTCCCAATTCAGTCAAAGCATCACTTGGGTCAGTGGCGCCGCCCAGTTGTTCTTTCAGACGATCTGCCACGCGATCCGCGTTGCTTTCGATCAGCGCCTGAAACAGCCCCGTTTTGTCACCATACCATCGGTAGAGCGTTTCATTCGAGGCTTTGGCCGCCTTTGCGACAGCTAGCATCGACATTTTCTGAAAGCCTTTTTCTGCCAGAAGCGTATACGCCGCTGCCTCAATCTGCGCTTTGCGCTGCGTGCGTGCTTCGTCGCGCATGTCATCACCAACCTGAAATTCGTCTTGACTCATATCCGTAACACAATGTACGGAAACGTAAAGACGTACACATAATTACGGTTTTATAGAAAGGACTTTATCCATGACCCCTCTTCCGAACGCCTATGCGCCCCCTGTTCATCCTGTTTCGGACTTGACGCGCTTCACGGCCCAAATATCGGGTCTTGCCGCATTGATCTTTAGCGGTGCGATCTTTGGGTTCTTCTATGCTTGGGTGTGTTCCACCATGTGGGGCTTGGATGCGATCGACCCGCGTGTCGCAATCCAAGCGATGCAAGCCATGAACGGCTCGGTCCGAAACGCGGTCTTTGCGCCTGCGTTCTTTGGAACCCCGTTCGTTCTTTGGATTGCGGCCTTGCTTGCTTGGAAATGCAACAGATCACCTTCAGTCGTCGCCTTTGGAATTGGCGGGCTTGTCTATGCCCTTGGCGGCATGATCCTGACAATGTCGGTTAATGTGCCGATGAACGAAGCTTTGGGACGTTTGATTGTGCCAACTGATATTGATGCGGCTCAGGCGATTTGGGATGCGTATTCCGGCAAATGGCAGATTTACAACATCACACGCACTGCATTCAGCGGCCTAACACTTGCTTTGGCCGGGGTTGGTCTGATGCGGCTTTAACCAACCAACAGGGCCCGTGCCGCCGCGCGGGCCTCTGATGTGATCGTATCTCCGGCCAACATGCGTGCGATTTCCCCTTCGCGCGCCGACTCATCCAGCGGAACCACAGTCGACGTCGTCTGATCGTTGGCCACCCGTTTTTCAACCCGCCAGTGATGCGCCCCGAGAGCAGCCACTTGCGGCGAATGCGTGACGACCAAAACCTGGCCTCCATCCGCAAGTGCGGCCAAACGCCGACCAACCGCATCCGCAGTCGCACCGCCAACGCCGCGGTCGATTTCGTCAAAAATCATCGTCAGTCCTGCATCGCGCTGTTCCGACAAACACACCTTAAGCGCCAGCAGAAATCGGCTGAGTTCACCACCAGATGCAATCTTTCCAATCGGCCCTGCCGGTGCTCCGGGATTTGTCGCGACGGTAAACGCAACGGCGTCGCTGCCATCCGGGCCAGCGGGCGCGTCAGACAGATCAGTGACAAAGACAGCGCGATCCATCTTGAGCGGAGCCAGTTCATCACACACGGCCTTGTCCAACCGCTTTGCCGCAGCCACACGACTAGCCCGCAAGGCATTTGCGGCCGTGTCATACGCCTGTTCGGCGTGATGTAATTCCGCCTGCAAAGCCGCCATGCGGTCAGCCCCCTGATCCAGTGCAGTCAACCGGTCGCGCAAATTATCCGCCAGTCCCGGAAGATCGTCCGGGGCCACGCTGTGCTTGCGGGCCAACGCGCGCAGGGCAAACAAGCGTTCCTCTGTGGCCTCAAGCTCGTGTGGATTAAACTCCAGCGCATCCAGACATGCCGACACGCCACGCGCCGCCTCGTCCAATTCGGCCATCGCCCGAGCCAGCGCGCCAAGCGGTTCGTCAAGTTGGCCTTCGGCGGCTTCGCTTACCCCCTCAAGCCAACGCAAGGCATTGGCCAAGGCACCTTCTGCTCCGTCCTGTCCCATCACCTGACCGGCCCGCGCAATATCTTCACGTATGCGCTCGGACGCCTGCATCATGCGCCGCCGCGCATCCAGATCGGCGTCCTCGCCCGGTTCGGGTGACAGCTTGTCCAACTCGTCAACGGCATGGCGCAGAAATTCTTCTTCGGCCTGCGCCGCCGCAA
Organism: Marivita sp.; assembly: GCA_043585115.1. Lineage (GTDB taxonomy): Bacteria > Pseudomonadota > Alphaproteobacteria > Rhodobacterales > Rhodobacteraceae > Marivita. The sequence goes on from CP121326.1 coordinate 1,016,164, forward strand.
AAGACGCCTCTGCCTCGGCCAATGCCTTGCGGGTCTTGGACAACGCCGCCCAAGCCGCACGTATATCTGCCAAAAGTTTGGGATGGGACGCAAACTGATCCAACAAAGCCCGATGGCCCTTGGGATTCAAAAGACCGCGGTCATCGTGCTGGCCATGCAATTCAACCAACGTGTCCGACAAGGCGCGCAACATTTCACCGGTCACGCGACGATCATTCACCCATCCGGTTTTGCGCCCGTCTGTGGTATTGACCCGCCGCAGGATCAATTCATCTGCATCCTCAAAACCGGCCTCGGACAAGACGTCATGCGCCGGATGGCCCTCCGGCAGATCAAACACGGCGGTCACTTCCCCCTGCTCTGCACCGCTACGCACCAACTCCGCACGGCCGCGCCAACCCAGCACAAACCCCAGAGAATCAAGCAAGATGGATTTGCCTGCCCCGGTTTCGCCGGTCAGTACGTTCAGACCAGGCTGGAACTCCAGCTCAAGCCGGTCGATGATCAGCATATCTCTTATTTCAAGCGCGCGCAGCATTCTGTGCAATCGGGTGCGTGGTCAGACGCACCGCCCCCCGATCAAAGCCACTGACCCTTGACCATCTGGCGATAGATTTGCCGTAGCCAATTGTCTCCGGTCGCCTTCAGTTCAAGCCCGCGGCCTGTCAGCAGTTTGAAACTGTCTTCGTACCAATCCGTTGACTGATAGTTATAGCCCAGAATCGCGCCTGCCGTTTGCGCCTCATCTGTCAGGCCCAAGGACAAATACGACTCGACCAGACGGTGAAGCGCTTCTGCCGTATGAGTCGTGGTCTGGAAGTCCTCAACCACGGAGCGGAATCGGTTGATTGCCGCCGCGTAATGATCACGCCGCAGGTAATAGCGACCGATTTCCATTTCCTTGGCGGCAAGGTGATCGAAAGCCAGATCAAACTTAAGAACCGAGGACCGCGCATATTCGCTGTCTGGGTAGCGTTCGATCACAGTCCGCAACGCCTGCAGCGCTTGGAATGTCAGGCCCTGATCGCGACCCACATCTTCGATCTGGTCATAATAGCTGAGCGCCAAAAGATACTGCGCATAGGCCGCATCTTCATCAGCAGGATAAAAATCGATATAGCGCTGTGCGGCGGAGCGGCTGTTTTCGTAGTCTTTATTCTGGTGATGCGCGTAGGCCTGCATGATCACTGCACGTTTGGCCCACTCAGAATAAGGATAAAGACGTTCAACCTCGGCGAAATAGAATGCAGCATCTTCGGGATCGCTGCGATCCAGTTCGAACTCGCCACGCTCAAAGATTTGCTCAGCCGTGAAATTCTCAATCGGCACGCCACCCGGACCAAAGCCAGGACGTTCGCCATCGCCGCACGCCGACAGCGTCACCACCAAGAGCCCCGCTCCGATCACAGCTCTTGCGTATCTGCCCGCTGCCATGCCCGTCACCTTCGTTTCACCGCTGTGGCTATATGTGCCACTTGTCTGCCTCTGGTCCTAGCACATTAAATCGGAAGGCAAAACGCCTTTAGACACACAACCGTTTGAGCACAGGTCAGATTGGCTTTCGGCCTCTGACCATGTACCCGATTGCGGGCCTCATGCAACGGCTGGAATCTCGTGAGCTTCGACGCCCGCCCCCGGCAAACGGGCTGCCAGACCAGAATCGCAATCGCGGATCCTGTATCCATCGGGCGTCGCGAACAGTTCGCGCAGCAGCATATTGGTCAGCGTGTGCCCGGCCTTGTGACCTTCGTAATGGCCCAGTAATGGTGCCCCCGCCAGCGCGAGATCGCCCAATGCGTCAAGCATTTTGTGCCGTACGGCTTCGTCGTCATGGCGCAAACCACCCGGGCTCAGGACCGTATCACCATCCACCACAACGGCATTTTCCATTGTTCCACCAAGCGCCTTGCCAACCGCGCGCATCGCGTCAACGTCGGCCGCGCGGCAGAACGTACGGCTGTCACACAACTCGCGCACAAACGTGCCATTGGCGAGGTCCAGTGATTTGCTCTGCTTGCCGATGGCTTGGTCGGCAAAGTCGATATGGAAATCGATGGTCAGACCGTTTGCCGGTCCGAGCCGTGCCCAACCTTGCGCCGTGTGGACTTCGACTGTGCTTAGAACTTCGATCACACGGATCGGCGCGGACTGGCGTTTTACACCCGCAGACAGGATGCTGCGTACGAAAGGCGCAGCACTGCCGTCCATGACGGGAACTTCGGGTCCGTCGATACGGATCAACGCATTGTGCACGCCGCAGCCTGCGAGCGCCGCCATCACGTGCTCGATTGTGGAAACCGACACACCCGACTGATTCACAATCTTTGTACAAAGGGGAGATTGCTCGGCGAAGTCGAACAGCGCCGGAATACGCGCGTTCCCTAACCGAATGTCCGAGCGTTCGAATACAATGCCGTGATCCACCGGAGCCGGACAGATCGACATCTCAACCGGAAGGCCGGTATGCAGGCCGACGCCCGTGAATCGGACAGTGGATTGAACGGTTGTTTGCAAAATGCCCTCGATAAAATGCGCACGCACCCCCAATGCGCCGCTTCGAGATGGGTGATAACCCCTGACCTTTCTCGCCTCAAATCAAAGATTGTAACGGCCTGAAACACGCACCAAAAATCAATGAGCGGTTTTCCGCCAGATCTGCCATGACACTGTTTTCAAACGAAAAACGCCCCCGAAATCGGGGGCGCCTCACAAGCGATTAATCGCAGTTTCAATTGGCCTGACGCCTCAGGAAGGCCGGAATTTCGATCTTTTCCTGATCTTCGTCGGCCTCTGGCGATGGCGCACGCGCAGGTGCCGCGCCGCTGGATTGAACCGGCGGTTGCGATGTCCGGCGTGCTGGCGCCTCTGCAGGCTGGTTGTGTCCTGTCATCCGGTTAATGAGCGAATTAATCCCGAAACGTGGGCGTTCGCTGTCGGCGGGCTCTTGTTCGGTTGGCATATTCGCACGGGACCCCGGTGCTGGTGTTGCCCGTGACGCGGCAGCCTGCAGACGCGCCAGAGCTTCGGCGCTGGGTGTGCCGGGTGCCGGCGCACGAGGAGCAACAAACTGCTCAGGATCAGCCTCAATGCTGTCCTCACGCGGATTGAACTCGGCAACCTGCGGGCGGTATGCGGGTGGCGGCAGACCATCATCATCAACAGCTTCATGCTGCTCTTCTTCAAAGATGGTTTCCATCTGCTCTTCAGCAGCTTCGCGTTCTGCTTCCATTGATCCAAAAAGCGATGGCTCTTCCGTGGTCTGGGCGGCGACCTGCTCAGGCATCGACGCCGCTTTTTCGGCCTGCTGCGCTTCTTCTACACGCGTCTGCTGTGTCAGAGGTGTCGCCAGCGACCGGCGCGGGACCGGAACTTCGGTGTGCACGTCGACCGCATCAATGCCTGTCGCCACAACGCTTACGCGCATTGTGCCCTGCATACCGTCGTCCAGCGTCGAACCAACGATGATGTTTGCGTCGGAGTCCACTTCCTCGCGAATACGGTTTGCCGCCTCGTCGAGTTCGAACAAAGTCAGGTCATGACCGCCAGTGATGTTGATGAGAACACCCTTCGCACCGCGCAAGCTGATTTCATCCAACAGCGGGTTCGCGATGGCCTTCTCGGCAGCCTGAATGGCGCGATCTTCGCCCTCGGCCTCGCCAGTTCCCATCATCGCCTTGCCCATTTCGTCCATAACCGCACGAACGTCTGCAAAGTCGAGGTTGATAAGACCCGGACGAACCATCAGGTCAGTCACACCTTTCACGCCTTGATACAGCACGTCATCCGCCATGCTGAATGCTTCGGTAAAGGTGGTCTTTTCGTTGGCCAGACGGAACAGGTTCTGGTTCGGAATGATGATCAGAGTGTCGACGACCTTTTGCAGCGATTCCACGCCGTCTTCGGCCTGCTTCATCCGCTTGTTACCTTCGAACTGGAACGGCTTGGTCACAACACCAACCGTCAGAACGCCAAGCTCGCGTGCCGCCTGCGCGATAATCGGAGCAGCGCCTGTCCCGGTGCCGCCGCCCATACCGGCAGTGATAAAGCACATGTGCGCGCCTGCGAGGTGATCGACAATTTGTTCGATGCTTTCTTCGGCAGCCGCGGCACCCACAGTGGCCCGAGCGCCCGCGCCCAATCCTTCGGTGACTTTAACGCCAAGCTGGATGCGGCTTTCAGAGCGGCTCTGTTGGAGCGCCTGCGCGTCTGTGTTGGCAACCACAAAGTCGACGCCTTCAAGAGACTTGTCGATCATGTTGTTAACAGCGTTGCCACCCGCGCCACCAACACCAAACACGGTGATGCGGGGTTTCAATTCTTCCTGTCCGGGCACCGAAAGGTTCAAAGTCATGTGTCTGTCCGCCTGCTATCTCAGCCCCTGTTGGGACGTTTTTTGCACCTATTCCTACAATTATTACCGGGCATTCGCCCAAAGGTCACGTAAAAACCGTAATTTAGCACCAAATGTGCTGTTTGTCGCAAGCCCGTATGCGGGATTTTGCCGAAAGCTCAACATCTTGCGTTCACCAGTTATCACGGAACCATTTAACCGCACGCTTCAATGAACGGGCCGGATAACGGTCTACGGGTATCTCAAAGTCCCACCATTCATCCTGTGGATTGGCCGCAAACAGGCACAAACCGACCGCACTGGCGAATCCCGGTCCCGTTGCCGCTTGTGGCAATCCGTGCACCCGCATGGGGCGTCCCAGACGCACCTGCTGGCCCAATATCTTGGTGGCCAAACCGTCCAATCCGGGGATCTGGCTCGCCCCGCCTGTCAGAACAATTTGCTGGCTCGGAAGGTGTTCAAACCCGGCCGCGTCCAACCGCGCACGCACCTCTTCAAGGATTTCTTCGACACGGGGGCGCATGATGCCGATCAGCTCTGCCCGACTGACAGAGCGTCGATCATGGTGCCAATCGCCCGTGTCGCCGCCGATTTCAATCATGTCGCGGTCATCCATTCCGGTCGCCACAACGCCGCCGTGGAACGTCTTGATCCGTTCCGCGACAGCCATCGGAACTTGCAGCCCCATGGAAATATCGCTGGTCACATGATCGCCGCCCATGCGGACCGCATCAGCGAAAATCATGTGCTTTTTCATAAAGATAGACAGGCCAGTTGATCCACCACCCATGTCGATACAGGCCGCGCCCAACTCTTGTTCATCTTCGACCAAAGCCGACACGCCGGACACATAGGCCGAGCTGGCAATGCCCGCCAGTTCAAGATCACAGCGTTTCATGCAATGGGCGAGGTTCTGAATTGCCATCGCATCAACGGTCAGCATGTGCATATCCGCGGCCAATTCCTGGCCGATCTGCCCACGCGGGTCGATCAGGCCAGAGCGGTGGTCCAGTGCAAAATTCACAGGCTGCGCGTGCAGCACTTCCCGGCCATGCCCGAAATCCGGCACATCACAAGCAGACAACACGCGCGCCACATCTTGTTCGTCCACTGTGCTGCCAGCGACCTCGACCTTGCCAGCAAGACCATAACTACGCGGATCGGCGCCGCCGAAACAGGCAATCACGTGGTCCACCCGAATCTGAGCCATTTTCTGAGCAGCCTGCACCGCCGTGCGAATGGCGCGCTCGGTCTCGCCCATCGAATCAATCTCGCCAAAGCGCACGCCGCGTGACCGGGTTGTTGCGGCTCCGATCACCCGAAAACCGGATTGACCGGCCAACGATCCGATGCTGTCAGTTTCAAGCACGCGATCCGTTCCGTCAAAGCGCAACACGAGACAGGCAATCTTGGAGCTGCCAATGTCGAGAATGGCAATCACCCCTCTCTGCATCGCTGCCTTGCGCATGTTGCGCATCGCCCGTTGTGACTCGTATAGCTCGATCATTCCAATGGCTCCCCTGCCTCGATCGCCCGGATGCGGAGCAATTCCTGCACTGCTCCGTTTGTCATTCTGAGTGTTGGTCGGTTCGGCAGCCGAAGATCGACCGCCGTTAAATCGCGCTCAAGCATGTCCACCGCCTGATCCATCGCGATGACCCGTTCTAGCGCCTGCACCGCGTCGGTTTCCGGCAACAAGATGCGCTGGTTACGATCCAGCACCACATCCCAGCGCCGTTCGCCCATCCGCACCAATCCGCGAAAGCGGCTGGAAAGAGGTTCAGCAGCAGTAACAAGCTCCAACGCTTCGACCACTTGTGTATTCGCGCCATCGCCAACGATCAGTGGCAACTCTGGCCAATCGGCACGCACAAAGGCGGGCCCGACCAAAACACCTTCGTTGTCCAACAGCTGCAAACCCTGCGTATTGCGCCACAGCACAACCGGAACACGCTCGACCACGTCCACCTGAAGCACATTGCCTTGCCGCACATAGAGACGCGCCGATTTGACCGGATCGAGCGACACAACAGTTTCACGCATCGCTTCAAGATCAAGGTCGAAAGAACTGATTGGAAAGTCTAAAGGCAGCATTTGGCGAATGCCGTCGGCCACCAGATCGCTTGCTCCATCCACAGCCATCATGTTGACCATGAATTCCGGGCGGCTTTCGACCTGAGAGCGCAGATCGGCATAGGTATCAAAAAGCATCTGACGATTGCCTTCGACCGACAACCACCAGCTGGCCGCACCAAAGGTGACAAGGCAGGGCACACCAAATCGCAGCACCAGCCGAAAAAGCGGCGTCAACATGAGCCGCTCCATCCGGTACTTCAACCGCGACGGCGCAGGATCGGGGCGTGCGCTCATCTGTGACATGACGCGTCCTCAACAATCCAGCGGCACAGCGCGCCAAAGCTCATACCGACATGCGCCGCTTGCTCTGGCGTCAGTGATGTCGGTGTCATGCCGGGCTGCGTGTTGGTCTCTAGCAAGATCAGCCCATCAAGCCCCTTGCTTTCATCCCAGCGGAAATCTGTCCGGCTCACGCCACGGCACCCCAATGCCGCGTGCGCGCGGACCGCATACTCCAGACAAGCTGCGGTGATGTCCTCGGGGATATCTGCAGGCAACTCATGCCGCGACCCACCCGCCTTGTACTTGGCGTCATAGTCGTACCAGCCATCGGTCAGGATATCGGTCACACACAGCGCCCGGTCACCAACAACAGTCGTGGTCAATTCCCGCCCTGGCGCGAACGCTTCGACCATGACCGTTTCGGGCATATCGTCAGACAAGGCCGGCGGTCCGTTCGCATCTTCGTTCACAAGGTAGACGCCCACCGACGACCCTTCATTGAAAGGTTTGACCACATAAGGCGGCGGCATCACGTGGCGGCTACGCACGTCGTCACGCAAAGCCAAAACGCTCTCGACCACGGGAAGCCCGTTGCGGCGATACACGTCTTTGCTCCGTTCCTTATCCATCGCTAGCGCAGAGGCCAGAACACCGGAATGCGTGTACGGGATACCCAGCCATTCCAGCACACCCTGAACACAGCCGTCTTCGCCCCAACGGCCGTGCAGGGCGTTAAAACAAACATCAGGAGACAGGTTAGCCAGTACGGACGCGAGATCACGGCCGGCATCGACCTCGTGAACCTCAAATCCTTCATCCCGCAAAGCGGCAGCGCATTCGCGCCCTGTCGACAGTGACACCTCGCGCTCGGCCGAGGGGCCACCCATCAATACTGCCACTTTCGGGTTTGCCCTGCTCGACATACCCAAAATCGCCTCGAATTATGGGGTTATCCCCCATTTCTGCCTGGGGCTTTGCCCCTATTTATGATGTGCAACCTGCCCGGTGCACCGCCTTTACCTGCGAAGGTTTGCCCCTCGTCCGGTCGCGTCCGAACGACCTAGGGCGTTCCAACACGTTTGATTTCCCATTGTAACTCTATTCCAGAGTGTTGGAAAACCTTTTTTCGCACCTCTTCTCCCAATCCTTCAAGGTCGGCTGCGGTTGCGTCCCCCGTATTGACCAGAAAGTTCGGATGTTTCGGAGACATCTGCGCACCACCCCGCGTTGCACCGCGCAAACCCGCGTCGTCAATCACCTTCCACGCCTTGAGGTCATGCACATCATCCGCCGCGCCCGTTGATGAGAACCCCGCCGGGTTACGGAACGTGCTGCCAGCCGTGCGATCTTTGGTGGGTTGGGTCGCATCGCGCTTGGCCAATTGGTCTTGCATCCGAGTATGAAGCGCCTCTGGTGCTTCGGATGCGCCTTTGAACACGGCCTCAACGATCACCCATCCGTCTGGCAGTGTGCTTGACCGATACGCCAGCTCCAGATCACCCGCCGGAAGTGTCACAACCTCACCTTCACGGGTGACTGCGCGGACCTCGATCAGGTGATCGGCAACATATGATCCATAACAGCCCGCATTCATACACACGGCCCCGCCAATCGCGCCGGGGATCGTGCGCAAGAACGTCAGATCAACACCTGCATCCGCCGCCTTGCGCGCCACATGCGCATCCAACGCCGCAGCGCCTGCGGTCACACGAGTGCCATCCACAGAAATGCCGTTAAAGCCACGCCCCAAACGGATCACCACCGCGCGCAACCCGCCATCGCGTACAATCAGGTTTGACCCAACCCCCATCGGGAAGACGGGCACATCCGGCGACAGGGCCTTGAGAAAGGCACTCAGGTCGTCCAAATCTGCGGGCTGAAACAGCCAATCGGCAGGCCCGCCCACGCGCAGCCACGTCAAATCGGATAAAGGTTTGTTACGGCTCAGCGTGCCGCGCACGTCGGGAAGTTCGCTCATGCCCCGCGTTTTGCCCAAAGGGCTGCGGCGCGTAAAGCCTCATTCCGCTTTCTGCGTCACCTGACGGATGATCCAAGCCACCAAATATCGCAGCGGCCAGCGAAACACGCTGGCGACCGCGACCGTAAAGGCCAGCCCCCAATAGACACCGTCCTGCACGTACACCCAGATCAGGACCGGCAGTCCAAGCGCCATCAGCAGATAGGCCCGCCGCCAATGATTGTCGTTCGACGGGACCGCAGCAAGAATGGCCGCCAGAATAATCCAGCAACAGGCCGCACTCAGGGAATAGCTCATCATTGGGGACGCTCCACCATTTGCCCTGTCAGGCGTTTCCAAAAATACCGCAACGGGTTCCGAAACATCGACATAAAGGCCAGTAGCGCAGCCAACGCTGCCCAAAGACCCACTGCCTGCGCAATCAGCACAATCAACACGGGCGCCGCCAGCAACAACACCACTCCAGGAAGATACTGCTACCGCATAGGCAAGAGCGCAACCAAAGCCGCTGCAAAAACCCAAGCTACAGTGATCCAAAGAAGCATCGGCTGATCTATCCACCGTTTCCGTTACAAAACCGTCGGATAAGCCGTGTTTTAGGCCAAAAAACGTCCCGAAAGCGGTGAAGTCAGGGAAAGCACACGCGTCCTCCGTCCTGTCCGGCTGAACCGCACCCTGAGATACTGTGACACATTCTTTGCCCCAGCTACCGCGTCTGTGGCGTCAAAACCCAGTCCGCAGCCTCGTCAGCCGCCGCAAGCGCGCCTTCCAGAAAGCCGCCCATTTCGGGGGCCAACTCGGTCGATGCAAAAAATATCCGGCCTTCTGGCGGGCTTTGCAGGGCCAGAGGACGCCCGTAAACCGGGTGATGCCTCAAAGGCTCGCGATCGGCAGCAACTGCTGTTTGCGCCTCCTCCGCCCAATCGGTGTAAAACACATCCACCGGCTCGGCCGCTTTTGGCCCAAAGAGCCGCGTCAACTGCGCTACAGAGGCTGCAATGACCGCGTCGCGCTGACCTGCGCGCGCGGCCGCAGGAACACCCAGAAATCCAAAAAGCGCGCCACCTGTGTCGGCACTGGCGTCGTGTATCTCGACCATCGGACCAACTTGGCTGGACGCATCCCCGGACAAGCCCGCATCTCGCCAAAACGCCGTCTCAAAAACCGCGACAAGCTTGGCATGACCCGCCATCCATGTCGGAATAGCCTGTAAGGCCGACCGCACCGATGGCTCCAATTCAGGCGTGAACTGCACCGTGGCAGCAACACGCGGCGGCAAGGCCATCACGATACGATCAAAGGACAAGCGATCCCCGTCAGCAAAGCCGATCTCGCCCGCCCCGGTGACAGACTGCACACCGCGACCGGTCTCGATGCAGCCCTCTGGCAACCCGGTAACCAGCATATCGACGATCGCCGCCATACCACCACGCACCCGCAAAGAGCCCTGCATAGATGCAAAGCCCTGATCCCGGATGACCTCGCCCTGCGCGGTTTCAAAAAGCTGCGCCCCTTCGGCGTATTGTGCAAATACATCCAAGCCGAACCGCTGCACCAACGCCGCCATCCGCGGCTGTCCAGGCCAGAACCACGAAGGGCCAAGATCGAACCACGCTGCGCCGCGCCGAGCCGTACTGATGCGACCACCCAATCGGGTACGCGCCTCGAACAGGCGGACATCGACACCCGCCGCATGCAACCTGTCGGCCAGCGCGAGGCCGGTCAGCCCACCACCGACGATGGCAACAGTCCCGTGCAAGCTCAGACCGACGGCGCTTTGGCGAATGGCAAATGCCCGCTCTTCATCCAGAGCGTGGCCCCCTCCGACCCGGCGCGCGCCCGCAGCGTTGCGCCGTCCGGCAGCCGCAACCATGACCATGAGGACAGGTCATCCACCCCGTCCCGCAGCGCGCCGCTCAGGACCAGAACCTCAATCCCGCCTGCTGCCGTCTCTGTAAGCTCCGCCCCCGGGGCAAGCGACAGATACGACACGATTTCGCGCGCGTCCCGATGCAATTCGGCCCGCGCGACCCCGTCTTGGACCGGGCCCAGCAAGTCTTTCATATCCTTGCGAAACTGCGTGCGGTCTTCCAGATCGAACTGCCACAGCTTCACAAAGATCGTGCACCCGTCGGCCGCGCCGGGCGTATGTGCAGTGGTTGGCGGATTGCGCACATAGGTGCCTGCCGGATAATCCCCGTGTTCGTCTTGAAACACCCCGTCCAGGACCAGAAATTCCTCGCCACCCGTGTGGGTATGCGCCGAAAAAGCACTGCCCGGCGCATAGCGCACAATCGAGGTCGCGCGCGCCACCTCGTCGCCGATCCGGTCGAGCATCCGACGATCCACACCCGGCATCGGCGAGGCCACCCACGGCTCCTCTGCCGCATGCACCACAACCCGCTTCGAAAAATCCGCGTTCAACTCCACCATTTCGCTCCTGAAATCAACACTGCACTCTGACGGCCACAAGACCACGATATCAAAGAAACCGACACCGTTGTCTTCTCTGGTTCAAAAATACCTTGGGGTGAGGCCGCAGGCCGAGGGGCAACGCCCCTGTTTTCGGTCAACCGAAACGTTGGATGCGTCGACAGACGCTAGGTGAAGGAGCTACCGCCCCGCCAACAACTTACTTATTGCTGCTGACAGCGATGGATCAATGCCACCTTCTTCTTTTATCAATCCGTCTGTACTTGGTCTGAATAGCGCAGCATACACCAACGCCCGTTGCTCTTTGGCTTCTTCGGACGCATCGCCTTCAGCAAGCAAACCGAGATAGGCTTTCACAAATGCTTGCCTCTCTTGAGCATCCAAAGTCAGATGACGTTCCGACAAATACTCTTTCATTTGCAAGCGCGTATACCAAAGCGCCAGCGTTATGAGTGTTAGAACTGACGCTGTAACTGCCATTCCCCTAAAGCTAAAACCGACACAAGCACCCGGGTTTGTGGTTGTGTCGCAGGCTTGCGAAGAAAACAATTTTGCAATGCTGTCTCCTCCAAAGCTCAAAACGAGCAGAGTAACAATGACAAGACCTGCAACGCCCCACAAACCATTCATGAATTTTGACTTCGCATCATCCATACGAGCTGTATGAGCTATCTCTTTTTCTTTCCAAAGCTCTGATGGGGCTTTGATCGCCTGTTGCTCCATGAAGGCAACCAGCGCACCCTCAAATTCTGATTTGTACTGCTCCTGCAAGTCTGCGAAGCTCGTGTTGAACGACTTTGACCGTTCTTCAAACTGATCCCGTATAGCATCCAAGCTAGAGGCGATGTCATCTCTTGTTGCTGTTAATTCTGCGAGACGTTCTTTCAGAATTGAGGCTTGTTCGGCGCCGTCTCTCAGGTTCATGCGCATACGCGCCAAGTTCTCTTCGCCTGCGCTTAAAGGTTTTTTCGACTTGCTTTCAGACGACTGTCGGTTCGGGACAGCTACTTCAATCTCCGCAATCCGCGCTGCAACCGCATCGGGGTCGTTCCAAGTCTCGTCGTCAATCCCTTCGACAATCGCCAATTGAAGCTGCGGGTCGAGGGGATGTCCGTCCCTTGCTGCCTCCCACCATTTGCACCAGAATTCCCATTGCGTGGGGGTATCCCTCCAAACCTCCCGCATCTGCCTTTCTTTGATGACAAACCAATCTGGCGTGTCTCGCGGCCAAATCGGCGTGCTTAGAATGCTCTCCCCGTCTTCCAAGCGTGCCGCATCTGTTCTGATTGCGGCGTAGGCGGCGGCGTAGGCGGCGGCGGCGGCGTCGGCGGCGTAGGCGTAGGCGGCGGCGGTGGCGGCGGCGTCGGCGGCGTCGGCGGCGGCGGCGGCGTTGACGGCGGCGTCGGCGGCGTAGGCGTAGGCGGCGGCGGTGGCGGCGGCGTCGGCGGCGTCGGCGGCGTCGGCGGCGTCGGCGGCGGTGGCGGCGGCGTCGGCGGTGACGGCTTTGTCTGCGGCGGCAGCGGCGTTGGCGGCGGCGGCGGCGGCGTTGGCGGCGTTGGCGTTGGCGGCTCTGATATCAGCGGTTGGCACAAGAACCGCAACCGCTGATATCAAATTGCACCTCAGAACAGGAAGCGCTGTCAAATCACGTTCCTGCGCCCAGTCCGCACTCATCGCGGCACCCCAAATGGGCAAAACCCGAAGCGCGGCCCGATGCGCGATCACAATCGCATCTTCCCGTGGCCGGGTCTCCAGCCACGCCTTCAGCGCCTCTTGATCCTTGATGTCCGATGCCTGCGTCATACACACATCATTGCGGGCAAGCGGTTCAACGGCAAGGAGAATTGCGCGCGAATTTTCCCAGCTTTGACCTTACCCCGCCAACCGGTCCGGCAACCCGTTGGCCCAGGCCGAAATCGTACCGGCGCCAAGACAGACCACGATATCCCCCGGACGCGCCTGTTCTCGGACCAGCCGCTCCAGATCGTCTTCGTTCAGGATTGCCCGCGCATGGCGGTGGCCGTGGCGAATGAGCCCCGCCACCAGATCATCGCGCGAAGCGCCCTCGATCGGGTCTTCGCCTGCTGCAAAAACCTCGGCGATGGCGACCACGTCCGCCTCGTTAAAACAGGCGCAGAAATCATCGAACAGGCTGGCCAGACGGGTGTAGCGATGCGGCTGATGCACGGCGATGACCCGCCCCTCGGACGCCTGACGCGCAGCTTTCAGAACGGCTGCAATCTCAACCGGGTGATGGCCGTAGTCGTCAATAATAGTAACCTCGTTCCATTCGCCGACTTTGGTAAAGCGACGGTTCACGCCGCCAAACGCAGCCAATGCCTCGCGGATTTCGGATTTCTTCATCCCCAGATGCCGCGCCACCGCCACAGCCGAGAGGGCGTTTGACACGTTGTGATCGCCGGGCATCGGCAACGTGCATCCTTCGATCAGATCGTCTTCGGCCTGCAGGGCAACATCAAAATGCGCCACCCCCTTTTGATATGTCAGGTTGACGGCCCGCACATCAGCCTGCGCGTTAAACCCATAGGTCACAACACGCCGGTCCGTGACCTTACCCACGAGGCGCTGCACTTCTTCATGATCTGTGCAGCACACGGCCAAACCGTAGAACGGGATGTTCGAGACGAAATCCTGAAACCCCTGACGCAAGCGGTCGAAATCACCCCAATGTTCCATGTGCTCCGGGTCGATATTGGTCACCACACCAATTGTCGCAGGAAGCCGGTTGAACGAGCCGTCGCTCTCGTCGGCCTCGACCACCATCCATTCGCCCTGCCCCATGCGCGCGTTCGAGCCATACGCGTGGATGATGCCGCCATTGATCACCGTGGGGTCAAAGCCGCCCGCAACCATCAGTTCGGCCATCATTGTGGTGGTCGTCGTCTTGCCATGGGTTCCAGCAATCGCGATGTTTGATTTAAGGCGCATCAGCTCGGCCAGCATATCGGCGCGGCGGACCACGGGCAGACCACGACGGCGGGCTTCGTCAAGTTCCGGATTGCCCGGCTTGATCGCGGTTGAGACCACGACAACTTCGGCCCCATCCAAATTCTCGGCCCGCTGACCTTCGAAAATGCGCGCTCCCAAATCGGCCAGACGATTGGTGATTTTGCTGGCCTTCAGGTCCGACCCTTGCACCGTGTAACCAAGGTTCACCAACACTTCGGCAATGCCAGACATACCGATACCGCCGATACCGACGAAATGGATGGCCCCGATATCGACGGGCAGTTTGGTGGCGGCATTCATTCGGTCTGTCCTTCTGGCTCATGAGGTGTTTGTCCGGCCAATGTCTCGACCAGCGCAGCAAGGTCTTGGGCGGCGTCCGGTTTGGCTTGGGCCAATGCGGCTTGCGACATTTTCAAAGCGGCTGCGGAGTTTTGCAAAACCGATGCGATTTGCTCTGCAAGGCTGTCGACATTCAACTTGCTTTCCGGAATGCGGATCGCAGCACCTGCCTCTACCAGACCGCGCGCATTTGCAGTTTGATGATCACCGGTCGCGGCGGCAAAAGGAATGAGGATCGCCGGGCGTCCGATCACCGAAATATCCGCCACGCTCGACGCACCCGAACGCGAGATCACAAGCTGTGCTTCGGTCATCCGATTGGGGACGTCATTAAAGAACGGCTGCACTTCGGCAGTGACGCCGTGCTCGGCATAATAGGACGACACCCGTTCACCATCTTCATCGCGGGCCTGATGGCTCACCCGCAAATGCTGCAAAGTCTCGAGTGGCAGAGATGCAATCGCCGGCGGCACAACGTCCGACAAAATCCGCGCACCCTGACTGCCACCAATCACAAGGATCGACATCGGGTAATCGCCGGGCGGAATATAGGAGGCTCCTGCACGTTCCTTGACCGACAAGCGTACGGGGTTGCCCACATGCACACCTTCCACACCTTCTGGCAATGTTGTGGGCCATGTTCCACAAGCCACACACTGCACCCGCTTGGCAAACAGCGCGTTCACACGGCCCAGAACACCGTTCTGTTCATGGATCATCCGGGGCCGCCGCAAGAGCCAAGCGGCACCCAGCGCCGGGATTGACGGGTAGCCGCCAAAGCCCACCACCACGTCCGGCCTGTCCTGCAACATGCGCGCCGACATCGACAGAACACCGCCCAGAACACGGAACGGCACCATTGCCTTGGCCATAAGCCCACCGCGCGCAAAGGTGGCGCTGGCCACCTGCTCGATCTCGGTCGAATGCGGAAAGCCTCCGGTATAGCGCGCGCCGCGCGCATCGGTGGACAGCTTCACACGCCAGCCGCGACGCAGCATGACTTCTGCCAGTGCTTGCGCCGGAAACATATGACCGCCGGTCCCTCCGGCTGCGATGACAAGATATGGTTTTTTCATGGATCCCCCGCCCAAGGTCCAACCAAGGACAGTGCGACAGAGACCTGTCTGAGGTCCATTTGTCAACAAACCGGGGCGCGAATACCCCCAGATGATGACCTTATCGCAACCGTCCCCGCAAGATATCGCCGATTTCGCCCTGTGGGCGGGTGCGGGTAAAGGCCAATAACATACCAACGGCGATGCCGCCCGCGATCAGGGAGGACCCGCCATAGCTGACAAACGGAAGTGTCATTCCCTTGGCTGGCAGCAGACGCACGGCAACCCCCATGTTGATCATGGCCTGCACCGCAAACATGCAGGCAAGCCCTGTGCCTGCAAGACGGATAAACGGATCACGTTCGCGCATCAGGCGCAACAGCGACCGCACCACGATGGTGGCATAAAGCGCAATGATGATCAGCACGAGGACAAGACCGTATTCTTCAGCCGCAACGGCAATAATGAAATCGGTATGTGCATCCGGCAGCGACCACTTCACCTGCCCCTCACCGACCCCGACACCGAAAAAGCCACCCTCGCGGATTGCGTTAGTGGCATAGCCCAACTGCGTGGTCGGATCGACTTCGGGGCTCAGAAAGCCGTCGATGCGACGCGCGAAGTGTTCGGAATTGCTATAGGCAATGGTGCCTGCAAACACGACCAACCCGGCCATGACCATCAGCAAAAGCATTGGCGCACCGGCGACGAAATACATAACGCCCCACCCGAACAGCACCAGACAGGCCTGGCCGAAATCGGGCTGCAAAGCGAGCATCAGAACGATGCTGACCGTCAGCGAAAAGGACAGCGTTTTGCCGGGCGGGCCACCCAGATCCTGACTTGCGGCCAACAACCAAGCCGCCACAATCACAAAGGTCGGCTTGAGAAATTCGGACGGCTGCACCGATGCGAACCCCAAAGAGTACCAGCGCACCGCACCCTTACCGAAATCGGTGCCAAAAAACGGCAACAAAGCGAGGGCGATAAACGCGCCGATAAATCCTAGAACAGCCAACCGTCGCACCACGACGGGACCAAGCATTGAGACAAAGATCATCACGCCCAGCGCCATTGCGCCGAACACCGATTGCCGCTGCACATAGTGGAACGGGGCAAAGCCATTGCGCTCGGCCAAAGGCGGCGACGCCGCAAGACCCAGCAGGATACCAATGCCGAACAGGATCAGAATGCAGGACAAGGACCATTTGTCGACTGTCCGCCACCACTTTGGCAACACAGGTTCGCCCGCGCGGGTGGGCACCGCGCCATAGACCATCTCTGTCATGGTTTCACCGCTATATCTGCCTCAATCGCCCGTGTTTTCCCGGGTCTCTGACGGCACTCTAACCGATATGATTCGCGCGATCCAGAAGAATGATTCGCGCCTCTGCTCTTGCGCCCGCCGCCTATCCATGATGGGTGCGCGCCATGCAGGTAGAAACGCTGATCCTAGGGGCCGGAGCCGCCGGCATGATGTGCGCGACACAAGCCGGGCCGTCGACGCTGGTCATTGACCACGCCAAAGCGCCGGGCGAAAAAATTCGCATCTCTGGCGGCGGTCGGTGCAATTTCACCAACATGCACACTGATCCCGCGCGTTTTTTGGGAACCAACCCGCATTTTCACAAGTCCGCTCTGAGCCGCTACACCCAGTGGGATTTCCTCGATCTTGTGGACCGCCACAAAATTGCTTGGCACGAAAAGACCCTTGGACAGTTGTTTTGCGATGACAAAGCCACCCAGATCGTCGAGATGCTGCGACATGAGATGGCAAAGGTGGGCGCACAGCTTTGGTTACAAACCGCGCTGGTGGACCTGAGCCATGACGGCACGCAGTTCACAGCCCAGCTAGAGCGCGACGGCAAACGCCACAGCGTCACCGCCCGCAATGTCGTGCTGGCCACGGGTGGCAAATCAATCCCGAAAATGGGCGCAACGGGTCTGGCTTATGACATTGCCCGTCAGTTTGGTCATGCCATCACAGACACCCGCCCCGCCCTCGTACCGCTTACTTTTTCCGACCAACGGTTCGCGCCGATTTCTGGTGTCGCGACCCCTGTTGTGGCCGAGGCAAATGGCACCGCGTTTGAAGAGGCGCTGCTGTTCACCCATCGCGGGCTCAGCGGACCAGCCGTGCTGCAAATCTCAAGCTATTGGTCGGAAGGTGACGCGATCACGTTAAACCTCTTGCCCGGCCACGATCTGGTGGAACGTCTCAAATCCGCACGTCAGACCCATGGCAAACGGAATGTCACAACCACCCTGACCGAGATACTGCCCGAACGGCTGGTGGATCATCTGTCCACCGATATTCCGCTCGACGGCAATGTCGGCGATCTGTCTGACAAACGCATAGACGAAATCACCACGCGCCTGCGCCGCTGGTCTTTGACCCCGACCGGCAGCGAAGGCTACCGCACCGCCGAGGTGACTTTGGGCGGCATCGCCACCGACCGGATCGACAGCAAAACAATGATGTCGCGCGATGTGCCGGGTTTATATATGATTGGCGAGGCAGTGGACGTAACCGGATGGCTGGGCGGCTATAATTTCCAATGGGCGTGGAGTTCGGGCATCGCAGCAGCGCACGCAATTGCCGAGCGGGCTTGAAGTTTTCCTGAACCTGTCCATTTTGCGTGTCCATGCCGTTTAGCCGTCGCCTCAATCCATCTCCGAACGCCATTCTTCGCGGCCCGTTGCGTGATCTGGCGAACTTTGTTTCGCGGGGCAAAGATTTCCCCCGAGCACAGGAACGCATCTGGATTGACCCCTCGCGCTTGACCCGTGTTTACACCCGTAACCCGGCACAAACCCCTGATTTCAAACGTCGCCATTCCGGAATGGTGATTGCGGGCGACTGGGATGAAAACACCGAACCCTTGGATGCCTCATGGAAAGTTGCCGCCTGTCTGGCACATTTCCGCGATGGCACATCTTGGGAAGACACCGGCGTGTATGCGCGGATGAAATCGATGATCGCCGAACGGGGCCAGTTCGACAGCTGCCAGACCGAGGAAGATATTATCGCCAGATACCAAAAAATCGACGCACTTTATTCCGACATTCGAAAGAATGGCTTTCGCGACGAAACCGTCCTGCGCTTTGGCACACCGCGCCTGCCTGAAGGTGTCTTTGTGCATCTAGACCGCAATGGCACTCCGATCTTTGGAGCCATCGGAAATCACCGCATCGGGATCGCGCGCGCTTTGGGCCTCACCCGTATTCCCGCGCAATTGGGTGTCGTTCATCCCGGTGCCATCGAACGCGATGCGCTCGCTGATCTGCGCGTGTGTCCGACATGAGCACCCTGCGCAAAGCCATAGCGTCGGGCCTGCCCCATAAAGTGGTTCGCGATCTGAGCAACAAGATTAGGTATGGTCCCGATGCGCCGCTCAGCGACGAGCTGATCTGGATCCGGCCGCGCGACGTAACCGATTGGTATCACGCCGATCCGTCACAGGATGCACCGCGTTTTCGCAGGCGTCATTCCGGTTTGGTGGTGGGCGGCGATTGGGATCGGTCCCGCACCCCCTTTGGCAGCCAGATAAAGCTCGACAGTATCCGCGCGCATTTTGAAAAGGGCGTTCCATGGGTGCAAACGGACCTGTTTGACTGGATGCTGCAAAAGATCGAAACGCACGGACGGATCGACGGCTGCAGCAGTCGGGACGACCTGATCAAGCGCTACGAGCAGCTTGACCGCATCTTTGAAGAAGCCAAGCGCACGGGAACGCTGCGTCCCCATGGCAGCGTCAACCAGACCCGGCGCGAACATGGTGGTATTCTTGTGCATATCGCGCGCGACGGCAGCCCGCTGCGTGATGGCGGTGGCATGCACCGGTTTGCGATCGCTTATGTGCTGAACCTGGAAGCGATCCCGGCGCAGTTGGGTGTCATCCACATAGACGCCGTTAAAGCCGGAGTGATGCACCGCTTGCGAACGACACCACCCGGTTTACAGACCAATGCTTAATCCAGCAGTGCCCTGACCCGCGCGGCGAAATCCTCGCCCCGTTTTTCAAAGCTGTCATATTGGTCGAAACTGGCCGCTGCCGGCGCAAGCAAAACCACGTCCCCCGGCTCGGCCTCGGCGGCGGCACGTGCCACGGCCACCTCCATCGTGCCACAGGCTTCGGTTTGGGCACCGGTCAATTGCACCGCGAAGCCGTCTGCCTCGCGCCCTATAACATAGGCCTTCTTGACGTGTTGCAGACCGGGCACCAGACCGTCCAACCCGCCTTCCTTTTGCAAGCCGCCACAGATCCAGCGAATGTTGTGAAACGCCAGCAGCGCCTTGAGAGCGGAATCGACGTTGGTCGCTTTGCTGTCATTTACAAAGGTCACGCCGTTGCGCTCTGCAATGATCTGGCTGCGATGCGGCAAACCGGCAAAGGTCTTGAGTGCCGCTTCGATCTGGCGCGGTGCGAGGCCCAGCGCGCGTGTCGCCGCATAAGCCGCGCAGGCATTCTGGTGATTATGTGCGCCGGGCAGTCCCTTGATCTCGCGCAGGTCGATGGACCCCACCTGCTTTCCCTTGCGCCATTCGGTCAGGAACCCCTTGCGCGCATAGACGTGCCAGCCCGGTCCGGTCAGCTTTTTACCCGACGAGATGCGGATCACCCGATCATCGCCCGGCCCTTCAGACAGCTGGTTGGCGATATACAGACCCTCGTTTTCGTCCACGCCAATCACTGCGCGATCCGGCCCTCCCTCGGCAAACAGCCTGCGTTTGGCAGCGAAATAGCCTCCCAGCCCCGCGTGCCGATCCAGATGATCGGGCGACAGGTTGGTAAACACCGCCACATCGGGCGTCAAAGCACGGGCAAGGTCGGTCTGATAGCTCGACAGCTCCAGCACCACCACATCACCGTCACCCGGTGGGTCAATGTCCAGCACCCCGCGTCCGATATTGCCCGCCAGTTGGCTGTCGCGCCGCGCCTCTTCCAGAATGTGATGGATCAGCGCGGAGGTGGTGGATTTGCCGTTCGATCCAGTGACCGCGATCACCCTCGGGAGGGTGTCGAAATTGTCCCATTCTGGTGTCGCCAGTGACCGAAAGAACAGGCCGATATCGTTGTCCACCGGCACACCAGCCGCCCACGCCTTGGCGATGACGGGATTCGGTGACGGGTACAAATGAGGAATGCCGGGGCTTACGATCAGGCTGGCAATGGCGTCGAACGCGCCATCCCGAGACAGATCGCGAATTTCAAATCCTTCCGCCTCGGCGGCGTCGCGCGCCTTTGGGTTATCATCCCAGCAGATCGCCGTCGCCCCACCGGCCCGCAACGCGCGTGCCGCCGACAGGCCAGAGCGACCCAAACCCAAAACAGCCACTGTGTGGCCTTCAAAACCCTGAACAGGGATCATCACGCACCTCTTTACTGGTCAGCCAATCGCTAGCGCATCTGCAGGCGGCGCGAAAGGTCAGCCGTTGAGCTTGCGCAGACGCGCCGTCACCGACAGGCCATGCGCCTCTAGCGATTCCGATCTGGCCAGCGTTTCTGCCGCGGGACCGATTGCGCGCAACGCCTCTGGCGACATCTTTGCCAAAGTCGTGCGTTTTACGAAGTCCAGAACCGACAGACCCGACGAGAACCGTGCAGAGCGCGCAGTGGGCAGAACGTGGTTCGGCCCGCCAACATAGTCGCCAATCGCTTCGGGCGTCCATTGCCCAAGGAAGATCGCACCAGCATGGGTGATCTTGGCGGACAGGGCGTCAGGATCATCGACACAAAGCTCAAGGTGTTCGGGCGCGATCCGATCACACAGCTCTGCGGCCTCTTCCAGATTGCGCACCGTGATCACCGCGCCAAAGTCCCGCCAGCTTGTTCCGGCGATGGCGCGACGTTCAAGCGTTTCCAGACGTGTCTCCACCGCGTCGGCCACAGCCTGCCCGAAGGCGGCATCCGTGGTGATCAGCAACGATTGAGCGCTTTCGTCGTGTTCGGCTTGCGACATCAAATCCAGCGCAATCCAGTCTGGGTCGTTTTCGCCATCGGCAATGACAAGAATTTCGGACGGCCCCGCGATCATGTCGATCCCAACCTTACCGAAAACCCGCCGCTTGGCCGCAGCGACAAAGGCGTTGCCCGGACCGGTAATCTTGTCCACCGACGCAATGGTTTCCGTGCCATAGGCCAAAGCGGCAATCGCCTGCGCACCGCCGATGCGATAGACCTCGTCGACCCCGGCGATACGGCACGCCATCAGAACCAACGGATTGATGACGCCATCGGGCGTGGGCACCGTGACGGCCAGTCTTTGCACACCCGCCACCTTTGCGGGGATCGCGTTCATCAAAACGGATGACGGGTAGCTGGCCAAACCACCCGGCACATAAAGCCCAGCCGCCGAAACTGCCGTCCACCGCCACCCCAGCGTCGCGCCTTGCGCGTCCGTCCACATCTCGTCTTTGGGCAATTGCCGTGCGTGATAGGCGCGAATACGCTCTGCCGCTGTCTCCAGAGCTATCCGCTCGGCCTCTGGCACTTTAGCGATCTCGGCGTCGATCTCGGCCTCTGAGACACGCAGCTGATCCGCGGTGATCTGAAGTCGATCAAACTTGGCTGTAAGGTCCAGAACGGCCGCATCACCGCGTTTGCGCACATCGGCGATGATGCCCGCAACGATGTCGTCGACATCCGGACTGTCTTCGCGCTTTGCTCCCAAAAGGGTGGCGAAACGGGTCTCGAAATCGGCGTCGGTCGTGGACAGAAACTGTGGCATCAAGGCCTCCGGATGATCACTTGCCGGGTACTTAGACCGCGATGCGCCAACCCTCAAGCGCCGCGCATCAGGTCGCTGCCATCCAGCGCCTTGATCATCAGGAAATCATCCCGTGGCACACCGTCGATCACCACCGATCTTGGACGACGACCAAAGACGTGAAATCCAAGCGATTGATACAACTCCTGTGCCCCGCGATTGTCCACATCCACGCACAGTTCGGCCTGCTGAATGCCGGCATCGACCAATTGCTGCAACAGCGCCTCCATCAACGCTCGCCCGTATCCCTGCCGTTGCGAGTCTGCGCGCACATAGAGCGGACCAATATCCGCCATATGTTGCATTCGCTTGGGCCCGCCCCGCCGGGCCGAGACAAAACCAACCAGCCGTCTGGACGCATCGAACACGCCCAGTGTCAGGTTGACCTCAAGTCCGCGTTCCACATCCTTGTTGGGAAAGGCGCGGACTTCTTCAGCACTGAATAAGAAAGCCTGCGGCACCCGCATCAGCCCATCCGCCCAAAGCGCGCGAAACGCTGAAAGGTCTTTGGGCGTCAGCCGCCGGACAATCATTCCGGGTGATCCGGCACCTTGCCCGATACCGCAGCATAGGGTTTGGTCACGTCACGCAGCGCCGCTTCAAGCTCGTCGACCTGCAAGCGAATCGCGCCGTCGCCCGCCAGCGTCAGCATCACTGCGCCACCGCCTGTATCATCTTCTTCGAATGACACCGCCAACACCGATAGAATGGTATCGGAATCGCCCGGCGTCACACCTTGGCTCGCCACGCGCACCACGTGTTCAACTGCGAGAACGCACTGCACCCGTTCGGGCTTGCGGCCGCCACGTTCCGAGACCGGGATATCCTCCCACCGGAACCGGTTCAAAAGAATGCCAAGGCGCCGTTGGCTGCGCTGCCATTGCATCTCGCTTGCCGGAAACACAGCGTCCTGACACAGCGCCGACAGCACTTGCAGATCTTCACTGTCCATCGCAACAAGGCGCAACGGTTTTGCCGCGCCCTCTTCGAATGTGGCGTCAACGCTCACTGTTCTTTCACCCGTTCGATTTTGGCCCCCACGCTCTCGAGCTTGCGCACGACATGTTCGTAGCCGCGATCCAGGTGGTACACACGGCTGACCACAGTTTCGCCTTCGGCCGCCAATCCGGCAAGGATCAGCGAAACCGAGGCACGCAAATCTGTGGCCATCACAGGTGCGCCTTTCAGGCGATCCACCCCGGTCACCGTCGCGGTGCCGCCATGTACGTCAATTTTCGCCCCCATCCGGATCAGTTCAGGTGCGTGCATGAAGCGGTTTTCAAAGATTTTTTCCTCAAGAACGCTGGTTCCATCAGCCGTGCACAGCAATGCCATCATCTGCGCCTGCAAATCGGTCGGAAATCCGGGGAACGGTTCAGTTGTCACATCCAAGGCCGACACCCGCCCGCTTTTGCGCGCGACCTTTAGCCCGTTTGGCGTTTCTTCAACAGATATCCCCGCCGCATCAAGCTTTTCACAGAACGCAGAAAGAAGATCGATTGTGCCGCCAAGGCATTCAACCTCACCACCACAAATCGCAGGTGCCAACATATACGTGCCCAGTTCGATCCGATCCGTAACCACCCGGTGGGTCGCACCGCCAAGGCGATCGACACCCTGAACCGTGATCTCGGATGTGCCTGCACCATCTATCTGCGCGCCCATCTTTTGCAGGCATTGCGCAAGATCAACGATTTCCGGCTCGCGGGCAGCGTTCCTGATAACTGTTGTGCCTTTGGCCAAAGTCGCCGCCATCAGCGCATTTTCCGTGGCCCCGACGGACACGAACGGAAATTCGACGATTCCGCCTTTCAAACCACCCGCAGGTGCCTTTGCATGGACATAGCCGTCGCGCAAATCCAACTCGGCACCCATCGCCTCGAACGCCTTGAGGTGCAAATCCACCGGACGCGCACCGATGGCGCAGCCGCCGGGCAGTGACACCTCGGCATGTCCAAAGCGCGCAAGCAGTGGACCCAGCACAAGGATCGACGCGCGCATCTTGCGGACGATGTCGTATTCGGCCCGGGTTGATGTCAGGTCGTGGCTCGACATGGCCAGAACCTGGCCATCCTGCAACGCCTGCACCTCGGCGCCAAGGGATTGCAACAGCGTTGTCATGGTGCGGATATCGCTCAGCCGCGGTGCGTTGGTCAGTGTCAGCGGCTCTTCGCTCAGCAGCGTCGCCGGCATCAATGTCAGACAGGCGTTCTTTGCCCCTGCTATGGGAATCTGGCCGCTCAGCGGGCCGTTCCCTGTCACGATAATCTGGTCCATTGCTTTTATCTGCCCTCGCTCGCGTTCTTGTTGTCTTTGCTCTCATCCGAAGTCCCGGCAGACCGCGCCCGTGCCTGTGCCTTGCGCTTGGCCATATTCGCCTTCAGCGCGGCTTTCAGCCTGTCTTCCCGCGCCGATGCCGTCGATTTCCCAGATGATGTTTTCTGTGTCATGCCCACTTCCTATCCCAGAGGTAAAAAAGGGTCCAGATTGCGCTTGCACCGATTTCCGTTTGAGTCTAATCACCCGCCACGTCGAGTACGACACCCCGGCGCTGTGGTAGCTCAGTGGTAGAGCACACCCTTGGTAAGGGTGAGGTCGAGAGTTCAATCCTCTCTCACAGCACCATCTTTCCTCTCTTTGAATAGTGCGCCGTTACTGCTTAGTTGCGAAATCTGTGTACGAGCACCGCGTTCGAGACCGGCAAGAGAGCTTTGACAAAAAGCAAAACTGCCTCTTGATTCAAGCATCATGTTTAAACTGGATTTGTCAGGCAGAAGATCGCAAGGTCACTGCATTGCTTTAGAGGGGAATTTTAATGTCGGATATTCAATCTGAACCGCAGCAGTCAGAAGTCAGTGATGATCTCGGAATCAGTCTCGAAGCTGATGCCGAGATCTGGAAAGATCTTGGCGCTCAAATTGAAGCGGCTCGCAACCTTGTTTTCGAAAAAAAATACGAAGAAGCGACCGAAGCTTGCAAAGCCTTGATTGCACAAGAGAGCCTCCCCCTTGGGGCCGCCGCAAAAGTCGCATTGATTTTCAAGAGCCTAGGACATGAAGACGTCGCCGAAAAAATCCAAAAACGGGTGCTGAAGGGCATTAAAAGCAACCTGGACAGGCTCAAAGATCCGCAAACCGCATTATTCCCCGCAGCTGCCGCCTTGTTCGATCTCGGAGAAAAGGAGGACGCCGAAAAGCTTGTTTGGAAAGCCTTGCAAAAAGCTCCGGATACGCAACTTGTCGTGGTCGAAGCCGCCGCCCTGTTTGTCCAGTTTGACCTCCGCGAGCATGCATATAATGTTGCGAAGACGTATCTGGAAAACACCTCCGATGCGTTTAACTCGGCCATCCATTTGAGCGTCGTGCTCTCGCACCTCAAATACGTGGAAGGCGCGCAGATGTGCCTCCAGATCGCCGAGAAGAATTGCAAAACAAAAGCAGAGCGGGCCAAGCTTGATTATTTCTTTGCATCGAATGGAATGCCCGTTGCCGATTTGGACCAACACGGCATGGCCGTCGAGTTGTTCGATAAATTTGCGGAAAACTACGATACGCAACTTGGCATTCTCGGGAACAACGGACCCAGTCTGATTTTCACAGCTCTTCAGGAACTGAACCTGCCGAAGAAGAAAACGCAACGCGTGTTGGACGCCGGGTGCGGAACCGGCCTGTGTGCCGGATTTCTGAGAGAATATGCCAAGGAACTGACAGGCATCGATCTGTCGGTCAAAATGCTCGAGGTCTCGCGGGAAAAGGGGCTGTACGATTTCCTTGCCCGGACAGACTTGTCAGTTCCCGCAACCTTTCCTGAAGGAAAATTCGATCTGATCGTCTGCGCCGATGTTTTGGTGTATTTCGGAGAACTAAAAACAGTGCTGACGAATTTTCACCAAATCCTGAACCCCGGTGGCATGCTTATCGTGACTGTCGAAGACGAAGGCGATGAGACGGTCAAAACCGGATTCAAGCTGTATCCCTCAGGGCGCTACAAACACTCGGACACCTATATCGAAAAAACCGTTCGCGAGGTTGGCTTTCCCAAGCCGAAGCTGTTCAAACATGCCCGTCTGCGGAATGAATTCGGTGCGCCGGTTCTTGGCACCGTGTTTGCGGTTCAGAAACCAGCGCTTGTGTTCAATTAAAGCTCCGGACCAAATTCTGGACCCATGGCTGATCACATCGCCAAGCTGCCTTGCTGGCGCCACACTGTGCTGATACCTAGGACATCGGTTTTCCATCGGACCAAGTTTCATGCGCGTAGCCATCGCAACTGGCGAATATCATCTCGGCGGCGAGACCTTTATCAACCGCCACATCGAGCATTTGTTCGGTGGGAATACAGTTGTGGTGTGTGGCCGTTTCCGGGGGGATAACCCCTATGGCAAACCGTATTTCATCCGTCGTGACGGTCTGTCCGGACGGGACATGATGGTCGCCCCGTGGTGGCTCTTGCGCAATCGTATACGGCACGGCACATCACGCCTGCCCTTTGGCGAGGCGAAACAGGCGCTGGTCAAATTTCTACACGACGAACGGGTCGAGGTGATTTTGGCAGAATTCGGCACGCAAGCGCTGGCCTTGGCACCTTTGGCAAACGCGCTGGGTATTCCGATCTTTACGTATTTCCGTGGCACAGATGCGTCAAAGGCGATCCGCACCGAACGGATGCGCACGGCCTATCGCAAGATGATGCCTCGGCTGGCCGGTGTGTTTTCTGTGTCGCAATTCCTGCTCGACAATCTGGCCAAGCACGGCATCTCTCACCCCAATAGCACGGTGATCCCGTCTGGCGTGGACATCCGCCGTTTTGCACCACAGGCCAAGGTGCCTCTTAGCTTTCTTGCGGTCGGGCGATTTGTCGAAAAAAAGGCTCCGATGACCACGCTGCGCGCGTTTGCGAATGCAACAAAAGACCTGCCAGAAGCGCGGCTTGATTTCATAGGTGACGGTCCCTTGCTTGAACCGACCAGAGCCCTTGCCGAGGATTTGGGCGTGTCGGATAAAATCCGCTTTCACGGCGCGCAGCCGCACAACACCGTACGTGACCGCCTGATGAGCACGCAGTTCTTCCTTCAGCATTCCGTCACCGCGCGCGATGGCAATACCGAAGGCCTGCCCACCGCCATTCAAGAAGCGATGGCCTGTGGATGTATCACTGTATCTACGAGGCATGCCGGAATCCCCGAGGCAATTGACGAAGGCGAAACCGGCTTTTTGGTCAACGAGCATGACGAGGATGGCTTTACCCAAGCCATAAGTGCGGCAATCAGCGTTCCCGATCTTGCCGCTATGTCAGCGCGAGCGCGCCACATGGCAGAAGTGCGGTTCGACAACCACGTGTTGCTCAAGCTATTGGAACGTCAAATTCAAGATGCGCTGACGTCCACCAAAGCTGGGCGGGATGGCTCAAGACCACACGCGTCGGCCTGACTGGTCCCCGCGATCTGACTGGGATGCACCGTGCTGTTATACCGTTTTCTGATGTATCTCTTGGCGGGCAAGGAACTGGCCTCAAGGCTACGCGCGCGCGACACGCAAGCTGTGCGGGCAAGATTGGGTCGCATCACACCCGTTGAAAGCGCGGATCGCATCTGGCTGCATGCCGCGTCTAACGGTGAATTGGCCTCTGCCCGCCCGGTGATCGACAGATTACTGGCCGGCGGACGCCACCTTTTGATCACCACCAACACCGACAGCGGATTGGCGCTGGCGAAATCGTGGAACCTGTCCAAGACCGACGCGCATTTGGCGCCGGTTGATCTGCCCGGAGCAACAAAGCGCGTGATCCGGAACTGGCAGGTCACAGCACATATTACACTCGAATCGGACCTCTGGCCCTTGCGCATCCTTAGCATCCCCGGCCCGGTCCTGGTTCTGGGTGGTCGCCTGACAGAGCGCTCTGCCAGAGGCTGGCACCGCTTCGAAAGGCTGGTACGTCGGGTGATGGCACAGGTGACTTACCTTTCAGCACAGGATGCCGGATCCGCCGAGAGGATTGCACAATTCGGCTTATCAACCGGCGCGCGCGGTCCGGTGGTTGATCTCAAGGCGCTCTATACCCGACCTGCCGACATGCCAGACACACACCTGATGCAAGCGTTCGAGCGGTCGGAAACATGGCTTGCTGCGTCGACCCATGAGGGCGAAGACGACATCATTCTGGACGCACACCTGACGGCCTTGGCAAAACGACCAAAGCTCAAACTGATCCTCGCCCCGCGCCACCCAAAACGCACCGGAGACATCGCGCGCAAGATCGCAAGTCATGGCCTGACCTGCGCCCGGCGCAGCGCTGGCGACGATCCCACCGATGCCCAAGTCTATCTGGCCGACACGTTTGGTGAAATGCATCTCTGGTACCAGCTTGCGGGCGTGACCTTTGTCGCGGGATCCCTGACGGATCGCGGCGGGCATACCCCCTATGAACCCGCCGCCTTTGGATCAGCCATCCTGTATGGTCCCGACACCGGAAATTTCCGCGCCGCATATGACCGATTGGCCCAGGGACACGGCGCAATCTGCACGCCGGACGCCGAAGCGATCACCAACGCGCTGACCTCGTTGGGCAGTGCGCAGAAGCAAAGCAAACTGGGACAGGTCGCGCAATCTGTGCTACATCAAGGCACAGACCTTGACGGTTTGATGCGCGATATCAACGCTGCGCTTGACGCTTGATGTCCGCGCACAGACGCTTATTTTCAGATCAACAGGTTAACAAAAGCAAAGCAGCGGACGCAGGCATCTCGATGATCCAGTTCACACTGAAATGCGCCAACGACCATCACTTTGACAGCTGGTTCCAATCGGGATCGGCCTTTGAAAAGCTGCACGCTGCAGGCATGGTCAATTGCTCGGTCTGTGGCACATCGGATGTGAACAAGGCGATGATGGCCCCGCGCGTCAGCACTGCTGACAAGACGAGCACACCCGCGCCCGCACCTGCCAAACCCACCCTGTCCGAACCGGCAAATCCGGCAGAGCAGGCCTTGGCCGAGCTTAAGAAATATGTCGAAAAGAACTCGGACTATGTTGGCACCAACTTTGCCAACGAGGCCCGCGCGATCCATTCAGGCGATGCACCGGAACGCCCGATCTGGGGCGAAACGCGCGGCGATGAGGCCAAGAAACTGATCGACGACGGCGTGCCCATCGCCCCTCTGCCCTTCACGCCCACACGAAAGTCCAATTGATGAACATTCTGATCACCGGCGCAAACCGCGGCATTGGCGCGGCTCTTTTGACGACCGCGCAAGCACGCGGTGACACCGTCTACGGCACCGCCCGCAGCCCCGGCGACAGCGCCCTACTACCCTTGGATGTGCGTGATCCCGAAAGCTGTTCGGCATTGGCAAACCGGCTGGGCGATACCGCGATTGACCTTTTGGTCTGCAATGCAGGTGTCTACCTTGAAAAGGGCCAACCCGCTGACAGCCTGACGGACCCTCAGCTTTGGGCTGACACGTTTGCGACCAATGTGACCGGGGTCTACCTGACCGCGATGGCATTCATGCCGCATCTGAAACGCGCCAGCGCGCCCAAGATTGCGATTATTTCCTCGCAGATGGGATCAAGCGAACGCTCGGGTGGGCAAAGCTATATCTACCGCGCCTCCAAGGCAGCAGCCCTGAACCTCGGGCGCAATCTGGCAGTTGATCTGAAACCCCAAGGCATTCCGGTTGGCATTTATCATCCCGGCTGGGTCCGCACAGACATGGGCAGCAGCGCCGCCAGCATCGGCACCGACGAATCGGCAACCGGCCTGCTTGACCGCTTTGATGCCCTGACTGCTGACACCACTGGCTGTTTCGAGATGTGGAACGGCGACGCGATGCCGTTTTGACGGTCTTAACACCTGCCGATTTCCCCAAGGCCTTTGCCGAGGCATGGCACAGCCGTAACGGCCATCGCATTGGCGCACTTTTTGCCGATGACGCAGATTTCGTGAACGTCACCGGTCTTTGGTGGCGTGACCGGGCGGCAATCTCCAAGGCGCATGATTACGCGCTCAAGTCGTTTTTCGGCAAAAGCACTCTGAAACCCGGCGTTATCCGCACCCGTGAAATTGGCGCGGGTCATGCAGTGGTCCATTGCCGCTTCACGCTTGAGGGCCAAACCACACCGGATGGCACAAAGGCCGGCGACCGGCAGACCATCCTGTCCTTTGTGCTGCAAGACACCCCAAATGGCTGGCAAGCGGTCTCGGCGCAGAACACCGATGTTGTCCCCGGCAAGGAAACCCATCTCAACAATGACGGCCTAAGGGCTGTTGACTATCGGGACACGTAATCGTCCCACGTTGCGCACCACCCTTGCGCGCCACCGCCACCCAACGTAAAGCACCCGCTGAGTCTGACCCGGGAGGCCCTTATGCCCGTTCTCGTGATGAAATTCGGCGGAACATCCGTCGCAACGCTTGACCGCATCAAGCGCGCTGCAAAACGTGTCGGCGTCGAAGTGGCCAAAGGCTATGACGTGATCGTCATTGTATCGGCCATGTCCGGCGAGACGAACAAACTGGTGGGTTTCGTCAATGAAACCTCGCCGCTGTTCGATGCTCGCGAATATGATGCCGTCGTGTCCTCGGGTGAAAATGTCACCGCTGGCCTGATGGCGCTGACGCTTCAGGAAATGGATGTGCCTGCGCGCAGCTGGCAGGGTTGGCAAGTTCCTGTGAAAACCACGTCGGCGCATTCCTCGGCCCGGATCGAAGAGATTCCGACGGACAACATTTCGCGCAAATTTGCCGAAGGCATGCGCGTTGCGGTCGTTGCTGGCTTTCAGGGTGTCAGCCCCGAAGGCCGCATCACCACGCTGGGCCGGGGTGGGTCTGATACCACTGCGGTGGCCTTTGCCGCTGCCTTCGGCGCAGAGCGCTGTGATATCTACACAGATGTGGACGGCGTCTATACCACCG
The DNA here is from genome assembly GCA_043585115.1 of Marivita sp. Taxonomy (GTDB): domain Bacteria; phylum Pseudomonadota; class Alphaproteobacteria; order Rhodobacterales; family Rhodobacteraceae; genus Marivita. Next base: position 1,047,332 of record CP121326.1, read on the forward strand.
ACCCGCGCATCTGTGACAAGGCTCGCAAGCTGGACAAGATCGCCTTTGAAGAGATGCTCGAACTGGCGTCCCTTGGCGCCAAGGTTCTGCAAACGCGGTCGGTCGAATTGGCAATGCGCTATAAGGTGAAACTGCGCGTGCTGAGCAGTTTTGAGGAACAATCTGACGACGCAGGAACATTGGTCTGCGCCGAGGAGGACATCATGGAAAGCAATGTTGTGGCCGGTGTGGCCTATTCCCGCGACGAGGCCAAAATGACGCTCGTGTCTGTCGCAGACCGTCCAGGCATCGCCGCCGCGATCTTCGGGCCGCTCTCCGAGGCGGGCGTGAATGTCGACATGATCGTACAGAATATTTCCGAAGAGGGTCGCACCGACATGACCTTCTCTTGCCCTGTCGATCAGGTAAAGCGCGCCGAAAAGGCCATGGCCGACGCCAAGGATGCCGGCAAAATCAACTTCCACGACGTTGTTGCCGACACGGACGTGGCCAAGGTTTCGGTTGTGGGCATCGGCATGCGCAGCCACACGGGTGTTGCAGCAAAGATGTTTGAAGTCCTGTCCAAGGAAGGCATCAACATCAAAGTGATCACGACGTCCGAGATCAAAATCTCGGTCCTGATTGACCGCAAGTATATGGAACTTGCCGTTCAGGCGCTGCACGATGCCTTCGAGCTGGAAAAAGCCGCGTAAGCCCGCGCTGCCAACCGCTTGATCATCCCGACCAAAGCTCTGTGTCGGGATGAAACTGCGACCACGCGAACCAGAACGCCTGATGACTGCCAATATCAGAGCCGTCCAGATCGACGGCTTTGACCCCACCGGCAGCAAGCTCGAGGCGGACATTCTCGAACACGATCTCTTGGCCACTCTGCAACGCGACAACGGCTGTGCTGCGCGGGAAAGCGACAGGTTTGCCCGACGCGGTAATCGCTCCGATGATATCCTCGTGCACCGGCAAACGCGGGTCCACATCCCCTACAGGAAAGATCGGACCATTTGCATCGCGGCCGTTGCGGAAATCAAAATCGCGGCCAAGGGCCAATGACTCGACCAGAACGGTTGTTTCGGGATGCGCTGCTTTCCATGTTCCCCAGTCAGTTGTGATCACGGTCGCTTGTTCTAGTTTCACGCCCTTTTCTGCCAACGGCCCCGTCACCGCTTTGCCAAGAAACGTGTCGAACACCGACATCGTGTTCACATCGAACATCACTTTATTTGATCGGATCAACAGCCCCGACGTGCGCAATACAGGCCGCGCGATACCTTCGGGCAAGCCGTCCGTGAAATACGCCTGTGCCGATGCACAAAGCGTACAGTACGGAATACCAAGATCCCGCCCGCCAAGGGTGTCATTCACCATCTCCCGGACTTCCATGATCTGACGCGGATACGCCCGGTATTCGCCATTCACCTCCACGCCGAACACGATGGCATCGTCATCCAACCAGTCCGCTGCATCCGCATCGGTCACAGGCGGATTGTCCGCAGCCGGGATGCAATTGCAGGGCTTGTTCGTGTCTCCGAAAGCACGGTCGTCAATCAGAACCCCGCCCCAGGACACATGCCGCCAATCGATATCCCCTTCGACAAACAGCGCATCCCACTCCGGCACAAACTTGGTGAAGATCCCACGTTTCACGGCCAGATAGTCAGGCGGCTCGGGAATATTCCACGCCATCAACTGATCGGTGATAACCCCCCAATGATTGGCACGCGGCGGGTCGATCTGCAAAAGCTCTGCCGCGGCGTTACCCAGCGCCTCGTTCAATTGCGCCCCCGATACAAATCGCATCATGTCGCTGATGATCCAGGCAAGGCGCGGATCTTCCGACGACGCGACCTCCAAGAGCGCAGCCACCTGATCGCGCCCCCATGCGGACTGTTCGACACTGTCCAGAAACGCCACTTGAACCGCAGATCTCAGACTGTCTGACAATGCGCCGTCTGGCACTGGCGGCGGCGCACCAAACTCTGCAATCACATAGTCGGGAAGCGATTGTTCCTGCGCCTGACCGGCCTGCGCGGACACCAAAAGCCCCAATGCAAAACACGCGGCAAAGCTCTTCCGAATCCCGTTCTTCCAAATGACCGACACAGCGACCCCTCCCGATGGTTGTGGCACCAGCATCCCTGCAATCACGCCAAGCAGCCAATCACGATTGAATCACCTTTCAGTGGGAAATCGTCCAATCTCAACGCCATCCAAGGTCAATCGCCGCTTTCCCCGTCTCATGACTAAGCCTATAGTTGCAGCTGGAACGACAGGGCAGTGAGGCGAATGCCAGATTCATTCGAAAGCGAAAGCCGAAAGTTACTTGGACGGCTTCGCGACACAATGGCCAGTCAGGCCGCCGGACAGGAACGGCTGGATCAGATCCCCCATCTGACCGCCGATTCAATGGGCACCGAAGTGTGTTCGATCTACCTCTTTCGCGACGAAGAAACACTCGAACTCTGCGCGACGCAGGGCCTGAACCCTGAATCCGTCCACCAAACCCGGATGAAGCTGGGCGAGGGTCTTGTCGGTCGCGTTGCACGAACTGGCAAGGTGATCAATGCCGCCGATGCGCCCTCCTCCAAAGGGTTCCGCTACATGCCGGAAACCGGGGAAGAGATTTATTCCAGCTTTCTAGGTGTCCCGATCCAGCGCCTTGGCGAAAAGCTGGGCGTACTGGTGGTCCAGTCCAAAGAAGCCCGCGAATTCAGCGCAGACGAGGTGTACGCGCTCGAAGTTGTTGCGATGGTTCTGGCCGAAATGACAGAGCTGGGTGCCTTTGTCGGCGAAGGGGCCGCCCTGCAGGCGCGCCACACCCAGCCTGTTCTGATCCGTGGCGTCACCGCGCAGGAAGGCACAGCCGAAGGCCATGTCTGGCTGCATGAACCGCGCGTCGTCGTCACCAACCTGGTCGCCGATGACCCCGAAATAGAACACGGCCGCCTGACCGACGCCGTTGAAAACCTGCGCGTCAGCGTCGATCAATTGATGGCAGTCGCATCCGGCGACAGCGAACAGGTGCAGGTGCTCGAGGCTTACCGCATGTTCGCCAACTCCAAAGGCTGGCTGCGGCGGATGGAGGAAAACATCGACCGTGGCCTCAGCGCCGAAGCCGCCGTTGAGAAAGAACAATCCGACGTCCGCGCCCGCATGCTGCAAGCCACCGACGCATATCTACGCGAACGCCTGCAAGACCTCGACGATCTGTCGAACCGACTGCTGCGCATCCTGACCGGTCAAGGCCACCAAACCGGCGCGGAACTGCCCGAAAACCCGATCCTTGTCGCGCGCAATATCGGCCCCGGCGAACTGCTTGAATACGGCCGCCAATTGCGTGGCATCATCCTCGAAGAAGGCTCTGTCGGCAGCCATGCCGCGATTGTGGCCCGCGCGCTGGCCATTCCGCTCGTGATCAACGCCAAACGCATCCAGAACGAAGCGCTGAACGGCGATCATGTTATGGTCGACGGCGATCAGGGTGTCGTGCACCTGCGTCCCGACGACACCGTGGTCAGCGCCTTCCGCGACAAGATGGCGATGCAGGCCAAGGCCCAGGAACGCTACGCCTCGATCCGTGACAAACCCGCCGTCACCCTGTGCGGCAAGACGATCCGTCTCGACATGAACGCGGGTCTCATGGCTGACCTGCCGTCGCTGGAAAGTTCCGGCGCAGAAGGCGTGGGGCTTTTCCGCACCGAACTGCAATTCCTTGTGCGCAGCCAAATGCCCAAGCGCAACGAACTGGCCGCCCTCTATGCCCGGGTGCTCGATGCGGCACAGGGCAAGCGCGTGGTGTTTCGCACGCTCGACATCGGGTCGGACAAGGTGCTGCCTTACATGAAGGCGCAGGACGAACCAAACCCCGCTTTGGGCTGGCGCGCGATCCGCGTCGGTCTGGACAAGCCCGGTGTGATGCGGATGCAGCTTCAGGCACTGCTGCGCGCTGCCAATGGCCGCCCCTTGTCGATCATGTTCCCTTTCATCGCTCAATACGAAGAATACACCGCCGCCCGCGCCGAGGTGGACAAAGCCCTCGCCCGCGAGAAAAAGGTCGGCAATGCAGTTCCCGAAAGCCTTGAAATTGGCGCGATGCTGGAAACTCCGTCTCTCGCCTTCGCATGCAAGAAATTCTACGAAGAGGTCGAATTCCTGTCGATTGGCGGCAATGACCTCAAGCAGTTCTTCTTTGCCGCCGACCGCGAAAACGAACGCGTGCGCCGCCGTTACGATACGCTCAACGTCAGTTTTCTAAGCTTTATCGAAGACATCGTCGCCCGCTGCGCAGCCACCAACACCCGCCTGTCCTTCTGCGGCGAAGACGCAGGCCGCCCCGTTGAGGCGCTCTGTCTGACAGCCATCGGCCTGCAGTCCCTCTCCATGCGCCCAGCCTCCGTCGGCCCCGTCAAACACCTGCTCCGCCGCTGCAACCTCGACGACGTGCGCAAGGTTATCCACGACGCCCGCGATGCGGGGGAACAATCGGTGCGCCCCGCAGTGATGGAGTATCTGCGCGGGTTGAGTTGAGATTTGAATTGGTCGGGGCGAATGGCAGGAATGCGGGACTAACCGGACTTGTGCAACTGCGGCTATTGCTAACGCAGCATTGCTTCGCGGGTGCGGCAAGCTTATTGCTGCATTGAAGCCAAGATCACCAGAGCGGCCGTTCAAAACCCAGTGGAGCCTTGAAATTCAAACCGTGCTTTCGCCGCAAGTGGCTCCAACGATGCAGTCACGGACAAACTGGCCTTTTGTTCACGCGGCTATTTCAGACACAGCATTTGCTCGCAAGAGCAGTATGGGAACTTCGGCGGCGCAGTAGTCTTCGCCGGACTGGCCATTCAAACGAGCAATTGCGGTTTGAACCAAACTGCACTTTCGCTGTGCTCAATCCGCACTCGATAAATGCGGAATATGTGTTTCTGGAACGTGGCACACATCGCCATTGCCGTTTTTTTTCATTGGCGCTGCTAAGGTTGCAAATCTACTCTCTCGCTATGCGCTTCAGTCAAGACGCGGGGAAAGCGGATTTGTACCGTCGAGTCTATTGCTTGCAAAGCTTGTTTTCCGCTCCGCGACATCGCGCCTACACAGCCCGTTCGTCGGGCGTTGACTTACGGTCAGAGATTGAGAAACGCCTTGGTCCGGTAGCAATCATATCCCGCAAGGGGGCAACAAAACCGAGACTCCACGGCTGCTAAAGCATTTCGGCTTGAACTTGAATCGCGGGGGATTCCCTTGAGACGTGATCTGTGATTCATCCTGTTTGGGAGGATGGATCATGTCAGCACCTTTGCCATCGGCACTCAGGACGCGGTTTCAGAGATACATTGAAGAAGGATTAAGCGGGCGCGCGGCAGCGTTGCGTTTGCAGCTCTCGCCCGCAACGGGCGCGCGTTGGGCGCGCCAGGTGAGGACGATGGGCCATGCGGAACCTGCCCCTCAGGGGCCGCCGCGCGGCACGGGAAAGCTCGCTCCGCATCAGGCCTTCCTTGAGGAACTGGTCGCGCAGGACCCCGATATCACGCTCTTCGAGTTGCGCGATGCGCTGGCTGATGCCGAGGGCGTGCGGGTGCATCATTCCTCCATCGCCAACCTGCTGTCCCGGCTCGGGTTCACGTACAAAAAAAGTCGCTGGTCGCGAGCGAGCGCCGTCGTGCCAAGGTAAGGCAGCAGCGCACGGACTGGTTCAGACATCGTCTGCCTGCCATTGCGGCCTTGCCCGAACGCGTTGTCTTCATTGATGAAACCGCGGTAAAAACGAACCTGACCCGCCTGCGTGGAAGGGCACAACGGGGCAAGCGCCTGACGATGGATGCGCCCTTTGGCAGCTGGGGCACACAAACACTGATCGCAGGCCTGACCCGGGATGCCCTGATCGCACCATGGGTCATAAAGGGCGCGATGGATGGCCCCGCCTTTGCCGCCTACATCCGCGAAGTGCTGATCCCCGAGATCGCGCCCGGCACTGTGGTCATCCTCGACAACCTGGCCACCCACCGGAACAAGGAGGCCACACAGGCCCTGCGCGACCACGGCTGTTGGTTCCTATACCTGCCGCCGTACTCGCCCGATCTGAACCCCATCGAACAGGCATACTCAAAGCTGAAAGCCCACTTGCGACGGATCGGGGCAAGAACCTTCACCGAGGTCTTCGACGCCATCGGATCAATCTGCGATCTCTACGATCCAGAAGAGTGTTGGAACTACTTCAAGGCTGCCGGATATGTCTCAGGTTAATGTCGAAACGCTTTAATGGTGCAAGAAGCGCTATCGCAAAAACCGCCAACATCGGCAAAGCGGAGAGCAGCCCAAGCTTCTGGTTCAACCGTTGCATCAGACGTCCTCGATTACATGGGTGCTGGCCGCGTCAAAGCCCAGTATGACTTGGGATCCAATGTCGCTGTTGGTGCGCTCCTTGCGAAGCTTTTCTACGGTGAGTATCTGGCCTGTCTCGGTTTCAATCTCATATTGGATACGCGAACCAAGGGCGTATTCCGCAAGCAAGCGGCCTTGGATCGTGTAATCCGCGGCCTCGTCTTGGGCGCAAAACCGGATGTATTCCGGTCGCACCATCAACAACCCCTTGCTGCCCGTTGGCAGTCCATCGCTTGTCACGCCCGATTTTACGTCCAACCCAGGACCGGCCAGCGTTTTGCCATCTTCGCAGGTCACTTCAAACAGGTTCACCTCTCCCATGAACTCAGCCACAAAACGGCTGACGGGACGACCATAGATTTCGTCGGCAACGGCGATCTGCTCAAACCGGCCTGCCTTCATAATGGCGATACGATCAGACATCACCATCGCCTCTTCCAGCGAATGGGTGATGTATACGAAGGTTTTACCTGTGCGATTGTGCAGGTCTTTCAGTTCTTTTTCCAGCGTCTTGCGCAGACGGTAATCAAGTGCTGACAGCGGTTCGTCAAAGAACAGAATTTCAGGGTCAAACGCCAATGCGCGGGCCAATGCGACACGTTGCTTTTCGCCGCCCGAACATTGCGATATGCGTTTGTCATAATAGTCGCGCGGCAGGCGCAGCAGGTCTAAAAGTTCTAACGCGCGTTCTTTGCGGGCATCTGGTTCGACATTGCGCAGCTTGAGGGGAAATTCGATGTTCTGGCCCACGCTCATATGTGGAAACAGCGCAAGCGACTGAAACACCATGCAGGTTGGGCGCAAGTTGGCAGGCATGTTTTCGATACGCTGATCGCGCAGCCAGATCGCGCCGTCAGTGACTTCATCCATACCCACAAGAAGGCGGATCATTGTCGACTTGCCGCTGCCAGAGGGACCAACGATGGTAAAAAATTCACCTTCGCGGATCTCTAGATCAACGCCATGTAAAGCAGTGAAGGTGCCGAACGTTTTCACAACGCCCTCAAGGCGCAAAATGGTGTCTGATGAAGCCATGGGATCTCTCTTGGATGTCGTCTGCCGCACCGCTCAAGCGCGACAGACCAGAGGCCGCGTTAGGAGCGGCGTGCTTGTGTGTAGAGGTCGATCAAGGCGTCATAAGATGTGACTTTCTCATAATCGAGCGAGCGCGACATCTCTTCAGCCAGACTGTCCATCTGGATCGCATCAAGTTCTTCGGCGCTGAACTTTGCCATCACTTCTGGATTGCCCATTTGGCTAACCGGATTGTAAGTGCCTTCGGTGAAGGCAACAGTCTTTGAGGCTTCGGCACCTTGGACGTACTCAAGGAAATCCTCAGCCAGACTGCTGGGGTCAGGGTTGTTAATAAGCGAGGTCAGCTCGATCCAAACGATACCGCCTTTGCCATCCACAGGGCCAGAATTTGGCGTGATCGCCCGGACATTGGTTGCACCATCATAGCGTGCCGGAGAGGCAGTGTAGGTGCCACCCGTAAAGTACGCGTCAATCTCGCCGTTGATCAGCGCGGTGTTCATCGCAACAAGATCATCTGTAAGCAACTTGGCTCCGCCAAAGATCGCCTCAGCTGTCGATTTGAACGTTTCCAGATCGGCACCTTCAACCGGCGCGAACGGGTTCAACCCCGCCGTCAGGCACATGTGGATGACGTTCCAGTTATCATAAGTCAAAACGCCGTAACGATCTTTCATCGCAGGGTCTAGGAACAGGTTCCAACCCTGATCTTCTGCTGTTTCGCGGCTAATCACATCGGTGTTCACCACAAAGCTGAACGGGCCATAGCGCTGCGGCATGCCGATCAATTCTCCATCTTCAGCAAAGGCCAGAGGATAGTCTTTGAACTCCGGCAGCATATTGTCGAAGAACGGCATAAAGCGGTCTTTGTTCAGTGGTTTTATCAAACCTTCTGGATACAACTGGTCGCGTGCCCAAGGTTGGTTCACATTGATCAGGTCCCAAACGTTGATCTCGCCAGCGCGCAACTTGTTGATCATGTCAGGGTCGGATGTCCCGCTTTCAGCGCGTACCGTTGCCCCGGCATTTGCGGCGCGGAATGGATCGAGAATAGCGTCAGGGTTATAGCCCTCCCAACACAAAATGTTCAGTTGATCATTGCGATCTGCAAACGCCGGTCCTGCAAGAGGCCCAAGTGCCGCAGCCCCGCCCATTGCCGCCGTACGGCTCAGAAATTTCCGTCTTGAAAGTGTCATGTATCAACTCCTCTGTTGGTTTGGGTATTTATCTCAGCCTTTTCGACCTTTTATGGATTTGAGAACTTCGGTGATGCGGTCACGCGCAAGGGTCATGTCCTCGACCGACCCGGACATGAAAATACGCCCCGTGGCCCCCATCATTTGCACATCATTGATGATCACGCCGGGGGCCGCTTTTTCGGCCTCATTCGCGGCAACACAGGCAAAAAGTGCAGGCGCCATTTCGTAGATCAGCAATGCCGTGCCCGGCACCAAAATAGAGCCGTCGCGCGACCTATTCAGGATGATTGCGTGTTGATCCGACAAATCTTCAATAATGTCGTGGTACAGAACTTTAGGAGCAAGTTGATCGCCCGCTTTTGCACCGATCCCCTCCAAAATTGCTGCACCTGCAGCCGTGAGGTCTTCCATTCGGTCAGCGTGCAGTTCCATCAGTCCAAACTGGCGCTCTGTGAACAAGATCCCCGGTTCCATTTCCGGGGCGACCTTCAGCGCCAGATCAGCAATTCTGTGAATGCTCAGCGCCGGGGCGACCTCGATAATCAGCGAATTTTGCCCTTTGAAAGGTGGGTAAGCCCGCGCGCGCGTTGGCGATGACAAATACGCAGCAAACTGCGGCTGAAGATCAGCGATCGGGAGATATACGCGAAGTTCAGTCATGATGTGTCACCGCCCCCAGCACAGCTTATTTTGCCGCTTCAAAATATTTTCCCAAATCGCCATGTGGGCGTGGGATCACATGAACAGCCGTAACATCGCCAACGGCACTTGCGGCTTGTGCACCTGCTTCAGTGGCAGCTTTGACTGCGCCGACGTCACCTTTTACGACGACTGAGACAAGCCCGCCGCCCACTTCGTTCCGTGCGACGATTTCAACGTTTGCCGCTTTGACCATTGCGTCCGCCGCAGAAAGCGCGGGCACATAGCCCTTTGTTTCGATCATTCCAATTGCAAGATTTGCCATGGGTTTTCCTTTCCAGAGCCAGTTTTTCTATTTTGTTTTTTCGTCGATTGAGCCGATGATCAGCGCATCAACAGGCGCTGAGCGCCCGTTGAAATAGGCCGCTGCCACCGATCCTTGTGTGATCAGAACTGCTTCGTTTGTGTCGCAGCCAAGCGGGTCGAACGCGATGAGGTGTCCGCCGTCATCTGTTTCAATCTCCAGCAAGGCCCCCGACGGCAGCGTGTCTACGTGCCGCGAAGACCAGACTTTTCCTTTCACGCGCCCTTTGATCATGAATCAGTCCTTTCGCTCCGCACGCCTTTGCGGCGTGCTTTGTCTTTGGCCAACGGTGTGACGCGTGCATTTCGTGGAATGCGCAACGCGCCCGGTGCGATCGCGGCCAGATCGGTTTCGGTGATCAGCTTCTTGTCCAAAACAGCCGTTTTCGTCTTGGCAGCAATCGGCGTGGTCACGGGAATGGCTGGTGCCACGATGCTGGTGGAAGGCTGTGTGCTTTGTTCCAGCGCAAAACTGATTTCGCCGCTTTTGACCTTGCCGGCAAATTTCGGTTTCGACATCTGGTCGACCAGATCCCGTGCAAACGCATTGAGATCGTCCGAGGTCTCGACCCGTACTCTCTGCACAACTTTGCCAGATTGTTCTGCGATGATCGCAGCCAATTCCTCGCGCAAAATCGCGCGTATTTCGTCGCGAAGCGCTGACATTATGCTGCTCCTGCATCACGCAACGCGCTTTCTGCGGCGAGGCGCGCATTGCGCACATCCGCTTCTGTTCCGGCCAGATAAACCCGGCCGTTAGCCCCGATCATCCGCATGTCAATGACTTTGATGTCAGCTTCTTTTTCGGCCTCGTTGCAGGCAAGGATCGCATAGGCGGCCGATTGGCATTCCAGCAAATAAATGCTGTCCCCGCCGATCACCATTGACCCAAGCTTGTTGCGATTCATCAGAAACGCGTGCTGGTCATCGACATTCGTCACCAGTTTGGAAGCCAATATCTTAGGCTTGGCCACGTCAGCCATTGTTTGACCCAACGCTTCAAGGATTGCATCCGCGCCAGAGTGGACCTCTGCGGCGGAATGGGCGTGAAATTGCAGGGTTCCGAACTGACGCTCGACAACCAGCATCCCAGCCCGAACCTCAGCACTTTTCAGAACAATGTCGGTCAGAACCTCGATATCGAGGCCGGGTGCGATTTCAACGATCTGTGCAGCCATCCGCAGGCGTGGCAGCGTGCCCCGCATCCAGGTGGAAATATATGCCAGCGTTTGCGGCTGAAGTTGATCAATGAAGATAGAGGCGCGCAGATCGGTCATTCCGACGCTCCTTTCAGTGAACGGAGTTCTTCCAAGATCATGGCGCGCAAGTCGTCCTTTGTTATGTCGGGCTCAGGTACCTTTGGCATGGGCGAAGGCGCGACGGGGGCCGCAGCAGGCTGCTGGGCAAGGCTATCGAAATCAAAGTCAGAAAAATCAGCAGGCACATCGCGCCCGAAGGCGATTTTGGTCCAGTGCACAAGATGCTGCGGGCCGACGTTCTCTCCGATAGAAGAACGCCCTGCATAGCCCGTACCGATCATGAAGGACGGCGGCAGATGAGTGGCGAACCCAGCCGCGCCTTGGCTGCACGGCGCATTCACCACGACCCGGTTCACCGGCACTGCGTTGGAAAATGTGACAAGGCGGTGGGTGTCGCTCCCGTGAAACGCTGCTGAATGCCCCGCCCCCCGTTTGGAGGCTTGCGCGGCAAAGGTTACGGCCTGATCAAAGTCGACCGCAGCAGTCAGGGTCAGAACCGGGCAAAGCTTTTCCTTGAACAACACATCGTCTTGCCCCGGACGCTCAACAACAGGCACCAAAACCTTGGTGGCTTCATTGACCCGCACATCAGCTTGTTTGGCAATCCACGTCGCGGATTTACCGATCGCGGCCAGATTAAAACGCCCATCCGTCCACAAGTAGTCACGCAACTTATCTGTATCTTCGGCGTTACAAATATGCGCTCCCGCAGTCCGCAGCGCGCGGACCATGTTATCGCGGTTCTGCTCCAAGGTGAGGCAAATGCTTTCGTTAGTACACAGGATCGAGTTGTCGAAGCTTTTACTGTCAACGAGGCAACGCGCCGCCGCATCCACAACAGCGCTTGGGTCAACATAGGCCACCGCATTACCCGGCCCTACGCCCAGTGCTGGGTTGCCCGAGGAATAGGCCGCGCGGACCATCGCATTGCCGCCTGTTGCCATGATCACGTCGATCTTATCAGAGGCCATGATGTCTTCGACCAACGCCACGGTTGGCTCTTCGACACATTGGATCAACCCTGACGGTGCTCCCGCGGCCTCGGCGGCAGCGGCCAGATGTCGTGCCGCGTCTGCTGACACCGCTTTGGCAGCGGGGTGGGGGCTAAGCACGATTGCATTGCGGCTTAAAATTGCCAGCATGACCTTGTAGTAGATTGTCGCCACAGGATTAGTGACCGGTGCCAGCGCAAAGACGACACCAGCGGGCGCAGGCAATTCGATAATCTTGCGATCTTGATCAATGCGCGGCGTGACCAAGTCCAGATCACGATAATATGCCAGCAAATCATGCGTGCTAAGCTGGTTCTTGAGCGTCTTATGCGCAACCACGCCGTAGCCGGTTTCGCGCACGGCCCATTCCGCATAGTGGGCGGCCTTTGCATGGCCAGCTTTGGCAACGGCTTCTGCAATCCGCAGTACAACCTCACGATCAAATTTGCGGTAATACTTCGAGGCCCACGCCGCGCGGACTACTTTCATGCGCCGAGGATAGATCACGATCTGGAACGTTTAAAAGCGCACCGCCATCCATCACACAGTCCCCCGCGTTTTACTGAGCAACTGTCGCGCACGTGGCATTGACGCATCAAAACGGTCCATGATTTCCTGACACAACTCGACGTCCTTCACGACGCCGGGCTTGAATTGCAGGACGCGCTTGTCGAGAGAGGAAAAGATCGCCCAAACGCCGTTTTCATAAAGCGCGCGAGAGACGGCAACCGCCCCTTCTGGATGATCAAATTCCAACCCCAACACGACCCCGCGCTGGCGGACACCGCAAAAGATGTCGCTATGGCGCGCCATCATCTCGGCCATGGATTGGGCAAAGAACTGGGCAACGAAGTCAATGTTCGACACGACCTCGGGCCGTTGCAGCATTTCCAATACGTGATGGCCAACAAGGCAACCAAGCTCTGATCCGCCAGCGGTCGAAATATGCGCCGCGCCGTCTTCAACCTGCCATTGCCCGCATTCTTCCGTCACAAGACAGGCGCTGATCGGATAGATGCCGCCACCCAAGCCTTTGCCGCAAACAAAGATATCAGGCCGCAAGCCGTAGCCCTGCCAACCCCACATGACGCCCGTGCGCATCAATCCTGTCTGCACCTCATCCGAGATGAATTTGGCCCCGTATTTGTGGCACAGGTCCTGACAGGTCTTAAGGTAGGCGTCTTCTGGCATCGGGAAGCCGTAAGTCGCAGGGATCGTTTCAATAATGAAGGCGGCGACATCGCCTTTCTTAAGCTCACGTTCCAGCGCATCTGCGTCGTTAAAAGGCACTTGGACGAATTCGTCGGGCCGGTCAGCGAGGAAAATCTTGGTAAAGCGTTCATCACCCGTTGCCACCGAAAGGCCCGAATGACCATGATAGCCCTTGATGATCGAGATAATTTTCTTGCGCTTGGTCGCATAGCGAGCCGTCTTGATCGCGATTTCAACGGCCTCAGCACCACCTGCACCAAAGATTGCATATTTCATGTGCGGTGCGGTTTTCACCAGTTTCTCTGCAAATGCCGCCCGCGCGACCGACGGGAACCAGTGGTTGCCCATGTCAAAATAGTCGAGGCCGGATTTTAGAACTTCAACCAATTCGGGATGACGATGCCCGAAGTTATAGGTTCCACCATTTAGGTGCAGATCGATCAGGCTTTTGCCTGACATATCATACAGTCGGTAACCTTCACGCCGGTCAATCACCATCGGCGTGCCCGCATCTTTCCAGAAGCTGACTTTGCCGGGATTCCAATACTCAGCCGCCTTAGCAAGCAAGTCGTCTTTGGAATCGAATGAAAAGTATCCGTAGTTGAACACGCGAATCTCCGTTGAAGTCAGTCAAAAGTGAGCATCATTTATGGCAACAATCAAACACTTTTTGTTGTAGGTTGGTCAAAAAAAGTAATCGACCCCCACAAAAATTGGGTTATTTTCGCTTCAGGAGGAACGTTGTGCTCAAAAATCAGTCGAAGAAATCACGAAGACAGGCCAGAATTCTGGATGCGATGAACCTCGATCCGGCAAAGCGGGTGAACGAACTGGCCCGTGAATTGGGTGTGTCGTCAGAAACTGTGCGCAGGGATTTGGCAGAGCTTGATGCGGAAGGCAGCATTCGTCGCACCTATGGCGGTGCGGTTAGAACATCTGCTCTTGAACCCGCCCTCGCCGAACGGTTGAAGCTACATATCGAAGCCCGCGAACAGATCGCACAATCAGCGATTGGTTTGCTGGAGAACGTCGAAAACCTTTATATCGGCGGGGGTGCGACAACGCTTCATTTCGCGCGTGCGCTTCGAAAGGTAGACAGACACCTGACGATCCTGACGGCTTCATTCGAAATCGCAATTGAACTGGCCGCCAACCCAATGTTTGAGGTCATATCACTACCGGGCACTGTCGAGTCGCAAGAAGGATTGGTTCACGGGCCGGAAACCTTGCGCTTCATTGCAAACTACAATGTGCAGGCGACAGTCATCGGTGCGTCAGCGATCGACGAAAAGGGTGTCAGCGAAGCACTGCCTTCGGCGGCAGATGTATACGGTGCTATGATCAATCAAGCGCAACATACAATTGTCGTTGCTGACCGATCAAAGTTTGGAAAGTCGTCTCTAAAACGTGTCTTGAACTGGAATGCGAATGCAAGTGTCGTGACCGATACCGCCCCCCCCCCTGCAATCAGCAAGAGCCTTGCCAGCCAAGGCGCGCAGATTGTTTTGGCCAGCAAGGAACGTTGACACGCCCAGCAAGACCACGAATCTAACTCGCAAACTTTAGCGGCGCATTGATGGCTCAAAATAGTTTGGGAGACATCGGTGATTGATGATTTGCACCCATTCTAAGCATAGCGCTTTCATGGCAACTGCTGATCGCAGGCACGTTGACATAAAATGCCCTCCCATCGTCCCCCCTTCTATGGTTGCCGCCCGTTGTGCAAGATGTTTCTGACGTTGTCCGGGAGTGATCGAGTGCGGTCTTCTATCAGGCCTTTAAGTGCGGCGCTTTGAAGGCCGCTGGCCGGTATGGAGATCAGCGGATCGGGTCCAAATCTACCCTGCGAGATCGTTGTCTCTAGGGGAGCTGCTGGTTTTCCCACTCCAGATCTGTTCGATCATTTGCCCATTCAGGTCATCGACTTCTTACACCTCGCTTTCCGGTTTCAAATGTCATGCGCTTGTCATCACGCGACCATCTGCACCGGTTCCCTGTAATCTTCTTGTTTCGTCAGCAAGGCCCATATCTGCCCCGCCATTCATTGCCCGGCAACACATGCTTGCATGTGTGAGAGGGATATTCGCCAGTGCAATCGCCACCAGCATCTTCGGTTTGCGTTCCAGCATCCGCGCCAGCCAGCTTCCGGGCGGAATGCCCAGACGTCCGCGCGGTGTCAGACGTGTCATCGCACCCATGATCAGAAGACGCCTGATATCGCCCTGACCTGCCTTCGATATCTTACCAAGACGCTGCTTACCCCCAGATGAATGCTGACGCGGCACAATCCCTAACCAAGCCGCAAAATCACGCCCTGACTTGAAAGTCTGCATGGGTGGCGCAAAGGTCTCCACCGCAAGCGCCGTCAGCGGGCCAACGCCCGGGATCGTCTTCAAACGCCGGGTCGTCGCCGCTTGTGACGAAAGCGCCTCTGCCTGCCTTGTCTTCACTGCGATGCGGGCGGTTTTGTCCTGGATCAGCTCCACCAATTCCATGAAGTCTTCATGAACGAGCGGGTGCAAATCATGGCCCGCGTCCATCAGGAAAGCCTCGATGCGCCCTAAGTTGCGCGCGCCCGTTGGAAACACGTGGCCATGCTCATAAAGCACCCCGCGCAAAGCGTTGATCAGCTCGGTTCGTTGCCGAACCAGCCGTTCACGGCCCCGAAACAACGTCGCGCGGGCTTGTTGATCCACCGTTTTGGGGTCCACAAACCGCATCTCTGGGCGCTGTGCACCAATGACAATCGCCTCAGCATCGGCGGCATCGTTCTTCTGTCGCTTTACGAACGGACGCACATATTGAGGCGCAATCAACTTCACTTCATGGCCCATGTTCCGCACACGCCGAGCCCAGTAATGCGCTCCGCCGCAGGCTTCCATAACAACAGCCGCCGGATCATGGCCCGCCAGAAACCTCTCAAACTGCGGACGGGTCAGCTTCTTGCGAAACTGCACCTCGCCCGTCATCAAAGCCCCGTGAACCTGAAAAACAGACTTTGCCAAGTCCACCCCAATCATCGTTTCCATTTGTTGCCGTCCTCTCTGTTTGTGGCTGTAAACATCACCACCTTGGCACATTGCGATGCCGTTAAGGGAGGGCGGCAACCATTCCATCTGCCCCATTGACCCGCCGGGCGTAGATTGGACGCCAAGTTGTATTAAAGGTATCAATGGCTGCATTTCCCGCTGCATGGCGACATGAAGGTTTTCGCTCTAGCCGCTTTATTCGTGCTGCGAGCGCGCGCAGCACAAAATCACAATGGCCGAGGCGGGCTCAAAGCGGACATTCTTGCCACCAAACCTCAACAGCACGCCCAGCCATTCTGGCTGACAAAGGTCGGTTTCTCCAACCTGCGTGCTGCTGATCTGTGTGCGGGCGGACGGATACACATTGGTCCGGTGCCGGATCATAAATGGTCCAAAGCGCCCCGTCCGCTCATGCCCCCGGTATCATCCGGGAACAGACTCAATTTGCCGTATTAACGTTAAGATAGCGTGAAGCGTGCGGAGGATTTACGCGATCTTCAGGCAGTTCTCACCGCACGTCGCAGCTCTTCGACCAGCAGCGTCTCGGATGTGCCGCTATCGATGGCCAGCCGCCGCAATCCGAAATGCACATGCGCCATTTCCTGATAATAGCTGGTGTAAGCATAATTCGTCGCCGCCCCGGCTGCCGCCCCAAGGATCGGCACGGTCTGCGCGGCTAGTTTTTGGCCCAGAACCGTCGCCAATCGTGGTGCGACGGATTTTAGAATGCCGTGCACAGCCGCCCCGTTCAGCGTCACACGGGTCGACAGGAACGCCATATTGGCTCCGTCATCATCCGCCAGCGGCCCAGCGCTCGCAAACACCGTCAGGCAGTCTGCCAACACATCGGGGTCATTCGGATCAAAGTCGTACTCAGCCGCGATCCCCTGAATGGCGCGCAGCAGAACTGTCGTCGTCACCGGCAATTCAGCCAAGGCGGTGGGCAAGCCTCCGGCCCCGCCAACCGCTCCCATCGCTGTCGTCACCGCCGTGTTGAGCCACCCTTTCTGGTCCGGCACCACGCCGCGCGATTGTTTCGCGGCTTGCAAGGCCACGCGCAACGCCCGCTCTGTCGCGCCTTCGAGTCCCGTTTTGACGGGATCGGGCAACCGTTCCAGCAGGTTTTCAGCCCGTCCACCGATCATGTTAAGCACTTGCAGCCCCACTCCACCGGCCGCTTTGTGGCGTCGGGCAAGCGTGGCGATTGCAGTCTGGGTGCCGAGTGGCACAAGGTCAGTTCCGGTCATACCGTACAAGTGGGGGCGTTTCCCGTACGGTTCAAGCGTCGCGTTCAACAAGTCCGGTTACACCACCCCATGCACCGGACTGCAATTCGAGCCCCAGAACCCGGTCAGGATTGGTCGGAGGCGGCATTTCGACAGCGTCCAATTTGAGAAACCCAAACCGCTTGTAGTATGGCGCATCACCCACCAAAAGCACCCTGGCCCAGCCATCGCTGCGCGCCTGTTCCAGACTGTCCCGGATCAATGCACCGCCCAGACCTTCGCCTTGAGCTGTCGGGTGAACAGCCACAGGCCCAAGCAGCAAAACCCTTTGATCACCGATCCTTACGGGCCAAAAGCGGATCGCACCGCCCAAGATGCCCTGATCATCGCGCGCTACCCGAGACAGAGACGCCACCGGCGCTATTCCATCCCGCAAGCGGTAGGATGACAGCGCTTCGCGCCCCGGGGCAAAGCACAGGTCGTAAAGGGCTTCGACCTCCCACCAGTCGTCTTTGGTTTCCGGCCTCAGGGTGAACATAGAACCGCTCTTCGTTGACGCGCGGCACACCCCCGTGCATTCCGCTGCGAAACCGCCTATCACGCAAGCCAACAATCGGCAAATAGGGAGCTTGCCCCAAATGTTCTATCGCCCCGAAGACGGCCACGGCCTGCCCCACAATCCCTTCAACGCCATCGTGACACCGCGCCCCATTGGCTGGATCTCCACACGCGGATCGGACGGGCAAGACAACCTTGCTCCTTACTCATTCTTTAACGCCGTGGCGTATGTCCCGCCGCAAGTGATGTTCGCCTCCACTTCGGCCAAGCCGGATCGCGGCGACACAAAAGACAGCGTGGCGCAGATCCGCGACACAGGCGTGTTTGCCGTGAATATCGTCGAGTACGCGATGCGCGACGCGATGAACCTCACTTCGGGAGCCTGGGACCGCGACGTGGACGAGTTCGCCCATGCGGCAATCGACAAGGCCGAGTGCGACACGGTCAACTGCCCGCGCGTGGCAAACGCTCCCGCAACGCTGGAATGCAAGCTGACCCAGATCGTGCAACTGCCCGGTGATGCCAATTTCGCCGTCTTCGGTGAGGTCACCGGCATCCACATGCGCGACGATTGCATAAAGGACGGCGAATTCGACGTATTGAGCTTTAACCCGCTGACCCGCATGGGGTACCGCGACTATTCAGTGATCCGCGAAAAGTTCAGCCTCAAACGCCCCGGAGAATAGGTCACGACTTGCACCCCAATGTTTCGCACGCGAAACATTGGGTCCGATCCGGTCCTTTAACAAAAGGTGAAAACGATATGGCCGTCAAACGTCTTCTGACTGAATTCGGGATGGGCACGTCCCTGCGCCGCCAAGATTACACCGAAGCCGCCTCGCGTGCGGTTCGGGATGCGCTTTGGCACAATTCAATCAATCTGGCCGAACTTTATGGCAAGGATAAATCCGACATGCAGATCACGGTCGAGGTCGGTGTTCAGAACCCTGACGCGCTCGATAACAGTGCCATTGCCGGAATCTTTCCCTACGGACAAGTCACTGTTATTGCAAGAAAAGGTGGGCTTGATGTGCCGCGCAGCGACGGAGGCAAACCGACGGTGATCGCCAATGTCGCGATCTCGGTCGCGCTGGATTTGGAGGACGTGGCATGAGCGATCAACGTTTCATCATCGAAATGGGCATGGGCAATGATCAATACGGCATGGATTACACCAAGGCCGCTGCCCGTGCGATCGAGGACGCGATCCGCCATTCGTCGATCCCGTTGTTTGATGCCACCGGCCTCCCGCATGACCAGATGCGCGTGCAAGTGACCGTTGGTGTGGCCGACCCGGACAAGGTCGATTGCGCAGCCCTGATCAAAGGCTTGCCGCGTGGCCGCGCCACTGTGACCGCTGTCGAGGGTGGACTGGACGTGACCAATCCCGATAGTGGCGCAACTCTGGTGATCGCCACAGCCGCCGTCGAAGCCTTTCTTCCAAAACAGGGGTAGCCCGCGCTTGAAGCGGCCGCGGCACACTGCAAAGGTAAAGACAATCAGCGACGGAGGTAGCGATGGCAACCCGCAAGCTTGGCGTGATCGGAGGATCGGGGCTGTATGCCGTGGACGGTCTGCAAGGTGCGGAATGGAACCGTGTTGAAACGCCATGGGGCGACCCGTCTGATGCGGTGCTGTGCGGCACGCTTGACGGGCTCGAGGTGGTATTCCTGCCCCGCCACGGTCGTGGCCATGTCCACAGCCCGTCTGATGTGCCCTACCGCGCGAATATCGACGCGCTCAAACGATTGGGTGTCACGGATGTGATCAGCGTCAGCGCCTGCGGGTCCTTTCGCGAAGACATGGCGCCCGGCGATTTCGTGATCGTCGATCAATTCATCGACCGAACCTTTGCGCGGGCAAAAAGCTATTTTGGATCGGGCTGCGTGGCGCATGTTTCAATGGCGCATCCGGTCTGCGGGTCTTTGGGCGCGATCTGCGCGACAGCGGCACGCAACGCGGGCGTAACCGTACATGAGGGCGGCACTTATCTGGCCATGGAGGGTCCACAGTTTTCAACCTTGGCCGAGTCACATCTGTATCGCGACCAATGGGGATGTTCCGTCATTGGCATGACCAACATGCCGGAAGCGAAACTCGCCCGCGAGGCAGAACTATGCTATGCCAGCGTCGCGATGGTCACGGATTACGACTGTTGGCATCCCGGCCATGACGCTGTCGAGATGAATGACATTATCCGCGTCCTGACCGGGAATGCCGACGCGGCACGCTCCATGATCAAAGGTCTGCCTGCGCTGCTGGGGTCACACCGCGCGCCCTGCCCCCAAGGCTGTGACACAGCTTTGGAATATGCACTGGTCACCGCCCCCGAGTCCCGCGACCCCGCTCTGGTCAAAAAGCTCGATGCCGTGGCCGGACGTATGCTTTCCGGAACAAATACAGGATGATCCTCCATGAGCTTTGATCTCTGGCTGACCTTTGTTGCTGCCTCAACGGCGTTGCTGCTGATCCCCGGCCCGACAGTGCTTTTGGTGCTGTCCTATGCGCTCAGCCAGGGCAAGCGCGTTGCCATAGCCTCGGCCAGCGGGGTCGCATTGGGGGATTTCGTAGCGATGAGCCTGTCACTCGCCGGTTTGGGCGCCTTGGTTCTTGCATCCGCCACGCTGTTCACACTGCTGAAATGGGTGGGGGCGATCTATCTTGTCTGGCTGGGGATCACACTCTTGCGGTCAAGCCCCAACGCGGCGCTCCCCGACACGGAGCACCACATCCAGGCGCGTGCGGTTTTCTCACATGCCGCGCTGGTGACCGCGCTGAATCCGAAATCTATCGCCTTTTTCATCGCGTTTGTTCCGCAGTTCGTGACGCCGGACGCGCCGCTTCTTCCGCAATTCGCAATTTTGATCATCACCTTCGTGACGCTTGCCACGCTCAATGCGTTTGCCTACGCGCTGGCCGCCGACCGGCTGCGCGGCTGGATCGGGCGCGACAGTGTGATTGGTTGGCTCACCCGCGCCGGTGGCGTAACCCTTATCGCCATGGGCGCACTTACCGCCATGGCCCGTCGCACAAACTGAGACTGACATGACCAATAGAACCAAATCCGTCAAAGATTATATCCGCACCATCGTCGATTTCCCGCATGAAGGGATCATGTTCCGCGATGTCACCACGCTGTTCGCCGATCCGCGCGGCTTTCGCATGGCGATTGACCAATTGCTTCATCCGTATGCCGGCGTGCGGTTCGACAAGGTGGTTGGCCTCGAGGCGCGCGGGTTTATCCTCGGCGGCGCGATTGCGCATCAATTGTCCGTTGGCTTTGTTCCGGTACGTAAAAAGGGCAAATTGCCCGGCGCCGTGATCTCGGAGGACTACACATTGGAATATGGCGAAGCGGTGGTCGAGATTCATGACGACGCCATCCAACCAGGCGAGAAAATTCTCTTGGTAGACGATCTACTGGCCACAGGCGGCACCGCAGAAGCGGGCCTCAAGCTGATCGAACGGTTGGGCGGCGAAGTGATCGGTTGTGCCTTTATCATCGACCTGCCCGATTTGGGTGGCCGCCAAAAGCTCGAGGCGATGGGCATGGATGTGCATGCGCTGTGCAGCTTTGAGGGGCTTTAACCCTTCTTCTCTTTAAAAATACGCGGGGATTTGGGGGTGAAACCCCCAAGGTCTGGTTTAAAGACCATCCCCATGGTCCGAGCGCGGGCGCAATTCTTCCAAGAATTGCACCCGAATTTTTTAAAAATTCGGCTTGCGCCTGTCAGACAATCGTTGCTTCGGTGGCCGCGCGCAGGTCGTCTTCGGTGACACCCTCAGCGGTCTCGACGATTTTCAGGCCTCCGTCGACCACATCCAGCACACCAAGGTTGGTGATGATGCGGTCGACCACACCCGCCCCCGTCAGCGGCAAGGTACATTCCTTAAGCAGCTTGCTGTCACCATGCTTGTTTGTGTGGTCCATCACGACAATCACGCGGCCCACTCCGGCCACAAGGTCCATCGCACCGCCCATGCCTTTGACCAGCTTGCCGGGGATCATCCAGTTGGCCAGATCGCCCTTTTCATCGACTTCCATCGCACCAAGGATTGCCATCGCAATCTTGCCACCACGGATCATCCCAAAACTGGTGGCGCTGTCGAAATAGCTGGTATGCGGCAGCTCTGTGATGGTCTGCTTGCCCGCATTGATCAGATCAGGGTCTTCTTCGCCCTCATAAGGGAACGGCCCCATACCCAGCATGCCGTTTTCGGACTGCAAGGTCACCGTCATGCCTTCGGGAATGTAGTTCGACACAAGCGTCGGGATACCGATGCCGAGATTGACATACATGCCGTCCTTCAGTTCCTGTGCGGCGCGCGCGGCCATCTGGTTGCGGTCCCATGCCATAGTCGTCTTCCCCTCGTTTATTCTACAAGCCGCGTGCTGCGGCGTTATCCTTTGAAATCCGTGAAGCCAACAGGCACATCAATCATAATCACCGTTCCAGCCGCCCCGCGCACAACGTTGAGCGTGCCATCAAGGCCCTCAAGCAAAGACGACACCAAACGCCCGCCGACGGTCTCGGCAGACGGGAATGTGATCTTGCTTGGGATACCCACGCCATCATCCGAGATGGTCATGCGCAACCCACCGGCTGCAAGACGGTTGACCCGCAGTTCAAGATAGCCTTGATCCAGACCGTCGAATGCGTGTTGAAAGGCGTTGGACACCAGCTCGAAGGTGATCAACGCCACCCGGATCGCCGTATCAAGATTAACCTCGAGCGGTTCGACAAGCGATACAAAACGCACACCTGGGCGGCCTTCGTTATGGGCAATCGTGTGCGAGATACGCGACAGCAGTGATCCGAGGTCAATGCCGTCGCGATTCCACTGTTCGTCCGCCAGCTTCATCTCTTCGTACACGAATTGCAGACATTCCAGACGGCGCGGTAGCACATCCAGCATCCGCAGCACTTGCTTTTTCGACTCGGCCTCATCCGGCGCGGTCATGTCCTCGGTATCGACCAAAGAGCTGACGATCAGGCCCAGATCCTGCCCAACCCGCGAACACACTGTATCAAGATGCAGGCGGGTCGCTTCGGACGCGCGGTCTTGTTCATCGTCGCGCAGCTCTTTCTGGATTCCCAGGAAATAGACCGGGTTGCCCAAACCGTCATTGATCGGAGCAATCAACAACCGGTTCATAAACGCCTCGCCCGTGGCGCGGTAATTGAGGATATCAACACTGACATCCTCTCCGGCCTCGATGCCGTTGCGGATCATCTGGATCGACTTTGGGTCGGTGTCTGGCCCCTGAAGAAAACGGCAGTTGCGGCCAATCACTCTGGATCGTTGATACCCCGTCGTACGTTCGAACGCATCGTTGATATAGACAATCGGATTGTCTTTGGAATTGGGATTGGTGATCACCACCGCAACGCTCAGCCGGGAAAACCCAGCCAATGCCTGGCTGTCATCCAGGACCGAGGTCAGTTTTGGTTTCTCAACAATGCGTTCCACGGCTTTTCGTATCGTACCCTGTCTTAGGCTGCCGGTCTTGGGCGCGTTGTGCGTTGTTCGATCCGCTTTTCATGTTCACCCTGAATGATCCGATGCACATAGATGCCCGGCAGGTGAATATGATCCGGATCAAGCGCACCGGGTTCGACGATTTCCTCGACTTCCATGATGCAGAGCTTGCCACACATCGCCGCCGGTGGATTGAAATTGCGCGCTGTCTTGCGGAAAATCGCATTGCCGGTGGTGTCGGCTTTCCACGCTTTCACGATAGAGAGGTCAGCAAATATGCCCTTCTCCATGATGTAGGTCTCGCCGTCGAAATCCTTGTGATCCTTTCCTTCGGCGATCACGGTTCCCACACCGGTCTTGGTATAGAAACCGGGGATGCCCGCCCCGCCTGCGCGCATGCGTTCGGCCAGCGTGCCTTGGGGGTTGAATTCCAGCTCCAATTCGCCGGACAGATACTGGCGCATGAATTCCGCATTTTCGCCGACATAAGAGCTGATCATCTTTTTGACCTGCTTTGTCTGTAGCAGAATACCGATGCCGAAATCATCGACGCCCGCGTTGTTGGAGGCAAATGTCAGGTCTTTCACACCGCTGTCGCGGATCGCGCTCAAGAGCAGTTCCGGGATCCCGCTCAGACCGAACCCGCCCGCTGCTATCAACATGCCGTCAGACAGCACGCCATCAAGCGCCTCGGTTGCAGATCCATAGACCTTTTTCATGGCGATATCCCCAGCTATTGAACGCACCGGTGTTTTGGCGTGTCGTGCCAGCTAAGTCAACGGCACCCGGGGGTGTTTAGGGATGTGTCAACTTCGCGCATGACCTACAAAGTTGACACGTTTTCAGGCATCTCTGCGCGTATGGCAGTGGGGTCGCCACATAATACCGATCAGCTTTTCTTGGCGGCCGTCTTTTTGGCTGCGGGTTTCTTGGCAGAAGCCTTTTTCGCGGGTGCTTTCTTAGCCGGAGCTTTTTTCTTTGCGCCCTTCTTGGTAGCTTTTTCCGCGATCAACGCGACCGCCATATCCATCGTCACGGCATCAGGTTCGACGTCTTTGGGCAAGGTCGCATTCACCTTTTCCCATTTCACATACGGCCCATAGCGGCCCTCCATGACCGCAATCATGCCGCCATCCTGCGGATGTTCACCCAGTTCCTTAAGAGGTTTGGCCGCGGCCCCGCGACCACGTCCAGGATTGGCGCGTTTCTCGGCCAGAAGCTCGACTGCACGGTTCATCCCGATCTCGAACACCTCCTGGAATTCCTTAAGGTTCACATAAACCGGCTTCGCCTCGTCTGGCAGCTGATGCATGATATACGGGCCAAACCGGCCCAGGTTCGCTTTGACCTCGCCGCCATCGGGGTGCATCCCAACCGGGCGCGGCAAAGTGAGCAACGTCACCGCCTTTTCAAGCGTCATATCATCAGGCGACCAGCCGGGCAGATAATCACCCTTCGCTTTTGGCAGACTGGCACGCGGTGGTTTCTTGTTTTCCGGCGTCGGTTCTCCGCGCTGGACATAGGGCCCGAAACGTCCGGATTTCAGCCAGATCTCATCGCCCTGATCCTCGCCCAGAACACGCTCGTCGCCCTCGGCGCCTTCGCCTGCGATGGGGCGGGTGTAGGTACATTCGGGATAGTTCCCACAGCCGACAAAACCGCCGGTGCGCGACGTCTTGAGATGCAGCTTGCCAAGACCGCATTTCGGACAGACGCGCGGGTCGCTGCCATCGTCGCGTGGCGGATAAAGCTGCGGCGCAAGCGCGTCGTCGAGAACATCCAGCACTTCGGTGATCCGCAGATCAGAGGTCTCCGAGATCGCCGCCGAGAAATCGCGCCAGAACTTGGCAAGAAGCGCTTTGTAATCGCCCTCGCCCGCGCTGACGTGGTCCAGCTCGTCTTCCAGCGCGGCGGTAAAGTCATATTCGACATAGCGCTTAAAGAAATTGAGCAGGAAGATCGTCACGATCCGGCCTTTGTCCTCGGGAATCAGACGGTTCTGTTCCTTGCGGACATATTCGCGATCCTGAATCGTCGTGATGATGCTGGCATAGGTCGACGGGCGGCCAATGCCCAACTCTTCCATCTTTTTGACCAGCGTCGCCTCGGTATAGCGCGGCGGGGGCTGGGTGAAGTGCTGGTCCGGTGTGATCGACTTCTTGTCGGCTGCCTCACCTTCAGAGATCTGCGGCAGGCGCTTGTCGTCGTCATCAACCACGGCGTCGTCGCGGCCCTCTTCATAGACGCGCAGGAAGCCGTCGAACAACACAACCTGACCGTTGGCGCGCAAAACGACCTGTCCATCGGCGCTGCCCACATCGACTGTGGTGCGCTCAAGCCGGGCGGATTCCATCTGGCAGGCCAAAGTGCGCTTCCAGATCAGATCATACAGCTTGCGCTGATCCGGTTCGCTGATCTTGAGGCTGGCTGCATCTTTCGCCATGTCGGTCGGGCGGATACATTCGTGCGCCTCTTGTGCGTTCTTGGCCTTGTTCTTGTAGATTCGTGGGCTTTTGGGCACGTAGCTGTCGCCGTAGCGATCCTTGATCGCCGCGCGGGCCTGATCGACCGCCTCTGGCGCCATATCAATGCCATCGGTTCGCATATACGTAATGTGTCCGGCCTCGTAGAGCCGTTGCGCCGCGTTCATCGTCTGACGCGCGCCCATGCCAAATTTGCGGCTGGCTTCCTGCTGCAAGGTCGAGGTCATGAACGGCGCTGACGGGTTCCGAGAGGCGGGCTTTGCCTCGACCGACTGAACCGTCAGGTCGCGGCTGGTGATGGCTTGCACCGCCAATTCGGCCTGCGTTTCATTCTCAAGATCGTAGCGATCCAGTTTTTTGCCTGCCAGAACGGTCAGTCGCGCTTCGTATTCCTGCCCCCGTGGCGTGGACAGCAGCGCCTTGACCGACCAGTACTCGCGTGCGCGGAACGCCTCGATCTCCATCTCGCGCTCAACGATCAGACGCAGACAAACAGACTGCACGCGCCCAGCTGATCGCGCACCCGGAAGCTTGCGCCACAGAACGGGGCTGAGATTAAAACCAACGAGGTAATCCAGTGCACGACGCGCGAGATACGCTTCGACCAGAGGCGCGTCGATATCGCGCGGATTGGCCATCGCTTCGGTGACGGCTGCTTTGGTGATGGCGTTGAAGGTGACGCGCTTTACGTCCGTGCTTTTCTTGATCGACCGCCGTTTCGTCAGCGCTTCTTTGAGGTGCCACGAAATCGCTTCACCCTCGCGATCAGGGTCGGTTGCAAGGATCAATGCGTCGTCAGATTTCAATGCTTCGGCGATCGCTGCGACATGTTTGCGCGAGTCGGCGGCAACCTCCCATTTCATGTCGAAATCGTTGTCTGTGTCGACTGATCCGTCTTTCGGCGGCAGGTCGCGGACGTGCCCGTAAGACGCCAGAACAGTGTAGTCAGACCCCAGATACTTGTTAATCGTTTTGGCTTTTGCCGGGGATTCGACGACGACAACGGGCATAAAAGGAGGACCTTTCTACATTGGATTTACCGATGCGGTTCGGCTGCATATGGCGGGGCAGCATGTGGTGTGCAAGCACCAATTGTCAATTCATGCAAGGCGCGCACCCGCTTGAACTGCCAATTGGTCAATGCCCAGAACAGAGATCTTCAGGCCGAAACAGAACGGTTCAAGCTGGTGAGGCGAGACCCCAAAAACCACCCAGATGCTGCGATCCTTGCGACCGCAGGACAAAGGCCAAAATCAGACGCGCCTTGTTTGCCATCGCCGTGTCAGATCAGCATTTTGTCATCCGGCGAGGATGCTTAAGCGCGCAAAGCGATCAAACCGCCGGGTTCGCGACTGATGCGGCCCTCAAGTTCCAGATCGGTCAATGCGGGCGACACAGCACGCGAACTCGCGCCGAGGTCGCGAATGAGTTGATCCTCGCCCAGAGGCGATGGGCCAAGCCGGTCGAGAATTTTTTGATGGAGCCGGGCGGTTTCTGCCAAAGGGCGCTGGTGATCGGCGCGATCCAACGGCAATTCCGGTTCGGGTTCCGCAAGTGGCGCAAGTGCTTCAACCACGTCAGCCGCGTTGCGGATCAATCGCGCCCCGTCGCGCAAGAGCATATTGCACCCGCTGGCGCGTGCATCGAACGGGTGCCCCGGCACCGCCATCACTTCCCGCCCCTGATCAAGCGCTGTGCGCGCTGTGATCAAGGAGCCGGATTTCGCGGCGGCTTCAACGACAACCACGGCCCGTGCGAGGCCTGAGATTATGCGATTGCGCGCTGGAAAATGGCGCGCCTGAGGTTGCAACCCCATTGGCTGTTCGCTGATCCGAACACCGCCATTTGCCACGATGTCTTCGGCCAACCTTGTGTTTTCTGCAGGATAGAGCACATCCACGCCACCGCCCAGCACTGCAATCGTGCCGGTGCCAAGCGCGGCAAGGTGCGCTGCAGTGTCAACGCCGCGCGCCATGCCCGAGGTTATGACATAGCCGGCCTGTCCCAATTCGGCGGCCAATGCCCGCGCCATCCGTCCACCAAGGGACGATGCGTTGCGTGCACCCACCAAGGCGATCTGGGGTTTGCAGAGAATGTCCGGCGCACCGATCGCCCAAAGCATCGGAGGCGCGTCGTCAAGATCCTTCAAGTCAGAAGGATAATGCACGTCGCCGCGACAAA
This sequence comes from Marivita sp., assembly GCA_043585115.1. GTDB lineage: Bacteria > Pseudomonadota > Alphaproteobacteria > Rhodobacterales > Rhodobacteraceae > Marivita. The sequence continues at coordinate 1,075,358 of CP121326.1, forward strand.
CCAGCTGCGCCCCAACGGATTCTGCGGCTTTCAATTCGGCCTGCACAACTGCTTCGGGACACACTTCGTAAGATTGAACGCCTGCAGCAAGCGCAATATCTGGGAGATGGTGCAACGCTTCTTTTGCAGTGCCATGGTCCCGCATCAGTCGATAAAACGTGCTGACACCCACCCGACGCGAGCGCAAGAGACGGAGCCAGTCGACCTTTTGGTCTTCCGTGGTGGGTGGGAGTAGGGGGTGAGTGGAAGAGTTATGTTCCAATGTCTGCCTGCCTCCGTCCGCTTGCAGAGACAGAAATAGGCGGTCACTGGTTAATCAGTCATGAATCAAAACCAGTGGCCCGGAACAAAATCGACATCGCATCGATAGACCACTGATTTTGAAGTATCTTTTTCTCAGGCCTGAGCACCACCAACGGTGAGGCCCCCAATCATGACGGTGGGTTGCCCGACGCCGACAGGCACCCATTGGCCCTGTTTGCCGCAATTGCCCATTCCCGGATCAAGCGCCATGTCGTTGCCCAGTGCACGCACCTGTTGCAGCGCCGTCGCGCCATCGCCAATCAAGGTCGCGCCTTTGACCGGCGCTCCAACCTTGCCATCCTTCACGCGATACGCCTCGGTACACGAAAACACGAACTTGCCATTCGTGATATCCACCTGACCCCCGCCAAAGCCGACGGCCCAGATACCGTCCTTGAGGTCCGCAACGATATCACCGGGCGCGACATCTCCACCCAGCATATAGGTGTTGGTCATGCGCGGCATCGGGATATGCGCGTAGCTTTCTCGGCGCCCGTTGCCGGTTGGGGCGACGCCCATGAGGCGCGCATTCTGGCGGTCCTGCATAAAGCCCACCAGTTTGCCATCTTCAATCAACACGTTCTTGCCCGACGGCGTGCCTTCGTCATCAACAGTGATTGATCCACGCCGGTCAGGAATGGTGCCATCATCCAGAACCGTGACCCCCTTGGCCGCAACCTGCTGCCCCATCAGTCCGGCAAAGGCGGAACTGCCTTTGCGGTTAAAATCACCCTCAAGCCCGTGGCCCACCGCCTCGTGCAGCAGAATGCCCGGCCATCCCGGCCCAAGCACGATGTCCATTACGCCAGCAGGTGCCGGAACCGCGTCCAGATTGACCAACGCGACACGCAATGCCTCGCGGGCCTTGTCCTGCCAGTCCTTCGGGTCAAGCAGACCGTCGAGCAAGACCCGACCACCGCCACCAGCGGTTCCCGATTCGCGGCGGCCGTTCTCTTCGACAATCACACTGACATTCACCCGTGTCATCGGACGGGTGTCAGACACCAACGTGCCTTCAGGCCGGAGAATCGCCACCTCTTGCAACGATGCCGCAATTGTCGCGCTGACTTGCACCACACGGCTGTCCAAAGCGCGCGCATAGGCGTCAATCTCGCGTAGCGTGTCGACCTTGACCGGAAAGCTGTGGCCGGCAATCGGATCGCCGTCGGTGTAAAGCTTGGTGTTGGTCCCTGCCGGTTTGTCGGCCAACGTGCCACCGCCCTCGCCCACGGCCAGACGCGCTGTTTCGACCGCGCGCTTGATCGCCGATTCGGAAATGTCGGTGGAATGGGAATATCCGGCCACTTCGCCGCGAACAGCACGCAGACCAAAGCCCTCGGATGCATCATAGCTGGCCGTTTTTACACGACCATCGTCGAAGACCAGAACTTCGGAACGGCGGCGTTCAAGGAACAATTCCCCGTCATCTGCGCCTGCCACGGCCTCTCGCAGAAGCGTAAGCGCCTTGTCTTGATCAAGATGCGTGTCGAATGGTTGGAATGACGTGTCGGCCATGAAACCCCCAGAGGTGAAGTTGATCTAGATCAAAGAAAGCGCGTTTTTGCCGCAAGCAAGCTTCTTTAACTGATGCACAGAATATGGTTTTAACCGCTCCCAAGACAACTGGAGGATTGGACCGGTTTCAGCCGGCGCCATTCGACCCTTGCACAATGTACAGAATACGCAACCGATCAGGGTAAGACATGCAACTCAAATCTTTGCTCTTGGGTCTGGCCACCACCTTCGCCGCAGCTCCGGTGTTTGCTCAGCAGACGCTGGAAACAATTGGCGTCCCAGTGGATCGTGGCACAGGCTTTCAACCCGCAGCAACCGAACTGGCGCGCGACCTTCAGTGGCTTGATGGGATGATCAACATCATCATCATTTCCATTGTGCTTTTTGTGACCGCGCTTCTCGCTTACTGCATCGTCCGCTACAACAAGCGCGCGAACCCAAACCCCTCCAGCTTCACCCACAACACCCCGATCGAGATCCTCTGGACTGTTGGTCCGATCCTGATTCTGGTATTTATCGGTGCGTTCTCGCTGCCGGTCCTGTTCAAACAGCAGGAAATTCCGGAAGGCGACCTGACCATCAAGGTCACGGGCTACCAGTGGTACTGGGGCTATGAATATATCGGCGAAGACCTGGCCTATGACGGCTACATGATCGGCTCGCCCTTTACCGGTGGCGACAACCGTCTGACGCCCGAAGTCGAAGAGCAGCTGGTCGAAGCGGGTTACCAGAAAGAAGACTTCCTTCTGGCCACTGACACTGCCGTGGTTGTGCCCGTTGGCAAAACCGTCGTGATGCAGGTGACAGGCGCCGACGTGATCCACTCGTGGACCATCCCGGCCTTTGGCGTAAAGCAGGATGCGGTTCCCGGTCGTCTGGCCGAACTGTGGTTCTCTGCCGAGAAAGAAGGCGTGTATTTCGGTCAGTGTTCCGAACTCTGCGGCCTTGCCCACGCCTATATGCCGATCACCGTCAAAGTTGTCAGCCAAGACACCTATGATGCATGGTTGGCTGCGTCGAAAGACGCAGGCGAATATGTGGACGTTCGTACGCTCCTGACCAACTAAAACCCAAGGCGCATGCGGATCGCTGCATGCGCCTTTGACCGGCCAATCTGACCCAACGCAGTTGAGACACACGTGACCGATACAAGCATCAATACACAGTCGCACAGCGCCGAGAATGACGCGCAGTTCAGCGATTACTTCGCTCTTCTGAAGCCGCGCGTCATGACGCTTGTCGTGTTCACCGCGTTTGTCGGGCTGCTTGCGGCACCAACACCGGTACATCCGTTCATCGCATTCTGCGCCATATTGTTCATCGCCATCGGTGGCGGAGCCTCTGGCGCGCTCAACATGTGGTGGGACGCTGACATTGATGCTGTCATGAAGCGCACCCAGCGCCGCCCGATCCCTGCGGGCAAAGTGACTGGCGACGAAGCGTTTGCCATCGGGCTGGCGCTGTCGGCCTTTTCGGTTGTGTTCCTTGGCCTTGCGACCAACTGGGTTGCGGCAGGGCTTTTGGCCTTCACCATCTTTTTTTATGTCGTTGTCTACTCGATGTGGCTCAAACGCTGGACGCCGCAGAACATTGTTATCGGTGGGGCTGCGGGCGCGTTTCCCCCGATGATTGGCTGGGCAGCGGCAACGGGCGGCGTGAGCGTTGAGTCCGTCCTTATGTTCTGCCTCACCTTCATGTGGACCCCGCCGCATTTCTGGGCGCTGGCGCTGTTCATGCGCAAGGATTACGACAATGCGGACGTGCCGATGCTGACCGTGACCCACGGTCGCCGCTCGACCCGCATTCATATCCTCGTTTACACCATCCTCCTTGCGATCCTCGCCGTTGCGGCCGGGTTTACGTCAATTGGCGGTCCGATCTACATCGCAACATCTGTCGTGCTGAACGTCATGTTCCTGCGCGGTGCGGTCCAGATCTGGCGCCGCGACGAGGATATGTCCGAACAAGACAACTTCCTCGTGGAACGCAAATTCTTCAAGCTGTCCCTGCTTTATCTCTTTGCCCATTTCGGGGCGATTCTGATCGAAGCCGGACTCGACAAGATCGGGGTTTGGGCATGAGCCTATCCAAGCAGCATGAACTTCACGAACGCCGGTTCGGTCGAAACCTAGGTGTGGGCCTCGTCCTTGTGGGGCTGATCGCCATCGTGTTCGGACTGACTGTCGTAAAAGTCACCCGCGGGGATTACGAGACCCCTGCCACACAAACGGTGAACCAATGAAGCAAATGGATCCAAAGAAGAAAACGGCCCTGCAGGGCGTTGCCGTTGTCGTCTTTATGGGCGCGTTGGCATGGGCCTCGGTGCCTCTTTATGACTGGTTCTGTCGCGTGACCGGCTTTGGCGGCACGACGAACGTCGCCGATGCGGGCAGCGTTGATATCGTCGACCGCACAATCAAAGTGCGCTTTGATGCATCGCTCGAACGCGGCATGCCTTGGGAATTCAAACCAATGCAGCTCGAAGTCGAACTGCGTCTTGGCGAAGAGGGCCTTGCCTTTTACGAAGCCTACAACCCCACCGACCGCCCGATCGCCGGGACGGCCAGCTACAATGTGGCCCCTTACGGTGCGGGCCTCTATTTTTCGAAGATCGCATGCTTCTGCTTTGAAGAGCAGATCTTGATGCCGGGAGAGCGGGTCGAGATGCCCGTCAGCTTCTTTGTTGATCCCGAGATCATGAACGATACGGATGCGAAATTCGCAAAACACATAACCCTGTCTTACACGTTCCACGAGATCGAGCTGCCTGAGGAAACACAGGCCATGCTTGACGTTGACGCGACCGACAGCGGTTCTTTGAACTAACGCCTAGCCACGAGGGACCAAAATGGCGCACGCAAAAGATCATGACTATCACATCCTGAACCCCTCTGTCTGGCCGCTTCTTGGCTCGGTCGCTGGGTTCGTCATGCTCTTCGGGGCTGTGCTATGGATGCACGACAGCGGCCCCTGGATGTTCCTTGTCGGCTTTGTCGGCGTTCTCTACGTGATGTTCGGCTGGTGGGCCGACGTTGTTACAGAAAGCCAGATTGGCGATCACACACCTGTTGTGCGGATCGGTCTGAAATACGGCTTCATCCTGTTTATCATGTCCGAAGTCATGTTCTTCGCCGCATGGTTCTGGAGCTTCTTCAAGCACGCACTTTACCCGATGGGACCGGACAGCCCCGCCATCGACGGCGTTTGGCCGCCAGTTGGGATCGAAACATTCGACCCGTGGCACCTGCCGCTGATCAACACGCTGATCCTGCTGTGCTCGGGTGCGGCCGCGACATGGGCACACCACGCGCTGGTGCATGAAGACAACCGTGAAGACATGAAATGGGGCCTGATCATCGCCATCGCTCTTGGCGCAATCTTTACTGTGCTTCAGGTCTACGAATACACACATGCGGGCTTTGGCTTTGCCGGAAACATCTATGGCGCCAACTTCTTTATGGCGACCGGTTTCCACGGTGCTCACGTTGTGATCGGAACCATCTTCCTGTTCGTGTGCTTGCTGCGCCTGATGCGTGGCCACTTCACACAGGAAAAGCACATCGGTTTTGAGGCAGCAGCTTGGTACTGGCACTTTGTGGACGTGGTCTGGCTGTTCCTTTTTGCCGCCATCTACGTCTGGGGCCAGTAACCTGCCCCGAAGGCCGCGTTCCGGCTTGAACGGGACGTCGCATCAAGGATAAAGCAAGGCGCGCCAGATCGGCGCGCCTTTGTCATTCACAGGAGCCGTCTTTTGTCCCGTATCGCCCTGCCCCTTTTGACCGGTCTAATCGGCACAGCCATTCTAGTGTGGCTTGGCACGTGGCAAATGCAGCGGCTTGAATGGAAGCGGGATATCCTGACACAGATCGACAGCCGCATCGGAGGCGACCCAGCCCCCCTGCCCGCTCCCGGCGACGCCGATCCAGAGACAGACCGCTATCAGCCTGTGCTGCTCAACGGTACAGTTGAAGCGGACGAATTGTACGTTCTGGTGTCCCGCAAACGGGTTGGCGCCGGATACCTGGTGATCTCTCCTTTCGTGACACAAGACGGTCGCCGCATATTGGTGGATCGCGGGTTCATCCCAGTCGAGGATCGCGACATAGACCGCAGCGGCGGACTGAAAGAGATCGACGGCAACCTGCACTGGCCCGATGACCGGACGTCTTCGACCCCTGAAAATGACATCAGCGGCAACACGTGGTTCGCCCGCGACGTAGATCTGATGGCCGACGTCCTGAACACAGAACCTCTGCTGGTGATTGCCCGCAACATGTCGCCACCTGATCCCGGTGTGACGCCTCTGCCAGTGGACACCAGCGGCATTCCGAACGATCACCTGCAATACGCGATCACGTGGTATTCGCTCGCCGTTGTGTGGCTGATCGGAACAATCGCGCTGGTATGGCGCTTGCGACAGACGAAGAAAGGCTAAAGCCTGATGCAGTATATCTCGACCCGTGGAAAAGCCCCGGCGCTTGGTTTCGAAGACACAATGCTGTCCGGCCTTGCCCGTGACGGCGGTCTTTATGTTCCGGAAACAATCCCGACTCTGGGCACAGATGAGATTCGCGCGATGCACGGCCTGTCCTATGAAGAGATCGCCTTTCGCGTGATGCGCCCGTTTGTCGGCGATGCCTTTACCGACGAGGTGTTTGCCGACCTGATCGCCAAGGCCTATGCCAATTTCGGCCACGACGCCCGCGCACCGTTGGTGCAGTTGGGCAGCGGCCATTTCCTATTGGAACTGTTTCACGGTCCAACGCTCGCCTTCAAAGACTTTGCGATGCAGTTGATCGGTCAGATGTTCCAAGAAGCACTCAGCCGCAGCGGCAAGCGCGTGACCATCGTGGGCGCGACCTCGGGTGATACAGGGTCGGCCGCGATTGAGGCATTCCGGGGCTTGGATGCAGTGGATGTGTTTATCCTGTACCCGCATGGCCGCGTGTCCGAAGTCCAACGTCGCCAAATGACCACCCCTACCGAATCCAACGTACACGCGCTGGCGCTTGATGGGGATTTCGACGCCTGTCAGGCGCGTCTCAAGGACATGTTCAACCATTTCGAATTCCGCGACACGGTCAAACTGGCTGGCGTGAATTCGATCAACTGGGGCCGGGTTCTGGCGCAGGTGGTTTATTACTTCTCGTCTGCCGTGTCATTGGGCGCACCGGATCGCAAAGTCAGCTTTACCGTCCCGACAGGTAATTTCGGCGATATCTTCGCAGGCTATATCGCCAAGCGGATGGGGCTGCCGATTGATCGGCTGGTGGTGGCAACGAACCAGAACGATATTCTGCACCGCTGCTTGTCCACCGGCGGGTATGTCACGGACAGCGTGACGCCATCGATCAGCCCATCCATGGACATTCAGGTCAGTTCGAATTTTGAACGCGCCCTGTTTGACGCCTATGACCGCGATGGCAATGCAGTGTCGCAGTTAATGGACGAACTCAAGGCGGGCGGTTTTCATGTCAGCCAAGGCGCAATGGAAGTATTGCGTGACCATTATGACAGCGGCCGTGTGAGCGAAGACGAAACACTTGCGATGATCACCCATGCGAACACCCATATGGGCGAATTGCTTTGCCCCCACTCGGCCATCGGCGTGCAAGTGGCCGAAGCCCAGCGCAACCCCGATGTGCCAATGATCACCTTGGCCACGGCCCATCCCGCGAAATTCCCCGACGCCGTCGAAAAGGCCAGCGGCATTCGCCCGCCGTTGCCGGACCGCATGGCAGACCTGTTCGAGCGCTCGGAACGCGTAACCCAAGTGCCCAACGACCTAGACCAGCTTGAAACCCTCATCAAAGATCGGATCGCCTCTTGACCGTCCAGACCACCACATTTCCGAACGGCTTTCGTGTCGTAACCGAGCACATGCCCGGTCTGGAAAGCGCAGCCATCGGCATTTGGGTGACCGCAGGTGGGCGGCACGAACGGCCAGAGCAGAATGGCATCGCGCATTTTCTGGAGCATATGGCCTTCAAAGGCACCAAGACGCGCAGCGCGCTTCAGATTGCCGAGGCGATCGAGGATGTGGGCGGCTATATCAACGCCTATACCTCTCGCGAAGTGACTGCTTACTATGCGCGTGTGCTCCGAAATGATGTGAGCCTTGCATTGGATGTGGTCGCAGATATCTTGCGCAATCCGGTGTTTGACCCGAAAGAAATCGAAGTCGAACGTCATGTCATTCTGCAAGAGATCGGACAGGCGGCAGACACGCCAGACGACATCATATTCGACTGGCTGCAGGAACGCGCCTATCCGGATCAGGCTTTGGGGCGCACCATTCTTGGTGAAACCGAACGGGTTTCCGGCTTCTCGAAAGACGATCTGGCCACATTCGTGTCCGAACATTACGGCCCCGACCAGATGATCCTGTCTGCGGCCGGTGCCGTAGACCACGAGGACATCGTCAAGCAAGCAGAACAGCTGTTCGGTGACATGGTGGCACGGCCCGCGCTGGTGGCGGATGCAGCCCGCTTTCAAGGCGGCGAAAGCCGCCAGATCAAAGACCTTGAACAAGCGCATATGGCTCTGGCCTTTGAATCGCCCGGCTACCGCGATGCGAATTTCTATGCAGCGCAAGTCTACTCCGTCGCATTGGGCGGCGGCATGTCGAGCCGACTGTTTCAGGAAATCCGCGAAAAGCGCGGGTTGTGCTATACAATCTTTGCGCAGACCGGAGCCTATTCCGATACCGGCATGACAACGATATATGCAGGCACCAGCGGCGAAGAAATTCACGACCTGACCAATCTGACCATCGACGAGATGAAGCGCGCTGCAGAGGACATGTCTCCTGCCGAGGTGGCCCGTGCACGGGCACAGATGAAGGCGGGTCTGTTGATGGGTCTGGAAAGCCCGTCATCCCGCACTGAACGGCTGGCGCGCATGATCCAGATCTGGGGCGAGGTGCCATCCCTTGAGGACACTGTCTCGCGCATCGACAGCGTGACCACCGGTGATGTACGGGCCTTTGGCGAACAGCTTGTGCGTCAGGCGCCTGCTGCCATGGCGCTTTACGGTCCGGTAGGCAATGCGCCCGACCTGTCAGCCCTGTCCCAACGACGCGTGGCCTGATGCTCAGCCTGCGGCGCAAGCTCCGGCTCGACACCGAACGAATGGTGCTGCGCCCGCCCATGCACAGCGACTTCAATCCATGGAGCGCGCTGCGACGCGACAGCGAAGGGTTTCTTGCCAAATGGGAACCCAGCTGGGCTGAAGATCACCTGAGCCGCCGTGCCTTTACCAACCGCGTCTACTGGGCCAACCGCGCTATTGGCAGTGGGACAGCCGTTCCACTGTTCTTGCTGCGGCGTAGCGACGACATGCTGCTGGGCGCCATCACTCTCGACAATATACGGCGCGGGCCAGCACAAGCGGGCACGTTGGGTTACTGGGTCGGAGAGCCCTTTGCGCGTCAGGGCTATATGCGCGAGGCGATTGATGCGGTTGTGCATTACGCGTTTGACCGATTGGACCTCAGCCGGATTGAAGCCGCCTGCCTGCCCGAGAACGCAGCCTCTCGCGGATTGTTGGAAAAAGCCGGCTTTAAATATGAAGGGGTGGCGCAAAGCTATCTGCAGATTGACGGACGCTGGCGCACGCATGTTCTGTACGCCGCCCTGCGCCTCGACCGACGCGGGCGCACCGACGTCGGCTAACGACAAGACCGTTCAAGAAGTACTGGCTCTGCGGCTTGCACACCGTTGGACAGGCGCCTTTCAACGTGCTTGATTCAAGCTGCGTCGAAGCGGCTTGGCCCCACCATAGTTTTCCTAGACCGCGTCAGCGTCAGCGCTATCTCTGGATAAGGAGGTGCGGTAATGACTCTTAAAGCCCTTTGGATGACGCTGATCTTTGCGATCATCGGCAGTACGGCGGTCGCACAAGAGACCCGTCGCCCAAGCCATTGCCTCGCCATTGCCGATGCAACGCCCGGTGCCGCCTATATCCAGAAAGCATCATGGACAAACCCGGTTTCGGAATTCTCGGTACGTATTAACTATGTCGCGCATGCCACCTTCTTGTTGCAGACACCTGGCGGTTTGAACGTCGCCACAGATTTCACCGGCTTTCTGGGAAACACGACGTTGATCCCTGATGTGGTTACCATGAATCACGCTCATGACACCCATTGGACGGCAAACCCCGATCCCGCGATTCCCCATGTCCTGCCCGGTTGGGGCCCCTTCGGCGAAGGCATCGACCACCACCTTGATTTAGGCGAGATGCTTGTGCGCAACGTCTCGACTGATATCCGGTCGCAATTTGGCGGGCAGGAGGATAACGGCAATTCGATCTTTATCTTTGAAGTCGAAGGCCTGTGTATCGGTCATCTTGGCCACCTACACCACGAACCAAACGAACAGCAATATGCCGCGATTGGCCGTCTTGATGTGGTAATGGTGCCGGTCGACGGTGGCTATACCCTGCCCCGGGATATGATGGTGCGAATTGTGAATCGATTGCGCTCGAGCGTGGTCATTCCAATGCATTGGTTCTCGGGCTTTGCGCTCAATGCGTTTCTGGAAGAAGTGCAAGACAGTTTTGTCATCGACCGTCGCGACAGTTCGTTCCTAGAGTTGTCGTTGCGTGATCTTCCATCGCGCCCTACGGTGGTGGTTCTACGGCCTGCCTGGCTTCGGGACGCAGAGGATTAACGCATTCGGAGATACCTATGCCACGCGACGCTGCGGATAGCGGATTCATTGACGCGCTGTCACAACACTTTCCCGCGGATATGTTTTCCCGGGCGGAACAATCCTATCTCGAAGAACCTCGTGGCCGGTTTCAAGGTGCACAAGGTTTTGTCGCACGCCCCCGCAACACCCAAGAAGTAGCCGCATTGGTCAAAGCCTGTCATGAGACCGGTGTGGGCGTTGTTCCTTACGGCGGTGGAACGGGACTTGTCGGTGGTCAGATCGCGCCCGAGGGAGAGCCAGAAACGCCGCTTATCCTTTCGCTGGAGCGCATGACACAAATTCGCGCGGTTTATCCGCAAGAGAATGTATTAATTGCCGATGCAGGCGCGATCCTTGCCAATATTCAAGACGCCGCAGCCGAGGTCGACCGCCTGTTTCCGCTGTCTCTGGCCTCTGAAGGCTCGGCGCGGATTGGCGGTTTGCTGGGCACGAACGCCGGGGGCGTAAATGTTTTGCGCTACGGCAATACACGTGACCTGTGTCTAGGCCTTGAGGCAGTGCTGCCGGATGGATCGATTTGGAACGGGTTAAAACGCCTGCGCAAGGACAACACCGGCTACGACCTGCGCAATTTGCTGATCGGGTCTGAGGGCACACTGGGCGTGATCACTGCAGCGTCGCTGAAGCTATTTCCAAAACCTGCCAGCCTTGGCACGGCCGTATTCGTCATCCGCGACGCCGAGGCCGCGCTTGAGTTGCTGTCCCTTGCCAAATCACAGTTGGGCGAGAGCATCTCGGCTTTCGAGTTGATGCATCGCACGGGCTTGGACTTTTTGCAAAAAACCATGCCCGAAATTCGCAAACCCTTTGGCGATCATCACCCCGAATGGATGGTGCTGATGGATATCGGATTGCCCAAAGGTCTTGATCCTACAGACGCGCTAGAGACACTTTTCATGGCGGCCGAGGCAGATGGTGTCTGTTATGATGCAGTGATCGCTCAATCCGAGGGCCAGCGCACAGAGTTCTGGTCCGTGCGTGAACACATTCCGGAAGCAAATCGACGGATTGGCGCTGTATCCAGCCATGACGTATCGGTACCGCTGGGTGAATTGCCCAACTTTATCGCCCGCGTGCGACAGGCTATTGCGCAAATCGGAGAGTTCCGGATCAACTGCTTTGGCCATGTCGGAGATGGCAACCTGCATTTCAACGTCTTTCCCCCCGACGGTGAGTCGCGTGAAGCCTTTCTCGCAGAGACGAAACAGATCAAACGGCTTGTGCATGACATTGCCTCTGATCTTGGTGGCACATTCAGTGCCGAGCATGGTGTGGGTCGCGCAAAAAAGGCCGATCTCGCGCGTTATGGAGATCCTACAAAACTTGCGGCGATGCGCGCGATCAAGGACGCTCTTGATCCGAAGGGCATTATGAACCCCGGCGCGGTCCTATCGTGACGCAACTCGGAACACGCACCCGTCCGTGACAAGCTGAGGCGGCGTAAGGCACAGGCCTTTGGCCGTCTGGAACGCTTGCAGTACTTTTGGAACGTAGGCACGGGTTTCGGCGTAGTCGGGCACGCCGTTATTCCTGACCACAGCGTTTTCGCCTGCATTATAGCCAGCTAGTGCCAAGATCACGTCGTTGTCGAACTTCTCCATAAGAAAATTGAGAAACGCGACACCGCCTTTGATGTTTTGTGCGGGCGAAAAGCTATCTGAAACACCGAAGCGTTCGGCAGTCGCGGGCATTAACTGCATCAGGCCCTGCGCCCCGACCGAGCTTTCCGCATCTGCACGGCCAGCGGATTCAACAGAAATGACCGCAAGTGCCAAGGCAGGCGATACCCGCGTGCCAACCGTGTGAAGCAAGATGTCCTTGCCATGGCGCTCTGCGATACCGTGCAGGTCTTGCAACCGAGGGGCAGCGACCCCCTGCCCCGCCGGAGGATTGGACAGCCGCACCAGCGCAGGTTCAAGCCGTCCCGGACCCTGTGCAGAGATAGACGGTGATATATCGCTCCAGAACCATGCCAGCGTTTCGCCGCCGGGCGCTCTTGGTTGCGGCGCCGCATTCACAGGGGCAGATGGCAGGCTTGGCGCTTGCGGCGCAATTTGCACCGTGATCCGTTTCTTTGAGCTTGATGAAGGCGGCTTGACGCGCTTGGCCGAGAACTCTGGGAATGGCGGCGGGTCGGCCTGTACGCCGCCCATAGCCAAGGACATGGCAATCCCTGCCACGAGAATTAACCGTTTCATATGCAGGCTCCTGCTCGATGCCCGTTTTTATTGAAACATAGTATGACACAATCGCAGTTTGATGGCCATTTCGTTTCTACAACGGCGCCAATTAAGGGTGGGTCAAGCCCGTTTGTTCTAGACAAATTTAGAAAAATCAAAATTTTTGGAATTATTTCATCAATAAATACATGCACTTAAGTATTTTTTGTTAACTTTTGATGCAAGCTGCAAAATCGGACCAATGCTGTCAAACTGCTGCCCCAATCCGACAGCTATAAATACTCATCCAAGACGGGATGGAGCGAATGAGAGAGCGCTCAACACAAAGTCCTGAGCTTGGCGAACGTGAGCAAACTAGGACTATGGAGATCAAAATGATCAAATTCATCAAAAACTTCCGCAAAGACGAAGACGGCGCCGTAACAGTTGACTGGGTCGTTCTGACCGCTGCTGTTGTTGGCCTCGCAATTGCTGCATATGGCGCGATCCAGGAAAACACAGACGCTGTTCTGACATCCACTGGTGGCGCGGTTCTCGGCGCACAGGATTGGCTGCCGGCGGCTGCTGAATAATTCGTTGATATCTATCAACAGAAGAAGGCGCGCTTCGGCGCGCCTTTTTTTTCCAACTTCAAAACTGTCAGCGAGATGACATTCTTAATACAATTTTAGAATTGTTTTCATGCCCTTGACTGTTTCATCAACTTTCGAGGCAAGCTGTACAATCGGACCAATGCTGTCAAACTGCTGCCCCAATCCGGCGACTATACTTCTTCATCCAAGACGGGATGGCGCGAAATTGAAAGCGTTCAACATTTAGTCCTGAACTTGGCCAACATGAGCAAATCAGGACCTTGGAGATCAAAATGATCAAATTCATCAAAAACTTCCGCAAAGACGAAGACGGCGCCGTAACAGTTGACTGGGTCGTTCTGACCGCTGCTGTTGTTGGCCTCGCGATTGCTGCCTACACCGCGATCCAGGAAAACACGGACGCTGTTCTGACATCCACTGGTGGTGCAGTTCTTGGCGCACAGGAATGGCTGCCCGCAGCCGAATAACGTGTGCGATAAACCGACACGAGAAGGCGCGCTACCGCGCGCCTTTTTTCTTGCCCAAGCGCCACTGTTTATTGAGGTGTTAATTGTGATCCATTTTTTAAAATCGTTTGCAAAGAATGACGCCGGTGCCATTGCGGTCGACTGGTTGTTACTAACCGCGACAGCCATCGGGCTTGCAATCGGAGGGCTCAGCATGCTGCAAGACAAATCAGCAACGGCATCGAACGACCCTGCCAAATCTGTAAGCGATAGCGCACAAGGCTTGGACTAGCCCGCATCGCGAAATCCATTGCTTGCTCGTGCAGCGCGGCACGCTTCTTAATCAGCGATTGGTTCGCGACTTCTCAGTTTCGCCACATTGTCCTCAACACGTGGACACAATGACCATGTATTCCACAGACTGAACCATGTTTCAGCACACGGTCCGTGCATCACAGAAGCATGTAAGGAGGCAAAATGCGCATCGTCTTTGGACTTGTACTTATCGCGGGCCTGGCTCTGGCCGGCTTCGCTGTCTACATGGCACAGAACTATATTGGCGCGTACCAAACCGCACTTGAACAAGAACGCAACAAGGCAACGGAAAGCATTCCTGTACATGGGGTGTATGTTGCGACACGGTTTATCGACTACGGCGAAATCATTAAGGATGAAGACATCGCGCTGATGCCTTGGCCGAAAATGACCCTGCCGGAGAAGTATTTCGATACCGAAACGCCACTTAATGCCGAAGGCGAAGAACTTCGCGTTGCATTGCGCCCGATCGAAAAGCACGAAGCGCTCATGCCGAACAAGGTCAGCGAACCGGGCGCGGATGCAGGCCTTACCTCGCGTCTGGAACGCGGTCAGCGTGCCTTTGCAATTAAGGTTGACGTGGCCTCGGGGGTGTCAGGCTTTCTACGCCCCGGTGACAGGGTTGATGTGTACTGGACCGGCCGCGTGAGAAGCAACGATCCAGACATGCCAAACGGCGAAGTAACAAAACTGATCGAGACAGGTGTCAAGCTGATCGCCATTGACCAGACATCACAAACTGAATCCGCAGAAACAACGATTGCGCGGACGGTTACAGTGGCGGCCAGCCCGCAACAGGTCGCCGGTCTGGCTCAGGCACAGTCAACCGGACGGTTGTCTCTGTCTCTTTTGGGACGCAACGACGATATCGTTGCAGATGTGATCGAAGTCGATCAGCGGTCACTTTTGGGACTGTCGGACCGAAAAGATGCAGAAAAGCCACGCGCGCTTGAAGTTTGCACGATCCGGACCCGTCGCGGTGGTGATGTGGTCGAGATGCCCATCCCTTGTACGAACTGAAAGTATCGACACTTGATTTGGTGACTTAACAGAAACCGACCGTTGATGAGGCGCAGCATTATGTTGCGCCTTATCCACATTAAAGGCACCTCTGAAATCATTGATTCTTGCAATAAAAGCCGACTTAGCGCAGCTTGGTCGTAATATCGGGCGAAAAGACCCTACCCTGAGGCGTGATCGGAAAGGCAGGTCACATGTACACGAGTAGATCCATCAAGGCCGCCCTGTTGGGCGCGGCACTTGCTATATCTCCGTTGGCGCAGCCAGTAGCAGCTGAGACGTTGCGCGTCATCCGGACAAACACTGAATCAACCCTGAACGTCCCCATGAACCGCGCGGTTGTGGTTGAAAGCGAAATTCCTTTTGCGGAATTGAGCATCGCAAACCCATCGATTGCCGACATTTCGTCGTTGTCAGACCGGACCATCTATGTGCTTGGCAAAACACCCGGCACAACAACATTGACGATTCTGGACGCAAACGGCCGGCTGATCACCAATGTCGATGTCCGGGTCGCGGCAGATGTGACCGAATTCAAAGAGCGGCTTCGGCAAATTCTTCCGGACGAAAAGATCGAAGTGCGCACTGCAAACGACGGCATTGTGCTTTCGGGCACTGTGTCCAGCACAATTCGCATGCAGCGCGCATTGGACCTCGCGGCACGTTATGCACCGGAACGGGTTTCGAACCTGATGACCGTTGGTGGTGTGCAGCAGGTGATGCTGAAGGTTCGCTTTGCAGAAATGCAGCGGTCTGTTTCGAAATCTCTCCAAGCCTCGCTCGCCACAGGCGGCTCTGTTCTTGACGGCGACCTTGGTTTGGAACTTGGCACAGGCAATGCAGCGCCTCTGGCGGGTGTTGACGCGGTTGCAGACAAACTGGGCGCCGGAGCAGGATCGCAAGGTGCAATCCTCTTTGGCTTTAACGCAGGTGGGCTTGAAGTCGGTATCTTGCTTGAAGCCCTCGAAGCCAAAGGCGTCGTTCGCACCCTTGCAGAACCGAACCTGACCTCGTTGTCCGGACAAGAAGCAACGTTCCTTGCAGGTGGCGAATACCCCGTCCCCGTTTCGCAGGAAGACGGCGCAATCACGGTTGAGTTCAAGCCGTTCGGTGTTGAGCTTAACTTTACTCCGCGCGTTTTGGATAAAGACCTGATCAACCTTGAACTCGAAGCAGCTGTGTCCTCTATCGACCCAAGCAGCGGCGTGGACATTGGAGCCATCCGGATCGACGGTTTCAGCCGCCGCGAAACAACCACGACGGTTGAATTGCGTGACGGTGAAAGCTTTGCGATCGCAGGCCTTTTGCAGGATGACTTCCGCGACCTGAACAGCCAGGTGCCGTGGCTCGGTGATATCCCGATCCTCGGCGCATTGTTCAGAAGCGCGGAATACCAGCGCGAGCAGTCCGAGTTGGTTATCATTATTACGCCACACCTGGTGACACCGACTCGCGGCGAAGCGCTTGCATTGCCAACTGATCGCGTCCGTCCACCAAGCGAAAAAGACCTGTTTCTCTTTGGTCGCGTTGCCAGCGACTCGCGCAATTTGCGCGGTGCCGCTGGAGAAGTTGCCAAACAGGACTTCAACGGCTCTTATGGCTATGTGATGGATTAAGGCGATGGCAGTTCAAAAAAATCTACGCATCCCGATTACACTGACCAGTCTCGCCCTTTTGGCAGCCTGCGCGAGTGACCCGGTCTACAGCGCCTTTAACCGCGAGGCAGGGGCGCTGCTGGATACCGGCGATTTTGGCAACGCCACCATGAACAACACGCAGATCATGAATGGTGAAAAGCGCTATACCTATGATCTGTCGCAAAGGTTTGCGAGTGAAGTCATGACGACCGTGAACTTTGCGTTCAACAGTGCGGTTCTCGACAGCGGTGCACGTGACACCCTGCGTGAACAGGCGCAGTGGATTCGTCAGTTCCCTGAAGTCCGCTTCCGCGTGTATGGCCACACCGATGCGGTTGGCAGCGAAGGCTATAACAAGCGCCTTGGCTTGAACCGCGCACACGCTGTTGTAAACTTCCTTGCCTCGCAAGGGATCAGCAAAAATCGCCTTGAGGCGGTTGTCTCTTTCGGGGAAACACAGCCGTTGATCGTGACCGAAGGCCGCGAACGCCGCAATCGGCGGACCGTGACCGAGGTTTCGGGCTTTGTTGGATCGCATCCTACTGTTCTTGAAGGCAAATATGCCGAGATCATTTACCGCGAATACATCAACAGCGCCGTGCCACGAACCACACTGCAAGGCATTGCTGGCACCGACTTCCAGTCGACCCAATAAAGGCAAGGCCCCGACAGGGGCCATGCTATCGGCCCGAAATACCGTACAATTTCGGTAATTCGGCCCCAATGTTGCCAAGTTTTCCACCGACTTTCTGACTGTAGCAGTCCACCCGACCGAGTCGGGACTGACGCACCCGATTTCTGCAAAACGCAGCGATGGGGCGTCGTGAAGTTAGAGGAAACGAGGCACATGACGAGTATCCTTCCAAGCACCCCTGAACCGGCGCCGCTTCTGGCGTGCACAATCAGCAGGGATGTTCAGGAATTCGATCTTCTGATTGAAGATATGGAAGCTGTTCTGGGCGAAGCCTGGGGCGACCTTGGTTTTGACGAAGCCATGCATTTCTTCACTCAAGACGAAGGCGAAGCCCTGGAGTTTGTCGCTTTGGCAATCGATGCCGAAGACGAGGCCGATGTCGACCATCTGTCCGCAATCATCGCCGCTGCAAAGGCGCGCAAGATCAAGGTTGTGCTGATTGCACATGATGTGACGCCTTCGGCGTTGCACCATTTGCTACGCCAAGGGGCCGATGAATTTGTTCCCTACCCTTTACCCGAGGGTGAATTGGCAGCCGCAATTGATCGCATGCGTGCCCCGCCTGCCCCACAATCCGTCGCGTCAAGCGATGGCTCGGGCGTCAAGCTGTCCCATGACGGCGATGGGGTCATCATTGCTGTGCAGGGCATGGCCGGCGGCTGTGGTGCCAGCACATTTGCCACGAACCTTGCATGGGAACTGGCCACCGTCACCAAGGAAAACGGGCCTCGGGTTTGCATCATGGACCTCGGGCTGCAATTTGGTGCTGTCTCTACATATCTTGACGTTCAACGTCGCGAGGCCGTGCTAGAGCTTTTGTCCGACATTGAGACAATGGACGAGGATACATTCGGCCAGGCGCTTGTCACATTTGAAGAAAAGCTTCAGGTTTTCACCTCGCCAGCCGATCTTCCTCCACTCGACATTATCGGCCAGACCGAAGTTCAGCAGCTTCTGGACACAGCAGCGCGTCATTTTGATTTTGTCGTGGTCGATATGCCGCCGAGCCTTGTTCAATGGTCTGAAACCGTGCTGTGCGCCGCTCAGGTCTATTTCGGTGTCATCGAACTCGATATGCGATCGGCACAGAACACATACCGGCTGAAGCGCGCGCTTCAGGCCGAAGACCTACCCTTTGACAAGATCCGCTTTGTTCTGAACCGCGCCCCGAAATTCACGGACCTGCAAGGCAAGAGTCGCCTGAAACGAATGCAGGAAAGCCTTGATATCGCGGTCGATCTGCATCTGCCAGATGGCGGTAAGGCTGTGTCCGAAGCGGGAGATCATGGTCAACCACTTGGCCTTCAGCAGCCCAAGAACCCGCTGCGCAAGGAAATCGCCAAATTGGCGCAGTCGCTTTACGAGGTCGGACGCTCCGACGCTGAAGCGGCCTAAGGAGTAGATAGATGTTTTCGCGTTACAAAAAATCGGCTGTAGACGTCGCACCTGCGGCCAAAGCACCGGTCGCCAAGATCGAAGAAGCAGCCAATTCCCCGACGCCGGCAAAGTCCTTGCGCAAAGTGTTGCCCAAAAAGGCAGCCGTTGCGGAATCCGCCGACCGGGATAAAAAACGCAAAGAACGTCTGAGTGAGGTCAAACTCGAACTGCACCGCGCGCTGCTGGACAACTTGAACCTGGCTGCGCTTGATCAGGCGACAGAGGCTGCGCTGAAGGAAGAAATCAGCGCAATCACAAGCGAAAGCCTGCAAGAAAAGGGTATGGTTCTGAACCGCGAAGAGCGGATGATCCTGAACCAAGAGCTTTATGACGAAGTGAAGGGGCTTGGCCCCCTTGAGACGTTGCTGAAAGACGAAACCGTCAGCGATATTCTCGTGAACGGGCCACATCAGATCTTTGTGGAACGAGAAGGTAAGCTGCAACTCAGCGACGTAACCTTCAAAGACGAACGCCATCTGATGCGCATTATCGACAAAATCGTCTCTGCGGTTGGTCGTCGCGTCGATGAATCCAACCCGTATGTGGACGCCCGTCTGCAAGATGGATCACGTTTCAACGCGATGGTTCCGCCCATCGCCGTGGACGGCAGCCTCGTTTCAATTCGTAAGTTCAAGACCGACAAACTTAGCATTGATGACCTCGTCGCGTTCGGGGCCTTTACCGAAGAAATGGCCGTCTACCTTCAGGCTGCAGTGGCAACACGACTGAACGTCATCGTGTCGGGTGGTACGGGTTCGGGTAAAACGACCACGCTCAACGCGCTATCGTCGTTTATTGACGACAGCGAACGCATCCTGACCATCGAGGATACGGCGGAACTTCAGTTGCAACAGACGCATGTGGGACGGATGGAAAGCCGCCCGCCCAACGTTGAAGGCAAAGGTGCGGTCAGCCCGCGGGACTGTCTCAAAAACGCTCTGCGGATGCGTCCTGACCGGATCATCGTCGGCGAAACGCGTGGCGAGGAAGTCATCGACATGTTGCAGGCCATGAACACAGGCCACGACGGATCGATGACCACAATCCACGCCAACAGTGCGCGCGACGGTGTGAGCCGTCTGGAAAACATGATCGCGATGGCCGGTATCGAAATGCCGCTCAAGGCGATGCGGTCGCAAATCTCTTCAGCTGTGAACCTGATCGTTCAGGCCTCACGTCTGCAGGATGGTTCGCGCCGGATGACCTCGATCACCGAAATCACCGGGATGGAGGGCGAAGTGATCTCGATGCAAGAGATTTTCCGTTTCCAGCGCGTCGGCCTGACGCCAGAAAACAAAATCATTGGTCACTTCACGGCCACCGGCGTGCGGTCGAACTATGCCGAACGCTTTAAGATGTGGGGCTATGATCTGCCGCCATCAATCTATGAACCCTTCAACGGGAACCATTAATCATGACACTTAGTGCAGAACCGATCGTCTACGGCCTGATCTTTATTGCCGTGCTCGTCCTTGTCGAAGGCGTCTACCTTGTCGCGTTCGGCAAATCGATCAGCCTGAACAAACGCGTGAACCGACGCCTTGAGATGCTCGACAAGGGCACCAAGCGCGATGAGGTTTTGGCCAAGCTCCGCAAGGAGATGGACCAACACATGACCTCCCGCGGATTGCCGCTCTATTCGATCCTTGCGGACCGGGCGCAAAAGGCCGCGATTGCGTTCACACCACAACAATTGATCATGGTGATGATCGGCGTCAGCGTGATTGCCTTTGTGGGCCTGACCGTCGGCACTGAAGCCCAGTTGCCCGTGCGTATTGTCATGGGTCTTGCCATGGGCATCGGCGGTGTCTTTTTCTGGGTCAGCAGCAAAGCCAAGAAACGCGTCAGCCTTATTGAAGAACAGCTGCCGGATGCTGTCGAACTGATGGTCCGATCGCTGCGTGTTGGTCACCCGTTTTCATCTGCAATTTCGATTGTTTCGAAGGAAATCAAGGACCCTCTTGCGACTGAATTCGGCCTGATCGCAGATGAATCCAGCTACGGGCGCGACATTGGTGAATCCCTCAAGGCTATGGCCGAACGGCTTGATATGCAGGATTTGCGCTTTCTTGCAGTCGCAGTTGCGATCCAACAGCAATCTGGTGGTAACTTGGCCGAGATCCTCGAAGGTCTGGCAAAGGTGATCCGCGCGCGGTTCCGCCTGTTCCGGCGGGTCAAGGCGATCACCGCCGAGGCGAAATGGTCGGGCAAGTTCCTGTCGGGCTTTCCCATCGGCGCATTGATTGTGATCCAGTTGACCGACCCGAACTACTACGATGCGGTGCTCGACCACCCGTGGTTCATCCCGGCCTGTTTCGTCGTTGGCGCGTTCCTGGTCACAAACCTGATCGTCATGCGCGCGCTCGTGAATATCAAAGTCTGAGGTCCGCAACATGCAAGCTTTCAATCAATTTGCCTATAACCTGTTGGGGCCTGCGGGACCGATGATCATGATCGCCGGTCTTGGCGTTCTGTTGCTTCTTCTCGCAATCCCGATGTTCTTTATGTCTCGATCCAACCCAATGGATCGCCTTGACAACAATGCTGGCCGCAAAGAGATCGACGCAGCGACACGTGCCGTTCTGCGTGAAAAGCAAAAGAACCAGAAGCTGAACAAGTACGCCCAGTTTCTGGAACCGCAGGATGAAAAGGAACTCTCTGACGTTCGGATGAAACTGCTTCAGGCAGGCTACCGAACCAAAGACGCAGTACAGTTCTATTACTTCGCGCAGTTTGCGCTTGGCATTGGTGGCCTGCTTCTCGGTCTTGCCTATTTTTTCTTCGTCCTTGATCCGTCCGAAGCGTCAACCCAACAGACCGTGATGTACATCCTGGGTCCGGGTGCCGCTGGTTACATGTTCCCGAAATACTGGATCACCAGCCGCGTTCAAAAGCGACAGGAAGAAATCGAAGGCGGCTTTCCCGACAGCCTCGATATGATGCTGGTCTGCGTCGAAGCGGGCCAATCCATGGATCAGGCCATCGTGCGCGTCAGCCAAGAACTGCGGGCCTCCTATCCGAGCCTCGCCGACGAATTCGAACTGGTCAGCTATGAGATGAAAGCGGGTAAGGACAAATCCACGGTGCTGAACGACATGGGCGAACGCTGCGGCGTGCAGGACGTGATGTCTTTCGTAACTGTTCTGAACCAAAGCCAAAGCTTCGGGACGCCGATTTCTGACGCACTTCGGGTTTATGCGGCAGAAATGCGCGATAAGCGCGTGATGCGCGCCGAAGAGAAAGCAAACAAGTTGCCAACCAAAATGACTTTGACCACTATGATGTTCACAGTGCCGCCGCTGTTGATCATCCTTGTTGGTCCTTCCGTCGTCGGCATTCAGAAATTGGGTGAACTTGGAATGAATTAACCCCATGATGCTCAGCCGAATATGGGTCATCGCAATCGCTTTCGGATTGGCCGCCTGTGGACCGGGCGGCTTTTCCACGTCTGACGATGCGGTTTTTGCCCCAAGCATTGACCCACGCGGCGCGGCTGTCGATCAATTGACCGTCGGTCACCGGCTCATGGCCGCCGGCGAATATGAACTTGCACTTAGCTCTTTCCGACTTGCCGCCGCCGAACAGGGTCTTACGCCAGAGATCGTGTCCTCTCTTGGTTCAGCAAATCTTGCTCTTGGACGATTGAACCAGGCCGAAGAATTGCTGCGTCGCGCTACCAAAGACGACCCCGACAGCCCGGATGCATGGAACAATCTGGGTGTTGTGCTTATCGAAAGAGGTCAAACCGCCGAAGCTGCACAGGTGTTTCGGAGGGCTTTTGCGCTCGATAATGGCGAAAGTGTTGCAATTCGGGATAATCTTCGCTTGGCACTCGCAAAATTGGAAAATTCACAGTATGCTGAGGAAATAGAACAAGAATACAAACTTGTGCGGCGCGGCAGCAGTGATTTCCTAATCCGCCCGACACAGTAATGAGGCAGAGCAGTAAAGGACGCAAAAATGCGCCATCCCTTTATCTTGACCCTGTGTGTAGCAGGTGCGTTCGTGCTTTCCGGGTGCGAACAAGGTATTGATACAGAAGCCGTTGACCGCGAATTCCAAGGGGTCAACGTCATCGACGGGACAAACCTGAACGAAGTGATGTTGTCCGTGTCGGACCCGAACGAAGCGGTGTCCTACTTTCAACGTGCGAGCAACGCAGAACCTGACAGGATTGACCTGTCCAGAGGTTTGGCGATCTCTTTGATCCGTGCCAAGCGTCACACCGAAGGCGTTGCAGCTTGGGCACGCGTTGTCGACAACGAGGCATCCACCAACGACGACCGTGTCGAACTGGCCGATGCTTTGATCCGCAACAACGAATGGGATCGCGCAGAAACCGTGTTGAACGCCATTCCTCCAACCCACGAAACCTACAAGCGCTATCGCCTGGAAGCGATGATCGCTGATAGCAAGAAACAGTGGGACAAAGCGGATAGCTTCTACGAAACGGCTGTAGGCCTGACGACCACACCTGCATCGGTGATGAACAACTGGGGCTTTTCCAAGCTGACACGTGGTGATTATTCCGGTGCAGAAAGGCTTTTCACACAAGCCATCCAGAATGACGGATCGCTGTTCACCGCCAAGAACAACCTTGTTTTGGCACGTGGCGCGCAGGGCAACTACGTGTTGCCGGTTGTGCCAATGAGCCAGATCGAACGTGCGGAACTCTTGCACACGATGGGATTGGCGGCCGTGAAGCGCGGCGATGTGGTGACGGGCCAGGGCCTGCTACGCGAAGCGATCGAAACACATCCGCAGCATTTCGAGGCCGCTTCCCGGAGTCTGAAGGCTCTTGAGACCAACGTCGTGAACTGAGCCAGCGCATGGATATCTCTGCGTTCTCGGCTTTGGTCTTTTTCCCTTTGGTGCTTCCGCTCTGCGTTTACGTATCTTTTTCGGACATGCGCGACATGCGCATTCCGAACCAGATCGTTGTCATGCTGTTTCTGGTTTTTGCGGTGCTGGGCCTGATCGCCCTACCCCTTGATGCCTATTTGTGGCGCTACATCCATCTGCTTGTGGTGCTGATCGCAGGCATTGCCCTTAACGCCGGTGGGGTTATGGGTGCGGGCGATGCAAAGTTTGCAGCCGCAGCCGCACCCTTCATTCACGTTGGCGACCTACGGTTTTTGATGGCGCTTTTTGCTGCCAACATTCTGGCCGCCTATGTGGCCCATCGGATCGGCAAACACACCGGATTGCGAAACATCGCACCTCATTGGAAAAGCTGGACAAATCCCAAATTTCCAATGGGTTTGGCACTTGGTGGTACACTGGCACTTTACCTTGGGTTGGGTATCTGGTTTGGCCGGTAGACTGCCAACAACCTGACCTGACCTAGCCCTTCTGTTGCCACATTGGCCTGCGACATTCAGCCAGAGATTAACTGGCTGAACCGAACCGGGGCTACTGATGAATATGGAAACAAGCGCCGTGATGGCGCCTCCTCCGCCCAAGCGCATTGAAGACATGAAGCTTCAACCCGTCATGATGCGTGACATCATGCTGAAGACAATGTTTCGCAAGAACGTGTCGACCGCGACCGCAATTGCGCAAAGCGTTTGCCTTCCTGTTCCCATCACACAAGAGCTGATTGATCTGGCACGTGGCCAGTTGCTTTTGGAGGCGACAGGGACGCTCAATGCCAACAACGGCAACGAAATGGGCTACCAACTAACCGACGCTGGCAAAGCCCGCGCCCTCGATGCTTTGGCGCAGTCCGAGTATTACGGCGCGATGCCTGTTCCGTTAGAGGTCTATTCCGAACAGGTGAAACGCCAGTCAATCCGCAACATCCATATTTCGCGCCAGCAATTGACCGACGCGATGGGGCATCTGATCCTGCCCCCGGATTTGCTTGGCAATCTTGGCCCAGCGGTTGGTGCGGGTCGGTCGATCCTTATGTACGGCCCTCCGGGCAACGGTAAGTCCTCAATCTCGAACGGCATCCGCGACGCGATGGGGGACAAGATTTATATTCCCTCACGCCATCGAATACGCGGGACAGGTGATTACGGTTTACGATCCGATTGTGCACAGCGCCGCGGAAACTGCAGGCGCCACAACAGGTCTTCGCCTGACAAACCGCTTTGACACGCGGTATGTGCTTTGTGCCCGCCCCACAGTGATCACCGGGGGTGAACTGTCGCTCGACATGCTTGATCTGGTCTACAACCCAACGGCCCGCACGTATCAGGCGCCGCTACAGCTCAAGTCCACCGGCGGTATCTTTATCGTGGACGACTTGGGTCGTCAGGCCGAACCACCGCAAAAGCTGGTCAACCGCTGGATTGTTCCGCTCGAAGAGGCGCGCGATATTCTGGCGCTTCAATCGGGTGAAAAATTCGAAGTCCCCTTTGACACTCTGGTCATCTTTTCGACCAACTTCCATCCGAACGAAATCTTTGACCAAGCGGCCCTGCGCCGGATCTTTTTCAAGATCAAGATCGATGGTCCAGATCAGCAGAACTTCCTCAAGATTTTCTCGATGGTAGCGAAGAAAAAGAAGATGGCGCTGTGCGAAAAATCACTGATTCACCTTCTCAAAACCAAGTACCCGACCATCAAGAATGTCTACGCGAACTATCAGCCGGTCTTTCTGATCGACCAGATGATCGCGGTCTGCGACTTCGAAGGTTGGCCCTACAAGATGACGCCAGAACTGATTGATCGGGCATGGGCAAACATGTTCGTAAAGGACGAAAAGATCGTCAAATAAGCGGATTGGGTGGATTTTCGATAAGTCGGAAATCGCGAACGCGGCACCGCGTTCGCACCCGTGCGAAATCGCCGATCCAAAGCAGGAGACTTTGGCTCTGGTCATTGACAAAAAACGCAAGATTAGCCCTTGACGCCAAGCGGAGTCGCCCGTACTCACGCGGCGGTCCGGCGCGGTAGCTCAGTTGGTTAGAGCGAACGACTCATAATCGTTAGGTCGGGGGTTCGAGTCCCCCCCACGCCACCATCCACCCTCAAAACCTCGAACAATTCCTGCACCAGACGGCGCTGCGCGGCTATGGGTCGGAAACTGGATAGACGCAGGCTTTTTGTGGTCTTATCCGACCATCATGACCAATGTGACGTCCCCTGCCCCGTCCACGGACCGCATCCTTGCCGGTGTCGCGCTGATGATCGGGTTTTGCGTCACCGCACCCTTGCTGGATGTGGCCGCCAAACTCGCCTCAGACACCGTCCCGGTCGGGCAGATCACCGCGGCACGGTTTCTTGTGCAATGTGCACTGATGGCGCCAGTGGTTTGGCTCATGCGGCTGTCATTGCGGGTAGCGCGCAGTCAATGGTTGGCATTGGTGTTTCGCGCGGCACTTCTTCTTGTTTCGACATTTTGCTTCATTGCGGCCATTCGCGTCATGCCGCTGGCAGATGCGCTGGCAATTGTGTTTGTTGCACCCTTCATCGTGCTGCTCGTGGGCAAGTTTTATCTTGGCGAAGATGTCGGCCCAAGACGGGTCGGTGCAGCGATGGTTGGATTTGTTGGCGTGCTGTTCGTCATCCAGCCCAGCTTTGCAGCCTTTGGGGCAGTGGCCCTCTTTCCTCTGGGCACAGCGGTTGGTTTTGCCTTCTATATCCTTGTGACGCGCGGCCTGTCCCGGCGCATGCATCCGGTCACCTTGCAGTTTCACACCGGGCTGATCGCCAGCCTCATGTGCATGCCATTGATGGTCCTGTCGCAAGGCACAGGGTCCGAGTTGCTTGATCCTGTGTGGCCCTCAGGACGTGTCTGGCTGTGGCTTTTCGGTGTTGGGTTCTTTGCGACCGTCAGCCATATGATGATGACCTACGCCCTGTCACTGGCCCCCTCGGCCACGCTGGCACCCCTGCAATATCTTGAACTGCCGATGGCAACCCTGCTGGGCTATCTGGTGTTTCAAGACTTTCCCAATGCGCTGACCCTGACAGGCATCGCGATTATCATTGGCTCGGGCCTGTACATGATCCACCGCGAACGGGTGACAGCGCGCAAATTGATGACCGAACGCGCGGCACCGCCGATTTGATCCGGGCCATAACGGGTACAGGGATAAGTCCCCTACCCTCCGGCGGCGGCCAAATCCGCAATCTGATCGCGCATAATAGTGAGGAAATCACCATCCCTCGGCAGGCCTGCCAACGGAGAAAAGACCACAGACTGCAAGCCCAGCGCATCGGCTTTGACGGTCGCGTCTTCTGGTGGTCGGGCTTCCCAGATGAGAACTCGGGCACCGGTCTCTGCCATCATGCGTTCAAGCACCGGCCATTGATCCGCGTCCGGCATCGCCCCCGCATCCCATTCCAACGCGGCAATGTCCAAACCGTAGGCTCTGGCAAAATACTGATAGCGCGGATGCGTGGCGAGGATTGTCGTATCCTTCAGCCTGGCGAGCGCACCGCGCGCGTCTGCATCAAGCGCTTCAAGCTCGCCAACCAACTGCGGCAAGCGTTCGGCCAAGCCATCGCGCAGTTCAGGAAGACGACGCTGCATCATCGAAGCCAACGCTTCAGCCTGTTGCGCGGCTTGCGAGAAATCGAGCCATGTATAGCTGGCCGTTCCGGTGTGTGAATGCTCGCCATCGGCGCCATGATTATGTGTCACCGACTGCGTTGCGATCAGCGCGTCTTTAAAGGCGGCCGCCGTATCCACGACCCGCGATCTGGGCAGTGATGTGCGTTCTGTCCAACTGGCAAACCCGGCGCCATTCAGCGCAATGACATCCGCTTGTTGAATGGCCGAAATATCCGAAAGGCCCGGTCGCCAAAAAGACGGGTCGCGATCCTCAGGTACGGGAAACAGGACCTCAACTGCATCGCCGCCCAACCGTTCTGCCATCCAGGCCAACGGATAGTTCACAGCAGCGACGACAGGTTTGTCCTGCGCGACCGCCGACGTCGCGGCGCAAATTGCCAAAACTGCAAGTCTTGCAATCATCAATTTGTCCCCTGCCCATGTGCAATATCGTCGGGGGTCAGCACCCAATAGTCAGAGTGACCTTCACTGACATCAACCTCGATCAACACGCCGGTCTCTTTGGCCCCGATTGGCAGAGTGAATTCAGTCAGCCCCTGTTCCCCGATCTCCATCGTGATCAAGACAACATTTTCGGCATCCAGAACGCGAACTTCA
Source organism: Marivita sp. (assembly GCA_043585115.1). GTDB lineage: Bacteria > Pseudomonadota > Alphaproteobacteria > Rhodobacterales > Rhodobacteraceae > Marivita. Next base: position 1,103,336 of record CP121326.1, read on the forward strand.
CCCCCGGTGGGAACGCGGCCCGATGAAAACTTGGTCTCGACTGTCACGGTTTCGCCCGCGACAGAGGCAAACACACGCAAATCATGGGCCACAGCAGGCATGGCGAGCGCAAGGCTTAACAAAACCGCAAATATCCGGATCATTGCGCACCCCATGGTTCAAAATGTACCCATATCACGGCACCCAATTCATGCGCCTTATCCTCGCCTTCGAACTGCATCGGCTCCTCTGCAGTATTGAGCGCGGCAAAGCCCCACCAACCCGACGTCGGAACGGCATAGGTGAAGACACCGTTTTCGTCTGCCTTGATTGTCTGCGTGATCATAAGGTCTGATGGCGCAGTGGCGCTTCCACCCTCGTTGTAGAACTCGACTTCAACCTCGGCATCGGCGACCGGTATTCCGTCAAGTTTGACAACACCTTGAAACACATTGCCCTGCCAAAGCGCGAAAGGCTTGGACAATGGCACGATCTCTGTCTTGAGGCCAAGTTCGGTGTCCCAACCCTCATCATCGCCATAAGCCGACACATAGGTTTTGGTGAAATGCGTGATGAACGCGTCTTCCTCGGGCTCCCAATAGGGTTGCGGCGTCATCGCAAAAACATAAGTGCCGGGACGCTCCAGCCGGTAATCGGTGCGAAAGCCGGGGTTCTCCATCACTTGCGTCTCGTCCAAGCTGTCCAGCAGCGAAGTGGTCGATCCATCATGTGTGACGGTAAAGGCTTCAGGCCGTTCAAGAACCATTCCGATCTCTTCAAACGGATGCGAGAAGGACAACGTCAGCTCGACCGATCGGCCATCTTCCTGGCTCACCATATTGTCCGAGGGAATGATCATACCGTAATGCGCAGCAGCCGCAGTGGCGCTTGCGGCAAAGGCAACAGTTGCCAGAAAAGTTCTCATTATGATCTCCAGTCCAAAGTCACAAAGGACAGATACATCAAAGAGCGAGTATCCAATTTACAAGCTCGTCACCGTTCAACGTCACAGCCGCCACAAAAACAGCTGCTAGGACGGCTGCACATCCAAGAAGAACAACGATTTCAGCGCCGGCAAGTTGCAATATCGTGAAACGACCCGCCCCGAGGCGGCGCGCTGTCTCCATTTCCGAGGCTCGCAAACTCCATGACAGAAACAGCGAAAGCCCTATCGCACCAAGCGCTGCAATCCCGATGATCACTGTCACCGCATCCAGCAAGGCGGCGATGCGAAAGATGCGATCGACCAGCCCGCCTATGATGTCTGCCGGGACTGTCATCTGCACCGGATTTTCCGGATCAAGGTACCGCCCCCGCAAGATCGTGCCAGACCGTGTGTCATAGGGCACCACCAGAACTGCCGAGAGTGGGTAGTCGGACGCTGCACCATGAAAATGAAAACTGTCGATGTTGTCCGGCGTGATCCGCTGGAATTCGGTGATAGCCGCATTTGCCGTGATGTTGCCTTCGTCATCAGCGGTCACCACGTCGTTATGCCCATGGCCGATCCCGGCAATGACCCAAGCTGTTTTAATATCCGTGAAAACCGCTTCGTCATCCGGCGTGCCTGTGGCTGGCAAGACCCCCGTGATCTGCAATTCCAATGGGTAGACACCGTCCAGATCGAACAGGTTTTCGGGCGATGACACCACCGTATCACCGGGGCCAAGGCCCAGCCGCTTGGCGGCCTCGGCGCCGAGCACCACCTCTCCAAGGATGGCAAACATCCGCCCTTCGGACACATCCAATGCGCGAAAATCAAAGTAGTCGAGGGACGTGCCGACAATCCGTGCGCCATTGGTCTCGAACGCAGTGTGCAACGGGATCGGCAGTGCAAGTCCACTGTCCCAAACGGCGTCTTCGGCGTCCCGGGTGATGGGCTGCGGTCGGTCATTTGAGAAATACACAGCGCTCATCACCAGATCGAGCTGACTTCCCCGTGCGCCCAGAACAAGCGGCGTCGCTTCTGCCCTTTGCGTCAACGCGTCTTCTGATCCACGTAACAGGGTTTGCGTCACCAATGGAACGGCAAGGATCAACGCGCCCACAAGGATCAGAACCAAACTGCGGACCCACGTCCAGCGGAGATGCGAAAAGGCCAGAAACAGCGCGTTCATGCGGCCTGCCTTAGCGCGGCAAAGTCGATCACACGGTCGAACCGAGGCAAAAGATCGTGGTCATGCGTCACCGCAAGGACGGTCGCCCCCATGTCATCAGCCCGTGCAAAAAGAAGATCAAGGATCGCCTCTTTGGTTTCCGGATCAAGATTGCCCGTCGCCTCGTCCGCGAGGATCAGCGCGGGCTGCGTGACCAAAGCCCGGCAGATTGCCACCCGCTGCTGCTCGCCACCGCTGAGCGCGCTAGGATGGCTTTTAAGCCGATGTGCGATGCCACATGCCTCAGCCAGTTCATCCGCACGGCTCCGAACCGTTGCATCAAGCTTCAGGCCAAGCCCGACGCGGTACGGGTAGAGAATATTCTCAAACGCGTTCAGGTAATCGACCAGCGCGAAATTCTGAAAAATAAACCCGATGTGGCGCGCGCGAAACCGTCTGCGGCCGCTTTCGTCAAGCGCTGTCAGATCCGTTTCAGCAACACGCAGCCTGCCTCGATCCGCTGGCACCAATCCTGCCACAAGGTTCAAAAGCGTCGTTTTCCCCGTTCCGCTTGGCCCGATAACGCCCAGTTTTTCGCCCTGCGCCACGTCCAATGACGGCACATCCAACGCAAAGCCACCACGCGGATAGGCGAAGGCAAGATCGCGCGCAGTGATCAACTTTTGTCCTCCGCATCCTGTGCCGGAGCGTCATCATTCATCTCGATGGTGCCAGCGCCGGTGCGGTCGACATCGGTAAGAGTAAAGCCGTTTATCTTCCACGTGCCATTGTCTGACGCCATCACCAGATCTGCGGCGTAGGCGTTGCCACGCATGTGCATGTGTTCGGAGTGGCCGACCACTCCAAGGACGCGCCATTTCGCTGCGATCTCGACAGTGTCGCCCTTAGGCCGGGCACTCATGTTCAACAAAGAAACCTCGTGGATTTCCTGATCAGGGTTCAACCCACCTCCGGCCATCGCACCGACGCGCTCCAGATAAAGTTGCTCAAGCGCGGGTCCCGTCGCCACCTCGGCCAAGCGGTCATAGATTGCGGCTTCTTCTGTCTGGCCGAACGCGTCATATACGACTGTCAGGATATCCGGCAAAAGAAGCGGGCTATCCTGCGAAAATTCTCGCGCTGACATAGCCCCTGTTGCGGCCTCATCCCGTGCCTGTGATGGGGCAAGACCTGTCCACGCGCCGATGGCAACACCAGCCGCCAAGACCAAGGCTACAATAAAAAAATTGTTCATCTTGGGTGTCACCGCTCGCGTTCAGATACGGTGAAACTTAATGCATTCGGAAACGACCTCAACCCGCCTTCCGATGGACACCCGCTCAGCAGTCCGACACCGGACCACCCGCTCGCATATACGCATTTCTGCGGACAACTCTATTTCGCAGCGACGGAACAAGAGCAAATTGGCTTGAGTTTATCCCTGACGACGCAGGCATGGTGTAACAATCAACCAGAGTTCATACCCATGCCTGATTTCTGTTTCATCAAAAAATCAGCCTTAGCAAACAGGGATTGCAGCTTTGGATCGTCCTGTCGATCCGACCTGCGCGGAATGTCACGCAACTTCTTTGTGTGTGACAAACGTTTGCCAATTGTGCGTGACCGGCCCAGCGCCAGTTTTGGTTTACCATCCAGAAGTGCATCCAGAGTGGCGGTTTCCGACGCGCAATCATGGACATAGAGATCGATAGAAATCCGGTGACCGCAAGTTCCGTTCAACGCATAGGGGTCTTCGGTTGCGGCCCGGCGTACGCATGTTTTGGTATCCTCGATGTTCAGCAATTCCGCTTGTGTCAGCGGCAAGACCAACGCAGAGCTGCCGTGAATACTGGCCAAATCACAATGCGGCAGAACCAGGCTCAACCGCATGCGCATCGCCGCGACCAACCGTTTTTGCATGCCGCGCGTGTTCCAGACCGACATCATATGAGGCGGCCGAATGCGCACGATCAAAGCATGGGTATACGACCCATCCCCCAAAGCGGTTGCTCGCACGGCGCATTCGCGCAGCAAGGCGGGCAATGACATGAGTCCTGTATCCGCATCTACGGTCGCCGAACTGCGTAAGGACTGCTCTGTTTCGAAGCTTCGCCGCTCTGCCTCCAGCACTGCGGCAAGCATCGGCACTGTGAGCATGTTGAGGAGCAAGATGATCGGTGCCGCAACACTAAAAAACCAATGCGCAATCTCAGTTGGCAGGACGAGTCCGCCCACCAAATGAACCGACATCATCGCGGCCAGTACGACACCTGACATGAACCCGCGCTTGGGGCGGGCACGGTACACGTGTAGCCAGAGCCGTGATGCCCCCATTGCGAGAAGCATGCCCAGCATACCAGCCCACATGCCAAGCCCGCCAATACTTGCCCGCGCAATCAGGCTGATACCAGTTGTCACCAAGGTTGCAGGCCAATTGAGGAATGCACCCGCGAGGGCAATTGGCACCGTCCGCAGATCAATAATCAAGCCCTCAAAGGGTTCAATCGGGTGGTACATTTCGAACAAGGCAACCAGCCCGAAACAAACGCCCATCAAAAGCTGACAGAACCGCGGATAGCGCTGCACACGTCGCAGCCGGGCGTAAACCGAGCTAAGCGCCGCGATCAAACCCAAAGCGGCCACAAGATCCAGCCACGCACCAAACACCATTGTCATGTGGATCCCCCAATCCATTAAGTCAGAGGATCCTGCGTGATGCCGTGTTAACAGCAGCTTACGATTTAAAACTTTATCTGTTTTCGCCGGGGAAAGATCACGCGCGTTTGTCGACCACCCGCACAGCTTTTCCCTGCGATCGCGCCACTGAGCCCGGATCACCGACCAGCACTTCAACAGAGACACCAACGTGATCTTTGATCCGTTCCGTCAACATAGTCGCCGCAGCCTGTCGGGACAGATCACTGGCGGCATCAGGCAACGCCTCGACCAGAACGCGCATCGCATCCATTCGGCCAGCACTGTAAAGCTCGATCTGGAAATACGGCGCAAGGCCACCGGTTGCCATGACCTCTTCTTCGATCTGTGTCGGAAACACATTGACGCCACGCAGGATCATCATGTCGTCGCTGCGTCCTGTCACTTTCTCCATCCGCCGCATCGACCGCGCGGTTCCCGGCAAGAGCCGCGTCAAATCACGGGTGCGGTAGCGGATGATCGGCATGCCCTCTTTCGTCAGGCTGGTGAACACCATTTCGCCCTTTTCGCCATCGGGCAAAACTTCTCCGGTTTCGGGGTCGATGATCTCGGGGTAAAAGTGGTCTTCCCAGATATGCAGCCCGTCTTTGGTTTCCACACATTCATTGGCCACACCCGGCCCGATCACTTCGGAAAGCCCGTAGATATCGACGGCATGCATATCAAACGCGTCCTCGATTTCGGCGCGCATTGCATTGGTCCACGGCTCGGCGCCAAACACGCCAACCTCTAAAGAGGACGCGCGCGGATCGAGCCCCGCTTTGTGAAATGCCTCAAGGATATTGAGGATATAGGACGGCGTCACCATGATGCCTTTGGGCTGAAAATCAGTGATCAGGCCCACCTGCTTTTCGGTCTGGCCACCGCCCATAGGAACCACGGTCCCACCAAGTTTCTCGACGCCGTAATGCGCACCTAGACCACCGGTAAACAACCCGTACCCATAGGCCACATGCACCATATCCCCGGCGCGCAAACCCGACGCCCGCAAAGACCGCGCCACCACGCTTGCCCACATATCGATGTCGTTTTTGGTGTAGCCGACCACTGTCGGCTTGCCGGTCGTTCCGGACGACGCATGAATTCGGGTAATCTGGTCACGCGGAACAGCAAACAACCCAAACGGATAATTGTCGCGTAGGTCCGATTTCAATGTGAACGGGAATTTCGCCAGATCGGACAAGTCTTTCAGGTCGTCCGGATGCACACCGGCTGCATCGAATTTTTCGCGATACATCGGCACGTTGTCATAGGCATGACGCAGCGACCAACGCAAACGATCCAATTGCAGGCTACGGATCTCGTCGATCGAAGCCAACTCAATCGGATCAAGGTCCGAGGGTTTTGGTGACAAATCCTTCATAGCCGCTGCGCCTCCCCTACGCTTCGTTGAACACGGTTCCCTTGATCGCACGGGACAAGCCGCGGAACTCTGCAATCAGTACACCCGACTGGTTGGTGACCTGCACATCCGTGATCCCGCTGCGCCCGGTCAGCGAAATCTCGGTCGCACGCGCGGTCAGCCGATCCCCCAACCGGCCAGAGGCGATATAGGTGATCGTGTTGTGCTGCGCGACGGTTACCTGATTGCGGCTATTGCACGCAAAGGCAAAGGCGCTGTCGGCCAGCGTAAAAATAACACCGCCATGGCACATACCATGCCCGTTACAATGGTGTCGCTGCACCGTCATCTCAATCGATGCTTCGCCTTCGGTCACAGTCTTTAGCTCCAGCCCCATCCATTGCGAGGCATGGTCCTGGGACCACATTGTTTCTGCAGATTTGCGTGCGATTTCGTCAGGTGTCATGGACGCGACGCTTGCATGAAGTCATCGTGCGGTCAAATACTTAGAACAGCAAAAGGGGAGCATGCGGTGGGTATTCAAGATGTTCAAAGTTTCATCGCGGGCAGTTGGTTGGCACCGGACAGCTGCGCCCGAGATATTGCGGATGCCGTAACAGGACATGTGATAGCCCGCGCCGGTCGCTCGACGCTGGATGCAGGTGCCGCCATCGACCATGCCGTGTCCGTTGGCGGACCGGCATTGCGCGCGATGACGTTTCACGATCGCGCCAGAATGCTCAAATCGCTCGCGTTGTATCTGCAGGAGCACAAGGATCTTCTCTATGACCTCAGCTTTTCGACAGGTGCCACGCAAAAGGATCACCTGATCGACATTGATGGTGGCATTGGAACGATGCTGGTCATCGCGTCAAAGGGCCGGCGCGAAATGCCGGATTCCCATGTGTATCTGGACGGCAATCTGGAACAGCTCTCGCGGCAGGGCACGTTTCTTGGTCAGCATGTCTGCACCCCGCTGCAAGGCGTCGCCGTGCATATCAACGCGTTCAACTTCCCGGTCTGGGGCATGTTGGAGAAACTGGCACCAACCCTTTTGGCGGGCGTTCCCGCCATAGTGAAACCCGCCACGACAACTTGCTATGTGACCGAAGCTTGCGTCCGGATGATGCTGGAGAGTGGAATTTTACCAAATGGTACAATTCAGTTGATCACCGGCGGCATCGGTGACCTTCTTGACCATCTGGGCCCACAGGATGTGGTCAGTTTTACCGGCTCTGCCGATACTGCATTAAAGCTGCGCAGTGCTCCGAACCTGTTGCGCAACTCGGTGCGGTTTGTCGCCGAACAAGACAGTCTGAACGCCTCAATTCTGGGCCCGGATGTTGTACCGGGCACGCCTGAATTCGATCTGTTCGTCAAAGAAGTCCAACGCGAGATGACTACCAAGGCAGGGCAGAAATGCACGGCCATTCGTCGGATCATCGCCCCAAAGGCGCAAGTGGACGCTGTAATTGCCGCCGTGTCCGAACGGCTGGAAACCACAACCATCGGCGATCCCCGAGACCCTGACATCCGCATGGGCGCGCTGGTGTCACAAAGCCAGCGGTCCGATGTGCTAGAGAAATGTAGGCTGCTCGACACGGAAGCAGAGCGCGTGTCGGGAAATCCAAACGCGTTTCCCGTGCAGGGTGCCGACGCGACCAACGGCGCGTTTCTGCCGCCAATGCTCTACCACTGTAGCCACCCCGATGCAGCCCGACACATTCACGACACCGAAGCGTTTGGTCCCGTCGCAACGATCATGGGATACCAAGACCTGAGCCATGCAATACGGCTGGTGAATCGCGGCGCAGGAAGTCTTGTCGCATCAGTCATCACCCGCGATCCACAGGTCGCACGTGAAGTGGTTTTGGGGGCCGGGGCGTTTCACGGTCGCCTCTACTTTAACAACCGCGACAGCATGGCCGAGGCCACCGGCCACGGATCGCCACTTCCTCATATGGTGCACGGTGGCCCCGGCCGCGCTGGTGGCGGCGAAGAACTGGGCGGTGTACGTGGCGTGCTGCACTATATGCAACGCACCGCCGTTCAGGGCAGCCCCGATGTGATTGCCGCCGTGACCGGGCAATGGGTGCCGGGCGCGGCAACCTCGCATACCCCCACACATCCGTTCCGGCGCAGTTTTGACGACCTCCAGAACGGAGAAACGCTGCACACCGACCCGCGTGAAATCACGCTTGAGGACATTGAACACTTTGCCGAATTTACCGGCGATACGTTCTATGCACATATGGATGACGCAGCGGCCAAACGGAATCCGTTCTTTCCAGGGCGCGTCGCCCACGGCTACCTGCTGCTCAGCTTTGCTGCCGGTCTTTTTGTTGATCCCGACGAAGGCCCGGTGTTGGCCAATACCGGGCTCGACACTTTGCGGTTCCAAAAACCCGTCAGCGCGGGCGACCGGATCAAGGTTCAGTTGACCGTCAAGAAAAAGACCCCCCGCACCGATACCTATGGCGAGGTCCGCTGGCACGTGATCCTGCGCAATCACGAGGACGAGCCTGTTGCAGAATATGAACTGCTGACAATGAACGCATATTCAGAGCCGCGCTAAGCCTTGGCGTTTTGGCATTGCCCCCGTAACGGTTGCGCATGGATGATACAAAGTTCAGCCACCTTTTGACCCGTGTTCTGGGACGATCCACGCCGCGCGTGTGGTCGCTCTTGGTTACGATGTTCGGTGATCTGGCGGTCGCTCCGGACGCCCGACTGAGCGGATTGACCGTTAACGCAATCACCGCCGCAATCGGGATCAAACCGGAGGCCACGCGCGTCGCGCTGCACCGGCTGCGCAAAGAAGGCTGGATCGACAGTCACCGTACCGGGCGTCAGAGCCGCTACGCCTTGACTGTCATGGGACGCGCCGAAACCAACGCCGCTTGGCCAAGCGTCTATGGGCCGGCTCCTTCAGACGTGATCACCTATCTGGTCCTAAACAATCCGGCCTCACAAACCGACACCGTATCCGAGCGCCTTAGCGGTGCCGCCGTGCAGGTTGGTCCCAAAGCCATTGTGACAACCCGCGCAACGGCGTCGAACGATCAATTCGCTCTGGCAATCGGCAATAGCGATCCCATCCCGCAATGGGTGTCAGACAAGCTTTGCCCGCCCGAGGTGCAAACAGCGTCACAAGATTTGGCGATCCGGTTCAATCAACTGCTGGAACGCGAAGCGCTTGGCGAGCTCACAGTGTTGCAACAAACAGCCTTGCGGGTGATCATCGTGCATGAGTGGCGCCGCTTGATCCTGCGGGTGCCCACCTTCCCGGAACATCTTTTTTCCGCCGCATGGCACGGAGCAACCTGTCGCACCTTGTTTCTTGAGCTGTTGGCACGTCTGCCCGAACCCAACATGACCGTCCTTGAACGCGAACTTGATAGCGACTGAACGCAGCTTGCGTCGTCTGAACCTTGCGCCGGACGGGCATGCCCGTTGCGGTGTGACGCTCTGGGCACCCACACTGGTGCGTTCATCGAAAAGGCGAGTGGTCAAACGCAATTGCCTAATAACTCATCACATCTGACAGAAGCACAGCCTGTCGATTGATTATTCTATCGATACCGCTTTTTATCCATCAAGTTTTTCTAAACGCTTGGGAAAAGGCCGATCTGCGCGTATCGTGCCTGCGAACAAACTGGTGGGGACGATGTTTGATCTGCTGATCAAAGAGGCAGTATTGCCTGACGGGCGTGGCCCGGTGAACATTGCGGTCAAGGACGGCCAGATCGCCGCGGTTGGTGAAACCCTGCAAGGCGATGCTGTCGAGGTGATCGAGGCCGGCGGCCAGCTTGTCTCTCCGCCGTTTGTCGACCCGCATTTCCATATGGACGCGACACTCAGCCTTGGTCTGCCCCGGTTGAACCAGTCAGGAACGCTGCTTGAGGGCATCGCGCTCTGGGGCGAGTTGAAGCCCACGCTTACGGTTGATGCCGTGGTTGAACGTGCGTTGCGCTATTGTGATCTGGCGGTGTCTCAGGGCCTGCTGGCGATCCGTAGCCATGTCGATGTCAGCACCGCACCGCTGACCGGGGTCGAAGCGCTGCTCGAGGTGCGAAAGACCGTTGCCCATTATATCGACCTGCAATTGGTGGCTTTTCCGCAGGACGGGTTGTTTCGCGCCGAAGGGGCCGAGGACAATCTGCTGCGCGCGTTGGATATGGGTGTCGATGTGGTGGGCGGCATTCCGCATTTCGAACGCACGATGGAGGATGGTGCCCGGTCGGTAAAACGCCTGTGCGAGATCGCAGCGGATCGCGGGTTGCCCGTGGACCTGCATTGCGATGAAAGCGACGACCCGATGTCGCGTCATGTGGAAACGCTGGCGGCAGAGACAACACGATTGGGTCTGGGCGGGCGGGTGGTCGCCAGCCACGTCACCGCGATGCATTCCTATGACAATTACTACGCCTCCAAGCTGATCCCACTGATCGCTGAATCAGGCATGAACGTGGTGCCAAACCCGCTGATCAACATCACGCTACAAGGTCGCTCCGACACCTATCCGCGCCGCCGTGGTCTGACCCGAGTGCAGGAATTGCGCGCCGCAGGGGTGAACGTGGCGTTTGGACAGGATTGCACGATGGATCCGTGGTATCCGCTGGGCTCTGCCGACATGCTCGAAGTGGCGCATATGGGCGTTCATGCTGTGCCCATGACATCACGCGAGGCGATGGCCTGGGCGTTCCAGTCGGTCACGCTGGGCGGTGCTGCGGCGATGGGCCTGCCCGATCCAACGCTGCGCGAAGGCGGCCCTGCCAACATGGTTCTTTTGCAAGCGCGCGATCCGATCGAAGCAGTGCGTCTCAAGGCGACACGGCTGGCCGTCATCAAACACGGCAAGGTTCTGTCACGGACCGCACCGCGCATTGCACAGCTTTCGCTGGCGGGACGACCCGACAGCGTGAACCCGGCGGACTATGCCCCGCCGCAAGACACATAATCAAACTTACCAACACAGAGGATGCTGCCATGACCCTGAACACGACCCGTCGAAGCCTGCTTGTCGGTGCTGCCGCCACGCTGGCCCTGCCCGCCTATATCCGCCGCGTGAATGCGCAGACCGTCGTGAAAGTGGCGGGCGTTCACGCCTCTCCGGTCGAGAACGCGTGGAACAGCCGTATTCACCTTGCGATGCAGCAGGCGGCCGAAGCCGGGCTGATCGAATACGAATTCTCCGAAGGCGTGGCCGCCACCGACTATCCCCGCGCGATGCGGGAATATGCGGAGAGCGGTGTGCAACTGGTCTGGGGTGAATCCTATGCCGTGGAACGCGAAGCGCGAGAAGTGGCCGCAGATTATGCTGACACGGCGTTCCTGATGGGATCGTCCGGCGGGCCGGAAGGCGACAACTTTGGCGTCTTTGGCACGCGCAACCACGAAGCCGCCTATCTGGCGGGGATGCTTGCGGGCAAGATGTCGGAAAGCAATGTCTTCGGGTCTGTCGGTGGCTACCCGATCCCCGAGGTCAATCTGCTGATCAACGCGTTCCGAATGGGCGTGAGCGAAGTGAACCCCGATGCCACATTCCTTAACGGCTTTATCGGTGCATGGTTTGACCCCGCGCGCGCGCAGGAAGCGGCGATTGCACAGATCGATTCCGGTGCGGATATCCTTTTTGGCGAACGGATCGGCACGGCGGATGCAGCACAGACCAAAGGTGTCAAAGCGATCGGCTCGCTGATCGACTATACCCCGCGTTACCCGGAAACGGTGTTCGCCAACGCGATCTGGAACTATGGCCCGACGATTGAGGCAATTGTTGCCGACATTACAGCAGGCAACCCTGTGGGTCGCGACTACACCGAATATTCGTTCATGTCTTACGGTGGCAACGAGTTGATCTATGTCGACAGCATGGTGCCTGCCGATGCGATCCCCGCGATGGAGGCGAAACGTGCGGCGATTCAATCTGGCGAGTTCGAAGTCCCCATCGACGCAAACGAACCTGCCTAATCGTCCGTGACGGACGCAACGGCCCTTGCAGCCGCCATTGCTGACGGGCGGATTACCGCACGTGAGGCGATGGCGGCGAGCCTTGCCCGCGCTCGCGACGTCCCGGGCGCGATTTCTCTCATGCTATCGGACGACGAGGCTCTGGCGTTGACAGACTCTGCGGCACCTGGCCCCTTTTCCGGTGTGCCGTTTCTGGGCAAGGATTTGGGCGCGTTGGTCCGCGGGCTAAAGCAAAGCGCGGGCAGCGCAGCCATTGCCAAACGGATCGAAGCGCCGAAGCGGGACAGCCAATTATTCGCGCTGTTCCGCGCTGCTGGCTTGGTGCCTTTTGGCCTCACGGCGGTGCCCGAGGTGGGTCTGGCGTTGTCGACCGAACCGCAGGGCCAACCGCCTGCCACCAACCCTTTCGACGCAACCCGCACGCCGGGGGGCTCCTCTGGTGGCGCCGCGGCAGCTGTGGCCAGCGGGATTGTGGCGATCGCCCATGCAACCGATGCGGCGGGGTCGATCCGGGTGCCTGCCGCCTGTTGTGGATTGTGGGGGCTGAAGCCATCGCGCGGCGTGTCGCCCATGGGACCGGACTACAACAACTGGCTGATGGGCATTTCGTCCGAACTGGTTTTGGCGCGGTCGCTGCGGGATGTGCAAACCGCCCTCGCCTGTGTTGCAAAGACAGATGTGGCGTCAGCACCGCGCGTGGCTGTGATCCTGCCCGATACATGCGACGAGACGCAAATCAGCGCCACACTTGCTGCTGCAAAAACGCTGGAGGCTGCGGGGTATCGCGTTCAGGATGGCGCGCCCTCTTGTCCCTCAGAAAACTACGTGTCGCGACCAATGACCGTGATCCGCACGATCCTCTGCGCCGCCCTAAGTGAAGGTTTGACCGCCACTGGCGTGCCGGATGAGGAACTCCCGCCTCTCTTGCAAGCCGCGCGTGCAGAAGGGGCTGCCTTGTCAGGCACGGATATCTTCGCCACCTCGCGCGACCTCATGGAAATGACCGACATCATTCTGGATTTCTTTGGTGATGCAGATGCCCTTTTGATGCCGGTTCTGTCCGGCCCACCACCAAAACTTGGCGCGTTTCCAATGGACCACGGCGACCTAGTGGCGCATTTCCTGAAGATGGAAGCGATGGCTCCCAACGCAGCTTGGGCCAATGTTGCCGGTCTGCCATCACTGGCCTTTCCCGCCGGGTTTGAGAACGGTCTGCCCGTTGGCGCGCAGCTTATCGGTCGGCCCAAGAGCGACACCGCCCTTTTGGAGTTCGCGAAGCCTTTGGCGCATATGATCGACATTCCATTCCCGCACGCCATCGCCGGACTGCCCACATGACCACCGTTCTTGAACTTTCGAACATCACCAAACGGTTCGGCGCGCTGACCGCGAACGAGGATGTGTCTCTGTCCCTCGCCCAAGGCGAGATTTTGGCTCTGCTGGGCGAAAACGGCGCGGGCAAGACGACGCTGATGAACATTCTGTTTGGACATTACGAAGCAGACGAGGGCGAAGTGCGCGTCTTTGGTGAAACCCTGCCTACGGGCAAACCCCGCGCGGCGATTGCCGCAGGGGTTGGCATGGTGCATCAACATTTCACGCTGGCGGGCAACCTGACGGTTCTGGAAAACGTCATGCTGGGATCTGAACCGATGGGGCGCCTGCGCTCTGATACGACGTCGGCACGCAAAAAACTTATGGCGATCTCCGACCGCTTTGGCCTGCCCGTTGACCCCGACAGCAAGGTATCGCGCTTGTCAGTGGGGGAACGGCAGCGGATCGAAATCCTCAAGGCGCTTTACCGCGATGCGCGTATTCTGATTTTGGATGAACCCACCGCGGTTCTGGCCCGCCCCGAGGCAGAACGCCTGTTTGAGACCCTGCGTGGTATGACCAAAGACGGGCTTTCGCTGATCTTTATCAGCCACAAACTGCACGAGGTTATGGCAGCGTCGGACCGCGTGGCGGTGCTGCGTGGCGGCAAGATGGTAGCCGAGCGAAAGACGGCCGAGACGTCGCCCGCCGAACTGGCCGAACTAATGGTCGGCCGCAAAGTCGAACGGCCGGTGCGCAAAGATCAAAAGATCGGCGCGCCGGTGCTGGTGGCTGATCGGATTACAGTGACAGATGACGACGAGACCAAGCTGGACGATGTGTCCTTCACCGTTCATGCAGGCGAAATCCTTGGCATTGTCGGTGTGTCGGGCAACGGGCAAGGCGCGCTGGGATCGTTGCTATCCGGGTTGATGCATCCAAGCGGCGGCACCCTATCCCTGAGCGGTGTCGATGCCGGACGTCTTGGTCCGCGCGGGCTGATCAACGCGGGTGCAGCACGGGTGCCTGAAGACCGCCATGCCGAAGGTGCTGTCGGTGAAATGACCGTATGGGAAAACGCAGTGCTAGAGCGGTTGCGTAGCCCAGAATTTTCCAAGTCCGGCTTTGTCCGCCAATCCGTTGCCCGTGCTCATGCGGCCGATCTTATCAAACGGTTCGACGTGCGAGGCGCCACTCCTGACACGCGCATCCGGCTGCTGTCGGGTGGCAATATGCAAAAACTGATCCTTGGTCGCTGTCTTGCGATCGGACCGAAATTCCTGCTGGCCAATCAACCGACACGCGGGCTGGATGAAGGCGCTATTGCAGCGGTGCACGCAGAATTGCTGGCAGCGCGGGCCGAAGGGGCGGCGATCCTGTTGATATCCGAAGAGCTGGAAGAGGCGGTGCAACTCTCTGACCGTATCCAAGCCATCGTCAAAGGGCGGTTGTCGCGACCAGTCATGGCGGCTGACGCGGATTCCCGAAAACTTGGCCTGATGATGGCCGGAGTTTGGGAGGATAGCGATGCGGCTTGAACGACGCGAAAGCGTTCCCTTGGCGCTGGTCGCCACCGCCCCCTTGGCCGCTATCTTTGCTGCGCTGGTGTTAGCAGCGGGACTGATCGCAGCTGCCGGGGTCAATCCATTGACGGCCTACGCCGAAATGTTGCGCGGTGCGCTTGGATCGCGGCTATCGATCACCGAAATGCTGACACGCGCAACACCGTTGATCTTGACCGGACTTGCTGCCGCTGTCGCGTTTCGCGCCCGTCTCTGGAATATCGGCGGCGAAGGGCAGTTCTATGTTGGCGCTTTGACCACGGCCTGGATCGGACATTCGCTTGGGTTGCCCGGACCGATTGGGGTGGCAGTTCTGATGGTCTGCGGTATGGCTGCGGGTGCCGTGTTGCTTGCGGGACCGGCCTTTCTGCGCCTCAGGTTTGGCGTCGATGAGGTTGTTACAACGCTGCTTTTGAACTTTATCGTCATTCTGTTTGTCGGGCTGATGATCGAAGGCCCCTTGCGCGATCCGTTGGCCTTTGGCTGGCCGCAATCAGTGCCTGTGGATGGCGATTACCGCCTACCCGATTTGGTGCCCCGTACGCGCTTGCATATCGGGCTCCTGTTTGCCATCGCCGCTGCCGGAGTCGTTTGGCTGGTCCTGACCCGTACCGTGTTCGGAGTGGAAACGCGCGCGGCGGGTCTGAACGCACGGGCTGCAGCCTTTGCGGGTATTTCCCTACCCCGCACACTCATGGGGGTGGCGCTTGTGTCAGGCGCTTTGGCGGGGCTTGCGGGCGCTGTCGAGGTGATGGGTGTCACCGGAGGCGTGACCACGACAATGTCACCCGGCTTTGGCTATGCCGGGATCGTCGTTGCCATGCTGGCCGCACTTCATCCAGCAGGGGTGGTGGCGGCGGCGATTTTTGTGGCGACCGTATTTGTGGGCGCGGACGCAATGAGCCGGGCGACCGGCGTGCCGAGCTTTATCGCGGATGTGATCGTCGCCTTGTCCCTGCTGACCATGCTTGTCGCGCTTCTTTTCACAACTTACAGGCTGCGCCGATGATCGAAGCACTAGAGCTCTTGACCAACACCAGCCTGTGGGCTGCCGTCCTGCGAATTGCGACGCCGCTGATTTTTGGCGTGCTGGGCGCGCTTTTGTGTGAACGGGCGGGAGTGCTGAACCTTGGGATCGAGGGGATCATGACAATGGGCGCGATGGCCGGGTGGCTCACCGTGTATATGGGTGGCGACCTGTGGATGGGGCTTACCATTGCCGCAGCATCCGGTGGATTGATGGGGTTCCTGCATGCCGGATTGACGGTTCCATTGGGATTGTCGCAACACGTATCCGGCCTTGGGATCACGCTGTTTGCGTCCGCCCTGTCGTACTATTTGTACCGTTTAATCGTACAAGTTGGCGAAACGCCTCCGACCATCGAACCGTTCAAGCCGTTGGACATAGCCGGACTGTCAGACATTCCGGGACTTGGTCCGATCTTGTTCAGCCAAACTGCTCCGACCTATCTTGCTTTGATTTCGGTTGTAGTTCTGGCCTATGTGCTGACACGCACACCGTTGGGTCTGGCGATCCGAATGACAGGCGAGAACCCGCACGCGGTCGAAGCTCAGGGGTTGAACCCGAACGCATTGCGCATCGGGGCGATTGTGGCAGGGTCGGCGCTGATGGGATTGGGCGGCGCATTCCTGACCACAGCGGCGTTCAATTCGTTCTTTCCCGAAATGGTGCAAGGGCGCGGCTGGATTTGCATTGCGCTGGTGGTTTTTGCTTCATGGCGCCCCGGAAAGGCCTTGGTGGGTGCACTCTTGTTCGCGTTCTTTGATGCCTATCAGTTACGGCTGCAAAACGTGGTTGAAGGGGTTCCGTACCAGTTATTTCTGATGGCACCATACGTGCTGTCGATCGTCGCGCTGATCCTTGTGGCACGTCGGGCAGAGGTGCCCGAGGCACTCATGACCCCGTATCGACGCGGCGAAAGATAAGACGCAGCAAAAGGGACAGCGCTTAAAGCGCGCCTGCCTGAATCCATTCGTCCAGCTTTTGACGGCTGACTTCGAAATGCATGCTGTCTTCGCGGCCCCATGACGCACCCCAGACCCAGCCTTCGCTTTTGAAGAAGTCGGCAAGGATCGTCAGCCCAAGCTGCGTGCGCCCGTCGCCCAGAGTATCGAGAACGCCATCGATATTGAGATCAACCGCAAGCCCGAACGCATGGGTTGAGGCGCGACCACGTGTGCCCCGAATCTGGCGCACGCAAAGTGATCCTGCCGTGTCGATCCGCGCGTACAGATCGGGATCCGTCACACGCACCTCTTCGAACACGCGCCGTATGGAATCTGCTGCGGGTTTCAACATACGGACCCGGATTGGGCCCACGTCTTCGAGTACCAGTTTGCTGGCCAAACGCGGGTTGGTCATTTCCTCGCACTTGTCTGACATCACCTGTCGGGGCGGGCCAAACACGCGCGTGAGATAAGACGGACCGGCGATTGTCAGGCCCTCGTTCACGTTGCGTCGGTTGGCGATCAACACAACCTGCGCATAGGCATCAATAATGTCGTTGGTCCCATTTTGTTGGAACACCTCGCTCCCGCTGTTGGCCTGAGGAGCAAGCGTCTGGCTGGGTGCCATCGCCACGGGTGCGCGCGAGGCTGCGGTTGCAACCTTTGAAACTTCTTTGGTCAGGTCCTCGATCCGGATCTGAAGGTCCTCGACCTGTTGGCTTAGCATTTCAATTTCAATACGCGCGCCAGAGTCGATTGCCGTTCCCGCAAAACCGCCTTGATCTTCGTTTTGCAAAAGCTTTGGCACAAAAATCCAGATGATCGGCGCCAGAACGATCGCGATGCTCAGGATGATCGCCGGAAGAAGGCGCATGAAACAAATGTCCTAACTGAAAATACCTTTTCCCAACTAAAGCGGATTCCCCTTGATAAGCCAAGTCAAACCTGACCACAGCGTCTTTGTTTGGCGTCAAAACCATTGCCGGGGGCGCAGAGCTAAGCTAAGCTTGAATAATCTTATCTTTTTCATTCGAGGACATGTATTACGATGTCGTACAATCGAACTGTTTCCGCCTTTACTCTTGCTTTGACGCTGTCCTTTGGCGTTGTTGATCACGCCTCTGCGCAATCGGGAGAAAGCGGTGGTATGACCGCTGCAGAAATCGCCGAAGCCTTTGAAAAGCAAAAAACCCGTGGTTTGGTGCTTGTTCCTTCGGACAACGCGGCACCTGCTGCGCCTGCGGCGACCGTAAGCACCACCGTGACCACGACGGAGGTTGCCACAACCTACAATGAGGTCGACAAGGCCGATCAGGTCAATATCAAGATCAAGTTCGATTTCGACAGCGCAACATTGCGGGATGATCAAAAGCCTCAACTGGCCACGCTTTGTGAGGTCATGAAGGCGGTTGATGTGCAGTTGTTCCAGATCGTCGGCCACACTGACAGCTCTGGTTCTGCATCCTACAACGAAAACCTGTCTCTTCTTCGGGCCAAAGAGGTCAAGCGGCACCTGGTGACCGAATGCGGCATCCCTGAAAACCGCCTTGAGGCGATCGGCATGGGTGAAAGCGCGCCCTACAATTCCAGCGATCCGCGCAGCGACGAAAATCGGCGCGTAGAGTTCCAGGCACTTGGCTAATGACTTCGGTCACCTTCTGAAACCGGAGACATTATGACAGACAGCCGTCCAGGAGACTTGTTCAAGCCTGGCGATCTGGTGAATAACACCTACCGCGTCGAAGCCATTCTTGGCCGCGGTGGGACATCCGACGTTTACCGGGCGCGATCTGAAATCTCGGGGCGGCTTGTCGCTCTTAAGGTTCTCAAGTCTGAATTTTCAACCAACGAAGATTATCTTCTGCTGCTCACGCGCGAAGAAGCGATGCGCGAGATCCGCCATGACGCTATTGTGCGCTATTCGGAAAACCACCGCACAGCCGATGGCCATGTTTATCTGCTGATCGACTATGTCGACGGCCCGGGCATGGACAAAAAGCTCAAGCAAGGGCCGATGTCTGCGGATGATCTTTTGGTGATCTGCAAACGGGTGGCCGAAGGGTTGCAGGCGGCGCATGAGCGCAACATTTTCCACCGCGACCTGTCACCGGACAACATCATCCTGCGCGACGGGGATCCGGCACAGGCCGTGATCATCGACTTTGGCATTGCCAAAGACACCAATCCCGGTGCCGAAACCATTGTCGGGAACGAGTTTGCAGGCAAATATGCCTATGCCGCACCTGAACAGTTGTCCGGCAAAACCGATGCGCGTACCGATGTGTATTCTTTGGGCGCGTCGTTGCTTGCCAACTTCCGTGGGAAATCTCCGGATATCGGGCGCAACCCGATGGAAGTTGTCCAAAAGAAATCTGAGCCTTTGGACACCGAGGGCGTGCCAGAACCGTTGAAGTCGATCTTGGACAAGATGACAAATCCCAACCCGGACCAGCGGTTCCAGAGTGCAGCGGACGTGGTTGCAGCCTTGGCAGGCGAACCGTTCGACGCCCCGGAAGAGGACCTATTGTCTGATGCAACGGTGATCGCGCCTTTGGCTGCAGCAGCCAAGACAGCGACCGACAACGCCGAACCGGTTACCGCCCCGCCGCCGCAGAAAGCTGCTGACGCGCCAAAGAAAAAGGCGGCGACCCCAAGCAAATCAGACTCAAAGAAAAGCGGAGCTGTCCTGCCTATCGCGATCGGGGGTGTGGTTGTCGCAGCAGGTCTGGCAGGCGCGTTTGCAATGGGCTTGTTTTCATCAGCGCCCAGTTTGCCAGTCGCCGATCCCTACAGGTTATCCATCGCGAAGGCCAAAGACAGCACGCCCCGCGCCGTGGGTTTTGTGCCGGGCGAAGAGGTCGCCTCAGCGTTGCGCGAACAGATGCAGCAACAGAACGGCACTTTTGATCTGACCCTTGCCAGTGGCGCCATTGCCGAGACTTGGGGGCAGGATGTTCTGAGCGTCGTCGATGCAATTGACGAGATGGACACGTGGCGGGTGTCGTTATCTGGCGATGTTGCACAGGTTGAAGGCTCTACCACCAGCAAGCCCGTCTATGACACCGTGCTGGCCGCGTTTGATGCCGGGGCAATGGGCGCCTTGAATGGCGAGCCGAGTTTGACGCTTGACGAAATCATCCTCGCGCCAGAGCAGTTGGACCCGATCCTGAACACCTATGCGGATTGCGGACCCTTGTCGCTGACCAACCGCCCCATTGCGGGATACGGGCCGGAAAGCCCGGTCAATGTGGGCGGCGTAATGTCGAGCAATGAAAGCCGTGCTGCGCTGTCTAATGCACTTGGTGCTGTGACAGGATCACGCCCCGTGAACATTGATGTCGACATTCTGAACCCAACGCTCTGCCTGATCGAAGCGGTGATGCCCAAAGCGCCATCCAGCCCGATTGATGTGGCGTTTTATCAAGGGGATCAGGACAACAATCCGAACCCGACCGGCGAGTTTCTTGTCGGTGAAAATCCGGTGATCGACGTCGAATTGCCGGCTGAGGTCACCGACGGGTTCCTGTCTGTGTCGGTTCTGGATGTGTCAGGAAACGTCTTTCATTTGCTGCCAAACCTCAACCGGCCGGACAATTCGGTCGAAGCGTTACGTGATGGGCAACAGGGCGCTATGGCGATCCGTGTTGCGTATTCCATCCAAGAGGCACAGCAGACGGGTGGCCTCGCGTTTCGGGTGGACGACTCGACTTTGGGCAAGACCAAGATCCTTGTGATCCACTCAAGCGCACCACTTTTCAACGAGATGCGCCCGACGAGTGAATCGGCAACTAGCTATTCAGAGGCGTTTCTGGATCAGGATCGAAACACAGCCGCGCGGATTTACTCGCTCGATAGCCGTATTCTGGAGACACTGGCACGCTAAGACGCTGCTTGAGCGTGTCAGATCACGTCAACAACGATGACAGAGATATTGTCGGCACCACCGCCATCCAGCGCGATCTGGATCAGGCGGTCAACAACTGTTTCCAGGGGTTCGCGGTTCATCACGTCTTCGATCATTTTGAACGTGGCGTATTTGGTCAGACCATCAGAGCAGACAAGGAACCGGTCACCGGGTTCGGCATTGCCGCGCACCTTGTCCAGTTCCAGCTCCTCCCCTACTCCGACAGCGCGGGTGATGGCGTTGGATTGAGGATGGTGTTCAGCCTCGTCCCAAGTCATCTGGCCGGATTCAACCAGTGACGCGACCAGCGAATGATCTGCTGTGAGCATCTGGATGATGCCGTCCCGAACACGGTAGATGCGGCTGTCTCCGGCCCAGATACCAACGAAATGCGAATTGGCCAGCATCAGGCTGGCGACGGTTGCACCGATTGTCACCGCCCCGCGCGCTTCGGCCTCGGACCGGATGACGCTATGCGCTTTTTGAATGGCGTGTCGCAGAGCGTGCATGCGATCCGTCGCGGGCAAGTCGGGCTCTATCGTAGCGATCATGTCGGTGATCAGGCGACTGGCGAAATCACCGGCTTCATGCCCTCCCATACCGTCAGACACAACCCAGATGCTCTGTTCGGGCAATGCTAGAACAGAGTCTTCATTGATCTTGCGCTTTAAGCCTACATGGCTGCGGGCGTTGAAGCGGACCCGTGGGCTAACAACATTCATAAAATGCCTTTTTTCCAAAGATCGGCGTCCAGATCAAACAAGCCTTGCATGTTCGATCCGTCCGGTAAACCGTCACACACCATCAGACGGGTGTCGTCCTCCATCAGAGTGCTCCAGATGGTTGGAGCGCGAAAAGACCGACCCAAAAGGTCAGCGGTCAATCCTGTCATCAATTCCTGCGGGTCAGAGGCACGACAGGCGACAACTGAATCCGGCGTCGTGCGGCAACACA
The DNA here is from genome assembly GCA_043585115.1 of Marivita sp. GTDB lineage: Bacteria > Pseudomonadota > Alphaproteobacteria > Rhodobacterales > Rhodobacteraceae > Marivita. The sequence goes on from CP121326.1 coordinate 1,125,143, forward strand.
CGTCGTGGGGGGTGTGCGTATGTTCGAGCGTCCCCAGCTTTTCTTCCAGCCCGTCTTTGCTGAGATCGTCATCCAGTACAGACAGCGCAATCGCTTCGAGCGCTTCGAAAGTGTCCGTGGCGTTCAGGTGTTCCTGTACCACCGGTACGTCGTCCTGAAGCGGCAGCATCAGGGTCAGCGGGAAACGTCGCCCGACGCGATCCACCGAGGGCATCAGCACACCGATAATGCCAGCGGCTCCGGCAACACCGGGTGACAGGCTGAACCGCCAGATCGGCACTGACATATACAGGTCATCCCATTGCGATCCGTAGGCATGTGCGCCTGATACAAGGCAGCGTTGAAGCCATTCATCCCAAACCGCCGCAAAGCCCGAAGGTGCATTTATGCGGAAAAAATCCCCAACCGAGGGGATTTTTCCAAATGCTCCGAACGTCGCGGCCGTCATTAGAATGTTTTCGGGCAGCTGAATTTCGCGAGCGCTGGCAGCGCAAACGGGTTCAAAACTGAGCCGGCCTGAAGTTGGAAAATGGCAATGCGACCACCCACATTGAAGATCACGCGCTTGCGGTCGGACACGTTTGTCCGCCGTACCTCGGCGGCATCCAGCAATCTGAACCACGCCCACGGCCCGTCCTTTTGCAGCACACTTTCGACATTCGCCGCTGGAGGCTGGAACGTGATACGCGCCAGTCCAACACCCCCCGGCCAATCCATCGCCACCGGGGTCGGCGCGCCGCCACGGTGGGCAAAGGGCACTTGCTTGCCATGGATTTCAAGCAGCACGGATTCCGCCTTTGGATCAAGAGCCTGCGGCATCATCTGGAACTGGATGTTCGGAGTACCGCCAGCAAAGAACGCTTCGCGGATTTCAGCGGCATATTGCAACTGTTGCAGAACCGCCGGGCTGATCCCGAGATCAACATCATTCACCTGCTTCCAAGACCAGGGCCGCGTGCGCGTGTCGATGTATTCGATCAGGTTTTCAGTGACAAAACTGTCAATCAGACCGGATGGGCCAAACAGCTTCTGGAAATCGGCGACCGCCACATCTGCGCGGGCACGGCGATTAAACGGATACCGATCCGACAGGGCCTGTTCACAGAACGGCAGGATGGTTGATTGCCAACGCGCATTGATCCCCGTGCGGGTGTTGTCCGATGTGATGCCGGACGACCCCGAGGCGATTTGTGTGGCCCACCGCTCAAGCGGGCCGTCTGCACGGGCTGCTGCCTCTTGGAAGCGTTGGATCGCAGCCCCGCCTTCGCTGCTTGATGAAGAGCCGGAAAAGCTCATTTTGTTGAGCTCTTGATACAGCTCCGTCAGCAAGCCGATCAATTCATCCAATTGCGATGGCAGGCCCGGTTCAGGCGGCTGCGTCAGCTGGTGCAACCAAGTGAACCGGTCCACGACATATGCTCCGGGCGGCTGTGGAGCCGCTTCGCCGGTGGCGCTGGCCGATTTTGACAACGCCTGCAACAATAGCTGTGTACGGGTACTGGTCTGTCGCTGCACATCACCCTGCGCAATTGCGCCGACATCCGAGGCCAAACCTGCGGCACCGCCGCTTCTGTCTTCAGTGAGTTTGGTCTCGTCGGCAATCGCTTCGAGGATATTCACGATCGGGGATGTCGGCCCCGAAAGGACGTTGGTGACTTCGACAGCATGGCTTAGGGATTCAAGCGGGATAATGTCGATATCTCCAAGAACGGCATCATACCGGGCAATAAAGTCGTTGTAGTACAGGTCCAAAACATCTCGGCTTAGTGCGGCCAATGCCTGTTCGGTTTGTTCCGCCTCGCCACGCGGGCCAAGTACCCAGCTTTCGCGTTGGATACGTGCCGCGACGCCAAGCGCCTCGCCCAGAAAAACGCTGTTGAAGCCGTCATAGGTGAAGATGCCATCCACCCCGTCGGTCAATGGTTTGCCCGACGACCGGACCAGAACGCGCGACACCGCCGGACCACCGGCATCGGTGATGCGCCATGTCGGCAAAGACACCGCAGCGGGGCTGTTGATGATGCCATTGTAAACCCGCTGCGCCAAAGGCATTTCCGACAGCAAGGTCTGAACCTGTTCCACCAATGGACCGTTCAGTTCGATTTGCTGCATTGGCTGATCCAAAAGGGCCGAGAGGTGGATTTCCAAATCCTGACGGAATTCTTCGCGCGCCGGGCCTGGGTAGGACAGTTCCCAATCCAAAAGCATCCATTCGGTGATCAGGTCCTGGTTCATCGGTCCCTGAAGACCCAGCATCAGATAGATCTTGAGAGCTTCGTAAAGCAGATCAGCGTTGTTCATATTGCCGCTGATTTGTTCCTCTAGGCGCAGCAACAGGCGCGGCAATAGCCTCTGGTTCAGTGCGCGGCGATAGGTCTGGGCGGCTTGCGACCCAATGACTTCGCCTTGGTAAAGGCCATAGGTCAGACGCCCATCCGGTGCAGGGTCAGAGATTGTCGGATTGGCAGGCATGTCACGCAGCGCATTAAGCGCTTCGACGACCGGAACCAGATCAGTGTCGCCAATCGGGCTGCCCGGCAAGGTAGACGCGGACTGAGAGTATTCGGTCACATGTGCATTTGCTCGGGCAATCAATTCGCTGTTGCCCTGGAACGACCGCACCAAGAGCGAACCGGCGCCTGCGGCGACCATCACTGTAGCAATGATCGCTGCCCATTTGGTGATCTTGTAGCGGCGTTCGACCTTGTCATCGGCAGACACAAGACCGGCTTCGGGGAAGATCACACCTTCGAACAGACGCGTCAGGAAATACGAGCGCCCTGCACCCTGCCCTGTGCCGATGGCCTGACGGCCGATCCCGAATGTGCGTGCCATGCTGAGCATCAGACGGTCGATGGGTGTGCCTTCTTGGGTTCCGGATGTGAAATACACGCCGCGCAACATCTGGCGATGCTGATAACGGTTTTCCTGAAACACTTCGGTCAGAAACGCCTTGGCGACACTGCGCATCGAGGCCACCTGAGACGGGAAACCCGCCACAAGCGTTCGGCGTTGCGGATCGCTTTCCGCCTGCATGCGTTCAAGTGACTGCATGTTGAGCCGTTCCAACAGCGCTGCGAATTGTTCGTCGAAGGCAGCGATTGGCGATGCCTCGCCCTTGCCCTGCTCAAGCGGCAGGGTAAAGCCCCAGACCTGTTCGCGATCTTCCTTGCCGAGGTTGTCGTGGAATTCGGTGAAGCCCGCGATCAAGTCGGCTTTGGTGAACAAAACGTAGACCGGAAACCGGACGCCCAGTTTTTCCCGCAATTCCGTCAGGCGTGCGCGCACAGCCGCGGCATGGCCTTTTTGAGTGATCTCGTCCTGCAGAGCCAGATCGCTTAGGCTGATCGCGATGATTGCGCCGTTGATTGGCTGGCGCTTGCGGAACTTCTTGAGCAACCCAAGAAAGCCGAGCCAACCTGCATTGTCGACCTGCGCGTCGCTTTCCTGTGTGGTATAGCGCCCTGCCGTGTCGATCAGAACGGCGTTGTTGGTGAACCACCAATCGCAATTGCGCGTGCCACCGACACCGCCGATAGCCGTCTTGCCCATCTCGTCGGCAAGCGGAAACTGCAGACCCGAATTCACGATAGCCGTCGTCTTGCCCGCACCCGGAGGTCCGATCATGATATACCACGGCAATTCGTTCAAATGTTTGCGTCCATTCTTGGATTTGCGCAGTTCGGACATGGCCGTCTTGAGCTTGTCACGCAGTTCCGAGATCTCGCCGCTGACCACGTCATCATCGCCAGTGTCAACACTGGCCGCGATTTCTTCGGTCATCTGGGCTTCGCGCTTGCGCCGCACCAAGAAGATGCCCAGCCCGATACCGCCAAAGATCAGCGTGAACACCCCGACCGTCAGAAGCCGCGCCATCACCGACCCGAATGGACGGGTCTGGTCAGTTCCGATCAGAGGGCCGAGATACCAAACCAAAAGCGACAGAACACATGCCGCAAAGAATAAGCCGAAATAAATGGATGTGAAAAATCTCAAAACTTTCATGCCTCAGACTCCCGCACCAGAACAACTTCGATACGTCGGTTGGTGGCGCGGCCTTCGCGCGTTGCATTATCTGCAATGGGTTCCGCATCAGCACGGCCTTCGGCGCTGAGACGGGCATCGTCATCGATCGAGTCTGCCATCTTGGTCATCACCGATTTCGCGCGAGCCAGAGAGAGGTGCATATTGGACGGGAACCGCGAAGAGCGGATTGGAACGTTGTCGGAGTGCCCCACAACGATCACCTTGCCCGGTTCGTCGTTCAAGGCAGTGGCCACGCGGTTGATGGTGTTGTGAAACTTCTCGACAAGGACATCAGAGCCGGAGCCGAACATGCCCGATCCGGCAATCCGGATAACAAGCGTGTTGCCTTGGCCAAACACCTTGACCAATCCTTCGTCGATTTCCGGTTTTAGGAAGGTCACGAATTTCTCAAGCTGGACCGCTTGTGTGTCGACTGGCGGCGGTGGCGGCGGTGGAGGCGCGCGGCGTTCCAGTTCTGCCACGGGACCAGCCTCGATGATGGACAATTGACCGATCAGGTTTTCCGTCCGGTTGGACAAAACATAGCTCAGGCTGGCAAATTCTGTGATCAACAAAAGCCCCGTGACGCCCAGCGCGATCCAGACCGGTTTCCACGCGGACAGCGCACGATAGGGCTTTTCGACCCCTTTCCAGTTGGGCGACAAATCCCGTTCCATCGCGCCACGCTGTGCGCGGATGACATTGGCCAGACCCGCCCGAATGCGCATATGTTTGTCCGGACCGCCCTGATCAACGCGCAGCCTGCCTTCAAAACCAAGCGACAGGCACATGTACATGAATTCAAGAAGGTCGATATTGTTGGCCGGCTCTTTCTCAAGTCGCGCAAGAAGATCATAAAATCGATCACCACCCACAGTTTCGCGGTGGAACGTGCCCACCATGGATTGCAGGCCCCAGCTTGATTGTCCTCCCCACGGGGTGTTCAGAACCACATCGTCTAGCGTTGCGCAGAGCGAATAGCGCGCCGCCTTGACGGTTTGTGCCGGTATCCCGGCCTGAAGCGCGCGGTTTTCAAACGCCCGGACCTCGGCCACAACGGATTGACGCAGCTTGTCCGCATCCATGTGTTGAGCACGATTGCGCACCCGGCTGATCAAAGAAAACAGCGGGGCCGCGCAGGCGTTGAGCCGGTTCATACCGGTCAAAACCTGTTCGACCTCTTGCTGCTGCGCGCGCGGTGCGCTGGCGGCGCCCTGTGCTCCTGCTGCTGCGGGAATGCCAAACGTGTCTACAGGTGCCGCTTGCGGTTCCGCCGGAGCCTGTTGCGCCGGTTGCTGCTGCGGGGGCGGCGGTGCCGGTTGCGCATAGGGTTGCGCGGGTGGCGCTGGTGTGGCCGACCGACGGCCTCCCGGATTGGGTTTGATGACCGTTCTATCGGTGTCATCCGGTTCGGCAAACGGGTCTTCGTCAGACATCGCAGCGGCCTTTTCTTAACTATTTCTGATCGCCCACAGCTCCATATCAAGTCCCGGGTATTGGCCTGACACATGCACGGCGATGCCGCCCGATGTTGTCATCTTGCCCCAGTATGGACTGTCGGCGTCGAGTTCAAAATACACTTTTCCTGCCTGATACGGCACTTGTCTTGGTGCAACTGGCAGGGGTCTCAATGTGATGCCCGGCAAGGCAGAATTGACCAATTGCCGGATTTCTTCCACCGGGCCGATCTTGGATTGACCCGCGAAATGGCGCCTGATGTCCTCGGCCGGGACATCGGCTTTGACAGCAAGAACAAACCCTGCCGTCGACAACAGCTTGCGGTCGGCAATAAGGCCGACACTGATGCCATACTTGCGTTCTTCCAGAGCGATAAGCACCGCCGACTGTTCAAGAACAGCGCTTAGGTATTGCCGCAGAATCCGGAACACCGGCATAAAGGTCGCCGGTTGGTCGTCATGTTTGTACGGCGGCAGCTTGGGCGCTTCTTTGTTTTCCGCCATGAACGACGCCAGTTCACCGGCAAGCACGACGCAGGCCCGATAGACCGTTTCGGGATGCACGTTTTCGATATTGGCAAAGTGCCGGAAAAGGGGCAGCGCCTTGTTGACTGTCATCAGCAACAGAAAGTCGGAGATATCCGCCGTTCCACGCGCAGGGCCACTTTCCGACAATCGGCCTGCAAGCGCGGTCATGCGGTGCGACAGCAACCCTTCGAGCTCGCTCACAAATCCGGCCAGTGTTGGCGCCGCGCGAATATCAACACAACTCGGGATAAAGGCGCGGTCGAGCAGGATTTCCTTGTCCGGGCGGACTTCGATGATGCGGGCAATCGGGATCACCAGCATGTCGGCAAGATCATCAACCGCAAGCGCGAATTGAAGACGCAACTTGCCAACACCAATCGTGGTGCCTTTCTTGACCGTCCCCATCACATCGGTGATTTCGATCTCGGCCGGCTTCAGGCGGCTTACAGAATTCCCGCTGTCGGTCAGGTCGACTTCGGTTGCACCCTGCCGTCGCTGCGGAATGGTCAGGACAACGACGCAATCCTTGATGTTTTCGGGCACCTCGAGAGAAGGGGGATGGTCTTCGGCTTGCGGCACACGAAACACAGTGCCGTCCTGTGTCAGACCGGCACAGGATTTGACGGCAAATTTGCCGACCTTAAGTGCTTCTTCATCTATCTCGAGTTCACTGAAGCCCCAGGCATAGGGCGTCACACGGCGCGCCAGCCCGGCGACCAGCGCTTCGGTGTAACGATCAGCTTGCTGGAAATGGTGCGGCTGCAGAAACAACCCCTCCGTCCACAGCACCTTATTGTCCCAGGACACGTTCAACTTCTCCCGTCATATTGCGCCCGGAGGCGCTTATTTTAATTTGTCGAGCTGCTCTTTGTAGGCGCGGGCAAATTCGCGGCTGAACAGTTCGTGGAAATCATTTTCTGCCTGATCGGAAATCTGGGCGTACATCTTTTCGTAGACTTCCCAGTATCGGGCTTTTTTACCTTTAAACATACTTCCAATAGCGCTTGATGTCTCAATCTGACCTGCAAGTACTTCGGGATCAAGCTTGCTGAGCACTCCTTTGATCGCGGCTTCCATTCCGGTCACCATCGCAACCTCATGCGCCTTGATATCGTCAAGCGCTTGTTCGGTCGCAGTTTCAGGGCTGAGATATCCTTTGGCCTTTGGTTTGACCAAGGCCGTGACAGCGTCATCTTCGCTGATCGAAAATTTGAGAGGGTTGTTTCCCCCCGAACTGATCATTGTCTGGTCGATCCGGAATTCGGATTTGATCGACGTCCGGGTCATCAGAATTTCCCGCAAGCCAACAATCATTGTGCGCATGACACGGCCCATGCGGGTCATTGTGCGTTCCAGGTCGGCATCGTCAATGGCCAGATCATCGGTCTCGAGTGCCGCGATAAACGCGCGGGCGGCGGATTGATCGCCCGAAGCAACGGTGGCCTGTGGTGTCGCCGGAGTTGCAGCGGGCACCGGGACGGGTTCCGGCTCGGAGCTTTGGGTCGGGGCAGCAGGCTCTGAGGTGATATCAGGGAGGGCCGTCACATCGTCGGCAGGTGCGGCGTCTTCTATGACGGGGGTCTCGGGTTCGGGCGCTGGTGGGATTTCCTGAGCGGGCGGCGAGGGCTCGGACGCTGGCGGGTCTTCTTTGTCTGGGACCCCATCGTCTATTGGGGCCAGAAAATCGTCCCAATCGTCCGGGATCACGCCGGGTTCGCTTGTGCCTGATGGGGTAAAGCTGTCGGACACTGATGGGTTGTGCATCGGCAGTGACGCTCCCTCACCTTCGCGTCCATCTTTCGGTTTTTGAAAGAACGGATCCTCGTCTTCACCAAGCGGTGGCAAAAGATCGTCAATCGGGTCGGTCGCGCTGATGCCTTTGGGCCCCTGCGGCCCGCTTGGCGAGCCGAGCAAATCATCGAGGAAATCGCCTTCGGGTCCCGGTTCATCAAGCATCGCCATCGGGTCAGGCGCTGCGGCCGCATTGCCATGGGATGTTCCCGAATGCGATGTTTGCGGCGCGATGAGATCATCCAGATCGGGCAATTCCTGGCCTAGTTCGACCACCAATTCGTACCCACCGGCAGACAGCACATCACCATTGTTCAGCGTTGTCGGCGTCCTGCCAAGAGGGGCCTTGGAATAATTCAGGAACGTGCCATTGGTCGAGAAATCCACAATCACGATTTTGCCGTTGTGGTCTTCGATCACAAAATGACTTTTCGACAGCATGCGATCGGGGTCTGGCAAGACAAGGTCATTACCGGGCCCTCGGCCAACAGTCAGACTGCCGCCCTTCATCTGGACCGGACGCCCGTCGCCCGGAACCATTCCAGAGGATTGGAATTTCAGCGTTACCGTCATCACGGGCGGTCAGCCTCCTACAAGCACAGTAAATTCGCCCTTCATGATAACACCGCCACAGGCGACATTATCCCCGATACGCGCCGCGGGCATCTTTCCGATGATGACCGACGTTGACCCTTTCAGGATCGGGTGGGGAAAGGCCGGGTTTGTCATATCCAGAAGCCGGGCTGCCGGAAACTTGCCAACAATGACTGTTGTACAGCAAGGCGGTATGATCGGGATACCTGGCACCGGAATTGGCACAGGTGGTGCCGGGGGCGGACCCGGCGTAAAACACGCATGGAAGTCTAGCAGTCTGGCCTGCGGCGGTCCCGGCATCTAGGCACCCTCTCCCTTTTCCTTGCGCTTTCCGTTGCCACCTCGCCCGATATCGACAGCGCGGTCAATAAGCTCTTGAATATACGAGTCGAAATCATCTGTTCGCGTCGAAATCGCCTCAATATTCATGGCGAATGCCGCAATGGATGATCCGCCCGGCGGTGCTGGCATCTGCGCCAGATCGCCCGTGCCCAGTGTACCATCGCAATACATCACTGCCATGGCGCAATGTACGGTCACATCGTCATTGTCAGCATGCTCCATCGTATCAATCGCGATATCGCGGTTTTCCTCACTGGGGCGAAACACCCATGTCTCAGCGGCATGCAAGGATGGCGTTTCATTCTCCACGCCTTGTCCGACAATGTCGCGGGCCGCCAGGCAGGCCCACCATACACGTTCCCGTGCAGGCAGCGCGATCGATAGAAGACGCAAGAGATCAACATTTGCGTTCTTTGCGTCCAACTCATCAAGTACAGCTTCGACCGGCGCACTGGCCGGAGCATCTAGAGTGGTATCCAACTTGATATTGCTCTGCGCCAACAGCTTGGCCGCTGGGTCAGTTGGTATCTTCGTCAAATTGCTGAAACGGCCTGCCATGATGCGTCCCCTTAGTTGATCATCACGACGCCGCCTTTGAGCGTCAGCATCATGTCACCCTTAACGGTGGTCATTGGACTTTTTACATCGGCCTTCATATCCGCTTGAACGGTGACAGTCGGGCTTTTTATCTTGATCGATTGGGGGTCCATCTTGATCGTCGAGCCGCCACATTTCAATTCAATGGATTTCATTGCAGTGACTGTGATCTTACCCATTTTCACGTCGATACTCAGGTCACCTTGTTTGACCAAAGTGCTGTGATCACCGGTATTTACGGTTTCGGACAGATCTTTATGAACCGTTGTGCTCAGGTTGCCGGGGTCTTTCTTTTCCAAGCCAACCGTGATGGTTGAATCGTTCTTGACGATTTGCTCGTAGTCTTTTTCCGCCTGGAAACGAACAAGCTCATCGCCCTTTTTATCCTCGAACATCAGTTCGTTGAAACCGCCGCCGCCCTTGGTGCTGTTGGTTTTCACACCGGACTGGGTTTTGTTCTGAGGCAAGGAATAGGGAGGCATGGTCTTGTCATTGTACAACATACCGATACACATCGGCCTGTCAGGATCACCTTCTTCAAAGCTGATCACCACTTCCTGACCAATCCTCGGGATTGCAATGGCACCCCAGTTCTTGCCTGTCCAGGGCATCATGGTGCGTACCCAACATGTGGTCGTTTCATCCATCTGGCCGTCGCGATCCCAGTGGAACTGTACTTTGATGCGACCGAATTTATCGGTGTGAATTTCTTCGCCTGAGGGGCCGGTGACGACTGCTGTGTGAATGCCGCCGACCTTGGGCCATGGCGTTCGGAATGGCGTGCGGTATTGCAACCCTGAATCCAACGCAACAAACCTGACAAGGTGAGGCTCCTTGAGCTCCCAATCCACGCCCGTCGTTTCAGCGAGCGTTTCACCGCCGTTAAAGACGTTGCCGTCAAAGGCTTCTATCAGCACAAAATCGTGCACGCATTCCAGCAGCATAACTTTTTTCGGTTCATCGCTTCTGGGCAGATCGCTGATATCGAAGGTTCCGCCGACGGCCATGTTAACGGCATCGGACAAACCGGAAATCGTGTGCTGCGGGACCGTTTCGGCCTCCATGCGCACGCGAGCGCGATTTTCTCCCAAATCGCTTTTCCGGAAATGACCCGGATAGTCGTAGCGTTCGTTCTTATCGTCGAGATAAACCCTGCTGCGTAGCGTTTTGTTTTCTGAGGTCAGCGTCGCCGTCGAGGTTTCGAAATTGTAATCCTCTAAAACGACCTTGCCGCTGCGAACCGCTTCCTGCCCCATCCATTCAAAGACATGCGGCTCGATTATTTCATGTGTCGAGCGCATTGCGTATTCACGGAACTTCAAAGCCGACGGTTCAGCAATCGCCGTGTGCTTGGCCATATCGTCAATCAAAACCATCTTTTCGGTCGATGAGTTGTGATCGAAATAATAATAAATGCCTTCTTCCTGCATCAGCCGGTCAAGAAAATCGAGATCGGTTTCACGATACTGAACGCAGTATTCACGCGGTTGGTAAGTCTCTGAGAGCTTGTTCTCGAGATGCGATGAAAACCCGTATTCGCCCAACACGGACTGAATGATGTCGACGACCGTCAGGTTCTGGTAAATGCGCACGTCCGTTCGACGCGTGAGAAACCAGAGCCAAGAGCGTACTTCTGCTTTGAATTGCCCGCCCACATCCAGAAGCGATACAAATTCCGCTGACACACAGGTTCCACGGAACCACCGCTTGCTGGCTTTGTCCTCGCTCTCGGCCAGCAGATGCATTGTCTTTCCGACAATCTCTTTCAGCGGCAACTTTTCGTTTTCGCAGAAAAAATGCACTTCGATCTTTGGAATTTCACTGATCTTTTCGGTCACCTTTGCCACGATCGGCAAAAGCTTTTTGTCCGTGCAGTCCCCTTCTAGACGAAGCGGGAACTTCGAAGGATCGAGGTTTTTCAACATGGCGGTCGCTCCTTCACGTCAACTTGACCCTATCGCACATTGTTTGACCTGACCAACGTTCTGTCGATCAAACCAAACCCGAATGAATGCGGATCGAAATCAGTCGAACGCATAGCTGAATTCACCATCGGTCACATCGATGGCGACCTTGTTGACCGTCTCGCCTTTCATCATCCGCTTGAGGAATTCGGCGGAAATGTCGGGCAACATCGTGTTCGTGACAATCGCGTCAATCATTCGGCCACCGGATTCGAGTTCCTGGCAGCGGGACACAATCGTATCGACGACGGCGTCTGAATACTCGAACGGCACGCCATGGGCTTCGGTGACGCGTTTCTTGATCCGGTCAAGCTGCAGGCGGGTGATCTTGCCGATCATATCCGGGCTGAGCGGATAATACGGAATGGTCACAAGCCGCCCCAGCAACGCTGCAGGGAAAATCTTGAGCAATGGATCACGCAGTGCTTTCGCGATGCCTTCGGGTTCCGGCATCAGGTCCGGGTCAGAACACATATCCATGATCAGGTCCGATCCCGCGTTAGAGGTCAGCAGGATCAAGGTGTTCTTGAAGTCGATAACCCGGCCTTCGCCATCTTCCATGACGCCTTTGTCAAACACCTGGAAAAACACTTCGTGCACATCCGGGTGTGCCTTTTCGACCTCGTCCAACAGGACAACCGAATAAGGTTTTCGCCGCACCGCTTCGGTCAAGACGCCGCCCTCGCCATACCCCACATAGCCCGGAGGCGCGCCTTTGAGGCTGCTGACGGTGTGGGATTCCTGATATTCGGACATATTGATGGTGATGACATTCTGTTCCCCACCATACAGAACCTCGGCTAAGGCAAGCGCGGTTTCGGTTTTACCAACGCCGCTGGTGCCAGCCAGCATGAACACACCGATGGGTTTGTTCGGATTGTCGAGCGCCGCGCGGCTGGTTTGGATCCGCTTGGCGATCATCTCCATTGCGTGATCCTGGCCGATGACCCGCTTGGCAAGGTGATCCTTGAGGTTGAGAACGGTTTCCAATTCGTCGCTCACCATCCGACCCACTGGAATACCCGTCCAATCGCCGACAACACTGGCCACCGCCTGTTCATCGACAATGGGCAGGATCAACGGATTTTCGCCCTGCAGTTCGGTAAGTTCCGTGTTTTTGGCACGCAGCTGGGTCAAAAGATCAGCCCGTTCCTCGGCGGTCATCGGGCTTTTCTCTGCGGCCTCTTCACCCGCGGCGTCGGGGCTGTCGACGGGGGCACCGCCTTCGCGCAGCTTGGCGCGCAGATCAAGAATATCAGTGACAACAGCTTTTTCAGCCTCCCAGCGCTTGTCCAGTTCGGCAAGCCGGGCTTCTTCCTCTTGTTTCAAAGCTTCGATGGTTTCGCGGCGCACGCCGACATCCATACCCGCAGTCTCGTCACGCCCAATGATCTCAAGCTCGGTCGTCAATGCATCAATCCGCTTGCGACTGTCGTCCACCTCGGCTGGAACAGCATGCTGGCTGACCGCAACGCGGGCGCAGGCGGTATCCAGGACACTGACCGATTTGTCCGGCAATTGCCGCGCCGGGATATAGCGCGCAGACAAGGAAACGGCGGCTTCGATGCCTTCGTCCAGCACCTGAACCTTGTGGTGGTTTTCCAGCATCGACGCGATGCCACGCATCATCATGATTGCTTTCGGAATGCTGGGTTCTTCGACCTGAACCACCTGAAAACGGCGGGTCAAAGCCGGGTCTTTTTCGATATGTTTCTTATATTCGGCCCACGTCGTCGCACCGATGGTGCGCAATGTGCCACGCGCCAAGGCGGGCTTGAGCAGGTTCGCTGCATCGCCTGTTCCGGCAGCCCCCCCTGCCCCGACCAACGTGTGCGTTTCATCCACGAACATAATGATCGGCACGGTCGAAGCCTGAACCTCATCGATGACCTGACGCAGGCGGTTTTCAAATTCGCCTTTCATCGAGGCACCAGCCTGAAGCAAACCGACATCCAGAGCGAGCAATCGCGCCTCGCGCAGGGCGGGAGGCACATCGCCACGCGCAATCCTAAGCGCAAAACCTTCGACCACAGCGGTCTTGCCGACACCTGCTTCGCCGGTGAGGATCGGATTGTTCTGACGACGGCGCATCAGCACGTCAACGATCTGGCGGATTTCTTCGTCACGACCGACAATTGGATCAATCTCACCGTTGCGGGCCTGTTCGGTAAGATCTGTGCAATATTGAGCAAGCGCTTCTTCCTTGCCCATTGCGCCGGGTGCCATTGCGCCTGACGCCTCTCCCGGGACAGCACCGCCTCCGGTCTGAGAGCCATCTTGTGGGCGCAGGCTATCTTCAACCGACCCGTCAACGACTTTGGCAAAATTCTCAGACAGGTCATCGGCACCAATCTTGGAAAACTCCTTCGAGATATTCATCAGGATCGAGCGCAGTTCGGGGGTTTTCAGCATCCCGAGGATCAGATGCCCCGTGCGCACCTGATTGGAGTTGAAAAGCAAAGACCCATAGACCCAAGCCCGCTCCATCGCGTCCTGCAAATGAGAGCTGAGGTCCGAGATCGAACTGGCCCCGCGCGGCAATGCGTCCAGCGCACGTGTCATATCGGCCGAAAGCTTGGCCGGGTCGATGTCGTAGTGCTGAATGATTTTTTGAATGTCGGAATTGTCCAATTGGACCAGTTGCGCGAACCAATGCACGACCTCGACATAGGGATTGCCCCGCATTTTGCAGAACACAGTGGCCCCCTCGACGGCCTGATATCCGACTTTGTTGAGTTTCCCAAAAAGGGCGACACGGCTAATCTCGGTCATGTATCAATCTCCTTCGCTCAATCGCGAACAGGTTTCTTCTAGGCCGCTATGGCCTCTTTCAATGGAACGTCTGTCAAAGGTGTCATAAACAAATCCGCGACTTCCGCGGGGTGGTCTTCGGAACCGACCCAACTGGTCAGTCCAAGCTGGGTGGTGCTGCCAAGCTGGGCTTGTGGAACTTCTTCGCCCCGCAGAACGAGGTTCACATCCCAATCAAGCTGGTCGCCAACATAGTTTCGCACAATCGCCCTCACGCGGGTCATGGCCGGAGTGCCGGGCAGAAAGCGTTTGTATTCATCAAGAGATAGCGGCCCGATGCGCAGTCTGAACTTGGCCGAGTTGGACCAAACACGTGCACCGATACATGTGGTGTGGCCCAGACCGCCAGCCGCGCCAAGTTCCCAACGGTCATCCGGTTCAAGCGTCAGCCAATCCCCCACAAACTCCTCGAGCGATACAGGCGCGTCGAAAAACCCGTTCAAGATCGAGATCAGACCTTCTGCATTTTTGGGGCCTGCCGACAACAAACCGGCGAAATGGCGTTTCGCCAGTTCCGGCATGGCATCGCGGTCTCGAAGGTGATCGCCAAAGAAACCAGCCAGCGCACCGATCTTGTTCTCGGTCTCTGAATTGTTTCCTCGGTCAAATGCCGGAGCAGGTTGCCCCCTGACCCACGCGCGATACAGCAGCTCCATGTGACGGTGCATCAGCATGTCGGAAAAAGCGATGAAGGTGGAATCCTTCAGGTTGGCTTTGCGTTCGCGTGCATATTCCGTGATATGCAACGGCAAGGGACCATGAGGACCAAAAAACCCGAAAAACAGGTTTTTCAGCTTTGCCGGAGCATCCGCAGTTTGCGGCTCAAACGCATGAATGGTGGATTTCGGGAACGCGAGTTCTGGTTCCTGACCGAAGCGGACTTTCTCCTGACGGGGCCGACGGGCCGTGCCCAGCCGGGGCTGGTCGGAGTTATGCGCCTCGAGAACGCGCATGGCAAAGAAGATATGGTGGGATTTCGGGTCGCGGATCAGTTTCTCATAATGAGTCAGATCACGCGGTTCGCCCCCATCTTTGGTGACCATCGCGCAATCTCTCCTCTTTGTTGTGTCTTCAAAACGGTTTCCGTGAAACTGTTGATCGTCGAATATTTGCGGAAGAACCGCTCTAGCACTGATCCCATTGTGTAAATGGAACTGCCCTCGAATAGGGTTTCATCAAACTCCATCGAGATTTCCAAACCGCGCACCGCAGTAGATAGAACACCATCATGGATACGCCGCACAATCGGGCGCGTCTTGACCGAGATGATGCCCTCAAGCTGCCGTTGCAATGCGCTGTCGCCCAATGGCGTATACAGACCCACAAGTTCACGCAGCGCCGCAGCACCGCCACCGGGCGCGTCTGTTTCGTCAGATATGGACAGATAATTCAGGCTAAGATGACTGACGGCACGCCACGCCGCATCGCCTTGCGCGATACACGCGCGCGGTTTTGTCGGGCCGATCAGCGTGCGGATCGTCGCAACCGGGCCCCCATCAGGAAGATGAAAGACGTTGTCGATCCCCGTCGGAAGCAACATCGGAAGGTCGCGGTTTGTCACCATCGCCTGAACCGCCAGTTGGTTCAGATCGTCGGGGTATGGGGCCTCATTCGCATCCACAACCGACAAATAGCTTTCAGATCCAAGGTAATTCGTACGTACACCACGCAGGCCTTCGCTTTCGCTGCGCTGGCGCAAGTGCCGTGTGTGCGTAAAATAGGCGCCGCCGCCGCCCCCTGCTGCGGTCAATTCATCCGACGAATAGAATGCTTTAAGCGGCAGATCATCGCGCCCCTCTTTGCGGATACCAGTGACGTTGGTGATCGAGAAAACTTCGAAATCCTTGGGAGCCGTTCTGTCAGGGACGAGATGATGCTCGGTTACACGATGTGAGACAGGCACCCTGTCACAGCGTTTGGGAAAGAGGTTTATCGCGGGCACGCAATGCAGTTTGAACGCTTCAACCGACACATTTGGCGCGATCTCGGTCTTGTTGTCGTGCAGCAAGAGATAGATATCCATGCTGTCGCCCGTCGTCCGTTCAAGCGGTTTGGCCAACCCGGACACTTCGACAAAAAGATTACGCTCTGGCATCGCAAAGAATTCTTGCAGCAGCCGATATCCGTCAAAGGACGGGCGCGGCGTTGGCAATAGCGCTTCTTCCGGCTCCAAGCCACGCGAACGGATCGGAGCGTCCAGCACCTCTACCCAATCGTTGCGCCGATCAACTGATCGGGCAACTACCGTGGCCGGGCGCGCGCACAACATTTCAAACATGACCCAGCTTGTGCTGACCTGACCACCCAGAAAGAAGGTCAGAGCATCGATCGGGAGTTCATTGATGGGAAGCCCCGCATGGCGGGTGAGCCTTAGCCGGACTGCGGCGCGTGCTTTGGGGTCTTTGGCCACTCCGGCGGCAACAAGCGCGCCGCGCCCATCGATATATTCCGCTTCGGTGACGGTGATGGGCCAGAGGTCAAGGTCATTCGCTGTTCTGAACTGACACGCTTTTTGCGCACCCGGCACAGGTTTGGATCGCAAAACCGTGTGGCGCGGTAGCGTAGACCCCGCCGCCAAGTCTGCATTCTCCATGTCCGGTTCCAGTTCCGCAATCATCATTGACGGGGTTGGCGCCAGGAAATGCGGGAACACCACATCAAGCAGATGGTTGGTGAAATTCGGGTATTGAAGTTCAAGTTCAAGCTGGACCCGCGCCGTTAAAAAAGCTGTCCCTTCAAGCAGTCGTTCTACGTAGGGATCAAGGATTTCCAGCCCGTCCATCCCAAGACGGGAGGCGATCTTGGGATAGCTTTTGGCAAATTCTGCACCCATCTCGCGGAGGAAGGCGAGTTCGGTTTCGTAATGTCGGAGCAGCCGGGTATCCACTATCGATCAACCCCCATGCTCGAGCGACAGATGCCCCGTTGTCATGTCGAACTGGCTGCGCAAATAAAGCTCGGCCGGGACCGGTTCGGCCCACATATCGCCAATGATATCAAAGACGATAATCGCCTCGCCTTTCTTCTCGTCCTCACGGCTTACCACGCTGAGCGTGCCGTCGATCAGTCGGGGTTCAAACAGTTCAACCGCTTTTTTGATCGCATTGCGGACACCCTGAGCACGTTCGTCATTTGCAAAATCGCCGGTGGAGTCTGGAACGCCGTAGTTGATCACCGAGCGCATGACATTGGGGTATTTGTCGGCGTCAATCTGACTTTCAAGATTGCCGGTGTTCAACAACCACGCCAGATCCCTCTGAATGATTTCCCTGAGACGGCGAATGTCTATGGCACGATCAGACGGGGTTTCCGACGTGTTCTGCGGATCATCATCGGTCAGGCGATCTAGAATGGACGGCTGAAGCCGTTCTGTCAGTGTTCGGTCAGCCATCAACCCCGACCTCGCCTTCGGTGGCAACGGACACCGGGGCAAATTGGAAATTGCGCGTGTCCATCAGGGACACGTCTGATTGATCGGTGGTCAGCAAACGTTGACCAAGCCCGGCAAACATATCGTTGCCCAGATCTTCCCATTCGGTAGTGCGTGACAACTTCATCGCATCGCTGCCGCGTTCGGCGGTACCAGCGTATCGGGTTGGGATCAGCGCGACCAATTCACCACCATTTTGCAGCGTCAGGTTGGCCGCAGTCCAGACGGTGTCACGCAGGTCTTGCGGCGGGTCAATGCGCAAACTGGACAGCACGTTGAACGGCATCCAAAAGTATTTGCCATTCACAATGATTTCCAGAACAGGCCCCAGCCGCATGTCAGCGTCTGCGATCCATTCAAAATCCTGTTCATCAAGCGACCCCGATGTGGTCGGCGCTTTGTCAAACGCCTCTTCCCGTAACTCTGCAGCGCGGTCAGGTTTGCCCTGCGCCAAAGCCTTGAGGCCCTGTGCCAGAAGAGCAACCCAGTCTTGCGGTTCACCAAAGATCAACGGGTCTTTGTCACCTGCAAACACCTTTTCGCGAAACACCTCGCAAATGATGGCCTCGCGGTAGGTTTGCGCCATCGGCAAGGCTGCCGCATCAAGCTGTGCACATAGTTTAAGCTGTGCGACAGCCCGTTTCCAATCGCCTATGACACAGAGCAACTGAAACAGAAAAACACGGAGTTTTGCGTCATCCGGGTTGGCCCGGACAGCGTCTTGCAAGCTCGCCAATGCGCCGGACAGGTCGCCGACTTTTAGTAGATCTGTTGCTGTATTTTGCATCAGCGAGCTCCGTTTTTGCAATATTCACGACGGCACTTTCAAAGCGCCGCCGTAATCTCAAAAAAATTACATCTCTTCGTTTGCAGGGATTTTATACCCCCACTCAGGTGCTGCGCCTGCGGAACCGTCTTTCGCTTGTTCAACGTATTTGACTTTGAATTCAGCAAAGTTGAGCGAGACATTTTCTGTCAGCCGATCTTCACCACCGGACCCACCGGTCGACACCGAAGTCACCATGATGTCCGTCAAATCCATGACAATATACTCAAGGGGTTTCGTACCCGCTTTGCGAACGATGAGCTGAGCTTTGGAAATGTGCTTTCCGGTCGCACAATACTGCATAAGAAGCGGTGAGCTTTTATCGACCCACTTGGTCACACTGATGTCTTGGAAATTGGCTTTGCCGCCCCCCCCACCAGAACCCATATGCGTGGTACCGGATTGAGACATGCCCCAAGACCACGCAAGAACGTCAATTTCGCCCTTGTGCTTTGCATCTTGTGCCTCACCTTTAATGCCATCTAGCTTTAAAAAAATATCAACGGCCATGTCGGTCTTCCTTTCTTAAAATGGTGCGGCATCGCCGCTTTGGTCAGATAATTTAACCGAGGCGGTGGCCCGCCCCGGAACGCTTGTTTTACTGCTTGTCAGACGGCAACTTCGATACCAAACGCAATGATACCGAAAGCCCTTCAAGCTGGTAGTGTGGGCGCAAGAAGAACTGTGATTTATAATAACCGGGATTTTCAGGATCAGCCTGTACCTGAACCTCTGCCGCCGCCAATGGCTTGCGTGCCTTGGTGCCCTCGCTTGAGTTTTCCGGACTTGCATCAACGTACTGCATAATCCACTCGTTCAGCCAGCGCTCCATGTCAGACCGCTCTTTGAAGGACCCGACTTTGTCGCGCACCATGCACTTAAGGTAATGCGCAAAGCGGCAGGTCGCGAATAGATACGGCAGACGCGCTCCAAGGTTGGCGTTGGCGGTTGCATCCGGGTCTTCATACACAGCCGGCTTGTGCAGCGATTGCGCTCCAATGAACGACGCCTGATCGGTATTCTTGCGGTGCAAGAGCGGCATCAGACCGGCCTTGGCCAGCTCGGCCTCGCGGCGGTCGCCGATGGTGACTTCGGTCGGGCACTTCATGTCCACGCCGCCATCATCCGTCGGGAAGGTATGGGTTGGCAAACCTTCGATTGTCCCGCCAGATTCAACGCCTCGGATACGGCTACACCAGCCATATTCCTTGAACGAACGGTTGATGTTGAACGCCATGCCGTAGGCGGCATTCACCCAAGCGAACTTATCAGAATCACCATCGCCCGTATCTTCTTCAAAGGCGAATTCCTCGACCGGGTTCGATTTGGCGCCATATGGCTGTCGGCCAAGGAATTTCGGCATCGCAAGACCGATATACTTGCTATCCTCGCTTTCGCGCAGGCTGCGCCATCCAGCGTATTCCGGCGTCTGGAAAATCTTGGTCAAATCGCGCGGATTTGCCAACTCACTCCAGCTTTCGAAATTCATCAAGGACGGGGCTGCGGCAGCGAGGAACGGAGCGTGCCCTGCAGCACCGATTTTGGCCATTTCACCCAGCAATTCGACATCCGGCGGGGTGTGGTCGAAATAGTAGTCCCCGACAAGGCAGCCATAAGGTTCGCCACCAATCTGGTCGTATTCTTCGCCATAAAGCTTTTTGAAGATCGGCGACTGATCCCAGGCGGTGCCTTTGAATTTGCGAACCGTCTTGTGCAAATCCTTCTTGGAGATACTCAGAACGCGAATCTTGAGCATCTCGTCGGTTTCGGTGTTGTTCACCAAGAAATGCAGACCGCGCCAAGCGCTTTCCAATTGCTGATATTCGTCGTGGTGGATGATCTCGTTGATCTGCTCGCTCAGCTTGCGATCAATCTCTGCGACCATTGCTTCCAAAGACAGCAGGACATCTTCGGAAATGAGGTTGGCGTTCTCCAGCGCTTGCTGGGCCAGGGTTGTGACGGCTGATTCCACTGCGGTCTTTGCAGTATCGGTCCGCGGTTTGAATTCCTTCTGCAGAAGGCTTGCAAAATCGGAGTCCGCCGTTTCCGTTGCGCCAGCGTCTACCTGTGCTTCTGTTGCTTCTTCGGCCATCTCTTATCCCTCGTCCTTTGCAGCATCGTCTCCGTCGTCGGGCGCAGCCTGCGCGGCGAGCGACTTGAGAAGCGCTGGATCGTTCATTGCCTTGGAAATCAGTTCTTCCGCGCCCGGTTTGCCGTCCATGTACGTCATCAGGTTCGACAGCTCGTTGCGCGCCTCCATCAGCTTGCGCAACGGCTCGACCTGCTTGGCGATGGCACCCGGTGAAAAATCATCCATGCTTTCAAACGTGACATCGACAGACAGATTACCTTCGCCCGTCAATGTGTTGGGCACAGAAAACGCAACGCGCGGCTTCATTGCCTTCATGCGATCATCGAAATTGTCGACGTCGATTTCCAAAAACTTTCGGTCCGCGATATTGGGCTGTTCGACCTCAGATTTGCCTGCAAGGTCAGACATGACCCCCATCACGAAGGGCAGCTGAATCTTTTTTTCCGAGCCGTAAAGCTCGACATCGTATTCGATCTGCACTCTTGGAGCGCGATTCCTCGCGATGAACTTTTGCGAACTGGACATACTATTTCCCCATCTGTTGTTCGGTATTCTTCATTTTTATGTCGAAGCGGCACCTGTCTGACGCACCGGATTTACCAGTCGCTTGATGCTTCTTCGGTAGCGGTTACTGTCTCTTCTTCTGTCACGCCTCCAATAAGCTTGACGTTGTCGACCCCTGAGGGCGCCAGATCATTAATAATTTCCATGAAATCTGCACCAACCAGACGTTTGGCGCGCTTGAGCAAAATCGGTAGCGGGCTGGACGGCTCATGCCGTGCATAATAGTCCATGATACGATCCAAGGACGCCGTCACATCAGCGCGTGTTTCGACGGCACCGGGAACGCCCCCACCACTGCGCGCGGCTGGCCGCGCCACCGCCGCGCCGTCATCAACATCAGCCACTGCTTCGTCCTCTGGCACGTCGGCCTGAACGTAGGTAGACATCAGCTTTACGATCTTGTTGAGCAGCTTTTGAAGCTCTTCCAACGAAGGGCCATAGCCCGGCGTCTTTTCCAGAAAAACCGCGTCGATCGCATTCACATCGGCAAGAGCAGAGGTCGCCGCATCGAAATAGGCTTGCAGCTCTTCATCGGCCGTATCTGTAAACGCAGCTTCGATTTCGGTCGAAGACATTGGCGTTGCATCTTCTGGCGGTTCGGCTTCGCCATTCAGGATATCAAAGTCCTGCACAGTGACGCGTCCAAGCACACGGCTGTTGGTCAACGGCGCCGCCTTGCGAAGCCCCCGAAGAACGGTTGTCCGCCCCGCCAATCCGGTGACCGCATTGATGCGCATCATCGGATCGTCATCATCCTCTTCATCCAACTGCGGATGGCAGGTGTCCCAATACTCTTCGAGACATCCCCGAATATAGCTGGTCATTTCCGCGAAACCGGGAAGCCCGTTCAGCCTGATCTCGCAATCAGCAAGGTAGACTGCAGCGCGAATATCATGGCTTCTTTCGAGAATGACCCGCGCCTTGCTGGCAAGGTCTTTGTAGTCGGGATCACTGCCTTCGACGATCTCGGTTCCGGCCTGCCGCTCTTCCTCAGGCTGGCCCGCAAGCTCCATAGCGATGAAGTCCGGATCGTATTCCAGGTTTTCGCCGCTGGGCGCGTCTTCCCCGAGTGATTTGAGCATATCAGACAACTTGGCAGCCTCTGGAAACAATAAAAAAATACAAAAGCCCGGTAATGGGCAACAAAACTATTCAAACCTTATCAAGTCTTTGCAAAAAATCTAGCACTAGAATCTGACCTGACGTAAATTTCTTTGTAAAAACAGCGCCGCTCCGAATGTGAACGACAGCCAAGCCCCTGATTTTCTGATGAAAGGATCGGGCTTTGTCTCGTCGGCATGGGGATCATACCGGGCTCGGGTAGCGGGTTACGTCATAGCCACAACGACGGGACTTGGACAGCAATGGCGTCCAGACGTTTGTGACCCGCTCTTCATCAACATGAACGACGGCGACGCCTGTCTTTTCGGCTTTACGGCGCCACTTGTCTGCGTTGCTCTGCGAGCTTTGGGACAGGTACACATGGCCTGCGATACGGCCACATCCCAGGTCAAGATAACGCTCGCCGAAACCAACATACGGCGCAATCAAAATTGTGCCGGGGCGGGCCTTGGCCACGATCCGTTGTTCCATCTCAATCAGCTTTTCATGGTTCTGCAACGGGCGATAAAAATAAATCACATCGTAGGCTTCATAGCCATCGAAGGTCAGGGCGTCTGCCTGAAATGCTTTTGCGTTGGGAACCCCGCTCGCAGCGAGCATGGCTTGCGCCTGATCCACATAGGACTGCTGGTAGTCAAGACCGTGCGCGTCCTGAAAGTAACGCAACGCGCTTAGAACTTTGAGACCCCCACCACAACCAACATCCAGAAAGCGGACAGGCGGTTCGCTTCCCTGCCCCAACAGCACCCGATAAGCGGCATGCAGGTGTTGATGGAATTCGCTGTTCGGCAACGCAATGTCGGGGAAGCATCCGCTTTCGATTGCATCCTCGGTTTGCGCTTCTTGGTTCAACACGCGATGCACCCAGTTGAACACATCGTCGCTTGCAGCGTGCTGCATCAGAGACGTGCTGGACCGCGTTTTTTCAAATAATGGAATTCGCTTTCGACGCGCGGCGACTTGTGTCTGAACCAAGGGCTTCATCAAAGTCCAAAGGTTTACCTCGTTGCGGAACATGTTGATCCTGCCAGAAATGGCCCCCCATTCCCGACGGATATTCACCACGTCTTCGTGGGAGGCGGCCTGGTTTTCATGTGCTGCCCGCGTTGCAGTGAACCGCGTTATGAATGTCGAGTAGTCACGCACAAACTGATCAATTTGTGCACAGGTCGCTGCGACCGCCTTGTCGTTCATCTTGTCCAAATTGGACAACTCGCCAACCAATGCTTGAACATGGCTTTGCAAGGTGTGCCGAAAAGCTAGAAAGTCAGCGTTTATGTCGTCTGGGTCTTGACCCTTGTCGAGCATGTCATTCCTCAATCCAATTATTCAAACGTAATAAAAATTGGTCATCTCAAACGAGCGTCACGGATGCAGTCAGGCTCTCAATCAGAGCCGACATCGACAACACTCATGCACCTACCATCACCGTAAAATGGCGTCATGACAAATACTTTCACACGATTTTCACGCCAAGTGCCTGACGTTCAAGGATTGCTCCGAACCCGTTTTCTTCGCAGCAGGCTTGACCGAACTCCGGTCTTGGCGTTTGCTAATCCAAGCGGGATGCACGTCGCCATCGGAGGTTTCCAACCCTTTCCGACATGATGTTTGTCCCAACAATTGTTTTTGATTCAACGTTTTAAGTCAGACGCCTGACCAAAAGACACACATACAAGAACCTGGCAGGATCAGGTCACATTTCGGGAGGTCGATGTGAACAAAACCTCAACTTGGCTATCTGTCATATTGCTTGGGCTGGTTTCCACCGGCGCATCTGCGCAGTCCGGCCCGCTTTCGGTCGAACTCAACAAGTTCGAACCAGGAGAGCCAAACGGATGCCAAGCCTACTTTCTGTTCCGGAATGAGACCGGCAAGAGTTTTGAAGGCTTCGAGATGAGCCTCGCGATCCTCGACACCAACGGCGTGATCGACCGGTTGCTGTCGATAGACGCAGCGCCGCTTCCGGTGCAACGCACAACGCTCAAACTGTTTGCGATCCCGGATATCGCCTGCGGCGATATTTCGGAAATCGTTCTGCACGATATGCCGGTTTGCAAACCTCAGAACGAAGACAATACGGACTGCTTTGAATTCCTCGAACTGGGAAGCAAGACCGACGCCTTGCTGGTGAAGTAATATGTTTGCCGCCTTCGCAAACATCGGGACCGGTGGTCCGATCATCGTTTTGCTTGCAGTCATGTCGGTGTTTTCGCTGGCACTGATTGTCTACAAAATTATCCAGTTATGGCCAGTGACCAAGGGCGAGGCGACCAGACAAGCTGCCCTTGCAAGCTTTGAAGCCGGCAATTCAACCGAGGCCCGCACAAAGGCAGAAACCGGCAGCGCACCTGCAGACCGGGTACTGGCCTTTGCCATCAAGGCCTTGGGCGAGCGCCGGTCCGGCCCGCCCTTGATGACCGAACTTATGCGGCGCGGGAACGAAGAGCTCAGCCGGATGAACAACCACATTCGCCTCCTTGAATTGATCGCAATGATTTCGCCGTTACTCGGGCTTTTGGGCACGGTTCTTGGTATGATTCAGTCGTTTCAAGAACTGGAAATGGCAGAAGGTGCGGCCAATGCCTCTGTGTTGGCCGGCGGCATTTGGCAAGCGCTTCTGACCACTGCGGCCGGTCTTCTGGTGGCCATACCTGCAGCAGTTGGCGCATCGCTTTTGTCGGCGCGAGCAGAACGCGGCGCACAGTTGATCGAAGGGGCAATTGCGCAATTGATGCTGATCGCGGATCAGCCGTCGAAATAGGGGCACAGTATGCACGACCCCGGCACAATGCTGATCAAGAGGCCCAAACCAGCAAAAGCGCTGATCTCTTTGGTGCCGATGATCGACGTCATGCTGATCTTGCTTGTGTTTTTCATGGTCACGTCGACGTATCTCAACCTCGATATGATACCTGCAGTCGAACGCGGTGATGACCGGATCAGCGACCAACCGCCCGCAAATGACCCGGCCGGATCCACCCTCATGATCCGGATCGGGGCTGACGGCGTGCCGACCACCCGTGGCACAGGGCTCACTCTTACCGAATTGGAAGCGTTCCTTTTGGCCCGGATGCAAGAGACCCCGGGATTGCAACTGCTTGTCCTACCTTCAGGCGCAGCTGACATGCAGGCACTGGTTTCCGTCATGGACGCCGCCACACGGGCCGGTGTGACAAATCTGCGGGTCGTTCGGCTTGAGGTGGCAGAATGAAACTCGCCCGCCCGGTCAGCAAACAACCGCCCGAAACCATCGTCGCCTTGATCGATGTGGTGTTCTTCTTGTTGGTCTTCTTCATGCTGATCGGCCGGATGGATGCCACGGCCCCGTTTGATGTCAGCCCGCCGACAGCAGTCACCGGCGCTGATATGCCGTCCGGCGGGATCACAGTTTCGGTCTCGGCAACCGGAGATTTGGCAGTTGACGGCGTCATTACCGATCAATCGTCGATGGATCGGGTGATTTTGAATCGGCTTGCAGAAAAGTCCGAGACGCTTGTCCGTATCAACGCACATCGAGAAACCGAACTCCGTTTTGTTCTGCCACTTGTAAGCCGGATCGAGGAATTGGGAGCGCAGGATGTTGTGCTGGTTGTCACGCCTGAACCTGCGCCACCAGCTCGATGATGCGCTCCGCCCTGATCTGGTCCATTGCTTTGGTTGCCTCTGTGGGCGCGCATGTTGCGGGCGCCTATGGAATCTTTCTGGCAACACGACCGGGTGATGTGCCGGAACAGACAGTGCCCGAGACCCAGATGGAATTGGCCGCTTACCAAGTTCAACGCAGCCAGGCACGCGAAACAGCACCGGATTCGGATCAGGCGGTTGCGGGTGACACCAGCGGTGCAAATCTTGGCCAAGGTCAGATCGCAACATCCCGCGCGACAACGATTGATCCCGCAGGTGCGCAAGCCTCTGCACTTGATCCAAGCGGAGCAGCGCTTGATCCGCAGCCGCCTATCGCTGCCATGGCCGAGGCAATAGACAATGCAGCACAGCCCGCTCTCGCCACGGACGCACCGCTGACAACGATTGCTGCGCTTACCGCAGAGCCTGACACCGCATCCGCAGCGGCGCTTCCGGCACAATCTCTGACGGCCAATTCGATCACTCCGCAAGAAACAACAGCCGGATTGGCACCGCAAGCCACGGCTCTTGGCACATTGGCACTTGATAAAGTCATACGTCCCACGGCTGCGACCCTACCCGTTAACAGCGCTCCGATTATCGCGGCAGAACCGATGGTGTTTAAGCCACAAGCAACACGCCTTGCCGCGGCAAGCGTGCAACCGCTGCAAGCCGAACAGGCGATTGCAACTGCCGCGCCCCCTGACTTTACACCGGCTGCCCAACGCCAGGTCGAACGGGAAACTGCAATGCCATTGGCACCCAAGTCAGATCGGGCAAAAGCCGCCTTGGCCTTTCAGGGCGTCGGCGACGGCGCGGTGGATCCGGTATCCCTGTCCGCGTTCCAAAGCTTTATGGAACCCGGCGATTTGAGCGGCGCTGCGGCCGAAGTGCGTGATGGGATCACCGGTATCCTAAGTGCGGTGCCGTGCTCTCGTTTGCAGGTGGAGTTCGATCCTGATGCCAACAGCTTGCTGGTTTCGGGTCATGTTCCCGAACCCGCCTTGCGCGCAACTGTCGTCGCAGCGATGCAAGAACAAATGGGCTCTGATATCCCGGTCCGGGATAACCTTTTGGTTTTGCCCCGTCCCCAATGCGGGGCTTTAACCGGCATCGCGTCGGTGGGACTGCCACAATCCACCGACCAGATCACAAACCCGTTGCTTTTCGGCGAAAGCACCCATGCACGCGAATTTCGCTACATAGCCGGTAATCCGTTGGTGATGACCCTGCAAGGTGCCGACTACGATGCGTTTGTCTACGTCGATTACTTTGATGCGGACGGAAATGTGCTGCATCTGATGCCAAACGAATTTACGCCAATGACCCTGACAGCCTCAAAATCGACGGTCCAGATTGGTTCTGAAACTGTATTGAGCCCGGGCGAACCCGGTCTCTACATCGAGATCGGTCCTCCGTTCGGTCAAGAGATTGCAGTGGCATTCGCGGCTTCCCAACCGCTCTATGATGGGGTGCGGCCTTTGGTTGAACCTGCGGCGCCCTATCTCGAATGGCTTCAAGACCGCGTCAGCGACGCCCGCGCCGAACATCCTGATTTCAAAGGGGAGTGGGTATACTTTTTTGTCTCGACCGCAGCCGAATAGCCTGTCGGCATTGCAAGGAGCAAACTTGCTTTGTCACCAAACCCGCCTTACCGTTTCGAAGGACAACCGCGAGTAACCACTTCAAAAACGCACAGCTGATTGTCACGATTTCTGTTTTTACCAACCCAATTGCCACCAAACCGAAAGTACCAACGCTATGATTTCCAAGAAAACCTCACTCCGTCTTCTTGGCCTGCCCGTTTTGATGGGAATGGCTGCAACCCCGCTTTATGCCTCGACAGGTGGCCCTGAAGACGCGATGGCCACGGATCCTGCTGCGCCTCTGGTCGAGATCATTTATCCCGAATTCGCGCAGGTCGGTGGCGATGATATCGGTGGCGGATCGAATTCGGATTCCTCTGGCAACGACAACCGTCGCGTGGCGCCAAGCGGTCCTCCGGTTGCGGCGACAACACCGCAGACAACACAGATCGTCAACCAACTGGGCCAAATCCAGCGGATTTGCGAATTCATGGGAGATGAATACAAGATCGCTTGTTTCGCCACGACGTATCGCGATCTGGCCGAGGAAATGCCCGCCAATGGCGATTATGCCGAGGCTCGCGAGGTGTTGCTTGATACTGCACGTAAGCTCGACACGCTGTACCGGAGAAATCTTGACCGTCAGAAACCGGCGCTGACCGCACGTATTCGAACCGATAACGGGCGCACCAAGCCGACGCCCCCAATGCGCGCTGTTCGGGCCGACCGTGCACCACAGCTTAACCAGCAAGCTGCAAATATCGTGGCCGAAGCGGAAACCGTATTGCTCCGGTCAGCCAGCTCTGACGCCAGCCGCGCGATCCATTATCAGCGGATCGCAGCGGCGGTTGGCTCTAACAAGGTTCTGTTGCGGTCCAGTTAGGTCTATTCCAAACCGTAAGCGGCCCGGATACCACGTTTGGTCCCGGGCCCGATATCGCCATCTATAGACCCTTCGTAGAAGTTGAAGGCCTGCAACTGGGCCTGCAACTCTCGGCGGGTTTCTTCTGCAAACATCGTGGGCCGTTCAAGCAGCAGGTTCAGCACGTCCTGACTGCCACTGCGCAGAGCCGCGTACAGATAGCCTGCCGCGTCTTTCGGCCCCCGGTCGGGAATAAGCCCGTCATCAATCAGCGCGGCAAAATTGAACTGCGCCTCGGGATGCCGCAGGTCTGCTGCTTTCTCGAACAGTTCGAGCGCTTTGTCGGGATTGGGTCGCAATCCCAGACCACCCTGATAGTGCAAAAAGCCCAGATCGTTGATGGCATCGGCAAATCCCTGATCCGCTGCTGCTTGATACAGTTCGAGCGCCCTTGCCTCATCGACATCGACACCGATGCCCTGCTCATAGAGCTTGGCCAACTCCATCTGCGCCTCAGGCGATCCACGCTCCACCGCGCGCTCTAGAAAGCGGACCGCCTGCTCCGGATCAAAGCGGCTGTCTTCGGGGTTCAGTCGGATATAAGCCAAGCCAAGCATCGACCGGGCATCACCCAGATTGGCGAGCGCCAAAAGCTGGGACTCCTGATCGGGCCGCAGCTTTGACCAGGATTCGCTTGGCTCTGCTGCTGCGACCGCAGATTCACCGTCGGGCGCGCCAGTCAGGTAGAATGGCTGACCTGTAAGCGAACCGTAGGTATAGGGTTCTTGCAGGTTCTGTGTTTCTGCAAGAACAGCGTCACGGACCTGACGGAACATCAAGCTGATTTCCAACCCCGGCTTTGACATCTTTTCCATCAATGCCCGCGCATAGGGGCTATTTCCTCGTGTCCCATCCAGAGCCACCTGCCCGTCCTTTGCCGCGAAAGCGACCAGAGTGCCGCGATCCGGATTGGCTGGCGCCAGCCCGCCCACGCCTCGGGTCGCCTGATCTGTCGCCTGCAGCGCCGATTGCACAACCGCGTTGGTATCGATGCTCCCCCCCAAAGGGTTATCGCGGCAACTGTCGAGGATCACGATCCGCATGACTCGCGCCTTTTCGACGACTGCAAGCATCTCTTTGAGAGAGACGGATTGGTTCTGCACATCGACATTTGATCGCGGACGGGCGTCGATCGGGATGAGGAAATTCTCGCCCTGAACCTCAATCCCGTGACCCGCGAAATAGATCAGCGCAAGGTCCGCGGTTTCAGACCGGAAGGAAAAATCTTTCATTTCCTGCCGCAACTCGGCAAGGCTGACATCAATCAATCGGGTCACATCGAACCCGATCTCGGTCAGCGTATCGGCCAAGGCTTCGGCATCGTTGCGCGTATTGGTCAATGGCGTGATCGCTTCGTAATCCGCCATCCCAATCACAAGCGCCACCCTGTCCGGGCTGGCAGCTGCCAATGTCACGGAGGACAGGAGCAAGAAGACGGGGAAAACGAACAGTCGGGCAAAGCAGTTCATCAGTCGATCCTATCACTTGTTTGGCAATATGCCCCGCAAGCATACGCCGGGTTACTTGGGAATTCACTCAAATCTTTGCGAAGTCAGGCCTGCTTCACCTGCTGGGATGCATAAAAAGCTGCAAATGGGTCCAGATACCTGCCAGCTATTCCACTGAGGTGAAAACTGGCGCGTCTGGACAAGTGCAAGCTTGACTCGGGAGGGGCAAAAACCCCAACTTGCAGGTAGTTATCGTTGATTAACCCAAGTCTTTCTAGGCTCAGGCCGCCTTGTGTACTCAGCCGGAATCAGAATTCGGCGTGCCAAGGTTTCCTAGACACATCTGATTTTCATCAGGACTGCGTCCTAAAGAAACGCGTCCTTTTTAACGAACGGAACTGAATATGGACGATTATGACAGCGACCTTGTACCAGGCTCCGTATTTGGTTCGCTACTAAGCGGCGTAGCGTCGTTTGGTCGTATCGAATTTACGCAAGACGAAGACTGGTTCGAAGTCTCCCTGGTCGCAGGGAACGACTATCGGATCGAAGTGCGTCCAGATACCGGCAACCAGATCGGTGAGCTTACCGATCCGCTATTTGTTGGCGTGTATGACGATATGGGTATCCTGCAGCCAGGGTCCGGCGATGACAACAGCGGTCCCGGCTTCGCTGCAGAAGCCATCTACACGGCCTCTTATACCGGCACCCACTATTTTAGTGTGGAAGCCGCGAATGGCTTCGATCAAGGTTTTTACCAGATCGAGTATGTCGATCTGGGCTCTGGCGGCACTCCACCGCTCGAGCAGGAAGTGCCGCTATCTGATGACCTTAATGAAGGCGACAGCGTAAATTATACGATTGATCTGATTCTACCTTCCGGCATCACCCTGCCGTTTCCAGGGAGTGGAGAACCCAGTGAACTCATCCACGACCTATTTATCAGCGAGATTTCCACGTCGGGAACTGCGACATTAGGCGAAGATTATTCAGCGCTCGCGGACTTTGACAGCGACTTCAATTCATTAGTCCTAGATTTTGCTGCCTTGCCTGACGATCTTGTCGAAGATGACGAAACTGCAATCATCTCGTTCACCGGATACGTAGACTGGATTGTTCCGAGTAGCTTCTCGCAGTTTAGCTACGACAACCTTTTGGGTGATGTTGTCATCGGCGACTTGGAGCGTCTCAACTTCAGCGTGTCGCTTGAAGTCGACATTAACTCTGCGCCCGAAGGCATCCCGGACCCCATCTTAGACTATACGTTCATAGGTCCCGAAATCATCGGCAATGTGCTAACAAACTTCGAAGATGGAAGTTTTGAGACATTCACTGCAGTTCCTTTCAGTTTCGAAAGTGCCGACCTCGTCGGAGAGCTTCTCGCGAATGGGGATATTTCTGTCACGGATTCAACGGCAACCCCGGGACAAACTGTCATCCTGCGCTTCACCGTTGAAGATGAACGCGGAGCAATTACTTCGTCCGAACAAGAAATCCGGTTTGGTGCGCTGAGCGACGACTATCTTCCCGGTGATACGGCTCTTGAACTTGGCTCTATCGATGTTGGCGCGTCCGAAATTGGCAGCGTTGAGCGTGCTGAAGACCGTGACCGTTTTCTGGTTACATTGGAAGCAGGGCAGCTTTACACAATTGGTCTGACAACCGCATCCACAAATAGCGGCACGCTGGCCGACCCGGAAATTTTCGGAATTTACGATAGCCTGAATGTGCTCCTACCAGGCTCTTCAGACAACGACAGTGGCAGTGGTCGCAATGCTTTGCTGGACCCAATTCTCATTGAAACAACCGGAATATACGAGATCGAAGTTGGCAGCCACACGCCTTTTGGACTCGGCGGGTATGAGCTTAGCGTGCTGTCACGCGGAGCCGCAGACGATTTTCTCCCTGGCGCGTTCGCGGACGAGTTTGGTGCTGCAACAGTCGATGTGCCTGCCTTCGGAGAAATTGAGAGCCTCGGCGACAGGGATCGGTTCGACATATCTCTGCTTGCGGGTGCCGAATACAATATCTCGCTTGAGGGGAGCCCCACAGGTGGCGGATCGAACCCGAACACCGAAATCATTGGCGTTTTCACAGACACCGGCGCCTTTGTCGCCGGGAGTGCCGACAACAACAGCGGCACCGACACGAACGCCTTGATCAGCGGACTGACCGTTCCGGGTGACGGCCTCTACCAGATCGAGGTTGCCGGTGCGCGCGATCTCAATATTGGCGATTACACTCTGACAGTTGAATTTGCAGGTTTCATCGACGACTTTCTTCCCGGCATTGCGGACGGCGTCGGTTCTCTATCTGTAGGCGGTCGCGCGACGGGAGAGATTGAGACAGTTGGCGACGTTGATGCCTTCCGCGTCGGGCTACAGTCAAACACGACATATCAGATCAATATCTTGGGACGGGATTCCAACAACGGCACGCTTCTTGACCCAGATTTGCTTGGTATTTTCTCCTCCAGCGATCTGAGCGGCAATCCAATTTCCGCGGTTCAGACCATCAACGAACAACTGATCAGCGACGACAGCACATCATACTACTCACCGCAGTCGTCAGGTGACTTTTTCATCGCCGTACAAGATGCATTTGACGGGCTTGGAACATATACCGTCGAAGTCATCAATCTGGGGCTACGCGACGATTATTCTGCCGATATCGACACGACCGGGTCCATCACACCGGGTGGCAGCGCATCTGGACGTATTGATTTCACACAAGACAACGACTGGTTTGAAGCCAACCTGACCGCCAACCGCCTTTACGAAATCAGCCTCGTTCCGACAGGCGACGGTGCTTTGGCCGATCCGTTCTTTAACGGTGTCTATGACAGCAACGGTATGCTGATCCAGAACACCACGAACGATGACGGCGGCAGCGGCACCAGCAGTTCCTTGCAATTCGTCGCGGACACAAGCGGGGTGTACTATCTGTCCGCTGGCGGATTTGGCGATGCCACGGGGCAATACCGGCTTGAATTGAACGATCTTGGCCCGCTGGACGACGACCGCTTTGACATCACGGTCGAATTCACCTCGGACGATATTCCAGACGGTTACATCCAGGCTTTTGAAGACGCGGTTGAGCGCTGGGAAGATATCATCGTCGGAGATCTCGACTATGCTTTCGTCGAAGGCTACGGCTTTGTAGACGACATCCTGATCGAAGTTGCCGTTCAAGACATAGAACTGACGTTCGAAGGTGTGGAACAGACGATCTTTGCGATCTCCAGCGTTCTCGACCAGCGGAGCGGACTGTCCGGAACAGACGCCTTGCCGACCTACTCACGGATCGTGATCAACGCCGAAGAAGTCGGATCGGCACTCAATCTTGACGAACTCGTCGCGAATACAATCGGACGTGCCCTGGGGTTCGGGGCGCTTTGGGAAGAGTTCGGCATTGTCCGCCTGATTGACGGCCTACCAACTTATACAGGCCCGAACGGCCTTCGCGAAATGGACGAATTGAGTGATGATCTGAATGGGACCAACGCACTTGAGGACGGCGCAAACGGGGCTTTGGCCGTTGAGTATTGGAGTGAGGAAGTCTTTGACGAAGAGCTGATGACACCGCGTGTCGAAATCCGCCGACCTGACGCTGGTCCCGCGCCTTTCGGTCAGCCAGACAATCCAATCAGCGCTTTGACCATCGCAGCAATGCAAGACCTTGGATATGAAGTCGACTATGACGAGGCCGATTTTTTCCGTCTCGATCCCGGTGCGTTGTCAAAGCAAGCGTCTTTCGCACCCACTGAGTCCAGTGTCGCGTTGCCCCCACTTCCTTTGCAAAGCATGGCATCCGAGCGATTGGTCGCTGATCTGTCGGACAATGGGTCCATTCCAAACGGCGCTGCGTATATCTACTCGCGCCCGAATGTCCTGTCCGAAGCGCCCGGCAGTTTTGCCCTGAACGATGCCAATACTGAATTGGTCATTGCAAACGGCACCAACGCCGTTTTCCTTGCTGCCGTCAGTGGTGAAAACTTTGAGGTCGAGTTAACCGGGACATTCAATAAAAACACGCCAACCGAAATTTCTCAGCTGTCCGGCACCGTCACAGCGATGGAAGTGCGTTCATTGGAGGGGCAGCAACTCTTGTTCAGCGTGGACTACACGCAAGAACCAACCTCTGTGGCACAAGTCGCAGCACAGTGGCCCAATTATCCAATCGACGGCGATAATATCGTCATCATCGATACTCTGCCGGGCACGGTTGCACGGGTAAACCCGAACGGTGGCACCGAAACGGACAGCCGTATCTTCACCGGCGCAGGAGACGACTTTGTGCGCGGTGGCGATCTTGATGAATTGATCAATGGCGGCGCGGATAATGACACGTTGGAGGGCGGTCGTGGGAATGACGAAATCAATGGTGGCGGTGGGATCGACACCGCTGCATTCTCTGGTGCGCAAAGCTCTTACACGCTGACGCTAAGCCCGGGCTCGACAATCATTCAGGACCGTCGCGGCGATGGCAACGGCCAAGACACGCTCTTTAACATTGAGCGGCTTGATTTCGACACCGATTTCTTCCCGGATGCAGGTTTCGACCTGCAGCAGTTTGGCGGGCCAACCGGGCTGAGCGAAGCGGACTTCGAAAGCTTCATCGAACTTTACATCGCCTACTTCAACCGTGCTCCGGACGCGATCGGTTTGAATTTCTGGGGCACCGTTTTCGCCAACGGTTTCACGCTCGAAGCCATTGCAAGCGAATTTGTCGGGCAACCGGAAACACGGGAAACCTATCCCGAAGGGACGACAACGCTGGAGTTCACAACGGCTGTCTACAATAACGTGCTGGGCCGGACGCCAGACCAAAGCGGTCTGGATTTCTGGACCAATGCGCTCGACAGTGGACAGGTCACCCGAGACTTCTTCATCCTCGACGTTCTGCGCGGCGCGAAATCGGATCTGAAGCCAGAGCAGGGTCAGGACTTTGTTGATCAACAGATCGCAGACCGGGCCTATCTATCAGACAAGACCGATATCGGTGCCTATTTTGCCGTGCATAAAGGCATGTCAGATGTCACCAACGCGTCGGTCGCAATGGCCCAGTTCGATGGAACTGAAGCCAGCATCACCGCAGCAGTCTCGACCATTGACGGCTTCCACAATGCGGCGCTCAACCCAACCAGCGGGGAATTCCTGATGCCGCTCGTTGGCGTTCTGGACGACCCCTTCGCAGCAGCCTGACAACCCTGATCAAATGAAAATAGAAAAGGGGCACCTCGTGATGAGATGCCCCTTTTTAGTCTGGTCCGGCCCGACAATCGCCGGACCGGAAACAGATCACTCCACCAAGGCGGTGAATTCAATACGACGATTGCGTGCACGATTGGCAGGGGTGTCATTGTCAACGATTGGGCGCGACTCGCCATATCCGACAGACACCAGACGATCGCTCGCAATGCCTCTGTCTCTCAGCCAGCTGACAACCGAAGCCGCACGGCGTTCGCTGATCGACTGGTTTTGTGCCTCACTGCCAACAGAGTCTGTATGACCCGCGATTTCCAAGCGGAACGACGGGCAACGATCTACGATGTCGTACAGATTTTCCAAGAGCGGGATACTCTTGTTGTCCAGTCGTGTGCTGCCAGACGCAAAGAAGATATTGCCGGTTTTCGACAAAATCTCAAAGCGGCCAAGACACGCTTCTTCTGTCATCTCGCCTTTGTCTTCCAGTGCAACTGCAGCTGGTGTCAGAACAGCCTGCGGCAGATCCGGCGGGGTGCCTGCCTGCGCGCGGTCGAATACAAAGTTGAAACTGACAACACCAATCGGTGTGATGTCGACATTGGCTGCCTCTTCAAGCTTTGCACGCCCCTCTTCGAGGTCCAGCTCTTCCAGAGTAAACGCAATCGGAGTGATCGACGAAACGACCACGCGATCATTGTCTATCAAAGTGACAGCAACATCCGTGGTCTTTTCCAGTGTCACCCCGCGCAGAGTCAGCGAATACGTCAGTTCGATCTCTTTGCGGCGCGTCAGGTGTAGATCTGTCAAAAGCTCAGGTGAGAGTTCTGTTGTGATGATCGCTTCGGGAAAGCGGAACGTTTCAAAGAACAGAAACCGCATGCGCACGTTGCGCAGATCCACCTTGGTATCGACAGAGTCCAACAAAACCCGGACCTGCGCCTGCCCCTCTTCTGTGATCAGGCCGGACAGGGTCGCAAACGAGCTTGTTTCAGCGATTTTTGACTTTTTGACTGACAAAAACCTCAATTCGGACGCGTCACCATCCAAATTCCACCCATACTCGAACGGATCAGAGCTTTGGGCAGATGCAATGCCAAAGGGCAAGGCAAGCATAAGGACAACGGCATAGAAAAAACGGTGTAGAGTTATTCTCATAATGACCTCGCAGATAAATTGCGCAGAGTTGTGACAGCAACAAGCTATGAAAAAGAGTTTAGCATAGCCCTTGCGTGGTTGCCTAGGACAGGTGATAGATTATGGATATTGTTATGTTTTACACTACTTTTTTTACCGATCCAAATGGCTGTGACAGGAGGACGCTTTGAACGACTGGCTACCACGACTGAGAAATCGCATTGCTCTCAAGGCCTTGGGCGCTTGTTTGGCGCTCGTCGCTGGTGTGTCGCCCGCAGTCGCGCAAGAACGCATCGCTTTGGTCATCGGCAATTCAAGCTACGAAACCGTCTCTGCACTCGACAATCCGACCCGCGATGCAGAACTGATCGCGTCAACGTTGGAGCAAATCGACTTTCAGGTGACATTGCTCATCGACGCCACGCAAAACGAGATGAAGCGCGCCTTGTCCGATTTCGGACGCAGCCTGCGCAATGGTGGAGCAGACACGACAGGCCTGTTTTATTACGCGGGTCACGGCGTTCAAAGCTTTGGCAACAACTACCTGCTGCCAGTAGACGTGTCCCTGAGCGATGCAGCTGACCTTGATCTTGAAGGCGTCGAAGCGCAATCGGTCCTGCGCCAAATGGCGTCTGCGCGCAATCGCACAAATTTCGTCATCCTCGATGCCTGCCGCAACAACCCTTTTGCGGACATGGCGGAGTTTGATTCTCCCGGTCTGGCCGAAATGAAGGCCCCCACGGGGACGTTCCTGTCCTATGCAACATCACCCGGAGCGGTGGCCTTGGATGGCACGGGTCAAAACAGCCCATTCACAACAGCGCTTGTTCGGGAAATGACCAAGCCGGGTGTCGCCGTTGAGCAAATGTTCAAGCAAGTGCGCGTGTCCGTACTGGAGCAGACCAACGGGCTTCAGACACCATGGGACACCTCCTCTTTGACCAACGACTTCAAATTTGTGAACGCGCCGGTCGAAGACCCCGAAGATCTGGCAGCGCGCCAGCTTTGGGAATCGGTGCAAGCCACCAAAGACCCGGTGCAGATCATGCTGTTCCTGCGCGGTTATCCCAACAGCGCATACGCGGCAGATGCCCGTGCCCTTCTTGCTGAAGCGATTGAATCCGAACTGACAAATGAAACCGCTGTCGTCGAACGTCCGGCCCCTGCTGGCCCGACAGCAGACGAACAATCCATGTTCGAAGCGGTTCAAGCGAACCCAACCATTGAGGGTTATCAAGAGTACCTGAACGCGTTCCCCAATGGCACCTTCTCGGAATTCGCCCGTGGCGAGGTGGAAGCATTGCAGGCGAACAACAATCTTGACCCTGTCGGCGAAGGCGTCAGCGCACCCGCAGAGGAAACCGAACTTGCAATGGTCGCCGAGCAAGAACGCTCAACTGTGCCGAATATCGTAAAGTACGATGTCCCGCTTGTTGCACCGGGTTCGATTATCGATGGCATTCTGCTGTCCGAAATCACAGCGCTGTCGCCGATGTTCCCTCCGGTCGAAGGTCTTCCAGACGAATACTGGAAGGAGCAATCCTGTGCGAATTGTCACGAATGGACAAAAGACCGTCTGTGCGACCAGTCCAACGTGTACCTGAACCTGAGTGGTCAGAAATCACTGGAAAAACCGCACCCGTTCAACGGGCTGCTAAAGCGGAACCTAAAACAGTGGGCAGCCGGAGGCTGTCAGTAAACCGGCACGCAACGCGACCGCGTGATGTTATGATACGTGCTTGCCATGCAATCGCATATGCAGGCCGCGCAGTGCTAAACCAGATCGTGTGACGCAGGTTCAGGCCAACGCCCTTGCCTGTTCCCGCAAGGCGAATTTCTGGATTTTGCCGGTCGATGTGCGCGGGATTTCGGTGAATACAAACCGCCCCGGCACCTTGTAATGGGCCAGATGTTCGCGGCACCAATCGCGCAAAGTCTCGGCATCGGTCTGCTGGCCCTCAACAAGTTCAACAAAGGCGCAGGGCGTTTCACCCCAGCGGTCATGCGGCATGGCAACCACAGCAACAACAGCCACAGCATCATGACGATAAAGCACCTCTTCCACCTCAATAGACGAGATGTTTTCGCCACCCGATATGATAATGTCCTTTGAGCGGTCCTTGAGCTGGATATACCCGTCAGGATGCCGCACGCCCAGATCACCGGAATGGAACCAGCCACCTGCGAACGCCTCTTGTGTGGCCTTGGGATTGCGGAAATATCCCTTCATCACCACATTGCCGCGGAACATGACCTCGCCCATGGTTGTCCCATCGCGTGGCACGGGCTGCATCGTTTCGGGATCAATCACATCCAACCCTTCCAACGGCAGATAACGAACGCCCTGACGTGACTTGAGACGCGCCTGTTCCGCCGGAGGCAGATCAGACCATTCCATGTGCCAATCGTTCACCACGGCAGGGCCATAGGTTTCGGTCAACCCGTAAAGATGCGTGACTTCGAACCCGGCCGTTTTCATATCCGCCAGTAGCTTTTCCGGCGGTGGTGCAGCGGCTGTGAAAAATTGTACCGTTTGGTCAAAATCCCGCTTCACGTCATCAAGCGCGGAAATCACCAGCGACATGACAATCGGTGCGCCGCAAAGATGGGTCACGCCCTCGTCGGCCAGTGCCGCCCATATCGGCTCGGCCCGGACCTG
Source organism: Marivita sp. (assembly GCA_043585115.1). Classification (GTDB taxonomy): domain Bacteria; phylum Pseudomonadota; class Alphaproteobacteria; order Rhodobacterales; family Rhodobacteraceae; genus Marivita. The sequence goes on from CP121326.1 coordinate 1,163,870, forward strand.
CCGCAGACAGACATGGGTGCCGATGATGGCCGATAACGTCCACGGAAAGCACCAGCCGTTGCAGTGAAACATCGGCAACGTCCACAGATAGACCGCGTGCTTGGGCATCGACGCGGTCAGCGCGTTGCCCTGCGCGAGCAAATACGCCCCCCGATGATGCGAAACGACCCCCTTGGGATCCCCTGTTGTGCCAGACGTGTAGTTGATCGAGATCGCATCCCATTCATCTTCTGGCATCAGCCAATCAAACTCGGGATCACCGCTTGCGACAAAGGTGTCGTAATCGCGCGCCTCAACCTCGGGCGTCGGGTCGGTGAATTCGGGATCGTCATATTGGATCAACAGCGGCGCAACCGAGGCCAGCGCCAGAGCCTCTTGCATCAAGGGCATGAATTCCCGATCGACGATAACAACCTTGGCCATCGCGTGATCCAGTTGAAATGCAATGATACCGGCATCAAGTCGGGTGTTGACCGAATGCAGGACCCCTCCACACATCGGCACGCCGTAATGACATTCAAGCATGGCCGGTGTGTTGGCCAGCATGGCCGAAACCGTATCCCCGCGACCGATGCCGTGCGCGGCCAAGGCCGAGGCCAATTGCCGTGACCGGCTGTAGAAATCGGCATAGCTGCGCCGCAAAGCCCCGTGCACCATGGCAATATGATCGGGAAACACCGTCGCCGCGCGTTCCAGAAAGGTCAGCGGCGTCAATGGTTGGTGGTTCGCAGGGTTGCGATCAAGACCGGTGTTATAAGGGTTCTGCGTCATAGGATCAGGCGTCCTGCCACCGGGGCGCGCGCTTTTCAATAAACGCGCCGATGCCCTCTTCTGCGTCACGCGCCAGCATGTTGTCCACCATCACCTGACTGGCATAGGCATACGCGTCGGCCAACCGCATCTCGCGCTGCGCATAGAACGCCTGCTTGCCTGTCGCCAGTGTCATGCTGGATTTCGACGCGATCTTGCCAGCCATCTCCAGGGTTGCTGCACGCAAGGCCTCGTCTGGCACAGACCGGTTCACAAGGCCGATTTCGGCCGCGCGCGCTGCAGAGATCATGTCTCCGGTGAGCAGCATTTCCATCGCGTGTTTATTCGCCACGTTGCGCGACAACGCCACCATCGGTGTCGAGCAGAAAAGACCAATATGAACACCAGGTGTGCTGAACTTCGCCGTCTCCGCAGCAATCGCCAGATCGCAGCTTGCCACCAACTGGCAGCCTGCGGCAGTGGCGACGCCCGTGACTTCGGCGATCACCGGTTTGGGGCACGCGACAATGCCCTGCATCACCCCAGCGCAGAGCGCCATCACGTGGCTGAAATAGGCACGCCCGCCATCCTCTGCCGCGCGACCGGCCGTCATTTCCTTAAGGTCATGCCCTGCGCAAAACGCCGGACCGTTGGCCGCAAGCACAATCACCCTCACAGCCGGGTCTGCACCAGCCTCGTTGAAGGTGGCCCCCAAAGCACCAAGCATCGCTTCGGACAGCGCGTTGCGGCGGCCCACGTCATTGAGCGTCAAGCGCAGAATGCCAGAAGCGTCGAGGTCATGCAGAAGGATATCGCTTTGGGTCACGTGCGTGGCTCCAGTTTGTTAGTGAATATTGATTTCGACGCTGTCGGCCAATGTGTTTGCGATAAAGCAATAGCGGTGTGCGCGGTGCTGCATCTTATCCAGTTCGGCAGCCTCAGGCGCAAACCCTGCGTCGAACCGCACCACGGGGTGCAAGTCGATCCGCGTGACCGACATCTGACCTTTGGGGTTTTTGCCCAGATACGCCACCGCACGGTCCTGATAACCGGCCACGGGCCATCCCGCCTTGGCCGCCAGCGCGAGGAAAGTCATCATATGACAGCTCGACAAGGCCGAGGCCAAAGCCTGTTCGGGGTTGGTGTTGGACGGATCGCCACCCCAATCCGGGGCAGCATCCACCTGAACATCAAACGCATCGTTGAACTGCACTTTATGTGCGTTTGAATACTTACCCGTTAGCAAAACGGGTTCAGCGCGCTGCCAATGCAGCTCGATCGAAAGGTCGGACATGGTTCAGGTCTTTCTTCGGGCCAGCGTGATTAGGCAGCGGCCAGTTTCTTTTTGGGGTCGTAGAACGGACGTTCGACAACGGTTGCCTTGGTTGGACCGGACGCTGTAACCACCTCGACTTCAGCGCCGATCACGGCACTTTCGGCCTCAACCATTGCCAGCGCGATGTTCTTCTCAAGACGTGGCGAATAGACGGCGGAGGTGACCTTGCCAACGTTGTTGCCGTCTTTGTTGATCGCCCAGAACGTCGTGTTCGGACCTTTCAGAGGCTCGCAATCAATGACCAATCCGACCTGCTTGCGGGTCACACCCTGTTCTTTGATGCGGCGCAGTGCGGCTTTACCAATAAAGTCGGCGTCCATGTCAAGATTGACCAGACGATCAAAGCCCAGCTCGAACGGGTTGGTATTGATGTCAGCGTCAGCGTGATAGGACAGCATACCGCCTTCGATCCGGCGGATTGACGAGGTGTGGCCGGGTTTCAGACCGAAAGCCATGCCAGTCGCCATGATCTTTTCCCACAGCACATCGCCCTGCGACCCATCGCGAAGATACAGCTCATAGCCCAGTTCACTGGACCAGCCTGTCCGCGACACGATCAACGGAATACCGTCAAGGTCGACTTCGCGCAGCCAGTAGTATTTCAGATCCATGATGCTGTCGCCAAAGAGGGCGCACATGATCTCGCCAGATTTCGGGCCCTGAAGCTGCAGCGGCGAAACATCGGGTTCACAGATGGACACGTCAAGACCAGAGTGAACCGCGACACCTTGGGCCCACAAAAGAATGTCGCTGTCGGCCAGCGAGATCCAGAAATGGTTTTCAGCCAGACGCAGCAGGATCGGATCGTTCAGAATGCCGCCCTCGGCATTGGTGATGAGGATGTATTTGCACTGACCTACGGCCATCTTGGAAAGGTCGCGCGGTGTCAGCATCTGAACGAATTGCGCCGCGTCCGGTCCAGTAATTTCGACCTGACGTTCGACCGCGACATCGCACAGGATCGCGTCATTGACGAGGTTCCAGAAGTTCTGTTCCGGATCACCAAAGTCGCGCGGGATATACATATGATTATACACGGAAAATCCTTGCGCGCCCCAGCGAACGGTCGCGTCAAAATATGGCGATTTGCGGATTTGTGTGCCGAAACCGAAGTCATCTGCGTGCATGGTCTTCTCCCTTGAATATCCCCGTCGCCTTGCGTCCGGATGAAGTGAACTGGGGGGATATTTAGGTCGGGGAAACCAAAGTAGCGGACCAAAAAAATCCTGTCGCAAGACCGAACAGCCTGATTTTTCGATCCGGGGCAGACCGTTCGGTCCGAAGGTCTTATCGCGCCGAAGCTGCGACCAGTTTGGCGATATTTGGACGACTCGACTTTACACTGCGGGTGACGATGTAAGTCATATAGCGATCCACCCCGAGCTCAGCCTCGAGCATGGTTTGCATCAAGTCCTGAAACTGCGTCAGGTTCGGTGTGACCACCTTTATCACGTAATCCATGCCACCGCCGGTGGCGACACATTCGATAATGTCGTCCTGGTCATTCACGAACGCTTCGAAACGGTCGAAATCTGCTTTGCGATGATGGGTCAGGGAAATTGTGACAACGACCTGCGTAAAGTCGCAGACCCGGTCCAGCGCGATATCGGCATGATAGCTGCGGATATAGCCAGCCGCCTTTAACCGATCCAGACGCACCCAACAGGGGGTTGCAGAGATGTTTACGATTTCGGCCAGCCTTGTCTTGCTCAGTTGACCGTGCCGTTGCACCGCACTGAGAATGCGGATGTCCGCCGCATCAAGGCCCAGCTTTTTCATCCATTCGACCCCTTCGCAATCGTCATCGCCGGGTCAGAGCCTGCCCTACCCTGCACAATGTTTTACGCGGCTTACCTGTGTACGGTGGTAAGTTTTGCGACCAGTTCTTATGCGCAGGCGGCACGAACGGTGGATTTGTCATGAACGGCGAACGGGTCAGCCGGAGAGCGGGACGCGTTCTATCAGTTCGAACCGGCCGTCTGGCCGTTCGCCCACCAAAGCCACCGCCTCCAGGACGAAAGGCTCAGGTAAAGACGGCAGGTATGCTTGGGCGGTTTGGGTCCACGCCTCGATCTGATCCACAGGAAGACGTCCTGTCAGCGTAAGATGAAAACGGAACTCCTCCATAACAAAAGGATACCCCCAGCGCCGCAACAATGCGTCCTGCTGATCTGTCAGCCGCGCTTTGCGCCGCTGTACAAGGTCGGCCTCTGTCAAAGGCGCCCGAAAGTGGTCCAACGCCTCGACACATGTGGCCGCCACCCGCGCGATGCCCTGTGTGTCACCAACCGCGGTCAGCGCAAGAAACCGCCCCAAACAGGTCAACCGCAATCCATTGCTCTGCGCAGGCGCGCAGGTCTGCGCCATCAGGGCCACTGCGGATTTAAGCTCATCAACCTCCATTCCGTCGGCCAAGCGAAACGGTGGCTTTAGCGTACCATGAAATCCATATTTCCGAGGCTTCCGTGTGAACCGTTCCATCAATGGCACATCGGGCTGAACCACTTCGCGCCCGGCGACACAATCCCATCCAAGCCACGCCGCCCCGAATGAAGCCAACGCGCCCTCGGGCGGGAGATAGTAAATCGCATACCGCGTGTATGACATGACCTCTCCTTTCCGTTTGCTGTTTGGCAAGAGATGACCGGACGGGCCTCTGACTCCCGCATTGAAAAGTGCCTAAGCCACTTTCGGACCGCCTACCAAGCCAAAATTGGCAGATCAAACAAGCGCGGCTCAGTGTTGATAGGCGCGGCGCGCGCCCCAAAGCATGTACGCCAGATCACAGGCAGGCTTGCGCCGGTCCGAAACATCTCCGACAAATCCTGTATCAAAGCCGCACAGCACAGAAAGCGCACCATGACCGGGCTTGTATCTCCGAAGGCGGGAACACCGCTGTTTGACCCGCGCGGCAGGCCAAATCGCGTTCTGAACCCAGCATGATCGACCGCGACTATTATCCGGCCATGGGCCTTGGGATCACCCAGATCATTGGCTACGGAACACTGATGTATGCCTATGCGATACTGCTGCCGCATATGGCAGCCGACCTTGGGCTTAGCCTGTCGGGAATTTTCGGGATTCTGTCACTGGGGCTGTTCTTTGGCGGCATGTTGGCCCCCGTCGCGGGTAAACTGATTGACCGCTATGGCGGGCGTTGGGTGATGACTTTTGGGTCCATCATGGCGGCTTTAGCGGTGATCTCCCTGAGCCAAGTCAAGGGGCCTGTCGGCCTGTTCACCGGCATTTTGCTGGCCGAAGCCGCTGGGATGTTCGTGCTGTACAATGCCGCTTTCGCCTCGGTCGCACGTCTGGACCTGAACGTCCCGACACAAAAGTCGATCTCGGTCATCACTTTGTTCGGCGGGGTGGCATCGACAATTTTCTGGCCCCTCACGCTCGCCATTTACACTGCAATTGGCTGGCAAACGACCTGGATGCTTTTGGGCGCGACGCTACTGGTCACCTGTGCGCCGATCCATTTCTTTGCTCTGCGCCGCCGGGACATTCCGATGGACAGTCCGTCAAAAAGCCCGCGTCCGAACTGGCCGGAACTGACCGGCGACATGCGGCGACGCGGGATGCTGTGGATGGTCGTCTCGTTCGTGTTCTCAGGCTACCTCATGGGCGCCGTGATGACGCTCTGGGTGACCAACGTGCAAGACTTGGGACATTCCGCTGCGATGGCCGCCCTTGCAGGCGCGGTCATTGGGCCATTCAAAACCGTTGGCCGGTTCTTTGAGATGCTGGTCAGCCGCAACATGTATCCACTTGTAACCTACGCGCTGAGCCTTGGGTTGATGCTGGCCGGTTTCCTCGTGCTGCTTTTGGCGGGCTTCACCCTACCCGGCCTCATGGTGGCTGCTGCGCTTTACGGCATGGGCGATGGCATCAAAACCATCGCACGCGGCACCTTGCCGCTCGCGCTGTTTGGGGCCTCCGGATACGGCGCGCGTCTGGGCTGGATCGCGTTTGTGCAAACCGGGATCAACGCATCGGCACCATTTGCCTTTGCCTGGGCCACGCAAGTCTTTGGCGGTTGATGGTCTTTTGCCATCATTACCGCGTGCCTGTGCTGTGCCATAGCGACCTATGTCCTGATCCCCGATCCCAGAGCCAAAGCAGAGAGCGCCGCGCAGTCGCGCCAGGATCAGTTATAGACCCTCAGGTTCCGCGCGCCCCAGTCAGGGAACAGGTCGGGCAGAATTGTTCCGAACTGGGCAACCGCCTGCGCCGGACCAATTGCCATGTCATCTGTTCCGCCAAACAGTGTCACGACGTCACCCACCTGAACATCAGGGATGTCGGTCACATCCACAACACTGGAGTTCATCGAGACTTTGCCCAACAGCGGCGCCATCCCCCCCCGCACCAAGACATGACCACGCCCTTGAACATCGCACCTGAAACCGGCGGCATATCCGATGGACACACAGGCCAAACGCCGAGCCTCCGGCAACTCATAATCGCGGTCATACCCGACGGTCGCGCCTTTGGGGTAATCGCCGACATGCACAACACGCGACTTAAGCTCCATCGTTGGGCGAAACCCATGCTCGGGACTGAGTACACCATAAAGCAGCGCCCCGCAGCGATACATGTCAGTGTCGATCTGCTGACCTGATAGCAGTGTCAGGCTGCTCCCCGCGTGGATCAACAGATCACCACGTTTGAGATTGCTATGCTCGCACACCCAATCGACCTGACGTTTGAACAGGTCCGCGTTGCGTCTGAGGGGGGCCGGTTCGTTGCTCGGGAAATGGGTGCATATCCCCACGATATGCGCACCGAGGTCTTGCAGGATCACGCGGCAGTCGTGCTGCCCTGCATGGGTCGCGATATCCAAGCCGTCACGCGACATACCGTCTGAGTTCAGCGCAAGATGAACCCCCTCAATGCTGTGACCTGCATCGACCAGATCGCCCAAATGCTGGGCCGCGCTTACAGACCCAACCTGCTCTTCGACCCGGTCCGACAAAGCGCCTTGAACCTCTTGCGGGGTGGCCGCACGCAGGCGGAAGACACGCCCGCCAAAGCCAGCCCCCCTGACTGCACTTGCTTCTGCGTTTGAGGTGATGCCGATCCGGGTGATCCCGTGCTCCATGAGCAACGGCACCACTCGGTCGATACCATGCCCGTATGCGTCAGACTTCATAACCGCACAAAGCTGTGTGCCTTGTGGCAAAAGACCAAGCGTCAGTTCCAGATTGCGAGCCACACGGTCCAGATGGATGTCGCACCAGGAACTGGGGATAGGGTCTGCCACGGTCAGGCCTGCATGCGACCCAGAATATGATCGACAATGCCAAGGAAAAGATCCGACATGACCGGGATCAACGCATCTGGGAAATCGTAGTCCGGATTGTGCAATTGGGGATGGGTCTCTCCTGCCCCGACATAAAGCATGCTCGCCTGCGCCCCGTCCCCGCCGATCCGGCCAAAATCCTCGGACCAGCGCATGGGCGTTGGCATATCAAAGATCGAAAGCCCCCGACCCGCCGCCACCTGACGGGCCATGTCCGTCGTCACGGCATCATTCGTCACCGACAAAAAGATATCATGCCAGGTAACCTCAACCGAGAGGCCGGCACAGTGCTGCGCGATCAGGGCTTTTGCGTCTGCCACCAACGCATCCATCCTGTCGTCAGTCATACAGCGTAGTGTCACGCGCAATGCGCCAATCCCCGGTGCGATGCCAAAAGTCGGCTCGCCCAGATTGGCATGTGTCAGGGTGCTCAGGGCAAAACCATCCTCACCGATAAAGCCCGTGCTTAAGTCCGGCAAAGCCTGCATCAAAGCAGCCATTGCAGGACCGGGTGAGACGCCGTCTTCGGGCGCGGCGGCGTGCGAGCTTTTGCCTTCAAGCGCGACCTGCATCCCGCGCGATGCACAATTGCCGGGCCCCGGGCGCACACCGATTTCGCCCAAGGGCCGCCCAGGGACATTGTGGTAGGCGAATGCAAAATCGGGTCGAATCTCTGGCCAACGCGGATCTTCAATCACCGCCTTTGCCCCGGCACCCGTTTCCTCGGCAGGCTGGAACAACAGGATCACCCGACCTTTGGCCGGTCGCTGTGCAAGCCCGATGGCGACACCCAGCAACGTGACCATATGACCATCATGGCCACACAGATGTCCGCTGCCATGGACTTCGGAACGGTAGGGCAGATCAGAGGTCTCAAGGATCGGCAATCCATCAAGCTCACAGCGCAAAAGCACCGTTGGCCCATCCTCCGCACCAGCAAACTCGGCCGCCACACCATTGCCGCCAAGACCCTGCCAGGTTCGGTCGGCCCCCAGCGCCTCAAGCTCTTGCGCGATGCGTCGGGCGGTCTCGGTCTCTTGACCCGATATCTCTGGGCGGCGGTGCAGGTCATGCCGCAATGCGATCAGGTCTGTGATTTGTGCCTCTGTCAGAACACTCATGACACGCCTCTAGAAAATTTCGAACAAACCGGCAGCGCCCTGCCCGCCGCCGACGCACATTGACACGACGCCCCATTTGGCACCACGGCGGTGCCCTTCAAGCAGGATATGCCCCGCCATCCGCGCACCTGACATGCCGTAGGGATGGCCAATCGCAATCGCCCCACCATTAACGTTCAGCTTGTCATGCGGGATCGCCAGATGGTCGCGGCAATACAAAAGCTGCGCCGCGAACGCCTCGTTGATTTCCCACAAATCGATGTCCTCCAAGCGAAGACCCGCACGATCCACCAGTCTTGGAATGGCGACCACTGGACCAATCCCCATCTCGTCTGGTGCAACACCGGCAACCGCAAACCCGCGCAATGCACCCAATGGCGCAAGCCCGCGACGGGCGGCTTCTTTGGCATCCATCACGACAAGCGCGGCCGCCCCGTCCGATAATTGGCTGGCATTGCCCGCGGTAACCGTTTTGCCCTCGCCCATGACGGCCGCAAGCTTGGCAAGACCGTCTGCGTTGGTCTCAGGCCGATTGCATTCGTCGCGATCAAGGCGAACCTGCACCTCGGAGGTATTGCCAGTGGTCTTGTCGGTCACGATCTTGATCGTATCGACTGGAACGATTTCGTCTTCGAACAGATGTGCAGCCTGCGCGCGGGCCGTGCGGTGCTGGCTTTCCAGCGCGTAGGCGTCTTGCGCGTCCCGGCTCACACCGTAGCGTGCGGCCACCACCTCGGCCGTCTCGAGCATATTGAGGTAGTACGCGTCCGGCGTGTTCGGATCCCGATATCGGTGCCCGTTCCAATGAGTGTTCTGCACCAGTGAGATGCTTTCCAGCCCTCCGGCCAGTGCCACATCGACCTGTTCGCAGCGCACCATATGTGACGCGATGGCAAGCGCATTGAGACCCGAGGCACATTGGCGATCCACGGTCGCCCCCGCCACGCTGTCGGGAAGTCCGGCTGCCTGCACGATGTGGCGGGCCACGTTGACGCCTGACGAGCCTTGGGTCAGAGCCGATCCAAACACAGCCTCCTCAACCTCGTGTCTGGTCAACCCCGCGCGGTCCAGCGCTGCTTTGACTGCGGGGGCGGCAAGGCTGGGCGCCTCAAGGTTGTTAAACGCACCGCGATACGCTTTGCCAATTGGCGTGCGGGCGGTCGACACGATAACGGCGTCGCGCATGATCTAGACCTCTTCTGTGCCGCACCAATCAGCGATGAATAGGGCAGTGGCTTTGGTGACGCGCCGCATGCTATCCAGATCGACCCGTTCGTTGAAACCGTGGATCGCCTCGGCGCGGGGACCGTAGACCAGTGCCGGAGTGTCGGCATAAAGGCCAAAGAACCGTGCATCGGTGGTGGCGGTGATCGCCTCGCGCTGCAATGCGGTTCCTGTGACCGATCGGTGCGCCTGTTCCAAGGCACTGATCGCTGTCGCCGCGTTGTCAGAACTGTCTTGCGACAGTGCATACCCTTCGGCGTGAAAGCCATGATAGACGATCTCTGGAAGCGCGTTGCGCAAGAACGCGTTCTCGCGTGCTGCATCCAGGATGACCTGTTCGATCTCTGCTTTTGCAGCGTCGATCGATTGACCGGGGAAAAGCCCCATCCTTACGTCAAAGACGCACCATGCTGGCACAGAGCTTGTCCAGTCGCCACCTTCGATCTTGCCGATATTCAGGTTCAACGCATGATGCATATGCGCGTAGTCGTCGGGGCGATTTTGGGCGGCATTCCAGCGATGTTCCATTTCGTGCAGCGCGTGTATCAACGGAATGGCCGCCTCGATGGCGTTTGATCCGGTTCCGGCATAGGCGACGTGTGTTGGCCGCCCCTTGAGATGGACCTGAAACCAGACGACACCCAACTGGGCCGTCACCAGATGTTCGGCAAAGGGTTCGGGGATCAGTGCCGCATCCGCGGAATAGCCGCGCGCAAGACAGGCCAATGCACCATTGCCGGTACATTCCTCTTCGACCACCGATTGATAGAACACGTCACCAGCCGGTGCCACACCACACGCTGTCAGGGCATCAAGGGCAAACAGGTTGGATGCCAGTCCCGCCTTCATATCGCCGCCGCCGCGCCCGTACAGCCAGCCATCCGCCACACGCGGTTCAAATGGTGGGCTGTCCCACATATCGAGAGGCCCTTCAGGCACAACATCAATATGACCATTCAGGATCAGCGATTTGCCACGCCCCGAACGCGCTTTGTGCACCCCCACCACGTTGACCGCGTCGTCATAGGGGCCAAGCACCGGCGAAAAGCCAGGCAAATGCTGGATGTCTTCGATGTCGATCTGCCAGCGGTCAATTTCGTAGCCGCGAGTGGTCAGTTCGGCAGCCATAAAATCTTGCGCTGATTGTTCGTTACCACGGGTCGAGGGATGCGCAGTAAGGTCGGACAGAAATTTTACCTGTTGGTCAAAATTTGTATCCACGGCATCACAGAGGCGGGTTTTCAGATCATCGGTCATGGGCAAGCCTCAAAAGGTCGGCACAGGGGCATCAGGCAGGATCAGAGGCGCACCTGTTGCCTCAACGACCTCCGCCGTGCTGATGCCCTCTCGGATTTCAACAAGGGCAAACCCCTGAGCTGTGACATCAATTACCGCCATATCGGTAAAGATACGCTCCACACAGCCACGCGCAGTCAGCGGCAGCGAACAGGTCTGTTTCAGCTTGGGATTACCGGCGCGATCTGTATGGCTGGTTAGAACCACCACGCGCCGCGCCTTTTGCGCCAGTTCAATACCACCACCCGCGCCCGGGCTGAACTTGCCCGGGATCTTCCAGTTGGCCAAATCTCCCGCCGCACTCACCTCGAATGCGCCAAGCATGGTCAGGTCCAGCCGCCCTGACCTGACAATGGCAAAGCTGGTCGCGCTGTCGAAACAGGACGACCCCGGCACGGTCGAAACATAGGCCCCGCCAGCATCAATCAGGTTGCGATCTGCCGCGTCGTATCCTTTGGTCGGGCCGATCCCCGCAAGACCGTTTTCAGTATGCAGGCAAACCGGGAAATCGGCGGACAGATGATTGACCACTTTGGTCGGCAGTCCGATCCCCAGATTGACCACCATGCCCGGTGCAATCTCACGGGCGGCGCGGGCGACCATGCGTTCCCTAGCGTCGGACAACGGCATATTCCTCGGACAGAGTTTCAAGTTCGACCACGTGATCGACAAACACACCTGGCGTGTGAACGTCATTGGCGGCGATCCCGCCCAGCGGCAGAACCGTTTCGGCCTCGACGATCACGCGGGTGGCGGCCATGGCCATGAGCGGGTTAAAATTCTGCGCTGTAGCGACATAAGCCGCATTTCCGAACAGGTCGGCACGGTCGGCATGCACCAAGGCCACATCGGCGCGCAGCGCGGGTTCCACCAGATAAGGTTTGCCGTTCATCTCGACAATTTGCTTGCCAACGGCCAGTTCCGTGTCGATCCCGATATCGCTCAGAACAGCGCCCAGTCCGGCCCCACCTGCGCGAATACGTTCGGCAAGGATACCTTGGGCATTGAATTCGACCTCAATAGCGCCGCCGTTCATGAGGCCAATGGCATGGCTATTCAGACCCAGATGCGTGGTGATCAGCCGAGCGACCTGACCGTTTTGCAATAGGTGATCCAGACCCATGCCCGGCTCATTTGCATCGTTCTTGATCAGGGTCAGATTGCGCGCGCCATGCGAAACCAGCGCTTGGATCAAAGTCATTGGCGTGCCCGGCACCCCGAAGCCGCCGATCATAACGGTGTCGCCATCCTTGATGCCCGCTATGGCGTCATCGATGCTGCAGGTTTTGTCAGGCAGTCTCACGCGGCGTCCTCCACCGGCAAGCCGATTTCCACGGCAAAGGCATCAAGCGCATCGCGCAGGATCGCCATCATGTCAGCGATCTGTTCCTTGGTAATGATCAATGGCGGCGCGACAAGGAAATGGTCCCCTGCCGTGCCCCCGCGGGTGCGACGTGAATAGATGATCAACCCACGATCATAGGCCAATTCCACCAATCGTTCATGCGCTTGGAGCTTGGGGTCAAGCGGCTCCATCGTGGTGCGGTCTGCGACGAATTCGAACGCGGTAAGCAGGCCTTTTCCACGCACATCGCCGATGAAGGGATACCGATCCATCAAGGCCCGCAATTCAGCCATCAAAACCTCGCCCATTCGGGCGGCGTTTTCGATCAGATTCTGATCCTGCAATTCCTCTAGAACCGCCAATCCGGCGGAACAGGCCAGCGGATTGCCTGCATAGGTAAAGCCATGCAGAAAGCCGCCAGCATCCAACACCGGTTCGACCAAGCGCGCACCGGCGACAATTGCACCAAGCGGCGCATAGCCCGCACCAAAGCCTTTGGACAGAGCAACGATGTCCGGCGTGATCCCCCAATGTTCGGCGGCAAGGAATTTGCCCGTACGCCCTGCGCCGGTCATGACCTCGTCATAGATCAGCAGCACACCGAATTCGTCACAGATTTCACGGACGCGGCCGTAGTAACTGTCGGGCGCGACAAGTGCTCCGGTTGAGGCCCCGCCGACCGGTTCCATCAGGAAGGCCAGCACCGTCTCAGGCCCTTCTGCGATGATCTTGTCGCGCAGCATCTCGGCGTATTTCAGACCGCGCGCCTCTTCCGTCAGATTGTCGCGATCCAGATAGGTGGCCGGTGCTGCCACTTTGGGCATGCCCGACATCATCGGCGCAAACGGTTTGCTCAGCGGATCATAGCCCGTCAGGTCAAGCGCCCCAAAGGTGCAGCCGTGATATGATGGGAACCGCGAGATCACCTTATGCCGCGCCCCCTTGCCCTGCGTCAGTGCATATTGCCGAGCCAGTTTGACCGCGCTTTCCACTGCCTCTGATCCGCCAGAGACAAAGAACACACGGTCCAAACCATCGGGAGTCATCTCAACGGTTTTGGCTGCCAGATCTTCGGACGGGTGGGTCCGGAAATGCAGGCGATAGCCGAAGGTCGCCTTATCCATCTGGGCCTTGATCTTGGCCAGAACCCGCGGGTTCGAATGGCCGATATTCGACACCATCGCGCCGGATGACCCGTCAATGTACCGTTTGCCGGACTCGTCGATCAGATAGATGCCCTCTCCGTGATCCAGAAATGGGCGCGGATTGCGGGATTGGTAAAAAAGATAAGACGGCGCTTCGGTCACGCGACACCTGCCAGATGTTTGCGAAGGAATTCGCGGGTGCGATCCTTGGTTGGGTTTTTGAAGACAATCTCGGGCGGGCCTTCTTCGACCACCACACCCTGATCCATAAACAGAACGCGATCACAGACCGACGCTGCGAAATCCATTTCATGTGTGACGATGATCATCGTCATGTGTTCCTCGGCCAGCTTTTTCATCACCATATTGACCTCGTCCACCAGTTCCGGATCAAGCGCCGATGTCGCTTCGTCAAACAACATCAACTTGGGTTTCATGGCCAAAGCACGGGCGATGGCAACGCGCTGCTTTTGCCCCCCCGAAAGCCGCGACGGGTAATAGTCGATCCGGTCCAGCATTCCGACCTTATCAAGCTGTTCTTCGGCAAGGGCGTCGGCCGCGTCGTTGGACAATCCCTTCAGCATCTTGGGGGCCATCACGACATTTTCGCGTGCCGTCAGATGCGGGAACAGGTTAAAGTGCTGGAACACCATACCGATGTCCTGACGCATCGCATTGATGTGTTTTTCGTATTGGCGATGCGGCAAATTCTTGTTCACCTGAACGCCGTCCAACCAAACCTCTCCACCCGTCAGCGGGTCAAGATCGTTGATCGCGCGCAGCAAGGTGGATTTACCCGATCCGGATGGGCCAATGATGGCAACGATCTGCCCACGCTCCACGTTTAGGCTGATATCCTTGAGCACCTCAAGCGGCCCATACGATTTCTGAGCGTGGCGAATTTCGACAAAGTTGCTTTGATCGGTCATGTTCGACCCCTTTGATCAGCGAGAAACGGAGATGCGGCGCTCGATCCGGCGTTGCACCCATTCCATGCCAAGGTTGATGACGTAATAGAACGCGGCGGCAACGAGGTAGAACTCAAACGGCCGGTAGGTTGCACCAATGGCACGCTGGGCAGACAGTGTCAGTTCGCTTACTCCGATGACAGAGACAAGCGCGCTGTCCTTGAGAAGCGCAATCATGTTGTTCCCGATCGGCGGGATCACATCGCGCACCGCCTGTGGGACAACCACCTTACGCAACGCTTGTCCCCGGCTTAGCCCCAAGGTGCGTGCGGCTTCCATCTGGCCTTTGTCGACGGATAAGATCGCCGTCTGGATCAGTTCAGAGTTGTAGACCGCAAAGTGTAACCCCAACCCGATGATCCCGGCGACAAAGGCAGGCAAGTCGATACCGATCTGCACCAATCCGAAATAGATCAGGAACAGTTGCAGCAACAGCGGTGTGCCCATGAACACCCATTCGATCAACCGAAATGGCAGGCGGATGATGGCAGGCGCATAAAGCGCGATCACCGCAAAGATGATACCGCCGAAAAAACTTAGAATTGCTGCGGCGATCGTGATGGCAATCGTCCAGGCACAGCCCAGCAGAATGATATCGAGATGTCCGGGAACAACGCTAAAGTCGAGACCCATCTGTGTACCCTTTCCCGATCAGGTGATCTGCACTTTGCGGTCCAGCCAGGCAACGGCCCGTCCGGTCACATAGATGATGATCATGTAAAGCAGCCCTGCCAGCAGGAACATTTCAAAGGGTTTGTATGTCGACCCGATGTAGCGCTGTGCGGTGTAGGTCAGTTCGACAACAGAGATCGCCGCGACCAGTGCGGTGGCCTTGATGAGCATGTTGAGGTTCACACCCAACGGCCGCACCATCAGCCTTGCAGCTTGTGGCAGGATCACTTTGTAAGTCGCCTGCCATTGGCTCAGGCCCAATGTGCGGGCAGCCTCGCGCTGACCTTTGTCTATCGCGATAATGGCACCACGGATGGTTTCGGTCATATAGGCACCGGCATTGATCCCCAGACCGATCACACCCGCCTGAAACGCATCAAGCTGAATGCCGACCTGGGGGCCGCCGAAATACAGAATAAACAGCTGGATCAGCGCAGGTGTGCCGCGAAACAGACTGACATAGGCCGCTCCCAGAAACCGAAGGCCTGCAAAGCGGGACAGGCGTGCCGCAGCCCCAAGCGTTCCACAGGCTAGACCAAGAATGGCTGTCAGAACTGACAGCTGGATGGTCCCCCACGCCGCTTCAAGGAAAAACGGATAGACCCGCAGGATCAGGTCGATGTCCATGTCACGCCCCTGTGGCTGATTGGCATTGTTCGGATCCGTCGCGCCGGACCGAGCGAAACGTACGTCACAACATCCGTGTTGGTGATCGGGCGCTCATGGTCGCAACAGGCTCGCAGCCCCGCTTGCCAAGTCGTGCCGATACCGAGATTTGGATTGGTTTGGTCCCTGCCAACGCAGGCAGAGACCGATCCCGGTCAGCGGATGTCGTCGCCGACCCACTCTTTGGCAATCTCAAGATACGTTCCGTCTTCCATCATCGAATCCAATGCTGCCTGCATTGCCGCAGCCAGTTCCGGGTTGCCCTGACGGATCGCGATACCGGCTCCAAACGGCTCCGTCGTAGGATCTGCGAACATCTCGTATTCCTGACCCTTTGCGTTCATCGCAAGAATGGCCGCGATGGAGTCGTTGACGATGGCATCAACCCGACCGTTTTCCAGTTCAAGAAGAAGCTCTGGCAAACCTTTGTAGGTGTTGATGTCATAGCCGCGATCTCGCGCCCAATCCTCGTGGGTTTCGCCCAATGTCAGGCCGACTTTCTTATCGTCAAGGTCATCAAGGCTACCGATACCCGCACCGGGTTGCGTAAAGATTGCGCGCTTGTCCGAATAGTAAGGCCCAACGAAATCGACAACTTCGTCCCGTTCTTCGGTGATGGTCATCGAACCGACAATGGCATCGTATTTGTTGGCCAGAAGACCACCAATGATCCCGTCCCAAGCTGTTGTGATGATCTCGACTTCAAGCCCCATGCGCTTTGCAATCTCGGCACCAATCGCCGGATCAAAACCGACAACGTCATTCTGGTCGTTAACAAAATTGAACGGAGGATAGGCGCCCGACATCGCGATGCGGATGACGCCTTCTTCCTTGAGGGTGTCAAGTTCGTCCGCCGAAGCAGCGGTCAACCCGGTCACGGCAAAGCCCGCTGCAACAACGGCAGTCTTCAGGATCATACGGCGAGATTTCATTTTTGGTCTCCATATTGGATTCGTCTGGATGGCTTTGCGCCCAAGAATGTGTCGCGGGTTCTCCCCGCTGTGGGAAAACAGTTGCATGGCATCCAATCATCGATCAAATAAATAACACCTAACTTAAGTATTGATGAAATCTATGAGTCTACCACAAC
Organism: Marivita sp.; assembly: GCA_043585115.1. Classification (GTDB taxonomy): domain Bacteria; phylum Pseudomonadota; class Alphaproteobacteria; order Rhodobacterales; family Rhodobacteraceae; genus Marivita. Next base: position 1,180,788 of record CP121326.1, read on the forward strand.
AGCAACGGTTTCCATGGAACCTCGACTGGAATCTTCTGCGCACCTTTATGGTCGTCGTCGAGCAACGCGGCATTTCAAAAGCGGCAGATTTTCTCGGGCTCAAACAACCGACTGTATCAGCAGCTCTCAAGAGGCTGGAGTATTCGGCCGACACTCAGCTCATCATCAGAAAACCGAATGAATTCATTGTCACCCGACCGGGACAGGTGCTTTATACCGAGTGCGCGAAGATCTTCGGTTCGATTTCCCAACTGCCATCGCTCCTTGATATCGACGAGACCGAGTTGCGCGGCCATTTATCCATCGCGATCACCAGCTCTGTGGTGTCTGAACATTTCGATCAGATCCTGAATGCGTTTTCCAAGTCGCACCCGCACGTCACCTATTCATTCTCGGTGAACGAAAGTGATGATGTCGCCACAATGATCTCGCAGAACCGTGCGAGTCTTGGCATTTGTCTCCTTTCCAAACAGCCACAAAATCTGGACTCACTGGTGCTTTATCGCGAATATTTCGGCCTCTACTGCGGTGTACGGCATCCATTGTTTGACGCGCCAGTGATTGCGCCGGATGACCTGAGGGGAGAGCCGTTCGTCGCCTTCCAGACCGAGGCTGAGGGTAAACCGCTAGAGGCCATCTCGCGGCTGCGCGCCCAGCTCGGCTTGGCGAACACATGGCGGGGCGTCTCGTCGAGCCTGAACGAAATCAGGCGGATGATCATGGCCAATATCGGTATCGGTGCATTGCCTCTTCACGTCGCCCGACACGATGTCGAAGCAGGCAGACTTCGCCAATTGCCACCCTACCAGGATTTGCCACAGGTGGACATTTTCCTGATCAGCAATCCCAGTCGCCGCCAATCCGATGCAGAGGCAATGTTCTTGACTGCTTGCCGGCAAGCCCTGTCTGAAATCGATATTGCAAAGCGTACATACGCGCATTGAAGCGGCTGGATACGCTGCACATCATTGGTCAATGGCAATCGCGCTCACGGTTTTTTGCAGTGTCGGCAAGCTGTACGACACATGAAAAGTGATCGCGGGGATTGTTTGCGAAACAACGATTGTGTACCAACGTTCACTTTTTACGGCCATCGTGTTTCGTTTGTGTTGGATGGCGTCAGCGCTAGGAGCGTATGTGGGAACGATCGCCAGACGTCTGTTCGCAGCATTTTTCACGGGCCTAGTTTCGGCTGTGTTCGCCATCTCTTTTGCCGCAATTATTTATCAGGATACCTTAAGCCCCTATCTTGATCGCGGCATTGGATTAAGCCTGATCGGGGCTGTGATCCTTGCCTTTGTGGGTGCCTTAACACTGTCCTATCGCGGGACAATCCTTGCACCGCAAGACGTGCCCGCCATCCTGCTGTCGGGTGCTGCCGCAACATTCTCGGCCGTCGGCGCTGTGTCGGGTGACGCGCTTTTTGCGACGGTCGCCTGTCTGGTCGCGGTGTCATCAATTGCAACCGGGGTGGTCAGCGTGTTTGTAGGGCACCTCAGGCTCGCCTATCTGGCGCGGTTTGTGCCCTACCCGGTCCTTGCCGGTTTCCTGGCCGCAACAGGATTGTTGCTGGTGATGGGGGGGCTGGGGGTCGCACTTGGCGATCAACCTGCAGACACCTCCTGGTCGGGATACATGTCGCCCGAGATACTTTTGCGATGGGCACCGGCGCTCGTCGCAGGCGTGGCCATCCTGATCGCAACCCAACTTTTCCAAAGCAGTATAACGCTTCCGCTGGCGCTTACCGGGGCGGCTGGTGCGTTCTACGTCATGGTGTGGGTCTTGGGTATGTCGATGCAAGAGGCCCGCGATATCGGGCTTTTGCTGGGTCCATTTTCAGAGGGCAACTTGCTGGAGGGCATAAGCCCAGCACTTATTGGCCAAGCGGATTGGAGCCTGATTGCCACGCAGGTTCCTGTCATCCTGACAATCGTCGCATCCTGCCTCCTTGGTGCGACGCTTAATGCGTCTGGTCTCGAACTCGAATTCAAAAAGGATTTCGACATCAGCCAGGATGTCAAAGGCACCGGCATTGCGAATATTCTTGGCGGAATCTTCGGCGCGATGCCGGGCTATCACATTGTGGGAGAGTCGATCCTTGCCAATCGACTTGGATTAAAAGGCAGTCTTGCCGGGATCAGCAGCGGTCTGGGCTGCCTTGCGATCCTGCTCTTTGGCGCAACCTTTTTGTCGGTCCTGCCGGTTGGTTTGTTTGCCGCCGTCCTGATCTTTCTTGGCTCGGACCTGCTGCTCACATGGGTCTGGCAGGAACGGCGCAGGCTCGACACATTGGATTTCGCCATTGTTTTGATGATCCCGATCATCGCCGTGACCTTTGGCTTTCTGACAGCCATCGCGGTCGGCTTGCTTGTGGCATGTGCGCTTTTTGTCATCTCTTACGCAAAGCTGAACCTGATCAGATCAGAAAGCAGCTTGAGCACTAGAAATTCGCCGGTTGAGCGCCCCGACATTGAGCTTCGGATCCTGGCATCGAACGGGGCTGCCGTCCAAGTCGTCGAACTGGCGGGTTACCTGTTCTTCGGCTCGGCAAATACGTTGCGCGACAAGATGCAACCGATCATCGCGTCCACAGACCCAAAGGCGGAATGCCTTTTGCTGGATTTCAAGCACACCACAGGGATCGACATATCAACCTGTCAGGTGTTGGCGCGGCTGGCCGCCGACTGCGAGGATCGCAATGTCCAATTGGTAATTTCAGGCCTTTCAGCGTCATCAGAGCCCGCCGTGCGGGATGCCTTGCAAAACCACAATGTTGATTTCTTCGAGTCACTGAACGATGCGCTGGAAAACGTGGAAGACATCCTGATCCAGCATCACGCATCAGATCACCCGATGTCCGGCCACGACGCGCCAGAGATCGAAACGCTTTTCGAACAGATGGCGTCGAAAAATATCGTCGAGCGGATTTCTTTGGAACACGGCGCAATGCTTGTACAATCAGGCGCGCAGTCTGACGATGTATTCTACCTGTATTCGGGCGGGCTTGCCGTGACGATGGCCAACCGTCACGGGACGCGCATTCAGGTGGCCAAGGTACGGCCCAAAACCGTTATCGGTGAAATGGCATATTATTCCGGCAAAGGCCGCTCTGCGGACATTATCGCCAGTGCACCATCGGTTGTCTTGCGTATTGATATGACCCGTTTCGAGGATTTGGAGCGAGAAAACCCAGCAATCGCGCTATCCTTTCATAAAGCCATCGCAAGCGGGATGGCACGCCGTCTGAACCGGACCAACAAACTTGTGCGGGATCTTACGGTTTGAACAGGACCGGCAAAACCGTTCAGGTCATGGCGCCCATCAGCGCGGTTGATCACGTCGTCAATGCTCTGGGAAAAACTGGCGGACCGCGACTTGGACAAAGAAATTTATGTACAAAACGTTCAGGTGACCTAGAGTTTGCGATGGTCTGGTCGTGTGGCTGCGCGGAAAGACACGGACCGGCATTCCCAAGAGGCCCAGGCGCCAGCACACCTTGAATTTTATCGAAGTTGGTCGAGCTGCGACCGGATTGAAAGGCATCAATTCATGGAAATCCCGTCAGCACTGCTTTTCGATGGCATCGGTCTTGTCGGTGTGGCGCTGTATATCGGGGCCTATGCCGGCCTCCAGTTTGGATTCATTAAAGGCAGCGGATACACCTACACGATCCTGAACATGACCGCTGCGGCCATGGTTCTTGTGTCGCTCTATAACAACTTCAACCTGTCATCCGCGATCATCCAGATGACATGGATCGCCATCAGTATTTTTGGTCTGACCCGCCACTTCATCCTGCATCATTCAACCAAGCTTACCGCCGACGAGGCGACCTTTGCGCGATCAAAACTGCCGAGCCTCTCCAAAACAATGGTGCGTAAGCTTTTTCTGGCGGGCGAGTGGCAAGACCTTCCAGCAGGCACCGTGATCGTGAAAGAAGGAGAAAAGCTGAGTGCTCTTGTCTATCTCCTTCTGGGTGAGGCCGATGCTACCCACGAACGCGAAGCCGTGGGTGCGCTGTCCTCTGATTCATTTGTCGGTGAATTGACGTGTTTTGACGATGGTTGCGCATCGGCAACAGTTACGCTGCGCAGCCCCGCGCGCGTGTTTCGGATCTCATCAAAAAAGCTGAACGGGCTGTGCAATCGCTACCCAGAGCTGAAAGTCGAGGTTGAACAGGCCATTCGCAAGGACACCGGGGCCAAATTGATGGCCGCAAATTCCCGCCTCAGTCAACCCATGCGCATGCTCGAAGCCTAGGCGCACGACGTACGGTTGTACCCGTTTGGTTCTCGTCGCAGTCACGCCAGACAAAAGCAGCCACGTTTGCATTACCCTACGGAAATTGTTAATAATTTAGCGTCAGGCCGCGTGCTTGGCTTTCTAAGTTTGACGCGGAGACAGCTGCCCATATGGCCGGGACGACCACAGAGTTGGCAGACTTTCTGACCAAGATAAATCTGCCTCAGATGTATGATCGGCTTGTTGCCGAGGACATCGACATGTCTGTGCTTCCGCTTCTCGACGAGTCCGACCTCAAAGAGCTTGGGTTAAGTCTTGGCCAGCGCAAAAAGCTGCTGACCGCGCTCAAAGGCCTCAAGACAGAACCGGCAGATGCTGTGGCCGTTCCAGATGCCCCAGAGACAAACAACCCGGTTCAACTTCGCCGCCTGAGCGTGCTTTTCTGTGACATGGTCGGTTCTACCGAATTGGGCGAGATGCTGGACATCGACGGGATGGAGGCGGTGCTTCAGCATTACTACGACATCGCCAATACTGTCGCTCGGAGGCATAACGGCCATATCGCGACATCGCAGGGTGACGGTCTGGTGATCCTGTTTGGGTATCCGCGCGTCCTTGATGGTTTCGCCGAACGCAGCCTTCTTGCCGCAAAGGATTTGCAGGACACGCTTTCAAAGACACCGGTCAAGATCGAAGGCCATTCCCCGATCAACATCTTTACGCGTATCGGGATTGCCACCGGGCAGGCCGCCGTTGGCCAAAAACAAAACGACATGACCGGCGACCACATGCATCTGGTGGGTCCCGTCGTGAACCGTGCAGCGCGCCTTCAAACAATTGCACATCCCCAGTCTTGTGCCGTGGACGCCAAAACACGCGAACTGACAGCCAGCTCGGTGATCTATTCCGAACCTGAACGACATCGGCTCAAAGGGCTGTCTGAACCTGTGCAGGTCTTCCACGTCCATGGCATGCGACAAACCACCGAAACGTCAGGGGCATCGGTTGTCCTTGTCGGGCGCGATGCCGAAGTGGCCACGATAGGGTCGCTTTGGGCGGATGCGCAACAAGGGCACGCCACGGCCCTTACGATTTCGGGGGATGCCGGGATCGGGAAATCCACGCTGATCCAAAATTTTCTTGCGGCTCAGAGCGCATCCTCCACACGGGTGATCCGAATGCTGTGTACGTCCATGGCATCGCAGTCGCCTTTGCGCCCTGTCGCGAATGCCCTCACCGACCTGACAGGGGCCAGCGATGATGCAGACGCTCTTGCAAGCCTCTTGAACCACTCGCAACCCGAAGTGATCCAGCGCGCGAAGCAATTTCTTGAAATCGCAAACCAACCCAATGATGAAAGCGCCATCTCGGGCGATGAACGGCAGGATATTCTAGACCTTCTGACAGAATGGCTGATCGGCCCGTCAGATTGTTCGACGATTGTGGTTCTGGAAAACGCGCAATGGGCTGACGATAGCACCCGACAATTGATGCATCGTGCGTTGAAACACGGGACAACCGAAGGCGCGCACCTGTTTATGATCGCGGTGACGCGCGAGGAACAGCAAGAATTCTGGCCCGAGTCGCTGCATGCGCCCGCATTGGCGCTTGGCCCCCTTGATCAGCCAGGGTCGGCACAGCTTTTGGACAGCCTTGTTGCTGGCACTCCGATCGCGCAATCGGTGCGTGACAACATCCTCTACCATGCCGATGGCAATCCCCTGATGTTGACGACATTGGGACATGCCCATGTGCAAAACAGCCTGCCAGAGGTCGCGGACGCCATCGTCGTGCCGCACACCATCTACGAGTCGGTCTCCAAACGTCTGGACACCATCCAGTCAGGACGCGGCGTGATCGAAGCACTTGCCGTGATTGGTGCCCCTGTCAGCACCGAAGTTCTGCGCGCCGTGGTGCCAGCACATGTCGAGGACCTGAGCCCTGCTTTAGAAGCGCTGGAACGGGCAGGTCTGATCGAAAAACGTTCCGAAGGCGGCAAGGATCACATCAGCATCAGACACAAGGTCTACCGCGATGTGATCTACGAACAGATCGAGGGCAAGTCGCGTCGCAAACTGCACTTGGCCACCTATAAAGCCCTTACCACATTTCAGGATCTGAGACCCGAAATTCTGGCCAATCACGCACAGGCGGCGAACGATTGGGACAACGCCTCCACCCACGCGCTTGTCGCGGCAGACGGTTTTCTCAAACGCTCGGCCCTGATTGAGGCCGGGCATTTCTTTGATATCGCCAATAACGCATTGAAACGCCGCCCCGTAACGCCGGACACACTTCGCAATCGTTTGCGCGCCGTATCGGGAATGGCCTCTGTCGAACGCTCGCGTTTCGGCATCGCCACCGACAGAAGTGCCGAGCTGGGTCAACAGATGGTCGAACTGGCACGCGACGTTGGCGATGAAACGGCAGAGTTTCTGGCTTTGAACGGTCTGTACTCACATGCTCTGGTGAGAGCCAATTATCCCAAAGCCCAAGAACACGCGGAAGCATTGCTAGAGAATGCGCAACGAAGCCAGAACAGAACCTTTATCATGATCGGCACGCGGGCAACGGGTGCGGTTGCGCTGCATCTGGGGAACCAGACAAAAGCCGTCGAGCGTTTCACCGACGCATTCGACCGTTATGACCGCGACACGCATCTGCATCTGGCGCATGCTCATGGGTATGACCATGCCGAAATCTGTTCAGCAATGCTGTCCATGTCGCTTTGGATCAGCGGTGATCTGGAACGCGCAAAACACTTCAGCGCATTTTCAATCAACCACTCCAGAGAGATCAACCACGCACATTCCCTCACACAAGCCATTTCGTTCCGGGTCGTGCTGGGTGCGCTTGCACGCCACGGGGATGAACTTTTTGAGGTGGGGGCCGAATGCATGCAGGTGGCCGAAAAATACGGCATTCATGTGATGTATGCGGCCGCGCATTTGTTCCCGTTTGCCACCCACCTGTGTCTGCGATCACACCCCCCAAGCCCTGCCGAGATGACCGACCTCGAAGCGCGGGTGAAAGCGTTTCGCGCGGTCAATCCTTTCAACTATGGCCCGTTACTCGCGGATATACTGTCGGAAGTGTATCTCAGAGCTGGCGACCACGACGCAGCCGACGCTATGCTGAAGGACGCGCTGAACATTGCCAGCAAAACCGGCGAAATATGGACTTCGCCTGCAGTAATCCGCACGCAAGCCCGCGTGGCCGAAGCACGCGGCGACACACTTTCTGCTTTGCGTTTGCGTGACGAAGCGCTGTCACTTGCTCATGACCTGGAAGCCCGCACAATTACCTTGCGCATCAGATGCGATGCGGCCGAAGCAGACCCAAGCGAAACCACGCTCGCGGCTGTGAAAGACGCGTTGTCGGGCCTGATCTCTCGGGATGACGGTTGGGACATTCGCCGCGCTGAGGCGCTTCTTCAGGGCGCGGCTGCATCCTGAGCAAACGCACCGCCCAACGCGAGATGCTCGAGCACATCAAACACCACTGGCATTGCGTGGCTCCGGCCCAGACGGTTGGCGATGTCCTGCAAAGAAGCGGACGGGCGGCACGCCGCGGCCACATCAAGGGCTGTCACGGGGCCAAGGCCAGTGAAGAAATCATGTCGCGCGGGTAACGCGATGGCCGGAGCCCAACGTATCCGGTCGCTGGCAAGCACTGGCGCCCGTGTCAGTGGGCTGGCCAGACGCACAGTGCCTTCTGTCAACGGCATATCGGGGTCCGGTTCTGCCTGCTTGGCATGCTCTGCCCAGAATGCTTCACGAAAGCGGGTCTGATCGCGATAGGCGCGCGCTGTGGCCTGCTGTGCGGTTGCAACGGCCTCTGCATGTTTGTGCCGCAGAAAACGAAAGGCGGCATGACTGTCTGTTGTTGGATCAAGGATCGTGCGCACTGCCACCGCGGCCTGAACTGCACTGCGCATCGCGTGCACCAATCCATGCGATGCAATCGGATCCCGCGCGATGGCGGCGTCACCTATCAGTATATGGCGGGGCATCGGCACCGGATCGTCGACAGCGGAAAACCCTGCAGCCGTCGGCCTTGCGACCTGCAAACCATCATGTGTTCGAAAGGCGTTGGATAAGGCCAAACACCCGCGCGCATATTCAAGCCGCGCGGCGGCGGAAAGCCCCGACAGCACATGGGTTGCCTGAAACAAAGCGCCATGCACAGCGCCACCCTCAAGGCTACAGGCCCAAAGCCATCCATCAGACTGTGCCTCGAGCCACATCATGTGATCCGGTACGGCGGCGTTTAGCGAAAAAGGCAGCGCGACAAGGTCAGAGGCCGCGCGTTTGCGCGCCTGTCGTCCCCGCGCATCAAGGATCACGTCGCAGGTGACGGATGCATCATCCATGACAATCTCAACGCCGGTTTCGGTCTGGATGATCTTGCGCGCTCTGGCCTGCAGGTATCTGACGGCGGCCCGCGCCTCTGACCGTAACATGCCGTGCAACGCCGTGCGGGCCAGCAGCAGTGGGCCAGCGCCGTCGAACATGCGCGTTTCGGGTGTGTCACGCCAATGCATGTGCATGCGCTCTGCCGGTCCGTTGCTGATCTCACAGATCGCGTCGAGCAAACCGATCTCTTCGGCAAGCGGCGCGCCAGACGGCGGCAGGCTTTCGACGGCATGCCCCCCCTCGGCACCACCCCCGTCGATCATGATCACATCGACTCCGGCGCGCCCCAGCTCGCGGGCTGCGACGCTCCCCGCAGGCCCGGCTCCGAGAACAACAACGTCGGCCTTATGCTTGATCATCGAACCAATCTGGTCGCGTGTTCATCATCTTGCGATAGGTGCGCAACCCGTAGTCCAGCCAACCCCGGACAAAATCGCAGGCCGGACGCCCTGCGTGCAAGACTTCTTGGTGGCACCCGCCGCCACACAAGCTGCGCGCCCAGCAGGATTGGCAGGGCGTCTGCCGTTCAACCGTTCGCGCATCCAGAAAGGCAGCACGCGCGGTATCATCAGGACCGGAGTCCAATGTGCCCATCGCGCCCAACGGATCTTTGACAAAGCGGTGGCACGCCGAATATTCGCCTGCTGCATCCATAGCGAGGTAATCCCGCGCCGCGCCACAGCCATGGCTGCGCGGTTGGCCGCGATGCAATTCGCCCAACACGGTCGCCAGATTGGCAAATGGATGGGCGCGTCCCGCACTGACAGCCTCGAACCATGCATCGCCACAAGCAGTCATCGCGTCGAGCAAGGTTGCAAAATCCTCGCCCGCCAAACTGCCTTTTCCGGTCGGTGACGAAATCATCGGGGCAACACCCACCGACGCGAAACCAAGCGCGCCGATATCATCGACCACTTGCGGCACATCCAGATTGAGCGGCGTAACCGTGACACGTGCGCTGAGTTGGAGCCTGTCGCGTCGTTCAAGCAATGGACCGATCCGCTGGGCGACGCGATCAAAACTGCCTTTGCCAGCACGATCCGGGCGCAGCCGGTCATTCACCTCACGCCCGCCATCGAGGCTCACCGTGACGGCAAACCGGTGACGGGCAAAGAACTCGGCATCCTCGGGCGCAATCAATGTGCCATTGGTGGTCAAGGAATAACCCACCTGCACCGCCCGCGCGGCGCCACGCGTGTTGGCATAGTCGACAGACCGCCGGATCAAGTCGCGGGCAACCATCGGCTCTCCGCCCATGAACGCGATCTTGACCCCGCCACCAGGGACAGTTGCGGCGATCAACTGATCAATGGCTTGCTTGGCCACGTCCCACCCCATGCGCGTGTCCGGCCCGCCAAAACTGCCCCCCGCTGCATAGCAATAGCCACAGGCCAGATTGCAGGTCTGCGAGACCGTCAGCGCCAGTGCGCGCATCGGATGGATTTCGACCGCCGGGGGGGCGCGACGCATCGGGGCATCCAGACCAAGGCGCGCCAGTTCCGCTTGTGCGTTCGCGTCACCCGCCAAAAGGGCGTGTTTCATGCGCTGCGCGTCGTCTCGTGACAATCCAAAGATGGCGGCCGTATCGGCCATCAACAAAAGATCGCCTGCAACATGTGCCAACGCACTTGGACGCACATCCGGTTTCGCGACAGCCAATGTCACGAGAACGCCGCGAAGAACGGAACGCCGATATTGTCCCGCGCCAGACCAAGGGCAATTTCATTCAATTCATGCATGGCATCCCGCGCCTCTTTGATCTTGGCGTTTGCGGTGGGCATGTCACCCAGTTCAGCCTCGATCAAATACGCCTCACCCAACGCGGCCAAGGCCGCCTTGATCTTGTCCACCGCAGGTTTGACGCGTTTGTCGTTCGGGTCACCCGCGCGGATCGGACGAAGATATAGCTCCTCGTGATCTGCATAGGGTTCCAGGAACCGCTTCACGTCGCGGAACTTTTGGTAATGCTGCAAACCGTCGCTGTCGATCCGCACCGCCAGCTGGAACAACCCTTCGGGATAGGGATCTTTTGCCATGCGCAGCAAACCAACCAGTTTGACATATTCGGTATCAAGATGGCCTTCCGGACGCTCCACCTCTACGAATTCAGCCAAAACGCATTGCGTGGCACGGCGCAAAGACCGGCGACGCACAATCTCGTTTGGATCTTCTTTGTTGGCCTCTGCTTCTTTAACCGCGTCATCGAGGTTGGATTCCACGAAATCAAACTCGTCAGAGCAGGGGTTACCGGCAACTTTGCCGCCAGGCAGTGTTATCGTCTTGGCCGCATCAAGGCAGGGCGTGTATTTGCCCAGCCCGTCATGGGGAAACGCATTATGCACCAGCCAGAGCGTCTGATTGACCCATCTCAGATGGGTCATTTCACTCAGCGCCACAGATAGGATCAACTGGCGCGCGGCGCGCAGATCCTCACGCAGACCCGGCCATGCCTGCTCTTGTTCGGCTGTGACCTCATCGGGTTCACGCAGGCTGAAATACGCATAAAGATATTCCATCGCCAAGGTCAGCTCGAGGCCAGCCAGTTCCTCGCTCAGTTCCTTGACCATCTCTTCAACGGTTTCGTATTTGGTGAGCGATAACAGCTCTAGCGGATCCGGTGTCGCTTTGACCTCTTGTCCTTGCAGGACGAAATCCAGATGCTGCCAGTGCAGATTGATCTCGTAGGGGTCGTAACGATCGGCCCGCGCCTTGGGCAGCGTGGTCTGCGCCGAGACATCCTTTAGCGGATCATGGCGGCGGCGCATCCAGTCGATAAAGGTCACCGCCTGTGCCGCATCATCCTTGTCAGTGCGGTTCTTGAGCATGTCCTGCGGATCATCGACCTCGCCCAGCACCACATCGGGGTGGTTGGACGCCCAGTAGTGGCAAGCACAATCGCGGAAATCGTGGGTCCAAGGGCTACACATGGAAGACGTCAGTTCGCCCGGATGGTAGACGGGGTCAATCATACCCTCTTCGTTCAGATACATGCGCCGACGCCCGGTCAGTACAACCGGCACACCGGTCGGAGACCCGTCTGCGGTGCGTTGGGTCAACCCGATGGTCAACGGCTTGTCCGCCTCGATCAGACGGATGATCCACCACACGGTTTCGCCTTCATATGGCACCAGCGCAACGCTGTTCTGATACAGGGAATAATCATACATCATGATGCGCTTGGCATCCTGTTCGACGAAATGCAGATACCATGTCCCGTCGCCCAATGCCGAACCTTGTGGTCCTGCAAACTGCTGCTTCAGGTCGGTCACCCATTCGGGGCCGTCGGGGGTAAAGTGATCCGCGATGATCGGATCGCCCGCGGGATCGGAATAGACCAGCCGCGCACCTTGGGTGTTGTCTGGCCCGGCGGGCGTGACCCCCAAGAACTCGAACACCAGACCCGGAAAGAACCGGACGTCAAGCTGGCGCAGGTCGAACTCCAGCCCCGGGAAACAGTTACCCACCCCCGATTCCATCAGTGTGGAGACAGGATTGCCCAGAACCGGCTGGGCATATCGAGGTGTGTCCGCATCGGGTCTGCGGGCCTTGTTTAGCTGCTGCTGGCCTGTCGCTTGTGATGACTTACTCATGTGCCAGCCTCCGTTTCCTGTAATCTCACTTCGGGTTGAACGGTGTCTTTCCATTCATCCTCCAGCTTTTCGAGGTACTTAATAAGAAGATCGTATTGCCGACGGGTCACCGACAAAGGCACCCCCATGGAATGGCGCATGTAGGGCGGCATCCGCATGTCATAGGTCTGGTCCAGCGTCGCACGCGGATCGCGATATGTGATGGCCCCCGCCTTTGCACGCTCTCCGAAATCGACGGGCGTATCCGGGTGAACGCCCGGAATTCTTGGCAATTCTGCCACATAGGCAAAAGGCGGTCGTACAATACGGCGCACGCGATCTGGGTCACGCACCAGAAAGGCCCGCAAAATCGGGCTGTCGCACATGCGCGCATGCACCTGCTGCACCACTTGCGTGTAAGGCAGACGGTCATGTACGCCCGAGCGCGGCTCGATCGTGTCGCCTTGCCCCGGAGTGTATTCGGGCACAAGGCTGGCATAAGGCGCATCGTCTGCGCGCATGGATTTCGGGCCCAGCCGCGGCTCTAGCCCTTCGTCCCAGTTGGGATCGTTTTCGTTTTGGGCGCTCAAAAGCTGCGAATTGCCGTCCAACGCCCATGATCGTCGCTGGTCAAGATTGACAAGGCTGGCGGTCTCAAAGATCCGGCGAAAAAGATCAAGGATCTCGGCCGGCGTTTCGTCACTGCACAACTGTGCGGGCGGCAGATCACGATCGTCTAGTTCGTCCTTGATCGAATACATCGGTCGCTTGTCCGGCGCGAAATCCGGCGGGCCCGCCATGGAACGGGCTTGCGCGGTATGGGCAATGCCATCAACCGCCATCTCTGCGGTGATCACCAAATCGCAGGTGTCGTCGATCAGGCCCCATCCATTACCCGACCCAACACGTGATCCATCATAGCTGTCCATCGGCGTGGGCCATTTCGGCGCGTTGTCGGTTCGGAAGTTATAGCCAAGCCACGGTGTGTCCGAACTGAGGATTCGGTTTTCCTTGCGGGTCATTTTATGGATGCGCCCGTATTCGGTGATCGCCGGGGCAAAGGCGCCGGGTGGCAACGGAGATGCGGGGGCCTTTGTGGCTTCGGTTGGGCCATACGCCTCGCCCTTGCCGGGCGTAAAGCGCAGCCGCACCTGATCAAGCCGTGTCTGGCAGTTCAGATCCTCAAGGTTTTCCTTGAACGTCTTGATCTTGCCCAAAGGCAGCGGCGCGTCGGGCCGCACCAAAGGCACCTGCCCTTCGGTGTGCGGGCTGATGGCATCCAGATGACGTGTCTTGTAGCTGTCCGCCGAGAAAACCACCCGCGCAATAGCCGCACAAGAAGCCAGTTTGGTCCGCGCCTCTGCCTTGCGATTGGCAGCGACGACTGTAAAGCGCAGATGCTTGAGCTTGGTGCCCCGTGCTTCAAGAAAGGTTCTGGTTACCGGCACCTTGACGATGCTGCCATCCGTATCCTGAACCCGCGCCCAAAGTTCAAAGAACGGTGCAACCGGTTTGATCTTGCCGTGTTTGTCCTTGAACCTGACTTCGGACGGTGTGTCGACGGTCAATGTATAGGGGTGGTGGCCATTGCCCTTAACCGAAGTTTCTACAAGGCTTGGCGCAGGTTCGATCATTGTCTGCATGCCACGTGCCGGGTTTTCATCCAGCTTCCAGCGGTAAGCAGGCATGGGCTCTTTCGATCCACCAACGCGGGCAATCGCCATGGGAGGATCAAAGAAAATGCCCAAAAGACGCCCCTGTTTCGGATCGCGGCCACACCATGGCGCGCAGCGTTCCGGAGTGTCACATGTGCAATGCGGAGTGTCTTGGGAACTCATGCGACCACCTCCTTGGTGCTGGCATCGTCCTTGGACTGGTCCGATGCATCCTTGTCTTTACGCACTGGCTTTGGCCCGATGCTTTGTTCGAACCAGAATATGTTGTTCGGGTCGAACTTGGCCTTGATCTCTTTCAGACGCTCAAGGTTCTGGCCGAAATAAGCCTCCAAAAAGTTTGGGGTGCCACGGCGCGGATAGTTCTGATAGCGCCGACCACTTCCCATCGCACTGGCGATCGTACCCAGTTTATCCAGCCATTCGATGCTTTTGTCCTTGTGCGTGTCGAACGTCCAAAACGCCCAACTGAACAGGTCGACCGACGGATCACGATGCACAAACGCCATCTCGGTCGGATCACGCTCGGCAATCGCGCCGCCGTAGAACTCAAGGTCGATGAAACAGGTCTTGTCAGGGGCTTCGAGGAAATGCTCCACCACCTCCCGCCATCGATCTGCAGAGTGATGTTCGTTGATCAACCACCCCTCGACAAGCGGCTTGGTGTTCATTGACACGGTTGGCATGTCCGCTCCAGGGGGATTGACGGTTTGCAGCAGGATTTCATTCAAGCGGGTATAGCGATGCTTGTGGGTCCAGATCTCGACGTCTTTCCGAGGGTCTTCGAGCGTTGCAAGCAATGGCCCCAATGTCGCCTTCGCCTCTCCGCGTTTGCCATCATACAAGCCGCGCAATGACAGACAGGGGATTTGTCCGTCAGGATGATTTTCGTCAGGCAAGTACATCAACAGGGCCTGATGCCCCATCCTTGGGTCGCAGCTATGCGAGTACTCTGCCTGTAGCAGCTCAAGCACGCGGCAGACGCGGTCAATGTCGGCCTTGTGTTCGTGCCGCATGTTCCAGCGCAGACCAAAACCAAAGAACTTACGGTCCAAGGGCACCGGATCATATTCGATTTCCAAAAGGATCCCGAACTGGTTCCCCGTGCCGCCGCGCACAGCCCAGAACAGATCGGAGTTTTCCGTCGCATCGGCCCGAACAATCCTGCCATCGGCCAAGGCCATCCGCACGCCGGTCACCCGGTCGCAGTTCATACCGAACAGCCGCGACGTGAAACCATAGCCGCCCCCCATCATGTAGCCTGCGACGTTCACCGTCTCACAGCCGCCACCGGGCAAGTGCAGATCGTAATGCTCCAGCATCCGGTTCAACTTGCGAAAGGTCACCCCGGGCCCGCAACGCACCTTTGGAGTTTCAGTATCGACAAGCACATGGTTCAGACCGGATGTGTCGATCACCACCTGATCATTTGAGGAGTATCCGGCGGTACAATGCCCCCCGGACCGCGCGGTGACCTGTAGCTTGGATTTACGCGCAAATTTCAGTGCCGCTATGACGTCTGTATCACATTCACAAAAGACAATGACCTGCGGATATTGTTGATAGGTATGCATGAACACCATGCGGTCGTCATTGTATCCCGGATTGCCAGAGGTCTGCACCCGACCGCTGACACGCTGTTCCAATTTTTCGAAATGCTTTTGTTTGTAAGAGTTCAGCCCTGTCTCTTTTTTCTTGAATGTTTTCCAACGTGCTTCGTGAGCGTGTGGCGAATGACGGCTATCCTTATGGGTCAAGATCAATGTCCTCGTACTAAATACCTTGCACCAGTCTAGGCACATAAAAACCATTGAGTCTCGTTTATTAGCACTCGAACCGTGCCTCTTTTCTGATCACCTTTTTGTTCACCGGATCCGACAACCGTAGGCCATCCTGCATCGGAAAAGGTTTCCGTGCTTTGTTCTTCCTCAATGCAAATGGGCAAAATCTTTGCATCCCAGAAGCCGATGCTGTCTTGCTCTCCGGTCAGTGCTGGACAAATCCGTCCCTGCGTAAGAACGTACGCGGTAAACAAACCCTGGGAGATATTTGGATGAGACTGCTTGCTACCACCGCTTTGACCTTGGCTATCTCTGCAACCTCGGCGCTCGCCATGGGACACGGGGCCTGCGCAGCCGGTAAGACCCTCACCGAAGACACGCTGACAATCGCCACCGGCAATCCGGCCTATTATCCGTGGGTCATGAATGATACGCCCGAAAGCGGTGAAGGTTTTGAGGCAGCCGTTGCCTATGCCATCGCGGCAAAGATGGGCTTTGAAGCTGATAATGTGACATGGGTCCGGACAAGCTTTGACGAAGCCATCCAACCGGGTGCGAAGAACTTCGACTTCAACATGCAGCAATACTCGATCACGCCCGAACGCGAACAGATGGTTGATTTCAGCCTTCCCTATTACACCTCGGCCATGGCCGTTCTGACCACGCAGAAGGTCATCGACGCGGGCGCAGATGCGACGCTTGATGGGATCAAAAGTCTCCAATGGGGCGCCGTCGCCACGACGACTGCGATCCCGATGCTCAACAACGTGATCCAGCCTGACAGCGACCCGCTGCTCTATAACGACAATGCCGATGTGAACGCGGCCATTATGGCCGGTCAGATCGACGCCGCACTTTATGACTTGCCGACCGCGCTCTATCTGTCGGCGGTTGTTGTGGAAGGCGGCGCGCTGCTGGGGCAATTCCCACCAGACCAGACCGAGCGCCCCGATCAGTTCGGCCTGTTGATGGAAGACGGCAACCCGCTGAAGGAATGTGTGGATGCGGCCATCACGGAACTGACCGAAAGCGGAGAGCTTGCCGCGATCGAGGCCAAATGGCTGGCCGAGGCTACGGGCGTTCCGGTCATCGAATAAATGACCGACGCATCGTCGCAAAAGCACGCGGCAAAGGCCTCTGCCGCGACACCGACGCGCCGCGAGGTCTACGAGGCAAAAGTCCGGCAGCGGTCCAATCGCATTGCGCTGATCTCGACGGTCAGCGTCGTGCTGGCGATCATTATTCTCGTGCCTCTTGCCCCCGGCTGGGAGGCTGTGCAGCGGTCGTTCTTCAATGGCCGCGTGTTCGCCGCGACGTTTCCCGGACTGCTGGATGCCTTTCTTGTAAACGTGATGATCTTTGCGTGGTCCGCACCGCTGATTGCTCTGACAGGGCTTGCCATCGCGCTGTGCCGCGACACCCGCACGCCCGCGCTCTTTCCGTTACGGCTTTTCGGGGTCGCCTATACAGACATCTTTCGCGGTCTTCCCGTGGTGCTTGTCATCTACATTATCGGGTTTGGCATCCCCGGTCTTGGCCTGCCCCGTCCCTGGAATAGCCCATATATCTGGGGCACTCTGGCGCTGGTGCTGGTCTATTCCGCTTATGTGGCCGAGGTGATCCGCTCTGGCATCGACTCGATCCACCAGTCGCAACGCGCGGCTGCCGCATCCCTTGGGCTAAGCGACCGCGACACGATGCGATACGTGGTGCTGCCTCAGGCCATCCGTAACGTTGTGCCTGCCAACATGAACCTGTTCATCGCCTTGCAAAAAGACGTTGCACTTTTGTCGTTCATCGGTCCGGTCGAAGTCTTTCGCCAAGCGGGTGTCTACAAGTCGCTCTATGCGAATTTCACACCCTATGTCGGTGCTGCATTGATCTTTCTCATCCTGACCATCCCCGCCACACGCTATGCGGATTATCTGATGAACAAACAGAACCGGGCGCGTACATGACAAAGCTAAGCTTGCGCGGTGTCCGGAAACGGTTCGGGAATCACGAGGTCTGCAAAGGCATCGACCTTGATGTCTCTGAGGGCGAAATGGTCTGCCTGATCGGCGCGTCCGGGTCTGGAAAATCGACCTTGTTGCGCTGCATGAATTTGCTCGAACCTATCGACGATGGCGCAATCTGGCTGGATGGAACAGACATCTCCGAACCCGGACTGGACCCGCAACCGGTGCGCCAGCAGATCGGCATCGTATTTCAAAGCTACAACCTTTTTCCACACATGACCGCCGCCGAAAATGTCATGCTTGCGCCGCGCCGCGTGCGCGGGCTGACCCGCGACGATATTCTGCCGCGTGTGACACAACTGTTCACGCGCTTCGGACTTGGGGACCGGATGGAACACTATCCGGACCAGCTTTCAGGCGGTCAACAACAGCGTGTCGCGATCATCCGCGCGCTGGCGATGGAGCCGCAGATCATGCTCTTTGACGAAATCACAAGCGCGCTTGACCCAGAGCTTGTGGGCGAAGTTCTGGACGTCTTGCGCGATCTGCGACAGCAAGGCATGACGATGGTTCTGGCGACCCACGAGATGGGATTTGCCCGCGAATTGGCAGACAAGGTCTGCTTTCTGGATGCGGGCCGGATCTTGGAACAAGGCGCGCCCGAAACGCTATTTGCGGCACCGCGCGAAGAGCGCACCAAAGCCTTTTTGTCCCGGGTGCTCTGAGAACGCGAGCTTTCCAGACACGTATCAAAGCTCCGGTTCGCGCAAACAATAACTGTTCTGGAAGGCACCAGAACGGGGCCAGAAGGAAAATCGCGGCATTCGCATTATTTGTTTCTCGAAAGCCTTCATTCGTGAGACGTTTGCTCTGCCATGAAAACCCGAGGCCATCTATGTCTGACGCACCGCTTAAAGGCTGGAACCACACACCGGATGTCCCGCTTCAGGTGTCACCCTTTTTTCAATGGCCGCCACGCCCGATGCGGATGTTGGCATGGCTTTGGAGTTCTTGGTTCTTCATCACCGAACGCCTGATCATCGTCGCAATAGCGTTTATCTCGTTCTACTGGTTCCAGCCGCCACTAGAAGAAACGCGCACATTGGCGTTCGGCTGGATTGCCGAAATGTTCATACGAAATGTCATCTTGATGACGGTCGTCGCAGGCGGTTTGCACCTTTATTTCTACACCTTCACGAAACAGGGCCGGAAACTGAAATACGACCCGCGCCCTTTGATGAAAAACGGACGCCAGTTCACACTGGGCGGACAAGTGCGGGACAACATCTTTTGGACCATCGCCAGCGGAGTTACCGTCTGGACGGGCTACGAGGTATTGATGTTTTGGGCGCTTGCAAACGGGTACGCCCCGATGCTGACATGGGCCGCCCACCCGATCTGGTTTATCGCTTTGTTCGGTCTGATCCCGATTTGGGAAAGTTTCTATTTTTACTGGATCCACCGTTTTTTGCATATTCCGTTCTTTTACAAACACGTCCACTCACTGCACCATCGTAACATCAATGTCGGGCCTTGGTCCGGTCTTGCAATGCATCCGGTCGAGCATTTGATCTTTCTGGGTTCGGTGCTGATCCACTTCATTGTCGCGGCACATCCGGTCCACATTCTGTTCCACCTACAATACTACGCCCTGACCGCAGCCACGACGCATACGGGTTTCGAAGGCATGGTGATCAAAGACAAGAACCGGCTTAAGCTGGGCACGTTCCACCACCAAATGCACCACCGCTATTTCGAGTGTAACTATGGCTCTCTCGAACTGCCTTGGGACAAATGGTTTGGATCATTCCACGACGGCACCGCCACGGCCGACGCCAAGATCCGCGAACGCCGCAAGGCTTTCACAAACGGTTCACGCTGATCTTTCTGGAACACCCATGCTATCCTTGTTTGGGATGGCCTTGGTGCCTGAAATGAAAGAAGGTTTCCAAAAGCAGACCGGCACAAGGCACGTTTTGGCATGGCTAAACCTTCGTCTCGAAACCGCCTTAGCCTCAAATGGCTCGAGCTGTTTCAAGTCTGCGCGCGCAACGGTTCATTAAGTCAGACCGCCAAGGAAACAGGCTTGTCGATCAGCACGGTGTCGCATCATCTGCGCAGCCTTGAGGACCACCTCGGGGTTGAGCTGTTCAATCACACGCGCAGGCCGATGGTGCTGACACCCAAAGGTCATGTGTTTCTGCGCAATATCGACGTGGCCCTACAGGCGATCCGCAAGGCCACCGCCGAAGCGTCGACAGGGGATCTTGCCGAAGCAAGCTATCTCAGGCTTGGTACGATCGAAGACCTTGATAGCGATGTGACCCCTGATCTGGCAGTGTTCCTGTCGCAAAAGATGCCGGACTGCGATTTTCTGTATCACACGGATTCAAGTCACGAGATCATCGAAATGCTACGCGACCGAGAGCTGGACCTTGGCATAGCAACAACCCCGCCAGAGCGGATGCGCGATTTGCAAGACCAACCCTTGTTGCGCGATCCCTTTGTTGTGGTCCTGCCCGCAACAACCAAAGCATCACTGACCGAGATTGTGAGCGGGTCCTCGGATCTGCCTTTTCTTCAATTCTCCAGCGATCTGATTATTGCCAACCAAATCGCCGCACAGCTGCGCAGGGTGGGTGTGGCCCTGCCCCACAAATTTGAATGCGGCAGCAACCAAACCCTGATGGCGATGGTGGCCGCTGGCGCAGGCTGGACGATCACAACGCCATTGCTGTTTTCGCGCGCCAAACGATTTCAAGCACAGCTGCGCATGCATCCCTTTCCGGGAAAGCGGTTCTCGCGCACATTGTCCTTGATCACGACGCCGGATTGCTCGCGGTCGGTGCTGGAGATCGTCAATCAAACTGTCAGACGCTCGTTGGATCAGCGTGTGATCCGGCCTTGCGTCGACAGCACCTCATGGCTCAAAGATCAGTTCACTTTGATCGACTAGACGCATTGGCCTCGCCGTAAAGAATATTGAAGCGCTGTCTGATGGCCCGGTCTTGATCTGCGGAAAGGTAGGCGGGGTGATGCGCCTCCAAAATGTCTTTCGCACGCGCATTGGCAACGCTCCACGCATCCAAAGCACCATTCTGCGCCCATGTGCGCGGCTCTTCGCGATTGGCGAGGGTCGGGTAATAATAATCCCGCTCCATCGCTTCGAACGTGTGTTGCCCGCCAAGGAAATGGCCATCCCCCAGAACCGCGTCAACAATGGCCTCATAGCCAAGATTTGCCTCCGACACCTCGATGCCGCGCAAGGCACGGTAGGTGTTGGAATGCATTTCATTGTCCAGCACAAACGCCTCGAAACTCGCCCCCAACAAGGATGCCGTCATGCCAGAGCTTTCATAGATCAGGTTGCCCCCCGCCAGCGCCGCAGCCAAGGATGTCAGCCCTTTTTCCACACCATATTGCGCATCAATGGCTTTGGCATCGGTCATCGAACACGCCACACCAGAGGGCAGCCCCAGCCAATTGGACAGCTGTGCAGACGCCGCGTTGAGAACTGCCGTCTCGCCACTTCCTCCGGCAAAGGCACCGGTGCGCAGATCAACCACCAACGGCCAGTTCGAAAACACCATTGGGAAACCAGGCCGGAGCGCATGCACCATCACAAGACTGGCCAAGGTTTCGGCCAGGGATTGGGCAAGAAACCCTGCAAGTGTGGCAGGTGCAGTTGCCCCGGCCTGTGCGGCGGTAATGCAAGACATCGGAATATTGTGCCGGATGCATTCATAGACCACATCCACGGCGTCTTCGCCAAAGCGCATCGGCGAAATGATCGGGCTGATATGGGCTTTCAGAAAGGGCCGTTCTGAAAACGCACCCTGCCCACCCGCGGCAATATCCAGCATCTCGACAATCGGGGCGACATGCTCGGCCAGAGTGAACGAAGTTGCCGTGGGCTTGGTCGTATTGCGCAACAGCGCGTAGACGGTGTTCACGTCCAGATCGAAAGTGTCAGGCACATCGGTTGCCACGCAGCAACGGGTGTACCAGCTTACGTTTTCCAATGTGTCCTGAAGCCGCGTGAAATCATGCAGGTCTTCAAGCGTTGAAGGACGGTAGATGTGACTGTCGAGGTCAAGCGTCTGAACCGCAGCACCACCGGTTCCAAAATGCACGCGGTTGCCACCCACCTCGATGGACCGCGCCGGATCGCGACCATGCAGGACAAAGGTTTTCGCTGCGCTATCAATTGCGTCTTGTACCAAGGGTTGCGGAAACAGGACACGGCCGGCCCCGTTATCCTGCGCGCCAACCGCCAGCAAATCGGCCAGCAAGCGGCTGGGGACTTCGCCCAGACCCAAATTCTCCAAAAGCATCAGGGCCGTTTCGAAAATACTGTTAAGTTCCGCCTCGGTCAGAGGTTTGTACGCGCCACCAATCTGTCCGGCCGGACACGGGTCGATCACCGGCTTTGCACGCCGCTTTGCCAGACGTTCAGCACGCCCAGCGCGTTTGGTTCGTTCGACCACAAGCGTTACCTTCAGCCTTTAAAATATGACGTGATCTGGCCGCCTTTCCGCAATCTGGGCAAGGTCTGACTGACAGTTTCGAGATTTTCCAATATATATTCTACTCATTTAAGAAAAACGACTATTCAGTTGTCACGCGGCCGAAAACACGCCCCTGTCGCGGAAAACATCGCCGGAGTGGACCCATGAAATCGCGCACCAAGGTTGTTGTCATCGGTGGAGGCATCGCTGGCTGTTCAACACTTTATCATCTGACACAAGAAGGCTGGGGCGATGTGGTTCTGATCGAACGTGATGAGCTTACGTCCGGCACAACGTGGCATTCTGCTGCGCAGGTGACCAATTTTGGCATGAACCAGACCATGGTTGGCCTGAAACGCCATTCAATCGAGCTGTACAAAAAGCTGCGCGACGACCCCGAGTATCCGGTGGGGTATCACCATGGCGATGGTGGCATTCGCTTGGCCAACACCGAAGCGCAAATGCAAGGATACCGGCATTTCTCGTCCATGGCGCGCGGAATGGGTGTCGAATTCGAAGTGATCGACGCCGAGGAATGCGCCCGCCGCCATCCGCTGATCTCAACCGAGAACTTGCTAGGCGGCCTTTGGGATGGCGAAGACGGCGATATCGACCCCGCGCAGCTGTGTCAGGCCTTGGCGTTTCATGCCCGCAAAGCCGGTGCCGAGGTCTATCGTCAAACAGCTGTCACGGGCCTGACCCAACACAGCGATGATACATGGACGGTCGAAACCGACAAAGGCCGTATCGACGCGGATATCGTGGTCAATGCCTGTGGCTACCGCGTCAACGAAGTGGCGGGCATGATGGGGGTCCATCACCCTGTGGCGTCAATGGAACACCAGTATTTCGTGACCGAAGACATCCCAGCGATCATCGACGCGGGGCACCGCATGCCGCTGCTGCGCTGCCCGATCAGCGACTATTATTCCAGACAGGAAAAGAACGGGCTGCTTGTCGGGTTTTATGAACAGGATTGCAAAACCTGGGGCATGGACGGGATCAGTCCCTCCTTCAGCAACGATCTGTGCCCCGACGATCTGGACCGCGTGATGGACGTGCTTGAAGGTGCATTCGCGCGGATGCCTGCTCTGGCCGAAGTTGGCATCAAACGGGTGGTCAACGGCCCGATTACCTACACGATTGATGGCGCGCCATTGGTGGGGCCGATCCCCGGCAAGCGCAACGCGTTCTGCATCATCGGCCTGCGCGCGGGCGTCGGAGAAGGTGGCGGCCACGGCTGGCTTCTGGCACAGCAGATCGTCCACGGAGAGGCCTGCTATGATACGTGGTGCCTTGATCCGCGACGCTTTGCCGGACATGCGAATGTCGAACTGACATCACTCAAGGCCATCGAAGATTATCAGAACGAATTCCGTTTTCACTTTCCAAACGAACACCGCCCTGCCGGGCGTCCGGCAAAGACAACGCCACTGACACCTGTTCTGGCCGCAGAAGGCGCCGAGTTCACCGTGGTCAATGGCTGGGAACGTGTCGAGTACATCAAACCGACACCCGACTTTCATCCCACGCTCGGCTTTCACTTCGACGAAGCCTTCGATGTCATCGCAGCCGAGGTAAAGACAGTGCAAGAACATGTCGGCCTTGCCGAGGTCAACGGGTTCAACCGGATCGAAATCACAGGGGCCGACCGTCACGCGTTTCTGGACCGCATGATCTGTGGCAATGTCACCAAACGCGATGGGCGCGTTGGGCTGGGATATCTGCTCAACCATCATGGTATGGTCAAGGCCGAAGCAACGATTGCCAATTTGCCCGGCTCAGATCGCGGCCCCGCGCGGGTTTGGTACGGCTCTGCAGCAGCCTCTGAATTGCACGATATGGACTGGCTCAAACTGCACATTCAGGATGGTGAGGACGTGCAGTTCAAAAGCCTGACCAACGATCAGACCATCCTTGTTCTGGCAGGCCCGAAATCGCGCGACGTCATGCAAGCCGTCAGTCGGGCCGACTGGTCGCAAGACGGTTTTCCTTGGCTGTCCGTCCGCGAGTGTTTTATCGGCTTTGCGCCCGCAACTGTCATGTCGGTCAGCTTTTCCGGCGAATTGGCCTATGAAATCCACGTTCCCAATGCCTCGCTCTACGCCGCTTATCTCGCGCTCCGCGAGGCAGGAAAGGCACATGGTCTCAAGATCTTTGGCGCACGCGCCGTTGACGCAATGCGAATGGAAAAAGGCTTTCTGCACTGGAAGGCCGACCTGATCACCGAATTCACCCCGTTCGAGACATCGCTCGACCGTTTCGTAAAGCTCGATAAGGACCACTTTGTCGGACGGGATGCGCTGCTCCGGCAACACGGATCTGGACTCCGCAAAAAACTGGTGACCCTGCGCGTCGACACCACACACGCTCCAGCCCATCCCGGTGCCTCAGTGATGCGGAACGGCAAGGTGGTTGGCACGGTCACATCCGGCGACTGGGGGCACAGGGTGGGCATGAACCTCGCCTACGCATTTGTCGACACTGACGTGATGGCGGTTGGCAGTACGATGGAGGTCGATCTCTGCGGCGACATGGTGCCTGTGCAGGTTATCGCACCCTGCCCCTATGAACCGGAAAACTCACGGATGCGCAGTTAGCGGACCGTGCATTACCGGCCCCGGACCACTCAATGGCCTGCAGGCAGGACTTTGCCGGCACATTCCCCAAACCCGATGCGATGATCTTTGGCCTGCGCATGACCACGCAGGGTCAACGTATCGCCGTCTTCGATAAAACTGCGTATCGCCCCGCTGTCGAGTGTCAGCGGGTCTTGCCCGCCCCAAGTCAGTTCAAGCAAGGCACCCCGACTGTCCTGTGTCGGGCCTGAAATCGTGCCAGAGCCAAGCAGATCGCCCACACGCATCGGACAGCCGCTGCTGGTATGATGCGCCAATTGTTGGGCCGATGAATAATACATCTCGCGGAAATTCGTGCGCGCAATCACCGTCTCGTCCGCCCCATCCGGAGTCAGACCGACCTCGAGTTCAATGTCATACAGCATCGGTCCCGTATCAGCCAAGTGCGGAAGCAGCGGCACGTCCCGCGCCGGTGTTGATACACGAAACGGATCCAGCGCAGCGGCGGTCACAATCCACGGGCTGATTGAGGTGGCCATGGCTTTGGCCTGAAACGGGCCAAGGGGCTGGTATTCCCATGCCTGAATGTCCCGCGCCGACCAATCGTTCAGAAGCACGTAGCCAAAGATGTTCTCAAAGGCCTGATCAACGCTGAGAGGCGCGTCCGAGGGCGTCCCGACAATCGCGCCCATCTCTAGCTCCAGATCGAAACGACGCGATGGCATGAACGCAGGAACGTCATGGTTCGGCCCCTTGATCTGCCCGTAAGGCCGCGTCACGGGCGTGCCGGACACAACAACCGACGATGCGCGCCCGTTATACCCGATGGGCATGTGTAACCAGTTCGGCGGCAATGCGTTTTCCGCGCCCCGAAACATCGTCCCCACATTGGTCGCATGGTTCCTGCTAGAGTAAAAATCAGTGAACTCGGCAACTGTGAACGGCATGTGCAATCGGACATTTGCCATGGGCACCAACAGCGATCTCAGGGTCGCCTCATCGCCGCTGCCCTCGGCCAAGAGTGCAGTAAGCCGGGTGCGCAACGCTGCCCAATCAGCCCTGCCACGGGCCATAAACGCGTTCCAGCTTCCGGTTTCCAGCGTACCGCCAAAGGCAACGTGACCTTGCGCCTCCAAAGCGGCGGCATCCAAAATCATGTCGCCAATTGCAATGCCACAGCGTGGCGCGCTGTCATCAACAGAGAAGACACCATATGGCAGGTTGTTCAGTGGAAAGTCGGTCTCGGCCCTGTTCGCGCTTTCGACCCAAGAGCGAATGAGTGTCATTTCTTCCCCGGCGTGCCGTCGAATTTCTTTTCAAGCGAGGTCCAGCAATCGATGTAATTGTCCTGCAATGGCGCCTCTTTGCCTGCGAAAGACGTCAGGTGCTGCGGAAAGCGGGTTTCGAACATAAAACTCATGGTCTCATCAAGCTTGTCCGGCCCCAGATTGCTGTTTGACGCCTTCTCAAAGGCATCGCGATCCGGGCCATGCGGCAGCATCATATTGTGCAAACTGACACCGCCCGGCACGAAGCCTTCCAGCTTGGCGTCATATTGACCGTAGATGTTGCCCATCAGTTCGGACATGACGTTCTTGTGGTACCATGGCGGGCGGAATGTGTTCTCGGCCACCAGCCAGCGTTCGCGGAACAGCACAAAGTCGATATTGGCCACCCCAGACTGGCCAGAAGGTGCCGTCAGTACGGTAAAGATCGACGGATCAGGGTGATCGAACAGGATCGCACCGACCGGGCAATAGGTGGTCAGGTCATATTTGACAGGCGCGTAATTACCATGCCAAGCAACCACATCCAGCGGACTGTGACCGATTTGGGTCTCGTGAAACTGGCCACACCATTTGACGGTGACAGTGGACGGGACCTCGCGGTCTTCGAACGCCGCGACCGGTGTTTTAAAGTCGCGCGGATTGGCCATGCAATTGGCCCCGATGGGTCCCCGATCCGGCAAGTCGAACTTGGCGCCATAGTTTTCACAGACAAAACCACGGCACGGCCCCTCAAGCACTTCGACGCGATAAACAAGGCCACGCGGGATGATCGCGATCTCTTGCGGACCAATGTCGATAATCCCCAACTCGGTCGCAAAGCGCAGGCGGCCTTGCTGAGGAACGATCAGCATCTCGGAATCTGCAGAGTAGAAATAGGCGTCCTTCATCGACGCTGTCACAAGATAGATATGGCTGGCCATACCGACCTGAGTGTTCACATCCCCCGCCGTGGTCATCGTGCGCATGCCCGTCAACCAAGTCAGTGGCGCGTCGCCCGGCTCGATCGGGTTCCAACGGTATTGCCCTAGGGACGTCACGTCCGCCACGACATGGGGTGCAGTCTTCCAATAGGGCAGATCAATCGGCGTAAAGCGATGCGTATGCTTGACCGACGGCCGGATGCGATAGCACCAGGTCCGCTCGGGCTTGGGTTGGGTAAACGCCGTGCCGGACAACTGTTCGCCATAGAGGCCGTAATTCACCTTTTGCGGGCTGTTCATTCCCTGCGGCAGCGCACCGGGCAAAGCCTCGGTTTCAAAGTCATTGCCCCAGCCCGGCATATAGCCGGTGGTCAATGTTGTGCCGGTGGCCTGCGTCAGGCCCTGTGGTTCCAATGTGGTCATGTGGCAACTCCTTTCGGGCGCACGGCGGACAATGCGTCGGACAAGACCGCGCGGTCACCGATATGGTTGGCAAGAACAAGGATGAGCCGCGCGTTCAGCGCCTGACTTTCTTCTTCGGTCAGACCGTCATGAACCCCCAGCAACTCTGCATAGAACCCGTCAGGGTCCGGGATATTCGGATCAAGTCGAAGCGTGGTCATGCGCTGCCTCCCAATGCTGTTCGGACTGCTGTCTGCACCTCTTTGGCGGTCACCGCATCCCAACGGGCAGCAATGTGCTGATCCGGACGGATAAGATACACGGCTTGTGTGGCACCCCCCAAATACCGCTCTGCCAACGGGCCAGAAATATCCTCACCAATCAGGTTCAACACCGTGACACCGTCAACATCAGGCGCTGCTTGCCCCAACCCAAGCAGAGTAAACCCTTTGGTCAGATGATCCAGCAGGAACCCGTCGCCAACGGGCGCGTCAGGACAGGGTGCGCCGGGACGGGTTCGGCTTGGTCCATCGGGCAAGCCATCGACAGAATTCAGGGGCGAGCCGTCATAAACACTTGGGACACTCAAGCGGCCGGAATTGATCAACGGACGGGCAAAGGCGTGAGTCTTTGCAAGGTCGAGCACGGCATTGCGGAACAGTTTCGACACCGCAGATTTCGGTGTCAGGAAATCGGTTGAACGGGTTGAATTGAGGATATTTTCTTCGGCCGCCAAAACCCGTTCCGTATTATAGGAGGCCAGCAAACCGCCACCCGCCTGCCCTTTCAGAAGCGCGTCCAGCTTCCAACCCAGATTGTCGGCATCCTGCACACCCGAATTGGCCCCCCGCGCTCCGAAGGGCGACACCTGATGCGCGCTGTCTCCGGCAAAGAACACACGGCCATGGTGAAACCGCTCCATCCGTCGGCACTGGAACGTGTAGATCGAACACCAATCAAGCTCGTACGCCACATCTGGCCCAAGCATCTGGTCAACGCGCGCCCGGACGTTTTCGGGTTTCAGTTCTTTTTCACGATCAATATCCCACCCCAGTTGGAAATCGATCCGCCAGATGTCATTGGGCTGCTTGTGCAACAACGCTGAATCACCGGATTTGAACCATGGTTCAAACCAGAACCAGCGTTCGGTTGGAAAGTCCGCCGTCATCTTGACGTCCGCGATCAGGAAATTGTCCTCGAACACGCGCCCTTCAAAGCCCAAACCCAACATCTCGCGTAACGGCGACCGCGCTCCGTCACAGGCCACCAGATACTCGGCCTCGATCTGATAAGGCCCATCTGGCGTCATAATATCGAGCAGCACATGGTCGCCGTTGTCGGTCACCGCATCAATGCGGTTCTTGCCACGGATCTGGAGCGGATGACCCTCTGCCTGCATCCGGTTGACCGCATCAACCTGACATTTCTCGAACATGGTTTGCGACAGGTTGATAAAGGCCGGATTGCGGTGCCCTGCCTCTGGCAGCAGATCAAAGTCGAACACCTCGTCCCGGTCCCGAAAGACGCGGCCCTTTTGCCAGACAACCCCTTCCTCCACCATATCGGCCCCGGCCCCAAGGCGGTGCATGATCTCGAGCGTGCGTTTGGCAAAACAGATTGCGCGTGACCCCTGCCCGACCCCTTCATGATCATCCAGCACAAGCGCGGGCGTGCCGCGTTGCGCCAAATCCAGCGCCAATGTCAACCCGACCGGCCCTGCCCCTACGATCACCACCGGATGGCGCGCAGGCGCGGCGGCATCCTGATCGGGATGATGCGAATAGGGATAAAGCTTGAACGCCAGCGGATAGCGATCACGAAGCGGCGCGTTCATGACTGAAGCGCCTCCCACATCTCGATATCCCGCTGTGCGGTCCAGATGCGGGGGTGCGCGATACCGCGCGCCTCGTCAAACGCGCGCGCCACGTTGAAGGGCAGGCAATGCTCGTAGATCGCATAGTCCTTGAACTTGGGATCACAGGCTTCCCGCACCGCATCCCACGCCTCTTTGAGCGTCCCGCCACGCGCCGCAATCTGCTTGACCGGCGCATAGGTGCTATCGACGAAATCGCGGGTGGCCGCCAAGGCTGCATCAACCATCTCCACCCCGATCAAAGCGTCGCCGCGTCCCGGCGCAATGCTCTGTGGATCATAGGCTTTGACCGCATCAAGCGTCGCCCCCCACTCCTCGAAATATCCGTCACCGCAATAACAGGCCGAGTGGTATTCGACGATATCACCGGTGAACATGGTCCGCGCATCAGGCACCCAAACAACACTGTCACCAGCCGTATGAGCGCGCCCGATCTGTTTGATCTCGACACGGCGGTTGCCAAGATAGACGGTCATGCTGTCGCTGAAGGTGGTGGTCGGCCATGTCAGGCCGGGAATGCTTTCATGGCCTTCAAACAGTCGCGGGAACCGCTGGAATTCGCTGTCCCAATCCTCCTGGCCTCTTTCCGCGACCATGCCGCGCGCGGCATCGGAC
Organism: Marivita sp.; assembly: GCA_043585115.1. GTDB lineage: Bacteria > Pseudomonadota > Alphaproteobacteria > Rhodobacterales > Rhodobacteraceae > Marivita. The sequence goes on from CP121326.1 coordinate 1,210,612, forward strand.
ATGATGATCTGATCCGCCTTGAACGCGCTGGCCCCAAGCACACGCACGGCGTGATAATGGGTTAGCACAACATGGCTGATCGGCTTGTCGGTTACGCTGCGCACGCAATCAATGACCTTTTGCGCCAGTCGCGGCGTCGCCTGTGCCTCGACGATCATCACGCTGTCATCACCAATGATGACCCCGGAGTTCGGGTCACCCTGCGCCGTAAAGGCATAAAGCCCGTCGCCAATTTCGGTAAACGAAATTTCTTTTTCCGTCATATCGCCTTGCGACGCGAATGCCTTTGCCATGGGTTTTTCCTCCTGTTCGCAACAGATTTGTTGCGCATGCAACGACTTGTTTGTTGCACCTGCAACGAGAGTCAATATTTATTTGTCGCGGAAATCAAGGATAAGACCATGAGCACCCCTTTCCGTCTGTCGGACTTCCTACCTTACCGCCTTGCCGTCATCTCTGAACGCATGAGCCACAGGCTGTCGGTTGACTACGGACGATCGCATCATCTGACAGTCGCCGAATGGCGCGTGCTTGTGCATCTTGAACATTGCGGTGTGGTGTCCGTACGCGACGTGCAAAACTACACCAACCTCGTCAAATCCCGCGTCAGCCGCGCCGTCAGCCGGCTTGAAAAAGCGGGCCTTGTCGAAAAGCACACCAGCTCCGCAGACGGGCGGCTGGTTGAAATAGCTCTCACCGAAGACGGTCGCGCGGCAATCGCGACTTTGCTGCAAGATGCAACCGACACTGAGGCGCGTCTCCTTCAGAATGTCCCTCCGGAAGACCTCGCCGCCTTCTACCGCGTCATCGACCATTTCCACACCGTGCTGGACAAGGACCCGAAAGCACAACCACTTCCAAAACCCGCCTCAAACCCGGTTAAACCCAAACATGAAACGTGACACAGGCGGGCGGTGGACCTTTACTGAAAATGCGACCGGTGTGGAGATTGCTGGAAACACATTTGCTTGCTGTCTTTGCAAGACTGGTCAGGTGAACGGCGCGACAACCCGAGCGGAAAGCGCGCGGGTCTTGGGCGAAGACGATTGACTCTATTGGCCTAAAATTATTTTATATGATAAAATAAATTGGGGTGAGAGATGTTTTTCGTTGGTTTGGATATCGGAACATCTGGTGTCCGTGGAATTCTGGTCGATCAGGCCGGAACGGTTGTGGCTGAAGCAGAGGCCTCGCTGGATACGCAGCATCCTTATGCCGGGTGGTCCGAGCAGGATCCGAAAAGCTGGATTGCGGCCTGCGATCAGGTCTTGCGCGGCCTTCGTGCCGCCAACACGAGTGCATTCGAAGATGTGAAAGGCATCGGGCTGAGTGGCCATATGCATGGTGCGACACTGGTTGGTGAAGATGGCAAGGCATTGCGCCCGTGCATCTTGTGGAACGATACACGATCCGCGCCTCAGGCCGCCGCTCTTGATGCAAACCCTGTCATGCGCGCCGCATCCGCCAATATCGTCTTTCCCGGCTTCACCGCGCCCAAGCTTGCGTGGGTCGCAGAACACGAGCCGGAGATCTTTTCGAAGGTCGTCAAAGTCCTGTTGCCGAAGGATTATGTGCGGCATTGGCTTACGGGCGACTACATAAGCGACATGTCCGATAGCGCCGGAACGTCATGGCTGGATGTGGGCGCGCGCGGATGGTCGGAATCCGCTCTGGACGCATCGGGCATGAGGCGCGATCAGATGCCGGATCTGGTCGAGGGGAGTGCCCCGGGCGGGATGCTACGCGAAACACTTGCGAAAGACTGGGGTCTAGGCGGGTCGGTCGTTGTGGCAGGCAGTGCCGCAGACAATGCCGCCGCGGCCTGTGGGATCGGGTGCCTCAATGAAGGGGCCGGATTTGTTTCACTGGGAACCTCCGGCGTCTTGCTGGCGGCGCGCGACGGGTTTGCGCCGGCCCCCGAAACAGCTGTGCATACCTTTTGTCATGCGGTGCCGGATCGGTGGTATCAGATGGGCGTGATCCTTTCGGCCACAGACAGCCTGAACTGGCTGGCGCGCAATACGGGCGAACAGCCTGCGGCACTGGCAAATGCGCTGCCGGATCGAATTGACGGGCCGTCCTCAACCCTGTTCCTGCCCTATCTGTCCGGAGAGCGGACTCCGCATAACGACGCGACCATCCGTGGTGCGTTTCTGGGTCTGGATATTGCGTCCGACAGGGCGGCGTTGACCCGCGCGGTCATGGAGGGCGTCGGATTTGCTTTGCGCGACAGCCTTGCGGCCTTGGCGCAGACAGGGGCAGACCTGAAAACGGTCTTTGCTGTCGGTGGCGGCGCGCGATCCAAGTTCTGGTTGGAGACCTTGGCGACAGTGCTGGATTTGCCGCTTTCGGTGCCTGCGGCGGGCGAACTTGGGGCCGCAATGGGGGCCGCCCGTTTGGTCATTTGTGCCGCGACAGGTGCCGCGCCCGATGAGGTCATCACGACGCCAGCCGTGGCCAGCGTCATCGACCCGCGCCACGATCTGACGGACGCTTATGATGCGGCATATGCAAGATATCGCGCGGCATATCCGGCCATCAGCAGCCTCCCCTCATCGTGATGCGGTCAATCGACTCCGTCGAGTTGCAGGATGGGGACATGCGGGTTCGTCTGTTGTCTTATGGTGCAGTGACCCAAGGCTGGTGGTACGACGGTGCTCCACTGATCCTGGGTTATGACGATCCGCAAGCCTATCTGTCTGATCCGTTCTATTTGGGGGCCATCGTCGGCCCCGTCGCAAACCGCATCGCGGGCGCGGGATATGTGCAGGACGGGGTCGGCGTGTCGCTCGTAGCGAATGAAGGGGGCAACACGCTCCATTCCGGCCCCGAGGGCCTGTCTGCGCGGCATTGGGACATATCACAGGTTGATGACCGGACGGCGGACCTGACCTATGTCGCTCGGGACGGCGAAGCCGGATTTGCCGGTCAAGCCGCCTTCGGGGTCAGGATCAGTTTGTCGGGCAACGCGTTGATTTATGATATGTCGGCGCGCGTTGGCGCCCCGCGTCCAATCAGCTTGGCACAGCACAACTATTACACTTTGGGTGAGCGGAGCGGTGCAGACCTTACTCTGAAAATGCCAATGGAGCAGGTGTTGGCGCTATCTGAGGCCGGTATCGCAACAGGCGAGATCGAAAATACAGCAGAGACAGTCCTTGATTTCAGGTCCAAACGTCCGTTGCGCGGTGTCACGGACGGGATCGACCGGTTCTTTGTCCGAGAGGGCAGCCCGCAAACCCTGCGGCCTATCGCCGAACTTGCCGCGCCGTCGGGCCTGACACTTCGGGTGACATCTGATCAAGTGGGCACACAGGTCTATACGGGGCACGGGTTGGGGTCCCCCTTTGACGCATGGGATGGCGTTTGCATTGAACCCTCGGGCTATCCCAATGCAGTCAACCAACCGCATTTTCCGTCCGTGATGTGTACGCCTGCGTCGCCCTATGTGCAGAAGCTTGTTTTGGAGGTCTTTGCATGAAGGGGCTTGTCTGCGCGGGTGCCGTTTGTTTCGGACTGGGCGTCGTTGGCGTTGCAGCGCAGGATTTGGGGCCGCCGCCGGTGTTTCAGGACCGCGACCCCGATCGCGTCGCGCTGGGGCAACTACTGTTTTATGATCCGATCCTGTCGGGCAACGGGCAGGTCAGCTGTGCCACCTGCCATCACCCCCGTTTCGGGACCAGCGATGGGATTTCGCTGTCTTTGGGGGATGGCGCGACGGGGCTTGGGCCAGATCGCGTGCCAGAGGACGACAATTACCCCGAGCAACGGATTCCGCGCAATGCGCCGGGGCTTTGGAACCTTGGTGCGTCTGAATTCACGGTGTTCTTCCATGATGGTCGTCTGGAAGTGGATCCAGACCAACCCAGCGGAATCCGCACGCCTTTGGGCACTGAAATGGCCACAGGGTTCCAGTCTGCACTGTCTGCGCAGACGATGTTTCCTGTGTTGTCGCCTGACGAAATGGCGGGGCATTATTCCGAAAACGAAGTGAGTCGGGCCGTTCGTCAGGGACTTCTGTCGCAAACGGGGGGCGCATGGGACATTATTGCGGCCCGCGTAGAATCGATACCGGAGTACGCCGATGCCTTTGAAAAGGTAGCGCCGGGGCACGCTGTAACCTTTGCCGAAATCGCCAATGTCATCGCGGATTTCATGGCGCATGAATGGCGGGCTGACAATTCACCTTTTGATCGTGCGATGCGCGGCGAAGAGGAGCTGAGCGCGCCTGCGCAGCGGGGCATGGAGTTGTTCTATGGGGAGGCGGGATGCGCCAGTTGCCATTCAGGTTGGCTTCAGACGGATCATGCGTTTCATGCTATCGCGATGCCCCAGATCGGGCCGGGCAAGGCGGCGCGGTTTGAAAGCCATGCACGCGACGAAGGCCGGATCCGCGTCACGGGTCACAGCGAAGATGCATTCGCTTTCCGCACCCCATCCTTGCGCAACGTGACCCTGACCGCGCCCTATGGCCATGCCGGTGCCTACCAGTCGCTAGAGGATGCGGTGCGCCATCACCTTGATCCTGTCGCGTCGCTTTATGCCTACCGGATCGATATGGCGGTGATGCCGCAGTTGGATGGCGCGGTCGACGATCAGGTCCTGATGTCACAGGTCGAGCTGGAGGCGATTGCCTCCGCCAATGAACTGGCGCCTCAATCTTTGACTGACGACGCCGTGGACGATCTCCTTGCGTTTCTGCGGGCGTTGGAAGACCGGACCGAACGGTTGGGTGTGCCTGACCGCGTCCCCAGCGGTTTGCCGATCGAACGGTAAGTTTGACCTAGCGTGTGATTGAAAGGACCTGATTGGCCGAAACGCTCTGCCATTGGCTGGTCGTGCCATCCGGCCAGATGACCCGAAGGTCGGCGGCGTCTGCACTGCCCAACCCAAAGTGTTCAGGTGTCGCCTGCCCGCTGACATGGCCACCGCCGATCGTGAGTTCGCGGGTCATCACCCGATCGTCGATGCGCACCTCGATAAAGCTGCCCACGGCGTTGGTATTAGGACCGGCTTGGCGCAGAGACACCAACAACCAATTCCCCGAGGCTGGCGTGACGTTCTGGAACACTTCCATATCCGCGCGACGGTTCATCACGACCAGATCAAGCAGGCCATCCAGGTTCAGATCGACCAGCGCAGCTCCGCGTGAGCGGTCCATCGTGGCGATACCGGCAGCGTCCGCCACTTCGCTAAAACGGCCATCTGACGACTGAACAAGCAGCGAGTTGGGGTCTTCCATCGCGAGGCCGGGCATCTGTTCGACATTGCCTTTGGAAACAAAGATATCGTCGCGCCCGTCGTTGGTGACGTCACCGAACTGCGCGTGCCAGCCTGTCGAGGGCCGCCCGTCGTCGCCAACATGGGGGCGGTGTGCCGTGGTTCCGAAATCGTAGGTCACGTCGCGCCATGTCGGGCCGCCGGTTTCGGGGTCAAACTGTTGCAGTTTCTGGTCGCCCATCGAGGTGAGATACACCTCGGGGTAACCATCCCCGCCCAAATCACGCGACGCGATTCCCATGCCCCAGATTGAATAGGGCTGCCAGTTTTCATCGGCCGTGTAGAGGCGCGGGGTCGTTTCCATGGCCCACATCTGTTCCTGCCCACCGCGGACGTAATAGTGACGATCGTTGCTGATCCGCAAATCGGCCCTGCCCGAGCGGCTCCAGTCCGAAAAGAGGATCGACAGGGTGCAGAAACCAGGTGTCAGGGCCAGTGGTGTGTCATAGATTTCGCCCGCCGGACGGTAGAGTTGCGTGGCATCGCAGGCTTCGAACGGGCCATCGGGATTGCTGCGATCAACATAGGTCCCGAACGCAAGTGTGGGCAGTGTTTGCCCCTCTTCCCAAGTGGCGGAAAAGGCTGTGGTCCAATGATCGCCCGATGAGAATGCAATGTCATCGAAGGGTTCAAAACGGCAATCGCCTATCCCACGCAAAAGGCTGTCTGCTCCGACGCGCAGCACGGCAAGATCCATCGTGCCGTCGCTGTCGATGTCCAGCGGATAGGCGCCCGTCACCGCAGTCAGTGACAGTTCATCGGGGGTATTTGCGGTAAAGGCGACATCCCCGCGCGAGGTGTTGACGAAAAGCTGCGCCGGGTTGGAACCGCCTGCGGCAAAGATTTCGGGCTGTTCGTCACTGTTGCAATCAAAGACCGCAACACCACCGCCCACGAAATGTTCCCAGCCGCCGCCATAAACGTGGGTGGGCATCTCAACCGGTTGAAATTGCGGCAGGGTGCTTTGCGCAATGGCCAATGCCGGAAGGCAGAGTGCCAGTGCCGTCGAGATTAAGACCCTCATTCCGAGAGTTCCTTCACCTTGAGAACCGAGACATGTTCTATCCCCATCGCTGCCGCGCCGCGAGCCCACATGAAGTTGTCCCAGTGATTGATGTGAATATCGGGAAGGGGGGCATCGACCATAACCACGTTGTTGCGCACGTCTTCAAGAACAGACCTTGTATGGAGGTGCCCGATACGGTGCTGCGCCCCCGCGAGAACAATCCGTTCGGGATCAAACAGGTTGATGAGATTCGACAACCCAAGACCAAACATCTGTCCGGCCTCTTCAAGGAGCGTGGCGGCCTTGGTATCTCCGTCTGCGGCGCTTTGGACTAAGGCCCGAACAGTTGGGAAGGTGCCAGATGGAGAGACTTCCGCGGCGCGGCGCAACAGGCCGTAGCTTCCGACATAGGCTTCCAGACATCCGTGTTGGCCACATTGGCATGGCGCGCCGTTCCGCGCGACTTTGATGTGGCCGAATTCGGCCCCACATCCGCGCTCACCCCGATAGAGATGCCCATCAAGAACAATACCAAGCCCAACGCCATGTTCCACCGTCACAACAAGGAAATTCCTCAACCCTTTGGCTTCGCCAAACAAGTGTTCGGCCTTTGCAACAAGGTTGGCGTCATTGTCCACGAAAGCAGGACAGGGAAGGTGTTTAACAAACAACGTTCCCATGTCGACATTGCGGCGCGTCAAGGAAGACGACCAATGGACAAACCTGCTTTCGGCTTCGATCTGTCCCGCAAGTCCGATTGTGATACCTGCCAGTTTGTCGACGGTGCTGCCGATCTCGGCGTAAACCGCCGCCAAGGCATCACGGATCGCCAAGACGAGGGCCTCTGATTCCATTTGCGGCTGCGCCAAAGGCACCTCGAACCGCGTGACTTCGGTTCCATCGAAATCGAGGATCAGGATGGACATCGCATCCCGACCGATCTTGATGCCTGCAATGTGGAAATCACCCTTCGTGAGCCGCAGCGCAACGCGAGGGCGGCCACGCCTTACGGCGTCCGGAGCATCTGTCGCGGTGACCTCTTCAATGAGCCCCCCCGCCATCAGGCTGGATGTCACAAATGTCACTGTCGCGGGGCTTAACCGCAGTGCCGCGGAAATATCCGTGCGCGAGGCGGTTCCGGATGTGCGGATACAATTCAAGACGCGTAGTCGGGTCGCAGCGCGAGCATCCAACACCGTGGATTTATTGAGTTGATGCGGCTTGGTCGCGCCCGATTCTCTTTTCATTTCTTAACCCTATACCCAAGCAGAGCGCGGCACCGAATATTTTTTTGCCAACTAAAAAAAATATGATACCAAAGTTGCAGGCTCGTCGATTCGCTAACATGGGCCACTTATGGGAGGAAACTATGAAATACATTTTTGGTATGTCCGCTGCTGCGGTCTTGATGGGAACTGTCGCATTCGCAGACGGTCACGGTGTGACGGTCGGCGTAAGCTGGTCCAATTTTCAGGAAGAACGCTGGAAGACAGATGAAGCGGCCATCGTCGCTGCCTTGGAAGCGGCTGGTGCGACCTATGTGTCTGCGGATGCGCAGTCTTCATCGTCCAAGCAATTGTCTGACGTCGAAAGCCTGATCGCACAGGGTGTCGATGCCCTGATCATTCTGGCGCAAGACGCACAGGCGATTGGCCCGGCTGTTCAGGCTGCCGCAGACGAAGGCATCCCTGTTGTCGCTTACGACCGTCTGATCGAAGATGACCGCGCGTTCTACCTGACATTCGACAACGTCGAAGTCGGCCGCATGCAGGCGCGCGCTGTTTTTGCCGCTCAGCCGTCCGGCAACTACGTTATGATCAAGGGTTCGCCAACCGATCCTAACGCAGATTTCCTGCGTGGTGGTCAGCAAGAGATCATCGCGGAGGCTGTCGAAGCCGGTGACATCACGATCGTGGCCGAAGCCTACACGGACGGCTGGTTGCCTGCGAACGCGCAGCGTAACATGGAGCAGATCCTGACCGCGAACGATAACAACGTCGACGCTGTTGTCGCATCTAACGATGGCACCGCTGGCGGTGTTGTGGCTGCGCTGACAGCTCAGGGCATGGAAGGTATTCCGGTCTCTGGTCAGGATGGCGACCACGCTGCGCTGAACCGCGTTGCACTGGGCACGCAGACAGTGTCCGTCTGGAAAGATGCGCGTGACCTTGGTACGGCTGCCGGTGAAATCGCCGTCGCGTTGGCCAGCGACGAAAACGTTGGCGACAGCGTTGAGTGGACGTCCCCTGGTGGCACGACAATGACGGCCCGCTTCCTTGAGCCGGTTCCGGTGACTGCGGACAACCTGACTGTGGTTGTCGATGCCGGCTGGATCACACAAGAGGCCCTGTGCCAAGGCGTGACCGACGGTCCCGCACCTTGTAACTAAATCTCCCTGTGGCCCTGGCAATCGTGTCGGGGCCACGCCTTTTTCGCGCGTGTTGAAAAGGTCTGACATGACTGACGTAACAAACGCGCCAATCCCCAAACAAGACACAGGTAACCTGTTCCAGAAACTGGAACTGGATATGCGTCTTCTGGGTATGATCGGTGCTCTCTTCATTCTTTGCCTTGGGTTTAGCTGGTTTACGGACGGCCGGTTCCTGACGCCCCGCAATATTTTCAATCTGACGATCCAGACCGTCTCTGTGGCGATCATGGCGTGCGGCATGGTCTTTGTGATCGTCAATCGCCACATCGACCTCAGCGTCGGCGCCTTGCTGGCGACGACATCGGCTGTGATGGCGATGATGCAAACGCAAATCCTGCCCGAGATTTTTGGCCTTGGTCACCCGATGATCTGGGTCCTGGCGATCCTCAGCGGGCTGCTGGTTGGCACGCTTATCGGCGCGTTTCAGGGTTGGTTGATCGGGTATATGACCATTCCCGCCTTTATCGTCACCCTGGGCGGCTTCCTCGTTTGGCGCAATGTGGCCTGGTATCTGACCAATGGCCAAACGATCGGGCCGCTTGACCGGACCTTCCTGATCTTTGGCGGCACGAACGGCACCCTTGGCACCACCTGGAGCTGGGTTTGCGCGGCCGTCGCGATCGTGGCTGCAATCTGGGCCATGTGGAACGCGCGTCGCGCAAAGTCGGCACATGGTTTCCCTGTGAAACCAATGTGGGCGGAACTCACACTCTACGGGATCATCATCGCGTCTATCGTCAGCTTCATTGCCGTTCTCAATTCCTACCTTATTCCCGAACGCCGCCTCGCGCGGATGTTCGAGGAACGCGGTGAGGTGATGCCGGAGGGGCTGACAGTTGGATACGGGCTGCCGATTTCGGTTCTCATTCTTATTTTGGTGGCCGTCATAATGAGCATTGTTGCCAAGCGGACGCGGTTCGGGCGCTACATCTTTGCGACCGGTGGCAACCCGGACGCGGCCGAGCTTTCGGGCATCAACACACGCCGTCTCACGGTAAAGATCTTTGCCTTGATGGGCTTTCTGTGTGCCCTGTCGGCTGTCGTCGCATCTGCACGCTTGTCAAACCACTCAAACGATATCGGCACGCTGGATGAATTGCGGGTGATCGCCGCCGCCGTCATTGGCGGCACGGCACTGGCTGGCGGATTTGGCACGATCTACGGCGCGATCATCGGTGCGTTGATCATGCAGTGCCTGCAATCGGGCATGGCCATGGTCGGCGTTGACGCGCCGTTCCAGAATATCGTTGTCGGCACGGTTCTGGTGCTCGCGGTGTTTATCGACATCATTTATCGCAAACGCGTGGGGGCGAAATAATGGCACAACAGACACAAGCCCCACTGGTAGAGCTCAAGAATATCTCTATCGCATTCGGCGGGATCAAGGCGGTCGACGATGTTTCGGTTGATCTGCGTGCAGGCGAAGTGGTTGGCCTACTTGGGCACAACGGCGCGGGTAAATCGACGCTGATCAAGGTTCTTTCGGGGGCCTATGCAAAAGATGCGGGCGAGATTTTCATCAACGGTGAAAAGGTCGAAATCAACTCGCCCAGGGATGCCCGCGCCAACAACATCGAGACGATCTACCAGACACTCGCGCTGGCGGATAATCTGGATGCCGCATCAAACCTGTTTCTTGGACGCGAACTGATGACGCCATTCGGGCTGGTCGATGATGCCGCTATGGAGGCCGAGTGCCGCAAGATCATGGGCCGCCTGAACCCGAACTTCCAGAAGTTCAACGAACCGGTTTCCGCCCTTTCGGGCGGGCAGCGGCAATCTGTGGCGATTGCGCGCGCCGTCTATTTCAACGCCCGCATTCTGATCATGGACGAACCCACAGCGGCCCTTGGCCCCCATGAAACCCAGATGGTCGCGGACTTGATCCAGCAGCTAAAGGCGCAGGGGATCGGGATTTTCCTGATCGATCACGATGTGCATTCGGTCATGGAGCTGTGCGACCGGGCCAGCGTCATGAAGAACGGGCAACTCGTCGGGACGGTCAATATCGCCGATGTAACGGATGACGACCTGCTGTCGATGATCATTCTTGGAAAGAACCCAATGGAAAAGGCAGACGCATAATGGAGACAGGTTTCTTTGATGGCGTGAACGCCGCAGAATTCCATCACTACAAACCAGACGAAATTGTCATGGGCAAACGCATGGAGGATCACCTTCGCTTTGCGGTCGCCTATTGGCATTCGTTTGCATGGGAAGGGCAAGACCCTTTTGGTGGGCAGACATTCATCCGCCCTTGGCACCCGCAAGATGATATGGGCCGCGCGAAGATGAAGGCCGATGTCGCGTTCGAGATGTTCGATCTGTTGAATGTGCCGTTCTTCTGCTGGCATGACGCTGACATTCGACCCGAACAGGGTAATTTTGCCGACAACCTGAGCACATTGAACGAGATCACCGACTACATTGGCGAGAAGATGGAGACCTCCAAGACGGGGCTTTTGTGGGGAACGGCCAATATGTTCAGCGATCGCCGTTGGATGTCAGGCGCATCGACGAACCCTGATCCGGATGTCTTTGCTTTTGCGGCTGCGACGGTCAAATCCTGCATGGACGCGACCCAAAAGCTTGGCGGTCAGAATTACGTCCTATGGGGCGGGCGTGAAGGCTATGAGACCTTGCTGAATACCGACATGGGGCAAGAACTCGACCACATGGGGCGTTTTCTTTCGATGGTGGTCGATTACAAACACAAGATCGGGTTCGAAGGCCAGATCCTTGTCGAACCCAAACCCCAGGAGCCGTCAAAGCACCAGTATGATTACGATGCGGCAACCTGCATTGGTTTCTTGCGCAAGTATGGCCTGGAAGACGAGGTGAAGCTGAACCTTGAGCAGGGTCACGCGATCCTTGCCGGGCATTCGTTTGAACATGAGCTTGCCGTTGCCGCGTCCGAAGGGATGCTTGGATCGATCGACATGAACCGGAATGACTACCAATCCGGTTGGGACACCGATCAGTTCCCCAACAACGTGCCCGAGGTTGCCTTGTGCTACTATCACATCCTGAAGTCCGGCGGACTTGGGAAAGGTGGCACGAATTTTGACGCCAAACTGCGCCGCCAATCGCTGGATGCACAGGACCTTATTGATGGCCACGCCGGTGCCATGGATGTGTGCGCGCGGGGGCTGAAAGCCGCCGCAGCGATGATCGAGGACGGCGGGCTGGAAAGCGCCTTGCAGCAACGCTACGCGGGCTGGGAGACGCCAGAGGCAAAGGCCATGCTGGAGAGCGATCTGTCCTCCATTACCGAGCGTGTTCTTGCGGAAGGGATCACACCCGAGCCGCGGTCCGGACGCCAGGAAGCGCTGGAAAACTATGTCAACAAGTTCGTCTGAGTGACCGCTTGGCGGGCCCTCAGCGACGTTAAATGTGACCTGCCGCACATCACGCGGGTAAGCCCCACTTGGCAGGGGCTTACCACATTGCCACAGAACCCGTGCAAAGATACGCTGAAACAGACCGCGGCGCTGACATGACGACGACAGGCAAACTCGACCGCGCTTTTTTCGTGAAAGATGAAGCAGAGCTTCGCAGCACCTTTGCTGCGACGCACGATATCGCAGTGAAGAAATACATTGATCACATTGATCAACATACGCGCGCTTTTATTGAACGGTCTGAATCACCCCGGGTTGCCCAACAGATTTGCCACACAGAGCCGGGACTGTATGGGAAAAAGTGATACTGTCAGCTTGGTGCCTTTCAGCCGATTTCGACGCAACCACTTGAATAGGTTCAACTTTCTTCGGAGAGAATTGAACTGGATCAACTTAAAAATGGGTTGATGGCGGAGACGAAGTCCGCCCACCAACATTCCAACCAATTCCAAGTAGTTATTACTTTCAGCTACTTATAAGCGTGCAGCGTCTTGTATGTTCCAAGGCCATCCCCCATATTCCGATCAATAATGGGGGACGCTATGGCGGACGGAGATCAGGAAATCGAACGTAAGGCACCAAGCAAGCGGGCTGAGAAAGCCTTGTCCGCCGCATTTGTCCGCACGGTCTCCAAACCCGGCAAATACACGGACGGTCACGGTCTGTTTCTCAAGGTGGACGCTTCAGGTGCAAAACGTTGGGTGCAGCGCATCGTCATTCGTGGCAAGCGCACAGAGATTGGCATGGGCAGCGCGTCACTGGTCAGCTTAGCCGAAGCGCGTGAGACCGCCCTACAGAACCGCAAGCTGGCGCGGGCGGGTGGTGACCCCCTCCAAGCCAAGCGCACCGCTCAGGCGTTACTGACTTTTGAGGAAGCCGCCCGCAAGGTTCACAAAATCCACGAACCGTCATGGCGCAATAAGAAACACGCCGCTCAATTTATCTCTACTTTAGAAACCTACACCTTCCCGCGCATCGGAAAACTCAAAGTGTCTGAGGTGACAACGGCTGATGTATTGGCGGTTCTGCAACCCATCTGGCTCGAAAAGCCTGAAACCGCGCGGCGCGTCCGCCAGCGTATCGGCACGGTGATGAAATGGGCGGTCGCAAACGGCTGGCGGACGGACAATCCGGCAGAGGCGATTTCGCAAGCCCTGCCAAAGCAGATCGACACACAGCAACACCGCAAGGCCCTGCCCTATGACAAGGTGCCGGAGTTCCTTGAGGCGTTGAAAGCCTCGGACGCGGGCGACTTGACCAAGCTGGCGCTGGAGCTTGTCGTGTTGACCGCATCCCGCTCAAGTGAGGTGCGCAAAGCGGAATGGTCAGAGTTCGACCTTGAACATGGCATCTGGACGCGCCCCGCCGAACGCATGAAATCGAAGAAAGAGCATCGCGTTCCTTTGTCGCCCCGCGCATTGGACATCGTGAAAGCAGCCCGCGAACTTGGCACGGGTGAAGGTCTGGTTTTCCCGGGGACTAAAATCGGAAAACCGTTGTCTGACATGACCTTGCTGAAACTGACCAAGGCGCTGGGCTATGATGTAGACGTCCACGGGTTCCGCACCTCGTTCAAGACATGGGCGCAAGAACGAACCAACACCCCGCGCGATGTATCAGAGGCCGCGCTGGCGCATGTTGTAAAGGACAAGGCCGAGGCAGCTTATGCGCGGTCGGACTTTTTTGAGAAGCGTCGGAGGCTGATGGAGCGTTGGGCTGATTTCTCTGCCGATTTTTCAAAAGGCAAGAACATCATCAGTCTTTGAGGGATTGTCGCGGACCCGGAAAGTGGGCCTGTAATTGTGGATAAGCACGACCTTTGCAACACGGTTGCTAAGTGTTGACTTGGTCACAGATAGACGCAGTGCATACCATATATAGACGAACGCCGAAATGTAACACAAAATATCGTATCCCAAGCCCATTCACAGGTTTTCCACAGGATATACATTTTGCCTGTAGAGAACTCCCAAGCTAGACTCGGTTCTGCTAGGACAAGCGATGCTTCTAGTGGCTGCCAAGACCGCGCCAACGGTCAAGGCAGCCGGAACAGGATGGACTGCAAGCCCCCTACTCTTGTTCCTCAATCGCAAAATTCGCCATTTGGCGCAAATGAATTTGCGCAGGCACCGATTGAAAGGACTTGTTTACTATGGATCGAAACCTTCGTCGCCAAGCCGTAGAAGCGGCCACTGGCCTGAGCCGCAGCAGCATTTATGCAATGATGGATGCAGGCGATTTTCCCCGCCCTGTTCGCATCGGCAAGCGCGCGGTCGCTTGGCCGCAAAGCGCAATTGAGGCTTGGCTGGCAAACCGCCCGAAATCCACAGGCGCTCAATAAACAACGCCCACGCAGTATAAAAACTGGCGCGGGCGCTGGGTAGAGTAAGCACCTTCCAGATACCGCGCTGAACTCCCAAAGTACAGGATTCAGTAGAATGAAAATCCAAGTAACGCTCTTGAGCGAACCATCCCGCACGTTTGAACTTGATGGCCGTCTGGGCTGGACGATGCTCCAGCTTTCAGACGCTGGTGCACATGGTATTGAAGCTATCAAACGCCCCGCACCGCGCTGGTCTGCTTATATTCACAAGTTGCGCAAGATGGGCTTTCAGATCGACACAATCATGGAAACGCACGAAGGCCCATACCCCGGCCAACATGCGCGCTACAGGCTGGCCTGTGACGTCCATATCACGGCGCTGGGCGCGGAGGTGCAGCAATGACCTCTGCACACCCTTCAGCCCGCTACGATGCGCCCAGCGCGTTTGAGCGTCACTTGGTCCACAAGCACAACATGCCAGACCACTGGGCGCGCACCTTCGGCGAACTGTTCGGAGGCAAACGCTAGTGGCGCGCAAATCCTACAAGCAGCACAAGAAAGGAGTTGGGCGTTTCGTCCAGCTTCCTGAGTGGCTCCAGAAGACAGAGGCATGGGCAACCCTGCCCCCCGGTCCAAGGGCGCTCTACGTCGAACTTAAACGCCGATATACGGGATCTAACAATGGGCGCATCCTTCTCAGCCACCGGGATGCAGCCAAGGCGTTGAACGTGCATCGCAACACGGTCGGCCCGTGGTTCAAAGAATTGGAAACGCGGGGTTTCATTGTCATGCTGCAAGGCCACTACCTTGGCCCGTCCGGTATTGGTCAGACATCGCGTTGGAGGCTGACAGAGTTGCCAACCGACGACATGAAAACCCCGTCCAAAGACTTCGCGTCATGGCGGCAAATTCAGAAGCCCCGCACAAAATCTGTGCCAGCCCGTCACACTGACTGTGACACCAAGGGCAAACTTAGGGTGGTGAAGTGAAGAACCGTCACAAATACTGTGACGCCGAAGGCCGATTTCGCGGGATAGGCGTCACAAAAAACAGGACATTTATACATCTAGCCATAGGCAGGTCGAAGGACATCGGCAGACAGGAGGGGGCTAGGTCATTCTCTACAGCGTTTGTTCGGCAACCCGTTCTGCCCATGCGTTTGCAATATCTTCTCAGAAAAAGGGGGGTATCCCCATCTCTGGGCGAAACAGCACTCCAACCCGACCAATCGGAACACGCAAGCATCCACAATTCAAGAAAAGCCGTTCATTCGCTAAACTGTAACGCACGGAAAAACCTCAACTTCCCTAATGATTTCGGAAAAAAACTGTAGGCACCAAGTTGGGCGGATACGGCTCAACGCGACCCAGCTACAGGTTAAAGGGCCGAGATTTTCTGCCCCTTGAATGTAAACCTCCCTGGCGGGAGTGGCTACCTTCAAGAAAGTGTCCTCGCATCACAATGCGCGCAATGACTCGACAAGACATACAAATAATGCATCCTGCTAGGGTATCAGACCACTACACACTACGGCTTCACAAGATTATCGATCTGCTAGAATCCCTAAAGGGCGTCGAATAAATTGAGCAGTTAAGTCCCGATCTGCATCTTTATCATTTATGGTTGCCGGACATCTACTTTATGAAAATCATTTGCTGGAACATTCAAAAACTAAACATCACTAAGGCGGCCGGTCGCCGTGGCGATATCGCCTCCGCTGTGGCTGCCGCAGCTAATGGTGAGCCGTTCATTCTTTTTGTTCTGGAAGCACGGCAGAATGCCCAAAATGCTTTGGGAGTAGCCAATCACATTCGTCAAGCTCTTCAAGCAGCTCCACACAATATCCCCAATATCAACGTAGGCAGGGTTGATATTGGCGGTAATGCGAACAGGCGAGAAGACATCCTAGTTGTCGCAGGAAATGGTGCAACGTTTGTTAATAATGGCGCATACACCGATTGGCATAATGCATTTGATCTCAGCTGTAGAAACCAAGTCATTTCAGCGCAAGCGCGAGAAGCAGCGAGAACACAAAGAAATAATCAGCTGCGTGAAACAGGTCCGCGTGTCAAACGTGCAAAAATATTTGAAGAACTCATGACGTTACCAGCTACTGCCTTTAGAAATCCAGCTAATTTGACAATTGGCGATGGAACCAATAACTATCGAGCTCTTGTTTTGCACAGTCCGGGTCCTGCTGACGGCGAAAATTACTCAGATACCACTTATGCGCCGTACTATAATCAAGCAGTTCTTTCCAGTGCCGTTGTCAATGGGTTCCAAATCGTAATGGGCGATTTCAATCAGCATGGCGACATTAACACAACCCTACGCGACTGCACCAAAGGTTACGGAGGCACCACGAAAAAGCATGATGGTACTGCGTCAGTACACCGATATGATAGGGTATTTACCAACCTTCCGGTCCAAGTTACTGTGGGAACCGACAGTTTGGCAGATCGGACACTGACCGACCACCTTTTTACTGTAACGACAGTTCCTTTAGTTCCTTTCGTATTTCCATCGATAAATCCGAATGTGTTCGCCTTCAATGCGGTACAATCAATCAGAAACAGAAATACAAGAAGGCGTCGCAAGAAAAGAAAGTAAGTCCGCCATCCACGAGTAGAAAAAAGAGTTTTTCACGGATTCAATTCCATCGTGTCTCCTTGAGGTGACTTATGCCGCGAAGAAAAAATCTTTCGTGTGAATTTGAACTTTGGCTTAATTAATAAGACAATAAGATTTGAATGCTTCTAATGATTTCGGAAAAATCTTGAGGCTCGAATATGGGTGGATATGGCTCAGGACGACCCGGCTACAAACAGAAAGCAGAGGATTGCCGTTCTCTGGACGTGAACCGTCTTCACCGAGAAGGGTGTCTAGAACCCGGCAGAATGGGCAACTGGGTCTGGTCACGAAACGGCGAAGAATTCGCCCGCATTGGCTACCGTGCCGAGCAAGGGCGCTTTGTCCTAAACTACCGCGTTCGCCTCTATGGCGGCGATTGGGAACACATCGAACAACCGACCCGGCTCACCTACGCGCCCTGCAACTACGGGAATAAAAGGCCCTATTTTATTTGCCCCGGTGTCGTGAACGGTCGCGCCTGTGGACGCCGCGTTGGCAAGCTGTTCTCAGGCGGGCGCTACTTTCTCTGCCGTCATTGCTACAACGTCGCCTACACCAGCCAGTCAGAACCGCGCTACGACCGCATGTTGCGCCGTGCCAACAAGCTGCGCATGGCGCTTGGCGGCGAACCGGGAACCGCCCACTGGATTGCCCCGAAACCCAAGGGCATGTGGCAACGGACGTATCAGCGCAATCGGTTCGAAATTCAGTGGTGCGAGGACCAAGCCAACCGTCTTTTCATCAGCAAATTTCGCCACCTTCTCAGCGACGACGAACTCAGGATGTATTTCGACTAACGCGCAACTCATGCTTGTGCTGGGTAGGTCTAGCCTGTTCTAGTGCATCAAAAGACCAGAGGGCAGCATGGGAATCATCGCAGAGTTTCTTAGTAAGGTTCAGTCAGTCTACGCAACTGGCGCGGCGACCGAACACTCATACAGATCAAGCATCGAAGACCTGTTCGCAAAATTAGGCGAAGACATCACCGCATTGAATGAACCGAAGCGCGTCAAATGCGGTGCTCCTGATTTCATTGTGTCAGAGGGCGACATTGTCGTCGGGCATGTGGAGGCAAAGGACATCCCCGTTGGCATCCGTGGCTTTAAAGACGCCAACAAGGATCAACAGAAGCGTTATCTCGCTGCCCTTCCCAACCTGATCTACACCAATTGTCTGGAGTGGGATTTCTACCGCGACGGTGAACTTGTAGCCTCGGTGAGCATCGCAGACTTTCTGATGGGCATTCAGCCAAAACCCAACCAGTTCGCGACTCTTGAAAACCTCTTGCAAGAGTTCGTCACGCAACGCCCACAAACCATCACCAGCCCACGCGATCTTGCCGAGCGCATGGCGGGCAAGGCGAACCTGATCAAGGACGTTCTACGCAACACGCTTAACGACGATACCGAGTTTCAGTCCGAACTTGCGGCGCAATACCAAGCGTTCAAGGAAAATCTGATCCACGACATCACACCCGGCGACTTTGCCGACATCTACGCGGAAACCATCGCATACGGGATGTTTGCCGCCCGCCTTCATGACACGACACTGGACACGTTCAGCAGGCAAGAGGCGCTCGAACTTCTGCCAAAATCCAACCCGTTTCTGCGGTCGCTGTTCAGCTACGTTGCTGGCTATGACCTCGACGACCGCATTGCATGGATCATCGACGATCTGGCGCGGGTGTTCCAAGCCTGTGACGTGGCCAAGCTCATGGAAGGCTTCGGTAAGTTGACAGGTCAGAACGACCCGTTCCTTCATTTCTACGAGACGTTCCTCGCGGCCTATAACCCCTCAAAGCGCAAGGCGCGGGGCGTTTGGTACACGCCCGAACCCGTTGTGAATTTCATCGTTCGCGCCGTGGACGAGGTGTTGCAGACAGAATTTGGCCTGCCCGATGGACTGGCCGACACGTCGAAAGTGACAATCGACTGGGATACTGGTCAACGCGCGCGCACAAAAAAGGGTGACTTCACTAAGGACGGAAAGAACGTCATCGAAAAACGTGAAGTGCATCGGGTTCAAATCCTTGATCCGGCAACGGGCACCGGCACCTTTCTGGCTGAGGTGATCAAGCAGATCGCGCCCAAGGTGCAGGGCGTCGCGCCCGGCATGTGGTCGCAATATATTGAGGACGATCTGATCCCGCGCCTGCACGGGTTCGAGCTGCTCATGGCGTCCTATGCCATGTGTCATATGAAGCTCGACATGATCCTGACCGAAATGGGCTACAGCCCCACGAAAGAACCGCCCCGCCTGTCTGTGTATCTGACCAACAGCCTTGAGGAAGGCGAACCCGCGAACCAGACTTTGCCGTTCACGCAATGGCTATCCCGTGAGGCCAAGGGTGCTAACACGATCAAGCGCGACATGCCTATCATGTGCGTGATCGGAAACCCTCCATATCTGGGCGAGGGCGGTGTGTCTGAAGGCTGGATCGGCGACCTGATGGACGACTACAAGAAAGAGCCGGGCGGCAAGGTGAAGCTCAAAGAGCGCAACCCAAAATGGCTGAACGATCTTTATGTGAAGTTCATCCGCCTATCGTCGCACCTGATCGAGAAGAACGGCGAGGGTGTGCTCGGGTTCATCACCAACCATGGATATCTCGACAATCCGACCTTTCGCGGAATGCGGTGGCATCTGCTGAATACCTTCGACCGAATTTGGGTTCTCGATCTGCACGGCAACGCCAAAAAGAAGGAGGTCACGCCAGAGGGCAAGCCTGACAAGAACGTGTTCGACATTCAGCAGGGCGTCTCGATCATCATCGGCGTGAAGAAGAAGGACGGCGGCACGGGTTTGGCCGAGGTAATGCACGGCGATTTATGGGGGGATCGAAAGGCAAAATATGAAGCCTTGTCCGATACAGAAGGCTTCGGGTTGACGAGCCTATCACAGATCGAAACCCGAAAACCGAGGTTCTTTTTCAAGAGTTGGGACTACGAAACCGAGGAAAAATGGGAAGCAGGTTTTTCTTTGGGTGAGCTGATGGCGGTGAATAGCAATGGAATCGTCACTGGTAAAGATCGTGTTCTGGTTGCTTCTGATCGCGATATGTTACGCGGCCAAATCGTCAATGCGTATGGTGAGTATGAAGAGCGATTTGTTCAACGGATTAGCTACCGACAGTTTCAGGTGAACTATTTTTACAACGACCCAGAGAAAGTTGAGCGCGGGCGACAGGCAGTTATGAGGCACTATGCCCATGAACCACAAATTGGGTTGTTAATATCTAAGCAAGTTCGAGATTCAGCATTCGCCCATGTGTTTGTGACAGAAGCTCCGTCAGAGGCGATCTTTCTGTCAGGAACTACTGCTACAAATGCGATGAACGCCCCTCTCTACCTCTACCCCGACGAGCAAGACCTCGATCAGACGCGCCGGGTGAACTTCGACCGCAAGCTATACGTCAAGCTCCAAAAGATGGCCGACCACCCCGAGCACGGGAAGCCCGACGAGGTGCAGGTTTTTGACTACATTTACGGCGTCCTGCATTGCCCCACCTATCGTGAGACCTACGCCGAATTCCTGAAAATTGACTTCCCCCGCATCCCGTGGCCGACCAACCCAGACGAGTTTTGGGACGTGTCCGCCAAGGGCGCAGAGTTGCGCAAGCTCCACTTGATGGAGCCTGCCTCTATCGGCGCGACCCCCTACCCGTTCACGGGTGAGGGTGACAACGAGGTGGACAAGCCCTGCTTCGAGGATGGCCGTATCTGGATCAACGACAGCCAGTATTTTGCCGACGCGCCGCCTGTGTCATGGGATTTCTATATCGGCGGCTATCAGCCCGCACAGAAATGGCTGAAAGACCGCAAGGGCCGCACGCTCAGCTTTGAGGATGTGAAGCATTACCAGCGCATCCTGAAAATCCTGTCCGAGACTGACCGTATCATGAAAACCATTGAAATGGACTTTACCTCGTGACCGCCTATACGCGCCCAAAACGCATCTCGCTCAAAAACCATCCGGTCTATTCGGAAAACTGGGTGCAGGACATCATCGCAGACGACCCGTCTATCCTCGGGCTGGGCGACCTCGTGTTACGTGACCGCGAACGCATCCAGAACCGCGCTGGGCGCTTGGACCTGTTGCTGCAAGACCCCGAGTCCTACAAGCGTTACGAGGTCGAACTGCAACTGGGCGCGACAGATGAAACCCACATCATCCGGTCGATTGAATACTGGGACATCGAACGCAAACGCTATCCCCAATACGAACACTGCGCCGTGCTGGTGGCCGAGGACATCACCAGCCGTTTCCTGAATGTCGTGTCCCTGTTCAACGGCGCGCTTCCCATCATCGCTATCCAGATGCAGGCTTTCGAAGTGGGGGACCATATCACGCTGGTGTTCACCAAGGTTCTGGACGAATTGCAACGCGGGCTGGTGGACGAAGACGAAGACGCCATTAGCGCCCCCACGGACCGCGCTTATTGGGAAAAGGACAAAGGCACTCCCAAGACCGTGGCTTTGATGGACCGCATGTTCGAACTGGTGAAGGAAGCCGACCCCGAGAGCGAGTTGAAGTACAACAAGTTCTATGTCGGCCTGATCAAGGAAGGCCGCGCAAACAACTACGTCGCCTTTCGTCCGAAGAAAGCCTTTGTGCTGTTCGAACCCAAGCTACCACGCACCGACGAAACAGACGCGATGCTCGAAGATGCAGACATCGAAACGCTGGAATACGCCGCGCGGTGGGGAAACTACCGAATCCGCGTGACCGATGCAGACTTCAAATCGCACAAAGAGCTGTTCCGAACCCTGATCGAGAAAGCGCGAACTTACCGTGAAGGATAAGCAGGTCCATGACGCCCATAACGCTGCGCGCATACATCAAGCCTCTGCCCGAATACTTGAACAGAACACAAGCGTTGGAAATTGCGCTTAGGGAAGGCGTTGGCTTCAATCGTGCATGGTATCGGTCTCAGAAACAGCATTGGCTAGGGTGGCTGGCCGAATACGATGGTCCGGGCGCGTATGGACGGTCTGACGCCAAGCGCGACGCGCAGTTTATCTACAATCACATTCAATGCGCGCCGATGCTGTTTTGGCTATCCGAAGCCTTAGACACCCCAAGCGGCATTCTGAACGCGACCTTCGACGCTGTTGTCGCGGCACCAAACCGAGGCGCGCAACAATGCGCGGCACTGCGCTCACACCTTCCTTGGGACCAAATCGCAGATCGACTCGCTGCAAGACCCTATCCGTTACTGGCCCGGCTACGGATCAAAGCGGCCCGCATGAGAAACCAGAATGGCGGTCAAATTGGGGGACGATTGCGATAGATTACCGCGTAACGTCTTGAAAAGTAATCATAATTTTCAAGAATATGGCGGAGACGAAGGGATTCGAACCCTCGAGACGGTTTCCCGCCTACTCCCTTAGCAGGGGAGCGCCTTCGACCACTCGGCCACGTCTCCGTCGACCCGTTTAAGGAAGCGGGCACGCGGGGACAAGGCCAAATCACACATGATGGAACACAAATTCCGCCTAAAAAGCATGCTTGCCCTGGCGCGTCCGTCGAGGGAGTGGCGTCTTTCCTTTGCACCGGGCCGAAATCGGGTTATCGTTCCTCGAAGTATCGTCGCACAGACGAAGGAGCGATCATCGTGACGCCCATCACCCAAGCCGCTGCCATTGCCTGCATCACCCTC
The DNA here is from genome assembly GCA_043585115.1 of Marivita sp. Taxonomy (GTDB): domain Bacteria; phylum Pseudomonadota; class Alphaproteobacteria; order Rhodobacterales; family Rhodobacteraceae; genus Marivita. The sequence continues at coordinate 1,233,343 of CP121326.1, forward strand.
GGTACCGGGGCCGCAGCGGTGTCTGTGATGAACGAAGATATCCCGGACATGACCGTACCCGAGGTTGCATGGGCACAAGGCGGCGAACTGGATGGCGGGTCCTTCTATATTCAGACAGCACTCGATAACGGTGTTGAAGGCGAAACCGATACGCTTGTGTTCAAAGACGGCGCGTTCCTGTCGGTGGATTGCGAGACATACTGCAAGTTCGGTTTTTCCGATTACCAGACATGGGTCGACGGAGACGTGATCCATTTCACCACCGTTGCCACCTGCCCCACATCTCCGCACCGGGTGGTGTGGTACGGAAAAGTTGTCGACGGTGAAATGAGTGTCCAGATGAGTTGGACCACCCGACGTTGGTACTGGACGCATCAGATCAACGGCACGGCGCAAGGGTCGCGCCTGCCTGCCACCGAAGGCTCTGTCTCCGGGTGACGCCTCCTCAAACGACGCCGGTCGGGCTGACCGCCAAAGGGGTCGTCCTGCGTGTGGCAGGTCTGCTTATTATTGTGAGTCTGGCCACATGGGGCGCGCATGAATTGAAAGATGCGCTGAACCTGACCCTCATGCCCAGCAACGAAAAGCAGGTGCACCGCCTGCTGATGATGGGCTCTGTCGCGTATATCGGATTGCTGGCCCTGCCGTTTGTGCCGGGAGCGGAAATCGGGATCGCGATGCTGACCGTGTTCGGCGCGGCGATCGCCCCTCTGGTCTATGCCGCGACAGTGCTTGCGATGATGCTGAGCTACCTGTTGGGGCGGCTCTTGCCGGGCACAACGCTGGTGTGGATTTTGTCGCTTTTCCGGATGCGCAAGGCGGCTGACCTGATCGGGCGCGCTGCTGCCCTGCCTCCGAAAGACCGGTTGGGCCTCTTGCTGGATGGATCACCGCCCAAGACTGTCGGGTTCGCCTTGCGGCACCGCTATATCGCTTTGGCATTGCTGGTGAACACGCCCGGCAACGCGGTGATTGGCGGTGGCGGTGGCATCATGATGATGGCCGGGATGAGCGGCATCTTTGCCCCCGTCCAGACCTTTATCGCCATCGCAATTGCGGTGTCCCCGGTGCCGATTGCTGTCTTTGTGTTCGGGTTCTAGCGCGGCTTACGTGTTGAAGAGGAAGTGCAGCACGTCGCCATCCTTGACGACATAGCTTTTGCCTTCCGCGCGCATCTTGCCCGCCTCTTTGGCGGGGTTTTCGCCCCCCAAGGTCACATAGTCATCGTAGGCAATCGTTTCGGCGCGAATAAAGCCCTTTTCAAAGTCACCATGGATCACACCGGCAGCCTGCGGCGCCGCAGTGCCTTTGGTGATGGTCCAGGCGCGGGCTTCTTTCGGGCCAACGGTGAAATAGGTTTCAAGCTGGAGCAATTCGTATCCGGCGCGGATCACACGGTCGAGACCCGGCTCTTCGAGACCCATTTCCGATAGGAATTCCTGCGCTTCTTCTGCATCCAACTGGCTGATCTCTTCTTCGATCTGAGCCGAGATCACGACGTGGCTGTTGCCCTGTGCGGCGGCCATTTCACCGACGGCGTTGGACATGGCGTTGCCATCGGCGGCGTCCGACTCCGAGACATTGCAGACGTAAAGCACCGGCTTGGTGGTCAGCAATTGCAGCATATCCCAAGCCTTGGCGTCTTCGGCATCCACATCGACGGTGCGGGCGGGTTTGCCGTCTTCGAGCGCTGCGAGGGCTGCGCGCATGAGGCGTTCCTGCTGCACCGCCTCTTTGTCGCCACCGCGCACTTTGCGCACGATGTTCTGCAGACGCTTTTCCAGGCTTTCGATGTCAGCGAGCATCAGTTCGGTTTCGATGGTTTCCGCATCGGCCACCGGATCGACACGTCCATCCACGTGCACGACATCGCCATCCTCGAAACAGCGCAGCACATGGGCAATCGCATCGACCTCGCGGATATTGGCAAGGAACTGGTTGCCAAGACCTTCGCCCTTTGAGGCCCCTTTCACAAGGCCCGCGATGTCCACAAAGGTGATCCGCGTCGGGATGATCTGTTTGGACTTGGCAATTCCGGCCAGCGTATCAAGCCGGTCATCCGGGACCGCCACATCACCGACATTGGGCTCGATCGTGCAGAACGGAAAGTTCGCCGCCTGCGCCGCTGCGGTCTTGGTGAGCGCGTTGAAGAGGGTTGCCCAACACCAGCCCGATCCAGATACCGACAGCGCCCCAGCCCACGACAAAGCCAAGAACATAGGCTGCTGGCAGACCGACACCGAAATAGGACACCGCCGCGAGGATCATTGGCACACGCGCATCCTGCACCCCGCGCAACAGGCCAAGTGCGACCACCTGCGCGCCGTCCACCAGCTGGAAGATTGCGGCAAGGATCAGAAGGGTGATGCCCATGGTGATGATCTCGGCGCGTGCCGGATCGTCGGGGTCGAGGAAGGCCGCGATCAGAGGCTCGGGCACAGCGACAAAGAGGATGATGGTCAGCGCCGCGATAAAAGCCGAGAGCGCCAGTGCGACAACGCCACCCCGCGCCATGTGCGGCCAGTCGCGGCGGCCAAACGCATTGCCCGCGCGCACCGTGGCCGCGTTGGACAGGCCCAGATGCAGCATGAAGGTCATCGACGCCAGTTGCAGCGCGATCCCGTGCGCGGCCAGAGGGATGGTGCCCAGCCAGCCCATCATGATGGCCGAGGCTGCGAAAAGCCCGGTTTCGGACAGGGAGGTCAGGCCAATGGGCACACCCAGCTTGAACACCTGAACAAGCATCTCATTGTCGGATTTCCAAATCCTCTGGAACAGGCTGTGTTCGGGTACAAAGATGCGGATATAGGCCACGATCACCATCATCGAGAACACATGCGTGCTGAGTGACGCGATGGCAGCCCCTTGAAGGCCCAGTTCTGGAAAGCCGAAATTGCCAAAGATCAGTGCATAGTTGGCCAGTGCGTTGTAGGGCACGGCCACTGCCGTGACCCAGAACACGACCTTGGTTTTCTCCAACGCCGCAAGGTAGCTTTTAAGCACCATCGTCACCAGCGCTGGCAGCAGGCCAAAGGCCAGCACCCGCAGATAGACCTGCGCTTCGGCAGCGATTGTGGGCAACTGGCCTGTGAGTAAGAGCAAGGCCTCGGACCACCACAAAAGCGGGAACATCACCACGCAGAACAGCGCCGACAGCCATAGCCCCATGCGGGTGGACCGGCGGACTTTTTGATCGTCTCCTTCGGCGGCATAAGTGGCCACCATCGGCATCACCGCCCAGGCAAATCCACAGCCAAACAGAAACAGTGTAAAAAACAAAGTGTTGGCCAAAGTGACAATCGCCAACGGTTCGGCCCCGTACCAGCCGACCATAATCGTGTCGGTCAATCCGATGGCCATCTGTGCCATATGCCCGCCGACCAATGGCAATCCCAAAACAAGGAGCGCCCTTACATGGGCGGGGTATGACATCTGTGCTGTTTGCATGGCCTTTGCGTTAGACCTGCTGCTTGAACGGGGCAAGCTTTTTGTCGGGTCAGAGCGCGCGGATCAGAAACTGTGCGGCAAGAATGGCAATGACCACACCTGCGCCCGTTTCGATCACACCCGCGATACGGGCCGTATGTGGCCCTTCGGCAAATCGCGCCAAAGCGCCTTCGCGGAACGTCACTGACCCTATTGCAGCGGCAAGCGTCACACTGGCCGTGCCCAGCCCCATCGCAAAGGTGCCAAGGATACCGGCCAGGTCGATGCCCATGCTGACCGACAGGATCAGCAGGAACAACGCACCTGTGCAGGGACGAATGGCAATGGCCCCAATCAACACCATGGCATCACGCAAGGAATGCACGTTTTGCGCCTGTTCGGGTGTCGGCCCATGCGCATGACCACAGGTGCTGCACACGCCTTCGGCATCATGGGTATGGTCGTGGTCATGCTGATGATGCGCGTGGTGATCCGAGCTGTGACCGGTTGAGACATTCCAATTTGACCAAAGCCGCATAGCCCCGCGGATCGCCAACCATGCGCCGATGCCGCAGATCGCAGCATAGCTGAAGGGGGCGAACCATTCCTCGGCTGCGCCAACCATTTCCTGACGGCCAAGGCCCAGCAGCCAAACGCCGGCATACACAACCACGATCGCTGTCAGCGCCTGTGCAAGGCTCGACAGGACCGCAAGCACAGACAGCCGCGTCAGCGCCACCCGTTCTGCCACGCCATAGCCTGCAATCAGGATCTTGCCGTGACCGGGCCCAACCGCATGAAAAAATCCGTACCCGAAACACACGGCCATCAGGCTCAGGATTGCCCCGGGTTCACCCGCGCGCAACGCCCGCAACCCTTGCGCCATGCCGCTTTGTGCCGCGCGTTGGCCCTCGGCGGCCCAACGTTCCAACATCTGCGCCCCGTCAAAGCCCCAAAGCCAGACGGCAAGCGCGATCACCGCAAGGGCAGCTAGTTGGAGGGCGGTGCGCATGACATGGTGACCGTATCAGCAAAGTGGATACCAACGCGCATTTCGTTGAAGATGTCCTCCATTGATCCGCCATTCAATTCTTGCTCGACCGCTTCCTGCGCCGCTGCCTGATCCGGATCGGTGACCGTTGCGGTGCAGGCGGGGTCCGACAGGCTCACGCCTTGGGACACATCATATGCCACGTAATAGGTCGGATCGTATTGCAGGACTTCAATCGCCTCGATTGCCACGGGGGGGATTTCGCGAAAATGGGTGGCCGTGATAAAACCGCCCTCGACCGCGATACCAATGGGGCGCGGACGCGGCATTTCGATCTTTTCCCCGTTGGAAAACACGTACAGGTCACCCTCGAAACCTTCGGGCCATTCGATCAGGTCAAAGCCGAACAGTTTTTCCAGCTCGGAATCGGTCAGCACACCATCACCGTCGGAATCCAGCCCGTAATCTTCGAGGATCAGCAGCGTGAAAAAGTCGTCATAAGTCCATGTGACCGTAACGCCGGTGACCTCGCGGTCGTCATTGACCTCGAACCGCAAGGCGGTCTCGACGAAAATATGCGGGTGTGCACCCAGAGGAGCAGCGACCAGCCCAAGTGCGAGGGCGCAAAGAACATGTTTCATAGGCACCGGAGGTAAGTGCCTCCGACGCCTAACGCAAGGCACCACACATCGAGATGGCGTTAAATTGCCAGCGTTCAGCTTCGCGTCTGGCGCGCGTCCGGATGCAGCGAGGTCCCCAGAATATGATCCGAGCGGTGGATCACATGCCCTGCCCCGCCCACGATCAACGGATCCGGCGGTGTCGCGACACTCAGGTCCTTGCCCGGATAGTCCAGCGTCGACAGGAAATGCTTCATGCAATTCAGGCGCGCGCGCTTTTTGTCGTTGGATTTGACAATGGTCCACGGCGCATCGGCGGTGTCGGTGTAAAAGAACATCGCCTCTTTTGCTTCGGTATAATCGTCCCACTTGTTCAGGCTGGCCTTATCAATGGGCGACAGTTTCCACTGTTTAAGCGGATCGGTTTCGCGGCTGGCGAAACGGCTTTTCTGTTCGTCCTGCGTGACCGAGAACCAGTATTTATAAAGCCGGATACCCGACCGCGTCAGCATGCGTTCAAAGTCAGGTGTCTGGCGCATGAATTCGAGGTATTCGCCCGGCTCGCAAAACCCCATGACCCGTTCGACGCCTGCGCGGTTGTACCACGAGCGGTCGTAGAGCACGATTTCACCCGCTGTTGGCAGATGTTCGATATAGCGCTGATAATACCATTGCCCGCGCTCGACATCGGTGGGTTTGTTCAACGCCACCACACGGGCTGTGCGGGGATTGAGATGTTCGGTAAACCGCTTGATCGTGCCGCCCTTGCCCGCCGCATCGCGACCCTCAAATATCATGACAAACTTCTGGCCGGTTTCCTGCGCCCAAAGCTGCACTTTCAGCAATTCCGCCTGAAGCGCGGCCTTTTCGGTCTCGTATGCGTTGCGACCCATCTTTTCGGAATAGGGATATTTCCCTGTTTCGAACGCGCGGCGCACGTCTTCGGCAGTGGTGGCCTTAGCCGACCTTTCGAACTGCTCGTCCAGACTGGCATCCGGCTTGGCTTTGGCAGTGGTCTTCGACGCGTCAACAATCGCGGTCATACGGGGCTCCCTCCGGTTTGTGGATTGCGCCGACTTTAGCAGGCTTGGTCAAAGGTCTCTTTGACACGCATCAAAAACGGCGTGCGCTGCCCCAATCAATTTCGGGCTTTCAGAAACCCGACTGGCTTGCCTTTATCCTGACCCGCGAAGAGAGCATTCGCGGTATCTGCTGTGCGAACCAAAACCGTTTGCGGACACCTCCTTGATTTTCCCGTTCAACTCCGGCAATCGGGTTCGACCAATTCAGGAGATCGCCATGACCCGTATCGACGCAAAATTCGCAGAGCTTCGCAAAGCCGGCAAAAAGGCCTTTGTGTCGTATGTGATGGCCGGCGATCCCGACTTTGACACATCACTGGAACTGGTCAAAGGACTGCCGGGCGCGGGTGTGGACATCATCGAGCTGGGCTTGCCTTTTACCGACCCGATGGCTGATGGCAGTACGATCCAGCTTGCCGGCCAACGTGCCCTCGAAGGGGGCATGACGCTGGATCGCACTCTGGAACTGGCGCGCACGTTCCGCGAAAACGACGACACCACCCCCATCGTGATGATGGGGTACTACAACCCGATCTATTCACGCGGTGTGGATCTGTTCCTGACCCAAGCCAAAGAGGCGGGCATTGACGGGCTGATCATCGTAGACCTGCCCCCCGAAGAAGATGACGAATTGTGCATCCCGGCACAGGCGGCTGGTCTGAACTTTATCCGTCTGGCCACCCCGACCACCGATGACAAGCGTCTACCGAAGGTTCTTCAGAACACATCCGGATTTGTGTATTACGTGTCGATCACCGGCATCACAGGCGCCGCCGAGGCACAGGCCACCGATGTCGGACCCGAGGTTGCACGCATCAAGGCCAAGACCGACCTGCCGGTGATTGTCGGTTTTGGCATCAAGACCCCCGAGGCCTCGCAATCCATCGCAAGCGTGGCGGATGGGTGCGTCGTGGGCTCTGCCATCGTCGCCGAGATGGCCAATGGCAAACCCGTCAACGAGGTTCTGGATTTCGTGAAATCCTTGTCTGATGGGGCGCATCGTGCCTGAGCACTCTGTCACAGACGCGCTTTATGCCGCGTTTCGTGACAACAGGCAGGTGCCGCCACTGACCAACGCAATGGCGGACCTGACACTGGATCAGGGTTACCATATCGCGGCCGGGATCCATGCCCGGCGCCTGGCCGATGGAGACCGTGTCGCAGGTCGCAAGATCGGCTTTACCAACCGGTCTATCTGGCCGATCTACAACGTCGATGCGCCGGTCTGGGGCTGGATGTATGACAGCGGTGTGCACGAGTTGCCCGCAGATGGCGTGGCCTCCCTGCCCGCATTGCCCGAGCTGAGGATCGAACCCGAAATCGTCTTTGGCTTCAAAGCTGCACCCTCGCCCGATATGTCGCTCACGGATTTGGCAGACTGTATCGACTGGGTCGCACATGGGTTCGAGGTGGTGACCTCGCTCTATCCCGATTGGCGCTTTACGGCCCCCGATGCCGTGGCCGCTCTGGCCATGCACGGGGAGCTTTGGGTTGGGCCTCGTCTGGACCCGACACCCGACCGGCTGGAGGCGCTGACCACATGTGCTGTGACGCTGACCGGACCGGATGAAAAGCTGAGCGGTCATGGTGTGGATGTGTTGGGCGGACCGCTCATGGCGTTGCACCATCTGGTTGGTCAGGTTCCCCGTATGCCGGATGCAGGTCCGATCCAACCCGGCGAGGTTGTGACCACCGGCACCCTGACCGACGCACGCCCCGTCGCCGCAGGTCAGACATGGCGCACAGAGTTTGACACACCACTTCTGACCGGCCTGAGCATTCAGTTCACCTAAGCGCCGTTTCTTGTTTTTTCCGAAGCCGCCCGCGGTCCCTGTCTTTGGCACGGGCCACAAAAGGCGTGCCTGAGCCTAAAAGACAAAAATGCCGCGTTGCGCGAATTTGATCCCACTGGTAAAGAAAACTAACCAATATGACGGAAAGGCCGACTCATGCCCGTGATCACCGAAATCGAAGATCTTCGCCGCATCTATAAACGGCGGGTGCCCAAGATGTTCTTTGACTACACGGAGTCGGGCAGCTGGACCGAACAGACCTTCCGCGAGAATTCATCCGATTTCGACAAGATCTACTTGCGCCAGCGCGTGGCCATCGACATGGAAGGCCGCAAGACAGCCAGCCAGATGATCGGTCAGGATGTTGCCATGCCCGTGGCGCTTGCTCCGGTGGGGCTGACCGGCATGCAGCACTTTGACGGAGAGATCAAAGCGGCCAAGGCGGCGGAAAAATTCGGTGTGCCCTACAGCCTGTCCACCATGTCGATCTGTTCGATTGAAGACGTGGCCGAGCACACCTCCAAACCGTTCTGGATGCAGGTCTACACCCTCAAGGACGACGATTTCATGCAGCGCCTGTTCGACCGCGCCAAGGATGCCAAATGCTCGGCTGCGATCATCACCGTCGATCTGCAACTGCTGGGCCAGCGCCACAAGGACGTCAAGAACGGCCTGTCCGCGCCCCCCAAGCTGACGCCTGCATCGGTCGCCAACATGATGACCAAGGTGCAATGGGGTCTGGGAATGCTGCAAACCAAGCGGCGCTTCTTTGGCAATATCGTGGGCCATGCCAAGGGCGTCAAAGACCCCTCCTCGCTTTCATCCTGGACAGCACAGGCTTTTGACCAGTCGTTGAACTGGGATCGAATCCGGCAGTTCCGCAAGATGTGGGACGGGCCCCTGATCATCAAAGGCATCATGGATCCGCGCGACGCGCTGGAAGCGTTGAATGTGGGTGCAGATGCGATCATCGTGTCGAACCATGGTGGACGGCAATTGGACGGCGCCCTGTCGTCGATCCGCGCGCTTGAGCCGATCATGGACGCCGTCGGCGACAAGATCGAGGTTCATCTCGACAGTGGTATCCGGTCAGGGCAAGACGTGCTCAAGGCGCTCGCGATGGGGGCCAAGGGAACCTATATCGGACGCGCCTATGTCTACGGGCTTGGTGCCAATGGTCAGCAAGGTGTGACCGATGCGCTGAACGTGATCCACAAAGAGCTTGAGGTGTCGATGGGCCTGTGCGGGCGTCGCGATGTCAACGCTCTGGATCGCGATATCCTGATGATCCCGAAAGGCTTTTCCGGCGATTGGGCTGAATGACCCACGCCGCAGACCCGGTCGGGCCTGACGCCCGCCGGGTGACTTGATCTGGAGCCAGAGCATCGCTCGTGTTGGCTTGCGGTGGTGATAAGAAGCGGCGCCGCTCTTGGAGCCTGACCGTTCTCTCATCTTCCGGGGTGTTCCCGGGACCTGTGCCCGTCTCCGGGCCTATCTGAAACCGGTTTCTCAGGGTCTGCCCGATCGGGGCGTCTGAGAGAAGATCAGTTCATATATCGCGGCATGGGAGTGACCCTTCCCGCTCAAAGCGCTTTGTGGGCAAACATATCGCTCGCGCCTGGTTAACAAGGACCAAACCCGCCGAACGGTGGTCCACGATAGCAGCCGCTTGCGGTATCAAGGTGCGGTCATAGACAGCCTGTCCAACAACCATTCACGAAACACCAGCGCCTGCGGCTTGTCCTTGGAAACTGACAAGTGGTAGCCCTCTTGGCTTGGGATTGACGCAGGGTGCACGCGTTCGACAAGCCCTGTCTGCATGGCATGCTCTGCAAGCAGTTCGCTTACGAGGGCCACGCCATTTCCCTGCGCGGCCAGATGGAGGGCCATGCCGTAGGTGTCGGTGTAAATCGATGCGGGCCGCGTGTTGCCGATGTGTTTGGCCCATGACCGCCATCCGCTGGATGTGCCGACCGCCTCGATGAGGGGCAAATTCTGCAAGTCTCCTTCGACGTTCCGGGACTTTACTGCGATCAGCCGGTTCGGCAAAAGCAGGTCCGCATCAACCCCCGCCTGCTTGGCGGAACCGAACCTTATTTCCACGTCAGCATGGGTCGCATGGAAGTCATCAGGCCAGATCGCGCTGAACAGTCTAATCCGGAGATCCGGGAACAGAGACTGAAACTCTGGCAAGCGCGGCCCGATAACCCATTGGGCCACGCTGACTGAGGTCGCAATGTTCAAAAGGGTTTTTTCGGGGCCGGCATCCACCCCATCCATCGCAGCCGCCAAGGCTTGCAACGGTGCTTCCACATCCGGCAACAACCGACGTCCGGCATCTGTCAGCGCCAGCCCCCGTGCCCGTCGCATGAAGAGCGGAACCGCAAGGCGTGTTTCGAGTGACTTTACCTGTTGACTGACGGCGGATTGAGTGAGGCCCAATTCTTCTGCGGCGGCGGTAAAGCTGAGATGTCGCGCGGCCGCTTCGAACGAGCGCAGCCAGCCGAGCGGAGGGAGGGATTTTGCCATGGTCAAGCTAGCCATTACTAAAGCTTATACCAATGGCCATAATTCCTTTGTTTGTCAAAATTTAACGCGCTCCATAGCGTTTGCCGCAGCGAACAGGAGAGTGACATGCAGCCTGAAATCAGGAAAATCGTGACCTATGATGAAGAGGTCTTAATCGAAGGGTTTCGCCCGGCTGACAAACCCTGGCGGATGTTTGCTGTGGCTGCGGTTGTGCGCAATCCATGGGCGGGCCGGTTTGTCGAAGACCTGACGCCAGAGATCCGTGCCTATGGACCGATCCTGGGAGAAATGATTACGGATCGGATGATCTCGCTTGCGGGCAGCGGCGCGGCAATCGAAGCCTATGGCAAGGCCGCCGTTGTGGGTCTTGATGGTGAAATCGAACATGCTTCGGGACTGATCCACACGTTGCGCTTTGGCAATTTTTATCGCGAGGCGGTCGAGGCAAAATCCTATCTTGCCTTCACCAACACACGCGGGACAGCCAATGCGCCGATCATGGTACCGCTTATGGACAAGAACGATGCCGGGCGGCGCTCTCATTATCTGACGATCCAGTTTTCGATCCCGGATGCCCCGCGTGATGATGAGATTGTCGTCGTGCTTGGTGCGGCGATGTCGGGAAGACCGCATCACCGTATCGGAGACCGTTATCAGGACCTCAAGGACTTGGGCCATGATCTCGACAACCCTGCCGCGGTCTGAACTGGCGGGCCTGTCTGCCATCGTGGCGGGCACGGGGCGGCCTGTTCTTTTGTTGCACGGTGTCGGCTTGCGGGCCGAAGCGTGGGGCCCACAAATCAAGGCGCTGCGCGACACGTATCATGTCATCGCGCCGGACATGCCGGGCCACGGGCAGACCCCATGCAACGCACAGTGCAAGGTGCTGGACGACTATGTGCAGGCTGTCTTGCCACTGTTGCGCATGCTGGACGAACCGGCCCTCGTGGTCGGACATTCCATGGGCGCGATGATCGCTCTGGAATTGGCCAGCTCCGCACCGGAATGCGTTCGCGCTGTTGCAGCGCTCAATGCGATCTTCGAACGCCGTGACGGGGCCAAGGCCGCTGTGCAAGCCCGTGCTGCCAGCCTTGATGGAAACACCGTGCCGGATCCGACACCCACACTTGAGAGGTGGTTCGGCACCGGCCAGTCATCCCAGCGCAGCGCCTGTGATGACTGGCTTCGTACGGCGGACCCGTTGGGATACAAGCAAGCGTACACGGCCTTTGCCCATGCAGACGGCCCAAGCCGACAGGCGCTTAATCGGCTCAAGTGCCCCGCGCTGTTTGCCACCGGGGCATTAGAGCCAAACTCAACACCAGACATGTCACGGATGATGGCCGACCTTGCCCCGCAAGGACGGGTCCTTGTTGTTGACGGCGCGGCACACATGATGCCGATGACACACCCAGCAGACGTGAATTCGGCGCTGTCAGCTTTTGCACAGGACATCTGGCCATGACCGCGCAGGACCCACGCGCGTTGCGCGGCGATGTCTTTCATCACACCGAAGGAGCCTGAGAATGGACTTTTCGCTTTTTGTCCATATGGAACGGCTGACACCGACCCAGCCCCATGACCAGCTTGACGCAGAATTCATCGCGCTGTGCAAAATGGCGGACGACGCCGGTATGCGCGCGGTCTGGACCGGAGAGCATCACGGGATGGAGTTTACCATCGCGCCCAACCCGCTCATGTCGCTTGTGAATGTCGCCCATCATACCAAGAACGTAAAGCTTGGCACTGGCACGATCATCGCCCCGTTCTGGCACCCGATCAAACTGGCCGGAGAGGCCGCAGCGGCCGACCTGATGACACATGGGCGCATCGAGCTTGCCATCGCTCGCGGTGCCTATTCCTATGAATACGAGCGCCTTATGCCGGGGATGGACGCTTGGGAGGCCGGACAGCGCATGCGCGAGTTGGCACCTCTTTTGCCCAAGCTTTGGGAGGGCGATTGCGCCCATGACGGCGCGTTTTTCAGCTTTCCGGCAACCACAGCAGCCCCCAAGCCTGTACAGGACGGTGGTCCGCCAATCTGGATCGCGGCGCGCGATCCCAATAGCCACGCATTCGGCGTTCATAACGGGTTCAACATTCAGGTGACCCCGCTTTGGCAGGGGATTGAAGAGATCGAAACGCTCATGGGGCGCTTCAACACAGCTTGCGCGGAATACGACGGGCCACGCCCGAAGATCATGCTGTTGCATCACACCTATGTCGGTGCCGATGAGGCCGATGTCGCGCAAGCCGCAAATGAGCTTTCCCGGTTTTATTGCTATTTCGGAGCTTGGTTTCAGAACAAACGGCCTGTGGAGCAAGGGCTGATCGCGCCGCTCTCTGACGAGGAACTGGCCAACAACGCGCTGATGTCCCCTGAAAATATGGCGCGAGATCTGACAATCGGAACTCCGGCGGAGGTGATTGCAAAAATCAAGAAATACGAAGACCTTGGCTATGACGAATATTCTTTCTGGATCGACAGCGGGATGAGTTTCGAGCGCAAGCGCGCCTCGCTTCAAAGGTTCATCGACGACGTCATGCCTGCCTTTAATTGAGGTTAAAAATGGACAGCAAACCGCATTATCAGCTTTTTATCGACGGCGCTTGGACAGAAGGCTCCGAAGGTCAGACGATGGCCTCGCAAAACCCGGCAACAGGGGAGGACTGGGCCACCTTCGCCTGCGCGTCAGAGGCCGATGTCGAACGTGCAGTCGGGGCAGCACGACGCATGCTGAACGATCCCGCATGGCGCGACATGACCCAGACACAGCGCGGCAAGCTGCTTTATCGTCTTGCTGATCTGATCGAGGAAAATGCCGCCGAACTCGGGCGCATCGAGACAACGGATAGCGGCAAGCTTTTGGCCGAAACGGCCAGCCAAACGGCCTATGTCGGCGATTATTACCGCTACTATGCAGGGCTTGCAGACAAGATCGAAGGGGCCGTGCTGCCGATCGACAAGCCGGACATGCACGTCTTCACGCGGCGCGAACCGATCGGCGTTGTTGTGGCCATCGTGCCATGGAACGCCCAGATGTTCCTGACAGCGACCAAGCTGGGCCCGGCCCTTGCGGCGGGCTGCACTGTCGTTCTCAAAGCGTCGGAAATTGCCCCGGCACCGATGCTCGCATTCGCGCAACTGATCGAAAAGGCCGGTTTTCCTGCGGGCGTGGTTTCGGTCATCACGGGGGACGCTGAAAACTGTGCAATCCCGCTCACACGCCACGCTGATGTGGACAGGATCGCCTTTACCGGCGGGCCGGAAACCGCGCGCCACGTGGTGCGCAATTCGGCTGAGAACTTTGCCGTCACCACATTGGAGCTTGGTGGCAAATCTCCCATTCTGGTGTTCGAAGACGCGGATCTGGAAAGCGCGGCCAATGGGTTGATCGCGGGAAACTTTGGCGCATCGGGCCAAAGCTGCGTCGCGGGAACGCGCGGCCTGGTACATCGGTCGGTCCTTGATGCGGTCGCCAGCAAGATCGAAGAAAAAATGCGAGGCGTTGTCATCGGCGACCCGCTGGATGCCGAAACCCAGATCGGGCCGCTCTGCACCGCCGCACAGATCAGCAAGATCGAAGACACGCTTGCGGCTGCCTGCGCAGATGGCGCGACCATCCGATTTGGAGGCTCAGCGCTGGACCGGTCAGGCAACTATATGGCACCGACCCTCGTTGAATGCGCCGATGCGAACACCGAGACACTTAAGGTGGAAATGTTCGGGCCTGTCATGTCGCTTTTGCCATTTGACACCGAAGAAGAGGCCATCGCGATTGCCAACAGCACGCCGTTCGGGCTGGGCTCGGGGGTGTTTACCCAGAATGTCGCCCGCGCCCACCGCGTTTCGGCACGCTTGAAGGCCGGGATTTGCTGGGTGAACACCTACAGGGCAATTTCGCCGATAGCCCCGTTCGGAGGCTATGACCAATCAGGCTATGGACGCGAGGCCGGCCTGGAGGCCATTCACGATTACACACGCAGCAAGACAACATGGATCAGCACCTCTGATAGCCCGATGGCCAATCCGTTTGTCATGCGTTGAGCGGCACGCCCCGCCCGTTCTGAGGCTTGCGATGCAAATGCAGACTGTCAGGCCTGGCGCGCCGAACGGCTGATTGCCGATCCGTCACAGTTGCAAGCGATACAGCATCGACGATGCTGCTGGCATTCCCCCGGATCGCCGCAGATCGCGTATGTTGTCGATCGCAATCGCATTGGCCTCGAAATGGCTTCCCGCACACCCCGTTCCGTGACAGGGTCAATGCATGTCGGATCAGGCGGTTTTTCTCAAAGGCAATCTCTTTCGCCACATCTCGGTGATGTCGCTGACCGCCTCTGTCGGCCTCATGGCTGTATTTGCCGTCGATTTCGTCGACATGATCTTCATTTCCATGCTCGGGAAAGAGGAATTGGCGGCCGCCGTCGGCTATGCGGGGGCGATCTTGTTTTTCACCACATCGTTCAACATTGGCATCGCCATTGCCGCAGGTGCGCTGGTCGCGCAGGCCTTGGGGGCCGGTGATGACGGTCTGGCACGGCAACGCGCGTCGAATGCGCTTGCGGCTGGTGTCGTGTTTGCGGCGCTCTTTGCGATACTGGTGTGGCAAAACCTCGGGACGCTTGTTGGATTGCTGGGCGCAACGGGTGAAACCGCAGATCTTGCGGTTCATTATCTTCAGATCATCGTTCCCTCGCTGCCGGTTTTGCTGATCGGAATGGCGGGCGGCGCGATCCTGCGGGCGCACGGAGATGCACGGCGGGCGATGACCGCCACTGTGGCCGGTGGCGTGGTGAATGCTGCCGTCGCGCCCGTTCTGATATTCACCTTCGGATTAGAGCTGACCGGTGCGGCGCTTGGCAGTGTGTTGGCACGGTTCACCATCGCGGGGCTGGGATTGGTCCCGATCTTCAGACATCACGGGGGGTTATGTTTGCCCCGTCTGGGCGGGTTTTTCAAAGACCTGACCCCGATCCTTGCCATCTCTTTGCCCGCCATCCTGACGCAACTGGCCACCCCCGTGGGGCAGGCTTGGGTCACGCGGTCCATGGCAGAATACGGCGAAGAAGCGGTTGCGGGCATGGCGATCATTGGCCGTCTCACGCCCATTGCATTTGGCACCATCTTTGCGCTGTCGGGTGCCGTTGGGCCGATCATCGGCCAGAATTACGGAGCGCGGGATTTTACCCGCGTGCGCCGGACGCTTTATGATGCGCTGTTGTTCACCGGTATCGTTGTGTTGGTTGCAACGGTGATCCTGTTTTTCCTGCGCGGCCATATCGCGGCTTTGTTCAGCGCAGACGGCGTGTCCCTATCGCTGATCTTTTTGTTCTGCGGGCCATTGGCGCTGATGTTTTTCTTTAACGGGATGTTGTTCGTGTCCAATGCCTGTTTCAACAATCTGGGGCGGCCGTTCTATTCGACATGGCTCAACTGGGGGCGGCATACGCTGGGAACCATCCCGCTGGTCTGGCTGGGATCGATCCTGTTCGGGGCGCCCGGCGTTTTGATCGGACAAGCCGCCGGGGGCGTGGTGTTCGGGGTGCTGTCGGTTGTCCTTGTGCGCCGCACGATTGACGCGGTCGAGGCACAGGGTGAAGCGCCACAAGGACCGCGGCTGTTTCAACGTCAGGCCCGCCAGATTGCGCTCTTCTTTGGCCGTCGCTAGATCGCTGAACGCCGCGCCAGCACGGGCAGCAACATTAGGGACACGGCAAACAGAATGCCTCCGATGGTCATGAAGGACACCGCCAATCCGAACCCTTCGGACAAGAACCCCATCAGTGGTGGTCCGATAAAGAACCCCGCATACCCGACCACCGAAATCCGCGAGATCGCGTGGCTGCGGTATTTGTTTGGCACCATCCGTCCGATCCAGGCATAGGCCATTGGCGCGACAACGGACACGCCCAGCCCAAGGATCGAAAAGCCAAGATAGGCAACGGTCAGAGATGGTGCCGTGGCTGCGATGAATGCACCAATCCCGGCTGTAATCGAAGCCCAGCGGATCACATGGCTTTCTGACACCCGGTTCGCGACAAGCTGGCCCGCAAGCCTGCCGATTGCCATGGTGATCCCCAACAATGCTGGTCCCAAAGCGCCCTGCGCGGCACCGGCACCAAGGTTGCGTTCCAGATGCAGGGCCGACCAGCCCTCTGTCGCCTGTTCCGACATAAAGGCAATCAGGATGATCATTCCCCCAGGCAAAAGAAGCGCCCATGGCAAAGGTGCGACAACGACGTCATCGTCTTCGTGTTCGGCATCCGCCACCGGAGCGGCAAAGGCTTGCACCACAAGAACACCGATCACCATGGCCGTTCCTGTTAGGATGGCGGCAGGCCCCAATCCGGCCTCGCGCGCAAACCCGGTTGACATCGCACAGATCGCATAGGCCACGGAAAACACCGCGTGATTTAGGTTCATCAAGCTGCGCCCGACCTGCGCTTCAAGGGCGCTGACCCGTGCGTTCATGGCCACGTCCAGTGTGCCCGATGACATCGTCACGCACAGCAAAGCCAGCGTGAAAGTCACACCGTTTGTCGTCTGCCCCGGCAAAACTGTGGCGATGGCCAGCAACGCAGCCAGCACCCCCAAGGCACGCAAGCCCAGCGCGCGTTCGGCCAAAGGGGCCAGCCACATTGCCATCACCGCGCCAATCGACGTGATCAAAAGCGCCACACCAAATGCGCCGTCCGACAACCCGACCTGCGGCTTGATCACAGGTACAAGGGCAGCAAAACTGCCCCAGAACGCCCCCACGGCGGCGAATGCCGCAGCGGGGCCACGACTGATGTAAAGATCACGCAAAAGGCTCATGCCGCAGCCGTGCCACGGCTTGGCGGATCGGTCTAGCCCACAAAGCGCGGTTTTTGGGCGAAAACTGTAACCTTGTGTCTTGTCATGCGCGGGAATCCGGTCTATCGCGCGAGCTTCACGCGGGGTGACAGCCTTGGAGGCACCCTGCCCTTACAAATTGGAGATATATCATGGCTGGTGAGATTCCTGATCTCGAAGCTCTGGAACGGACGGGGACAGGCAAGGGCGCCGCTCGTCAGGCACGCCGCGACGGCATGGTTCCGGGCATTGTATTTGGTGGCGATAGCGAACCGCTGCCAATCAACCTCCCGTTCAACGTCCTGCTTGCGCGTCTGCGCCGCGGTCGTTTCAAATCGACGCTGTTCAACCTCAAGGTAGAGGGCCACGAAGACGTGCGCGTGATCTGCCGTGACGTGCAGCGTGATGTTGTCAAAGACCTTCCGACCCATGTCGACTTGATGCGTCTGCGCCGCACGTCGAAGGTAAACCTGTTCATTCCGGTTGAATTCATCAACGAAGCGGATGCACCCGGCCTCAAGAAGGGCGGCGTTCTGACAGCTGTTCGTCCGGAAGTCGAACTGGTTGTGACCGCGGGCGATATCCCCGAGAAACTGACCGTCGATCTGACGGGTCTGAACATCGGTGACACCGTGACCATTTCGGACGTGACTCTGCCTGCAGGCAGCAAGCCGACAATCGACCGCGATTTCGTGATCGCGAACATCTCGGCTCCATCGGGCCTGCGCGCATCCGACGATGCCGAAGGTGAAGAGACCGACGCAGATGAGGTTCCGGCAACCGAGCAGTCTGACGACTGATCTGCCAAACCTTTTGGTTCGAACGGCCTCGCCCCATGGGCGGGGCCGTTTTCGTTTGGGATGGCGGAACGCATCTCTTCCGTCAAAGCAGTCGCCAGACGCCCTTCTGTGCCGTATAGTCAGGCTATTGATTGGTCTGTTTCCGGGATTTGCCCGTGTTGGAATTTGTTAAACATACCCTCTGCGTGGTTTTGACAGCCCTTGTAGCAGCCAGTGCGGTGCATGCCGAAACCCGCGTGGCGATTATCGACACGGCGTATGATACCCGTCCCTATCTGGACCGTTTGAAGGACCGGGGCGTGACCGTGATTGGCCGCTATTATGCCCGCTGTGACCAGCCGGAATACGGGCTGACGCAAAAGCGGCTGATCAATCAGGGGCGGCCCGGCGACCCCAACAGCGAGATTGCGCAGATGTTCGCCAAGGGCTTTGCCGTGCTGTCGGTCTATCAATACTACAGCAACACACCGAACAAGTTCCGTGGTCAGAACCGCGACGGGAAGGCGTTGCCTGATGCCAATTGCAACTGGACAGGTGCCAGCCGCAGCGTGGAGCAGGAAGCGGAACTGGATGTGCAGGCGGCGATCTCTCAGGCGCAGGCCTTGGGGCAGCCGCGTGGCAGTGCGATCTATTTCGGGGTCGACTTTAACTTTACCGACAGCGATGTCGAAACCATCGACCTGATGACACGCTATTTCCGAGTGATCAAAGCACGCATGGACTCTGCCGGGTACAAGACCGGCGCCTATGGCAGCGGTCATGCGCATCAGATTTTGCGCAATGCCGGGCTGATCCACTATTCGTGGATCTCTGCCTCGCGCGCCTTTTCCCGAACCAGCGCCTTTCACCGGTCTGGCGATTGGCACCTGTTTCAAAATCAGGTCGATCGTGAATGGTTCGGCAAGACCGCTTCGGGATGCCGGCATGGACTGCCCTTGGATACCAATGTGCAGAACATGTTTCAGGACGCCGATATCGGTCTGTGGCGCAACGGGCAAAGCCACATCATCGACGAGGGGCGGACCTTTGACATCTTTGCCACCCGGCGTTTTGCCTGTGACGGCGACGCGGTGGTGCGGCGCGACAGGACATCCTCGGCGTCAGATGTCATCAACAAGACGCAGTGCAAAGGCGGCAAGGCGATCCGTGTGCCGACCAAGATCGATTTTGCCAATGCCGCGCGCGTTGGTGGTGCGACGGACAAGCTTATTGAAGTGGATGTGGACGATGACGGAGAATTCGACGGCTGGACACATCACAGCAACCTTACGGCGCATTTCGGTTACAAACCTGATTGGATTTTCGCCACCGCACAACGCAACGCGCAATCTTGCGATTGATGTGGCATTGAGGATCAGAGTGTCCCCCCCCGGACACGCTGACCAAAGACAGTGCCTTTATGCCACCCGACTTGCCTACACTGTTTTCCGTCTTTCTGCGCATCGGCCTGCTGTCGTTTGGCGGACCGGCGGCGCAGATTGCGTTGATGCACCGGATGCTGGTCGATGAACGGGGTTGGCTGACCGAAAAGCAATTCCTGAATGCGCTGAGCTTTTGCATGTTGCTGCCCGGACCGGAGGCGATGCAATTGGCCACCTATGCAGGCTGGCGCTTGCGCGGCGTCGCGGGTGGCCTGATCGCCGGGTTGCTGTTCGTGCTGCCCGGAGCGTTGGTGATCTTTGCTCTTGCGTTGCTGTATGTGACCTATGGCGATCTGCCGGTGGTGAGCACTCTTTTTCTGGGGGTGCAGGCGGTGGCTGTGGTGATCGTGATCGAAGCGTTGCTCAAAGTTTCAAAGCGCGCGTTGCATGGGCTGTCGCATTGGGTTTTAGCCGGACTGGCCTTTGTTGCGATCTTCTTTTTCGCGGTCCCGTTCCCGATCATCATTGTCGCCGCCGGAGTATACGGCGCAGTGTTTGCGCAAAGCACCGAGACAGAATATGCGCGCCCCGTCGTGGTGTCCGGTGTGCGCAGCCTTGTTACAATCGCGATCGGTCTCACGGTTTGGGGCCTGCCGGTTCTTGCCGTTGATCTGCTATTTGGCGGCACAATCCTAACCGAGATCGCACTGTTTTTTTCCAAACTGGCGGTTGTGACCTTTGGCGGCGCCTATGCGGTGCTGGCCTATATGGCGCAGGACGTGGTGGTGCAGTACGGCTGGCTGAGTGCAACCGAAATGATGGACGGGTTGGGTCTGGCGGAAACAACCCCCGGCCCGCTGATCCTTGTGACGCAATTCGTGGGCACATTGGCGGCGTTTCGCGACGGTGGCTACGGTTTGGCTGTGGCCGGAGGATTGATGACCTTATGGGTCACTTTCGTGCCCTGCTTTTTGTGGATCTTTGTGGGCGCACCGTACATCGACTGGATTTCTGCGCAGCCCCGGCTGAACACTGCGCTCCGTGCGATCACGGCGGCGGTGGTCGGAGTCATCCTGAACCTATCGCTGTGGTTTGCCCTGCATGTGGTGTTTGGCACTGTGACCGAAACACAAATAGGCGTACTTCGCCTGTGGCTGCCAGACGTGACAACGCTGAATGCAGAAGCGTTGGTTCTGATCGTGTTGTCGGCTGTATTGCTGTTGCAGGTGCGCCTGGCAATTGGCTGGGCTTTGGGCCTTTCGGCGCTCGCAGCGCTGGTCTTGGCGCAGATTTGAGCAACGGGCTTTTGCCCTTGGCGCTGGTTTCGCCTAGAGAAGGGCAAACGCTTTGCAGGATGGAGCACAGCCAGCGATGAAACTCTTTGTGGGTCTGGGAAATCCGGGCGCGAAATACGCGCGAAACCGACACAATATCGGCTTTATGGCGATGGATGAGATTGCGTCGGATCATGGGTTTGCCCCGTGGAAATCCAAGTTTCAGGGCGAGGTGACCGAAGGCCGGTTGGGCAATGACAAGGTGCTGTTGCTCAAGCCCGGCACCTTTATGAACCGGTCGGGCCAATCGGTGCAGGCAGCGATGCAGTTCTACAAGCTTGAGCCCGGTGATGTGACCGTGTTCCACGACGAGCTTGATCTTGCCCCCGGCAAATGCCGCGTCAAACACGGTGGCGGGCATGCGGGGCATAATGGCTTGCGGTCGATCCACGGGCATATCGGGGACGCCTACGGCCGTGTGCGGTTGGGGATCGGGCATCCCGGCCATAAAGATGCTGTGGTGGGCTATGTGTTGCACGATTTCCCCAAGGCCGACGATGCATGGCTGGACGATCTGCTGCGCGGGATTGCTGATGGCGCACCGCATCTTGCCGATGGCGACGCGGGCAAGTTCATGAATGCTGTGGCCTTGCGGGTCGCACCGGCACGGTCGTCAAAATCCCCGACAAAAGCCGAAAAGGCAGACGTTCCCAAACCAGCAGCCAAGCCCGAGGCAGAACAGGAACCAGACACCCGCAATCCGTTGCAAAAACTGGTTGACCGGTTCCGATGACACTGCCGCAGGCGCTGCTTGATCAGGCAGGTCATTGCGCAGCACTCGACTCGCCCTTCATGGCGCGCATGCTGCCAATGCTGGCCGAGGTTTGGCCGGTTGGGTCATTGCTCGATACTGCGGTGCAGCGTTTTGACGGTGATATTGGTCCAAAGGGACATTCATTGCCACTTCGGCTCGCCTCTGGTCTGCATGCGTTGGTTTTGACTAGGCAAGACGCAGGTTTGATGGCGACCTACCCACCGAATGTGGCAACCGACGGAGACTTGGCGTCCGCCCTGTCCGGCGCGTTGGCAGCGCATGAGGCGTTCCTGATCGACTGGATCACATCAGCCCCGCAAACCAATGAGGTGCGCCGGTCATCCGTGCTGATCGCAGGCACACATCGTTTGGTGCATCATACCGGGATCACACAGGTGCACTTGTCCGAACTTGGGGCCAGTGCCGGACTAAACCTGATGTTCGACAGATACGCCTTAACCGTCGGAGCGACACGGCTTGGGCCAGAGGACGCCGCCTTGACGCTTGCACCCGATTGGACCGGACCAGAACCGCTGTGTGCGCCCTTCAAAGTCACAAGCCGCCGTGGTGTCGACCTGAACCCGTTGGATCCGCATCGTCCGGATCATGCGCTACGTCTGCGGGCCTATCTTTGGGCGGATCAGGATCATCGGCTCGCTCTCACAGATGCCGCTATTGCCTGCTGCACCGCCGACGTTGACAGAGGGGATGCCGTAGACTGGCTCATAAATCGGCTGTCCTCTGCCCCTGCGGGTCAGCTTCACCTGATCTTTCACACCGTCGCATGGCAGTATTTCCCACCTGAACAGCAGGTTAACGGCACCGCCCTGATCGAAGCAGCAGGCGCACGCGCAACCCAGAACAGCCCGCTTGCGTGGCTGCGGATGGAAGCCGATACCGAGACCCGAGGAGCATCCGTGACAGCGCGGCTTTGGCCGGGGGATCATCACATCACACTGGGTCGCGCAGATTTTCACGGCCGTTGGGTGGATTGGGCGGACGTTCCCAACTAGGTAGATAGAACATGCGGCGGCGCAGGAGGCTCTGATGGAACCAGAAGACGCAATCAACGTATTGGGTGGCCCGCTTGAGGCCTGTTCGACAGAGCCGTTGACCGGATTTTTTCGCGACGGGCATTGCAACACCTGTGCGGCTGACCAAGGCAGCCATACGGTCTGCGCGGTGATGACGGCAGAATTCCTTGCCTACTCGAAATATGTCGGCAACGACCTGAGCACGGCGGTGCCTCAGTTCCGTTTTCCGGGATTAAAACCGGGCGACCACTGGTGCCTCTGCGCCTCGCGGTTTTTGCAAGCCCATGACGAGGGCTGCGCACCTTTGGTCAATCTGGCCGCAACCCATAAGCGGGCGCTGGATATCGTGCCAATGCGGGTGCTGGAACAATACGACATCAACGCGTCCGACGCCTGAACCGCTCAGGATGCCTTGTCGATTCGAGGCATCTCTGGTTTCGGTAAAGCAATGGGATCGGTCATCAATTCGTCGATAAAGAGGCTGAGCAATTGTGGGCGGCCCGACACCCCTGCCTTGCGATAGATCGCGTTTGTTTGCGCCTTGACCGTGCCTTCGGATGTGCTGCGCAGCCCCGCTATGTCGGCCGTGCTCAGTCCCTTGATTGAAAACAGTGCCACATCCCGTTCAGCGGGCGTCAGCTCCCAATCTGCGAAACGTTCTTCCAGCACGTCCATGAAGGCGCCTGAGGCAAGACGCAGGCTTTCTTCGGCTGCGCGCTGACGTCGAAGCGATCGCACCATAAGGGTAGCACTGACCACCATGCCAAGGATCAGACCGATCACGGCGCCAATCTGCGCCAGTTCGTAATAGACCCATGCAATCGGTGACGACGCCAGACCAAAGACCGCGCCAAGGATATCCCACAACAGAAAGAGACCGCTGGCGAGCTGCAGCACCCCGAGCGGGATCAGGACCACCCAGACCTTCACCGGGCCACCTGTGCCAAATGCGGTGACCGATCAATCGTCATCGTCATCCCCGCCGCCGCTGTTGTCACCCCCGTCACTATCGTCATCGTTGTCATCATCGCGATCGTCGTCGCGGTCATTGTCACGATCATCGTCACGATCATCATCCCGGTCGTCGTCGCGATCGTCATCACGATCATCATCCCGGTCGTCGTCACGATCTTCGTCGCGGTCATCGTTCCGGTTGTCATCGCCGCGGTCGTTGTCGTCGTCGCTGTCTGAGCGGTCGACATAGTCGCGCAGAATTGCGCCGGTTGACGGGTTTAGAATGATTTCGCGACGTCCCCGCCCGCCTGTGGCCACGATCCGCGTCCGCCCCAATAGCGTGCGGCCAACGGTGATCCTTTGGTAGCCCTGCCGCTTGAGCTGGTCGATCACTTGATCTTGGGCCGTCTGGGCAAAGGCCGTCGCCGGAAATGCGGCTGTCGCCAAGAGGCTTGCCAGAACCTGTCTTCGTTTCATTCTCAGTCTCCAAGAGGGGACCGCCCATGCGGCAGACCCCTCTTCCAGTTAGGTAACAGACGTATCAGTCGTCGTCATTATCATCATCGTCGTCATCATCGTCGTCGTCGTCGTCGCTGCCATGGTCGTCATCATCGTCGTCATCATGATCATCGTCGTGATCATCATCGCGACTGTCATCATCATCGTCGTCATCGCGGCCGCCACGGTGGTCATCGTCATCATCATCGTGGTCCCGACCCCCACGACGATCATCGTCGTCGTCATCATCGTCAGAGCGACCAGCATCAGCAAAATCGCGATTGCGGTCGCGAATGGATACGCCGGGGGCGGTGTCATCATCGGAATCGACGCGTTCGATCTCTTGCTCGATCACCGCACCCGTGGCCCGGTCAAATACTGTCTCGACTTTTTCGGTGCCTCGGATCGCTTCGACCTTGGTTTGGGTCAGACCGTTTTTGACCTCGATCCGGGTGAACCCCTGCGCCTGGAGATCACTGACAAGCTGATCCGTGTCGGTGTATCCGTCGGGCAGGTTTGTAGACACCACGCCCGCTCCAAGCCCAGACCCGTCCGACCCGCGGGCCACATCGACAAAGTTGCGGTCGCGGTTGCGAATTTCGATACCGGGACGCGTGTCGTCATCGGAATCGACGCGTTCAACCTCTTGCTTGAGGATATTGCCCGTCGCGCGGTCATACACAACTTCGAGTTTTTGCGTGCCGCGGATTGCCTCGGCTTTGATTTGGTCAATGCCGTTGTCGATCTCGATACGGTCGAACCCCTGCCCTGTCAGGTCGTTGATAATCTGATCGGTGGCGGATTGCGCAAGCACCATGGTGCCTGCGAAGGTGGCGAATACGGCGGTCATCACTGTCTTTTTCACGGGTCGTGTCCTTTCGTGTTTCTCGGACTGCGTTGCTGCAGACACCGCCCAACCTGACCGCCAGACTGTCCAAGCTCTATTTGCAGAAGGTTTAAACCCGGGTCCATAAACCCACGCTCCATGCGTCTAAACTCAGGTTTAGACAGACCCTTGCGCCTTTGCGGACAAAGAAAAACCCCTCGGGCCGGGGGCGCGAGGGGTCATACTGCCGGTTTACACCGCAGGTTTATGCAGCGGGCGGTTAGCCCATGTCGAATCCAAGGTGTTTGGCGACCGTAAAGATGTCCTTGTCGCCGCGCCCGCACATGTTCATGCAGATGATGTGATCCTTGGGAAGGTCCGGCGCGATCTTCATCACATGGGCAAGCGCGTGGCTGGGTTCAAGCGCAGGGATGATGCCTTCGAGTTCGCAACACAGCTGGAACGCCTCAAGCGCCTCTTTGTCGGTGATCGAGACATATTGAGCACGACCGATGTCGTGCAGCCAGGCATGCTCTGGCCCGATGCCCGGATAGTCGAGCCCCGCCGAGATGCTGAAGCCTTCGAGGATCTGGCCGTCGTCATCCTGCAGCAGATAGGTGCGGTTGCCGTGCAAAACACCCGGACGGCCGCCGGTGAGAGACGCGCAATGCTCCATTTTGGCGTTCACGCCTTTGCCACCCGCTTCGACACCGATGATGTTGACGTCCTTGTCGTCGAGGAAGGGGTAGAAGAGGCCCATGGCGTTTGACCCGCCACCGATGGCGGCGATGATCGTGTCAGGCAAACGGCCCTCGGCCTCGTGCATCTGTTCCTTGGCTTCCTTGCCGATGATGGCCTGAAAATCGCGGACCATGGCCGGATAGGGATGCGGACCGGCGACGGTGCCGATGCAGTAGAACGTGTCGCGCACATTGGTGACCCAATCGCGCAGCGCATCGTTCATTGCGTCCTTGAGGGTGCCGCGCCCGCTTGTCACCGGGACAACTTCGGCCCCCAGCAGGCGCATGCGGAATACGTTTGGCGCCTGACGTTCCACGTCATGCGCGCCCATGTAGACAACGCATTTCAGACCAAACTTTGCACACACGGTGGCGGTGGCCACGCCGTGCTGACCCGCGCCGGTTTCGGCGATGATGCGGGTTTTGCCCATGCGACGGGCGAGGATGATCTGGCCCAGCACGTTGTTGATCTTGTGCGCGCCGGTGTGGTTCAGCTCGTCACGCTTCATATAGACCTTGGCACCACCAAGGCGTTCGGTCAGGCGTTCCGCGTGATACAAAGGCGACGGGCGACCGACATAGTGCTTCCAGAGGAAGTCCATCTCGG
Organism: Marivita sp.; assembly: GCA_043585115.1. Taxonomy (GTDB): domain Bacteria; phylum Pseudomonadota; class Alphaproteobacteria; order Rhodobacterales; family Rhodobacteraceae; genus Marivita. The sequence goes on from CP121326.1 coordinate 1,259,530, forward strand.
ACCAGAAGCTCTCGTCGGTTTTTGCGCGTTCGTATTGGTCCTCAAGCTCTAGAATGAGCGGCATCAGGGTTTCAGACACAAAGCGTCCACCGAAGATGCCAAAGCGGCCCTTTTCGTCGGGACCGGTCATGAAGCTGTTGAATAGATCGTTCATCGCGCGCGCCTCTCTTGTCGAACGGGACACAGGTAGCGGTGTGATGCGGGATGAGCAAGGGCAAGCGCCTTCGAAGGCGGTTGGAAACCACGTTTCAAAATGTGGGGCGACAGCCTATCCCGATTGGCCTTTGACACGCGACTTCCAGATCACTTTCACCGGGCGCGCCGGATTGGCGGGTCAAGGCGCAGACAAGGCTAATCCGCAACCGCCCGTTCAAGCGCCGGGTAGCGCGCACCCAGGGTCACTCCGCGCGCCACGAAGGAAATAAGCAAAGCCGCCCACAGGCCATGGTTTCCATAAGACGGCACCAGCGACAGTGCCGAGATGGCGTAGACGATCGCCGAAAGGATCATCATGTTGCGCATATCCGCCGTACGTGTCGCGCCTGTGAAGATGCCGTCCAACAAAAAGGACGCAACCGCCAACAGCGGCGCCAGCGCCATCCACGCCAGATAGGCCCGCGCGGCGCTTTGGACCTCGGCGTTTTTGGCCATCACGTCGACGAGCTGTGCGCCAAACAGCCAAAAGCCCATTCCCAAAACAAGCGCGGTGCCCAGCGCCAGTTTGCTGACCACCACGACCGTTCGGCGCAGCATCAAGCGGGCGCGCCCACCGGCCGCCTGACCGACCAGTGCTTCTGCAGCAAAGGCAAACCCGTCCAAGACATAGGCTGTGATATAGAGAAACTGCAGCAGCACCTGATTTGCCGCCAGCGTCACATCGCCGAAATCTGCGGCCAGAAACAGGAAAGACAGGAATATTGCCTCAAGCAGCAGGGACCGGATCAGCAGGTCTGAATTGACCCGCGCCATGCGCACCAGCTTGGCACGCTCGAAAACCCGCGCCCAATTACGCCAGTCAGGTACGCGAAACGCAGCCCGGCACAGGTAGAGCCCCATCGCCAAGCCGCTCCATTCTGCCAGAAAGGTGGCAAAGGCGACCCCGTTCACCCCCCAACCGAACCCCAGCACAAACAAGAGGTTCAAAACCACGTTGATGCCATTCATCCAGAATTGAAGCACCAGCACAGCACGGGTGCGTTCTTGCGCGATCAGCCAGCCCGTGATCCCGAGGGTCGCGATGGCGGCAGGCGCTGACCAGATACGGATCGCCATATAACCAGCGGCAAGGGTTTCCACCTCGGCGCTGGCCGGAGCCAGCTGGAATGAGGCCCAGATCAGCGGTCCCTGCAGGAGGATCACCAGCATACCCGCCACAAAGCCAATCATCAGCACACGGGTCAGCAGGGCTGCAACTTCGGCGCGGTCGCCCTGCCCCAAGGCCTGAGCGGCAAGCCCGGTGGTGCCCATACGCAGGAAGCCAAACACCCAGTAGAGGGCGGACAGGATGATCGCACCAATGCCGACTGCGCCGATGGGTGCAGCTTCGCCCATTTGACCGACGACACCCGTGTCGACTGCCCCCAAGATCGGGATTGTGACGTTGGACAGCACAATCGGCAGCGCAATGTTCAGAACGCGCCGATGGGTGACCGTCTGCGGCACAACGCCCGTGTCAGTCACTGCTTTGTTCGGTGGCTTGGTCCGGTCGCGGCATCAGGAAATGCGCAGTTGCCTGTGCAAAGGGCCGGTCGCGATTGTCTTGCCATGCCGTGGCCTGAACCGAGGCATAGCGCCGGCCTGCGCGGGTGATTGTGGCCCGCGCATAGGCATCGCGAGGCAGGCCCGAGCGCAGGTAATCGACCGTAAAGTCAATTGTTTTGGGCAGGCGCGGCAGATCGCCGGCCGCCATGGCTTCGACATCCAATGTCCCGCTTTCGAAATCTTCCCAGATATACGCCCAGCTGAGCGAGATCACCGCCGTCACTTCGAGAAAGGCCGCCGTGACGCCACCATGGATTGCAGGTAGCATCGGGTTGCCGATCAGCTTTTCGTCAAATGACAGAATACCGGTCAATTCATCGCCGCGGCGATCAAAGCTGATCCCCATGAAATTGATATAGGGCACGCCACTGACCAATGCGGTCAGTGCGGCATCGCGGCGTTGTTTGACTACTTGTACCGGTTCGGGGGTTTTGCGCACCATCTCAGCGGCCCTCTACGGTGAATGCGCCAGTGGCGGTGGCCACGGGACGGTCGGTGTCGTCATCGCAGGCGGTGGCGCGGATAAACGCGACCGAGCGGGTGATATGATAGACTTCGGCCCGCGCAGTGATCGTCTGCCCCGGGGTCGCGGCACGCATATAGTCGATGCGCAGATCAATTGTTGCAGTTCCGGCTGGCGCCTCGGGATGGCTCATGACCGCGGCCCCGCCACAGGTGTCCATCAGCGCGGATACCGCGCCGCCGTGGATCACGCCCGTCTTTGGATCGCCGATAAAGCGTTCATCATAGGGCATGGATATTTCGGCACTCCCGTCTCCAAGACTGACGATCTGCATGCCAAGCGCCTTGGAATGCGGGATGAGTTCGATGAACTGGCGCGCGAGTTCGGCTTTGTCGGTGCTCATGGCGGCTCCTTTGATCTTGCCTCAGGCATACGCCTGTCGCGCGGCAAGGGCCAGAGGAGCAGTGCCGCTTTCCTTGGTCCTTTCGACGAGACCAGCATTTCCGCCAAGAGATCCAAGTCAGGCCTGCGACAACTCAGGGCTGTTTAGGCGACCGCGGCAGGTTCTCTTGCTGAACCCGTCCGCTGACCATATGCTTTGGTCAGAGCGAGGGGAACCGTATGAGCGAAATGCGTCTTAGCTTCAAAGAAATGTGCGCCAAATTCGACGTAACGCCGCGCACGTTGAGGTATTACGAGTATATCGAGCTGTTGCAGCCCGACCGTGAAGGACGGTCGCGGTGGTATGGCCCCAAAGAAGTCGCCCGCATGACGTTGATTCTGCGGGGCCGGAAATTTGGATTTCAACTGGAAGACATCCGGCAGTGGCTTTTGATCTACGAAAACGAAGGAACCGAGGCGCAAATGCGTGCGTGGATCGAACTTGCCGACCGGCAGCTTGCCGAACTGGACGACCAGCGCAAGCAATTGGACGACGCCATCACAGAATTGCAAACGCTTCGCGACGACACCGCCAAAACGCTCGACGGCTGAGTCGCCCCAGACACGTCAGGTCCATGTATCGCGGTGGACGCGCCAAGCCATCGCCAGATCGCGCGATGTTCGGGGTCAGGTATTCCTGACCTGCCGTTGCAGGCGATACCAAAGCGCTTTGAAAGAATATTTCGGCAAAACACGGGTGACGTTGCCTGATCTTACGTCAACCTGAAAGTGACGTGGCGTCTGAGTTACGTCAACGTAAATTCCCATTGTAAGATGTCCTCAGCCTTCGCATGTCGGTGCCAGTATCGGCATCGAACAAGGATGATGAAAATGACCGACGACCGTATCATGACCATCAGAGAGATGTGTGACGCCTATGACGTCACGCCGCGCACGTTGCGTTTCTACGAGGCCAAGGAACTGCTGTTCCCGGTCCGCGAAGGTCAGAAACGACTATTCACAAAGCGCGATCGCGCTCGTCTCAAGCTGATCCTGCGCGGCAAGCGCTTTGGCTTCAGCCTCGAAGAAATCCGTCAGCTTCTGGATCTCTATCACATGGGTGACCAGCAGCAGACACAATTGGCCCGGACCTATGAAATCGCGCAGCAGCGCCTGTCCGACATGGAAGCACAGCGGGACGAGCTGACCCAGGCGATTGACGAACTGAAAGAACAGATGCGTTGGGGCGAGAAGATGCTCGCGTCAATGGAACAGAACAAAAAGGCGGCTGAATAAGCCATCCGGTTTTAGGAGAGACCCAACATGCCAAGCTACAACGCCCCCGTAAAAGACATGCAGTTCATCCTTCACGACGTTCTTGACGTCAGCGCGCAGGATATCCCCGGTTTCGAGGAAATGGATCGCGACTTTACAGGCGCGGTGATCGAAGAAGCGGGCAAACTGGCGTCTGAAGTGTTGATGCCACTGAACGCTGTAGGCGACACCGAAGGCTGCGTGTTGGAAAATGGTGTCGTGCGGACACCGAAAGGCTTTAAAGAGGCCTTTGACATGATGCGCGACGGCGGATGGACGGCTTTGGACTGTGATCCGGAATATGGCGGTCAGGGTCTCCCGTATGTAATGCACACCGCGGCACAGGAACCTTTCGTGTCGGCGAATATGGCCTTCAACATGTATCAGGGCCTGACCCACGGGGCTTATTCGGCGATCTATATTCACGGGTCTGACGAACAAAAGCAGACCTACCTGCCGAAAATGACCACCTGTGAATGGACCGGCACGATGAACCTGACCGAACCGCATTGCGGCACGGATCTGGGTCTGATGCGCACCAAGGCGGTTCCGCAGGAGGATGGCAGCTACAAGATCACCGGTCAGAAGATCTTCATCTCGGCGGGCGATCACGACATGGCGGAAAACATCATCCACCTTGTTCTGGCAAAAATCCCCGGTGGGCCCGAGGGCATCAAGGGCGTGTCGCTCTTCATCGTGCCAAAATTCATCGTGAATGATGACGGCAGCCTCGGGGAGCGCAATGGCGTGTCGGTCGGCAAAATCGAAGAAAAAATGGGCATTCACGGCAACTCCACCTGCGTCATGAACTATGACGAGGCGACGGGCTACCTGATTGGCGAGATGCACAAGGGCATGCGCGCGATGTTCACCATGATGAACGAAGCGCGTCTGGGTGTCGGCCTTCAGGGCTATGCGCAGGCCGAAGTCGCCTATCAGAACGCTGTCGCCTATGCGAATGACCGTTTGCAGGGTCGCGACGTGACCGGAGCCAAAGCGCCCGAGAAATCGGCCGACCCGATCATCGTACACCCGGATATCCGCCGCAACCTGATGGATCAAAAATCCTTCACCGAAGGCGCGCGCGCGTTCACCTACTGGGGCGCGTATCTGATCGACCGGGCGCACAAGAATTCCGACAAGGATGCAGATGGCCTGATTTCCCTGCTCACCCCGATCATCAAGGGTTTCCAGACCGACAAGGGCTTCGAGATGGCGGTGAACGCCCAGCAGGTCTATGGCGGCCACGGCTATATCGAAGAATGGGGCATGTCCCAATTCGCCCGCGACGCCCGGATCGCGATGATCTACGAGGGAGCAAACGGCGTACAGGCGCTTGATCTGGTGGGCCGCAAGCTGGCCCAGGACAGCGGCAAGCATGTAATGGCCTTCTTTGAGATGATCAAGACGTTTGCGGCGGAAAACAAAGGTCAGGACGAGGCGTTTGACCGCGACTTCCTTGAACCGCTGAAAGCGGCGTCCAAGGATTTGCAGGCGGCGGCGATGTATTTCATGCAGAACGGCATGAAGAACCCCAACAACGCACTCGCGGGATCTTATGACTTCATGCATATGTTCGGTCATGTCTGCTTTGGCTACATGTGGGCGCGGATGGGTCTTGCGGCATCGAAAGCTTTGAAGGACGGTGCATCCGACGTGGCGTTCTACGAGACAAAGCTCGCCACGGGGCGGTATTACATGGCGCGTCAGCTTCCGGCGACAAAGATGCATCTCGCACGTATCGAGACCGGCGCAGAGACCGTGATGGCGCTGGAGGCGGCCAACTTTTAAACGTGGTGGGGAACCACCCCACCCTATGGAGGACAGATGCCGAAACGCTTTCGCCTGACCCGTCGTTTCCCGGCTGCCATGACCGAGGATGGCTATCGCCGCCTTAAACGGTTTGCCGAGGAGGCCGGTCTGGACGAAGGAGAGGCTCTGTCCTTCCTGTTCGAAAACTTCGACAGCATCACGGATGATGAGACGCTGGGCCACCGGCTCAGACTGTTCACCGCAGAGCTGGACGCGCGCAAACGATAAAACGGATTGGGGGGAGCCATGCGATCAAACTGGATGACCGACGAGCACGAGATGCTCGCCGAGATGACGGCCAAGTTCATCGAAACCGAGTGGCAGCCGCTTTATGATACATGGCGCAAGCAGGGCCAGATGGATCGGGAAACGTGGCAACAGGCCGGTGAACTGGGTCTGCTTTGCCCCTCCGTGCCGGAAGAATACGGCGGTGCCGGTGGTGATTTCGGCCACGAGGCGGTGATCCTGATGGAAGCAGCCCGCGCCAATTTGGCATCGTGGGGCCACGGCATCCATTCCGGCATCGTGGCGCATTACATTCTGGCTTATGGCACAGAAGACCAAAAGCAGCGCTGGTTGCCCAAGATGGTCACCGGCGAACTGGTCGGCGCTTTGGCGATGACCGAGCCTTCGGGCGGATCGGATGTGCAGGGCATCAAAACCCGCGCGGTCAAGGACGGGAACGCGTACCGGTTGTCGGGACAAAAGACGTTCATCACCAACGGCCAGCACGCCAACCTTATCATCGTGGCGGCCAAGACGGACCCGTCGCTTGGATCAAAAGGAACGTCTTTGGTCGTCGTGGAAACCGATGGCGCCGAGGGCTTCCAGCGCGGGCGCAATCTGGAAAAGATCGGCTGCCACGCCGCGGATACCTCGGAGCTTTTCTTCGACAATGTCGAGATTGCGCCGGAAAACCTTCTGGGCGGCGAAGAGGGCCAGGGCTTCTACCAGATGATGAAGCAATTGCCGCAGGAACGGCTGATCATTGGCTGCGGCGCGGTGGGTGCAATGGAAGGCGCCGTCGCCCGGACAATCGCCTATTGCAAGGAACGAGAGGCCTTCGGCGGACCGCTGACCCAGTTCCAAAACACCCGGTTCAAGCTGGCGGAAAGCCAGACCAAAACCACCGTGGCCCGTGCGTTTCTGGACAATTGCATGGAAGAGCACCTGCGCAGCGCGTTGACGGTCGAAAAGGCCGCAATGGCGAAATACTGGTTGTCCGACACTCAGGGCGAGGTGCTCGATGAGTGTGTTCAGTTGCATGGCGGATATGGGTTTATGCAGGAATACGCCGTCGCAGAGATGTGGGCAGATGCACGTGTTCAACGCATCTACGGCGGCACGAACGAGATCATGAAAGAGCTGATTGCGAGAGCCCTTTGATGCGCCCGGCGTTTTCGCAAGCGGCACCTGCGGGATGCCTCCGGCGGGAGTTTAACTGGCAAGATGAAGGAGCACGGCAAGCTCCACCCCGCCGGTTGGCCTCTTTACCACGCGGTGTCAGGCACTGTCGGCGGGGCTTCACCTTGCACATGGCTCAACTCTCCAGTCTGCCATGCGGTACCGGTATGGAGCCATTAACCTTAACGGGTGGTAAAGAAGAGACCGGTTTACGCTTCATCTTGCCAGATAAACTCCCGCCGGAGGCGTCCATTTCTATCCGGCCCACACTGTCAATTGAGGATCAGACGATATGACCATCCAGCTTTACTGTTTTGGCGAGTCGGGCAATGCCTATAAAGCGGCTTTGGCTTTGGAGCTTAGCGGGCTTGACTGGACGCCGGTGAAGGTCGACTTTTTCAACGGCGAGACCCGCAGCCCGGACTATCGCGAAACCCTCAACGAGATGGGTGAAGCGCCTGTTTTGGTGGATGGCGATGTGAAGCTGACACAGTCCGGCGTGATCCAGATGTATATCTCGGAGCTATCCGGCGAGTTTGGCGGTGCCACCCCTGAAGACGCGCGCGAGGTGATGCGTTGGGTGTTTTGGGACAACCACAAGCTTTCTTCGCAAGCCGGGATGACGCGCTTTCTGATGAATTTTCTTCCTGAAGACAAGCGCCCGGCAGAGGTGATCGCCTTTATGCAGGGGCGTCTCAAAGCGACCTATGCTGTGCTCGACGCGCATCTTGAGGGGCGTGACTGGATCGTCGGCACCGCGATGACAAATGCCGACATCTCGTGCTGTGGATACCTGTTTTACCCCGAACCGTTCGGCTTTGACCGCTCGGATTGGCCCAATATCGACCGCTGGCTGCGGGGCATCGAAGCCCTGCCCGGCTGGAAACATCCTTATGATTTGATGCCCGGTTCCCCTGCGGATCGGGCCTGAGACGGAGAGCAGAATGACTGAAGCGTATATTTATGACGCCGTGCGCACGCCGCGTGGCAAAGGCCGAAAAGACGGCAGCTTGCACGAGGTGACAAGTGTGCGCCTGTCCGCGCAGGTGCTGGATGCCATGAAGGATCGCAACGGGCTTGACGGCCATGCTGTTGAGGACGTGATCTGGGGCAATGTCACACAGGTGGGAGAACAGGGCGGTTGTCTTGCGCGCACCGCGGTGCTTGCCTCTGGACTGGATCAGTCAATCCCGGGTCTGGCCATCAACAGGTTCTGTGCCTCTGGCATGGAAGCCGTCAACCTTGCGGCCAATCAGGTCAAAGGCGGCGCAGGTGAGGCTTATATCGCCGGCGGGGTCGAGATGATGGGCCGCGTGGCCATGGGCAGCGACGGGGCTGCGATTGCGGTTGATCCGTCGGTGGCGATGGATACGTATTTCGTGCCTCAGGGCATTTCCGCCGATATCATCGCGACCGAGTATGGGTTTTCGCGCGATGATGCCGACAGCCTTGCCGTGGAAAGCCAGCGCCGCGCAAAAGCTGCTTGGGATGACGCACGTTTTGCCAAGTCGGTGATCACCGTGCGTGATCAGAATGGCCTGCCGATCCTCGACCATGACGAATACATGCGCCCCGGCACCGATATGCAGAGCCTGGGTGCGCTTAACCCGTCTTTCCAACAGATGGGCGAGGTGATGCCGGGCTTCGACGCGATTGCGTTGATGAAATACCCGCATCTTGAGCGGATCAACCATATCCACCATGCGGGCAATTCGTCCGGCATCGTCGACGGTGCTGCGGGTGTGCTGATCGGCAATAAGGAATTTGGCGAGAAGTGGGGCCTGAAACCCCGCGCCCGGATCAAGGCGACTGCCAAGATCGGCACCGACCCCACCATCATGCTGACCGGACCCGTTCCGGTGACAGAGAAGATCCTCGCGGACACCGGAATGAGTATCAACGATATTGACCTGTTCGAGGTGAACGAGGCGTTTGCGTCGGTTGTGCTGCGCTTCATGCAGGCGTTCAATGTCGATGCGGACAAGGTCAACGTAAACGGCGGTTCCATCGCCATGGGCCACCCGCTGGGTGCGACCGGTGCGATTATCATCGGCACTCTGCTGGACGAGCTTGAGCGCACTGGCAAAGGCACAGGCCTTGCCACGCTTTGTATTGCCTCTGGCATGGGGGCAGCCACGATCATCGAGCGGGTATAGGGCGGACTGTGCAGCGGTCCCAACGTGGCCGCTGCACTGAATTGCGATCCAAAGCTCTTTCAGCTTACGGCGCGACAGACCAATTTCCGGAGCGAACACAGATGACAGCAGCTTTGGCGATGCAGCTTTATCAAGAGAACCTTGACGCAGTGTCCAAGGCGCTGATGGGCGGCGATCTGCGCGAAATGATGCGCCACATCGCAATTCCGAACATGATGTCCACCCATGACACCGAGATCGTAATGTCGTCACCCGAGGAACTGGACATGGTGATGACCGACTTTCGCACGCAATTGCTGGCACGCGGGGTAAAAACCTTTGAGAGGACTTGCCTTGAGGCTGATTTCGTTGCCGGGCGGGACGACATGATCGCCGGTCGGCATCAGACAAACACGCTGGGCGAAGCGGGCGTGGCGGTTGATACATACCTCAACCACATGGTGTTGATGCGGATTGACGGTCAATGGAAGGGCATTTGGCTAGAGGCGATCATGTCCAACACCGAGCTCGAAATTCTGAGCCCCGACATCGCAGAGGCACAGGCCGAGGCGCGCCGGATGCTTGCAAAAATTCGCCGCTGACACGGCACACAGACAGACCCACGAAAGGGAAGACAAAATGACCGATTTCACAATGAACAAGGATGCCGACGGGATCGCGACGATCACGTGGGATGTGCCTGAAAAGTCGATGAACGTGCTAAGCTTCGAAGGCTTGCAGACGCTCAATGATCTGGTGGATGACGCGCTGGCAGATGAGGCCGTGAAGGGCATCATCATCACCTCGGGCAAGGCAGATTTTGCGGCGGGGATGGACCTGAACGTGCTGGCAAGCCTCAAGGAAGCCGGTTCAGAGGCCGTGTTCGACGGGATCATGAAAATGCACGGTGTGCTGCGCAAGATTGAACGCGCAGGGATGGATGCCAAAACAAACAAGGGCGGTAAGCCTGTGGCGGCAGTGCTGCCGGGCACGGCGCTTGGTATCGGGCTGGAAATTCCGTTATCCTGCCACCGCGTCTTTGCGGCGGATAACCCCAAGGCCAAGATCGGCCTGCCAGAAATCCTCGTGGGCATCTTCCCCGGTGCGGGTGGCACAACCCGTGTGGCGCGCAAGATGGGCGCGATGGCAGCGTCGCCGTTCCTGCTGGAAGGCAAGTTGAGCGATCCCAAGAAAGCCAAGGCCGCCGGCCTGATTGATGAGGTTTCCGCCGATCCGATGGCTGACGCCCGCGCATGGGTGTTGAGCGCCGGTGACGCGGATATCGTCAAGCCTTGGGATGCCAAGGGCTACAAAATGCCCGGCGGTGCGCCGTATCACCCAGCCGGATTCATGACCTTTGTGGGTGCCTCTGCGATGGTCAACGGCAAGACCAAGGGCGTTTACCCGGCAGCAAAAGCACTGTTGTCAGCGGTCTATGAAGGCGCTTTGGTGCCATTCGATACCGCGCTCAAGATCGAGGCGCGGTGGTTCACCAATGTGATCATGAACCCATCCTCTTCTGCGATGATCCGGTCGCTGTTCATCAACAAACAAGCTTTGGAAAAAGGCGCTGTGCGCCCTGCGGATGTGGCAGATCAGCGTGTCAAGAAAGTCGGCGTCCTTGGCGCGGGCATGATGGGGGCTGGTATTGCTCTTGTGTCGGCACAGGCGGGCATCGAAGTTGTGCTGCTGGACCGTGAACAGGCTGCGGCGGACAAGGGCAAGGCCTATGTGGCAGATTACACCGCGAAAGGCGTAAGCCGTAAGAAGATCACGCAGGACAAGGCCGATGCCATGCTGGACCGCATCACGGCAACCACCGAATATGAGGCGCTTGCCGGCTGTGACCTGATCGTCGAGGCGGTGTTCGAAGACCCAAAGATCAAGGCCGAGGTGACGCAGAAGGTGGAACAGGTGATCGGCGAGGATTGCATCTTTGCCACCAATACCTCGACCCTGCCGATCAGCGAACTGGCAAAGGCGTCAAAGCGGCCTGACCAGTTCATCGGCATCCATTTCTTCTCGCCCGTCGAGAAGATGATGCTGGTGGAGATCATCAAGGGACAGGAAACCGGGGATCGCGCTGTGGCCAAGGCGCTCGACTTTGTGCGCCAGATCCGCAAGACGCCGATTGTTGTGAATGACGCACGCTTTTTCTACGCAAACCGCTGCATCATTCCGTATATCAACGAAGGCATTCGGATGGTAAAGGAAGGCGTCTCTCCTGCCCTGATCGAAAACGCCGCCAAGATGGTTGGTATGCCGCTTGGTCCGCTCCAGCTGGTTGACGAGACATCGATTGATCTGGGCGCCAAGATTGCCCGCGCCACCCGTGCCGCGATGGGCGACGCCTATCCGGATGGTGCCGTAGACGAGGTGATCTTCTGGATGGAAGAGCAGGGTCGTTTGGGTCGCAAGACAAAGGCAGGCTTTTATGACTACGACGAAAAGGGCAAACGTCAGGGTCTGTCCGACGTGGTCAAGGCGCAATACCCCGAGGCCGAGGACCAGCCCGATCTGATCGACGTGCAACACCGTCTGCTGTTCGTACAGTCGCTTGAAGCGGTGCGCGCACTGGAAGATGGCGTTCTGATGGACATTCGCGAAGGCGACGTTGGCGCGATTCTGGGTTGGGGCTTTGCGCCGTGGTCGGGCGGCCCGCTGTCATGGCTCGACATGCTGGGTGCAGAATACGCCGCAGACCGCTGTGATCAGTTGGTTGAAGCCTATGGCGACCGCTTTGCCTGCCCGAACCTGCTGCGCGAAATGTCAGCCAAGGGCCAAAGCTTTTACGGTCGGTTTGCCCCTGAAAAATCTGCCGCCTGATTAAACGCCTGTCTGCTGATAAAAGACCGCCCGCCTTTGCGCGGGCGGTTTTTGGTTGCGGTTCAGGCCCGTGATGTAACCTTTGGGAACGAGAACGAGGTCGATCTCAGGCCTCAAACTGATACCCAAACCGCGCTATGTCGGCGGCACACATTTGCGCAACCGCGTCAGCTGCGCGGTCGGAATACGCGATACGGTAATCATCCGGCCTGCTTGAGGCATTGGCATGTGGGACAGTTAGCGCGAACCCCAAATGCGCTTCCACAGGGGCTAGGTCTTCTGACAGATGTTCAAGGCGGACAAAAGCGGCGGCACGTTCGACGCCGCTTGCGTCTGTCACATATCGGGCCGCGGGAAATGCACGCAGACCGCTGTCTGTGTCGGGGTGCAGTACGAACTCTGTAAAACTGCTGGCTTTGGCCAAGGTCACGGCAGGGTGGTCGAAGCGCTGTTGCCGCAGCCAGTGATAGTAGCTGACCATCCGGTCCCACGGATTACGCACGAGGGTGAAGATGAACATCGCGTCCAAATCCGACGACGCAAACGCGCCGTCAAGATCTGCAAGCGTGCTGTGTTTCCACAAACGTCCCTTTGCCGCGAGTTGCTTCACCCGGCCCTTGCGCTTGATGGCCTTGGGTGTGTCACCGATCAAGATGTCGTCCCTATGGGCGCGCTCTTCGAGCGCCAATGCAAGCGACGTGCCCCCCGTTTTGGGGATATGAACGAAAATGAATTGCCGACCGGGCGAGATGATCATGCGCCAGAGGTGCCAGTTTGGCGCAGTTCGCGCAAGTTTGGGCTTTTCCCTTGTTCGATGCCTGCGCTATGTCACGCTGAACAGATTGTCGCAGGGGAGGGTACGACATGGGTTGGATGCGGGATGAAGCCGGTCTGGAAAAACGTGCAGCGAATTATGTGCCGCTGACCCCGTTATCGCATTTGCAACGCGCGGCAGAGGTGTTTCCCGACACGATCGCTGTGGTGCACGGGCCCCATCGCAAGACCTATCGCGAATACCATGACCGTGTGACCCGGCTGGCGTCGGCCTTGGCGGCAATGGGCATCAAGCCCGGCGATGTGGTGGCGACCATCCTGCCCAATATCCCTGCCCAAGCCGAAGCGCATTTCGGCGTGCCGGCCTGTGGTGCGGTGCTCAACACCATCAACACGCGGCTGGATGTGGATACGATCGCCTATATCCTTGACCATGGCGAGGCAAAGGTCGTTCTGTGCGATCCGCAGTTCCTGCCCGTTCTGGCCGAAGCCATTGACCAGATGGACGGACCAGCCCCAAAGGTCATCGAAGTGGCCGATCCGCATGAAGGCGTGAACGCGTCAAGCGATTACCCCGAATACGAAGACGTGTTGGCAGCTGCTGACCCGGATTTTCAATGGCTCATGCCCGAGGACGAATGGGAAAGCCTTGCGCTGAATTATACCTCTGGCACCACGGGACGACCCAAAGGCGTCGTTTACCATCATCGTGGCGCATATCTGATGACGATGGGCACAGCGATCAGTTGGGAAATGGCGTTGCGGCCCAAATACCTGACGATTGTGCCGCTGTTCCACTGCAACGGCTGGAACCACACATGGATGATGCCGCTGCTGGGCGGGACGGTCGTGTGCTGTCGCGATATCAGCGCAAAGGCGATTTACGACGCGATTGCGGATGAAGGTGTCACCCATTTCGGCGGCGCGCCCATTGTTCTGAACATGATCGTCAACTCCGAACCCGGCGCGCGTCGGGAATTTGACCATTTGGTAAAAGTCTACACCGCAGGCGCGCCCCCTGCCCCTGCCACCCTCGCCAAGATCGGCGATCTGGGATTTGATGTGATGCAGGTCTACGGGCTGACCGAGACCTATGGCCACGTCACCGAATGTGTCTGGAATGGCGATGCGTGGGATGGGTTGGACCAAGACGCGCAATCCGCCATCAAAGCACGGCAAGGTGTGGCCTTTCCCATGATGGAAGCCATTGATGTGATTGGCGAGGACGGCCGCCCAGTGGCGCGCGACGGGGCCACACAGGGCGAAATCGTCATTCGCGGCAATTCCGTCATGAAGGGGTACCTCAAGAACCCACAGGCCACCGCCGAGGCCTTTGAAGGCGGGTATTTCCATTCCGGCGACATCGCAGTCATGCATTCCGATAACTATTGCCAGATCGCGGATCGGGCGAAGGACATCATTATCTCTGGTGGTGAAAACATCTCATCGGTCGAGGTCGAAGGCTGCCTGATGGCGCATGACGCGGTGCTGCTCTGTGCCGTGGTTGCCAAGCCGGACGACAAATGGGGCGAGGTGCCCTGTGCCTTTGTCGAGCTGAAGGGCAACCACAGCGCCACCGAAGACGAGCTCATCGCCTTTGCCCGGTCCCGTTTGGCGGGCTTCAAAACACCGAAAACCGTGGTGTTCGAGGAACTGCCCAAAACCTCAACAGGCAAAATCCAGAAGTTCCAACTGCGCGAACGGGCGAAGGCGCTGTGAAAGTGCGAAGGACAGCTTTGAGGTCATTGTGACTGATGTTTAGCTGTAAACGAACGGCAGCGATGCGCAGGGAGTGGGCTTTGCAAAGTTGCAAACCTTGGTCGCCTATCGAGACGTTACCGGCCCAATGCAGACTCTCAGACCATAAGTCGAATGCTGCGGTTGCAGCCCGCTTAGCGGCCGTTCGCTGCGTGATCAAGTTCGGCAAACGTTAAGGTTGAGACGCTTCTTGACCGCATCAAAGTATGTCTCCAGACCTCAAATGAAGCACGGGGCCGATTATGGCGGCCCCGTGCTTCAAAATTTGTCGGCGTTGTAAATCGCGTACTTCCAGCGAAATTACTTCATCTCAACAATATGATCTTTTTCGCGGTTATCACGCCACTCTCTGGCACGTTCGAAGTCGGCTTGTGAGGCTTCGGATGTTTGCTCGTAGTCCTTGAGGGTCTGCGCAAATGAACTTGAGAAATCGAACTGCGGGGCCTGTTCTCGATTCTGCATGGTCTCTCCCTGTCAAGATGTTGTGGACAGTGTTGCACACGTACACTAGCGTGTCACGCGGTCATTGAGGATCAGTGTATGGAAAAAGTAGTAGATGCGGAACTGATAGTCGGTCTTGTGGGGCGTCTGGGCGCAGACATGCCGACGGTCATAAAGCGCGTCCAAGATACGCTGCACAGTCTTCACTACAGGCACCACCACATTAAGTTGACGGACTTTGTGAAGGACCCAAGGTTTGGCTTCGAACTGGTCGAAGCACCCGTCGAAAAACGATACGAAACATACATCAGCGCATGCAATGACGTGCGGAGACTCACCGACCGGGACGACTTTTTCGTGTCGTATGCAGTCGAAAGAATTCGAGCCGTCAGGCGCGAAAAAAACATGGATGGCAACGCTGCGCTACCATTGAGGCGGACTGCTTATATTATTGACCAGATCAAGCGCCCTGAGGAAGTCGCGGCGCTTCGCTCCATCTACGGCCAGCAGTTCATTCTAATTTCGTGCCACTCTCCAAGTGATTTTATTAAGCAGACATTAGCCCAGAAGATTGCAGATGGGCATTCTGATAGCCCAAAGTCGGACAAATGGCAGGCAGCAGCTATGGAGCTCGTAGCTAGAGATGGCGACGAATCTTCAGTGCCCCACGGCCAACGTGTCAGTGATGTATTCCCTCTAGCGGATGTAGTGGTCGATACCTCGGATGGCGACCAACTTGAAAAGCTTTTGAAGCGCTTTTTCTTTGCACTTTTTGGAAACTTTGTGATTTCGCCAACAAAAGGCGAGTTTTTCCTAAACTTAGCCTACCAAACTTCCCTGACCTCTTGTGATACCGCGCGGCAGGTCGGGGCCGCAATTTCAAGAGATAGCGACATAATTTCAACCGGTTACAACGAAGCTCCGAAATCTCGGGGTGGAACGTATTGGCCTGAGGATGGTGAGGATGGTCGCGATGTCGCATTGGGCAAAGACCCAAACACTATTCGCAAGCGTCAAATGCTGATCGAAGTCGTCCAAAGACTAGCGAGGTCTGGCGAGCTGAAGCGAAATTTTGAAGATGACTTGGCTATCGCCGAAGCCTTCATTGACGCAAAGGACTCGCCGCTCGAGAAGGCTCAAATCCTGGATACTCTGGAATACGGGCGGGCAGTCCATGCGGAGATGGCGGCGATTTCCACCGCTGCGCGATTGGGACTAAGCTTGGCGGGTTCAAGTTTATACTGCACGACCTTCCCGTGTCACAATTGTTCAAAGCACATCGTAGCGACCGGCGTCAGTGAGGTGTTCTATCTAGAACCTTACGCGAAAAGCTTTGCCGATGACCTTTATCCTGACTCGATATCGATTGACCAAAAGAAACCTGACAAAGACAAAGTGGTGTTTAAGCAGTTTGTCGGCATCACCCCACAGCGTTACAAAAGCCTGTTTTCAAAGTCGAAGTTGAAAGACAAGTCAGGGCACGTGAAAGCTTGGAATGCGGACACTGCGCAACCAATTATCGAAAAACTCGACCAAGGCCATACCTCACGAGAAGCGCTGTTTCAAAAGACCATCGCAAGTACGGTCGCTAACGACGGGCGGTACCTTTTGAACGGTCGCGAACAAAAGTCGATAGTTTAGTCAGCCTGCTTAGATACATCTGAGCGTTCGGTCAGAGTGAACTACACCAACCGCAACGCTGCGCGACGTTCAGTTGGGCTTGCAATGTCATGTTCCGAAATCGCAAGTGTTGCCAATCCTTGCATTAGTCCGACCACCTCGCTGTGCGGAAGGCGGGTTTCGCCAGCTACAACGCGTAGAGAAATACCTCTTTGCAGCAAGGTTCGCAGCACCAAGTCCAAAACGTAGGACTGTTCGTGTGCCATAGGTTCCGGTTCAGACTCGTGATACTTGCGACGGCGCATTTCAATTACCATCGTCTTGTAGTGCCAATCGCGTAGCCTTCCAACTTTGTTAAGGCGGTAGGCCAATGCCATAGCCGAGACACCCCAATGACGCTTCATCCGTACAACAGACTCGACAGACATCTGTCTTGGCAAGCGCTGCTGGAGGCTTGCCTCTGTCATCAAGAACGCTGACGCAAAGGCGTTTGCTTCTTTTTCAGCAGCTTGCCCAATTGGTGCACCATGTCGATGCAAGACCAAGTGTCCGAGTTCGTGAGCCAGGTTAAAACGAATTCGTTCGGCGGAACGGGTTGTGTCCACCAGCATGTAAGGGATGCTGTCCATCCAGAACGAGCACGCATCAATCTCGCGACAGTTATTCGGCAAAGCGAACAATCTCACCCCCTTGGCTTCAAGAAGGTGCATCAAATTGGCAATCGGAGCTGTGCCTAACGCCCAATCACGACGAAGCAAATCCGCTGAGAAATCAGCATTTTCATCGGACAGGTCCGGCAGAGACACATCATTTCGGCCAAAGCGCGGATCAATCCAAGCCGACAAATCAACTGCGAGGTCACACATTGCCAAAGCAGCATCGCGCTGCGTCGCAGTTTTCCTGCTCAACGAGCGAAAGCTCACAGCATCCGTTGATACACTTGCTGGGTCTGGCAGATTCAGGAATTCGCGTGAGAATCCCAACTCCCGCACCAAGGCCTCAACACGGTCTTCTGGAATAGGTGCACCAGACTCCCAGCCATTGATGGTACGAGACGTTACTCCCATAAGATCAGCAAGCTGTGGCCGCGAGTAGCCTTTTCGCTTCCTCGCCACCTCAAGCCTACTTCCGTTCATCTCAGATCCTAATCTTCACGTCAGGTGTTATAATCGGGCCGTTGTCCGATCCGGTTTCGTCATCGGGCATCGCATCTGGAAGCGGGACATACAAGATAATCCGCTCACTCCATTCAGTGATGGTGCCACCTTCCGCAACTCTGGGACGCGAAAGTTCTGCACGAAGCACTTCCTGGCCGTTCGTGATCGCATGATAGTGAAGCAGCAGCCAAACCTTTGCGTCTGGCAGGGCAACCGTCCTCGTTTCCGTTTCCTCGTAACCCAGAAGATCAATCGCAACGACTTCGGTAACTTCAAGAAACACATCGCCCTTTGATCGTTTGGTTCTGGGGGCGTCACCCATCATTTGGCCGGTTTGTTGGTCGCCGCTGCAAACTATCAATACTGTTTCGTCTACTGGATCGCGAACAAGTGCAATGTTGTTGCTATCGCTCAACTCCCAGCCCCGGCGATGAAGCCCTTCCCGCTAGTGACGGGTGGTGTAGCGATACAAGTCATAGCCGCCTGCTGTTGCCGGGTCATAAATTTCAGCCGTCAGTTTTTCTGCGACGCCACGTTGAACTGCTTCCACGAGCAATTCTTCCGGTACGCCCAACTGATGAAGCCGCTCTCGGCGGTCCACAGGCGTCGAATACACGCGGCATTCTAGTTCCAGGGGACCTCTAGGCGGGATGTTTGCATTATCAGGCACGCCACCCTCCATTTCCGATTTTCAACCTACGTGTAGGTGCAAAATCGGAAATGGTCAATGGGTAATTTGGTTCGGAGTGCTTAGGACCAGGCGAAGTGGTAGCGAGCCTCGGAGTAGCAAGCGGGGGAACATAGTGAGAATGTTTAGGCAGCCTGCTTACACGAAAAACTGCGTTTCACTCAAACACCATCTAAGTCATTGAAGGAATTATGGAGGCGAATACCGGAAGCAAATCAGTGTTCACGTATTCTGCAAATTTCGCTAACTGCGCTTGGCTGACATAGTTGCATACTGCAGCATCGACGCAATTATCTAAGGGGTGGTGAATGGCCAGTTTTGCATTTCTGGCACGGGCCTCTCGCGGTTGCGGCGAATGCCTGGAACCCGCCATCGCTATCGAAGCTGCGTCTGCCGCTGCGCCGCGTTCGAATGCCCAAATTGGGCTGGGAGCCGTCATTCAACCAAATTAATCGACAGCCCGCCTCCTCCAAGCACCCACGCTGCGCGTTTGGTATTGGGGGCGTCGTGTGGCGCTTATCAGTGTGGCCACGCCGTTGCGTGTCGCATTGCGGGGAATCGCCGATCGGTGTACCGTTTCATTCAATGGATGAGGCAGAGCAGCCCGCATGACCGCACTAAAGGAATTTCAACGGCTCGAGGCCGAAGGTGTCTGGCGTGCAACCCCCGCCGACCAGCGCAAGGATGTCATCGTGTCCTTGGGCGATGCCTCGTTGACGATCTTTGATTTGCGCGAAAACGTGATGGCGCATTGGTCGGTTGCCGCTGTGGCCCGGGCCAACAAAGGGCAAATGCCCGCGATATATCACCCCGATGGCGACCCCGGCGAAACACTCGAATTCGGCGAGGACAGCACCCAAATGGTTGAGGCGATCGAGCGCATCCGCTCGGCCATCGACAAATCGCGTCCGAAGCCCGGAAAGCTGCGGTTCTGGATCACTGGTCTGATTGCTGCGACGGTGATCGGAGGGATCACCTTTTGGCTGCCAGATGCGCTGTTGCGGCATACGGTGCAGGTGGTGCCGTCGGTCAAACGGGACGAGATCGGGGATGCTCTTTTGGCCCGGATCACACGCATTTCCGGTCAACCCTGCATGACACGCGATGCCCGCGAACCCTTGCGACGGCTGGCCTCGCGCGTGTTGGGACCGGCGCAGCGGGGTGCGCTTGTGGTGCTGCCGGGTGGCGTCAGCCAGACCGCGCATCTGCCCGGTGGCCGCATCCTGTTGAACCGCGCGCTGATCGAAGACCCCGAAGAACCGGATGTGACCGCAGGCTACGTTCTGACCGAACGTTTGCGGGCGCTCTCGCAAGACCCTCTTGAAGACATGCTGATCCAGACCGGATTGTGGTCGAGCCTTCGGCTTTTGACGACGGGTGAAATGACCGAAGCCGATCTGGAACGGTATAGCGAATATCTACTGTCACAGCCCCCCATCCAACTGTCCGAGGACGTGATCATCGCAGGCTTCGCAACCGCCGAACTGCGCACAACACCTTACGCCTACGCGATTGATATCACAGGCGAATCCACACTACCGCTGATCGAAGCCGACCCGATGGCAGGTCAAAGCCCCCGCCCCGTTCTGAGCGATGCGGACTGGCTGCGATTGCAGGGGATCTGTGGCGAGTGATCAGTGGCCAAGGCCTTTGCCGCGCCCGACGATGATCGGCTCTTTGATCTTTTGACCGCCGCTGAGCAGCTTGCGTGGCACAGTGTTGCTCCAGATCTGCTGGGTCGCGCGGTAGCCCTGACGCGTCATGTGCGCGCGATGCGGATTCAGACGGTCGTCTTCCCACGCCGGTTTATATCCCTTAGGCACCTTCGGCAGCGTGTTGCCTTGCGCGTCATAAACATGCTTGGGCACGATCCGTTCCTGATAGACCCGCGGTTGCGGTGCGACATGCGATCGGGTGTATTTCTGGGATTGGACAGTGCGTCTTGGCACAGACGGCACCACGCGCTGCGGTGTGATGACAACGGGCGCGGCCTCGGCAACCACGATCGGGTCCGGAGATACGAGACTGGGCTGCTGACCACAGATCGGTGTCCGCTGACGTGAAACACGCGGCACCCAGCTTACCACCCCGTCAACACCGGCCCGGACATAGACGCAGCCACGGCTATCGACATATTGCGTGGCGGTATAGCTGGACGGCGGAAACTCCGCCGGTGGGCTGACCTGCAACCCCTGCGCCGAGGCGCATACTGATGAAACAATCACCGCGACCACAGCGGTCACGGTCTTGATGGTAAACCCGGTCATAAGTCTGTCCCCACAGATGTGACCCAAGACTGCCCGCCAGCCCTTTGAGTGTAAAGGTCTATTTCGCGGCCTTATGAATCAAACGCACTAAGCTACGGCGAGGTGTGTGCAATGCTAAGTAGCGCTGTTTTGCGGACCTTCAGTAAGCACATTGTAAACCGGCACAAGGTCGCCTGTGTCGTGGCTTCTTGTTTTCTGGCCTGTGAAGCTCACTCTGAACGTAGCCTCGCTAGAGAAGCGGTGCCCCCCTCCCAGTCGTGTAGCGTAATCAGATCGACTAAAGATCCAGCAGTCAACTTGTCCGTCCATGAGGCGCTGCGCAAGTTGGCCGTCAACGATAGTTTGGACGGTGTTTGCTTTGCTTTTAGGACCAAGAACAACGGTAGAGGCGATTTCTGTAACTTCGAATGTCGGAGGCAACTCACCTGTTGCGACTTCAATAACTTTTACAAACAAACCTACATCAAGAGCGGGGCTTTGACCGGCGTTTTCCCATATGACGTCGATGCAGACCTCTTGTGGCATTATACCAGTGCCGCGAATTCCCAGATATCTAAACGAAACTTCGCATTTATAGGGCAAAACCCACGGCCTAAGCTGATTGAAAGTCGTTTCACTATTAGCGGCGAGACTTTTGTTCGCAGCATCGGTTGTTGCTCGGGCTTCCGCGAGCATTCCTTCGGAGGCTTCCGCTGCGCGTCTAGTTTGGTGGAGTGTCCGAATAATCGCCCACAGCGCAATAGCAGTTAGCAAAACGGAAGCACTTGCAGCGTAGAACATCAACTCAGCCCACCAGGCCATACCTTCTTGGGCGTCAAGGTCGCGCTGACTGGCGTCGCGTTGTCTGTTTTGCTCTACCTCGTCAACTTCGGCTTTAAGGTCACGGATCGCGCTTTCGATGCGTTCGAGAACGGTCGTAATGTCAACGGGTTGCGCCTGATCTGCGCCGCGTTCGTCTTGTCTGTCAGTGGGGCTTTCGTTTTGGCTTGGTTGATTTTCGGGAGCGGGCTGATTTTGAGCCGCCCCTAATGTGGCGATTAATCCGAATGCAACTGCGATGACCCAACGGCTCTTAGACATGCCAACATAAACGCCGCTTAAAACGTCCCTCGGGACAGCTTGTTGGCGACGTTCACCTCTTTCTCACTGATTCCAATATCAGCAAGCCTTTCAACAAGTTGAGCGTAAGTCACCCCCTTACGCTTCAACTTAGCCTTGCACGGATCAGAAAAAGCGATCTTTCTGCGTGCTGGCCGCTATTTCGTTCCGAACATCCGGTCGCCTGCATCGCCAAGGCCCGGCACGATATATCCGTTCTCGTTCAGGCGTTCATCGAGGGCGGCGGTGACGATGGGCACGTCGGGATGGGCTTCTTTCATGCGAGCGACGCCTTCGGGGGCGGCGAGCAGGCAGAGGAAGATGATGTTCTTGGCGCCTGCGTCTTTGACCAGATCGATCGCGGCGGCAGAGCTGTTGCCGGTGGCCAGCATCGGATCGACAACAATCGTCACGCGTTCATCAAGTTGCGTGGGGACTTTGAAGTAATACTGCACCGGCTTGAGGGTTTCTTCATCGCGATACAACCCGACGAAGCCGACGCGCGCAGCAGGGATCAGTTCAAGGATACCGTCCAGCAGGCCGTTGCCCGCGCGCAGGATCGAGATCAGGGCAAGTTTCTTACCGTCGATCACCGGCGCATCCATTTCGCACATGGGTGTTTCGATTTTTCGGGTGGTCAGCGGCAGGTTGCGCGTCACCTCATAGGCGAGCAAGTGGCTGATTTCTCGCAACAATTGACGGAACGATTTGGTCGAGGTTTCCTTCTCGCGCATCAGGCTCAGTTTGTGCTGAACAAGCGGGTGGTCAACGATGGTCAGGTGATCGGTCATATGCGCTCCAGTCGTTTCAGGACGCGCGTGCGCGTGTCCTCGTCGCAGAAGGCCGCGCGGGCGGCGGTGTCATTCAGTTCGGCAAAAACGGTCTCGTCCCAGCGGAATGTGCGCGCAAGGTTGAGGTATTCATCCCGCATCGTGGTGTGGAAAAACGGCGGATCATCGGTGGACACCGTGACCTTCACACCGCGTTTGCGCAGCATTTCAATAGGGTGCCGGTCGAGGCTTGGGTAAACGTTGAGGACAACGTTGGAACCGGGGCAAACTTCGAGGGTAATTTCGTTCTCCACAAGCTTGTCCACAAGCGCCAGATCGTTGATTGCATGCACGCCGTGACCAATGCGTTCGACGCGCAGATCATCCACGGCGTCGCGCACCGATTGTGCCCCGCCCCATTCGCCCGCGTGGGCGGTCAGCCGCAGCCCGGCTTCGCGTGCCATGTCAAAGCTGTAGGCAAAGTCCTTGGGTTTGCCCTTCATTTCGTCGCCAGCGATACCGAATCCCACGATCCAGTCACCTGCAGTCTCGGCAGCACAGAGCGCCGAGGCTTTGGCCTTCTCCGGACCGAAATGGCGAATACAGGTGACGATTCCGCGCAGGATGATGCCGTGGTCGCGTTCGGCCTCGTCTGCGGCGTCTTTGATCGCATGCAGATATTCGCGCCATGCGCCGACATCGCTGCCACCGCAGAAATCAGGCGACAGAAAGGTTTCAGAGTACACCACATCATTTGCGGCGCTTTCTTCAAGCACAGCTTTGGTCAGGCGGGCGTAATCTTCTGGCGTTTTCAAAACGCTTGTAGCGGCTTCATAGACGCTCAGGAAATGCACGAAATCGCGGAAGGCATAGCTGCCATCGGGCTTGAAGACACCATCCAGATTGACGGATTTTTCTTTTGCCAGCCCTTTGATGAATGACGGCGGTGCCGCACCTTCATGGTGCAGATGCAGTTCGACTTTGGCAGACGCATAATGCGGTCAAGCTGTTCTTCGTCCAGAGGACGGCTCAGACGGTCGCGTTCTTCTTCATCCATCACAGGAAACTCCGCCCCGATCCTTTTGCAGTGACACCCAGATGTTGGGCGATGCTGGCAGCCACATCGACAAACCCGACATGCCCGATTTCGCCGGTCCCTGCCCCGGCCATCAACACCGGGACACGTTCACGGGTATGGTCCGTGCCGATCCATGTGGGGTCGTTGCCATGATCTGCCGTGATGAGCAACAGGTCATCAGCTTTCAGCTTTGGCAGAAGCATGGCGAGTTGGCTGTCGAACCATTCGAGCGCCCTTGCATAGCCCGAGACATCGCGGCGGTGTCCGTATTTGCTGTCGAACTCGACGAAATTCGCAAAGATCAGCGCGCCGTCGGGGGCGGTGTCAATCTGATGCCCGAGATGCGCTATCAGTTTTGCGTCTGATCCTTTGTGGACGCTGTCGATCCCGGCCATCGAGAAGATGTCCCCAATTTTGCCAATGCCGATCACTTTTTGCCCGGCGTCCTGCACCCAATTGGTGAGAACAGGCTCTGGCGGTGCGATGGCATAGTCGCGGCGATTGGTGGTGCGTTCAAAGCAACCGTCTTGCCCAATAAAGGGCCGCGCGATCACGCGGCCGATCTTGCGTGCATGGCACATCGGCGCGAGGTCTTCGCAGAGTTTGAGCAAACGTTCGACGCCAAACGCCTCTTCATGTGCGGCGATCTGCAGGACGCTGTCGGCAGAGGTGTAGCATATGGGTTTGCCTGTGCGCAGGTGTTCGACGCCGAAATCTTCGATCACCTTGATGCCATTGCTGTGGCAATTGCCAAGGATACCGTCGGTTCCGGCCAGGTCGCAGATGCGCTGGGTGATGTCCTCGGGAAAAGACGGCACGGTGTCTGGCAGATAGGTCCAGTCCCATGGCACAGGCAGACCGGCGAGTTCCCAATGCCCCGAGGGCGTATCCTTGCCCTTTGACACCTCGGTCGCGGCTCCCCATCGTCCTTGGGGTGTGGTGTTTAACCCTGGTGGATGCGCGCCGCTGGCCAATGCCACGGCCCGCCCAAGGCCCAGTGCATCAAGCGTCGGTAGGTTGAGCGGACCGCTTCGGCCGTCCTCTGCCGCGCCATCTGCGCAGGCCGCGGCAATGTGCAAGAGCGTGTTTGCACCTGTATCTGGGCTGCCATCGTTAAAGAATTGATCTGCGTCCGGCGCGCCGCCGATGCCAACAGAATCCATCACAACGAGAAACGCGCGGGTCATGTGATATGCTCCAGTACCAGATCGGGGGCGTTCACCGGCCCTTCGCCCAACGTGATTGCAGCATGCACGGCCTTTTCGGCAATGTCTGCCTGCGCTTCGCGGGCGGCATGGATGCGCGCAAGCGGCTGGCCCTTTGTCACGCGGTCACCGATGGAGGCCACATCGCTCAGGCCCACAGCGGGATCGACCACATCTGTCTCGATCTGGCGCCCGCCTCCGAGTGCCACGACAGCAAGGCCCAGCGCCTCGCCATCAATGGCCGTCACTGTGCCAGAGGTCTTTGCCGTCACTTCGCGGATGACCGGTGCTTCGGGCAGGAAACGGGCCCAGTCTTTGACAAAGTGCACCGGTCCACCCATCGCATAGACCATTGCGCCGAATGTCTCGGCTGCAGCACCGCCAGAAATAGCCGCGCTGAGTTTTGCGCTTCCGTCACTGATCCCCGCCTGGTCCAAAAGCGCACCGCCCAAAGCAATGGTCAGGTCGCGCAAACGGTCAGAGCCGTCTCCGGTGAGCACCCGCATCACCTCGATCACCTCAAGCGCATTACCGAGGCTGGGCGCCAGGGGTTGCGACATGTCGGTGATCAGCGCCGACGTCGGGCAGGCCGTCGCGTTGGCGGTGTCGACAAGTGCACGGGCCAAAGCGCGCGCGTCATCAGCGGATTTCATAAACGCACCCGAGCCGCATTTGACATCGAGCACGAGCCCTTGCAGGCCAGCAGCAAGTTTCTTTGACAAGATCGACGCGGTGATAAGATCAAGGCTTTCCACCGTCGCTGTCACATCGCGGATCGCATAGAGCCGCTTGTCCGCAGGGGCGATGTCGGCACTGGCGCTGACGATGGCACATCCCACTTTGGCCACCACCTGGCGGAACTGATCTTCGGTCAGGGTGGTGCGGAATCCGGGGATGGCTTCGAGCTTATCGAGCGTGCCACCGGTGTGACCCAACCCCCGCCCCGAGATCATCGGAACATAGACACCGCAAGCGGCAAGCGCCGGTGCAAGGATCAGACTGACGCAATCGCCGACGCCGCCAGTTGAGTGTTTGTCCAGAACAGGCGCGTCCAAGTCCCAGCGCAGAACCTTACCGCTGTCGCGCATGGCGGCGGTGAACGCGGCACGGCCCGTATCGTCCAGCCCGTTCAAGCAGACGCCCATGGCAAACGCCCCCGCCTGCGCGTCACTGACAGTGCCGTCCGCGAGACCCTTGGCGAACCACGTCAACGCGGCAGCATCCGGCGTGGCCCCTTTGCGCAGGGTCGCGATGATGGCGCGTGCGTCCATCAGGGTTTTTCCATATGGCCAGCGTCAAATGCGCCGGGCAACAAATCGCCCACGGTGGTCCGGAATTCGGCACCCTCCGTGGTGGCCAATGTCACCGACACATCGCGCGCGGCGAATTCCGAAAGCTTCTGACGGCAACCGCCACAAGGGGGCACCGGGTTCGGGCTGTCGGCGATCACGTAAGCCTCGACAATCCGGTGCGCTCCGGATGCGATCATGGCAGCGATGGCCCCTGCCTCTGCACAAGTGCCTTCGGGATAGGCTACGTTTTCGACATTGCAGCCGACATAGACCTTGCCGTCATCGGCCCGCAGCGCTGCACCAACCTTGAAATCGGAATAAGGTGCGTAGGCGTTTTCCCGCACCATTCGCGCCGCATCTTTCAGTTCCATATGTCCCCTGCCCGTCATTAATAAGACCCGTATGATTGCGAGGCTGGGCATCTGATTGCAAGGGCTGGCGGAACCGGAAACGCAACGTTCGCGTTTTCCGCCAAACACAGGAGGTCTTTATGCCAATTCAAAATAGTGTCGCCCTTGATCCATCGCTGGGATTGGGGCCTGACCCCGAAGAACAAATGACCGAAGATCAGGCAATTAAGCTGCGTGAGTTGACTGAACGTGCAGATGAGGCTTTTGACGGAAGCCTGACAAGGCGGCAGGCAGAACGGCGCATTGCGCATCTCGAAGAGTATCTTGACTGAGCGACTTGCCGCAGGGGCAACGGAGTGCCCTTTCCCTCTCTGTAAAAAAGGTTTAACTCTAAACCAAATTTGAGCGGGACCTTGTCATGTCGGAAAATACCAATGAATCGCTGCGTCAGGCAGCGCTTTTCTACCACGAGCATCCAAAGCCGGGAAAACTGGAAATCCGTGCCACCAAGCCGTTAGCAAACGGACGCGATCTTGCTCGCGCCTACAGCCCCGGGGTGGCCGAAGCCTGTCTTGAGATCAAATCGGACGCGACGAACGCCGCACGTTACACGTCCAAGGGCAATCTGGTGGCGGTTGTCACCAATGGGACAGCGGTTCTGGGGTTGGGCAATATTGGCGCACTCGCGTCGAAACCGGTCATGGAAGGCAAGGCCGTTCTGTTCAAGAAGTTCGCCAATATCGACTGTTTCGACATTGAAGTGAACGAAAGCGATCCAAAGAAACTGGCCGATATCGTCTGCGCACTAGAGCCGACATTCGGCGCGATCAACCTTGAAGACATCAAAGCGCCCGATTGCTTTATCGTTGAAAAGCTCTGCCGCGAGCGGATGAACATTCCGGTTTTCCATGATGACCAGCATGGCACGGCGATTGTTGTCGGAGCAGCCGCAACCAATGCGCTTCATGTCGCGGGCAAGGCGTTCGAAGACATCAAGATCGTTTCGACAGGCGGCGGGGCAGCTGGCATTGCCTGTCTCAACATGCTCGTCAAACTGGGGGTCAAACGCGAAAACATCTGGCTGTGCGACATTCATGGCTTGGTCTACGAAGGCCGAGCGGAAGATATGAACCCGCAGAAAGCGGCCTATGCGCAGAAAAGCGATCTGCGGTCGCTGGACGATGTGATCGAAGGGGCTGACCTGTTCCTTGGCCTTAGCGGACCCAAAGTGCTGACACCAGAGATGGTCGCCAAGATGGCCAAGCAGCCGATCATTTTTGCGCTGGCCAACCCCACCCCGGAAATCCTGCCGGAAGAGGTACGAAAGGTTGCACCGGATGCCATCATGGCCACAGGCCGGAGCGATTTTCCCAATCAGGTCAACAACGTTCTGTGCTTCCCGTTTATCTTTCGCGGAGCGTTGGATGTTGGCGCGACCGACATCAATGACGAGATGAAGATCGCTTGTGTGGAAGGAATTGCAAAGCTGGCCCGCGCCACGACCAGCGCCGAGGCCGCCGCTGCCTATAGTGGCGAGCAGCTGACCTTCGGGCCGGATTATCTGATCCCGAAACCGTTCGATCCGCGCCTGTCGGGCGTGGTGTCCACCGCAGTTGCAAAGGCTGCAATGGAGTCTGGCGTAGCGTTGCGGCCGCTTGAAGATGTTGAAGCCTACAAAGCCAAGCTGGATGCCAGCGTTTACAAATCCGCGCTGCTGATGCGCCCGGTCTTTCACGCCGCAGCGACCGCATCACGTCGCATCGTCTTTGCCGAAGGCGAGGACGAGCGAGTCCTCCGGGCAGCACAGGCGATTTTGGAGGAAACGACAGAAACGCCAATTCTCATTGGCCGTCCCGATGTGATTGCAACGCGCTGCGAACGTTTGGGGCTGGAGATCCGGCCCGAGCGGGATTTCACGTTGGTGAACCCGGAAAACGACCCCCGCTATCGCGACTATTGGGAAACCTATCACAAAATCATGGCGCGGCGTGGCGTAACCCCCGATTTGGCCCGTGCAATCATGCGCACCAACACCACTGCGATTGGTGCGGTCATGGTTCAGCGTGAAGAAGCCGACAGTCTGATCTGCGGCACCTTTGGTGAGTTCCGTTGGCATCTGAACTATGTCACTCAGGTTCTTGGGTCTGAGGAGTACACGCCACATGGCGCACTGAGCATGATGATTCTTGAAGACGGGCCATTGTTCATTGCCGACACCCATGTGAGGTCTCTGCCGACACCCGAAGAATTGGCCCAGACAGCCATTGGTGCCGCACGCCACGTGCGTCGTTTCGGGCTGACGCCAAACATCGCGTTTTGCTCACAATCGCAGTTCGGCAACCAAAACGAGGGATCGGGCAAACGGCTGCGCGAGGCGATTGACCTGCTGGATTCCACGCCACGCGATTTTTGCTACGAGGGCGAGATGAACGTTGACGCCGCGCTTGACCCCGAGCTGCGCGAACGGTTGCTGCCAGGCAACCGGATGCAAGGTGTCGCCAATGTGCTGATCTTCGGACATGCCGATGCCGCCTCTGCGGTGCGCAACATCCTCAAGATGCGTGCGGGCGGGTTGGAAGTCGGGCCAATCCTTATGGGCATGGGCAACCGGGCACATGTGGTCACCTCAGGGATCACCGCGCGGGGTTTGCTGAATATGGCTGCAATCGCGGGTACACCGGTGGCCCATTATGGCTAAGCTACGCTGCCTTGGCGGGATGACGGGTTGATCAGAACACCTAGCTCAACCCGTCGAGAAACGCCTCGGCCTCGGAGAGGATTGTCTTTTTGCGATCCGCGTCCATCCGCTTCCAATTGGCGTAGATCTGGTTCATGCGGTTATTTCCGCTGAACCGATCCGCGTGCCGATCAAGGAAGTGCCAATAAAGCACATTGAACGGACAGGCATCTTTGCCGGTCTTGTCCTGAACCTTGTAGCGGCAGGATTTGCAGTAATCCGACATCCGATTGATATATGCGCCCGACGATACGTAGGGCTTGGACGCGATGATTCCGCCATCCGCGAATTGGCTCATGCCGACCACATTGGGCGCTTCGACCCATTCAAATGCGTCGATATAGACACGCAGATACCACTCATGCACCTCGTGGGGGTTAATCCCCGCCAGAAGCGCGAAATTGCCGGTGACCATCAATCGCTGAATGTGGTGGGCATAGGCCTCGTCCGCCGTCTGCGTGATGGACTTGGACAGGCAGTTCATGTCGGTGTCACCCGTCCAGTAAAAATCAGGGAGCTTGCGCTGATGGTTCAGCGCATTACGGCGCGGATAATCCGGGCCTTCACGGAAATAGATGCCACGCACATATTCTCGCCAGCCGATGATCTGGCGGATAAAACCTTCGACTGCGTTCAGCGGCGCGTGGCCTTCTTTATAGGCCTCTTCCGCCGTTTTGCAGACCTCCATCGGGTCCAGCAACCCGACATTCAGATAGGGCGAGATCATTGCGTGATAGAGGAAGCGATTGTCATTCATCATCGCGTCCTGAAAGTCACCAAAGCGGGGCAGCGCATAGGTGATGAAATGCGTCAGCGCGCGGCGGGCTTGGGTTTGATCCGTCGCAAACCAGAACGGGCGCAATGTTCCGAACGAATTGCCAAACCGTGCCTCGACCAGATCCAGCACCTCTTCGACGGTCTCGTCGGGTGTGAACTGCATCGGGCCAGAAAAAGCGATATCATCGGGCGCCGGTTTACGGTTTTCGGAATCGTAGTTCCACTTGCCGCCTTCCGGCTGGTCGCCATCCATCAAAAGCCCGGTCTTGCGGCGCATGTCGCGGTAGAAATATTCCATGCGCAGCGCTTTGCGGCCCTCTGCCCATGTGTCGAACTCGTCTTGTGTGCTGACAAACCGCGTGTCTGATTTCACGGTCAGCTTGAGCGGCATATCCTCAAGCGCTTGGATCAATCGCCATTCGCCCGGTTGGGTGGCAATCAGCTCTGATGCACCTGTCTCTTCGGCGCGGCGCAGCAAT
Source organism: Marivita sp. (assembly GCA_043585115.1). Taxonomy (GTDB): domain Bacteria; phylum Pseudomonadota; class Alphaproteobacteria; order Rhodobacterales; family Rhodobacteraceae; genus Marivita. The sequence continues at coordinate 1,290,117 of CP121326.1, forward strand.
TCTCCGGGGATCGACCCGGCATTGTCGGTGTCGTCCAGCTTGCTGTAGCGCACGTCCCAACCGTCTTCTTTCAGCCTGGCCGCAAATTTGCGCATCGCAGCGAATATGAACGCGATTTTCTTGGGATGGTGCTGAACATAAGTCGCTTCTTCGGCGACCTCTGCCATGACAACCACATCAGATGCTTGGTCAGCCGCCTCAAGCGCGGACAGCGTGTCGGACAGCTGGTCCCCCAGAACAAGGACAAGTCGGGTCACCACGGTACCTCTTTGCCCTGCCAGTCGAAAAAGCCGCCCGATTGATCAGGTGTAAGACCATCAAGAACCGAAAGCAGGTTTTCTGCCGCTTTGTCTGCGGGCACAGTCGGATGGTTGGCCGCATATTTTTCGGTGAACGCGGTCTCGACCGTACCCGGGTGCAGCGCCACACAGATCAGGTCTTTATGTGTGCGCCCCAGCTCGATCGCGGCGCCGTGAAGCATCTGGTTCAGAGCCGCTTTTGACGTGCGATAGCTATACCAGCCGCCCAGACTGTTATCGCCGATTGACCCGACACGCGCCGATAGGGCGGCAAATATCGCCCGTCCCTTTCGGGGCAAAAGGCGCATTGCGTGTTTCAAAACCAATGACGGGCCAACCGTGTTCAGCTTGAATTGGTCGATCATCGCATCCGCCGTCACATGGCGCAGGGTTTTTTCAGGCTCGGCACCGTTGATCTCTAGCGCGCCGGTGGCAACAAAGATGAGGTCAAAAGGACCGTCCAGCGCGCCAAAAGCCTGTTCAACACTGGCTTCGTCCGTCACATCCAGCCCGTTAGCGGTGCGTGATAGGCCAGTGACATTGACCCCGCGTGCGCTCAGGGCTTGGCTCAGTGCCGTACCAATGCCGCCGCTTGATCCGATGATAAGTGCTTTTTCCATGATCACGCCACCTAGGGTGGCAGATCGCAGGGTCAACGGCGTCAGACCAGTCCGCGCCAGCGCAAGATGACAATCAGGAGAAACGTCACAGCCAAGAGATTGAACGCAACACTGCCCATGATGGACAACGCAACGCCTTTGCGCCGGTCCGCAACATCAATCGCCTTCAGATAAGCCGCCGCGCGGTCATACGCGCTTTTGGTGGCGTTGTGATCAAGTCGGACGGCAAGCTTCGGATTGCGCGACAGCTTTTCCGCCTCTGCAACAAAGGCAATGTCATTGCGGACACCAACAGGAATACGACGCCCGGCCTTGGCCACACGCCGCGAGAGCGATCCGCGTTTAAGACCCAACCGCTTGGCCATAAGCGACCGAAGAGCTTCGGCATTTGTCTTGATCATCTCTACATGTTCCATGGAATACACGTAAGCCTGCAAACCCTCTTGCTCAAGGCTTTATACGCACAGTAAGGAGCCATTATGCTAAACACACTGTTTACGAATTCGACAGGCAACGCTGTGCCTTTACTCATAGTTCACGGGCTTTACGGGTCCGGACGAAACTGGAGTGTCATCTCGAAACGCTTGTCAGATCGGGGCCCGGTGGCTGCTGTGGACATGCGAAATCATGGCGACAGCTTTTGGTCCGACAGCCACAGCTACCCCGATATGGCCGCCGACTTGGCCGAGGTGATCGAGGCACATGGTGGCGTGATGGATGTTGTTGGTCATTCAATGGGCGGCAAGGCAGCAATGGTGCTGGCGCTGACGCGGCCAGAGTTGGTGAAGCGCCTGATCGTCGCGGATATTGCCCCGGTCGCCTATACCCATTCGCAAATCCAATTCATCGAAGCGATGCGTGCGGTCGATCTGGCATCCATCGAGAAACGGTCCGACGCCTCGGCGCAGCTTGCCGCGCATGTGGAGGACCCCACGCTTCAGGCCTTTTTTACGCAGTCTCTTGATATCAAAGGCAAACGCTGGAAGTTGAACCTTGATACCCTGGCGAATGAGATGCCCAAAGTGCTGGGTTTTCCGGACATAACCGGCACATTCGACAAACCAACGTTGTTCCTGTCTGGCGCGGCGTCCGACTATGTGACCTCAGACCACCGGCCACAGATCAAAGCCCTGTTTCCGACAGCCCGCTTTGCGAAGATCCCCGGCGCAGGGCACTGGCTGCACGCTGAAAAACCACGCGAGTTCGAAGCGTCGGTGCGGGCATTTCTTGAACTGGCTCAGTAACCCCGGCAAGACCGTTCGGACCGCGAAGCAAACGCCTTGTACCGTTCCCAAAATGCATCGTCTGACGGCGATTGCGACATCCAGACATCATGAGCGCGCTGCGGGTTACCAAAGAACCGCGCGGCCTTGCGTTGATCGCCCCCCGACAGGGACTGGTTGGCAACGGTCTGGATACAGCCGCACAAACGCGAATTGCGTGCTTTGCGATCCGACGACAGGCACGCGCGGCTGATCGGGCCGCTCGAGAATCGGGTCACCGCACCGCTGTCACTACGATCAAACCGGTTGCCGCCGCATCCTGCGACCAAAGCTGTGATTAAAATTGCCGCCAAGAGTTTCATGCCGCCTGCTCTCTCTTGCTTGATCCGCGCGATGGGTCTTGCGCCCAAATTCGCGATCTTTGCCTGTGTTAAACATGCCTGAAACCGAAGCTGTTTTCAAATCACCTTTTGTCAAACCACGCCGACCGCGCGCGCCACCTTGACCAGACCCCAAAACCGCATCATATCCGGCGCATGACAGAGCTTTCGCACATCCGTAATTTCTCCATCGTTGCCCATATCGACCACGGGAAATCCACCCTGGCCGACCGGCTGATCCAGTCCACCAATACCGTGACGGAACGGGAGATGAAGGAACAGCTTCTTGACTCGATGGACATCGAGCGGGAACGCGGCATCACGATCAAGGCCAACACGGTCCGGATCGAATACAAGGCCGAAGACGGTGAGGTCTATATCCTCAACCTGATCGACACGCCCGGACACGTGGACTTTGCCTATGAGGTGTCACGGTCGATGCGCGCGGTCGAAGGCTCGCTGCTGGTGGTGGACGCCACGCAAGGTGTGGAAGCGCAGACGCTGGCCAATGTCTATACCGCGATTGACGCCGACCACGAGATCGTGCCGGTCCTCAACAAGATCGACCTGCCCGCATCCGAGCCGGAGCGCGTGAAGGAACAGATCGAAGACGTGATCGGCATTGATGCCTCGGACGCTCTTGAGATTTCCGCCAAGACCGGCGTTGGTATTCCCGCCGTTCTGGAAGCCATTGTGAAACGCCTGCCACCACCCCACGAAGGCACCGCAGATGCGCCACTCAAGGCGATGCTGGTGGACAGTAAATACGACCCGTATCTGGGTGTCGTTGTGATTGTGCGCGTGATTGACGGGGTTCTGAAAAAGGGCCAGCGCATCAAGATGATGAAAACCGGCGGGACCTATGACATCGACCGGATCGGTGTCTATCGCCCCGCCATGCAAACTGTGGACGAGCTTGGACCCGGCGAGATCGGCTATATCACCGCGCAGATCAAACAGGTGAGCGACACCCGCGTGGGTGACACAATCACAACCGAGAAAAAGGGCGTCGATACACCCCTTCCCGGCTTTAAACCGTCAATTCCGGTGGTGTTCTGCGGCTTGTTCCCTGTTGATGCCAACGACTTTGAGGACATGCGCGGCGCGATTGAAAAGCTTGCGCTGAACGACGCGTCTTTCACGTCCGAGATGGAAACCTCTGCCGCGTTGGGCTTTGGCTTCCGTTGCGGTTTTCTGGGTTTGTTACACCTCGAGGTGGTCCGCGACCGCCTTGAGCGCGAATATGACATCGACCTGATCACAACGGCCCCGTCTGTGATCTATCACGTCTACACCCGCGACGGCGAAATGCTCGAATTGCATAACCCGGCAGACATGCCAGACCCGTCGACCATCGACCACATTGAAGAGCCCCGCATCAAGGCTTCGATCCTTGTGCCGGATGAATACCTGGGCGATGTTCTCAAGCTGTGTCAGGACCGCCGCGGTGAACAGATTGACCTGACCTATGTCGGCAACCGCGCGATGGTGGTCTATGACCTGCCGCTGAACGAGGTTGTGTTCGATTTCTACGACCGCCTGAAATCGGTCACCAAGGGTTACGCGTCGTTTGACTACCAAATGATCGGCTATCGCGAGGACAACCTTGTGAAGATGCAGATCCTTGTGAACGACGAACCTGTCGATGCGCTCTCTACCATGGTGCACCGCGACCGTGCCGAAACCCGTGGCCGCGCCATGTGCGAAAAGCTCAAGGATCTGATTCCGCGCCATATGTTCAAGATCCCGATCCAAGCCGCCATCGGTGGAAAGGTGATCGCCCGCGAAACACTGGCCGCCCTGCGCAAAGACGTGACCGCCAAATGCTATGGCGGCGACGCCACCCGCAAGAAGAAGCTTCTGGAAAAGCAGAAGGCCGGTAAGAAGAAGATGCGCCAGTTCGGCAAGGTCGACATCCCGCAGGAAGCGTTCATCTCGGCGTTGAAGATGGATGGGTAGGTAAAAATCTACAGACTTCGGGATACACGAAAGGCACTTGTATGGCCCAGTGGCTAAGTCGGGCCTTTATTCTACCTGCGTAAGCTCGGCAATGCAGCCGGCCGCGACAGGTTTCGGCAATACATCTTGGAAACGCTGCGCTTCGGCTTCTAAAAACGTCGCAAGATTGTCTTTGGTCCGGTCCTCTGATCCAAAATGACCAGCAATCAATTCGCAGGTAGATGGGGTAAGCCAAGGTGCACCATTGAGTGCCTCAAGAAACGTTTCGGTATGTCTGAGATAAACCGGAACGATGTCGGCAGTGTAGGATTGCGTTAGTGACGCGTCGTTACTGCGGACGGCGATATCTGCCAACAATAGCCAAACGCTTATAGCTCCCGCGTCATTGTTCCATGCACGGTCCTTGTAGGACACATAAAGTTCGGCCCGTCCATGCATTGCCGCAAGCGGCGTTGCATGTCTGGATGGTGGGCGACCAAGCATGAGTTCAACGATCTCAACTGCGTCCTGCGTATCTGGAGGAGGAAGGTTCTCTTGAGCAAAGGCCACGGTGCACGCTAGAACCGAGCCAGTTAGCGCTGCGAATGATGATTGGATTATCATCAGAATTCCGGCATCCCACCCCACAGCGAATGCATCTGGCGAGTGCAGTCCCAATCCTGTGGCCGGCCACGGCTCACTTCTTCATCTGAAATGGTAACCGTGATGTTCCCGCTTTCTTTTGGTGTAATCTCGGACCACATCTGATAAACCTTGGCTCCGGGCATAACGATACAGCCATCGGACCATGACGCGCTTGTGCCTTTATGAATGAAAAACCCATTCGCTGTGCTTCCGTCACCGTTGTAAGGCACCTTAAGTCCGAGCCAAATCGCCTCTCGATTGCCCCCGTCCGTCCCATCGGTTTTGTTGGCCATGCGTGTCGCATAACCGGCGTACGAGCCCGCGTCGATCACCACCTCTTGATCCCACCAGCAGGTTTCCGAAATGTTTACGGAGCCACTTTTGAATGTCAGCGTACCCTGACCGTTTTTACGAGCAACATTGATTGTGTAGGTCATCAAATCTCTCCGGAATGAAATAAACAAATAAAATAATGAAGAAATTTTGTGCCGATTCCGGCATTCTATCAAGTGTTTTTGTTCTACTCGTATTCGTAGCGCAGTTAAGCAATTTGACTGACACAGAAAAAAGATGTTCCAGCTTGCTCTAAACAAAGTGAAAAGTGAGGGTTTTCACCAACCAGGCAGGCAACCTTGACCAAACGACCTTTGGAAAACTTAGTATACAAACAGCGCCACTTGCCAGAACCACAAAACTGCAACAGGGAGCGGAGACATGGTCTATGCACCACGCTACCCTTTGTGTTCCAATCGTTGTGCACGCGTAGTTTTCCGCCATATCGGCCCCACAACAAAAATCACATGCAAAAGCCTGCACCCGTGGTACGCTCCTTCGATGTAAGGGAGGAACCACTATGAAATATCTGATCACGGCTGCGGCGTTGACTTTGGGAATGGCGGCGGGCGCACAGGCCGAAGGGCTGACGCATCACGTGGCCATTCACGTCAACCAGAACGACCCGCAGGTCATGAACATGGCGCTGAACAATGCGCAGAACGTGGCGAACTACTATGCGGCACAAGGCGACGAGGTGGTGATTGAAATGGTCGCCTATGGTCCCGGTCTCAATATGTTGATCCCCGGCAAGAGCCCGGTCGAAGACCGTATCTCGACCATGTCATTGGCGCTGGACAACCTGACCTTTTCCGCCTGTGGCAACACCCATCGCAAGATGAGCGAAAAGGCCGGATCGGAGGTGGCCCTGCTGGATGAAGCCGAATTGACCCCGTCCGGCGTTGTGCGGCTCATTGAACTGCAGGAACAGGGATACGCCTACGTCAGGCCCTAAGCCCCCACCCCATCAAACAGGCCATGTTTGACGGTGCGCGCATGCAGTCTTGCGTCATCTTTTGTAATTTGACCGATATCAACGTGCGCGTATCGGGCCTGTGTCACCATCATAGGGCACCACAAAGGAGGCCCATGATGGATATGGCCAAGCAGAAAGAGGCTCTTCTCAAACGCCGCGCGGACCTGACCGACGCGATGGCTGACATTGAAGACAAGCTCGACGATCCGATGCCCAAGGATTGGGAGGACCGCGCCTCGGAACGACAAGGGGACGAGGTTCTTGAAGCATTAGGCAATGCCGACCTGGAGGAAGTGCGCAGAATCGATGCCGCACTGGACCGGATTGCGGCCGGCACCTATGGGACATGTTCAAAATGCGGCGATCCAATTTCCGACGAACGCTTGGTCGCCGTCCCAACCGCCGCGTTGTGCCGGAACTGTGCCTGACTGCGCGGGCGTCCGGTGATGGATTTGAACGTCTGACGCTGGACATTTTCAGGACACAAGCGAGCGGACTTGTCTGTTTTGCGTCGGCAAGCAGCCTGGTCCACAATCCGTGCTTTTTCAGATGCACTGAAACGATCAAAAAAGATGGGGTAAAATTTTCATACCATTCAGATGGTTAACATTTTTTCAGATACGGGCCCGATCCAAGCGCTGCATGCAGCCGTACACAGATGTGTCAGATTTATTTTACACATCAGGAGGGGCTGTGTCAGAATTTCTTGACTCCATGCGCCGGGATTTTGATGCCCGGCTTAGCGCACATAAAGGCATGCTTGCGCATTTGGGCCTTCAATTGACCGAAGATGAAGCGCCCCTGGTGTTCTCCGAACTCAGAGCAACTTTAGGTGCATGCGGCCGTTGCCACTGCCCCAAAACATGCCTTGAGTGGCAAACGTCGGGAGAAGCAGGTCCACCGCCATGGTGCCATAAACGCCGCATATTTCTGTCCTTGGTCAAGGCCTGCGAAACGCTGGAAGCCAAGTAACCTCCCGGACCACTCCAGTTTTGCTTACCCTGACTTGATCAATGTCAAAGAGCCATTGCAACGAATCGCGAATGTTGGGCCTCAATTAGAACTGGAGACCCGTATGTTTCGACTCGCCAGTATCTTGTACACAATTGTTACGATTACCCTTTCCGGAAATTTCATCCTGATCTGTCTCGCCATGGGCTTTGACACACTCGACAGACTTGTGCTGGTCGCGGCCATAGGGGCTGTTGTCGCGATTCCGACAACTGCATTACTGACCTACCGCCTCTCACCCGACACATGATCAGGGGCCGTTTTTGATCGGTGTCAATGCAAACACATACAAAATATGGAATGCTTTCAGTGAACTGATGATAAGGAGGTTCACATGTTACGACTCGCCAGTATTTTGTATTCGTTGATTGGAACAACTCTTGCCGGTACCGCCATGGTGGCCGTCCTGACAGCAGGCTATGACACGCTTGTCCCGATTGTAGCTGCAGCCGTGGCAGGCGCCATACTCGCACTGCCCGTTACTTATTTCGTTGCGCGTGAGATCACTCAGACCTGATCTGCGCGACGCTCCAGCGTGGCAAGCAATCCCTCTGCACAGTCTTCGATGAGCGCCAGCGCGCCATCGAAGTCGCGCGTAAAATAGGGGTCAGGCACATAACTTGCCCCGCTCTCTGGTGCATAGTCGGTAAACAACCGCAACCGGTCCGACGGGCCGATGGCGGCCAGATCGGCGGCGTTGTCTTTGTCCATTACGATAATCAGATCAAAGTCAGAGAAATCCGCTTTGGTCACCAAGCGCGCCCGTAACGCAGACAGGTCATACCCTTTGGCCCGCGCCGTCGCCTGCATTGGCGCATATGGCGGCTTGCCAAGATGCCAAGACCCTGTTCCTGCGCTATCCACAACAACATCCAGACCACGCTCTGCCGCCTTGGCACGGGTCACAGCTTCGGCCGTTGGTGAGCGGCAGATGTTGCCCAGGCAAACAAACAGGATACGATAGCTCATACACATGGCTTATCCCCCTGCGGGGGCTGAGAAAAGGGGGCATGATGAGACGGATCGATCAGATCGTGATTCTGACCGGAGCCGGTATATCCGCGGAAAGCGGGTTGGGCACGTTTCGCGACGAAGGCGGTCTTTGGGCACAGCACAAGATCGAGGACGTGGCGACACCCGAAGCGTTCCTCCGCAATCCCGATCTGGTGCATCGCTTTTACAACGCCCGTCGCGCACAGGCCGCCGAGGCACAGCCCAACGCCGCTCATAAGGCGATTGCCCGATTGCAGGCTACTTTTTCCGGGACTGTCGTGCTGGTGACGCAAAATGTCGACGGGTTGCACGAAAAAGCCGGAAGCCCTGCAATCCACATGCATGGGGAATTGTCCCGCGCGCTTTGTGCTGCCTGTGAACACCGCTGGGACGCGCAAATGACGATGGCCGTGGGTGACACATGCCCTGCCTGCGCGTCACCGACCGCGCGCCCTGATATCGTCTGGTTTGGCGAAATGCCGTATCATATGGAAGAGATCGTCGAGGCGGTGCAGACCTGCGATCTGTTTGCCGCGATCGGAACATCCGGGCAGGTCTACCCGGCAGCCGGATTTGTCGAAGAGGCGCGGATGGCCGGAGCGGCCACGGTTGAATTGAACCTGCGCGACAGTGATATGAGCCACGCCTTTGAAGAGCACATCACGGGACCGGCCAGTGACACTGTTCCCCGCTGGGTCGATCAGATCCTGAACGGGCAATAGGGCGGGACACGCCCGCCCAAAGCCGCCAGATCAGCCGTCGGAACCGTGCTTCATCGTGCCATGGTTCTTCATCATGCCACCATGATCCTGCCGTTCCAGATCGACAGGTATCTCGACGACGACATCTCCCGCCTTTTCAAAGGTGAGCGTGACAGTGACGACCTCGCCCTGCTCCATCGGGTCATTCAAGCCCATCAACATGACGTGCTTGCCACCGCGCTGCAGAGTGATCATTCCGTCGGCAGGCAATTCGAAACCTTCTTCAACATGCACCATCCGCATCACCCCATTGCCATCGTCAAGGTGTGTGTGAAGTTCAGTCCGTGCCGCCGCATCGCTGCTGGCACCGATCAAACGGTCTGCAGTGCTGCCATCATTGTGAATCATCATGAACGCCGCGCCGGATTTCGCCATCGGCGAGGCCGAGCGCGCATAGGCGTCGTCGATCCTGATTTCGGCAAAAGCGGACGTGGCAAGGAGAAGGGCCGAAGCCCCCGCGATAAGAGTTGTCTTGAACATGGGTCGTGTCTTTCGTTTGACGTCAGAAATAGGTGAAGGTCAAACAAAGTCAGGGGGGCCACGCGCCTTGGCCGGTGTTGCGATGCGACCAGCCGAGACAACCGTCAGCGCATTATGCCATAGGTCCCGCCAAGCGTCGTCACGTCGGACCGCCTCGGGCAATGCCAGCGACACTTCTGCATAAAACGCCATGGCGTAGTCGGGGCAAATCATCACCCCGCCGGTCGGCACGCCGTTTTCATCAACAAGGATATGAAGCGGCCCTGACCCGGTACAGATCACCATCGTACCGACAGCCGGAGCTTGCCCCCGCGCAGCCGCAAGCTGAACGCTGGTAAAACTGACCACCAGAATCAGCAAAACTGCCGTGATATGACGTGGGAATACCCGCATGGCACCTAGGTACGCCCACCCACCTCGGGCGCAAGGCGACAAAACGAAACAGCCCCGCCCGGATGACCGGACGAGACTGCTAAAACAAATCAACGAAAAGACTTAGGCTTGTGCGGCCTGTGCCTTCGCGATCTCTTTCTTGACCTTGAGTGCGTTGGCCGACAGCTCTGTGTCCTTGGCTTTCGCAAGGAACTTGTCGAGCCCACCACGGTGGTCAACGCTGCGCAGTGCATGCGCAGAAATCCGCATCTTGATGCCACGGCCGAGTGTTTCGGACTGCAGCGTCACGTCGTTCAGGTTCGGCAGGAAACGCCGACGTGTCTTATTGTTGGCATGGCTGACATTGTTGCCAGTCATCGGGCCTTTACCGGTCAGTTCGCAAACACGCGACATGGGTTCATCCTCGTTTTATCAGAAGCGGAAGGACAGGCTTCCACCAATATGAAAGGGCGCCGTCTGGCAGCGCCCGGAATCTCGTTGGGTGTCCTTAGAGGGATGCGGCATAGGCGTCAAGTAGCGCTTGCGCGAAAACCCCCCATCCTTTCCGAATTCGTATCCGATCCGCCAAAGCCGCGCCCGAAACCACGCGCTTCGAAACACGCAAAGACCGTCACGGCGTCTTTGCCACACAGACAGGCCCGACCCTGCGCGCCTCAGGCGCTCCTTTGGGCCTACCTATGACGTTGCGCGGCCCTCCAATTGCGCCATGACCTCGTCTGCGGCCTGACTCGGGGTTTTGGTGCCATCTTCCACGGCGTGGCCCAACGACTGCACCAGCCCTTTCATCGGCTCCCGCTCTAACCGCGCCAGCAGCGATTGCTTCAGCTCAGCCTCGAACCAGAACCGCGCTTGCGCGGCACGACGGGCGGCAAAATGACCTTCTGTGCGGCGCCAATCCGTGAGTGTTTGCATCTCTTGCCATGCGGTGTTCAGACCAGTGTCCTCCAGCGCGGACACGGTCATCGCCTTGGGAAAGCCTTGTGGATCTTGCGGTCGTTTGCGCAAAAGCCGCAACGCCCCGGCATAGTCGGCACAGGTGCGCGTCGCAGTCGTCTTCAGGTCACCGTCGGCCTTGTTCACAAGGATGATGTCAGCCATTTCCATGATGCCGCGCTTGACGCCCTGCAATTCATCGCCCCCTGCAGGTGCCAGAAGCAACAGGAACAGATCGGACATTTCCGCCACGACGGTTTCCGACTGCCCGACCCCGACGGTTTCGATAAGAACCACGTCAAAACCAGCAGCTTCACACAGATCAATCGCCTCACGGGTGCGGCGTGCCACGCCCCCCAAATGCGATTGCGACGGCGACGGGCGGATAAACGCGTTGGGATCGCGCGACAGGTGCTCCATGCGCGTCTTGTCGCCCAGGATGGACCCGCCGGACCGCGCCGAACTTGGATCGACGGCCAAAACGGCCACTTTCAGCCCCTGCTTGGTCAGCATCAAACCGAAGGATTCGATAAAGGTCGACTTGCCCACTCCCGGCGTTCCCGACAGGCCGATACGCAGGGCTTCTTTGTCGTGGCCCTTGAGCCGCTCGAACAATGTGAGGGCGTCCGCCCTGTGATCGGCACGGCCGCTCTCGACCAATGTAATGGCGCGCGCCAAGGCTCTGCGTTCGCCGGTCTGAATGCGGCGGGCCAGATCGTCGATGTCCATGTGCGGAGCTCCGTCTTGGTCTTGCAGCACATGTGCCACGGGCCGGACCGGCAAGTAAAGCGGTCAGCCCAGCCCTGCAGGCCAGTGCTTGAGAATCACCGGAACAACAAGCTCCTCTTCGTCGATCAGATGCCGGTTCAGCATGGATTGAAAGCTCAGCAGGTCTTCCCGGAACGCGCCCGGTTCGGATTGTCCCTGTATCACCGCATTTGCCCCATCAGCAAAGCGGTTGAGCAACCCATCCAGTGCGTGATGATCAGAGTCTAAAAGCTCAAACCCCTTGTTCAACACCGGTTCACGCTCTGCCAACACGGGGAAATAGTGATGATCTTCAATCTGGTGATGACCATGCAGGTTTTGCAACAGCATCGAGCCATATCGCGACAGTTTCGCGGCATGGGTCTGCGCATCAATCTTGCGGTCGACGGCCTGTTCAGCATCATCAATGAGGGCCGTCATCAAGCGACGGAACATCAGGTGCCTGTCCAGCCAGAACGCAACCAGCCCGGCAAAGTTGTTGTGCTCCGGCCACGTGTCGCGCGGGTACTCTTGCAACAGCACACGCAGCGCGTCGGGCAGACCGTCACGGGCGTCGAGCATCAGGTTTTCGTTCATAGGCACCTCCTGTCGGTCAGGAGGTGCAGCGGGTGTGGCAAATGTCAATCAACGCAAGACGTGAACCGAACATTGCGCATGCCGGACGACATGGGTGGCTGTTGACCCAAGCAAAAGCGTCTGCATGCCTGGACGGTGTGAAGCGATGACAATCAGGTCGTTCTTGGCCTCTTCGGCATAGTCGAGGATCGATCGTCCGGAATGTCCGTCTACGACAACGGATGTCGCCCCGATGTCCGAGGCCAGACGCTCCATCTCGGTTTCGATACCTGTGCGCGTGGCCGTCAGGATTTCGTTGGAGATGTAGCTGATGGCATAGCTGGGCACGGATTCCACAACATGCAGCAGTGTGATCTGGCCACCATCTGCAACCAGCAACTTGGCGACCTTGATGGCATGAGCAGCTCTGCCGTCTTCGTTGTCGAGCGCGATTGGTACAAGAATGTTGCTATACATTTGTTCCCTCCCTTTCTCAGGATGGGATCAGGATAGCTTGATCCACGGCCTCCGCGCTTTGATCCGCATCATATTTGAGGCAATCTTTGCAAACTCTGCGACGCGGTTTGCAAACTCCTGTCCCTCACGAGACGTTGGGTTCGCCCTGAAGGCCAAGAAGCTTGCGAAACCCCGTCCAGTATCCCGGCAAACGCGGTGGTTCCTGTAGATGCGGCAACGCCTCGTCTGCCCATCGGGACATCCGGCGCTGGGTGAAATCACGCCCCCATTCCAGATAGGCTTCGGCATCATTGGGCCGCAGGCGGCAGGCTGACCCCACCAGCCCCACCAGCGTTTCGGGCGCCGAGTACCATTCGTCCTGAATGCCTGTGACCTTGGTTTGCAGAAATGGCCCAACCCAGCGCATCAGAGCCTTGTCGGAAAAAAGCAGGAGCATCTTGCCCATCTCTTCGCGGGTGTAGTGGATCAGCGGCGGAAAAGTATCGAAGAACAGCGCCTTACCATCAAGATACGCAAAGTTCCGGATCGACGGATGAAAACCGATGCGCGTGTCAAACTGATCCGCATTGTTCCAGAACGTCGCAATCACGTCGCCTGCCGCTTCCATCATCTTGAGCGTTTCGTCGACAGTAGCAGTCTGCATCTGCGGCCGCATCATGCTGTCCGAGGGCAGCGCCTCTTGTACGATCACCGGAATACGGGTGCCGTCCATATCGAGCAGGTGAAATTCGGTCTGCGGCAGCGCGACACCGGCCCGGTTCAAAGCTGAGACATAGTCATCATGGCATTTGGCCAACCGATCCAGCGCACCAGCATCGCGCAGACCGCGATACACTTTGATGACCTTGTCGGCAAAGGGTCCGGATGTCGGGCGAAAAGGCGCACAAAAGTAGCCCAGCTTGGACACGGTCTGGCCGCGCGATGCGCTGTCTGCGCGGATCACGTCTTTCAAAGCGTCAAGATCGGTCATGGTGCAGGCTCCTTCAGGTTCCCAATCGGGACATCCCAGCCTTTACCTGTTTGCCAGCACCTCTGCCACCTCTGAGGTAAGCGCATCGACTTCGGCCTGCGCCGGTGTCTTGCGTCCTTCGGCGGCACCACGCCCCTGGCCCAATGCCTCGGCATAGATCACACGATTGGCCAGCGACGTGTCTGCGATCCGGGCCATCAGTTTCTCTGCCGCCTCGGCAACCTCGCCTCCGAGGCGGGTGTTATTGCGCGCACGATTCAGCACGATCAACGCTTCTTTGTCTTCGCGCCGCGCCAGATCAAGCACCCCTTCGGTGGCCCAAAGGTCCACATGGCTGACGCTGACAGGCACGACGACCAAATCAGCCACCCGCAAGGCAGGGCGCAAATCGCTATCTGCCTTCGGCGGCGTATCAATGATTACAATGTCATAGGAATCCGACAGCTTGCGCACCTCATAGGTGATGCCCCAAGCCGACGATGTCGCGAATTCGAGGTTGTCGACCGGACCGGATTCGGTTTCGATCCGGGTCATGAACCAGCGGCCCAAACTGCCCTGCGGATCGATATCAACCAAGGCAACGCGTTTGCCTTGTCGCAAAAAGCCAACGGCAAGGTTTGCGGACACAGTGGTCTTGCCAGAGCCGCCTTTTTGCTGCGCAACTGTGATGACTTGGCCGGGCATGATGTGTTCCTTCGATTCGGCGAGAGGGTACAAGCTTATTTTGCAGGTGCAGCATAAAAATTGCCACACCCCCGCCGCAGACGAGGATCAGTTGTATGAAATCCCCCATTCGCCCAACAGATGACGAAGCGCGTGCTCTGGCACGAAATCTGATTGAAACCGCGCGTTTTGCAGCGCTTTCCTACCTGGATCCACAGAGCGGCGCACCCATGGTCAGTCGCGTGGCGTTGGTTGCAGGCCCGGAAAACGCACCGCTGAGCCTGATTTCGGACCTGAGCCATCACAGCGCCGCACTGCAGCATAACGCGTTGTGTTCCCTGCTGATCGGAGAGCCGACAGGCAAAGGCGATCCGTTGACACATCCGCGTCTGAGCTTGCGGGCAAAAGCCCGATTTGTGCGCCACGGAGATGACGAACATCCCGGACTGGCCAATGCGTTTCTGTCGAAACAACCCAAGGCCAAGTTGTATATCGGCTTTACCGACTTTGCGTTGGTTCGATTCACGCCGCTTGGTGCTCACCTGAATGGCGGTTTCGGCAAAGCCTATGTGCTGTCCGCGGCGGATTTACCACAGGGCTAAAGCGTTCTGTTTAGGCCGCAAGTTCCGGCGCTTGCAGAATTTGAACGCCAGTGATCCGCCATTGGCCATCAATCAGCGACATCCGGTAATCCAGACAATGCAGATTTCCGGCCTGATCCGTCAGGATCACCATCTGGTAAAGCCCGCCTGCGATTGCCCGCAAATCACCGAACGTGACACTGTCGGGCCGCCAGACCATCGGGTAGCCCTGCTGCACCATCGCGCCAAAATTTTCCGGTGTGCGGAAAATGTTGCGGATGTTCGGGCCGGCAAAGGTAAAGGCCGTTTCGAAATCATCCTGCAAGAACGCATCGATCTGGCTTTGGATGGTGTTTTCGATGGCGGGATCGGGCGCAAGAACGTCTTGCGCCCAAAGAGTACCGGCCATCGTCACGGCCAGTGTCAGTCCGGTGATGAATTTGCGCATGGGTGGCACCTCTCGTTACTCAATGGAAGGTAGCGCAAATGCCCGTCGCGGCAAAAACACCCGAGTTAGGACAACTCTCCTGCCAGCCCTTTGCGGATCAATGCGACGGTTTCATCGACACCGTACAACGCAATAAATCCACCGAACCGGGGACCTTGGGATTGCCCCAAAAGCACCTCGTAAAGCGCCTTGAACCAATCGCGCAGCGGATCGAATTCATGTTCTTTACCCACCGCAAACACCAACGTTTGCAGGGTTTCATCATCGGTCGGGCCATCATGCGCCTCAAGGCGGGTCGCAAGGTCTTGCATGGCAGCACGCTCTTTTTCATCAGGCGCACGGAAGGTCTTGGTGGGTTTTACGAAATCCTCGTAATAGCGCACCGCAAAGCCCGCGGCCTGATCGAGATCGGCATGGGTTTCGGGTGTGGCCTCCGGCGCATAGCGCTTGATGAAGCCCCACATCGTATCCTTGTCTTCGGCCCCCGCCGCAGAGGCAAGGTTAAGCAACATCGAAAACGGCACGACCATTTTCGACTCGGGCACGTTACCGGAATGGATGTGCCAGACCGGATTATTGGCCTGCGCCTTGGCGTCCTGCGTCGGATAGGCGCGCAGTTGCTGGTGATATTCATCAACCGCTTTGGGGATTACGTCAAAATGCATCCGCTTGGCCGTCTTCGGCTTGAGATACATGAAGTAAGACAGCGATTCTGTGCTCGCATAGGTCAGCCATTCGTCAATGGACACGCCATTGCCGGTGGTTTTGGAGATCTTGTGACCGTCCGCATCGAGGAAAAGCTCGTAGGTGAAATGCTCGGGTTTGCGGCCACCAAGGATTTCGCAAATACGGTCATAGATCGGCGTGTTGGTGCTGTGATCCTTGCCGTACATCTCGAAATCAACGTCAAGCGCCGCCCAGCGCGCACCAAAGTCCGGCTTCCACTGGAGTTTGACGTTGCCGCCGGTGACCGGCAGCGTGATTTCGCGCCCGTCTTCGTCGTCGAAGGTGATTTCACCCTTGGCCGCATCGACGTTTTTCATCGGCACGTACAGCACGCGGCCCGTGTCGGGGTGGATCGGCAGGAAGATCGAATAGGTCTCGCGACGTTCGTCGCGCAGGGATTTCAGCATGACGGCCATTACATCGTCGTACTTTTCCGCCGCGCGCAGCAACACCTCGTCGAACTTGCCCGAGCGATAGAATTCGGTCGATGAAATGAATTCGTACTCGAAGCCGAACGTATCAAGAAAGCGGTTCAGCATCGCATTATTGTGTGCGCCAAAGCTGTCATGGGTGCCAAAGGGATCCGGCACGTCTGTCAGGGGGCGCTGCAGATGTTCACGCAGCATTTCAGGGTTCGGCACATTCCCCGGCACCTTGCGCATGCCGTCCAGATCGTCGGAAAAGCAGATCAGCTTGGTCGGAATATCCGAAATCGCTTCGAAAGCGCGGCGGATCATTGTGGTGCGCGCAACCTCGCCAAAGGTGCCGATATGCGGCAGACCCGACGGTCCATAACCGGTTTCGAACAGGACGCAGCCCTTTTCCGGCGGTTTCTTTTCATAACGTTTGAGCAGCCGGCGCGCCTCTTCAAAGGGCCAGGCCTTTGAGGTCATTGCAGCTTCGCGCAGATCGGACATTGCTCATATTCTCCGGATTGTCGCCGCACGGAACTGTGCCGACGTTCAAAAAGCACTCCCTATTGCGGGGGCGCGGGCGGGTCAATAAGTTGGGGACAGTTCACTTCACAGATCAGAAAGCGCGAATAGTGCCAGACACAGAGCCCCATCCCCTTAGCCCACAAGATTGTCTTGTTGCGCTCATGATCGCAGTCTCTGCATCAGATGAAAGCATCCGAACTGCGGAATTGGTGAAAATCCAGTCGGCGGTGAACAATCTGCCGATTTTTGCCGAATACGACGAAGTCCGGATTCCCGAGATGTCGGCACTGGTGTTTGATCTTTTCGAGCAAGAAGACGGATTGGATGCCCTATTCGGTTTGATCCGGGACAACCTGCCCGAACGCTTGTTCGAAACAGCCTATGCGCTGGCCTGTGACGTTGCGGCGGCTGACGGGACGCTGCGCGAAGCGGAACTGCGCCTTTTGGAAGAAATCCGCTACGAACTTAATCTGGACCGGCTGCACGCCGCCGCCATCGAACGCGGCGCCCGGGCGCGGCACATGCGGGATTGAACGCGCCTAGACGCGTTTTGGCGGGATCGAATAGGTCAGCGTGGCGCGAGCGACCGGTTCGGGCTGGCCGTCTGAATAGAGCAGCACATCCGTCACACTGAGCGCACGCCCCAGCTTGAGCACTTTGGCATGCGCTATTACATCGGCGCCCGAGACGGGTTTGCGCATGAAATCAATCGAGCAATTGGTCGTCACGGCCAATGCCTCTTTGCCGATGCGCGACATTGTGGCGACGTAGGCTGCCACATCCGCAAGGCTGAACATGGCCGGTCCAGACACGGTGCCACCGGGGCGCAAGTGCTGTTCACTGGCATGCAAACGCATGATCAGGAGGTCTTCATCAAGATGATCAATCCCGAACATGCCTTTGACCTGTGGAAAGACCTCATCGAGAAATGATTCCATTTCTTCGGCCGGAACTTTGAGCGCCATACTTTCCTCCCCTGCTCTGAACCGGTAGAGTTGCCTCAAGTCACTGGGAGGACAAGATGAAAATCCTGGAACGTCGCGACTCGGGCGCGGTTTGCCATTTGCACATGAACGCGCCAGAGCGGTTGAACGCGCTATCCGAAGAAATGTTAGCCGCTCTGCAAGAGCAGATCGACGCGCTACACGACGATCAAAGCACGCGGGTCGTTGTGATCTCGGGCGCAGGCAAGGCCTTTTGTGCGGGCCACGACCTCAAACAAATGACTGCGGGGCGGCAGTCAGAGGATGGCGGCAAAGCCTATTTCAAAGACCTGTTTGATCGCTGCGCCAAGGTGATGACCGGTGTGCAGCGCTTGCCGCAGCCTGTGATCGCACAGGTTCACGGCATCGCCACTGCGGCCGGGTGCCAGTTGGTTGCGTCATGCGATATGGCCGTGGCCGCCGAGGGCACGCGGTTTGGCGTCAACGGGGTGAATATCGGCCTGTTTTGTTCGACGCCTATGGTGGCTCTATCGCGCAACATCCCGCGAAAGAAGGCGTTTGAGATGCTCGTCACAGGGCAGTTCATTGATGCCCACCGCGCCGAAGCGTTGGGCCTGATCAACACGGTTGTGCCGCAAGAGGACTTGGCCTCCGCCACAGAAGAGATGGCGCAGTTGGTTGCCAGCAAACTGGGGGCTGCGGTGAAGATTGGCAAACAGGCGTTCTATGAACAGGTCCAAATGGAGTTGGACGATGCCTATGCCTATACCGGTCAGGTGATGGTCGAGAACATGCTGTATCGCGATACAGAAGAGGGCATTGCGGCCTTTCTCGACAAGCGCCCGCCGGACTGGTCACAGTAAACTTGCCAGCCAAGCTACATTTGAGGCCCGGCATGCGCGTCGGGCTTTTGGGCGGGTCGTTCGATCCGGCGCATGACGGCCACGTGCATTTGACCCGCGTCGCAATGCGCCGCTTTGGCTTGGACCAGGTGATCTGGCTTGTCTCTCCTGGCAACCCGCTTAAGGCACGAGGCCCGGCACCGCTTGAGGACCGGATGGCGCATGCGCGTCATATTATGCGCGATCCGCATGTGATCATAAGCGATTTCGAGCGCCACATTGGCACAGCGTACACCGCAGAAACCATTGATGCCCTAAAGACCACATATTCCGGCGTGCGGTTCGTATGGCTTATGGGCGCGGATAATCTTCAGCAATTCCACCGCTGGCAGCGATGGGACGACATTCTGCATGCCCTGCCCCTTGGTATTCTGGCCCGCCCCGGCTGGCGGCAGGCCGGACTTCATTCACGCACGGCGCGCCAATATCGACATGCGCGACTTCCCGGTCGCGCCTCGCACCTGTTGGCCGATTGTTCGGCCCCTGCGTGGTGTTTTGTGAACATGCCAATGATGCCCATCAGTTCGACGCAATTGCGTGCGCGCGGCACGTGGCAGAGCCAAAGCTGATTGCCGAGGCGACCCTTTCGATGCCATTTGAGATGCTCTGCAAATACACGCGCGCGATCACCAAACCGTGCCCTTGTCACCCGGCAAACACTAGGGTTACATCCGGCACATGACACGGCAGGTTTCACGTCGCGCAATATTGGGTGGACTGGCAGCTTTGGGGCTGGGACAGGCTGCTTCGGCGCAATCCGCACTGGCTCCTCTTGTATCCTTGCGGCCGACGTCGCGGGCAGAGGATTTGCTCAAAACCTATCAAACGCCGCTGAGCGATTTGATCAGCCAAGCCAAGCTTGGTGGAAAAATAAGTGTTCAGGTCGCAGATGTGAAAACCGGTCTGGTGCTCGAGTCGCACAACCCCTTGCGCGCGCTGCCACCCGCGAGTGTCGCGAAAGCGGTAACCGCTTGCTACGCGCTGGATGTTCTGGGGCCGGGATATCACTTTGAAACCCGCGTGCTGGCGACCGCGCCGATCAGAAATGGCCGGATCGACGGGGATCTCATCCTCGCGGGCGGCGGCGATCCAACACTCGATACCGACGCCATTGCCTCAATAGCTAAACGCCTGCGTGAAGAGGTTGGCCTGACAGAGGTCACTGGACGGTTTCTTGTGTGGGGCGGCGCCCTGCCCGCGCTCAATGGCATTGATGCAGAACAGCCTTATCAGGTGGGGTACAATCCGGGGATTTCCGGTCTTAACCTGAATTTCAACCGCGTGCATTTCGAATGGCAGCGGGCTGGTAACGGGTACAATGTGACCATGGATGCCCGCTCTGCGACGTTGCGGCCCGAAGTTCGCGCCGCGCGTATGCGGATCGAAGCGCGCAATGCTCCGATCTACACATATGCTGACGGTGGCTCTTACGACAATTGGACCGTCGCCAAAGGCGCTTTGGGTCGCAACGGGTCGCGGTGGCTCCCGGTGCGCAAACCTGCGCGATACGCTGCCGAAGTGTTCCAGATTTTGGCACGCTCGAATGGCATCGTTCTGAAAACACCCGAACTGATCGACGCGCTGCCTGCTGACACAACACAATTGCTCGGCCATGAAAGCGCGCCTTTGCGCATTATCCTACGCGACATGCTAAAATTTTCGACCAACATCACAGCCGAATGTGTCGGCCTCACGGCCACTGTTGCGCGGGTTGGTCAAGTCGGTTCGCTCAAGGCATCGGCCGAGGCGATGAATACGTGGGCGAAAGACACGCTGGGCATGTCGTCGATCGCGCTTGAGGATCATTCCGGTCTGGGCGATGACAGCCGGATCACGTCGCGGGATATGGTCAAAGGATTGATCGCGGCGCGCAAGACAATGGGGCTTAAAGCACTGTTGAAACAGCACCCTTTGCGCAATGAGGACCGCAAGATCATTGAAGATCATCCCGTCAGCGTCCATGCAAAGACCGGCACATTAAATTTCGTCAGCGGGCTTGGTGGATTTATCGACCTGCCCGACGGCACGGAATTGGCTTTTGCCTGTTTCTCGGCAGACATTGAACGACGTAATGAATTGAGCCGTGAAGAACGCGAGAACCCACCCGGTGGCCGAAGCTATGCGGTGGAAGCCAGAAAACTGCAGCAGCGTATGCTCGCCCGCTGGGGTATTTTGTATAACGGCTGATCAGCCTGATTTACAAAAAAGGGGCGCAAAGCCGGTCTTTGCGCCCCCAGACATCTGACTGACGCAGGGATTTACATCAGCCAGAACTTCCGGTCCGCCTCGCGTTGGGCGGTCAACCGATCCAATCCGATATCACGCAACAAATGATCATCGAGATGTTTGAGATGCTGCCGCGTGCGGCGGCGTTCGGACCATTTCGTCAAAGTCACCGCGACACGCAGTGCCACGACAGCCAGCGGGGACAGTGTTGACTGTCCGCCCAAATAGGCGATCTGCGGGGCATGAGTTGCGTGTGTCATGGGTGTACTCCTCAAATGTATCGACACAATTTACCATTATCGCAACAAGTTTCTTGCCATTGCGATACAAAAAGCGATACATTCGACTCACTTAACGATCCAGAGAAAGATTGTGTCCGATACAATTTCCCCAGACCAGATCGTGTCGCTACCCCAGCAGGCCGTCGGGCCGAAATACAAACGCGTGGCGGATACGATACATTCCGCAATCAAGTCCGGTGATCTGCGTGCCGGAGACAAGCTGCCGCCGGTCCGGGAACTGGCATGGTCGCTCGGCATCACTCCAGGAACAGTCGCACGGGCCTACACCCTTTTGACCGACGCCGGTCACGCAGTCGCCGAAGTCGGGCGTGGAACATTCGTGGCGCAAAAGGTCGACGCGCACAAACGCCCGCAGCGCGAATATGTTTCGGTGCCGATGCAGGACGGGAAGCTTTCTCTTGCGAGCCCCCAATTGCCGGATCTGGGACAGGTCGCCCAACTGCGCGAGGCCTTTGCCCGGGTTGGTGAAACGGCGCCCGAGCGGCTATTGCATTACCCGACACGCGACGCATATCGCCCGCTCCGAGAAGCGGCAGTGTACTGGATGCGGAGCGTGCCACTAGGCCGGATCGATGAATCCGACGTGGTGATTGTGCACGGGGCGCAGAACGGCTTGTGTGTCATTCTGCAAGCTATCTTGAAAGGTGGCCGTCCGACCGTGCTCGTCGATGACATGGCCTATCCGGGTTTCCGCCGTGCAGCCGACCTGATGCGCGCGGATGTTGCGGGCGTGCCAAGCGACGAGAGAGGATTGTTGCCCGATGCTCTGGAAGACATCGCACGCAAGACCGGAGCACAAGTGCTCTGTACGTCGCCCGATGTGCACAACCCGACGCTTATCTGTACGCCAGCAGACCGACGTGCGGAAATCGCGGAAGTATGCCGCGCGCTGGATATTCAAATCATAGAAGACAATTGTTACCGCAGGACCGATACCACCGCACCAAGCTATCGCATTCTTGCGCCAGAACGGACGTGGCATGTGGCGTCACTTTCAAAAGCCCTCACCCCTGCATTGCGGATCGGCTTTGCCATAGCTCCCAGAGGTCGCGGGCCAGAGCTGCGTCAGATCGCAGAGCACGGGTTTTTCGGCGTTGCCCAACCCTTGGCCGAGGTTGCAGAACACATCCTCACGAGCCCTGAGACAGACGAAATCGTTATAGCGATCCGCAAAAGGATGGCGGAATTTGTCCGCGTGGCTGTGAATGCGCTTGGCACCTACAAACTGACTTGGCACGAGGATGTGCCGTTTCTTTGGCTCCCCCTGCCCCAAGGCTGGCGTGCCGCTTCATTTTGCCGAGCCGCCGAGGCACGCGGCATTCAAATCAGATCGGCTGACGAATTCGCGTTGCGCGACGGGCGTGCACCCCATGCAGTGCGCATCGCGGTGAATGCGCAGATACCGCTCAGCGAGTTTGAGAACGCGATGCTACAACTGCGCGACCTTCTTGGTCACCCACCAGAACAGATAAGTGTCTGATTTCCCGCTGGAATGATCAGAAAACGGTCGCTTGCCTCTAAAAGCGGCGCTAGGCTGGGTTGCGCGACTCACCTACCAAGAGACTGAAATGGGTTTAGACATCAGCTTGGCCTTCGTCGAAACACGGCCTGATCTCGACGAAATGACCGACATCCTGACCGACTATTACGCCCAGATTCTCGAGCGACTGATGGCGGTCGGTGGGCCCAGCCTATCGGTTGAAGAGCATGTAAAAACCAGCCTTGAAGAGATTGACGAATTTCTGCCGCCGAATGGCGGTATTCTTTTGGCGCGCGACAGCTCTGGATACCTGCTGGGTTGCGGCTTTGTCCGTATGATTGACGACAAGCGGGCTGAACTGAAACGTCTATACGTGCGCGACATCGCCCGTGGATATGGCCTTGGACGTCGTATAATCGAAATGCGGATCGAAAAAGCCAAGGAACTTGGCGCCACGATCATTCTTGCCGATACGGTGCGCGGCAACAGCTCGATGCTCGCGCTCTATGACCGGCTCGGGTTTTCCGAAACGGCCCGCTATGACGGCAATGGTAAGCCCGCCGCCTATGAGAAATATCTGGTTTATCGCAAGCTTGAGATTGAAGGCGCGTGAATCGTCCCGGAAATATGGGGTATAATAATACCTTATTTTTAAGTAATTGATTTTGCTTAAATAATTGAGATAAACGCCGCTTGACTGGGTTTTCGCAATCCTTATAACCCGCGCATCGGAATACCAAGGGTGCGCTGCGCCCTGTCTTACCAATCAAACGTCAGGGACTTCCCACGATGAAAACCTTTTCTGCAACACCGGCAGATATCGACAAGAAATGGATCATTATCGATGCTGAAGGCATCGTTCTGGGCCGTCTTGCGTCGATCGTTGCCACGCGCCTTCGCGGCAAGCACAAGCCGTCTTTCACTCCGCACATGGACATGGGTGACAATGTCATCGTGATCAACGCGGACAAAATCCAGATGACCGGCAACAAGCGTCACGAGAACTTCTACTGGCACACCGGTTATCCGGGCGGCATCAAGTCCCGCACCAAGCAGCAGATCCTCGATGGTGCACACCCAGAGCGCGTCGTCCAGAAAGCGGTCCAGCGTATGCTTCCGGGCAACCGCCTGTCCCGCAAGGTGATGACCAACCTGCGCGTCTATGCCGGCGCCGAGCACCCCCACGAGGCCCAGAGCCCCGAAGTGCTGGACGTCAAATCCATGAACTCCAAAAACACCCGGACGGCGAAATAATGGCTGAGCAACTCAATTCTCTCGAAGAGCTGAACACCGCCGCAGGCCTTGATGCTGCGCCGGAAGTGGTTGAAACCCCGCGTGAGCCGCAGCGCGATGCGCTTGGTCGTGCCTATGCGACAGGCAAGCGTAAAGATGCCGTCGCGCGCGTTTGGATCAAGCCGGGCTCCGGCAAGGTCAACGTGAACGGCAAGGAAATGAACGTGTATTTCGCACGTCCGGTTCTGCAGATGATCCTGCGCCAGCCGTTTGACGTGGCTGGCGTTGCTGACCAGTTCGACGTGATGGCGACTGTGAAGGGCGGCGGACTGTCCGGTCAGGCCGGTGCAGTCAAGCACGGCATTTCCAAAGCTCTGCAGCTTTATGATCCGTCCCTGCGGTCGGCTCTCAAAGCAGCTGGCTTCCTCACACGCGACAGCCGCGTGGTGGAACGTAAGAAGTTCGGTAAGCGCAAGGCGCGTCGGAGCTTCCAGTTCTCCAAGCGTTAATCACCGCTTACAAGATATCGAAAAGGCCGCCTTTCGGGGCGGCCTTTTTTTGCTTGGGTCATGTTCTTTGTGACAGGACACGGCTTTGGGAGGGCCGCGTTTTTATAGATATTTACAGCGCGTTGGCCTGACGGAACGACAACAACCGACGAGACCCTTCGTCCCACAGGTGCAGCCGCGCGTTGGCAAAGCTTTCGCGGATCGTCATTCGGTTGTGGTCTGCCAACCCATCGTGATCGCGCACCACTTCGGGCAGGCGATAAAACGGGATGCGGCTGTAAAGATGATGTACGTGGTGAATCCCGATATTGCCGCTAAGCCACTGAAGAACCGACGGCAGCACATAATAGGAGCTGCCATGCAGCGCCGCATCGTGCAGCTGCCAGTTTTCCTCTTCATCCCACAAGGTCGTTTCAAACTGATGCTGAACGTAGAACAGCCAGACGCCTGCCGTTGCAGCAAGCAATGTAGAAGGCAGGAAAATCAGCAGGATCGGCATCAGCCCACCGAAATACAGCATGATGAGCAGACTGGCGAGGATCGCCGCGTTCGTGCCCATGGCGCTGGCCCAATAGCGCACGCTCGACATCAAACCGAGCGGAATGCGGTTTTGCAACAGGAACAGATATCCCGGTCCAAGGCCAAACAGGATGATCGGGTGACGATACAGCCGGTACATCAGCTTGCTCCAACCTGACAGCGCCCGGTATTCCGCCACTGTCATGGTATGAACATCGCCAATGCCGCGGCGTTCGAGATTCCCGTGTGATGCGTGATGGATCGAATGGGTCCGTCGCCACACGTCATATGGCGTCAGCGTCAGCACCCCAAGGACGCGCCCCAGCCAATCACTGAGCGTGCGGTTGTTGTAGAACGATCCGTGCCCACAATCATGCTGGATGATAAACAAACGCAGAAGAAACGCCGCGTTCACGCATGAAATTGCCAAGGTAAGCCAATAACTTACACCCATCGCCCACCATGCGGCGGCCCAAAGCGCAATGAACGGGCCAAGGGTGACGGCGAGTTCGAAAGAGCTGCGCAGCGCGTTGGGTTCGCGATACTTTGCGAGAACTTTTACCCAGTCTTTGGCGGAGGGAGGCGTGGCTGCGGACGCATGCCCGCTGATTGTAAACTGCTCGGACATATGCCTGCTTTTGTTATCTGTGGTGATGCGTTCTACCCCATCCTGCACGTTCCGCCTACGCTGCAATTCAAAAGAAGTTACAAGACGAGGCATTTTGCCACTGTTACGCGTCGTCAGCGTCTTTCTGTGGCGCCAGGGGAACAAAACTGCAGCGTTCTGGTTTGATGTCGATCAGCGGCGTTTTATCCAGACAATCCAGCCCCTTAACAACAAGTGTGGCACCTTCGATGCGGATCAGACGCACCCGAGACAAGCCAATCGGATTCGGCCGCACCGGAGAGCGCAGTGCGAAGGTTCCTGTTGTTGCACCATCGCTACGGGGGCTTTGCTGCACCAAATCGCGCCGCGATTGATGCAGCCAGTACAGAATGTCGAGGTATTCGTACTTTGTGATGCCCTTGAGAGCAGGCACCCATTCGGGAACAATCTCGATCTGGCAGTCCGGGCCGTCCAGCTTGCCTTGACGCGGACACAGATCGCGCGTGGTGTAAGGCGTACAGATCGTACCGATGAATTGTACGGTTGCGTCGGGCGAGAGCGGCTTATCCGTGACAACCTCGCCGTCGCGCGGACTATACCGGTCATTGGTGGTCATATCTGGTCTTTCCGGTCTGTGTCGGATGATGTCTGTTTTCGCCAGAATGCAGAGTTTGGGCATAATGACCAGACGTGTCGCCAAAGACCACTCGGGCGAAAATCGGGTGTTGCTCTGGCTTGCCGTGCGACGGCGTGTCGGACATAGTCGCGGCGATATGGCGAACACTGACACATCCCCTGAAGACCGGTATCTGACCGTGCCAGAATTGGCCGCGCTTTTGCGGATCAAGGAACGCAAGGTCTATGATTTGGCCGCAAGCGGCACCGTGCCCTGCTCCAAGGTGACCGGAAAACTGCTTTTTCCCGAAAAAGCAGTGCGACGCTGGCTTGAACGGGGCCAGACGGGCACTGCACAAGCTCAGGGTCCACGGCCTGCGGTCTTTCTGGGCAGCCATGACCCTTTACTGGATTGGGCCTTACGGCAATCCGAATGCGGAATCGCTACGTTTTTTGACGGCTCGCAAGACGGGTTGGACAGGTTTGCTGCGCGCGAGGGCGTGGCGGCGGGTTTGCATATGTATGATGCCGCGCAAGCGGAATGGAATGTGCCTGTCGTTGACAGTGCCTTTTCCGGCTCTGACGTGGTCTTGCTGGCATTTGCAAAGCGGCAGCGCGGACTGGTCCTGCGATCTGATCTCGCAGCGCAGATCACAACGCTGGACGATCTTGTCGGTCGCAGCATGACGCCCCGACAGGTTGGCGCGGGCACGCGCAGCTTGTTTGATCACCTCTTGCATGATGCGGATATTTTGCCCGAGGCCATCCAGATGCGACCTGTGGCGCGCAGTGAGGCGGATGCGGTGCTGGATGTAGCAACCGGCGCGTCGGATGCCACGTTCGGGCTTGAGGCGCTTTCCGCGCAGCATCATCTGGGCTTTGTGCCGTTGATCGAAGAGCGCTTTGATCTGCTGGTCAGTCGTCACGCCTATTTCGAACCGTCGATGCAGCGGTTTGTTCAGTTTTTGCGGACATCCGAATTTGCTGGGCATGCTGCGACACTCAAAGGCTATGATGTGGCTGAGGCCGGCACGGTGCGCTGGAACGGATAGTCTGTATTTTGCGCGGCAAGTGGTGGACGCTGGGCCGTGTGCAGCTTAGGTTCAAAGTCGAACCAAGGATACCTGAATGACCGACGCGACCCCCTATCAGGTGCTTGCCCGCAAGTATCGCCCCGAAACCTTTGCCGATCTTGTTGGACAAGAGGCGATGGTGCGCACGCTCAAGAACGCGTTCGAAGCAGATCGCATTGCGCAGGCCTTTGTGATGACCGGGATTCGCGGTATCGGCAAAACCACCACCGCGCGGATCATTGCCAAGGGACTGAACTGTGTCGGCCTTGATGGCACCGGCGGTCCGACCACCGATCCATGCGGTCAGTGCGAGCATTGCGTCGCGATCATGGAAGGCCGTCATGTCGATGTGATGGAGATGGACGCCGCATCGCGCACCGGTGTCGGTGATATCCGCGAGATTATCGACTCGGTCCATTACCGGGCGGCATCTGCGAGATACAAGATCTACATCATCGACGAAGTTCACATGCTGTCGACAAGCGCGTTCAACGCGTTGCTCAAGACGCTTGAGGAACCGCCTGCACATGTAAAGTTCATCTTCGCCACAACCGAGATTCGCAAGGTTCCCGTCACGGTTCTGTCGCGGTGTCAGCGATTTGATCTACGCCGTATTGAACCAGAGATGATGATCGCCTTGCTGCGCAAGATCGCCAGCTCAGAGAATGCCGAGATCACCGATGATGCGCTGGCGCTGATCACACGCGCTGCAGAAGGGTCCGCACGCGATGCAACATCGCTGCTGGATCAGGCGATCAGCCATGGTGCTGGCGAAACCACCGCCGATCAGGTGCGCGCAATGCTGGGTCTGGCCGACCGGGGGCGGGTGTTGGACCTGTTCAATCTGGTGATGAAAGGTGACGCAGCCGGGGCGTTGACAGAGCTCAGCGCACAATATGCCGACGGCGCCGACCCGATGGCGGTGCTGCGCGACCTGGCCGAGATCACCCACTGGATTTCCGTCGTCAAGATCACACCAGAAGCGGCCGAAGACCCGACGATCAGCCCGGATGAACGCCAGCGCGGCCAGGAATTGGCCGACGCATTGGGCATGCGCCCGCTGACGCGGCTGTGGCAGATGTTGCTCAAGGCGCTGGACGAAGTGGCACAGGCCCCCAACGCGATGATGGCTGCCGAGATGGCGATCATTCGCATGACCCACGTGTCAGAGCTGCCCAGCCCCGAAGATTTGCTGAAACGGCTGCAAGATGCGCCCCCGCCCCCACCGCCGTCGGGTGGTGGCATGCAAGCGGGTGGCAGCACGCACACTCAAGCAGTGGGCGGCCCTGCCCCGACACATTCGCCATCATCCGGACCACATGCTTCACACGGCGGTGCGGTTTTGGCGGTTGCTGCCGATCAGGCGCTTGCGCGGTATCCGACATTCGAGCACGTGATCGAATTGATCCGGTCGAACCGGGATGTGAAGCTGTTGGTCGAGGTCGAAGGCTGCGTGCGGTTGGCGGCTTACCAACCGGGACGGATTGAATTTACGCCCGACAACAATGCGCCGGCCGATCTGGCACAGCGACTTGGCAGCGCCTTGCAGCGCTGGACGGGCAATCGTTGGGCGGTAACGCTGGTCAATGGATCAGAGGCACCGACGATTGTCGAAACCCGCGACGCCGCCGAAATGGCGATCAAAGCAGAAGCAGCAGCTCATCCGCTGGTCAAAGCCGTGCTTGAGGCCTTTCCCGGCGCCATGATCGAAGAGGTGCGGACCCCCGACCAGCTTGCTGCAGAAGCAGAAGCAGAAGCGCTGCCCGAAGTGGAAGATGAATGGGACCCGTTCGAGGAGGACTGATCCTGTCGCTCTTGCCCGGTGCGGCATGGGCACAGGACTGTGCGGTGCAGCGCCCGGATTGGGACGGTGGCTCTGTCAGTGCGGTGCAGGAAACGCTGTTTCTGGCATCCTCTCCTGCGGCGTTGGTTTTGTTATTAGGCACGGCTGTTGCCATCAGGTTCAAAAGCCAGTGGGGCTCGTTGGCGGTGGTTCTCGGGTGGACCGCATTCGTGACATTTCTGACTATGCTTGCCCCCGCCTCGCGAAAATTGGCGATGGCGGAAGGTTGCGTCGGGTCGCCTGCCTTGTTCATCGGCATCATCGCTGCAATATGTGTCGGGATGATCTTTTACACCGCGCCACCGCTTAAGGGGCGCTGACCTACGGAGAGACTTATGTTCAAGGGTTTGGGCCAAATGGGCGATATGGCCAAGATGATGAAAGCCGCGCAGGAAATGCAGGGCAAGATGGCCCAGCTGCAGGAAGATATGGCCGCAATGACGGTGACAGGCGAATCCGGTGCCGGTCTGGTCAAGGCGACCTCGACGGCCAAGGGTGAGCTGACGGCTCTGGACATTGATCCGTCGATCTTTAATGGCGACGATAAGGAAGTGGTCGAAGACCTGATCCTTGCCGCCATCAAGGACGCGCAGCAAAAGGCGCAGGCCAAGGCACAGGAAGAGATGTCAAAGCTGACCGAAGGTCTGGGCCTGCCACCGGGTATGAACCTGCCCTTCTGATTGGGACGGGGCACCGCCCCACCTTTTGCACCAAGCTGGACCTGACACATGCGTGACGGCGGCGATATAGAAGCGCTTATTGCGATGATGGCGCGCTTGCCGGGGCTTGGCCCCCGGTCGGCGCGGCGCGCGGTGCTGCATATGATCCGAAAACGCGGTTTGCTTTTGGGTCCGCTCGCCGAGCTGATGACACGGGTTGCCCGCGATGCGCGGGAATGTCTGAACTGCGGCAATGTCGGCACGCAGGACATCTGCGACATCTGTCAGGACAACCAGCGCAACAATGGGGTTTTGTGCGTCGTCGAAGACGTGTCTGACCTTTGGGCGATGGAGCGCTCTGGTGTCTTCAAAGGGCGCTATCACGTGCTGGGCGGCACCCTGTCGGCACTGGATCAGGTCGGGCCCGAAGAGTTGCGCATCCCGAAACTGTCAGCGCGCGTTGAGAGCGAGGAGATCACCGAGGTGATCCTTGCGCTCAATGCCACGATCGACGGTCAAACAACCGCACATTACATTGCCGACCAGCTTGAGGGCCGCGTGGTGATGACATCGCTGGCCCAAGGTGTGCCAATTGGCGGCGAGCTTGACTATCTTGACGAAGGCACGATCACCGCGGCTATGAACGCCCGCAAACCGATTTGAAGCGCCGGGAATAAATTTTCCAGCCCCGCCACACTTGGCACGGCACTTGCAGCTCTGTTGGACCTGAAGGTCAACAAGGGCGGTGTACGATGGTTACGGCGAACAACCTCAACAGCATTCAGAAACACACCAGCGCAGCGACTGCTGCCGTGAGACATGCGGCTTGGGATTGGCCCGCCGATGAACGGGTTGAGGCATCCTCTGTCCCGCAAATCACAGTCGGACCATCTTTTATGACTGGCACAATGATCGACACCGACGCGGGGCGCAAAAGCGTCGATGACCTTTGTCCGGGTGACCAGATCCTGACACAGGACGCTGGCGCGCAGCCAATTGTCGGCATCCGAAAGGTTGTGGTGCCCTATGCCGTTCTTGCAGAACTGTCGTATCTGCGGCCGATCCGATTGCCGGATGGGTTTCTGGGGGCAGCCAAACCGTTGATGGTCTCGCCCGAGCAACGGATCATGATCACGAGTGTGATGGCCGATTTGCTTTTTGATGATCCGGAAGTGTTTGTTCTGGCGAAAGACCTGGTCGGCCTTGGCGCCGAGGCGGTGGTGCCGTTGGTCAAACAACTGGAGTATTTCCAAATTCTGCTGGCAGATCATCATGTGATCAAAGCAAACGGTGTCTGGTCCGAAACCCTGTTTTCCCAGCACCTCAAGCCGAACGAGCCGTCCATGTGTCACGACTGGCGCCTTGTTGAGGGTCAGACGCTTGAGGCGGTACAGCATCAGCATATGGCAAGACCGGTGCTCAAGAGATTTGAGGCGCAGGCCTTGTTCAATATGATCTCTGCGGGGCGGTAACCCCGCTGGTGACCGGAGCAACAGACCGAAGTTCCGCCTGAGCGCGCCGCCCTATCGCCGTTGCGCCTCTGTGAGGCTTAGCCCCGCTGCCCCCTCCGAACACCTGCAGATACTGCTTGTCGTATGCGACAAGCACGACAAAACGCTGGCACTGTCCCACCGCATGTTGCACGTATTGCTGGTAAACCTGTTTGCAGGACACATGGCGCTGTCCGAGGATGACGGCAACAGATACCTCAAATCCCGTTGAAGCGGTTTTAGGAGACATTCAGATGGATATCGAACAAACAGAAGACGGCACACTCGAGCATTGGACCCCAGCCGAAGTGGCAGCAGCGTTTGCCGAGGACAAGATTGTTTTGATTGATGTGCGCACACCACAAGAATTCGCGCTTGAGCGGATCAATGGGGCACTGCTGGCACCGATGCAGGCGTTCGAGCCCAATCACATGCCGGACCAGACCAACAAACAGATCGTATTTCATTGCGGATCGGGTGTGCGGTCTGCCCGCGTTGCCAAACTGTGCCTTGCACATGGAGAAGAGCGCATCGCGCATATGGCGGGTGGCTTTGCGGCGTGGAAAGAGACCGGACAGACCTATATGGGCACCGACATGGCCACCGGTGGACCCAAGGAAATGCGCAAAACATCGTAGGGTAATAAAAAAACCCGGCACCGCATAGCGGGCCGGGTTTTTGGTGGATCAGGTTTGACGATCAGCGGTTGTTGTCTTCGTCGTCATCATCGTCATGCGTGCCGTCGGGCAGGTTAAAGAAGCTGTCCGCATCCGCATAATTTTCGTTCTTGTCCGACTCGTCTTCGTCATCGGGCGCGCTTGTGAGGCTGAATGTCTCAAGACCTTCGATCGCTGAGGGAAGACGCGGCTCGGCGTCCATCTCAAGGCTTTGTTCGGTCGAAACAAGCTTACGACGCTCGTCATCGGTCATCACGGCTTCTTGCTTTTTCGCAGCTTTGGCAACGGCGGCGTCCAGTTCGGACTGTTTGCAGAGGCCAAGTGCGACGGGATCGATCGGCTGGATGTTGTTGATGTTCCAGTGTGTCCGTTCGCGGATCGCCTGAATGGTCGGCTTTGTGGTGCCAACGAGTTTGGAAATCTGCCCATCGCTCAGTTCCGGGTGAAACTTGACCAGCCAAAGGATCGACGCCGGACGGTCCTGACGCTTGGACAGCGGCGTATAACGCGGACCACGGCGTTTTTCTTCGCCTTGTGCGGCAGCATAAACCTTGAGTTTGAGCGTGTAGATCGGGCTTTGTTCACCCTTTTTAATCTCTTCGGCGTCCAACTGGTTGTTGGCAATCGGGTCAAAGCCTTTGACCCCGGCTGCGACGTCACCATCCGCAATGCCCTGAACCTCAAGTTCGTGCATGCCGGTAAAATCGGCGATTTGCTTGAACGTCAGCGTCGTGTTGTCCACCAGCCAGACGGCGGTGGCTTTTGCCATAATCGGTTTGCCCATCTCGCGTCTCCTTACGCATAGCTTTTTCGCTCTCCCGGAGGTCTCCGGGAGGTCCCGGATCGACCGGGACGGGTTTCCATTGTCAGGGAACTTGGCGGGCTTATAGTCACGCAAGGCAAAAGAGGGAAGAGGTAATGCGGGTATTGGTGCTGGCACTTGTCGGTGTGATTGCGGGATCGGTGGCGTGGGCCAAGGGCGAGCGGTCGGGCGCGTTTGATTATTACGTCCTGGCCCTAAGCTGGTCACCGACCTGGTGCGCGATTGAAGGCGATGCCCGTCGGTCGCCGCAATGCGACGCCGATGCGGATTTCGGATGGGTGATGCACGGGCTGTGGCCGCAATACCATCGCGGCTGGCCGTCGTTTTGCCCGACAACCGAACGCAACCCATCCCGTGCCATGACCCGCGACATGGCGGACATCATGGGGACGTCAGGTCTTGCCTGGCATCAGTGGAACAAGCACGGGGTGTGTACGGGCCTGTCAGCACCCGCGTATTATGATTTGTCCAGAGAGGCTTATGCCAAAGTGACCCGGCCCGAAATCTTTCGCAAACTGGACAAAGCGGTCAAGTTACCTGCGTCTGTTGTCGAAGAGGCGTTCTTGAAGGCCAACCCCCAGCTTGAGCCGGACATGATCACAATCACCTGCAAAGACGGACGTATTCAAGAGGCACGGATTTGCCTGTCGAAATCATTGGATCCTGTCCCGTGCGGGCGTGATGTGGTGCGCGATTGCACTACCACAGACGCTTTGTTCGATCCGATCCGCTAACCTTACCGCGGTACGGTCCAGCCACCGGGCAAGTCCGTGCGACGTCCTTTTGGCGGTTTGATCCGTGTCAGGAAGGCCTCGGCACCACTGATCAATTTGCCCAGCCCCGGCGCTTTGCGGGCTTGCGCTTTGACCTGTTCGACCTTCATCACATCGTCGATGCGCCGATCCAGGAAGGCCCAAGTGGCCTGGTTGTCGAGCGAATCATCGCCCAGCCAGTAAAGAACTGTGGAGGAATAGACGCCAGAGAGCGTCGCGCGTTTGGTGTACCAGTTGATGTCGTCCGATGTATCGCCCAAGGCCGTCCAGATGCGGTCGGCTGTGCCCCAGATCAGCTTCGCTCCCTCGGCCGCGTGCATTGGCAAAGCGAACAGGGTCACGCCCCTGCGCACGGCTTCTTTGTCTTCTACCGCCTCAAGCCGCAGGCGGACCGCAAGAGCCACCCGATCGCGAAAGCGCATCTCGGACAAAGCCTGAGCCTCTAGGGCAGAGACCATGGCGTCGTCCCCGCGCCGGTGATAGGCAGCGGCCAAGTCGATTGCCCCACGTGGGAACAGACCTTTGGCAACAGCCGGCGTGATCCCGGTGTCCTGAATGGCGGCATGAAACGCAGTGTCAGACCAGCCGTCAAAAGGCACGTGCATCAAGGCAGCATCAAGCAGCTCTGTCGCAAGGTCGCGGGATGTGTCAGTCATTCTAGCCCTCCGAGTCATCGGTTACGGTGCGCGTTTGGCAGTAACCTAGAGTGATCCGGCATGCAGTGCCACTGTGACACTGTCGTTCTGTTCCAAAGTCCGCAGATTTGGGCGCTGGTTTTCACCCTTTGTTGATGTCGGGAACTGAACTGTGACTCCACACGTTTTAAGCGAGGCTTTACGAGCTGCCCAGCTTTCGACAAAAGGACGATCCCCCTAATGCATCGACATACCGCAGATATCGCCTTTCTCTCTTTGGGCGCCACTGTTTTGATTGCGGCTTTCATTGCGTCTGGCATTTCGAAGGCGGTGTTCTTGACCTATTTCGGCAATGAGGATTCGATCACAGAAACCGCGACGGCCGTTTTTCTTGTCTTGGCGGGATGTGTGCTGTGGCATCGCGTCATGTCTAACCGCTTCGGTCTGCCACGCGGGGCTCTGATCCTTGGTCTGCTTTACGGGCTTGTCTATGTATGGGCGGGTGGCGAAGAGATTTCTTGGGGCCAACGCATTCTAGGGTTCGAAAGCCCGGAGTATTTTCAGGCCAACAATGACCAGCAGGAATTCACCTTCCACAATCTCGTTGTTGGCTCGGTCAAGCTTGATGAAGTGATTTTTGGCCCGGTTCTCTCCTACATTATCCTAAGCTATCTCATTGTGCTCCCGCTGCTTTGGCCCAGAGTTGGATGGGTGCAAACGCTGGCCCGCAAAATGGTGATTCCAGTGCCGCGACTGCATCACGCGGTCTACGCGCTGGTGGTGACAGTCCTGATCGTTTTCCTGGATCAAAGCCGCCGATGGGAGGTTTATGAATGTATTTTCGCACTCTTGTCGCTTGCGATCTTTATTCATCCTGCAAACCCGATTGCCCGTCGTGAAAGCGCCTTTGAACAGCACGCTTAACGGCTGGACAAACTGTGGTTTCATTGCTATACGGCGCGCTCCTGCAAATCCTTGCAAATCCAACTTAGAAAGGTGGTGAAAACCACATGCAGGTTAGTGTTCGTGACAACAACGTCGATCAGGCGCTCCGCGCTCTGAAGAAAAAGCTGCAGCGTGAAGGCGTTTTTCGTGAAATGAAGCTCAAGCAACATTTCGAAAAACCGTCTGAGAAAAAAGCACGCGAGAAAGCTGAAGCGATCCGCCGTGCGCGCAAACTGGCGCGCAAAAAGGCGCAGCGCGAAGGTATGATGTAAGCAGCGTTTCCAACACTGTTGAAATTTTGACGACCCCCGAGGCTTTGCGCTTTCGGGGGTTTTCGCATTCCGGGTTCGCGCCTTGCAGGGCTTTTTTCTTGTCAGGTGCCTTTTTTCTTGTCAGATGCCTTTGCGCCGTGCAACGTTGGCATTAATTTGGTCATTTTTGTAAGCCCCGCTCCTGCGGGAAAATTATTTTTATTGTGAAAGATCAGGAAGACTTTTTATGAGTACCGACAACTCAGAAGCAAACATCGTCAACACCGTCGCAGCATTTTCCGTTGAATACGCCATCGACGGCAAAATCAGCATGGCCGGTGGATTTTCAAAAGGGAATGTGGCAGGTCTTTTGGTTCAACCTGCCGTGTGGGCCATCACCGGAAGCGGACCAGATGCTGGTGATGCATTCATCTATGGCACCAGCGTCGCGGGTGCTGCCGCCGGGTGGGTTCTCGCTGTTCCGGCCCTTGCCGCAGGCGGTGTCAAAGCAGTAGTGGATGACTACGTCAGTGGTCTTGTGGGCGAGGCGCGATCCTGCGAACCAGAGGCCGTGCGGGGTGGAATTGTCGGCATCGATGAATATGGGTTCTGGGCGGCCAACAACGAAATTTGGGCGATGCATATCGCCAGCAAGGGCGGCGTTGTGTGGAAGCATCCGAACGGCGCATATTGCTACATCAGAGATGCGACGAAAGCGCCAATTTGCTATTACAAACCACAGAAATACTCAAAAATCTTCCGCCCTGTCATCCCGTTGAAGCCAAACGGAGATCGTGTGCTTTGGACAGGGGCAGATTATTGATCTGCCAAAATGGAAGGGCTTACCTCTTTCCTGTGCTGACCTGATCTGACAGGTTGAGCACAGGTTATTGGAGGTGTTTTGGTCATGGCACAGGTCTGCGTGTTTGATGCCTATGGAACATTGTTTGACGTCGCCGCAGCGGCGCGTAATGCGGCTGAAGAGCCGGGGCGCGATGCACTTAAGGCCGTGTGGCCTCAGCTGGCCGAGCACTGGCGACTTAAACAGCTGCAATACACATGGCTGCGCACGATAACCGACGATTACACGCCCTTCTGGGAGGTCACGAAAGACGGTCTTGATTGGGCGATGGAGAAGGTCGGGTTGACTGATGATCCGGAATTGCGCGAACGGCTGTTGGCGCTCTATTGGGAATTGGCTGCGTATCGTGAGGTTCCGATGATGCTGGCGCGGCTGAAGGCGGCGGGCAAGACCTGCGCGATCCTATCGAATGGTAGCATCGACATGCTTGAAGGCGCGGTCGACAGTGCCGGGATCGGCGAATTTCTGGATGCCGTTCTGTCGGTCGAGTCGGTTGGTATCTTCAAACCGTCGCCCCGCGTCTATGACATGGTCGGCGCACAGTTTAGCTGCGCAAAAGAGGACGTGCTGTTCGTGTCTTCAAACGGATGGGACATCGCCGGGGCGACGGGCTATGGGTTTCAGACCGTTTGGGTCAATCGCGCAGCAGAGCCGGTGGACCGGCTGTCGCATCGCCCCGAAACCGTGCTGAGCGACCTGACCACTATCCCGGAGCTGGCCTGATGCCGCATTTCACCACATCTGACGGTCTTTCATTATACTACACCGACGAGGGCGGAGGTCTTCCCCTCCTGTGCCTTGCAGGGCTGACACGTGATGGGCGTGATTTTGAGTTCGTCGCGCCGCATCTGCAAGACGTGCGTTTGATCCGGCTGGATTATCGCGGACGCGGGCAATCCGAATGGGGCGATCCCGCGACCTATCAAATCCCGATTGAGGCACGCGACGCGGTTGAACTTCTCGATCATCTGGGGCTGGAAAAGGCCGCTGTTTTGGGTACCTCGCGAGGTGGCTTGATTGCCATGTTCATGGCCGCCACGGTCAAGGATCGGCTGCTGGGTGTCGCGCTGAATGATATCGGACCCGAGATTGCTCCAGAGGGGCTTGAGGTGATCAAGGATTATCTTGGCCGCCCGCCGGCTCTGAAAACCCATGCCGAGATGGCAGAGGCTCGGGCACGGGTCATGACGGGGTTCCCGAATGTGCCGCCAGACCGCTGGCTGCGTGAGGCGCAAATCCTGTTCAACGAGACTGAAGACGGGCTTGAATTGACCTATGATCCTCGATTGCGCGAAGCCGTCTTAGAGTCGGGCGCACAACCGGCACCGGATCTCTGGCCGCTTTTCGATGCGCTGTCAGGGGTGCCGTTGGCCTGTATACGGGGTGCAAATTCAGACCTTCTGTCCACCGGAACATTTGCTGAAATGAAGCAGCGCCGCCCTGATATGATCGCTGTCGAGGTCCCTGACAGAGGGCATATTCCGTTTCTGGACGAACCTGAAAGCCTGAACGCGATACAGCGTTGGCTGGATATGCTGAGGTAACCTATGGACATTCAACGCATTGAGGCTGCGGCTGGCCGCCTTAAGGGGCATGCACGCCGCACTCCTCTTTTGTCATCACCGTTTCTGGACGACATCGCCGGGCGGCGTGTGCTGATCAAAGCGGAATGCCTGCAACACACCGGCAGCTTCAAATATCGCGGCGCGCGTTCGGCTGTGTCGGCGTTGCCGGACGACCAACGCAAAAATGGCGTGATCGCGTATTCATCGGGCAACCATGCGCAAGGCGTGGCATTGGCTGCCAGACAATTTGGCATCAGCGCGGTGATCGTCATGCCCTCGAACGCGCCACAGATGAAGATAGACAACACCCGCGCACTCGGGGCCGAAGTCGTTCTGTACGACCGCATGACCGAAGACCGGGATGCGATCGGCACTGACATTGCCAAGGCGCGGGGGTTGACGTTGATCAAACCCTTTGATGAGCCCGAAGTGATCGCGGGGCAAGGCACATGTGGGCTTGAGATTGCAGCGCAAGCCGCGGAACTGGGTGTGACCCAGGCCGAGGTGATCGTGTGTTGCGGCGGCGGCGGTTTGACGTCAGGCATCGCTCTTGCGTTGGAAGACCGCGCACCCGGGCTGCGGGTGCGACCTGCGGAGCCGGAAAACTTTGACGATGTGGCGCGATCCCTGGCCTCTGGTCGGATTGAGCACAATCAAAGCCCCAGCGGCAGCCTGTGCGATGCGATTGTGACGATGCAGCCCGGGGATATCACGTTTCCGATTATGAAACGGTTGTGCGGCCCCGGCTTTGTCATATCCGAGGACGACGCACAGCGTGCCATGGCGCAGGCCTTTGCACGGCTCAAGCTGGTCGCCGAACCGGGCGGTGCGGTCGCCCTTGCAGCCGCGTTATTTCATGGTGATCAAATCGAAAGCGATACAGTGATCTGCACCATCTCGGGTGGCAATGTTGATCGTGCAGTGTTCCTGCGGGCACTGGAAACGTTCGGAGAAGGCTAGTGCAAGACGTAACAGTCGCGAGTTTCAACGTTAAGAACCTGATCGGCGCGGATCAGGAATACTACAAATTTCAAACCTACACACCCGAGGAATACGCCTGGAAAGCCGATTGGATGGCCGATCAGCTTTTGGCTCTGGATGCGGATGTTGTGGGCTTTCAGGAAATTTTTGAAGAAGATTCGTTGCGGGCCGTGATCGACGAAACCACCCGCCGCGCCGAAATCCTGAACGACGCGGCACAACCGGACAAAACCAAGAAATACCGCAAGAAGGCGATCTTTCGCAGATTGGAAAGTGGCGGCTACGAGGGTGCATCACTCGCCTTTGCGCCCAACAGTGCAGATGAGGGTGTTCCCGGAGAACGCCGCCCCGGTGTTGCGATACTGTCGCGGCTTGGCTTTGCCCAAGCGCCTGAGATCATACAGGATTTGTCCGAGCCTCTGGTCATTCCCTTTGCGCCTCTGCGTGGGTTGGATGGTGGTGATGCGGGCCAGTTCACGCTAAGGCGTTTGTCGCGCCCCATTCTCAAGGTACGGGTCCCGATGGGTGGTCAGGTCGTGACGGTGTTCAATTGTCACCTGAAATCCAAACTGGGCGAATATATCAGGCCTGCGGGGGCCAAGTTTGCGCCTGAGGCGGATTTGACCCGGTACGACCCGCTGGGCCGTGCGCTCGGCGCGCTACGCGCCGCGACCCGTCGGATGGCCGAAGCGTGGGTCCTGCGTCGGGCAATCGTTGACGAGTTGATGGCAGGGCATCCGGTGATCGCAATGGGCGATTACAATGACGGGGAACATGCGGTGAGCTCGGAGATCATCGCGGGTGAACGCCCGTTCAAAAACTACGCGTGGATGCTACGCCACGACGCCGAGCACCGTGCGGATCACTACTCGGCGGAAGAAAATGACCAAATTACCGACGATGTGGAGCGCGTGCGTTTGCGGTCGGCGGAAAAGCTGTTTGTGCGCAAATCCTTGCGCGATATGGTTTACACATCGGCCTTTGGCGGGGTGTTCGAAAGCATCGACCAGATTTGGCTGTCGCGCCATTTCGACCCTGACTTCAACGGACGGATCGGTGACATGACGTATTTCAGCGTTCTTAACGATCATCTGACGGATGGCAGCCACCCCGAGGCACCGTATAACAAACTGGCCAGCGATCACGGTCAAATCATGGCGCATCTTCGGGTGATATAACGTGTCGGGGGCCCTGCCCCCGTCCGCCAAGGCGGACTCCCCCGAGGTATTTTGAAACCAGAGAAGATGAGGACGCACTCCAATGCACATCGCTGATCTTGGTGGTATTCGTCTGAATTATCGCGTTGATGGTGATCCGAATGGCGCGCCGGTGGTGTTTGCCAATTCTCTGGGCACCGATCTGCGCCTGTGGGACAAACTGATCGCGCGGATGCCGCAGAGCGGGCTGCAGTATATTCGCTATGACACACGCGGACATGGTTTGTCGGACTGCCCCAAGCCGCCC
Source organism: Marivita sp. (assembly GCA_043585115.1). Classification (GTDB taxonomy): domain Bacteria; phylum Pseudomonadota; class Alphaproteobacteria; order Rhodobacterales; family Rhodobacteraceae; genus Marivita. Next base: position 1,330,606 of record CP121326.1, read on the forward strand.
TATGCAATGGGCACTTTGGTGCGCGATGTCGAGCAACTGATGGACCATGTGCACCTGCGAGATGCGGTTTTCGTCGGGCTTTCGATCGGCGGGATGATCGCACAGGGGCTTGCTGCCAAGCGGTTGGATCTGGTGCGGGCGATGGTGCTGTCGAATACCGGTGCGCGGATCGCCACGCGCGAGATCTGGGCGCAGCGGATCGCCGATGTGGAAACCGGCGGGATCGAGGCGCTGGCCGATGCCACAATGGCGCGCTGGTTCACGCCCGCGTTTCGCGCCACGCCTGAATTTACCGCATGGCGGAACATGCTGACCCGCACCCCGACCGACGGCTATATCGGTTGTTCGCACGCGATTGCCGGAACGGATTTTTACAGCACAACCGCCGCCCTGCGTTTGCCAACCTTGGGCATCGCCGGCAGCGAAGATGGGTCCACACCGCCCGATCTGGTGCGCGAGACTGTCGATCTTGTGCCGGGATCGCAGTTTCATCTGATCCGCAAGGCAGGCCATTTGCCATGTGTCGAGGCACCCCTGGAATACGCCGACGTGCTCGCTCGTTTCATCCTGGCACAGGCGCATTGACTGGAAAACTGTCAAGTGTAGTTTACACATAACAGGCGCACCGGCCTGACTGTGAAAGCTTCTCTGATGCGCTTGCCCGTTGTTTTTATCCTGATCACCGTGATGATCGACGCGATGGGCGTTGGCTTGATGATCCCGGTCATGCCCGACCTGATCCAAGAGGTGACAGGCGGCGATCTGGCGAATGCAGCGCTTTGGGGCGGGGTATTGGCAACCGTCTTTGCGGTGATGCAATTCCTGTTTGGCCCTGTGATCGGCAATCTGTCGGACCGCTTTGGCAGGCGGCCCGTGTTGTTGATTTCTCTGGTGGTGATGGCTGCGGATTATGTGGTGATGGCCGTGGCCGGATCGATTTGGCTGTTGCTCATCGGGAGGGTGATTGGCGGCATCACGTCAGCCACGCAATCCACCGCTTCGGCCTATATGGCGGACATATCAGACCCCGATAAAAAGGCTCAGAACTTTGGTTTGGTGGGGGCCGCATTCGGGCTTGGCTTTGTGATTGGCCCTTTGATGGGCGGCGTGCTGGGAGAGTGGGGAACCCGTGCGCCCTTCTGGGCGGCAGCGGGACTTGCTGCGGCGAATGCTGTTCTGGGCTATTTCGTGTTACGCGAAACTGTAACCGACAGTATCCGCCGCCCGTTCGAGTGGGCACGCGCCAACCCCTTGGGAGCGTTCAAATCCCTGGGACGCTTTCCGGGTTTGGGGCGGCTCTTTGCGGTGTTCTTTCTCTATCAGGTCGCGTTCTTCGTCTATCCGGCGATCTGGGCCTATTACGGTCAGGCGCGGTTTGGCTGGAACGCCGGGATGATCGGTTTGTCGCTAGGCCTTTTCGGGATCATGATGGCGGTCGTTCAGGGCGGTTTGATCCGGGTGATCCTTGCACGGTTGGGCACGCGTGGCACTGTGATCTATGGTCTGGTCTTCGACATCTTTGCCTTTGGCGCGCTGGCGTTTGTGACGTCTGGCACGATTGCGCTTATTCTTACTCCGCTGGCGGCCCTGGGCGCGGTGATCACGCCTGCGCTGCAGGGGATCATGTCAGAAGCCGTGGGCGACAAACGTCAGGGTGAATTGCAAGGCGCGCTGACCTCGGTCGGGGCGGTGGCTATGATCGTTTCACCGATGATTATGACGTCCGTGTTCGCACAATTCACCGGCGTGGAGGCTGTCGTCTATTTCCCTGGCGCGCCGTTCCTTGTGTCGCTTGCTTTGATCGTGCTTGCATTGATTGTCTTTCTGTCGCCACGCCGCTTTGCCGTGACGGCATGACGGCATCCTTGTGACTTCGCGCTTGCGCTTGGGTGTCACCCGCCGCAGGTTGCAGAAAAGACAAGGGAGGTCTCATGACCCGCATCAAGGCCGCTGTGTGCACCGAATTCGGCAAACCTCTGAGCATGGAAGATCTCGACTTGCGCACGCCGAACACCGGAGAGATCGAAGTCACGCTTGAAGCGGTGGCGATATGCCATTCCGATATCCATTTCGCCGAAGGCGCATGGGGCGGCGATTTGCCTGCAGTCTATGGCCACGAGGCGGCAGGACGTATTTCGGCGATTGGGCCGGGTGTTCGGGATCTGATCGAAGGCCAGCGGGTCGTCGTGACCCTGATCAAGGCGTGCGGCACCTGCCCGAATTGCGCCAGCGGCAAGCCCACGATCTGTGAAGCCCCCGGAAGCGCGGCATCCCCCCTAAGCCGGGATGACGGCACACCTGTGGCGCAGGCCATGAATTGCGGCGCGTTTGCCGAACGGGTTGTGGTCGACCAAAGCCAAGTGGTGCCGTTGCCAGATGACATGCCCCCCGAAGCGGTGGCGTTGATGGCCTGTGGCGTGATCACCGGCGTGGGCGCTGTGGTGAATGCAGGCCAGTTGCGCGCGGGCGAAGATGTCGTGGTGATCGGGGCTGGCGGTGTTGGCCTGAACGCCATTCAGGGTGCCCGCATCGCCGGCGCACGGCGTATCGTGGCCGTAGACGTAACCGAAGAGAAACTTGCAACGGCCAAAGCCTTTGGCGCCACTGACGGTGTTCTGGCAACCGGCAAAGCCCCGTGGAAACAGGTGATGCGCGTGTTGGGTCGCGGTGCAGATCTTGTGGCGGTCACTGTCGGTGCAATCCCGGCCTACAACCACGCGCCGCGATATCTTGGATGGGGCGGACGGATGGTGATGATCGGCATGCCCCATTCCGGCGCGATGGCAGAATATGAACCCGTTGTGCTGGCCTATATGGCGCAGGGGATGGTTGGCTCCAAGATGGGCGATGTGGTGATCCGGCGTGATATCCCATGGCTGGCCGACCTGTACCGGCAAGGGCGGCTCAAGCTTGACGAGCTGGTATCTGGCCGCTGGTCACTTGATCAAATCAACGAAGCGATTGCCGACACCAAAGCCGGTGGCGCAAAACGCAATGTGATCCTTTTTTAAGGCCGCGGGCCGACGGACAAGAAAGCCGCCAGATATGAAGCTTCAGACCCTTGATGTCATCACCACAGCGCCCCCTGCCCCCGGATGGGGAGGGCGCTATTGGACGTTGGTCAAAGTGACAACCGACACGGGCCTCATTGGCTGGGGCGAATGCTATGCCTCGTCGGTTGGCCCAGATGCCATGACAGCCGTGATTCAGGATGTTTTCGAACGGCACATGCGTGGCGAGTCCCCAGAGAACATCGAGTTGATGTTCCGTCGCGCCTATTCCGCCGGGTTCACACAGCGTCCCGACCTGACGGTCATGGGGGCGTTTTCCGGGCTTGAGATCGCCTGTTGGGACATATTGGGCAAAGCGCGGGGCAGACCTGTCTGGGCGCTTTTGGGCGGCCAGATATACCCCAAGGTGCGCGCGTATACCTATCTCTATCCCCTGCCCCATCATGACATCACGACGTTCTGGACGGATCCCGACGCACAGGCCGAAGCGGCGAAAGACTGTGTCCGGCAGGGGTATACGGCTGTCAAATTCGACCCAGCCGGACCCTACACAATCCATGGCGGACACCAGCCTGCGCTGACAGATATTTCGCTCTCGGTCGAGATGTGCAAAGCGATCAGATCAGCGGTCGGCAACAAGGCGGACCTGTTATTCGGTACACATGGGCAATTCACCACGTCGGGCGCAATCCGGCTTGGACAGGCCATCGAGCCATATCTTCCGCTTTGGTATGAAGAACCAATACCCCCGGATAACCTGCTTGAATTTGGTGAAGTTGCACGGGCCGTGCGGATCCCGATCGCCACCGGAGAACGCATGACCACAAAGCTCGAATTTGCGACCTTGCTGCGCAGCGGTGGTGCGAAAATCCTGCAGCCTGCCTTGGGACGTGTCGGCGGTCTGTGGGAGGCAAAGAAGCTTGCCGCCCTTGCCGAGGCGTTTAACGCCGAAATCGCGCCGCATCTTTATGCGGGTCCGGTCGAATGGGCGGCGAATGTCCATCTGTGCACATCCATTCCCAATATGCTACTGGCCGAGACCATCGACACGCCCTTCCACAAGGCCCTGATCCGCAACACCCTTCGTGTCGAAAACGGCTATATCACCGCCCCTGACACGCCAGGGCTTGGCATCGACGTAGACGAAGAGCTGGCCCGCGCGCATCCCTTTACCGGCGACGGTTTGCACCTTGAGATGCAACAGTCGCCCTGTGATTATCAAAACGGCAATAATTTCACCGGCGGCGCACCAACTTCACCTGACACGTAAGGCAGAGATATAAGGCTTTGAAACGTCCCTCCCAACAATGCTATAAACATCGGGTGTGACTGGGGTGGTCTATGAAAGATAGCAGTTTCGAACCGGCGGCCGTGCAAGACATGGCGCAAAGCGCGCAGCAGGCTGCGGCATATCTCAAGACGCTTGCGCATGAAGGGCGCTTGATGATCCTGTGCCATCTGGGCGCTGGCGAAAAATCGGTGGGCGAGCTGGAAGCGCTGCTCAATATTCGTCAGGCCGCCGTCAGCCAGATGCTGGCCCGGTTGCGCGACGAACAGCTGGTCAAAACCCGACGTGATGGCAAAACCATTTATTACAGCCTGAATGACGACAGCACAGCGCAGTTGATCGGCCATCTTCACGGGATGTTCTGTAAAACGTGACCCGTCCCCAGACCGTTTTCTCAGGCCCAGAGCTTTGCGCCAAATCGGCGCGCGATGTCGTTGCCTTGCTCAAGGCAGGCGATGTCACACCTGCCGATCTGATCGACGCCAGCATTGCGCGTCAGGATCAGGTAGAGCCTCATGTCAATGCAGTTGTCACCCGTTGCGAGGACCGCGCACGCGCTGCAACCCCGGCACGCGACACGTTGCTCGCGGGCGTGCCGCTTGGCATCAAGGACCTGACCCCGGTCGAAGGCGTCCGGACCACTTTTGGCACCAAAGGCCTGTCAGATTATGTGCCGTCCACCTCTGACCCTTTGATTGCCCGGATCGAAGAACGCGGCGGCGTTGTGCTTGGAAAAACCAACACGCCGGAAATGGGCGCAGGGGCCAATACGTTCAACGCGGTTTTCGGCGCCACACGAAACCCGTGGGACACAAGGATGAATGCCGCAGGATCGTCAGGCGGTGCCGCAGTGTCGCTCGCAACCGGAGAGATGTGGCTGAGCCACGGATCGGATTTTGGCGGAAGCCTGCGCAGCCCGGCCAATTACTGTGGCATCGTGGGTCTCCGTCCCTCGCCCGGCATCGCTGGCGGCAGTTCGGCAAATCTGGGCTTCACAAATGGCGGCGTCGAAGGCCCGATGGCCCGAGATGTTCTGGATTGCGCTCTGTTTCTGGACGCCATGGCTGGCTATGATCCGGTTTGGCCAATCTCGTTTCCGGCCCCGAACACACCGTATCTTGAAACTGCGCGTCAGGATGCAGGTGCCGTGCGCATCGCCTACACCCCCGATTTGAACGGGTTCGCCGCAGTAAACACCGAAATTGATACGGTTTTGCGCGGCGCACTCGAGGCAATTCGCCTGCCCAATGTCACCGTTGACGCGCATTGTCCCGATCTTCCCCGCCTAGACGAGACATTCCGCGCTCTGCGCTGCCTGTCGTTTTTGGGCAGCTATCAGGTCACACCTGAGAACATCACGCGGCACTACAAAGACACGATCAAGGGCAACCTCACCGATGCCCGCGCAATGACCTTCGACGATTACGTGCAGGCCGAGCGCGACCGCTCCAATATCTACAACATAATGGCCGCGTTTTTTCAGACTTATGATGTTCTGGCTTGCCCGGTGAACGGCTTGGCACCCCTGCCGGTCGAGATCGAATATCCGACCGAAGTCGCGGGTCGCCAGATGCGGGACTATATTGACTGGCTACAATTTGCCTTTCTGGCAACCGTAGCCGGACTCCCGGCGCTGTCCTTGCCTGTGGGGTTCACCCCCTCCGGTATGCCTGTCGGTCTGCAATTGATCGGCCCACCGCGCGGCGAAGCAAGATTACTTCAGATCGCACACAGTTTGGAACAGGCGCTGAACCTGCCGGTGACATTGATCGATCCGATCGTTCGCTAGCGCGACAGACGGTATGTCAGTGCGGCGTGAATAAAATTCCGCACCGCCTGTTCAGGCAAGGCCGCATCCGGCGGGATCAAAACAGCACGGTTGCCGTCAAAGCACAGAGCCGGCTCTAAAGCGTTTCGACATTAACCTGAGACATATCCGGCAGCCTTGAAGTAGTTCCAACACTCTTCTGGATCGTAGAGATCGCAGATTGATCCGATGGCGTCGAAGACCTCGGTGAAGGTTCTTGCCCCGATCCGTCGCAAGTGGGCTTTCAGCTTTGAGTATGCCTGTTCGATGGGGTTCAGATCGGGCGAGTACGGCGGCAGGTATAGGAACCAACAGCCGTGGTCGCGCAGGGCCTGTGTGGCCTCCTTGTTCCGGTGGGTGGCCAGGTTGTCGAGGATGACCACAGTGCCGGGTTCGATGTCTGGGATCAGCACGTCGCGAATGTAGGCGACAAAGGCGGGGCCGTCCATCGCCCCTTTGATGACCCAAGGTGCGATCAGGGCATCCCGGGTCAGGCCTGCGATCAGTGTTTGTGTGCCCCAGCTGCCAAAGGGCGCATCCATCGTCAGGCGCTTGCCCCGTTGTGCCCTTCCACGCAGGCGGGTCAGGTTCGTTTTTACCGCGGTTTCATCAATGAAGACAACGCGTTCGGGCAAGGCCGCAATGGCAGGCAGACGATGTCTGAACCAGTCCGTGCGCTGCTGCCTTACCTTGGCACGACGGCGCTCGCTCGCGACCAGCGACTTTTTTTGTACGTGAACCCGAGCCGGGACAGCAGGTTGGCGATGGAGGAATGATGCACCCGCACGCCCTCGGCATCAGCCAGCGCATCGCGCAACTCGAAGAGCGTGATATCGGGGTCCTGCGCGACCAGTTCCTCAAGGAAGGCCTGATGCGGAGCGAGCTTTCCCGTGCCGCGCGGCGGCCCCTGAGGGGCAGGTTCCGCATGGCCCATCGTCCTCACCTGGCGCGCCCAACGCGCGCCCGTTGCGGGCGAGAGCTGCAAACGCAACGCTGCCGCGCGCCCGCTTAATCCTTCTTCAATGTATCTCTGAAACCGCGTCCTGAGTGCCGATGGCAAAGGTGCTGACATGATCCATCCTCCCAAACAGGATGAATCACAGATCACGTCTCAAGGGAATCCCCCGCGATTCAAGTTCAAGCCGAAATGCTTTAGTGCCAACCGCATGTCTGAAACCAGCGTCGACTGGCAATGCACAAAGATCGCTGGATGGCCGGTGTTTGTCACCCCCAAACGCATCGGCGTGCCCTTTGGAACCGCATAAGATGGCTGCCCCCATTTGAGCGTTTCTTGCACCACTGGCGCGTCAGGCATTGTGGCGGCCATCTCAAAAATCAGCGCGCGCAGCCGCAGCAAGACGGGGCGCACAGAGTCCGGCAGCGCATCAAACGCATCTTGGATGTCTTTCGGAGTGCTCGGAGCCTGCGGCATGCACAAACATGGCATGCTCGCCCCTATATCGGTCAAGCCTCCATCGGGATGGAAAGCCCGCCCCTTGCTTCTCTTCTTCCAAAATACGCAAAAAAATGCGCGCCGCAGGCGCGCGTTGGTCGGATCGGCAACGCCGATCCGAAACAAGCTCAGGCTGCAACCTCCCACCGATTGGCAAAGTTACCCAGCACATGACCCACATCCTCGGACGGGGCGCCGTGCAATTCAACCTGCGCCACCAATCCGCGCGTTTTATCATCGACGACGGATACAACACGCGCGGGCAGTCCCGCTTTGTCCAGCGCCGCATTGAACACGCGGGTGATGGCGTTTTTACGCAAATCGGGTTTGAACACCTTGCCGACCGCTGTTTTGGGCAATTCGTCAAGAATGGTCATGTGCTTCGGCAAAGCCGCGCGTTCATGTACGTGAATCTTGCAATGCTCCAAAAGGTCTTGCTCGGACACAGTTGCCCCATCCACCAACTCGACGAAAGCACAGGGCAATTCGCCTGCATGCGCGTCTGGCTGGCCGATGGCGCCTGCAAAGGCGACCGCCGGATGCGCGAGCAGGGCTTCTTCGATCTCGGCGGGGTCGATATTGTGCCCGCCCCGAATGATGAGGTCTTTTGCCCGACCCGTGATCCAGAGATATCCATCCTCGTCAATACGACCCAAATCGCCTGTGCGCAGATGTGTGCCAAAGTAAAAGAGATCGGTGTTTTTCGCCTCTTCGGTATAGGTTTGACCGGCAAACACACCCGGGTTCGACACACAGATTTCACCGATTTCGTCAGCAGCACATTCCACCACCTCAGAAGCCTTCTGGGTCAGGATCTTTACGTTTGTATATGGAAACGGAATTCCAACCGATCCAACCTTCTTTTTCCCATCGGGCGGGTTGCAAGACACAAGGCAGGTCGCCTCGGTAAGGCCATACCCCTCGACCACGGTCACGCCGCAGGACGACTCAAACCGGTTGAACAATTCCAACGGCAACGGTGACGACCCAGAGAACGCGGTTTTGATGGTCGAGATATCGGCATCAACCGGCCGCTGCATCAACGCCGACATGGCTGTCGGAACGGTAATGACAAAGGTGGTTTTCCACCGCTCACACAGCTTCCAGAAGTTGTCAAAAACGCCATCGCCGCGGTAGCCTTGGGGGGTCGGAAAGACCGCATGGGCACCCGAGACAACCGAAGCCATCAGGATTACGTGACAGGCAAAGACGTGAAACAAGGGCAGCGGACACATGATGCTGTCCTGCTCTGAGAACAGCAGCGTATTGCCCAGCCATCCGTTATAGATCAGGCCCGAATATTTGTGCTGCGCAACTTTGGGCATGCCCGTGGTGCCGCCTGTATGGAAATACGCCGCGACCCGGTCGCCGGTGCTGTCGGCGAAATCGAGCGTGGTGTTCTGCTTTTTCAGCTCCGCGTTGAAGTTCAATACATCGGCATGATGCCCGCCGGGGTTTTTCGGCCGCACCAGAGGCACAATCCAAGACTTCGGCGGCGTCAGATAGCGGTTGAGATCCACCTCAAGAACCGTGTGCACCCCTGGCGCATGACGGCAAGCTTCGGCAACTTTCTGCGGCACGTCGGTTTTTGGAAAGGCTTTGAGTGTGACAACAACCTTGGCTCCGGTTTCGCGCAGGATCGCTGCGATCTGTTCGGGTTCAAGCAGCGGATTGATCGGGTTCACGATCCCGGCGATCGCTCCCCCCAGCAAGGTCAGGATGGTTTCAGAGCTGTTTGGCAGAACATAGGCCACCACATCGTTTTCACCGATGCCCAGTTTTCGAAACAGGTTTGCGGCCTGAACGGTTTTTGCCTGCAGTTCAGACCACGTCAGCGTCTCTGCCTTGTCGGTCGGCCCCGACAAAAGCTGAAAGCTGGCCGCAGGTCTGTTCGGGAATGCGGCGGCTGTCTTGCTTAATTGACCATAGAGCGTCGCCGGTACATCCCGCTGGTCCCATGGCATTTCATTTTCGATCGCGTTGCGATCCTCGAAACTCGCAAATGTCATCGCGTCCCCTCCCTGGTCTTACTGACGTTGCCGCCACCGCGTTTGGCCGCTCTTTTAGCTGATATTTCATCAAAACAAGACACCCCGACGCTACGACAGATTTTTTGTGACGCTGCGTTCCGCGGCGGATGACAGCCTGATCGCCCGCAATTCAAGGCGATTTGGCCGCGTGTTTTGCTTGTGCGCGAACCGGATTTGACTCTTTGCACAGGTTTGCAAAGAATTCCTGCCAAACCGACAGGACCACTGGCTTCTCTGGTTCCAAAATACCTCGGGGGAGTCCGCCTTGGCGGACGGGGGCAGCGCCCCCTTGTTTCCGTCAACAAACAGTCAGAATGCGTTGAGGCATTCAAGCCCGCTCAGTTCAACGTCACCAGCTTGCCCGGGTTCATGATATCGCCCGGATCAATTGCCTTTTTGAGCGTACCCATCAACGCATAAGCCGCGCCGTGCTCTTGCGGCAAATACTTGCGCTTGCCAATCCCGATGCCATGTTCACCGCTTACCGTGCCGCCAAATTCCAACGCCAACCTGTTGATCGCTTCGACAAGGTCTTTGGCGCGGACAAGTTCGTCTTCGCTGTCAGGATCGACAAGAATTAGAAGGTGGAAATTGCCATCACCCACATGCCCGACAATCGGTGCAAGAAAGCCCGAGTCTTCGGACAGGCTTTGCGCCTTGATCAGACAGTCGGCCAGAGCAGAAATCGGCACACAGCAATCGGTAACCACCCCGTTTGCCCCCGGACGCACCGCTTTGCCTGCGTAATAGGCATTGTGTCGCGCTTCCCATAGCCTGTTGCGGTCTTCTGTCTTGGTCGCCCATTCGAAACCGGACCCGCCATGCTCTTCGACCAGCGCGCCAAAGCTTTCGACCTGCTCGGCCACACCGGCCTCCGAGCCGTGAAATTCCAAAAACAGGTGCGGCATTTCCGGCAGGCTCAGGTCAGAATTATAGATATTCATACCTTTCATCGTCAGCGCATCCAAAAGCTCTACACGCGCCATCGGGATGCCCATCTGGATCGCCGTGATCACTGTGTTCACGGCGCTTTCCATGGAGGGAAATGCACAGGTGGCGGCGGCCACATGCTCGGGCTGGCCATGCAGTTTAACCGTCAACTTCGTAATGATCCCCAATGTGCCTTCCGAGCCGATGAACAGATGCGTCAGATCATATCCGGTCGAAGATTTCCGCGCACGGCTTCCAGTTTCGATGATCTGACCATCGGGCAGCACCACCTCTAACGCCAAAACGTTGTCGGCCATCGTCCCATAGCGCACTGTATTGGTCCCGGACGCCCGCGTGGCCGCCATACCGCCAAGCGTCGCGTCCGCGCCGGGATCAACAGTGAACATCAGGCCGGTGGCGCGGAGTGCTTCGTTCAACTGAACCCGTGTCACACCCGGCTCGACCACAGCGTCCAAGTCGCTCTGGTTGACGTGCAGCACCTTGTTCATCCGGCTGGTGTCAACGGTGATACCACCCTGCACCGGAACAATATGGCCCTCAAGCGATGATCCGATGCCATAGGGGATCACCGGACATCCATGCTGTGAACACAAGCGCAGGATCTGCGACACCTCTTCGGTGGTTTCGGGAAAGGCAACAGCATCGGGCAAAACCGGTTTGGTATAGGCCTCGTCATGGCTGTGCTGGTCCAGAACCGACGCGCCGGTCGACAGCCGGTCGCCCAAGATATCACGCAAGGCATCAATCGTCTTTTGGATGTTGGTGTCGGACATGCGGGCCTCCCTGTTTGGGGGCACGCTACTGCCAAGTGGTCGTCGGGAAAACCCCAATCAGCGATCCAGCGGGTCAATCAAATCCGCGCCAGACGCCCGGTTCGAATTGACCTTGGAATCGACCCGGTAGAACGCCATCCGATCCTCTGGTGCGGCTTTCATCAACGTCGCCGCACCGTGACCTGCCTCACCCAACCAAAGGGCCCATTCGTCCGGCAGCAGTGTGACCGGTTGCCGGTGGTGGATCGCGGACATGCGATCATTGGCCCCCGTGGTGACAATGGCGCACGTTCGATGGGCCACACCATCGCGTTCCCAGTCTTGCCAGACCCCCGCGAACACCAGCAGGTCAGCATCAGTTGGATGGATATACCACGGCAGGCGATTGCCGTCGGCATCTTTGGTCCATTCATAGAACCCAGTCGCAGGGATCAGGCAGCGCCGTTCACGGCATGCGGCCCTAAAGGCGGGCTTTTCGGCAATCGTTTCAGCCCGCGCATTGATCAAAAGCGGCCCGCCGTTCTCGGCCTTGTACCAATGCGGCAGGAATCCCCAGCGCATGGCAACCAATCGACGCTGCCCTTCGATCGTGTGCACCGCATGCACAAGGTTGGTCGGGCAGATGTTGTAATTGGGAATGTCAGGCAACGCGTTGAACGGCGCTGCATCAAACAGTTGGGCCATCGCATCAGACGGCATTGTCAAAGAAAAACGTCCACACATGGTGTTGCGGCGGGCCGGGCCACAAGGCCCGGCCCGCTCTGGGCTTTATTTGTTCACAGTGATCCGGCCATCCGTAAAGGGCTGGTACGGACCAACCTTGGCCAGAAACTCGGCTGTCACATCAGCAAGGTCAGGACCGTAGTCATAGGCATTCATCGCATCGCGGAACATCCGGTAGCCGTCACCACCATTGCGGACATAGTTGTTGGACACCGCACCATAGGTCGCTTCCGGGTCAAGGGCGGCATCGCCAACCATAACATTCGAAATACGGCTGCCCGGCTCTTGTGTCAGATCAACGGTAAAGCTCATCCCGGCAACCTGAGGAAAACGGCCCGCGCCATCTTCGACCTGGCTCACACCGTTTTCCAAAGCGGCAAGGACCTGTGCGCCTGTGACCTCGAATGTCGACAGCGTGTTCTGGAACGGCAGGACCGTCAGAACCTCGCCCATAGTCACCTCACCTGCATCGATGGACGCGCGCAAGCCACCACCGTTCTGGATGGCGATCTGGACGCCCTGATCCTTCACACGGTCCAGCATCGCATCTGCAACAAGGTTGCCCATCGGGCATTCCATCGCGCGGCAGACATCACGGCTGCCTTCAATGGCCTCGGCTGCCTCGGCCACAACGCGGGTTTTCATCTCTTCGATGGGGCCAGCCAGCTCGGCCACACGGGCGACGATCTCGGCGTCTTCGTCGACAGATGCGTCCAGCAGGATCGTGTCACCTGCCACATAGGTCAGATTGCCTTCATCGTCGAAGTTCAATTCAAGATGGCCGACATATTTCGAATATGCATAGGCCTGCACAACCGGAACCAGCGTGCCGTCTTCCTGGCTGACAAAGGTCGGGTACGCGCCCTGTCGGTCAGGGTCGCTTGCCGACAGATAGGTGTGGCTGTGACCGCCAACAATGGCATCAAGGCCCGGCACCGCGGCTGCAATCTCGATATCGCGGGGCAAACCGACATGGGTCAGGCCGATGATCTTGGTCACGCCCTCTTCGGTCAGTGCCGCCACATCGGCCGCCATGCTGTCAATCTCGTCCTGAAAGATCACCGCTTCGGACGGTGAAGACGTTTCCACTGTGTCGGTGGCCAGAGCGGAAATAATGCCAATCTTTTCGCCACCCACCTCGAGAACAACGTGGTTTTGCACCTTGCCTGCCAGAATGTTTGACTGGCTGACGTCAAGGTTGCCCGAAATCACCGGGAAGGAGACGTTGTCGACCAGCTTGAGCAAACCTTCGTCGCCATCGTCGAATTCGTGGTTGCCAACGGCCATCACATCGAACCCGATCTTTTCCATCATCTCGGCTTCGACATCGCCCTTATAGGTCGTGTACATCAACGAGCCCTGATACTGGTCACCCGCATCCACAACGATCACGTTCTCGCCGTCCAATTCGGCGCGCAACTGGTCGATCATCGTCTTGACCCGCGCCACACCGCCAAAGCATTTGCCCTCGGCATTGTCTTCGGCCGAACAGGTCGAATCGAAGCGATTGATCGGCTCGATCCGGCTGTGCAAATCGTTGATGTGGATGACGTGGAGCGTGTAATCGGCCTGCGCCACACCTGCAGTCAGCGCCAGCACCGCAGCGCTGGAAAGAAGTCGGTAAGACATGTGAGTCCCCTCTGTCGGATTATTATGCCGCAATCGTGCATCGCCGCGCCAAGGGAGTCAAAAGTTACGCTAGGGTCGCTTAAATAATATCGTGCCGACGCCGCCTGATCAGGCAGATGTCGACGCTTGACGTGACGGCGCGCAAACGGCACATCGCAAACATGATTTATAAACTCCTCCGCTCTGACGAATGGGCTGCGTTGCAGGCCGATGGTGAAACCGCTGGCGCGCCGATTGACGTGGCAGACGGCTATGTGCATTTCTCGACCGCCGAACAGGTTCGCGAAACCGCCGAGAAACACTTTGCCGGCGCCGAAGGCTTGATGCTGCTGGCCTTTGACGAGACCGCAATGGCCGGCGATCTGCGCTGGGAACCATCACGCGGTGGGGCATTGTTTCCGCACCTTTACGGCCCTTTGCGACTGGCCGATATGGCGTGGGCAAAACCGCTTCCTTTAGGTGACACGGGGCATGTCTTCCCGGACACTCTGACATGAGCTTACTGGAACAAACCGGCCTTCGATTGCTGCACCGCTTCGACCCGGAAACCGCGCATGGGCTGGCGCTCAAGGCGCTTCAGCTTGGGATATCTCCGTCTGCAGGCACCTTAACCAGCCCCCGGTTGCGCACGACACTGGCTGGCCTGTCTTTGCCCAACCCGATCGGGCTTGCCGCCGGTTTTGACAAAAACGCCACCGCTTTGCGGCCCTTGTCACGTGCCGGGTTCGGATTTCTTGAGATCGGCGCTGCGACGCCACGCCCGCAGCCGGGAAACCCCAAACCGCGTCTGTTTCGCCTGACCGAAGACCGCGCGGTCATCAACCGATTTGGTTTTAACAATGATGGCATGGCCGCCATCGCAGCACGGCTCGCGAACCGCCCGCGCGACGCGATTATCGGACTGAACCTTGGTGCCAACAAAGACAGCGGAAACCGTGCAGGCGATTTTGCGACGGTCTTGGCCACCTGCGCAGAGCATCTGGATTTCGCCACAGTCAATGTCAGTTCACCCAACACCGAAAAACTGCGCGATCTGCAAGGCAAAGAGGCGTTGGCAGCCCTGCTTGCCGGAGTTATGGAAACCCGCGCCACGCTGGCGCGTCCGATCCCGATTTTCCTGAAAATCGCGCCGGACTTGTCCGATGCCGAGATCGCAGACGTCGCCGAAGTGGCACTCACCGCAGGCATCGACGGCTTGATCGCCACCAACACCACGCTGGATCGCGACGGTCTGGCGTCGGCGCACGCAGCTGAAAAAGGCGGTCTGTCCGGTGCGCCGCTGTTCGAAAAATCCACCCGCGTGTTGGCTCGGCTTTATCGCGCGACAGAAGGCAGCCTGCCCATCATTGGCGTCGGTGGCGTCGCCTCGGCAGAGGACGCTTACACAAAGATCAAAGCCGGGGCGACCGCCGTGCAGCTTTACTCGGCACTTGTCTATTCGGGACTTGGCCTGATCCCAGAGATCGCACACGGGCTTGACGCGCTGCTGAAACGCGATGGATTTGCCAATGTCGCAGATGCCGTCGGGACCGAAACCTGACACCGCGCCCTTTAGCGGAGCATCGGCGCACCCGTGGCCTGAACGAACGCGCGGATCGCCTCTGCGTCCTTGACCCCCGGAGATGTCTCGACGCCTGACGACACATCCACCTGCTTTGCACCGGTGAGCGCAATCGCTTCGGCGACATTGTCAGGCGTCAGCCCCCCCGCGAGCATCCAAGGCACGGACCAGCGGCGCGCGGAAATCAAACGCCAGTCAAACGACACACCATTCCCTCCGGGCAAATCCGCGTTTTTGGGCGGCTTTGCATCGACAAGAATTTGGTCAGCCACGTCGGCATAAAGGTCAAGCGCCGCGACATCTTCGGCATCAGCCACGCCCACCGCTTTCATCACGGGCAGGCCATAGCGCGACCGTATCTCGGTTACGCGTTCAGGCGTCTCGTGGCCGTGCAATTGCAGAATGTCCAAAGGCACAGCGCTTGTGATTGCATCCAGAAGCGCATCATCGGCATCCACCACCAACGCAACCTTGGCGACGCCAACCGGCACATCAACGGCAAGCTCGCGCGCCGTTTCGATCGACACGTTGCGCGGGCTTTTGGGGAAAAACACAAATCCCGCATATGCCGCGCCTGCATCGGCCACAGCAGTCACGTCTTCGGGTCGGGTCAACCCGCAGATTTTAACTCGAATTCCGGGGGGCATGGACCGGCTCAGCTGGCCTCGTCGAGCAGCGCGAGAACCTCGTCCTTGTCCTTGTCGCGCTCCGCCTTGGTACGACGCAATTCACGCTCAAGCCGCTTGACCTCTGCCTGACGCTGAGACGCGGCGGCGCGGTGCTTGTGCTCGCGGAGCCATTCCCAGACGAAGCCGATCAGCAAACCGGCAACGATCCCGCCAAAGATCACGATGAACAATGGCAGCTCGATCGTGCGGTTCATCCCCGCCAAATCAGAAAGGCCTGATGGCAGCAGCTGCAACGTGACCATGCCACGATTGGCCAAAGCGACAGATACCAGCACGATGGCCAATGCTGCTAAAAATGCGTAGCGAATGTACCGCATGAGTGTTTACTTCCCGTTTAACCTGTCTCTGAGCAGTTTGCCGGTTTTGAAAAACGGCACATGCTTTTCCTCTACCTCGACCGCTTCGCCGGTGCGCGGATTGCGCCCAACGCGGGCATCGCGTTTCTTGACCGAAAACGCGCCGAAACCGCGAAGTTCAACCCGGTCACCGCGTGCCATGGCGTCGATAATCTCTTCAAATATGGTATTCACAATGCGCTCGACATCGCGCTGGTATAAATGCGGGTTATCGTCAGCAATTTTTTGAATCAACTCAGACCGTATCATCGTCTCGCATCCCTCTGGTCGCGCCTCAGCTTCGCGCTGTTCCTGAGACCGAGTATACGCAGGACAGGTGCAGACGGAAACCATAGCGTTTGACCGAAAGGCAGAAAGTTCAGCCAAATTAAGCGGTTCAACGCCGCCCCACGCCGCAAATCCGGCGAAATAGCGGTCGGGCTTCGCTGTCGCCTGTATGTGATCCACATTACGATTCGCGGATGCTTGAGCTTCAAAACGCCATCTCAGAGGGTCTTCCCTCTGGACTTCTGGCCCCACTGCTGGCTGAGTGCACCCGCGTCGAAACGGAGGGGAAACGACCATGAAATTGCTGCGCTTCGGAGAGACCGGTTCGGAAAAACCGGGGCTGCTGGATGACACCGGCCAAATCCGCGACCTTTCGGACCATATCGATGATATTTCTGGCGCAAGCCTGTCCCCAGACGCGCTTGAACGGTTGCGTGCGATCACGCCCGAAAGCCTGCCCGTGGTTGATGCCGCCACCCGGATCGGGCCCTGCGTTGGCTCGGTTGGTAAGCTGATCGCCATCGGGCTTAATTACGCAGATCACGCCGCCGAAGCGAACATGGCGCTGCCGGAAGAGCCGATTGTGTTTTTCAAAGCAACCTCATCGCTCTCTGGTCCCAATGATCCGGTCGAGATCCCGCGCGGTTCAACCAAGACCGACTGGGAAGTCGAACTTGGCGTGGTGATCGGCACGCGCGCGAAATATGTGTCCGAAGCAGACGCCTTGTCGCATGTCGCAGGCTATTGTGTCTTCAACGATGTGAGCGAGCGCGACTTTCAACTCCACCGTTCGGGTCAGTGGGTCAAGGGCAAGTCACACGACACCTTCGCACCGATTGGACCGTGGCTTGTCACGGCCGATGACATAGCCGATCCGCAGAACCTTGCGATGACACTGTCGGTGAATGGCAAAACCATGCAGAACGGCTCAACGCGCACCATGCATTTTTCGGTGGCCACGGTGATTGCCCACTTATCACAGTTCATGACCCTGCATCCTGGCGACGTCATTGCAACTGGCACCCCGCCGGGCGTCGGCATGGGCCAGTCGCCTCAAGTCTACCTCAAGGACGGTGACGAAATGATCCTAAGCATCGAAGGCTTGGGCGAACAGCGCCAAACCTGCATCCCCGCCCGCGGTTAAGGTGAGGATCGTCCGACATAGGGATTACGTCTTGAGTGGAAGTCGAATCTATTGATACCGATGCCTCAACACCGATCCCGGCATTCTGCGTCCTGACTTCCGACATCATTTTCACGTCGTTCGATACGAAAACCCGTTCTGCTTTATGGAGGCAGGCCTCATAGCCAATAGATGACAGTTGCCTCGTGGGCGATGGCTGAAAAGAAGACCTTCGGACAGCGGTCGTAGCTGTTTGCTACACACTGGTCATCAATGCGGAGTGTGCAGTAGAATTTCGGGGATAAAGGTTCAAGTCCCGCCATCTGCGCATCCGTCTGCCAGAAACGATTAGCCATGTTCACCGCTCTTATTTTGGGCCGTGAATCACGCCCTTCGCGGAAATCAATGGGGCCTGACCCTAACCAACCTGCAAAAACAATCATTCAAGCTTTGCGCAAGTGATGGCTCGGAAGGCCGGCGTTAGCGTGTCACCTAGAACGGCAAATCGCGAGTGATGCCCAGAAAGGCGAATAATGTACTTAAGTGAGGCAACTAGACGAAATAGCATCAAGATTTGATGGACACACCATCTCTTGGCGATCGTCATTTGATTCAGATCAATAGAACTAGGTCGCTAATCTCATAGCATCTCTCCATGTTCGTTGTTTGCAAGTATCCAAAACTGAACTTCAATCGAGGGGGCGGAGATGCTGAGCGTCGAAGAAATCATTGCAAGATATTATGTTGGTTACTACAACCGCGCGCCTGATCCATTGGGATTTGAATTCTGGATCAATGCATATAACAACGGCGTCACAACGTTGGAGATCGCAAATTTTTTCTCGGCGCAGGCCGAAACGGATGCGCTTTATCCATATTTTACAGACCCTGACAACCTTTCGCCGGCAGACTTTATCAATTCGGTTTACCAAAACCTGTTCAACCGATCCCCTGACGACGATGGTTTCGCCTTTTGGCTGGATGTAATCACCTCAGGGCAGGTCAGCACGGGTCAGATGATTGAACTTATCATCGAAGGTGCGACTACGAATCCAGATCTTGCCGTGGTCGAAAACAAGGTGGCGGCAGCCATCTATTGGGAATCCGAAGCAGACAGTTTAGGCACGTTTGAGTATACTGCTGCAGCTGCCCAGTCGGCTCTATCTGCATTGCAAATCGTCACCGATGATCCAGCGACAGTCATTCTGTCGCGTGCGCAAACCGATGCGTTCATTGCCACCCTCGACGGAGGTGATGGTGATGACAAGGCCAACCCGGGAGATGGCCTGACTGATGACGCGGGCCCAGATGACAAAAGCGGGATCGGCCAGATTTATGAAGAAAAGCCAGGGGGGACTTCAAGTATCAGTTTGGTTGCGTCTGGTTCGGCCATTAACCTAGACGATTTTCGGTCCGACGGCCGGTTTTCTGATATCGACGGTTCCGGCTATACGGTCGCTATTCTGGATACGGGGATTGATCTCAACCATCCCGCGTTTGGTCCGGATAGTGACCAGAACGGCATCGCCGACCGGATCGTGGTGGCGCTTGATTTCACTCCGGAACGCGACGGTACTGCCAATGACGTGCAAGGACACGGAACCCATGTCGCTGGGATCGTTGGATCATCCGATCCAAACCTTCTTGGCGTTGCGCCAAATGTGTCTTTCGTTGCATTACAGGTTCTCGACAATGAGAACGGCAGTGGATCTGACCGTGATATCGAAGATGCGTTGCAGTGGGTCGCTGAGAACGCGGAGGCGCTTAACATCGTCGCTGTGAACCTGTCCCTCGGGGATGGCTCAAATAGCAATTTCATCGAGACCTCTGAGACGTTTGGCGATGAATTCAGCAGATTGAGCGATGATCTCGGCGTTGCTGTCGTTGTGGCTGCCGGGAATGACTATGAATTTTATCGTGCAGAGGGCGCAAGTACGATGTCACGCGACCCAAACTCGATCTCTGTTGGATCAGTGGGGGGCACACTTAGCACCGCAGATTTTATTTCGTCATTTTCACAACGATCCGATGATATTCCGACGATATTCGCGCCAGGGTATGAAATAACCTCGGCTCGTGCTGGCGGTGGTGAAGTTACCTTCAGCGGCACCAGTATGGCTGCTCCGCATTTGGCTGGGATGGTGGCTTTGGGTCAGCAGATTGCAGAAGACAATCTGGGACGTCGCTTGACGACAGATGAAATCACGACGCTGCTGTCGAACACTGCAACCAGCTTTACCGACAGTGAGCGTGCTGATGATCGCGTTCCTAACACGGGTTTGACTTACGACCGCGTCGATATGCTTGCCTTTGCTGAAGCCATTCTCGATCTTGACGGCGGTCCATCACCTGTAACACCGCCGCCTTCTCAGTCTGATACAATTCCCGGTGACACCTCAACATCAGAGCTGATTGGGGTGAACCAGTCACGTAGCAGTACGATTGATTTCAGCGGGGATCGTGACTTTTTCGAGATTACCTTAACTCCTGGAAGCTATGTATTTGATTTGCAGGGCGCGACGTCAGGTCAGGGGACGCTTACCGATCCGCTGATCAGCCTCTACACGGCGACAGGTACATTTATTACCTCAGACGATGATTCCGGCATTGGCCTTGAGTCACAGGTGGAATACGTCATTTCCAATGGCGGCACCTACTACCTCAGCGCAAGCGCATTTGGTAGCGCCACAGGCACCTATACGCTGACTGTGACTGGTGGTGATGACCTTGGAGGCGACATACCGGACAACGCCAGCACGTCAGCTGCAATCGCGATTGGTACAAGCCAATCGAGTGAGATCGATTTTGGTGCGGATGCGGATTGGTTCCGTGTCGACCTTGTTGGAGGTAGCACTTACGTCTTTGACTTGGTTGGTAACACTTTGTCGGATCCGTATCTTACCCTGTACGATGAGGATGGGCAGCTTGTAACTGTGGATGATGACGGCGGCGAAGGATTGAACTCAAGTCTTCAATTCGTGTCGGCTGAGAGCGGATCTTACTTTCTAGAGGCCAGCGCGTTCTCGAACTCGGATACAGGCAGCTACACGCTGACCGCGAGCTTGGAGTCATCTTCGAACGATGATTTTGCGGGCGATCTTTCAACAAGTGGCGCGATATCTGCTGCAAATGGCACAATAAGTGGTACGCTGGAAGTTGATGGTGACACAGACTGGTTCCGGGCAGATCTGTCTGCCAATACGGCTTATACATTCGGTCTAACGGGTGGCACCGCGACAGGCCAGCTCAGTGATCCTTTGCTCCGTCTCTATGATAGTACGGGGACCCAAATCGCTGTTAATGACGATGGCGGTGAAGGCCTGAACTCCGAATTGACCTATACAACGTCTGGCGCGCAGACTGTTTATTTGTCGGCAGAGGGCTATGCGAACTTGCGGAGTGGCAGCTACACCCTGACGTCCAGTGCTGACAGCACAGGCGGTGATGTGGCTGGGGACACATCAACCGGTCAAACGCTCAATGTTGGACAAACGATCATTGGGCTGATCGACCAGCCCGGCGATACGGATTGGTATGCAGTAAATGTGCAACCTGGAGCGACGTATCAATTCGATCTGGTTCCAGGTTCGGGCGCGAACGCAATCAATGACCCTTATTTGGCGTTGTTTAACTCTGCCGGCCAGTTCCTGAGCAGCAATGACGACGGTGGACTTGGGCTGAACTCGTCTCTGGTCTTCGAGGCCTCCTCGTCGGGGCGTGTTTATATTTCGGCTGAAACCTTTAGCCTGACGTCAGATCAAGGCACTTACGAGTTGAGCCTAAGCGCCACGGGCGTCATTTCTGGTGACATCCCCGGCGACCCATCAACACCTGCTATTCTGCCCTTTGCAGGGACTGTGACCGGTGTGCTCGATGCACCAGGAGACACAGATTGGTATGAGATCTTCTTTTTTGAGGGGGAAACGATCCAGATCGATTTGGTTGGCAGTGGCACAAACCCCTTAGCTGATCCGCTGGTCGAGCTGTACGATGCATCGGGCCAATTCTTGGCCAGCAACGATGATGGCGGGGCCGGCCTCAATTCCCAACTTATCTATGACGCGGGCTATACTGGCACAGCTTATGTTTCGGCTGACTCCTTCGCCGGTGCGTTTGCTGGAACTTTTGATGTGTCCTTCACGGTTACATCTTTTGTTAGTAACTCTACCGATATTGATCTTGTTGGTACGTCGTCTATCGGGGAACTGATGTGAAAAACGATTTAGCAAAGGTTGGAATTTCGGTGGCATTGATTGCAGGTGCGGCTATGGTTCTTGGCTGCACGATGCCAGACGCTCCCTTACCAGACCGCGCGGTCAACACAGTCATAGAGGCGAAACCCAAGATGGATACGGCATTGGCATCAGGACAATTCGCAAAGGACAACGTCGCACTTGAATGGACCGCGTCCGGTACCGACTTGGATTACCAGTTAAACGTCGTGGTACCCAATGGCTGTTACTCCGCGAAGGGCAACAGCAGCACGGTTGACGACAATGGCATTTCCAACATCAGCGTTGTGCTTGGCTATACTCCAGGCATTTGTTCACAAGCACAAAAGAGCCTTTTATTTGAAGGTGTAATAAGTGGTGGCGCGACATCAAAAACCATTCAGCTAATTGTCCAAGACGAGCGGTCTGGCAGCTCATCTGTGAACCTAATTCAGCGGTAGGCAGTAACTACAGTATTCAATCCTAACAGTTACATATCTCAGTCACGCGAGAGTGTCTGACCACGAACAGTCGGCAAAAGAATTTGCGGAAGCACATCACATTTTCGTTGCCAATTTGACCTGTTGGTTGAAGATAAAGCATTTCGGCTTGAACTTGAATCGCGGGGGATTCCCTTGAGACGTGATCTGTGATTCATCCTGTTTGGGAGGATGGATCATGTCAGCACCTTTGCCATCGGCACTCAGGACGCGGTTTCAGAGATACATTGAAGAAGGATTAAGCGGGCGCGCGGCAGCGTTGCGTTTGCAGCTCTCGCCCGCAACGGGCGCGCGTTGGGCGCGCCAGGTGAGGACGATGGGCCATGCGGAACCTGCCCCTCAGGGGCCGCCGCGCGGCACGGGAAAGCTCGCTCCGCATCAGGCCTTCCTTGAGGAACTGGTCGCGCAGGACCCCGATATCACGCTCTTCGAGTTGCGCGATGCGCTGGCTGATGCCGAGGGCGTGCGGGTGCATCATTCCTCCATCGCCAACCTGCTGTCCCGGCTCGGGTTCACGTACAAAAAAAGTCGCTGGTCGCGAGCGAGCGCCGTCGTGCCAAGGTAAGGCAGCAGCGCACGGACTGGTTCAGACATCGTCTGCCTGCCATTGCGGCCTTGCCCGAACGCGTTGTCTTCATTGATGAAACCGCGGTAAAAACGAACCTGACCCGCCTGCGTGGAAGGGCACAACGGGGCAAGCGCCTGACGATGGATGCGCCCTTTGGCAGCTGGGGCACACAAACACTGATCGCAGGCCTGACCCGGGATGCCCTGATCGCACCATGGGTCATAAAGGGCGCGATGGATGGCCCCGCCTTTGCCGCCTACATTCGCGACGTGCTGATCCCAGACATCGAACCCGGCACTGCCGTGATCCTCGACAACCTGGCCACCCATCGTAACAAGGAGGCCACACAGGCCCTGCGCGACCACGGCTGTTGGTTCCTATACCTGCCGCCGTACTCGCCCGATCTGAACCCCATCGAACAGGCATACTCAAAGCTGAAAGCCCACTTGCGACGGATCGGGGCAAGAACCTTCACCGAGGTCTTCGACGCCATCGGATCAATCTGCGATCTCTACGATCCAGAAGAGTGTTGGAACTACTTCAAGGCTGCCGGATATGTCTCAGGTTAATGTCGAAACGCTTTAGGGTTCTGTGGCCTGCAATCTCAGACGTCTCCACCAAACACGTATGTAGCCCACTCGAGGGCCGCGCGCTCATTGATGGGTTGCTGACTGGAGCGATGCCGATTCAGCAGGCCGCACATGGCTGGGAAACAATTGCGAAGTCGGCGCAAAGATATCAGGATCCCCCGGTTTTTAGCCGCATTTGCTGTGACCGCATGATCCGCAGGTCATGCAGCCTTCAACCATACGCATGTCGTACTGCCCGCAGGACGGGCATGCCTTGCCGCGTGGCGCATCAAGATTAACCACCTGCGCTTGCGGGTCGGATTTCAGGCCCATCCCCTCGCCTTCAAGGAAGCCGATGGCGATCATGTGCTGTTCGATTACGCCACCGATCGCGGCAAGGATCGACGGGATGTATTTTCCCTGCACCCATGCGCCACCGCGCGGATCGAACACCGCCTTGAGCTCTTCGACCACGAAAGACACGTCACCACCACGCCGGAACACCGCCGAGATCATGCGCGTCAGTGCCACCGTCCAGGCGAAATGCTCCATGTTCTTGGAGTTGATAAACACCTCGAACGGGCGACGGTGACCTCCGACGATAATGTCGTTGATCGTGAGATAGATCGCGTGTTCGCTGTCCGGCCACTTGAGCTTGTATGTGGCGCCTTCCAAGGCTTTCGGACGATCCAGCGGTTCGGACATGTAAATCACGTCCCCATGCGGCTGCTGGGGTTCCTCGTCCGAAGATGTCACCACCTCTGGTGCGTTTGATGTCTTGTCTTCGGAAACCGACAAGACCGATCCCGTCACGTCATTCGGACGATATGTCGTGCACCCCTTACAGCCGGTTTCAAAGGCTTCCATGTAGACGTCCTTGAACGCTTCAAAGGAAATGTCCTCGGGGCAGTTGATGGTTTTGGAAATCGACGAATCCACCCATTTCTGTGCCGCTGCCTGCATCTTGACATGCTCTAGCGGGGCAAGCGTCTGGGCGTTGACAAAAAAGTCGGGCAGGTCCCGGTCACCGAACTTTTCGCGCCACATCTGGACGGCGTAATCGACCACCTCTTCTTCGGTTCGGGTGCCGTCCTTCTGCAAGACCTTGCGCGTATAAGCATAGGCAAAGACCGGCTCGATCCCCGATGACACATTGCCCGCATAAAGCGAGATCGTCCCCGTCGGAGCGATAGACGTCAGCAGCGCATTGCGGATGCCATGGGTGCGGATCGCGTCGCGCACATCGTCATCCATCATCTGCATTGTTCCAGACGCCAGATACTGGTCTGCATCGAAGAGCGGAAACGCGCCCTTCTCCTTGGCCAATTCGACCGACGCCAGGTACGCGGCGCGAGCAATCGCGTGCAACCAGCGCTCGGTCTGGCGCGCCGCCTCGTCCGAGCCATACCGCAGCCCCAGCATCAAGAGCGCGTCTGCCAGTCCGGTCACGCCAAGACCGATCCGTCGTTTCGCCTGCGCCTCGGCACGCTGTGCTTCCAGAGGAAAGCGCGACGCGTCAACGACATTGTCCATCATCCGAACGGCCGTTGCGACCAGTTCGTTCAGCGCGTCCTCGTTCAGTTCGGCTGTGGCCTCGAACGGGTCTGTCACGAGCCGCGCAAGGTTGATTGATCCCAAAAGACACGCGCCATATGGCGGCAGCGGCTGCTCCCCGCACGGGTTCGTGGCCGCGATGGTTTCCACATAGCTCAGGTTGTTGGCCTGATTGATCCGATCGATAAAGATCACGCCCGGCTCGGCGTAATCATAGGTCCCGCGCATGATCCGGTTCCACAGGTCTTGCGCCTGAACAGTCCGGTAGACTTTGCCGTCGAAAACCAGATCCCAAGACCCGTCTGCCTTGACCGCCTCCATAAAGTCGTCTGTGACCAACACCGACAGGTTGAACATGCGCAGGCGGGCGGCGTCAGCTTTGGCACCGATAAAGTCTTCAATATCCGGGTGATCGCAGCGCATCGTTGCCATCATCGCGCCGCGTCGTGATCCTGCGGACATGATCGTGCGGCACATCGCGTCCCACACATCCATGAACGACAGCGGGCCAGAGGCATCCGCCGCAACACCTTTGACGTCTGCGCCTTTTGGCCGGATCGTGCTGAAATCATATCCGATACCGCCGCCCTGCTGCATCGTCAGTGCAGCCTCTTTCAACATCTCGAAAATGCCGCCCATGCTGTCTGGGATCGTACCCATGACAAAGCAGTTGAAAAGCGTCACCGACCGCGCCGTGCCAGCACCTGCCGTGATGCGACCGGCGGGCAGGTATTTGAAATCCTCCAGCGCAGCGTAAAACCGCTCTTCCCAGACAGTCGGCTCTGCCTCGACTTCGGCCAATGACCTGGCGATACGCCGCCATGTGTCTTCCACCGTGCCATCCAGTGCGGTGCCATCCGCCTCTTTCAGGCGGTATTTCATATCCCAGATTTGTTCAGCAATGGGAGCGGTAAAGCGAGACATATCAGCGAATCTCCTCAAAGGTGGGGCGCTGAGGCAGGACTTGAACCCACAACCTCCCTATCTTAGACAGGTAGATGCGACACTACCATGCAGGGTGCTCTATCCAATTGAGCTACTCAGCGTTTATTCCGGTCAAAGCTTCTTTGCGATTCTTTGACCGGAGCTACAAAATAGACGAATTATCGACAAAACCACAACGTCTAGATTGCGCTGGCACCAACACTACCACATCCTGCAGCATCTGTGGAGAATCCTGTGGATAACTCGACGCGGACTTGCGTCGTGATCCGTCTTATTTCACCCATGACGCGAATAAGAGTTGTATTCTCAGGCCCTGCCCCCCATATCAATCAGGCAAAGATTCTTCCGATGACCTTCTGTTTCCTAACGGCCTCAGGCGATCCTACGACGACACTGGGCCAGGCCACCGCATGTTGCGGGTGGCAACACTATTCTTAGGAGACAACACGATGGCAAATGGCACCGTGAAATGGTTCAACGGCCAAAAAGGCTTTGGCTTTATCGCACCCGAGCAAGGTTCGAAGGACATCTTCGTCCATATCTCTGCGCTTGAGCGCGCTGGTCTGCACCAGCTTGACGATGGTCAGGCTGTGACATTCGACGTTGAAAGTGGCCGTGACGGCCGCGAAAGCGCGACAAACCTTGCTCTGGCATAAGCCACTGCACGACTGATTTCAAAAACGGGTGCTGTCTTTGGACGGTGCCCGTTTTTTACGTCTGCTCCCCAAACGTCACACTTCAGGAGACCGAACATGGCAAAACTGAACAAAGACAATCTGTTCAAAGCCACAACACCACGTGCCGAGACAGTCATGGATAAAACAACCCGCATCGTGCGCGACATCCTCGACACTGAAACCGAAAAACGCGAAGCCAAAACCCGGCGTCTGCGCAAAAACCGGCTTGAACGCGAAGCGAAGACCCCCAACGAGGCCGCCGCGCCCAAAGCCAAATCCCGGGCCCGCAAAACACCCGACTGACGCATTCCCGATTGATCAAGCGCGTATCCAGTGGCTTGAACCCGCCCGCCTGCCCGCTATGCTTTGTTCAACATGGGGAAGATTTATGGCAGGCACCATTCACCTTATCAAACTCTCGGTTGGCTCTGACAGCGTCGAGCAGATTGAGGATTGGCAACGTCACCGTTCCAAACAGCGGGCGAATGGCCAGTATTACCACCTCACCCGGATGTGGCCGAAGCGCGAAAAAGAGCTTCTGAACGGCGGATCGATCTTTTGGGTCGTCAAAGGGCTTTTGCAAGCGCGCCAAAAAATCATCGGCCTCGAAGAGATCATCGGCGACGACGGTATCCGCCGCTGCGGCATCGTTCTGGACCCCGAATTGATCCGCACCGCCACAGCGCCTAAGCGCCCGTTTCAAGGCTGGCGCTATCTCAAACCCGAAGACGCGCCACCCGACCTTGGAAAATCGCGCTTGAACGATGACACATTGCCTCCCGAGCTTGCCGGTGCGCTTGCCGAAATCGGCGTGCTTTGACCCTCCCGCACAGAAGCTCTGCGCCTGAGCACTGGTAGTTTCAGCAATGATCCTTAGGTTGCTCTGCATCATTCAAATTGCAGGACCACACAGATGACCGAAAGCTATACGCCCCCCAAGGTCTGGACATGGGACAAGGAAAATGGCGGCAAGTTTGCCAGCACCAACCGCCCCATCGCAGGCGCCACCCATGACAAGGAGCTGGCTATCGGGAAGCATCCGTTTCAGCTCTACAGCCTTGCCACGCCAAACGGTCAAAAGGTCACCATCATGTTCGAAGAGCTTTTGGCCGCCGGTCATAGCGACGCCGAGTATGACGCCTGGCTGATCAATATCGGTGACGGAGACCAGTTTGGCTCCGACTTTGTGGACATCAACCCCAACTCCAAGATCCCGGCATTGATGGACCGCTCTGGCGACACGCCCGTGCGCGTCTTTGAATCCGCAGCAATCCTGATGCATTTGGCAGAAAAGTTCGACGCTTTCCTCGGACCAAAGGAAAACCGGCCCGAGATGCTGAGCTGGCTGTTCTGGCAGATGGGCAGCGCGCCGTATCTTGGTGGCGGCTTTGGACATTTCTACGCCTACGCCCCTGAACCCATGGAATACCCGATCAACCGCTTTGCGATGGAAACCAAGCGCCAGCTCGATGTGCTTGACCGCCATTTGGCGGGAAACGAATTCATCAGCGGACCTGACTATACCATCGCCGACATGGCGATCTGGCCATGGTATGGCGGTCTGGTCTTGGGCCGGCTTTATAACGCCGCCGAATTCCTTGACGTCGAAAGCTATACCAACGTGATCCGTTGGGCCAAAGCCATCGACGACCGCCCGGCGGTCAAGCGGGGCCGCATGGTCAATCGCGCGTCTGGTGATCCAAGCGAACAACTGCGCGAACGCCATGATGCATCGGATTTCGACACCCGCACGCAAGACAAGATCGACGCCGCCGAATAACCTTGCGGCCTGAATAGACACCACCGCGCCCTGCCCCAAAAGCAAAGGCGCGGTGCCGTATTGTCTCGACCAGATCGAGGCTTACCTCTGCCCCATGAAAGATGAAATTGATCCCCGCAGCCGTGCCGTGCCCACCGGTCGCGCAAACCGCGCCGCACGTATGGGCGGGCTGGCTGGAGGGTTGCTCAGTTCAGCCGCTGCCGCCGGAGCCAAGCAACTGCTCATGGGCCGCAAACCTTCGCCGCGCGAGATGCTGCTCACGCCTGCCAATGCGCAGCGCCTCACACAGCAATTGTCGCAAATGCGTGGAGCGGCGATGAAAATGGGCCAGCTTTTGTCCCTCGAAGCGGGCGACCTGCTGACGCCGGAATTGGCCGCCGTACTGAGACCGTTACAAAGCCAAGCTCACTTTATGCCACCCGCGCAGCTCAAACAGGTGCTTACCAAAGCATGGGGCCCAGATTTTACAAAAAGGTTCAAAAAGTTCGATGTCCGACCGATCGCAGCCGCCTCGATCGGGCAGGTCCATCGCGCCCAAACCCGCGACGGCCGCGATTTGGCGATTAAAGTGCAATATCCCGGTATTCGGGACAGCATTGACAGCGACCTGCGCAACCTCGCCAGCCTGATGCGGCTATCGGGCATGATGCCAAAAGGCATCGACCTCAAACCCCTGTTAGAAGACGCCCACCAACAGCTTCATGAAGAGGCTGATTATGACAAAGAGGCCCGCAGCCTCCGCCAGTTTGGCACCCTTTTGCAGGACGATCCGATCTTCATAGTGCCTGACTGCCATGATGACCTGTCCAACACCGACATCCTCGCTATGGATTTCATACCATCGGAACCAATCGACACATTGGAAACGGCAGATCAGTCCACCCGCGATACCATGGCAGACCACCTGATCCGCCTGATGATGCGCGAAGTATTCGACTTCCATCTGGTTCAATCTGACCCCAATTTCGCAAATTTCCGATGGCAGCCCGATAGCGGGTCTCTGGTGCTGCTCGATTTCGGAGCCACCCGTCGCGTGTCACCCGATCTGGTGGCGCGGTCTCGTGCCATCCTGCAACCGTCTTTGGACAATGACCTGCAAGCAGTGGCACAGGCATTGACACAGCTTGGCCTGCTATCCGAAGCGCTTCCAGAGGCAACCCGCACAGAAATCCTGAGCATGGTCGAAATGGCCAACGCTCCGATGCTGTCGCCCGCGGGCTTTGACTTTGGAGATACATTGCTGGTGGCCGAATTGCGCGACCGTGGCATGGCTCTGGGCCGGGATCGCTCCATCCAACACATCCCGCCAACCGAGGTTTTATATCTTCAACGCAAGGCGGCAGGTTTGTTCCTCTTGGCAACCCGCCTTGGAGCGCGGGTCAACCTTAGGTCCCTATTCCAGCACTATGCCTAGCGCTCCAAAACCCGTCCGCGCGTTTTGCAAAATCCTACTTACGATTTGCCCCGTTACAGACCAAGCCGATCAATCAATTCCCGCAATACAGCGCGATCATGATCCGATCGCTCGGCCACACGGCTCCGGAACAACGTCGCCTGGCTTTCCAAGACCGGCGGTTCCTCGAGGATCTTGAGGTGGTTCGCGCGCAGCGTTTCTCCGGTCGAGGTGATGTCGGCAATCGCCTCCGCGGTCAGGTTCTTGACCGTTCCTTCAGTCGCCCCCTGACTGTCGACCAACTGATAATCCGCCACACCGCCGCGACGCAGGTAGTCACGCACGAGACGATGATACTTGGTCGCGATCCGCATCCGAAAACCGTGCCGCGCCCGAAACGCGGCGGCGGCTCCGTCCAGATCATCCAGTGTATCCACGTCGACCCAGCATTGTGGCACCGCGACAATCAAATTGGCATGACCAAACCCAAGCGGCGCGAGAGGTTCGACCTTCTGATCCCACTGCACCAGCTTTTCCTGAATCAAATCATTGCCTGTGACGCCAAGATGAATGCGCCCTGCTGCCAGTTCACGCGGGATTTCTCCTGCCGACAACAGCACCAGATCAACACCTTCGACACCATCAACAGCGCCAGCATATTCACGGTCCGACCCTGTCCGGCTAAGTGTGACCCCGCGCGCGCCGAACCAGTCAAACGTCTTCTCCATCAGCCGTCCCTTGGACGGCACACCAAGCTTGATGGTCATGACAGCCCTCCCAGATCCAGCAGCAAATCCGGTCGGATCACGCCGCCCACTGCCGGAATCTCGCGGCCCTGCCCCAATCGCCGGGTCAGTGCATCATAACGCCCGCCCGTAGAGACAGGCGGCAGGTCGGCGCGTGCTTCGGAATAGAAGCCAAAGACAAACCCGTCATAATATTCCATCGATGTGCGCCCATAAGAGGCTTCGAACGCCAAGCTATCAACATCGACACCGCGCTTGGCCATAGCCTCGCAGCGGGCCTCGAACCGGTCGAGTGCGGGCAACAGGCCCGGCATATCCACGGCAATATCGCGCAAATGTTCCAACGCGTTGGGGCAGGTTTCGGATACAGCCAGCACAGCCGAGATCAAATTGACTTCTTCCGCCGACATCGGGGCTTGTGTGGCATCGGCACGCAGCGCTTCGATCCGGTTCGAGATTTCTCGCCCGCTCCGCAACCCCACAATCGCACCTGCCGCGTCCATAGGGGCCTCTGAAGAGAGCAAGGCTGCGCGCGATGCAGGCACCGGCGTCAGTCCGGCAAACCGCTTGACCAACGCGGTAAACCTCGCCGGTCGCCAGATATGGCGCATCAGCGCCACCCGGCGGTCTTGGGTGGTTTTCAGCCCCGCCACCATGGCAATCAGAATGCCGATATCGCCAGTGGCCGCACGAAGGCCCATAGGAGCAAGTAACTCGGAGAATTTTCCAAACACAGCGGCATCAGAAACCGCCGCATCCACACCGCCGAATTCTTCGTAGCCCACCTGCATGTATTCGCTGCGACGCTCCGGGTGGTCTTCCTGCTTGCGGAAGACTTCGCCAAAATAGGTATAGCTTCCCGGCAGGCCATCCCCCGCCATATGGTACTGCACAACCGGAACAGTGAAGTCGGGGCGCAACATCATCTCGCCCTGCTCGGGGTCGGAGGTGACATAGGCACGGGCGCGGATATCTTCACCGTACAGGTCCAAAAGCACCTCGGCAGGCAAAAGGATATCCGTCTCTACACGGGCTGCCCCGATCGACACGAAGTCGTCGCAGATGGCCTCGGCTTCGATCCGAACGCGCGATTTTTCGGAATTGCTAGCGGGCATCAGGAATAGCTTTCGAGGATCTCACGCACCTTGGCCACAAGCTGGTCGCGCGGCACTTCGAACTGGTTGGGACGGTCCTGCCATTCCTCCAGACTTGCGCTCTCGGCAATCTTGGCCCCAAGGATCAAATCCTTGATCTGGACCACGCCATTCACTTTTTCATCTCCGCCTTCGATTACAGCCACGGGTGAATTGCGCTTGTCTGCGTATTTCAGTTGGTTGCCGAAATTCTTCGGATTGCCCAGATAGACTTCGGCCCGGATTCCTGCATTCCGCAGTTCCGCCACCATCGCCTGATAATCGCCCATACGGTCGCGATCCATGACAGTGACCACCACTGGGCCCGCGCTTTGGCTGCCGATCCGGCCTTTCTCACGTAAAGCGGCAAGAAGACGATCCACACCAATGCTGACACCCGTGGCAGGGACTGCCTGACCGGTAAATCGTTTGACCAGATCGTCATAACGTCCGCCGCCCGCAACCGAACCGAACTGCCGCTTTCGGCCTTTTTCATCAAGGATTTCAAAGGTGAGTTCTGCCTCGAACACCGGACCGGTATAGTAGCCCAGACCGCGTACAACAGACGGATCAATCTCGATCTGGTCGGGCCCATAGCCACCAGCCGCCAGCAGATCAGCGATCTGCTCAAGCTCTGCCACACCGTCTGCGCCAATAGCACTGTCACCAACCGCTGCCTTCAGATTCCCGATCGTTTGCGCGGCAGTGTCGCCTTTGGAGGTTAAAAACGCGATAACGGGCTCGGCCTGTTCATCGGCCAAGCCGACTCCGTCGATATAGGCGCCCGACGCGTCCAGACGTCCCTTGCCCAAAAGTTCGCGCACACCCGCTTCGCCAACCTTGTCGAACTTGTCGATCGTCCGCAGAACCGCGTCGCGCTGTCCGCCGTCATCAAGCCCCATGGTCTCGAGCACGCCGTTCAGAACCTTCCGGTTGTTCACCCGAACGATGTAATCCCCGCGCGGAATTCCCACGACCTCAAGCGTGTCGGCAAGCATCGCGCAAATCTCGGCATCTGCGGCAACAGATCCCGACCCGACCGTGTCGGCATCACATTGATAGAACTGACGAAACCGTCCCGGACCAGGCTTTTCATTGCGCCAGACCGGCCCCATTGCATAGCGCCGGTAAGGCAGCGGCAGATCGTTGCGGTGCTGCGCATAGACCCGTGCCAGCGGCGCTGTCAGATCATAGCGCAAAGCGAGCCAGTCGCCCTTGTCGCCGTCATCATCCTCTTGCCATGCGAAAACGCCTTCGTTCGGACGATCGACATCGGGAAGGAATTTGCCCAGCGCCTCGACCGTTTCGACCGCAGAGCTTTCCAAAGCGTCAAAGCCATACCGATGATAGACCCCGGCGATCTTGTTGAGCATCTCGGCGCGCTCGGTCACTTCGGCGCCGAAATAGTCGCGGAAGCCCTTGGGCGTCTGCGCCTTGGGCTTGGGGGCTTTTTTCTCTTTGGCCATGGTCAATTCCCGCTTGGGCTTGGGTGTCGCGCCTCCTCTAAACGCTGTAACCCAGCGGGGCAAGCAGAGGTGCTGGGCGAAGCCCGCCTCCGTGCCATCTGAAATGCAAAAAGCAGGCGGCAGCGGCGCTTTAATCTCTTGCCAACAGGGCGCGCGATGCGCATGTGGGGTGCATGGATAACACCGCACTTGAAGAACGTATCGCCCATTTGATGCGCGTTACCGATGACCTGTCAGATACTGTCGCAGCACAGGCTAAAGAGATTGACCGCCTCACCGCGCGGGTCGAAATGCTGATGATGCGCGAAGCCGAACGCGAAGCCGAAGGGTCGGGTGGTGTGGTTTTGGGCGATGAACGGCCACCCCATTATTAAGCGCGCGGTTGTTTTGTAAAAGCAGCAGGAAACCTGTCGCCCACTCGCCGACCTCTTCAGTTGCTGCGAATATCTGTTTCGACCACTTTTCCATCATGCAGCAGGATCGTTTTCCAAACCGGGTTCGATCCAAACCGTTCGTAGACGCTGACGAAAACAGTATCGCGAGCAAGCCGCGACATGGCAGACCCGCATGGCTTTCCACGAGACACCCGGCAGACCCGTGATTTGACCTTTTCGTATGCCGCATCGGTTTGCGAATAAGGCTGCACTTTGGACGGCAAGCCATAGCGCAATTGTTCGTGGGTTTGCGGGCTGCCGAACAGCGCCATTGCAGCGGTGAACTGGCGGACACAGCCATCATCAAAGCCCGTCACATAGAACGTGTGCGGCGCAGTGTTGCCCGGTTCGGAATCGTAGATCCCGTATTTCGAACGCGTTTCAGGGAACCGCTCGACCCGGGTTCCAAGTCTTCGGTTCGGCACATCACACACCCGCGCCAAGGTTCCGAAGGGCAACACGGTGCCAAACGGGACAATTTCAAAATCCGGGTCACCGGGTTTGGGCCCACCACGCCGCGCCGCGGGTGTCGCAGCTTGCGGCAGCGCGGCTGTGACCACAGCGCCGTCTGCGTTCTCGGGCGCCTGTGCGGATTGCGCGGCGCGACTTAGGAAACCCAACAACCCACGACGGGGTGTGACCGCTGATGCAGTCGTGGTCGCGGCGGGTGTCTCTGCCACTGCGACCGCTTCGGCCGGTGTCTCTGCGGTTTCAGCCTCTGGTGCGGCTTCGGCGATCGTGTCTGGGTCTGTCTCAGGTTCTGCCGAGACTTCTGGCCTAACTTGCCCGCCAAACAAACGCCCCAACAAGCCGCGGCGCGGTGGAGCGGCTTCCGCAGGATTTGGGTCCGCGACAGGCGTATCGGCGTCTGTTTCCGCACGGATCGCGACCTGAATGTCGCTTTCGCTGACATCCGCTTGAGACAAACGCGGTACATCTCGCAGCGGGTCATTGGCACAACCCGCGACAAAACTCGCAGCGATCAATATCGCAGCCAAACGGTTCATGTGTGACCTCTTACTCCCTTGGGGCAGCGTAGCGGCGGCGGGTGCGCGCGTCCAGATGAACGCAGCGCGACATCACGCCATGGGCCAGTTACAATTCTTCGACGTCCAAAACGCCGCCCAAAGACTTGATCGCGCCTTTGATCTCTGGCGTCACGGGGAATTCACGGGCCAAGGACACATCCACCTCTCCCGGCAAGCCCGGCGCGTTGAGGCAGCAAATGCGGATCGGACCTTTGCCCGCCTTGGGCAACTGGTCCGCCGCACGGGTCAGCACAGAGGCGACATGTGCAACGACATCGGGTTCATCGATAAAGATGCGCAACCCCATACTGACAGCATCCGCCACCGCAATATCCACCGGCGCGACTGACCGCCCCAACAGTTTGAGCTGGTCGGATTCTAGCGTCGCTTCGGCAGTGACCATGACCTTCGATCCGGTCTCCAGATGATCGCGCGCGGCCTCAAGTGTGTCGGAAAACAGCGTCACCTCATACGCACCGGTCGGGTCGCTAAGCTGGGCAAAGGCAAAGCGGTTGCCGCGCGCCGACTTGCGTTCCTGACGTCCGGCAACGACCCCCGCCATCTTGACCACGCACGGGCCGCCCTGCGCCTTGGCCAGGACGTCATCCAGCGTCATCGCACCTTTGCGCTTGAGCGCGGACATGTAATCGTCCAGCGGATGGCCGGACAGGTAGAACCCAACCGCCTTGAATTCTTCCGACAGACGTTCAGCGGGCAGCCAATCGGTGACAGGCGACAGGCGCGGTTCGGGTAGATCGTCACCCGCTTCGCCAAACAAAGACACCTGCGCCGAGGCTCGTTGGTCATGGATTGCCGCCGAATACGCGACCAGCGCATCAAGGCTTTCAAACACACGGCGGCGGTTGCGATCCAATTGATCAAACGCCCCCGATCGCGCAAGCATTTCCAAAGGCCGCTTGCCCACACGTTTCAGATCGACCCGGCGCGCCACGTCGAAAAGGTTCACAAAAGGTTTGTCGCCACGACCCTCGACAATCAGCTTCATCGCTTCCACGCCGACATTCTTCAGCGCGCCCAGCGCATAAACCAGCGCCCCGTCCTGCACGTCGAACATCGCCTGAGAGCGGTTCACGCAGGGCGGCACCCACGGCAGGGAAAGCCCCTTTTTGACCTCTTCGAAAAACACGCCCAGCTTGTCGGTCAGGTGAATATCGCAGTTCATCACCCCGGCCATAAACTCAACAGGGTGGTTCGCCTTGAGCCACGCCGTCTGGTAGCTGACCACGGCATAGGCAGCAGCGTGGGACTTGTTAAAGCCGTAATTGGCGAACTTTTCCAGAAGGTCGAACACCTCCGAGGCCTTCTTCGCCTCGACGCCATTCTCTGCCGCGCCCTTTTCAAATTTCGGGCGTTCGGCGTCCATTGCCTCTTTGATTTTCTTACCCATCGCACGGCGCAACAGGTCGGCGCCGCCAAGGCTGTAACCCGCCATAACCTGCGCAATCTGCATCACCTGTTCCTGATAGACGATGATACCTTGCGTTTCCTCAAGGATATGATCGATCAGCGGGTGCACGGATTCCCGTTCGCGCAAGCCGTTCTTGACCTCGCAATAGGTGGGAATGTTTTCCATCGGGCCCGGACGATAGAGCGCCACAAGCGCCACGATGTCTTCGATGCAGGTCGGCTTCATGCGCTTGAGCGCATCCATCATGCCAGAGCTTTCCACCTGGAACACAGCGACCGTCTTTGCTGCGGCATAAAGCTTGTAAGTTGCCTCGTCATCCAGCGGAATATGCCCGATATCGTTCTCGGCCCCTTCGGCGGGTTGATAAAGCTCGGTCCCGTCCGCCGCGACATGCAGAGGACGCCCGGTCTTAAAGATCATGTCGAGCGCGTATTGGATCACTGTAAGGGTTTTGAGACCCAAAAAGTCGAACTTGACCAGACCGGCCTGCTCCACCCATTTCATGTTGAACTGGGTCGCCGGCATGTCAGAGCGCGGGTCTTGATAGAGCGGCACCAATGCGTCCAGTGGCCGGTCTCCGATCACCACACCGGCGGCGTGGGTCGAGGCGTTGCGCAACAGCCCTTCGACCTGCTGGCCATAGGTCAAAAGCCGGTCCACCACCTCTTCCTCGCGCGCCATTTCGCGCAGGCGGGGTTCATCTTTCAACGCCTTCTCGATGCTGACCGGTTTCACCCCTTCAACGGGGATCATCTTGGACAGTCGGTCAACCTGCCCGTAAGGCATCTGCAAAACACGGCCCACGTCGCGCACGGCAGCCTTGGATAGAAGCGCACCAAAGGTGATGATCTGACCCACTTTGTCTGTGCCGTACTTCTCCTGCACATAGCGGATCACCTCTTCGCGGCGATCCATGCAGAAGTCGATGTCAAAGTCAGGCATCGACACGCGTTCGGGGTTCAGGAAGCGTTCGAACAGAAGCTGATAGCGCAACGGATCAAGGTCCGTGATGGTCAGCGCATAGGCCACCAATGACCCCGCACCCGAGCCGCGCCCCGGCCCGACCGGAATGTCATGGTCCTTGGCCCATTTGATAAAGTCGGCCACGATCAGGAAATAGCCGGGAAAGCCCATGCCTTCGATGATGCCCAACTCGAACTCGAGCCGCTTTTCATACTCTTCAACCGACGCCGCATGCGGGATGACAGCAAGACGGTCTTTCAATCCTTCGCGCGCCTGCCGCTTGAGCTCCTCAACCTCGTCATCAGCGAATTTCGGCAGGATCGGATCACGCCGATAGGCCATAAATGCACAACGTTTGGCGATCTCGACGGTGTTTTCAATCGCTTCCGGCAGATCGGCAAAAAGCGTCGCCATCTCCTGCGGCGACTTGAAGTAATGTTGCGGCGTCAATCGGCGACGCGCTTCCTGTTGATCCACATAGGCGCCGTCAGCGATACAGATCAGCGCATCATGCGCCTCGTACATGTCGGATTTCGGAAAATAGACATCATTCGTGGCCACCAGTGGCAGCCCCATCGCATAGGCCATCTCGACAAAGGGACGTTCGGTCAGACGTTCGCTCTCTGGCAGCCCCGTGTCGCCGGGATGCCGCTGCAACTCGACATAGAGCCGGTCTCCGAACATCTCGGCCAACCTGTGCATGACCGCCTCGGCGGCGCCTCGATTGCCTTGCTGCAGCAAGCGTCCGATCGCACCATCCGGCCCGCCGGACAGGCAGATCACGCCCTCGCTGTGCTGCGCCAGCTCATCCAGCGTGACATGCGGCAACTCCCCGTCATGACGCAGATACAGGCAGGAATTGAGCTTCATGAGATGCTCGTATCCCACCTCTGACTGCGCCAGCAGAACCACCGGTGCCGGCGGTTTGGCGCGCTCGCCCGGCGCCGGGTCAGCGACACGCAAATCGACCTGACAGCCAATAATCGGCTGCACCCCTGCCCCAGCAACTCCGACTGAAAACTCGAGCGCCGCAAAGAGGTTGTTGGTATCGGTCAGTGCCACCGCTGGCATGTCCTTTGGACAAACACAGATCCGGCAACTTCTTGAGCCGCACCGCCCCTTCCAGCAGCGAATATTCAGAGTGGACGCGAAGGTGAATGAATCGGGGATCAGCCATATTCACACCATATGTTGTGGAGGAGCGCGCGAAAAGCGCTTTCGAAAGGACATGGCGAACCAACTTGATTCAGTCCTTTCCGAAATGAAAGACCCGACCGTCGATGTTGGCCTCAGCGCTCTGACAGAAGGCGATATGCTTGGGAATTTCACTGACGGTTGCAACAGCGGTTTGAACCGCGTGGAACGCCTGATCCAAGAAGCCGCATTCTCCTGAAACCGCAGGGCATTTGCCTCAGAACAAAGCAGTTGCCCCTACGCTGTCTGCATTTCACGCAGTTTTTCCTTGCCAATCCCCTTTGCACCCGCCTAGCCTTCAGACCAACACGTTTGAAAACCCGCGCGCTTTCTACGCCGCATCGAGGGCGCGCACCGAACCGGGCATCATGGTAAGGCGGCAGGTTTTTTCACATGGATATCACCTTTCTTCTGAACGGAGAGAGCGTGGAGCTGCGAGACGTGCCCCCGACGGCAACGCTGCTCGACTGGTTGCGCGATACGCGCGGTCTGACTGGAACCAAGGAAGGCTGTAACGAAGGCGATTGCGGCGCCTGCACCGTGATGGTCACAGATGCGCGCGGCGCACGTGCCCTGAACGCCTGCATTTTGTTCCTGCCCCAACTGGACGGCTGCGCGGTGCGCACGGTCGAAGGCATCAGTGGCCCCGACGGCACCCTGCATCCGGTGCAACAAGCGATGATCGACCACCAAGGCTCGCAATGCGGCTTCTGCACGCCGGGATTTGTCGTGTCGATGGCGGTGGCGCATCTGAACGGCGATCAGAACCACGACGACGCGCTTGCCGGAAACCTCTGCCGCTGCACCGGCTACGCCCCGATCATCCGCGCGGCACAAGCCGCCAGCGAACAGCCCGCACCCGATTGGCTCAAGGACACGCCCCCTGCTTCTCTGGTTCAAAAATACCCTTCGGGGGGTCTGGGGGGCAGACAGCCCCCCAGCCTCAACGCTCCGGAAACGCTGGATGATCTCGCCACCGCTTACGCCGCCAGCCCCGACGCCACCCTCATCGCAGGCGCCACAGATGTGGGGCTCTGGGTGACGAAATCCCTGCGCGATTTGGAGGACGTGATCTTTCTCAACCGCTGCACCGAGTTGCAGCAGATCGAGGAAACCGACGATCACTTGCGCATCGGTGCGGGTGTGACAATGGACCGGGTGCTGGATGTGGTGCGCGACCTGCATCCGTCTTATGCTGAAATGATCCGCCGCTACGGCTCGGCACAGGTGCGGGCCGCAGCCACAATTGGCGGCAATATCGCCAACGGATCTCCGATTGGGGACAACCCACCGCCGTTGATTGCGATGGGCGCTGTGCTGCACCTGCGTGCAGGCGACCATCGCCGTGACATGCTCCTTGAGGATTTCTTTATCGACTACGGCAAACAAGACCGCGCCAAAGGCGAGTTTGTCGAGGCGATCACCATCCCGCGCCACGCACCGGCACTGAAAGTCTACAAGCTTTCCAAACGCTTTGATCAAGACATCTCTGCCGTGTGCGGCGCGTTCAACATCGCAGTCACAGATGGTGCTGTCACCGAGGCGCGCATCGCATTTGGCGGTATGGCCGGAACCCCGAAACGCGCCGCTGCCGTCGAGGCCGTTTTGACCGGATCGGCATGGAGCGAACAAAGCGTGCGCACCGCCATGGCGCAAATGGCAAAGGACTTCACCCCCTTGTCGGATATGCGCGCCTCTGCCGATTACCGCCTGCGCGCCGCGGAAAACATGCTGTTGCGCTACTGGCAAGAGGATCAGGGCATCGCGTCAAACGTGTTGGAGGTGTCCGCATGAGCGTTTCAAAACCCCTGCCCCATGATGCGGCCCGGCTTCATGTCACCGGACAAGCACGCTATGTGGATGACATCCCCACGCCAGCCCGCACGCTGCATCTGGCCTTTGGACTGAGCACGATTGCCTCTGGCCGGATTTCGGAGATTGATCTGGATGCCGTACGGGCTGCACCGGGCGTTGTTCAGGTTTGGGAAGCCAGAGACCTGCCAAGCGATTGCGATTGCTCGCCCTCGAACCATGACGAGCCGATGCTGTCGGGCGCGACGATCCACTATCTGGGCCAGCCGATCTTTCTGGTCGCCGCCACCAGCCACCTCGCCGCCCGCAAAGCGGCGCGTCTCGGTCAGATCAGCTACGCGGAACGCGATGCAATCCTGACCATCGATGAGGCACTGGCCGCAGACAGCCGCTTTGAAGACGGCCCCCGCATTTGGGAAAAAGGTGATCCAGGCGAAGCCATCGACACCGCCCCGCGCCAGCTCAGCGGCGTGATTGAAATGGGCGGACAGGAGCATTTCTATCTCGAAGGCCAATCTGCCATGGCCCTGCCGCAGGAGGGTGGCGACATGGTGGTGCACGCCTCGACCCAGCACCCGACCGAGATACAGCACAAGGTCGCCCATGCGTTGCACCTGCCGATGCACGCGGTGCGTGTCGAAACAAGGCGTATGGGCGGCGGCTTCGGCGGCAAGGAAAGTCAGGGCAACGCGCTGGCTATTGCCTGTGCTGTCGTGGCGGCAGCCACGGGGCAGCCCGCCAAAATGCGCTATGACCGCGACGATGATTTCATGATCACCGGCAAGCGGCATGAATTCCGCATTGCCTACCGCGCCGGGTTTGATGAACACGGCGTGGTTTCAGGGCTGGAATTCGAACAATACACGCGCTGTGGCTGGGCGCAGGATTTGTCGCTGCCCGTCGCCGACCGCGCGATGTTGCACGCCGACAACGCCTATCACCTGCCTGACGTCCGGATCGAAAGTCACCGGCTCAGGACCAACACCCAGAGCGCCACCGCCTTTCGCGGCTTTGGCGGTCCGCAAGGGATGTTGGGGATCGAGCGGGTGATGGACCATATCGCGCATGATCTTGGTCGTGATCCGGTCGCGGTACGGCGGGCGAATTACTATGCGGCAGAGGTTGAGGGGGGCCAGCCCCCCGCGCCTGCGGCGCCCCCCCGGAGTTTATCTGGCAAGATGAAGGAGCAGGACATCGCATCACGCGGATCCGAGGAGTTGGTGGAGAACACAGGTGCCTCGGGGGCCGTTGCGAGGCAGACCACGCCTTATGGCCAAGTGGTCGAGGATTTCATCCTGCACGACATGACGGACCGGTTGCTGGAGGGCGCGGATTATGACGCGCGGCGTGCTGCTGTGGCCGAGTGGAACGCGGGCAATGCGGTGATCAAGAAGGGCCTTGCCTTTTCGCCTGTGAAGTTCGGGATTTCCTTTACTCTGACCCATCTCAATCAGGCTGGCGCGCTGGTGCATGTCTATCAGGACGGCTCCATCCATATGAACCATGGCGGCACCGAGATGGGACAGGGCCTGTTCCAGAAAGTGGCGCAGGTGGCGGCGGATCGGTTTGGCGTGCCGCTGGAGATGGTGAAAATCACCGCAACCGATACCGGCAAGGTGCCCAACACTTCGGCCACGGCAGCCTCGAGCGGGTCAGACCTGAACGGGATGGCGGTCAAGGCTGCGTGTGACACGATCCGCGACCGGATGGCGAACCACTTGGCAAGCCTGCACCAATGCGATGCACGGGATGTGGTGTTTGAGGGTGGTCAGGTGACTGTTCAGGGCGAGACCTACAGTTTCGAGCAGGTCGCGCAGATGACCTACGAGGCGCGGATCAGCCTGTCGGCCACGGGGTTTTACCGGACGCCAAAGCTGAGCTGGGACCGGATCAAGGGGCAGGGCCGACCGTTTTTCTATTTCGCCTATGGCGCTGCTTTGAGCGAAGTGGCGGTGGACAGTCTGACCGGTGAATACCGCATTCTGCGCACTGATATCTTGCACGATGCGGGATCTTCACTGAACCCTGCTTTGGATATCGGGCAGGTCGAAGGCGGGTTTGTGCAGGGCGCAGGCTGGCTCACCACCGAAGAGCTGGTCTGGGATCACTCCGGTCGCCTGCGCACCCACGCGCCATCGACCTACAAGATCCCCGCCTGTTCGGATCGACCCGACCTATTCAACGTGACGCTTTGGGACGGGCGCAACCGCGAGGACACGATCTATCGCTCCAAGGCGGTAGGCGAGCCGCCCTTCATGCTGGGCATGTCGGTCTTTCTTGCGCTGTCGGATGCGGTCGCAGCCTGTGGTGCGGGTTATCCCGCGCTGGATGCACCCGCAACGCCAGAGCGGGTGCTCGCAGCGATCGAGAGGGTCCGTGATGGCATTTGATCTTAACGCCCTGCGCGCTGCCGTCGCCGCGCATGGCCGGGTTTCCCGTGTCGTGATCGCCGACGTGCAGGGGTCGTCCCCGCGCGAGGTGGGGGCGGCGATGCTGGTGTGGGACGGCGGACAGTCCGGCACCATCGGCGGCGGTGCGTTGGAGTATCAGGCAGCGCAGCAGGCCTTTACCCGCGAGGGGTTCAGCCGTCATCCGCTGGGGCCGGAACTGGGCCAATGCTGCGGCGGGACGGTGACGTTGTTGACCGAGGTCTTTGACGCCGCCCGCATTGCCCAGCTAAACGGCGAAACCGTGGTTACGCGGGGGCCGGGCGAGATGCCACTGGCCGTCAAACGCCTGACCGCTTGCGCGCGCAATCAGGGCGTGGACCTGCGCCCGCGCATGGCGCAGGGCTGGTTTGTGGAACCGGTGGCACAGCCCACCCAGCCCGTTTGGATCTGGGGCGCTGGACATGTCGGGCGGGCGCTTGTCGATGTGCTGCACCCGATCCCCGAGATCGAGATCACGTGGGTCGACACAGCCCCCAACCGCTTTCCCGACATGATCCCGGAACGCGTAAATGCCCTGCCTGCTCGCGATTTGCTGCGTGTCGTGCGCCATGCCCCCGAGAATGCCGCGCATCTGATCCTGACATATTCCCACGCGCTTGACCTAAGCCTGTGTGATGCGCTCCTGCACCATGGCTTCGGGTTCACGGGTCTGATCGGATCAGACACCAAAAAAGCGCGGTTCACGTCCCGACTGCGCAAGATGGGCCATTCCGACGCCCAAATATCTCGCATTTGCTGCCCAATTGGGCAAAAATCCCTTGGAAAGCACCCTCAGGCGATTGCCGTTGGGGTTGCTGCCCAGCTATTGAGCCTTGCAACGACCAAATCAGGTGCCCTTTGTCCGACCAGCTCCTTCGCCTCGACGGCCTGACCAAAGCCTATCCCGGTGTCGTCGCCAATGACGACGTGTCCTTCGACATCCGCGAAGGCGAAATTCACGCGCTTCTGGGCGAGAACGGCGCGGGCAAGTCGACGCTTGTCAAGATGATCTACGGGCTGGTGAAACCGGACAAAGGCAGCATGAGCTTGCGCGGTGCGCCCTTTACGCCGTCTGAACCAAGCGCTGCGCGTCAGGCCGGAGTGGCAATGGTGTTCCAGCATTTCTCGCTGTTCGATGCTTTGGACGTGGCCGAGAACGTGGCGTTGGGCATGGAGAACCCGCCGCCGCGACGCGATCTGGCCCGCCAGATCCGAGAGGTGTCGGAAACCTACGGCCTCCCGCTTGATCCATCTCGCACCGTGGGCACACTTTCGGCAGGCGAACGGCAGCGCGTCGAGATCATTCGTTGCCTGCTGCAAAACCCGAAACTGCTTATTATGGACGAGCCGACCTCGGTTCTGACGCCGCAAGAGGTGGAGATCCTGTTCGAAACCCTGCGCAAGCTGAAATCCGAAGGCACGGCGATCCTTTATATCAGCCATAAACTTGAGGAAATCCGCGCGCTTTGCGACCATGCCACGATCTTGCGCTTGGGCAAGAAGGTGGCGACCTGCACCCCGTCCGAGACCACCGCGCGCCAGATGGCGGAAATGATGATCGGGTCGAGTTTTGCATCGCCCGCCGCTAAACACACCACACCCGGCGAGGTGCTTTTGCGTGTCGACAACCTGACGATGCCCGCACCCGGCGCGTTCGGCACCCCCTTGCGTGGTATCAGCTTTGAATTGCGGGCGGGTGAGGTGCTTGGATTTGGCGGTGTCGCGGGCAACGGCCAGGACGAATTGCTGCTGGCGCTGTCGGGCGAACGCACCACCAAGCGCGGCACGATCTGGGTCAAAGGTGCGGATGTCAGCCGTGACGGCCCCGTGGCACGCCGTGCCGAGGGCTTTCTGACAGCCCCCGAGGAACGGCTGGGCCACGCGGCTGCCCCAAATATGAGCCTGACGGAAAACGCCGT
This sequence comes from Marivita sp., assembly GCA_043585115.1. Taxonomy (GTDB): domain Bacteria; phylum Pseudomonadota; class Alphaproteobacteria; order Rhodobacterales; family Rhodobacteraceae; genus Marivita. Next base: position 1,375,017 of record CP121326.1, read on the forward strand.
ACTTACAGCGGGGCGGCGGCAAAAGCTGGTGAAGAAAGGCTTTATTAACTGGAAACGGGCCGACCGGTTCGCTGACGAGGTCATCAAGCGTTTTGATGTGCGGACCCCCGGCACCCATGTTGCGGCGCGGGCGCTCTCGGGTGGCAACTTGCAGAAATTCGTCATCGGCCGCGAGGTGGCGCAAGCGCCAAGTATTCTGGTCGTCAATCAACCCACCTGGGGCGTTGATGCCGCTGCGGCGGCGGCAATCCGGCAGGCCTTGCTTGATCTGGCCACCAAAGGGGCCGCGATCCTTGTTGTCAGTCAGGATCTGGACGAACTGCTGGAAATCTCGGACCGGTTTGGCGCGCTTAATGAAGGGCGTCTTTCGGCGCTCAAGCCGGTTGCGGATCTGAATATGGAAGAGATCGGCCTCATGATGGGCGGCGCGCATGACATGGAGGTGGCCCATGTGGATGCGTGATCCTTTTGCCTTGGTGACCGGACCAGTTGCAGACGTTGATGTGCGTATTTTTAAAGAGAAGAAGCAGAGGACGGGCGCCCTCGTCCATCCTTGTTCTTTTTCCAAATACGCTCAGCGCCGTGGCCAATTCGTGCAGTGTTCGGGGGCAGGCGCATGATCCGTCTTGAAAAGCGGCCGCAGCCGTCAAAAGCATGGACCGTGGCAACACCGGTTCTGGCGGTCATCCTGACGATGGTTTTCGGCGGCTTTATGTTTAGCCTGATCGGTACATCACCTGTCGAGGCGATCCGCACGATCTTTTGGGACCCGTTGTTCCACCCGCAATTCGCCGCGTTTTCCCGACCGCAACTTCTGGTCAAGGCGGGGCCGCTGATCCTGATCGCCATTGGTCTGTCAATCGGATTTCGGGCGGGCATCTGGAATATCGGGGCCGAAGGCCAGTACATCATGGGTGCGATTTGCGGTGCCGGCGCGGGGCTTGCGCTTTATCCAATGGATTCGGCCCTGATCCTTCCGTTAATGATTGTGGCCGGTGCCCTTGGTGGTTGGGCCTGGGCGATGATCCCGGCCTTGCTCAAGGTCAAATTCGGGACCAACGAAATTCTTGTATCCTTGATGCTGGTTTACGTGGCCGAGAACATTCTGGCGTCCGTGTCATCCGGTCTTTTGCGCAACCCCGAAGGCATGGGCTTTCCGGGCTCGCGCAACCTGTCGCAGTGGTCGTCGTCACAGAACCTTGAACTGATCCCGAACACGGGCATGCATCTGGGTGTGCTCACCGCCTTCATCGCGGTGATCCTCGCCTACGTCCTGCTGACGCGCCACATTCAGGGGTTCAACATCCGCCTGACCGGAGAGGCACCACGGGCGGCCAAGTTCGCAGGCGTGTCCCCTGCCCGCACTGTTTTGTTCTGCCTTGGTCTTGCTGGCGCACTGGCCGGAATGGCCGGTCTTTTCGAAGTCACCGGACCGGCAGGCCAGATCAGCATCGACTTTGGTTCAGGCTACGGGTTCACCGCAATTATCGTTGCCTTCCTTGGCCGCTTGCATCCCGTGGGCATCCTGCTGGCCGGGCTGTTGATGGCGCTGACCTATATTGGCGGTGAGTTGGCGCAGTTGATGCTGGGTGTACCCGGCGCGTCGATCCAGCTGTTCCAGGGGATGCTGCTGTTTTTCCTGCTCGGGGTGGACGTGTTGACCAACTACCGTGTGCGGATCGGCAAGGGAGAACTGGCATGAAACATACAGGCTGGATGCCGATAGGCATGGGAACCATGATGGGCGCGATGGCGCTGATGATGCTGCATGGCATCCTGACCGGCGATGGCGGCGTGTCGGGTGTGCTGTTCGTGCTGGCCCACGTTGCGGTGATCATACTTGCGGCGCTGGCTGTCGCATTGGGTTTGCACCGTCGCTGGCCAGTTCTGGCGCGCATACTGGCGCACCGTCCATCCTTGCGGCACGTCGGGCTGATGCTGGCTGTGGCGCTCGCGACAGCGGGGATTATCCATTTGGTGCACGGAGTCCCGACATGGACCTGAGCAGCATCAATCCTGTCCTTCTGGTTGCGTCAATCATGATTTCGGCCACACCGATCCTGCTGGCGGCAATCGGAGAAATGGTGGTTGAAAAATCGGGGGTTCTGAACCTCGGCGTCGAGGGCATGATGATCACCGGAGCGGTGATCGGATTCATCGTCGCCATCAACACCGGTGCGCCCTTGCTGGGCTTTGCGACTGCTGCTGTCGCCGGTGCGGTTCTGTCATTGGCTTTCGGCGTGCTGACACAGGTGTTTCTGTCAAACCAGGTGGCCACCGGTTTGGGTCTGACACTTGTCGGACTGGGCCTGTCGTCACTGCTGGGCAAACCTTATGAAGGACAGAAAACCGTCACTCTGCCAAAACTGGACATTCCGGTCCTGAGTGACCTGCCTGTTCTGGGCCGGATGCTGTTTTCGCATGACATCATGGTCTATATCAGCCTGTGCATCGTGGTGGCTGTCTGGGCCTTCCTCAAACACACGCGTGCTGGTCTGGTTCTGCGCGCGGTCGGCGAAAGCCACGACAGCGCGCATGCGCTTGGTTACAAGGTGGTGCGGGTGCGTCTGATGGCGATCATGTTCGGCGGGGCGTGCGCAGGTCTTGGCGGCGCCTATCTGAGCCTTGTGCGCGTGCCGCAATGGACCGAGGGCATGACCGCCGGTGCGGGTTGGATCGCACTGGCCATCGTGGTCTTTGCCAGCTGGCGTGCCGGACGTGTGCTGATCGGTGCCTATCTTTTCGGCGGCATCACAGTACTGCAACTTAATCTGCAGGCGGCCGGATTGACCTGGGGTGTGCAATACTTGTCGATGTCGCCATATCTGATAACGATCCTCGTGCTTGTTTTCATCTCGTCCAACCGCAGCCGCAGCAGTCATGATGCGCCGGCAAACCTTGGACAAACCTTCCATGCGACCCGGTGACAAAACCGGGCGCATTCACTCTAACGGGGCCGCTGTGACGACCCCACCAACCGGGAGACTATCTATGATCCGCAGAACTCTACTCGCCACTGCCGCCGCGGGCCTGACACTGGCCTTTGGCGCGCCTGCAATGGCGCAGGACGTGACCAAGGCATGTTTCGTCTATGTCGGCCCTATCGGTGACGGGGGCTGGACCTACCAGCACCATCAGGGCGCATTGGCCGTCAAGGAAGAGTACGGCGACAAGGTTGAAATCGCGTGGCAGGAAAGCGTGCCGGAAGGTGCCGATGCCGAACGTGTCATCACCCAAATGGCGCTGTCGGGTTGTAACATCATCTTCACCACTTCTTTTGGCTATATGGACCCGACCAACAATGTCGCGGCCAAATTCCCGGATGTGAAGTTTGAACATGCGACCGGCTACAAGCGCGAGCATCCAAACGTGTCGACCTATAACGCACGCTTCTACGAAGGCCGTGCCGTGGTGGGCCACATCGCGGGCAAGATGACCCAGACCAACAAGATCGGCTACATCGCCTCCTTCCCGATCCCCGAAGTGATCATGGGCATCAACTCGTACTACCACCACGCCAAGCTGGCGAACCCGGACGTCGAGCTGGTTGTGACATGGGCCTACACATGGTTCGATCCGGCCAAAGAGGCCGATGCCGCCCGCGCGATGCTGGATCAGGATGTCGACGTGATCACTGCTCACACCGACTCCACAGCACCACTGGCCGAGATTGCCAAAGAAGGCGGCAGCGCTTGGGGCTTTGGTCAGGCTTCGGACATGGCGGCCTTCATGACCAATGACGATGGCACACCCGGACCACGTGTGGCCTCGATCATCGACGAATGGTCACCCTACTACATCAAGCGCGTGGGCCAGCTGATGGACGGCACCTACGAGCAGATCGACAGCTGGGCAGGCATGCCCGAAGGCGAAGTTGTGATCGGCGCAATGAACGACGCCATCCCGGCAGATGTTCAGGCCGAAGCACAAGCCATGATCGACGCGATCACATCGGGTGAATACCACCCGTTCACCGGTCCGATGAACAAGCAGGACGGCTCCGCCTGGCTGGCCGAGGGTGAAGTCTCTGATGACGGCACTCTTCTTGGGATGAACTTCTATATCGAAGGCATCACCAGCGAGATCCCGAACTGATCGCGCAACCCATAGCTTAGCCCGGTTTGCCCGGAGCTATAACACCAATGAAACGCTCGGGGTCTCCTCGAGCGTTTTGCGTTCTTGCTCGATGATCGAGATGTCTCGTCTAGTCCGGAATCACGTTTCGCGGATTTCAACCCGAGCTCCAGTCGGTATTGAAACCCGCATCGTTTTTATCTCGGGTCTACAGCAAGTGATGTTTCTCCCCCTAAACACCGCCGTCACGCGCGCGGGTCCAGCGGTGTAGCCAGACGGCGTTGCGCCGATCTACGGACGGCTCGCGCACCACAAGGCGAAGATCAACGCTGCCCAAGTCCTTTGGAGTCAATAGAAAGGTCACGCGGGTGCCGCCCGCGTCGGGTAGATCAAAAAGGCTCACGCCAGTGATCTCTGCGTCGCCTTGCGCCGTAATTTCAGCGACACGGCCTGACGCCGCGCCGGAGACATCGACCACATAGCGCCGCGTTCCGGGTTGGTCGTGTTCACGGCCGCTCCGGCTTTGCAGGATGCGGGCATCACTATCGAAACCGGGAGGTGTAAGTGTCCAGGTCAGACTGTAATCGAACCTGTGTTCGCTGCCCGCCACAAGCGGTGCGTCAGGCCGCCAAAATGCCACGATATTATCCATGAATTCGTCGCCGGTTGGGATTTCAACCAGCACCACAGCGCCTTGCCCCCAATCCCCTTTGGGCCGCACAACGGCATTCGGCCGCTCATGGTACCGCGCCTCGGTGTCTTCGAAATCGGCAAAACTGCGGGCGGTTTGAAACAGGCCAAAACTGGCTGGCCCTGTATCGACAAAGCTCGATGTCTCAACCCGTGCCGGATTCGAGATCGGTCGCCAAATGCGCTCGCCCGCCCCGTTTTCAATCAGCAACACGTCACTGTCATGAACACGCGGGCGAAAATCATCCGAAACCGAGGCACGCAACGGCCCTTTAAGGTACATCGACGTCAGCGGGGCCACGCCGATATCTGCAATGTCACGACGCGGCATCAGGGTACACGAGATGTCCATAACCGTGTCGGCGCCCGGTCGTAGGATCATGTCGATATGCCCTGCCAATGAAGGGCTATCGATCATAGCTTCCAACCGGATCGCACCATTCTGCGGATCGTGCAGGCGCAGATGGGTGAAGCGTGGAAATTCTTCGGGTCTGGCACCACCCGTACCAATCGCAACCGCCCGCGCCGAAAGACCATATGCCATGGCCTGCCCTATGGCGCGGAAATAGCTCGCGCCCTGGACCACAAGCACCTCATCCATCCGGTCTGGTGCATTCAACGGGTGGCGCAATCGCAAACCGGAAAACCCCGCACCTGGTGCAGTGTCCGGGATCGTATCGAAGTAACGGTCCTGAAAGCTGAAAAGATTGGTCGAGAACACCACCTCTTGCGGCCCCGCCCCAGTGACGCGCTCAATAAGGACCGGGTCCGGAAAAAAGAGCCCCGGAGGCAACAGATCGACCGAGAAATCCTGTCCCAAGGGCAGCATCGCTGCACGTCCCGGAATGGGCCGAATACCGCGATAGGCATCGTAGTCCAGCCCGGCAAATGGCGGAGGCAATTGGCTGTTCGGTGGCACATATGGCGCGGCGGCAAGCCGTCGTGCGGTCTCTAGCAGCGAACTCGGCGATTGCGCTGAAACGCGCAGACCGCACAGGGCTGCAGCCGCGGTCGACCCAATAAGAAATCCGCGCCGCTGCATCAGGCCGGAGCGTCAAGCGCACGGGCAATCAAAGGCGCGGCGCACAGCGGCAGGACGATCGGAGCCAACCAAAGCGCGGCGGGCCCATTGCTGGCCCAGACCAACGCCAAAAGGCCCATGCCAATCCCCATTTCGGCCATTCCGTCCGGCACGGAAACCCCAGGCGCGCGCCCTGACTTCCAACCGCAATCGCGGCCCATACAGACAGACAAGATCGACATCGAATGGCGCACCATGACCAAAGGGGCAATAAGGCTCGACAACACGAGTTCTCCGGTCAGAGCCCGCACAGCCAAACGCCGCCGCCGGACCGTGCGAGTGCGGCGCACCCAGTCAGCCATGGCGCACAGTTTGGGCACCAGCAACACAAGCAAAACCAGAAGCAGTGGCACAACGCCACCCACCGGCACAAAGCCCGAGGCAATCAGGACAATCAATGCCAACCAAATAGGCGCGGCAAGGTAGCTGACGATACCGGCAACCAAATGCATGCGGCTGATCATGCACAACTTGGGCTCGGTCAAAAGCCGTATGTGCTGAAGATTGCCCTGACACCAACGGCGGTCCCGGCGATGGAACTCTGCCAGTGTCTGTGGCGCATGTTCGGCACTGCCCAAAGGATCTGGGTCAAGCGCAATCGACCATCCTGCGCGCCGCATCCAAGCCGCTTCAATAAAGTCATGGCTCAGAACGCTGCCACCAAATGGTGCGGCGCCTGATAACCGGGGAAGGCGCGCCGCCGTTTCAAAGGCGGCTGTGCGCATGATCGCGTTGTGACCCCAATAGTTTCCGCTATCGCCCGTCCACGCTGCAAAACCGCGCCCAAAGTTGCGCGACAACAACCGGGCGGCCACACGTTGATGGCAGCCGAACCGCGTCGTTCCCGGAACCAGAGATATGCCCGCTTGCAACAGACCAAGGCTAGGGCGGCTTTCGATCTGCCAGATCATTTTGCGGATGCGCGCAGCAGACATGCGGCTGTCCGCATCAAGCACCATCATATAGGTAAAGTCACCACCATGGGTCGAAAGCCAATCCGCGATATTCCCCGGCTTGCGACCCGTATTGTTCACCCGGCGCCGGTATTCGATCAACCCATCAGCACGCAAGTCTTGGAATGCGGCTTCTTCGGCTGCGATCTGCGCGTTGCCAGAGGTGTCGGAGAGAACGAAAATCTGCGTCCTGTGCTCCAAACCGTTTTCATCCAATCCAGCGCGGAGCGCGCGCAGGTGACCGGCCAGCGGCACAGAGTCTTCACCACACAGGGTCACAAGGATCGCAGTTGGGGCAGATGGCCGCCACGCGACCGGCACCGGTTGCGCGCGGGGCCTCTTGGCAATCAATCCAAGAATGGCTGTTACAGCGCCACCCGAAATCCACAACGCGGTGATCGCCACCAAGGGCAAAGCGAGGATCGCAGCAGGCGTCCAGTCCGTGATCCCTGTCGCAAATCCGGCAACAACACTCAAAGCCATAAGCCCTGTCGCGAATGCATACACCACAGGCGGCGCAACGCCGCCGATACGCGGCGCGGGTGCAATGGACCGGAGTTCAGCAAGCGACATGGTGATGACCCGTTCCTCAAGGCTTTGCCTGCAAACGTAACAAAGGCGCGACATGCGCCCACGGCACTAATTGACCTATGGCGCAGGGGCGTTGCGACAAGCCAAGCTAGGCGTCACGGTTCCCGAATGGCGGCCACATGCGCGAAAAAACGCCATCTTTGCGCAGAACGCCATGATGCAGGGCAGCGCCGATATGCATTGCAATCAGCCCGGCAAGGGCCAGACCGCCAAAGTAATGGACCGACTTGGCAATCTCGGCCAACGCATCTGACCGCATCACCAATGACGGCACGCCCAGCGCATCCAGCGACTCTATCGGAAAGCCGCCCGCCTTGACCCGAATATAACCGGCGACCGGCACGATCACCAAAAGCGCATAAATGGCGAGATGTGACAGACCCGCAACACGATGCTGCCACTCGGGAAGCTCCGCAGGCAGCGGCGCGGGTTTGTGGGTCAATCGATACGCCACCCGAATGACAATCAGCAGCAAAAGCACCACGCCGATATTCTTGTGAAAGATAAACAGCGTATTCTGCAAAGGCCGGTATAAATCAGGCTGTGTCATGAGAACCCCAACCGGGATCATGGCAAGGATCAGCACTGCCATCGTCCAATGGAGCACACGCGCCATTCGGCTGTACTGCGTTTCAAGATGACCCATAGTGCCCCCACACTGTAACAGGCAGCAATACGCGATCTCTTGAATTCAGACCGCCGCCAAAGCTGCCGTGCCTTGACAGTCGCAAAGTTAAGTCAATCTTTCAATGATGGCCGTGATCCAAACACACCTTATTCGCGAAACGCGCAACAAGATGGCTTTGGTCGGCCCGTTTGGTGCATTTGTACGCCTCGCGACGATCGGATCACTTGGGGTTGTGGCCTGTGCTCTTGTGTTGCCCGGTGCGACACCTCCAACGATCCTGATCGCGGCTCTTTGCTATGCGCTGGCCGCGGCAACAGCTGGATGGTTCCTCAAGCGTGATTTCCCACATGACCGTCTTGGCATGTGCAACGTTGTGACACTCAGCCGTCTGATGCTGGTATCCGCGCTTTTGGTACCGTTGATGGCAGGCAGCGCACCGTCTTGGCCATTCTTTATTCTGGCAACACTGGCATTGTCTTTGGATGGCATCGACGGATGGCTGGCCAGACGACAACAGCTTGTTTCCGCCTATGGCGCGCGGTTCGATGTCGAAGTCGATTCTTTGCTGGCTTTGGTTCTGGCTCTGAATGCCGCCGTGAACGCTGGCGCTGGTATGGCGATCATCCTGCTGGGGTTACCGCGATATGTGTTTGGCTTGGCAGCCTTCGCCCTGCCTTGGCTCAATGGCCCACTTCCCGAGCGCTTTAGCCGCAAAGTCGTCTGCGTGGTGCAATTGGCAACCTTGATCACGATGCAGGCGCCGGGATTGCCTGCACAATTCGCTGTGGTGCTCGTACCGGTTGCTGCACTAGCGTTGATCTGGTCATTCGCGGTCGACATTGTCCACCTTCGGCGGTCCCGTCCGTGAACAGACGGGGTGTGCATTTGGCGTTGGCAGCGTTGGTGCTGCATCTTGTTCTGGTGCAACCCAACCATCCTGCCGCAATGAACTGGGACGCCTTGCTGCTGTTTCCCCTCGAGCTTCCCGTCCTGCTACTGGGGCTTGTCGCAGTGCAACCGGGGCGCATGGAAAAAACGATCCGCACCGTGATCGTCGCAGCACTCTTGCTGATCGTCGTTCTCAAAACCGCCGATTTCGCAATGTTCACCGCTCTGGCGCGCGGCTTCAATCCAGTCGCAGACCTTCCTTTGATCGAAGCAGGACTTCGGCTGGCGACCGGTGCGGTTGGGCCGCTTTTGACCATTGCCGGTGTGATCGCGGCAGTGACGGCACTCGTCTGTGTCGGCCGTGCACTCTGGTGGGCAACGGGGGTTTGGGCACAGGTTACCGTGACTATGATACCGCGCCGGATCGCACTGCTGACGGCTGTTCTGCTTGGTGGGATCGCCACTGCTGAAATCGGTCAGGCGATGGGCCGATGGGCCTTACCAACCTCTGTGCCGGGGGCCGCTTTCACCGCACGGGTGGGTGTTGAACGAACGCTCATGATACGCGACACGCTGGCCGATCTGCGCGCCTTTGCCGACGCCGCGGCCCAGGACCCTTTCGCAGACAGAACCGGTCTGCTTGGCGAGATTGATCGCGATGTCTTTGTGATCTTCGTTGAAAGCTATGGCCGAACCAGCCTTGATACGCCGCTTTATTCACAGACCCACCGCGCCACATTGGAAGCCGCCGAAACCCGGCTCAAAGCGCTTGGCCTTTCGATGCGCTCGGGCATCCTCGCGGCACCGACACGTGGCGGGCAAAGCTGGCTCAGCCATGCGACATTTGCCAATGGGCTTCGGGTTGCCGACCAGACCAGCTATGGTGCGCTCTTGGCCAGCGGACGACAGGGACTGTTTCACATTGCCAAGGCGTCCGGCTTTCACACCGCTGCGGTGATGCCGCAAATCACCCTCGACTGGCCAGAGGCCGATTTGATGGGCTTCGAGACAGTGCTTGCGGCCAAAGACCTTGGCTATGAAGGGTTACCGTTCAACTGGGTCACAATGCCGGATCAGTTTACTTTCGCGGCGACAGACAGGGCATTGCGCAGCAATCGCGATGACAGACCCTTGTTTGTCCAGATCGCACTTGGATCGTCACATGCACCCTGGCTTCCTGTGCCCGACTTGGTGGATTGGGATGCCATCGGAAACGGCAAGGTTTTCAACGCCATGGCCGAAGCCGGTGATCCCCCCGATGTCGTCTGGCGCGACCGGGACCGCGTCCGCGATCAGTATCGCAAGGCCATCGACTATGCCCTAAGGGTGGTCTTTGACTACGCAGCGCGACATGCCAAAGACCCGCCTCTGATCTTTATGGTCGGCGATCATCAGGCCGCGAGCTTTGTCGCGCAGGATGATCGCCCCGACGTGCCCATGCACGTGATCGGTCCGGCCTCTTTGGTCCAGCGCACCGCTGACTGGGGGTGGTCGGACGGGTTGATCCCCGACGATACGGCTGTTGCGCGCCCCATGAACGACATACGTGATCTCATTCTCGAAACCTATTCAGCCCCGACCAAAGGCAGCGGCAGTTGACGCATGCTGTCCCGCCCTATGTCCGGACTGTCGCTCAATTGGTCATCGCCGGAGCATTGCTTGCCTTGCTTTGGCACGCCGCTGACGGCCCATCCGCAGCCCAAAGCCTTGCCGCAGCCGAATGGCCTTGGCTTGTCTGCGCCGTAGCATTTTTGACCGTACAGACGGTCTTGTCCGCGCTGCGATGGCAATTGACCGCCAGAGAGCTTGGCATTTCCTTTGGCGTACCGCATGCGATCCGCGAATACTATCTTGCTCAGGTGGTGAACCAATCGCTTCCCGGCGGTATGGTCGGCGATGCGGCGCGGGCCTATCGAGAACGCGACCAAGCCGGGCTTTTGGTGTCCGGTCAGTCCGTGGTGATTGAACGGCTGGTCGGCCAAATCGCGATGTTTCTGACACTGGCAATTGCCTTTGCGGCCACCTTGTCCGTGCCCGGCGGTTTGGACTGGCCGCACTGGCTGGCAGTTCCCGTTTCAATATGCCTTTTGGCCGGATTATCTGTGCCACTGATCCTTTTGGCGGCGACCCGCCTCAACAACCCGATTGGCCGAGGCGCCAGCCACATCTTGGGATCGCTCAGGAAATCGGTGTTTTCGGCAAACGTTCTACCGGCACATATCGCACTGAGTATGGGCACGACCTTTTGCAACCTTGCCGCATTTGCCGCCTGCGCCCAAGCAGTCGGCGTTGACCTTTCTGTTCCAGCTGTGGCGGCTCTGGTGCCACTGATCCTTTTTACGATGCTGATCCCGATCTCAATCTCTGGATGGGGGCTGCGCGAAGGGGCTGCAGCCGCCTTGCTGCCGCTTGCGGGGGCCTCGGCCAGCGGTGGGCTTGCGACCAGCGTCGCCTTCGGCCTGTCCTTTATCGTCGCAGTTCTGCCGGGGCTGGTTTTCCTGCGGCTTAAACCCGATGCAGAGCGTGTCAATTTATAGCGCTTGCACGAAATCTCGTGGAACCAATCAATTGGCGAAAAGACCCGCACTTGCCATGCCGCGGCCGACGTTTAGCTTAAGATCAACCGCAAAGAGGATGTTATGACCAGTATGCCCCTATCACGACGTCGTTTCCTTGGCACAGGTGCCGCCGCTGCCGGAGCCACAGCGCTTGGCCTCAAACCAAGCCAATTGCACGCGCAGACGGCAGTCAGCCTGCAATTGTCGTGGCTTCACTCCAGCCAATTCGCCGGTAGCTATATCGCACAGGATCGCGGCTGGTGGACCGAAGCCGGGTTGGACGTATCGCTGTTGCCGGGCGGTCCCAATGCACCGGTCGAACCGCCCGTTGTGGCAGGCACCGCGCTGGTCGGCATTTCAGCCGCGGATTACACGGCAGCCGCCGTTTCCGAAGGGGCACCTTTCAAAATTCTGGGCGTTGCGATGCAGAAAAACCCGTTCGTTGTGGCGTCATTGCCCGCAAACCCGGTGAACGAACCCGCAGATTTGGTGGGAAGGCGCATCGGCATGGCCTTGGCCAACACACCCGTGCTTCAGGCCCTGTGCAGCCTGAACGGCGTCGACATCAACGGGATCGAAATCGTCCCGACGCAATATTCCGCCCAACCACTGTTGGCGGGCGAGGTTGACTGTCTGTTGTGTTGGGAAACAGACCTGCCCGTCGCCATGACCATGCAGGGTGTGGACAACCAAACAATGCTGATGGCGGATTACGGGTATTCCGTGCATTCGCAGACCTATATCGCCACCGAAGACACACTGGCCAACCGCCGCTCGGAACTGGTTGCGCTGATGTCCGGCGAAGTACGCGGATGGGATGCCTATCGCGCCGACACGGACGCAGCCGCCGAATTGACCCTCGCAATGTACCCGGATGCAGGGCTTGATCTTGAGACACAAAAACGTCAGGCCGCACGTCAGGTGCCGCTGATGTTCTCGGATTTGACAGATGCGAATGGCTTTGGGTGGTGGACGGACGATACGGTTGCAGCCAATATCGAAACGCTCGCGCTCCTTGGTCGGACAGTCACGCCTGATCTCTGGGATCGCTCGATCCTAGAAGAGGTCTATGGCGCCTGATCGCACCCCACCGCCCGGGATTGTCTGTACCGGTCTTGGCAGGACCTTTGAGGGCGGAACAGAGGCCGTGCACGCCCTGGACCTGACCCTTACTGCAGGACACACCACAGCTTTGGTCGGGCCATCGGGCTGTGGCAAGTCAACACTGTTGCGGATGATTGCAGGGTTGGAGACGCCCAGCGTCGGTGCGGTTTCAATCGCAGGCGCACCGCCAGCCGAGACGCTCAAACAGGCCGGCTTGTCGGTCGCATTTCAAGACCCGTCACTGCTTCCGTGGCGCAGCGTGCGCGGCAATATAGCCTTGGCACTGAAACTTGCCCGCCAGCCCGTCAACACGGATGCGATTGACCAACTCATACGTCTTGTCGGCCTTGACGGGTTTGCCGACACGCGCCCTGCTGCCCTATCAGGAGGCATGCGCCAGCGGGCTGCCATCGCCCGCGCTTTGGCGACCAAACCCGGTCTGTTGCTGCTGGACGAACCCTTTGGCGCAGTTGACGAACTCACGCGCCAGCAGCTTGCTCAGGACTTGCCACGCATCTGGGAGGCGCAGGGCACAACGACAGTGCTTGTCACCCATTCGGTCAGCGAAGCGGTTCTGCTGTCAGACCGCGTGATCGTTCTTTCGCCCCGACCGGCGAGGATTGTGGCGGATATCCAAATCCCCCTGCCCCGTCCGCGCACAACCGAAATGGGGCGCGGCGCCGACGCGACCGATCTGATCGAACAGGTGTTCGCCGCTCTTTCCAGCAGTAAAGCCGCTTTGCAAAAATCGCTGGCGGCGCAATGATCCTGTCTACGTCACAGCCCGTGCTCCGTGAACAGGCCCGCAAAATCCGTCCCGATGCGTGGCTTGGGATCATCTGTGTCTTATTGGGCTGGGAGGCAGCGGGCCGGTTGTTAAGCGACGCTTATGTGCTGGCCGCACCCAGCCAAATCCTGCTTTATCTGGCCGATGAATGGCGGCTTATGATGCGGGCACTTCTGGTAACGCTGGGCAACGCGGCCATCGGCTTTGTTCTGGGCAATCTGGCCGCACTGGTGCTTGCTGCGCTTGCCTTGGTCTGGCCACGCAGCGAACGCGTGGTGACAGGATTGGCGCTGCTGGTTTTCTGCCTGCCGCTGGTTGCCACCGGCCCGATCCTTCGGGTGTTCTTTGGCCCCGGGTCCGGCCCGCAGATCATACTGGCAGCGCTGGCGGTCTATTATACAACGCTGATCCCCCTGCTGGTCGGGCTGCGTGCCGCACCGGACAGCTGGTTCGACCTTGTGCGCAGCTACGGGCGGGGACGGTTTGCGACACTTGTGCATGTCCGCGCGATGGCAGCCCTGCCCTACCTGTTCACAGGCCTTCAGATCGCCGCCCCTGCAGCCTTTCTCGGGGCGATGGTCGGAGAGTTCACAGGCGCAGAGCGGGGCATGGGCGTTCTGACCATCAGGGCGCTTCGGGCGCTGGATGTTGAGATGACATGGGCCCTTGCCACGGTCGCGACGGCCGTGTCGATCTTGACCTATGTTGCAATCGGCGCGCTGGCCCGCCGCATTCTGCTAGAGGACCCGCCCGTCATCCTTGCCACGCCCGCACAAACCGGCAGAGCCTCATGGCCGTGGCGCGATGCCATCGTAGGTGTGCTGCTGGTTTTGACAGCGTGGGCAGGTTTGATCTGGGTGTTCGACCTCAATCTTTTTTTTGCAAAAGGCCCAATCGACGTGTTCGAGGCGCTTGTCCTCGACCCCGACGCATCGCAAACCCGCGCGGCCCTTGGTGCGGCTCTGACAGAGACGGCGATTTTCCTCATTCCGGGCTATCTTGCCGGACTGGCTGCTGGCGCGGGCCTTGCTGTCCTGTTGGTGCTTGTCCCCGCCTTGTCCAACACGGCCTTGCCCTTGGCCATCGCCTTGCGATCCGTACCCATTGTCACAACCGCACCATTGGTGGTGCTTCTCTTGGGGCGCGGTGCGACAGGCACGATCACCCTTGTTGCCATCATGGTCTTCTTTCCCACTCTGGTCGCGTGCCTGCATGGGCTGCGGCAAACGCCGGGACAGATCATGGATGTCTTTGACAGCTTTGCTGCCGGACCTTTGACGCGTCTGGTCCGCGTGCGGATACCCGCAATGTTGCCTGCCTTTTTTGCCGCCGCCCGCATGGCCGTGCCCGCGTCGGTGCTGGCTGTCACCGTCGCCGAGTGGCTAGCCACAGGGGCTGGCATCGGCAGCCTGATGGCTCTGTCAGCGTCGGTGTCGGATTACGACATGCTTTGGAGCTCGGTGGTTCTTGTCTCGGCCCTGTCAGCCCTGGGCTACGCCTTGGTCGCACGGATCGAACGCCGCGTGCTGGCCGTCTACGCGCCCGAGCAAACGTCATGACCCTGCGCCCTGCCGCCTTTGCCATTCCCGGAGACATCACCCAACCGACGGGCGGCTACTATTACGAACGACGCCTGCTAGAAGGTCTGCGCCTGCAAGGTCGCGATGTTCTGCACCTTCGTATCGGCGCATCCTTCCCCGATCCCAGCGCTGCGGATATGGCGGATTTGATCACCCAGTTGAACGCTCTCGCCCCAAACCGACCCGTGATCCTGGATGGGTTTCTGTCCGCCACCATCGACACTGCGGCGCTGGCTGCGTTGCACGTGCCAACCGTAGCGATGGTCCACCATCCTCTGGCGCTCGAAAGCGGATTGGATGTGGACCGGCGTGATTTTCTTTACCACATCGAACGCGACAATCTGGCGTTGGTATCGCATGTGCTGGTCCCCAGTCCGCACACCGCAGTCATCCTCAAAGAGCAGTACAATGTCGCCCCGAACCGCATCACAATTGCGCGGCCCGGTACAGACCGGCCCACCCGACCATCCGCACCAATCGCCCCGCCAATGATCCTCGCCGTTGGCATTCAGCACCCTCGCAAGGGCCATGACGTGCTGCTCAGAAGCTTGGCTTTGCTAAAGGCCCATGACTGGAGCGCCGTGATCGCCGGCGCACCCTATGACGCTGCACATGCCGCGGAATTGCAGCGTCTCGTGGCCGATCTGGATCTCTCTGATCGTGTGACACTCGCCGGACGGGTTTCGGATGAAACTCTTGCAACGCTGTACAGCAAAGCGTCGATCTTTGCACTGGCGACCCGCTACGAAGGGTACGGCCTCGTCTTTGACGAAGCCTTGTCCGCAGGGCTACCCATTGTCAGCTGCGACACCGGCGCAGTGCCCGACACGGTCCCCTCTGATGCGGGACGCCTTGTGCCACCCGATGATCCCCAAGCATTTGCAGGCCCACTGGAAGCGCTTCTTTGCAATCCGACCCTCCGTTCACAACTGGCGGTCGCCGCAAAAACCGCAGGGCGCCAGCTACCCACGTGGACAGACACGGCCAAGGTTGCCGCAGACGTCCTTGATGCCTTGCCCTAGATTACGCCTAGCGCAGCTTTGCATAGACATCCCCGGAATTTGCCGCATCGGGAAGCGCATCCAATTCGGCGCGCAGCGTGTCTGCCGTCAACCAGGTCCTGTGGCGAAGCGCATGGTCTTCGCCCAAGCTCAGATTGAAACGATAGCGGCCCAGCTCGCACAGCCTGTCGATACAGGCATGGGCAACCGGACGTTGGATCGTCGTAAATTCGAAAGACAACGCCGCAACCGCAGTGCTTAGCCCAGCCAGCACATCAGCCTCGTGCCCCTCTACGTCGATTTTGACAAAATCAGGAACGCCATAACGGGCGATCAGCGCATCCAGAGTGGTGACCGGAACAACGATGCTGTCATCCCAGATCTGATCTTCCCACCCCTGTGCACCTGTCGCGGCATCGATAAACTCAGGCGCGACCGTGGCAACCGTGGGATTGCGCGTGTTGAGATAAAGCGTGACCTCTCCGGTCTCTTTACCAACCGCCCATGGCAACAGAACCGCAGCAGGCGCACGCCCATGCAACAGTCGCAGTGCCCGAAACACACGTGGCTGGGGCTCCAGCGCGACAACCGACGCGCCCAAGCGCAGAAAGCTTGCTGTGCGATCCCCGACATGGGCGCCGATATCGAAAACACGCGCGCCTTTTGTGACAAACGCGGTGTTCAACGCGTCCATCCGTGCGGTGCGCGCAGCGTCGCGATAATAGACATCCAGTGACCGCCGCACTCCAATGGCTGATCGCAGTTCCCGCTTCGGCATCATGAGCGTTTCCTAGTCGGTTTTCAGTCACATCCCCGAAAGGGCTGGTCTGGCTTGCAAGACCACTTAACGCGTCTTTGCTCATATTCGATGGGAAAGATCGCCCAAAGCCGCCTTTCGCCAATAAGCACGATCACCTGTGTACCTCTTGGCTTGACTCTCGCATGCCTCTCCGGCCCCCTCGTCAAAACATCCGAGGAACCGATATGAGCCAATTCCATCAAGAGCTGAAAACCCGTCTGGTCCGCTATTGCACCATCGACAGTCAGGCCGACATGGACAGCGCCTCCGCGCCTTCGACCACCTGCCAGCACGAGATGCTTGATCTGATGGTGCAGGAACTGACCGAGATCGGTGCCGCAGACGTTGCAAAGACGCCCTATGGCACGGTGATCGCAACAATTCCGGGCACGGCCCCCGGTCCGAGCATAGGCTTCCTCGCGCATGTCGACACCGCACCCCAATTCAACGCCACGGGCGTCAAACCCCGCGTCATCGAAGGGTACAACGGTGGCGAGATCAGCTTTCCGGACGATCCCGATCTGGTGCTGTCACCAAAGGATTTTCCCTATCTGGCCGAAAAGGTCGGGGATGACATCGTAACCGCATCCGGCCTCACCCTGCTGGGTGCAGATGACAAGGCCGGGATCGCCATTATCATGACCGCCGCCCGGCACATGCTTGAAAATCCAGAGATCAAACACCCGACGCTCAGGATTGCCTTTACCCCCGACGAAGAAATCGGACGCGGAGTCGACGAAAACCTGCCTGCCGATATGGATGTGGCGTTCGCCTACACCTTCGATGGCGGCGATCTGGGCGAAATCACATACGAGACCTTCTCGGCAGATTTCGCCGTGGTCACCGTCACGGGCGTGTCCATCCATCCCGGCACCGCCAAAGACAAGCTGGTCAACGCCATTCATCTCGCCTCCAGGATCATCGATACGCTGCCGCACGTCACGTTGACGCCGGAAACCACTGACGGCACCGAAGGGTTTATCCATGCGGTCGACATGCAAGGCAGTGCTGCACAGATGGAACTGCGCTTTATCCTGCGGGATTTTGAACGCGACGGATTGGAGGCAAAAGGCGCATTGCTGCGTCAGGTCTGCGACACCATTGCCGCAACCGAGCCACGCGCCGAGATCACCTGCACGATCACACCGCAATACCGCAACATGCGCTACTGGCTGGAAAACGATATGACGCCGGTTACCCTTGCCCGCACCGCTCTGTCCGATCTCGGCATCCCGGAACGTTCAGTGCCGATCCGCGGCGGAACAGACGGATCACGCCTGACGGAAATGGGCGTGCCCTGCCCAAACCTCTTTACCGGAATGCAAAACGTGCATGGCCCGTTGGAATGGGTGTCGGTACAGGACATGGCCCAAGCCACCGAATTCTGCCTGCGGATTGCACAGCGTGCAGCACAATCCGGATAACCCCGCCAAGGGTCAGTCTTCGTCCGTCCAGCGCTTGACGTAATCGGTCTGGTACACGCCCTCACGAGCCTGCTGCGTCTGCGGCTTGCGCACGACATAGTGCAAGATGACCGGCGATCCCGCAGGAAGCTCGCCTCGAATACGCGGCCGCACGCCGGTGTCGTTCGGGTTGGTCGTCCGCGCCGTCTTGCGGGAATGGGCCGGACGGATCGGTTGCAGCAACAGATCGAGCACATCATACCCCATGGCTTTTTGCCAAAATCCGTAAACAATCTCCGGCGTAATCTGATAAAACCCGTGATTGATCCAATTGTTGCAGGGCGAATGGCCAATCAACACCCCGCCCGGTCGCAGCATCTGGTCTATATTGCGATAGGCTGTGGGCAACTCGAAAACATGCTCGCATGTGCCGCCATCATAGATCACGTCAAAGCGTTCCGTCAGGTCCGCACCGACCGGTTTTGTCAGATCATGAATTATGCTCGCCTGTTCGAAATCCGAAAAATCTAGTGAATCGACGCTCTCAAAGCCCAGCTTCGAAAAGAATGTCTCGCTATAATCGTTATCTGCGTTGCGCAGATCTGCCTCGCTTAGATCAGGAAGATGTGTCTCGATCGCCTTCGCATAATCTTCTGCCGACGGTCCTCGGCGGCTTCCCAAATACCCCTGCCGCCCCAGCATGAGAAATGAGCCTCCCAGCTGGTGATCCTTAACGGTTTCGATCAACAGCTTGCCCAGCGTATCCGGTATCGACATTGAGATTTCTCACTCATTACAGATGTGCTGCACCATCGGATGGGACGCATTTCAACGCAAGACAACATCGGCCAATGGGAAGGCAAAGCGATGCGCGAAAGCACCATCTGAATGAGATACCCCGCCCGGACGTGTTTACTCTTCGCTCTGCACCGATTGCAGATATCCCACCAGATCGGCGATCGGTTCTGCCACCAGCATCGGCTGACCGCTGGGCAGTTTCATGGGCGTATTCGCAACCCCTTCGAAATAGGGCCCGTAGACCGGCATCGGAGAGCCATGACTGACCAGCGGGTCGGTCCCGTCGATCCGTTTCAGAACGCGCTCAAGCGGGAACGTCCCACCGTTGCGCGCCAATAGCGCCGTCAGGTCGACCGGCTGCAGGACAAGCGCCGCTGCCAAAGGCCCCTGCCCTGTGGCGTCTACACCATGACACGTGGCGCAATGGGTCTGATACAAGGCACGCCCATGATCGACATCCTGCGCCACAAGCGGCGAGGCGATCAGGGCAAAAAGAGAAACACAGGCAAAAGCACGTCGCATGGAAGACACTCCGTCTGATGAAAGATGGGGCGATTATGCCAGTACAAGGACGTTCGCGCGTTGATACGGATCAATCGTTTTGCGGTCTCCCGACATTGCCCTATCGTAGGTGCATCCAGCCGCAAGGACCTGCCATGCACCGCCTGATACTGATCCTGCTCATGACCCTCGCCAGCCCCGCAATGGCGCAAGACACCGACCTTGAACTGGTCCTGCTTGCTGATGCCTCGGGGTCTATTGACCAGCGCGAGATTGACTTCCAGCGTCAGGGCTATGCCCAGGCCATCACCGACCCCGATGTGCTGGCCGCCATTGCCAACACCGCCTATGGCACGATTGCCGTGACCTATGTGGAATGGGCCGCCAATCAGGCGGTGGTCGCGGATTGGGCCCTGATCGACGGCCCCGACAGCGCCACGCTCTTTGCCGCCGAACTGCTGAACAAACCGCGTCAGGCTTACGGGCGCAACGCGATTGGCGCGGCGCTGCTCGAAGGGCTGCGGCTGATGGACACCAACAACTTTGACGGCTGGCGGCGGGTCATCGACTTTTCCGGCGACTCGGTCCGCAACTACTCCGGCCCGTCAATCGCCGAAGCGCGGGACACCGTTGTTGCTGCGGGCGTGACGATCAATGCGTTGCCGATCCTGCGCCCCGATGATCCCGGCCGCGCACAGGGCGGGCTTGAAGCGCAATACGAGGCGCAGATCATCGGCGGTCTGGGCGCGTTTGTGGTGACGGCCGAAAACCGGCAATCCTTTGCGGATGCCGTTAAACGCAAGCTGATCTTGGAAATCTCTGGCGAGATGCCGACGCAGGATGTGGCACAGATCCGCTAACTTGCACCGTCATCCCTCGCACCGTCATCCTCGGGCTCGACCCGAGGATCTTTCTGCCATGAGATCCTCGGGTCGAACCCGAGGATGACGCGCCATCAGGCTTACTCGTCAAGCGATCCGTGCACAGCCAAAAGGGCCATGTCGGCCTCTTGTGGTTCGATCACGCGGAAGGCTTCCTTGACGCCAGCTTCGGTCAACTCCCGGCTCACCGTCAGCAGGGTGTTGGGCGCGTGTTCGTCACACAGCTCGGCCATATGCGCAATCTCTGCCTCGGCCACGGGCCGCGCGGCCTCAACGGAAGGGGCGCCATACATATCGACGAAATGCTGCGCGAGCGCCTGCACCAACGCCTCATGCTCCATCGGCTCAATCTGTGTAACAGCCACGAAACTGACCCGACCAAAAGTTTCGACCCCCAGCCAGCCGTTTGTGAAGGCCTGTTTGGCACGGCCCTCCAGATCGGCTTCGGACCAGTTGGAAAACTCAAAGCCGCCCGAAATACACCATTCGCCCGTCCGTGCCGGAGAATGAAAGACACGCTGGTCGCTTTCGTCGAAATGGATGGCGCGTGCGAGTTTCATGTACGGATCTCCAACAGGTCAGTCACAGGGAGCAGCATGGTCTGCCCGTCGGTTCGAAGCAAGAGGCCAAGCTTTTCATCCAGCCCAAGAAAATGACCAGATCGGCCAAGGAATGTCCCGTCTTGCCCCATTCCATAAGCCAGACCAGACCATTCAGAATGCAATGGCCCCATGCCTTCGCTTTCCCAGCGGCTGATCCAGTTGAGCAGATGCCGGGACCAGCTTTCGAGCAAATCGGTCGGCGTCAGGTCACCACAGCCTTCGCTCATCAAATCGGTCTCGTCCGGAGTCTCGCCGCCCGCCACGTTATCGCGTGCGAAAACCAGTTCAAATCCGGTGACAAGCCAGCCCGGTTCTGTGCCTGCGTCCTGCGTGTCCGTGACGCCGCGGACATGGCCGCACACCGCGCCATTCACCCGGATCGGACCATCCCAGCACAAATGCACCGCCAGTTCGGATGGCCCCAGTGCGCCCAGCGCGTTTTGCACCGCGACACCGGTCAGGGGCAGCATCGCCGCCGCATCCGCCAACGGCACTTCGGGTGCCAGCACGATCGCCGCGCGCAGCCGGTCCGGGGCCGCATCATACAGGATTGTCCCTGCATCACAGCCTTGACGTGCTTCCACACAGGCCGCCTCGAAAGGGTCGGCCCCCGCCGCATTGATGCCGTGCATCAGGGGCGGGAATACCGGTCCGTTTGTCATGCCTTGCCGGCAGCAATCAACGTGCGCGCCAGATCGCGGAACGCCGTCGCCTGTGCGCTGTCCGGCTTGGACACCACGATCGGCGCACCGCCATCTGCGGCCTTGCGGATATCAAGATGCAGCGGGATCTCGGCCAAAAGCGGCACACCGATCTTGGCCGCTTCCGCCGCCACTCCGCCATGACCAAAGATGTGTTCCTCATGTCCGCAATTCGAGCAGATATGCGTCGACATGTTCTCGATCAGGCCGACAATCGGCACGTTCATCTGGTTGAACATGTCGATCCCCTTGCGCGCATCCAGAAGCGCCACATCCTGCGGCGTCGAGACCACAACCGCACCATCCACATGCGCCTTTTGCGACAGCGTCATCTGCACGTCACCGGTGCCCGGCGGCAGGTCGACAAGCAACACATCCAACGCCCCCCATTGCACCTGCATCATCATCTGCTGCAACGCGCCCATCAGCATGGGTCCACGCCAGACAACCGCCTGACCTTCGTTCACCATCAGACCGATGGACATCATGGTCACGCCGAAATTGCGCATCGGCAGGATGGTCTTGCCATCGGGGCTGGCAGGTCGACCAGACACGCCCAGCATTCGCGGTTGGCTGGGACCGTACACATCGGCATCCAGCAGCCCGACCTTGCGCCCCTCAGCAGCCAAAGCACAGGCGAGGTTCGCCGACACGGTGGATTTGCCGACACCCCCCTTGCCCGAGGCAATCGCAAGGATGCGATCCACACCGGGAATGTTCTCGGGGCCTGCCTGTTTCGGCTTGACACCACCTTTGAGGTCGGGCGGCGGTTTGGGCGCGGAATGCGCGGTCATCACCGCTGACACGCTGGCAGCGCCCAGCGCCTTGACCGCATCCTCGGCGGCTTGGCGCACCGGGCCATAGGCCTCGGCCTTGTCCGGCGCGACCTCGACCACAAAGCGCACCGCGTCGCCATCCACGTTCAAGGCGCGCACCACACCGGCGGCCACGATATCCTGTCCCGAGACCGGATCGGTCACGGCTTTCAAAGCGGCCAGTACCGCGTCACGCGTCAGAGCCACAATCAATCCTGTCCGTTGATCTTGCCGGTCACGACATGCTCAAGGTCAAGCCCATCAATTGTCAGCACCACCTTTGCATCAAAGGTCTTGCCACTTGTGTCTGCGGTGCGCATCGCCTCTTCGATAGCCTGCTGGGACGTCACCCCAACCTGCTTGAGGAACTTGCGCATCGACATGTTGAAATCATCGCTCATCGGTTTTCTCCCTTGGGCATCTGCTCGTTCTAAGCGAGTTGAAGCGTTGACGGGTGTAAGCCAGCCCCTTTAGGCTTTCAAGCGAGGAGGCACCCCAGAATGACCCCAATCGGAAAACAGCTGTCTTTTTGTGTGGCAGCGCTTGCGTTGGTGGCCTTTGGGCAACCCACACATGCACAAGACAAGGCGTTCACCCTGAAGGCTCCAGAGGCCTTGATCGAGTCCGGCTTGCTGAAATTCATCCTGCCCCGCTTTTCCCTCAAGACCCAAACGCGGATCACATTGGCCGCCCCCGATGCGCCCGCCGATGCACAGTTCGGAGACAGCGGGATTGTCGCGTTTGCCGGGCTCGATACGGTTTGGAAATTCGATGCAGGCGACGACCCGGACGCCCAGCGCTTCTCTGACTGGCTGCGTTCGGATGTGGGGCGCAATACGGTGGACAGCTTTCAGGTGGACGGGGTTGCGCCGTTTACGTCTGAAATCAAGGTCGAAAAAGTTGTGGTCCAGATCACCTATGACGGCGACGCGCTACGTGGTGAAGAGGTGTCGCTGTCCCATTGCGGGCGCTGCCATGTGGTCAGCGACAAGAACCGCATGAACTCCATCGGCTCGACCCCATCCTTCGCCGTGCTGCGCACGTTGCGCGACTGGGAAGACCGGTTTCAGGCGTTCTACGTGCTCAACCCGCATCCGGCCTTTACCCAGATCACAGACGTGACCGAACCCTTCGACGCAACCCGCCCGTCACCGATCGCTGCGGTGGAAATGACCCTCGACGATCTGGAAAACATCATGGCCTTTGTGCAGGGCATTCACGCCCGCCGATCTGGGACGGCCCGTTCAGTCGATGCAGGATTGACGAACACCACCCATTAGAAGGCGATGGGCGTCGATTTCCAAATCGCCACAAGCGCGTTCAATGATCCTTGCGTTTCGAATATGGCGTGTCTTTCAGATAATCATCCGTCGTACGCGGAACACGCGGCTCGCCCAGAGAGAACGGGTTGTTCTGCGAATGATACTGCGCCTGAATCCGGCAATTGTCGCACATCTGGATCATCTTGGCCGCGTCGCTGGTGGCGAACATGGCATGCTTACCTGCAAGCTTTTCACTGATCTTTTCGATGGTCGACTTCACCCCGAACAAAGCGCCGCATTCGATACAGGCAAACGGCTCTTCCTCGTTCAGCACAACCTGACTGAAGGCCGCATCAGTGAGGTTCATCCGCGGCTCAAGAGTGATTGCGGTCTCGGGGCAGATCGTGGCGCAAATTCCGCATTGCAGACAGGCGTCTTCCTGAAACAGCAGTTGCGGCAGGTCCGGGTTGTCGCCCAACGCGCCCGAAGGGCAAAGCGACACACAGCTCAGGCACAGCGTACAGGCGTCGGTGTCGACCAGAACTGCGCCATATGGGGCATTTTCAGGCAAGGACAGAATATCGGCATCGGGGTTCATCGCCTGCGCCGACACGCGCGCCACCTGACGGCGGGTGCCAATCGGCAGGCTTGGTGTTGCTACCGTATCCGGCACAACGCCGCTGTACAGATGATCACTCAGCGCGTCGGGATCGACCATGTCCAGCACCTGAACACGCCCGCCGCCAGACAGCGCATTGGCCAACGCGGCCTCGTGCTCTGGTGTGTCGCGCTCGGTGCGCGGCGCAAGCAGCACAGCGACCGACGCAAAGCCGCAGCTCAGCGCGGCCATCATCTCGGCATGACCAAAGGCCGCAAGACTGTCCATCGCAAACGGGATCACATCTGCCGGCAAGCCCCGACCAAAGCGCGCCGCAAGGCTGATCATCTCGGACCCGTGGTCGGCGTCATGAACCAACAGGCGGGGCGCTTTGCCCCCTGCTTTGCGATAAGTTGACGACAGCGCATCCAAGCGACGGAATACTGCTGCCACAGGCGGCGCATCATAGCTGATGGCACCGGACGGGCACAGCGCGGCACAGGCGCCGCATCCCGCGCAGATCATCGGGTCAATGGCAACATGATCGCCCGCCGACGTGATCGCGCCGGTGGGGCAGATGTTCAGGCATTTCGAACAGCCCGTCTGTTCCGCCCGGCTGTGCGCGCACATCGCGGGCTCTAACGCAATATAAAGCGGCTTTTCAAATGTGCCGACCATCTGCGCCGCCTCGGCCAGAACCGCCGCCACCGCCGCGGGCTGACGCGGATCGGCGCGCAGATAGCCTTCGCGCTTATGCGGTGCGGGCACCATCGCAGGCTCACCGGTCAGGTCGACGACCATGTCACATTCCGAAACAGCCCCGTATTTCGGGTCACTGAACCCGAACGCACCGCGACCACCGGGCAGCAACTGCGAGAAGCCGTTGATCTTGACCTCGAACTGCCCCAACGCGCCGTTCAGGTTGCGCACAGTGCCACGCACCACGTCGAACCGCCGATCCAGCGGCACATCGGATGCGTCGGTTTGCAAGACCGTCACAGCCAGCGTGTCACATAACTGGGCGGCTGCAGCGAAAACCGCCTCGCCCGCGCCAATAATCAAACAGGTGCCTTCGCTGATCACGTCGACCACCTTTGGCACCGGAATGTCCAACGCCGCCTCTGCCACCAGGGCGGCTTGCTTTGGTCCGGCCTTGTCACCCTGATCGCTCCAGCCCGCACGATCACGGATGTCGACAAAGACGGGGGTATCGACGCCCAACTCCTCGGCAAGCATCTCGAAAAACGCGCTTTCTTGCGCACAGGCGACGATCACGTCTCCGGCTTCAAGCGCCTTGGCAGCGGTCTCAGCCTGTGTGCCGCACAAGTTCGTATACACTTTGGACGGATCAAGTGCGGTGACATCTGCGATCTTGCCCGCATCGACACTCTGGCTGCCGAGGCAGTCACATAGAAGTAGTTTGGTTCCCATCTCGGCCCTTTCGCGGCACGTGCCTGCGTGGTCTCTTGTCGCTGGTTTGATATTTGGACTTACCCAAGGGCTATGCTACGCAGATGTCAACCGCGCCCGTGAGGCCGGACTGGGGAGGACACGCGTTTGACCAAGACCGATAACCGTTCAATAGAGATGCCCGTGGGCGTTGTCATCCAACGCAAACCGGGTGTGACCCGATGGCAGAAATGGGCCTACAGCCCGACCGCCTTGCTGCCGGGGGCCGGGGCGGCGCATTGGAAAAAGCTGCGCGAGGACGGAGATGTGACCGAATACCATATCGGCACCGCAACCCTGACATTGTGGCGCACCGATGCCGAAGCCTACCGCATCGGGCTCGCTGAACCCGTCGTTTGCGCCTATGTGGTGCTGCAGCCTGGCGAAGATGACTGGCCCTATGCGATCAAACTGATCACCGCCAACCCGCATGAGGCGATGCAATACGCGGATGGCGGCGACGACGTGGTGGAAAAGGTGCCAATGCCGCCCGCCCTTGTTGCGTGGGTTCAAGAATGGACCGACCGGCATTTCGTCGAGGAACCCTTCGTCAAACGCAAGCGCAAGCGGTATCTCGAGGACAAGGTCGAAGATGGCAAAGGTGATCCGCGTATCGCGCAGGTGAGCGATGTCTACCGCGCACCGTCGCGCGACAGAAAGATCCGCCCGTCATGAGCCGGGGGTCTGATTTCTGGTCCCGGCGCAAAGCACGGGTCGAGGCCGAAGAAGCCGAAGAGGCCCGCAAGGTCGAAGAAGCCGAGATTGAGACACGGCAAAAAGAGCTTGAAGAAAAGACGGATGCCGAGATTCTTGAAGAATTCGGCCTGCCCGATCCCGATAGCCTCGAACCGGGACAGGACATTGCCGGCTTCATGAACAAAGCTGTGCCGGAACGTCTGCGCCGCCGCGCCATGCGACAGCTATGGCGGATCAATCCGGTGCTCGCCAACCTTGACGGTCTCAACGATTACGACGGCGACTTCACCAATGCGGCAACCGACGCGCCGGGGGTCAAAACCGCCTATCAGGTCGGCAAAGGCATGCTCCGGCATGTGCAGGCACTCCAGGAACAGGAGCGCGCCAAGATCGCCGCACAAACCGGCGAACACCTTGAAGACCCAGAGAATCTGTCAGAAATCGCTTTGTCCGACACCAGCGGCGACACCCCGCCGGAAAATGCGCCAATTCCGGAAAATATGCAGGATAATGCAGGTTCTGCACCCGCATCTAAGACCAAGGTAGAAGCCAGGGCGGACGGCGAAGAATATGCCAACGGCACACCATTGGATACAGTAGACGAGGAACCTGTGCGTCCTCGCCGGATGCGCTTCAGAATAGAAAGTGAGACGGAATGACAATGAGCGCAGCTGAGGCTACGCCATCGGTGTCGGAAGAAGACCGCCTTCGCGCGGATCTTTACAACTTCCTTGGCCTGATCCTGTCAGCGCCACCCGACGAACTTTTGCTGTCTCAAACCGCCGGCCTTACGGGCGATGACACAGACCTCGGGCAGGCAATCTCTCGTCTTGCCGACTGTGCCAGGACAACCACACCCGATCAGGCAGAGCGCGAGTTCAACAAGCTCTTTATCGGCTTGGGGCGCGGCGAGCTGCTGCCTTATGCCAGTTTTTACCTCACCGGTTTCCTGCACGAAAAACCACTGGCCGTTCTGCGCAGCGATTTGTCCGCGCGCCGGATCGAACGCGCGCCAAATGTCTATGAACCCGAAGATAATATCGCCACGCTGATGGAAGTGATGGGCGGGCTGATCGTCGGACGGTTTTCGACACCGTCCACGCTTGAGGATCAAAAGACCTTCTTCAACCGCCACATCGCTCCGTGGGCCGGACATTTCTATGCCGATCTGGAAACCGCAAAAACCGCAATGCTGTACAGCGCGGTCGGGTCGGTCGGACAGGCATTCATGACGATCGAGCGCGAAGCGTTCAGACTAACCCCGGCTTAAACCGGGATTGCACCTGGCGGGCAACCGTCACCCTGCGGCCCTTGCGTCGCATACATCAGAAAGAAGGGAGGAACCTTCCATGACTGAGAAAACCGAGGCGTCCAAAAGCCGCCGTGATTTTCTAAAACTGGCAGGCACCGCAGCCCCCGCTGCCGTGGCGGCCGTCGCCGTAACGGGCACCCAAGCCGAAGCAGCAGAAACGCCCAAGGCCGACGGTAAGATGCAAGACACCGCACACACCCGCGCCTATCTCGCCAGTACTCGGTTCTGAAACCTCGTACGTCACCTTCTCTGTCATCCGGCAATTTCGGAAGTCAGATCGCAACCCCGCCGACGGCGCACAGCGCCAAAGGTAGCTTGAGAGGGATACCATGCTAAGAAAGAAAACCGGAGGGCTGACACGGCGCGCTGCGCGGACCGGCCTGATCTCGGAAGTCGCCAATAAATCTGTCGACAGACGTTCGTTCCTGCGCGGATCAGGCCTGGCCATCGGTGGTCTTGCCGCGATCAGCGCCACAGGTGGTGCTGTCACGCAAGCCAGCGCACAATCCGCCGTCAACGGCGCGGTTGAGACCGTTAAATCCGTCTGCACACACTGCTCGGTCGGCTGTACCGTTGTTGCAGAAGTCAGCAACGGCGTCTGGATCGGGCAAGAGCCCGGCTGGGACAGCCCGTTCAACCTTGGTGCCCACTGCGCCAAAGGGGCCGCCGTCCGCGAGCACGCCCATGGCGAGCGCCGCCTCAAGTACCCGATGAAAAAAGAGGGTGGTGAGTGGAAGCGCATCAGCTGGGAACAGGCGATCAACGAGATCGGTGACAAGATGCTTGAGGTCCGCGACGAAAGCGGTCCGGATTCGGTCTACTGGCTGGGTTCTGCCAAGCATAACAACGAACAAGCCTACCTGATGCGCAAGTTCGCTGCCTATTGGGGCACGAACAACATCGACCATCAGGCGCGTATCTGTCACTCGACAACAGTGGCGGGCGTGGCGAACACATGGGGCTACGGCGCCATGACCAACAGCTACAATGACATCCACAAGTCGCGCGCGATCTTCCTGATCGGCGGCAACCCTGCCGAAGCGCACCCGGTGTCCCTGCTTCATATCCTCAAGGCGAAAGAGCAAAACAACGCGCCGGTCATCGTCTGCGACCCGCGTTTCACACGCACCGCCGCACATGCCGACGAATATGTCCGCTTCCGTCCCGGCACCGACGTGGCGCTGGTTTGGGGCATCCTGTGGCACATCTTTGAAAACGGCTGGGAAGACAAAGAGTTCATCCGCACCCGTGTCTGGGGCATGGACCAGATCAAGGAAGAAGTGGCCAAGTGGAACCCGGACGAGGTCGAGCGCGTCACCGGCACCCCCGGATCGCAGCTTGAGCGCGTTGCACGCACGCTGGCCAACAACCGTCCCGGCACCGTGATCTGGTGCATGGGTGGCACGCAGCACACCAACGGCAACAACAACACCCGCGCCTACTGTGTGCTCCAGCTTGCTCTGGGCAACATGGGTCAGGCCGGTGGTGGCACCAACATCTTCCGTGGCCACGACAACGTGCAGGGCGCAACAGACCTTGGCGTTCTGGCCGATACTCTGCCGGGTTACTACGGCCTGTCCGCAGGATCGTGGGCACACTGGGCCCGCGTCTGGGAAGAAGACCTCGATTGGCTGAAAGGTCAGTTCTCTCAGGAAACTGTTGGCGACACGCCGATGATGAACCTGACGGGTATCCCGGTCTCGCGCTGGATCGACGGTGTTCTGGAAGACAAGGAAAACCTTGACCAGCCGGACAACACCCGTGTGATGGTTCTGTGGGGCCACGCGCCCAACTCGCAGACCCGTCTGCCGGAAATGAAGACCGCGATGGAAAAGCTCGACACGCTGGTCGTGATCGATCCGTTCCCGACCGTGTCGGCCGTGCTGCATGACCGCACCGATGGCGTGTACCTGCTGCCGGCGACAACACAGTTCGAAACACGTGGCTCTGTCACCGCTTCGAACCGGTCGATCCAGTGGCGCGATCAAGTCATGGCTCCGATGTTCGAATCCAAGACAGACCACGAGATCATGGGTCTGTTTGCGCAGAAGTTTGGCTTCCACGACAAAATCTTCCGCAATATTGCGATCGAAGACGATGGCGTGACCCCGGTGGTCGAAGACATCACCCGCGAATTCAACCGCGGCATGTGGACCATCGGCTATACCGGCCAGTCGCCAGAGCGGCTCAAGCTGCACATGGCGAACCAGCACACCTTTGACCGCACCACGCTTCAGGCCATTGGTGGCCCGGCAGATGGCGATTACTACGGGATGCCATGGCCAGCTTGGGGAACTCCCGAGATGAACCACCCCGGCACGCCGAATCTCTACGATATGTCTCTGCCGGTTTCCAAAGGGGGCCTGACCTTCCGCGCCCGCTTTGGTGTGGAACGGGACGGTGACAACCTTCTGGCCGAAGGTGTGGCCTCTGCGAATTCGGAAATTCAGGATGGATATCCCGAGTTTACCATGCAGATGCTGATGGACCTTGGCTGGGACGGCGATCTGACCGCGGACGAGCGTGCAGCAATCGACGCAGTGGCAGGTCCGAAGACCAACTGGAAAACCGACCTGTCGGGCGGCATCCAGCGGGTGGCGATCAAGCACGAATGTGCGCCCTTCGGCAACGCCAAGGCCCGGGCAGTCGTGTGGACCTTCCCGGATCCGGTTCCGGTGCACCGCGAACCTCTCTACACCAACCGCTACGACCTCGTGGCCGACTACCCGACCTACGAGGACAAGAAGTTCTGGCGTGTGCCGACGATGTACAAATCGATCCAGGCCAATGACTTCTCGGCGGATTACCCGATCATCCTCACGTCCGGCCGGTTGGTCGAATACGAGGGCGGCGGCGACGAGACACGGTCAAACCCGTGGCTGGCCGAACTGCAGCAGGACATGTTCATCGAAATCAACCCGCGTGATGCCAATGATCTTGGTGTGCGGGACGGTGCGCAGGTCTGGGTCGAAGGCCCTGAAGGCGGCAAGGTCAAGGTTATGGCCATGCTGACCGAACGGGTCGCACCGGGCGTGGCGTTCATGCCATTCCACTTTGGTGGTCACTATCAGGGCGAGGACCAGCGGTCCAAGTATCCTGAAGGCGCCGATCCATATGTCTTGGGTGAATCGACAAATACCGCGCAGACCTACGGGTATGACTCGGTGACCCAGATGCAGGAAACCAAAGCCACACTTTGCAAGATCATGGCAGCTTAAGGAGGACTTGAGACATGGCACGAGCTAAATTCCTTGTCGACGCCGAACGCTGCATTGAATGCAACGCCTGCGTCACAGCCTGTAAAAACGAGCACGAAGTTCCGTGGGGCATCAACCGCCGCAAGGTGGTGACCATCAATGATGGCAAGCCCGGCGAACGGTCAATCTCGGTGGCTTGCATGCATTGTTCGGACGCGCCCTGTATGGCCGTTTGTCCGGTGGATTGCTTCTACCAGAACGAAGAAGGCGTGGTCCTGCACTCCAAGGACCTCTGCATTGGCTGCGGCTACTGCTTTTACGCCTGCCCCTTCGGCGCACCGCAGTACCCGCAAGCGGGCAACTTCGGCAGCCGCGGCAAGATGGACAAGTGCACCTTCTGCGCCGGTGGCCCGGAAGAAAACCACTCCACAGCCGAGTTCGCCAAGTACGGCCGCAACCGGATCGACGAAGGCAAGCTGCCGATCTGCGCCGAGATGTGCGCAACCAAGGCATTGCTGGCGGGTGACGGTGACATCGTTGCCTCGATCTACCGCGAGCGTGTTGTGGCCCGTGGTTTTGGCTCCGGCGCTTGGGGCTGGGGCACAGCCTACGACCAGAAAGACGGCTGATCCCAAACGGATCGATTTGACGACACGAAAGGCCCCGGAGCATGCTCCGGGGCCTTTTTTGTGCAAAGACACGGGTATCGTCATCCCCGGGCGTGGCCCGAGGATTTCTGTTGCATATCTTGCTGTCATCCTCGGGCGTGACCCGAGGATCTTTTGGGTCTGAGGTCCTCGGGTCACGCCCGAGGATGACGTGGTCAATGGAGAAGAAACGGCGCCGCCCTTATGGGCCTGACGGTTCTCTCAAATCCCCGATTCAACGGGCGACCTGTACTCTGGGGATGCCAGAGCCTGTACGGAAACCGGTCTCTCATGGTCAGCCTTCCGGCATACGAGAGAAGTGTCAGTTGTCGTCTACGCGGCATGGGAGTGACCCTTCCCGCTCAAAGCGCTTTGTGGGCGGGGGTATGAGGGATGGTTGGTTAACGATTGGGAAATGGGGCGGACGCTGGTCGGCGCAATTTCGAACAGTTTGCCGTTCAGACCTCGAGGTCCATCCAGACCGGCAGGTGATCCGACGCGCGGCGGGCCTCGCCCTGTTCGAACACCCCTGCCCTTGCAACGCGCAATCCCTTACCCACGGCAAAGCGGTCCAATGGTGCGATCGGCCGCGACGCATGAAAGCTGCGTCCGGGGCTGATCACATCGAAGGCGTGTTCCAGAATGTCGAATCCGACCCGGGGCGACCATTCATTGAAATCCCCCGCAATCACAGATGTGTCTGTCCGCGCCGACATTTCCTCCAGAAGGTGTGCCAATTGCAGCTGTCGGCACCCCCGCCGCAGGCCCAGATGGGTTCCGATCAATGTGAGCGCGCCAGCCGGACCTGTCAGGTCTGCCATCAGTGCGCCGCGCGGTTCTATCCCGGGCAGGCTCAGCCTTGTGGTTGCGCCAACCGTCCAGCCCTCTCGCACCAGCAACGCATTGCCGTGCCAGCCCGAGCTTGGGCCATTGGTGACCTGCAAAACCCGCAGCCCGGTATGATCATATAACGCGTCTTCCGGCAGAACGGCGGGCCGTGCGCCCAGTCGTTTGTCGGCCTCTTGCAAGGCCACCACATCGGCGTTTACACCTTCAAGCACACGGATGATGCGCAGAGGATCGCGCCGCCAATCCAGACCAACCGCCTTGCGGATATTATAGCTGGCGATGCGCATCACAACACCGGCGCAAAAAGCCGCGCAACCCGCGCCAGCATGCCGGTCACGATAGAGCGGTCGTCCAGGTCGATGTCGATCCGTGTCGCATTCGAGAAATCGGTCTCCAACATGTCCTCCACTGCGGTTGCAGCGTTTTCGCCCTGCATCACGACGGTGATCTCAAAATTGAGCAGACCAGACCGGATATCGAGGTTGATCGATCCGACCGACACGATGTCGTCATCCACCAGCGCCACCTTCTGATGCACAAACGCGGGGTCATACATCCAAACCTCGCCACCTGCCGACCGCAGGTCGTCAAAATAGGCCATCGCCGCATAAAAGGTGATGTAGTGATCCGCCCGTCCCGGCACCAGTATCTTGACGTCCACCCCGCACAAGGCCGCAAAGCGCAAGGCTGTCAGAACATCGCGGTCCGGCACGAAATACGGTGTTGAAATCCATAACCGTTTTTGTGCCGCATGGGCCAATGCGATGAAATACAGGTTGCCCGCGGCTAGATCCTCGGCTGGGGATGGTGCCAGCGCGACGGCATGCAATGTACCGGCCGCTTGTGGAACGGCGGAGGCGATGTCACTCAGGTCTTTGCCGGTGGCCCACATCCAGTCAGAGGAAAAGTGCAGCGCCAGTTGCGCCACGATCGGGCCTTGGAACCTTGCAAAGGTATCACGCCACGGGCCAATGGAGGGATCGCGCCCGACATAGGTTTTCGACACATTAAGCCCGCCGGTGAAGGCGACTTTGTTGTCGACCACCACCAGTTTGCGGTGATTGCGGTAGTTCAATTGAAACGGTCCCAACAGGCGTTTGGGGCCTTTGGGCCGGGCGAGTTGCACACCCGCATCGTCGAGCGGCGCTGTGAATTTGCGGGGCAGGCCAAAGAACGGCAATTCATCGTGCAACAGCCACACCGACACACCGGCCTGTGCGCGCTCTGTCAGGGCATCGCGCAAGGCACGCCCGATATCGTCATCCTTGATCGTGTAGAATTGCACAAAAATCGTGGTTTCGGCTTTGGCAATTGCCTTGAGGACTGCGTCGTATGTTGCCTTGCCATCAACCAGCAAGGACATGTCATTGCCTTCGGTCACAGGCAGCCGGGCGATGCGGGCAAACGTGTCCAGCCGCGTGGTGCCCGCCACGACCTGATCATCCGAGGCCATGTTGAACATCTCTTCATCCGACTTGCGCCGGTCACGTTCAAAACGTTTGTAATTGGCGTGGCCAAAAACCAGATACACCAGCGTTCCAAAGACCGGCAGAAGCAGGATCAGAAAGATCCACGCCGTGGCCCCTTGCGGCGTGCGAGACGTCAGCAAGGCGCGATAGGACGCCACGAGCGCCAGCACACCTAGAATTGCTGCGATGATCGCGTTTGTGATGGTCATTAATTCGGCCATATCTCGCTCTGGACTTTTGGGTTACTCGCCTCGGAATGACTTGCTGTCACAGGTATCTTGAGTATCCTGTCACACGTATAAGCAACACCCAAGTTCAGGCGACCATGTCATGCCTGAGATCTGGTCAAGCGTGACCCAACAAGACCGCATTTCGCAAGGCCGAGCGTTTCGACGCTCACAAGGGAGGACGCACTCAAATGTGTGATATTCGAAATAACATCCTTGGCTCTATGATGACTGTATTGGCTTTCGTCTTGATGGCTACATTTACGGCCCCTGACCAAGCCAACGCGCAAACGGCCGAAAGCGTTGCAGAGGACAGCGAGATTGACCGTTCCGCCACCGGGGGCGCGACGACGTTGGAAGACATCATGCGCCGCCAGCAGGGGCTGGCCGTCGACAACGACTACCGGGCTGAAAATATTGGCAACCCAGATGCTGCTGCCGGCCTGAGCGAACAGCTTGGCACATTGGGTGGTGCGTCAGACCCCGACCTGTGGCGCGGGATGCGTTTCAATGAGGCGGATATCACGACCCAGGTGCGCGGACCGGCTGCGGGCGTGCTTATTCAGGATCGTGGCATGTGGTGGTTGCAGTTCCGCGAAGGGCCGCTTTTGACGTATGGCGGGTATCTGTTGCTGGGCACTTTGGCATTCCTTGCGCTGTTCTACCTTATTCGCGGGCGCGTGCGCATCGACGGCGAAAAGACAGGGCGCCGGATCGAGCGGTTCAAGAATTTCGAACGCTTCGGACACTGGCTTTTGGCGGGTTCCTTCATCCTGTTGGGAATTACCGGTCTGGTGTCTTTGATGGGCCGAAAGTTCCTGATCCCTGCCTTTGGGCATGAAAGCTATGCGTGGCTCGCGACCGTGTCGAAGTGGATCCACAACAACGTGTCCTGGGCGTTTATGTTGGCCTTGATCATGATCTTCGTGATGTGGGTCGTGCATAACCTGCCCGACAAGACCGACCTCAAGTGGCTGGCCAAAGGCGGTGGTCTGTTTGGTGGCGGCCATCCCCCGGCGAAGAAATTCAACGCGGGCCAAAAAATGATCTTCTGGTCGGTGATTGTACTTGGTGTGTCGATCTCGGTGTCGGGCATCTCGTTGCTGTTCCCGTTTGAATTGCCGCTTTTTGCCAAGACATTCGCCATTCTGAACACCACCGGCTTGCCGGAAATGCTGGGCTTTGGTGTTCTGCCGGAAACCATGACCCCGCATGAAGAGATGCAGTATGCCCAACTGTGGCACGCCATTGTCAGCTTTGTTCTGATGGCGATCATTCTGGCGCATATCTATATCGGCTCGGTCGGTATGGAGGGCGCCTATGACGCGATGGGCTCGGGCATGGTTGAAGAGCAGTGGGCGAAAGAGCACCACAGCCTTTGGGTCGACGAGGTCAAGGCGCGCGAAAGCAAGGCACCGGACGGTGCCACCCCTGCCGAGTAACATGCGCGGGGCTCTGGCCACATCTGCAGCGGTTTTCCTTGCAACAGCGGGGGCAGCAGACGAGTTCTTTACGCTGCAAGGGCATGGCGGACCCATCATGGGAATCGCCGTGTCCGACACCGACCAGATTGCCACTGTCAGTTTCGACAATGCGGTTGGGCTTTGGTCGGATCAGACGCCGCTTTGGCTGGATGGACACGAGGCGGCGGTGAATGCCGTGGTCATCGCATCTGACGGCACGCTTTATTCTGCGGGTGATGATTTCACGCTTCGGGTCTGGTCCTCGGACGGCACGGCACGGGCCGTTTGGGAGGGGCACAAGGGAAAGATCGTGGCACTTGGCCTGTCGCCGGATCACAGCATGATCGCGTCGGCCAGTTGGGATGGCAGCATCGGTCTCTGGCCTGTCGATGGCAGTGCACCACAGTTCCTGACGGGACATAGCGGGCCGGTGAATGATCTGGCGTTCACGCAGGATGGCAGCGGGCTCTATTCCGCCTCGGCTGACGGCAGCATCCGGTATTGGGATGTCGACAGCGCATCCGAGCAGCTGCGGGTGATTGAACACGGCTTTGGTGTAAATGAACTAGAGCTGAACGAAGATGCCGGTTGGCTTGCTTACGGGGCCGTGGATGGTGGCACCCGCGTGCTTGATCTGGACAGCGGTGACACGCTGGCCGATCTCACACTGGAACGCCGTCCGATCCTGTCGATGGCGCAGACCGAGGATGGCGCGCTGCTCGCTGTGGGGGATGGCGAAGGCTATATCATGGTGGTGGACACCCCCGAATGGCGCATCGCACGAGATTTCAGAGCCACCGAACGCGGCCCCGTCTGGGCGTTGGCGTTTTCGCGTGATGGTACAAACATCCATGCAGGCGGTCTGGACCCGCGTATGTATTCCTGGCCCATCGCCGCAATGGGTGACGCCGATCCTATGGCAACCGGATCCCCCGGTTTCCTGAAGGATGCCGACAGCATGCCGAATGGCGAACGCCAGTTCATGCGCAAATGTTCGATCTGCCACACGTTGACACCGGGCAGCGCGCGCCGCGCCGGGCCCAGCCTGTATGACCTGTTCGGCAGACGGGCGGGAACGGTTGAGGACTACAGCTATTCAGACGCCCTTGATGGATCGACCCTAATTTGGGACGAAGACACAATTGATGCTCTTTTCGACATCGGTCCCGAGCATTACATACCAGGTACAAAGATGCCGATGCAGCGGATCACAGGCGCGCAGGACCGCGCTGACCTTGTGACCTATCTGCGTCGGGAGACCGCGCCCAAGGAGAGTTCGCAGTGAAAGCCATGATATTTGGATTTGTCGCCATCGCCGTGATCGCCGTTGGCGCAGACTTCACCCTTGATCAAATGGGGTGGAGCGCCGAAGAACAAGGCGCGTCCCCATCATCGGTCCGGTTGGACTAGGCCATTAGGTTCCGACCTGAAGCACCGATGTTTTCTCGCGCAAGAGCGCAATCACACTGAGCGCTGTGATCTTGCCGGTTGCGGGGTTTTCCTCGGACGGGCGGTTCTGGATCGTCATTTCGAAATCAGACGAGTCCGAGACCACACGCACGGTGTGTTTGTTTTTATCAAGAGCCGGGTCTGCCCAAACCTCCATCCGGGTCTTTTCAGGGCCAAAGCCCGCAAGGCTGACCGCCACCGCCACGTTGACGTTGGCCGGAAACACCTTGGCGACATCAGTGACCGCGCCGCCCAGCACCAACAGCGGTTCGGACAGGTTGCTGAGATCGATGTTGTTGTCGATGACGTAAGGTGCCTTGGCAAGACCCGCGACAGGCTTGCGGGTTTCGATCACCACCGATTTCAATTCTCCAACGGCCGCGCCCTTGATCGCATCAAGCCCCAGCATTGCCCCCGATGGAATGACGATTCTGGCCCCCGTTTTACCGGCCAGATCGAACAGCGCATCCTGTCCCAAGAGCTGGCTTGCCGACAAGACAACCAATTCCTTGCCCGCCTGAACAACCGGCGTTGCAAGGTCCATGAAAAGCTGCGGCGGCAGGGTTTCGATGATCACGTCGCAATGATTTGCGATTTCGCTCAGGTCATAAACCGGAACAGGCTTTGACAGGGTTGCGTTCGCTTCTGCCGCGCGGTCCGCGTTGCGGGCACAGATCCCTGCCAGTTCACATCCGGGGATCCCCCCCCGATCCAGTTCCTGCGCCACCCGAAGGCCAATTGCGCCCATGCCTGCGATGCCGATCTTCATGCGCGATACCTTTCCACCATTTCGACAATCCGGTGTGCAGCCGCCACTGAGGCCTTATGATCCTGCGAGAAATTGAGCCGGACGCTGTTGGCTGTATGCGGGGCGAATTCGGAACCGGGTGTTACCGTGACCCCGGCTTGCAGGCGCAACAGGCGCGCGAAGTCTTCTGGCGACACGACCAATTCGGGAAGTTCGGGGAACAGGTAACTGCCCGCCTGCGGGCATGCGGTTCGGAACCCTGCGTTGCGGAAGATGGACAGCAGGTCGTCACGGATCGCTTCGTGTTGCGCGATGCGGTCGGTCATCCAGCCCTCAGGTTCATTGAACCACGTTTTCAGCGCCGCCTGGCTGTAACCAGCCGCCCGGAGCGAAACGATTGCCTGAAGCTTTTCCATGCGTTCGATCAAAGCGGCGGACCCGAATGCGACACCGAGGCGAAAGCCGCTGAGCGATTCTGTCTTGGACGGGCCCATGATGGTGATCAGGTTCTGTGGACGCTCTGCGCATGCCCGCAGATGGGTATAGGTTTCACCGCTATACAGCAGACGGGAATACAGCTGATCGACGATCACCGTCACATCATACTGTGCCGCAAGGCGGGCAATTTCGGTGATGGCGTCGTCTTGGGTCACAACGCCGGTTGGATTGTTTGGCGTCGAAAACACCAGCACGTCTGCCCCGGCCTCGAATGCGTCCCTGAGCTGGCCAAGATCCGGGCCACGCTGGGCCGCGTCTTCGTGGTAGTGCAAAGTGACGGGCAAGATCTCTCCGCCAAAGAACGTGACCAATTTGCGGTTGGCAAAGTAGTCCGGCTCCATGATCGCAACCTTGGTGCCGCGATCAACGACGGCGCCTAGCGCGAGGAACAACGCACCTTGTGTGCCGGGAGTGATGATCAACTCGTCTACCGGATCAACAGGGGCGCCTGTGAAGGCGGCAAGATTGGCTGCCACATCATTTCGGATCACAGCAGCGCCGCGGTATTCGGTATAGGCCTGCGACGCGCCTTCATCAAAGCCCTGTTCCCACGCGGCCCGCGCCCCGGGGGTGGGTTCGAACGCATCGACATCACCGTGCGAAAAGTCGACGGGCACACCGGGAAGGATGTCACCGCGCATCACCGATTTCAGGTCATCCGCGCTTTGCCGCACTTCTTGTCCCGGTGCATTGTCTGCGCCGAGCCGTGCAAATTTTGCATCAAGACTGCTCATATTCCGCTCCCGTGTTGTTTCGTCCTATCTAGCCCGCCTTTCAGGGCTGCGCCAGTTCCTCGCGTGTTTGAGCTGTCTTGCGTCGCTGTTAGCGCTGACGTAAAGCTGCGACATGTTTTTAGGCATCGATATAGGCACATCTGCAGTCAAGGTGATTTGCACCGATGGCACAGAGATCCACGCGTCGGCGACGGCCGATCTGACGGTTCAATCTTTGCATTCCGGCTGGTCTGAACAAGACCCCAAGGCGTGGTGGACTGCCACCTGTTCCGCATTGGCCGAGATCAGCCAGACCCAGTCTCTGGCGCAGGTCACGGCGGTGGGATTGTCGGGTCAGATGCATGGTGCGGTTCTTTTGGCCGCAGACCACACCATCCTGCGCCCCGCCATTCTTTGGAACGACAGCCGGTCGACCGAGGATTGCGCAAGCCTGCAAGAGGCGCTGCCAGAGATTGGCACAGTGTCCGGTGTTCTGCCCCTGCCCGGATTTACCGCGCCGAAACTGATGTGGGTCGCGCGCCAAGAGCCGGACGTACATTCGCGCGTTGCGCATATTCTGCTACCCAAGGATTACATCGGTTTGCGCCTGCACGGCGAGATTGCAACAGACCGGTCCGATGCGGCGGGTACTTTATGGCTGGATCAGGCGTCACGTGACTGGAGCGCCGCAGTCGCGGCCGCAAGCGCAACGGATTTGGCATGGTTGCCACGGCTTGCCGACGGTCACGAGGTCGTCGGGCAGATCACACACACCGCCGCGTCTGAAACCGGACTGCCTGCTGGCATTCCCGTTGTGGCGGGTGGCGGCGATGCTGCAACCGGAGCGGTGTCATTGGGTGCAACAGAGTCCGGGCGGGGATTTATCTCGCTTGGGACATCGGGACAGTTGTTCGTTGCAGGCGATGCCTATCATCCGAACCCGACCAAATTCGTGCACGCTTTTGCGCATACGGTGCCGGAGCGGTGGTATCAGATGGCCGCCATGTTGAATGGCGCGCGTCCGATTGCCTGGCTGGCCGCGCAGTTGGGCATCAGCGCTGGTGAGGTTGTGGCCTTGGCCGAACGCGCCGACGCGACACGGGTGCCGATTTTCCTGCCGTATCTGACAGGCGAACGCAGCCCGCATGGAGACCCGCATATCCGCGCCGGGTTCTTCGGGCTGGAAGACAGCACAGAGCGCGCTTCGTTGTGTCGTGCGGTGGTCGAGGCGGTTGCCTTTACCTTTGCCGATGCCGCGCAAAGCTTTGGCGACACGATCAGCGACCTGCCGCATCTGTCTGCGATTGGCGGTGGCAGCAAATCACCCTTCCTTTTGGGGCTGATTGCCAGCGCAACCGGCAAACGGATTGGACGCACGGCCGGATCTGACGCGGGGCCCGCCATGGGTGCAGCCCGGCTTGCAGCTTGCGGCGTCGGCGAAATGACATTGACGGATCTGAGCCAGCAGCCAGCGATTGCGGATTGGTTCGATCCAAATGTTGATGCCGCGCTTGAGGATCGGTTGCGGAGGTATCGGGCGCTTTATCTTGCTCTGAAAGACTTGCGTTAAGCCCGTGTTTGCGTGGGACAAGGCCCTGAATTACCGCCTTAATCACAGCGCTGCATGGCAGGGCGCAAATTTTACAAGACTTGTTGATTTTTTGCGCGCGATAAGAAATTGTTTGCGTAAGTGAAATTTGACTGACGTGTTCAACGGGGTTCGACGATGGGACATTCCAAGATCAGGAATATGGAAGAGTTTGCCGCCATCAGCGGCATCTCCCGTCCGACCGTGTCAAAGTATTTCCATGACCCCAGTAGCGTCCGGGCGTCCACACGTTCCCGGATCGAAGCCGCCTTGGAAAAATACGACTACCGGCCCAACATCTATGCGATGAACCAGAACCGGAAACTGACCAAGAACATTGGCATTGTGGTGCCGTATCTGGCCGACCCGTTCTTTGCTGAAATGGTGCGCATGATCGAAGGGCGATGCATTGAGGCAGGATTTACCCCGTCGCTGTTCAGCGCACATGGTGACCAGCCGCATGAGAATGACATTCTTGACAGTTTGCGGTCGATCAAACCCGCAGGTGTTCTGTTGGCGCCTTTGGGGCGTATGTCGGACAAATCAGCGATCGAAACCTTCTGCAAACATGTCCCCACAGTGCTTTTTGATAGTAATATCGAGGGGATGGGCGAAGCGTTTATTGGTTCTGACAATCACAGCTTCGTCTCTCAAACCGTCGAATATCTAAGCCGAACCGGCGAAGCGCCGTGTTTCTTCGAGATGCGGACACCCGCGAACCCGAACGCCAACAAACGGCGAATCGCCTATCTGTCGATGATGGAACGCCTTGGGCTGGAACCGCATGTCATCAAGGTGGACGGCACGGGATGGAGATTCGAAGAGATCGGGCGTCTGGGCGGGCACAAGGTGCTGGCTGACGGGTCTTTGCCATCAAATACGGTCCTGTGCAGCAATGATCGACTGGCAATCGGGTTCCTGTCTGCATGTTATGAACGGGGCGTGAAAGTGGGGCGTGGCGCCGAGTGTGAGCTGCGTGTTGCATCCCATGACGACCATCCGTTTTCACGATTTACCTGCCCGTCACTGACCACGGCAGCCCATGATTATAACGCGGTTTCCGATCATGCGGTCGAAACGCTGTTTCGGCTGATCGAAAGCGGTGGACGGCTTGAGAACCGAACCGAGACTGTGTTCGCCGCCCGGCTGATCATGCGCGAGTCCGCTTAAGGCAAAAAGTTTACGCGGGTAAATTTTTTGTTGACGCGGGTAAACACAATAGTGTTCTGTATGCGCAGGTATCCAACACCAGGGAGGAATCGGATGTACCTTCGTAACGCACTTCGTGCGGCAACAGCTCTGTCACTTGTAACAGTTGCAGCAGCACAAGCTGAAACCATCACCATCGCAACCGTGAACAACGGCGATATGATCCGCATGCAGGGTTATACTGATCAGTTCACCGAAGCGTCTGGCATCGAGGTTGAGTGGGTCACACTGGAAGAGAACGTTCTTCGCCAGCGTGTGACAACGGACATCACCACCAAGGGTGGTCAGTTCGACATCATGACAATCGGCATGTACGAAACGCCGATCTGGGGTGCCAACGACTGGCTCGTGCCGCTGAATGACCTGTCGGCTGAGTACGATGTGGACGACATCCTGCCTGCAATGCGCAACGGCCTGTCCCATGACGGCACGCTGTATGCGGCACCGTTCTATGGTGAATCCTCGATGGTCATGTATCGCACGGACCTGATGGAAAAAGCCGGTCTGGAGATGCCGGAAGCACCGACATGGCAGTTCATCCGCGAAGCGGCGGCTGCAATGGACGATCCGGCGAACGACATCAACGGCGTCTGCCTGCGTGGTAAGGCCGGTTGGGGTGAAGGCGGCGCGTTCATCACTGTCACAGGCAATTCGTTCGGCGCACGCTGGTTCGACGAAGACTGGAACGCCCAGTTCGATCAGCCTGAGTGGAAAGCCGCTTTGGATTTCTACGTCAACCTGATGAACGACTACGGCCCCGAGGGCTACGCGACAAACGGCTTTAACGAGAACCTGTCGCTGTTCAACCAAGGCAAGTGTGGCATGTGGATTGACGCGACTGTTGCGGCATCCTTTGTCACAGGCGACGACTCCACCGTTGCAGATCACGTTGGCTTCGCACTGGCACCAAACGCAGAAGGCGTCGAAAAGCGCGCCAACTGGCTTTGGGCTTGGGCACTTGCCATCCCGGCCGGTACGCAGAAAGAAGCTGCTGCAAAACAGTTCATCGAGTGGGCCACATCCAAGGACTACATCGAGCTGGTTGCAGCAAACGAAGGTTGGGCAAACGTTCCTCCGGGTGCACGTACATCGCTCTACGAAACACCTGAGTATCAGGAAGTTCCGTTCGCACAGATGACGCTCGACTCGATCAACGCGGCTGACCCGACCAACCCGACTGTAAAGCCGGTGCCTTATGTCGGTATCCAGTTCGTAGCGATCCCCGAATTTGCTGGCATGGCAACTGAAGTCAGCCAGGAATTCTCCGCAGCCTATGCAGGCCAGCAGACTGTCGACGAAGCCCTGGCGAAAGCTCAGGCGATCACAAACGAGACAATGGAAGCCGCTGGCTACCGCTAAGTCTTGGCTTTGTAAGACCAGAGGGCGGCGTGTTTGCCGCCCTCTGACCCTAAAACCTACCCCCAAACCCGCAAGATGCCGTATTGTGACACCGCTGAAACCAGCAGTCTGTCAACGGAGGAGATGACCCCAAATGGCAACGAAGGCTTCCCGATCTGCGGCCCGACTGATGATGGCTCCGGCAGTTGTTCTGCTGCTGGGCTGGATGCTGGTCCCGCTGATCATGACATTGTGGTTCTCATTCCGCACATACCTGCCCTTGCGTGGTGGTGATAAGGGATGGACCGGTTTCGACAACTACGTGCGATTTGTGACCTCAAGCGCCTTTTGGCCAGCGGTTCAGACGACCCTGATCATTGTTTTGGGCGTTCTCGTGATCACCGTATGTCTTGGTATTCTTCTGGCGCTCTTGCTGGACCAGCCGATGTGGGGCCAAGGTATTGTCCGTATTCTTGTCATCGCACCCTTCTTTGTCATGCCGACCGTGTCCGCGCTTGTTTGGAAGAACATGTTCATGGACCCGGTGAACGGGCTTTTCGCCCATCTTTGGCGGTTCTTCGGGGCCGATCCGGTGAGTTGGCTGTCAGACGCTGCGATGCCGTCGATCATCATGATTGTCAGCTGGCAATGGTTGCCCTTTGCGACGCTGATCCTTCTGACCGCAATTCAGTCGCTGGACAGCGAACAGTTGGAGGCTGCCGAGATGGATGGCGCCCCGCATCTCAAGCGCTTTTTCTACATTATTCTTCCGCACCTGAGCCGCGCGATCACCATTGTAATCCTGATCCAGACGATCTTCCTTCTGGCCGTTTTCGCCGAGATTTTCGTCACCACAGGCGGCGCATTCGGAACCCGTACCCTGTCTTACCTGATCTTCCAGCGTGTGCTTGAAAGTCAAAACGTCGGGCTTGGTTCAGCCGGTGGTGTCTATGCCATCATCCTTGCAAACATCGTCGCGATCTTCCTGATGCGGATCGTCGGCAAGAATCTGGACAACTGATCATGGCCCGTTCTGTTTCTTCCCGCCGCAAACTGATCAACACCGGCTTTGCCTGGGCGATTGGACTGCTGATTTTCTTCCCGATCCTCTGGACGATCCTGACCAGCTTCAAGACCGAAGCGCAGGCGATCGCCAGCCCGCCGATCTTTCTTGGGTTCGATTGGACGCTGGAAAACTACAGCGTGGTTATGGAGCGGTCGAACTATGCCCGGTTCCTGTGGAACTCGATCCTGATCGCGGGCGGATCGACCATCCTTGGCCTGATCGTTGCGGTCCCTGCGGCGTGGTCGATGGCCTTTGTGCCATCACGCCGGACCAAGGACATCCTCCTGTGGATGCTCTCGACCAAGATGCTGCCTGCGGTTGGTGTGCTCTACCCGATCTACCTGCTCTTTATTGAGCTGGGTTTGCTCGACAGCCGTGCGGGTCTGGTAATTGTCATGATGCTGATCAACCTGCCGATCATCGTCTGGATGCTC
Organism: Marivita sp.; assembly: GCA_043585115.1. Lineage (GTDB taxonomy): Bacteria > Pseudomonadota > Alphaproteobacteria > Rhodobacterales > Rhodobacteraceae > Marivita. Next base: position 1,419,664 of record CP121326.1, read on the forward strand.
TACACCTATTTCCGCGAAATCCCGGTCGAGATCCTCGAAGCGGCGCGGATGGACGGGGCAACGCTCAAGGAAGAGGTGCTCTATATCCTCACTCCGATGGCGATCCCCGGTATCGCTTCGACAATGCTTTTGAACTTTATCCTTGCGTGGAACGAAGCCTTTTGGACGCTGAACCTGACGGCCGTGAATGCAGCCCCTCTGACAGCATTCATCGCCAGCTATTCCAGCCCCGAAGGTCTGTTCTTTGCCAAACTCAGCGCAGCCTCGACCATGGCCATCGCCCCGATCCTCATCCTTGGCTGGTTCAGCCAGAAACAACTTGTCCGCGGCCTGACCTTCGGCGCGGTGAAATAAAGACCTGATAGTAAGGAACCTGACTCATGGGACAAATCACACTCAAACAGGTCACCAAGAGCTTTGGCGACGTTCAGGTCATCCCACCACTGGACCTGACCATTGAAGACGGCGAATTCACAGTCTTCGTTGGACCATCGGGCTGCGGGAAATCGACCCTGCTGCGCCTGATTGCTGGCCTTGAGGACATCACCACCGGCCATATCGAAATCGATGGCAAGGACGCCACCAATGTTGTGCCCGCCAAGCGCGGTCTGGCGATGGTGTTCCAGTCCTACGCGCTCTATCCGCATATGTCGGTCCGCAAGAACATTGCCTTCCCTCTCAAGATGGCGGGTATGGATCAGGCCGAGATCGACAAGCGCATCGAAGGTGCCGCATCGGTTCTGAACCTGACCGACTATCTTGATCGCCGCCCCGGTCAGTTGTCCGGTGGTCAGCGTCAGCGTGTGGCCATCGGCCGTGCGATCGTGCGCGAACCCGCAGCGTTCCTGTTCGACGAACCGCTGTCGAACCTTGACGCGGCCCTGCGTGTCGGTATGCGGCTTGAGATCAGCGAACTGCATGAACGCCTCAAGACGACGATGATCTACGTGACCCACGATCAGGTCGAAGCGATGACCATGGCCGACAAGATCGTTGTTCTGCGTGCCGGTCATATTGAACAGGTCGGATCGCCCCTGGAGCTTTACCACAAACCGCGCAACGAGTTTGTGGCCGGGTTCATAGGGTCACCCAAGATGAACATCTTTGGCGGTGCAGAAGCGCAGAAATACGGTGGCACCAAGGCTGGCATCCGTCCCGAACATATCGACGTGTCGATGACCGAGGGCACCTGGAAAGGCAAAGTTGGCGTGGCCGAGCATCTTGGCTCTGACACGTTCATCCACGTGCATGACACCGGCCTCGATGATATGGTTACGGTTCGGATCACGGGCGACATTTCCGTGCGCCACGGCGATACGATCTATCTGACGCCGCAGCTTGACCAGATGCACAAATTCGACGCGCAAGGGCTGCGGATTGACTGATGCGACTTGACGGAAAAACCGCCCTAATCACCGGCGCAGCGCGTGGCATTGGCCGCGCGTTTGCTGAGCGGTATGTGCGCGAAGGCGCGCGTGTTGCCATTGCCGACATTGACATCGACCGCGCCCGTCAGACCGCGTCTGACATTGGCGACAGTGCGATTGCAGTTCGGATGGATGTCACCGATCAGACCAGCATTGATGACGCCGTGGCCCAGACCATTGATCAGTTGGGCCGGATCGACATTCTGATCAACAACGCGGCGATTTTCACAGCCGCCCCGATCACCGAAATCACCCGCGCTGAGTATGCCCGCACCTTTGACATCAACGTGGCAGGCCCCCTGTTCACGCTTCAGGCGGTCGCCAAACATATGGTTGAACAGGGCATCAAGGGGCGGATCATCAATATGGCCAGTCAAGCAGGGCGCCGTGGTGAGCCTTTGGTTGCGGTCTATTGTGCAACCAAGGCAGCGGTGATCAGCCTGACACAATCAGCCGGACTGAACCTGATCCAGCATGGGATCAATGTGAATGCGATAGCCCCCGGTGTCGTCGACGGCGAGCATTGGGACGGCGTAGATGCGTTCTTTGCGAAATATGAAAACAAAGCGCCTGGCCAGAAAAAACGCGAAGTCGGTGAAGCCGTTCCCTACGGACGTATGGGACACGCCGATGACCTGACGGGTATGGCCGTGTTTCTGGCCAGCGACGACGCCGATTATGTCGTTGCGCAATGCTATAATGTGGATGGCGGACAATGGATGAGCTGAAACAGGACACCCGGACGGAGGCTATGGCATTGTCCCTGGCCAATATCGACCGTTTGCCCAAAGGCATTGCGCGCCCGTCGTACAAACGGGCCGATTTGCGCCCGGGTATCGTACATATCGGACTGGGCAATTTTCACCGTGGTCACCAGGCGTGGTATCTGCACCGCCTGATGCAAAAGGGCCTTGCCCAAGACTGGGCGATCATAGGTGCCGGAGTGCGACCGGGTGATGCCCAAATGCGAGACAAACTGCTTGCTCAGGATTGCCTGACGACGTTGATAGAATTGGATCCATCGGGCAGCTCTGCCGAAGTGACCGGCTCCATGATCGACTTTGTGCCCGTCGCCGGAGATAACGGCCCGCTGATCGCGATCATGTCCGATCCTGCCATCCGTATCGTCTCACTTACCGTGACCGAAGGCGGGTATTATCTGAACTCTGCCGGTGCGCTGGACTTGAGCCACCCCGACATTCAACACGACATTGCGCATCCGGACACACCGCGCACCGCCTTTGGAGCCATGATTGCCGCCTTGCGCAATCGCCGGAATGCCGGTCATGCGCCGTTTACCGGCCAGTCCTGCGACAACCTTCAGGGCAATGGAACGATCCTGCGTCAGACCGTGGTTGGACTTGCCCGTGCGAGTGACCCCGATCTAGCAGAATGGATCAACCGTCAGGCCAGTTTCCCGAACTCTATGGTGGATTGCATTGTCCCCGCGACGGGACAGGCCGAACTGGACCGCGCCCGCGCCTTTGGCGTGATGGATACCGTGCCCGTCACGCACGAAAACTATCGGCAATGGGTGATCGAAGACGATTTCTGCGCAGGACGCCCCCCGTGGGAAGAGGTTGGCGCAACATTGACGCAAGACGTGCACAGCTACGAAGCTATGAAAATCCGCATGCTGAATGCAGGGCATCAGGTCTTGGCCAATGCCGGCGAAATCCTTGGATGCCCGACAATTGCGTCCTGCATGACCGATCCAGACATCGCTGCATTCTTCCGTAAAGTACAAATTGACGAAATCGCGCCTCATGTGGACGCGGTTCCTGGCGTGACTCCGTTCAGCTATCTGGATTTGATTGAAGGCCGGTTCGCCAATCCTGAAATCCGGGACACGACACGCCGCGTCGCTTTCGATGGCTCCTCTCGTCACAGCGGGTTCGTCTTACCAATCCTCCGGGATGCGCTAAAGGCCGGCACATCAATATCTGGCCTGGCTTTGACCGAAGCACTTTGGGCCCGCATGTGTGAAGGCAGCCGCGAAGACGGCAGCCAGATTGATGCGAATGATCCGATGTGGAGCGATTTGCAGATCGCCGCACGCGCTGCGAAAAGATCCCCACGCGCCTGGCTCGAACAAGCTCAGATCTATGGCGATTTGTCCGAACAATCGGCATTCGCAGAGATGTTTTCGGACTGGCTGGCCTTGATATGGACGGATGGCACCCGAGCCGCGCTGCGCACCTATGCAAGCTCTCCTGCAGACTGACATACACGTCAGATGCGCATGCGCGCTCGCGTAGAAAGACATGGCGCTCCGGATCACATCCGGAGCGTTTGTTTGAGCCGGTGTTGTCACTGAGGTCAGGCGAATACGGGCGTTTTAGTGCGCCCAATGACATGTAACTTATCCGCCTCCGGTAGAGAGACCTTGGACAAATGCGCATGTTGTATGTGTGTCTATTTGATGTATTCGTTATGAGAGTTTTGGGGATTTTATTAGGTTTGGCGGTGACCTACTCTCCCACGACTTGAGTCGCAGTACCATTGGCGCGGTGGCACTTAACGGCCGGGTTCGGAAAGGGACCGGGTGTTTTGCTCACGCTATGACCACCAAACCGAATAAAATCCCCCAGGCGCGTTGTGAGAGCGCCGGGTCAAAATCAAGTGTTGTCCAAGTCAGTACGCTTTGTTTTGGTGTAGTGCTTTTGGTCGTTGGTCCAGGAGTGGGTAGCGGTGTTTTGCTATTCCACGGTTTTGTTTTTACTGGATCAAATCAAGCCTATCGGGCCATTAGTACCGGTCAGCTGAACGCATTGCTGCGCTTACACCTCCGGCCTATCGACGTGGTGGTCTACCACGGCCCTCAGGGATACCTTGTTTTGAGGGGGGCTTCCCGCTTAGATGCCTTCAGCGGTTATCCTTTCCGATCATAGCTACCCTGCACTGCTGCTGGCGCAACAACAGGTCCACCAGTGGATCGTTCACCCCGGTCCTCTCGTACTAGGGGCAACTCCTCTCAAGTATCCTACACCCACGGCAGATAGGGACCGAACTGTCTCACGACGTTCTAAACCCAGCTCACGTACCTCTTTAAACGGCGAACAGCCGTACCCTTGGGACCTGCTCCAGCCCCAGGATGAGATGAGCCGACATCGAGGTGCCAAACACTGCCGTCGATATGGACTCTTGGGCAGTATCAGCCTGTTATCCCCGGCGTACCTTTTATCCGTTGAGCGATGGCCCTCCCACTTGGGACCACCGGATCACTATGGCCGTCTTTCGACTCTGCTCGACTTGTCAGTCTCGCAGTCAGGCTGGCTTCTGCCATTGCACTCAACGAGCGATTTCCGACCGCTCTGAGCCAACCTTCGCGCGCCTCCGTTACGCTTTAGGAGGCGACCGCCCCAGTCAAACTACCCGCCACGCAGGGTCCCGGATCCGGATAACGGACCGCGGTTAGACATCAAGAGTGCGAAGGGTGGTATCTCAAGGGAGGCTCCACAGAAACTGGCGTTCCTGCTTCAAAGCCTACCACCTATCCTGCACATCACAATCCTGATGCCAGTGCGAAGCTGTAGTAAAGGTGCACGGGGTCTTTCCGTCTAACCGCGGGAAGCCTGCATCTTGACAGGCAATTCAATTTCGCTGAGTCGATGTTGGAGACAGCGGGGAAGTCGTTACGCCATTCGTGCAGGTCGGAACTTACCCGACAAGGAATTTCGCTACCTTAGGACCGTTATAGTTACGGCCGCCGTTTACCTGGGCTTCAATTCAGAGCTCTCACCCCTCCTTTTAACCTTCAGGCACCGGGCAGGCGTCAGACCCTATACGTCGTCTTGCGACTTCGCAGAGCCCTGTGTTTTTAATAAACAGTCGCCACCCCCTGGTTTGTGCCCCCAGCCCCTAGTTGCCTAGGAACCGGGCCTCCTTCTCGCGAACTTACGGAGGTATTTTGCCGAGTTCCTTCAACATCGTTCTCTCAAGCGCCTTGGTATGCTCTACCAGTCCACCTGTGTCGGTTTAGGGTACGGTCTGATGATGGAGCTATTTCCAGGAACTGCTAAGCGGCCCCTCCAATCCGATAAGGAGGAACAACCTTCGCAATCCGTCACTTCCATCTGGCCCACGAATATTAACGTGGTTCCCATCGCCTACGCCTTTCGGCCTCGGCTTAGGGGCCGGCTTACCCTGCTCAGATTAGCTTTAAGCAGGAACCCTTGGACTTTCGGCGAGAGTGTCTCTCACACTCTTTGTCGCTACTCATGTCATCATTCTCGCTAGTGATCTCTCCACCGGATCGCTCACGCGCCGGCTTCACAGAATAGACTTTGTCTATTCTGACTTCTTTTGCGCACTACCGCCTTCGGCTACTTGAGTGCGAACACCCTCGGAACCAATGCGGCAATACAAAAAACCAGAATAAGACGAAGTCTAATGTCACACTACGCTCTGCTACCATGCACTATGTGCATCCTAAGCTTCGGCTCATGGCTTGAGCCCCGTTACATCTTCGCCGCAGGACAACTTATTTAGACCAGTGAGCTGTTACGCTATCTTTAAAGGATGGCTGCTTCTAAGCCAACCTCCTGGTTGTTTTGGTCGTCCCACCTGCTTTCCCACTTAGCCATGAATTGGGGGCCTTAGCTGTAGGTCAGGGTTGTTTCCCTCTCCACTACGGACGTTAGCATCCGCAGTGTGTCTGCCATCTAGTACTCCCCGGTATTCGGAGTTTGGTTAGGATCAGTAAGCCTGTGGGGCCCCATTACCCATCCAGTGCTCTACCCCCGGGGGTATTCGGATGACGCTCTACCTAAATAGATTTCGCAGAGAACCAGCTATCTCCGAGTTTGATTGGCCTTTCACCCCTAGGCACAGCTCATCCCGATCCTTTTCAACGGATGTGGGTTCGGTCCTCCAGTTGGTGTTACCCAACCTTCAACCTGGCCATGCCTAGATCACTCGGTTTCGGGTCTGATCCATCTAACTCATGCGCCCTATTAAGACTCGCTTTCGCTGCGCCTACACCTAACGGCTTAAGCTTGCTAGATAGACCAAGTCGATGACCCATTATACAAAAGGTACGCCGTCACCTCGCAAGGAGGCTCCGACTGATTGTAGGCGTTCGGTTTCAGGTACTGTTTCACTCCCCTCGTCGGGGTGCTTTTCACCTTTCCCTCACGGTACTGGTTCACTATCGGTCAGTAAGGAGTACTTAGCCTTCGAAGGTGGTCCTCCGATCTTCAGACAGGATTTCACGTGTCCCGCCCTACTTGATACGTCTTATCATGCTTCCTATACGGGGCTGTCACCCGCTATGGCTGTGCTTTCCAGCACATTCTAGTCACACTCAAAGCTCGGCTGGTCCCCGTTCGCTCGCCACTACTAGGGGAGTAGCTATTGCTGTCCTTTCCTCCGGGTACTTAGATGTTTCAGTTCCCCGGGTTCGCTCTTATAAACCTATGTATTCAGTCTATAAGTACTTGGTTTTGCATCCAGATAGCCGCGCAACATATGATCCCCACACCAGTGCCGATCCAAAGGATCGGTGTACCTGCATTGAGCAGGCACGGAGTGGGTATCGCTGCGCGATAACTGAACACAATCAAGTGGGTTGCCCCATTCAGAAATCCATGGATCAAAGCTTATTCTCAGCTCCTCATGGCTTATCGCAGAGTATCACGTCTTTCATCGCCTCTTACTGCCTAGGCATTCACCAAACGCCCTTCTCGCGCTTGATTTGATCCAGAAAGAACAAAACCGTCTCATAACGATGCGCTACCGCTTCGCTACTTGAGCGCTTGTTCCTTCTGATCAAAAGTCACTTTTTCCCGCTCCTGATTGCTCAGGAACTTTTACGATTTACCCGTCCATCGAGGACGGCCAAATCGTTGTCACTGTTTTCGTAAAAACAGTGACGGGTTAGTGTACTTGACTTGGACAACGTATGTTCGTTTCACATGGGATATGATCCACCGGCCGGCTAGACCAGTGCGTCACCTCTCGGCCAGAAGGCCAAGACCACATGAGATCACCGCACACTCGCGGCAATCAAACATAGTTGATTTTGTATCTCTCTAAACGATGTCAATCGATGACCTTGCGATCATCGGATACGTCCGATTGGACGAGCAAACACTCATAAAGTGCTTGCTGATCTAATCAAAACGATTGTTCTGCGTACTTGGTGGAGCCACCTTCAATCCGCTGGCCCTTCTCGGCCTGCCGCGCAGCATAGCTGCTTGGCATTCATTCCTAAATTTGATCCCCCGGATCAAATTTAAGGCTGCGCCGCCGGAATGAATGGTGGAGCCTAGGAGGATCGAACTCCTGACCTCCTGAATGCAAATCAGGCGCTCTCCCAGCTGAGCTAAGGCCCCACAAAATTGTCCCAGCAATTTTGTGGGCGCGCGAGATCATGCACTTTCAAAGAAAGTGTCATGCAGCGCTCACTTGCCATGCTGGGCGCAAAACATGCCCCAGCACTTGCCATGCCAGGCGCAATCACCAGATGCGAACACCCGATTAATGGTGGGTCGAGGAGGACTTGAACCTCCGACCTCACGCTTATCAGGCGTGCGCTCTAACCACCTGAGCTACCGACCCCAGTGAATTGGTCCCAGCCAATTCGCTGAGTGCGACCAAGCGTATTTGCAGGCAAATGCGCGGGGAGGCACCCGGTAGAATGGCAGTACCATTTCGTTACGAACCGGCGGCTCGTACTGTGTTCTGAAGAGATATGAGGACGGTTCGGTTCAACAGTGACTTATATAAGCCCTGATTATGATGGCCTTGAGAAGCCATCTGCTAAGTGATCCATGTTTGATGCGCTACCGCTTCGCTACTTGAGCGCGTTGGCATCTCATCAAAATCTAGGATCATCCTTAGAAAGGAGGTGATCCAGCCGCAGGTTCCCCTACGGCTACCTTGTTACGACTTCACCCCAGTCGCTGAGCTCACCGTGGTCCGCTGCCCCCTCGAAAGGTTGGCGCACGGCCTTCGGGTGAACCCAACTCCCATGGTGTGACGGGCGGTGTGTACAAGGCCCGGGAACGTATTCACCGCGTCATGCTGTTACGCGATTACTAGCGATTCCGACTTCATGGGGTCGAGTTGCAGACCCCAATCCGAACTGAGATAGCTTTTGGGGATTAACCCATTGTCACTACCATTGTAGCACGTGTGTAGCCCAACCCGTAAGGGCCATGAGGACTTGACGTCATCCACACCTTCCTCCCGCTTATCACGGGCAGTTTCTCTAGAGTGCCCAGCCGAACTGCTGGCAACTAAAGATGTGGGTTGCGCTCGTTGCCGGACTTAACCGAACATCTCACGACACGAGCTGACGACAGCCATGCAGCACCTGTCACTGCGTCCCCGAAGGGAACCATCCATCTCTGGATGTAGCACAGGATGTCAAGGGTTGGTAAGGTTCTGCGCGTTGCTTCGAATTAAACCACATGCTCCACCGCTTGTGCGGGCCCCCGTCAATTCCTTTGAGTTTTAATCTTGCGACCGTACTCCCCAGGCGGAATGCTTAATCCGTTAGGTGTGTCACCGAATAGCATGCTACCCGACGACTGGCATTCATCGTTTACGGTGTGGACTACCAGGGTATCTAATCCTGTTTGCTCCCCACACTTTCGCACCTCAGCGTCAGTATCGAGCCAGTGAGCCGCCTTCGCCACTGGTGTTCCTCCGAATATCTACGAATTTCACCTCTACACTCGGAATTCCACTCACCTCTCTCGAACTCAAGACACCCAGTATCAAGGGCAGTTCCGGGGTTGAGCCCCGGGATTTCACCCCTGACTTAAATGTCCGCCTACGCGCGCTTTACGCCCAGTAATTCCGAACAACGCTAACCCCCTCCGTATTACCGCGGCTGCTGGCACGGAGTTAGCCGGGGTTTCTTTACCTGCTACAGTCATTATCTTCACAGGCGAAAGAGCTTTACGACCCTAAGGCCTTCATCACTCACGCGGCATGGCTAGATCAGGCTTGCGCCCATTGTCTAAGATTCCCCACTGCTGCCTCCCGTAGGAGTCTGGGCCGTGTCTCAGTCCCAGTGTTGCTGATCATCCTCTCAAACCAGCTATAGATCGTAGACTTGGTAGGCCATTACCCCACCAACTATCTAATCTAACGCGGGCCAATCCTTCTCCGATAAATCTTTCCCCCGAAGGGCGTATAAGGTATTACTCACCGTTTCCAGTGGCTATTCCTTAGTAAAGGGTATGTTCCCACGCGTTACTAACCCGTCCGCCGCTCACCCGAAGGTGCGCTCGACTTGCATGTGTTAGGCCTGCCGCCAGCGTTCGTTCTGAGCCAGGATCAAACTCTCAAGTTGAAAGACTACATAATAGCCTTCTTGACGTTCGAACCTCTGCACATCCACCAAATGACATTACTGACATCATTCGGCGTTTTTCTCCGTTTGTATGTGCTTCAGTACCAAAGGTACCGAAGAACCGTACAAACAGTGAAGCTGACACTCCATCATCGCACTACCGCTTCGCTACTTGAGTGCAGGATCATCGACCCCAACCCAAAACAAAGAGTAACGCTAAGAGCGTGATATACAGACGTCCGTTCGTCGAAACAAACCAAACCGCCCGCATATCTCTTCAGATATTATCAATGTCAAAGAGCAACCCAGAGACAAAAACCAGACCAGTGCGCCCTAAACTTCCGGCGCGCCGCCCTGATATACCCCTGAATTATCCGCATCGTCCGCGACAGCCTCTCAACCAACCGCCAACCCCGCGTCCCAACAAACACCTCAGCGCCGCCGGTGAAGGGGCTTCTACGGTTAGCTCTCTGAGTCCGCAAGCCCTTTTTTCGCCTCCATGCGATTTTTTTTGGTGACGCTATAAAAACAGGCATCTGCCGTCATTGTCTGCCACTTTCCATGGTCTCACACTCCTGCTTTTTGGCGCTCTTCCGACTCGCATAGCGGCTTAAGGTGCCCTTCCCCCCATCAGGCGGCCCGAGTCGTTGTGTGCGTGGCGGCGAATACAAAGCCCCATCAGAGTGATTTGGCATGGGGCGCCTCCTTTACCGGTCTGCGAACAGCAACATGAAGGGTTTATGGTTATCGTCCGACACCAAGATTAGGTCTTGAGCTAATATTTTTCAACATATTTTCAAATACTTAACTTAAATCACGACATTGGCAGGTCAGTCTTTCGACATCTAATCTGGGTCTTACGACATGCCCAGTGGGTCCTGAAATTCCCCTCGCCCAAGCTTCTTATCACGGTATCCCTATGAATACAGGATTTAGAAAAGATAAAGCCGCCCAGAAGGGCGGCTTTAATGTGCGATCGTGACTTGGTTTGTGGTGGACCTCAGCGCAACAAGTTTCGCTCCTCGTCAAATCGCTGCATGATTTTTTCAGTATCGATGATCGACCAGTGCTCTGCGACAAACGGATTGAGTTCGTCGTCTACGCACATTCGTTCCTCATATGCGTCAGCGAAATCGCCCATGTCCAAGACCTCTCCACCCTCGATCCTACAATTCACAATTGCCATGATCCCGATTTCCACTGCGACACCAAAACGACGGGCTGATGCGTGGATCAAAATCTGGATAAACTCATCATACTCAAGGATCTGATGATCCGTGACACCACCTTTGCGGGAAAGTGTCTGAAGCGCATTTTTGAGCTGCGGCCCATCAGTCTTGAATTCAATCGGACAGATTTCCTGTGGGCGAACGCGCCGCAACAAGGGTGAATCCATATTGATGAGGGCCTTCGCTTCTGGCGTTGCCGTCAAGATCAGACAGACCGGCCATTCCTTGTGCTGCATCATGTTCCGGAAAATTTTTAGGAATGCTTCAACACTGTCCCTTGTCTTGTACCTCCCGCTATCTTGAACTTCATCCAAGTGGACAGCAGCCACCCCAGTCTTCTTAAGCAACGACATGGCCATGTTCGTGAGGTACTGCTCGTCCCTTCTGGACCTGACGCTATATCCAAGTCCTTCAAGAATGGCCTGCATCGTTTCTTTTACGGTCGAGCGGCCGGGAACAATGATCGACAAGATCCGTGAACCGTATTTCCAACCGCCATCGCGCTCAACCAACTCCTGATGTTCAGTCATGATCTCTTCGACCATGCGTGACTTTCCCGAGCCGGCGGGACCAATCATTACAACGCCCTTCAATTCGCTCTTGCCCATGGCAAGCTGCGCCTCACGAAGAGCCAGTACGTCAAAAACCTTCGTCCGAAATTCTTCGTAGGTCTCAGTCTTCTCGAAGTGTTGCTCAAGCTCAGCGGTCAAAGCCGCTTTAGCCTGCGCCCTCCTGAAAGTCTCGAGAGCGCGCCCGCCGGTACGGACGCCAGCAACGGCAGTTTCAATATTCGTCATGTCACAACTTTCTTGTTCACGCACGTGGGTGATGGCGTGGCGTTTCGATCCATTTATGTTTGGTTTCGCTTTTGTTCGTGCTGCCTATGCCGCAAAGCTCTGCGCGCGTGTTCTGGTGTAGTGGTCGAGTTCCTGGTCTTATTTGGGCGCAGCATTACCCGTGAATAAAGAAGCCTGTGCCAAGCAATTTGTCACAAATTGCAGCCAGCGACGATTCGAGTCAAGTTATTGATAATAAACTAATTTATTTCCTTTCTGGTTTTGTTTTTCGCACTCTGTCGAGCCTTGATTTGGGAGGCGTCTCACGATGTCAGCCAATGGATATCCGCTCCTTTCAAGGACCAGTTAGGAAGCAAAGATGAGATACGAAAGCCGCGGTAGAGTATGCCCTGTGGACAGACTGTCTCGTTAAGACAACCCGCAAGGCAGTCGCTCAATCTTCAAAGAAATAGCCTGTGACCTTGGCTTGAGCCCAGACGAACAAACCCCAATCAAACTCAGCAACATCTTGCGGAACGTTTGGTTCTGCCACACAAATACTGGGCTTGATTATGCCTTTGGGGTCCGACAGGTCTGCCAAGAGCCGCGTCTTGAGGCGGTGGGCGGCAGAGTATGAAACTCCATACCGGCGGGCGAGATCATAGCCCGTTAACAAAGCATCCTCTTTGCCTATCGCATAGGCTAAAATCACGTCTTCGGCCGCGATGAACCACATGCGGAGATCAAGGCGTGACCGATGCGCGATGGTGCCCGCGGTCACGAACAATTGGCGCTTACATTTCCGGCAATAAAGGCATTTTCGCATTTTCAGATATGCGAAGTCCTTGCGACCACAATCTGCGCACGTTGGGCCCTCTGGCCAACGCACAGCGGCAAAGCGGTAGACACAGGCCATTTCGTCAGCGAAGGCCGCTCTAACCCCACCTTTGGGAAGCGACAAAGACGCCATCATCCATGTCAAGCGTTGACGCTCTCTGGCAGTCAGCTCGCGATGATCGATGTTGGCCTCGTCCCAATACATAACGGTCTATTGCTGCGCCCATACCCAAGGAAAACAATGAACGCCGCGATTGGCAAAAGTGTCAATCGGTCTCCGAGTTTTGTAGCCGGTGCGCCGCCCCCACACTTACGGCATAGCGCCTGATCTGCGATTCAGAGGCTTCTTTGAATTGTGGGGGGGTTCTCGATGGGAGCTATAAGCGAGTTTCTGGTAAGTGTACCGCGACGGTCTGATGGCAAACGAGATTGGCCGCCGGAGCTGAAAGCGCGGCGCGTGGCTGAGACGCTGATTGAGGGCGAGACAGTCAAGGCGGTTGCCAAGCGATATGAGTTGATCCCCAGCACGGTGTCTGACTGGCGGCGGATGGCGCGGCAGGGCAAGCTGGTTCTGCCAAATTTGGATGGTATGCATTTTGTGCCAGTTGAGATTGAGGCGACTGCGCCTGCCGCCCAGCCTCTGCTCGCTACATCCTCCAACACGATTGATGTGATCAAAGGCGATGTCACTGTTCGTCTTGATGCGGCAACGCCAGCGGCGCGGATCGTCGAGATCGTAGAGGTTCTGGCCCTGTGATCACGCCCTCCCACAAGGTCCGGATTTTTGTGGCCAGCGATCCGGTAGACTTCCGCAAGGGCCATGACGGGCTGGCAGCCTTGGTGCCGAGCCAGTTACGCCAAAAACCTTTCGATGGATCGGTCTATGTGTTCCGCGCCAAGCGTACGGATCGGCTGAAGCTGATCTATTGGGACGGCAGCGGGCTGGTTATGGCCTACAAGCGGCTTGAGGATAACAGCTTCAAATGGCCTGCGATCAGGAACGGGGTGATGCGTATGGAACCGGCCCAGTTTGAGGCGCTTTTTGCGGGTTTGGATTGGCGGCGGGTGCAGCCCCTGGAGGTGGCGGCTCCGGCTGCGGCGGAGTGACTCACAGGGTCCTTTACACGGGTCATTCTGCCCTTGTTTTGTTATGGCGTCGGGCATGATCGCACCTGATGAACTGCCCAATGATATCGCTGAACTGAAGGCAATCATCCGCGCGCAGCAGGATCAGAATGCGCAGTTCGAGGCTTTGGTCGCTTCCTTCAAGAAAGCCCTGTTTGGGTCCAAATCCAAAAAGATCGATCCTGCCCAATACGAGCTGGAGCTCGAAGATATCGAGACCGCCATCGCGCAGGTCGAAGCCGAGATTGAAGCTGACGAACGTACCGAGCCCCTGCGTCCCTCAAAGCCGCGTCAGACCAATCGCGGGTCACTGCCCAAGCACTTGGAGCGGGTGGAAGTGGTCATTGAACCCGAGCTCTCCTGCGCCTGCGGAGCCGTACGCCATGTCATTGGCGAGGATGTCAACGAACGCTTGGACATCATCCCCGCCCAGTTCCGGGTGATTGTCACGCGTCGACCTAAGTACGCCTGTCGGTCCTGTGAACGCGGAATCACCCAAGCCCCGGCACCTGCCCACATCATCGCAGGCGGCATGCCAACCGAGGCTACGCTGGCGCATGTGCTCGTCTCAAAATACGCGGATCACTTGCCCCTTTATAGGCAGGCGCAAATCTACAGCCGTCAGGGGATCGATCTGGATCGCTCGACCCTGGCCGCATGGGTGGGCAAATCTGCGTGCGAATTGAGCCCGGTCTATGAGGCGCTAATGGCCGATCTGAAGCGGTCCACTAAGCTCTTTATGGACGAAACACCTGCGCCGGTTCTGGCACCCGGGCGCAAACGCACAAAAACAGGTTACTTCTGGGCCCTTGCCGCAATTTCACCGCAGGTTCTAACCTCCTAATGTCGCGCTTGCCTATTTCCGGCCCAGTTCCGGGTTCGCGGGAAACTTTGTATTCCTATCTCGCACGTCTCGCTGCAGCCTGGCGAACAGAGGCCCCTGCGATGGTCTATGACATGGGCACATCCTTCAAGAAATTACTGGATCAGCATGAAGAGGCGCTTGAGACCTTCGCAAGCTGGGCCAATCACTCCCCGGAGGTGATGGCCGAATTGCTTTCATGGACCGGGTTGAAGTCCGGCAACGTTCGGACGCTCTTCCGTGGAGAGGTTTATGTTTCCCGGGCCTTGCGCAATCCGGTAATGCGGGGATGCCCGATATGCCTCAGGCAAGATGCGGCTAAGACGGATCGCGCAGCGCATGAACTCATGGTGATGCGTGGAGATTGGCAATTTCGCGACGTGATGATCTGCGTTGAGCACCAACATTCTCTGGTTCCCCTTTGGCAGAATGCAGCTCTTCGGGACAGATTTGATATAGGTGCCCGCTTAGAAGAAATTTCCGACGATATTTTGTCGGGGGCATTTGATCAGGCGGCTAGGATACCGTCCGCTTATGATTATTGGCTTGATCAACGTTTGCAGGATGGTTCGGACACCACTTGGCTTGCGGATCATTCTGTTTTCGCAGTGACGACGATGTGCAGATACCTCGGTAAAGCCGTGGCAATGCATGATGGCACGGAAGATGATCGAGAGCATGCCGCTGGCTTCGAAATCATGAAAGTCGGTCAGAAGGAAATTCGCAAGGCGCTCGATCAAATTGCAGCTATGGCCACGGAAGCTCAGGATGAACCCAGGAAAATCTTTGGGCCACTCTATACTTCGTTAAACAGAGATTACCTGAATGAACCGGACTTTGATCCGTTCAGGAAGATACTTCGCGAGTGCATCCTGGATCATTGGCCGTTGGCTGGAGGTGATGTCGTGTTGGGAGAGGCCTTGCCTCAAAGACGGCTGCATTCATTGCGTACAGCTGCTTTGGAGAGTGGCGTCGGCGCAAAGGTTCTGGAGCAGTTCTTGATCGAAGCCGGTGCCATTGTTGAGCACGACCCCCGCCCCGAAAGTCGTAAACTATTTGATGCGCAGGCGCATGCTGCGCTTCTTGCGGAAATCCCTACCTTGGTCGGCCCAATCGCAATGCGCCAAGCCATGGGCGCGACAAAGATGGAGCTAATCGCGTTGGCGGAGTCGGGGATATTGCACCCTCGGACCCGCGTTGAGAAGGTCAAGAACCCTTGGCGGATTTCTGACGGCATAAAGCTT
Organism: Marivita sp.; assembly: GCA_043585115.1. GTDB lineage: Bacteria > Pseudomonadota > Alphaproteobacteria > Rhodobacterales > Rhodobacteraceae > Marivita. The sequence goes on from CP121326.1 coordinate 1,435,469, forward strand.
GTAAGCGAACTGTCATCCGAAGCTATTACTGTCGATGATGCTGACATGAATTGGGAAACACTTTTGCGCGCATCTCGACGCAAAGAGATCGGTCTAGACAATCTGATCGCGAGGGTGCGCGACAAGAGTTTAGCCGTCGGTCAAAAATCCGGAGAACCAGGTTTCCATGGGTTGGTCGTTCCTAAACACGATGTCGACACCATCGCGACTTCAGCACGGCCCACTCCCAAATCAGTATCAGCGAAACTGCCGGGCATGGCTGCCGCTTCGTTCGGCCGCTCACTCGGACTTCGGGATGGCGGTGTGTTCCAGGCTATGATTGAAGCCGGCTACGTACCTGCCAGCAAGCTCATCAATCCCCGTACAAAGCGGCCACAATACTGGATGAACCCCGAGAATATGGCCGCGTTCCATCGCCAATTTGTAACCCTTACAAGTTTATCGACGGAGACAGGACAACACCGTAACACACTGAAGATGCAGCTGAAGGCCAAGGGTATCTCACGTTTCTCTCCTGAGGGACAGGATTTCGGACCCGTGTATTTGCGGGATGATATGACAGAAATTCTCGACTTGGGGTGATTTTGGTTGATCAGCCTCGCGGTACTTTGGACATGTGGGCTGGCCGCTCACTCAAGTTTGCCACAGTCTGGAAGGGCGGGAAGCGGGCGTCCGCCGCAGACCAAGTCAATGGCCGCTTTGTCAGAACAAGGGGAGGCAAAGCGTTCGGGATGTTGTTGGCCGTGAATGATACGGTTCCAAGACGACTTCGGATGAACTAAGCACTGTAGTGGCACTGTGTTTCAAAATGAACCGCGCCGGGTTTGCCGGAGGCTGATTTGTCTTAGTTACGCGGCCATGCCTGATGTTTCCAGAGCAGCGTAGAAGTTTGCCTCGGCCTCTGCGGGCGGAATGTTCCCGATGGGTTCGAGAAGGCGGCGATTGTTGAACCAGTCGACCCATTCGAGGGTGGCGTATTCCACGGCGTCGAAGCTGCGCCATGGGCCACGTCGGTGAATGACCTCGGCCTTGAACAGGCCGTTGATCGTTTCGGCGAGGGCGTTGTCATACGAGTCACCGACGCTGCCGACAGACGGGGCGATCTGCGCCTCGGCCAGTCGTTCGGTGTACTTAATCGACAGATATTGCGACCCGCGATCCGAGTGATGCACCAACTGGCCCTGAGCTGGTCTGCGTTGATGGATGGCTTGCTCCAAAGCATCGAGAACAAACCCGGCAGTAGCCGTGCGGCTCACGCGCCATCCAACGATACGACGGGCAAAGACGTCGATGACGAAGGCCACATACACAAACCCCTGCCACGTCGCGACATAGGTGAAGTCGCTGACCCAGAGTACGTTTGGCGCTGGCGCGTGGAACTGGCGGTTCACCTTGTCCAATGGACAGGGCAACGCCTTGTCAGGGATCGTTGTCTTCGGCTTTTTGCCACGCACTACGCCCTCAAGGCCTAAATCCTTCATTAGCCGTGCAACCGTACAGCGTGCGATATCAAAGCCTTCTCGGCGCATTTGATGCCAGATCTTGCGAACGCCGTAGACGCTGAGGTTTTCCTCAAAGACACGTTCGATCTCAGGCTTCAGGTCTTCGTCACGCTTGGCGCGATCCGACAGAAGATCAGGGTTCGCCCGCTTAGCCAAGTGGTCATAGAACGTGGCTGGGGCAATCGGCAGGACGCGGCAGATTGGCTCGACCCCATGATCCGCGCGGTGATCTTCTATGAACCGGATCATCGTTTGAATGGGCGGTCGAGCTCCGCCTGGGCAAAATATGCGGATGCCTTGCGAAGGATCTCGTTGGCCTGCTTCAGTTCGCGCACTTCGCGTTCCAGAGCCTTCATCTTCTCGGCCTGTTCGGTCGTGATACCGCCGCGCTGGCCGGTATCAACCTCAACCTTCTTGACCCATTCATTCAGCGTTTGCGGCGCGCAGCCTATCTTCGATGAGATCGACACAATCGCCGCCCAGCGGCTTTCATGCTGCCCGGTGCCATCCATTACCATCCGCACGGCGCGCTCGCGCACTTCTGGTGAATACTTGTTCGTTGTCTTTGTCATGATGCTCCATCCTACTCATGAGTTGGAGCCTCCGGCAAACCCGGCGCGGTTAAAAACCTCGTCAGGCTGGTCGAGTAGAATAGAAAATGGAGCAAAATGGGAAGCATTATCATATCCCGACAGACCGCAGTTGACCTACTTACTGAGTTTGCGGGATTCAAAGCTGGGATTGTTGTTACAGTCTCTGAGCTTTCGGAACTGCTACAGGATTATGACGAAGATTTTTCGAAAAAAATAGCTGCCGAGGAGACTGGTGGCTTTCGTTTTCATTCCTCTGAATTCGATGAGATCGCAGCCCATATTCTATACAAACTTGGCAACATTGACGAACCAGCCACTATCCCCCATCACGTCAGACTTTATCATGAGGTAAAGTCTGATCCCAAAAAGCTCGCCTGCTATCAGCACGTCATGGGTTGCTACAATGACTTTATGCGGTCTGCTCTTGCTGATCCACCGCCTCATGGGACCCTATTGGACCCTGAGCCATTCATGAGGGCGGCAATGAAGGGGTACGGAAATGATGGTTTGGGCATGGCTATGGAAGTCATTAAAAGTATTAATCATCAAATTCATATCTCACCGCACGGACTGATCCGATCCCACGACTGGAGGGACACAGCCGACCTGGAATCTCTCTTCAAATCAGAGTCGCTGGAAACCATGTATGGGAGCTTTTTCGATCAGCGCTTCATCGACTATTTGGAGCGAAACTTCGATAAGATTGGCCAAATACACTGGCGCAAGTTTGAGGGTTTAGCGGGGGAGTTTTTTGAAAGGGAAGGGTTTCGCGTGGATGTGGGGCCTGGGCGGAACGATGATGGCATCGACCTTCGGATATATCCAAGGGAACAAGCCGAAAACATTCCTCCCCTAATTATTGTCCAATGCAAAAGGCAGAAAGAAAAGATTGGAAAGACCTTGCTGAAATCCGTGTATGCGGATGTTCTCCACGAGAAGTCGGAGGCCGGGCTTATCGTTACAAGTTCTTACATGGCCCCGGGCGCGGAAACGATGCGCGTAGCGAGGGAGTATCCCGTAGAAGCGGCTGACAGAGACACTTTGAAAACATGGATAAAGAAAATGAAGAGCGAGCGGATTTAACGACAGTCTCGGTCGGCACCTATGTGCTGTAGTGCATGTCCATTGACCTCTTCGACACGCCGTTTCCATCAAAACTGTATGGAGGTGGCTGGCCTGCGACCTAAGCGACGCTGGAGTAACTAAAACAGTCAGAACTTACAGTGTGGTCAAGAAACTCCAGACTATAATGCATCACGATTACAGAGATCAGACAATGGACCTTCCAAAACGAACTAAGCAACAACGCTCTGAGGCCCACTCCTATGCCATCCTGCTCTACAAGCTACGCGACCTAGGTATTTTTAGAAATCTCACCGAAAATGATTATGGCATAGATTTCGAGCTTGAGTTGATCTCAAAGGAACAGGTTACCGCCCGCGTTGCCAAGATCCAGGTAAAATCCGCTGAGGATCTAAAACTCCGAGCCGACAAAAGACCGTCAGTGGGCGGAATTAAGCAGTCAACCCTGAGTTATTGGTGTGAGCTAAGTTACCGCAACAACGTGATCGCCTATGCCGTCGATTTGAAAACCGAAACGATCTATGTAACGCACCACCTCTTTTGGCAAGCGACCAAGGCTATCGACGGCGGCAGGGCGAGCAAGTCGATCACATTCATGCCGGCTGGTAAAGATGGCGATCTCACGGCGAAAGTCGCAACGATCCTTTGGACGCTCGCGCCAAATGCTTCTGACCACGTTTACGCCCATACATTGGCACTTCGGCGCTTGAAGGACTTCCTAAACCTACTCGGCGACGCCTATCACTATGACCCTGGCACGGAACTCGAAGCTTTGCCATTTCGCGATCTAATCGAAGCCTCCCGAATCTTACTATGGAAAAAAGGCGACAGCCTGTGGTCGGAAAAAAATGACCAAAATAATTGGCGTAACTACGGGTATTGGGTGAGAAAATCTGAGAATGACGGCTGGGACGGCCTTGCTTGCTATGCCGCGCAGCCAGTACTTTCGACGCTTATACCCGCGCTTGTGAGTTCTCTAAGATACTACCGGGAAGAGGTTCTTGCCGGAAAATACTACTGGGCGCACCGAAATCCACAGTTCCTCGAATTAGTCTATGAGACCGCATTGCCACCTGATACCGAGCGCGAGGCATTGGTCGCTTAGGGTGAGCGGTACGAATACAATTGGCGCACACCCGGCTTGTCTGGCGCCTATTTTGTTGATCAGGCGCGGGTGCCAAGTCCCAAGAAGAAAAAAAAGGAAAAGAAGCCCGCGCGAAAGTCCTGATACCCGAATAGACGACATCAAACGTCGTCATGACATTGTGATCGGCGGCGTCTGCCAAGCGGAGCGTGTTCTCAGCTGTATGCCGATATTAAAGTGGAAGCCGAGAAGCGTTGTAAGCGGTGCGCCGCCCCCACACTTTCGAGCTGACGTGTGATCTGCGATTCAGAGACTTCTTTGGTTTGTGTGGAGTTTCTCGATGGGAGCTATAAGCGAGTTTCTGGCAAGTGTTCCGCGTCGGACGGATGGTAAACGGAATTGGCCCGCCGAGTTAAAGGCGCGGATTGTGGCGGAGACGTTGATCGAGGGCGAGACGGTCAACGCGGTGGCGAAGCGATACGAGCTGATCCCCAGAACCGTGTCTGATTGGCGCCGGATGGCGCGACAGGGCAAGCTGGTCCTGCCAAACTTGGATGACATGGATTTTGTGCCTGTTGAGATTGAGGCGCTTGGGCCGCTAACCCAGCCTCTGTCTGTCGCTTCCGCCAGCACGCTCGATGTGATCAGAGGCGACGTCATTGTTCGTCTTGATGTGGCAACGCCAGCCGCGCGGGTCGCCGAGATCGCGCGGGCCATGACCACGTGATCATGCCATCCCACAAGGTCCGGATTTTTGTGGCCAGTGATCCGGTCGACTTTCGCAAGGGTCACGACGGGCTGGCCGCTCTGGTGCAGGGTCATTTGCGACAGAAGCCCTTTGATGGGTCAGTCTATGTGTTCCGCGCCAAGCGCGCAGATCGGCTGAAGCTGATCTACTGGGACGGCAGCGGACTGGTGATGGCGTATAAGCGACTGGAGGATAACAGCTTCAAATGGCCCACGATCAAGAACGGGGTGATGCGTCTGGAACCAGCCCAGTTTGAAGCGCTTTTTGCGGGTTTGGATTGGCGGCGCGTGCAGCCCTTGGAGGTCGCAGCACCGTCTGCGGCGGGGTGACTCACGGAAGCCTTTGCAGGGGTCATTCTGCCTCTGTTTTGTTATGGCATCGGGCATGATCACACCTGATGAATTGCCTGACGACATTGCTGAGTTGAAGGCGATCATCCGTGCGCAGCAGGATCAGAATGCCCGGCTCGAGGTTCTGGTTGCCGCCTTCAAGAAGGCGCTCTTCGGGAGCAAATCCGAGAAGATCGATCCAGGCCAATACGAGCTGGAGCTCGAAGACATCGAGACCGCCATCGCGCAGGTGGAAGCCGAGATTGATGCTGACCCGCGCACTGTACCCGTGCGACCACCAAATCCGCGTCAGACCAACCGGGGGTCACTGCCCAAGCATCTGGGCGGGTGGAAGTGGTCATTGAACCCGAGCTCTCCTGCGCCTGCGGAGCCGAGCGTCATGTCATCGGCGAAGATGTCAGCGAACGGCTGGATATCATTCCCGCGCAGTTCCGGGTGATCGTCACCCGCCGCCCCAAATACGCGTGCCGATCCTGCGAAGGCGGGATCACCCAAGCTCCGGCACCCGCCCACATCATCGCAGGCGGCATGCCGACTGAGGCAACGCTCGCCCATGTGCTCGTCTCAAAATATGCGGACCACTTGCCGCTCTATAGGCAGGCACAAATCTTTAGCCGCCAAGGGATCGATCTGGATCGTTCGACCCTGGCCGCATGGGTGGGCAAGTCGGCCTTCGAATTGCCCCCTGTCTATGATGCCCTGATGGCTGATCTGAAGCACTCCACCAAGCTCTTCATGCCCTCTCGGCAGCATGCTTTGCATGCGCCTGCCGGGTAATAGACGAAACACCCGCGCCGGTTCTGGCCCCAGGGCGCAAAAGCACCAAAACAGGATACTTCTGGGTGCTGGCCCGCGATGGCAGGCCATGGAACGGCGATGATCCACCTGGAGTGGCGTTTACTTACGCGCCGGGACGATCTGGCCAGCATGCGGACACTATTTTGCAGGGCTTCAGCGGCATCCTTCAGGTCGATGGATATGCTGGCTATAACCGCCTGCTCAAGCGTCCTGCGCAAGATGTGATACTGGCCTACTGCTGGGCGCATGCCCGTCGCAAACTGCATGACGTGACCCAGTCCAGCACGGCCCCGATTGCGCAGGAAGGTCTGGACCAAATCCAGGCACTTTACCGTATCGAAAAAGACCTGCGCGGTCAGGCAGCCGATCAACGATGCGTTGCACGGCAGGAACGCTCAAAACCCTTCATCGACGCCTTCGAACTCTGGCTCGCCCAGAACCGCGCCCGTGTTTCGGCAAAATCGCCAACCGGAGAAGCCCTGAAATACATCGCCAAATACTGGGACGGGCTGCGCCGGTTCCTCGACGACGGTCGCATCGAACTGGATTCCAACGCCGTCGAGCGCACCATCCGTCCAATCGCCCTAAACCGCAAAAACGCGCTCTTCGCAGGTCACGATGCCGGGGCGCAAAACTGGGCCGTCATCGCGTCGCTGATCGAGACCTGCAAACTCAACGGGGTCGAGCCCCATGGCTATCTGTCCGGTGTCCTGACAGCCATTGCTGGCGGGCACAAACAGACCCATATCAACCGGCTGCTGCCCTGGAATTACGCTCACCACGTGTGAACGGCGCACCGCTTACGAAGCGTTATGATCAACCGACTATTATCCTGCGGTGAAACCAATATGTACCGAAAGACGGACATGGGGCAATCTCAGTAGTCTAATTGACGCGAACTGAACCGGAACTTCCTACTGTCTGTCATGAACGGCGACTCTGGGCCGGTCAGTTCGATAAAGGCGAACATCACGGCCGACTTTGCAAAGCTCGCTTTCTGCGCATAGCTGCCGCTCAATCAGAACGACCCGCTCGGCGTTCCTGACGGAAACAATCAGATGATGGCCGTCAGCCCGAAGCGGACACGGTCGTCTTGGCGTTCGCGTTTGCAGAATTTGGCAGGGATGGGCGGAAAGCAGCCGTCCGCTGCATAGCCAACCAAAGTCCGCAATGAAGGCTTTCCGCAGGTTCAAATCGAGCTGTATGGATGTTAGATGCGACTATTCTATAGCGTTCTCAGCGGCCTCGTGGTTAGATTTCTCTTACAACTCCGACAAACCGACCCATTTCAGCAGTTGAACCGTTCGACACATACGTCCATTCTGCAGTTGGAGGTTAGATTTGGATTCTTACTTGCAGGTAGCCCAAACCGTACTCAAGTCCACTCGTCGCCCAATGAGTGCGCGGGCGATATTGGATGTGGCATACAAGGCAGGAGTTGTTCCCTCGCATCTCCATGGGAAAACACAGCAGAAAACCCTGCAAGCCCGTCTGAGTGAAGACATCTTGCATCGTAGGGAAAGCTCGGCCTTTTTCCGAACTGAACCTGGCCATTTTTTTCTTGTTGAATTCATCAATGACCCAGAGATTCCTGAAGAATGGAAAACAAAGTTTCCGGCACGCAGGCGAACACGGGACCTTAAGCGCGAAAATACGCTTGGGGTGAAAAAGGCTTTCGTCGAGCGGTGGAGACGAAGCAAATGCGACTTCCATGATTTTTTTCAGAAGGCCGATGAAGAAGGCGCTCTATCGTACTTTCATCCGGACGAGATGAAGGAAAATGGATATTGTTCAGCTTGGACTTTTTCGATTGTTCTGCGTGAGGACTGCGTACTGGCATATCGAATTGGTCGTTATCGAGATGATCGCGATGCTTTTGCCAACAAACGCTCGATCGGATTTCCCGGTGCGTTGGCAATGGAAGATGCGTCACTTTTTTCAGCTGACCATTTTGGCGCTCAAGAGTGTTCAGTTTCAGTATTGGCACAAGATCTTGATCTATCATTATCCGCGTTTGACAACACGTCTTCCAGTAGGCCGCGCATCGATAGCGTGTTGGTAGTGGAAGCGGAAAGCGACGATATTGATCTAGTCATTTTGCTTCACTGGGATTGTCCTGACTGGTTTGAACCAACGACTCGAAGGTTGTCTTTGAACGAACCGCATTGGTTATGCACTTCCGTTCGGCACAACGATATGGAAGACTTTGAGCCGTGGAGTAAAAGAGTATTGGCGGAATGGTCCGATTCGAAAGAGCAGGCGCGAGTTGGCGAGAAAAAATATATCAGAACAACAAACGGCGTTTTTAAAGTTCGAGCTCGAGAGTAACGATCCTCGACGTCAAAAGGTCGCTCTACAAGATGTTTGCCGACTCTATCGAAGTGGCGCTCAGTTTTCTCCAGAAACGCGCATTTCATTCGAGCTAGAGATAGCTGGGCTCACTGTCAACAGTCGGGACGAGAAGGTAATCCGGTGGTGCCTTAACTCGATCGCCCAATTTGGCCGACAAGATAACACCTCTCAAAGCGTTGAATACGCACTAAAAAGGCATGAAGAAAATCCCGAGATAGTTGCAGCCGCTGTGTCTGCACTCGCGTCTCTGTATCGTGGCCAGATTCCTGCACTGGACTCGATGAGGAATGTGACTCCGGAAACTCAGATGTTGGCTGCGATGCAAACCGTTCCTGCCTCAATGCTAGAGCTTAACGGGCTCGCGATTGATCTCGCAAAGGCTGACCCTGAAGTTCTCAAGCTTGCTTTAATCGTCGTTGGGCTTAACAAAGACATTCAAAACCTCCTTCATCCACGACATGAAAATGGAGAAATTGTTAGGGAACTCGGCCAGCATGACGACCGCATCGTCAAACAATACAGTGTCTGGGCAGTGATCGAGAACAATCTTCTAACTATCGACCATCTCGGAATACCTTTTGACAATCTGGATAACGAGCCGCCCAACGTCCAGTCGAAGATGCTGCAACTCGGCGCTTCTTTGCTTCCCGATTTGTCACAAAGGCAGTCTTTGATCATTCAAGGAAGCAATCTTCCATCTGTTGACGCACGCGAAGGCCTGTCCAAGGGTCTTTCCGCAACTTTTTACGATGGTATTCAAGATGTTACCCTCACATGGTTTGATACCGAAGAAAGCCGACGCGTTCAGCTCGTATTGGCGGAACACTTCGCACGGTTCTCTGAAGAAGCGCCTAGCTATCGGGAGAAGGCGTTAGAATTGGTTGAGGAAGGCGGGGAGTTTCGTGAGCGTGTCTTGCTCGGCGCGGAAGGCTTGCCTCTATACGGGCAAGTCATTTCGAGAGATAGCGAAGCTTCATTAGGGCTTTTCAGCTCTCAGTATGATGACGAAATGAAACGTATTATCGAGGCAGTAAGAATGCAAAACGCAATGAACGTTCTCGTACTAAATGCAACGCCCGACGACCAGGGTCGCATTAGGGCGGATCGAGAGGCCGCACAACTTGAGGAACAACTCGAGATGGTAAAGAACCCGCGCCGCAGCCTCAACATTGTTCAAAAGTTTGCAGTACGTCTTGATCAAATCCAGAAAGAGCTGCTTAACAACGAACCTAAAATCCTGCACTTTAGCGGACACGGAGATGTTGGGTGCCTGCTATTTGAGGACAGAGACGGCAACACCGCTGAGATTGATGGAGAAGTCCTGGCGGACATTCTTTCAGCATATGGCAATCTAGAGTGTGTTGTTCTTCACGCTTGTTTCACGGAGCAAGTCGCACGCGCATGTCATAAGTATGTTGACGTTGTTGTTGGCTCCGTGGACTCGATCAGCGACCAAACAGCACCCAAGTTCACGTACGCGTTCTATCAAGGTATTGCTCATGGTCGCAGCTACGACAATTCCTTTGCGATGGGCAAAGCGGAAGTTTCCACAATCGATCGTAGCGAAGCAGAGAAGTATAGGATTTTCAGCTGACCCAGTATTGTCAATCGCGAGGCGTGAGATGTTCACCCCTTACAAGAAACCGGCCCTTTGAATCACAATGACTGGATAGCGGCTTTGGGCCGTCAGTCACATCAGATCTATGGCCCTCAAGCGTGGATGCTGCGGTGCATCCGATGACCGCGAAGAGCCCAAAGTGCATGATGCTGCATGCTGTACGAACGACCGCTCAATGAAGTAATTGATAGACGCTATTCCAAATCTGCCAGCGACATCGAGGCCACCTCATCATCGCTGGGCAGTTCCCAAGTCGTTTCGATATAGTCAAACATGCCGCGTGTGATTTCCATGTGGAAGCTCTGACCTTGGTTCATGTTGCGCGCTTCAATACGTTTCCACCGCTCTGAAGCATCGACATTAAGGACATGCAGCTTTGCCGCAAACTGAGCCTGTTTCGCGAGTCTGCCATACTTCTGACGGTGTTCTTGCCGCTGAAATCCAAAGTCTAGGATCGACGGAACGCCCAACTTGCCAAGCTGTAACGCCATTGCCCACATTTGCGCCTCGCAACGATGGACGCGTGGGAAGATCCATGCGGGGTCCAAGGCGTCCGGTGCGTCCTCCCCAAACAAGGATACCATCCATTCATCGATCGAGAATACGACTCCGCCGTTGCTGTTGGCCAACGCGCGGGCATATGTCGTTTTACCCGCGCCCGTTGAGCCGCAAATCAGGTGAACTTGCTGTGTGTCATCGTCATGCATTGGGAAAATCTTTCTTTAGTGTGAATCAGTTTAGGCCGCTTTTTTCGGAGCAAGAATCCCGCCCGAGAGCCATTTCAGGACCGCCTTCATGACGGTCTCACCAGCGGGTCGGACGTCACATCGCTCCGGGCCGCGAGCAGCGCCACGCCGACGCCTAGAAACCACCCGATGGCGCCCAGCCCGAAGACCGCTCCAGCGGCATCGCCAAGGGCCGGGACCAGCGTGACCAGACCGCCAAGGCCGGTGGCGAGGCCCAGCCACGCAACCGGGCGCGGAAGGCCGCGGTTGATCATCCCGGCGAGGCTGACGCAGCCGATCCAGACACCGCCGGCGATCTCGTTGCCGCCGCCGAGACCAAGCTCGACCGCGTGCAGGGTGGCCCAGAGATCCGCTGCGGCACCCGGTTCCTGCGGATAGAGATGTGCCGCGCGCTCGACACCGACATTTGCGATCATGCCGGCGCCGAGGACCAGCGTGGCCCAGATCAGACCGAAGGCCCGCGTCACGGCGGCCCAGCCCGGCAGGGGCGCCATTCGCTCGGCCAATGCGACCACAAGCACAGCGAGCGCCAGCGCGTTTAGGACGTAGATCGTCGTGTTCCACGCGAGCATGAGGCCCGTTCGCGCGTCGATGAAGGCGACGACAGCGGCCGGGTCGATCTCGCCGGTGCCGAACCCCAAGGGAGCCAGCAGCGTGAGCAGCAGGGCGAAGCCGATCAGATAGGTGGCTGCACAGGTCAGGGCGGCGAGGCCGCCGATGCGGGTGAAGGTCATGTGTTGTCTCCGTCAGCCTTGGATGGGAAGGTTGCTGCGGTTTGCGCCGCCAGCTGGTTGAAATGATCAGTCAGAGTACGGGTGCCGTGGGGCACCCCGACCATGTCCATCGACATCGCGTTCAGGAAGAACTGCGCGGGACCGTGGATCCGTCGCGGGGTCAGGCGTGGCAGGATCGCCAGCACCAACTTGCGCAGCCAATCGGGCAGCAGCGTAACTCGCGCCGGTCGCCCCAAAGCTTTCGCTGCAAGCTGCGCCAGTTCCCGATGCGTGAAGATCTCCCGCCCGCCTACATCCACCCAACCGGTTCCGGCCTCGGTAGCGTCTGCGGTGGCAGCCGCGAGGTCCGCGCCGTGGATCGGATTGATCCGGTGCGTTCCAGGCGCGAACAGCCAGATGCGTCCGGATCGGGCCATCGACAGAAAATCGCCCATGTCTGAAAAATTGCCCGACGGCGCGATCACGGTCGAGGACAGGGCAGAGGCGCGCAGCGCATCCACGAAATCCGCCTTGGCCGCGACGAGCGGGACATGGCGCATGGCGTCGGCATTCAGCACATGGACATATGCAAAGCGTCCAACGTCCGCGGCTTCGGCCTCGTGCAGCAGGTTCAGGTTAGCCCAATAATCAACGTCGCGATACGTCAGCCCGTCCGCCTGCCTGGTGATCCCGAGGGCGGAGACAACGAGATCAACACCGTCCATGACACCGGCGAGGGCCTCGGGCGGCGTGGCCTTGGCCTCGACCAGGGTATCGGCGGTCAGATTGGCCGCGCGCTCCCTGTCGCGGACCAATGCGGTCACATACCAGCCGCGTCGGCTGTATTCAGCGCAGAGATGGCGTCCAAGATAGCCGGTGGCCCCGGCAATGAAGACGGTCTTCATGGGAAACGTCCTTTCAAAGCAGCGCGAGGCCGAACGCGGCAGCGCTCATGGCAAGCGTGACGGGCCCCCAGAGCAGGCGCTCCGGACGCGAAGGTGTGGCGATATTGGCAATCGTCGTCAGCACGGTCAGCGCAAGCGCCACCCAGAAAGCCACGTCAGGCAGGCCAAGGCGCAGCACGCCGCCGCGATCCAACATCGCGCAGGCCATCGCCACGAGGAGCGATGCCTGCACCAGTGCCAGCGCCCGCCAAGGCCCTGGCAGACGACCGGGGAACCGCCCGCCCACCGTGAAACGCCCAAGCGGGGCCCCGGCGGCCAGCGCGATGTGCATCGCTGCCGGAAGACCAGCGAAAGCGGCATAGGAAATCGCAAGGGTTGTGGGTGTCATGTCGCTCCCTCCCGGATCAGCGGCTTGCGTGATGCGCCAATGCCATGAGCGTGATGCGCGGGTGGGATCGCAACAGCAGGCTCCGGAAGGCCAACGTCGCGACACAGGTGTGCGATTTGTGGCAGAGACCGGGTGCCTTGGCCGGTCAGCAGGGTGGAGAGCGCATCGAAGCGGTGGCGGCGATAAGTCAAGATGTCATGCATTGCGGATCCTCCTCAGCCGACGACGCGATGGCCGCGGCCACGCAGGCATTCGAAAACGATAGCCTCGCGCCGTTCGCTCGCATTGACGGCTCCGGACACGCCACCCGCCAGCGCACCGGCGACGGCACCTTCGAGAGCATCGCTGTCATCGTCGAATTCGCCAAGCAGTGCCCCGGCACCCGCGCCCATCACGGCCGCAGCGGCAGTTTCCTGATCGAACTGCCGCTGGTCGCGGGCCAGAGACTGGCACGCGGCAAGGTCGCTTTGGAAGGCAGGCGTCGGGGTACCGTCCAGAACGGGTGTGTAGTTCGCGCCGCTGTCGGCGCAGGCGCCAACAACCGCCGCCACGGCGATGATTGAAATGATGTGTTTCATGGACCTGATCCAGTGCGGTGACCGCGCCCCGGGCCCCTGCCGGATGGGACCGGGCACGGTGGCGGCGATTCAGAACGTGTAGGCTGTGCCAAGATTGATGCTCGACGAGGCATTATCGATGGACACCCGCGCGCCGCTTGCGTCGGTCAGCTTCGTGTCCTGCCAGTCGCGATATCGATAGTCGGCAAACACGCGCAAGTCGTTGGTCAGCTGATACCCGAGACCAAGGATGGCCTGCGCGCCCCAGACCGTATCGGACCCGTCGACCATAGCCGTCGCACCAGTCCGATAATCATTGTATTCGATCCGGCCGCGTCCGACCCCGACACCGATATACGGGATCCAGACGGCGTCTTCCTGCATGTCGAAATCATAGAACACGTTCAGAAACGTTGCATCTTCCGAATAGGTGCCGTTGTCCGCGCCTGGCCCGTGCGGTTCAGACTCCCGACCCGAGAACTGAAGTTCGGTGCGCAGTGACCCCGCACCGCCGATCCGACCGAAATCGTAACCTGCAAAAACGCTCAGATCGACGCCGGCATCGAAGTCTTCATCGGGGTTGCTGACGCCCCCGACCAGACCGCCGATGTAGAAGCCGTCATCGGCATGGGCGGCCGCAGCGGCGGTGATGGCCACGAGCGTTGCCGCGGCGATGGCTGGCCTGTATTTCATGATGTGTCCCTTTTCTATGAAGTTGCCGGACGTCATTGTCCGAGCCGCACCGATAGAGGATTCGGGCATCGCGCCCCATGACCGCAGGGATCAAGAAGTTGACCCTGCGTATCATCGTGGGACCGTCCGGCGTCAGGACACCCGGTCGAGGAGATAGGCTGTCGGGCTTTGTCCGGTCCAGCGCTTAAAGGCCCGCACGAAAGAGGACGCTTCCGAAAAGCCGAGCAAGTAGGCCGCCTCGTTGACCGACACCTTGCGCGCGGTGAGGTAATCCAGCGCCATGCGCCGCCGCAGATCGTCGTGGATCTCGGCGAAGGTCTCGCCCTCGGCCTTAAGCCGACGATAGAGCGTCTGGCGGCTCATGCCGAGAGCACGCGCAAGCTTGTCCATCGACAGCGATCCCTCGTGCAGGTCGGGCAGGATTGCCGCCTCTATCCGGTCGCGAAGCCGGTCGGAACGCCCTAGCGTGTCGAGCAGGGCATCGGCGTGACGGGTGAAGATGCCGAAGCTGTAGGCATGGCCCGGCTCGAAGTCCGACCCGGCGGTCAGCCAAACGGGATCGATCCTGAGAGCGTTGCGCGCCGCATCGAAGCGAACCGGGATGCGAAACAGGGTCGGATACTCGGCCGCGTGCGGCGGGGGGGGATAGGTGACCTCCATCTCCAGCGCGAAGGGCACATCCGGAAAGGACCGGCGGAATTCACTGATGAAGCGCGCGAAGGAGGCCTCGAGCCCGATGTAGTCAGGCCCAGCAACAGCGATGTGATCCACGATCCAGACCGCACCGCCCTTTTGCAGTAGTTCGAAGCGGTCGCGCCCACTGACCGTGTCGACCTCTGCCATCAGGCGCAGATAGCGATTCAGTTGCGCGACCGAATGGGCGAGGGACTGCGAGGAATGCACGATCTGCCCGACAACTGAAATCGTCTCCAGCCTCGAGTCGAAGGTGTGTCGCAGTAACAGCGCCGTATCGCCCGTGGCCTCGATTCCCGCCACGATCAACGCCTGGTAGGCCGCCACCGGCACGCGCGCGTCCTGATTCGCGAGGTCTCCCGCCGCCAGTCCCGACGCAGCCAGCAGTTCCGCACGAGGCGCGCCACGGCTTTCGGCATAGTCAAGAAACGCCGCGGCAAACCCGGCCGCCATCGTCGGTTGGGCCATCCCGAACACCCTGCAAGAACCTCTCAATATTTCCAAACCTATGGAACTTCGGCGGAAATCACAAAGATATCTCGAAAAAGCGACGGCTGCTTTTCGCACGCCACCAACGCTCTTCGGAGTTACTTGCCTCTCTTTCTTCGGTGTAAGCTGTCCGACATGGGGTATGTCACGTCACTTTTTGCGCGGAAGATGGTTGCTGCGGCGGGTGACGGCATCGATGCGTCCACGCTCCTGGCGGTGGCCGGGATCGACCCCGACGGTCCCTGGGCCCCCAAAGCGATGATCCCGGCCGCGGCCTATTACGACATGCTTGAACGCATTGCCCGGCAGATCGACGCCACTGATCTGCCGGTGCGCGTCGGTGCGACCATGCGGCTTGATGAATACGGTGCGCTGGGGCTGGCGTTCAAGGCGGCGACCACGCTCGGCGCCTCCTATGCGCGCGTGGAACGGTATGCCCGTCTCTGGACCAGCGTGGTGGAGTACGAATTGCGGCCCGATCCGCGCGGCACGCTTTTTATCCTGCACCGTCCCGGCGAACGGCGTCTGGGAATGCATCTGTCGAACGAGGCGACGTTGGCGAGTGCCATCTCGATCGCCCGGCAGGTCAGCCCGGTGCCCGTCGCCCCGCTGGAAGTCCTGATCCGGCATCCCGCGCCCACATCGATCAAGGCGCACCAGGATTGGTTTGGCTGCCCCGTTCGATTTGGGTCGGATCTCGACGCGATCCTCTTTTCGCGGGAGACGCTGGCGCAGCCGAACATCCTCGGGGATGTGGGAATCTCCAGCTTCCTCGTCTCGCATCTCGACAAGGAACTGTCGGAAATAGCCGACGAGGCGCCGCTGGTCACCGAGACGAAGGACGCCATCGCACAGGCGCTCAGCGAGGGCGCGCCGAAGATGGCCGACATAGCGCGAGGTCTCGGGCTCAGCGCGCGGTCGTTTCACCGGAGGCTCTCCGAACACGGGATGAGCTTCCAGACCCTGACCGAGGAAACCCGGCGCGAATTGGCGGAGGGGCTCCTGTGCGACGAAGGTCATTCCTTGGCGGAGATCGCCTTTCTGACCGGGTTTGCCGAGCAGAGCTCTTTCACTCGCGCGTTCAAACGTTGGGTCGGCATGACGCCGGCAAGCTACCGCAAGGGGCGCGGTCGGCTTTGAAGCACCACGGCAGGCGCCCGTTCACTGAAGGTTGGGCCAGTGTCGGCTGTGCGGACGACACGGAGTTCTATCCGGTTCGTCCGCCTCTGTTCACCTACAATTGAAACAGACCCAAGGCACTCACCACATCGCGCTTTGTCGCCTCGGTGCGCTCTCGCGCCCGTTCCGTGCCTTCTTTGATCACGTCAATTATGTATCCGCGGTCCGCGGAGAACTGTGCCCTACGTTCGCGAATTGGGGCAATGAGCTCCTGAAGGATGGCTTCCAGACGTGCCTTGATCTTGCCATCGCCTAGTCCGCCATGCTGATAATGTGCCTTAAGCTCGGCAAGCCCGTCCTGGTCGTGGTCGAAGGCGTCGAGATAGGTGAAGACAACGTTGCCCTCAACGCGACCTGGGTCCTCTACACGCAGGTGATTTGGATCAGTGAACATCGCCCTGACAGCGTTTCGGATCTCCTCAGGCGACGCGGACAGCGCAATGGCGTTACCACCGGATTTGGACATCTTGGCCTTGCCGTCGATTCCGGGCAATCGGCCCGCGCTGGGGATGATCGCCCGAGCCTCAGGCAACACGGAGTGGCCTGCGGTTGCGTTGATGCGCCGCACGATCTCGTTTGTTTGTTCAATCAGCGGGGCCTGATCCTCGCCGACAGGCACGACCGTCGCCTTGAAGGCCGTGATGTCCGCCGCCTGTGCCGCCGGATAACACAGAAACCCGGCGGGAATGTCGCGCCCGAAGCCACGTGAGCGGATTTCGTCCTTGATCGTCGGGTTCCGTTCGAGCCGCGCGACCGTGACAAAGTTCAGGTAGAGCATCGACAGCTCCGCTAGCGCCGGAAGATGCGATTGCAGGCAGATGGTCGTGCGACGGGGATCAATACCCACAGCCAGATAATCAAGCGCGACCTGGATCACACTGCGCCGCACCTTTTCCGGATCATGAGCGTTGTCGGTTAAGGCCTGGGTATCCGCCAGCAACAGAAATTGTTCATGGCTGTCCTGATAGCGCAGCCGGTTTGCAAGCGAGCCTGCATAGTGCCCGATGTGAAGCGGTCCCGTGGTGCGGTCGCCTGTCAGAATAGATGGTCTGTTCATTTTCGTCTTCCCATGAAACGAGAGGCGAAGCATCGGGAAGCTTGGAAAACAAAAGGCCGCCCATGCGGCGGCCTCGGAATACGTTTGGTCATCCGGCCACCCTGTCAGGAGGCCAGCCACCAAGTCATTGCGATGATAGTCGTGTTTTCCATGAAACGCTGCTTATCCTCGGCGAAGTCACCCGTCAATCAAATGGTAGAAACGGCTCCTTCCGGCCATGCGTCAAGCCGACATGAAAACCTCGGTTCGGCCTCGCCAGGCTTCTCTCACGGCGAGGAGCAGAACTCCGACGCATGCGCTTCGTTGACCTGCGAGGTCACGGACCAGATGACGCGACACACGCGCGGGCCGCGGGCGGCAACTGGCATCGCCGGTCAAAATGCTGGCGATCTCGGTCAATACCGAGGCCGCAACGGTCGCCTATCCCTTGGTCGTCAAATCGAACCAAGGGAGAAACCCCATGCAACACCACCCCATCCTCGTTATCGGCGCCACCGGCAAAACCGGGGCCCGCGTTGCCGCGAAACTGGAGGCCAAGGCCGTTCCCGTCCGTCGCGCTTCGCGCAACTCCGCCACCCCCTTCGATTGGGAGGCACCCGAGACCTGGGCACCGGCCCTGAGCGGCGCCCGCGCGGCCTATGTCACCTATTTCCCGGATCTCGCCTTCCCCGGGGCGGTCGAGAAGCTCGAGTCCCTCGTCGAGACCGCGAAAGACGCGGGCGTTGAGCACCTTGTCCTTTTGTCGGGAAGGGGCGAGCACCATGCCCGGCTGGGTGAAGAGGTCGTGCGCAACTCCGGGATCGACTTCACGCTCGTCCGCGCCGCCTGGTTCGCCCAGAACTTCTCCGAAGGCTACCTGCGTGATCC
This sequence comes from Marivita sp., assembly GCA_043585115.1. Classification (GTDB taxonomy): domain Bacteria; phylum Pseudomonadota; class Alphaproteobacteria; order Rhodobacterales; family Rhodobacteraceae; genus Marivita. The sequence continues at coordinate 1,453,884 of CP121326.1, forward strand.
GATTCTGGTCGGCGTGCTGCCGATGCCCGGCGGCGACATCGCGGAAGCGATCATCGACATCGAGGATATCGCCGACGTGGCGGTCGCGGCTTTGACCGAAGCGGGCCACCGAGGCAAGCTCTACGAAGTGACCGGCCCGCGCCTGATGACCTTCGCCGAGATGGCCGAGGTGCTGGGCCAGGCCATAGGCCGCCCGATCCAGCATTTCCCCATCAGCTTCGACGACTTCCATGCGAATGTCGCCGCAGCGGGTGGCGAGTTCGTGGCGAACGTCTTCACAGCGATCGCGCGCGAGACGCTGGACGGTCGCAACGCCCACACGACCGATGGTGTCATGCAGGCCCTCGGCCGGCCGCCGCGCGACTTCGCCGAGTTCGCTGCCGATGCCGCCCGGTCCGGCGTCTGGGCGAGTGCCGCCTGACGCCGCCCCACGCCGGGGCTGCCCGCCCCGGCGTCAACCCTCCAACGCCCGAAAGGAAACGCAATGTCCCCGTTCTTCTGCATTCTGATGCAGGTCGCCATCCTGGCCTATGCGCTGGTCGGCGGCGTCTTCCTTGCCTTCTCGGACTTCATCATGCGGTCGCTGTCGCTCACAGGCGGCACCGGCGGGGTGGAGGCCATGCAGGTCATCAATCGCGAAGTCTTCCGCTGGGTTTTCATGGCCCTGTTCCTGGGGATGGCGGCCGTATCGCTTGTCATCGTCGGGTATGGCGCGACCAACCTCGCTTATCCCTCCGGCGGACTGATCCTGGTTGCGGGCCTCGTCTACCTGATCGGCTGCTTCGGCGTGACCGTCTTCTTCAATGTGCCGATGAATGAGGCTTTGGCGGGTATGAACCTGTCCGAAGACGCGACGAACGCCTATTGGACAGGCACCTATCTGCCGCGCTGGACCTTCTGGAACACCGTTCGAACGCTGGCCTGCGGGGCGTCCGCAGCCCTTCTGCTCTTCGGGTTGCTGTGGATGACCCAGGCGCAGGCAGCCGCGCTTCAGGTCGGCGCCCGCTGAAGCAGCAGCCGCAGGCAGAAGGCCGTCTCGGCCAAGATGGTTACACCGTAGGCCGGGGTGAAAACTGAGGAACGCTCCGGGGCGGAGAACCGAAGAGACCTGCCCGCAAGGAAATCTACGCTGGTGATCGACACACCGTTACCGAAGCTAGGCCATAATCGCATCGTGGAGATCCGTTTGCTCCTTCAGGCCTAAGTAGGCTCGAACTGCCTTCGTCGCAGCACCAAAGTGACCCCAAAGATCACTTCAAAAGCCGTCCCCGGCAGCAGCAGAGCCAGTGACGCCGTTTCAGAGCCTGATGCGGAAGCAATCATCGCGGCGACGAGGCATAGGTATCCGGCAAGGCCCAACGCTCCAAGCATGGTTGGAACGATCTTTGTGCTGAGCAGCCAGAGACACATCGGTATGCTGCCGAGGCCGAGCACAACCATCGCGACCCAATAGAGCACGTCGCTGGAAAATGGCAGAGCGATCAGGCTGCCCTGAACGATCAAAACGCTTATCGCCAGAAGTACGGCTTCCGTAATGCGGGCGGCCCGGTAGATGTCTGCGCTACGCGGTGCGGTCGTTGCGATCACAGGGCGCATCAGAACGCCGATGGCGATAACGACTGCTGAATTGCTGAAGCACATCAACTGACCAAGCCAGTTCAAATCGCCTCCCAACAGCACTTGACCTCCTCCAAAGAGAGGAAACGCAGCGAGAATTGATAGACCCACAATTCGAAGTCGCAATTGATCAGACATGGGCCATCCATACAAAAAGGAAGTTCTTTGCGGTTTGGTTCGGGTCATCTTTTTCGCCTTTTTGCGGCGCTTGTTGCAGCTCAGCCCGTCTTCGGCGTGGCTGCAGAGCCCGCGAGCAGCCCGCCGTCGACGGTCAATTCCGTTCCGGTCATGTAGGCGGCCTCGTCCGAAGCAAGCAGCAGCACGATGGAGGCGACCTCTTCGACCGTGCCAAAGCGGCGCATCGGCGTGTCGGCCACGAAGGCGGCCATGCGGGCCTCGCGGTCCGGCCCGTCGCCGAGCATGGGCTCCCACATGGGCGTCAGGATCGCCGCCGGGTGGATCGAATTGCAGCGGATGTTCAGCCCCTGTTCGGCGCAGTAGAGCGCGACCGACTTGGTGTGATTGCGCACGGCGGCCTTGGACGACGCATAGGCCGCTGCCGCCGGAATGCCCACCATACCGGAACGAGACGATATGTTGATAATCGACCCGGCACCCCTGGCGCGCATCGCGCCGATCGCATAGCGGCAGCCGAGAAATGTGCCGTCGAGATTGACCGCATGCACGGCACGCCAATCCGCCAGCGAGGCGTGCTCTGGGTCGTGCTGGCGCAGGCCTTCCTCGAAGCCCGTGATCCCGGCATTGTTCACCAGGACGTCGCAGGCAGGCCACGCCCCGGCCAGTGCTGTCCAGTCGGCCTCGGACGCTACATCAAGGCGCAGGTGATGCCCGCCGATCTCTCGGGCGACATCGGCGGCGCTTGCCTCGTTCTTGTCGGTCACGACGACAGTAGCTCCTTCCCGGGCGAAGGCCTGCGCGATCGCGGCGCCGATGCCGCGCCCAGCACCCGTGACGATGCAAATCTTGGTCTTCAATCGGGACATGGTATTCCTTTCGATGTCGGTTGTGGTCGCTGCGCAGATCCATCAAGCCGGGCTTTCCGTCAGCAGGCCCATCCCCGACCGCTAGGACAGGTTTGGCAATGACAGGCGCATTTCATACTGAGCGATGAAACGATCAGCCCCAAGCTCCTGTAGGAGAGAACACAAGACACTGTCGGCGGACTCGACATTGACCAATGTCAGTGAGCCGACCGTCGCTGTCGCAGCGAGGAGGTCCGCCAAGGCCGAGGGGTCGCTGGCGGCTATCTGATGCACGAGACCGCCTGCACCGACGATCGCGCCGCCTTTTTCATGCAGAAAGCACGTCAGCGGTGAGCCGGAGATGGTTTCCGTAGCGTTCTGCCAGGTCGGCTTCCAAGTCGAATTCGTCTGAATGGCATTGGCAACGGTCCCGAAATCCGACCGTTCGCATGTGGAAGGATCAGGAGATGGATGATCAAGCCGATAACAGTCGAGCTTTCTGGTCACCTCAAAACCCAGCTTCCGATAGAGACGCTCAGCGCCTTCGTTTCCCTCGATAACCTCAAGCCAAAAGCTCTCGCTTCCGGCATGCTCCGCCGCACGTATCGCCGCCATGCCCAAACGAGACGCCAATCCCCGGCCTCTGTGGCCAATCCGGGTTCCGCTGCCTATCAGAAACCGTTGGTTGTTCCGCGTCGCCACGTTCCAAAACCCGATGACTTCACCATCGTCGATGGCTACGAAGGACGCCGCGGGGTCAAAACCTCTCGAGCTCAGCGCCGCCTTGAACGTGTCTGCATCTGGTTGCAACGGAACGACATAATCAGAAAACGCGGCGAGCATGGCCCAGTGCAGAGCACCCAGATCAACGCCGGATTCTGAAAAGGAAACAATGCGTGTCATCGTCGTGTTTTCCTAAATCAAAGGGTGGGCCTATCGACAAGTCCCGATCCTAGTCAGACAGACACAGCTTATTGCCATCAAGGTCTCTCACATAGGCTGAGAATTTCGGCCCACGCTGACCCGGTGCGCCCTCGCAGGTGCCGCCCAATTCAAGCGCCAGGCCGTGCATCCTTTCAACGTCTTCCTTCGCTCCGACAGAAAAGCCAACCATCGTGCCATTCCCGTTGGTTGCCGGCGCCTCATCGAAGGGTGTCGCGATTGCGAAGGCAAAGTCCTCGCCGAGCCAGTAGGTCATGCGGTCCGACGGCGACATGGTCTGAAGACCCGCGCCCGCGAAAAGCCCGTCGTAGAAGGCCTTCGATGCGCGCATGTCGTTCGTTCCGAGAACGAAGTAGTTCATTTTCATGGTTATTTCTCCGGTTGAATTGTCGGTTCAGTTAACTGCTTGGCGCGCGCTTACACGACGACGACATTGCCGCGCTTGTGACCTGTCTCCATGTGGCGGTGCGCTTCGATCAGGTCGTCCAAAGGGTAGACCCGGTCGATGACAGGGACCAGCTTGCCCTCCTCGACCATCCGGGTGAGGGTGCCCAGAATCGGGCGCAGCACGTCCGGCTTGAGCATGCCCGTCGCCGAGAAGCGCGCCTTGCGCGTGCCTAGGGTCGCGGTGCGCAACATTGCGCCCAGCAGACCGAGGCCCAGCACAGGGCAGACGTAGCGTCCGGAGCGGGTCAGGCTTCCCTTGGCCTCGGTGAAGGACGAGACGCCGAGCGTGTCGTAGATCACGTCGTACCGCTCGGCCTGCTGGGTGAAATTCTCCCGGCCGTAGTCGATGACCCAGCCGGCCCCGAGTGCGGCCACCATGTCGGCGTTGCGGGCGCTGCAGGTGCCGCTGACCTCGGCCCCCATCGCCGCGGCGATCTGCACCGCAGCACTTCCGAGGCTGCCCGAGGCGCCGAGGATCAGGACCTTTTGCCCCGCGCATAGGTCTGCCACCTCCCGCAGGAAGTTCAGCGAAGTCAACGGCCCATCGCACATCACGGCAGCGTCCTCATGCGAAAGTGCCGCAGGCTTTTTCATCAGCACGCCAGACTCATCTAGGCAGATGTGGCTGGCATTTGCCCCGAACTTCAGCCCCGCCTCGCCGAAGACGGCGTCGCCCACGGCAAACCGGCTGACGCGGTCGCCCACGGCGATCACCTCGCCCGAGAGCCCGGTGCCCGACAGGTTCTGACGCGGGCGGCGCAGGCCAAGGAAAAGACGTGCAAAGCGGGGCTGCCCGGCCCGCATCATGCCATCGGCGCGCGTCACGGCCGAGGCGCGGATACAGATCAGGATCTCGGTGGGACCAGGTGTCGGAATGGGCCGGGTCACCGGGTTCAGCACCTCGGGGGTGCCATAATGATCAATGCTCCATGCAGAGAGTGTCGCAGTCATGCTGATGTCCCTTCGGTTCGATTGCCCTGTCTCTATCGAACCGATTTCCATCCAGATATTGCAGTTTTTGCACCGGTGTGGTTCATAATCGTTCCACATGGTGGATTGGAAATCTCTTCCGGCCTTTCTGGCCGTGGCGCGGGCCGGATCGCTGCGCGGGGCCGCCGAACAGTTGGACGGCACCCACGCCACCGTGCGCCGACAAGTTGAGGGGTTGGAGGCGCAGCTGGGTGTGCAGCTGTTCCGGCGCAGTGCGGGCGGGCTGGAACTGTCGGCGGCGGGCCGCAAGCTGCTGCCGCAGGCACTCGAGGCCGAAGCGTCCTTGCGCCAGGGCTTCAACGCCGTTCGCGGGCTCGATAGCGAGGCGGCGGGTCGCATCCGTCTGTCGGCCGATCCGATGACCGCGCATTTCCTGCTGGCGCCGGTTCTGGGCGAGTTCCTGTCGCTCTATCCCGACATCCACATCGACATGAACCTGTCCTACGCCATCGACTCGATCGAAAAGCTTGAGGCTGACGTCTCGATCCGCCATGTGCGCGACCTCACCGGTGATGCCGTGGGGCGCAAGCTGTTTCCGCTGTCGATCGGTGTATTAGCCTCGCGTAGCTATATCGACAGGCATTTGCACGATGCCGGGCCGCGCGGCGAGGGGCTGACCTGGCTCGGTTACGGTGAGGTGCCGGAATTGCAGGCGATGATCGCCGCCTCGCCGTTTCCGCGTGCCACGGTGCGCCATGCCATCCCAGATCCTGCGATGCATATGCATCTCGCCCGGGCCGGAGCGGGCATGACGTTCCTTGCCGCATGGGTGCAGAGCGTCTTTCCCGAACTTCAACGGATGCCAGGAACCGAGCTAGACCAAAGCCGCTCGACTTGGGTGCTGATGCATGGGGATCTGCGCCGGGTGCAGCGGGTCAGGCTTTTCGTCGATTTCCTCTACGAAAGCCTGCTCGAGCGGCGCACGGACTTCATCGGATGATTGTCAATCCGGCCTTGAGGCGTATTCGGGCGAGAGCATGGCACCTCCAGTACCGCTAGATGTAAAGTCTTGACCGGGTGCCTGATGTGCGCCGTGTCATAGAAATGATTTCAATGCCTTAGACTGGATAAGGTTGGATTTGAGGCCCACCCCCTCCCACGCTGACGCACACCAATTTGTTGTTCTTGACCTCTGGAGGATGGGACACGTTGTTGCGCTGCATCAACCACGTGGCCACTGCAGTTGTGCAGTTTGTGTGCAAGGCCATTTGAAAGTCCGCAAAGCGGGCCAAAGCAGCCTCATGCGGAGACGCAGCGAATTGGCGCTTTGTCCGCAGACCGTAAGCTCGTACACCTCCAGATTTTACGCCCGCGGCGAATGGCCAGAACGCGGGCTGCGATCTCAGCATCGTGGCTGGGTGTCGAGTGTCTCCTATGGGCCGTCCTTGCGAAGACCGAGTACACAACTGGCGCAAACGCTGCATTAGCTTCTATGGCGGGAAGGGATCCTAAGCGGTCGAGTTCAACAAGAGTTTTCGTTGCTGCGGGCTGACCAGTTCCAGTGCAACTTTGGAAAAGAACTCTGCCGTGGTATCTTTCACCATTATGATGGGAGGATGTGCAATGGAGTACTACGATCTCGGTGACTACACCCGGAAGATCACCACTCGTCGAAAGATGCACAGCTATGGTTTGATCGGGGTTTGGCTTGGACCTATGGGTACAATCACGAAGAAGCGATTAATTGCTTCCGAAAAGCCATTGCTGCCGACTCTGGCTGCGCCATGGCGCATTGGGGCATCGCTTATTGCATTGGACCGAATTACAACAAGCCTTGGGAAGGCTTCGAGGAGTATGAGAAGCCCGACTGTATAAAATTGGCGAAGTCCTCGATAGAAGCGGCAACAGCGTTGCTAGACCAAGTGTCGCCTGTCGAACGCGCACTGATTGAGGCAATCCGCACGCGGTACCCATCGTCACCAGATATTGAGGATTTCGCTCCTTGGAATGATGCATTCGCCGATGCGATGCGCAACGTTCATGCTGATTTTCGCCAAGACCTCGACGTGTGCGCTCTATTTGCCGAGGCGCTTATGAACCGGACACCTTGGCAACTTTGGGACCTTCCGACCGGGCAGCCATCCGAGGGCGCTGATACGCTTGAAGCGCTAGAGGTTCTTGAGGGTGCCTTTGACGACCTTAAAGGAGCGTGGGAGCATGCGGGTCTCCTGCACATGTACATCCATCTAATGGAAATGTCGCCACACCCTGAAAGGGCGCTGCGACACGGCGATGTGCTGAGCACCCTTGTGCCTGACGCAGGCCATCTACTTCATATGCCGACCCATATTGATGTGTTGTGTGGCGATTACATGAATGTTGTATTGCGCAACCACACGGGCATTGTGGCGGATCGGAAATTCCTCAATCGCGAAGGACCGAACAATTTCTATTCCGTTTATCGGTGCCACAACTACCATTTCAAAATCTACGGAGCTATGTTTCTTGGCCAACCCGCACCCGCGTTGGAAGCGGCCGATGAACTGATTGACACCCTACCGTCTGGAACTCTTCGACCGATGGCCGATTGGTTTGAGGGGTTTATCCCTATGAAACAACATGTTCTGATCCGATTTGGGATGTGGCAGGAAATCTTGGCTCAGGAACTTCCATCTGATGGAGACCTATACTGCGTAACTATCGCCATGATGCGATACGCGCGAACAGTCGCCATGGCGAACCAGCACGCGATCGCAGACGCCGAGGTCGAGAAGGTCAAGTTCTACGAAACTTTGGCTCGTGTGCCGGAAAGCCGGATGCTCTTTAACAATACCTGCCGCGACATCTTGATGGTAGCCGAGCAAATGATGCTGGGTGAACTTGCATACCACCAAGGCGAGTACGAAAAGGCATTTGATCATCTCCGAAAATCTGTCGAGATCGACGACAATCTGCCTTATGACGAACCTTGGGGATGGATGCAGCCCACACGTCATGCACTCGGCGCACTGCTGTTAGAGCAAGGTCAATTGGAGGAGGCTGAAGCGGTGTACCGCGCAGACCTCGGTTTAGACGCAACGCTTAGCCGAGCGTGTCAGCATCCAGGCAACGTCTGGAGCTTGCACGGGCTACATGAGTGTCTCACGAAACGCGGCGCAACAGTTGAATCGGCCCACATCAAGCTACAACTGGACAAAGCCAAAGCGCGGGCCGAAGTGCCAATCAAAACTTCATGCTATTGTCGACAGACAGCTTTGGTGGCTGGGTAAATCTAGAAACTGCAGTGTAAGCGAAATCCAGCAACGTCAGCATTTTCCGCACTGTGTGAATCCGCTTCTCGCAGATTTTGCAGTTGCGGCGAATGGCTGGTCTGGTGAAGCCGCGATGCAGAGTTCGACACTATCGTTAAGGTCCGCATTGGGCCGAGGCTATGCGGTGCTTTATTACCACTTTAGGCGAACTTGCTGCGATCGATCTAACGGCGGCACCGGGTCCATACAGTCATTGCTGCGCCCAGTACGAATGGCAGGAGCACGCAAAAAGCTGCCGGCAGAAAACTGCAAAGTGTGATGGCCTTTAGAGACGGACCCGGCACGCGTTTGTCATTATACCCGACGTGCCGAGATTATAGCGCCACCCAGCGCCGATCCGCATTGGACTGCTGCATCGCTTCGACAGTTCTTTGGACTTCATAGGCTTCTCGGAAATCCGGCGCACATGACGAGCCACAGGCATGCGCGGCCAGAAGCTCTGCCACTTCGATCACCTTCAGGTCGTTAAAGCCCAGATGGTGCCCCGGTGCCGGGCAGAAAGCACTATAGGGGGGATGCGCCGGTCCGGCCTCGATCCTTGTATAGCCACTGCGCCCTTTCGTGCCGGACCACAGCTGCAATTCGTTCATCTGTTCCTGACTGAAGGCCAGCGCGCCTTTGGTGCCGGTGATTTCCCATGACAGGTCCATGGTGCGCGCCGTCGCAGCCCAATTGGCCTCGAGACTACCGCTGACGCCACTTTCGAAACGCACCAGCGCATGGGTCATGTCATCCACCCCGACCGGCGCGCGCTCGGACGCGCCGGGGGATGCGGGGCGCGTCGCGTGGAGGGTCCGGCAATCGGCCTGCACCTCGGCCATGGGACCAAGCAGGTAGCGCGCCATAGAGATGATATGGCTGCCGATATCAGCCAATGCGCCGCCGCCCTGGGGATCGGTGCGGAAGGAATGCGGCGCTTCAGGGTCGGCCATATAATTCTCGGCGTGACGGCCACGAAAGCCGGTAACCTCACCGATTTCACCGCTTTCCAGGATCTCACGCGCAAGCTTGATCATTGGGTTGCGAAGGAAATTGTAGCCCACCAGCGTGACCACCCCCGCCGCTTCGGCGACCTCGGTCATTTTAAGCGCACGAGCTGCCGTGGTCGACAGCGGTTTTTCGCAATAGACTGTCTTTCCCGCTTTGATCGCCGCGTGGGCAATCGGCGCATGCAGAACATTGGGCGCGGTGATGGCGACGATATCGACCGCATCATCCGCTACCAACGCCTGCCAATCCCCGGTACCACGCGCAAACCCCAGTGCCCGCGCAGCCCGCGCCGCTAGATCGTCACTGGCATCTGCAAGTAACTCCAGCCGTGGCTCTCCTGGCACGTCGAACAGTCCCGACACCGTACGGAACGCATTCGCATGGCAGCGCCCCATGAAACCCGATCCGACCAGTCCGATGCCAATCTCCGACTTGCTCATCTGCCTATCCTCCGCCTGATCACGCCGCCTCGTCTCCTTGGTGATGGGACACCGCGTCGATCAGGTTTTCCTCGGTCATGCTATCGCCTTCAAACTCGGCTACCACGGCGCCTTCAGACATGGCCAGCACCCGGTGGCTGACGCCCAGAACCTCAGGCATTTCCGAAGAGATCACGATCACCGCCAGGCCTTGTTCGGCCAGATCCGCGATCAACTCGTGAATGGCCGATTTCGATCCCACGTCGATCCCGCGCGTCGGTTCATCGAGGATGATCAGCTTAGGATCGGCACAAAGCCATTTAGCCAGCACAAATTTCTGTTGGTTGCCACCTGACAATTGCGACACCGCCTGATCCGGACCGGTGGTCTTGATCGACAGAGCCGAGCGGTATTTTTCGAACGTGGCAAGCTCTTTGGGCCGGTTCATCACCGTAAGCTCAGAGAACAGTCTGAGATGCGGAAGCGAGGTATTCTCGCGCCCACCCATCATCAGCACCAGCCCCTGTTCTTTGCGGCTTTCGGGGACCAGCGCCATGCCCATATCGATGGATTGGCGCGGTGTGGGTAAGTCGATCTCGCCGGTTTTCCAAAACAGCTTTCCACCATCCGCTTTGCGCACGCCAAAGACGGTTTCGACCACCTCGGACCGCCCTGCGCCCACAAGACCGTAAAGCCCGAGCACCTCGCCCTCACGGACCGCAAAGCTAACACCTTTGAACAACCCCTGCTTACTCAGTCCCTCCACACGCAGTACTTCATCCCCGAACTCGGCTTTGGCCTTAACAAAGAACGTGTCCAGCGTCCGCCCGATCATCATGCGCGTGACCTCGTTCAGATCGGTGTCGGCGGTGTCCACGGTGCCCTGTACCTGCCCGTCGCGCAGCACGGTAATTCGGTCCGTGATGTCGAAAATCTCGTCCATCTTATGGCTGATATAGACGATGCCCACGCCGCGCGCCTTGAGGCCCCGAATAGTTTGAAAAAGCTGGTCCTTTTCCGTATCCGTCAGCGATGCGGTGGGCTCATCAAAAATCACCACATTGGCGCTGAATGCCTCGGCCCGGGCGATCTCGACCATCTGCTGCATCGCCACCGACAGCGTGCCCACCCGCACATCCGGGCCAAAGCCACATCCCAGCGCTACAAGTGCCGCAGACGCATTGCGCCGCAGTTCACGTTTCTTCAGCATGCCAAAGCGGTTCGTCGGCCATGCGCCAAGATAAATGTTCTCGGCCACGGACAATTCCGGAGAAAGCGACAATTCTTGGTGTATCAGCAGAATCCCCTTGCGCCGCGCGTCCAGCGGGCCCGTCACCTCGGTCCGAACGCCCTGATAGACGATCTGGCCGCTGTCGGGTTTATGCAACCCTGCCAGCGCCTTCATCAGAGTGGATTTCCCGGCACCGTTTTCGCCGACCAGCGCATGAACCTCGCCGGGACGGATATCAAAACTGACGCTGTCTAACGCCTTGACGCCCGGGAATGTCTTGGTGATGCTTTCGACCTTGAGAATGACACCGTCCATCACGTATCTTCCTTGTGGTTCAACAGCTTGTCCAGGACGAGCGCCAACACGAGCACACCGCCCATCACCATCAGCTCCACGTAGTTGGGTGTGTTAAGCAGCCTTAAACCGTTGCGCAGCACCGCCAGTGTAAGCACGCCGCCAATCGTCATCCACATGCTGCCGAACCCGCCTTGGAGGCGCGTGCCGCCCAGTACCACGGCGATGATGGTCCACAACTCCCAGATCTTGCCAGCGTTCGGTTCCGCAGTGCCAAGCCGCATCGACAACAAAATGCCACAGACTGCCGCCAGCGTGCCGCAGATGGTGAAATTGATAATCTTGTGGCGTTTGACATTGATCCCCGCATCATGCGCGGCCTCGATATTGTCGCCTACGGCATAGGTCTCGCGCCCGTGGCGGGTGCTCGACAACACCCATTGAAAGAACAAGGCCAGAGCGAAGAACAGGATGGCGGTCAGCGAGATCGGGCCGAGATACACTTCGGGGATCTCAGTATAACTGAAGTCCTGAACCATCAGTGCGTTTTCGCCACTGTAGACAAAAACCAACCCGCGAATACCGATCAGACCTCCGAGCGTGACGATGAAGGAATGCATGCCCGATAGCACCACAAGTGTTCCGTTGACAAAGCCCAGCAAAGCGCCCGACATCAGGCCCAAAAATACGGCCGGCCAGACGCCTATGTGATCTTGTAACCCGATCGCCAGCGCTGAGGCCAAAGCCAAGATCGCCCCGACGGAAAGGTCGATCTCGCCGTCAATCATCACCATGGTCATGCCAATGGCAAGAATGCCGATGAATGCACCCTGGGTCAGGATATTGCCGATGTTGTTGACCGTCAGGAAATAGGGGCTGGAGAGCGAAAAGACGATGACTGTCAGCGCCAGAAAGACCCAGATATGGTTGCGAAGAAGCCAGCCCAGCGCGCTTTGCAGCGGCGATGCGGTCTTTGTTTCGATGGCAAGGCTCATGCGAAGATCCTCCCGCGCTTGGCGCCTAAATCAATCCACACGGCAATGATTATGACGGCCCATGTGACAAGCCACTGCACATAGTAGGCAAAACCCAGCAGTAGCAGTCCGTTTTGGATAAAACCCAGCATCGAGATGCCGATCACCGTACGCCAGATGCTGCCCGAGCCTCCCAAAAGCGAGGTTCCGCCCAGGATCACACCCGCGAGAACAGTGAGCTCATATCCCTGTCCGATCGTGTTCTGCGCTCCCATGACCCGGCTACCCATGATGACGGCGGCAATGCCTGTCGTGAGGCCGGACACGACATAGGTCCAGAACACGGTCCAACGCGCATCGATCCCCGAAAAGATACTGGCGGTTTCATTGCCGCCCACGCCATATACGCGCCGCCCGAAAGTGGTGACCTGCAGCACCAGCCCGGCAATCACCGCCCCGACAAGGAACAGGATTACAGGCACGGGCAATCCCAGAAAATCGCCACGCCCAAACACCTTGAACCAGGTCTCTTGGGCATTGGCGATATTGACGTTTGATCCGCCTGAGTAAAACAGCACAAGTCCTTGCAAAAAGGACAACATTGCCAATGTGACGATCAAAGCGTTCAACCCGACAAAGCCAACGAGCAATCCGTTAAGCGCGCCAACGGCCACCCCGGCAAGAAGCGTCATCACAATGGCTGGGAACGGCCCTGCGATATTGTGCTGGTCAACCACGATGACCGTGAGCAAAGTCAAAAGCGAGCCTACCGAAAGATCAAGCCTCCCGGTGAGCACTACAAAGGTCACCCCCAGGGCCATCATGCCGGTGATCGAAACCTGCCTGAGCACATCAAGAATGTTGCCCGGTGTCAGAAAGGCGGCAGAGTTCAGCGCGACCCCACCCAGAAAAACCATGAAAGCCAATACAAGCCCATGTCGGCGCAACAGCTCGTTGATCGTCTGTCCCATACGAAAATGTCCTCCCCGCGTAGAGGGTAGGCAGCGGTCAGGAGACGCAAAACTACCAATATATCCAGAATGAATCTTCTTTTGCTTTCTTGAAAGCTACGCATCTCATAGGCGCACGTGGAGACCTCTATTCAAAAATCAGATTTGGATATTTCAGCAATTGAGCGCGCGTCTTTTCTGCCAAACAGTCGGATCGTAGCACGCTCAACGCTGCCAACGTGGCGTGCATTCAGGAGGAACGGCAGCGACCAGAGGAGGAACACATGATGAAATTCAAGAAAGTGCTGGCTCTAACAACAGCCATTGCCTGCGCCGCTGGCGGCGCAACAGCGCAGGATGCGCCAGAATGGCTCGGCGGCGAGCTCAAAAAAAACCGCTGTCCGAAACCCGCATCGGAATTACCGTACTCTACCCTGGCTCCAACGCCTATCAGGCGAAATATGCGGAAACCGCTGAGGCCTACACCAAGGAACTTGGCATTCAGGCGACCGTCATGGACCCACAGGGCGACCCGGCTACGCAGTTTGACCAGATTCAGGACATGGCGTCGCAAAACATGGATGCGCTGGTGGTATGGCCCACTTCGCAGAACGCGCTGATCCCAGCGATCCGCAATGCGTCGCGGTCCGGCATTCCAGTCATCACCTCGAACTCGCCCATCGGCGAAGCAGGTCGTCGCTATATTGTCGGCCACACCGGCCCAGATGACTGCGCACAGGCGGAACAATCGGCCGACATGCTGGCAGATGCGCTTGGTGGCGAAGGCGACATCGTGGTGGTTGAGGGCACGCCCGGCTATTCAGTGTCGATCCTGCGCAAGAACTGCTTCCTCGACAAGATGGCCGACGACCATCCGGGCATCACCATCCTTGCCAGCCAGACCGCCGAATGGAATCGCGAAAAGGCCCAGACAGTGATGGAAACCTTCCTGACCCAATTCGGTGATGATATCGACGGCGTCTACGCCTTTGACGACGGCATGGGGCTGGGCGTGATTTCCGCCCTTCAAGGCGCCGGCAAGGAACCCGGCGACGTCAAGGTGGTCACGTGTAACCAATTTGGCGAGGGATGGGACGCAATGAAGGCTGGTTGGCATTCGGGATCGAACAAGCAATCGCCAGTCGATGACGCGATCCTAGCCATTCAGACGGCAATCAAGGTGGCAAACGGCATCGATGTGCCCGAGCTACAAGGCATCGAAACGCCCATGGTTTTGCCTGAAAACGTCGACGAGTTCGAACGCCCGAGTTGGTAAGGGCCTCAACCAGTCGCTAAAGTTGCGCTCCTGCGGGAAACCGCGGGAGCGTTTTATTTCAGATTTGTGTTGCGCTGAACGCTTGCGTTCCTACCCGAAGCAGGTGAGATATGAGAGGCGCAGGCTGCGTAGCTCAGTAGTGCCCTCGCTCCCGCATCAACGCGTCAATCCGGTTCTGCGACTTGCTAAGTGCCTCCTCTACAGACACCACGCCCTGCAGCATCATGTGCATCTCGTCGCCAAGAATGCTCAAAAGCTCGCTGAACTCGGGGATCGGGGGGCGGGGCCAAGTTTGCAACTCGCCGCGTCGCGCCATGGCGTCAACCTCGCTGATAAGCGAAGAACTGGCTTGAACTTCGGGGTCCGCGCTGGTCGAAAAGCGCGGGCTGGTAAGGTTGCCATTCAATACGTACCATTTCAGCATTTCGGGCCGGGTCAGGTATTCCATGACCTTCCAGGATGCTTTCTTGCGCTCCTCACTTAGGCCCGAAGGCATCGCCAGTGAGAACCCTCCGATAGGCGACACAGCGCGCGCGCGCCGGGCCGTGCGGATGCGGTATGAATTTCACATTGCCATGGGCCGGCGAATTCGTGTCCAGCTCAAAGGCGGCGGCGCGGATACTCCAACCATAGGTCATTGCCGCTTCGCCCTTTGAAAAGATGCTGATCCGCCGATCCCAGTTGCAACTAAGACTTTCTTTGTGTGAAAAACTCGGCCAGCTCCAGCAGGAATTCGGCTGTGTCTCGGGCGGCATCGGTATCAAGCTGTGGGCGATAGTTTTCCTTTTCGATATTAGACACGTTGAACTCATCACCCAGCGGGTCGAGATTGATGATTGGCTGACCGAAATCCGCCAGCGTTTGCATGAATGTGTGGGCCACTGGTGTCCCGCGCCCAAAATTCATCACAATGCCTGACATGTTGAAGCCAGAACGGTGCAATACCCTTGCTGCAAGCAACAACTCGTCGGTTGTTGTGGGGCAGGATAGCCCAGCCTCTGCAAACAGATCGGCGCGGCAAAACAGCAATTCGGCCGTGGGCTGAATTGGCAGCCCGTATTGGCTGCCGTTCCATGACGAGCCATTGTAAGCTGCGTTTGTGAAAATCGGATGGGTTATAGCGCTCGTCGCGCATAATCTCGTCCAGCGGTTCAATCACCCCTTCGGTCGCCAGTTGACCAATCCAAGGCAGATCAACCGCCATTAAATCATATTTGGAGACTTGTCGTCCAGCGTTGCCCATGATTTCCCCATGCAGCTCATCAAGCGGCAGGTTGGCGATTTCGATGCTGGCTCCACACAGCTCGTCCAAATTGGACGAAAACTCGCTAAGTGTCTTAAAGGTCGGGTCGATCGGGCTGAGAATCCGAAACGTGCGTTCAACACCGACTCCAGTCCTCATTGCGCTGGGATAGGGTAATGTCCGAGAGGCCATGTAGTAGCCCCCGAAATAGAAGTCGCCCATCTCACCATCACCAGTTGTAAAGCCAAAGGTATTACCAACCATTGCCTTAAGCTGAGTGGCAAAACTTTCGAATTCAGCGATCAGCTTGCTGCGTAGGATGCAGCGAAAAAGACTTTCCAGTCCGTGACTTGGGTCGTTTGGTGCAGCAATCCTTCGTCGATCAACTCGCTGATGCGCCGCATCGCTGTGCCATAGGGTACATCCGCCGCCATCGCCGCCGACGTCACAGTCAGCAGTTTGCCATCCAGATGCCTCCGCATGGCAAAAGCCACGATGTTCCAGCGCGGGTCTATCGTGGCAAGGTTTGTCCGTTTTTCGGAAAGCTCGCGGTTCGCTTCCACAAAAGTCAGAATGCGAAGCAATTCCTCGCGTGTCATCTGGGCGGCTCCTTTCATACGACGGGCATGTTCCGCGCAATGCTTTCAAAGTGGGATCGTCGTGCCAGCCGAAGTTAATCCAAATCTGACATTTCGCGTGTTCTTCAACAAGCTAAAGCCGTGCAACGTTGTCCCCGACACGAATTTCTGGGGAGGAATCCATGGCGCAATCGGAGTATGACTACATCGTTATTGGTGCCGGGTCTGCGGGTTGCGCGGTGGCAGGGCGTTTGGCCGAAGCCGGGTATTTGGTGCTGCTGCTTGAGGCGGGTGGCAAAGACCGCAATCCTTTCATCCATATCCCTCTGGGCTATTCGATGCTCTATGCGAACCCGTCTGTTAACTGGTGCTATGAAAGCGCGCCAGAGCCGCATCTGAAGGGGCGCCGCCTGTTTCAGCCCCGCGGTAAGGTTTTGGGCGGCACCGGGGCCATCAACGGCATGATCTACATGCGTGGCCAGCCGCAGGATTTCGACGGCTGGGAGGCCGAGGGCTGCACCGGCTGGGGGGTGGGACGGGGTGTTGCCCTTCTTCAAATCCTGCGAGGATCAAGAACGCGGCGCCAGTGAGCATCACGGAACTGGCGGGCCAGTCGCCGTATCAGACATTCGCACCAAGCATGCCCTTGGCGAAGCCTTCCATGCTGCGTCCGAGGCGCTCGGCGTCCCGCGCAACGACGATTTCAACGGCCCCCAACAGGAAGGCACCGGGTATGTCCAGACCACGACAAAAAAGGGCATGCGGTGGAGTACGGCGGCGGGCTATCTGCGCGGGGCTGCGAAACGGAACATCGACCTGAAATTGCACGCCATGGTCGAAAGAATCATCCTTGAGGGAAAGCGCGCCACGGGTGTGCGCTGGACCGACCGAAGTGGCACGCATGAGGCCCGCGCACGGCGTGAGATCATCCTGAGTGGTGGAACGTTCAATTCACCGCAGCTTCTCCAGCTTTCCGGCATCGGTCCCGGCGCTTTGCTACGGCAGCAAGGCATCGCGGTGCAGCATGACTCGTCGGGGGTGGGTGAGAACCTTCAGGATCATTTCGGCATCGGGGCCGAATATCGCTCGAGGGTGCATGCGACGGTCAACGATTTATACAACAACAAGCTGAAAGGCGGGCTGCAACTGCTGCGTCACCTAATCTTTCGCACTGGGCCGTTTGCCGACAATGGCAATTATTCCAATACCTTCATCTGCTCGGGCCCTGAGGTCGACCGCCCCGACATGATGGTCACCTTCATGGCTTGGTGTACCGATGAGCAACTCAAGCCACACCCGTTCTCTGGCTTTACCATCCTTGCCGAACACATGCGACCGAACTCGCGAGGGCATGTGCGGATCTCTGGTCCGGCTCCGACAGATCAGCCGCAGATCCAGTTCAATTTTTTTGCCGATGAGGCCGACCATCGCGCGGCCATTGCCGGTCTGAAATTCGGCCGCAAGATCGCGGCCACGGCGCCCATGTCCGACTGTGTGGACTACGAGCTGTCGCCCGGCAAGGAGGTGCAAACCGACGCCGAGTTGCTGGAGTATTGCCGCGCCAACGGCCTCTCCCTGCTGCACCCCGTCGGCACCTGCAAGATGGGTGTGGGCGACGAGGCTGTCGTCGATCTACGGCTGCGCGTGCGCGGTATTGACGGGCTGCGCGTGGCCGATGCGTCGATCATGCCCCGCATCGTCACAGGCAATACCAACGCGGCCACGATCATGATCGGCGAGAAGGCCGCGTCCCTGATACTCGAAGACGTGAAGGAGCACGCTTGATGCAATCGCTTGGACTGGCCCTGATGGGTACGGGCCGCATGGCCCATGTCTATGGCCCGAAGATCAACGCCCATCCCGGGCTGCGGCTTGAGGTGGTTTATAATCCGCGCATGACCTCGGCCCGGAAAGCCGCTGACCAGTACGGCGGACGCCCGATGGACGATTTGCATGCGGTGCTGGCCGACCCAAAGGTGGATGCCGTGGTAATTGCGACGCCCACCGATACGCACCTGGACTATATCGAAGCAGCAGCCCGCGCCGGCAAACCGATTTACTGCGAAAAGCCTTTGGATCAGTCGCTGGACCGGGTTGATCGGGCACTCGCTTCGCTGCGCGAACATCCCGTGCCGTTCATGCTGGGCTTTAATCGGCGATTTGATCCGGACAATGCCGCTTTGCGCGCGGCCGTGAAACGCGGTGAGATCGGGCGGCTCAACATGCTGATGAGCTGGTCGCGCGAACCGAGCCCACCGCCAATTGAGTATGTGCGCGCCTCGGGGGGGTATTTTGTCGATGCTACGATCCACGACATCGACCTGCTTTGCTGGGTCGCAGGCGAACGCCCAGCCGAAGTCATGGCTGCCGGATCGTGCATGTTCGACATGAACATCGCCGCAGAGGGCGATTTCGACATGACCATGACGACCCTGAAAATGCCGTCCGGCGCTTTGGTTCACATCAACAATTCCCGCGCTTGCGCCTACGGGTTTGACCAGCGGCTCGAAGCCTTTGGCGATGACGGCATGGTGCAGACCCTCAACCACCGGGACGACAATCTGGTGCGCTGGGACAAGAACCGCACCATCGCGCGCAAACCGCTCAAGCACTTCTTTCTCGAACGCTACGACCGGTCTTTCTACAACGCACTGGATGAATTCTACGACGCCGTCACCACGGGCCGCGCACCCTCGGCCACCGCCGAACACGGTCGTTCCGCCCTCGCCATCGCGCTGGCTTGTGAGAAGTCAGCGAAATCAGGGCGCGAGGTTAAGCCCGACTACGGCTGAGCGCGCTTCGCATTGGGCGACGGCTTTCGTCGCAGCGATACAGCAGTCAACTCGGTCTCAAATTGCACTGAACTCCCTGCCTGGATCATCGTACCCCAGTCTACGAACTGGGTCGATTGTTCAACGCTGGCGCTATGTATGCTTGGACCCGTGCAGTCACCCACCGCGAAACACTCGGTACAACGTCACATTCGGCGGTCGAAAGTGACGATCACAAAGGACGCGACTTGTGTTCAAGCTTTGCTCAAATTGAAACTCTAATTCAATTGATTAGGCACACTGTGAAAGACGAAACCGGTAGATGGCTGCCGTTGGCACATTCGCGACGAATGGCCGTTAAGCGGGCTGTGAACGAAACATCGAGACCATGCGTTGGATGTAGGCTGTAGGCCGATGCGTGTCGGTGATGGCGCATCCACGACGCGAAAATTCTGCGACCGATCTAATGGGAACAAAAGCCCATTTTTCCGGATGCTCCACTTCGCTCGAACTGGTGAAGTGCGCGATCAGCCGACACAGCACATGATGGCGTGCGTCGCATGCAACGACTCTACGCCGGAGACAGCACTGCTCACTGGTGATGCTGCTGAACTCGGAGCCGTTCAGAACACTCAAGCACGGAAAGAAGCCTTCAGCGGCGTGGGTGCAGCTGAGCATTCACAAGCCCTGGGATTCTATTTAGTGGCCCCTGTCAATATTCAAGCTGTCCAGAATGCTTGGGAGAAAGTCCAAAATGAATACTTTAGAACTTACTGATACACCCTGAACACCAGAAGGTGTGCAAACGTTTGCGCAGCAGTCTTTTCGGGAGTTCACCATGTCACAACCCTTATTCAATGTGCATTTCACGGCGGAGGGCGTGTGCGTGGGCAAGTTGCGCAACGAGGTCACTCTGTCGGCGGTTCAACCGTTCCAAGTGACCCGGATGCTCGCAACCGATGAGGGCAAGTTCCAAGGCGGGGATGACACCGCACCGACACCGCTGGAGTTCTTTCTGACGGGCCTGGTGGGATGCCTGATGACTCAGATCAGAGTCTTTGCAAAGCGCCTCAAAGTGGATTTGGAAGACGTCAAGGTCGATTGCCGCGCAAAGTGGGAGGCTCTGCCGGACGCTGTCGGGCCGTATCAAGGCCGCCCGGTCGGGTTCGAGATCGACGTCGACGTCACATCGTCTTCCGACCCGGAGAAAGTGGCCGAGTTGATCAGCGCAGCGCGGCGTGGATGTTTCGTCGAACAGACGCTCGGTCAAGCAAATGAGATCGTTCACAGCCTGTCTGTGAACGGAAATGCGCACGCCTCGGTCGAGTAGGCGCGCAGAACAGTCAGTCAATCAATCAAGGGAGGAGACACATGACACATTTTCATACAAAAACTTCGAGCGGGGCCACCAAGGTCTTGTCCGGCGTGCTTCTTGCCGCTGGGTTGGGCTTTGCAGCACCTGCCTACGCGCAAGAGGAGATCGACGTCAGCATCGTCTCTGGGTTCTCGCCAGCGGTAGCTGCAGTCAAAATGCTGAAAGAGAGCTTTATGCCGGGCGTGGATTCGCGGTTGGCCGAGACCGGCAACTACGCAATTAACTGGCAGGAAGCCTTCTCTGGAACGCTTGCCAAGCCCGCTGGTGAACTGGAGGCCATCGAAACAGGTCTGGCGGACATGGGGGTCATTCCGACCGCGTTTCATGCTGACAAGCTGCCTGTCTATCAGATTGGCTATGTTACACCCTTTACCACCACCGATCTGGTTCTGATCCACGAAGTGGTTGACGGCCTTGTCGACAAGTACCCGGCGTTTCGGGACACATGGACCAACCTGAACCAGGTCACACTCTCGGCAAGCGGCATACCGGACAATTATATTCTATGCTCCTCTGAGCCGATCAATTCATTGAGCGACATTGACGGGCTGAAAGTCGCGGGCGCTGGTCCCAACCTGCGCTGGATCGAACCAGCTGGAGCCACGGGTGTCACCGGCAGCCTTGGGAACTTCTACCAGCTTGTTGAGACCGGCGTGGTCGATGCGATGCTGGTTTGGGGTGAAGCTGTCGTGTCCCTCAAGTTCTACGAGGTCTGCGGAAACTACTTCAACGCCAACCTTGGTGGTGTGAACTCCTATGTCATCAATGCCAACCAACAGGCTTGGGACGGCTACCCAGACGAGGTCAAGGAAGCGATGATCGCTGCGGCCAAACAATATGGCATCGACATCGGCAACTTTGCAGCCGAGCTAGGCAGTCAGGCTCGCGAGACCTTTGTCGCCAATGGCGGCAGTGTGGTTGAGATCGATCCGCAGGAGCGCGCCGAATGGGCCGAAACACTTCCCGACCTCGCACAAGAATGGGTCGATAACCTCGAAGCGCAAGGTGTCCCGGCTCAGGAGATCCTGACCGAGTACATGCAGGCCATGCGGGACGCCGGTCAGCCCGTTGCACGGCAGTGGGACCAGTGACAGAGGATCGCGTATCCACCTCTGAAGGGGCTCCGGCCCCTTCAGAGGAGCCACCCACGCCCGGCTTCACTCCGTTCGTGATCGGCATGGATGCAGTCGGTGCGTTGATTGTTCTTGGCATGATGATCATCGTGAATGTCGATGTCTTTGGCCGTTGGCTCTTTGATGCGCCCCTTGCAGGCACCTTCGAGCTGACCGAGATGGGCATCGTGGCCGTGGTCTATCTGCAACTGGCCCATACCATCCGCGTGAAGCGTCTGACCCGGTCGGACACGTTTCTCAACTTCATCGCGCGGGTGAAAGGGAAATTGGCAGACCAAGCACTGCGCATGGTCTTCAATCTCGCGGGTGCGATCATGCTCGCCATAATTGCCTATGGTCAGTTCCCACGGCTGATCGATGCCTGGAGCCGGGGCTATTACAAAGGCAATGTTGGGATATTCACAGCGCCCACATGGCCACTGGAAGGGATCATGCTTCTGGGAGCCACAGCGGCGTCGATCCAGTTCCTCGTTCTAGCCTCTCGCAATGCCAAGGCACTGCGCGGCGGGTGACGCGTTGCTCAAGCAGACACTCTTAAACTTTCTTCATCCTGTGACCACCTTTGGAGGTGCCAAATGACTGGGCTGGAAATCGGTCTGATCTCGGTTGGGGCAATTGTCCTGCTGATCTATTCGGGAATGCATGTCGGCATAGCCCTGAGCCTTGTCTCGTTTCTGTCGGTGGCCCTTCAGAAGGATAGCCTGACGCTGGCCATGAAGCTGCTTACACTCGCTGCCGCTGACGGGATTGCCGATCAGACCTTTGCCGTGATCCCTCTATTTGTCCTTATGGGGTTGATCATGAGTGCGTCTGATGTGGGCAGGGATGCTTACGATGTCGGGGACTATTTCCTCAGGCGCGTCCGTGGTGGTCTGGGGATTGCGACAGTGGGCTCCAATGCCGTTTTTGCTGCTGTGACTGGTGTGTCCATCGCCTCGGCGGCAGTGTTCACCCGTGTTGCCGTCCCAGAGATGCTGCGTCTTGGCTACAGCCCACGTTTTGCCGTTGGTACGGTTGCGGGCAGCTCGGTTTTGGGCATGTTGATCCCACCCAGCATCCTACTGATTATCTACGCCATTCTGACAGAGCAATCGATTGGGATGATGTTTTTTGCGGGCATTGGTCCCGGGATTCTGCTCTCAACGGTTTATTGCATCGGCATCATCGGCATGGCGTATTTTATGCCGTGGTTTGTCTATGATCAGACAGGGCGATTTTCTGATCAGGCGGCTATTGCCGAAAGCGATCCAAGAGACCGGCACAGCCTTTTTGAAATTTTCCTCAAGTTCCTGCCATTGATGGGCTTGGTCTTTATCGTTCTGGGCGGCATCTACGGCGGCATCTTCACGCCGACAGAAGCGGGGGCTGTGGGGGCAATCTGCGCCTTGGTGCTTGCCGTGGCCCGCAAGAAAATGAGCCTGAAAGCGTTCTGGAAGGTTCTCTTGGAGACCGGGCACATCACGGCTTCGATCTGTTTTCTGATCATTGCTGCGACCATGTACAGTCGATCTCTAGCCTTGGCTGGCGTTCCAACAGAGATCGGTGGCTTTGTCCAAACGGCGACAGACCAGTTCCTGTTGGTGGTGCTCATCTACGTGTTGGTGGTTCTGATCCTCGGCACGATCATCGACTCCGTCTCCATCATTCTGATCATGGTGCCGCTGTTTCTGCCGGTAATGCAGGGGTTCGAGGCAGACCCGATTTGGTTTGGCATCCTGACGGTCATCGCCGTGGAAGTGGGTCTGCTGACGCCACCCTTGGGCATTGCGTGTTTTGTGATCAAAGGTTGTATCGAAGACCCCCGAATAACGCTGGGCGATGTGTTCATGGGTGCAGTGCCCTTTGCGCTGATGATGATCTTCGTCCTCGGTTTGATCACGGCTTGGCCACATCTCGTCTATATCAATCAATGGGTCTAAGCATGGGCGGAACGAGGTGCAAAGACGTGGGCGGGCAAAATGGCAGATGGCAAGACAAAGCGCGCTGAACACCGGGCGGCACGTGTGAAGCTGTCCGATGTCGCGGCGGCCTCGGGTGTTCATTATTCGACCGTGTCACGTGTCTTGCGACCGGAGGCGAAAGGCCGGATTTCTGATGATGTGGCGGAACGCGTGCGGTCCGTGGCCAAGGAACTTGGCTATCACCCAAACTCGATTGCGGCGAGTCTGCGCACCCAGTCCACACGGTCGATTGGGTTGATCGTCCATGACATGAACGACCCGGTCTATCCCCCGATCCTGAGCGGAATTGAAGACGCCCTGTCACCGCAGGGGTTTGCCGTTCTCGTCAGCAACACGGGTTATGACCTCGATGTGGAGCTCGACATCGTCAATCGGATGGCCGCACGGCTGGTCGATGGGATATTTCTCGCAACGACACGGTTGCAGGATCCAGTTGTCGAGCGCTGCCAGCAACTCGGTATCCCGCTGGTGTCGGTCCTTCGTCAGACAGAACAGGAGACATCACCTGCGGTCGTCAACGATTGCTACGGTGGCATGCGGGCGATGATAGAGCATGTCCTCGCGTCTGGCTTTCAGGATGTCGCCGTCATTCTGGCCCCGCAGTACCTGTCGACCGCGCGGGAACGCTGGCACGGGATCAAAGACACACTGGATCAAGCCGGTGTGGCACTGCCGGACCACCGCAGTGTCGCCGTCCCGCGCATGTCAGTGAAGGAAGGGAAACGGGCTGCAGAGACCCTTCTGACCGCCGGAGAAAGCCGTCCGGACGCCATCATTTGCGTGAACGACCTCGTTGCCATTGGCGCAATCCGGGCCTGCCGAGAGGTGGGGCTGTCGATTCCATCCGATGTGTCGATCACGGGCTACAACGACATCCCATTACTCGACATGATCAACCCGGCTCTGACAACTGTGCGCATGCAACTGCACGAAATCGGCAAGGCAGCTGGTCAGGTGATGCTCGCGCAATTCGAAGGACAGGCGGTTACGCCGATGACACAACGCGTGGATTGTGAGTTGCTGGTTCGAGGCTCCCTCGGACACAAGAGCGAGTCCCAACCCACCTGAGTTTGAGCAGTCGGCATTCACCTAGAGTGCTTGAACTGATGCGCGGTCAGGTGTCAAATTACGTCCTTATTTCTTCATCGCCCAGAATCTGGCGAAGGCTGTGGACAAACACCGGGTCCGCATGCCGAAAACCGCAGACACCCACCATCCGTGAGCCAAGCCGATAGTCGGCTTCTTCCGCGACCCGGTCATTGCCGAAGTGAAAATGCTGCGCGATGTATCAATGGCTTGTCTGGCGAAGCTGCGGTGCGGCGTCAAAACAAAGCGTCAAAGTCCGGTAATGGGATGTACCGGCTGCTTCACCCAGCAGGTTAGGCTTAGCCTATTTCACCTGCAGATAGGAGAAGTAGCATGGCGAAGAGTAAGATTGACGAGCTGATGTCGATTGGCATCGATATCGGCAAAGATACATTCCATTTGGTGGGTTTCGACTACTCAGGGCAACGTGTCCTGCGCAAGCAGATCAAGCGATTGGCATTGGTGGCGACGTTCGAAAAACTGCCGCCCTGTATTGTGGGCATGGAAGCTTGCCTGAGCGCCCATTTTGTCAGTCGGAAATTGCGCGAGATGGGTTTCGAGCCACGGATCATCCCTGCGATCTACGTGAAGCCGTTCAACAAGGGCCAAAAGAACGATTACAACGACGCTGAGGCAATTGCGGAAGCCGCACTACGTCCGAACTTGAAGGCGGTCTCCGAGAAATCTCAAGACCAGCTTGACCTTCAAGCCTTGCATCGTGTGCGATCTCGGTTGGTGTCGCGGAGGACAGCGACGATCAACCAAATCCGTGCGTTCTTGATCGAGCAGGGTATCACTGTGCGCAAAGGCCTTCGTGCGCTGAAGAACTCGTTTGAGACGATCCTGGAAGAGCGCAAAGACGAAATATCACCCCGGATGCGGTCAATTCTGATCGGTCTCTATGGCGACTGGATGTGGATGGATGATCGGATCGATAAGGTTTCCGCGGAGATCGAGGAGATCAGTCGATCCGAAGAGAACTGCGTCAACGTCATGACGGTTCCGGGTATTGGCCCAATGATCTCAACGGCGATGGTCGCGGCGATTGGTGAAGGCGAGGCCTTCGATCGCGGACGTGACTTTGCGGCCTGGGTGGGTTTGGTTCCCCGGCAATACAGCACCGGAGGACGGACGGTCCTCGGACGCATCTCCAAACGCGGTAGCAGGTATCTAAGGATGTTGTTCGTGCAAGCTGCAAAGATCATCATGATGCGACCGCATCGCTGGCCAGACTTCAGTTTTGGCGAATGGCTGGCCCGGGCATCAGAACGCATGCACCGCAATAAGGCGGCAATTGCTCTTGCCAACAAGCTAGCACGCATGGCTTGGAGTATTTTGAGACACAAAACGGCGTTTGACGCGCCTAGAGACGAGGTTGCGTTCGGCGTCTAATAAAGCCGGAGCAACCCAAAGGAGTTCGCGATAGATCGAAAGCATGGAACGGAAATATTACGCCCCCAGAATCTGACGGCCCTTTAGGTCATGATCGACCTGTCCGGTAATGAGATCACGTTGCGTGCGTAACCCCAACAAGGCCACGACCCGCGTGTCGATCAACAGGCCGGATACATATGAGCGACTTCCGAGAACATGCGAAGAAATCAATTGCGAACAGCAGCCGGTACATACATCTGGGCCGGGATGGAATGGTTGCGTCAGAGCCAACCTTCCTTGCGTGCCAGTGCCGCGGCTTCGCCGCGCGAAGCGACATCGAGCTTGCTTAGGATGGCAGAAACGTGGTGGTCGACGGTTTTGGCCGAGACGAACAACCGGTCCGCGATGGCGGCATTCGACAGGCCTTCGCCCAGCAAGCCAAGTACCTGCATCTGCCGTTTCGTCAGACCCGCCGGGTTTTCGAGCGTCGTCGCGCGTGGCCTGGCCGGGGCGTCGAGGTCTAGTCCGCGGTCGCGCGCGCGGCCCAAGACGGCCTCACGCACGCGTGCAGCGCCAAGCCGGCCGAGGATGAGAAGCGCCCGGGCAACGGCTTCCTCGTCGCCTTCGGCCAGGGCAAGCGCCGCGCGGTAGGGATCGCCCGCCTGCTGCCAATGCGCGGCTGCTGCGGCCCAGTCGCCTTCCATGGAGGCCTGGTATGGACCGTGAAGCCCGCGCAGCCCGCCGGGCAGCCGGGCCGGGTCAATCCGCCGCTGCCAGTCCAGAAAATCCTCTTTGAGCATCGGGTTGAACGGCAGCGCAAGCGCCTCATCCATCCTGTCCTGCGCGCGGGCCGCGTCTTCCAGCCCCAGCCAGGCGCGTTCGGCGAACAGACAGGCGACATCGCAGATGTGGCGGCCGTCTTCCTCGCTGCCCATCAGGTCTTCGATCTCGTCCAGATGCTCCCTGCCATCGCTGTTCCCGCGCCGCATGGCGATCCGCGACGAGGCCAATCGCAGCATGATCGCTGGCGAGGATTGTTCCAGCGGCTTGGACAGGACGTCTTGCGCGGTCGCGAGGGCGTCGTCCCATCGACCGAGCCGATCCAGAACATGCACCCGAAACCCCTGGTGAAAATCCACTTGTTCGATCGTGTCCGTCTCGTAAGCCGTGGCGATTGCTCTGTCGAAAAGGTCGAGAGCCTCCTCGAACCGCAGGCCATACCAGTTGACAACGCCACCATTCGACAGGCTCCGTGTCAGGTTGATCGGGCTGCGTGCCGCTTTCGCAGCCTCGATGCTTTCGATGTAAAGCGCGTTGTGGTCCGCGGTGTCGAACAGGCTGGCCAGCGACAACGTGCTGAGAGCGTGACTGACGATGTCCTTTCGGCCCAGTCGCTGCGCCATTTCAAGCGCGCGTTGCGCGACCGGCAGGCTGGCTTCCATCTCGTAGTCCGACATGGCGATCTGCGCGCGGCTGGCCAGCGCCATGGCCAGTTCATCGGTGTCCGCCCCTTCCTGCAGGGCGATCGCTTTGTCGCCCAGCGTCCGCGCCTGCGCCTTTTGACCAGCGGTCCACTTCACGCGCGACAGGCGCTGCAGGATGCGGCCCTTTAGCGTGGTATCGGCCCCGGCGACGTCGGCCGCGCGCTCGAAAAACGCCATTGCATCCCTCAACCGGCTGACAAGGCGACAGGCCTCGCCAGCCTCAAAGAGCAGTGCGGCCAGGGTGGCTTCATCCTGCGGATCCGCAAGCTCGACCGCGATGGACAGGTAGTCGGCGGCCTGCCGGTTGGCACCGGCCGCCATCGCCTCGCGACCCGCGAGCGGGGCAAGGCGCGCGATTTGCGCACTGTCACCGGCGGCACGTGCATGGTGCATCTGCCGTGCGTTGGGCACACCCGCGTCCGCCTGCATCCGCGCCAGCAGGGCCGCGTTGAGACGCCGCCGCCGCGTGGGTTTCAGGGCGGTTTCCACCGCCAGCCGGGCGATTTCGTGCCGGTAGGCCAGGTGGGTGTCATCCTCCTGGATCAACCCGCTTTCGATTGCAGGATCAAGCGCCTCGTCCTCGACCCCGGCGATCGCCAGCGCCCAGCCACGTTCCGCCCGCCGCGGAAAGATCGACACGGCCTCAAGCACGTGCATGGTCTCAGGCGGCAGGCGGCCCAGCCGGTTCAGCACCGTGTCCTGCACGCTGCGCAGGGCGTCATCCTTGCCGCCGCGCAAAAGCTCGGTCACGTAGAAAGGATTGCCCCCCGTGATCCGGTAAACCTCGTCCGGGGCCTGACCGCTGCCCGCCGCCAGGCAGTTGACCGCGTCGGCAGAGAGCGGCTGCAAGGCGATCCGGGTCGCGTCCGAGGCGGCAACACCATCCATCGCGCGACGCAATTGCGGGCGGCCCTCGGTCTCGTCATCGCGGGCGGTCACGACCATCAGGATGCGGCGTGTCCGCAGGCGGCGTGCGGCGAAACGCACGAAATCGAGCGTGGCCTCGTCCGCCCAATGCAGATCCTCGATCAGCAAAAGCGACGTCTCCCCGGCCTCCTCGATGGCCGTGAGCAGGTTCAGGAAGACTGACAGCCGGTCGCCTTCGTTCCGCCACAGCGCATCCAGATCGACCCCGGCATCGACGGCAACGTCCCGCAAGGGGCCGAGCGGTTCGGGGATCGACAGGTCCTCGCAGGCGCCGCGCAGGGACCGGGCCCCTGTCATCCGCTCTTCGAAGGCGCGCAACAGGGTGGTCTTGCCCGCGCCCGCCTCGCCGGTGACGAAAACGCTGTGCCCGGCCCCGTCGCGCGCGGCCCGGGCCAGGCTGTCCAGCTGCGCAAGCGCCGCGTCGCGTTCGAGGATAGGGATATCCACGATGCCGTCTCCCTATGGCGGGCCGCACCCAATGATGGCCCGCGCCGACAATGGCGGAAAAATAGGGAATGCCAAAGCGCAAAAATGGGGAACCCTCCCGACGCGGGTCCGGCTCCGCTTGCTTAGTTTGGTCTTCAGGATAGCAAGCAAATGACAAGGACCGGCACTATGACCGACATGCCCGAAACCCACACCGCCCATTCTTTCTCGTCGGGCGATCCCCGCACACTCTTCGTGGCCACGTTCGACGCCGCGCAAAGGCTGATCACGGCCGCCACGGGCTATGTCCACGGGCCGAAAACCGAAGATGCACGGACTTTGGCCGAACGGGCTCAACGGGCCGACCGCCTGCGCGAAGACGTACGCCGCAAGGTGGACCGGTTGATGATGTGAAATCGCATTCTGGAAAGCTCCTGCCTTGGTTGCCTCAGAACATTCCGTCTGCAATCAACCCAGGAGGTCTGCATGCCAAAGCGGTGCAGGCACTCGCTATTACCGGCCGAATAGCACGATTTTCTCGCAAAATATGAGTTCGGCCTTCTCCGGAGATTTGCGGCGCAGCGAATGGCCGGTAAGCGGGCTGCGACCGCAGCAATCCGGGATCGCATCGAGTGTCGGCTCTGGGCCGCGTGTGTCGCTTCTTCAGGGATAAACGAGAGAGTTGAACGCCTTTGGGTAGTTTGTGCGCCAGAATTGAGCTTCTGAACAGAGACACAAGAGCCAAGCAGTATCCACAATTTGGCCTTTTCGGCCGGTTACTGCACACCGCCCCGTTGAAGCTGCTGTAGCCCACTTGATTGACCGATTCACCAATCCTCGGAATGCGTCCGGCCCGTTTGTTTCTACGTATATGCGAAGTGAGCCAAATTTCTCCTTTATTTGAACGATCTTGATTGTCCCGTTCGGAAAGAGTTCCAGAGCTTTGTCAAAGCTCTCAACAAGGATCTCTGCGAGCATCAGCCATCCATATGGCACAGATCCGATTTCTTTACCTCCGATCACTGGCAAATTTGCCAAGCTGTCAAGCATCACGTTCAATCGGGCACGGTAGTCGTCTTTGACAGCTTGGACCAATTCCTCGGGGTTTTCTGGCAAGAAAAGGGGCATCGTTGGCTTCGGATCAGGCATCCAGGACACACAGTCTGATTGCGGCATGTACGTATCGATACTGAACCCACCTTCTTTCAGCACATGAAAGACCGTCTGTTTTCGAAGCAAATTATTTTTTGAGTCTTCACGCGATGAGATCATGACAGAAAACTCGCCGTGTACGGGATGACAAATTCTGATGTTGTCGGCAGTTTCCAGCTTGGCCCAAAAATCGAGATCCATGTCTTGCTCCGTCGAAGCTTCGCTCCGGATCAAGTGTCCGGCACATGGTCATCATCATATCTCAGACACGATGAATTGTCATCATAAGTACATGTTTTTAAATATTTTTATGAGAAATTCTGAAAGTTATTTTTTCGCAAGACCCAATGCTGTGCTTTTGCATGACAGGTTCGCTGCGGTGAACCTCTAGATCTTATGGTGTTTCCAAATCTATTTGCGGATCGAGATAACGTGCCACGATATCGGTGACTTTCTCCTCAAAAGCCGGGTCATTCGAGACCTTGAAACTCTCCGACAGATGCGGATTCAGACCTGCGTCAGCCCAGATCCGACCCACTCTCGAGGGCGAAATTCTCACCGCCTCTGCCATCAGCGAACGGCTCCAATGGGTGGCATTGGGTGGAATCTCCTGCACCGTCCTAGCGATCACTTTGGGCCTTGTCTCGCGTGGCAAACGAGGCAGCCACGACGGACAGGTCTTGTCACGCTTCAACCCGGCAACGCTCTCATCAAGATACATCTCCTGCAAACGTTAGGCGCTCGGCTTCGAAGTCTGCGCCCGCCGCATGATATCGAACGTGCCATTTCGGACCTCCGTGGCCATAATGATCTCGGCCCGCCAGACCCGCTTGCGCGGCATGTTGCGGTTCCGAGCCAGAGATTGAAGTTCAGCACGGTCGTACAGGCTCAGGTTTAGGCGATACCATCGCATCTCATGGCCCAACATGACACGCCACGCTGGTAGAGGGAATCCTATGTCCGGCCTGGAACATCGGGCACGAAGGTCGGCGAAGGTTGATCTTGCAGCGCCTTTTGGCGATTTGCCTTCATTGCAGTATTTTTAGCCTTTCTTGAAAAAAATCCTATCGCTTCGAAATTTTGCGCATAAATGACGATTTGTCCCGGCCATGAGCAGACGCTTGACGGGTGAAGAAACAGCGATCTGAGAAGGAAGCAGAAGGTACGCATGCGAAAAACGAAGTTAGAATGAAATTCCGTCAAGCCACTGTTTTTCAATGGCAATTGACTCACGAGCGGTGTTTTTCGTAGGCATGAAAAATGCGGGAATCAGCGTGTGCAGTTTTCAACGGAGTCAATTTTCCGACCCAGCAAGCTTGGAGCCGTTCAGAGGCTGGAAAGCGGGGCTTCTGGTGATGTGAACTGGCCAAAAAACAAAAGTGGGCCGGGCCATTTCCCGGAATTGCAAAAGGTATGCAGAAAAGGAGAGAACCACCCAGAATTTATTTTGATAAAACTCGCAGGAACCTAGTCCCAACGCGATTTTCCAGTCTGACCACAGTCATGTAGCGAGACGTGAGTATCTGACCGGAGAAACACGCGCAAGCCCTCTACGAGAATTCTTCAGCTCGTCGATCCGCTCGCCATAAGCGAAGCGGGACGGTTCCCCGCATCCCAATCACCCGTGCAGCAGCCTGCTGCGCGTCTGGAAACACATGCCGAAGGCATCGGCGTGAACGATGAGCTATGCAATGAATTTCAAGTTAAACGTGAATGAAAACCACCCCCATGCAGCTCTGCCGCACCTGTGGCAGGGTAATGTTGCACCCCCCAAATTGGCTGATCCGGATGATCCGAATGTGCTCTCCCGCAGCCCCCTGAACAAAGATGACATTGGAAAATCCAGCCAGACGTGTCGCGTAGCTTTGGTGACCCGTTTGCATCGTCGGGCGGTGAAGCAGGAATTTTGGTGCGCGTCCTTTGAAGAGTCTCAGGTTATGCGCAATATCGCAGCACACCCTGACGTGATTAACTTCAAAGAACAGGGAACTCGTGTCGATTTTGTGGATGAAACCGGCCGCGCTACTCACACACGTGTCGACATCCATGTGCTGATGCGCAGCGGCGATGAGGTCCTTGTGTCCGTGAAGTACGATGCGAAGGCGCGCCGGCCACGATACCTTGATCATGTCGCCCACATCGCGCGACAAACACCAAAAAAGATCGCAGATCGGTTTGTTGTGGCCTCACGTTACACCTTCCATCCGGTTTTTCGGGCAAATGCTATGGCGATCAATAAGGCGCGCAACGGCTGGGATCCCGAAGCTGACGATCTGGTCCTGATGGTATCTGAAACTCTCGGGGAGCGCTTAAGCTTTCAGAAATTGGTTGATGCTGCCGGCATTGGCGCGCGCGGCCACCGTGCCGTTATGCGACTTGTTGGAGACGGTGATCTTCGGAAAGACCTTTTGGCTCCACTGGATGCAACCACGCAGCTTTGGAGGGATGCAGCATGACCTATTTTCACAGCATCAACGCAAATGACCTTGTGACATTCGAGGGTCATGAGGTGTCCAACATCACGCCGGCTCTCGATAAGCACACAAGAGACATTCTTCATTACACTATGGCGGTGAAGAACGGTGACGGAGGCATCGATCTTCGCAAGTTTCGTCCCGAAGAAATCCGTCACCTGGTCGAGAATGAAGTTATGATCATCAAACGTGGTCATTTTTCCCCTGTCATGATGCGTGATCGTCAGCTTTATGCCGGGCGCGAGATCAATGGGGCCAATGCTGCTCAGCGAGCCCGGATCGACCTCATAGAATTTCAGTGCCGTTTGATGAAGCATAGCCAAGCGATGGGGATGAAACTGACACGCGAAGGCGTAGAAGAATACAGAAGCGCTATGGAGCGCGATTTCGCGGCCTATCAGGCGAGAAAAGTCTATAGTGCTCAGCGCCCCTCGACCTCGCACCGCCTCCATCCTCTGCCGTCAAACAGCACATTGCTCCGGTCATACAGAAAGTATCGCAAGGCCGGCTTCAATATGAATGTTTTCCTGCCGGTCAAGAGTGAGCCTGCCGACACCGATATTCAGAGCACAGTTGATTTTTACTTCGTGATGGAGCGCCTCGGAAAATACGCAACAATGACAGAATCCACAAAAGGTGAAGTCATCGCTGACATGATTGAAGAGGTTAAACAGGAAAACGCTCTTCGTCGTCAGAACGGCTTGGCAGAAATCAAGATCCGTTCACAGCGGCAATATGAACGCTGGATCGACCTCTATCTTGATCCGTTTGAGGTTTGTGCTCAAAGGGAAGGCCTCTCTGTGGCGACCAGTAAATTTGGTTCGGTCGAACCCGGCAGACGGACTACCGCGCTTGGAGAGCTGGTCATCTTTGATGCTTGGCGTTCTCACTTGAAAGTTCTCGACTGCACGCGTGAAGAGTTCAACGCGATGTCCGAGGAAGACCGGCAGGATTTAAAACTCATCAGTCCTTGGGTCACCACGGCGATGGATTTCACTTCGAGGGCGATTGTAGGTCTGTCTTTCAGTCGGACGCCGAATCAGGATGCTTCTCTTGAGTGCCTTCGCATGTGCTATCGGGACAAGACATATCTGCTGCGCGAGATGGGTATTCAAGAAAGCCATTGGAACATGGTGTGTCCGCCCCATGAGGTGAGCAACGACAGCGGCTCTGAATTCGGTAAAGAACCCTTTGGTGGCGCACGGTTCTCAACTGCCGTACGACTTTTGGGCAGTACCCAGATGAACGGTGCCGCAGGAGTTTCCGAACTGCGAGGCGCGATGGAGCGGTTCTACTGGACGTCGGACCGGAAATGGGCGCGCTATCTGCCAGGATATGCAGGCAGGAATCCGCAGGCACGAAATGATAGAAAGTATCTATCTGAAGCCTGCATTTATTTCGATGAATTCCAGAAGTTGTACATCGCGTTTGTGGCTGAGTACCATAGCTCACAGCATCGCGGTTTGAACTGGCGGACCCCTGCGAACGTCTGGAAGGAGCTTTCTGAGGGGGTAGACTATG
Source organism: Marivita sp. (assembly GCA_043585115.1). Classification (GTDB taxonomy): domain Bacteria; phylum Pseudomonadota; class Alphaproteobacteria; order Rhodobacterales; family Rhodobacteraceae; genus Marivita. The sequence goes on from CP121326.1 coordinate 1,487,753, forward strand.
ATGTGACCAATATGCCGAGTCCTGCCCAGTTCCGTGAAGCTTGCGGGTTTCACACGACAGCGCAAGTCACAAAGGACGGCATTCGTTACGCTGGAGCCATCTACTCCAACCAATTCGTCCGGAATGAGCGAAAAGCGCGGTTGGCCGATCGGATCGCACCGCCGGGTACAAAACTGGAGATCATGGTTGATCCGTTTGATTTGGGCGGCATTTCCGTGCTCGCGCACGGTGAGTTGATCACGGTGCGTTGCCTAGACTCCCAGATGGCCGGCAAGTCCCTTCGGGAGTGGAAGGCCGAGCGCCAGCTGGAACGTATGAAGGCCGACATGGAAGCAGCGGCGCAAGACGGCGCCCGCCGTGAGGCAAAGGAATTTTGGCAAAACTACTCGAGATCGATCATGCGCTCCTCTGATATCGGGATATTTGGTTACACACAGGCCGAGATTGATCGCATGAAGTATGGGATGGAATTCGGTAAAGGCCAGCACGAAAAACCGTTTGTCGGTGTCGACGAATACACGGATCCGTTGACTGAAGGTGGTACCCAGACAGGCCCCAGCAATCGCATCGATTCTGATGATGAGCTCTATGATCCGGATGACCGTGATCTGGACCCCAAAACCAGCATGGACCGGCTCCGGTCAGGCGCACGCGACCGGAAGAGCAAAAAACGTCCGAGTTGAACGATCAATATTCGAAGAACATAGGGGCGGTGCCGATGGCGCCGCCCATTTTTGTTCATTTAGCCTCAGTATAGAGGCAAGAATCGATCAGCTTCAAAAATGGGTCTTTTGTCGCAAAACCCCAATCTTGGCGTCGGACGATAATGGTTGGACATGGCGATCCCTGAAGGACTCGAACCCTCAACCTGCTGATTAGAAGTCAGCTGCTCTATCCAGTTGAGCTAAGGGACCGCTGTCTGTGTATTTGCCGATTTTGCCGCCCCGGGGCAAGAGATCGTCACAGGGTTCGCGTCATAAAAACGCTGAGCGGGTCTTCGACGTAGTCCGCAAAGGGTGGACAATAGGTAAAACCGTACCGTTCATATAGCCGCCGTGCGGGGGCAAAAGGCTCTTCGGATCCCGTTTCGAGACTGATGCGGTTCAAACCGAGATCCGTCCCATGTGCCAGAATGCGCTGCACCAGAGCCGCCCCTACGCCGCGCCCGCGCGCTTCGGCTTTAGTGTGCATGGATTTCAATTCACTGTTGCCTTGGCCCAGTGGTTTGAGAGCCCCCATCCCCAAGAGAGTGTCTCCATCCCACAAACCGAACACATGCGCACCGGCGGCGAACAGATCGTCCGCCCCCATGACATGACAGCTTTCCGAGGGTGTCTGGGCGCGCATCATCTCGGAATGGCGGTTGATCAGCTCGACCACATCCCACGTGGGGGCGACGACCGGATCAATCCGAAAGGCGTGGCGAAACTCTGGCACCTGAGGTCTCCGTTACGGGGCGGGCCATCCGCGTGAATGGCGGTTACATTGCAAGGATCACGCGAAGCCGAGGAAAAGGCAACTCTTGGCAAATCACCCGTCCTGATTGACTGCCCTGGTATCCACAAAGCCAGCCCTGGCTTTCAGCGCAAGAATATTGCGCTCTCTCTTGTGTTTCGGGATGGGTTGTTCAACAAATCCATCGAAGAACAGCTGATCCGCCGCAAAATGCTGTGGCGCGATCCAATAACAAGACATTTGTCGAACTGGGAGAGACACCAATGAAGAAGCTTCTGCTGGCCACAGCGGCCCTTGCCCTTGGGGCGACCACGGCTTTTGCCGAAACAAAGATCGGAATGATCACAACACTGTCCGGAGGCGGTGCCGGTCTTGGTATTGATGTGCGTGACGGATTCATGCTGGCAATCAAGCAATCGGGGCGTGACGACATTGAGGTCGTGATCGAAGACGATCAGCGCAAGCCCGATATTGCTGTGCAATTGGCCGACAAAATGGTGCAATCCGAACGGGTGGATATCCTGACCGGAATCATTTGGTCCAACCTTGCGATGGCAGTCATCCCGAGCGTCACAGCTCAGGGCAAGTTCTATCTGTCACCGAATGCGGGCCCGTCGGCCCTTGCCGGTCAGGGCTGCCACGAGAACTATTTCAACGTGGCATGGCAGAACGACAACCTGCACGAGGCCGCCGGGGCCTATGCGAAAGAGGCCGGTTATAAGAACAGCTTCATTCTTGCTCCGAACTATCCGGCAGGACAGGATGCGCTGACGGGATACAAACGGACCTTTGACGGTGATCTGGCCGGTGAGGTCTACACGCAATTGGGTCAGACCGATTACGCCGCCGAGATCGCACAGATCCGCGCCTCTGGTGCTGACAGCGTCTTTTTCTTTCTGCCCGGCGGAATGGGAATTTCGTTTCTCAAGCAATATGCCGACAGCGGTGTCGATCTTCCTGTCGTAGGTCCGGCCTTCAGCTTTGATCAGGGCATTTTGCAAGCGGTGGGCGATGCGGCGCTTGGCGTTGTGAACACCAGCCAGTGGAACAAGGACATCGACACTCCGACCAACGCAGCCTTTGTCGAGGCGTTTCAGGCCGAGTACGGCCGCCTGCCATCGCTGTATTCCAGCCAGGGCTTTGATACCGCCAATCTGATCCTGTCGGCGCTGGACAAGGCCGACGTGTCGGATGCGGATGCTTTCCGCGAGGCCCTGCGGGCGGCTGATTTCCTGAGCACGCGTGGTGATTTCAAATTTGGACCGAACCACCACCCGATTCAGACAATCTATGCACGCGAAGTGATCAAGGAAGGTGACGTCTTCACCAACAAGATCATTGGCGTCGCCTTGGAAGATCACGCAGACGCTTACGCCGCTGACTGCAAGATGTAAGAGACCCTGCGCGCCAGAGCAAAGCTTTGGCGCGCCAGACCCAGGCGGGGCATGACAACAATTCTTATCATTGAGCAGGTCCTGAACGGGCTTCAGTTCGGCGTCATGCTGTTTTTAATGGCGGCTGGCCTGACGCTGATCTTTGGCGTCATGGGGCTGATCAATCTTGCCCATGGCTCGCTTTACATGATCGGAGCGTTTGCGGCTGCCGCTGTGGCCGGTGCAACGGGATCGTTTGTTTTGGCGTTGGCGGCAGCACTGGCGGTTGCGGCGATTGCCGGGGCGCTGATCGAGGTTACAGTCATAAGAAGGTTATATGGCAAGGCGCATCTGGATCAGGTTCTGGCCACCTTTGCGCTGATCCTGATCTTTTCCGAAGGCACCCGCTGGGTGTTTGGCTCCTTTCCGCTTTTCCTTGATATCCCCGAGTACCTGTCAGGCCCGGTCACCCTGCCCGGCGGTATTCAGTACCCGCTTTACCGGCTTGCGCTGATCTGCGCGGGCCTGCTGGTCGGGCTTGGGCTTTGGCTTTTGATCGAACGCACGCGTGTCGGCATCCAGATCAGAGCTGGGGAAAACGACCGCGAAATGATTGCGGCTTTGGGTGTGGACATCACGCGCCTTTACACGATCGTCTTTGCCATCGGAGCAGCCCTGGCCGGTTTGGCCGGTGCGCTGGTCGGTGCAATCCAGTCGGTACAGGTGGGCATGGGCGAGCCGGTGCTGATCCTGGCCTTTGTCGTGATCGTGATTGGAGGCATCGGATCGATCAAAGGGGCGTTTATCGGCGCGCTGTTGGTTGGCTTGACCGACACGCTTGGCGGGATTTTCCTCCCCGAAGTTTTCAAGCTTTTCATGACGCCTGACGTCGCAACGCAAACGGGTTCGGCACTGGCGTCGATGGCGATCTATATCCTGATGAGCCTGGTGCTGATCTGGCGTCCGACCGGACTGTTCGGAGCGCGCGCATGATGTCCGAACGTTTGGTCAATGCCCTTACATTTGCAGGGTTGCTTGCGGTTCCGGCTTGGGCGCTTTTGGTGGACGAACCGTTCACCATCACACTGATCACGCGTGCCGTCATTCTTGCGATAGCGGCTGTCGGGCTTAATATCGCACTTGGGATCGGTGGGCTGGTCAGTCTGGGCCACGCGATGTTCTTTGGATTGGGCGGCTATGCCATGGGCATTCTTGCCTATCACGCCCAAACCTACACGCCGCTTGACCTTGGTCTGTTGTCAATTGCGGGAACCAAATCAATGCCGGTGATCTGGCTTGTCGCAACTCTGCTATCGGCTTTTGTGGCGTGGATTGTCGGGATGCTGAGCCTGCGGACCTCGGGTGTCTATTTCATCATGATCACCCTCGCCTTTGGGCAGATGTTTTTCTATTTTGCCATTTCATGGAGCGCCTATGGCGGGGAAGACGGGTTGTCGATCTACTTGCGCAACGGCTTCCCGGGCTTGAACACATTGGTACCGGTGCAGTTTTACGGAGTGTGCTTCGTTCTTCTGTGCATCGTGCTTTTTCTGAATGCCCGCTTGCAGGCTTCACCGTTCGGACTTGCGCTGAATGCAGCACGGCAGGTGCCTGTGCGGGTAGAAACTGTGGGCCTGAACCCGATGCGGCTCAAGCTGGTCGCCTTTGTGATCTCGGGCGCGATCACCGGGCTCGCTGGCGCCTTGTTTGCGGATCTGAACCGCTTTGTGTCGCCCACCATGTTCAGTTGGCAATTGTCGGGCGAGTTGATCGTTTTGATCATCATCGGCGGAGTCGGCCGCCTGTTTGGACCTGTCATTGGGGCCTGCCTGTTTGTGGCGCTTGAGCATTGGCTGGGCGGATTGACAGATTTCTGGCACGTGTTTCTTGGGTTGATCCTTTTGGCCATCGTCCTTTTTGCCCGCGGCGGCATCATCGGACTTTTAACAGGGAAAGAGGGATCGCATGTCTGAACCGATCCTTGCCACCCGCAACCTGAACAAAGCCTTTGGCGCCCTGACGGCAACGGATGACGTATCCATTGATCTGCGCAGGGGCGAGATACACGCCATCATCGGTCCAAACGGGGCGGGAAAATCGACCTTGATTGCCCAGATATGCGGCGGGCTGCGCCCCGACAGTGGCAGCGTCCACCTATTGGGACGCGATGTGACCGCAGACAGCACACAAGCGCGCGCGCAGGCGGGGCTTGGCCGGACGTTTCAAATCTCAGCATTGGCGATGGAAGACACGGTTCTGGAAAACGCTATTCTTGGTGCGCTTGGCGCCTCCAGACGACCATGGCGGTTCTGGCAATCGGCGCTGAGTGACCGAACCCTATGCGACAAGGCCGAAGCCGCATTGGATCGTGTCGGGCTAGCAGAGCTGAAGGATACGCGTTGCGCTGCCCTGTCCCACGGCCAGCGCCGGCAACTCGAGGTCGCGGTGGCGCTCACGCTTGATGCCAAGGCATTTGTTATGGATGAACCGATGGCCGGCCTTGGGGCGGAAGGGTCAAAATCGCTGACTGCGTTTCTGGACACGTTGCGCCACGAGGCTCCGATCCTGCTGGTCGAGCATGACATGGATGCCGTCTTTGCCTTGGCGGACCGGATCAGCGTTCTGGTCTATGGCAAGGTGATTGCCACCGGTACGGTCGACGAGATCCGCTCAAGCCCAGAGGTGCGCAGCGCCTATCTGGGAGAAGACGCATGACCTTGCTTGATGTGCGCGATCTCACTGCCAGCTACGGCGTGGCGCAAGCATTGTTCGGTGTCGACCTGCAAGTCGCCGAAGGCGAGGTCGTGGCGTTGATGGGGCGCAATGGGATGGGCAAGACAACCACGGTCAAAGCAATCTGCCGGATGATTTCCGCGCAGGGGACACTCATGTTTTCGGGGCAAGATCTGCATTCGCTGCCCAGCCACAAGGCCGCGCGTTTGGGTATTGGGCTTGTGCCCGAAGGACGGCGCTGTTTCCGCGATCTGACAGTTGAAGAGAACCTGATTGCCGCTGCGCGACCCGGTGAGTGGACCGTGGCCACAATCGGCGATCTGTTCCCGCGATTGACCGAGCGCAGACGCCAGCTTGCCGCGTCGCTTTCCGGCGGCGAGCAACAGATGCTGGCGATAGGGCGCGCGTTGATGACCAATCCACGTCTGTTGATCCTGGACGAAGCCACCGAAGGGCTTGCGCCGATCATCCGGCAGGAAATCTGGTCAGCCATCGCCCGTCTGAAACGCGACACGGGAACGTCGATCCTGTTGATTGATAAATCCGTCAAGGAACTGTCGAATGTGGCAGACCGCGCAGTTATCCTGGCGCGCGGCAGGACAGCATGGTCAGGCCGTTTTCATGACATTACAGCCGATATCTCAAAACGGTATATCGGCGTCTGACACGAACTAGCACCAGCGCTTCCAAAAGGCGGATTTGCGACCATGCGCCTGTCGGAGCCCTTGCACATAGGAGTCGTGAGACGGGTGTTCGCCATAGTCGGCAATCAATGCGTCGGCGTCGGCGCAAGATGCCAGATGGCGGGCCGCGTGCCGGTAACGTCCCGACCGCGCGTTAGACAGCGCAAAGTCGATCATTGATCGCCACAGCAGCACAGCAACCAACGGATGCTCTGGCAACACGGCATCGGCAAATGGCGTCAGGATGTCATAGGCCTCGCCGTCGATCTCCGAAAACCGCGTCGTCACGATCTGTGCGCCCAAGGCAAGATCAGGTGCCTGAAGACAATAAAGCAATGCGTGTTCGATGGGCTGGAACGTCAGAATATGCGCCCGTGCCGCGTCTTCAGCTTCGATGTCCTCGAAATCCGGCAAAAGCTTGAGGTGTCGGCGGAGCGCGTCCGGGCACAGGCGTTTTTCGAACCGCGCCCACAGGGCATTACGGAGGTCGTCTTTGCGTCCCAGCGCCTCAAGGCAGGCGAAATGCGCCTCGTCGAGATCGGGGCTGTCGAACCAATGATCATTCGGCAGGGCACCTTCGACAAGCCGCAGCGCCTCTTCGGCGCGACCGGCGGCCAGCAGGCGCGTCGCGGCCTCGGGGGCGATGGTGTGGAAGGTCAGTTGCTCGGGCGTGTACCGGGCCAGCCACGCGTCGACGTCGCCTTGCAGATCGGCGATATCCTGCAGGATCATCTCAACCGTCCGGTCGCGGGCGACCCGTGCGCGGTCTTCGCGTTGTACGGGATCGGTGATGAACTCGTAGAGCACCAGATCGGCCTCGGTCAGCGGTGCAGAACGCGCAGCCTCGGACAGCGTCTTGAGATGCACCAGACCGGTGTCACCCAACGCCTCTGCCAGGGCATGCACGGCATGATCGAACGCGCCGTATCCGTCGACTGACACAGCTTCGAAGATGTCCTCGGCCAGAGACTTCGGATCTTTCGTCATGGCTGGCGCAACGCGCGAAATCGCTTCCATCGCGTCGCGCATGGCGTCGCCGATCGTGCCCCAGCTGTCGTCTGTACGCTCGTGGATGCCGGCCGCGAGGTGCAGTTGCGCCCAAAGGAGGTCAAACGCCAGATCCGGCGCGTCGGGCGCAATGCCCGTTTCGATCAGCTGCGTGAGGTCGGACAGTTCCTTTGCCAGCGTCTTTTGTGCCTTGCGGGAAATGAAGCTGCGTCCCCGCCGGACCTGCGCGAACCGTTTGCGCACATCGGCGGCAATGGTCTCGGGCCCCTGTTCCGCCGCAAGCGCCATGCGGACGCGCCGTTGGCGGGCCGCGTCGCCCTTGACGCTTTCCAGAAGCAGGTCGGCCAGAACGTCTGCGCCGAGGGTCAGCAAGTTCGCCTTGTTCAGAGCTTTTCCTGCCATCACAGTCCTCCTATGCCGCAATTCTCGACCAAAACCTACATATAGAAAAGGCGCCCAGTGGGCGCCCCATATCTAGCTCGAACCATCGTCTTCGCGAAATCTTTACCCGATTCCGCCCTAACTTTGCCCGGATTTACACGATTAGTGGGTCCAAGCGCCCTTGCGATCGACAGCAAAGTTTTCGGCATAACCGCGCGCACGGATATTCGGCTTGCGCTTGTTGGGCGTCAGCTGAACCACCTCGATACCATGCTCTTTGGCATAAGCCTTGGCCGCATCGAGCGTATCGAATTTAAGCCGCACCTGACTTTGTGTGTCTGACGACGACGTCCAGCCCATCAGCGGATCGATTTCGCGCGGACTTTCGGGTGCGAATTCCAGAATCCAGTGATTGGTTTTCGCCGTGCCCGAAGACATTGCAGTTTTGGATGGCTGGTAAATACGGGCGCGCATAGCTCTCACCTGATCATTCTTTCGCGCAGATATGCGCAAAAACGCCCCGACGCGCAAGCTATGCGATGCTTTGATAATGTCGCAGGCTCAAGGCATGAGGGCGCAAGCAGGGCTTCATCCGTCAACGAACAGCGGGGAGCGAGGGGTGGGTGTGTGCCGCCCGAAAAAGAATGATGCCAACTGCTTGCAAAATAAAAGGTACTTATTTCAAACAACTTTAAAAGGAAAAAAGCCGTACATGGCTTGCGCCATTCTGACCTTGGCAAACCAGACCAAATAATAATCTCAACAAATCAGCAACTTATGTCCCGGCAGCAAAATTTAAGACCATGGTTGCATTTCCGTGGTCACCCCCCCATTTTGACAAACCTCTACGCGGCCGCACCTTTAAACTCTCATATCGATTCCGTCAGGTGACCCATGTCCGACACCCAAATCCTTCACGCTCCGGCCCCCGATGTTCGCGCTCGCGAAAAGCTTGAGGGGGGTATTCAGTTTCGGATGAACACCGAATTCGAGCCTGCGGGCGACCAACCCAACGCGATCCGGGATCTGTCGGCGGGTGTTTTGAACGGTGAGCGGGATCAGGTTTTGTTGGGCGCCACGGGAACGGGCAAAACCTTTACGATGGCGAAAGTTATCGAAGAAACCCAACGGCCCGCGATCATTCTCGCTCCGAACAAAACACTGGCGGCGCAATTGTACGGCGAGTTCAAAGGCTTTTTTCCTGACAATGCGGTCGAGTATTTCGTCAGCTACTACGACTACTACCAGCCCGAAGCTTACGTTCCGCGCAGCGACACCTATATCGAGAAGGAATCGCAGATCAACGAACAGATCGACCGTATGCGCCACTCGGCCACGCGGGCATTGCTAGAACGCGATGACGTTATCATCGTCGCGTCGGTGTCGTGCATCTATGGTATCGGGTCGGTGGAAACCTACGGCGCGATGACCCAGGATCTGCATGTTGGCAAAAGCTATGATCAACGCGCAGTGATGGCAGATTTGGTCGCACAGCAATACCGCCGCAACGATCAGGCGTTTCAGCGTGGGTCTTTCCGAGTCCGCGGGGATTCGCTCGAGATTTTTCCAGCGCACCTGGAAGACCGGGCATGGAAGCTGTCGTTCTTCGGCGATGAGTTGGAATCGATCACTGAATTCGATCCGCTTACCGGCGAAAAGACCGATACGTTCGAACGCATCCGTATCTATGCCAACAGCCACTATGTGACACCCAAGCCCACGATGCAGCAGGCCATGATCGGCATCAAGAAAGAGCTGCGTATCCGGTTGGACCAGTTGGTTGCAGAAGGGAAGTTGCTGGAGGCGCAGCGGCTGGAGCAGCGCACGAATTTTGACCTTGAAATGCTGGAGGCGACGGGTGTCTGCAACGGGATCGAGAACTATTCGCGCTATTTGACGGGCCGCGCGCCCGGAGAACCGCCCCCCACCCTTTTTGAATTCATCCCCGATCATGCGATTGTTTTTGCCGACGAGAGTCACGTCAGCGTTCCGCAGATCGGTGGTATGTATAAAGGCGACTACCGGCGCAAATTCACCCTGGCCGAACATGGATTCCGGCTTCCGTCTTGCATGGACAACCGACCGCTCAAGTTCGAGGAATGGGACGCCATGCGCCCGCAATCGGTTTTTGTGTCTGCGACCCCTGCAAAATGGGAGATCGAACAGACCGGTGGTGTGTTTACAGAACAGGTGATCCGCCCCACCGGCTTGTTGGACCCGATGGTCGAAATCCGCCCCGTCGAAATGCAGGTTGACGATCTGCTGGATGAGGTGCGCAAGGTTGCGGCGGATGGCTATCGCATCTTGGTCACGACTTTGACCAAACGGATGGCCGAAGACCTGACTGAATACATGCACGAACAAGGCATTCGTGTGCGGTATATGCATTCGGACATCGACACGATCGAACGGATCGAGATTCTACGCGATCTCCGGCTTGGTGCATTTGACGTGCTGATCGGGATCAACCTTTTGCGAGAGGGTTTGGATATTCCCGAATGTGGATTGGTCGCCATTCTGGACGCCGACAAGGAAGGCTTCCTGCGTTCGGAAACCTCTTTGATTCAAACCATCGGACGTGCGGCCCGAAATGCCGAAGGCCGTGTGATCATGTATGCCGACCGGATCACGGGCAGTATGGAACGCGCACTGGCCGAAACCGACCGACGCCGCGCCAAGCAGATCGCCTATAACGAGGAGCACGGCATCACGCCCGAGACCATCAAAAAGAACGTCGATGACATTCTCCAAGGGCTTTACAAAGGCGATGTCGACATGAACCGGGTCACCGCCAAAGTCGAAAAACCACTGGCCGGGGCCAATCTTCAAGCGGTACTGGATGGGTTGCGGACCGACATGCGCAAAGCGGCTGAAAACCTCGAGTTCGAAGAGGCAGCGCGATTGCGGGATGAGGTCAAACGGTTGGAAGCGGTCGATCTGGCGATCGCCGATGATCCGCTTGCGCGCCAGTCTGCTGTCGACGCTGCGGCGGAAGCTGCGGTCAAGTCATCAGGGCGGTCAACAGCCGGGCGCCCCGGTCAACGCGGTGGGAATGTGAAACGGCGGAAGAAGCGGTAGAAATCCCGACTGTCTCCAGCCGGGATTATAAAAGTCAATCGCGGTTGACGTTGTCTTTTTTTGAGCGATCCGGATTGTCGCGAACATACTCGCGTCCATTCCGCTCTATAACATGGTAGCCCGAGTGTTCTCCGCGTTTTACTTCCGCAACAGCAGTCCGTCTTTGAACACCTTTGCGTGAGCCTATGTCATAGTGCTCATTGCGACCACCCGGTCCGTCGTTGCAACCTCGGATCTTAGACAATTGATTGCCAGCCTTTGAACTCACGCGGCTCAACATTTTGGAACCGATGTCCGGTAATGACCTCGGATACACGGCCTTGATTTATCGCTCCAAGAGCGGCCGAAATTTGAGCTTGGTTTAGCGGAGTATGCTGCCACATCCATTTGATGTAGGAAGCCAACTCCTCGGTCATGCTGGGCGACTTAAACTTCTTCGGCATAGGAAACTCCTTTGTTGCCATTTCGATGGTGCGGCAACCGTTGAATCCTTGTCGAAAGCTGTGTACAGTATCCTTTGCATGGGAGGACACAGCTAAGACGCGGGACAGCCACTACGGCAACCGCGTTTTGTGGCCTCTGAAAGGCGGGGCATCGTTTAGCGCGATCCCCGCTTTTTTCATTGACCTAAGAATAGCAGATTATTCCCACGACCTCAATCGTCGTTTGCAATATTTACCTAATACTCTGCCTTCTGCCGAATACCTCTTTAAAATAAGGGGTGTCAATACCCAAAATTGTGACAGCGGCAGTATCTTGCCAGAAAAAATTTTGGGGTTTCACCATGTAGTTGATGCTTGAGGTGTGGGCACAACATGTGTGATTCGGCATCAGGTAGATCAAAAATAGTCCTCCTGACACTATGCCGTTTCAGCTGCAATGCCATTGTCCAGCCGTTAAAAGCTAAGCGCTCATCGCAACAAGAACACGTCCCCGTCAGATAAACGGCACGAACGGCACGCCACAGGCGCTCAGGGCCAACAAACCAGCAATCGCAATCCAAACACGCATAACGCCTCCTATGGCCGGACAGTTTTGTCCGGCCTAGGGGATGCGGGATCAGAAGTCGAACAGGTCTTCGAGAAACCCGCCGCGTTTCTTCTTTTTGTGGTACCGTGTGTCCTCATAACCCGGGGACGCCCCGCGCATGGGCTGCGGTGCAGCAGGTGGTGGCGGAGGTGCTGAATAGCTGGCGCTGCGTTCAATGATCTTGTCCAATTCGCCTCGATCCAGCCAGACACCTCGGCACTGCGGACAATAGTCGATTTCGACGCCGGAACGTTCGGCGATGACCAGAGCGGTTCCGTCGATAGGGCATTTCATCAGGCTGTCTCCTTGAGTTGGGTCACCTTCAAATATGCAAAACCTGCCGAATTGCATCCCGCCTGCGACGATCTTTGTCGGTCCACTGGCACAATTTGAACCGTACGCTACCATAGGGTTATGCGTACGGTTGCTATTGTTTTGTTTGCACTGCTTCCCCCCCTGCCCGCCGTGGCATGGGAATTTACGCCTGTCCCGATTTGTACGTTGTTCCATCAAGATGCCGATGTCGCGGTAATGGTCACCTACAATCCGGAGGGCGGCGAATATGCCATTCACCTTTCACGCGAAGGCGGATGGCCCGAGGCCGGCGTATTCTCTATGCGGTTTGAAGGACCGCGGGGACTGACCATATCAACCACACGTCATGAGATTGAGGCCGAGGACACGCGCACTTTGACAGTTCGCGACCGCGGTTTTGGCAATGTGTTGAACGGGCTGAATTACAATCTGCGCGCAGTTGCCGTGTTGGGCGATCTTGAAGTGCCTGTGTCGCTTGCTGACGCGGCTCCGGCGGTCGAAGAGTTTCGTGCCTGCCCCACAGATCAATTCGTCGAGCTTGGTCTGCATGTGCCCCTTGCTCGATCCTAACACTCTTTCCGCAATGCAGTGTGTGATCTGCTTGCCCGACACCTGCGGTCATGCCTAGAAGGCCGTATGACACGGCTTCCCATTGACCCCGTCCTGCCCGAGCTGGTGGAACACCTTCGCGCGCAAGGCAGGGCCGTTCTGCAGGCACCACCGGGCGCGGGGAAAACAACCCGTGTGCCTTTGGCGATGCTGGAGGCGGAACTGACGTCGCAAAAAATCATCATGCTAGAGCCGCGTCGCCTTGCGGCCCGCGCGGCAGCGGAACGGATGGCACAAAGCTTGGGCGAGCTGCCGGGTGAAACGGTCGGTTACCGTGTGCGGGGGGACGCAAAAACATCTGGCAAGACGCGCATAGAAGTCGTGACCGAAGGCATTCTGACCAGAATGATCCAATCCGACCCGGAGCTGTCGGGCGTTGGTGCGGTCATCTTTGACGAATTCCATGAACGGTCGCTGAATGCGGATCTGGGTTTGGCCCTTTGCCTTGAGATCACAGGCGCGCTTCGGGATGATCTGATCTTGCTGGCCATGTCGGCCACTTTGGACGCCGGACCCGTCGCCAAATTGATGAACGCGCCGATCCTGACGTCTGAGGGTCGAAGCTTTCCCGTTGAAAGCCGGTGGCTGGAAAAGCCCACGGGGAAACCGGTCCGTTTCGAAGCTGCGATGGCAGATTTGATTGCACGTGCAGCGCAGGAAACAGTCGGCGGTATTCTGGCATTTCTTCCCGGAGAGGGTGAAATCCGGCGCGCACAAGCGGCGCTCGAGGGGCGCTTACCAAAGGCGTGTGTTGTGCGCCCTTTGTTTGGCGCGATGCCCTTCAAAGCACAACAAGCCGCGATCCAGCCCGAAACGAAAGGGCGCAAGGTGGTTCTTGCCACCTCCATTGCGGAAACATCGCTGACCATTGAAGACATTCGCGTTGTCGTTGACGGAGGCCGCGCCCGGCGCGCCCGGTTCGATCCGGGGTCAGGCATGTCGAGATTGGTCACGGAAAAAGTCACCAAGGCCGAGGCGACGCAGCGCGCCGGACGCGCAGGTCGCGTCGCCGAAGGTGTGGCCTACCGCCTGTGGACCAAGGGCGAGGACGGGGCGTTAAAAGCCTTTCCTCCGGCCGAGATCGAAGCAGCAGACCTTGCAGGGCTTGCATTGGAATTGGCCCTTTGGGGTGCGCACCCTGCCGACCTGCCCTTCCTGACACAGCCTTCCGACGGCGCTTACGCAGAGGCGCAGGCATTGCTGCGGATGTTGGGCGCACTGGATGCGCAGAACCGGATCACCAAGCATGGGCAGACGTTATCGGGCCTGCCGTTGCATCCTCGCCTTGCCCATATGGTCGGGATCGCGGGCGCCGAAGCCGCGCCACTGGCCGCACTCATGGCGGAACGTGACCCTGTTCAGGGCGGCGGTGTTGATCTGGCGCTCAGGCTGGAGGCATTGCGCGACCCGAAACGTTTTCTCGAGAAACGTCGTGCCCAGCTAAATCGCGGGGCATTAGAGCGCATTCGCACCGAAACACAACGGTTGCGCCAAGCCGCGCCAAGCGCAACCAAGGCGTCTCTGAGCACAGCCGAGATGGCCGCCCTAGCTTACCCGGACCGCATTGGACTGCGCCGAAAGGGTGATGCCGCGCGCTTTCAACTGTCTGGTGGCAAAGGCGCAATCATGGAAGACAGCGATGCTCTTGCTGGTGCGCGCCTCATCGTGGCAACCGATCTCGACGGAAATCCGCGCGAAGCCAGAATTCGTCAGGCGATCCAGATCACCGAAAGCGCCGTACGTGACCTGTTTGCCGACCAGATCGCCTGGGTTGATCTTTGCGCATGGTCCAAGCGGGACCGCCGCGTCATCACGCGCCAGCAGGAAAAGCTGGGCGCTATCGCGCTGGATGACCGCGTTTGGAAGGATGCACCGCCCGATGCCTTGGCGAACGCCATGCTCGATGGTGTGCGGGAATTGGGCCTTTCGCCTGCCATGACGGATGCAGCACGACGCTTTGTCGCCCGCGTCTCCCTTGGGCGCGAAGCCGGTCAGGATTTGCCCGATATGTCGGAAGGCGCTCTTTTGTCGACGCTGGACGTGTGGCTCTTGCCGCATCTGATCGGCGTGCGCAGCAGCGAGGACTGGAAACGCTTTGATCTTCTGCAGGCCCTTCGCGGGATGCTCGACTGGACACAAATGCAAAGCTTGGATCAGTTTGTTCCGGGTAAATTCACAACACCGCTCGGGCGCGAAATCCCGATTGATTATTCCGGCGAGCACCCAGAAATTTCACTGAGGCTGCAAGAGATGTTTGGCCAAAAGACCCACCCTTGCGTGGGAAAGACGCCACTTCGCGTCACACTTTTGTCACCGGCGCAGCGGCCCGTGCAGACCACCATGGACCTGCCGGGGTTTTGGGCAGGGTCTTATGCCGATGTCCGCAAAGACATGCGCGCGGCCTATCCGAAACACCCCTGGCCGGAAGACCCGACCGAAGCCGATCCAACCCTTCGCGCAAAGCGCAGGCAAGGCCGCTGAGGCAGACAGCTCTTGCGCTCTTGCTGTGCTGGGGATTCCAACGTACATCGCAAGAATGCTTGATGATGCCGACGATATTCACCCCCTGTTCTACGGTGCGCCCAAAACCACCGAGTTCAAGAAACTGCGCAAACGCATCGTGCAAAACGTGCGCGAGGCAATTGAACACTATGGCATGGTGGACCGCGAACAAGAGACACCACCAAAATGGCTGGTCTGTCTGTCGGGTGGCAAAGACAGCTACACCCTTCTTGCGGTGCTGCATGAACTGAAATGGCGGGGCTTGTTGCCGGTGGACTTACTGGCCTGCAATCTGGATCAAGGCCAGCCTGGATTTCCCGCGACAGTCCTTCCCGAGTTTCTTGAAAAGATGGGTGTCCCGCACCGGATAGAGTACCAAGACACCTATTCCATCGTCGTCGACAAAGTTCCTCAGGGGCGCACCTATTGTGCCTTGTGCTCACGCCTAAGACGCGGAAATTTATACCGGATTGCGCGCGAAGAAGGATGCAGTGCTGTTGTTCTGGGTCATCATCGTGACGACATTCTCGAAACTTTTTTCATGAACCTCTTTCATGGTGGTCGACTGGCCACGATGCCACCAAAACTGGTCAATGAAGAAGGCGATTTGTTCCTGTATCGTCCACTTGCCCATGTAGCAGAGGCGGATTGCGAGAAATTTGCAAACGCGATGCAGTATCCGATCATTCCTTGTGACCTGTGCGGCAGTCAGGACGGGCTACAGCGGCAACAGGTCAAAGCGATACTCGACGGTTGGGAAAAGAACAGCCCAGGTCGGCGGCAGGTGATGTTCCGCGCCCTTACAAATGCGCGGCCATCCCATTTGCTGGACAGTCAATTATTTGATTTCAAAGGCCTTTCCATAGATCAAGGCTTAAATATCGAAAATTCTCAGGACATCCCGAAGCTGCGTTAAGCTTTGACTCATCCTTTGATCGCAGTCTTGCCCGAAATTACACTAGGGCATGATCGCTATGCGATATGGATTAGACATCAAGAACGTCATGCATGCATGCCGCGCCGGGCTGAATGGCCCGCATATGTTGGCCTTTTTGCCCGCGCTATGTCTTGCCGCCTATTGGGGCGGCGGTGAGGTTTTGCTGGTCACCTTCGCACTTGGCACCCCGCTGATATACGCCTTGACGGGCGGTTTCGGTGCGACCCAAAGCACATTACCGTCGCATGTCGTAAAAGAACGCCGGCCCGAAGATGTCGCAAAAGAATTTCTCGATATCGCGCATTACCATGGCCAGACCACAGCCTGCTTCAAAATCGAACTGCGGGATCTGGCTGATTGGGCAGACCGTTTTGGATCAAGCGCCGCTGACGAGGCCCGTGAGGTTATAAAGTCGCGCCTGTTATCCACCCTTCGCCAGGATGATTATCTGTTCCAGACAAGCGATCGGCAGCTAACAATCCTGCTGGCGCCTGGGTTTCGCCTGAAACTGGACGCGCTTCTTGACTTGGCCAGACGGCTGCGAACTGCCGCCGAAATGCCGATCTCTGTTGAAGGTCGAAGCCTGGTTTCAAGCATTCATATTGGGATTGCGTCGTCTTTGAATTTTGGCCGTAACGTGACTGTCGACACTTGGTTCAGATCGGCGTCTGAAGCCCTGTCAGACGCATTGGAAACAGGTTCCGGAACGACGCGTGTATGGTCAGACAAACTGTCCCGCAAGCATCACGCAAAGCAGAGCCTGCATGATGAGGTGATCCCTGCCTTTGAAGCCGGTCAGATACAGGCATTCTTTCAACCGCAGGTCAACATCACTGCAAACAAAGTCATGGGCATGGAAACGCTGGCGCGTTGGGACCACCCGACAAAAGGCATCATCCCTGCAGAGGCTTTCCTGAATGCGGTCAAGAGCAGTCAGCAGATGTCACGCCTTGGCCGGACGATGCTGACCCAAGCACTGGCCGCGTTAAACTCATGGGACTACAGTGGGTATGACGTTCCAACCGTAAGCGTGAACATCTCAGAATTTGAATTGCGCGATCCTGAATTGGCGCAGCTTGTTAAAGTCGAATTGGACCGATCTACGTTACCTGCTCACAGGCTTATTTTCGAAGTACCGGAAACGGTCCTCGCGCGTTCGACAGACGATATAATACGACGAAATATCAAGGCGCTGGCATCTTTGGGATGCAGTATCGACCTTGACGGGTACGGTGTCGGAGGTTCGGACATCGCAACACTCCAGAACATCCCTTTTAGACGGGTTAAAATCGACAAAAGCCTTGTCAGAGGCGTGGACGCGTCCCCCGACAAGCGCTGCGTGCTCGATGCGATCCTCAATGTATGCGACACCCTGCAGGTAGAGTCTGTTGGAACCGGCGTAGAAACAATTGGCGAGCATGGAGCATTGCGCGAAATAGGATATTCCATTGTACAAGGCTTCCTTTTCGCAGAGCCGTGTTCGGCTGTAGATATGGGCACATGGCTGGCAGGCCAGCAGCGTGACCGCGGGTCAGGCGGGGTCGCGAATTTGCGACAGGTCAAATAAGCGCGTTTCCAAAGGCCATCAGCAGATCACAAGCTGCTGAACAAATGCCGCACTCCACAGGTCAGACCTGTGAATCCGCTTGACCTTCAGGCACAGTGCCTGTTGAACGCAGCGGTATTCCAAAAACCACAGGCGGCAGGCCCCTATGGACGATCAGAACAAGAATCTTCTTATCGCAACAGCACTCAGCTTTGCCGTCATTCTGGTATGGTTTGTCCTGTTTCCACCACCGGACCCGGCACTCGACCCGGAAAATGCTCTCCCGCCTGCAAGCGAAACTGCGGCGCCCGCTGTAGCAACGACGCCCGAAGCCGCTCCGGGAACCACTCCGGTCGCATCGCAAACCGGCCCAGCTGCTGTTGAGGATGCGCCTCGTGTCGAGATTGAAACAGACCGTCTTGTTGGCTCGATCTCCTTGGTTGGTGGGCGTCTTGATGACCTGTCGCTCAAAGACTATCGCGTCAGCCTTGATGAAGGAGCGGATGTTGTTCACCTGCTCAACCCAGTCGGTTCGGCTTCGCCCTATTATGCCTTGTTCGGCTGGGCGCCCGGGGGCGGTTTGACACTTGACGATGTGCCCAGCGTTTCGACGGATTGGACGCTGGAAAGTGGTGAAACGCTCACACAGGACAGCCCCGTCACACTCCGTTGGGATAGTCCGAACGGCGCTGTTTTCCGTAGAACCATCGAAGTCGACGAGAACTACATGTTCACGGTTGTTCAGTCGGTCGAGAACGTCGGCGGAACCGCAATGACGCTCGCACCGTATGGCCTGATCGCGCGACATGGTGAACCTGTCGACCTCAAGAACTTTTTCATCCTGCACGAGGGCGTCGTCGCAATGGCCGACGGCACGCTGGCTGAGATCGATTACGACGACATGACAGACTTTTCGGTCGTGCCTTCAGAGGGCGCGCGCGCCGAGGTCACTCAGGTCACTGAAAATGGCTGGATCGGGTTCACTGACCACTATTGGATGACAACACTGATCCCCGAGAATGGCACACCGTTCCGTCAGGTCGCAAAATACAATGACGCCAGCAACATCTATCAGACAGAGGCGGTGCAACCGACAGTCACGATCGAGCCCGGTCAAACCCGCGAGGTTTCGACGCAATTGTTCGCCGGGGCCAAAGAGTGGGAAACCATTCGTGAGTATCAGGAAACCGGCGTTGACCGTTTTATTGATGCGATTGACTGGGGTTGGTTCTTTTTCCTGACCAAGCCGATTTTCTGGCTCTTGCACAACCTGAACCTGCTGATCGGCAACATGGGATGGGCGATTATCGGCCTGACCCTGATCATCAAGGCCGCGCTTTTCCCGTTGGCGTACAAATCCTATGTCTCGATGGCGAAGATGAAAGAACTTCAGCCGGAGATGGAGAAGATCAAGGAGCGCGCAGGCGACGACCGTCAGAAACTCCAGCAAGAGATGATGGAGATGTACAAGAAGGAAAAGGTAAATCCGGCCTCCGGTTGCTTGCCGATCCTACTGCAGATCCCGATCTTTTTCTCGCTCTACAAGGTGATTTTCGTCACGCTTGAATTGCGCCACGCACCTTGGCTTGGACCGTTTCAGGATTTGTCCGCGCCCGACCCCACTTCGATCTTCAACTTCTTCGGTCTGCTGCCGTGGACAGCTCCGGAACCCGGGTCACTGCTGGCTTTGGTGTTTATCGGCATCCTTCCGCTGTTGCTGGGCATCTCGATGTGGCTGCAGCAAAAACTGAACCCGGCGCCCACAGACGCGACGCAAGCGATGATCTTTGCATGGATGCCGTGGGTATTCATGTTCATGTTGGGCGGTTTTGCCAGCGGGCTTGTTGTGTACTGGATCGCGAACAACACGATTACCTTTACCCAGCAGTACCTCATCATGCGGTCGCAGGGATATAAGCCCGACGTGTTTGGAAACATCAAATCCAGCGTAAAACGTGGCCCCAAACCGGACCAGAAATAATGGGATCGGTCACTGAAATCTGGCGACACCCGATCAAAAGCCATGGTCGGGAATCGCTGGAGTCGGTGGCCCTTGAGACCGGCAAAGCCATGCCATTTGATCGCCTCTGGGCGGTCGCCCATGAAAGGTCGCAGGCAGATGGAAAAAGCTGGGCAAGCTGCGGCCATTTTTGCCGTGTCGCAAAAATGCCCAGCCTGATGGCAATCACCGCGACGTTTGATCCTATGTCGGGGCAAATGACACTCCGCCATCCTGACAAGGATGCGCTTGTATTCAACCCTGACACTGACGAAGCGCAGTTCCTCGAGTGGGTCTCGACGCTTGCGGCAGAAGACGCCTTAAAGCCCGCACGCCTTGTCAAAGCGCAAACACAGGCCTTTACTGACAGCGATTTTCCAAGTGTGACCCTGTGCAATCATGCATCGCACCGGGCCGTCGAACAGCGTATTGGACGACCGCTTTCACATATGAGATGGCGGGGCAACCTCTGGATTGACGGGCTGGCGCCATGGGAAGAATTCGACTGGGACGGGCGTGAGCTGCGCGTTGGCGAAGCCGTTTTACGTGTTCTGGAGCGCACCGATCGCTGCAAGTCTACGCATAGCAACCCGGAGACCGGCAAGCGCGATGCGGATGTTCTTGGTGCGTTGGACAGCTGGGGGCATCAGGATTTCTCGGTCCGCGCCCAAGTTGTCAGCGGCGGAATGGTTAAAATTGGCGACGAGGTGGCCCGTGTCTGAAATGCAGCTTCCCTTCCCCCTGGCAGAAGAACCCGATGAGCTCAGCCGCGAAACCGGGCGCAAGCTGTTTGCGGGAGACGTCGATTTTCTCAAAGGTGTGGTTGCGATGTCGGGCTTGCCGGCTGACGACCGGATCGAAGTCTGCTTTGCCGGACGGTCGAATGTCGGGAAATCGTCTTTGATCAATGCGATCACCGGTCGCAAGGCGCTTGCGCGGGCGTCGAACACACCAGGACGCACCCAAGAAATCAACTATTTCACATTGGGCGACGAACGCTATCTCGTCGACCTTCCCGGCTATGGCTATGCGAACGCGCCGGTGCAGGTGGTTGAAAAATGGCAGGCGCTGCTCAAGCAGTATTTGTCGGGGCGTGCCAGTCTGCGGCGGGCTTTCGTTTTGGTAGACAGCCGCCACGGTATCAAACCTGTCGATGAAGAGATCATGACCCTGCTGGATCGCAGTGCGGTCACGTTTCAAGTCGTTCTGACCAAAGCTGACAAGATCAAGCCTGCACAATACGACACTCTGCTTGAACAAGTGCGTGGCAAACTGTCAAAACATCCCGCTGCGTATCCGGAAATCGTCTTGACCAGCAGCGAAAAGGGCGATGGGATTGCTACGCTGCGTAGCATCATCGCAGGCATCAGCTAGGCGTTATGGCGCGAAACGGCTTGCCACCGGGGAAGCCATATCGCACACAAGACGCGTGTCAGGCGACGATCTGGCTAGGATCAAAAGTGTTATGAAATCCCGAGATATGAACCACGATTGGATTGCAACCGCCCGCACCTTGTCAGAGGCCCTGCCCTATATGCAGCGCTATGCTGGCGCTGTGGTTGTCGTTAAGTTCGGCGGCAATGCCATGGGCGATGATGATGCCATGGCAGAATTCGCCCGTGACGTTGTTTTGATGCGCCAAGTGGGCATCAATCCGGTCATCGTGCATGGCGGTGGCCCCATGATCAACGACATGCTAAGCAAACTGGGCATCAAATCCGAATTCGTACGCGGCAAGCGGGTGACCGATAAGGCCACGGTGCAGGTTGTGGAGATGGTGCTGACCGGTCTGGTCAATAAGCGCATCGTACAGGCCATCATGGACGAAGGCGGACGTGCCGTTGGTCTTTCGGGTAAAGATGACGATCTCATGGTCTGCGAGGCGGATGACCCGGAACTGGGCTTTGTCGGCCGCCCTGTTGAGATGAACCCGCAAGTGTTGCGCGATCTTTTCAAGGCGGGGATCATTCCCGTGGTTGCGCCTGTTGCGACGGGGGTGCAGCCGAACGAGACGTTTAATGTGAATGGTGATACAGCGGCCGGTGCGATTGCCGGTGCGCTTAAGGCGGATCGGTTGCTACTTTTGACCGATGTGAGCGGCGTCAAAGACAAGGCTGGCGATGTCGTCACGGCAATGACCCCCGATGAGGTGGTCGCCATGATAAAAGACGGCACAATCGCAGGCGGCATGATCCCGAAAACCGAAACCGCGTTGAAAGCGATCGGTGAAGGTGTGCGGGCCGTGGTCATTCTTGATGGACGCGTGCCAAATGCATGCCTTCTTGAGCTGTTCACAGAACATGGTGCCGGATCGCTGATCCGTCCGCCACGGTGACGCTGAACGATCTGGACGCAGCGGCGCGGACACTCGGGCTTGCCGTGCGCGGGGCGTTTCATCCAGAGCCAGACGACGGTGCCCCGGACAAGGCCCAGACATTGGTGATGCTCGGCCCTGACGAACCGGCGTTCTGGATGATCTTTACCGCGTCGCCAGAATACCAGGATGGTGCACCGCATCCGCTGGACCGGTGGTCTAAGCGGGTGACCGCAGAGCTGGCAAAACCGCTGGATGGCACCGCGATCTTTCCCTACGACGGCCCACCCTACGCGCCCTTCTTGAACTGGGCACTGCGCAGCGAGACCTGTTGGGCGTCGCCTGTGGGGTTGTTGGTGCATAGCGAAGCAGGATTGTTCATCAGCTTCCGTGCCGCCCTCGCGCTGCCGCAGCACCTAGAGCCGTCACCACGTGCCCATTCGCCTTGCTCTACTTGCGAGGACCGCCCTTGCGAAACGGCGTGCCCCGTAGGCGCGTTGGCGCGCGCGCAGGACTATGATGTGCCAGCATGCGTCGCCCATATGACATCCGCCAAAGGCGCCGCCTGTCGTCAAGGCTGTCTTGTGCGGCGGGCCTGCCCTGTTTCTGCAACGTTTGGACGTTTGCCGGAACAATCCGCTTTCCACATGCGCGCGTTTTTGGGAGAGTGATTGCGATCCAAGGAAAGGCCTGTGTCTCGTGAAACGATTGATCCTCATGCGGCACGCCAAATCGGACTGGTCCGCGACGGGCGACGACCATGAACGGCCGCTGAACGCGCGTGGGAAAGCCAGTGCCCAGGCCATGGGGCACTGGCTCAAGAAATTGGGCTGGCAACCTGACGAAATACTTTGCTCCTCTGCAACACGGACGCGACAAACGCTTGATTTGCTGGGTCTTGGCCAAACGCCCACGCATTTTGAACGCGCGCTGTATCTCGCCGAAGCAGAAGAGATCATGGACGCCTTGAGGACGGCCAAGGGCGACACGGTGCTTTTGCTGGGCCACAATCACGGGATTGCGGAATGTGCGCATAGCATTGTGACAGAATGGCCGGATCACCCTCGGTTCGGCGATTACCCCACATGCGCCACAAGTTTGATCACAGCCGACATCGACACATGGCCGGACTTGACCACAGGCATCGGAACATGTGTCGAATTTGCCATTCCACGCGAAGTGATCGCAGCAGGCGCATAAGCCCACACGTCAGCGTACCCGAATAAAAAATGCTCTGGATCAGATGACCCAGAGCGTTTGTGTTTAGCGTTACGCTGTCGCGTATCAGTGCCCGAGGATCTGGCTCAGGAACAGCTTTGTGCGTTCGTTCTGCGGGTTGTTGAAGAACTCTTCGGGTTCGTTCTGTTCCACAATCTGCCCCGCATCCATAAAGATCACGCGGTTGGCCACCTGCCGGGCAAAGCCCATCTCATGTGTGACGCAGAGCATGGTCATGCCTTCCTCGGCCAAGCTGACCATCGTATCCAGAACCTCTTTGATCATCTCGGGATCGAGAGCTGAAGTCGGTTCGTCGAACAGCATGATGCGCGGACGCATGCAGAGCGAGCGGGCAATCGCCACACGCTGCTGCTGACCACCAGACAACTGGCCGGGGTACTTGTTTGCCTGTTCTGGAATTTTCACTTTCTCAAGGAAATGCATGGCCGTTTCTTCGGCCTCACGCTTTGGAGTCTTGCGGACCCAAATCGGGGCCAGAGTGCAGTTTTCCAGAATGGTCAGGTGTGGGAACAGATTGAAGTGCTGGAACACCATCCCAACCTCAGACCGGATCGTGTCGATGTTCTTGATGTCCGAGGACAGCAAGGTCCCATCAACCGTGATCGAGCCTTTTTGGTGCTCTTCCAATGCGTTGATGCAGCGGATAAGCGTGGATTTACCAGAGCCGGACGGACCGGCGATGACGATCCGTTCGCCCCGATAGACCGTGAGGTCGATATCCCGGAGGACGTGGAACGATCCGTACCATTTGTTCATGTTCTGGATCTGGATTGCCACCTCATCCGAGATGGCCATGGATGCATTTGCAGTTTCAGCCATTTCTTGGCCTCCTTAACGGTGATCGGTGGCAAGCTGACGCTCGAGCCACTGCGAGTATTTTGAGATGCTGAAGCAGACGATGAAGAACACGAAGACCGCAAATCCCCAGAGTTCCCAATAGACGCCGTTCCATTCGGTGGAGGCGAGGATCGGCCCACGGATCATACCCACGAGATCGAACATCGAAATCACCGACACGAGCACTGTGTCTTTGAACAGACCAACCGCCACGTTCACGATCCCCGGGATCGAAATTTTCAAAGCTTGCGGCATGATGATCAGCCGGGTCGCCTGTGCATAGTTGAGGCCAAGGCTGTCTGCTGCTTCGTACTGACCCCGCGGAAGGGCCGCGAGCCCGCCCCGGATCACCTCGGCGATATAGGCCGCTGAGAACATGGTGATCATAATGATCACGCGCAGGATCAGGTCAAAGTTGGTACCCGGGGGTAGGAAGTACGCCAGCACCACGTTGGCCACGAAGAGCAATGTGATCAGCGGAACGCCCCGAATGAATTCGATGAAGACCACACAAATCCATTTGATGATCGGCATGTCCGACTGACGCCCCAGCGCCAGCAGGATACCCAGAGGCAGCGACAGCGACACACAGACTGTTCCGAGGATCAGGTTGAGCATAAAGCCCCCCATGTCCCGCGATGGAACCGCTTCTAGCGCGATGAAATTCGGAGCCGCCGCCGAAATGAAACCGCCCAGATACCATGCAACCACGGTCGCAAGGATGCCCGCGCCAAGGCCCATGGCAAAGCTTTGATGATCGAATTTCTTGAACGCCACGTAACCCACGGCAAAGCCAGCAAGCGCAACCAACGGCGTCAGGATCGTGCCACCCCAGATCAGCCAGAAAGCCAGAAACGGGTAGAGCACTGTGAAAACCAGCATCTTGCGCGGTGCCTTGGGATACAGCACAGGGTACAGAGCCACGATCAACAGCACGAAGGCGAGTGTGGGACGCCAATAGGCATCGGTTGGGTATTTGAACCCAAACAGAAGCTGGTTCCAGCGTTCGGTCAGAACCGAGAAACACGCGCCGGTCATCCCGTCCAGCATCTCGCGGCATTCCGCAAGAGAACTGGTCGTCCAGATACCATTGGCGAACCAAGGGTACGCGCCGGTCACGATCTTGTAGATGAAGTAGAGCGAGAGCAGTGTCAGGACCGTGTTGAACCAGCCCGAGAACAAGTTGTCACGCATCCACTTAATGACACCTGCTTCCGTTGCAGGCGGGGCCTGCTCGGGCAGCATGGTCTCTCGGACAAAAGCGACGGAGTGGGAATGTGTATCGGACATCTCAGCGCTCCTTCAGCTTAACGGAGTTGTTGTAGACGTTCATAAACGCCGAGATCAGCAACGAGATTGTCAGGTAGAACAACATTAACAGTACGATGCATTCAATCGCGCGGCCTGTCTGGTTGAGCGTGATGCCTCCCAACGTGCCGGTCAGGTCCATATACCCCACCGCAATCGCCAGAGACGAGTTCTTGGTAAGGTTCAGGTACTGAGAGATCAGCGGCGGGATGATGACGCGCAGCGCTTGTGGCAGAACCACAAGGTTCATGATGCGGTTCGGACGCAAGCCCAGAGACGCCGCCGCTTCGGTTTGACCCTTGCTGACCGCAAGGATACCCGCGCGCACGTTTTCCGCGATGAACGCAGCGGTATAGATCGACAAGGCGAACCACAATGCGATCAGCGAGTTCCGCATGAAGATTCCGCCCTGAAAATTAAACCCGCGCAGTTCCGGATACTCCAGGGTGATCGGTCGACCCATGATGAAATAAGCAAGGATCGCCGGAACGAAAAACAATCCGATTGACGGCCAAAGCGTCGGAATGATCTGACCGCGATCAAACAGCGCTTTTTTGGCGTAGTTTTTGAAAGCGAAGATACCTGCGATGGATGCGAGGAAGACCGCAATTACAACGCCCGAGCCTGCGCCAAAAATCGGGGCAGGCGCGTAGAACCCACGCCCTGTAAAGGCAAAGGCATTCCAAAGCATGGAGGCCTCGGCATCATCACCCCGGAAATCGCGCGGCTGAGGCAGAACAGCAATGAAAACTGCCATGATGATCAGGATCCAGACCAGCACCGGCACATTGCGGAAAATCTCAACGTAGATCGACATCAGCTGGCGGACGATCCAGTTGTTGCTCAGGCGCAAAACACCGACGACCACGCCCAATATCGTTGCCATGATGCAGCCCAGAAAGGCGACCAACAGCGTGTTCAGAACACCGACCAAGGATGCCTGCCAGTGGCTGGATTGGCTGGTATAGGGGATCAGCGTTTGGTTGATGTCATAGCCGGCAGGCTCTCCCAGGAACTGATAAGAGATGTTGAGGCCGGCTGCCGCAAGGTTTTGAACGAGGTTCCAGCCAAGATAGGCCATTCCAAGAACCAACATCAGCAACGCAATGAATTGAAAAGTGTAGGACCGGTAGCGCGTGTCGTTGATCAGCATTGATAGCCGAAACGACCCCGACGGCGGGTCTGAAATCGTGGACATTTTGTTATCCCTGTTTATCCGGAGCCTCGTGGCGGCGCTTACCGCGCTCTATTGCCGTCTCCGAAGGCTTTTTCTTTGATTTGAAAAAGGGCGCAGAATGTTCCGCGCCCTTTTCCGTACCCTAGATTTTAGCGGAAGGGCGGGCTGTAGAGAAGGCCGCCTTCGGTCCACTGAGCGTTCAGACCACGCGCGAGGCCGATTGGTGTGTTTTCACCAATGTTCTTTTCGAACAGCTCACCGTAGTTGCCGCCCGCCATGATGGCGCGCTTTGCCCAGTCGGCGTCGAGGCCGAGCATTTCGCCCAATGTGCCTTCGGTGCCCAGCAGACGGTTGATTTCAGGGTTGTTGCCAGCCGAACCGCCAAGTTCTTCAACATTCGCGGATGTCACACCCAGCTCTTCAGCTGCGATCAGTGCGTTCAGAGTCCAGCGCGCGATGTCACCCCACTGGTTGTCACCATGACGAACGAGCGGGCCAAGCGGCTCTTTCGAGATGATTTCCGGCAGCACGACGTGGTCGCCCGGGTTTTCGAACGCTGCACGTGTCGCAGCAAGGCCAGATGCGTCAGTTGTGTAAACGTCGCACGCACCTTCGAGGTACAGCGGCTGTGCTTCAGCGTTTGTTTCGATCGGAACCGGCTCGTAGCTGATGTTGTTCGCACGGAAGAAGTCCGCGAGGTTCAGCTCGGTTGTTGTACCGGTCTGAATGCAGACTGTCGCGCCATCCAGTTCTTTCGCAGAGGACACACCCAGTTCCTTCGGAACCATGAAGCCCTGACCGTCGTAGTAGTTGATTCCGACGAATTCAAAACCAAGGTCGACGTCCCGCGAGAATGTCCATGTCGTGTTACGCGCGAGCAGATCGATCTCACCGGATGCCAGCGCTGTAAAGCGTGTCTTACCAGTGGTCGGCACGAACTCTACCGCAGTCGGGTCACCGAGAACGGCGGCGGCAACAGCGCGGCATACGCCGACGTCAAAGCCTTCCCATTCGCCGTTTGCGTTCGGCGCTGCAAATCCGACGAGACCGGTTGTCACGCCGCAATTCAGCTTGCCACGTGCTTTGACGTCGTCAAGCGTGGCAGCGGATGCGACGCCAGCCGACAGGCCAGCAACGGTCATCGCGCCGAGGATTGCAATTTTTTTCATGTTTACCTCTTCCTGTTTACCCGCACCTTTTGGCGCAGTTTTGACGGGCGGTTGCACGCCCATACGACGAAAGTAGGGTTACCCCTACTTGCGATGGCAGCGATTTTGCGGGGATTCATTCCCGAAGGTCAAGCAGATTAGCTTAAAATTTGGTCATAACGGCTTGGCTTACCCCGCGTCATGAAAGCTAATGCCCATTGATCAATCGAATGAATTCGCTTGCGTGCAAAAATGCAGCCTTCTTATGTTCGGTCATTTCCTGCGCTTCTTCGTCCGCGCCCCATTGTTCTTGCTGCCAAATCTCGTCCACGCGCGAAATGTCCCAAAGATCCTCGGCAGATTTCACAGCGTCTTTGGCAGCGAATCCGATCACGAGTGATCCGCCGATGGCGACCAAGTCGTGAAACGCGGTGAGTTCGAACACGCCAAGAGCGTGAACCCGATTTCGCAGCTCATCCAAGGCTTTTGCGTTTTGTGGATCATGCATGACTCCCACGCGAGGGAGCAACCGGGCGTTTAGGGCCGTCGCAGCCCAGTCCAGCAAAGGATCCCAATTGTCAGATTGACGTTGAACCAATTCGTCAGGGGAATCAGCCCGATAACACAGAAGGTCGCTATCGCCATATTCTGCCAACATGTCTGCCACTGCTGCGTGCTGTATCGACACTTTATCAATCGCGGCATTTGCGGTGCGCGTGTACGGCATGGTGTTTGGATCGATCTTTTCGATCTGTGCATCAAACTCTGCGGCGATGCGTGCCGCGAGGGCCTCGTTCGGGACGCTTAGAACCGCTTTGGCAGGCGTCCGAACAGGGCGACCATCCAACGAAACACCAAAGCCCGTTTCAGTTGGTGTGGTGTTCGTGGTTTTCCAAAATCGCTTTGGTGCCCATTCGGTCATGAAAGGTTCTCCATCCAAGAAGTCAGCGAAGCCATCAGGTCTTCGGATGTGTTCACAAGCGTATCCGCTTCTTGCAGATCAGCGTGGGAATGATTTCCCCATGTCACGCCGATCGTATATGTCCCTGCGCTCTTTCCCATTTGCATGTCATAGCTCGTGTCGCCAATCATCACTGCGTTTTCCGGAGCAACGCCGGTTTCACTCAAGGCCGCGAACAACATGGAAGGATGCGGTTTTGACGGATGTGTGTCCGCCACTTGCTTTGATTGAAAATACCCATCCAGATTGTGTTGCGAGATAATGCGCTCCAGTCCGCGTCGGGACATCCCCGTCGCCGTTGCCAAGAGGATATGCGCCCGGCTGTCGACGAGCGTGCCATCCACATCGAAAACGACCAACCGAAGCGGTTCGGTCATTATTCGATATCCTCGAACGGGTCTGCAGGCACATCACGCGGATCCCACTGCAGGAAGTCCCATGTCCGCGCCATGTGTTCAGGCAGCGGTGCTGTGATGTTCAGCCTTGCACCAGTGACCGGGTGCTTCAATGCGATGGACCGTGCATGCAGGTGGAGCTTACGACTGACCGCCCCGCCCAACATCGCACCCCATCCATCACCAAGGTTTTCCTGACCCGAGCCACCGTATTTCCCGTCACCGATAATCGGGTGTCCAAGTTCGGACATATGAGCCCGAAGTTGGTGGGTACGACCGGTGATCGGAACCATCGCCACCCACGCGGCGCGTTTTGCCAAGGCGCTTAGGACCGCGTAATCGGTTGTGGCGTGCTTTGCCCCTTCGGTCGAGGCCACGTCACGCGGGTGCACCGCACGCATCTTTTCATTTTCGCCGCTGGCGCCATGCCCGGGTGCTTTCACAAGCCCGAACTTGATTGTGCCCATCTGCGGGAAAGGAACGCCAGCCACAGCGGCCCAGTAGATCTTGCGGGTCTCTCTGGCGCGAAAGGCTTCGGTCAATGCACCGGCGACAGCCCGCGTGCGTGCCAGCAGAAGAACACCAGAGGTGTCTTTGTCCAACCGGTGCACCAGCCTTGGTTTTTCGTCATAGCCAAAGCACAACGCCTCGGACAGGCCATCGACATGGCGCGTCTGCTTGCTGCCGCCCTGCGTCGGCAGTCCCGGCGGCTTGTTGATCGCGATAATGTGGTCGTCCCGATAAAGCACAAGCGACTTCATCATCTCCGCGTCTTTGTCCGACACACTTGGTTTCGGACGGGACTGAACCTCGCCGGGTTCGGGAAGCGGCGGGATGCGCACCTCTTGGCCAGTTGCCAAACGGGTGCTTGCTTTGACACGGCCGCCATCGATCCGCAATTCGCCTTTGCGGCACATCTTTTCGATGCGACCCTGACCAAGATGCGGAAACAGACGCTTGAGCCAGCGATCCAAGCGCTGATCGGCATCGCCCGGCCCGACTGTGATGGTTTGAACTTGGCTCATGCAAACATACTCCGCGCCAGGAACAGGCCCAGTGCCAGCCCCCCGACAGACAAGGCGACGGAAAGCGCGACATACAGCATGGCCGACCCGACCTGCCCGCGCTCGATCAACGTCATGGTTTCCAGCGAGAACGCCGAAAAGGTTGTAAAGCCCCCCAACAGTCCCGTCATCACAAACGGGGCATAATGGGTCAGGCCCCGATTGGCTGCCACCACAACAAACATGCCCATCAGGAACGATCCAAACACATTCACGGTCAGGATAGGCAAGGGAAATCCGGTCTGCCCGAAAAGGCGCAACATACCAATCCCGGTCAGAAACCGGAGACTGGCGCCAATCGCACCGCCAAGAGCGACAAAAGAAATGGTGGACAACATGCAGGCTCTGTCGCGCGCAGCCTTTCAGATGTCAAGCTACGCACCATTGCGCTTTTATCGCGGTCCCCTACTCTTTGCGCAGCATCAGCCAAGGAGTCCCTCATGGACCGTCGTCAGTTTCTAAGCACATTCGCTGCCGCAAGCTTATTGCCAACGATCAACACTGCACAGACTACCACGCAGACCTTGGTCGCCGCACCGCATCGCCAACAGATCCTGCCGGCAGATTATCCCGAGACCGAACTCTGGAGCTTTGACGCGGCGTTCCCCGGCCGCACCTTGCGCGCGCGTCAGGGGGACCGATTGGCGGTCACCGTCAAGAACGCATTGCCACAGCCAACGGCAGTGCATTGGCATGGACTTCGGCTTGAGAATGCAATGGACGGCGTTCCCGGCGTGACGCAAAAGCCAATCGCCACCGGCGACACATTTGAGTATGACTTCACACTGCCAGATGCGGGTACCTATTGGTATCACAGCCATGCCAAAAGCATGGAGCAGGTGGAACGCGGGCTTTATGGGCCGCTTATCATTGACGAAACCGATCCACCCGATGTGGATCAGGACATTTCACTGCTTTTGGATGATATACGCCTTGAGCAGGACGGCACGATCGCCCCTTTCGACAATTTCCACGACCTGAGCCATGCCGGTCGGATTGGCAATCTGTGGCTTGCAAACGGTCAGATCGACCCGTCCTATCCCGTCCGACGGGGTGAACGTCTTCGGCTTCGGCTGATAAATGCCGCGAATGCACGGGTTTTTACGCTGGGCATACAAGGAATGGACGGATGGATCGTTGCCTTGGACGGAATGCCTTTGGCAAAGCCCGAGCGACTGACCGAAGAATTGGTGATGGCCCCAGCCCAAAGAATTGATTTGATCGTTGATGTCACAACCGATGCGGACGAGGCCTTTCTGATCACGTATGAACGCGATGGCGGCTATGCGATTACAAACTTTCCGGTCTCCGGGCCATCCGCAGCAGCACGATCCGGTATCATTGCGCTGCCTGCCAATCCGGACCATCCCATCAAACTTGAAAATGCCCGCACTGCAACTTTGCTGGTCGAAGGTGGTGCAATGGGTGGCATGCGCGCGGCCAGGGTTGACGGACAAGACCTGGACGCGCGCGCATTGGCGGGCCGGGGTCTGTTTTGGGCGCTGAACGGAATTGCTGGCCGACCCGATACGCCACTTCTGGAGCTGTCGCTTGGAGAGACTGCGCGGATTGGTATGGCCAACAACACCGCCTTTCCCCACGCGATGCACCTGCACGGAATGCACTTTGCCGAAGTGCTGCCGAATGGTGGACTGGGCCCTTTGCGCGATACGATCCTGCTGAACCCGCAAGAGACACGTGAAATCGCGTTTCAGGCACATAATCCGGGCGATTGGCTGTTTCATTGCCATATGCTGGCCCACCATCAGGCAGGTATGGGCACATGGATCCGTGTGACGGGCTAGCGGATCACCCGTTCCTTTTGGTTCTCAACTTGGTGAAATACTCGACCCGTTTCTTGAGATCGCGCTCGAACCCGCGTTCGACAGGCTTATAGAATTCGGTCCGCCCCATGGATTCCGGGAAATAGTCCTGCCCTGAAAATCCGTCTTCGGCATCATGATCATAAGCATATCCTGACCCGTAGCCCTGATCCTTCATCAGTTTGGTTGGCGCGTTGAGGATGTGTTTGGGCGGCACCAATGATCCGGTTTTCTTGGCCGCAGACCGCGCGCCTTTGTATGCGGCATAGACCGCGTTCGATTTTGGCGCCAACGCGATATAGACCAGTGCCTGAGCAATCGCCAATTCGCCTTCGGGGCTGCCAAGCCTTTCAAAGGTTTCCCAGCTTTGCAGACAAACCGCCTGCGCCTGCGGATCGGCCAGACCGATATCTTCGACCGCCATACGGGTGATGCGGCGGGCCAGATATCTCGGGTCTTCACCGGCATCAAGCATGCGCGCATACCAATAAAGCGCAGCATCCGGGTCAGAGCCCCGCACCGATTTGTGCAAAGCCGAGATCAAGTTGTAATGCGCGTCACCCGATTTGTCGTATTGGGCCGCGCGCTTCATCAAACGCTGCGCCAATGCCGCGCTGTCCAGAGCATCACCTACCTTCCAAGCCATGACTTGTTCGATCAGGTTCAACAATGCCCGACCGTCACCGTCGGCCATATCAAGCAGGTTTTCGCGGGCTGCTGCATCCAAGGGCAACTCCCGGCCAAGCTCTGCCTCGGCGCGCTGCGCCAAAAGGTCAAGATCGACAGGATCAAGACGTTCCAGCACAAGCACCTGCGCACGGCTTAGCAAAGCGGCGTTCAATTCAAAGGACGGGTTCTCCGTCGTGGCCCCCACCAAAAGGATTGTGCCGTCTTCCATATGCGGCAGAAACCCGTCTTGCTGTGCTTTGTTAAAGCGGTGGATTTCGTCGACGAACAGCAATGTGCCCCGCCCCGCTTTGCGCCGTTGCTTGGCCGCCTCAAACACTTTTCGAAGCTCTGGCACCCCCGAAAAGATCGCACTGATCTGAACAAAATGCAGATCGGTTTCGTCAGCCAGCAACCGCGCAATCGTTGTTTTGCCAACGCCCGGCGGCCCCCAGAACACAACGGATCCCAGACTGCCCGCTTCCAGCATCACGGTCAGCGGCGCATCCGGACCAATCACCTGCGATTGGCCAATAACCTCGGACAGTTTCTTAGGACGTAACCGATCTGCCAAAGGGCGCGGCGCGTCAGCGGGTATCTCACCCGTATCGAAAAGGTCGGCCACAGATCAGGCCCTGAACCGCAAAAGCAAACGTTGACCATTTCGCTCAGCCTGAATGGCAATATTCGGCGCGGCGCGACGCAACGCCGGGCCGACATGGGACGGGTGCTCGATTCTGATGCGATCAATCGCGCGGATGATATCCCCCTTCTGCAAGCCCACCCGACGCCCCAATTGCCCAGCGTCAACCACCACGACACCGTCCGCATCCATCGGCAGCCCCAACTCAACTGTCACCGCCGGATTGATGCGGGCCACGTGAAGACCCGTCAAAATCTCACGTTCTTGCAGCTTTAACGCGTCGCGCGGCGGGTCTTCCGGCGGTGCGATCAGATATACCGTGGCGATCATCGGCTCACCGTTTCGAAGATACGTCATTTCCACGGTTTCCCCCAAGCCTTGCACCGACATGCGGAACACCATTTCTGCGGGGGTGTTGACCGGTTGTCCGGCGACATCAATCACAACGTCACCCACCGACATTCCCGCTTGGGCCAATGGGCTGGCGCGATGCAGGGCGGTCAGCACCACGCCTTCGGGGCGCGACAGGCCAAGCCCGCCAGACAGGTCTGCGTCGACAGACTGGCCTGTGGCCCCAGCCCAAGGCCGCTCGAACCTGTCTTTACCGTCACGCGCCTGTTCAAGAAACTGGGCAACCAAGGCAGACGGAATCGCAAATCCGATTCCATTCGATCCACCAGAGCGGGTCAGAATGGAGGTGTTGATCCCAATCAATCGACCCGAAATATCAATAAGCGCGCCGCCGGAGTTTCCCGGATTGATCGGCGCATCCGTCTGAATAAAGTAGCCACGCGCGCTGCCGGTCGCGGTGCCCGATCGGGCAAGCCCGGATACGATCCCGGATGAAACGGTCTGACCAACGCCAAACGGATTACCAATTGCCAGCACCAATTCGCCCACCTCGATCGTATCGCTGTCTCGCAGGTCAAGATAGGGCATGTCGTCTGTATCAATCTTGAGAATCGCAAGATCGGAATCCTCATCCCCGATTAAAACCCGCGCCTGGAATTCACGACGGTCATTTAGCACAACACGGATATCGTCCGCCTGCCCCACGACGTGATAGTTCGACACAACAAACCCGTCGGGTGACACGATCACACCAGAGCCAAGGGAATTCTGCACCCGTGGGCGCGCTGTCCCGAAATCACGGAAAAGGCCTCCGAAGAAGGGATCCCCTTCGAATGGGCTGCGCCGCGACTGAACGATCCGGCGCGCATAGATGTTAACGACAGCGGGTGCTGCTTCTTTGACGAGAGGGGCGAAAGACAGGTTTATTTCCGCAGCCGATGTCGGAGCACGCGGATTCTGTGCGTCTTGGGCAGTCAGAGTTCCCGCGAAACCGATACTTATGAGAGTTAAAACAAGTCTGATCACTGTCATGTGCCGGATATGTCGCCAGTCCAACGCATTTGCAAGTCTGTGATGTAGGGGAAAAGTGGCAGCCCGTAGGGGAATCGAACCCCTCTTTCCAGGTTGAAAACCTGGCGTCCTAACCGATAGACGAACGGGCCACTCTTGGTGAGCGGTGTTTAGGCAAAGCAGCGCGGCCATGCAAGTGGAAATTCGATACAAAACACGGTTTTTTTGGTTCGGGCCAAAGAAAACCAGTTTTTCAGGAAAATCACTATAAATCAGAGAATTAGATCATTTAATCCGAGGCACGTGCTGCATCTTCCAAGCGCAGCTGTACTGACCGGCGGCCGCCCCACTCGTTGATTTCCAAACGCCCTGCCAGATGGAATCGTGCACCACCATGTTGTTCCAATGCGGGGCCAAGCGGGCCGTCGAAGGCACCAAAACAAATCGCATCAATTCGCGCGCCGATACCATCGCCGAAGCTCAGTTTCAGATGGGAGCTCCCCACCCGCTTTGCAAAGCCGATCTGAACATCCGGAAAGACAAACCGTGGCGCAGCGGCCCCTGCCCCAAAGGGTCCGGCCTCTTCAAGCTGTTCCACCAGTTCGGGTGTTGCGGCCCCGGGCATGAGCGGCCCATCCAAACGTAGATCGGATGCGCCCAGCTGATCCGCGCCCTGCTTGGCCAATAGCTCTGTCAGGCGCTCCATAGCCAGTTCAAGCTGATCACGTGACAGCGACAGACCTGCTGCCATTTTGTGGCCACCACCCTTTTTCAGATGGCCTTCTGAAGCCAGTTTTTGGATCGCGGCACCCAAATCGATGCCACTCACCGAACGGCCGGACCCTTTGCCCTCGTCGCCATCAAACCCGATGACAATCGATGGGCGGTTTGTCCGTTCTTTCAGCCGAGACGCCACGATGCCAACCACGCCCGGATGCCAGCCATCGCCTGCCGCCCAGACCAAAGGCGCATCAAACCCGCGGGCCTCGGCTTGTTCTAGGGCTTGCGCGCGCACCGCTTCTTCGATGTCACGGCGTTCCGTGTTGAGAACATCAAGACGCTCGGCAATCGACTTGGCCTCGTGTGGATCAGTGCATGACAAAAGCCGCGCACCCAGATCGGCTTTACCGATCCGACCACCGGCATTTACCCTTGGGCCAAGGACGAAACCAAGATGGTATGACTTGGGAGCGGTATCCAATCTACCCACATCGCTGAGTGCGACCAGACCGGGACGGGTGCGTTGTGCCATCACCTTGAGCCCTTGCCGCACCAATGCGCGGTTTACGCCTTTTAGAGGCGCGACATCGGCCACTGTCGCAAGCGACACCAGATCCAACATCGACATAAGATCAGGGCCCGTTGCTCCGGCTTCGCGCATTTGCCGACCGGCTTCTACCAATGCGAGGAACACAACACCTGCCGCACACAGATGTGCCAAAGCACCGTCTTCGTCTTGTCGATTTGGATTTACGACAGCATAGGCGTCGGGAAGGGTTTCCCCACCAAGGTGATGGTCCAGAACAACGACATCTGCGCCTTCAGCCGCTGCTATCGGTCCATGCGACAGCGTCCCGCAATCCACGCAGATGATCAGGTCATGGTCCGCTGCCAAAGCCGCCATTGCAGGCTCATTCGGCCCGTAGCCTTCATCGATGCGGTCGGGCACGTAAAGTGTGGCTTTGCGATCCAGTTGGCGCAGCCAGTCAATCAGCAATGCCGCCGATGCGCCGCCATCGACATCGTAATCCGCGAAAATTGCAATCCGCTCGCGCGCGCGAACCGCTTGTAGAATACGCGCAGAGGCCCGCTCCATATCACGCAAGGATCGCGGGTCTGGCAGCAGGGCACGCAGTGTTGGTTCAAGATAGGTTTGTACGTCTTCGGCCACCACGCCCAGACGCGACAATGTCTGGCACAAGGCGGGTGGAAGCCCTGTCTGCTGTATCAGAGCTTCGGCGTGGCGCGTCACATCGGGCGCCGGACCAATCCAGCGCCGTCCGGTCAACGACCGGTCAACGCCCAGATAGCCGGTCACGCATGCCTCATCAGTGGGTCGGGTTGCGGTAGGTCATGCGACGCACCGATCCGGTTTTCGACCGCATCAGCAGTGTTTCAGTCGTGTAAAACCCAACCTCGCGCTTGATGCCTGCCAAGAGGGAACCGCCTGTCACACCGGTGGCCGCGAAAATAACGTCCTCCGTGACCATTTCATCGCGTGAATAAATCTTGTCGAGATCCGTGATGCCCGCCTTGGCCGCGCGGGCCTTCTCGTCGTCATTGCGGAAGATCAGACGCCCCTGGATCTGGCCGCCCATGCATTTGAGCGCCGCTGCTGCAAGCACACCCTCGGGCGCGCCGCCTGTCCCCATATACATGTCGATCCCGGTCTGTGACGGCTCTGCGCAATGCATCACACCCGCAACATCGCCGTCGGTGATCAGGCGGATCGCCGCTCCGGTCGAGCGGATTTCAGCGATCATCTCTTCGTGGCGCGGCCGCTCAAGTACACAGACCGTGATATCGCTTTGACGGCAGCCCTTAACCTTGGCCAGCGCTGCAACCCGTTCACGAGGCGACATATCCAACGTCACCAAATCGTTTGCAAATCCCGGTCCGATGGCAAGCTTTTCCATATAGACATCAGGCGCGTGCAGCATTGATCCCCGCGGTCCCATGGCAATCACGGTCAGCGCGTTTGGCATGTCCTTGGCCGTCAGCGTCGTGCCTTCGAGCGGATCAAGGGCAATGTCCACGCCCGGACCGTTACCGGTGCCGACCTCTTCGCCGATGAACAGCATTGGCGCTTCGTCGCGTTCGCCTTCACCGATGACCACGACACCCGCAATGTCCAGCATGTTCAATTGCTCACGCATTGCGTTGACGGCCGCTTGGTCTGCAGCCTTTTCGTCACCGCGCCCGATCAGGTTGACCGTCGCGATGGCGGCTTGTTCGGCCACTCGCGCCAAACCCAGGGACAGCATACGGTCGTTAAAGTCAGGGCGCGCGGTCATGCAATTCTCCAGTCACGAATAAAGTCAGGTCTTACGCGTGTTAAGCCTGCCACCGAAGACTGACAAGGTTGATTGCGCTAAAGCTGTCAGACGTGTTCGATGCGCAGCGCGACGGGCTCACCCTCGACAACGTTCGTTCCGACCATCGCAGCCATAGCGTTGTCCAGCGCCGCACGCGTTGTTTTGTGCGTCACGATCAACACCGGAGCGGTGTTCATATCGTGGCTACGCTGGCGCATCCGGTTGATCGAAACGCCCGCCTCTCCCAGAACGGCGGCAACTTTGGCCAATGCGCCCGGTTTGTCGAGCAAGCTGAGCCGCAGATAATACGGTGCGGGTGTCGCAGTTTGTGCGGGTTTAGAAATGCTCAGGCTGGCTGCAGGTTGACCAAAGGTCGAAATACGGGTGCCACGTGCAATGTCGAGGATATCGGACAGAACGGCGCTTGCTGTGGGCCCCTCGCCCGCTCCGGCACCGCGCATCACGATCTGACCCACCTGATCACCTTCGATCACCACCATATTGGTGCCACCGTCCAGCTGGCCCAGAGGCGATGTCGCCGGGACAAGGCAGGGTGACATGCGCTGCTCTAGCCCGCGGCCCGTCATCTGGCACACGCCCAAGAGCTTGACCTTGTAGCCCATATCCGCCGCTTGCCGGATATCTTCGATGCTGATGCGTCCAATGCCTTCCAGCTCGACCGCGTCGAAATCAACTTGCGTGCCGAACGCAATGGATGCCAGCAAGGACAGCTTATGACCGGCATCAATGCCGCCAACATCAAGGTTTGGATCGGCTTCGAGATAGCCAAGACCATCCGCCTCGGCAAACGCCTCTTCATAGGTCAGTCCTGCGGATTCCATCCGTGTGAGGATATAGTTGCAGGTGCCGTTCATGACGCCCATCACACGTTCGATATCGTTCCCCGCCAGACCTTCGGTCAGTGTTTTCACGACAGGGATACCGCCTGCTACAGCCGCTTCAAACCGCAGCACCGATCCGCCTGCCTCAGCGGCTTCAGCCAAGTCTTGCCCATGATGGGCAAGTAACGCCTTATTGGCCGAGACAACATCTTTGCCCGCGCGCAGCGCAGCTTCGGTGGCCGCTTTTGCGGGTCCGTCGCTACCACCAACCAGTTCAACGAACACATCCACATCATCGCGCTGTGCCAGGGCGACGGGGTCGTCTTCCCAGTCATAGCTGTCCAGGGACACGCCGCGATCTTTGACACGGCTGCGCGCACAGACCGCCGAAATCGTGATGGGGCGTCCGCCGCGGGTTTCCAAAAGGGCGGCCTTTTGGCGAATGATCTTGACGACGCCTGTACCAACAGTACCCAGACCCGCAATTCCAAGGCGCAGTGGTTCAGTCATTCGGGCAATCCTTTTGCAGTCCGGAGCAATTTTGCCCGCAATAGCGCCTTGCGTTCAGGGCTGCAACGCCCGTGATCAGGGTTGCGTAACACCGTCTTCCATTCGGTCTCGGGTTCGCGGGTCGATCACAGGCCCACGCAGCGCATCGGCGCGCGATCGCAAACCGTCTGCGCGCGCGCGCAACGTGTCGTCGTCTGTTTCGGTCAAACGCGCCTCTTGTTGCGACAAAAGCTGCTCAAACGGGAGCAAGGCGGGATAGTCGACGCTGGGATCTCCCTTGGCCAAGGCCGCATCGACTTCGGGAAATTCCGCACAGGCGGTCAACGCAAAACCCAGAATGATCCATGCACGCCACATCTGACTTGCTCCTTTTGTCCTGCCAGTCATGCCGTAGCGCAAGCGCACACGCAACCGCAGGCTTGATCTGAACATCCGTTCAGATAATCTGGGCATATGGCACGCACGGCTGGCTCACATTCAGACATCACCGGGCCTCGTGTCCGTGACGCGGCATTGGTCCTGTTCGCGCAACATGGGTATGCGGCTGTTTCGATGCGACGTATTGCGCAAGATGTCGGCGTACAGGCTGGCGCGCTGTACAATTATACGCCCGACAAGCAATCGTTGCTGTTTGACCTGATGCGCGGGCATATGGACGACCTGCTGCAAGCGCGCAGCCAGGAGCCTTTACTCGAGACGCCGTCAGATCGCCTGGAGGCGTTCACACGCTTCCATATCCGCTTTCACCTAGAGCGGCCCGAGGCGGTCTTTATTTCATACATGGAGTTACGAAACCTCACGCCAGAGAATTTTGCCGCAATCGAAGACTTGCGTCGGCGCTACGAAAGCGAACTTGAAGATATCCTCAGAGAAGGTCGCGATGCTGGAGCATTTCATGTCGCCGACACCAAGATCACTACGTTGGCGATCATTGCGATGCTGACAGGCGTAAACACCTGGTATCGTTCCGGCGGACGCTTGTCCCTGCCAGAGGTAGAGGCCATCTACTGGGACATGGTGCGTAAGGCGGTGACTTGAAGACAGGTCTTTAAAGACGTCGTTTCTTAGACCGACGTCCCGGCGTCGCCACCGGTGAATTCGTCATACGCCTCGAGTGCTTTCGCGCTGAACGCCACAGATGGCCCACCCCCCATATACGCGATCATGGCGAGTGCTTCACACAGTTCTTCTCGAGATGTCTTGAGCCGGACCAAGGACTTGACGTGAAACGCGATACAGCTGTCGCAGCGGGTTGAGATTGCTATCCCAAGTGCGATCAGTTCCTTGGTCTTTTCGTCCAACGCGCCGTTGGTCTTGGCCGCGCGGCCCATTTGGTTGAAGCCAGCAAATGTCTCTGGCGTTTCCTTTTGCAGGGTGTCCAACCGCCCCATCGTGTCTTTCATAAAGTCCGACCAGCTCATATCACGCTCCTTTTAGCGGCTTTCATCCGCGCCCATTTTCCGTTCCAACCAACGCACAAAGAAGCTGATGATCAAGACCAGCACGAGATATTCGAGGATCAAAAGCGTGTATATCTCAAGCGGGCGGTATTCGGTCACCACAAGCTCGTTCGCACGGCGCGTCAGTTCCTGCATTCCGATGACCGATGCAAAGGCTGACATCTTGACGATGTAGATGAACTGGTTGGCCAAAGGCGGCAAAATGCGACGAATGGCTTGGGGCAAGATCACATAGCGCATGGTCTGGTTGTAGGTCAGTCCAACCGTACGCGCGGCTTCGGTTTGGCCTTTCGGGATGGACTGAATCCCCGAGCGGTAGATCTCGGCGGTAAAGGCGCTGTCAGATATCGCCAGCGTGATGATCGCCCCCCAGAAGGCATCAATGGTGATCGGAAATCCCAGAGACCGCATCACCACAGGCAAGCCGTAGAACACCCAGAACAGCATGGGCAGCAACGGAATGGCACGCACGAATTCGATGTAGACCCGCGATGGAAGCCGCACCCACCGGTTCGACGACATTCCCGGCAAAGCCACCAGCAACCCTATTGTCATCGACATAACTGCCGCGATCAAAGACAACTGGATCGTCGCCCAGAAGCCACCAATCAGGAAGCGTACATTGGATTGCCCTTGCGGTGTGCTGGGGTCGATCACGTACCACCCCCAATTGCCACTGCTTGAGCATCCCGCAACGAAAAGCACTGCAAACAAGAGCGCCCAGACTTTGAAAGACCGTGTCATCTGTGCTGCCTCAATGTTGCAAAATCTTGTCAAGAAACGCTTTAAAGCGTTGCGATTTGGGCGCTTCGAACACCGCAGACGGTGTGCCGGTTTCAACGATCTCACCGCCATCCATGAACACCATGCGGTCCGCAACTTTGCGCGCAAAGCCCATCTCGTGGGTCACCACCAGCATGGTCATTCCCTCTTGCGCCAGTTCGACCATGACATCGAGCACCTCTGAAATCATTTCAGGGTCAAGCGCAGACGTCGGTTCGTCGAACAGCATGATCTTGGGCTTCATGCACAAGGATCGGGCAATCGCCACGCGCTGTTGCTGCCCACCGGACAAATCGCGTGGCCGTTTTTGCGCCTGTTCTGGAATCCGCACGCGTTCGAGGTATTCCATGGCAAGCGCTTCGGCCTCTTTGCGAGACAAACCACGGGCCTTCATGGGACCAAGGGTGAGATTCTCGATGACGCTCAGATGGGGGAAAAGATTGAACTGTTGGAACACCATCCCGACTTCGGCCCGGACCCGTTCGACGTTGCCCGGATTCGTCAAAGAGATACCGTCAACGGTGATGCTGCCAGAATCATATTGTTCCAATCCATTGACACATCTGATTAGAGTGGACTTGCCCGATCCAGAAGGTCCGCAAATGACGATACGTTCGCCCAAACTGACATTCAGATCGACATTGGTCAGAACCTGGAAGTCGCCAAACGACTTGTTCAGGGAACTGATCTCTATAACGCGCTCTGCGCTCATTCCGCCCTCCGATCCATCTTTCGTGCTCTCAAGATAGCGCCCGCGCCAAAAAAACAGCGCGTCGTGATGGCCGTTGGAGCTTTTACCCTATGTAAACTCACCGAGACACACACGAAAAGGAAATACCATGCGTTTTCTGAAATCACTTGGGCTTGCTGCGGCCGTTGCCGCTTCTTTCCTCGGCGCGCCCGCATCCGCCCAATCCGCTCTGCAAGACATTCTGAGCGGTGGCGTGCTTAAGGTTGGCACAACGGGCGACTGGAACCCGATGACGGTCCGTGATCCGGCAACCAACAGCTACAAAGGGTATGACATCGACGTCATGACCGAACTGGCCTCTGATCTTGGGGTCGAATTGGAATTCGTCCCAACAGACTGGAAAACCCTCGTCAACGGCGTTGTTGCTGGTAACTACCATATGACCGGCTCTGCCTCGATCAGCCCTGCGCGTATGAAAGCGGCTGGCTTTTCGGACAGCTATATCGCAGTCGAGATTTTTCCGTTCACCACCGAAGATAAAATCGACCGTTTCTCGGGTTGGGAGTCGATCAATGCTGCGGATGTCAAAGTTGCAACAACACTTGGCACCAGCTTTGAAGGTATGGTGCGCGAGTGGTTCCCGACCTCTGAAATCACAGTAGTAGAGGCGCCAGCTCGCGGCTTTCAGGAAGTGCTGTCCGGTCGGTCGGATGTGTTTGTGACCTCTAATATCGAGGGCGCGACATTGCTGACCAAATTCCCGAACCTGCGCCAGATCGAAACCGATGGCCCGCGTGCACCATCACCCATCGCGATGCTTTTGCCGCAGAACGATCAGGTTTGGATCAACTACGTGAACAGCTGGATCGAACTGAAAAAAGCGCAGGGTTTCTTTGAGACAACTGCTGCAAAATGGGGCCTGTAAGGTATCTCGCCCGCTGAAAAAGAAAAACCGGCCAATCGGCCGGTTTTTTTATGCCAACAAGGCGCAGGTCACGTTTCACGGACAATATCGCTGGGCCCAACCATATCGACCATTTTAATCATCCAGAACAGCAGGTCCGCATCCTCAGACGCCAGCGCATAGCTTTTTGCGATGCCTTCTGCCCGAGATCGCAATTCGGGCCATTGATCGTAAAAATCCACCGCATCTGTGATCTGCGTTTGCGTGTGCCGTTCGGACATGGGCCGGTCCTTTTTCCTGTGCCGTACTATAACGTTAGCAAATACCACTGATCATCTACCGTGAAATAAGTGTGAACGGCTTGGTTCCGACGCAAAGCAAGGCTAGCATCCGATGAGGTAACGGGAGAGGCTAAGGTGGCCGCAGGGCTTGAAATTTCCTTATTTGGATCTTGTGTGCTGCGACGTGCAGACGCGCCCTCTGATGAAATCACAGGGGCCAAACACCGCGCCCTGTTTGCTTTGCTTGTCACCGCACCGCTGAACCGTCGTTCTCGCAGTTTTCTGCAAGAAACGCTTTGGGGGATCGCGGATTACGAAAGTGGTCATCAAAACCTGCGCCGCGCACTATCCGACCTACGCAAGAAAATCGGCCCTGATTTCGAAGAAATCCTGACAGTCACGAACAAGGAAGTCGAAATCGATATGAGCCGGATCAAGGTGATCGGCCATCCATCAGACGGCCCTTTCCTCTATGACCTGAATGTCCGCGAGCCCTCGTTCCTATCGTGGCGCGACAGCATTCGTGCCGACCCCAGCGCTGTCAAAGCGCTGTGCTATATTTCGAACACCAAGGGCGTGACACGGATCAGACCCCGTGTTTGCGCCCTTCCTCTGACGGTTCCTCCGGGCGATCGCGACCTTGCCATTGCCGGCGATTGGATTGCCGAAGAAACCAGCCGCATGATGTCGCGTTCGAGCCTCTTGTCGGTGATCTCGCATCTGTCGGGCCGGGCGATGGCACAGCGGTTCATCGATATCGTGAACGTGCGCGAAACGCTTGATGTCGATTACCTGATGACGGGTGCCATGCGCCGGCAAGGCGACACTCTGATTGCGGATGTTGATTTCACTGATGTGCAGACAGGCACTCTTCTATGGAACCGCCATCTGTCCTGCCCAATCGGACAATTTGCGCAAGAAGCCTCTGCATGGCTGGTAAATGTGGTCCAAACGGTTGGACGTTCGATTGCTGAAACAACCCTGCACGCAGGCCGCCAGACACCGCTTCCCGAGCTCCCCGACCACAAGCTGTTGATCGCCGGAGCTACTGCGATGCATCACCCCAAGCTGGGCGATTTTCTGCGGGCGAGGCAGTTTCTGGATGAGGCTGCAGCTCGTGCACCGAGCAACCCGCATGTCCATGCATGGCTGGGGAAATGGTACGTTCTCAGCATCTTTAAATATTACAGCACAGACCGGCAGAAAGACACGCAAAAAGCGCTGGACTGCACCGCACGCGCGCTTGATCTTGACCCACAATCCAGTTTTGGCCTGACCATCGATGGCTTTGTGAATGGCAATATTCTTAAGAACATGGATCTTGCCGAAAAACGCTATTCCGCCGCGCAAGAAATCAATCCGAGCGAGAGCCTTGCATGGTTGCTGCGGGGGTCTCTGATGGCGTTCTCTGACGAAGGCCAGTCCGCAATCAGAGCGACCACGATGGCGCGTGACCTGTCGCCCATCGATCCCTTTCGTTATTATTTCGACAGTCTGGCAAGCTCGGCACATCTCGCGGGTGGTGAATATGAAAAAGCGCTCGCACTTGCCGACAAGTCCTTTGCTGCAAACGATCGGCATATATCCACATTGCGCACTCGGATTGCGGCCCTTCACGCCTTGGATCGTGGCGAC
Source organism: Marivita sp. (assembly GCA_043585115.1). Taxonomy (GTDB): domain Bacteria; phylum Pseudomonadota; class Alphaproteobacteria; order Rhodobacterales; family Rhodobacteraceae; genus Marivita. The sequence goes on from CP121326.1 coordinate 1,532,479, forward strand.
GAAGCGCGGGTGGCAGCGCAAGACCTGATGCGACGCTTTCCCTATTTCAGACTTGAAGATTACCGGAAAACACATCCTTCAGCCGACCGCAAAATCGGCAAACTGATGGTTGATGCGCTGTCAGCCGCAGGAATTCAGTAAAACATTGCAAAAGGAATTGTCGAAATGTCTCAGTATGGTGGTTTGGGGGGCCTTGGCGGGCTCGGCGGATTGGGCGGACTCGGAGGATTGGGTGGCCTCGGAGGCCTAGGTGGCCTTGGCGGCACCACCTTTACCGGGCTTGGCGGTTTTCTGGGAGCAGAGGACCCCGGCGGATACGACCCGATAACCACACACGGCCTCCAGACAACAGCCGAAGGTTTGCAGCATCTTACAGAAAATGGCACGACCCCGACCGACAAGGAGCTTGGTTTCTCGGATCCCGACAATCTAAGCAGTCTGGCGACATGGGTCCGTGGATCGCTTTACGTCAGCGAATTTCTCGCGGGCATAGGATCGGACGCAATGGTGGGTGCAGGTGGCGCACCTGATCGGGTGGCGCTGAGTTTTGACGGCAGCGCGTGCCTTACACTTGATCGCCCCGCAACCAGCTTGTTGCGCTCGCAATGCCGATTGGTGTCGGACTATGCCACGTTGCGGGCCGAACGCAGCGCGGAGATCACCTCGCAGCTTGGCTTTCCAACACCCTATTTCGCGATGATCTTGGGGCTTCATAGCGCACAGAACACCAAGACCTTTGAATTAATCACCGCAACACAGGTTGCCGCCGCGCATGTGGCGATGATTGTTAAGAACCACCTCGCCATCCGACGCCCCGACCAATTGGACGCACGCTTGATGCCCATGATCCCAACGCCGGGGCATGGCAGCTTCCCCTCAGCCCACGCGACCGAGGCATATGCGGTTCTGACTGTGCTTGAAGCGCTCATCACGGCATGGGACAGCCTGTCTGACACCGAACAGCGCATCAGCACCCTGCGTGGTCTTGCCGAACGCATCGCCGTCAATCGCACTGTTGCAGGTGTCCATTATCCCATCGACAGCTGGGCAGGCGCTGCCTTAGGGCGCATTGTGGGTCAGGTTGTTCTGAGCCGTGCAGGTGCCGGCGGCCCCATTGATCCGCTGACCTATAGCGCGGGCGATCACGACTTTTTCGACGAAGACCAGCGCGATCCAGCCGTTGCAGCGACCAAAGGGCTTTCGACCTCAGGAACCGCTGTCACTCTGGACAGCAAACCGACATTCTCGTGGCTGTGGTCCGGGGCAGTGGCCGAAGCGCAGAAAGCCTGAGCCATGTTCCCACATAGACACGATCATGAACGGATCGACAAATATACCGGTCCCTATGAGCGCTGGATTTTTTCCCAAGAGCTTGGCCGCCCGTTTGCCTTTCCCGCCATTCGCAAAGGCCCGTCAACGCATATCACTGCTCTGATGGAAGGCGACGGCATGCTGTCCGGCACAGATGATCTGGAAATCCGTATCCCGCCGCTTTGGAAAAACAATCCATGTGTCACACCGTTCGCCATGTGGAACAAAGCAGTCGATCCGGAGATGAGCACCCCCAATGATGACGCAGAGCTTGCGCGATGCCTGCACGCGCTTGATGGCACGCGCTATCGATTGAACATGCCGATTGATCCGGCCACGTGGCCCAAAACCTATGCGCAAGGTGCACAGCCTCAAGGGTGGCAACGGCCTAAAGTCAAACCCCGTGTGATCATCGGCGTGATCGACGATGGTATTCCCTTCATGCACCGCGCGTTCCGCGATTGCGATGGGGACACGCGGATGTCCGTGTGCTGGCTACAGGCCGCGCGTGCGGACAGCACTGCGGCAGTTCCGTTTGGACGGGAAATCACCGGATCCCAGATCGACCTGCTGAGGGCTGAACATGGGACACGCGAAATTCCGGCGTACCGGGCGGCCCATGCCATAGACCGCGACTTGCCAGAGATCGACACAGTGCTGCAACATCACGTCACGCACGGTGCGCATATCTCTGGCATTGCGGCCGGGAATGATCCGTTTGTCGGTGCTTCAGACCTTCCCGATGATGCCGCCATCATCGCAGTCCAATTGCCAAACACCATCGCGTGGGACACGTCAGGGTTCGGCAAGGAAATGATGATGCTCAGCGCGATTGAGTACATATTTAATCGCGCGCGCATGATCGCCGAAGCCTTCGACTGCCCGGACCTGCCTTTGGTGGTAAACTTCAGCTATGGCTGGAGCGCCAATCGCCATGACGGCAAATCCAGTTTTGAACGCGCGGTTGATGCCTTGATCAAAGATCGGCGCAAAACACAGCCCTGCACGGAATTGGTCATGCCCACGGGCAACAATTTCGCCAATGACATGCATGCAAGGTTCGCATCCGATGACAGCATCGACAGCGCGTTCCAGTTTGGCTGGCAAATCAAACCCGACGATCGCACCTCAAGCTACCTTGAAATTTGGCTTCCGCCAGACCGTGATCCCAATGGATGGACCGTCACGGTGACGCCGCCTCTGGGCTCTGATCCTGGGCTCGAGACCAGCATCCCTGTCTCGGCTGATCCTCTTTTGAAAGATGGAGATCCGCGTCGGTTCATTGAACTTGAGCAAGATGGAAAAAACATCGGTCAACTGTCAGCGGACAAACATTTGAACAACCGATGGCGGGTGATGCTGGCCATGATCCCGACAGCGGGCAATCTGGGCGAGGGAAGACGCACGCCTGTCGGACTGTGGACGATCCATATAGACACGGGCACCGACCCTCTTTGTCAGGGCGATCACATCGACATATGGGTACAGCGCGACGATGATCCGACCCAATTGGGAACAGGGGGCAAACAAAGCTATCTTGTTGATCTCAACCGTCCCGCACCGCAGCGCCCATTCGAGCCACCCGCGCTGACGCCTGTGCGGGGCTATGGGTGCCTTAACGGTATTGGTACTGCCCCGTCGGTATTTCGTGTTGCCGGGTATATGCAGTCCACGCTGAAACCCTCGGACTATAGCGGCGCTGCTTCGATCATGGTGGATACGTCCGGCATTCCACAGGTTGACGCAAACAAACCTGCGGCCACGGCAACGGCGGATCAGGGCTGGTTCAGACCCGGCTTGCCCTCAATCGGTGTGATGTCAGGCTCGGGTGCGCGCATCATCGGAACAAGCGCTGCAGCGGCCACAGCAACCCGTTTGATTGCGCTTAACTTTATTGCGGGCAAACCGACCTTGGATGGGTTTGAACTCTTGTACCAAGACGGCGCCCCAACAGCCCAGACCCTAGCAAGGACCGGGCCATACCGGGTTCCCCCTGTCTGCGGCACTGCCAAAGCAGAGGCACCGGAACAACCCTTTATCGGGGTGTGAGGACGCATCCCCAGCGTCTTCACACCGTTTATGTCGCGCCTGATCTGCGTCGCGAAATCACAACCAGCATCAGGATTGTGACAACGTAAGGAAGGCTCGACAACACTTGGGATGGCAGACCCACACCCACGGCCTGCGCCGTCAGTTCGCCCAAAGACAGGATCCCGAAAAGCAGTGCGCCGAAGGCCACACGACCTGTCTGCCAAGTACCAAAAACCACCAATGCCAGGGCAATCCACCCGCGACCCGCGATCATACCATCCGCCCAAAGCGGGGTATAAACGGTCGAGGCATAGGCACCAGCAAGTCCGCACATCGCACCGCCAAAAGCAACAGCAACCATACGGATCATCACCACCGGATATCCAATGGACCGCGCCGCATCAGCGTTTTCACCGACTGCCGCAATGATTAGGCCAAGCTTGGTTCGGTTCAAAACCCACCACAGGGCAACCGTTCCGAGGATCGACAGCCAGATAACAATGTCCTGCGTCAGTAACGTTGGGCCAATCACCGGGATATCCGACAAGACGGGAATGTCGATCTTGGGTAGCCCCTTGATGGTCAGGCTTTCATAGGATTTGCCAAAGAGGGCCGACAGTCCCAATCCCAGAACACCAATCGCCAATCCAGCCGCGACCTCGTTGGCGCGGACCCCAATCACGAGGACCGCAAAAAGAAGCGCAAGAGCCGTGCTCACCAACGCCGCCGCCAGAAAGCCAACAACATGCGATCCGGTGTGATATACGCAGATAAAGGCAATCGCGGCCCCAATCGCCATCATACCTTCAAGCCCGAGGTTCAGCAGCCCTGTCTTTTCAACGACCATTTCCCCTAAAGCCGCCAAAAGAAGGGGCAGCGAGGCGGCAAGCGTGCCTGCCAGCAGAAACTCCAGTCCGCTCATGCTGGCACCTTGCGATCAATCTCGACCCGGAACCGGATCAGGGTAAAGGTCAACAGATAGAAAAACAGCAGCAACCCTTGGAACACCTCGACCGCAGCAACCGGTAGCCCTGCCGAAACCGTGGCGCTATCACCACCGATATAGATGACAGAAATCAGGAAGCTGGAGGCGATGATCCCCAAAGGATTCAGGCCACCCACATAAGCGACAATGATTGCTGCATAGCCATAGCCCGACGTGACCGATCGCTGCAATTGCCCCAAAGGACCTGCGACCTCGCTGGCGCCTGCGATCCCGGCGGCCAACCCGCCAAGACCAAGGCCCAGCCACACCATGCGCGGTGCGGAAAACCCCGCATAAAGGGCAGCCTGTGGCGCAAGGCCCGCTGTACGCAACTGATAGCCGCGAAAATGGTGCTGCATCATCAGATAGGCAAAAAGGCTCGCCAACACTGCAAAGATCAGGGAAATATTTGTGCGGGTGCCGTCAAACAAAATTGGCAACATGGCATTATCGGGGAACATCACAGTCTGCGGAAAATTGAATCCGCGTGGGTCTTTCCATGGCCCTAATAGCAGGTAGTTGAGGATCTGCACAGCGATGAGTGCCAACATCAAAGTGACAAGGATCTCGGACGCACCAAAGCGCGTGCGCAAAGCCGCAGCAATCAACGCATAAACCACCCCTCCCAAGGCCCCGAATGCGATCATCGACGGAAGCATCATCGGGAAATTCCCGTCCGGGAAATAGACAGGCAGCGCCGACGCGCAAAGGGCCCCGACTATGAATTGGCCTTCTGCCCCGATGTTGAACACATTGGCCCGGAACCCAATCGCCAACCCTTGGGCAATCAGCAACAGGGGCGCCATTTTCAACAGGACTTCGGAAAAGCTATACCAGCTTAGAAAGGGTTTCAGCAGCAAGGCATGCAAAGCAGCCCCTGCAGGTTTGCCCAGCGCAGCAAAAAGCACGAGGCTGGCAAGGCAGGTCAGAACCAGCGCCAGAATAGGGGCTGTGAACATAGCGACACGCGACGCGGCATCACGACGGATCAGGCGAATTTTCACTGCTCTGCCCCAATCATATATCGTCCAACTTCCTGTGGTGTCGTGTCTGCTGCTTCAAGCGCGAGCGACAGTTTCCCGTTATGCAGCACATGCAGTTTGCTGCACAGCTCGAACAGCTCGTCCATTTCTTCCGAGATCACGAGGATTGCGCAGCCCTGGTCACGCATCTCAAGCAGCCGACGCCGGATCGCAGTCGCGGCACCGATATCAACGCCCCATGTTGGTTGAGATACGAGCATGACATCCGGGTTCAGCATGATTTCGCGCCCAAGGATAAACTTCTGGAGGTTGCCACCAGACATTGCACCGGCTTCGGCATCAGGGCCGGGCGTGCGAACATCGAACGTTTCGATACAGTCCCGCGTAAAGGCGCGTTCGGCTTTACGTATGATGAACCCACGCGACAGCATATTGCGGCTGTGAGCTGTTAACAGGCTGTTATCGGCCAAGGACATTTCCGGCACGGCACCACGCCCCAACCGTTCTTCGGGAACAAAGGCAAACCCCAGCTTGCGGCGCCTCAAAGGATCAAGATGTCCAACTTTTTCGCCCATGAGTTCAATCATTCCCGGCTCTTGAGCGCGGGTTTCGCCAGACACCAAAGCTGCCAGTTCCTGCTGGCCATTTCCGGAAATCCCGGCAATTCCGATGATTTCACCACTGCGCAGCTTGAGGTCGACGCCCTCGAGCGTGGTGCCAAAACGACTGGCACGCGGATGACTCAGGGCGTTGAGGCGCAAGCGTTCTTTGCCGGGAGGGCGCGGTGCGGCATGAGCTACGTTTGGCATCTCGCGGCCGATCATCAACTGCGCCAACGACCGAGCGTCATGTTCGCGCGGATCAACGCGCCCTGTCACTTCGCCGCCACGCAAGACACTTGCCGTGTCACACAATTCGCGGATCTCATCCAACTTGTGCGAGATGAACAGGATCGCCATGCCTTCAGCCTGAAGCTTGCGCAGTGTTTCAAACAAACGGCGGACATTCTGCGGCGGCAGAACAGAGGTCGGTTCATCAAGAATAAGCAGTTTAGGGTTGAGCAACAGACAGCGGATAATCTCGACCCGCTGGCGTTCCCCCACCGACAACCGATGCACCATTGCATGCGGGTCAACCGAAAGGCCGAACTGATCTCCAAGTTCTTTGATTTTCTTCGCCAACTCCGCCGGTTTTCCAGGGATCATCAGCGATACGTTTTGAACGACGCTCAAAGTCTCAAACAGCGAGAAATGTTGGAACACCATCCCGATGCCCAACGCTTGTGCGTCAGAAGGACGGGCAAGATGAACCTCTTCCCCGTTCCAGTGGATATGGCCCGAATCCGGTTGTTCGACGCCATAGATGAGTTTCATCAGAGTCGATTTACCGGCACCGTTTTCGCCAAGCACAGCATGGATCGACCCCGAACGAACTTCGAGGTCGATTTCCTTGTTGGCCTGAACCGTTCCATAACGCTTTGAAACTCCTGCGAGCCTCAGAAGCGCCGGCTGGTTCATGACGGCAAAGGCGTGGTCACGCCGGCAACATGCCAATCCATGCTGATGATTTCAGCATCCGTCATCGCGACACCATCCGCGACACGCTCAGCACCGGTCTGGTCCGTCAGAGGGCCTTTGAAGACAACAAAGTCTCCGGCAGCGATCTCAGCTTGTTTGGCTTCGATTTGCGCAACCATGTCCGCCGGGATGTCCGGATTCCAATCTGCGGTAAAGACAACGTCGTCTTCCATGCCCAGCCAGTAATTCGCGCTTGGGAAATCGCCTGCAACATGACCGTCAACAAGCCGCTTGAAGTGCGGCCCCCAATCGGTGCCAACGACACCAAGATACTTGCTTGGCGCATAGGTCTTCATCGAGGAGTTGAGGTTGTAGGCATAGACCCCTGCCTCTTCTGCAACGGCAATGACAGAAGGCGTGTCCTGTGCATTCGAGAAGAGCACGTCCACATCCTGCGAAATCAAAGCTTTTGCCGCTTCCTGTTCAGAGGCCGGGTCGAACCAGCTGTTGACCCAAACGACGCTCATGGTGATTTCCGGATCAACCGACAACGCGCCCAGCATGAAAGCGTTGATCGACGTGATCAGTTCCGGGATCGCGAACGCGCCCACACAGCCGATTTTTTTGGTCTTGGTCAGTGACGCCGCTGCCATACCCATCAGGTAAGTGCCCTGCCAGTATTTGGCCGTGAACGGCGCAAAATTCGGCTCGACCATAAATCCAGAAGCGTGGATGATCGACACATCGCGGTTGCGCTTGGCGATCTGGATGCCGCCGTTCTGGTAGCCGAACGACCCCAGCAGAAGAACCTTGTTGCCCTCAGCGACAAGCCCGTTTGCGATCCGGTCTGCATCTGGCCCTTCTGCGATGTTTTCAAGAACGGTCACCTCAAGCGCGTCGCCATATGCCTCTTTGACAGTGTTCACGCCTTCCATCAGCGTATGCGACCAGCCCACGTCAGCCACGGGCGACGGCAAAACCACACCCATCTTGAGAACATCTTGCGCAGAGGCGCGGATGGGTAAGGCCAAAGCGGTTGTGGCGGCAAGTGAGCCTTTCAAAAAGCCACGGCGTTTGAGTGTGTCAGACATTATTATCCCCTATTGGTGTTTGGCAGTATGGTATGAAGTGTGTCTTCGGCAGCGGCGAACAGTGCGCCTTCGTCAAGGCCCGGAAACTCTCCGTTACGCCAGACGATGCGTCCGTTGATCATGGTCAGGTCCGTGGGTGCGCCAACGCCGACCTTGGCCAAAAGACTGATTGGGTCATGGCGGGTGCCGACAAAATCCAGCTTTCGGGTGTCGATTGCGAACAGGTCGGCTGCCATGCCCGGTCGCAAAGCGCCGATATCTTCACGCCCCAGAAGCGATGCGCCGCCTTCGGTTGCATAATGCAGGAATTGTCCCGGCACGGGTACGCCGTCTTGCCGGGTTGAGGCGACAAGACATTGCAGCATGTAGGCAGAATGCACGCAGTGCATAAGGTTGGAGTTGTCATTCGAAGCCGCGCCATCGCAGCCCAAGCCGACCCGCACGCCCAGCGCGTCCATCGCCGGAATGTCGGTCACTTCGGCACCAACGAGGTACACAGGTTCCGGACAATGCGACACCCCGGTCCCGCTTTGGGCAAGGCTTGCAAGTTCATCGCGCGTCAGTTCCCATGCATGGGCATAGAACGTATCGGGGCCCGCGAAGCCGATTTCGTGGCAGTAATCGACGGTACGCATGCCGTGCACCTGTTCAATCACCGGGCTTTCACCTTCGCCAACATGGCTGTGCAGGATCACACCCTTGTCGCGGGCAAGGCTTACGGATTGTTCGAACGTCTCGCGATAGCAATTGACGGGTTGGCAGGGCGCGACTGCGACCTGGCGCATGGAAAACTGCGCGGGGTCATGGAATGCGTCGATCGCCCGTTCGCAATCTCCGATGAATTCGTCCGTAGTTTCCAGCATCTCGTCCGGGATCGTGCTGCCCTCGGATTTGGGCAGCGTGTTGCCTCCGCGACCCGCATGAAACCGCATGCCCAATAGCTCTGCTGCTTCGAATTGGCGATCAATGATCCGCGATCCCGCATGGCGCGGAAAACAATACTGGTGGTCAAACGCCGTTGTGCAGCCATGCTTGATCAGCTCTGCCATGGCCACGACCGAGCTGTGGTAAAAGCAGTCTTCGGTTAATCGCGAAAAGATCGGATAGATCCGATCCAACCACTCGATCACCGAATAGCGGGTCCAATCCAGTTCGGCACGATTGCGGACGAAGCACTGGAAAAAGTGATGATGCGTGTTGACGAGCCCCGGATACACAAAGTGCCCACGAGCATCGATGATTTCGCAACCGTCAGGCGCGTCTTTCAACAGATCCGGGCCAATGGCGCTGATTGCGCCGTTCTTGCACAAGATGTCATGATGCCAAAGCACCGGTTCCTGAGCCGATGTGACGATCGCTTCGCAAGATCGAAGAAGAACCATGCTCATGCCGGATGCGCCAATTCGTGCAAGCGGTGTATGCCCGGCATTTCGATAAATCCCGGCAACGATCGGATCGCCCGCATCCAAAGCCGGATCGACGGGTATGGATCAAGGCTGACCCCACCATCCGGCGCCAGCGCCGTGTTGGGAAAACAGGCGATGTCTGCGATGGTCGGCTGCGCCCCGGTCAGAAACGTTTCGCCATCGAACCGTTGTTCGGTCAGCCTCTCTTCCAGTTGGCGAAGTGCCATATTACCCTGCGCACGCACCATTTGGATATCCGCGTCATATCCCAAAATGTCATGCAAACGCGCCAATCCAAGAGTGTCATTCAAACCAGACGCAAATGACAGCCAACGGTCATCATCACCGCTTTGCCATGCCGGCGCGTCTTTGGTGAGGTACCTTAACATTTCCGCGCTGTCGGTCAGAACAACTTCGCCGTCTTGCAAAACAGGTAACGTTCCCTTCGGGTTCAGGGCCAACATCTCGGGCGATTTATGCTCGCGAGCGGGATGAAAATTCACAGCGCGGAGCGTCATCTCTTTGCCCAGCAAGGACGCCATCAAGCGGATTTTGTAGCAACTGGCGCTGAGGACATAGTCGTAAAGGATCATGCTGCCACCAACTGCGCGCCATAGGTATAACCGATCTTCTTGAGCCAACGGCGATACGCGACTGACGTCATATCGGCCTGTGTTGGCGCTTCCATTCCCGGATCCAACGGCAGTTTGCGGGGAATCTGGTTTTCAAGGATCGAACGGTCCTGCATGAAGATGAGCTGTTGGAAGCTGACCATCTCGGCCATGGTCGAGTCGTCGTCATAAAGCGCCATCCACGGCCAAACCTCGCACCATTCATCAGTCAGCGGTTGGACAAAGAGCGTGATGATATCCCATTCACCGGGGCGGGGTGGGCTTGTTTTGTAGAGCACCGAACAGGTCGGCGCGGGCACACGGTACATATATTCGGTGGTAATACCCCCCGCCGCGGATTTTGCCGCCTGCGGCTGGAAGAACTTGACCTTAGTCGCCCAAACCTCGTCCACTTCTTCGCGGATTTTTACATCGTAGCGATCTACCTCTGTGTGCGGTTCTGCGCCCAGAATATCGGTGTGCACAAAGGGAAAATGCGCGATGTCGAGAAAATTCTCGACCGCGCGCAACGGCGAGCATTTGACTCTGACAGATCCCACATCAACCAAACGACGGCCCGGCCCATCCGCTTCGGGTATGGTGAACAGATCGCGATTGGGCTGGCCGGGACTGGTCCACAAGTGCCCGAACCGCTCAACGGTCGGCAACGCCTTGCCAGCGTCATCCTTGACCCAACATCCTCCCCCGTCACGGCCCACAGTAATCTTGCGGCCAAGCAGCAGTGTTTCCCGTGGCGCATCGATGCCCGAGATCATCGCCACCGGGTACCAATGATTATCAATCGCATCGCTCATTGCGCCGTCTCCTCGAGCATCGTCCGCATCTGTTCGAGCCAACGCGAAACGTCTTTGCGGTCGTGACCTTTTGCTGCCAGCGCATGCGCCACACACAAATCATCGCTGCAAGGCTGCAGCGCCAAGAGCGCGTCATGGTCGGACACAACAGCGACCGTTGTCGATGCCCCTGCTCCAAAATGCGCAGCGACGGCAGCAGCCGACATTTGGATTGGAAGCGACCGTACGGGCTGACGTCCTTCAAGGTCTGGCGGCTCTCGGTCGGAGTCATTCAACGCGACCCAGATCACACCGCCCTCCTCGACGCAGCGATATGTCGGGACGCAAATCGTATTTGGCGGTGTGAGATTTGGATGCGCAGGGATATATTGGCATGTTCCTGCTTCGTCATATTGCCAGCCATGATAAATGCAGGCCAGCGTATCGCCGCGGACAAACCCATGAGACAAACGCATCCCGCGATGCGGACAACGGTCAGACCATGCGTGGTAGGCGCCCGATGGCGTGCACCAGATCGCAAGGTCGGTGTCGTTTATGTGACTTGGGATCACGATGCCGGGCGGGACATCTTCTTTCAAAGCAACAGCAATCCAGTCCATGTACGCTCCAAACAGGTCGCGTCACACTAGCCGGAGGCCTTTCGTCAAATCAACAACTTGGCCATTGAAACCAACGTTGCGGCCGGAAAAAATGCCTAATAATTCTACTTGGCGATGAAAAAGTGATCGCATCGGTTTTTAGCCACACGCGCCGGTTGTGATGGTCATCGTTTCAACGAGGACGCTCTCCGGACCAAGACTCGCCCCAAGCGCCAAGGCGTGCAGCATTTCTTCAGCGCCTTCGGCCGTAACCTCTAATCCCGACGGCACAGCCTGTGTACGCACGTCGATCAGCCCGAGCTTATGGGCATGACGGGTGATCCATGGCGGAAACTCTGCGCTATGGACATCACCGGTCAGATAGATCTTCGCAGAAAGCCGTTCGGACATCTTTGATCATTCCCTCTCAGCGCGTCAGCAGGGATTTTGCCAGCATCATATGCACGCCCTTTTCCCTGTTTACCGACTGGGTGATCCGCAAATCTCCGGCCAGTGAGCACAACATATAAGCATCAGCCCGGCTTATCCCGACACGATCAGACACAACGGAAATCATCCGGCGCAACGCGATTTCAACGCAGACATCCAGATCGGGATGCATGCCCATCGTGATGTAATGCGTTGGTGTTTCAGCCTCTGGATAGGTGACATCCAGATCACGGCGAACCGTCAGACGAAACCTGCCCTGCAAAGCTGTTTCAATCGCGGTGACGCAGACTTCGCCATCACCCTGCGCGCCGTGACCGTCGCCACAAGAAAACAATCCGCCTTCCGCAAAGACCGGAAGGTAAAGCGTTGTCCCCGAAACCAATTCCTTATTGTCCAGATTGCCGCCATGCGCACGTGGCTCAATGGTCGAAATGCGCCCCCATTCTGGCGGTGGGGCGACAGCCATGACCCCGAAAAACGGCGACAATGGAAGTTTGGCGCCCCAAGGCAGTGTTGCCTCGTTCCGCTCCATATCCAACGGAATGGTATTGTGATGCAGTCGATCGAAATCGAGCGGCAAGGTGCCTGACAAGGGCCGGATCACATTGTACCCCCAGTCCTGTCGCAACTTCACATCCAAAATATCAACCTGAAGAACGTCCCCCGGCATCGCCCCGTCAACGGCAACTGGCCCTGTCAGGATATGCCCAGGTGCGGCAGGCTCCCCGGCTTCATGCATCTCTAGCAATTCTGGCGGAACGTAGAACCCGTCCCCCGGCAGAACCGCTTTGCCCCCTGAAACGGAATTTATTGTGATCTCTGATCCGCTGGCAATGGTCGCCACCGGTTCAAGAGTCGCGTCAAAATATCCCCAATGGCAGGTTTTCGGACCGGCGTTGACGATCATACCGGAAGCCTCTGCTCGGCAAGCGTTACCCAATAGGAGCAGCCCGTTGGGATCACATCGTCGTTGAAGTCATATTCGGGGTGGTGCAGCCCCGGCCCCTCGCCGATGCCAAGCTGGATGTACGCCCCCGGACATGCCTGAAGCATATACGCGAAATCCTCGCCTCCCGTTGTGCGCGGTGCGTCCGTAATGCAATCGCCAGCCACCTCTTTGGCCGCTCTGACACAGTGATCCGTTTCGACTTCGTGGTTGTCCATCACCGGATAGGGTTCTTCGTCGAAACCAAACTCGGCCTGTGCACCATAGCTTTCTGCGGTCAGTGCCGCGAGCGCCTTGATCCGTTCAATGGTCTTTGCGCGCACATCCATGTCAAAACTGCGGATCGTACCGCGGAGCACGACGTGTTCGGGAATTACGTTGAACGCATCCGACTCGGTTCGGAAAGACGTCACCGACACCACCAAAGGCTGCTGCGGGTCCGTATTGCGCGACACCACCGACGGCAACGCCATTACAATCGCCGACGCCGCCAAAGTAGTATCCACCGTATTATTTGGGCGGGCCGCGTGCCCGCCTTTGCCGCGTACATTAATGTGGAAACTGTCGACGGCAGCATAAAATGCACCCGGCCGGATAGCGAATTGGCCCATCGGCAAAAGCGGCGAATTGTGCAAACCGTAGATTTCTGAAATCGCAAATCTGTCGATCAAACCATCCTGCACCATCGCCTCGGCCCCTGCACCGCCTTCTTCGGCAGGCTGGAACACAACAGCGACCGTGCCATCGAAATTACGCGTCTCGGCAAGATATTGTGCCGCCCCCAAGAGCATCGCCGTGTGTCCGTCATGCCCGCACGCATGCATCTTGCCCGGTGTTTTGGATGCGTGCGCGGCGCCGGTTGCTTCAAAAATCGGCAGCGCATCCATATCTGCGCGGAAGGCAATGGTCTTACCCGATGTATTTGTCTTCCCCTCGATCAGCGCAACCACGCCAGTTTGACCAATCCCTTCCACCACGGCATCACAGCCAAACGCGCGCAGTTTCTCGGCCACAATGCCGGCGGTTCTGGGCAGGTCATACTGCAATTCCGGGTTTTCATGCAGATCGCGCCGCCACGCGGTGATCTCGGGATGCAGTTCAGCAAAACGATTGCGGATAGGCATATGGTTTCAAGTCCTCGGCCATGGGGGAATACCGCCATCTGACCCGATAAACTGAGCAAGGGCAAACGTGAAAACTGCGCAGGGTATTGGTGCGGCAATGGCGCGTGGTGCGGGCGGTGGGACTCGAACCCACACGGCGCTAAGGCCTTCGGATTTTAAGTCCGATATGTCTACCATTCCATCACGCCCGCACACGAGTATCACTAGCGGGAGGGGTGGGCGAAAACAATGGCTTGGATCACCAAATTAGACGAAAATAGCGGCACCAATGCAGCAATGGCTACAGCTCTTCGCCAGAGGGCTCTTTGATCAGAGCCCGCTCTCCCAACCAAGGGTTCAACGCCACCACAGCTTTGAGCACGTCCTGCGCTTCATCCTCTCGTCCCATGGCGATCAGCGTCAACGCCTTGCCCGTAAGCGCGCCGGTGTGCCGGGGATTCAGTTTTATGGCTTGGTCAATGTCAGGCAACACTGCAGGATAATCCCCGCGCAGGTAATTCACGAACGCCCGTTGATTGTACCCTTCGGTGTAGAACGGGCAATAGGCCACAAGCGTATCCAAACGATCCATCGCCCTGACATAATCACCCACACGGATGGCCCGCAGCGCTGCATCCAGCATCATCTGCGACGGCTCGTCCGGTGCCTCCAGCCACAATTCCCAAAGCTGGCTTGCATATTGGCGGGCCGCCATCTGGTTCGGGGCACGTTGAACTTCGGAATATAGGGAATCCATCGCTGCAGAATGATCCGGCGCCACAGGACACCCATCGGCAGTGGCACTCTGCGCGGCGAAGATGAACAAACAGGGCAAAATATGTCGCATGGAGACATTAACTAATGCCGCGCGGCATCGGTCAAGTCACGTTCCCGAAGGTCTCTTCCTTGACGGCTTGCATCGCAACATAGGTTGATGTCGACGCGACATGAGGCAAGGTCGAAATACGTTCCGCCAACACCTTACGATAACTGCGCATATTCGCGGTTCGCACCTTAAGAAGATAGTCGAAATTACCTGCGATAAGATGCGCTTGTTCGATCTCCGGGATCTGTGCGACAGCCTCATTAAATGCAGCCAGAGCACTTTCTCTGGTATGGGTCATTTTTACTTCGACAAAGGCAATATGATCCAAACCAAGGCGGATCGGATCCAGCAATGCGCGGTAGCCTTGGATGGCGCCCATTTCCTCCAGCCGCCTCAGACGTGCCTGCGTTGGCGATTTTGACAAACCAATACGGCGCGACAGCTCTGTTATAGACACACGCCCGTCACGTGCCATCTCCTGCAGAATCGCGCGGTCGAACTTGTCCAGATCAGAAATAATCAATTTACCCGCCTCTTTCCCAAAAATCAGTCCAATCGCATCGCATAAGGGAAATAATCCGTCAGTTATGCTGTGAGTTCGCAGGTAATGTAGGGCATCTGACTGGAGATCGCCATGCCTCGTGATGAAATACCAAACCTGCGCCCCTTGATCGACGACACCACATATGCCGACGAGGCCCAAGTGATCGAACGATTGCGCAGCGAATCCCAACTCACGGCGCCTGACCGCGACGCGATCAAAACCCGGGCAATCAAACTGGTCACAGCCATCCGCGAAGATTCCCGCCCCGGCATGATGGAAGTCTTTCTGAGCGAATATGGCCTGTCGACCGAAGAAGGTATCGCCCTGATGTGTCTGGCCGAGGCGCTGTTGCGCGTCCCGGATGCGGCAACCATCGACGCTCTGATCGAAGACAAGATCGCGCCATCGAATTGGGCCAGCCATCTGGGCGAAAGCACCTCGCCTTTGGTGAACGCATCAACATGGGCGCTGATGCTGACGGGCAAGGTGCTGCAGGATGAACAGCCCGGTCCGGTGGGACATCTGCGCGGCGCAATCAAACGGCTTGGCGAACCTGTCATCCGCAAAGCCGTCGGACGCGCAATGAAAGAGATGGGCGCGCAATTCGTTCTGGGCGAAACGATCCAATCCGCAATGGCACGCGCGGCCAAGCAAGAAGCCCAAGGCTATACCTATTCCTATGATATGCTGGGAGAAGCCGCACGGACGGAAACCGACGCGCGTCGGTACCACCTGTCCTATTCGCGCGCCATCAACACAATTGCCGAAGCCGCCACGTCGAAAGACATCCGTGATAATCCCGGCATCTCGGTCAAACTCTCGGCGCTGCACCCCCGCTATGAGGAAGCACAGCACGACACCGTGATAAACGAAGTCGTGCCGCGTCTGCGAACATTGGCACAACTCGCCCGTTCCGCCGGGATCGGCTTGAACATCGACGCCGAGGAGGCCGACCGCCTGTCGATCTCGCTTGATGTGATTGAAACCGTGTTGTCCGAACCGTCGCTCAAGGGGTGGGACGGATTTGGCGTTGTGGTGCAAGCCTATGGTCAGCGCGCAGGCCACGTGATTGACTGGCTTTACAACCTTGCAGAGCGGTTGGATCGCAAGATCATGGTCCGACTTGTGAAAGGCGCTTATTGGGACACTGAAATCAAACGCGCTCAGGTCGCCGGTCTGCCGGGGTTCCCCGTGTTCACGGCCAAACACCACACCGACATCAGCTATATCGCGAATGCGCAAAAACTCCTTGGTATGACGGATCGCATTTATCCACAATTCGCGACCCATAATGCGCATACCGTGTCAGCGATCCTGCATATGGCGAAGGACCGATCGTCGTTTGAATTTCAACGGCTTCATGGAATGGGCGAAGCGTTGCATGACATCGTCAAAAACGCCGAAAGCACACGGTGCCGTATCTACGCGCCGGTCGGTGCGCATCGCGATCTACTCGCCTATCTGGTACGCCGGCTGCTGGAAAACGGCGCCAACAGTTCGTTCGTGAACCAGATCGTAGACACCGATGTTCCACCGTCCGACGTTGCCGCCGATCCCTTCGACACCCAAGCGACGCCAGCTCTCGCAACCGGGCCAGAGCTATTTGCGCCGGAACGCCCGAATTCCCAAGGTTGGGATTTGACCCATCGCCCGACCCGCGCTGCCATCGAAGCGGCCCGCGCGCCGTTTGCCGCAACTCCTTGGTCCGCGATGCCGCTTTTGGCGACCAAATCCGTTTTCGGCTCTACCGCGCCTGTTACCAACCCTGCTCGCCCCACAGACCTAGTTGGCGAGGTCACATGGGCCACCGCCGAAGCGGTCGCTGCCGCCTGTTCGTCAGCCACCCCCTGGACAGCCTTGGCCAAAGACCGTGCCGCTGTTTTGAACCGCGCCGCAGATTTGTACGAGGCGCATTTCGGCGAATTGTTCGCCTTACTGGCGCGCGAAGCTGGAAAATCCTTGCTCGACGCAGTTGCCGAATTGCGCGAAGCGGTTGATTTTCTCCGCTACTACGCCGCACGCGCAGAGGGGCCAGACCCGCAAGGCGTGTTTGCCTGCATCAGCCCGTGGAACTTCCCCCTTGCCATTTTCACCGGCCAAATCTCTGCCGCGCTTGCAACAGGCAACGCCGTTTTGGCCAAACCTGCTGAACAGACGCCGCTGATCGCCTATCGTGCGACCCAATTGCTGCACGAAGCAGGCGTTCCGCATCATGCCCTTCAGCTCTTGCCCGGTGCAGGCGACGTTGGTGCGGCACTGACATCAAACCCGAATGTCAAAGGCGTCGCTTTTACCGGATCAACCGAAACCGCACAGATCATCCACCGCAGCATCGCGGATCATCTGGATCCCGGCGCGCCTTTCATCGCAGAGACCGGCGGATTGAACGCCATGATCGTTGACAGCACCGCCCTGCCCGAACAGGCCGTGCAAGCCATTGTTGAATCTGCCTTCCAATCGGCCGGACAGCGGTGTTCAGCGCTGCGGTGTCTTTATGTGCAGGAAGATATTGCCAATTCGTTTACGGAAATGCTGACCGGTGCGATGGATGCATTGGTGATCAACGATCCCTGGATTTACGGCACAGATGTCGGGCCCGCCATTGATAACGACGCGCGTGATGGGATCCTGTCATATGTCAACGCTGCCGAAGCTGAGGGACGTGTCCTGCACCGTCTTCCGTTTCCCGAGGACGGAACCTTTGTGCCACCAACCCTGATCAAGGTGACTGGTATTGCCGACATCGAGCGCGAGATTTTTGGGCCGGTGCTTCATATTGCGACGTTCCAATCCAAGGATATCGACAAGGTTATCGACGCGATTAACGGAACGGGATACGGGCTCACCTTTGGCCTGCAAACCCGCATTGATGACCGTGTTCAGCACATTTCGGATCGGATCGAAGCTGGCAATATCTATGTGAACCGCAACCAGATTGGCGCCATCGTTGGAAGCCAGCCCTTTGGCGGTGAAGGCCTGTCCGGCACTGGACCGAAAGCCGGTGGGCCAAATTACCTTGCGCGGTTCCGCAAGCATCCGGCGCGTGCCGACATTGTTGATTGGACCGGGACGGATGACAAATTGCGCCTGATGAAAGCCTTGTCCGGGGCTGCGTCGGACAACCCGGTCAGCATAACGACGCTTCCTGGTCCAACGGGTGAATCCAACGTGCTGACAACCCTGCCACGCGGACCAATTCTGTGTATGGGGCCGGGCCAAGACGCGACCCTTGCGCAAGCGGACGCTGTCAAAGCGCTTGGTGGCATTGCCGTGACCTGCAAGGGCAGCGTCCCAGGAGAATGGCTGACAGAGCTGCCGCTCGTAGGCGCGTTGTGGTGGGGCGACGAAGAAACAGCACGCACCATGCGCGCGGCTTTGGCAAAACGGGCCGGACCGATCCTGCCGCTTGTTACTGGGATGCCCGATACAGGTCACGTTTGCCGCGAACGTCATGTCTGTGTGGACACCACCGCTTCGGGCGGAAACGCACAACTCCTGAGCGGCGCGTCTTGACGCGCCGCCACTTTGGCACAACTGTCGCGGCATGTTTCCAATCCGCGATCACAACCCGTCCGGTCGAACGCCCTTTGTCACCTACGCGCTGATTGTCGCGAATGTGGGCATTTTCCTAAGTTACTGGCCGCTCATACAGAACGATCAGGAAATCCTGCGGTTCTATTTTGACTGGGCTCTGATCCCGGCCCTTGTCAGCGAAGGGCAAGGGTGGACCGGCTTTCTCACATCCATGTTCCTGCATGGAGGCTGGATGCATTTGCTTGGCAACATGCTGTTTTTGTTCATCTTCGGTGACAACATGGAAGATGAAATGGGCCATGTCGGATTCACCCTGTTTTACCTTGCAGCAGGCTTGGGCGCCGGGTTCATCCATTATATCAGCGCGCCGGGATCACCGGTCCCGACAGTTGGTGCCTCGGGGGCCATTGCCGGTGTGATGGGCGGGTATCTGCTTTTGTTCCCCAAAGCCAAAGTCGATATTCTGATCATCATCGTGATTATTTTCCGCATCTTTCCAATCCCGGCATGGATCATGTTGGGCCTTTGGTTTGCGATGCAGATTTTCGGTGGTTTTGGCACCGCCGCTGATGAAGGGGGTGTTGCGTACTGGGCGCATGTCGGAGGCTTTGTCATAGGTCTGGCACTTACGATTCCTCTATGGCTTCGCCTTGGTGGTGCAGCCTATTGGGACCGCACAGAAGGCCATCCGCCACACCCAGAAGCGACTTATAAGCTCAGTCGCTCTAGCATTCCGACTGTGCGTCGATGACGAAAAGCGCGAAGAACGTCAGGTGTCACTGCGGTAAAGTCGAACTGAAAGTGGTCCTTGCCGACGATTTGTCAGAGGCAAGACGATGTGATTGTTCATACTGCTGCCGCCGGGGGACCCAGACTGCGAGCGTGGATCGGCATGACCTTATCGTAGAAAAAGGTCTGGATGCACTGACGCTTTACAGCTTTGGTACCCATACGGCGAAACACTATTTTTGCAAAATCTGTGGAATTTACACACACCATCAACGCCGATCCGATCCCCACCAATACGGCGTGAACATGGGCTGTATAGAGGGTGTGAACCCCAAGGATTACGAACCAATCGGTTGGCATGATGGCGTAAATCACCCTTCTGACCAATGATGGGGCCACGATACGCATCAATTCCAAACAAAGCCTGAACACGCGCGATTGCACGGGTCCGCCTGCGCGTGTATCCCTCTGAAAAATTGAAATTCAAAGGAACGCGATCATGGCCTCCTATCAGTACGTCTACCACATGAGCGGGGTTTCCAAGACTTATCCCGGCGGCAAGAAAACGTTTGAAAACATTCACTTGAACTTTTTACCCGGCGTGAAGATCGGTGTTGTCGGCGTAAACGGCGCAGGTAAATCGACCCTTCTCAAAATTATGGCCGGTCTGGACAAAGACTTTTCCGGCGAAGCTTGGGCTGCAGAAGGTGCAAAAGTCGGGTACCTGCCGCAGGAGCCACAGCTTGATCCCGCATTGAACGTGCGTGAAAACGTCATGCTCGGCGTGGCGGAAAAGAAGGGAAAGCTGGACCGTTTCAACGAGCTGGCAATGAATTACAGCGATGAAACTGCTGATGAAATGGCGACGCTTCAAGACGAGATTGACGCCAACAACCTGTGGGATCTCGACAGTCAGATCGATGTCGCAATGGAAGCACTGCGCTGCCCGCCGGACGACGCTGATGTGTCGTCTTTGTCTGGTGGTGAAAAGCGCCGTGTCGCGCTGTGCAAGCTGCTGCTTGAAGCGCCTGATATGCTTCTGCTTGACGAACCGACCAACCACCTTGATGCGGAAACAATCGCCTGGCTGCAGAACCACCTTATTGAATACAAAGGCACAATTCTGATCGTCACGCACGACCGCTACTTTCTTGACGACATCACAGGGTGGATTCTTGAACTCGATCGCGGCCGGGGTGTGCCATATGAAGGCAACTACTCGAGCTGGCTTGAGCAAAAGGCCAAACGGCTTGAGCAGGAAGCCCGCGAAGACAAAGCCAAGCAAAAGACGCTCGAGCGAGAATTGGAATGGATGCGGCAGGGGCAGAAGGCGCGGCAGGCCAAGTCGAAGGCGCGTATTCAGGCCTATAACGAGATGGCCAACCAGTCCGAGCGTGAACGCGTCGGACGGGCGCAGATCATCATTCCGAACGGGCCGCGGCTTGGCTCAAAAGTGATTGATGTCAATGGCTTGAAAAAGGCCATGGGTGACAAGCTCTTGATCGAGGACCTGTCATTCAGCCTGCCCCCCGGCGGCATTGTTGGCGTCATCGGTCCCAACGGCGCCGGTAAATCGACCCTGTTCAAGATGCTCACCGGGCAAGAGCAACCGGACGAAGGGGACGTTTCGTACGGTGATACCGTACAACTCGCTTATGTTGACCAATCGCGGGATGATCTGAACGCGGATGACACCGTGTGGGAGGCCATTTCAGGCGGCGCAGAGATCATCAATCTGGGGGATGCCGAGGTCAATTCCCGCGCCTATTGTGGATCGTTCAACTTTAAAGGTGGCGACCAGCAGAAAAAGGTTGGGCTGCTTTCTGGTGGAGAACGGAACCGGGTGCATATGGCGCGCCTTCTCAAGGAGGGCGGCAATGTACTGCTTCTCGACGAACCGACCAACGATCTGGACGTTGAAACCTTGCGCGCTTTGGAAGACGCCATCGCGGACTTTGCCGGCTGTGCCGTGGTGATCAGCCACGACCGTTTCTTCCTCGACCGTTTGTGCACGCATATTCTGGCCTTCGAAGGCGATGCCCATGTCGAATGGTTCGAGGGCAACTTCGCCGATTACGAAGAAGACAAGAAACGCCGTCTGGGTGCAGACGCGCTTGAGCCGAAGCGGGTGAAGTTCAAGAAGTTCGTCCGCTAACGAGCCTTCGGGAAAACGAAAAGCAAAGGGTGGGCATTGGCCCGCCCTTTTGCGTTCAGCCAACCGTTATAAATGCGGCGCCCCACATACCCAGTGCAAAAACCGTATGTGCGATCAAGCCCATGGTGCGGGCGCGCCAGGGAGTGTCGGTTTTACTGGCAGCCCACCCAAGCCCCATGCCCGGTTGCAAGAGAAACCACCCCGCGGCGATTGTCAGGATCGAGAAGATCCAAAGCGGCAGGAACGCCATGCCATTCAACCAATCGGGTCCAACGAGCGCAAGGAACAGCACGCCGTAAACGACGCCGACACCGTAATGCACAGCCCAGCCGATAGCCGTTTCGCCGGATACCATGGGCACGCGACCGATATCGTCGTGGAACACACGCCCCTTCGCTACCTGTGCAGACCAGCGTCCAACATAGCCCCAATTGGGCAAAGGCATTCCTAAACTCTGCTTGAGGGCAAGCGCCCAGAGGTCCATGGCGACCGTGCCGCCGATGCCCATCAGGACACCTGTTATCACCCAATCCATGCCCGACCCCTTTTCTGGTAGGGGTCAGGGTACAGTCTATGCCGGAAATGCCAAGATGGGTGCTATCCGACCCAACCCACGATCTGATCCGCCCGCATCGCGCCGGATTGCCGGGCACCTTCGCGTCCACCGACAAAGCGGATCATCGTCGGGATGCCGCGAATGCCATAGGTCTGGCCGGATTGCGGAAAGTCCTCGGTGTTCAGTTTGACCAGACGCGCGCGACCCTTGAGTGTTCCGGCTGCTTTGGAAAACTCCGGCCCCATCATCTTGCACGGCCCACACCACGGCGCCCAGAAATCCACCACGAGCGGCACCTCGTCATTGCGAGCAGCCTTTTGCAACGTCGTCCAGTCGACTTCGACCGCTTTGCCAGGCATCAGTGCAGCGCCACAGGTGCCGCATTTGGGAGCAGCATCAAGCCGGTCTTGGGGCACACGATTGACCTGACCGCAATCCAGACATGTGAGTTTCTTTGCAGACATCGTTCCGCTCCAGTTACATTCCGAATTCAATATATATGGTGAAGATCTTTGGATTTGCAAAGACCCTCGTCAGCTTCACACCATAAATATCAATAATTCTGAGCGAACTGTGTTATGTCATGTCAGCGCCAACAGTGCGTATTACGTATTTTAGCACCAGTGGCGTTTTTTCATATTTGAAAGGAATTCCAATGTTTGCACGTGTCACTCAGTATAAAATGAAGGCAGATTCCATCGATGCCGCCACCGAAATGATGCATTCTCTTAAAGATCAGATTATGGCGCTGGACGGCATTCACCAGTTTATCAACTTGATGCAGCCCGATGGCAGCGGATATGTGATTTCCGTCGTGGACAGCGAAGAAACCTCGGACAAGAACGCCGAAAAAGTCAGTGCGCTTTGGGCCAATTTTGGGCCTTTTCTTGAAGCCATGCCAACGCCCGCAGGCTTTGACGTCTTGGTCGACTGGAAAGGCTGACGCATAGAAAACAGGCGAACTTCCGATTGGCGGGGGTTCGCGCAGCCTATGGTAACATCACGCATTTTCCTTGCTACATTCGTCGTAACCTGTCATAGCGGCCCTGCTAACGATCTTCTACTCGACCTTCTGTTTTCCGACACCGGCACGCAGCTCTCGATCCAGACGTGACTTTGCCGGGTTGCCGCATATTGCGGGCAACGGACAACACAAGGATACTTCACATGGCTTCTGGCACAGTGAAATGGTTCAACACCACTAAAGGCTACGGCTTTATCGCACCCGATGGCGGCTCCAAGGACGTTTTCGTCCATATCTCCGCTGTTGAGCGTTCGGGCCTCACAGGTCTTAGCGATGATCAGAAAGTGACTTTCGACATCGAAGCAGGCCGTGACGGCCGCGAAAGCGCGATCAACCTCGCGCTGGCATAAGCCACACAGATTCTCGGATCGACTGCCGCCCGGGTGCATACCGCGTCCGGGCGGCTTTTCTTTGTGAAGCAGCCCAATAATCACAGAAATGTTACACGCGCTGCCCGCAGGTTTGTGACCTTTGGGTCGCATTTTTCCCATCGCAAAGCTGTAAAACTGCGCGATACCTTTTGTTAGCGGTCACCCTAGTGGCAAATAGACCTGCTGCTCGACCACCGAGACAAGAAACCAAAAGGAAGAATGCTGCCCATGATTTCCAGACGTCACTTTATGGCCGCCGCAGCTGCCAGTTTGGCCGCTCCGAGCGTCGCAACAGCCCAAGCTTTTCAGATTGATCCGATTTACCGGCCGCAGAATGTGCGCATCAAAGCAGATATTGCATCGGGCCAGATCCTCATCCTGCCACGCGCCCATTTTCTATATCACGTGACCCAGCCGGGTGTTGCCCGCCGTTACGGGGTTGGTGTTGGCAAGGCTGCCAAAGACATACGCCAAGTTTGTCGACAACGACTATGTCCAGCCCGGTGGCCCGGGCAACCCGCTGGGCGCACGGGCACTTTACCTGTTCCAGAATGGCCGCGACACGTTCTTCCGCATCCACGGAACAACAGCGCCGCGGTCAATTGGCCAATCTGTGTCCAACGGCTGCATCCGAATGCTGAACGAACATGTCGAGGACTTGTATGATCGCGTCCCGATCGGAACAGTCGTTACCGTTCTGTAAGCAAAACCTTCGAACCGGAGCGTGATCTGCCCACGCCTCCGGTTTGCCTCTCTGCTGCCACAAACCGATCACGATCTCCAACCATACACGGGTTGTTAAGCGACTCGGCTTATTCGGATGTCAAAAAGGCTCGGACATGGCAGCGATTTCTTTAATAGCGGGTAGCATCCTGGGCTGGATTGCAGCGGGCTGCGCAATGATGGCGGGGGCTCTTTTCTCTACGGCGTTTGTCGTTTTCCTGCTGACGAGCCTTGGATTTGCGGGCCTCACTATTTTTGCGTCTGTCGGTCGTCAGGCACGGGGTGCCGTATAAATAGGCGCGACCCTTGGCAAAGGATCGCGCGCACGGGCTTTCTGTTACGGGAAATTGTTACAGCAACACGTGAATGACCAGTAAGTTCGGGATCACGAACGCTGCGCCAATGCAAAACAGCTTGGCCCAATGCGACGCGGTGCGGAACAGCGTATTTTCTTCGAGAGCGTCGCCATAGGCCATTGCGGCGAACATCAGCGCGCCTGATTGTCCGTTTTCGATCAACCGGTTACGCTCAATATCAGCGCGAGCTTCGGCGTAGCGCTTGTCCAGCGCTTGTTGTTCGGTTTTCGCAGACATCCGCGCGTCCATACCTGACATGTTCACTCTCCCATAAGCCAAAGACCTCATAAAGATGGTGCGGTTTGCGCCCAAGGCAAGGCCGTTTCACATCAAAGCGAAGTCACGGCTTTTTTCTTGCGTCGTCATTGGAATCGCCTGAAGAATTGTGTCGCAAAGTTACCAATTTCGACCACTGCTCCGACCCGGCTCAGTTAAGCGAATTTGACTGACCGCGCCCGTCGTGCCGACTTGCTTGGCGGAAGATATGACAGACAGGAGTAGAACGGATGGCCACTGGCACCGTCAAATGGTTCAACACCACCAAAGGCTATGGTTTCATTGCACCGGAAAGCGGCGGCAAGGATGTGTTTGTGCACATTTCCGCAGTTGAACGGTCAGGTCTTACGGGCCTCGCAGACAATCAGAAAGTGACATACGATCTTGAAGCAGGTCGTGACGGTCGCGAAGCGGCGGTAAACATCTCGCTCGCCTGATCACTTTCAGGGCTGCGTCCAGCCCACATCTTTGGCCTCGGTGATCGCAAGAAGGCCATCAGGCCAAGGCCAACACAGCCCACGGGCGGCCTATTTGTCGCCCGTAAGCCAGTTGCTCAGGCTGAATACTGCAGCGCGGCGACGCGGGATCAGGTTGCGCGACCCCACCAAATGCAGCCAATTCGAACACGTCCGGGATCAAATGAAACCGACCCGGCATCAATCTTGGACGCGACCAACCAACTCTGCCACGGCCGGACCCATGGCTTCGACAATCAGGTCAACGCCCTCTGCATTTGGGTGGATGCCATCCATCTGCATCACATCCCGCAACTCGGCCGGAGTTTCACCGACAGTGTAGAGCCCCTCAAAGAAACGGGGAAAGTAAAGCGCGCCGTAAGTGTCTGCCAATTCGGGATACATCGCATCGAATTCGGCTTTAAACTCAGGTCCGTAATTGCCCGGTGCTTCCATCCCGACAATCAGAACCTCAAGGTCGTTCTCTTGTGCCACCTTTAGAATTCCGTCGAGATTGGCCCGCGATACCGCGGGATCAAGTCCACGCAGCAGATCATTACCACCCAGCGCAACAATCAACGCGTCGGTGGACGGGTTCAAAGACCACGCCACCCGCGACAAGCCGCCCGCCGTTGTGTCACCAGACACTCCGGCATTGACCAAACGCACATCCAGACCGCGTTCTTCGAGCCAAGCGCGCATTTTCGGCACAAAGCCGTTTTGGTCGATCAATCCATAGCCCGCTGTCAGACTGTCGCCCAAAGCGATCACTTCAACCGTTTCGGCCTGCGCTGCAGTCACGGTGCACAGGCACACAGCGCCAATGCGCACCTTGCTCAACACCTGCGACGCCCCATATGTGAACCATTGCAACATCATAAAGCCCCATATCCTATGACCCAGTCCGTTCTAGACCTCAAAGATGTCACGCTCAGTCTCAAGGGCAATGCCGGAATGGTCGAGATCCTACATGGGATCACGCTTTCTGTTCACAAGGGCGAGACTTTGGGCCTGATTGGCCCTTCCGGTTCCGGCAAATCCTCGCTGCTCATGGTAATGGGCGGGCTTGAGAACGCCACATCCGGCAGTGTTCTGGCACTGGGGCAAGACCTGACCGCGATGGACGAAGATCAAATGGCGCGGTTCCGGCGCGATCATATGGGCGTTGTCTTTCAGTCCTTTCACCTGATCCCGACCATGACCGCGTTGGAAAATGTTGCCACGCCGCTGGAACTGACTGGTGACAAAGACGCCTATGCGCGGGCAGAGGCAGAACTGGAGGCGGTCGGCCTCGCGCATCGATCCGATCATTATCCGGCCCAAATGTCTGGCGGCGAACAACAACGTGTCGCCTTGGCACGCGCATCGGTGACCCGGCCCGAAATCCTGCTGGCTGATGAACCGACAGGCAACCTTGATGGCGTGAACGGTCAGGCCATCATCGACCTTCTGTTCGGTCTGAGAGACCGGCACGGCGCGACCTTGGTGCTGGTCACCCACAGTCGCGAGCTTGCCGCGAAATGTGACCGGGTGATCCGTCTGACCGATGGACATATTTCCGACTCTGATCTGAAGGCTGCCGAATAATGGCATTGAAAACAGCAGCCCGATTTGCCCGCCGAGAATTGCGGGGGGGTCTTCGGGGTTTCCGTATCTTTCTTGCGTGTCTCGCGCTTGGTGTGGCGGCGATTGCCGGTGTCGGGTCAGTGCGATCCGCAATCCAGTCCGGTCTGGAGGCACAAGGTTCGATCTTATTGGGTGGTGATGCGTCAGTCGAATTCACGTATCGTTTTGCCGACCCGGAAGAGCGGTCATATCTGGAAAGCATCTCAACCGGCATTTCCGAGATCACCGACTTCAGATCAATGGTGATCCGCGATCCCGAGGGCGAGGCCGAACGTGCGCTGACGCAGGTAAAATCAGTCGATGCGGCCTATCCCCTGACAGGCGAGGTCGTGCTTGATCCCGTTATGCCTTTGGCTGACGCGTTGGCAGGCACGGGCGATCAGCCGGGTGCCGTCATGGCGCCGTTGTTGGCGGACCGGCTGGGCCTGAAACCGGGCGACAGCTTTCGTCTTGGCACGCAGGATTTCACACTCTCGGCGATCCTTGTGACCGAACCCGACAGTTCGGCGTCAGGGTTTTCGCTGGGCCCGCGCACCTTGGTCACAACGGACGCGTTGCGTGATGCCGGGTTGCTGCAACCGGGTACCCTGTATGAAACAGAGTACCGGCTCTTATTGCCGCAAGAGAGCGATCTGGATGCCTTGGAAACCGCGACCGAAGCCGCCTTTCCCACCAGCGGATTGCGGTGGCGCGACTCGCGTAATGGCGCTCCGGGCGTGGCCCGGTTTGTTGAACGGCTTGGCGCGTTCCTCATCCTTGTCGGCCTGTCAGGCCTTGCCGTTGGGGGCATCGGTGTTTCGGCTGCGGTGCGCGCGTATCTTGCCAGCAAGACCAGCGTGATTGCGACGCTTAGAACTCTGGGCGCCACACGCGCCACGATCTTTCAAACGTATTTTCTGCAAATTGGCGCGTTGAGCCTGCTTGGCATCGCCATGGGTCTTGTGCTGGGTGCCTTGGTCCCGATCTTGTTCGGTCCGGTCATCAGCGCGTCCCTTCCGGTGCCTGCTGTCTTTACGATCCATCCCGCGCCGCTGATCGAAGCCGCGATATATGGCATCCTGACCGCGCTCGTGTTCACTCTGTGGCCGCTTGCCCGAACCGAAGACATCCGCCCCGCCATGCTGTTTCGCGATGCGCTGGACGGAGGCAAGGCGTTGCCTGCATGGCGCTATGTGATTGCGACGCTGTTCATGCTGGGTCTGCTGGTGGGCGTCGCGTCGTTCTTTTCCGGCAGTCCATTCCTGACATTATGGACGGCAGGCGGCCTGATTGGTGCGCTGGTCGTGCTGGTACTGGCCGCGATCGCCATCCGGTGGCTGGCCAAACGATTGTCCAAAGCCACGCGCGGCCATCCTGTCTGGCGATGGGCGCTGGCCGCAATCGGAGGGCCGCGCGACGCAGCAGCACCGGTGGTGTTGTCCTTGGGCCTTGGGTTATCGGTACTGGCAGCTGTCGGACAGATCGATGGCAACCTGCGCACGGCAATTGACCGCGATCTTCCAGAAATCGCACCAGCCTATTTCTTTGTCGACATCCAACCCGATCAAATGCCGCAATACACCGAGATGCTTGATAACGACCCAGCTGTGGCCCGTGTCGATACAGCACCGATGCTGCGCGGTGTGCTGACCCAGATCAACGGGCGCCCGGCCCGCGAGGTGGCTGGCGATCATTGGGTGGTCACAGGCGACCGGGGTCTGACCTATGCGGCACAGCCCGACGCAAACACGCGTATTGTGGCAGGTGAATGGTGGGATGCCGATCATGATGGCCCACCGGAGGTCAGCTTTGCGATCGAAGAGGCTGAGGAAATTGGCCTCAATCTCGGGGATCAACTGACGGTCAATATCCTTGGTCGCGATATCACTGCGACGATCACAAGCTTCCGCGATGTGGATTTCTCGACGGCGGGCATGGGCTTTGTCATGACGTTGACGCCCAACGCCCTGCAGGGCGCACCGCATACATTCATTTCGACGGTCTATGCACCTGCCGAAGATGAGGCCCGCATCCTTCGGGAACTGGCGACCGCATTTCCCAACATCACGGCGATCAGCGTACGTGATGCCATCGACCGGGTGTCTGTCCTGCTTGAAGGGATCGGTGCTGCCGTCCGTTGGGGCGCCGCAGCCACGCTCCTGACGGGATTTCTTGTCCTGATCGGGGCTGCTGCCGCCGGTGAGGGGGCGCGCACCTATGAAGCGGCTGTTCTCAAGACATTGGGCGCAAGCCGTATCCGCATCCTTCAAAGCTTTGCCTTGCGCTCTGCTCTGCTAGGTGCAGGAGCCGGCATTGTGGCATTGGCGGCAGGAATTCTAGGCAGTTGGGCCGTCATGACGTTCATTATGGACAGCAGCTTTGCCGTTGTCTGGCCTTCGGCACTGGGCATTGTGGTGGGCGGCGTGATGGCAACGCTTTTGGCAGGGCTCATATTCGCATGGCGCCCTTTGGCGGCACGCCCTGCACAAGTGCTGCGCGCCCGCGAGTAATGCGCTTTCGATCCGAGGACACCCAAAAATAAGCGCCTGAAACGGCAATAAACCACCTTGCCCTACGGCCATTCCCTTGGCATGCCCACATGGAACCGCCACAAAAATCGAGTCACCCGATGTCCGACAGCCTTCCCATGACGATCCCGGCCCCGTTGACCCACGCGCAACGCACCCAGATCATCAACCTAGTCCGTCGCGCTGCGCGTGCCGAAATCATGCCTCGGTTCCGCACCTTGGGCGTGGGCGATATTGATCAGAAATCCGGACCATTGGACGTGGTCACTGCCGCTGACAAAGAAGCGGAAAAGATGATTGTGCGGGGACTGCTGTCGATGTTCCCCAATGCCCTGATCGTTGGCGAAGAAAGCGTGACCGACGAAAAGGTTGCCCAACTTGCCGATGCCGAGATGGGCTTCACCATCGATCCGGTAGACGGCACGTGGAACTTTGCAAACGGACTGGCGACCTTTGGAGTCATCCTGTCGATGACCCGGTTTGGCGTGCCTGTGTTCGGGCTGATCTATGACCCGATCATGGATGACGTGTTGATCGCCGACGAAACAACACCAGCACAATTGATGGCCCCGCGCCGTCCGGCCCGGTCAGTCTCTGTGTCCAAAGGGGGCCCGGTCGAAGAACTGAGCGGCTTTGCATCGGTCTACAACATTCCGGAACAGCACTGCACAGCAATGGCCGGCCTGATGACACGATTCCAACGCATGTATACGCTGCGCTGCGCCGCCCATGAATTCAGAATGGTGGCGATGGGCAATGTCGATTTCATGCTCTGCGCGAACCTCACGCCTTGGGATCACGCCGCCGGGGCGTTGATTGTTCAACGTGCGGGGGGCCATGTGGCTTGTCTTGACGGGTCGGAATACCGCGCACAGATGCGCAGTGGCTACCTGCTTTGCGCGTCTGATGCCGCAACATGGGGCCGTGTGCGCGATGCGATGTCTTTCCTGCTGCAGGACGACCCGAAAGCGTAAATCACCGCGCTACCGCGTCAGAACCACATCTGCGCGAATATCCAATCCCTGCTCTACCGCGTCGATCAGATAATGCGCGACGCTGGCCCGCGAGATGAGCCCGTTGCGCCATGTGCCGGGATCGCGCAGAACGCGATAGTCGGCGCTGCGCGCGCCTTTGGTCAGGATCACGGGCCGTGCAATGGTCCAGTCCAATGCGCTGCCGACAATCATGGCTTCTTGCCGGTCCTTGTCGGCATAGGGTTTGCCCAGAACCGCGCGATGGCCGGTCTTCTCGATCCAGCTCATTGCCGATTGGCTGCGTCCTGCCCCAAAGCCCGTAACCGCGATCAAACGCGACACTGCGACCTTTTGCATTTCGTCCAACAACACCGCTGTGGTCTCGGAAAACAGTGTTTCTTCTTCCCACAGCATGGCGAGCCGTTCGGTAATACCCAGCGCATAGATAACGGCCTGCACACCTTCCAGCGCGCGCGCCACATCGTCGGGGTTTTTCGCATCCCCTGCAAACGGCTCTACCAGATCGGTGGCGTCAAGGCTGTCGGCGCCACGAGCAAATGCCCTCACTTCAAGGCCACGGCGGACGGCCTCGTCCAGCGTGCAGCGCCCAATCCCCGAGGTCGCGCCCATGATCAGAACTGGGCCGCTCAATTTTGAAGATCCTCGAAATGGGCCGTATACCGGCGATGCTGCGCGCGATCGTGCTTAAGCGCAAGACTGCCGCGATACGCCGCGACAGTCACAACCGGAATTGCCTGCTGTTTCGAGACCAGCGTCTTGCCGCCGACGCGCCCGAACAACCGTCTTAGTGTTTGAAAAATATCTGCCATGACCAACAAACGTAGCGCGGTCGATTTGGTTGCACAGGTCGAAAAAAATCGCGTTGTGCCATTTCATGATGCAGGCCAGAGGCAAGGTTCCCCAGCCTGCACATTCTTGTAAATACGCTTATTCGGCCGCCTTGGCGTAGTCTTCCATCGGCGGGCAGGTGCACACCAGATGACGGTCACCATAGGCGTTGTCGACACGGTTGACCGGTGGCCAATATTTGTCGACGCGGAAGGCGCCCGGCGGGAAACACCCCTGCTCGCGGCTATAGGGACGATCCCATTCGCGCACCAGGTCTTCCATCGTGTGCGGCGCGAGTTTGAGCGGATTGACCTCCGGGTCGATCTTCCCGTCTTCGATGTCCCGAATTTCTTCCCGGATCGCCAGCATAGCATCACAAAAGCGGTCCAACTCGGCTTTGGTTTCCGACTCTGTTGGCTCTACCATCAGCGTCCCCGCAACCGGCCAGCTCATTGTCGGCGCGTGAAAGCCTGCATCCATCAATCGCTTGGCGATATCCTCGACGGTGACGCCTGCTGATTTTTCAAACGGCCGGACATCCAGAATACATTCATGCGCCACGCGGCCCTGGTCACCACGATACAGAACGTCGAATGCCCCCTCGAGACGGGTTGCGATGTAGTTGGCATTCAGGATCGCCACGCGGGTCGCCTGCGTCAGGCCCTCGCCCCCCATCATCAGGCAATAGGCCCAAGAGATCGGCAGCAACGAAGGCGATCCAAACGGCGCCGCACTGACTGCACCATCACCCGAGACCGGATCGCCCGGCAAATGCGGGATCAGATGCGCTTTGACCCCAATCGGTCCCATACCGGGGCCGCCACCGCCATGGGGAATGCAAAACGTCTTGTGCAAATTCAGGTGGCTCACATCCCCACCCAGATCGCCTGGGCGCGACAGCCCCACCATGGCGTTCATATTGGCCCCGTCGATATAGACCTGCCCACCATGCTCGTGCGTGATGCGGCACACATCTTTGACCGTGCCTTCGAAAACGCCATGGGTCGATGGGTACGTGATCATGGTTCCGGCAAGGTTTTCGGAATGCTGTTCCGCCTTGGCGCGGAAATCCTCCAGATCAATCGAGCCGTTCTCGTCGCATTTCACGGCGACCACTTTCCATCCGACCATTTGGGCCGATGCCGGGTTTGTCCCATGTGCGTTAACCGGGATGAGACAGATGTTGCGGTGGCCCTGCCCGTTGGCGCGGTGATATCCGGCAATCGATAAAAGACCCGCATATTCCCCCTGCGCGCCGGAATTGGGCTGCATGGAAATCGCGTCATAGCCCGTAATCGTACACAGCTTGGCGTTCAGATCGTCAATCAACGCGTGGTAGCCGCGGACCTGATCGTCAGGCACATAGGGATGAATATCTGCAAATTCGCGCCAACTCACCGGCATCATTTCCGCCGCCGAATTCAACTTCATCGTACAGGACCCAAGAGGGATCATCGCCCGGTCCAAAGCCAAATCCCGGTCCGCAAGACGCCGCATATAGCGCATCATCTCGGTCTCGGCACGGTTCATATGAAACACGTCATGCTGCAGATATGACGAGGTCCGCAAAAGCGTATCCGGCAAGCGGTAATCCGGTGTCAGGTCGTCATCGCTTTTGACCAGACCAAACGCGCGCCATACGGCTTCAATCGTCGCCGGGCGCGATTTCTCGTCCAGCGTGATCCCGATCTTGGTCTTGCCGACGGCCCGCAGGTTCAACCCTTCGCGCACCGCCGCCTGCAACACACCACGCTGAAGCAAGCCAACATCCACCGTGATCGTGTCGAAATAGGCTTCCGGCTCTACTTTGAAACCTGCCGCCTCCAGCCCCTTGGCCATGCGTACGGTCTTGCGATGAATGCGCTGCGCAATCGCGCGCAGGCCTTTCGGGCCATGGAACACCGCATAGAACCCGGCCATCACCGCCAAAAGCGCCTGCGCGGTGCACACATTCGAGGTCGCCTTTTCCCGGCGAATGTGCTGCTCGCGGGTTTGGAGGGACAGGCGGTAGGCCTTGTTGCCGTGACTGTCGATGGAAATGCCGACAATCCGTCCCGGCATCGCGCGCTTATAGGCGTCCTTGGTCGCCATATAGGCCGCGTGCGGGCCACCATAGCCCAAGGGAATGCCAAAGCGCTGGGTCGACCCAACGGCGATATCCGCCCCCATCGCGCCCGGTTCCTTGAGCAGGCACAGCGCCATGGGGTCCGCCGACATGATCGCAATCGCTTTGGCGGCATGCAGGCGCGCAATGTCATCGGTGAAATCGCGCAGATGGCCGTAGGTGCCCGGATACTGAAAGATCGCCCCAAACACCGCCTCGGGGTCCATGTCCGCAACATCGCCAACGATCACCTCGATCCCCAATGGGGCCGCGCGCGTCTTTATGACCGAGATGTTCTGCGGATGACAATTCTCATCAACAAAGAACGCCTTGGCTTTCGACTTGGCAACACGTTGCGCCATCGTCATCGCCTCGGCGCAAGCCGTCGCTTCGTCCAGCAATGATGCATTGGCGATCTCAAGCCCGGTCAGGTCACTGACCATGGTCTGATAATTCAACAGCGCCTCCAGCCGCCCTTGGCTGATTTCGGGTTGATAGGGCGTATATGCCGTATACCACGCGGGGTTTTCGAAAATATTGCGCTGGATGGCGGGCGGCGTGACTGTGCCGTGGTATCCCATCCCGATCAACGAGGTCAGGACCTCGTTCTGCGACGCGGTCTCGCGCATGTGATACAGCAATTCACGTTCGGACAGCGCCTTACCGAAATCCAGCGGGCTTTCCTGCCGGATGCTCTCGGGCACTGTCTGTGCGATCAGATCATCAAGCTTTGACACACCAACCTTCGCCAACATGTCCGCCATCTCCGCAGGGGATGGGCCAATGTGACGCCGGTTGGCAAAATCATATGGCAGATAGTCAATGGCATCATAACCCATGTCGCTCTCCTTGCGGTTGGGAACGGTGTAGCGTCCCCTGCTTCTTCTCTTTCAAAATACGCCACGCACCAGAGGCCAATTGGCGCTCCGCCGGGCAAAGGGAGGGCAGGTTTGAACACCCGCCCAGCCAGATCAGCCGATGTATTTCTTGTACGCGGCCTCATCCATCATGTCGTCAAGCGCCGACATGTCTTCAATCTTCATCTTGAAGAACCACGCATCGCCCTCGGGGTCTTCATTCACCTTACCGGGTTCCTCGACCAGCGCTTCGTTCACTTCGGTGATCTCGCCGTCCAACGGGGCCAGAATGTCAGATGCGGCTTTGACGGATTCGATCACCACGATTTCATCATCCT
Source organism: Marivita sp. (assembly GCA_043585115.1). Classification (GTDB taxonomy): domain Bacteria; phylum Pseudomonadota; class Alphaproteobacteria; order Rhodobacterales; family Rhodobacteraceae; genus Marivita. The sequence goes on from CP121326.1 coordinate 1,567,110, forward strand.
TGCTGACGGTTGTGCCTTCGTCGGGCAGTTCGATGAACACCACATCGCCCAATTGCTCTGCCGCATGTGCGGTGATCCCCACAACCACGTCATCGCCTTCGACGCGCAGCCATTCATGTTCTTCAGTGAATTTCATAAGGTCCTCTTGGTGTGATTATCGTTTGAACCCTGCCGCGACGAAGGGCAGCGATGCAACAGAAACAGGGAGCCGTTTGCCCCGGACTTCGCCAAAAAGCGCTGTGCCGTTTTCGGACAATGCGGTTTCGACATATCCCATCGCCACCGGCGCGCCGATGGTTGGGCCAAATCCGCCGGATGTGACAGCTCCAACCGGTACGTCTGCGTCGGCACTTGCGAAAAGTGGCGTGCCCTCCCGCATTGGCGCGCGGCCCTCGGGTAAAAGACCCACGCGCTTGCGGCTTGCACCTTCTGTCATTTCTCTCTGAATACGGTCGGCACCGGGAAAGCCACCAGCGCGATGGCCTTCGGCGCGGCGTGTTTTCTGGATAGCCCAGGTCAGCCCGCCTTCGACAGGCGATGTGGTGGCATCGATGTCATGACCGTAAAGACAAAGCCCCGCCTCAAGCCGAAGCGAATCCCGTGCGCCCAGCCCGATGGCTTCGACATCCTCATGTGCCAACAAGGCCTTGGCGAGGTCTTGGGCCGCGGCCACCGGCACGGATATCTCATATCCGTCCTCGCCGGTGTATCCGGACCGTGACACCCAACACTCGGCGCCGGCAATGGGCACCGTGACCACATCCATAAACCGCATTTCGGCAACCATTGGATGATGTTCCGCCAACACGGCCTCGGCCTTGGGGCCTTGCAACGCCAACAACGCCCGGTTCTCGAGAAGCTTGACCGTCACGCCCGGCTCCAGCGCCGCGCGCATGCGGGCCACGTCGGCGTCTTTGCAAGCAGCATTGACGACGACAAACAAGTGATCGCCGCGATTGGCAAACATCAGGTCGTCTTCTATCCCACCAGCCTCATTGGTGAAAAAGCCATAGCGCTGACGCCCTTCGCCCAGAGCCAGCACATCCTGCGGGATCAAACGTTCCAGCCCGTGTTTTGCAGCCTCGGGGTCATCCGCACGCAGGATGACCTGCCCCATATGACTGACATCAAACAGCCCGGCTGCGGCCCGGCAATGCTGATGTTCCTTCATCACGCCAAGGCTGTATTGCACAGGCATTTCATAGCCCGCGAACGGCACCATCTTGGCACCAAGACTGACATGCAGATCGTATAGCGGTGTGCGTTTCAATTCGCTCACGCGGCATCCCTTCACGTTCGACCGGATGCATGTGATACGACAACCGGCATATTCCAAACCGCGCTGTCGCGCGATCGTCATATGCCCCCTCTGTCCTTTCGCCTGAGATCGTTATCCCTTCGGCGTTCCGGGTCAGGCCCGAAATCTCTCCAGAGTTTATGTCCGCGACGGTCCTTCGGCCTGAGAGTTTCCGGGGGCGGTTGCTCCTTCGGCACCGGTAAAACCGGTTCTCCCATCGTGGATGTGTACAGTGGTAGACCGAATCTCTTTCGGCCTCAAGGGGTCAAACCGCCAAAGCCGCCTCGCGTGCTGCACAGGCGCGTTCCGGGTTCAAAATGTCCAGCAGATCGGCATTTGTGCACACCAGCGCATCCAGGGTAATCGGATCAAGCGATTGATAAAATGCCTCGACCGCATCCGTCAGCGCAGTCCGCAGACGACAGGCTTCGGTCAACGGACAGGTGTTATCGACATCGGCAAAGCATTCAGCCAGAGGAACGGGCGCCTCAAGCACTCGGAAAATATCGCCAATATTGATTTCCGTTGCGGGCCGCCCCAACGACAATCCGCCATTCCGCCCCCGCTGGGTGTGCAAAAACCCAAGCTGGGCAAGTTGGTTGATCACCTGTGCAAGATGATTTTCCGAGGCATTGCAGCGCTCTGCAATTTCAGCTTTCGTCACAAGACGCCCCGTATTCGCGGCGCAGAACATGAGGACGCGCATGGCTATGTTGGTTCTTTTGGTGACACGCAAAGCAAGCATCCTTTTACTGCGGTTGGCCAAGCCTATCTTATCGTGCAAAGTTGTCTTTGATATACATCAACCATTCAAGAGCAGTCAGCCCTGTGAAACACCCCCATTTTTTCGGCTACGGGTCGCTGGTCAACCGCAACACCCATGATTTTGCCCCTGTCCACAGATCGCAGATCAGCGGCTGGCGACGTATCTGGCAGCGCGCCCCGAACCGTCCGGCCGCGTTCTTGTCCGTTATCGCAGACAGGGACGCACGGATTGATGGTGTGATCGCGCCTGTCCCGAATGACGATTGGGTGGCTTTGGATGCGCGCGAGTTCTCTTATGCGCGATTGGCAGTGACGGACGCAGTGGCACATGCCGCAACTGATGTGCGGGATATTTCGATTTACGCCATCCCAGCCGCCGATTCCGCGCCGCCGGATACCGATCACCCGATCTTGCTCAGTTATATCGATGCCGTTTTACAAGGCTATCTGCAGGAATTCGGAGAAACAGGCGCACAGGACTTCATCACCACAACAGAAGGCTGGAACACACCCGTCCGCAATGACCGCGCAGCACCAATGTATCCAAGGGCGCAACACCTCACCCCAACGGAACAAGCCTTTGTCGATGACATGCTGCTGACCTTGCGCGCCAAGGTGTTTGCCTGATGCGCGAACGCATTTGGCTTTGGCTCACGCGCCTGTGGCGTCGTCCGGGTATCCGAATTTCGGCCTTTGGCAGTGCGGCGCTCTTGGTTGCTCTGGTCGCTCCGCTGGTCGACCGCTCTCTGCCAGAGTCACTGGTCAACCGCTTCTCTCGCGAGGCGGTTTTGCCGATCCTCAACATCCTCGCTTCGTCGATGCTGGCAGTCACCACATTTTCACTGGGCATTATGGTGCAGGCTTTTCGCTCTGCCGCCGGTCAGGCAACGCCTCGGGTGTATCGACTGCTGATGCAGGACATGACCACGCTCAACGTGATGTCTGTCTTTGTGGGGGCCTTCCTGTTTTCCCTCGCCTCGATCGTAATGTTCCGGGCCGGGTTTTATGGCGATTCCGCCGCGGTCATTGTCTTTGGTCTGACGATGCTTTGTATCCTGATGATCGTGATCGCGATTTTGCGCTGGATTGCGCATCTCAGCCAGTTGGGCAGCCTGCACCACACTCTGAATCTGGTCGAAAATGCCGCCAAGAAACCGCTGCAACGGCTCGCTCAAAAATCGAACCTCGGGGCGCGGCCGGCAGAGAACGCCCCCAAAGCCCCCAAGGGCGCGACTCCGCTGCTGGCGCCTCGGTCAGGCTATGTGCAGTTCCTGTCTCTGGCAGAACTCAACGACCAGCTCAAGGAATCCGACGCCACATTGTGGGTCTTCTCGCCCCCGGGCAGCTGGGTGCTCAAAGGCACCCCGCTCGCTTATATCGATGGCGACTGTGATCTTGAAAAAGTGATCGAGAATTTCACTCTGGGTGACGAACGCACGGTCGAACAAGACGCCCGTTTTGGCCTTGTGATCCTGTCAGAAGTCGCGTCGCGCGCGTTGTCTCCGGGGATAAACGACCCCGGAACGGCGATTGACGTGATCCACCGCATTGAACGCATCCTGTGGCACTTGGGTCAGGGGATGATCGACAAAGACCGCGACACCAAGGTGGAGTTCGAGCAGATTATCATCGGCAGCGTCACGGCCGAAGATCTTTTGAATGATGGCTTTGCAAGCCTGATGCAGGACGGTGGCAACCGTTTTGATGTCATGGCGCAGATGCTCAAAGCCACCAATCGTCTAAGCAAAAGCGATTGGTCCGACCTGGCCAAAGCTGCCACCCAGACGCGAGACACCGCGCTCGGGATTATCGACCGCAAGATCGACGATCCCGACGCTGTGAAATCGCTTCATGAAAGGGCGAAACGCACCTAGGCCTTGGCCAGTTTCCGCGCCGGAATTGTCTGCAAGAGCGGCAGCAGGTCCGCCATTTCCGGACCGCGTTCCTGACCCGTCAGCGCCTTGCGCAGCGGCATAAACAGGCCTTTGCCTTTTCGTCCCGTCGCCTCTTTCACCGCGTTGGTCCAGGTACTCCACGCATCGGGGCCAAGAGGGCCTTCGGGCAGCAACGCCATCGCTTCGGCGATGAATGCGACATCCTCATCCGCAACCATGGGCTCTGCGCCATCGGCGCAAAGCGCCCACCACTTGGCAATGTCATGCCGCGTGGTGATGTTCTCGCGGGCCACGGTCCAGAACGCCTCGGCCTTGTCATCGGGTACGCCCAAAGCCGACAGGTCATCATTCATCACGCCGTAATCCAACGCGTGCAGCTTGCGTGCAGTCAGCGGGAACAGGTCTTCGAAATCAAACTTGGTCGGCGCCGATCCAAACTGGTTCAGATCGAACCCGTCAGCGATCTCTTCCAGCGACATCCGCAGTTCCACCGGCTGCGATGACCCTAGCCGCGCCATCAGGCTCAGCAATGCTTCGGGCTCGACGCCCTGTTCGCGCAGGTCGCGCAGTGCCAGCGTGCCAAGGCGCTTGGACAGAGATTCGCCCTGCGGGCCTGTAAGCAGCGAGTGATGCGCAAAGTCCGGGACCGACCCGCCCAGCGCGCGAATGATCTGGATCTGCGTCGCAGTGTTGGTCACGTGGTCCGAGCCGCGCACAACATGGGTCACGCCCATTTCGGTGTCGTCGACAACCGATGCCAGCGTGTAAAGGATCTGACCGTCTGCCCGGATCAACACCGGATCACTGACGCTGGCCGCATCAATCGAGATATCGCCCAGAATACCGTCTGCTCCATTCGATCCGTTCCTGATCGAGCTTGAAGCGCCACACGCCAGAGCCGCGTTCTGCGCGCAGGGCGTCCTTTTCCGCATCCGACAGCGCCAGCGCGGCACGGTCATAGACCGGCGGCTTGCCCATGTTCAGCTGCTTCTTGCGCTTGAGATCCAACTCGGTCGGCGTCTCGAACGCCTCATAGAACCGCCCCATCGCGCGCAGTTTCTCGGCAGCGTCGTGATACCGGTCAAGGCGCTCTGACTGACGCTCTACCTTGTCCCATGTCAGGCCAAGCCATTCGAGGTCTTGTTTGATCGCATCAACGTATTCCTGCTTGGACCGCTCCGGATCGGTGTCGTCGATCCGCAAGATGAACGTTCCTCCCGATTTACGGGCGATCAGATAATTGAACAAAGCGGTGCGCAGGTTGCCAACGTGGATGTAACCTGTGGGCGACGGTGCGAAACGGGTGGTTGTCATGCGATGCATCTCCTGTTGCGTCGCGCTTTCACATACCGGGATGGTTTTGTCCAGAAAGCTGCGCACCAAGCCTCTGCATCAGCGCACAGTAAAGTGAACCTGATACTACATGCCGAATGGTTTTTTACCGCTATCTCCTGTTCAGACCAACAGGGGGGAAATCACCATGTCTGAATTTTCAATGTCACGTCGCGCAATGCTTGCCGGGGCCGCCGCCATTCCAATGGCCGCTGGTTTGGGTGCCACTCAAGCGAAAGCCGCTGGTCACATGCAGGGCGCTCAGATCCCGCGCGTGAACCGTTTTGGCGTTGGCGATTTTGAGGTCACAACCTTGCTGGTGGGCAGCCGCACTGTTGAAGAACCGCAAGGTATCTTTGGCATGAATGTCGATGCCGATACATTCGCCGAAGTGTCCGGCGAGGCGCGTATTCCCGTCGACAAAGCGCAATTTTTCTTCACACCGACCCTCGTGAACACCGGCTCCGAACTGATCCTGTTCGACACGGGGCTGAATGGTGCCGCGACAGCGCAGGCGGTTGAAATGGCGGGCTATTCGGCCGACGCCGTGAGCCACGTTGTCCTGACCCACATGCATGGCGATCACATTGGCGGCCTGATGACAGATGGCGCAGAGACATTCTCGAACGCGGCCTACATCACCGGTCAGGCGGAATACGACCATTGGGCGGGCGCGGAAAACGAACGCTTCGACAACAATGTCAAACCGCTGGCAGAAAAAATGTCGTTCATTGGCGATGGCGCAAGCGTCACGTCAGGCATCACCGCGATGGCTGCGTTTGGCCACACACCGGGTCACATGACCTATATGCTCGACAGCAACGACCAGCAGCTTTTGATATTTGCCGACCTTGCCAACCACTATGTGTGGTCGCTGGCGCATCCCGATTGGGAAGTCCGCTTTGATATGGACAAAGCAGCGGCAGCCGCATCCCGCCGCAAGGTGTTGGGTATGCTGGCTGCGGATTCAGTGCCGTTCATCGGATACCACATGCCCTTCCCGGGCGTCGGCTATGTCGAAACGCGCGGGGACGGTTACCACTATGTGCCGCACAGCTATCAGTTGTTGCTCTAATCACAGCTTGACGCGGGCACGCGCCGCAGTGCTGATGCGCGCATGACCGCACAAGATGATATCGACGACATCACACGCTATGCCGAGGCAGCCCTGACCGGGCTGCCTTTACCGTTTCGCGAACTGTGTCAGGATGTGCTCTTGGAGGTCACGGACTGGCCACCGAAAGACATCCTTGCAGAGCTGGAGATTGATGATCCTCTGGAACTGACAGGGCTTTACGATGGCATTCCCCTGACGGAAAAATCCGCAGGCGACCCGTCGCCTTTTCCAGACAGGGTCTGGCTTTATGCCGAGCCCATCCTTGCGGAATGGCGGGACCGGAAGTCAGTGACATTAAAGGATTTGGTCACGCATATCGTCGTGCATGAAATCGCGCATCACTTTGGATGGAGCGATGACGAAATCGCCGAGGTTGACCGTTGGTGGGAATAGGCTCTCGGAAATTTGCAAACCCGGCCTGCAAGTTTGCAAACCCCACATCTAACCGTCTGTCAGCGCCCCGTTGATCCATTCGCCAGAGGCTTCTTCTCCTGACGCATAGCGCATCGTGCCTGCCCCCTGACGCTTGCCGTCCTTGAACATCCCCTCGTAGACGTCACCATTTGCATAGGTTGCGGTACCCTGACCGCTGATTTCACCGTTTTGCCATGTGCCCACGTATTTGAACCCATCCGCCATGGTGATCTCGCCCTGACCGTTGCGCTGTCCGTTGGCAAACTGGCCGACATACGTCGTTCCGTCGGTATAGGTCGCAGTCCCCTGCCCGTGCCGCTGGCCGTCCAGCCATTCGCCTTCGTACTTGTAACCGTCCGGATACGTCATCACGCCATATCCGTGATTTCGGGCGTTCTTGAATTCGCCTTCATAGACCAACCCATTGGCATAGACAGCGCGACCCTTGCCGTCGATCACACCATCGACCCAAGCGCCTTCGTAGGTCGAGCCATCAGGATAGGTGATCTTGCCCTCACCATTCGCCAGATCGCCCCGGAACTGACCTTCATAGACCGATCCGTCAGGATAGGTGACCTTGCCGATCCCCTCGATCTGCCCCGCGACCCAAGCACCTTCGTAGCGATAGCCATCGGTACCGACAAACATCCCCTGACCGTGACGCAAATCATCTTTGAAATCGCCTTCATAGATGTCGCCATTGGCATAGTTGACCTTGCCTTTGCCTTCGCGCCGACCGGCCACAAGCTGCCCTTCGTAGACGTCACCATTGGACTGGGTCAGCGTCCCCGTGCCATCAATCTGGCCGTCTTTCCACATACCGTCATAGATCAATCCGTCCGGCATGGTCAGTTTGCCCTGACCCTCGCGGTCGCCATCGGCAACACGGCCCTCGTAGATCGACCCGTCGGGATAGGTGATCGTCCCGTTTCCCTCTTTGACACCGTTGACCCAATCACCCTCGTAGACATATCCGCCCGGGCTTTGCATCGTGCCACGCCCGTGGTGCAGCGCATTGCGGAATGATCCTTCGTAGCGGACACCATTGGCATAAAGCGCAACACCCTGCCCGGTGATCTTGCCATCCAGCCACGAGCCCTCGTAGGTCGATCCGTCCGCAAAGACGATCTTGCCGATACCTTCGGGTTTTCCCTTGGCAAACTGGCCTTCGTACACGGACCCATTGGGAAAGCGGGCCACACCGTCGCCGCGAATCTCGCCTTCGACCCAGTCGCCGGTGTATTCGTAGCCGTTGGGCAAACGGTAGGTACCGGTGCCATGTTGAAGACCGTTCAGGAAGGTGCCCTCGTATACGCCTCCGTCGTCATACTGTTTCGTCTGAACCTCGCCATCCTGCGCAAACGCGCCTTGTGCGACCCCGAACGCAACTGCTGCACCCAGCAAGACTTTTCTGCCCGATCTCATATGTCTGCCATCCCACTCATGTCCGTTGCCATGACCCTGTCCACGAAACCTAAGCGAGGTGGCGTGGTCAGACAATGTCTTATCCGACAAGATGCTTTCCCTCGCGCAGGGTTCTGCTATGTCACCGGCGATATCGGCAAAGGAAGGACCGCGCCATGTCGGATCGGTTTCACATCACTCTGGCACAGTTGAACCCCACGGTGGGCGACCTCGCAGGCAATGCCGCCAAGGCGCTTGCAGCGTGGAACGAAGGCAAAGCAGCCGGTGCAGACCTTGTTGCGCTGCCCGAGATGTTCCTGACCGGCTATCAGGCGCAAGACCTGATCGTAAAGCCCGCCTTTGTGGCCCATGTGCAAGCCGAACTGGCAGCTTTGGCCAAAGCCTGCGCCGATGGTCCGGCACTTGCCATCGGCGCGCCTTGTGTGGGCGAAGACCTAAAGCTGCATAACAGCTATTTCGTGCTTCAGGACGGTAAGATCGCGTCGACCGTGCACAAGTATTTCCTGCCAAACTTCAATGTCTTCGACGAAGTGCGCCTGTTCTCGCGTGATATGATGCAGGGGCCGGTGGCGGTGAACGGCGTGCGCATCGGCATGCCTATCTGCGAAGACGCATGGTATCCCGATGTGGTCGAAGCGCTTGAGGAAAGTGGGGCGGAGTTCATTCTCGTGCCCAACGGGTCACCCTATTTCCGCGACAAATTCGAAACCCGTCTGAACCATATGGTTGCCCGCGTCGTGGAAAGCGGATTGCCGCTGATTTACCTCAACATGGTGGGTGGTCAGGACGATCAGGTTTTCGATGGCGGGTCTTTTGTGCTGAACCCCGGTGGCGTTCCGGCTGTGCAGTTGCCGGCCTTTGACGAAGCCATCAGTCATGTTGTGATGGAACGCACAGACTCAGGCTGGCGTGCGCTGGACGGAGATTTCACCCAGCATCCGGACCCGATGGAACAGGACTATCGCGTCATGGTCACCGCCTTGCGCGATTACATGGCAAAAACCGGATTCAAGAAGGTGCTTTTAGGCCTGTCGGGTGGGATCGATTCCGCGATCGTCGCCACCATCGCGGTGGACGCATTGGGCGCAGAGAATGTGCGCTGCGTGATGCTGCCATCGGAATACACATCGCAAGGGTCACTGGACGACGCCAAGGCAGTCGCCGAAAACCTTGGCTGCCGTTACGATTTTGTACCAATTGGTAAAACCCGTGATGCGGTGACCGAAACGCTTGCCCCGCTCTTCGAAGGCACCCAACCCGACCTGACCGAAGAAAACATCCAGTCTCGCATCCGCGGCCTGTTGCTGATGGCTCTGTCGAACAAATTCGGCGAGATGCTTTTGACCACGGGCAACAAGTCCGAAGTCGCGGTGGGATATGCCACGATCTATGGCGACATGGCGGGTGGCTATAACCCGATCAAGGACATGTACAAAACCCGCGTGTTCGATTGCTGTCGCTGGCGCAACGCGACCCATCGGGATTGGATGATGGGCCCAGAGGGCGAGGTGATCCCCGACGCGATCATCACCAAACCACCATCGGCCGAACTGCGCGAGGATCAGAAAGACAGCGACTCGTTGCCCGATTACCCAGTGCTTGACGGTATCCTGCAAATCCTCGTCGACGAAGACGGCTCTATCGCGGATTGCGTCGCCGCCGGATATGATCGGGAAGACGCCAAACGGATCGAGCATCTGCTCTACATCAGCGAATACAAACGCTTCCAGTCCGCCCCCGGAGCGCGGCTGTCCAAGCGCGCGTTCTGGCTGGATCGCCGCTATCCCATCGTGAACCGCTGGCGCGACCCAAGTTGACCGAACCACAAGGTTGACTGAAACTCCCGTCGGGTCATCATGCGATCATGGCCAATTCTGGGGAGATATTCAGATGGAAGATGTCAAAACAGCAGTCCGCATCGTGCTGTCGAAATACGCGACTTTTTCTGGTCGGGCTTCACGGCCCGAGTTCTGGTGGTTTGCGCTTGCACTCTTTCTCGCGTCCATCGTGCTTGGTTTGGTTGACGCCATCATCTTCGGCTTCGAAGAGGATGACCCTCAAATACTGACCGGCCTTTTGGGTCTTGCTCTCTTTCTTCCCAGTATCGCGGTCGGCGTTCGTCGAATGCACGATATTGGCCGGACGGGTTGGTGGCTGTTGATCGGATTCATCCCGATCGTCGGGTTCTTTGTGCTGATCTATTTCTACATTCAACCCAGTGACACCGAGGCCAATGCCTACGGGTCTCCGGAACCCTTCCCCGCAAGCGGATGATCTGCGCGGAAGGGTAAATACAGAGTTCAGGATCAACCCGCCTTTAAAACACCGCGTTCGATCTGGTCGGCTTCGATGGACTCGAAGAGCGCTTTGAAGTTGCCTTCACCGAAGCCGTCATCGCCTTTGCGCTGGATGAATTCGAAAAAGATCGGGCCGATCACGGTTTTTGAGAAGATCTGCAGCAGGATGCGGGTCTCTCCACCGCCGACCACACCCTCGCCATCAATCAGGATGCCATGCTTCTTCATCCGGTCGAGTGGTTCTTCATGGCCGACGACACGGTCCTTGCTGAGCTCATAGTACGTGTCCGGTGGCGCAGGCATAAACTTGAGTCCCCTTTGCGCGATCTCGTCCACCGCATCGTAGATGTCGCGCGCACCAACCGCGATGTGCTGGATACCTTCGCCCTTGTACCGCTTGAGGTATTCGACGATCTGCCCGGTTTCGCCCCGGTCTTCATTGATCGGAATACGGATGCGCCCGCAAGGCGAGGTCAGCGCACGGCTTAACAGGCCGGTGAATTTGCCTTCAATGTCAAAGAAGCGGATTTCCTTGAAGACGAAAATCCTGCCGTAAAAGTCGAACCATGTATCCATATTGCCGCGATGCACGTTGTGGGTCAGGTGATCGAGGTAATGGAAACCAACGCCTTCGGGGTTGGCGGTGCCGACCCAATCGAATTCGGCGTTATACGGGTTCTGCCCGTAATACTGGTCGATGAAATAGATCAACGATCCGCCTATGCCGACAATCGCAGGCACATCCATCGCCTTGTCGTCGCTGTCATAAGGCGTCGCCCCCAGCATGACAGCGCGATCATAGGCGTGTTGGGCATCGACAACACGCCATCCCATCGACGGCGCACAAGGGCCATGTTCTTGCACAAACCGCATGGCGTGGCTGTCCGGTTCGTTGTTCAGGACGTAAGTGATATCGCCCTGCTGCCACAGTTCGATCTGCTTGGTCTTGTGATTGGCAGTGTGGACATACCCCATCTTGGTGAACAAGGCGCGCAACGCATCTGGGTCTGGATGCGCAAATTCGACGAATTCGAACCCGTCCGTCCCCGCAGGGTTTTCGGATGAAATTGTGGCTTTCGGTGCGTCGTGCGGGAATGGGCCCATCGTGCGTGTCCTCCTTGTTTGTCCAGCAGGATACGTTGAAACCGGTGCGGGCTGTGACCAATGAGCACGTAGATTTTGCGAATATATGCGCTTTTCTTGCATATTTTGATCCAAACATGCATATGTCACGCATGAATGCATTGGATTCCAAAGATATCAAACTGCTCGCGCACTTGCAGAGGGACAGTCAGGCCTCGGCGCAGGTTCTGGCGGATGATCTTGGGATGTCGGCATCACAGATAAGCCGTCGCCGGCAACGGCTTGAGGCAGAAGGGTACATTGTCGGCACCCCCTCTCGGCTGGACCCAGAGCGCCTTGGCCTGTCTGTTCAGGCTTTTATTCAGGTCGAGACCCGCGCCCAAAGCACAGGAACACATCAGTCGATCAAACGGCTGGTGTCGACCACACCCGAGATTGTGGCTGCGTGGACGCTGACGGGGGAAGCCGATTACATTTTTCGGGTCTATTGCACCAATCTTGCGGCACTGAACCGGCTTGTTCAGGACGTGTTGCTCCAGCACGACTCCATTGGTCGCGTGCACAGCCAGATTGTCATGGATCAGGTCAAAGACGACACTGCACTGCCCTTGCCTCAATGACCACAACTGTGACCGCGTCGAGGGCTAGTCGACCTTGATAAACCGCGCCCCGCCTGCGCGTTCACCGACTGTCACCCGCCGTGCGCCTGCTGTCACTGGTGCCCGTGCCGCGTCATTGCGCATCTCGCGCATCATTTCGCCCACAATGGCGGGTAGCGTCATACCAATCGCTTCTTTTTCAGCATTGGGTGCGGTTGACATCATCGACACCACGGACACGATCCTCAGGCGTCCCTGATCGTTGACAAACACCGGCGCGCCAGATGATCCGAAAGTGACGTCGCAATCAAAGGTCATGATACCGCCGCGATAGGTGTCCGTGTGCCGGCATCCGGATTCGCGTTGTAGCGATGTGTTGCGCCCGCGTCCGTAAGACACAAGGATCACGCGCCCGGTCGCCATAGCGCGGTCGTGCAGTTTGAACGGTTCAGCCTCGGTGCTGAAAATAGGGCTGTCGAGCCGGAGCAGCGCAAGATCCGTACGCACCTGATCGGTCAGCATGGCGTCTTTGGCACCAAGATAGCCATTCGCCAGAACAACTTTTTCAACCCGCCGCGTTGCGGCTGTGAAATCATGGGTCAGGCCGGCGTGGAAACGCATTTCCGCACTTGAAAGAACCGATTGCTTGCTGTCATCGACAACACAATGTGCCGCAGTCAAGACCAGATCGCGGGCGATGAGCGTTCCGGTGCAGGTGCCCCTTGAGGTGTCCAGCCGTCCGACCCCTTCCCACCCAAGCACCTCACCACGGTGATCTAGGCGGTCGCGTTCCTGCGCCGCTGTCGTGCCAGACGTGAAAAGACAAGCGGCCAAAAGACATGTCTGCAAAAATCGCATTCGAACCCATCCTCTGCCTAGAACCGGCAGGCACAGGATAGTCAGGGCAGATGGCACAAGATGGGCAGTTTTGCGACCAGACCGCGCCTTAGACGAATTGTTCTCGGATCAGCCGTTCCTCAAGCCCGTGTCCCGGATCGAACAAAACGCGATGCGCAATCGACGGCTCAGAGCGGATATCCACACGCACAACGTCTCGCACGGCGCGGGCATCCGCTTCGGCCATCACCGGGCGTTTGTCCGGATCGAGCACTTCGAACGTGACTTCGGCTGTTTTGGGCAACAGCGCCCCGCGCCAGCGTCTGGGGCGAAAGGCGGCCATTGCAGTCAGTGCCAGAACATCCGATCCAATCGGCAGAATGGGACCATGCGCAGAATAATTATAGGCGGTCGACCCGGCAGGTGTGGCAAGCAATGCACCATCACAGACAAGTTCAGACATACGCACCTTGCCATCAACGCTGATCCGCAAACGTGCTGCCTGGGGCCCTGCCCTGAGAAGCGACACCTCATTGATCGCCAGCGCGCGCTGGGTTGTGCCATCTTTGGTCAGCGCCGTCATTGAGAGCGGATTGATCACCTCTTCCTGCGCTTGTTCCAGCCGTGCCTCAAGGTCGTGTTCCGAGTATTCGTTCATCAGAAAACCGACAGTGCCGCGGTTCATACCATATACGGGTGCGGGCAGATCCTGCGTGCGGTGCAATGTGGCCAACATAAAGCCGTCCCCGCCCAGCGCGACGATGACATCGGCGCCTTCTTCGTTGTGATCGCCATACAGACGGGTCAGTCCTGCCTTGGCGGATTGGGCAATCGGCGCGGAACTGGCGGCAAAAGCGATGCGCAATGACATGAGAATTCGGTTCCTATCGGGGTCATCCCGTTCTGAAACAAGCACAAACACCCGCCCTACACCAGCCATGGCGCAGCTTTGTTGCGGGTGGTCGCTTTCCAACCTTTGCCTTTTGCCACATTTCAGATACGTAGTCGCCAACTCAAAACCCGCTTCCAGGAGGCTCTGCCCATGAACGCCCCGCACCGCGAAACCGGCTTTTTCACCAAGTCGCTGGCCGACAGCGACCCGGACCTGTTTCAGTCGATCACCGACGAGCTGGGTCGCCAGCGCGACGAGATCGAACTCATCGCATCGGAAAACATCGTCAGCCGCGCCGTGATGGAGGCGCAAGGGTCGGTGATGACGAATAAATACGCAGAGGGCTATCCGGGCCGTCGCTATTACGGTGGATGTCAGTTCGTCGACGTGGCAGAAAACCTTGCCATCGAACGCGCTTGTGAACTGTTCGATTGTGGTTTCGCAAATGTGCAGCCAAACTCTGGTTCGCAAGCCAATCAAGGTGTGTTCACAGCCCTTCTCAAGCCGGGCGACACGATCCTTGGTATGAGCCTTGATGCCGGTGGTCACCTGACCCACGGCGCGGCCCCGAACCAATCAGGCAAGTGGTTCAATGCCATCCAGTACGGGGTGCGGAAAGAAGACAACCTGCTTGATTATGATCAGGTGCAGGCTTTGGCGACCGAGCATAAACCAAAGTTGATTATTGCCGGTGGTTCGGCCATTCCGCGTCAGATCGACTTTGCCAAGATGCGCGAGATCGCGGATTCGGTCGGGGCCTATCTGCATGTGGACATGGCGCACTTTGCCGGTCTGGTTGCCGCAGGCGAGCATCCCAGCCCGTTCCCTCACGCACATGTGGCGACCACGACAACGCACAAAACGCTGCGCGGTCCTCGCGGCGGTATGATCCTGACGAATGACGAGGCGCTGGCGAAGAAATTCAACTCGGCGATCTTCCCCGGTATTCAGGGCGGACCGTTGATGCATGTGATCGCGGCCAAAGCCGTTGCCTTTGGCGAAGCGCTGCGTCCGGAATTCAAAACCTACCAGCAGAACGTGATCCGCAACGCACAGGCGCTGTCAGATCAGTTGATCAAGGGTGGCCTGGACACTGTGACCCACGGCACTGACACGCATGTCGTTCTTGTTGATCTGCGACCGAAGGGGGTGAAAGGCAACGCCACCGAGAAAGCGCTGGGACGTGCACATATCACCTGCAACAAAAACGGTGTGCCGTTTGATCCCGAAAAGCCGATGGTCACATCCGGTATTCGCCTTGGGACCCCTGCCGGGACAACACGCGGTTTTGGTGAAGAAGAGTTCCGCCAGATCGCCGACTGGATCATCGAGGTGACCGACGGTCTGGCCGCAAATGGTGAAGACGGTAATGGTGCGGTCGAAGATAAGGTTCGGGCCGAAGTGGCCGAGCTTTGTGCACGTTTCCCGATCTACCCGGACCTCTAGAATTTTCTGGAGTGGCTCAAGATTCTTCGTACGAAGAATCTTCGGCTGAACCGTTAAGAAATGAATAACAGAAATACGCACCGGGCATCTGGTGCGCATTTTTTTGTGTCACGGTCATTCGACGGGTTTTCTTTCGCAATTTGCTGCGTATAGTCGCGGATATGACACGTATGGCCCATATCGCACTCCGTTCGCGCTCCTGCGCGCCTCTTGCGCTGGCCACCCGTCTTCTCCTAATCCGCCTCTGAGCGCGGCCGTCCGGCGCGACCGCTCAGAGGATGACCGTTTCGCGCCGACGGATTTGGACAGGACAGAAAGATCAGAACAATGACGACGACAGATAAAGACCAAGTGGTCATCTTTGACACCACCTTGCGCGACGGCGAACAATCTCCTGGCGCCACGATGACCCATGACGAAAAGCTTGAGATCGCCGAGCTCTTGGACGACATGGGCGTCGACATCATCGAGGCCGGTTTCCCGATTGCCTCGGAAGGTGACTTCCGCGCTGTGAGTGAAATCGCACAGCGCTCAAAGGACGCGGTGATTTGCGGGCTGGCCCGCGCGCAATTGCCGGATATCGACCGGTGCTGGGAGGCGGTGAAGAACGCCGATAAACCGCGCATTCATACCTTCATCGGGACATCCCCGCTACACCGTGCGATTCCGAACCTCACAATGGACGAAATGGCAGAACGGATCGAACAGACCGTGACCCATGCGCGCAACCTTTGCGACAACGTGCAGTGGTCCCCCATGGACGCGACCCGCACGGAGTGGGACTACCTGTGCCGCGTGGTCGAGATCGCGATCAAGTCCGGGGCGACGACGATCAATATTCCCGACACGGTGGGCTATACTGCACCGGCTGAATCGGCCGACCTTATCCGCCGCCTGATTGAAACGGTGCCGGGTGCCGATGACGTTGTCTTTGCCACCCATTGTCACAATGACCTTGGCATGGCGACGGCGAACGCGCTGGCGGCGGTCCAGGGTGGCGCGCGGCAGATTGAATGTACCATCAATGGCTTGGGTGAACGCGCGGGCAACACAGCCTTGGAAGAGGTGGTGATGGCGCTTAAGGTCCGGGGCGATATCATGCCCTATACCACGTGCATCGACACAAAAAAGATCATGCACATTTCGCGCCGTGTGGCGACAGTGTCGGGCTTTCCGGTTCAGTTCAACAAAGCCATCGTTGGTAAGAACGCTTTTGCGCACGAGTCGGGCATTCATCAGGACGGTATGCTCAAGAATGCCGAGACATTCGAGATCATGCGCCCCGAAGATGTTGGTATCGCTGGCACGTCTTTGCCTTTGGGCAAGCATTCGGGCCGGGCTGCTCTGCGTGCCAAGCTCAAGGAATTGGGCGTCGATGTGGGTGACAATCAACTCAAGGACATCTTTGTCCGGTTCAAGGATCTCGCCGATCGCAAGAAAGAGGTCTTCGACGACGATATTCTTGCACTGGTGACAGCCACATCCGAAGGCGATGACGCGCTGCAATTGGTGAACCTCAAGGTGCTGTGCGGCACAGGTGGCCCTGCGGAGGCGACGCTTGAGATGGAAATTGACGGCGAGGATATGTCGACCGTCAGCGAAGGCGACGGTCCGGTGGATGCGACATTCAAAGCGATCCGCGTGTTGCACCCGAACAAAGCGCGCTTGCAACTGTATCAGGTGCACGCTGTGACCGAGGGGACAGACGCGCAGGCAACCGTCAGCGTGCGCCTTGAGGAAGACGGCATGATTGCCACGGGCCAATCTGCAGACACCGATACGGTGGTGGCATCCGCCAAGGCGTATATCCACGCGCTCAATCGTCTGATCGTGCGGCGTGGCAAGACCGGCAAGGATGTTAAAGAAATCTCGTATCGGGATGTGACTTAAGGTCTGGCGCGTGCAAGCGCACAGCCTATGCAAGGACCTGTGCTCGCACGCGGATTACCTCAATACGGCACGCGCCACTTCGGCTTGCTGGGCTGCGCTTCGACTTGAGCCAGTCCGCTGGCTTCCATCAGGCGCGTGACCTCTTCTTCCAAGAGCCGCTCATCGGCCTCGCCGCGCACCGGAACGCGCCCCGGTTCAAGAAACAACGGTGCGGCAAGCGGTGTCACGCGATCAAGACGCATCAGATCGATGCGGTCGCCCACCCGTTCCGTCATTTCGCGGATGCGCGAGAAATCGACCAAACCGCGCATGGCTTCTTCGCGGGTTATCTGCATCAGCAGGTGGTCAGGGTCATATTTCAAAAGCGTGTCATACAAGATGTCCGACGACATCGTCGCCTGCCGTCCGGTTTTGCGCTGACCGCCAAGGTTGCGTTCAATCAGCCCTGCAATCGTCGCCGATGCGCGAAAGGTGCGTTTCATCACTGCGTTGCCCGCAAGCCAGCCGTCCAACCCAGCTTCTAGCGCAGCGAGATCAAACAACGGCGCAGGATCGATGACCGCATCCAAGCCCCAGATCAGGACCGCATAATCGGTGGCGACAAAGCCCATGGGCGCCAAGCCCTCTTCTTCCATCCGCTTTGTCAGCAGCAGTCCAAGCGTCTGCATCGCGTTGCGTCCGGCAAACCCGTAGGCCACCAGCTGTTCGCGCCCGTCATGCGGAAAGCTTTCAATCAAAAGACGTCCCGGTTCGGGCAGGCGACTGACACGGCGCTGCATGTGAAGCCAGTCGCGCGTGTGACGCGGGAGATCCGGCCAGTCGTCTTGTTGGAACTTCTCGAGGATGCGGTTCGATAATTGCGTCGACGTGGCAAACTTTGTCCCCATGAATGTGGCGATCTTGGGTTTCCTGCCGGGATCACGTGTGACCTCGACCGTCAACTCGCGCAGGCCTTCATAGCGCACGATCTGCCCGCCGATCAGAAACGTGTCGCCTTTGCTCAGGGTCGCGGCAAATCCTTCTTCGATCTCGCCCAGCGGCGCTCCGCCACGGCCCCGCCATTTCACCTTGAGCGTGTCGGTGTCCTGAATCGTTCCGATGTTCTGCCGGATGCGCGCAGCAGAGCGTGGATCGCGGAGTTGCCACCGTCCGTCCGGCATTTGCCTGAGCCGTTGCCATTGATCATAGGCGCGCAAGGCATACCCACCCGTGGCGCAAAAATTCAGACAGTCCTCGAATGCGTCACGGCTCAGGTCTGCATACGCCCCCGCAGCCGTCATTTCGGCAAACAGCGCGTCGGCATCGAACGGACCCGAACACGCCGCGATCAGGATGTGCTGGCACAAGACATCGCGCGGCCCCCGGCCGCGCCATTCCCCATCAAGATCATGTGCCTTGACCGCTTCCAGGGCAGCGACGCATTCGACCACCTCAAAGCGATTGGCAGGCACCAAAAGAGCCTTGGACGGGGCGTTATAGCGGTGATTGGCCCGACCAATCCGCTGCACCAGACGTTTGACGTTTTTGGGCGCTCCGATCTGGATCACCAGATCCACATCCCCCCAGTCGATGCCAAGATCCAACGATCCGGTGCAAACAATCGCGCGCAAATCGCCACGCACCATCGCCGCTTCGACTTTTTCACGCTGGCCACGGTCAAGGCTGCCATGATGAATTCCAATGGGCAGCGCGTCTTCGTTGGCAAGCCAAAGGTTGTGGAAAAAAATTTCGGCCTGCGCGCGGGTGTTATGGAAAATCAGCGTTGTTTTATGCTGTTTGACCTGCTCCAGCACGGCAGGGATCGCGTATTTCGCGCCGCCCCCCGACCATGGCGGCGCTTCGTCCGTGACCAGCATGGAAATGTCCGGCTCTGGCCCCGGATCGGCTTGAAGCACCTCGCAGGGATCGGGATGGCATGCAAGCAGGCGCGCAATTGCTGCCGGGTCTTCGACCGTGGCCGACAGACCCACGCGGCGCAGGTCGGGGCACATGGCTTGCAACCGCGCCAGCGCAAGCATCAACTGATCGCCGCGTTTGCTTTCGGCCAAGGCATGAATCTCGTCCACCACTACGCGCTGTACCCCTTTGAACATGCGCGGCGCGTCTTCGTAGCTGGTCAGCAACGCCAGAGATTCCGGCGTCGTCAGCAAGATATGCGGTGGGTCGGCACGTTGTCGTTTCTTGATATAGGCCGAGGTGTCACCGGTACGATCCTCGACCCTGATCGGCAACCCGGCCTCGTCAATAGGAGTGCGCAGATTGCGTTTGATATCAGCGGCAAGTGCCTTGAGCGGGCTGACATAGAGCGTATGCAGCCCGTCCCGCGGCGCATTGGCCAGTTCCACCAATGTCGGTAGAAAACCTGCCAATGTCTTGCCGCCTCCAGTTGGAGCGATAAGCAACAGACATGGGTCGGACGCACGATCCAGCATCTGTTGCTGGTGCGGATGGATCGTCCATCCGCGCGTGTCGAACCAAGATTGAAGAGAAGCGGGCAAAGCGGTCATTGACCCTTACATATGTCGTGGCAGCGCAAAGAAAAATGGCCAAGCTGCATTGCAGGCACTGCATTGATGGCAGACAGTCCGCGCAGTTCCAAAGGGCTTGGTTTCCATGCGCACTCCTCATCCGCTTTTGCTGACCCTGACACTTTACGTTGCGGGGTTGGGCGCAGCCGGGCAGTTTTCAAAACTTGCCGTAAGCTTTGTCACCCTGACGCAGGTTTACGCGGGACATAGCGATGCGCTGTTGGGGCTCGCGGTGTCCTTGATCAGTCTGGTTGGCCTCATCCTTGGACTGGTTGCCGGGATCGTGGTGTCGCGTATCGGCGCAAGGCGTTCATTGGTGGCGGCACTGGCTTTGGGTGCAGCGATGTCCCTGTGGCAGGCAACTTTGCCGTCGCTGCCTGTTTTTATGCTGAGCCGTGTGTTTGAAGGCGCATCGCATCTGCTCATCGTCGTGGCGGCCCCGACGCTGATTGCAGAAGCCACTTCAGACCGGCACCGACCTGCTGCCCTGACGTTGTGGAGCACGTTTTTCGGTGTGGCTTTTGCTCTGACCGCCGTCGCGGCGCCGTCGATAATCGCCCATGGAGGGTTGGCCTTGCTGATCGGGGCGCATGGCATCTGGATGGCGGTGGCTTGCCTGGCCATTCTGTTGGTCCTGCCGCAAACGATCATCGCACCGCCTCGGCCCAATGCACGGGTGTCGATCCTTCGGCGTCATGTGATCGCCTACGCGACGCCGGGCATTGCCACGCCTGCGCTGGCTTGGCTTTGTTATACGCTGACATTTGTTTCCGTTCTCACTGCGCTGCCATTGCTCATGGGCGGAACGGCACCGACATGGCTTGCCGCTCTTGCGCCGTTGGTGTCGATCGCCGTGGCTTTGACGGTGGGCGTGGCGATCCTGTCGCGCCACCCGGCGCAGCCCGTCGTGACACTCGGCTTTGCGCTTTCTGCATGTGTTGCAGTGCTGACCTTGCTGGTCGGGTTCACAACAGTCAGCGTTTTGCTGTTATTCGCAGCAATGGCGCTGGTTCAGAGTGCCGGATTTGCGGTGGTTCCCCAAATCAACCCAGATGCATCCTCGCGCGCTTTGGCGAATGGGGCATTGGCGCAAATGGGCAATCTTGGAAACCTCAGCGGAACACCGCTTTTGATAGCGCTTTATCAGGGAGCGCCGGTGTTGGGGCCGTTTGCGTTTCTGATTATCGCCTACGGATGTGGCGTTCTGGTTACTTGGGTTCTTGGACAACGCGCGGTTGCCGCGATGAAAGAGGAACGACCACTTCCAAAGACTGAAGGTGACGTCTAGTCCTGCATCTCAGCAAGGCGGGCCACGTACCGCGCCAGTGTGTCGATCTCGAGATTGACCTTGTCACCCACTTTGGACGCGCCCCACGTTGTCACCTCTTGGGTGTGTGGAATGAGGTTGACCCCGAACCGTGTGCCCTCGACCTCGTTTACAGTGAGAGATGTGCCGTCCAAGGCGACCGACCCTTTGGGCGCAATGAATCGCGCCAAGGCGTGCGGTGCTTCGAATACGTAACGCACGCTATCGCCTTCAGGTCGCATCTCGACGATCTCGGCCAGACCATCAACATGGCCCGACACGATATGCCCGCCCAATTCATCCCCAACCTTGAGCGCCCTTTCAAGGTTGATCTTCTGGCCCTCGACCCATTGACCGATATTCGTCTTGTCCAAAGTCTCGGCGCTGATTTCGACATCGAACCAGTCCGGACCCAGCTCGACCACAGTCAAACAGACCCCGCTACAGGCAATGGACGCGCCGATATCGATGCCTTGGGTATCATACCGGGTGCCAATGCGGGCCCGCAAATCTCCGCGATGTTGCAAGTCACGGATATCTCCGATGTCGGTCACAATGCCAGTAAACATGATGGTGCCCTTATTGTCCCACCTCGCAAGAAACCCTGCGAACGTTGATTCTCAGACGACGGCCTGATGTGATAGTGTCACTCAGGTCCGAGGGATACTGCGCCGCCATGACAAACACAACGGGCAAGCCAACGCCAAATGCGCCGCGTGTTTTCCTGTTTTTGCAGGGACCGCATGGACCGTTTTTCAGCCAGTTGGCGGACCGGCTGCGGGAAACGGGAGCCACCTGTTGGCGCGTAGCGTTCAACGCGGGGGATGGATCGCGGTGGCGCGATCCTGCGACTTTGCTCGAGTTTCGCGACCCGATGGACGACTGGTCCAAGACGATTGCAGTCTGGATTGAGCAAACTGAGGCCACCGACCTTGTGCTGTATGGCGATGTGCGCCGGCACCATGCCGAGGCCATCGCCGTTGCCCGCAAGGCCGGCTTGACCATTCACGTGTTCGAAGAAGGCTATCTGCGTCCCTATTGGGCGACCTATGAACGGGATGGATCGAACGGCAATTCGCAACTGATGCAGATTACGCTGGACCACATGAAGCAGGCCCTCACCCGAACTGCAGATGCGCCAGCATTGCCGCCAGATCGATGGGGGGATTTGCGGATGCATATGATCCACGGTGCGCTTTATCATTGGCATGTTTTGTTCAGAAATCAGGACTTTCCCAACTACCAATCGCATCGCGATCAATCCGTTGCAGAAGAGTTTCGACTGCAGGTTTTACGTATTTTGAGGCGCCCCCGCTATATGGTCGAACGCTGGATCACCACCCAGCGCGTCCGGTCACGGGGGCGGCCGTATCACGTGGCTCTGCTTCAACTTGAACATGATGCCAGCTTCAGGGCGTTCTCTGACTTTGCCTCACAAACGGAGTTTGTCGACCTTGTGATTGATGGGTTCGCCAAAGGCGCACCACAGCATCACCGCTTGGTATTCAAGGCGCATCCACTGGAAGACGGGCGAGCACCTCTGGAACGCACCATTCGGGACAGCGCGCGCAAACACGGCGTATCAGATCGCGTCTACTTTGTGCGTGGCGGTAAACTGGCCTATCTGCTGCAAGCGGCTCGATCGGCGGTGACCGTGAATTCGACTTCGGCCCATCAGGCCTTGTGGCGCGGGCTGCCAGTGCGCAGTTTCGGGACAAGCGTCTATGACAAACCCGGTCTGGTGTCCCATCAACCATTGGAGGCGTTTTTTGCCGACCCCACGCCGCCTGATCCTGCAGCCTATGCGGTCTACCGGCAGTTCCTGCTTGAGACGAGCCAGCTTCCCGGTGGGTATTATTCAGGCAAAGGTCGCACACAATTGTTGCGACAGGTCGTAGATCGCATGCTGTCGTCAACGTCGCCCTATGCGCTTCGACTAAAGCCCCAAGAGACCGAGGCGCAACAGTTGCGTGTTGTTCGCTGACGACCACCAGTCCTAGTACTGGTCAAACTGACCGGATTTCGGTAACTTAGCACAAAAATATAAACCGAGGCAGTCTATAACTGGTCGAGGAGACCGAGCAGTGTTCAGTTCAAAATTTCGGTGGGCGCGGCCCATCACAGTGGTGCTGTCGGCATCTCTCCTGGCATCTTGCGGGCTTCCGGGCGTTGGCCCGACCAAGAACCAAATCTATGCCGGATCCGTTCAGCGCGAAGGGGATGCCTTTGTCGTTGCCATCAATGACCGTGTTACACGCACAACGGCGGTGGTTCCTGCCCTTGGCTTTTCAGATCAGCTGAAAAACACCAGCGTTCAAAGCGCCGATATCATTCGTCCGGGCGACACCCTTGGTCTGACGATCTGGGAAAACGTCGACGATGGCCTGCTTGCGGGCACAGGGGCCAATGCAACGGCGCTGGAAAGCGTGCAGGTCGATGGCTCTGGCTTTATCTTTGTGCCCTACGCCGGCCGGATCAAGGCTGCAGGCAACACACCCGAGGCGATCCGCCGGATCATCACAAAAAAGCTGGAAGACCAGACCCCCGATCCACAGGTCGAAGTACGCCGCACGGCTGGCGATGGTGCGACCGTGTCGATCTTGGGATCAGCGGGTGCGCAAGGCGTTTATCCAATCACACGGCCGACCCGCACGCTGGCGTCGATGTTGGCCAATGCCGGTGGTCTGGGTGAAGCCACCGAAATTGCGCAGATTACGCTGACGCGCGGAAATCATAGCGAAACCATCTGGTTCGAAGATCTCTATTCCAACCCCGATCTGGATATCGCATTGCGGGATGGTGACCGTATTCTGGTCGAAGCGGATCAGCGGTCCTTTACTGCCTTGGGTGCTGCAGGCTCGCAGACCCGCATGACCTTTGACACACAGACCCTGTCGCTTGTTGAAGCTCTGGCACAGCTTGGTGGCCTGGCGGCAACAACCGCCGACCCGACCGGCGTCTTTGTGTTCCGCAACGAACCTGCCGAAATCGCCAATGCCGTTCTCGGGCGCAACGATCTGGTGGGCGCCCAGCGCCTGATCTATGTGATGGACCTTACAGAACCTAATGGCCTGTTCATGGCACGTGACTTCCTGATCCGTGACAACGATACGATCTATGTCACCGAAGCGCCGAGCGTTCAGTGGAACCGTACGATTGCATCCCTCACAGGGACACTTGGCGGTGCGCAAAGCCTGACCGCTGCGGCGACGGGTGGTGGCACCTTGACCGAGTAACAAGGGCATGCACGCCATCCCTTCGCACCAAAACGCCGGGGAGCAATCTTCCCGGCGTTT
Source organism: Marivita sp. (assembly GCA_043585115.1). Lineage (GTDB taxonomy): Bacteria > Pseudomonadota > Alphaproteobacteria > Rhodobacterales > Rhodobacteraceae > Marivita. The sequence goes on from CP121326.1 coordinate 1,591,529, forward strand.
GTGTGTCTACAACACAGGCTTTCTGACCCAAGGCCGGATCAAGCGCATTCTGCAGCTTTCTGGCTGGACGATCTCGGTTGGCCGTCCGTCCGGCGATGACTGGATTGGTGTCTGGGGGGCTGCCCCGAGTTCCGAACGCGGTCTTTCCGTCGCCGCGGGACGTGACACTCCGGTTCTGCGGGTTGAAGACGCGTTTCTGAGATCTCTTCATCCGGGCCGCGTGGACAAAGAAGGCCCGCTCGGGCTTTTGCTGGATCGGACAGGGATCCACTTTGATGCGTCCCGTCCCTCTGATCTGGAAACCCTGCTCATCCAAGATCCTCTTGATGACACAGCGCTTTTGAACACGGCCCGCGATCTCATGCAGCGCATGCATGACGCGCGACTGGCAAAATACAGCGCCTATGACCCAGACCTTGCTTTGCCAGAGCCGGGGTATGTTCTGGTGATTGATCAGGTCGAAGGCGATGCGTCGGTTCTTGCCTCTGTGCCCGGCGCAGATATGGCCCGCGCGCGGTTTGCCGAGATGCTGTATTACGCCCAGACAGAGCATCCCGGTCAACGTATCCTGATCCGGTCTCACCCGGAAACACTGGCAGGCAAACGCCCCGGTCATTTTACCAAAGATCAGGCACAGGGGCGGATTTCGTTCATCGACGGCGCTTTTGCCCCAATGGACCTGCTGGATGGTGCCATTGCGGTCTATACGCTGTCATCGCAGATGGGATTTGAGGCCATCCTTGCAGGGCATAAACCCCGCGTGTTTGGCACGCCATTCTATGCAGGCTGGGGTCTGACCGAAGACGAACATCAATTGATCCGTCGCCAGCGACAACTGACACGCGCACAGCTTTTCGCAGGGGCAATGATACGGTTTCCGGTGTGGTACGATCCGTACACTGATGATCTGTGTGATCTGGAGCGTGTGATTGGCACGCTGGAAGCAACGCAACGCGCTTGGATCGAGGACCGCCATGGCTGGTACGGGCGCAACATAAAGCTTTGGAAACGACCGCATATGCAGGCCATGTTTGGCGGTCAGAAACCCATGCGGTTTGCGACCAAGTCGCCCACCGATGGCGCGCGCTGTATGGCGTGGGGGCACCGTACAAACGACACTGACTGGTGTGTCGAAGACGGATTTGTGCGATCTCAAGGGCTTGGTGCGGAATTGGTGCCGCCTTTGTCCTTGGTCCTTGATGATCTTGGGATTTATTTCGATCCCACCGAACCCTCACGGCTTGAGAGCTTGATCAAAGACAGCGCTGCGCTTCCCGATCATGCGCTGCGACGTGCGCGGTCTGTGATCGACAGGATTATCGCGGAACGGGTAACCAAATATGAGGCCGGCGCAGGGGCGCAAACGATTTCGCGGCCTGACGGAAAGCCTGTTTTGCTGGTTCCCGGTCAGGTCGAAGACGACGCGTCCGTTGTGAAAGGCAGCCCGGAGATCAAGACCAACGCGGCGCTTTTGCAACGGGTGCGCGACGCGAATGCAGACGCCTATATCCTATATAAACCACACCCCGATGTGACTGCCGGACTGCGCCCCGGTGCTGTCGAAAACGCCACGCAGTGGGCAGACGAGGTGGTACCCGATATACCGATGGCCGCTTTGTTGGACAAAGTCGACGCGGTTTGGACAATGACATCGCTGGCAGGCTTTGAAGCGCTGCTGCGGGATGTGCCTGTAACCACGCTGGGGCTGCCGTTCTATGCGGGTTGGGGATTGACCACAGATCTGTGCCCCATACCTGAGCGTCGTGGGCAGATCACAAGCCTCGAAGGCTTGGCCCATGCAGCATTGATCGACTATCCACGCTATTTCGATCCTGTCACCGGGCAGGCCTGCCCGATCGAAGTGGTGTTGGACCGCTTGAATGCGGGGCAGATTCCGTCACCCGCGTCGCTGCGCCTATTGGCCAAAGTGCAGGGCGCTCTTGCCAGCTACGCGTGGCTCTGGAGACGCTGACGGGTCCAGCTTTGGATCACATCATCGCCACTTTGGCGCACTGCTGTCAGGGCAAATCGCGGGGCATCGGCCAATCGGTCAAGCCCAAGCGCACCCAAGGCAGGGCGACCCTCGGCCCCGATGACGACCCCACCCATATGCAAATCCAGCCGGTCTACCAGATCAGCCGATAGCAAACTGGCCGCCAGCTCTCCACCGCCCTCGCAGAACACGCGTGTCAGCCCCTCGCCCCCCAGTGCCTGCATCATTGCGGGGATATCCACCTGTCGGCCTTGCAGTGGGATGCAGATAAGCTTGGCGCCAAGCTGTGACCAGGCAAGCCGGGCCTCGCGCGGCGCGTCTTCGGCATGGCACAACCAAAGAGGCGCGATATCCAGTGTGCGTGCAAGGTTGCCATCAAGCGGCAGGTCAAGCCGCCGAGACACCACCACCCGTACAGGCTGCTGCGGAACGTCAAAACCACGCACTGTCAAAAGCGGATCATCAGCACGGGCTGTGCCTGCCCCAACCATGACGGCATCATGCCGGGCCCGCAGTTTATGGACCTGAGCGCGCGTGTCTGGCCCCGTGATCCATTGACTGTCTCCGTTGGCTGTGGCGATCCGACCATCAAGGCTGGTGGCCAGTTTCAACATCAACAAGGGTCGACCGTTGCGCAGGCGACAAAAGAAACCCGCATGGTCGATGCTGGCGACATCTGCGCCAACTCCGGTTGTTACCTCGATTGAGGCTGCGCGTAACCGGTCAAACCCCTGCCCCGAGACACGCGGATCGCTGTCGGCAAATGGTGCAACAACACGTGCGATGCCCGCCGCAATCAGCGCATCTGCGCAAGGCGGGGTCTGCCCGTGATGGGCGCACGGCTCTAGCGTGACATATGCGGTCGCGCCCTGTGCGGCAGAACCGGCTTGCGCCAAGGCTTCGGTCTCTGCATGCGGTCGTCCGCCCGGCTGGGTCCAGCCTTCCCCGATGACTGCACCATCACGAACGATGACGCAGCCAACCGCAGGGTTGGGCCACGTGTTGCCCAATCCCCGGCGCCCCAGTTCCAACGCCCGGTCCATATGGCGCGCATCATCCGGGCGCATGGACACGGGTCACTCTTCGGATTTGGGTTTGTCTGTCGGCCGCAATTCGCTGACGAACTTGTCGAAATCGTCGGCTTCCTGGAAGTTCTTGTAGACACTCGCGAACCGCACATAGGCAACGGTGTCGATCCGAGCGAGCGTTTCCATAACGATCTCACCGATCTGTTTGGATACGATATCAGTCTCACCAAGACTTTCGAGCCTGCGCACAATGCCCGAGATCATCTGATCAATCCGTTCCGGATCAATCGGTCGTTTCTGCATTGCCATACGGATCGACCGTTCCAACTTGTCACGGTCGAAATCTTCGCGGCGTCCGTTGGTTTTGATCACAACCAGATCACGCAACTGGACACGCTCATAGGTGGTAAAGCGGCCTCCGCAGGCCGGGCAAAAGCGTCTGCGCCGAATGGCGACATGGTCCTCAGCGGGACGGCTGTCTTTTACCTGTGTATCTACATTTCCGCAAAACGGGCAGCGCATTGGCCGTTCCCCTCTTAATCGTCTCTGCCTCAGACTGTGGGTTTTTCCCACTTATCCACAGTCACTATAGGTCAGCCGCGAGGTTTTGGGTAGAGGGGAATTCAAGACGCAAGCAGTGGTGGTTCATCTGCATCAGGCCGTCAAAACCGCACCGCATCAGGATCATCATTTCCACATAAAATCAGAGAGATGTCAGCAGATTATCCAAAATGTGCCACAACCTTGCGCGTGTGCGGCGCGTGACGGTGCTCAAACACATAGATGCCTTGCCACGTTCCTAAAGCTAAACGACCGTCGATCACCGGGATCGACACACTGACCGGCAGCATCGCCGCCTTGATATGGGCGGGCATGTCGTCGGGGCCTTCGTATGTGTGCGTGAGATAAGACATCGAAGGATCGCTGGTTGGTGGGACAAGCCGGTGAAAGAACGCGTTGAGATCCGTTTGAACCTCGGGATCAGCGTTTTCCTGAATAACGATGCTGGCAGAGGTGTGTTGTATGAAGATCGTCAACAGACCGCTTCCGGCACAGCCTTGCATCCAGCCCGTGACATCCGCCGTAAATTCGTAAAGTCCGGGGCCGTTTGTGGTTATGTTGAAAACGGTTTGCATGCGCTGCCTCTGATCGGATTGAGTGAATTCTTTGCCTTCGGCGCTTCATGTCAAAGGCCGTAAAGAGTGTAGACGATAGGCAGCACTACCATAAACCAGTTTGGCTTGCCCAAACGAATAATGACCCGAAATTAAGGTCATCTCGCATGCGCGATCACGCTGCGGCGCTCAGCCACACTCCACCGAGTTGATTTCATTCATGCTTGTATTGGAACCCGTACCGGCCCCACCCGCGTTGACCGTCTGACACAGGTATCAACAAAGGACATCTCATGACCCGCAAGACACTTTTTATAACTGGCGCATCAACCGGGATCGGCGAAGCAACGGCCCGCGCCGCTGTGGAACATGGCTGGAATGTCGGCCTTTTCGCACGATCCGAAGACAAGCTGAGCAAGTTGGCGGATGAATTCGGTGACCATGGCCTTGCCCTGCCCGGTGATGCAACAGACCTCGAGTCCCAATCAGACGCGCTGGACAAACTGGCAAACCATTTCGGGTCTGTTGACGCCGCCTACGCGAATGCCGGAACAGGTCTAAGCGCTTCCGGCACAGAAGCGGGTGACCCTGACGAATGGCATCAGATGGTTCATCTGAACATCATGGGCCTGCTTTGGACAACCAAGGCTGCGATGCCGCACCTGAAAAAGTCCAAGGGTCATTTGCTGATGACAGGCTCCGCCGCAGGCCGCGTTCACATCAAGGGGTCGGTCTATGGCGCGTCCAAGTGGTTTGTGCACGGCTATGGTGGGAACGTGGCGCAGGAGATGCGCGAGTTTGGCGGTCGGTGCTCGGTGATCGCGCCGGGAATGGTCGACACACCCTTCTTTGACGAAGCCAAGCCGGACAAGCTGAAACCAGCAGACGTTGCACGTTCGGTGATCTTTGCGCTGGAAGCTGACCCCCGCGCAAACATTCAGGAAGTCTTCCTGATGCCAACGCAATAAGGAGCTTTGACATGACCAAGAGCACCGACCCGAAAACCGGACCGGGCAGCACTTCGGACCCGAACCAAGCGGATCGTACAGGCAACCCAGGTCGCGATCCATTCAAGAACGTGCCAGAGGAGTCGACGGGACCGAAGCAGACAAACCCGGACCCGGCCACTGGCCCGGGAACGACCAGCGATCCCAACCAAGCAGACCGCACGTAAAACAAAACCCCTGCCATTTGGCGGGGGTTTTCTATGCAGAGGGGCGTTTTTGCGCCAATGCCAGTTTGAGTATGAGTAGCAGCCAAGGCACGCCATGGAACAGAAAGTCAAAGATATCGACCGGTTTGATCAACTCACCTGCAACCAGCATCTTCAGCTTTTCCCAGATATGCGGTTCGGGAACGAACGGGGCAAGACCAAGCGTGGCGCATAGCACCAGGATGATGGACCACGGAAGGTTCAACAGCAGCTTACGCATCCAATGGATCCGGCGTGACAAGCATTAGCGGAAGATCATATCGCCCTGCTGATCAATCAGCATGCGCGCCTTGTCGATCGAGGCTTTTGCACAGTCCTCGAACGATTGCAGCGTATCTGCGCGCATCATGAAATGCGATTTCAATTCGCCATCGATCTCTTTTTCGATCCGCGCACCGATCCGCCACGTCCCGCCGTCCTTTACCGGTTCGGCAAAGATAGAGAACCCGTTATGGGTTTCGGCAGGCGCAGAAGGCGGTGATCCTTCGCCCCCACCGAACAGCTTTTTAAGAAACGACATCGCTTATTGATCCAGGAAGGAGCGCAACTTGCGCGACCGACTTGGGTGCTTGAGCTTGCGAAGCGCCTTGGCCTCGATCTGGCGAATACGTTCGCGCGTCACGCTGAACTGCTGGCCCACTTCTTCAAGCGTGTGGTCCGTGTTCATGCCAATGCCAAAGCGCATCCGCAGGACACGCTCCTCACGCGGTGTAAGCGACGACAGAACCCGCGTCGTGGTTTCCTTGAGGTTTTCCTGAATAGCGGAATCCAGCGGCAAAACCGCGTTCTTGTCCTCGATGAAATCGCCAAGCTGGCTGTCTTCCTCATCGCCAATCGGCGTTTCGAGGCTGATCGGCTCCTTGGCGATTTTCATCACCTTGCGGACCTTCTCCAAAGGCATCTGGAGCTTTTCGGCCAGTTCCTCGGGGGTCGGTTCACGGCCGATTTCATGCAACATCTGACGCCCGGTGCGGACCAGCTTGTTGATCGTTTCGATCATGTGGACCGGAATACGGATCGTGCGCGCCTGATCGGCAATCGAGCGGGTGATCGCCTGACGGATCCACCACGTCGCGTAGGTCGAGAACTTGTAACCCCGGCGATACTCGAACTTATCGACGGCCTTCATCAGACCAATGTTGCCTTCCTGGATAAGATCAAGGAACTGCAAGCCACGGTTGGTGTACTTCTTGGCAATCGAGATCACGAGGCGCAGGTTGGCTTCGACCATTTCCTTTTTGGCCTGACGCGCCTCTTTTTCACCCTTCTGCACCTGCGCAACAATGCGGCGGAATTCGCTAATGTCGAGACCGACATACTGGCCGACCTGGGCCATGTCCGAGCGAAGTTCCTCAGCCTTCTCCAGCGAGCGTTCGATGAACATCTGCCAGCCGCGCCCTGTTTTCTGGCCCATCTCTTCGAGCCAGTTCGGGTCGAGTTCACGACCGCGATAAGCGTCGATAAATTCTCGACGGTTGATGCGCGCCTGATCAGCCAGTTTCACCATGGCGCTATCAATCATCATGATCCGCTGGTTGATGCCGTAAAGCTGATCAATAAGCGCTTCGATCCGGTTGTTGTGCAGGTGCAACGAGTTGACCAGCACAACAATTTCCGAGCGCAGTTTCTGGTACCGCTCTTCATCAACGGTGCTGAAGGAACCGTCCTCGTTCAACGTGGCCGAGATGCGGTTGTCCTGCATGCTGGCCAGTTCTTCATAGTCCTGAGCGATGCGATCCAGCGTTTCGAGCACACGCGGCTTGAGCGCGGCTTCCATCGCAGCAAGCGACATGTTCGCCTGTTCGTCCTCGTCATCATCGTCATCACGGCTGATCGGGTTGCCGTCCGCATCAAGCTCTTGCTTGTCATCAGCGCTTTTCTCGGAAGATGTGTCCGCCGCACCAGGGACAACCGCAGGCGCGACGTCTTCGTCCTCGCCCATCTGATCGCCAAACGTTGTCTCGAGGTCGATCACATCCCGCAGCAGAATATCTTCGCTTAGAAGTTCCTCACGCCAGATCGTGATCGCCTGGAATGTCAGAGGGCTTTCACAAAGCCCGGCAATCATTGTGTTGCGACCCGCTTCGATCCGCTTTGCAATCGCGATCTCGCCTTCGCGGCTGAGCAGTTCGACACTGCCCATTTCACGCAGATACATGCGCACCGGATCATCTGTGCGGTCCAGCTTTTCAGACGTGCCCGACGACAGTGTGACTTCACCCGGCTTTGCGGTCTGAACAAGGTCGGTTGTGCCCTTGTCTTCGTCTTCGTCGGCTTCTTCGTCTTCTTCAGTGACCTGGATGCCCATCTCGGACAACATCGACATCACATCTTCGATCTGGTCAGAACTGACCTGATCGGGAGGAAGAACTTCGTTCAGCTGATCATACGTGATGTAACCACGTTCCCGAGCTTCTGCGATCATCTTCTTGACCGCGGCTTGGCTCATGTCGAGGCTTACATCGTCCTCGCGATCTTCGGTCTTGGCGTCGTCGTTATCTTTGGCGGCCATGGATGCTCCTGTCGAGGCGGGGCGATTCGATTGACCCGAATCATTAGCGCGAATTGGTGATTCGCACACCCGTTTACCCTTTTTCGTTTACGCTTTCCTTAGCAAAACACCGTCAACTCCGGGGTTTCTCGAAGCGAATGGTTTCCATCAAAGCGTCAAATGCGCTGCGTTCTTCACGATTGATCGCGGCCCCGTTCGGACCAAGATCATATTCAGCCTTGTCTTCTGACTGCGCACGTTGCGCAGTTTGCCGTGCAGCCGCAGCCTGGCTCAAGCGCCATGTCAGCGTTTCATCGGCTGAACCATACAAGTCTTCAGCGGCTTCGGCTATTTCCGCATCCAGACCGATTCCCGCCTCTAGTTTTGCAAGCTCTTCGGTGATGGTCAAACGGGTCAATTCACGGTCACCGGGATTACGCAAACAAGGGGTTATCGCGACATGGCGTGCGCGACAGAGCTTTTCAAGGGCGGCCTCTCCAAGTGTTGCATCCGCAGCCGCCTGAACCGTCTCAGCAGGGTCACCAACGTGTCGTAAAAGACACGCTTTGAGAGCCGCATGATCCGGATCCGCACAAGACATCTCCTCGATCTTGCCTTCAAATTCAGAGAGCAGGTCAGGCACAGTGATCAAAGCGGCAAGGATGACCGCCTCGCGCAGACGTATTTCAACATCTTTGCCCCCGGCAACCAGCATGGACGCCCGGGTGTTTTCCGACGGTTTTGATGGCGCAGACCCGTTGAATTTCTGGAACCGTTCGCGTCGTGGCCTTGAGGGCGCACGAAAAAGCTCCCATCGCAGGCGTTTGATTTCTTCGCCGTAATGGCTGCGCAGAGAGGGATCCTGAATGGTTCGAATGCGCTCGCGTAGCGTCTTGTCCAACGCCGCTTTACGCTCCGGGCTATCGAACACCCGACCTTCGGTTTCGCGCCGCCACAACAATTGGACCATCGGCTGCGCGCCTTCGATCAATGTGCGCATCGCGTCACGCCCATCAGAGCGGATCAGATCATCAGGGTCTTTTCCTTCGGGCAACAACACGAACCGAAGCGATTTTCCAGCTTCAAGCAGGGGAAGCGCCGTGTCGATGACACGGTAAGCCGCCTTGAGGCCTGCCTTGTCACCATCAAGCGCCATGATCGGCTCTTCTGTAATGCGCCAGAGCATTTGAAGCTGGTTTTCGGTGACAGCTGTGCCGAGCGGTGCAACTGCAGCGTCAAAACCGCCAGTCGCAAGCGCAATCACGTCCATATATCCTTCGGCAACGATCAGCGGCTGCCCTTTTCCTGCCGCTTCACGTGCCGGACCCTGATTATATAGCGTCCTGCTTTTGTCAAACAGCGGCGTTTCAGGACTATTGAGGTATTTGGCGTTGTCATCAGGGTCCATGGCCCGACCGCCAAAGGCTATCGCACGCCCACGCGCGTCGCGGATTGGGAACATGATGCGGTTGCGAAAGGTGTCATAGGGTTTGCCACCCTTCTGCGACGGCTTGGCAAGCCCCGCTTCGATGACCTGCTCGGGCGCAACCCCTTGTGCTGTCAAATGATCCCAGAGCGTTTGCCACCCCGGGGGGGCAAATCCAATGTTGAACCGATCCTGCGTGGCATCGTCGAGCCCACGGCGACTCAGATAGTCCCGCGCATCTCCGCCAGTCCCGCTCCGCAATTGCAATCGGTAAAAGCGCACTGCCTGTTCCATGACCTCAACCAGCTGGGTCCGGTGGTCTGCTTTTTCCTGCGCTTTGGGGTCTTTTGCAGGCATCGGCATGCCTGCCTCGGCGGCAAGGATTTCAACCGCTTCCATAAACCCGACGTTTTCAGATTCGCGTACAAAAGAAATCGCATCACCTTTGGCCTGACAGCCGAAACAGTAGTAATAGCCTTTACGATCATCGACGTGAAAGCTGGCAGATTTTTCCTGATGAAACGGGCACGGTGCCCACATGTCACCTTTGGCCTGATTGGACTTTCGGGTGTCCCACAAAACCTTGCGCCCGACGACCTGAGACAGGCTGATGCGGGTGCGCAGTTCATCCAGAAAATTGGGTGGCAGGCTCATGCCAAGAATATCGGGTCTTGGCCCGCAAGAGTCCAGTGGTCCAAGCCGTCAGACACAGCTTGTTTCATGACGCGCCTTACTGAGACAGGCAGGTCTGATAAAGCGCATTGCTGACCTCTGGGGTCAGTTGTTCTTCGGGGAGCGAATAGATCCAATCCACAAGCTGCACGGCCAGCACTTCGTCATTTTTGGACTTATTCGGAATGGCCCGGATCACACGCCGCTCGGCACGGCGGACGTTTGTCCCATTCTTGCGCTCGGTCATGATGTTGGTGGCGATCTGTCCGATTTTGCGGCATTCCGCTTCTTTGTCCTGTGCCAATGCGGGAACCGCGAGGCTGAGCATCAATGCGGTGGTGACAGAAGCGATACGGATCATGGGGTGTCCTCATAGGCTGGGCCAAGCGAAGTGTTTGAGCACACCTAGCTCAGCCCAGCCCGATTGTCATCCGTCAGAGGCCTTTGGCCCGATAGCTTGCCGCAACCTTGTCGATCGACACCATATACGCAGCCGTCCGAAGATCGTGCACATCCCCGCGACCATGCCAGACTTCACGCATTGACTGGTAGGCGATGCGCATCGTGTCATCGAGACCAGAGCGCACGAGTTCGAGTTCGTCTGCACCTCGCAGATATTTCGATTTGAAATCCGGTGTCATCGACCATTGATCGCCCAAGTGATCACTCAGACGTTCAAGCTCCTGAACGATCAACTCGTGACGCGATTCTTCCTGCCGCCGCTGCATACGGCCAAACCGGATATGGCTGAGGTTTTTCACCCACTCGAAGTAGGACACGGTCACACCACCGGCATTTGCGTACATATCGGGGATAATGACCGTTCCCTTGTCACGCAGAATATCATCGGCACCCGCTGTGATCGGGCCGTTGGCCGCCTCGATGATCAAGGGGGCCTTGATCTCTTTGGCATTTGAAAGGTTGATCACCCCCTCAAGTGCCGCCGGGATCAGGATATCGCACTCTTGCTCGAGAACGCGTGCGCCGTCAGCAGTATGTGACGCGTCTGGGAAACCGGTGATTCCGCCATGTTTGACGATCCAATCCCGCACCGCGTCAACATCAATGCCGCTCTCGTTAAAGAGTGCACCATCGCGTTCAATGATTCCGATAATGCGCGACCCATCTTCGTCTTGCAGGAATTTGGCGGCATGGTAGCCCACATTGCCCAAGCCCTGCACAATCACGCGTTTGCCATCAAGAGTACCGGTCATGCCGGCGGCTTTGACGTCTTTAGGATGGCGGAAAAATTCGCGCAGGGCGTATTGGACACCGCGACCCGTCGCTTCGACACGGCCAGCGATACCGCCATTATTGATGGGTTTGCCTGTGACGCAGGCACGGGCATTGATGTCGGTCGTATTCATGCGCGCGTATTGGTCGGCAATCCATGCCATTTCACGTTCGCTTGTTCCCATATCGGGTGCCGGTACGTTTTGCGCAGGGTTGATCATGTCGCGCTTGATCAACTCATAGGCAAAGCGTCGCGTGATCTGTTCCATTTCATGTTCATCATATTCGCGCGGATCAATGCGCAAACCACCTTTGGAGCCACCAAACGGCGCTTCGACCAAAGCACATTTATAGGACATCAGCGCAGCAAGCGCTTCAACTTCGTCCTGATGAACCGACGGCGCAAATCTGATGCCGCCTTTGACCGGCTCCATATGTTCCGAATGAACAGACCGGTATCCGGTGAAGGTTTTGATCTGTCCACGAAGCCGAACGCCAAACCGCACTGTATAGGTCGCGTTACAAACCCTGATCTTTTCCTCAAGCCCAGGCGGCAAGTCCATCAGCGCAACAGCGCGGTTGAACATGAGATCTACTGATTCTCGGAATGTTGGTTCATTTGCTGGTATCGCGCTCATGTGTCCCTCCCGGGTTGCGGGCAATTCGCCCTTGTCTGCCCCTAGCCTATGACAAAAGGGTTAATTTGATAACGCACTATCCGAGGCACGATTTAGAGAACGAAGCCAAGAATTGCCGTGGACTGTTTCGGACACGGCATCAATAAGGCCTCAAAACCCAGAATTATCTATAAAAAACAACACGGTCCATATTTTCTCCATAATTGCGGCCCTAATCCTGCCGCGTTTCGCCTTCACATCTCCCAATATCTAAGTGGGGTGTCAGACCGTCCTGAAAGGGCGGGAAAGAGGTAACAAATGATCGGATTAAGCAACCTTCTGCCAAGGCTGCCGGTCGAGAAACGGACAAAGTCCAGATTGCGGTCTAGCGTGGCTTCAATACTGAGCCGTTACACTCGGGCGACCGATGGCAACATGACTATCATAGGCATCATGGGCGTGTTCGTCATGATGGTCTACGGTGGACTCGGAATCGATTTGATCCACTCCGAGGTGGAACGTACGAGATTGCAAAACACACTGGACCGCGCAGTGCTTGCAGCAGCGGATTTGGAACAGCAAGTGGACCCTACCCTGTTGGTTCAGGATTATCTGGACAAGATGAACCTCGACGATGCGTTGGCCAACGTGAATATCACGGTTGATGCTGGGTTGAACTATCGCACCGTTACGGCCGAAGCCCAACGGATTTTTCCAGCGAATTTCTTGAAAATTCTTGGCTATGACGAATTGCAAGCTACTGGTCTTGCAGCTGCCGAAGAACGGATTTCGAACATCGAAATCTCGTTGATCCTCGATATTTCGGGCTCAATGGGCCAGAATGAAAAGATCGAGAACCTTCGGGACGCGGCGACAGAATTTGTTCAAACCGTAATCGACAATGATGATGCGGGCCTGACGACGATTAGCATCGTTCCATACAACGCCACTGTGAGCCTTGGGCCAACCGTATCGCAGCACTACACGCTCACGAACGAGCATGACATCTCAAGCTGCGCTATCTTCCCGGCGACTGCCTTCACATCTCGTGCGGTTTCGCCGACCGAAGCATTGCAGCGGTTGGCACATTTCGATCCTTACACGCTTGACGAGAACACAACTGTGACGCCCGATTCATGGTGTCCGGTTGGCACATATGGTTCGGTCATCGCGCATAGTTCGGATGAACAAGAGCTGGTTGACCACATCGCGACCCTAAGCGCCGGCGGCAACACTGCCATCGACCTGGGTATGAAATGGGGTGTAGCCCTTCTTGATCCATCTGCTCGACCCGTGGTGAACGCTCTGATCAGCGACGGCGCTGTCGTTCCCGAAGCTGCTGGCCGTCCTGCCGCTTATGATGCGCCGGATGCTCTGAAGATTGCTGTGGTCATGACCGATGGTATGAACACAACGCAATTTGACCTTGCTCCGGAATACGTCGGCGGCATGTCCAATATCTGGATTGATGACCTTGGCGACACTGATCCGACAAACGATCGCTTCTCGCACCGCGTTCGTGACGAGAGTGGCACCAACGACGACGTCTATTTCTGGTCTCGCTATGAATACGGCAGCTTGGAGGATCGCTACGACAACAATCCAGACGGTGGAAACAACGCAACCCGGATGAGCCACGCAGAGGTCTTTGCGCGCTGGGGCACACGTGCGTTTGGTAACAAGTTCTTCCGTCAACCGTATTTTGACGGCTACGTGTCGTACAATCAGTACTACAACGCGTATTACTCGTATGTGCCGATTGTCAGCGGCAGCCAAGCGGATGAACGTTTGTCCAACATCTGTGCCTCGGCACGCGACGCGGACATCACGGTTTTCGCAATCGGCTTCGAAGCGCCTGATGAAGGTCAAGCGGCGATGCGCGACTGTGCCTCGTCTCCGGCCCACTACTTCCCGGTCGAGGGATTGGAAATTTCCGATGCGTTCCAGGCGATTGCCCGGACCATTAACCAGCTGAGGTTGACACAATGATGCGGATTAACTCACCAAAACTCCGCAGCTTCCTGCGGGACGAAAGCGGCTCGGTCGTAACGCTCCCTTTCGTTATCTGGTTGCCAGTATTCCTTGCCGTGATCATCGCGGGTCTGGAAATCGGGGCACTGTCCCTGCGGCATACGCAACTTGAACGTGGATTGGATCTCGCTGTGCGCGATGTGCGCCTTGGTACCGGTGAAAACCTGGACCACGACACACTCAAGGGCATGATTTGCGATCAAACGACCGCGTTGTCGGATTGTAATGAAATGCTGCGGCTTGAAATGATCCCGCTTAGCCTGCGCGATTGGGAAGAACCGCCGCGTGCTGCCGATTGCTACGACGCCGCTGAACCGGTGCGTCCGCTTCGTCAGTTCGACCCCGGTCAGCCGAACGAGCTTATGCTGCTGCGCGCGTGCTACAAGTACAAGCCGATCACACCAGCAGGTGTCATTGCAGCAGCAATGCCCAAAGATGAGGACGGCAACGTCGCGATCGTGTCCTTCTCAGCCTTCGTACAGGAGCCTTACTAATGACTGCTCGTATCAAAAACAGAGTGTCGCGGTTCGTGCGCGATACCAAGGGCGATGCTTCGCTTGAAGCAATCATCATCCTTCCGGCCCTGCTCGTCATCTTTGCAGTATCTTGGTTGTACTTTGATGTGATGCGCCAACAGGCCATCAACCAAAAAGCCAACTACACCATTGGCGATATCATTTCGCGCGAAACTGAAATGCTGGACGACACATATATCGACAACGCTCGGAACCTTTTGATGCACCTTGCACAGGCACAGGGCGACGATATTGATCTGCGCATTTCGGTGGTCCAATACGGCAAGAGTGGTGAAGGCTTCAGCTTGGGCAACGAGACATATGAACTTGTCTGGTCCGTTGCACGTGGCGACTGGTCTGAGCTGGATCAAGGCGACATGGAAAACTATGAAGAACACTTGCCGATCCTTGCATCTGGTGACCAAACCATCCTCGTCGAAACCCGTGACTGGTATCAGCCTCTCGTAACGCTCGCGAACGATGGCTTTGACATCGCGACCTATTCGTTCACACGCCCTCGCTTTGCATCGCAAGTGATCCTCGAAGGTGCGAACGATGGTTCTGGCAAGCAATGGCAGAACAACGGTTGGGGGAATGGTGACCAAGATGCTCCGGGCGGCTCGCTCTGCAACAACAACGCGGAGAATGCCGACGAAGGGGATGCAAGCGCAGACTGCACTGCAACCACCACAAAGCCGACAAACGGCAAAGGCAAAAAGAAGCAAAGCTGATGCTTACGCCCCACGCCGGGCAATCAGGATGGCGATAATATCAGCCATCGGGCGGGCCTGAGACCCTGGTGTCACCCCGCCCACCGCAACCCGGCGACCCAGACGCCACCACAATCCCGGCTGCCACGCACGTGGCGCCGGGTTTTTCAATTTGAGCGTGAAACCATTCGACGGCTTCATTGCAAACGCGCCGCGGTTAACCGCCACGATATCCTCAACCCGCGCAATGAGCGTGCCTTCGCTATCGGTCAGCGCGGTTTCTGTCAGCAATAGCTTTCGCGTTGTGGCAAGCTGAAGCTTGTGCGCCCACCACAGCGAAATCAGCCCCATTCCGATCAGGAAAGCCTGCCAGCCCAAATGGGCGGGCGGTTTGACAAAGGCGAGATACAGAACCAACCCACCCAAGGCCAGCAACATACCGATACCGATGATGCGGCGCGGACCACGCGGGTCTACCTCTGCGATGATCTCGTCTTGCATGGCGTCTCTCCTGTGATGCAACGACGCCGATACCGCATTCCTTGCATCAAGGCGAGACCACGCGGAAGACCTCTTTCCCGCGCTCTTCGGGTTCGTCATCAACCAGCACTGTCGGGAACCCCGGTGCGGTGATCGACAAACCGGTCGCCTCTTCAAGCCGTTCGATCAAGCGATCCGACTGCGCCCGGTCGCCATATCGGGCCTGACCATCCTTGATGATCTCGATCACCTTGGGCGACAGCTCAAGCGGCACGTTCTTGGCATCCGCGAGGGATTGGAACAGTCCGACATCCTTGAGCACCAAATCCAACGTGAAATCCACGTCGCGGTTTCCGGACAAGATCAATTGACTTTCGGTTTCATGCACAAACGACGTGCCCGAAGACGCCTTGATCGCCTCATAGGTGGTCGCAAGGTCAATCCCGTGGGCCGCCATTGTCGTCATGGCTTCACACAGGCTGGCAAGATGCACCGTCGCCAGATAATTGGTCATGACCTTGAGAACCGACGCGCTGCCCACATCGCCTGTGTGCAAAACACGGCGCCCCATATAGGTCAACAACGGCAGAACCTTTTCAAACGTCGCCCGGTCGCATCCCGCAAAGATCGAGATATTGCCAGTCGCGGCACGATGGCAGCCACCCGAAACAGGGCAATCCGCCGCTTGACCACCACGCGCCTCGACTGCCTTGGCCTGAGCGCGGATCGCATCCGCATCCGTGGTGGACATTTCGATCCAGACCTTGCCGGGCCGTATTTCGGGCAAAAGCTGGTCCAACACGGCTTGCGACGCAGCAGGGCTGGGAAGGCTGGTGATGACCACCTCACAGTCGCGCATGATGTCGGTGGCACCTGCGCCCGCTTTTGCGCCCTGCGCAACCAATAGGTCCACACGGTCGACATCCAGATCAAAGACGGTCAGATCGACCCCGTTTCTTGCAAGCGTGCCTGCAAGTTTGGCTCCGACAGCCCCCAATCCAACAAATCCAACCTGCATCGCCGTCTCCTCGTATGTGATTTTGAGGTCAGGGTGCCGCTGTGGGCTTTGACCTGTCATGGCCAAAACCGACACTTGCCGATCGAAAGGGCAAAAAACTACTCGGCGGCCATGCCATCGGTGAACTGCAGCCGCGCAAGCCGCGCATATAGACCGTCTTCGGACACCAGCGCATCATGTGCTCCGGTGGCCACGATCCGGCCCTGTTCCATCACGATGATCCGGTCGGCCTTTTTCACGGTCGCAAGCCGGTGCGCCACAATCACGGTCGTGCGGCCTTCGGACAGCTCGTCTACCGCGCGCTGAACCGCGCGTTCGCTTTCGGCATCGAGCGCGCTTGTCGCCTCGTCGAGCAATAGCACCGGCGCGTCACGAAGGATCGCACGGGCAATCGCAATCCGCTGCTTTTGCCCCCCTGACAGCATGACCCCCCGTTCGCCCAACCAACTGTCATAGCCATCTGGCAATGCGGCGATAAAGTCATGTGCGGCTGCAGCCTTGGCAGCAACTTCGATCTCTTCGTCTGTGGCATCGGGGCGCCCAAAGCGGATATTCTCGCGGGCAGAGGCGGCAAAGATCACCGGGTCTTGCGGGACAAGCGCGATATGTTTGCGGAACGCATCCCGGGTCAGCCCGTCAACGCGCATGCCATCCAGACAGATTGCCCCGGCATCAGGGTCATAAAAGCGCTGGATCAACTGAATGATCGTTGTCTTGCCTGCGCCACTGGGCCCAACCACCGCAACCGTTTCCCCAGGCGCGATCCGCAGGTTGACGCCATCCAGCGCAGCCACACCAGGGCGGCTTGGATAAGCGAAATGGACATCCTCGAACGTGATCTCGCCCTTTACAGGCTCTGGCAGGGTCAGCGGTTGCTCTGGATCGTTCACCGTATCCTCTGCATGTAACAGTTCAACCAAGCGTTCCGTGGCCCCCGCCGCGCGCTGCAATTCGCCAAAGATCTCGGACAGCGCAGCGACCGATCCGGCCACCATGACCGCGTAAATCACGAACTGAACCAGTTCACCCGCGCTCATTGTTCCGTTGCGCACGTCTGTTGCGCCAATCCAGAGAACACCGACAATGCCCGTGAATACGAGGAAGATGACAATCGCCGTCATCTGCGCACGCGTCCAGATACGCCGGCGCGCGGCATCAAAGCTCTTTTCGGTCACATCCCCAAATGCATTGCGCGATATCTCTTCGTGGGTAAACGCCTGAACCGTTTGCACGGACAACAACGCCTCGGATGCATTGCCCGACGACGCCGCGATCCAATCTTGGTTCTCGCGGCTTAGCTTGCGCATTTTGCGGCCCAGAACGAGGATCGGCACAACAACTGCTGGCACGATCAAAAGAACCATTCCCGTCAGTTTTGCGGACGTGAACAGCATCAGGATCATTCCGCCAAAGAACAACAACACGTTGCGCAGCGCGATTGATATCGATGATCCAAGCACGCTCAGAATCAATGTCGTGTCCGTTGTGATGCGGCTGAGAACCTCGCCCGTCATCACCCGCTCAAAGAAGGACGGGCTAAGACCGATCACACGACCAAACACGGCCTTGCGGATGTCGGCAACGACCCGTTCACCCAGACGGGTGACAAGCGCATATCGAAGCGCAGTGCCGATCGCCAGCAAACCTGCGATGCCCAAGGCAGCCGAGAAATACAGATCCAGCAACGCGCCATCGGAAGTGTTGAAATTGTCCACCACCCGGCGCACAGCCATCGGAAGGATCAATGACACACAGGCTGTTGCCGTCAGCGCAAACAGCGCCGCCATCATCAAAAGCTTATACGGCACAAGAAACGGCCAAAGCGCCGCAAGCGAGCCGATCTTCTTGGATTTTTCCCGCTCTTCGTTTTTCGCCGGTATAGGTGTCGCGTCCGCCATTTGGTTCCCGTTTTTAGCTGCAAACGCTTAAACCTTGGCCTGCCCTGATTGGTCAAGCCGAACAGGCCGTAAATGCCGATTTGCCGCGCTAAGGCCGCACGAACGTGGATTAATTTAACGGTTGTATGGATTTCTTGGAGCGGGCGACGGGAATCGAACCCGTATCATCAGCTTGGAAGGCTGAGGTCTTACCATTACACAACGCCCGCTCAACGCGTTACCACGTATTTCATGCTCTCTCGCAGGTCAAGTATCTGCGGAAGATTGAGACCGGAATTTCAAACACCGGGCATTTCGCCGTCGTTCATACCATTGGGGGCCTGTCTGCCCCCTGCCCTGAACCGCATCGCTGAAACAGATCAAACGGTATGTCGAACAATCAGAGTGAAGGACAACACGTGTGGAGCATTGATGGGTGGTACTGACACACTGGAAGCGACAAGATGAAATTGCGATACGTTTAGACTCCATTGGCAGGTTAATTGGAACGAACAATGATACGGTACAGAACAGGCGATGATGTGGGTGAACTGGAAGAATGGCCTTTGGATAATCCGTCTAGCGACTACAAGATCAAACAAGGCACGCCGCGCGCTTCGGGGCGGTTGGACGCTGGTGGATCCGGGCACACGACCCGCACTGGCATTTGGCGCTGTACCAAAGGCGTCTTCGAGTGCACCGAACAGGGCGATGAACTGATGACCATCCTCTCTGGTCGGTGTCGTTTGACTAACATGGTCACGTCTCAAGTCACCGAGCTGACCGAACGAGACAGCTTGTTCATCCACGATGGCAGTCGGGTCAGGTGGGACATTATCGAGGACGTGACAAAAGTCTTTTTTGGCCACAAGGCAGATAAATATTAACCTATCATCAGACGAGTGATTGGGGCAGCACGCCCCGTTGGGCAAATGAACCACAGGGCTGCAACTATGACTGTAAAAACGGCGATTATCGGCTTGGGCATCATGGGCCGCCGCATGCTGGAAAACATGGTACCTCATTCCGGCTACCAGCCAATCGCCCTGTGGGATCCCGATCCCCAAGCGTGCAAGGCAGCACAGAAACTTGCGCCAGACGTACGTATTTGCGCAACGGCAGCAGAGGCGATGGCATCTGTCGATCTGGTTTACCTTGCTTGTCCACCAGTGCCGCGCAAAGCTTATGCATTGGCAGCAGCACATATGGGCAAGGCTGTCTTTCTCGAAAAGCCGTTTGGGGTAGATGTCCGCGAAAGCGAAGCGCTGCTCTCAGAGCTCGTTCAGACGGGTGTGCCAGCCGCTGTAAACTTCACTCAAGCCGCTGGCGCAGCATTGACAGGTGTTCAAAAAGCCGCGCGGGACGGGGCGCTGGGCGACGTTGTCGGCGCAGATATCATACTGTCCTATTCCGGCTGGCCCAGGGCTTGGCAGAAAGAGGCCGACTGGCTGCGGTTTCGCGACGAAGGCGGCATGACCCGAGAGGTCATCTCGCACTTCCTCTTTTTCTCAGAGCGCCTCTTGGGGCCTCTTTCAGTTGTCTGGGCGAAACCATCATTTCCCGCCGACCCTCTTCTTTGTGAAACCCATATGCAGGCGCGCCTTGAGGCCGCTGATGGACGCCCCGTCACCGTCATGGCCAGTGTAGGAGGCACACAGCCAGATCGACAGGAACTCACCATCAAAGGATCGGCAGCCAGCCGCAGAATTACTGATTTCTACGTTGACGCCATGTCCACCGGTTGCGACTTCGTCGAAGTCGCTGATCGACCAAGCGACCCTCGGGCGACGAGCCTCAAAGCGCAGCTTGACGATCTGCTTTTGTGTATCGAGGGAAAGCCGAACCGGCTTGCGACGGTTGAAGAAGCACTCCGCGTGCAAAAGCTTGTCGAAACAATGCTATCGGGCAGAGACTGACGGCAGAAATCTAAGGCAGACACCGCCCTTCCGCCCGTGAAAAATCCCGGCGCGACACCGTCCTTGGCTCGTCAGAAAGCTTTATGAACCGCTCCTCTGCGGTTCATAATCTTTCATGAATGGGGCTTTTCGTATCATTCACGAGCGCGTGGATAATGGCGAAAGAAATTCTTACAATGTGTTTTAAAGGGCCTTGGGAGGGCGCGTTTGATGCAGACACAGAAAGCCGATTACATCGTCGTTGGCGGGGGGTCTGCAGGGTGCGTTCTGGCGAACCGCCTGAGCAAAGACCTGGCAAACCGGGTTGTTCTGCTCGAAGCTGGACCACGCGACTGGAACCCGTGGATTCACGTGCCGGTCGGCTATTTCAAGACGATGCACAATCCGGCAATCGACTGGTGTTACCGGACTGAAAAAGACTCCGGCCTGAACGGGCGCGCCATCGACTGGCCCCGCGGCAAGGTTTTGGGTGGCTCGT
Organism: Marivita sp.; assembly: GCA_043585115.1. Taxonomy (GTDB): domain Bacteria; phylum Pseudomonadota; class Alphaproteobacteria; order Rhodobacterales; family Rhodobacteraceae; genus Marivita. The sequence goes on from CP121326.1 coordinate 1,612,342, forward strand.
CTTCGCTCAACGGATTGCTTTATGTGCGCGGCCAGAAAGAAGATTACGACCGCTGGCGCCAGATGGGAAACGAAGGTTGGGGCTGGGACGATGTGCTGCCGCTGTTCAAACGCTCCGAGAAGCAGGAACGCGGGCCGGACGATTTCCACGGGACTGACGGCGAACTGTCGGTATCGGACATGCGCCTGCAACGCCCGATATGCGAAGCGTGGGTCGCTGCGGCTCAGAACGCGGGCTATCCGTTCAACCCAGACTACAACGGCGCGACGCAGGAAGGTGTTGGGTATTTCCAACTGACCACCCGAAATGGTCGCCGGTGCAGTTCCGCCGTGGCCTTTCTCAACCCGGCACGCAAACGCGCCAACCTGAAGATAATCACCAATGCACAGGTCAACCGTGTAAAAATCGAGGACGGACGCGCCACTGGGGTTAGCTATTTCGATGCCGCTGGCACGGAACACACGGTGATGTGCACACGTGAAGTCGTACTTTCTTCAGGGGCTATCGGTTCGCCACAAATCCTGATGCTTTCGGGCATTGGCGAAGGCCAGCAATTGAAAGCCAACGGGATCGAGGTGATCCACGACTTGCCCGCCGTCGGCAAGAACATGCAGGATCATTTACAGGCCCGCCTTGTGTTCAAATGCAATGAACCCACACTGAACGACGAGGCCCGTTCACGTCTCAATCAAGCGCGGATCGCAGCGAAATATGCGCTATTCCGCACCGGACCGATGACCATGGCCGCCAGCCTGGCTGTTGGCTTTATGAAGACCGGACCGCATGTAGACACGCCTGACATTCAATTCCACGTACAGCCGTGGTCCGCAGAAAGCCCCGGCGAAGGCGTGCACCCTTTCTCGGCCTTCACCATGTCGGTCTGTCAATTGCGCCCCGAAAGCCGCGGCGAGATTGTACTTAGCGGCAACGACCCGCGCACCTATCCCAAGATCTACCCCAATTACCTAGCGACCGACCTTGACTGCCGGACAATCGTCGAAGGCGTGAAGATCGCTCGCAAGATCGCGCGCCATGATCCCCTGAAGACCAAGATTGCCGAGGAATTCCGTCCGACCAAGGACCTCGAAATCGATGACGACGAGGGCACGCTGGAGTGGGCGCGCAACAACTCGTCGTCGATCTACCACCCCACGGGGACCTGCAAGATGGGTCAGGGTCAGAGGACGGTGGTCGATGCTCGGCTGCGGGTCCACGGCATACGCGGGCTGCGCGTCGCGGATTGCTCGATCATGCCCGAGATCGTCAGCGGCAACACCAACGCGCCCGCAATCATGATCGGTGAAAAGGCCAGCGACATGATCCTGGAAGACCAGATGACCCCAGTGCCCTGAGCATATCCTCACACGAATTCCCCACCCGGAAGAAACGCCATGAAAATGGCGACAGAATAAGCCTTCGTCAAAATCCCGAGAATTGACCGCAAGCCGATCGCTTGGCCACACGAGGCATAGACACCAACACGCTTGACGCGCGCCCGGCAGCGCGGGAACAAAGGGGGCGGCATTATTGCTGCGCCCGGTCACCAAGGCAGACGCAATGGAGCTCCTATGACGGTATTGGACAGGCTGCGCTGGCCGATCATATTCTTAGCCGCGATATGGGGGATCCAATTGGTGAACGGTCTATCCGGTTACATGCTCAACAATTGGTTTGGATTGCTCCCTCGCACGTTCCGTGGATTGGATGGCATTCTGTTTATGCCCCTGTTGCACGGATCACTGGCGCATGCAGCCGCCAATACGATCCCAATCGTTGTCTTGGGCAGCTTGGTTGTCGCAACCGCGCCAAGAGTCGCGATGGCGGCGACGACGATCATAGTCATGCTCGGAGGGATTGCCGTCTGGCTACTTGGGAAGACCGCAATTCATATCGGGGCCTCGGGTCTGATCTTTGGGTGGTTCGGCTTTCTTTTGGTCCGGGGCCTCGTCGAAAAACGGGCGATCCCACTTTTGATCGCGATAGCAATTGTCGTGCTTTACGGCGGCATGTTTTGGGGGGTCTTGCCCGGCCAACCCGGCGTCAGCTGGGAGGCCCATCTTTTCGGTTTCATCGCAGGTGCAGCTGCAGCAGTCTTGTTGCGAAGCGGCCGGTAAATGCGTGACCGACACTCAATGCGCGGCCTATAAGACACCACGCGCAAAAAAGAGCGTCACACACAGAGCCGAAAAGGACATTCAAGATGCGTGTGATCGAATTAACCGACTGGGCGCTCGACGCTTTTCACCTTCGCCAGAAAGATGTGCCAAAATGCGCACCGGACGGTGTTCTGATCCGGATGCAAGCGGCTTCGCTGAATTACCGCGATACGATTGTGGTCAAAGGCGGTTATGGTCGATTGACGGGAACATTGCCGATCATTCCTGTCTCCGACGGCGCGGGTGTGGTGATCGAAACCGGCGATCAGGTCACTGATCTTGTTCCAGGTGATCTTGTTACGCCCTACTTCTTTCAGGACTGGCCAGACGGCACCTATACTGCCGCTGTCGGCGCAAGCGCACTGGGCGGGATGCGCCCTGGCGTCATGCAGGATGTCATGGCCTTGCCCGCACATCTGGTGACGCGGGCGCCCAAAACCTATTCCGCACTGCAAGCGGCAACACTTCCTTGCGCAGCGTTGACTGCATGGAACGCCATTGTCGCATCAGGACATGTGGGTCCGGGCGATACGGTCGTGATACAAGGCACGGGCGGCGTGTCATTGTTTGCACTGCAATTCGCCAAACTGCGCGGAGCCAAGACTGTTTTGCTGTCCTCTGCTGCTGCCAAGCTAGAGATTGGGCGCAGTTTGGGCGCCGACCATCTCATCAATTATGTCGACACGCCCGACTGGTCCAAAGCGGTGAAAGAAATCACCTCTGGCGCTGGCGCAGATCATATTGTCGAGGTCGGCGGCGCAGCGACCCTTGATCAGTCCCTACGGTCCATCGCGCCCGGAGGTACAGTCAGCTTGATTGGCGTTCTATCGGGGCTGAAACCGGAACTGAATCTTGGCCCGGTTGTGACCCAGAACATTCGGCTTCAGGGAATAACTGTTGGCAGCCATGCGATGCATCGTGACATGGTGCAGGCTATCGAAACGCACGGGATCACCCCCGTAACCGACCCGCATATCTACGGATTTGAAGACGTTGGCACAGCCATCGCAGAGTTCAGCACACGTGGACATGTCGGCAAGGTGAGCATCGATTTCGCCAAATGACAGCAAAACCGATGGGCGTCCAAGGGCCACTGATCTAGGCGTTTTCCTGCTCGAATACCGAAAACCGTTGGGAAAAGCGTGACCTCTCTTCGTCAAGACCTACAGTGCTGGACACAATAGACACGGGCTGCGGTGCCTCGCCACCAGCAAGAGCCCGGAAATCCATATCGGAGGATCTCATGGTCACTTTCACACTGAATGGCAAAACACAGCAGGTCGAGGCCAGCCCGGACATGCCGTTGCTGTGGGTTCTCAGGGATGAACTCGGGATGACAGGAACGAAGTTCGGCTGCGGCGTCGCCTCCTGTGGGGCGTGTACAGTTCATGTGGACGGCATTGCGACGCGGTCGTGCCAGACGTTTTTGGGCGATCTGGACGGTGCAACCGTCACAACGATCGAAGAAATCGACACGCCTGCCGCCAAGGCAATCCGCGAGGCGTGGGTCGAATTGCAGGTTCCGCAATGTGGCTACTGCCAGTCCGGTCAAATCATGTCAGCCTCTGCGCTTTTGGCTGAAACACCAAAGCCCACCGACGAAGATATTGACGCGGCCATGGAGGGCAACCTTTGCCGCTGTGCCACCTATGCCCGCATCCGCCGCGCGATCCACCGCGCCGCCGATATCATGGAGGCCTGATATGTTGCATTACCTCAAGAATTACACACCTTCTCCGCAGCCGACGCGCCGGTCTTTCCTGAAAATGTCAGCCGGTGCTGTAGGCGGTCTGGTGATTGGTATGTCGCTGCCGCGATCCGTCATGGCGCAAGACGCAGCGTCAAACGACACGCTGGTCACGCCGTTTGTTCATATTACGCCGGACAACCGCGTGATCGTTCTGAGCAAACATCTCGACAAAGGACAGGGCGCAGCAACAGGGCTTGCGACACTGGTCGCCGAAGAACTCGACGCTGTGACAGATCAGGTCGAAGTAACCTTCGCGCCGTCTAATCCGGAACTCTACAAAAACCTTTTGTTTGGCGTTCAGGGAACGGGCGGGTCAACGGCGATGGCCAATTCGTTCGACCAGTACCGTCAGGCAGGTGCTGCTGCCCGCGCGATGCTGATCAATGCCGCCGCAGCCGAGTGGTCAATGGATGCAAGCAACATTTCAGTGTCGAACGGTATGGTCACCGGCGGGCAAAACTCTGCCACCTTTGGCGATTTGGCGGCAAAAGCTGCGATGCTCGATGTGCCTGCAGAGGTCACGCTCAAATCGCCTGACCAATGGGTGTATATCGGCAAATCCTTTCCACGCGTCGAAATACCGGAGAAAACCCGCGGTAGCGTTGGTTTGTTCGGCATGGACGCCCAGCTCGACAACAGCTTGATTGCCGTCACAGCGCGCCCATCCCGATTTGGGGCCACACTCGCATCCGTGGACGCGACCGAGGCACTGGCGATGGACGGCGTTGAGGCGGTTCTCGAAATTCCACAAGGGGTGGTTGTCCTTGCGACCAACACCTGGATTGCCATGCAAGCCCGCGATGCGCTGTCCCTGACATGGCAGGACGGTACCGGAGAGACCCGCGGCACCGACGCGCTGCTGTCCGAATATCGCGTGCTTTTGGATCAGGATGGCACCCCGTCGCATCCGCGCGGCGACGCATCAGGAAAGCTCGCGCAAGCCGCGCAGGTCATCGAAGCGGAATACGTCTTTCCGTATCTCGCGCATGCTCCGATGGAGCCTCTGGACATGACAGTGCTCTATGATGGCAACACCGCGACCTTCTGGGGCGGATCACAGATCCAGACAATCGATCACGGCACTGCTGCAGCCGTGCTGGGCCTCGACTTCCCGCAAATCGCGATCAACACGAAATGGGGTGGCGGGTCTTTCGGCCGCCGCGCGACGCCGGATGCGCACCTGACGGCCGAAGCCGCGACGATTGCAAAAGCGTGGCTGGACGCAGGCAACGAGGCGCGTCCGATCAAACTGGTCTATTCGCGAGAAGACGACATCAAAGGCGGCTACTACCGTCCTTTGGCTGTACATCGCGTACGTGCGGGGCTTGATAAGGACGGTAATATTTCAGGCTGGGACCATCGCATCGTCAGCCAAAGCATATTTACCGGCACCAGTTTTGAACCCTTTGTGGTCAAAGATGGCGTTGACCATTCCACCGTTGAAGGGATTGTCGATACGACCTATGCCATTCCGGACATGCATGTCGATGTGCACCATCCCACGGTGGGTGTGCCAACGCTATGGTGGAGATCGGTCGGCCACACCCACACCGCCTATGTCATGGAAACCATGATGGACGAACTGGCACAGGCTGCGGGGCGTGATCCAATCGAATTCCGGCTGGCCTATCTGGAGGACGATCCGCGCTTGGCGGCTGTTCTGAAACTCGCTGCAGAAAAAGCTGGCGCGTCCGGACCGGAGGGCACGCATCGCGGTGTTGCCGTTCACAAAAGCTTTAACAGCTACGTTGCTGAGGTTGCCGATATCCGTCTGCGCGATGACGGTACGGTCAAAGTTGAAAAGGTAACATGCGGCGTCGATTGTGGCGTGCCAATCAACCCGGACAACATCAAAGCACAGATCGAAGGTGGTTTGGGCTACGGCTTGTCAGCCATCCTGCGCGAAGAGATCACCATGACCGACGGCGAGGTGGATCAGTGGAACTACCCCGATTACACTCCGCTCCGGATATCGGACATGCCCGAGGTTGATGTGCATATCATCCAATCCACCGAAGCCCCTACCGGCATCGGTGAGCCCGGAACGCCACCGATTGGTCCGGCTGTAGCCAATGCGCTGTTTGCAGCAACGGGCCAAAGGGTACGTGAATTGCCCTTCTCGAAACACGGTTTGGCCTAATCGCATCCGCCCAGACGGGGACATCCTGTCTGGGCATTCTTCAAGCGTTTCGGCCTTTGCGACAAGGTCTCAAGCCAAAAACAGCAGTTTCAAAGTTTGACCCTTCGCGACGCTGCGTTGGCGCGTCACGCCACACAAACAGCCGGATCAGTGGACGGCAAAACGTCGAACAGGCATCCAATCCGGTTCAGACGGTCGGCAAAACCGCCCAACTGCCCCAGATGCCAAGCCAAAACCTGATTGCTCGACAAGGCCGGAATGCCCAATTCAGCCTCGATATCCTCGATCACCTCCAACGCTCTGAGGTTGGTGCAGGACATAAAGACAGCATCGCACGCCGCGTTGCGACCGACATGGATCGCGGCATCGCGCACCGACGCCTTGTCGATCCGCACGACCCGCTCTTCGGACGGTTCATCGAAACTGCCAAAAGACGCAACTGTTATCCCGGCCGCATCGAGCCCTTGAATCAATCGTTCGCTGACAGAGGCCACATAGGGGCTGACCAATCCGATCCGCGTGATGCCAGCGCTTTTGCACGCCGCAATCAAAGACGTCAGCGGATCCGACACATGCGGCACGGTCACTCCTGCCTTTATCAATTCGGCCACGCGGTCTGCACCAATGGCCGCGCTGGCCGAGGTGCACCCATATCCCACCGCTGACAATTGCGCGCCCACCGGCATTAGACCAGCCGCCGCTGTGAGGCTGTCCTCCATCGCACGCAAGCTGTCCAGAGACACTGTCGCCCCAGACGGCAAACGTGAGACAAGGAACTCAACATCCAACGGCAAAAGCGCGCGAAAGTCCCGTTCAATCGTCTCATCGCTCTGGAGTGTGACCAGACCGATCTGGATCGGACGCTGGGTGTCGATGGAATACGGAAGTGCCATTAGATCACCCTGATGTCTGGAGCCTGGAGTTGAGACAGATAATCCGCTCCGGTTTCGCGGATCACGATGTTTTCCTCATGCACCATGATCTTGCCATCACCAAGCGCCACCGACGGTTCAAGCGTCAGGACCATGCCCGGTTCCAGTACGGTCTTGTCTTGCGGGATGATGGACGGCCACTCGGTCAACTGCTGGCCCAATCCATGGCCCAACCGCCCCGCATCCATTATGTCACCACTTGGATTAACAACTCCATTCATGGCGTGAAAAAGATCTGCAATCGTCTTGCCCGGCTTTGCAATATCCGATGCTGCCAGGGTCGCGTCGATCAGACGGGCATGGGCACTCTGTACCTCCGAACGGGGCGCACCGATGCTATAATTGCGGTCGTAGTCACAGAAATACCCGTCCCAAATCAAACCGGTGTCCAGCATCAGCACATCGCCTGCTGACAAAACCGCGTCAGTGGCTGGAGAGATCACATCTGCATATCCGGTCTGCTCGGCAGCCCCGGCCAAATAAGGCACCCAATCTGCGCCTTCCTCAAGACACAGCATCTGGAAACAGCGGAATACGTCGGACAAGGGCATCCCGACTGACACGCAGTCCGGAACACGGTCGAACACGCGGGTTGCGATTGCTGCAGCATGGCGGATTTTGGCAATCTCAGCCTCTGATTTCACCAGCCGAAGTCGCCGGGTAATGGTCGCATCTCCAACCAGAGTTCGAGGTGGCAACGCAGCTTCCAACCGGCGCAGATCGGATAAAGGCATGCGCACATGGCTTTCCATCTGGTCCGCGATGCCAATCCGGCCGTCCTTTGGCGTAACCTCGGACAATGCCGCCAGAAGCAGGCCTACACCGTCATCGTCGTAATCCGGTGCTGACCACGTGCGAATATCGCTGACCCAGCTTTGCCCCATAAGATGCGCACCGATCGACGGAATTACAGCAATAGGTGTCCCATCGGCGGGAATGATCACAAACCAAGGCCGTGTCGGGCTTTCCCAAAATCGTGTCAGAAACCCGGTGTAATAGCGGATTTCCGGCTCTGTGGTCAGCAACAGCGCGGCAAGATCTTCCTGCGCCATGAGCGCTTGCGCTGCTTGCGTCCGACGCTGGAATTCTTCCACCGAAAAGCCGCGCGGCGGGGGCGTCATGAGGCTTGCTCGCTCAGGATGACCAACACACGTGCGTCTGCCGATATGCCAAATGACGGCTGATCCTCTCGGGCCGCATACAAACCCGCAAAACCGGCGCCCCCCGACGGGGTCGTCGGATAACCTGCCTCCGCGCATACGGCACTGCCTGCGGCGCCTTCGTCTTCCGAGATCAGCATGAAATCATTAGCGTCCCGAGCCAAACCCTTGAGCGCGATCAGTGACGGTTCCTTACAGTCAAGCCGTCCCATCGCGGATTCCGGACCCTCTGTGACCTGCGGCTTGCCAGCCTTGATCGACGCAAACACGGCAGGGGCCGCTTCGGGTTCGACCACCACGATCCGAGGGCCATCGCCCCATGCCACACGCGCATAGGCGGCACAGGCCGTGGCCAGTCCACCGACACCCGCTTGCAAGAAGATATGCGTCGGCGGCGTCTCCATTTGCGAAACTGCCTCTTGCATCAGCACAAGATACCCCTCCATGAGCGTATACGGCCGCTCCACATATCCGGGCCATGAACTGTCCGACAAAAGCGCCCAGCCGTGGTCATCCGCGGCCTGTGCAGCACCGGCCATCGCATCTTCATAGATCGCGCCATGTCGTTTGACCTCAGCCCCGAAAGACCGCAGGCGATCGGCAAACCCTTCGGGCACGGTTTCAGCCAGAAAGACAACGGCACGCGCCCCGAACGCCTGAGCACCCGCCGCAACAGAGAGACCATGGTTACCTGCACTTGCAGTCACATATGTGCGCCCTTTTGCAAGGCCGGCTTCTGCATCGCGGGCAATCACATAGGCGGCGCCCAGCGCCTTGAAGCTGCCCAAACCCATGCGTTGACGTTCGTCTTTCACATAGACCCGGCCCACCCGCGCGGCCTGTGCCAAGGCGGGCACGTCCTCCAGTGGGGTCACGCCCGCAGCCGGGCAGCGTGCAAGCAAACCCGATGGTCGATCAGCATCGACACTCGGAAACGGAATGTCGGCAAGCGTATTGAGAACCGCTTCGGTCTGCGCGGGGGTGTTGTGAAGAATATCCATGCCATCATACTGGCAGCGCGCTGACCGCTCTGGCACTCCAAGTCCGACATTCGCGGCCCCCCAAGCGACCCATCTGTTTGCCCTGTCTTGCGAACCGTTCTAGCGTGCCGATCAGGAAATCAGAGGCTTCGCCGCATATGACACGCAGCAACACCACCATCCGCGCCGCGGACCATCTTGTTGACCTTTTGGTCGCCCAAGGCACCACCGCAGCGTTTGGCGTGCCGGGTGAAAGCTATCTGCCGGTACTGGATGCGTTTTACGGGCGCGAGGCGGATATCCGGTTTGTGACCTGCCGACAGGAAGGCGGCGCCGCTATGGCCGCCGATGCCTATGGCAAAATGACCGGACGCCCCGGCATCTGTTTCGCCACGCGCGGCCCCGGTGCAACCAACGCCAGCGCAGGCGTGCATGTGGCCTATCAGGATTCGACCCCGATGATCCTGTTTCTGGGTCAGGTGGCGCGCGACATGGTCGAGCGCGAGGCGTTTCAGGAAATCGATTATCGCCGGATGTTCGGTCAGATGGCAAAATGGGTAACACAGATCGACGAGGCTTCAAGACTTCAGGAATATGTCAGCCGCGCGTTTCGCACTGCCCTGTCAGGACGCCCCGGCCCTGTCGTTCTCGCCCTGCCCGAAGACATGCTTTACGACGAGATCCTCCAGCCGACTCCGCCCGCGCGGATCGACACCCCCCGTTTTTCGGCGTCCACTGATGCTTTGCTCGCGCTCAAGGATCGCATCGCCGATGCCAAACGGCCCTTGGTGATGGCCGGGGGCGGCGGCTGGACCAAAACCGGGATAGCGGCGTTGCAACGGTTTGCAGAAACCCAAGGCTTGCCTGTCTCGGTATCCTTGCGCTGTCAGAGCCTGATCGACAATCGACATCCGAATTACATCGGCCACTATGGCGTTGGCACCCCGCCCTATCTGAAAGACATCATGGCCGAGACCGATCTTCTGATCGCCGTCGGGCCACGCCTGGGCGAAATGACCACGGCGGGATACACGCTTTTATCCTCGCCTGTGCCTGATCAATCGCTTGTTCATGTCTTCCCCGAACCCGAAGAGATTGGCCGCGTGTTCGAGCCTGATATTGCGCTGGTCTCGGACATGGAAAGCTTTTGCGTCGCGGCGGCAGCGTGGGATGGCATTGCCACCGACAGGTTTGTGTCCCGTACAAAAGACCTGCACGAAACGTACGTTTCGTTCGGCAGCCCCAGTTCGGTTAAGGACGACCCTCTTGCTCCCTATTTTGCGCATCTGGCCGATACGCTGCCCGACGATGCGGTTCTGTGCAACGGGGCGGGCAACTATGCAGGATGGCTGCACCGGTTTTACAAATACCGTGCGCCGGGATCGCAACTTGCCCCGACATCAGGATCTATGGGCTATGGCTTGCCCGCCGCAATTGGTGCTGCGATCTGCGAGTCAGAACGCGAGGTGTTCGCCATCGCCGGTGACGGATGTTTCATGATGACCTGCCAAGAGATGGCCACGGCAGTGCATCATGATCTGAACCTGACAGTGATCATCATCGACAACGCACGCTATGGCACCATTCGCGCACATCAAGAGCGCGAGTATCCCGAGCGGGTCTCTGGAACTGCACTGACCAATCCCGACTTTTCCGATTTTGCCCGGTCCTTTGGCGCATATGCGGTCAAAGCACCCGACTATGACAGCTTTGTCACTGCATTGGCAGAGGCACGATCCCGCAAGGGCGTAAAGCTGATCGAGGTTAAGGCTGACCCCGGCTTTTTGTCACCTGGCAAACGTCTGGACTGACGGCAAAATCAAAGAAACGCTGTCGCAAATAGCAGCACGCTGGTTGCCACACCCAAAACCGGGACAACGAACGGCACATGGAAGTGTCGCTCTTGCGATGGCCCGCGCAGTTTGAGGCGGATCAGGGCGGCGTTCACCAAGACAAATACGAACAAAACGATTTGCGATGTACGTTCGGCCAGCGCATCGATCGGAAACGTCAACGCAAGCAACAGAATGACAACCACCACCGCCAGTGTCGCCATGTCAGGCGTTTTGGTTCTGGGTGACACATGCGCCAGTGCAGAGGGAAGATGCCCGCGATCCGCAAGACCATACAGCACGCGGGATGCCATGATCATCTGGATCAAAACACCGTTTACCGTGGCAACAATGGCAATGACCCCGAACACTTGCTGCACCATGTTTGGCGCATTGGAAAACACCAGCGCCAATGGCGCAGCCGAGGCCGAAAGAGCATCAAGCGGCACGGCGAAAAGCACGGCGGTTGTTGTTCCCATATACAGCACCGTCGCCAGAACCAGCGTCCAGACAATGGCGCGCGGCATGGTGTGCAATGGGTCTTTTACCTCTTCTGCAACATTGGCCATGTCCTCGAAGCCGACAAAGGCAAAGAACGCCAACAAAGACGCCGCACCGATTCCAGCCCAATGCGGGCCGGTGATCGGTGGCACAATCTCCGAAAGCGCAACACCGGACGGTTCGGCAAACCCGAACCCCCAGACCATGACAAACATCAGGCCGGACACCTCTATGACCGTGATCACCGCTGCGACCGTGACCGACTGGGTTATCCCCCACAAGGCGATCAGCCCCATCGCCACGACAACGGCAACCGTCAGCACACTTATCGATGCGCCCACCAAGTCATGCAGATAGGACGCCGCCCCGAGGGACACCGCAGACGCCGAGACCAACCCTGACAAGACCACGGCCAAGCCGACAACGGTGGCCAGAGCCCCCGAGGAGAATCCCGCTTCGACATAGGCCGCCTCGCCTGCGCTGACAGGATAGCGGGTCGACAGTTCGGCATAGGAAAAGGCCGTGAAGGCGACGACAATGGCCGCGATGGCAAAAGACACAGGCGCAAAGATACCCGCCTCTGCTGCTGTCGCGCCGACCAATACGTAGATGCCTGCACCAACTGTGACGCCCAAGCCGTAAAGCGTCAGCAGCGGCACATTTAATGCGCGGCGCAGCGCGGTCGTGTCTGATGCCATGTCCAGCCTCATTTCATGGGCTTGACACAATGTCAGACACCCAGGCTCCTAAAGCCTGAGTAAGCCAAATTGCCTTGGCATGATATGATATGGGTCAAAGCTTTGGCCGACCCTGCGAAAGTCAGAGGGTGTTCTGCACCCAAAGCGCAAGATCCCGGAACACCTCGTCCGATGCACCACTAAATGCATCGATCACCGCCTTGGTTTCGGTCGAATCGGAAGGCATGCTGGCCGTAAAGCGGCGGCTGGCAACAATGCTGGCGTCGCGTTCGCGCACGACCCGGACCAGCAGGGTGATCTGTACAGTCGCGCTGTCGGTATCGGGCGCAACATCGGCTTGAAAATCAACCACCTCCGTGACCAGAGCATAATCACCACTCACGCCCAAAGGTGTCCGTCCAACATAACGCACAGCTCCGGTCGCCTCGATCGAGCGCAGCATCAGGGTTTGCACCATCACCGGGGTTGGATCGCTCCATCGGACTTCGGGCAAGTATTGCGCCTGAAGCGCATTTGGCCGGATCATGATCCGGTCGGTCGAAAGCGCGCCGCTGGTTGTTGGCAATTCGATGATCACGTCGCGCGGTGCAGGCCGTCCTCGAGATGCCACGATGCTGTCCGGCGCACGCAGTTCGAACACGTCCAACGGCGTTGCCGCATCGCTGACCGCCGAGATCGCGGCGCAGCCAGACAAAAGCGCCAATCCCGCTGCAGCGCACGCTTTGCGCATATACACCATAGTCATCATCGTCTGAACTCCGGAGTTTCGCGGTCAAGGAAGAAGCGCGTTGGATCACGCTGTATCTGTTCGGTCAACCGATCCAGATTTGCAATCAATGCACGGCTTTCCTGCGCCAGTCGGGAATAAAGCGGCAGCGCCGTTGTGGTGAATTCGCGGATCGACGGCGATGCGGCATCTGTCAAACTGCGCAATTGGGCAAAGGTGTCAGACGCGGCTTGGCTTGCTGCGCGAAGGTCTGCGGACATACCGGGCAAATCTGCGGACACTTGGGCGATGGCACCGTCAAGACTGTTCAAGGATTGCTCCAACCCTGCGATGATCCCATCCAGGTCTTCGTTGATGACCCGATCCGCGCCGGTGAACGCGCGCTCTGCTGCGCCCAGCGCACGATCGCCTGTTTCCAGCGCCCCGTTGATGGCGGCAAGGGTTTCATTGGCCTTGGAGAAAGACACCTGCGCATCTTCAAGTGTGGTCTTTGCAGTAACCAAAACATCTTTCGCGGATTGGCTCGCGCCCGTCAGGTTGCCGCCAACTTCAGTTGCGACACTGCGGAAAGTTTCCGCAGTCTGACGAATGTCGGCGATGATGACCGGCAAATCGTCATTTGCGATTGTTGCCACAGACGCGATGGCCTTGTTCGCTTCGGCAACCATTGCGCGCGTGTCGGCCACCAAGGGGCGGCCCTCTTCGAGGACGAGCGTATCAAAGTTGCTTGCCGTCTGGCTCACAGTCACCGCTGTACCCTCTAACCGCGCAATCAGAGCATCAGCTGCCTTGAGCGTGGTCTGCGCCTCTTGCAGGCGCGCAGTTGCGGCTTCGCCGGTTGTATTCAACGTCGCCATGAGCGCGCGGGCATCGGCGCTCACGGCCGCCATTTCCTGCTGCAAAGCCGCCGCTGTCGCGCGCAATTCTTCTGTCGCTTGGCTGAGGTCGGTTGCGACATAGTCTTCGGTCCGCGAAATGGCCGACTGCGCACTGGTGAGCGTATCCGAGCCGGTTTGCAGCACGCCTTTTCCCTGTTCTGACAGTTCTCCTATAGAGACCAAGGTTGTGTTCGCGGTCTCAAGCACTTCGGTCAAGTCACCCGTAAGGGTGTTGAGCGTTTGGTTGAACAGATTTATCTGCTCGGCAAAATCATTGACCGTCGAACTTATCGACGAAAACCCATCCATTGTATTAGCGAATTCGGCAGATGCCGTTTCAACATTGGAAATGATGCTGTTGATCCGGTCGCGGTTTTCAACATCCAGAAGACCGCCCACCTTGGCGACAAGATTGAGCGTTTCTTCAAGCAGTTTTGGCGCGTCTTCGGACAGGGTTTGCAATGTGGACCGGCCCGCCTTGATTTCCGGCACCGCAGTATCATCACCGGGCTCCAACAAGGCCGCATTTTGTGATCCGGCGCTGATGCCTACAAAAGACACGCCTGTCACACCCTGCGCTTCGATTGTTGCGATGCTGTCGGTACGTACGGGCGTTGCGGCGTCCACCTCTACCCGGACAAGGATTGTTCCGTCCTGATCCGGCGACAGCTTAACATCCACCACCTGCCCCACCGGCAAGCCGCTGAACCGCACGTCAGAGGCATTGCCCAAGCCGGATACAGAGGAAAACCGGATATCGTAATAGTCGAACTGGCGATCCAGTTCGACCTGCGCGAACCATAAAAAGAACCCGAGGATGCCCACCACCCCCGCGAGGGTGAACGCTCCGATCAGAACAAAATTCGCCTTGGTTTCCAAATCAGTCGCCTTTCAGGCCAGCCGTCGCACTCTCGGATGCAGCAGCCCGGGCGCGTGGCCCGTGGAAATACTCGTGCACCCAAGGGTGATCAACGTCCAGCATATCCTTCATGGTGCCCGTCACCAGTACCTTTCGTTCGGCAAGAACCGCGATGCGGTCACAGGTCGCGTGCAACGTATCAAGGTCATGCGTGACCAAAAACACGGTCAGCCCAAGCGAATGGCTCAGCCCGCGGATCAACTGATCAAAGGCCGCCGCACCGATTGGGTCCAGTCCAGCGGTCGGTTCATCCAGGAACACAATATCCGGATCCAACGCGAGCGCCCGCGCCAACCCGGCTCGCTTGCGCATCCCGCCCGACAGCTCAGACGGGTATTTGTCGCCGGCAAGGTATTGCAGCCCGACCATCGAAATTTTCAAATCCGCCAGTTTGCGCCGGATCGCCGGATCGAGTTGATCAATCGCTCGCATCGGAACTTCGACATTTTCGCGAACGGTCAACGAGGAAAACAATGCACCGTCCTGAAACATGACACCCCAGCGGTTTTCCAGCGCTTGCCGCGTATCTTCGTCGGCGTTCAGAACATCCGTGCCCAGTACGTTTACCGAACCGGCTGCCGGTCTTTGCAATCCGGCAATCGTGCGCAGCAAGACGGATTTACCCGTGCCAGAGCCACCGACCACGCCAAGTATTTCACCGCGATACACATCAAGGTCCAGGTCCTCGTGCACGACCTGACTTCCGAATTGGTTGCGGATGCCTCTCAGGCTGATGACGATCTCACGTTCTGTCATATGCCGATCCGCGCAAAGAAAATCGAGAAAACGGCATCCGCAACGATCACCACAAAGATCGCAGTCACGACCGCGTTTGAGGTCATCCGTCCCAACGACTCTGCGTTGCTTTTCACCTGCATGCCTGCATGACAGCCCACAACACCAATAATCAAAGCAAAGACAGGGGCTTTGACCAGACCGACAAATACATGATCGACAGACGTGCCTTCGACCAATCGGGTCATGAACATCGCAGGCGAAATGCCCAGATCTATCCATGCCATCAGCCCGCCGCCGAACAGTCCGGCAAGATTGGCAATCAGCCCAAGGATCGGAAGCATGATGAACAGTGCAAGGATACGCGGCACAAACAGGTTCATCGCTGGATCAAGGCCAAGCGTGCGCATCGCATCAATCTCTTCGCGCATTTTCATTGAACCAATGGCTGCCGTAAAAGCCGACGCGGTGCGCCCGGCAACAATGATCGAGGTCAGCAGGATCCCCAATTCGCGCAGGATCGAGATCGCGATCAGATCGACGACGAACACTTCGGCACCGAATTGGCGTAACTGGGTGGACCCTTGAAACGCCAGAACAACGCCGATCAAAAATGCCATCAAGGCAACAATGGGTACTGCTTTCAGCCCCACCTCTTCGCAATGATGCACCAATGCCGTAGCGCGGAATTCGCTGGGATGCCGAACCGCGCGGGCCAAACGATGCAGAAAAATCCCAAGATATCCGGTCAGGGCGCGCAGAAACATCACCCCTTCAAACACGCGGCGACCGATCCGATCCAACCGTTCTGCCAGTGTCGATTGTGCGTCCAAGGCCGCCTGCGGTTCGGGCATTGCCTGTGCGACGCTTGCCAACAGACTGTCCTCTTCAGAGCCGGTTCCGATAAAGGCCAAGTCCCCGCCCAACCGGGACTTGAGTGTGACCAATGCCCAAGCGCCCGCTGTGTCGAGGCGGGACAGCCCAGACAGGTCGATGCGCTTTACCGCGCCGCGCTCCACTGCATTGAATTCGGCTTGCGCACGGGTGACGGTGTAGATCGTCAGCACGCCGGACAAACGCAACTCTGCGGGATCAGAGCCACGTTGGAGCGCAAAATCTGCCGCACCGCTGCTGGTCATCGCAGACCTTTGGCGCGGGGCAGATGCGTGGCTTTCGAAGGGCGCGAACATGAGTCCATAAGCCAAAGCTACTCTGATGCTGCAGCGCGCGAAAGCGGCGATCTTGGCACATGGCATCGGCATTTATCTGGTTCAAATTGCAAATTTCGTACATTTATTTCCACCATGCTGCACATGCAGAAAGCTTCAAAATTCCCTTTCCCCTCAAATGCCGCAGGTGCAAAATGCCAAGCTCGGTATACCGTGGTATTCCCATAAGTACCTAAAAACATTTGATTTTTTTGACTCACGACGATATCTCCTTCTTTAGATGGGTGGAGGATGATCATGGATATGTTGAACCTGGATGCGTGGACAGGACGCGTCACAAAGGACGCAGGAAGCATTTCTCCCGAGTTGGCACGACAGCTTCACGCGACCGTTGGTTCCGGCGATTTGCCGCGACATGGTGATCCGCTTCCGCCTCTGTGGCACTGGTGTGCGTTCCCGATGTCGACCCCCAACGACAAGCTTGGGAAGGACGGCCATCCGCGCGGGACCGATCTGTTGCCACCGGTGCGATTGGATCGTCGGATGTGGGCTGGAGGCGCGTTGAAATTCTATGGCCCGGCGCTGAGGATTGGCGATCCTCTTGACCGGCGGTCATCCATCCGGTCGGTTACGGAAAAGGAGGGCGCGACAGGCCCGATGGTGTTTGTCACTGTCGATCACGCGATCTATGGCCCCTCTGGCCTTGCAATCGAAGAACGCCAGGACATCGTGTATCTGGAAATTCCAGACACGTTTACCCCGCCCAAGAAAAAAGCCCTGCCTGACGCCCATGTTGAGCAGATCGAGACAACAGAGACATTGTTGTTCCGCTATTCTTCGGTCACCTTTAATGCACATCGCATCCACTATGACCTGCCCTACACCCAAGAGATCGAGAAATATCCCGGCCTTGTCGTACACGGCCCGCTGCAAGCGACCCTGCTGATGCGGGCAGCGATCAAGGAACGTGGCACCACGCCGAAATACTTTGACTTCCGCGGTGTACATCCGATGTTCGCTGGAACGCCTTGCGACATCGCTCTTGAATCCGAAGACGCCGTTCTAAGCCTGTGGACCGGCCAGGACGGGCATCAATGTATGCAAGCCACAGCAATCTGGGCGGACGCACAATGAGCGTTCTGAAAGGAATGCGTGTCGTTGAAGGGTCGGCATTTGTGGCCGTGCCACTGGCAGGCATGACGCTGGCACAAATGGGCGCCGAAGTGATCCGCTTTGACCGTCTGGGCGGCGGACTGGATGCGGGGCGTTGGCCGCTCGCACCAAACGGCGAGAGCCTGTTTTGGGCCGGAATGAACAAGGGCAAGAAATCCATCGCAGTGGATATGAAGTCGCCTCAGGGCCGCGAATTGATCACGCGGATCATCACTGCACCGGGGGATGATGCGGGGCTTTTTCTGACCAATCTGCGTGTCCGCGGGTGGATGGATTACGACACGCTCAAGCAGGATCGCGATGATCTGGTTATGGTGACGTTGACCGGTGACAGACACGGCCGCCCACAGGTCGACTACACCGTGAATCCGGCGCTTGGAATTCCGCATATGACCGGCCCGGTCGACAGCACCGATCCTGTCGCCAATGCGCTGCCTGCGTGGGATCTGATTGCGGGCAACATGTGCGTCTCTGCGCTTTTGGCGGCCGAACGGCATCGCTTGCGGGGGCATGGCGGGCAAGAAGCGGAAATCGCACTCAAGGACGTTGCTGCAGCCACTTTGGGTCATCTTGGCATGATCGGAGACGTGACGCTGAATGCAGAAGATAGGGGCAAGGCAGGCAATGCGCTTTACGGGGCTTACGGGCAGGATTTTATCTGCGCCGATGGACGACGTGTCATGATTATCGGCCTGACCGATCGCCAATGGCGCGGCATCTGCAAAGCAACCGACACAACCGAGGCGATGACATCACTGGAACAGCGTTTGGGCGTGCCCCTTGCGGACGAGGGCAACCGCTGGCGGTTCCGCGATGAGATCACAGCGATCCTGACGCCATGGTTTGCGCAGCGCCGCGTGCCCGAGTTTGAAGCCGCCTTTAACGAGGCCGGGCTGACATGGTCTGAATTCCGCACCGTCCGCGAGGCGGTGGCGCAAGATCCGGATCTGAGCACGGACAACCCGATGTTCAGCGAGGTGATGCAGCCGGGTATCGGCACATACCGCGTGCCGGCACATCCCGCCAGTTTTGGGGCGACGCAGCGCATGACGGCCCAGCCCGCACCGGTGCTGGGTGAACACACCGAAGAGATCCTGTCCGACGTCGCAGGCTGTTCAGGAACCGAAATTGCCAAGCTCTTTGACACTGGTGTTGTGCAGTCGCCCAGCTTTGCCAAACCTCGCAACGCTGCCTGATCCAGGCAATCACGTACCCTGTGCCGCGCGTTCAAGCTTTTCGCTTGGCTGCGCGACCATGACCGCACTGTCTTCGAAGAAATCCTGCAGGATGCGATTAAAAATCGCAGGCTTCTCAAGGTGCGCGGCGTGGGCACAATTGGGGATCACTGCAAGGCTGGTATTGGCAATGGATCGCCACAATTGTTCAATCTGAGCCCACGGATAGGTCCGGTCGTGGTCCCCCCACACAACAAGGGTCTGCGCCCTGATCGCACTGAGGTTGGGTACGCCGCTCCACCCTTCCATAGCATCAAGGCCTGCAACGATGGCTTGCAGACTGCTGCGCTCTGCAATGGCTGCACAGCCCTCGAATCCAGCCGCCGCTTCGCGCTCCAGAAACCACGTGGCCGCGATCCGGCGGGCCGTACTGCGCGCACCATCCGTTTGCGCCCGGCTTTTCGAGGTCTGAATAGGTTCGAACCGACCGGGAAGAATTCCGGTAGCACCAGTGCCGTAAAGCACCAGACGCTCTACCCGATCCGGGGCAATCGCAACGATTTCTTGCGCAACCATGCCCCCCATTGAATGCCCCAGCAGATGAAACCGCTCTATGCCCTGCGCAGACAATGCATCCAGAACCCAATTGGCATAACCCGTTATGGTGTTCGGCGCCTGAAGGTGCGCGTTTTGGCCAAAACCCGGCAGATCGACCGTTATGACATCCATGACCGAGGCCAAGGCCTTCTTTTGTTCGGCCCATTGCCGACTTCCGCCCATGAACCCATGCACAAAAACCAAAGGCGTCATTTACGGGCGCCTTGTACGATGCGGTCAAGGATCATGGCACAGAACAAGATGGCAAAGCCCGCAAGGATACCCTGCCCCACATTCGCGTATTGCAGCGCTTCAAGGACGTCCTCACCCAGCCCCTTGGCTCCGATCAGCGACGCCACCACAACCATCGCAAGCGATAGCATGATCGTCTGGTTGATCCCGGCACGGATTGACGGGCTGGCCAGTGGCAGATCGACCTTGGTCAGCAAATACCACTTGTTGGCACCAAAGCTGATGGCCGCTTCGCGGACGCTTTCCGGCACGCCGCGCAGGCCCAGAACCGTCAGACGCACCACTGGTGTACCACCAAAGATCATGGTCACGATTACAGCCGCAGGTTTACCGACGCCAAAGAACGCAATGACCGGCACCATGAAAACGAAGGCTGGCATGGTTTGCATGAAATCCATGATCGGCTGGATGAAGGCGTAAAACCGGGGGCGGCGAGCCGCGAACATGCCTAGCGGAATGCCAATAACAATCGACAAGAGCGCGGCTGTGCCCAGAAGTGCGAGTGTGGTCATGGCGGCTTCCCAGAAGCCCAGCAATCCCATGTAAGCAAGGAACGCCCCCGAATAGATCGCCGTGCGCAGGCCAGCTGTAAGCCATGTGAGCAACACGATCAGGCTGGCGATCACAATCCAGGGCGTTTGAACAAGGATCACCTCAAGCGCGTCCAGAAGCGACCGGATCGCAAAAGTCAGACCGTCAAAGAACGCTTCGCTGTTGCGCACGCACCATGCAATGAAATCCTCGACCCAAGTGATGCCTGTCAGGCGGATATTGGGATCGGTCGGAAAAGTGCTCAGCAGCGAAAACCGCCCCGGAAAGCTGTAATGCACCATGGCTGTGGCGACGATGATCACCATGAACAAGGCGCTCAGGACAATGTGCTGCGGCGGCAGGCCGGACCGGATTGTGCGGTCTGACAGCCATTCGGAAAACCGCGCTTCAAGAGCCCAATTGGCCATGACCGCCTGAATGACCTTGACGACACACAAAAGAGCCACGCCGGTTAGAACGATGGTGGGCCCTTCGGCGGCCAAGGCTTCGGCCTCGGCGCGGATGCCTCCGATATTGGCCTCAAGCGAATCCACGGTGCGCTGGAACGCATCAACGCGGTCTGAGCCGTTTTCAATGGCGGCGGCCAATTGTTGACGGCGCAATTCAAGCGTGCCTTCGATAGACGCGATACGCGCCATGGCATCGGCAGCCAGGTCGCCGAACAGGCCGCGCGCGATTTGCACAAAGGCCAGCGCTTCGAGGATAAGAAAGGGCAACGCCCAAGACCAAAGCCCGCGCGCCCCAAACCAGATCGGTCCAAACAGGCCCGCCATAAGATTAAAGGTCGGCGTAAAACGTGCCGATGCGCCAATCTTGTCAAAATTCGCGATGTAATAATCGGGACTGGTGCGCACAAATGTGCGGATGTTCTCGCGACGCTCTTCGGCGTAGGCCAGTGCGGCTTCGCTTTCTGTATCTTCAAGGGGATTGATGTCTTCTTTGTTCATGACATTTCCGTCCCTTCAATCACGGTCCGCAGCAAATCGGGTCGGGTGATCACACCCACATCGACGCCGCCGTCTTCAACGAGAATCGCGCTGTCATCTTCGATGGCGAGGTTGATCAGATTGCTGAGGTTTTCTTTTTCGTTCACACGCGGCGCCTGCGCCGGCAGCGGGCCGTGCGCGGCGATATAGGCATCGATGGGCTGCATCACCGCATGGGCATGCACCACCTTCAGCCGAGAGATACCGGCAACAAAATCAGACACGTAATCATCGGCCGGATTCATGACGATATCTTCGGCCGTGCCCATCTGCACCATCTTGCCATCGCGCATGATGGCAATGCGGTCGCCAATGCGTACGGCTTCGTCCAGATCGTGGGTGATGAAGACAGTCGATTTCTTGAGGATCTTGCTTAGCCGGATGAATTCGTCCTGCAGTTGACGCCGGATCAACGGATCAAGTGCGGAAAACGGTTCGTCCATCAACAGAACATCCGGGTTCGCGGCCAACGCGCGGGCCAAGCCAACACGCTGCTGCATGCCACCCGAAAGTTCGTGCGCGAATTTTGATCCCCATGCACCAAGTTCCACAATATCGAGAATCGCCGCCGCCTGGCGCATCCGTTCGTTTTTCGCGACCTGCCGGATTTCCAGCGGCATTGCCACGTTATCCAGCACAGATCGGTGCGGCATCAGAGCGAAGTTCTGGAACACCATACCAATCTTGCGGTTGCGGAAGGTCTGCAACTCTTGTGGGCCAAGGGCCATCACATCGGTGCCTTCGATTTCGATCTTGCCGGCGGTCGGTTCAAGCAGGCGGTTGAAGTGACGCACAAGGGTGGATTTGCCGCTGCCAGACAGACCCATGATGCAGAAAATCTCGCCACGCTTCACATCGAGGCTGACATCCGCAACACCAACAACCGCATTGAATTCAGCCAGCACTTCGGCCTTGGTCAAGCCTCGTTCGTGGATCGCCTTAAGCGCCAATTCGGGTTTTGCCCCGAATATCTTCCAGACATTCGAAATCTCTATGACGACGTCGTCATCCATCAGCTTTCGCCTTGCATGAAAAAGGAGGGGGTTGGGCATCGGCGCAAATCGCCGATACCCCGGAGGTCAGATCAAAGGATCACAGACCAAGCCAACCGTCGACACGGTCAGAGTTCGCGTTGACCCATTCGGCCGCGACTTCTGCCGGGTCACGGCCATTCGCGCTGATCTCGAATGCAAGCTGGCTGACGTCTTCTGCATTCAGCTGGAAGTTCTGGAAGAACTCGGCAATCGCCGGGGACCGCTCTGGCAATGAGTTGGACCATGCGATCTGGACGTCCTTCAGCGCGTCTTTGGTGGCAACCATGGATTTGTTGTACCAATCAGGATCATCCGACGGCTGCACCATAACGTACTTCTCTTCGTCAAATGTCGGTTCGGTCAGCATCTGCACGTCGAACATGAACCACACAGCATGCGGCTCGTAGCAGTAGAACGCATAGCCTTCGCCTTTGGCGATGCTGTCCTTGATGCGCGCGGTCTTAACCGCTTCTTCGGCACGGATCGGTTCGATGAAATCAAGCAGGCCGTAGTCGCGGACCTTGACTTCGTTCACGTTGGCCGACGCCCAGCCGGGTGCACCGATCCACATTTCGCCCTTGCCGTTGCCATCGCTGTCCATAAGCGCGGCAATGTCCGGACGACCAAGATCAGCAATGTCTGTGATGTTGTTGGCTTTGCCGAAATCCTGGGTCACGCAGAAGCCCTGATTTCCCTGATACGGGTTCGAAGACAGGGTCACAGTGCCCGCTTCGTCAACGTATTGCTTGGTAAAGCTTTCCTGGTTCGGCAACCAGACATCCGGGTGTACGTCGATATCGCCTTTACCCTGATCCATCGCCTGAAAGATCGTTGCGTTGTTGCCGGGCACATATTCGACCTGACCACCGATGCGCGATTGGACGACTTCACCCAGAACATGAGCAATCGCCTGAGCACCAGTCCAGGACGGCACGCCGATCTTGACCTCTTCGGACGCGAAGGCAGGCAGAGCAAAGATGCTGACTGCGGTCGCAAGGCTGAGAGACTTCAAACTGTTCTTCATTGTGTTTCCTCTGTTGATGGATGGCCGCTTCGTGCAGCCTGTTCTTTTTTGTTTTCGCCGGTTCTGAACGATCCCTTGTTCAGAACAGGACGTGCAGTATGACCCTTCAAGCGTAGAAACAGTTTTCTGAGCAGCGCCAATTCAAACATTTCATTAAACTATTCCGAATATGCATAGTTTCTGATAGAATTTCTAAAATATCATTTTTTTCATGGTGTTAGATGGATCTGAACTGGCTACGCGATTTTGAGTGTCTGGCACGCGCTCAAAACTTCACGCGCGCATCTGATGAAAGAAACATCACTCAATCCGCATTCAGCCGAAGAATTAAGGCTTTGGAAAGTTGGGTTGGGCTGCCTTTGGTGAATCGCGCCACCTATCCGGTGCAACTGACCGAGGCCGGAAAACAGTTCCTGCCGATTGCCATCGCGGCCCTGTCGCAACTCTCGGATGCACGTCAAACGCTGCGCGATGCGGATCGCGGCGAAGACCGGTTTATCCGCTTCTCGGTGCTCCACACGATCTCGGTCAATTACCTCGCCAGCCGGATCGAAACGCTGCAACACGGCATGCCCGATATTCGCACACGGGTCATTTCGGATTCGCTCGGCACTTGTTGCGAACTTTTGGTCGAGGGCGCGGTCGATATCATGCTGTGCTACACGCACAGCGCCGTTTCGCTCACCATCGACGAAACAGCTTTTGATCGCAAAGACCTGCTCACCGACCGTTTGGTTCCGGTCGCCGCAACAGACATCGCGCATGACCTAAAATGGGATCTGGACGCAGCGCGTAGCCCAATCCCCTATCTGGCCTATGACAAAACAAGCTTTCTTGGGATGGTTGTCGAACATGCCATTGGCCGCAAATCCTTTAACGCGGAAACGATCTATGTCGACGGATTGGTCGAAGCGATCAAACGCCGCTTGATGGCAGGCAGTGGGTTTGCATGGATGCCGGAAACCGCCATTCAGACCGAATTGGCAGAGGGCAGTTTGGTCCCCATCGGGCAGGACCATTGGACAGCACATCTGACCATCGCGGCTTACGCAAACCCGTCCCTGTTCGACCCAACAACACGCGCAGTATGGGATGTCCTGTAGACGTCTTCGAACGACCTTGGTTCAGCGCAGGTTATTCGAACACCCCGCCTTAAATGACTAAAAAGAGGCCATAAAATCAAAAAGGCTCAGCGAGTGAACGCCAAGCCTTCGAAATTAGTGGCGGACCGAGGAGGATTCGAACCCCCGACCCCTTGATTCGTAGTCAAGTACTCTATCCAGCTGAGCTATCGGTCCACGAAGCGTGGGATAGACCCAGCGCCCGAGCGATGCAAGCGCAAATTAGAAGAAAATTTCACGCCTTGTTTTGAACAGACTAGCCGAGACCTCCCATGGGCAGACTGATACGGAACGAGGTGCCGGTTTCGTCCGTTTTGACAAGCGTCAGCGTCCCACCATGGCCGCGCACCAGCTCTTCGGCGATGGCAAGACCAAGCCCCGTCCCGCCCTTGCGCGCACCACCCTGAAATGGCTTGAACAGGTGCTCGACCGCCTTTGGCGGCAGGCCCGGTCCTGTGTCTAAGATGTCGATACACCACGAATCGTCAGACACGGCGGCCGAGACATTGATCTCGCCGGGATTGCCAGTACCGATAATCGCCTGACGCGCATTGCGGACAAGGTTCGACACCACGCGATACAGTTGTTCTGGATCGGCGCGCACCATAAGACTTCCGGGCACGTCTTCGCTCAGGCTCAGATCAGCGTCTCCAATCGCCAGACGTTCACTGTCGAGCACATCTGACACGAGTTGCGCCAGATTGATCAATGTCAGCGTTGGTGCAGGTTCTTCGGCGCGCCCAAAGGCCAGAGTGCTTTCACACAGTGACACGGCCCGCGTGATCGAATTGACCAGCTTGGGTGCCATCCGTTTGACCTTGGGGTCTTCGCTCATTTCGATGCGGTCAGTGAAAAGCTGCGCCGACGTCAGGATATTCCGCAAGTCATGGCTGACCCGAGCGACCGCACCGCCCAGTTGCGCCAGACGTTCTTTTTGTTTGAGCGCCTGCGTGAGCTGTGTTTGCAAAGATTGCAGCGCGTCTTCCGCCTCGCGCAATTCGGTCACACTGGCGGTCGGTTGAATGATCCGCCGCGCATCCTCGGGGGCTTTGGAATAGCTTTGCATGTGCCCGACCACGCCTTTGATCGGTTTCACCAGCAACACGCGCACGGCAAAGAACAACAAGCTGGCAGTGAAGATCGAAATCACCGCCGACAGGACCAAGATGCGCAACCCGTAGTCGACCATGGCCACCCTTAATTCCGCAGTATCGAGTGTGACTTCGATCAACAGCCCGCCATCGCGCAATGGGTTTCCGATCACGCGGATCGTTTCGTCCTCTGTATTGATCAGCCGGGACATGGCATCACGGATGAGCGTGAGTGCCGTCGCTTCGCGCAAATCAAAGGTCTGTGACACCTCGTTTGGCATCGGCGACGACAGAACCAGTTGTCGCAACTCGTCACGGCGCAAAACCACGTTGAACACGCCTGCGTTCAACAAGAGTTCGGCTTCCAGTTCACTGTCGATCATATCATCCGCCAAGAGCGCCAGAGATGCGATCTGCGCACGCTCCAGCCGGTTCAGCAGAAAATCCTCGCGGTAGCGCGCGATCGACGGAACAAAGATCAGCACCTCGGCCAACATCACAAAGATGGTGGTCAGAATGAGGAAACGGCCGGACAACGAATTCATCATGGGTACGCCCTCCGGCCGGTCATGTTAGGGCAGCCACTTCTGAACAAATCCGACAACCTTCTTTACCGTATCACTCTCGAACAAACGTGGGGAAAAGTAAGCGCCCGCAGCTCTTTTGTTAAGCTCTCCAATGGTTGGATAGGGGGCCACCATATTGGCAATCTGTCCCATTTTCATCTTGTTGGCGATCACCAGCGCCCAGAGATTGATCAGCTCGCCAGCTTGTTCACCCGCAATCGACGCGCCCACAGGGCGGCCCTTGACCACCATGACCTTGATCAGGCCGCGTGTTTTGCGCTCTGCAATAGCGCGATCATTGTGGCTGTAATGGAACCGGACCACTTCAAGCTTTGACCCGTGTTCTTTCTTGGCCTGCGCTTCGGTCAATCCGACCTGCGCCAATTCCGGCTGGGTGTAGGTCGCCCAAGGAATGTGTCGTGTCGTTGCCTTGGAGGGTAACCCAAACAGCATGGACCGGATGATGACGCCCGCATGATAACCTGCCACATGGGTGAATTGCAGCCCACCGGCCACGTCACCAATCGCATAGACCTTCTTGTTTGTCGTGCGCATCATGTCATCGACCTCGATACCCGTGCGCGTTGTCTTGATGCCCGCCTTGTCCAGATCAAGACCAGCCGTGTTCGCCTTGCGGCCAACCGCAACAAGGATATGCGTGCCTTTGTAGACCTGACCGTCTTCTGTCTCGACCTCGATTGCCCCTTCTTTGCCACGCACTTCTTTGGCGTTTGAGCCTTCGGCGATTTCGAGCCCCTCTTCCCGAAGGCTATCAAGCACGATCTCGGCCATTTCGGGGTCGTCCTTGCCCAGCGCCTTGGCACCTTCGATCACAGTGACTTTGGACCCAAGCCGCAAATGCGCCTGCGCCATTTCCATTCCGATGGGCCCACCGCCGATCACCAACAGATGTTCGGGCTGTTCGCGCAATTCCCAAAGCGTTTCATTGGTGATGTATGGCACGCTGTCCAAACCGGGAATTGGTGGCACAAAGGGCGAAGACCCCGTTGAGATCACAACCCGACGCGCGGTGATGCGATACGCGCCTGCCTCTACTTCGGTCGGAGAGACAAAGCGCCCGTATTCCCGGATCACCCGCACGCCCAAGCCTTCGAAACGTTCTTGGCTATCAACCGGTTCGATCTGGCCAATCACGTCAGCGACATGATCCTTGGCCGCCGCGTAATCCACCTGCGGGGTCACGCTGGCAATACCATAGCGGTCGGCATGAGACATGGAGTAGGCCGTTTTCGCAGAGGCGATAAGCGCTTTCGACGGAACGCACCCATAGTTCAGGCAATCGCCACCCATCTTGTGGGCCTCAAGCAAGACCACGCTGGCCCCCATCTGCACCGCACCCGCCGCAACCGACAGGCCACCGGACCCTGCACCGATAATCAGGACGTCTGTTTTGATCGTTTCCATGGATCAGAGACCTTTCTTGCCGCGCACGGCCTTGAGAACGATGGGCAATGCAGCCAGAGCACAGAGTCCGAGGATCGGAAGCAGGATGTGCGGCTCGAAGATGATCCCGAGGTTTGGCGTTTCACCGCGGGCAAACACTTCGCCGAGACCGGCACCAACCGACGTGTAGACAACACCACCGGGGATAATCCCGAGGAAAGTCGACACAAAGAACCGATAAAGTGGAACACCAACAAGGGCCGGCACCAGATTGGCGACAAAGAACGGCACCGCTGGCACAAGCCGGATCAGGAACAGCATCGACCACTGGTTTTCGTCGATCCCGTCTTTGATCTTGCGCACCGCACCATCGCTGGCATCCATTTTGGCCGAAAGCCGTTCACCCAGACCGTACCGGGCGGCAAGAAAGATGATTGTCGCCCCGACGGTGGCCGCGAGCACATTAAACAGGGCACCGGGAAAGACACCGAACAGAAAACCACCTGTCAGCGTCGCGATGGTCGCGCCCGGCAGGGAAAAACCGACGATCACCACATAGGCCAGTATGAACACACCAGCTGTCAGCACATAATTGGCGTCGCGAAACGCTTCCAACGCCTCGCGGTTTGCGGCCAGTGTTTCAAAGCTCAGGTAATCGCGCAGAGTAACCCCCCCAATAAGTGCAATAGCACCAATGGCAATCAGCGGCGCATAGCGCTTCCACGCGGGGGTATCTTGTGATTGGGTCATGTCGGTCATGCTAATATACGGCCGGGCTGGCCACCTCTGTTAGTTTTGTGTGTCGTTGGTCAGAACATGACCTCTGACGCGCCGCAGCAACACCCGCCTCACGCCCGCTTGATCCGAACCCCCCGTTTGCGTGAGAATCCGAAAGATCCTTGAAGGATTTGAAACAATCTCGCTCTCTTGGTGGCGGCATTATTGCAATCTGTGTCACCCCAACACGGCAGCGTGTGTGAATGTTTCATAAATCGCAGCGATGTCTTGTGCGGGAGGAGTCAAAAAGTGCAATTCCCCGGACCATTTGCTGTCGCAGAACCACGCTTGGGATTAAATGAGTCTCGCCTCGGAACCAAAACCACGTTTTACATCAATGACTGTTGAGGCCGGTTTGCAAAAACCGCGAGATTCACGGTCACAGTGTTTGACAACACAAACCCACCTCCCTATAGCACGGGCTTCGAACAACCCCGGCGGACGAATCCGCGCCCCCGGACCGACAAGACGGAGTAGGACGCGATGAAACGCACCTTTCAACCCTCGAACCTCGTGCGCAAACGGCGCCACGGCTTCCGCTCGCGCATGGCGACCAAAGCGGGCCGTAAAATCCTGAACGCGCGCCGCGCGAAGGGCCGCAAGTCGCTGAGCGCGTAAGCGTCCCGCGACACTGCAGGGTACCTGACATGACACCGCCGGAGGCCTCCTTGGACACAAGGGGAACCACGCCTCCGGCGGTGTTGTCATGTCCGCAGGTCACTGTGCTGCGTCACCGTGCAGATTTCCTGCGCGCCGCACGCGCCCTACGGCGTGGAACGGATGGCATGTTGGTCCAAGCCCGCGACCGCAGGGATGGCGACCCGACGATCCGCGTCGGCTTTACCTGTTCCAAGAAGATCGGCAACGCCGTCGCCCGCAACCGCGCCAAGCGCCGCCTGCGCGCTGTGGTCGCTGAGGTGCTTTTGCAGGGCGCAAAACCTGGCTGGGATTACGTGCTGGTCGGACGGCCCGGCGTAACCATCGACCGTGACTTTACCGCGCTCAAAGGCGATTTGACTTACGCCTTGCGCAAAATCCACGCACAGACATGACCCCCCTCGCCTGGACCCTTGCCCTACCGGTCAAAGCTTATCGCCTGATCTTCAGCCCATGGGTCGGTCACAACTGCAGATATCATCCCACCTGTTCCGCATACGCGCTAGAAGCGTTGCAGAAACACGGAGGGATCAAAGGCGGCTGGCTCACAGCGAAACGCATCGCCCGCTGCCAACCTTGGGGCGGATCAGGCGTGGACAACGTGCCGGACTAAGAGCATTTCAGCCAACCTGATCCTTCGTCTGCGTCAAACGCCCAGACAATAGCGCATAATCGCCTTTTGCGCGTGCAGACGGTTTTCTGCCTCGTCAAAAATCACCGATTGCGGACCGTCCATCACCTCGGACGTCACTTCCTCACCCCGATGCGCGGGCAGACAGTGCATAAACAGCGCATCCGGCTTGGCGTGGCGCATCAGATCGACATTGACCTGAAACGGCCGCAGCATGTTATGGCGCCGCTCTTTGGCCGATTGCGCGTCATGCATGCTGACCCACGTATCCGCCACAACCAGATCGGCCCCTTCGACCGCTTTGAACGGGTCACGCTCAATTGAGACGGACACCCCGGCATTCCGCGCAAGCCCGACAAATTCCATTTCCGGATCCAGCTGCACAGGCCCCGTAAAGGTGAAATCAAACCCGAACTGCGCCGCCGCATGCAAGAAGGACGCGCACACGTTGTTGCCATCGCCGCACCAGACAACCTTTTTGCCCTTGATCGGCCCGCGATGCTCTTCATAGGTCATCACATCCGCCATGATCTGGCAGGGATGTGTGCGATCCGTCAGCCCGTTGATCACCGGAACCGACGCGTATTCGGCCATTTCCTCCAGCACGGCTTCGTCGAACGTCCGGATCATGATCAGATCGACATAGCGGCTCATCACCCGTGCCGTGTCGGCAATGGTTTCACCATGGCCCAGCTGCATGTCCGATCCGGACAACACCATGGTCTGCCCGCCCATCTGGCGCACACCGACATCAAACGACACGCGCGTCCGCGTCGACGGTTTTTCAAAAATCAGCGCAACCATACGCCCGGCAAGCGGCTGGGTGTCATCCAATGCGCCTTTGGGACGGCCGTTGCGCTGGTCTTTCATCGCGATGGCTTGATCGATCACATGCCGCAAGTCATCTTTGTCAGTTTTGTGAATATCCAGAAAATGCTTCATAGTCCTGTCCTCAGCCCATCGCCTCGCGGACAGCGTCCGCTGCGAAATCCAGCCGGTTCACGGCCTCTGAAATCTCGTCTTCACTGATGGTTAACGGTGGCAACAGACGCACCACATTATCCGCAGCGGGCACAGTGATCACACCACATTCATATCCCGCCTTGACCACATCTATCGGCGCGACCTTGCACTTGATGCCAAGCATCATGCCCGTACCGCGCACGCCTTCGAAAATATCCGGGTGTTCGGCAATCAACCCTTCAAGCTTCTGCCGAAGGAAACCGGCCCGCGCATTAACCGTCTCAAGGAAAGCCGGATCGGACACGATATCCATCACCGCGCATCCCACTGCACAGGCCAAGGGATTGCCGCCATAGGTGGATCCGTGCGTCCCCGCTGTCATACCAGACGCCGCCTCCTCGGTCGCGAGAACAGCGCCCAGAGGGAAGCCCCCGCCGATGCCTTTGGCGACCATCATAATGTCTGGCTCCACCCCCGCCCATTCATGCGCAAAGAGCCGCCCCGTCCGCGACACGCCGCATTGCACCTCGTCCAGAATCAAAAGCAAACCTTTTTCATCACAAAGCGCACGCAGCCCCTTCAGGCACTGATCCGGCAAAGGACGTATCCCGCCCTCGCCCTGAACGGGTTCAATCAGGATGGCACCGACCGTGTCGTCAATCGCCGCATGCAGCCCGTCGTGATCACCCCAGCCCACATGTTTGAACCCCGGCAGGATCGGCCCGAACCCTTTGGTCATCTTTTCCGATCCAGCCGCAGCAATCCCCGCCGAGGACCGCCCGTGAAAGGAACCTTCAAAAGCCACGATGGTCGTCTTTTCGGGCTGCCCTTTATCGTACCAGTATTTGCGCGCCATCTTGACCGCCAACTCGCAGGATTCGGTCCCTGAATTCGTAAAGAACACGGTATCGGCAAAGCTCGACGTCACCAGCTTGTCGGCCAGCGCCTGCTGCTGTGGAATCTCGTACAGGTTCGACACATGCCACAGGTTTTGCGCCTGATCGGTCAAAGCCTGAACCAGCGCCGGATGGGCATGGCCAAGTGCGTTCACCGCAATGCCCGCGCCCAGATCAAGAAAACGTCGCCCATCCGCCTCAATCAGCCAAGAGCCTTCGCCCTTCACGAAATGAAGGGGCGCACGGGAATAAGTCGGCAAAACTGAGGGGATCATGGGAACCTCGTTCTAGAAAGCCCAAGCCGTGCCAAGCGGCGCGGGCCAAGTCAACGGAAAGGATGGAAAATTCAGACAAAAGGTGACGGAACGCCCACAATCCGGGGCGGTTTAACAAGATCAGGTGTCTCGTCGGATATCGGCCACATACGTCATAGCGATGCTCTTCGGGTAAAATGGCGCTAAAAACAAGTCCTATTCTTCTCTGGTTCAAAAATACCTCGGGGTCTGGGGCAGCGCCCCAGTCAGATTTTATAAAAAAATCTGCTCCCCGGCGATGCGCCATGCGCAGCGCAACCCGTTCAGGGGCGGAACGGGTCGTCCAGATACCCGACCCCCATCAGGTACAATCCCTGCGGCGGGCTGACCGGACCGCAGGCAGATCTGGTACGGGACTCCAAAGCCTGTTTGACATCGTCAGGCGTCCACGCGCCCGCCCCGACCCGTTCCAATGTGCCGACAAAACTGCGCACCTGATTGTGCAAGAAGGACCGCGCGCGCAGACGGAATTGGAACTCGGTGCCCCAATCCCTTTCGACCTGTGTGATATCCAATGCATCCAGCGTTTTGACGGGCGACGCCGCTTGACACATCGTCGATCGAAACGTGGTAAAGTCATGCACGCCAATCAAATGCTGTGCAGCGGCCTGCATCGGACCAAGCGCAAGCTCTTGCTTCACCTGCCAGACCTGCCCTGCCTCCAACGTCAACGGCGCACGACGCGAGACAAGCCGGAACAGATACCGGCGCTCCACGGCTGAAAACCGTGCGTGCCAGTCGTCGGCCACCTCTGCCGCGTCCACAATCGCCACCGGCAGCGGCTTGAGATGATGATTCAGCGCCTCGGACAACCGAAACGCAGACCAATCCTTCACCAGATCGCAGTGGCACACCTGCCCCCGTGCATGAACACCCGCATCCGTTCGCCCTGCAGCGGCAATGGTGTGCTCGCCCGGCTCCAGCTTGGCCAGTGCCGTTTCGATCGCACCTTGGACGGATGGGTGATCGGCTTGCCTTTGCCATCCGGCAAATGGCGCACCATCATATTCGACTTTTAAGGCATATCTGGGCATGCGCACCGCTTATCCTGACGATTTGCGCCAAACAATCCCCCTTGCACGGCCCTAGTAACCAGAGAGGCCCGGCTTTATCTGTTGGGGTATTGCAACGAAAAGAGGCCGCCCTTGGTCATTTCCACCATCGCCGACACCCTGACGCGCGGCATCGAAAACGTCACCGACACCGTGTCGGGCACTTTTTTTGAACCTGTGATCCGCCTTGGCGTCACAGGTCTGGCCCGCTCGGGCAAGACAGTGTTCATTACGTCGCTGGTGGCCAACCTGATGGATCGCGGACGGATGCCGGGGCTTCTGGCGCAAAGCGAGGGGCGGATTCTGACGGCCTATCTTCAACCACAGCCGGACGATACGCTGCCGCGCTTTGACTATGAGACCCATCTTGGCGATTTGACGTCGCGTGAACCGCACTGGCCCGACAGCACCCGCACGATCAGCGAATTACGCTTGTCCCTCAAGGTGCGTCCCTCGGGGCTTTTGTCGGGTATTCAGGGGCCACGAACGATCCATCTCGACATTGTGGATTATCCTGGTGAGTGGTTGCTGGATCTGGGCTTGTTGGACAAAACCTACCAGCAATGGTCTGAAGAAACCCTGAACCGGATCGAAAGCCGCGAAAGCGCTCAGGCCTATGTTGCGCAAGCGCGGGCAGAAGACACGACCGCACCGCTTGACGAACCGCGCGCGCAGAAATTGGCGGCAAGCTTTACCGCCTATCTCACCGCCGCCCGCAAAGCAGGGTTTTCCGATTGCACCCCGGGCCGGTTTCTGTTGCCCGGCGATCTGGCGGGCAGTCCGGTTCTCACCTTTGCGCCCTTGCCGCCAGCATCCAACCCGCCGCGCAAATCCCTTGCCCGTGAAATGGAGCGCAGGTTCGAGGCGTATAAGTCGCAAGTGGTCAAACCCTTCTTCCGCGATCATTTCGCAAAGATCGACCGCCAGGTGGTCTTGGTTGATGCCTTGGGTGCGATCCATGCAGGCCCGCAGGCGGTCGAGGACATGCGGCAGGCCATGTCCGATATCCTCAGCGCCTTCCGGCCGGGACAAAACGCGTTTCTGAGCCAGCTTTTGCTGGGCAAACGGGTCGAAAAGATTCTCTTCGCGGCGACCAAGGCGGATCATTTGCACCATACCCAGCACGCCCGTCTTACTGCGATCATGGAAGCCCTGACCCGCGAGGCCCGCGACCGCGCGCAATTCGCAGGCGCCAAGACCAGTGCCATGTCCATCGCCAGTTTACGCGCCACAATCGAGGAAATGCGCACGCATAATGGCTCTGAATTGGCCTGTGTGCGCGGCACGCTGCTCGACAGCGGCAAACAGGCCGCATTCTATCCCGGCGAATTGCCCCAAGACCCGACGCATTTGCTCGGCCCCGCGCGCGACGGAGCAGAAAAGTGGCTCGACCAAGACTATCAGATCATGCGCTTCGCCCCCGCGCAACTCAGCCTCAAACCCGGCGAAGGGCCGCCGCATATCAGACTGGACCGTGCTGCGGAATTTTTGATCGGAGACCGATTGTGACCGTGCTGCGGCCCGCCACGTCGCTTGATGCCGGACGCGTCGGGGCGATACTGTCGTCGTGGATCGACGAAACCCCCTGGATGCCGCGCATCCACACCCGCGCCGAGGACATCGCCCATGCCGCGATGATGGTTGACCGGGGTTGGGTGACTGTTTCCCAAGACGAAACAGTTACCGGGTTTCTGGCCCGCGACGGCCAGGAGATTCATGCGCTCTACATCGCCCCAGAAGCCCGTGGTCAGGGTGTTGGATCACAGCTTCTGAAAAGCGCCATGCAGACGCAGGACACCTTATCGCTCTGGACGTTTCAACAAAACACCCGCGCGCAAGCGTTCTATACGACCCACGGCTTTGCCGAGATCAAGCGCACCGATGGCGCAACAAATGACGAAGGTCTGCCCGACATTCGATATCACTGGCAAAGGACACAGACATGACCAAAACCAACGGCCCTGTCCTGTTCGATCTGGACGACGACACACCGGGCCCCACCCCGGCAGAGGCGCCGCCGGTGCCCGACATTCTGGAGCCCGCACCACAAGGGCAGGCAATGACCACCGCTGCCGCGCTTGCAGCACGACCCGTCTCGCGGCTGGCGCGGTGGTTCTGGTCATTGCTGGTTTTGTTGATAACCACTGTCGCGTCTGTCGCGGCGTGGAATTTTGTGACCAATCTGGTCACGCAGAACCTTTATCTGGGCTATGCTGTGGCCGCGCTGTTCGGGCTGTTTCTGTTTGTCGTTCTCCTGATTGTCATCAAGGAACTTTCCGCCTTTGCCCGTCTTGGCCGGATCGACCGCATTCAACACGCAGCCGACGCCGCACTTGCCAGCGAAGATCTGACTGCCGCGCGCGCCGTGGTAAAGGATCTGACAGGGCTCTACGCCTCACGCGACGACACCAAATGGGGCCGTGACAAGCTCAAGGACCGGCAGGCCGATATGTTCGACGCCTCGGCGCTCATCGCTTTGGCCGATACCGAGCTGTTGGGTCCCTTGGATGCAGCCGCCCGGCGCGAAGTCGAAGCAGCGGCCCGTCAGGTCGCCACCGTGACAGCACTTGTGCCTTTGGCGCTGGCTGATGTGGTGGCGGCGCTTGGCTCCAATATTCGTATGATCCGCCGCATCGCGGAAATCTATGGCGGGCGTTCGGGCACTCTGGGAAGTTGGCGGCTGACCCGGGCGGTGCTGTCACATCTTGTGGCCACGGGTGCGGTTGCTGTCGGCGACGACATGCTCGAACCCATCCTCGGAGGCTCACTCCTGGGCAAACTGTCGCGCCGTTTTGGCGAAGGTCTGGTCAACGGTGCCCTGACGGCCCGCGTCGGCGTGGCCGCGATCGAAGTCTGCCGTCCCCTGCCCTTTGCCGACGGCAAACGCCCGTCGGTCCGGTCGATTGTGAAAACCGCCTTGTCTGGTCTCATCAGCAGCAAGACCCGCTAACACCCTTTTTGATCTAGCGCATGGCAGCCGCGCCCGATGCAGCGCAGTCTGCCGGACATGGAGCAAACTCCCGAAGATCACGGACACAGTCAGGCCGAAATCGAAGCGCGCATCGACGCCCCCGCGGGGCGCGGGTATCTGCGCGACATTGTTTATGGCGGCATCGACGGATCGGTAACAACATTCGCCATCGTGGCCGGTGTCGCAGGGGCTGGCCTCTCGCCTTGGATCATTATCGCGCTTGGCATTGCGAATGTGCTGGCTGACGGGTTTTCGATGGCGGCTGGCAATTATTCGGCCACCAAGGCCGAACTGGATGATGCCCGCCGTCTGCGCGAAATCGAAGAACGCCATATCCGCAAATACCCCGAAGGCGAACGCCGCGAATTGCGTGAAATCCTGCGTCGCAAGGGTCTGTCCGGAGACGCTCTGGAAGGCGCAGTGGACCAGATTGCACAGAACCACGATCAGTGGGTGCAATTGATGCTTGAGGGCGAATACGGTCTGGCCTCCGTCGACCCGCATCCGTTCAAGGCCGCTTGGGCCACCTTTGCCGCCTTCCTCGTGGCGGGCATGGTTCCGCTTTTGCCCTTTCTTTTCGGCCTGAACGATGCCTTCCGCCTGTCCACAGGTGCGACACTGATCACCTTTTTCGCCATCGGCGCATACAAATCCAAATGGTCCCTTTCACCTTGGTGGCGGTCCGGTTTTGAAACCCTGTTGATTGGCGGAACAGCGGCCGCTATCGCCTATTTTGTCGGGACATTGTTCGATGTCTGACATGCCCGGTCTTCCCGTTCCAAATAGCGCCAGAGCGTTTGGAGCCTGTCCTCAATGCGGTTCCGGCCCGAGGGACGGGGAAACACCATCTGGACGTCTGACGTTGTCGCTCCTATAACGCGCGCCATGACGCAGATATTCGCGATCATTATTCGAATTACCTGCCCGGCGCTCTGAGACCATGAGCCGCCGGGACAAGGCGTATGGTCACCCGCGCCGATCCTCTCACATTCCCCTGATACGAAGACCCGAGGACGCCCCAAATGTGCGCCGACACACCTGAATACAAAGACACGCTGAACCTGCCGAAAACCGATTTCCCGATGCGCGCTGGCTTGCCCAAGCGCGAACCCGAATGGCTGGCCAAATGGGCCAAGATCGGCGTCTACGACCGCCTGCGCGAAAAGGCATCCGGTCGCCAGCCGTTTACCCTCCACGACGGCCCGCCCTATGCGAACGGGCACCTGCATATCGGCCACGCGCTGAACAAGATCCTCAAGGACATGGTGGTGCGCTCCCAACAAATGATGGGCCGCGACGCGCGCTATATCCCCGGCTGGGATTGCCACGGCCTGCCCATCGAGTGGAAGATCGAGGAAAAATACCGCGCCAAGGGCAAGAACAAAGACGATGTCGACGTTGTCGAGTTCCGCCAGGAATGCCGCGAATTCGCTGAAGGCTGGATCGATATCCAGCGCGATGAATTCAAGCGCCTCGGCATCACCGGCACATGGGAGCGTCCCTACCTCACGATGGATTTCCGCGCCGAGCGGATCATCGCGGAGGAGTTCCAGAAATTCCTGATGAACGGCACGCTCTATCAGGGCAGTAAGCCCGTGATGTGGTCACCGGTTGAGAAGACTGCGCTGGCCGAGGCCGAGATCGAATACCACGATCACAAGTCCCACACGATCTGGGTTCCGTTCAAAGCGACCAACGGAACGGGTGATTTACAGGGCGTTAAGGTTGTTATCTGGACGACAACTCCTTGGACGATTCCGTCGAACAAGGCCGTCGCCTACAACCACACGATCAGCTACGGCCTGTACGAAGTCACCGGTCGACCAGAGGAATGCTGGGCGCGCATCGGAGATCGCTATCTGCTGGCCGATGCGTTGGCCGAAGACGTGCTTGCCAAGGCACGGCTTGAGCCGTCTATGTACCGCCGCCTGCGCGACGTATCCGCTGACGAGCTGGGTGCATTGTCGCTGGTCCACCCGTTCAACGGTGCAGACGGCGCGGACGGCTTCTGGGATTACGACGTTCCAATGATCGACGGCGACCATGTGACTGACGACGCAGGCACGGGCTTTGTCCACACCGCGCCAAGCCACGGTCAGGAAGACTACGACGCCTTCGTTGCACGCGGCTGGATGGACCGGATGACGCATAATGTGGGTGAGGAATCAGAGTTCCTGCCGCATGTGCCGTTTTTCGCGGGCCTCAAGGTGCTCGACCATAAGGGCAAGGAGGGCAAGGCCAACACCGCCGTGATCGACAAGCTGGTCGAGGTCGGTGGATTGCTCGCCCGTGGGCGCATGACGCACAGCTATCCGCATTCGTGGCGGTCCAAGGCTCCGGTAATCTACCGCAATACGCCTCAATGGTTCGCCGCCATCGACAAAGAGGTTGGTGACGGTCAGGACACCTATGGCAAGACGATCCGCGACCGCGCGCTGACCAGTATTGACCAATTGGTCAAATGGACTCCGCAAACCGGACGCAACCGCCTCTATTCGATGATCGAAGCGCGGCCCGATTGGGTTCTGTCCCGTCAGCGCGCGTGGGGTGTGCCGCTGACATGCTTCGTCAAGAAAGGCGCTTTGCCGACCGACGACGACTTCCTGTTGCGCGACGAAACCGTGAACGCCCGTATCCTCGAGGCGTTCGAGGCCGAAGGTGCCGATGCGTGGTATAAGGACGGCGCAAAAGAGCGGTTCCTGGGCAACGACTACAATCCCGAAGAATGGGAGCAGGTGTTCGACATTCTCGACGTCTGGTTCGACTCAGGCTCGACCCATGCGTTCGTTCTCCGCGACCGCGAGGACGGGTCCGAAGACGGTTTGGCCGATCTCTATCTCGAAGGCACCGACCAGCATCGCGGCTGGTTCCATTCGTCGATGCTGCAATCCTGCGGCACACGGGGTCGCGCGCCCTATCGCGGGGTGCTGAC
Source organism: Marivita sp. (assembly GCA_043585115.1). GTDB lineage: Bacteria > Pseudomonadota > Alphaproteobacteria > Rhodobacterales > Rhodobacteraceae > Marivita. Next base: position 1,651,087 of record CP121326.1, read on the forward strand.
CCACGGGTTTACGCTCGACGAGAAGGGCAACAAGATGTCCAAGTCGCTGGGCAACACCGTGGCCCCCGAGGATGTGACCAAGCAATACGGCGCCGATATCCTGCGCCTCTGGGTGGCCCAATCGGACTACACGGCGGACCTGCGCATTGGCCCGGAAATCCTCAAAGGCGTCTCCGACAGCTACCGCCGCCTGCGCAACACGATGCGCTTTATGCTGGGCGCGCTGTCGCATTTCGACGAGTCCGATCGCGTCGAACCTGCGGACATGCCGGAACTGGAACGCTTTGTTCTGCACCGGCTGGCAGAGTTGGACGAGGTTGTTCGCGCCGGTTACGACGCCTACGATTTTCAGGGTGTGTTCCAGCAGCTGTTCAACTTCTGCACCGTCGAACTCAGCGCGTTCTATTTCGATATCCGCAAAGATGCACTGTACTGCGACGGCGACACCCAACGCCGCCGCGCCGCGCGGACCGTGATGGACATTCTGTTCCAACGGCTGACCACATGGCTCGCTCCGGTTCTGGTGTTCACGATGGAAGACGTCTGGCTTGACCGCTATCCGGGCGACGAGTCGTCTGTGCATTTGCAGGACATTCCGGAAACGCCTGCAGCGTGGAAAGACGACGTACTCGCTGCGAAATGGGCCAAGGTGCGCCGCGCCCGTCGCGCTGTGACGGCTGCGCTTGAGGTGCAAAGGACCAACAAGGTGATCGGTGCCTCGCTCGAAGCGGCCCCTGTGGTTCATATCGACGACGCCGAGACACTTGAGGCTCTCAAGTCAGTGAACTTTGACGACATATGCATCACCTCCGGCATCAGCCTGACCGGCGACCCTGCTCCGTCCGAGGCGTTCCGTCTGCCGGAAGTCGATGGCGTTGGGGTGGTGTTCGAAAAAGCCGATGGCGAAAAGTGCCAGCGTTGCTGGAAAATCCTGCCGGATGTCGGCGCGCATCAGCATGCGGGCACTTGCGGGCGCTGCAACGAGGCGTTGGGCTGACCGACCCGCACAATACCCCCGGCGATGACGACATCGCCGGGGTTTTGATGGCCCTTGCCGAAGCGCGTGGGCCTGACAAAACCTTCTGCCCGTCCGAAGCAGCGCGACGTCTTTCGGCGGATTGGCGTCCCTTGATGCCGGATATCCGACGCGTTGCGGCAGGTCTCTCGCTGGTCGCGACGCAGAAAGGCGTTCCGGTTGATCCTGTGTCCGCCCAAGGGCCAATCCGCCTTGGCCTCAAACCATGACCCTGTCCGAGCATTGCGTCGCCTCGCCCCTTGGGCCGCTGACCTTGCTTGCCGACGGGATCGGCCTGACTGCACTGGAATGGCGGGATGGGCGGCAGGACGCGACGCCTGTCCTGCAACAGGCCGCCAGCCAGTTGGAGGCGTATTTCGCAGGGCAGCGCCAAGAATTTACAGTCCCCATCCGTCTGACCTGTTCCGATTTCCAACGCACGGTCTGCGCCGCAATGTCGGCGATCCCGTTTGGCGAAACCCGCACCTATGGCGATTTGGCCAAACAGCTTGGTGTCCCGGCACAAGCCATTGGGCAGGCCTGTGGCGGCAACCCTTTGCCAATCCTTGTGCCGTGCCACCGGGTGCTGGGCGCAAAGGGGCTGGGCGGCTTTTCCGGAGATGGCGGGGTCGAGACCAAGGTCTGGCTGCTGCGGCACGAGGGGGCGGCGGGGCTTTTGATCTGAGACAGGGGTGCGTCCAGGACCGCTCCTTACGGCAAAATGTTTCGCGCGCGAAACAATGGGTCCGATCCGGACCTAACTTTGCAAACCCGGTTAATGGCGCGTTAGAGTTTGCAAACCGTTAAGATGCCTTAACAAATACGCCAGCTCCCCCCACACGAACAGACCGACAAAGTCTGACACAAGAGTATCAAACCGTCCTTTAAAGAACACCGCACGCGCGTCTAACACGATTGATCCCGCAGCCTTTCAACCTTGGGATCCCCAAAGCGGCGAACATCAGAAATCAGGTCGGGTCAACAACACCCACCGGACTGCCCGCCGCCTCGATAGCGCGGCCGGCGGCAAGAAGGATATCTTCGCGGTAGCGTGGGCCGATCAGTTGGACGCCAACGGGTCGGTCTTTGGTGATCCCTGTGGCGACAGCAAGGCCGGGCATCCCGATGACAGGAAGGGCGCGTTGGGTCAGTTGCGCTTCGAACACGCGCGCGAACGATGTATCCGACTGCACGTCAAGCTGTTGGTCGAATGGCAATTCGCCCGAGATCGGGCAAAGCAGAACCGGATAGGTCTCAAGAAAAATCTGCCAGTCCCGCACCACACCAGCACGGGCCTGAAGCGCCTCCATCAGAGAACCGAAGCCAACTTCACCGGCATCTTCGGACATCCGCGCAAAAGCAAACTGCGCATCCGGGTCTGCCTCACGGGCCAGAAGATCAGCAGCGCCGAACTGCATTTCCGACATCCAGAGACAGGCATTGATATCCGCCGCACGGCGCATCGGCGGGCACGGCACCTCTTCCACGGTCCAGCCCGCGGCCCGCAAACGGGCGGCTGCATCCTGCAAGGCTGCGGCAACATCGTCACTGACCGGCATACCATCCGGCGCAATCGAAAGAGCGGCCCTTTTCGGGAAATCGGGGTTGGTTTGGGGCGCGGGCACGTACCACGGGTCTCTTGGGTCGGGCATCGACATGGCCGCAAAGGCGATATCAATGTCATCGATGCTGCGCGCCAACGGGCCTGATACGGCCATGAGTTGTGCCCCGATAAAGCGGTCCGGCGCGCTGGCATTATACGCGGGCACCCGGCCCAGTGTCGGACGAAGACCATGCAGTCCGCAGGCATAGGCCGGATAGCGGATAGAGCCTGCGATATCCGTGCCATGTCCGATGGCGCAGATGCCCGACGCGACCGCAGCAGCCGCCCCGCCTGATGATCCGCCGGGCGTGATTTCACGGTTATGCGGGTTGAGCGTTTGACCGTGCAGCCCGTTATTGGTGAACCACCGCAGCGAAAAGGCGGGTGTGTTGGTGCGTCCTATGATGACACCGCCCGCTTTGCGAATATTCGACACAACAGGGCTGTCTTCGGTGGCGTCATGATCCGCCAAAAGCCGCACGCCATTCGTGGTTGCATGGCCGCGCTGATCGACATTGACCTTGATCGTTACCGGCACACCGCAGAGCGGACCCATGTCCTCGCCACGATCAAGAGCTGCATCAACCTGCCTTGCCGCGTCTAGCGCGTCTTCCGAGCAGTCTTGCACAACGGCATTGATCGCCGGATTAACGGCATCAAGACGGGCCAGATGCGCCTGCGTGACTTCCAGCGCCGAAAGGTTCCGGGAGCGGACGTCTGCCGCGATCCGGGTTGCTGTTTGTTCCCAGATTTCCGACATGGGCCTTTTCCTTTCGGGTTATGCGTTTGACAGAGGTTCGCAGGAGCAGGCGCGTTTGTCGACAGGCGCGATCATTCTCCGATATATGCCCGGTAAAGATCGGCAATCGCAGCCGTAACAGGCCCGGGTTTTCCAGTGCCGACCTTGCGGCCGTCGATCATGGTCACAGGTGTGATCCCGCCCAAGGTGCCGGTCACAAAGGCCTCATCGGCGGCGTATGTTTCGGCCAATGTGTAGTCTTTCTCGAACACCGGTTTGCCCGCGTCGCGCCACAGCTTGATCGCCTTGGACCTTGTGATGCCGTTAAAGCAGGTGGTCCCTGTCGAGGTCCACAACTCTTCGCCACGGATGATGAAGAAATTGGTGGAGTTGCAGCTGGCAACAAAGCCCCGGTCATCCAGCATCAACGCTTCGTCCGCACCCATGTTAATGGCCTGAATGAGCGCTTGGATAAAGTTCAGTCGTGAATGGGAATTGAGCCGCAGATCGAAAACATCCGGCGTCGAACAGCGGATGGTCGACGTCATCAGTTTGAGCCCCCGCGCCTTGAGGGCGGCGTTGGGTTGCTTGTATTCGGCAACAATAACGATGGTCGCATCACCGACGACAAAGCGCGGATCCTGGTTTGGCGTCGATTTCACCCCGCGCGAGATCATCAGGCGGATATGGGCGCCGTCCTCCATTTTATTGTGGTTCAGGGTTTTCCAGATTTCGCCGACCAACGCATCGCGGTCCATCCCGATATCGAGTTGGATGGAATTGGCCCCTTCGTAGAGCCGGGCCATATGTTCGTCGACGGCCAAAAGCGTGCCTTTGACCAGCCGCATCCCTTCCCACACGCCGTCACCGAGCACGAAGCCGCTATCAAAGACGGGCACCATCGCCTTGTCACGCGGGAAGAACGCGCCGTTCACGTATATCTCGACAGTGTCATTGCGGGGATCGGGTGCGTAGCTTTGGGCGCTGGCTTGGGTGGCGTCTGTCATGGCGCGGTCCTGGTCTAGAATTCGAATTGCTTGTGGCGGGCGAGAAAACCTTGATCCGCTCCCTTTCAGACAGGCACTTTTGCAGCGTTAGTCAAGGCATCACGAAAGAGACGTGACGCCTGCCTTTAGTCCCGTCTGGGATCGCGTGGGTAGGTCCCCAGAATGTTCAGCATGTCGGTGAAGTAGTCGAGTTCTTCCAAGGCGCGTTCGACATCCGGGTCATCGGGGTGACCTTCGATATCTGCGTAGAATTGAGTCGCGGTAAAGGAGCCATCTACCATATAGCTTTCGAGTTTGGTCATGTTCACCCCGTTGGTCGCGAAGCCGCCCATCGCTTTATAGAGGGCTGCCGGGATGTTGCGGACCTGAAAAACGAAAGTGGTCATCATGCCATGATCGCCGCGGCGGGTGTCATCGCCATCACGGGACATCAGCAAGAAGCGGGTGGTGTTGCTGTCGGTGTCCTCGATATGGCGGGCCAATACATCAAGGCCGTAGATCTCTCCGGCAAGCTCACTGGCCAACGCTGCCACATTCTTTTCACCCCGTTCCGAGATTTCGCGCGCGGCGCGGGCATTGTCCGCGTTTACCCTGCCGCGAATCCCGTGTTCGCTTAGAAAAGTTGCGCATTGCGGCAACAGGACAAGATGCGAATGGGCCTCGGTCACATCCTCGAGACGCGCACCGGGCACGCCAAGAAGGTTGATGTGCACACGGACGAAAGACTCATCAATGATTTTGAGCCCGCTTTTCGGCAGCAATCTGTGAATGTCGGCAACACGGCCATAAATCGTGTTTTCAACAGGCAACATGGCCAGATCTGCACGCCCTGTTTGCACCGCTTCGATGACATCTTCGAAGGTTCGACAGGGCAAGGCGTCCATATCCGGGCGCGCGTCGCGACACGCCTCGTGCGAATAGGCGCCCAATTCCCCCTGAAAAGCGATGGCGTTGGTCATGCGGACTCCGAGAATTCTGGCTCACTGGGCGTTTGGTCGCGGCTTCTACACCTTGCCTTGGCCAAGGGGAAGCAATAGATACCCGCGCGATACGCAAGAAACACTAGCGGACGGGTACGCACACAATGTTGGATACAATGACCTTTACAAAGATCGTCGGCAGCTTTTGTGGCGCGCTCCTGATCTTTCTTCTGGGCAAATGGGCAGCAGAGACACTTTACCATGTGGGTGGTGCACATGGCGAAGAGGTTGCGGTCTACGTGATCGAAACCGGAGACGATGAAGCGACAGAAGAGGTCGTGGCGGAAGTCAATTTTGACACCATGATCGAAACCGCGGACGCCGGCAAAGGCGAGCGGGTCTTTGGCAAATGCCGCGCATGTCACAAGCTTGAAGCCGGCGAAAATGCGGCTGGTCCATACCTGTATAACGTCGTCGGTCGCGACGTCGGTGCTGCAGAGGGCTTTAACTACTCCGGCGCTCTGAACGAAGTCGCCGACGTATGGACCCCCGAGAACCTTTACTACTTCCTTGAGAACCCGCGTGGTTGGGCGCCGGGCACATCCATGGGATTTGCCGGTTTGAACAAGTCGGAAGACCGCCAGAACCTGATCGCCTATCTCGCGACATTCTCTGAGTGATCATCTGATCCATCAGAGCCTGATTTGGCCGCCGCCCCTAGGGGTGGCGGCTTTTTCTTTTTCACAATTTCGTTTTCTCCCTTGTTTGCAGGCGCAATGCGGCCCCATTTCGAATTAGCGGCTTGAATGTGGGCGAATTGGTTCTTTAGCTTACATAAAGAGTATGATGCAGAGGCGGAGACAGAGGGGTTTTACGCATGGTGCACCAAACGATCGCCACGACGGCGTTGCAGCAAACGACGTTTCGCAAACTGACGATCAGTGGATTGATGGCAATAACGGTGGCGCTCGCTGCCAGCCAGGTCCGCGCAGAGGCCCATGAGGAGGTGATCGAGTCGCACGGTTATTCCTACTTTGGAAACCTCGACTATCCGGCCGATTATGATCACCTGGATTATGTGAATCCTGACGCCCCCAAAGGCGGTGAAATCGCGTTGGGCGCGTCCGGTACGTTCGACAGCCTCAACCCCTATTCGCGCAAAGGCCGCGCGGGTGCGTTGACGTCCATCCAGTACGACCAATTGATCGAAACGACAGCAGATGGCGTTGGTCAGTATTACGGTGTTGTCGCAGAACGCATCGAATACCCGGAAAGCCGCGATTGGGTGATTTTCCATATGCGCCCCGAAGCCACGTTCTGGGACGGCACACCAGTCACCGCCGAAGACGTGGTCTACAGCCACCGGCTTTTCATCGAGCAAGGATTACCGTCTTACGCACAGGCCGTTGGCCGCATGGTGACGGGTGCCGAAGCCTTGGATGAGCACACCGTCAAATTCACCTTCAATCCCGAATTGTCCAAACGCAGCCGGATTGAGACCGTGGGCAGCACGCCGATTTTCTCGAAAGCGTGGTTCGAGGCGGATGAGACCCGGCGCCTTGACGAACCCCGTCTGGAAGTTGCCGTGGGATCGGGCCCTTACAAGCTTGAGAGCTACGACATCAACCGGCAGATCGTTTACAAACTGCGTGACGATTACTGGGGCAAGGACCTGCCATTCAACAAGGGGCGCCACAATTACGAAACCGTGCGGATCGAGTATTTCTCGGATCAGACGGCATCGTTTGAGGCGTTCAAGGCGGGTGAATATACGATCCGCATCGAAAGCGACCCAAAGCTTTGGGCCAGCTCTTATGATTTTCCAAAAATCGACACCGGGGCGATCGTAAAATACGAATTGCCGGACGGTTCACCGCCCAACCCGACAGGATTTGTCTTTAATCTTGCCAAGCCCCAATTCGCCGACAAGCGCGTCCGCGAGGCTGTGGCACTTGCCTTCAATTTTGAGTGGACCAACGAGTCGCTTCTGTTTGGTCTTTATTCGCCCCGCAGTTCCTTTGTCGAAGGCACTCCGATCGAGGCAAAAGACACGCCAACCGGGGCAGAGTTGGCGTTTCTGGAATCTCTGGGGGATGTTGTCCCGCCAGAACTGCTTTCGGAACCCGTGCGCATCACACATGAATCGAACGGCAGCCGTTTGAACGACCGTGGTAACATGCGCAGTGCGTCGCGCCTTCTGGAAGCCGCGGGCTGGGTCGTGGGCGATGACGGTATTCGCCGCAATGCCGAGGGTCAGCCGCTTGAAATCACAATGCTGTATCCGACCAACATTCAGGACTCGGTCGATGCCATGCACGAAACCTATGCTCAGAACCTAGAGCAGTTGGGTATCGCAATCACATTGGAAAAGGTTGATCCGTCACAATACACGAACCGCCGTCGTGACCGTGATTATGACATGCTTTATTCCACGCGTTATGGATCGTTCCTGTCCACCGGCGGTGGCCTGAGCCAGATGTACGGATCGCAAGAGGCCGAGTTCAGCCTGTTCAACCCTGCCGGGCTTGCCAGCCCTTTGGTTGATGCGATCATCGAAGCCTCGTTTACGACGACCACACAAGAAGAGACCGACACAGCCCTGAAGGCGCTGGACCGGGCGCTGCGGTACGAATTCTTCGTCGTGCCGACGGGCTATATCGCAGATCACTGGGTTGCGGCCTATGACATGTACGAGTTCCCCGAGAACCTTCCGCCCTACGACCTTGGCTATCTGGACCTGTGGTGGGTGAACGAAGACAAGGCCGAGGCACTGCGGGCAAGCGGCGCGCTCAACTGATATGGGCGCCTATATCCTCAGACGATTGCTGCTGATCATTCCCACCTTGCTTGGGATCATGATCGTAAACTTCGCGCTGACCCAGTTTGTGCCGGGTGGCCCGATCGAGCAGTATATTGCCCAGTTCGAGGGCGAAGGCGATGTCTTTGAAGGCTTTGCCGGGTCCGGGGATGCCGGTGTCGCAGCCGCCGAAGAGAGCGAGCAATACGCGGGCAGCCGCGGCTTGCCGCCGGAGTTTCTTGAACAGCTTGAAGTCGATTTCGGGTTCGCCCGCATCGTTTGCGAGGATGGGTTTACCGGTACGCCCAACATCGAAGACCCAGCCTGCGCGAAAGAGACCATCGGTGTGGTCGAACGGTTCGGCATGATGATGTGGAACTACCTGCGGCTGGATTTCGGAGAGAGCTATTTCCGGTCGATTGGCGTCATGGAACTGGTGCTGGAAAAGATGCCGGTGTCGATTTCGCTTGGTTTGTGGTCCACGATCATCGCTTATCTGGTGTCGATCCCGCTGGGTATCCGCAAAGCAGTCAAAGACGGTACCGCGTTCGACACGTATACCTCGGCCGCCATCATCGTGGCCTATGCGATACCCGGATTTCTGTTCGCGATCCTGTTGCTGGTTCTGTTCGCGGGTGGTTCCTATTATCAGATCTTCCCGCTGAGGGGACTGACCTCTGACAATTGGGAACAGTTGTCGTTCTTTGGAAAAATCGCCGATTACTTCTGGCACATCACGTTGCCGGTGGTTGCATCGACGATTTCAGCCTTTGCAACCCTGACGCTGTTGACCAAAAACAGCTTTCTGGACGAGATCAAAAAGCAATACGTGATCACCGCGCGGGCCAAGGGGTTGGCGGAAAGCCGGGTTCTTTACGGTCACGTCTTCCGCAACGCTATGCTGATCGTGATCGCAGGTTTTCCGGCCGTCTTTATTGGGGTGTTCTTTTCGGGATCGCTGATCATCGAAACGATCTTCTCGCTAGATGGTTTGGGCCGCCTTGGATTTGAGGCCGCCGTCGCTCGGGATTATCCGGTGATCTTTGGCACGCTGTTTGTGTTTGGCCTGATTGGCCTGTTGGTCGGAATCCTGTCCGATCTGATGTATGTACTGGTCGATCCGCGGATCGATTTCGAACGGCGGGAGGGCTGAGCATGGTGGCACAACCTGAACCCGATCTTGTGACGCAACCCAGCCCTGCAGTGCCTGTCGCACCCAAGCGCGGCATGTTCACCCTGTCGCCGCTGAACCAGCGCCGCTGGAACAATTTCAAGCGGAACCGTCGGGCGTTCTGGTCGCTGATCATCTTTTGCGTGCTGTTCGGACTGTCCCTGTTGGCCGAATTCATCGCCAACGACAAACCGATCCTCGTGCAATATCGCGGTGACTATTACACGCCGATTTTCAACTTCTACCCAGAGACCGAATTCGGCGGCGATTTTCGTACAGAGGCCGCCTATCGTGACCCTGAGGTACAATGTCTGATCCGGACGGGTGGCCTTGAGGAGTGCTTTGACGACCCAGACGGGTTGATACAGCAGGTCGATGAAGGCTTTGTGCCCGATGGCGATTTCGAAAAGGGTTGGGCGCTTTGGCCGCCGATTCCCTATGACTACCAAACGCCGGTGGATCGCCCCGGAGCGGCCCCTCTTCCGCCGAATGATCAAAACTGGCTGGGCACCGATGACACAAAGCGCGATGTGATGGCGCGGGTGATCTATGGCTTCCGGTTGTCGATTGTGTTCACCCTGATCGTGACCGCGCTGGCGAGTGTTGTTGGTATCGTCGCGGGAGCATTGCAGGGCTATTTCGGCGGCTGGCTTGATCTGATCTTCCAGCGGATCATTGAAATTTGGTCTTCGACACCATCGCTATACATCATCATCATTCTATTCGCGATATTGGGGCGAAGTTTCTGGCTCCTTGTATTTCTTACAGTGCTGTTCGGCTGGACCGCACTGGTTGGGGTGGTGCGGGCAGAGTTTCTGCGCGCCCGAAATCTGGAATACGTGCGCGCGGCAAAAGCATTGGGTGTGTCGAACGCCACGATCATGTTCCGGCACATGCTGCCCAACGCGATGGTGGCAACGCTGACCATGTTGCCGTTCATCGTGACCGGCACGATCAGCACGTTGGCGGGCCTCGACTTCCTTGGCTTTGGCCTGCCCTCTTCGGCGCCGTCTCTGGGCGAACTGACGCTTCAGGCAAAACAAAACCTTCAGGCGCCATGGCTTGGCTTTACCGCGTTCTTTGTGTTCGCGCTGATGCTGTCGCTGTTGGTGTTTATCTTTGAAGGCGTTCGGGACGCGTTTGATCCGAGGAAGACATTCACATGAGCACAATCCTTGAGGTCAACAACCTGAGTGTCGGCTTCCGGCAGGACGGGCAGACGGTTCCTGCGGTGCGCGGTGTGTCGTTCCATATCGAGCGCGGAGAGACCGTTGCGCTGGTGGGCGAGTCCGGGTCGGGAAAATCTGTGACCGCCCTGTCGACAGTGTCGCTACTGGGCGATTCGGCGCGGGTGGCAGGATCGGTTCTATATAACGGCGAAGAAATGGTTGGCGCAGATGATGCGCAGCTGCGGCGTATTCGCGGCAACGATATCAGCTTCATCTTTCAAGAGCCTATGACCTCTTTGAACCCGCTGCACACACTGGAAAAGCAACTTTCCGAGTCGCTCGCGCTTCATCAGGGGCTGGTCGGTGATACAGCCCGCACGCGGATCATCGAGCTTTTGAACAAGGTGGGCATCCGTGACCCCGAAAGCCGGCTGGGTGCCTATCCGCACCAGCTGTCAGGTGGTCAGCGACAGCGCGTGATGATTGCGATGGCATTGGCAAACGGGCCGGAATTGCTGATCGCGGACGAGCCGACGACGGCACTGGACGTGACGATCCAGGCGCAGATCCTCGAACTGTTGGCGGAGCTCAAAAAAGCCGAAGACATGAGCCTGCTGTTCATCACTCATGACCTTGGCATCGTGCGCAAGATCGCCGACCGGGTCTGCGTTATGAAAAACGGCGAGATTGTCGAGACAGGACCAACTGCCGAGATCTTCCGCAACCCGCAGCATCCGTATACGCAAATGCTCTTGAGCGCAGAGTCGACCGGATCACCGGACCCGGTCAAAACCGACGCGGAAGAGATCGCGCGAACGGACGGGCTCCGGATCTGGTTTCCGATCCAGAAGGGTTTCATGAAACGGACCGTCGGCTATGTGAAAGCTGTCAATGACGCCAGTATTGCGGTGCGCGCCGGAGAGACCGTTGGGATTGTGGGCGAATCCGGGTCGGGAAAGACGACCTTGGCGCTTGCCATCATGCGGCTGATCGGCTCAGAAGGCGGGATCACCTATCGTGGCCAGAATGTGCGCGACTGGTCGACAAAGGAACTGAGGCGGTTGCGCAGCGACATGCAAATCGTGTTTCAGGATCCGTTTGGCAGCCTGAGCCCACGTATGACCTGCGAACAGATCATTGCCGAAGGGTTGGGTGTGCACGGATCTCCGGATGGACGGTCGGACCGTGAACTCGTGACCGAAGTCATGACCGAGGTTGGCCTTGATCCCGCCACCATGCATCGCTACCCGCATGAATTTTCCGGCGGTCAACGGCAGCGCATCGCGATTGCGCGCGCTATGGTGCTGCGCCCCAAGCTGGTTGTGCTTGACGAACCGACATCTGCGCTGGACATGACCGTTCAGGTGCAGATCGTGAACCTGTTGCGGGATTTGCAGCGGAAATACGATCTGGCATATCTGTTCATCAGTCACGATCTCAAAGTCGTACGAGCGATGTCGCACAAGGTGATCGTGATGCGAACGGGAGATGTGGTGGAGTACGGGTCGGCAGACGACGTCTTTACCAACCCGCAAACAGATTACACGAAAACCCTTATGGCCGCCGCATTCGATCTCGCGAGTTAGATCGCCGAGCTGTGCCCTGCCGAAGACAAATCGTAAGCGTCAAAGCTGCGGGCGATAATCCGTGTCAAAGGCCGCGCCTTTGGCGGCACGTGCAAGCCTGACGCGTCCACCTCAAGCAGACCTTCGAATTCGGAATTTGTCCGGTCAAAGATCGCGCGTAGTTCCGACTTTGTTGTATCGTAGTCGCGGACAAGTTCTTCGGTATCGACGCGGAAGTCACACATCAGCATTTCGATCATACGTGCACGAAGCTTGTCATCATCGGTAAAGCTGTGGCCACGTGCGGTCGAGAACTCATGCGCGCGGATCGCCTTGGTGTAGGCCGACGTCGCTGGCGCATTCTGTGCATAGCCTTGCGGGAACTTTGAAATCGACGACGCTCCAAGCCCGACAAGCACGTCAGAGGTGTCATCCGTGTAGCCTTGGAAGTTCCGCCGTAACGTGCCGTTGCGGGCAGCTACGGAAAGACCGTCTTCCTTGGTCGCAAAATGGTCGATGCCAATTTCATCGTAATTGTCCCAGACGAACAGCTTGCGCGCCGTTTCGAACAGATCAAGCCGTTCATCGGGGCGCGGCAGCGCGTCCGATGGGATCATCTGTTGCCGCTTGGCCATCCACGGAACGTGAGCATAGCCATAGAGCGCAACGCGGTCCGGTGACAACGACAGGAGTTTTTGTACAGAATCGACAATCTTGCTGCGGGTCTGATCCGGAAGACCATAGAGGATGTCGGCATTCAGGCTTTGGATACCGCGGTCACGGATCATATCAACGGCGCGTTTCGTGGTGTCGAAACTTTGTTCGCGGCCAATCGTCTTTTGAATGTCGGGATCGAAATCCTGAACACCGATGGACGCGCGATTCATTCCGTTTTCAAACAGCACATCAAGACGGGCTGCGTCTATTTCGTTTGGATCGATTTCGACCGAAAATTCATAATTGTCAGAAAAGTCTGCCACTTCGCGAACGGTCTGGGATAAATCGCGCATGTGGTCAGGCGACAAAAGCGTGGGCGTACCGCCACCCCAATGCAAGCGCGACAAGCGAACCCCGCGCGGCAGATGTCGTTTTAGCAGCGACAGTTCATCTTTGAGCGTTTCGACATAGGCTGTTACCGGTTCACCACTGGCGGTACCTTGCGTGCGACAAGCGCAGAACCAACATAAACGGCGACAAAACGGCACATGCAAATAAAGCGATATATCGGAGTTTTCGGGGATCGCTTCGATCCAATCCGAGAAATCCTTAGGTTTCACGTCATTCTTGAAATGCGGAGACGTCGGGTAACTCGTATATCGAGGTACCTTAGCGTCGAATAGTCCCAACCGGGAAAGTTGTGTTCTCGCTACCATGCGCATAGCATTACTGAGGGAACGAATTTACAACATTGATACAGATCAAGACCGGAACCATGTTGAAAGAAGATAGCCTTTCCGTCACGCAGGAATGCGGTGACTGCCCGATCCGCCACAGAGCCGTGTGCGCGCGTTGCGAATCCGATGAATTGAACCGCCTTGAGGACATCAAATACTATCGTCGTTTCGAAGCTGGCCAGACTGTGATCTGGTCCGGTGATCGTATGGATTTCGTTGGCTCGGTCGTATCTGGCATCGCCACATTGACGCAGACTATGGAAGACGGTCGCACGCAAATGGTGGGTCTTTTGCTGCCCAGCGATTTTGTCGGACGCCCGGGTCGGGCAACCGCCGCCTATGACGTGGTTGCAACCACGGATATGGTGATGTGCTGTTTCCGCAAAGCGCCATTTGAAGACATGATGGAGCGCACCCCACATATTGCGCAGCGCCTTTTGGAAATGACGCTGGACGAATTGGATGCCGCCCGCGAATGGATGCTGGTTCTGGGCCGCAAGACAGCCCGGGAAAAGATCGCATCTCTTTTGTCGATTATCGCGCGGCGCGATGCGACATTGAACTTGGGTGGTCTGGACGGCCCCGTGACCTTTGATCTTCCGCTCACGCGCGAGGCGATGGCAGATTATCTTGGCCTTACGCTTGAGACCGTGTCGCGTCAGGTGTCCGCGTTGAAAAAGGACGGCATCATTACGCTGGAAGGCAAGCGTCACATCACCGTGCCGGACATGAGTGCGCTGTTGGAAGAAGCAGGTGACGATACAGACGGTGGGATGCTGGTCTGACCATCACTGGTTCATCGCGACCACGTATCCGAATCCTGCTGCTAAAATCAGACCGACAATCACGGCAAAGGCGATTTTCCAGCCAGACCACGGGCGTTCGCCCTGAACCGCACCGGTGCGCCCGTTGACGACAAAGCGATAGCTTTTGCCGCGGTATTTGTAGGCTGCCAACCAGACGGGCAACAGAATGTGCTTGAACGTCACATCCGAAACGCGCGTGTCGATGGCGTGAACACGTTGCCGATCGCCGCCGATGTCGAACTTTACATCGCGCATGATAACGCGGTCCATATGACCACGCGCTTCTGAGTATCCCTCGTCAAGCTCAACGCCATAAGCTTCGGCCCGGAAGCCGGCAAGGTATTCTGGCTGATAAGGCTCAAGCGCCGACAGATCCCAAGGTTCAAGCCCGTCTGTATATTTCTTCGGCAGTGACCGCGACGCCAGCACAAGCACATCATCAAAGAACCGGGCAACCCGACCCGAGGCAGGCCGCCACCGTACTTTGGCAACGCGCACCGTCTCGGATTTTCCATTCCGCACCACGCGCCGGGTCTCGTAGTAGACCGTGCCATGCTCACCCCGGTAGGCAGAGTGGGTTTGGGCATCAAAGGTCCAATAGGGTACGTAGATCCCTGTCATCTTGCGGCCTTTGCGGGCGTATTCCTGCAACCCGTTTGGCGCAAACCAAAGCCCCCCCAACCATTGGTTCATCTCAGAGCGGGCGGTCTGCTCGTCTAGCGCAAAAGGCAAGAGACCCTTGGGTTTGATATGCCTGTTGCTTCCGGTGTCCGCGACCACAGGCGTCGCACAGAACGGACATTCGGCAGCGTGTACACCGGGATCAAATTCGACTTGTGCTGCGCAGTTCGGACATTTCGTAACGCGCGTCTCTTCCATCTCTTGGGATGGCAAGCGGTCTGCAATGGCGGTTTGAAAATCAATTTCGCGGATGCTTCCGCCGGACCACGGTCCAGAGCCGGAAATCTCGCTGGTATTGCCACAATGGTCACACAGCAAAAGCCCGCGTTCCGGATCGAACCGGAAATCTGCGCCACATTGGTCACAGGGGAAGTGATGCTGCGTTTCTACCATTCTTTCTCTTCACCTTTTCCATATGTGCACCACGCAAGGACGTTCATCGGAGCCATGACATATTCACGGAAACCAAAATAAGTGACACTGAGACTAACGCGCAGCTGACCAATGAAAAAGCTGCGCACGAGGCGCGGAAACTCCGGCTTCTTATGGCGGCCGAGAAGCCTGGAGGCGACGGCATGGCGGAAAACGCTGTCGTCATATGGACGCACGCGGCAAACAAGTAATTCTTTGTCCCAAGGCATGATAGAGAGGTGCGGCCATAGCGACTGGCCAACCTGCTTTGTTTGCCTTGGCAAGTTCTGCACGGTCGCTGTCTACGCGCCCGGGGGGGGCGGCGGCAGGACGGTAAACAACTGAGCCAGTTCCATCACCTCATCGGCTTTTTTCCAACCATCTTGGCCTGGCGTCCAGACATAGCTGTCGCGGGTCAAAGCGCCGTCGGTTGCCATCCTGCCCAAGGCAGCTTTGGAAAACGGACCTTTGGTTTCGCCATTTTCAGCAACATGCCAAACATGCTCCACCGGCGGGGGCGGTGGTGCCATTTGACGTGATGCCGGTGCCGCACCTTCAAGTTGCGGGGTCGCCCCCCAAGGTCCGGATTGGGCCGCAGCATGGCCGATTTGCATCCCCAGTCCGGCACCAAGACCAGCCTGAATGGCCGCGGCCCCTGCCCCGTCTTTGCCTAGTGCTTCGGCGGCTTGGAATTGCATGTACTCGTTGAGGTTACCAATCACGCCCATAGACGACCGCTTGTCGAGCACCGCTTCGACGGCAGGTGGAAGCGAGATATTTTCAATGTAGAGCTCTGGCAGTTCGAGGCCGTATTCCGCCAAGGTCGGGGCAATTTCTTTGGCCAGCAGTCGGCCAAGTTCGCGGGTGTTCGCCGCCATATCAAGCACCGGAATCCCTGCACGTGCGATGGTGCGTGAGAATTCCTGCACGATGATGTTGCGGATTTGGTAGCTGATCTCGTCCATGGTGAATTCACCATCCGTGCCAACAATCTCGACAAGGAACTTGGCCGGATCGGTCACGCGCACGGAATAGGTGCCAAAGGCCCGCAAACGTACGGGGCCAAATTCGGGATCACGGCAGATAATGGGATTCTTGGTACCCCATTTCAGATCCTGAAAACGGGTCGTGTTGACGTAATAGACTTCGGATTTGAATGGCGATTTAAAACCGTGATCCCAGTGCTGAAGACTGGTCATGATCGGCATGTTGTTGGTTTCGAGCATATATAGCCCGGGCGTGAACACATCCGCCAATTGCCCCTCATGCACGAACACAGCCGCCTGCCCTTCGCGCACAGTCAATTTGGCACCGTACTTGATTTCATGACCTTCGCGTTCAAAGCGCCAGACCATCGTGTCACGTGTGTCATCCGTCCAGTGGATGACGTCGATGAATTGACCGCTCAGGAAATCGAAAATGGGCATAAAGTGTCTCCGTTAAGTCAGCTTGGTCCGCCGCCCGTCACTTCGAGGGCAAGCGTTCGGACAATGGGGCGCGCCTGATCGGCGGACATGCCGGGTGTCAGGCGGGGATCGTACAGCATTTTCAGCAGCAGTTCGTCATGGGTGGTCAACAGTGCGAATTCCTCGTCATCGTTAAAGATCGAGGGCCGCGCGTTCTGATCGTCATTGGCAAGGCCAAGACCCTGCGCCAGTTCTTCGTGATAGCAGGCACGACGTGTCAAATCAGGATGTTCGGTGCGCACCAAAGCCACGGCTTGCCGATACGCGCTGCCAGAGTTGGCATCGGCAAAGGCCACCACAAGACAATGGATTGATCGGGGCAGGTTCAGAAAGATTGCCCTGCTGGATGCCTCCATCCCCGGAGCAATTCGATCCAAGACGTCCCGCAACTGCGCTTTGTCGTCTTCACCCATCACCAATACGTGGAAATTGGCTTGCGACGATACCAGCGAGATCGGATGGCCGGACACGCGCGACAACCTGCGCGTATAGGCGCCCAGCGTGGTGCGGTCCTTCGCCTGTTCCTCCTCAGAGAGGCTATTGCCAAAGATCATCTCGACACGGACCGGCACAAGCCATTTCTTGATCTCGCCCAATTCGCCGCTGGACGGCTCAAGCCCGGCGCCACGGGTATATTCCTCGGCCAGTGCGATACGTTCAAAGTTCCGCGCCAGCATTTCATTGGTGAACGGCGTGTCCACGCCACCACCATCGACGCGCAGCAGGCCTTGGGCCAGCAGGTCTTCCTGCACGCGCGCATAGTAGCTGCGCAGGGCGATAGCTTGATCGGAGGGTTTCTGTATGGCGGGTTTCGCCACGATTTCCGGCCGTTCCGGTCTGGCTTGCGGTTTGGTGTCCGCAGGCACATCGGTTCCGGAGAGTGGATCACAGGCCGAAAGGGCCGCGAATGCGGCGCAGGACCACAGGATATGAAACCAGCGCCGCATCCCGAGTTTACTGATCCGGCATCGACGCCGCAGTGGTATCGCCGATCCCGTCCTTCCGGGCCTTGGCCGACGCCAGTGTATCGCGCAGTTCGGCTTCCATTTTCTTGAGTTCGGCTTCGGCTGCAGCGCGTTTTGCCTTGCCTTCGTCCGCAATTTGAAGGCTTTCCTGAATGGTGCCGATCAGGTCTGCGTTGGCCTGTTTGACAGCTTCGATATCAAACACTCCACGCTCCATTTCTTCGCGGATCAACTTGTTGCTGTCGCGCAGGTTCTTGGCGTTCGACGTCAAAAGCTCATTGGTCAGATCATTGGCGTCGCGTACCGCTGCCGCAGCTTCGGCAGAGCGTTGGATTGTGACGGCCTGCGCCAGTTGGGTTTCCCAAAGCGGCACGGTGTTGACCAAGGTCGAGTTGATCTTTGTGACCAGCGATTTGTCGTTTTCCTGCACCAAACGGATCGATGGGAGGGACTGCATGGTCACCTGACGTGTCAGTTTCAGGTCGTGGACCCGGCGCTCAAGATCATCGCGGGCGGCCCGCAGGTCACGCAGCTCCTGTGCCTTCATAACCTGATCGTTTTCCGCCGCCGCCTGTACTTCGGCTTCTTTGGCGGGAATGTCGGTCGCGTCGAGGTCTTTCAGCTTTTCCTCACCAGCGGCGATATAAAGCGCCAATTCGTCATAGAACTGCAATGTCTTGTCATAGAGCAGGTCGAGCGATTTGATATCCTTCAGCAGCGTGTGTTCGTGCTTGAGCAAATCCTCTGTGATGCGGTCGATCTGGCCTTGCACCTTTTCGAACTTGGCCGTGAATTTGGCAAAGGGGGCCGCGCGGCCCAGCAGCTTTTCCCACCACGAGCGTTCACGACGCACATCAAGTTCGGAGACCGAAAAGCCCCGGATCGTGCTGACGATTCCGCGCAGGCTGTCACCTGCTGGTCCCACATCCTTGTTGCGGACATCTGCCAACATCGACTGCGAGATTTCCTGCAATTCCGCCTGTGCGTTCGAACCGAAGGACACAATGGATTGGGTGTCGCTCATGTCGATCTCGGCCATTCGGGACCGGATTTCTTCGCTTGCGACCGGATCCGCTTGCGCCAAAGGCACAATTGCGTCCGCTGCCTTGGGTTCGGGCAGAATGACAGCGTTCACTTCTTCGACCAGAGCGAGCGCATCCTGAGCTTTGGCGCGGTTTGATTCAGACATTGAGGTTCCCTCTTCAACTCATTTCTATTCTATTTCATTTCGCGATCAATTTGGACACCTTCACGCTGCAAGCGGTCTCGCAGAACGTCGATTTCGACGGTCAGATCGGAGCGGTCATCCAGCAGCATCTTGCGCGTACGCGCGGAAAAGTTCTTTTCAAGATCGTCCAACAACGCTTCGTAATCCGACCGGGCCTGCGGGTCTTGTGTGCGGGCGAACACATCCGCAAATTTGACCGTCGCATCACGTGCACCCATCAAGTAGACGCTTAAGTACTTCCGCGCAGATGTGAGGTCTCTGGGATCTTCTTCGACTGTGCGAAACAGATCTTTGGCTGTTGCCTCGAACTGCTCGACACGCGCGATCATGCGACGGTCGCCAGAGCGTTTGATGGCGTCGCGCATCATCGCAAGATGGGCTTCGGCCTCATCGACGGCGCGCGCCACCCGATCTTGTTGAAACGTGTCGATGCCTTCCATGCCTTTGTCACGCATCGGATCAATTCCGAAAGCGCCGACATGCAGCGCGGTGGCTGCCAACCCGTAGATCACAGGGGCGATCACGCCAGGTTCATTGGCAAAGGCCGCTATGCCCACACCCGCACCGGCCAGGACCGCAGCGGTAAGTTTGCGCGGAAAGGCCGGGCGTCGGGCGACCTTGCGGGCGTTATACGCAGCTTCGGCAGTCAATCCGCCCCGCAAGAGCCACGCGCCCAGCAGCAGCGTCGCTGCGCCAATGAGGCCAACACCCAAGCCAATCGCACCTTCATTCAACGATGTGAAGGCCAACACAACAGGAGGCACGAACAAGACGTTCGACCTTGCGCCCACGGGATCGACGGTTGCACCTTTGAAGCCTTTGGAAGAACCGTTGGTCGTGCCCCGAGAGCTGGACCCGTCGGGGCTATATTTTCCGCCAAATCGCTGGGCCATGGCTACAACCCTCCCAGCCAGCCGGAGGTCACTCCGAACAGCAAAACCAGAAGCAAGGCGTAGCTTACTTTTTGCAGGCCAGCACCGGACATGTGTCCCCCTTTTCCAACGTGTTGCTAGAAACTTAGGGGATGTGTCTAGGGCTTACTAGGGGGAACTCGGCGCAGATCCGCTCAGGCGGCGTTATAGCGGTTCATGCGATTGAACAGAACGTCCGTTTGAAGTTCGAAATTGTCGCGCCCCTTGCCAATACCATTCTTGCGGGCACGCGCTTCGAATGTGTCAACAAGTGTCTGTAGTTTGACAAGGAACTTACGCCGCTCGAAAGGTGTCACGCTACCCTTTGACGTCTCAGCAAGGGCAGAGACTTCGGCCTCCACCTTGTCGATCAGTTTTGACACGGTTGGCGCGATCCGCTGTACGGTGGGTGTCGATCCATCGATTGTGCCAAGCAAACCCATCACCGTGTTCACACTGCGCGTGTGCGTTCGTAAAGATCGTCATCCTCGAGCCGTGACAGCGTCAACAACATGTATTCAAAGCGGTCATCAAAGCCTTGGTAGAGATTGCGGCTGATGATCCGGTTACGGGTGGCCGGATTGTCCATGCCCTTGTCGCTCATCGGATCAAGGCCGAAGGAAATCAAGCACAGGATGAATGTGGACAACCCGATCAAAAGTGGAATGGCTGGCACTTCAATTTTGGTGGTGGCCAAAAGGCTCACGACCAAGGCCACGATGACGCTGCCAATCAGCTTGAACGGGATCTTCGGACGGGAGGCCACATCAGCCAGATCATAGGCAATGTGAGTTTTCTGCCCCAGCGAAAGACACAAAAGCCCGGTGCCGAACAACGCGATGATCAAAATCGCCGACGCAAAGCCTGCAACCGTACCGTCCAGCAACCAAAGGATCAAAGGACAGGTTGCAAGAACCATAAACCCGACGGGAACATCGTCCACCGGCGCCACTTTGCCCAATGCCGCACTGCTTTGGTAATCGACAAGGCTATCCAATCGGTCTCGCATTACAGGAACCCCAGCAGGAAGATGGTCAGCCAAAGAATGACGAACGCCACCCAAGAGGCCATGGCACCGGTTGTGCGGATACGCTGGACCGCGCCGCGCAAAGCTTTGGTTGTGTCGTCGGCAACGGTTCCGAGGTTCGACAAAACAAGCAGCACGGAGGTCACGAGCACAGCAGAGGTGATGAAAGTGATCAACATGCTGCGAATGTCGCCACGAAAACGGGCGGAAACTTGGCGTTAAAGGGGAAAGATCAGGGAGTCTTTCCAGACCTCTTGGCACCGGGACGAGCCGGGCGCGGCTTGCGCTTTACGACATTTCCCTTTGATTTTTTAGGCTTGGCGGTTTTTTCGTCGGGTTGGGAATCAAGGCCCAACTGATCCCGCACAACTTTGCGCCGCAGTTCTTCGACGGCTCCGGCTTTCAGCTGCCCCAATTGAAATGGTCCGTAGGACACCCGGATCAAACGATTCACAGTCAGTCCAAGATCCGCCATTGCGCGCCGGATCTCCCGGTTCTTGCCCTCGCGCAAGCCAACCGTCAGCCACGCGTTCGCGCCTTGTTGCCGGTCAAGTGTCACAATCATCGGCTGAAAGCGTTCGCCGTCGATCACCAAACCTTTGCGGAGCGGTTCGAGGGTTTCGTCCTTGGGCTGGCCTTTGACGCGCACACGGTATTTGCGCAGCCATCCCGTTGAGGGCAGCTCAAGCTTGCGTTTCACGCCGCCGTCATTGGTGAGCAGCAGCAAACCTTCGGAATTGAGGTCGAGACGGCCGACGCTCATGACGCGCGGCAGGTCTTCGGGCAGTTTGTCGAAGATCGTCGGGCGACCCTGCTCGTCTTTTGTGGTGGTCACCAGACCCAACGGCTTGTGATACAGCCAGATGCGCGCTTCGTCGGGTGCGCCCACGATCTTGCCATTCACAACGACCTTGTCGGATGTCGTCACGTTCAATGCCGGGCTGTTGATCACCTTGCCATTCACCGAAACGCGCCCTTGCAGGATCAGTTGTTCGGCTTCGCGGCGGCTGGCAAGACCTGCGCGGGCAATAACTTTGGCGATGCGATCACCGGGAGGCGTGTTCTGTGTCATGCCAAGCGGCTTAGTCCAATTCAGCCCCTTGGGAAAGGTGATTGCGCGGTCTATGACGGACGTATGGTGTTCCGCTCAAATATGTCACTGGCCATGGACGAGGCCCGCAGCGCGGCTGCCCGCGGCGAAGTTCCTGTCGGTGCCGTCATTGTGGCGCCAGATGGCACTGTTGTGTCTTCGGCTGGAAATCGCACCAGAGAACTGAACGACCCGACGGCGCACGCAGAAATCCTTGCGATCCGCGCAGCCTGCGCGCAGTTGGGGGTCGAGCGGTTGAGCGATCACGATCTTTACGTGACGCTAGAGCCTTGTCCGATGTGCGCAGGCGCAATCACAAACGCCCGTATCCGGCGGCTTTATTACGCGGCACAGGACGCGAAATCTGGCGGGGTCGCCCATGGTGCGCGGGTCTTTTCGCATCGGCAATGCCATCATGTGCCCGAGATTTACGACGGCCTGAATGCGGCTGAAGCAGAGGCGCTGTTGACCACCTTTTTTGCATCGAAACGGACAAAACCCGAATGACCCGCATTCTTCTGTTCAACAAACCCTTCGATGTTCTGTCGCAGTTTACGGATAAAGGCACAGAAGGTTCCGCGCGGCGGACCCTGTCAGAGTTCATAGACGTGCCAGGCGTCTATCCGGCCGGTCGATTGGATCGGGACAGCGAAGGACTGATGGTTCTGACCGACAACGGGAAATTACAAGCCAAGATCAGCAACCCCAAATTCAGGTCGCCAAAGACCTATCTTGCGCAGGTCGAAGGCACACCGACCGAAGATCACCTGAATCAACTGCGCGCAGGCGTAACGCTGAAAGATGGGCCAACCCGACCTGCCCTTGTCGATCAGATCGACGCCCCAGACCTTTGGCCCCGTGACCCGCCGGTACGCTATCGCAAAACGGTGCCGGATGCATGGCTGCGTCTGACAATCACGGAGGGCCGAAACCGACAGGTCCGCCGCATGACAGCCCATGTCGGGCTGCCCTGTCTGCGATTGGTGCGCTGGTCGGTTGGGGAATGGTCGCTTGACGGGATAGACCCCGGCACATGGCGGAATGCCTAGGCCGGACTGTTTCGCTTTGTCGAGACGATTAAACCCACTTGGCCAAGGGCGGCAGACTCATCAACACCGCGTTGGCGTCATGCCCTGTCTCCAGCCCGAACTTGGTGCCCCGGTCGTACACCAGATTATATTCGGCATAGAGCCCGCGATGCACCAGTTGCGTGTCTTTGTCAGCGTCTGACCAATCCTGCACACGGCGCTTTTCGACCAAGGGTACATATGCGGGCAGGAACGCGCGACCGATGTCTTGGGTCAATCCGAAATCGCGTTCCCAATCACCGGTGTTGTGGTCATCCATGAAAATACCACCCACGCCGCGTGCGCGACCCCGGTGCGGTACGTAGAAATATTCGTCCGCCCATTCCTTGAGGCGAGGATAATACGTCTCTCCGTGCGGATCGAGATGCTGTTTCTGAGTGTCGTGAAAATGCTGCGTGTCTTCGGCATATTCGATGCAAGGGTTCAGGTCGGAACCGCCCCCGAACCACCACGCGTGCGGGGTCCAGAACATGCGTGTGTTCATGTGTACGGCAGGGCAGTGCGGGTTCTGCATATGCGCGACGAGGCTGATGCCTGACGCCCAAAAACGGGGATCGTCTTTCATGCCCGGAATGCCTTTGCGCGCGGCCATCGCATTTTGCGCGCGCTCTCCCAATGTGCCGTAGACGGTCGAGACATTGACACCGACCTTTTCAAACACGCGACCGCCACGCATCACGCTCATCAGGCCGCCACCGGCGTCCGACCCATCATCCGAGGTGCGTTTGGTTTCCGTCACCTCAAAACGACCGGGCGCCGCATCACTCAGGGTGCCTTTGTCGTGGCTGTCTTCCAAGCCTTCAAAAGAGGCCACGATCTGGTCGCGCAATTCACGAAACCACGCCGAGGCGCGCGCTTTTTCGGTGTCAAATTCTTCCGTCATATCACTGTCCTATCTTTGTGACAGGACAGTACAACGCATGACAAAAATCACAAGTCACCCCAAAGGCTTGCTTGTGAAAATCGGAATGGTCAATGCGCCGGGGCGGTCACTGCATCCAACAGAGTCCGGCCACCGTCGATGGTCATGATCTCGCCGGTGATGAAGCCCGCGCCTTCGGATGCAAGAAATTGCACCGCCTGCGCAAGTTCTCCGGGGCTGGCAATCCGCGACAGCGGCGTGTTCTCTTCAATCTCTTCGCGGTAACCGTCATGGTCTTTCAAAGCCTGCTTCAGGCTTGCCGACATAACCGACCCCAATGCCACGGAATTCACACGGATACGGTGTTCTGCCAAAGAGACAGCCAAAGACCGCGTAAGCTGGTCCAATGCTGCCATCGACACCGAGAAGCCAAGCAATTCCGGCTGTGTCCTGCGCGCAGCGATGGATGACAGATTCACAATCGCGCCCGCCTGCCCTTCGGTTTTGTCAGCCGCTTGTTTGATCATGCGCTTGGCGACCATTTGTGACAGGCGAAAGGTATTGGTTACGTTCTGCAGAACCAGCGCCTCGAGCGTGGTATCTTCAAGGTCAAGCGGATCAGAGGGTAAAACCTGACGGCTTCCGTTCACAAGAATATCGACGCGATCAAAGGCATCAATCGTCGCTGACAAAAGGTTTGCCAGAGTCAATCGTTCGCGCAGATCCCCGGCGAAGTAGCGGATGTTTCCATCCTCTTCGGGGATCTCACCGCATTCATGGGCCAGACGCGCTTCGTCCATGTCCGCAAACATGACATTTGCGCCCTGATCAACAAAATGACGCGCGATCGCAAGGCCAACGCCGTTTGCGGCTCCGGTGACAATGGCGGTTTTGCCTTCGATAGAGAATGACATCGTGGTTCTCCTTCAGCGCCGTCTTTGGCGGCCCTGTTTTCCCGACGCTTTTGGCTGGTCAGCTTGCAGGATTTTGAAGCGGTTGTCGCCTTCAAGCTCTTGGACCTGAGCAAAGCTGGACGCCAGTGTCGTCTCATACGGAAGGTGACGGTTTGCGACCATCACCAATGTGCCTTTGGGTTTAAGCAACCGCGCGGCGGATCGGATGAAATCCTGGCCCAGTGACGCATCGGGGGTGCGGCTGGTGTGAAAGGGCGGATTGGTGACCACCCAATCAAGTGTACCGGGTGTGCCCCAGTTGCTGGCATCCGCCCAATGCAGTGCAACGCGGTCGTCGTTCAGGTTTTGCCGTGCGCAGGTCAAAGCCCGATGATCCGCCTCGATCATGTCGATATGGCTCACGCCGGGAAGATCAAGCAGGTGCTTGGTCAGGTAGCCCCACCCCCCGCCAAGGTCGGCACCGCGCCCCTTGAGGGTTTTGGGCAGCGCTGCGACAAGCGCAACTGACCCTGCGTCGGGGCCATCGGCCGAAAACACACCGGGCTGCGTGATCCAGCCATTGCTGACAAGGGCCGGATCGGGCAAGGCGCAGTCCTGAAAAGCGGTACCCGCTTTGAACCAGAACACCTTACCGTGGGCCTTGGACATTTGCCCTTCAACGCTGACACGGTTTTTGACGAATTTGAGCATTGCGTCGATGCCGTCAGTCTTGGCCCCGTCGACAATGACCACCCCTTCCGGCGCAATTGCCTCGGCCTGCGCAACAAGCCCGCGCGCCAGTTCACGACTGCGCGGAAGAGTGACGTGCGCCACGTCAGCCGTCGCCTCTACACGTGTCGCCACAGACACGCCCATCGCTTCAAAAAGGTCGTAGTTCGGTTTGAAATTCTGCTGAACAGTCACATCGCCAGACGGCAGGCACCCGAGGTCCGCGTCAGGATTCGGCTCAAGCAGAACGACTCGCGCATCTTGGGGCAGGTCCAGAGCACCTGTTTCAAAAGCATGGGCTAATCTGGCTAACGTCATGGGAAACCCGGGCGCACCCGGTTATTCCTTTTCCATTGTGCATTGTAGCGGGTGCTGGTGCCGGCGAGCAAAATCCATCACCTGCCCCACCTTGGTTTCCGCAATTTCGTGGCTGAAAACCCCAACGACGGCTACGCCCTTTTTGTGGACAGTCAACATGATTTCAAAGGCTTGCGCATGGGTCATGCCGAAAAAACGTTCAAGAACATGGACCACAAATTCCATCGGGGTGTAGTCATCGTTCAGCAGCATCACCTTGTAGAGGGGCGGACGTTTCGTCTTTGCACGCGTCTCTACAACGACACCTGTGTCGTTGTCGTCGTTCGACGGGGGACCGGCCTTTGGGCTGGATGACGCCGTGGTGATCGACAGATGTCTCATGCTTGGGGCTGTACCTCAGGTTCCATATCTTTGATGGCTCTATATATACCGTCCTGACTGCGAGAAAAGAGGCGCATGCCCGCTATGACGCGAAACCTGCTAACAATCGGGTTCGATGCCGACGATACGCTTTGGCACAACGAACGTTTTTTCAAACTCACACAAGACCGTTTTGAAGACCTTCTGGCCGACTACACCGACAGGACCATGCTCTCGGAGCGTTTGATAGAAGCAGAGAAACGCAACATCGGCCATTACGGATTCGGCGTGAAGGGCTTTGTCCTGTCGATGATCGAAACCGCAATTGACGTGACAGAGGGCGCCGTGCCCGGACATGTGATCCGCAAGATACTGGACGCCGGACAAGACATGCTGGCCCATCCGATTGAATTGCTGCCGCATGTAGAAGCCACCGTGACCGGTTTGGCAGACAGTTATCGCCTTGTCCTGATCACCAAGGGCGATCTGCTCCATCAAGAACGCAAGCTGGCGCAATCGGGATTGGGTGACCTTTTCGACGACGTGGCGATTGTGTCGGACAAGACGGTGACAACGTATCAGACCATCTTTGCCGAACACCCCGGTGGCACAGATGCCGCGATGATGGTGGGTAACTCAATGCGCTCTGACGTTGTTCCGGCGGTCGCGGCCGGAGCTTGGGGCGTTTATGTACCCCATGACCTTGAGTGGGATCTTGAGAAAGCAGCCGCGCCGGACAACCCGCGGTACCGGAGCATCACAGACCTTGGCGATCTACCGCCCTTGGTGGCAGAAATCGGCTGACGGTGCGTGCCACATTCTTGCCACATTGGCTGACCTAGTAAGAACATTCTGCACGCCCCCAACATCTTGCGCCCGGCCCCCTCCAATCAAGGAAAAAAGATATAAAAATAAGGACTTTATCGGCCTCTTCTCGTGTGGTAACTTCAGCTTAATAATAATGCTGACCGAAAAAATTCGGCAGCTTGAGGCAGAGAAGGCGGATTATCGTGACGGGACGGCGTAGAAAGCCGGGCCGAATAGGCCTGTATGTTATCACCGCAATCTGGTTGGCAGTTCTTGTGCCCTTCAGTGCTATGGCCGCGCCATACGCTGCTACGGTCATGGACGCCCGAAATGGCCAGGTGATTCATTCCGAGAATGCGAACACCCGTTTGCATCCGGCCTCTCTGACCAAGATGATGACGCTCTACATTGCGTTTGAAGCCGTGCAGAACGGTGAAATCAGCATGGATACCAAGGTCAAGATCTCTCGCAAGGCGGCGTCTGAACCGCCATCAAAGCTTGGCCTGCGCGCCGGATCGTCCATTCAATTGCGCTATCTCGTACGTGCGGCGGCGGTGAAATCGGCAAACGATGCCGCAACTGCAATTGGCGAAGCGATTTCCGGGTCCGAGGCCGCATTTGCACGCCGGATGAACCGCACCGCAAAAGCTCTTGGCATGACGCGCACCACCTTCAAGAACGCCCACGGCCTGACCGAAAACGGCCACCTGTCGACGGCCCATGACATGACGATCATTGGGCGTCACGTGCTCTATGACTATCCTCAGTACTACAACCTGTTCTCGCGTCGGAGCGCGGACGCCGGCATCAAGCGGGTCGCACACACGAACCGCCGTTTTCTTGACAGCTATGCCGGAGCAGACGGGATCAAGACCGGATACACTCGCGCCGCCGGTTTCAACCTCACCGCATCGGCAGAGCGAGGCCGCGAGCGGATCATTGTGACTGTGTTCGGCGGCAATTCTACCGCGTCCCGCAACGCGCAAGTCGCTAAGCTGATGGACCTTGGCTTTAGAAAAGCCCCCAGCCGCATGGCTTTGCGCGTCCCGCGCAAGCCGCCCTATTTGGGGCCAGACACCTCGGTGAAAACAGAGGTTGTGATCGCCAGAAGCCAGACACCATCAACCAACACACGTGCCAAATCCATCCGCGTTGTAGCGGCAGCTGTAAAAACCAGCCTACGCCCGACCGCACGGCCCGTCGCCGAACCTGTCTTGCCAGACGCGTTGGTGGCCGAACTTCAGGAAGAAATCCAATCGGTTCTTGAAGAGGTACAAACCGCAGAGATTCAGGAAATCGCTGCGACTGCCGCACAGGTGGCCATCGCAGCGATTGATCCTGCGGACACCGCAACCGCAGCCGACAAAACCGCCCCGAGCGCATCTGTCAAACCGGTGGTCCGGCCACGGACCTTGGTGCTCGCGTCGGCATCTTCGCAGCAAGCTGCGCAGGCGCAGCCCGCCCAACCACGTGAAGCCGAAGTTGTTACCCGTATCTCGACCTCGAGCGGGCGCCACTGGGGTATCAACGTGGGACGTTTCCCAAGCCGGTTCGCAGCCGAGAAAGCTTTGCTGAAGACCGCGCTGGCCGAGATGGCAACACTGGATGGCTCGCTGCGCAAAGTGGTGAACGGGTCGCGAGGCTATGATGCGAACTTTATGGGATTGACCCGTGAAGCGGCCGATCTGGCCTGCCGCAGATTGCAAGCGCGGCAAGTCACCTGCTTTATGATCGGACCAAGCTGATCAAAGCGATCAGGTCTTCGGGTGATCGTCGTAGTCGTCTGACAGGATCCGTTCAGCGGCACCATCGGGGTCTTCGTACTGTCTGGATTTGACCGTGAAGACGAACGCAATCAGCCCGATCCCGCCAAGGATCAGCGACACAGGGATAAGATAGGCAAGTACGTTCATCGAAAGCTCCGGGTTATCTCAGGCGCAGGGCGTTCAGGGATACGGTAATCGAAGAGCTCGACATCGCCAATGCGGCGATAAGCGGCGAACACAGCCCGGCCACAGCCAGCGGGACAGCAATGATGTTGTACCATGTCGCAATCGTAAAGTTTTGGCGGATACGTTTGATGGCCTTCTGTGATGTCGCAAGCGCGTCTGAAATCGGCTCGAGCGATTGGCCCAGCAAAACCACGTCAGAGGCCACGCGCGCAGCATCCAGCGCAGTCGCAGGCGAGATCGAGGCATGCGCCCCTGCAAGGGCTGCCGTGTCGTTCAACCCGTCCCCGACCATGAGAACATATTTTCCCTGTTCGGTAAGTTGCGCAACCTTGGCGGCCTTGTCCTGTGGCAATGCCTCGGCCATCCATTTCGTGATGCCAATGCGTTCGGCAAAGGCCTCGACAGCGGGTGTGTTGTCGCCAGAGATCAGGATCACATCGAACCCGTCGTTTGTGAGCTGCGCAACCAACGCCTCTGCCCCGTCGCGGATTTGATCGACAAACCGGAGCGGATCAGCCACCCGATCACCGACACGCAACCAGGCACATGTCTCATGGCTCTCGCCGCCACCGACCCAGCTGCCGCGGCCCAGACGCACTGTTTGACCACGCCATTTGCCTTCGGTGCCGTGCCCGGGCACTTCGGTGATATCTGTCACTGTCTCTGTCGGCACGCCTGCATCCCGGATCGCGTCGACCAATGATTGGGACAACGGATGCGACGACCCTTCGGCCAGCGCCCGTGCGATGCCAAGATCGCGGCGGGAATGTTCACCCAGATTGATCACTTCGGGTGCACCTGCTGTCAATGTGCCGGTCTTGTCAAAGACGACCGTGTCGACCTGTGCCATGCGTTCCAATGCAGTTGCGTCCTTGATCAGCAAACCTTTGCGGAACAACCGGCCCGATGCCGCAGTTGTCACAGCCGGAACCGCAAGGCCCAGCGCACAGGGGCATGTGATGATCAGAACCGCCGCCGCAATATTAAGCGCGGTGCGCAGATCGAACGTGTAGAAAAACCATCCCGCGAAGGCCAAAGCCGATAGGATGTGCACCCCCGGCGCATACAGCTTTGCAGCTTTGTCAGCCAGCGACGTATAGCGCGAACGGCCGGATTCCGCGATGGCAACAAGATCGGCCATCCGGTGCAGCGAGGTATCGCGACCGACAGCATTGGCGCGGATGGTCAAAGGACCGGTCAGATTGACCTCGCCCGCGCTGACCGGGGCACCTGGCCCCGCATAGATCGGTCTGGTCTCACCAGTCAAAAGCGACCGGTCCAGTTCCGACTGGCCTTCTACGATTTCGCCATCCACCGGCATACGCCCGCCAGGTCGCACGCGGATCAAATCACCAACAACAAGCGCAGACATTGCAACCTGCTCTTCGCCGTCTTCGGTGACGCGCGAGACACGTGGGACTTCCAAAGCGGCCAGTTCCTCGGCTGCGGATCGGGCCGCGGCACGGGTTCGATGGTCCAGATAGCGACCAGCCAAAAGGAAAAAGGTCAGCGTGATTGCAGCATCAAAATAGGCGTGCTCACCCGAAAGCGATGTTTCCCAAAGCGATGTTGCGACGGCCAAGGCAATCGCAAGCGAGATGGGCACATCCATATTGAGCCGCCCCGCCCTGAGTGCTGTCCAGGCATGTTTGAAAAAGGGCTGCGCGGAAAACGCGATGGTCGGCAACGCGATGGCGGCAGAGATCCAGTGGAACATGTCCCGTGTTGGCCCATCTGCACCGGACCAGACTGCCACAGACAGCAACATGATGTTCATCGCTGCGAAACCCGCTACGGCCAGACGCATCAGCAGATCATGCCCAGCCTTGTCGGTCTGGGTTGCACGCAGCGCTGTGGTGTCGAGTTCATGCGCCTCATAGCCGGATTTCGCGAGCACACGAACAAGGTCATCCGCAGTGACTTCTGACGCAGCCTCGATCTGAGCGCGCTTGAGCGTAAGATTGACCCGCGCACCTTTGACGCCGTCGGTTGCGCCCAGAATGCGCTCAACTCCTGAGATACAGGCCGCGCAATGAATCGAGGGCAAGGACAGCACGATGTTGACGTCTTGCGGTATGGCCGCATCGGCCAAGGCTTCGGCAGCAGGCGCGGCAGAGCAGGCAGGGCATGCCGAAGCCGGGGGGCGCATCGCGACAGTCATGATCTAGCTTTCGACGTGAAGTACGACGCGCTGTTCAAATTGCACGCCGTCAAGAGAGGTCGCCTTCATCCGGATATTCCAGTTCCCCGGTGCGAGTGTTTCACGCGCCACATAGGCATGGCCGTCGAAGGCAAAGTTAGGACTGCGGTCGTCCTGAACATGGGTGGCGCGCCCCAGCACAGCGTCCAGCTTGCCAGCTTGCACTGGTCGCCCGTCCGCGTCCTTGATGCTCAGGATCAGCAATCCGCCTTTCGCTTCGGCATAGACATCCCAGCCAAGGGCTTCCTGTTCGGCGCGGCGGGCATCGAACTCTTGCGACGCAACATAGGAGTTTTTGACCTCAAGCCCCGGAAAGGTTTTTACGGCGGAATATGCCAATACCAGATTGACCGAAATGATCACCGCGAAACAGCTGCCAAAGATGGCGAATGCATGCCAGCCGGTAAGTTTGCGTTCTTTGGTCATCAGTTGCTTCTCCCGTTGAAGATACTGTCGGTATAGGCGCGGTCGCCATTGGTGAGGTCTTCGACCCAGAATCGGATATCGGTGCGCTCGTCTTGCGCAGGGTCCGATCCCGGTGCCGCCACCACGTAGACACGTTGCAGGTAGGTTTGATTGGCAGGCACATCGACGGTCTCGTAGGGGGTCCCTTCGAGTTGAACCCGCAAGGACGGATGACCTGTGATGGACATGCGGAACGGACGATCTTCTCCGTGTTTGTTAAGCAAACGCACATCATAGGTGTTGCGGATCGAGCCGTCAGACAGAGTGACAAAGGTCGGGTTCCGGACAGGCGCGACGGTCATGTCGATCTCGGGCCGGATAAACAATGCAAAGACCAAACCGATACCCACCAGCGCCCAGAGGGTCGTGTACATCATCGTGCGGATACGGAAGATATGGAACCAAGCTGTCCGCGGCTTTTCTCCTGCACGTTCCCGTGGTTCGTCCGAAAGCGCGAGATAGTCGATCAAACCGCGCGGCTTGCCCACCTTCTCCATGATGTCATCACATGCATCAATACACAGGCCACATGTGATACATTCCATCTGTTGACCGTCGCGGATGTCGATGCCCATGGGGCAAACATTCACGCAGGCCATGCAGTCAATGCAGTCGCCCAGTTGTTCTGCCCCTTCGCCCTTGCGGTGCTTGCCGCGCGGTTCTCCACGCCATTCACGATATCCAATCGTCAGCGTGTCTTCGTCCATCATCGCGGCCTGAATACGTGGCCATGGGCAGGCATAGATGCAGATCTGTTCGCGGGCGAAGCCACCAAAAAAGAATGTGGTCGCCGTGAGAATCAACATGGTTGTGTAGGCAACCGGATGGGCCTGCCCCGTAAGCAGATCACGCAAAAGGGTTGGTGCATCGGCAAAATAAAAGACCCAAGCGCCACCGGTCGCGAGACCAATGAAGAACCACGTCACCCATTTGGTCACACGAAGCCGTGCTTTACGGAAATCCATTTTTTCCTGACGGTGCAGGCGCAGGCGCGCGTTGCGGTCGCCTTCAATCCAGCGTTCGACCAGAATGAACAGATCAGTCCAGACAGTTTGCGGGCATGCGTATCCGCACCACACCCGCCCCAAGGCCGAGGTGAACAGAAACAAACCCAAGCCCGCCATGATCAGAAGCCCAGCCACGAAATAGAATTCATGCGGCCAGATCTCGATCCAGAAGAAAAAGAAGCGGCGGTTGGCAAGATCAATCAGCACCGCCTGATCCGGCAACTGCGGACCGCGGTCCCATCTGATCCACGGTGTGACATAGTAAATGCCCAGCGTGACGATCATGATGATCCACTTGAAACTGCGGAAGTTACCTTTCACCCGTTTGGGAAAAATCGGCTCCCGAGGGGCATAAAGGTTCGGCGGCGTTTGATTTTCTGCTTGCGACACGAGCGAGGTGGCTCCCAAAACGGTTTGGCTTGATCGTCTTTTCTCAGGCATCACCGCGCCAGACTTTGACTTGCATCAAATACTGTATCTTTAATTCAGGTTTTTCCCGCTTCCCTCCGGATCCAGCGCAAAAACGCCTTAAGCGGTGCCCGCTGCACGCCCGGTCGGGTGACCAAATGATAGCCTGCGTCCAGCCTGTCCTCGAATACCGCAATCAAACGTCCGGCCGCGAGGTCTTCGGCCACTGCGATTCGCGTAGACACAGCGACCCCTTGTCCGTTTCGCGCCCCATCCAGCATCAGGTTGCCCGGCACCTCGGTGCGCGACAAGACGCGCTGATCGGAAAGACCGCGTGCGGCCAGCCATGATGAAGATTCGGTTGTTCCCAGTTCCTCCAGCCATGGATAATTGATGAGGTCTTTAGGCTCCTCGGGGATCCGCCCCTTGAACAATGAGGGTGCGGCAACCACCACCAGTGGCGATGCTACAAGTGGTTCGCTCTGCAGCCCTGCCCAGCCCCCGTTTCCATAGCGAATTGCCACATCAATCGCCCCGGAGGACGGGTCTGTCAAAACCGGACTGGGGGTCAGGATCATATCGACCCCAGGATGCTCTATCTGAAAGCTGCCAAGACGCGGCATAAGCCAGGCGCTTGCAAAGGTCGGGGTGCAGCCCACGTTCAGCGCCCGCTGCGCATCAGAGCTGGCAAGCACCTCAACCCCGGCAGCGATGCGGCCAAAGCCATCCTCCAAAGCGCGTGCCAAATCCCGCCCCTCATCGGTCAGTTCAAGTGCACGATTGGAGCGGTCAAATAATGGCGTGCCCAGATGGGTTTCGAGGCTGCGCAATTGCTGGGAAATCGCAGCATGACTGACATTGAGAGCCGCCCCGGCATCTGTGACAGAGCCGGTTTGCACAAAGGCACAAAACGCACGAAGCGCCGAAAGTGAAGGCAACCGCGTCCAGTTAATCATGTAATTTCAACTTACATAATGAATTTATCCCTGAGTCGCATTTGGCGCCACAAAAGGCAAGTATGACGACAGTAGTCACCCAAACGAAAGAGAGCGTCATGTTCACCACACTTGCAAAAACATTCTTTCGCGCCAGCGCGTTTTCGCCCAACAGGTATCAAAAAAAGATCCCGCAATCCTGGTATCGTGAAGACCTGCGCGGACAGGACGGACCAAAGCGCTGGGAGGATTGGCAGTGATCGATCCTGTCGTCTACCAGCCGCCGCGCCTCTGGCATGATACGCCAAACAAAAACCGCGCCAGGCGATGGCCATGGCGCGGTCGAAGATGGCAATAAGCCATGAAAGAACAAAAGCCGGAGCCTCGAAACGCGCGAACAGAACGAGGCACCGGCGCTTTTCCGTCTGGCCCGAAGGCCAGACAGTACAGGATTTATTCGACCGGGGCTTCGCCGCCGCCAAGACCGTGCACATAGGTTGCGACGGCACGGATCTCGGCTTCGCTAAGACGCTCTGTCCAAGGCGGCATCACACCAAAGCGCGAATAGGTCACGGTCTCGGTCAGAGTCGCGTAGTCACCGCCATAGAGCCAGATTGCATCCGTCAGGTTCGGTGCCCCCTGCCAACGATCGCCAGTCCCGTCGTCCATGTGGCATGCCGCACAATTGTCGAGGAACACGGTCTCGCCAGCGGCCACCATCGAGGCGTCCTGCGGCTCGCCCGAGAGCGACATCACGTAGTTGACCACTTGGCTGATCGCGTCTTCGGCCAGCATTTCTCCGAAAGCCGGCATTTCAGACCAGCGGGCGTCCGGGTCTTCTTCGTTGCGGATACCGTGGGAAATCGTTGCGTGGATCGCCTCGATATCACCTCCCCATAGCCAGTCATCGTCCAAGAGGTTTGGATAGCCCGAGGCTTGCACACCGGCTGCGCCGGAACCGTGGCACTGCGCGCACCATGTGCGGAACACCGCAGCACCCGCATTCTGGGCGTATTGGTTGAGGTCTGCATCCTGCGCGATCTCGGTCAGTTCGACCGACGCAAGCTGCGTGTTGATGCCGGCGTTTGCCTGTTCAAAGGTTGCGATGTCTTCAGCCACCTCGGCGCGGGTCGAGAACCCAAGAAGCCCGGGGGTTGCAGACTTGATACCGGGCCATGCCGGGTACGCGATCGAGTACAGCACACCCCACACGATACAGGCGTAGAAGGTCCACAGCCACCAGCGCGGGAGCGGTTTGTTGTATTCCTTGATCCCATCCCACTCGTGACCGGTGGTTTCATAATCAAGATCGTCGTCTTTCTTACTCATGTCCTCGCCTCCTTGGATGCGGCGGGTTTGTCTTCATTGCGAAACGGAATGTTCGCTGTATCGCGATGTGTCTTGTTGCTGCCGGGGCGCACTGCCCAAAGGATGACCCCGACGAAGAACAGGAACAGAACGAGTAACATCCAGCTGTCAGCGAAGGCTCGAAGGAAAGAATAGGTTTCCATGGTGTCCTCCTTAGCGGCTTGCGTCTGGGGTGAAGGTCGAGAAGTCGACCATTGTGCCCAGCACCTGCAAGTAGGCGATCAGCGCATCGGCTTCTGATACACCCGGCTGGCCGTCAAAGTTGCGTACGTTGACATTCTCGCCATACCGTTCGAGCAGACCGTCAAAGTCGCTGTCCGGATCGGCTTGCGCCCGGAAGTCTTCGCGCGCTGCTTCGATCATTTCGGAAGAGTACGGAACTCCGACGAACGCGTTGGTCTTCATCACATCGCCGATGTGTTCGCCTTCCAGCAGGGTCGTTTCGAGGAAGCCATATTTCGGCATCACCGATTCCGGCACCACGGATTGCGGATCACGCAGGTGATCGACATGCCAGTCATCCGAATAGCGGCCGCCGACGCGGGCAAGGTCAGGCCCTGTCCGCTTGGAGCCCCACTGGAACGGGTGATCGTACATCGATTCCGCTGCCAGCGAGTAGTGGCCATACCGTTCGACCTCGTCGCGCATCGGACGGATCATCTGGCTGTGGCAGACATAGCAGCCTTCGCGCAGATACACATCACGACCGGCCAGTTCGAGCGGCGTATAGGGACGCATGCCGTCCACCTCTTCGATGGTATTTTCGAGGTAGAAGAGCGGCACAATCTGCACCAGTCCGCCGATGGTCACGACGAGGAAGCTGAGGATCAGCAACAGCGTCGCGTTGGTTTCAATGACCTTGTGCTTGTCAAGAATACCCATTTTCCAAGCCTCCTTATTCGGCCGGAACGGCTGCAGAGCTGACAGCGGCTTCTTTTGCCGGGCTGCGCTTTACAGTCATCCAAAGGTTGTAACACATGATCAGAGCACCAGTGACATACATCACACCGCCCAGAGCACGCACGACGTACATCGGGAATTTCGCACTCACGGTGTCGGCAAAGCTGTTCACGAGGAAACCGTTTGCGTCGACTTCGCGCCACATCAGGCCTTCCATGATACCAGTGACCCACATCGAGGCCGCGTAGAGAATGATACCGATGGTGGCGAGCCAGAAGTGCCAGCTGACCATGCTCAGGCTATAGAGACGCTGACGGTTCCAGAGCTTGGGCACGAGGAAGTACAGAGCACCGAAGGTGATCATCCCGTTCCAGCCAAGAGCACCAGAGTGCACGTGACCGATGGTCCAGTCGGTGTAGTGCGACAGCGAGTTAACAGCGCGGATCGACATCATCGGACCCTCAAAGGTCGACATGCCGTAGAAGCCAAGCGAGATCACCATCATCCGGATCACCGGATCGGTGCGCAGCTTGTCCCATGCACCACTCAGCGTCATCAGACCGTTGATCATGCCGCCCCAGCTGGGCATCCACAGAACGATCGAGAACACCATACCAAGGGTCGAAGCCCAATCCGGCAGAGCAGTGTAGTGCAGGTGGTGCGGACCAGCCCAGATATACAGGAAGATCAGCGCCCAGAAGTGGATGATCGACAGTTTATAGCTGAAGACCGGACGTTCGGCCTGCTTGGGCACGAAGTAGTACATCATGCCAAGGAAACCCGCAGTCAGGAAGAAGCCCACAGCGTTGTGGCCGTACCACCACTGCACCATCGCATCTTGCACACCCGCGAAAACCTGTACGGATTTCGATCCGAAGATCGAGACAGGGATGCTCAGGTTGTTGAAGACATGAAGCATCGCGACCGTGACGATAAAGGACAGGAAGAACCAGTTCGCCACATAGATATGCGGCTCTTTACGCTTGATAATCGTGCCGAGGAACACAGCCAGGTAGGCCAGCCAGACGATGGTCAACCAGAGATCAACGTACCACTCCGGTTCAGCATATTCTTTGGATTGGGTTGCGCCCAGCAGATAGCCGGTTGCCGCCAATACGATAAACAGGTTGTACCCCCAGAAGACGAACCATCCGAGATTGCCGCCCCAAAGGCGCGCGGCGCTTGTTCGCTGCACCACGTAGAATGATGTCGCGATCAAGGCGTTGCCGCCAAACGCGAAAATCACCGCAGAGGTGTGAAGCGGACGCAAGCGGCCAAAGTTGGCATAGCCTTGTGCCCATTCGAAATTCAGCCCCGGAAACGCCAGCTGAAACGCGATAAAGGTTCCCGCCAGGAACCCAACCACACCCCAGAATGCCGTTGCGATCACGCCATAGCGGATCACGCCATCCATGTAGCTTGTTTCAAGAACAGCTGCTGGCACCGGTTCATCGGTGTTTCGCAACGTCCACAGGAAAAGCCCGGCAGATACCGCCATAATAATGATGGCGTGAACCTGATAGGCCAAATCGCGCCCGTAGTTGGCTGCGATCATCGCAAGAAGCGCGATCACTCCAAGCACGATCAGCTTGATATAGTTCAACATTTTTTGTCCCTTCGTCGTACCCACACGATTCGGCTGCCGTGCGGGCGGTTTTCAGACTGGGCCCTTAATGCGAAACTTGGCCAAACCTATCCTTGATCTGCATCAATAGAATTGCGGGACTTTCTTGATGGGTGTCAAAGCGCCACGGGCAACTTGTGTGGAAGGTGATGACAGAGGGTATTCAATCAAGGGAGCCAACCATGTCTTTCAAAACGATTCTGGCAGTGGTCACCGATCAAACCCAATTGGTCGACACACTGAAACAATCCACCGCTTTGGCAACCGCGATCGATGCACATCTGGATGTGCTTTGTATCGGCGTCGACCGAACGCAAACCGGTTACTATTATGCCGGCATGAACGCAGCTGTTCTGCAGGAAACGCTGAACCAAGCCCGCGACGATGCAAGTGCGCTGGCGGACGCTTGCAAAGAGCATTTGCGCACATCAGGGCTGCGATGGGGCGTAACCGAGGCTGTGTGCCAACTGGCAGATGTAGCGCGCTTTGTGTCGTCGCACGCGCGATTCGCTGACTTGACCGTGGCACCACGGCCCTACGGAGACGACAAAGGCATTGAACTGGAACCCGTCGTCGAAGGTGCACTTTTCGAAGGCCAGTCGCCGGTCATTGTCCTTCCTGATGGCGGCGCCGAATTGAAAATGCCGGAAAAAATCGCCATCGGCTGGAACGAAAGCGCCGAAGCGTTGCGCGCCGTTCGGAGCGCCCTGCCATTTCTGTGCGCGGCTCAGTCAGTTCATATCGTTGTCATTGATCCGCCCAAGCATGGCCCGACCCGCTCGGACCCCGGTGGTCAACTGTCACAGTTTTTGGCCCGTCATAACGTCAAGGTC
Organism: Marivita sp.; assembly: GCA_043585115.1. GTDB lineage: Bacteria > Pseudomonadota > Alphaproteobacteria > Rhodobacterales > Rhodobacteraceae > Marivita. The sequence continues at coordinate 1,689,801 of CP121326.1, forward strand.
GAGATCGACGTGTTGTCAAAAACCATGCCGCGCATTTCGGATGTCATGAAACGTCACATGACTGACATGAACGCGGATATGGCTGTGATGGGCGCCTACGGTCACTCGCGATTCCGCGAGGCCATTCTGGGTGGCGCGACGCGCAACATGCTGGAAACCTGCGAAATCCCGGTATTTATGGCGCATTAAATCCTGCGCGGGGGCTATCCGGTCAGCAGCCGCAATCCCTGTGTCACATCAGATCGCACTGCCAAGCGAAGGCCGGGTTCATCCCCGGCCTTAAGTGCGGCAATGATCAAACGGTGATATTGCGGGGCTTCGGTCCGGCGAAGTCGGCCATACAAGGCGCGCATGGTTGGTCCCAGCTGCAACCAAACCGTTTCCGCCATAGCAAGCATCGCAGGAGCCTGCGCACGCAGATAAAGCGTCCGGTGAAAGTCCAGATTGGTGCGGATATACCCTACCGCATCGCGGTTCGAGATTGCATCCGCGATGGTCCCGTTGATGGCCTGCAGACGGTCGATCAACGCCAGATGGGCGCGCGGCAAAGCGCGGCTGGCCAGCTCCACTTCAATCAAGGCCCGCAAAGCGGCCAATTCCTCGATCCGGTCATTCGACAGCTCTGGCGTTGACACGCGTCCCGATGCGGACATCGATAACGCGCCTTCTGCAACCAGCCTCTGGAACGCTTCACGCGCCGGAGTCATTGAAACATCGAATTCCCGCCCGACGCCCCGCAGGGTCAATTGTTCACCCGGGGACATCTGGCCAAACATGATGCGATTGCGCAAACCGCGATACACGCGATCATGCGCAGACAGTGTGGGTTCTGTGGGTCGGGTCAGGACGCTCATACTGAACTGTGATCACACCGCAGTTATGCGTCAAGCGTCAAACCGAAAGCGATGCAGCTTTGGACCTTCTTTGCGCAGCCAGTCCCGCGCCTGTTTGTGGGGCCCGTAAAGCTGATCCACCACATTCCAGAAATCAGCCGAATGATTCATTTCTTGCAGATGCGCGACTTCATGCGCGGCGACGTAATTCAGCACCGATCTTGGCGCGAGAATCAGACGCCACGAATACATCAACGCGCCTGCTGACGAACACGACCCCCAACGCGAACGCGTATCGCGAAGGGTCAGGCGCGTATATTTGCGCCCCAGCCGGTTTGAATAAAGATCAGAGGCCCGCGTCAGTTCTGCTCTCGCCTGCTCTTTGAGCCACACGAGCAGATGTCTTCGGCCCTTTTCGAGAGGCATGGGTAGAAAAATCTGCCGCCCCTCCAACCGAAGCCGCTTGCCATCGCCAGCGCGAATCTCAAACACCTGATCTCCAAGAGATAACGTCTGACCGGGCCCGACCAGTTCAGGCTGTGCCTGCTGAGACAGGTGTCCGATCACCCAATCCTGCTTTTCGGCGGCAAAAGCCAGCGCCTCGCGCTCTGACACGCCACGCGGCACCGTTAGGGTCACAGCCCCGTCTACGCGCGAGATCCGCAACGTCATTCTGCGCGCACGCGCATTCTTCCGCAATTTCAGCGGAATTTCAGGGTTGCCGGGGAAGGTTCTGACGCCCATATGCCGCTCGATGAGATCTGGGCCCTAAAGCCTTTGACACTGGTTCGGTGTTATGGCAGTTGGCGCAGATTGTCGATATGACCACGCAATTGAAGGGGATCACCCATGCCCAAAGAAGAATGGGGCACGAAGCGCCTTTGCCCGACAACAGGCAAGCGGTTCTACGACCTGAACGCCGACCCGGTCATCAGCCCCTACACGGGCGAAGTGGTCGAAGTGGATACCGGCAAGACCCGCATGATTGCGGCTGACGCCGAAGACCGCCAGAGCAAAGCCAAAACCGAAGACGCGGATGAGGTGGATGTTCTGGACGATGATGACGTTGATGTCGAACTCGAAGACGACGATGTTCTCGAGGATGATGACGACGATAACGTCTCTTTGGATGATATCGCTGACGTCGCGAGCGACGACGACGATTAATTTCTGCCAAGGGGCGGAATCATGCTTGATCCCGCCCCCGGCTTTGCGTAATTGAACGCGCATAAACGGGGCCTTAGCTCAGCTGGGAGAGCGCTTGCATGGCATGCAAGAGGTCAGGGGTTCGATCCCCCTAGGCTCCACCAATTCCCCGCAAAACATCCTGACCGTTTCGCGACGCCTATGCTTGGCGTGCTTTGGCTGTGACAGATACAAACCTCCGGGGCACCTGTTCCCGTTCAACAGCCGCAGACTGATCACCCTATTGCGTCAATTCGCAATCAGTCATCGTATGCATCGAATTTAGTGTGCGGAATGATTGAGTTGATGCACGGGGAACTTCGCAAAGTCCTGTTCGACTTTGAGGCGCCGCCCTCTTCGCAAGATCGGGACCGCTGGTCCAACAGCGCCCCGCAAATAAAGGCGCGTCGCCGGAGAATGACGGTTCGCGGCTTTCCGATATCGGTTGATCCCCCCTGCAGAGATATCAAAGGGAAGAAACATCGCCCAGAACAGTGACCTCTGGTGCGCGTTCGGAGAGCGACGTGCAGACGAGATTGGACAGCAGGCGAAATTCTACCTCACGCGAGGTTCCTTTTCGCCACACCATCCCAATGGTGCGCGACGGCGCGGTGCCTCTGAATGGGCGGGCGACAACCAGGTCCTGATGCGCGACCTCGGACTTCACATACAGTGCTGGCATCAGCGACAGCCCCATCCCTGTGGCCACCATCTGCCGCAATGTATCAAGGCTTGTGCCTTCGTAATCATGCGAAAGCTCAACACCGTAATCGTCAGAAATAGTGCGCACCAGTTCGTAGAGGCGATGCCCCCTTTCAAGCGACAGAACGGTTTCTCCCCGCAGCATGACCGGATCAATCTCAGGCTCTGCCGCAAGCCGATGATCGATTGGCATAACCACTTGGATCGGCTCACGAAACAACGATTGGGTTTCAAGTTCCGCCCGATTGACCGGCAGCGGGAAAAACAACAAATCCAATGCACCGTCTTCAAGGTTGCGCAGCAACAGGTCAGGCAACCCCTCGCGGATATAAAGCCCGAGTTTTGGATAGGTTTTGTGCAGATCCGGGATCACCAGAGGCAGAAAGTACGACCCCACGGTCTGCACCACACCAATCCGGATCACCGAACTCATCAGACTTTGCCGAGATTTGGCGATTGTGTGAATTTCTGAAACCTCGCGCAAGATACGACGCCCCCGTTCGGCGATTTCCTTTCCGGTTGGCGTCATGATCACTTTCGATCGACTGCGTTCGACAAGCGTGGCCCCCAATCGCAGCTCGAGTTCTTTGATCTGAGCGCTGAGTGTCGGTTGCGTGACATTGCAGGCTTCGGCGGCACGTCTGAAATGCAACTGGTCAGCGACCGCCACAAGATATCGCAATTGCTGGAAACTGGGCATGACAGGCCTTTGATAGATAATTTCTATCAATGCTACGCGTATTTTCGATTTGGTCAATGATGGGCGCGAACCTATCTGGTTATCTGGGTGTAGGAGCGCGCAGCGTGCAGCAATTTAAAAACATACTTTTCGTATGCGACGAACAGAGTGCTTACGAACTGGCACTTGAGCGCGTTATTTGGCTGGCCACAGCAAATAACGCGACCGTCACGCTTGTTTCTACAATCGACAGCGGCGGGGCCAAAGACGTCTCAAAGCTGTTTTCAATGATCCCCGGCCTTGGAAATCAAGAGATCGGCGAGACCGTCGTCGCGGTTCATCGCGCCAAGCTCGAAGAACGCGCTACAGCGCTGCGCAACAAGGGAATTGCGGTCGAAACGAAGCTGCTGATTGGCACGCCCTTTATTGAAACCATCCGCCAAGTGCTGATTGGGCGACATGATCTGGTGATCAAGGGCGCACATCGTGTTGCCGGTCGCCGGTTCTTTCCCGGCGCCGATATGCATCTTTTGCGCAAATGCCCCTGCCCGATCTGGGTACTGAACGCCGCGGCAGAACCAAAGGCCAAACGCATTCTGGTCGCCGTGGACCCCGATCCCGAGGATGCCGAGCGCGACAGCCTGAACAGGACCCTTATGAAGCTGGCCACATCATTGGCCCGGTCGGATGGTGCGAAACTGGATGTGATGAATGTCTGGCGCCTCAAGGAAGAAGCCACGTTGCGTCATGGCCTCGCCAAGATTTCGGAAACTGATATCGACAAACTCGTCATATCCGCCCAAACAGAGAGTAAAGCGCATCTGCAAACACTGGTGTCAGAGTTTAACGATTTTGACGATCTTATGCGGGTGCTTCATATCAAAGGTGTTCCCGGTGACGTTATCCCGGAACATGTTGCAGCCGAGGGCATCGACACAATCGTCATGGGCACATTGTCCCGTACAGGTGTGGCTGGCCTGTTTATTGGCAACACGGCTGAAACAGTGCTCAATCATGTCAGTTGCTCGGTCCTGACCGCAAAGGCACCGGGTTTTAAGACGCCAATCGGAACAGGCGCGGCAGGAGGTATTATCTGATGGCAGGCGGTTTTCCAACCGACGGGCGTAGCAACGGAGTGACCGGGGTTGTCCCGGTTTTGTTTGCTGCGGCGTTGTTCGTCTATTTTGCAGCAATGGTCCCGACCATCGCTGCGCAAGACGTCTTTCGACTGACCATTCCGTGGATTCCCTCGCTTGGGATCGAATTGGCATTCCTCGTTGACGGCCTCAGCCTGACCTTCTCGCTCCTGATTTCGGGCATTGGAACGCTGGTGCTGCTTTACTCCAACACCTACCTTGCCGGGCATCCACAATATGCACGGTTTGCGCTGTTTTTGACGTCTTTCATGGTGTCGATGTTGGGGTTGGTGTTGGCAGACGACCTGATTCTGCTGTTCGTCTTCTGGGAACTGACAACGCTTACCTCATACATGCTGATCGGTTTTTCGCATGAGGCCGAGAAAAGCCGCCGCAACGCGTTGCAAGCGCTGTTTGTCACCGGTGCGGGCGGATTGGCATTCCTCGCGGGCCTTATCCTGCTGGCTGCAGCCACTGGCACAACAAGCATTTCCGGCATCATTGCACAGGGTGACGCGCTCAAGGCGCATGCGATGTACCTGCCGATCCTGATCCTGCTGCTGGCGGGCACCTTTACCAAATCGGCACAGGTGCCGTTCCACTTCTGGCTGCCGAACGCAATGGCGGCCCCCACACCCGTCAGCGCATTCCTGCACTCGGCCACGATGGTAAAAGCAGGCGTTTACGTGATGGCACGGATGCATCCGTCGATGTCGGGCACCGATGTGTGGCTTTGGACACTCACAACCCTTGGCGCGATCACTGCCGTCTTTGCCAGCCTTCTGGCGCTCCGGCAAACCGATCTGAAACAAGCACTCGCTTACACGACGCTGATGGCTCTTGGCACTCTGACCCTCTTCTTGGGGCAGGAATCCGGCTATGCGATGACAGCGTTTGCGACCTTCCTGATCGTTCACTCGCTTTACAAAGCGTCGCTCTTCCTTGTCGTCGGCTGTATCGACCTGTCCACCGGCACCCGCGAAACCGACCAACTGGGCGGTCTTGGGCGGTTGATGCCGATCACCGCCGTTGCAGCGGGGCTCGCAGCACTGTCTATGGCTGGCTTCCCGCCGTTTCTGGGCTTTATCGGCAAAGAATTGAAATATGCAGGCGCGATTGCCGTCGCTTCAGAGCCTCTTCTCGTGGCTGGTGCGGCGCTATTGTCGAATGCTCTGATGCTGGCCGTAGCAGGTGTGGTCGCCTTTCGCCCGTTCTGGCAAGGCAGCGTCCCATCCAGCCAATCTCCGCGTGAAGCGCCTTGGCAGATGTGGGCCGGGCCGATCACCCTTGCCAGCCTTGGTGCTGTGTTCGGTATCTACCCCGATCTGCTTCAAGTCGCGCTGATCAACCCGACCGTGATTTCGCTCACCGGCGAAGTCGGTGAAGCGAAAGAGCTCAAGCTCTGGGCGGGCGTCAACATCCCGCTATTCCTCAGCATCGCAACCTTTGTGCTGGGCCTGCTGTTTTACATGTTCCACGTCCAGCTGCGTGCGATGCTTGAACGGGGTTTCCAAGCCATTCCAAACCTCGACAAAGGGTGGGACCGCTTTCTTCATGGGCTCAAGGGATTTGCAAAATGGCAAACCCTGCTTGTGCAAAACGGCAAACTGTCCAGCTACCTGTTTGCAACATTTCTGACGATTGCAGCGGGTATCCTTCTGACGCTGGTCTACACCGGCATGCCGATGATCGCGATCGATCTGTCAGACGTGGAATGGAAGCACACCTCCATCGCACTTTTGACCATTGCAGGTGCTGTGCTGGCATTGTTCACAAACTCGCGCATCGCCGGAATCGTAGCGCTTGGCGTAGTCGGCATTGGCATCGCGATGATCTTTATCGTGTTCAGCGCGCCAGACGTCGCAATCACCCAGCTTTTGGTCGAAACGCTGGTCGTCGTTCTGGTGGCGGTCGTGATGTTGCGCCTGCCATCCCTGCCCAAAGCAGAATTCCGGCTGGGTCACGCCGCCCTGTCACTTGCTGTTGGCGCGTCGATTTCGCTGATCCTGATCGCTGTCGTCTCCAGCCCGCTTGACCTGCGCCTGACCGATTACTTCGAAGCAACCAGCTGGCCCGAAGCCTATGGCCGCAACATCGTCAACGTCATCCTCGTAGACTTCCGGGCGCTCGACACCTTTGGCGAGATTGCCGTGGTCGTGATCGCCGCCCTGTCGGCCTATGCGCTGCTGCGAACCACACGCAAAGGAGACCAAAAATGAATTCTGTCATCCTGCGCGTCGGCACGCGGTACCTTGCCGGGATCCTGCTGGTGTTTTCGTTCTACATGATGCTGCGCGGTCATAACGAACCGGGTGGCGGCTTTATCGGCGGTCTGACCGGCGCTACCGGATTTGTCCTCTATGCCATCGCCTGCGGCACCCAAGATGCGCGCGCCGCATTGCGTGTGCTGCCACAGACCATTGCGATGTGGGGGCTGGGCATTGCGCTTTTGGCTGGTCTGTTTGCAGCCCTGTTCGGTGACGCGCTCTTCACCGGACAATGGCTTTTCATCGGCGCGACCGAAACGGACAAAGGTCTGCCCCTGTCGACCGTTCTGGTCTTCGACATCGGCGTTTACCTCGTGGTGTTCGGGTCCATCCTCACCCTTGTCTTTGCAATGGAGGAGGAAATCTAATGGAATTTTTGTTCGCCATAACCGTCGGCGTGCTGGTGTCGGCTGCGGTCTATCTGATGCTGTCCAACAACTTGCTGCGCTTCATCTTCGGTCTGGTCCTGATCTCAAATGCGGCCAACCTGACGATCTTTGTGTCGGGTCGCCTGACCGATGGCGCGCCACCGCTGATCCCGGAAGGGGCGGATGCGCCGCTGGGCGATGTGGCCAACGCATTGCCACAGGCGCTTGTGCTGACCGCTATCGTCATCGGCTTTGGCCTCTTTGCCTTTGCAATCGTCCTCGTCTTCCGGGCGTGGACCTCCCTGAATTCCCTGACGCCAGATGACATGCGCCTGGCCGAACCTGACGAGGCACACAAGTGAGCTGGCTTCTCGCACTTCCGATCGTTGTTCCATTCCTCACGGCGGTCTTTACCTTCCTGCTCCGGCAAAACCCGCTGGGACGCTGGATATCCGTGGCTGGATCAGCCGTGCTTCTGTTCGCGTCGATTATTCTCATGAACGCCGTCCTGCGCGATGGTGTGATCGCGGGGCAGATGGGCGGCTGGGCGGCACCCTTTGGCATCACGCTGGTGGCCGACCTTCTGTCTGCCGTGATGGTCCTGATCACTGCCATCGTCGCCGTTGCCGTGTCGATCTACGCCATTGCAGATGTCGATGAAGGGATGGAGCGTTTGGGGTATCACGCGCTGTTCAACATGCTGATCGCCGGCGTGGTTGGTGCGTTCATCACGGGTGACCTTTTCAACCTCTATGTCTGGTTCGAGGTGATGCTGATTGCGTCCTTTGGCCTTCTGGTGCTGGGTGGACGGCCCGAACAGATCGACGGCGGCGTGAAATACGTGGCGCTGAACCTTGTGTCCACGATCATGTTCCTGACCGGCATCGGCCTGCTTTATGGTATGACCGGCACGCTCAACATGGCCGATCTCGCCACTGCGGTGGATGGCGCCGATCAGCGCCTGCTGACCATCGTTGCGGTCCTCTTCATGATTGCATTCGGCGTCAAAGCGGCGGTCTTTCCGCTCTTTTTCTGGCTACCTGCGTCCTACCACACGCCAGCTTTCTCGGTCTCTGCGGTATTCGCCGGGCTGCTGACCAAGGTGGGCGTCTATGCTCTCTTGCGCATGTTCACGCTGGTCTTTGACCATGACACGGCCTTCACCCACACGATCCTTCTTTGGGTCGCCGCCCTGACTATGGTGGTTGGCGTTCTGGGCGCCGCAGCACAATCCGACATGCGCAAGATCCTGTCGTTCCACATCGTGAGCCAGATCGGCTACATGATCCTCGGCCTTGCGCTTCTGACCCCGCTCGCCATCGTCGGCGCGGTGTTCTACCTCGTGCACCATATCGTGGTTAAGGCGAACCTGTTCCTGATCGCAGGCGTGGCGCAACGTATCGCTGGCGGGACCGAACTGTCCCGCATCGGAGGGCTCTACAAATCCGCACCACTGCTGGCCCTGCTCTTCGTTGTTCCGGCTTTCTCGCTCGCTGGGTTCCCGCCTCTGTCGGGGTTCTGGGCAAAGTTTCTGTTGGTCAAAGCTGCGCTGGACGTTCAGGGCTGGATCATCGCAGGCATTGCCCTCGCCGTGGGTCTCTTGACCATCTACTCGATGACCAAGATCTGGGCGCAAGCGTTCTGGGAACCACATCCTGACGGGATCGAACCAAAGCTGTCGTCCTTGTCGAACCGCGACAGGGCCGCAATGCTGATCCCGATTGCCGGACTTGCCGTCCTGACCGTGATCATCGGTGTGATGCCCGAACCCTTCGTGCAATTCGCCGAAGCGTCTGCGGCCCAACTTCTTGACCCGACAGCCTACATCACGGCCGTCTTGGGAGAGCAGCCATGAACAACACCTTTGGACTGAACATCATCCTCGCCATCGCGTGGGTCGCGTTTACCGGCAGCGTGTCTTTGGTCGGCCTGATTACGGGATTTGTGATCGGCTACGGGGCATTATGGCTGATCCAGCCGCTGATCGGGACCAGCACGTATTTCAAACGCGTCGCGGCCTGGATCAAGCTGGTCATTATGTTCCACTATGAACTGGTTGTTTCAAGCATTGCCGTGGCAGTTGACGTGCTCACACCGAAACACCGCGCGCGTCCCGCCATCATTGAGGTGCCACTGGATGTGAAATCAGATACCGGCATTCTGCTGGTCACAAACCTGATCTCGTTGACCCCTGGCACCCTAAGCCTTGATGTCAGCGAGGATCGCAAAACGCTCTTGGTGCACGCGATGTTCGCGGATGATCACGACGCTCTGCGCAAAAGCCTGAAAGACGGGATGGAACGCTGGGTGATTGATGCCGTGGAGGGCACATGATGGATGGATTTCTCGAACTCAGCCTGGAAATCGGCTTTCTTTGTGTCGTCTTTTCAGTCGTTCTGGCCTTTGTCCGCCTGATCAAAGGCCCAAGCCTGCAAGACCGTGTCGTTGCGCTGGATTTCATGACAGTCGCCATCGTCGCGTTCTGTGGTCTTGCCGCGATCCGCTATGGAACCAGCGCGTTTCTTGACGTGGCCTTGGTGCTTGCTCTGGTTGGCTTCCTTGCCACAGTCGCACTGGCCCGCTTTGCAGAACGTAACACCGAACGGTCCAGAGAAAGGACATCCGATGATTGAGATCATAACCGGACTCCTGATTATCCTCGGCGGCGTGTTTGCCGTGATTGGCGCGGTCGGCCTTGTACGCCTGCCGGATGTCCTGCTGCGCATGCATGCTTCGACCAAGATCGGCACGCTGGCCTGCGGTGTGATCATGCTGTGCTGTGCACTTTTCTTTGGCACCTCCGACATCATCATCCGCGCTGTTGCCGTGGTGCTGTTCCTGTTGCTGACGGCCCCTATCGGCGCGCATATGATCGGCCGCTCGGTTGTGTCAACAGGTGTGCCGCTATGGAGGAACGAAGGAATCGAGCAGTCAAAGCTTGACGGGACATTGCTGGACGAACACGAAACGCCGCAAAGCCGCTGAGCCCCAAACAAAAAGGCCGCTCAATCGAGCGGCCTTTTGAAAAAATCCAGACGTCGGATCAGCCGTTCACGCTGTCCTTAAGAGCCTTCGCAATGGTCATCTTGACCACTTTGTCGGCTTCCTTCTTGAACTGCTCGCCGGTGGCCGGGTTGCGCACCATGCGCTCTGGGCGTTCACGGCAGTAAATCTTGCCAACACCAGGAAGTGTCACAGCGCCGCCGCCGGATACTTCTTTGGTGATGATGCCGGTGACTGCGTCCAGTGCAGCGCTTGCGGTTTTCTTGTCGCTGCCCATTTCTTCGGCCAGAGCCGCCACAAGCTGGGTTTTTGTCATTGGTTTTGCCATTTTATGGTCTCCTTCAACTGCCCGATCTTGGGCCTCGTGGTGAAAAACTAACCGTATATTGAGGAGAAACACAACGGTTGGTAGGCGTTTCCCTCACGTTTTTCGCTATTTTCAGCCGAATTCCACAGCTTTATTGCCCCCGAACACCGGCAAATCCGACATTCCCGGAAGGCAAGACAGAATCGCTTACAAAAATGCGGTTTCCTCAAAGCTGCGCAGCTTCCGGCTGTGGATGCGTTCAAGGGGCATTTCCAGCAGGTGTTCCATCGCGTGAATGCCGATCATCAGGTGTCGCGCCACCTGTGTTTTGTAGAAATCCGATGCCATTCCGGGCAGCTTCAATTCGCCATGCAACGGCTTGTCGCTGACGCAAAGCAATGTGCCATAGGGCACACGGAACCGGAAACCATTGGCGGCGATCGTGGCGCTTTCCATGTCCAGCGCAATCGCGCGGCTTTGGCTCAGGCGCTGCACCGGGCCGTGCTGGTCACGCAATTCCCAGTTGCGGTTGTCGACACTGGCCACCGTGCCAGTCCGCATGATCCGTTTGAGGTCATATCCCTCCAGCTGCGTTTCGGCGGCAACGGCGCGTTCCAAGGCAATCTGGATTTCGGCCAAGGCCGGAATTGGCACCCAGACAGGAAGATCGTCATCCAGCACACGATCTTCGCGCAGATAGGCATGCGCCAAAACGAAATCCCCAAGGCTTTGCGAATTGCGCAGCCCTGCGCAATGACCAACCATCAGCCATGCATGCGGACGCAGCACTGCAATATGATCCGTGGCGGTTTTGGCATTGGATGGCCCCACCCCGATATTGACCAGCGTGATCCCTGCCCCGCCTTCACGCTTAAGATGATAGGTCGGCATCTGGGGCATTTTGTCGACAGCGGGCAATGTCGCGTCTGCTTCGAAAATCTCGGCGTTACCGGTGCTCACGAAACTCGTATAGCCGCTGTTCGGATCGGCAAGTTGGGCGCGCGCATAGGCCTCGAATTCGGCCACATAGAACTGGTAGTTGGTGAACAGAACATGGTTCTGGAAATGATGCGGATCCGTTGCCGTGTAATGTGACAAGCGCGCCAGAGAGTAATCCACCCGCTGCGCGGTAAATGGCGCCAAAGGCTCACTTCCGTCGGCTGCGGGTTTGGCGACGCCATTGACGATGTCATCATTTGTGGTGGCCAGATCCGGCACATCAAAGACATCGCGCAGGATAAAGTCGGCAGCCCCCTCTTGCGGCACAGAAATCGCGACATCGTTCGCCACCGCAAAATGCACCGGCATCGGCGTGTCCGAAACGCCCACTTCGACCGGAACGCCGTGGTTCTGCATCAGCAAGGACAATTGCTGTTCGAGATAGTGCCGAAACAGGTCGGGCCGCGTGATCGTCGCGGCATGGGTGCCGGGATGCGACACATGACCAAAGCTCAAACGGCTATCGACCTTGGCAAAGCTGGTCGTGGTGATCCGCACCTCAGGATAAAACGCGCGATACCGCACGCCGGGATGTCCCTGCTCCATCGCCGTTTGGAAGCTGTCGCACAGAAACCGTGTCGACTGATCATACAACTGACACAGCCGATCGACGGCAAGTCGCGCGTCTTCGAACCTTTCAGAGGCCGGAGCTTCCGGAGTGACAATTTCAAGATTGATCGAACGGTCCTGCATGCACTGCCTTTCTTGGTCTTCGCCTGCTTTAACGCGCAAGTTGACAGGTCAATGACACGGGATCAAGCTACCCGCAATCAGGTGGAGCACTTGCAAACACATGGATTACGAAACCATCGCAGCAGATGCCTTCGGCGCAGGCTTGCGCGGCCTTGGCCTAAACCTGCTCACCCGCGACGTGCGCCGCTTGGTGGCGCAACTCGGCACTGTCTTCGACATGAGAGCGCATCGTGTCAGCGATGACTTTGCCATCATGCGCTATGGCGATCAGGTTTTCCAAATTCATGCCGACAGCACATATCACGCAAACCCAATGCTCGGCTTGCTGCCAGAAAATCCACCGCGTGGGGCTGGATTGGAAATTCGGCTCTATGAGACGGACCCGGATACCGCCGCCGAACGGGCCGAGGCCGAAGGCTTTACCATTCTGCAGCCGCCCACCGACAAACCGCACGGTTTGCGCGAATGCTACCTGCTGTGTTCGGATGGATACGCGTGGGTGCCATCGCGTCCACTTTGATCGGGAACCGCGAACGCGATCGCGCGTTTGATCGCCATGTCGCGCATCCCTCATATCGAATACTATCCGGACAATCGCCCCGGCATCCGGCGGGAACGCCGGGGAACCGGATTTTCTTACATCGCACCGGATGGCACCCGAATCCACGACACATCCGTACGACGCAGGCTGAGCGACCTTGCCGTGCCGCCTGCATGGGAAGACGTCTGGATCTGTCCTTTGGACAAAGGTCATCTTCAGGCTACAGGACGGGATACCAAGGCGCGCAAGCAATATCGTTATCACCCGGATTGGAGCGCCTTTCGCGCCCGTCAGAAATTCGCGCATTTGGCCGATTTCGGGGAAAAGCTTCCTGGATTGCGACGGCGCATCCTGCGCGATCTGCGAAATGCAGACGCTGGCGATCAGGACTTCGCAGTCGCGGCTGTTATTGCCCTCATTGATCGCGCCAGCCTGCGCGTCGGAACACCCGACTATGCACGAACCAATAAAACTTTTGGCGCAACGACGCTCCGCAAACGCCATCTCGACCTTGATCCAGACAAGCTGAGCCTGAACTATCAGGGCAAAGGCGGGATCAGGATCAAGAAATCCCTTCACGACAAAACTCTGAATCGGGTGCTGTCGCGCCTTGACGATTTGCCGGGGCCAGAATTGATGTCATGGGTCGACGACACGGGCACACCGCGTTCTGTCACATCGGGTGAGGTAAACGCCTTTCTTACCGGCTTTCTGGGCAATGACGCCCTGACGGCAAAGACCTTCCGGACGTGGAACGGCTCTGCTGCGGCGCTTGATGCGGCTCTCTCCTGTGACACTCCTACAATCAAGGCGATGACCACCGCCGCGGCTCAACGTCTGAGCAACACGCCCGCGATCTGCCGAACCTCGTATATCCATCCAATGGTGATTGACCTCCACTCTGCCTCTGAAAAGGTCCGCGCATCCTTGACGAAAGAAGCACCGGATATTCGCGGGCTCAGGCGGGTCGAGGCGCAATTGCTCCATCTGCTCAATCATGAAGCGACTTGACTTTACCTTACGGAACACTTGCTGTGACCAAAGCATATGGAGGTTTCAATGTCCGTTACGCAACTGAACCGAAACATGGACCACTGGCAGGAACGCGTCGATCTTGCCGCAGCATTTCGCTGGGCCGCGCGGCTGAACATGCACGAAGGTGTCGCAAACCACTTCAGCCTGTCGATCAACGACGATGGAACACAGTTCCTGATGAACCCGAACCAGATGCATTTCTCCCGCATCAAAGCCAGTGATCTGATCATTGTAGATGCCAATGATCCAGACACCCTGAGCGGGCCAAACGCACCCGACCCCACAGCTTGGGGTCTGCATGGCGGCCTGCATCGGCACTGTCCGCATGCCCGATGTGCCATGCATGTGCACTCTATTCACGCCACGGTGCTCGCGTGTCTACAAGAGCCCCGCCTTCCGCCGATCGACCAGAACTGCGCCACGTTCTTTAATCGCTATGTTGTGGACACGCACTACGGTGGCCTCGCGTTCGAAGAAGAGGGGGAACGCTGTGCCCAACTGTTCACCGACCCCAAGCAAAAAGTGATGATCATGGGCAATCACGGCATTCTGATTATGGGCGATAGTGTCGCCGATACGTTCAACCGGCTCTATTATTTTGAGCGCGCCGCAGAGACATACATTCGCGCCCTGCAAACCGGCCAACCGCTCAACGTCTTGTCTGACGACATTGCCGAGAAAACCGCACAAGAGCTTGAGGGCTACCCAGAACAGGACGCCCGCCATCTGGCAGAGTTGAAGAAAATACTGGATGACGAAGGGTCTGATTACGCCGCCTGAATTCGATCCATCATCAGGGCCGATCTGCAGTGCTTGTTTTTAGGATTTTGCGTACCAGATTCGTATTATGGAAAAGACACTGCTTTCACTTGGCCACGGATATAGTGCGGCCTTTCTTGCCAAACGGCTTTTGCCGCAAGGCTGGCGCATAGCCGGAACCACCCGCAACCCTGACAAGTTCGGCGACTTCCATGCCCAAGGCATTACCCCCCTCTTATGGGATCGCAATGCGATTCTACCATGGCTCGAAAACGCCAGTCATGTGCTCGTGTCGGCCGGTCCAACCGAACTTGGTGATCCTGCCATAGCCTTGCTGCGCGATGACATCGCCGCACAGGCCAGCCGCCTTGACTGGCTTGGTTATCTGTCGACCACGGGCGTGTATGGTGATGCACGCGGTGATTGGGTTGATGAAAGCGCGCCCTTAACTCCGGCAACAGAGCGGGGCCGCCGGCGCGTCAATGCCGAGGCATCGTGGTCGGCCATCCCCGATCTTCCGCTTCACATCTTCCGGCTTGCCGGAATTTACGGCCCCGGACGTGGCCCCTTTGCCAAAGTGCGCGATGGCACCGCGCGCCGGATCATAAAGCCCGGACAGGTTTTCAGCCGTATCCATGTCGAAGACATTGCGCAGGTTCTGGAAGCCTCCATGCTCAATCCCGAGGCCGGAACAGTTTTTAACCTTTGCGATGACGACCCCGCACCGCCACAAGATGTGATCGCGCATGCCGCCGATCTTCTGGGTATGGAAATCCCCCCCGAGACACCATTTGAAGAAGCGGACCTGTCACCAATGGCGCGCAGTTTCTATTCCGAAAGCAAACGGGTCCGGAACGATCGCATCAAAACCGATCTTGGCGTGACACTGAAATACCCCGATTACCGGACCGGACTGGCAGCAGTCCTTGCGGCGGAACGGGCAAAACAGTGACCGCCGGACATGGCGCACCAAGATCGCTGACAGGCCTTCTTGACACACTCGACCCGGACAATCCCGCGACCGGCGCAGATGAGACCAACCGAGATGCACATGACGGGCTATCGATTCAGGCCATGCTCGACCGCGTGGGTGCCCGGTCGTTCGGTGCCGCCTTGCTTGTGCCGTCGTTGATCCTTGTATCGCCGCTTTCCATTATCCCGTTGATGCCCACCATTGGCGGGCTGATCATTCTGACAATCTCGATTCAGGCCTTTTTCGGGCGCACCCATCTGTGGCTGCCCAAGGTCTTGGCCACAAGACGGCTGACTGGCGAACAACTGACCCGCGCGATAGGCTTTCTTCGCAAACCGGCCGCGTGGCTTGACGCAAAAAGCCGCGACCGCCTGCGCTTTCTGACAGCCCCGCCAATGGACCGCATCGCATTGCTTGCCGTAATGGTCGTTGCAGCGACGTGGCCGTTTCTGGAAATCCTGCCGATGTTCACATCGGTCAGTGCCGGTGGCGTGGCCTTGGTCGCATTTGCGCTGATGGTACGTGACGGGTTCGTGCTGATCGCAGGTTATACCGTCCTCGGGTTTTCGCTTGGCGTTGTGTTGGCTTTGCTAAGCGGCCTGCTTTAAGCGCGCTTGCCAATTGCCGCGACCCCAAGGACATCCAGAACTTTGGCCTCAATCTGCTCGGCATTCAGCCCCGCCACCGCATACATCGCAGCCGGGCTGGCCTGATCAATAAAGATATCCGGCAGCACCATGGAGCGGAATTTCAAACCGTGGTCGAACACCTCTTCTTCAGCCAAAAGCTGGGCCACATGGCTGCCAAATCCACCAACAGCGCCTTCCTCGATCGTGATCAGCGCCTCGTGATTTGCAGCCAGATCAAGGATCATCTCGCGGTCCAACGGCTTGGCAAATCGGGCATCCGCCACGGTCGGCGAAATCCCCTTGGCCTCGAGGGCCTCGCACGCGCTCAGAACTTCGCCCAAACGGGTGCCAAATGACAGGATGGCCACGCGTTTGCCTTTGCGGACCATACGTCCTTTACCAATCGGTATAATCTCTCCCCGCTCGGGCATCTCCACGCCCTGCCCTTCGCCGCGCGGATAGCGGAACGCAATCGGTCCGTCATTATGCGCCACCGCGGTCGCAACCATATGCTTCAACTCGGCCTCGTCCGCCGCGGCCATGACCACAAATCCTGGCAAATTAGCGAGATAGGCAATGTCATAGCTGCCCGCATGGGTCGCACCATCGGCACCTACCAATCCGGCCCGATCAATAGCAAATCGCACGGGCAGCCGCTGAATGGCCACATCATGCACGACCTGATCATATCCCCGTTGCAAGAAAGTCGAATACATCGCGCAGAACGGCTTCAACCCTCCCGCCGCCAACCCAGCACAAAAGGTGACCCCGTGCTGTTCGGCGATACCCACATCAAAGGTCCGCGACGGATAGCGTTCGGCAAACAGATCAAGCCCCGTGCCATCAGGCATCGCGGCGGTCACAGCACAGATCATCGGATCGTCTGCGGCTTCCTGCATCAACGCGTCCGCGAACACTTTGGTATAGCTGGGCGCATTTGAGGGTGCTTTTTTTTGTACCCCCGTCACAAGGTCGAATTTCGCTCGGGCGTGCCCCCGATCGGCTGAATCCTCGGCAGGCGCATAGCCTTTGCCTTTTTGCGTCACCGCATGAATCAGGATCGGTCCGTCTGCCCGATCCTTGACCGTTCGCAACACCGGCAACAGCTGATCAAGGTCATGCCCGTCAATCGGCCCCAGATAGGAAAAGCCAAGCGCCTCGAACAAGGTGCCGCCAACAGCCATCCCCTTGAGCAAATCCTTCGCCCGCTTGGCACCTTCGCGAAACGGCTCTGGCAAAAAGCTGACAGCCCCCCGCGCCGCTTCGCGCAGATCTTGAAATGGCGCACCGGCATATAGTTGCGACAGGTAGGACGACAATGCGCCCACAGGTGGCGCGATGCTCATGTCGTTGTCGTTCAGGATCACGATCAACCGCTTCTTGAGGTGACCGGCATTGTTCATCGCCTCATAGGCCATGCCTGCCGTCATCGCGCCGTCACCGATCACCGCGATCGCGTCACCATGCCCGGTGTCGCAATTGCCGCCCAAATCCCGCGCCACAGCAAATCCAAGCGCCGCCGAAATCGATGTCGAACTATGCGCGGCACCAAACGGATCATATGGAGATTCCGACCGCTTGGTAAAACCTGACAAACCGTTTTCCTGCCGCAACGTGTCCATACGCGTGCGACGACCCGTCAGGATTTTATGCGGATAGCACTGGTGCGACACGTCCCAGATGATCTTGTCGCGCGGCGTATCGAACACTGCATGCAAGGCCACAGTCAGTTCAACAACGCCCAGCCCTGCACCCAGATGCCCGCCCGTGCGGGACACGGCTGCAATCGTATCACGGCGCAGTTCATCTGCGATCTGGATCAGCTGCGCGTCCGAAAACCGCTTTAGATCAGCCGGGGAAGACACCGTATCCAGAAGCGGGGTCTCTGTTGAAAAGGACATGTTCCGCGCCTCCGGGTCGCATCAGGTGTCGCGCGAGATAACGAACTGCGCAGCGTCATTCAAGGTTTGCGCCCGGGCGCCAAAGGGCGACAAGGCATCACAGGCCGCCTCAACCAGCTCTTTCGCGCGCCGCTTTGCCCCGTCCAGACCGAGCAACGAAACAAAAGTGGCTTTGCCGCGATCCGCGTCTTTGCCAACCGCTTTGCCCACGGTGGTGGCGTCCCCTTCAACATCTAGAATGTCATCGGCAATTTGAAAGGCGAGGCCCAATGCACTGGCGTAATCTGTCAGTGGCGCCTGATCCGCCTGCGCCAACCGCGCACCCGCTTCGGCCGACCACATGATCAAAGCCCCTGTCTTGCCCGCCTGCAATTCGGTGATCTGATCCAATGTCAGCGGCGTTTCTGCGGTCTCCGCCAAAATGTCCAACGCCTGCCCCAGCACCATACCTTTGTGCCCGGACGCCCGCGCAAGGCTCAGCGCAAGATCTGCACGAACCGCCGCATCTGCATGACATGCCGGGTTCAGAATAAGTTCAAACCCCAGTGTCTGCAACGCGTCCCCAACCAAAACCGCTGTGCCGTCATCCCATTTGCGGTGAACCGTCGGCAAGCCGCGGCGGAGATCGTCATCGTCCATACACGGCATATCATCATGCACGAGGCTATAGGCATGCAGCGCCTCGATCGCGGCTGCAGGCCAGATGGCCTGATCTTCTGAGAGATCGTATAGCCGCGCGCTTTCCATCACCAGAAAGCCGCGCAAGCGCTTGCCCCCGGACACGGCATAGCGCATGCCTTCAATCACCGGCAGTTCAGGGCAGTCTTGCAGAACATGATCCAAATGCGCCCCGATCCGGTCTGCATCACGGCGCAAAGCATCTGAAAACATCGGTCCGGTCTTACTCGGGATCAAAAGGCGCGGTGCCCTTGGGCGCACCATCAGCATCCAGCGTGATCGCGGCGACCTTTTCCTGCGCCTCGTTCAGCTTGGCCTCGCACCGCTTTTTCAACGCGGCCCCACGTTCATATAAGGCTATGGATTCCTCCAGAGCCACGTCACCGCGTTCAAGCTGACCCACCACTTTTTCAAGCTCGGCCATCGCCGCCTCAAAGCTCATCTGGTCAACGGGTGTGTCACTCATGACGCGGCCTCCATCAATTCTTCCACATGTGCGCGTGCACTTTGCGCCAGCGCAGACAAATCATACCCGCCTTCCAGTGTCGAGACGACCCGCCCACCGCACAGGTCCGCTGCCAGATCGCACAGCTGCCGTGTCAGCCAGCGGAAATCCTCGGTCGTCCATTGCAATTCAGCAAGCGGATCATCCTGATGCGCATCAAATCCGGCAGAGATAATGATCAGTTCAGGCTTGAAGGCACGTAACCTCGGGAACACCTGCGCCTCGTAGGCCGCGCGCATCTCAGCGCCACCAGACCGCGGAGGAAGAGGGATGTTCAGCACAGTGTCATGCGCCCCCCGCTCTGATGGATCGCCAGACCCCGGCCACAATGGCATCTGCTGGCTGGTGACGGTCAAGGCCCGCGCCTCGTTCCACAGCAGGTCCTGTGTTCCATTGCCATGGTGCACATCGAAATCCACCACCGCCACACGGCTCAGCCCATGTGCCTCAAGCGCGTGTTTGGCGCCAATGGCGGCGTTTCCGAACAGACAAAACCCCATCGGCGTTGCAGTTTCCGCGTGGTGTCCGGGCGGGCGGATTGCACAGAAGGCATTTCCAACCGTGCCGTCCAGCACCAGGTCCACCGCTTTGACCACTGCACCAGCGGCACGCAGACCGGCGTTCACACTGCCCGGCGACATCCAGGTGTCGGCATCAAGCTGGTTGAGACCCTCCTCAGGCGCTCCGTTCAGAATCGCATCAATATGCGATTGTGGATGCACATAAGCCAGATGCGCCATGTCCACCAAAGGTGCACTGACACGGTTCAGCTCCAGACCTTGCAAGCTGTGCAAGACATGCTCAAGCCGTGCCACCCGCTCTGGATGGCCCTCCGGCGTCACATGTTCCAGACACTCTGCATGCGTGATCAATGCCGTCGCCATGGGCGCGTCCCCCTGCTTCTTCTCTTTTCAAATACGCAAAGAACAAACCCGTCAATCGGGTGCAAGCATATACCCGGCACCGCGCACCGTTTGCAGATAGCGGGGCTGCTTTGGATTGTCCTCAAGCTTGCGGCGCAAACGGGTTATCTGCACATCCACTGCCCGTTCCTGGCTTTGCCCACGGTCCCGGCCCAGTTCTTCGACAAGCTGGGACCGGCTGAGCGCTTCGCCGGGTTTGGCGGCAAACACCTTCATCAACTGGATCTCGGTCGAGGTCAGACGCACAAGATCATCGCCGCGCCACATCTCACCGCGTTCGGTGTCATAGCGGATCGGCCCGAGGTTCAGATATTTGGGCGTGCCATCGCTTGCCGTCTGTTCCGGCATCCGCCGCAGGATCGCGTTGATCCTGAGCAGCAGTTCCTTCGGCTCGAACGGCTTGGCCAGATAATCGTCTGCCCCGGCCTCAAGCCCCGCGATGCGGTCCTCGGTTTCGGCCCGCGCTGTCAGCAACAGCACCGGCGTTGACGAGGTTTCGCGGATAGCGCGTGTCAGACTGATTCCGTCTTCGCCGGGCATCATCACATCAAGCACGATAAGATCGAAATCCAAGCCCGACAGGATACGCCGCGCATGGGCCGCATCTCGGGCGGCACTGACAAGGAACCCGTTCCGGATCAGGAATTTCTGCAAAAGCCCGCGGATGCGTTCATCATCGTCGACAATCAAAAGATGCGCGTCTGGATCAACCATGTCAGCGTCCCTCTCTGAGCGCGAGATAGGCGCGCTTCATATCATCATCCATCATCGCTTCCAAAACTGTCTTGAACCCGGCCACGGCGTCGGGACCAGCCTTGCGATAGGCGTCCCGCATTCGGGCACGCTGTGCGTCGGACAATTGCCGCTCAAGTGCTTCTCCGGCCTCCGTCAGGGTCAAATGCCGCTCTCTCTTGTCACTGCGTCCCACATGGCTTTCGACAAGACCATCTTCGATCAATGTGCGCAACACACGGTTCAGAGATTGTTTTGTCACTCCCAGTATTGCGAGCAGATTGTTGACGGTTGTGCCCGGCGCGCAATGAATGAAATGAATCGCGCGGTGATGCGCCCGCCCGTATGACTGACCTTCGAGAATGCGATCGGGATCAGCCGTGAAGCCGCGATAGGCAAAGAACATCGCTTCGATCCCCTGACGCAGCTGTTCGTCCGTCAGATATAGCAAGGCCTGCCCGCTCGAGGCGTTTTGCGATTGTCCTTCCGCCATGGTCTGTCGTCCAATCCGTCTTTTTGGTTAGGTTTGAAAATACGTCAGTCTTGTTGACATTCCAAGGATCAAATGGTAGCGAATCTCAGTTTTGGCGCAATAATATGTCCGATACGGACCTAACCTGCGCAATTTATGAAAATCCGGGCGAGGAGATTTGAAATGGCCGGAACCTATGATGACCGCGACGGAAAGATCTGGATGGATGGGCAGCTCATCGATTGGCGGGATGCCAACGTCCACATTCTGACCCATGCGATGCATTACGCGAGCTCTGTCTTCGAGGGTGAACGGGCCTATAACGGCAAGATCTTCAAGTCGCGCGAACATTCCGAACGACTGAAAAAGTCGGCGGAAATGATCGACTTTGAAATCCCCTATACAGTGGACGAGATCGAAGCCGCCAAAAACGCGGTCCTTAAGGCAAATGGCCAATCTGACGCGTATGTACGTGCCGTTGCGTGGCGCGGTGCCGGCGAAGACATGGGTGTCGCCTCTGCGCGCAATCCGGTCCGCATGGCCATCGCGAGCTGGGAATGGGGCGCCTATTACGGTGACGCCAAGATGAAGGGCGCAAAGCTCGATATCTCCAAGTGGAAGCGTCCCTCTCCGGAAACGATCCCCAGCCACGCCAAGGCTGCGGGCCTGTATATGATCTGCACCATGTCCAAACATGCGGCAGAGGCCAAAGGTTGCTCGGATGCGATGATGTTCGATTATCGCGGCTACGTGGCCGAAGCGACCGGTGCGAACATCTTCTTCGTCAAGAACGGCGAAGTGCATACCCCGACACCCGATTGCTTTCTCAACGGTCTAACGCGTCAGACGGTGATCGGCATGCTCGAAGACCGCCAGGTCAAGGTCCACGAGCGCCACATTATGCCAGAAGAGCTTGAGAGCTTTGAGCAGTGCTGGCTGACCGGCACAGCGGCCGAAGTCACGCCGGTTGGTCAGATCGGTGACTACAACTTCGAGGTTGGCTCCCTCACCCGCGATATCGCGGAAGGCTATGAGAAGCTCGTGCGTCTCTGATCCCGACACGTTTCACATGACAAAGGCCCCGCACCATCATGCGGGGCCTTTTTGTTGGACGCCAAGGCTTTTGTCGCAGCCTTGGCTGAATTCTCCAAAATCCCGATACGCCGCTTAACCCGGTGACATGCCGCGGAGCCGTTCGGACCGGCGGCGCAAGATCTCGACCGAGGTCAACAAGCAGATCGATATCGCCACAAGAATTGTCGCAGCCGCCAGAATGGTCGGCGAAATCTGCTCGCGCAGACCGGTGAACATCTGCCATGGCAAGGTCTGCAATTCAGCCGAGCCGATAAACAGCACCACAACCACTTCGTCGAACGACGTGATAAAGGCGAACAGGCCCCCGGAAATCACCCCCGGCAAGATCAACGGCATCTGTACCTTGAAGAAGGTTGTCACCGGATTTGCCCCCATATTCGCAGCAGCGCGCGTGAGTGACCGGTCAAAGCCAACCAGCGTAGCCGTCACGGTGATGATGACAAACGGAATACCAAGAACCGCATGGGCCAGAACGATACCCCAATAGGTGCCGACAAGGCCAATCTTCGAATAGAAGAAATACATTCCCGTGGCCGAGATAATCAGAGGCACGATCATCGGCGAAATCAGGATCGCCATGATAGCCCGCTTGCCCGGCACATGGCTCTGGCTCAAACCGATGGCGGCCAAAGTCCCCAGTGACACGGAAATCAATGTCGCAACCGGTGCCACCATCAAAGAGTTCTTAACTGCACTGGTCCATTCCGGGTTGGTCAGGAAGTCCCGATAATGCTTGAGCGAGTATCCCGCCGGATCAAACCGGAGCATTTCCGGAGTGAACGTAAAGAAGTCCTCGGCATTGAACGAGAGCGGCATCACCACAATGATTGGCGTGATCAGGAAAACAAAGATCGCACCACACAGCACCCGGAACGAGTAATGCCAGAGCACCTGCCCGCCTGTGAGGTAAGGCACCAGATGCGCACGGTAGCGGCCGAGGCCGATCCAGTAGATGAACCAGCCAAAAAACCAGCCAAACAGGGCTCCCAAGATCAGCCCCGGAGCGCCGCTAAACAGGAAACCGGCGATCGCGCCCGCAGCAAGGATGGCCCAACGCACCGGCTTTTCCAGCGCCTCGCCGAGAACGTTCATCGCGACAAAGGCCAAGACGGCCATGACGACAGCACCAATGACGATACCCAGCAAGCCCGAACCTTGCGCCGTGCCGATGAAAAGCCCGGCAAACCCGCCCGCTGCTGCGAGTGTGCCTGCGGTAAACCCGATGGGCTTTTTCTCGATTGGTGTGAGAATGGCTTCAGACATGGCTCAGCCCCCCAGTTTCACGTTGTCGATGCCGACGATCCGGTCGTAGGCCCAGTAGAGCACCAGAACCACCACCAGCAGGATCGTCCCCAACGCAGCCGCAAGGCCCCAGTTGAGCGAGCTTGAGATGTGATAGGCAATCCGGTTCGAGATAAAGATACCAGACGTCCCCCCGACGATCTCCGGTGTGATGTAGTAGCCGATGGACAGGATGAATACGAGGATCGACCCCGCGCCAATGCCCGGCACCGATTGCGGGAAGTAGACCCGCCAGAACGTCGTCCAGTTGGTCGCACCCAGGGATTTCGCCGCCCGCACATAGGATGGCGGAATAGTCGACATCACCGAATACATTGGCAGGATCATGAACGGCAGCAAGATATGCGTCATCGCAACAATGGTCCCGAACTGATTGTTGATCATGGTCAATCGCGAGTCATCGGCGACCATACCAAGCCAGACAAGGACATCGTTGATAACCCCCTGTTGTTGCAACATCACCTTCCACGCAGACGTCCGCACAAGAAGCGATGTCCAGAACGGCAAGAGCACAAGGATCATCAGCAGGTTTGCTGTTCTGGCAGGCAGGTTCGACAGCAGGTATGCAATCGGATATCCCAGCATGATGCAGCTGATCGTGATAACCATGCTCATGAACATGGTCCGCTGGAACAACAACCCGTAAATCCGCTCGTCTTCGTCTCGCAGCGCCGGACCTTCTGCCGTTTTCTGCATGTCGACAGAGTTCAGGAAGTACCCCGATGTATAGGCCGGACTGTATGTTTTGATCGTTTGCCAAATCTCGGGCAAAACCCAGTCCTCGTCGATTTCTTCAAACCCGTCACGGAACGCGATGGTTTCGAAATCGGGGGTATCGACCAGAGCATCCGCGGCTTTCAGCATATCGGAGCGCGGGCCGGTGTAGCCGCTCACGTCATTTTCCAGGAGGTCTTGATACAGCGCAGTGTGAACAACTGTCCACGGCTCTTCCTCAAGCGGGCTGTCGCCTTCTTCGGTTTGCATGAAGGTCGCGAAAATATCGTACGAGGCTGCGGTCCGCGGCAGGACTTCGGCAATGTCCGACCGCAGCTCGAACGGCGGCATAGCACCGTTGCCATCCCACCCCTCTTGCGCAGCAATCCAGTCGGGGTCGCCCATGAGTTCGGCCCAGGGGCGTGCCTCATCCCAGTTTTCGTCAAGATCCTCAAATTGATCGAGGTAGACCTCACCGATATCGTCAATGCCCCGGCCAGATTTGCGGAACAGCGATGACGCACCGGTCTGTTCGTAGTTCAGGCGCGATCCAAGACGCGTGTGAAGCTTTCGCTCGGCGGCGTAGAACACATCGTAATATGCTGCTTCGAACACGTCGTCGCCGGGCAATTCGCCCGATGATGCATCATAATCAGCCAACGCCACCACAGTGCGCGGCAGCGTATTCTGCACGATCTGGTTTTCAACCGACCGGAACAGCATGTCGCCAATGGGCGCGATAAAACTGACAAGAACAAAGATCAAAAGCGGCGCGATCAACGCAAGCGCCCTGATCTTCTGTGCTCTCAATGCCCTGTTCAAAGATCGCTTGAGCGGTGTGCCATCTGCCGCCAGAACCGGGCCGTCGGGCTCTTTATCTGCGGCACGCAGCGCGTTGTCGGGCGTGGGTCCGGTGATCTTGTCGGGTTCAGATGCTGCGTCCGTCATGGCTCAGGTGCCCTCGACTAGGAGAATTGTGCTTGTTGCAGTGCGTCGGCGGATCTCGGCGACCTCTTGGTAATCCGGGTCGTGATACGCGCGCTTTGCAGTTTCGTAATCGTCGAATTCAATGACGATATGACGATCCGGGGTCGCCCCCTCTACCGTCTCGGACTGTCCGCCCCGAACGATGTAGCGTGCCCCATATCCTGCAAGGATCGGCGTGTTGCGCTCGATGTATTCCTTATAGGCTTCGGGGTCGTTCACCGCGACATGGCCGATGATATAGCCTTTGGGCATTCCACTGTCCTTTTGGTGCGAAATGGG
Organism: Marivita sp.; assembly: GCA_043585115.1. Lineage (GTDB taxonomy): Bacteria > Pseudomonadota > Alphaproteobacteria > Rhodobacterales > Rhodobacteraceae > Marivita. The sequence goes on from CP121326.1 coordinate 1,715,498, forward strand.
CATGGCTGCCCATCTCTGTGATGTTCGGGACAGACCAGACGGCCTGCCCCAAAGCCGCTAACGGCTTATTGTGCCAGCCACGCCTGGAACTTCGCGTCGATATCGTCGCGATAGTCAGCCCAGAACTCGTAGTTGTAGAGGAACGTGTTCGCTGCGTTGTTCGGATCGGTCGGCATATGTGGTGCCATTTCGATACCAAGCTCTGCGTGCGTGGAGACCAGCGGCGCAGAGGATTCACGTGCCGGACCGTACGAGATGTACTTGGCCTGATCTGCCAGACGCTGGGTGTCTGTTGCAAACTTCACAAAATCCATCACGCGTGCGAGACGATCTTCAGGAAGACCTTCCGGAATGATCCAACCGTCAAGGTCGAACACCTGCGCGTCCCACATCATGCCGATTGGCTGGTTCTGCTCTACGATGGCCGAGAACAGACGACCGTTATAGGTCGAACCCATGAAGATTTCGCCATCTGCAAGAAGCTGCGGCGTGTCCGCGCCGGCGTTCCACCAGATCACTTCGTCTTTGATGGTGTCGAGCTTTGCCAGAGCCTGATCCTGACCTTCGTCGGTTTCCAGCACGTCATAGACGTCTTCCTTGGCGACGCCGTCACAAAGCAATGCCCATTCCATGTTGTTGATCGGACGCTTTTCCAGCGCGCGCTTGCCCGGATAGGTTTCCAGATCAAAGACCGAGCAAATGTCGGACGGCGCATCAACACCGTCCGGAACCATGTCCGTGCGGTAGCCGAATGTTGTGGAGTACACGATCTGCGGGATGTAGCAGTCCGAGACAATCAGATCACCGAAGTCATCGCTTGCGCTTGTGCCATCAGGCGCGGCTGCCAGCATTTCGTCGTGATCGATCTCCATCGCCAGACCTTCGTCGCACAGGCGGATGGCGTCGGCTGCAACGACGTCGACCAGATCCCATGTGACATTGCCTGCTTCGTTCATCGCACGCAACTTGGCCACGGCTTCCGCCGAGCTTTCGTCCCACGATGCGCTGACTTCCGGGTTCATCTCGATGTAAGGCGCGACATACGCGTTCTGCTGCGAAGCCTGATAGGCGCCGCCCCAGCTCACAAGTGTCATATTGTCGGCCATGCCATGGCCAGCTGCATATGCACCTGCGGCAGCAACGGTCAGTGCGCTGGTCGCCAGAAGTGTTTTAGACAGTTTCATTCATATTCTCCCGTTTCGGCCCGCTTGAAATACGTGGCGCCGTGGTCGGACCGAACCAACAACGCCTGTAATGACACGGGGACAATCGCGTCCCCGCGGCAATTCGTTTATTTGGGTGCGTCCAGGGCGCGGCAATCCTCGGGCAACCACCCGATTTCGACCTGCGTTCCTGGTTCAAGGCGCACCTGATCCGGCGCGTTCCTTGTCTTGATGACGAATTCGTCGTTGCCGGCCACCCGAAGGCGGGTTCGGAAAATGTCACCCATATAGATAAACTCAAGCACTTCCGCCTTAAGCGTATGCGCACCTTCCTGAAGCCGGTCCTTGTTGATCTCGACGCGCTCTGGCCGGATCGACACGCGGGTGCGTTCACCGACCTGACTGACATTCACCGGTTTGGCATCGATCAGGCCACCATCGTCCAGTTGTACGACGCAGTGGTCACCTTTGATCTCTCGGACAACGCCCTCAAGCGTGTTGTTTTCACCAATGAACTGCGCGACAAAACTGTTCTTTGGCGCCTCATAAAGTTCATCTGGCGGGGCAAGCTGCTGGATACGCCCATCGTCAAACACCGCCACGCGGTCCGACATGGTCAACGCTTCGGTCTGGTCGTGGGTCACATAAACCACGGTAATGCCCAGACGGTGCGCAAGGTGCGTAATCTCGAACTGCATCTTTTCACGCAGCTGCTTGTCCAAAGCCCCCAGCGGCTCGTCCATCAAAACCAGTTCCGGCTCGAACACCAGCGCCCGCGCCAAAGCGATCCGCTGTTGCTGACCACCAGACAACTGGGCGGGACGACGGCCACCAAAGGCCCCCATCTCAACCATGTCCAGCGCACGCTTCACCTTGGCTTCGCGGTCAGACTTGCCCATCTTCCGAACCTCAAGCGGAAAGCTCAGGTTCTCGGCAATGGTCATGTGGGGAAACAACGCATAGTTCTGGAACACCATGCCAATTCCGCGCTTGTGCGGCGGGATATTGTTGATCGGTTTACCATCCAGCCGGATGTCGCCATGGGTCGCTGTTTCGAACCCGGCCAACATCATCAGGCAGGTGGTCTTCCCCGACCCCGACGGTCCGAGCATCGTTAGAAACTCGCCCTTCGGCATGGTGAGGTTAAGGTCTTTTACGACGAGCTGTACGCCGTCGTAGCTCTTTTGCACTCGCTCAAATTCGACGAACGCGCCACTGTTTGACGTGTCAGGCAAAAGCGAACTCCCTGTTTGGTCCACGGATTGGTTCCGCTTGTCTGGACGAAATAAATCGTGTTGCGCTTCGCAATGCAACACGGTTGACCAAGTTTCGCGCCAAACCCAGCATTTGCGGGAAATTTGGGCAGATTGGCGACCCAACGTAAGGAAAAACGCCTAAACAACGCCGCCAAGCAGTCCATTTACCCAGGCATAATATCGGCACCTTGGCTCCATCTGTGAAAAGAACGCCATCAAAACACGCATCTCTGATCCCAAGCAAGTCAGAGTCGCGGACGACGCGATTGGCGAATCGCGACGCTTTTTGAGCCGAATATGTCACGACACGAGAATCACATCGGCGCCGGTGCTGCATGAATGGCGCGGCAGCTGTGATCCTCCAGACCAGATACGCTTTCGGATCCAGAGGGACGAACATGCGCGGTCCTGCGTCTTGACGGGCGTTTGACCTGATCCAGAGACAATACCCGCTTTTTGCTATGGATTGGCCACAATCCAGTCAAACTCGACCTCTAAACCCTTTGGAAACCAACCCGTGCAATCCCTGTACGGACGTGAATCGGGGCTTTGATGCTTGAGTTTGACAATGTGAGCAAATCGTTCTGGACGGGGTCGCACCGTAAGGTGATCCTGGACCGGGCGTCGTTCCGTGTCGAACTGGGGCAATCGCTGGGGATTCTGGCGCCCAATGGCACCGGCAAGACCACGTTGATCAAGATGATGGCGGGGCTGGAGAAACCTGATGAGGGCGAGATCCGCAAGACCAGCCGGGTGTCTTTCCCGCTGGGCTTTATGGGCGGGGTCGTCACCAAGCACACGGCGATGGAGAACTCGCGCTTTATTGCCCGGCTCTATGGGCTCGATCCCGATTACGTAGAGGCCTATTGCCGCTGGCTGTGTGATCTGGGCGAATATTTCGACCAACCGCTGGGCACCTATTCGTCGGGCATGCGCGCGCGGTTCACCTTTGCGCTGATGCTGGCGCTGGATTTCGACATCTACCTCGTGGACGAGGGGATGCCGACCTACACGGATGTGGAGTTCAACCGCAAGGCCGGGGACATCCTGGCTGAACGGCTGCGCACCACGACAATGATAATCGTGTCTCACCAACCCGAAACGCTGGCGCGATTTGTCAGCAAGGCGGCTGTCCTGACGGATGGCCAGTTGCACATGTTTGACACCTTGGAAGAAGCGAAACAGCTCTATGACTACGAAACCCAAGGCTAAACGATTTCGGATACGTCGCAGTGAACCGGGCCCCGGCGCCGGTCAGATGGCGGCTGCCGGCCACCCGGCTCAGGCTGCGACCCGAACAGGTGCCGAAGCGACCCAGCCGCGCATCCAGCGCCCTGCCGACGGTGGCGTCGAACAAGCACTTGCCGCCATTCGCGAAGAAGGTCTGACAGGGCGCCAGTTGCGTATGGCCCGCCGCATAGCCCAGAAACATGGGCTAGAACCGTCCTCGGATTACGAAGCGGTTTATATGCTGCGCCTGAAAGGCATTGACCCGTTTCAACGCGAGAACGCGCTGGATCTGATGGTTCCGGCGGGGGCTGCGCAGCAGAAACGCAGAACGCCTCAGGCAGACCGACCGATGGCGGATCGCCCCTTGGCAGAACAGCCGCAATTGCCGCAAACCACCCGCCCCGACACCGCCAACCTTCCGGCGACCGACACGCGCAGCCCGGCCGAGCGACGGGCGCAGGAGATCATGGTCATCCAGAAGGACATGGCGCGGCGGCGGCGGCAGCGCATGCGCATGCTGTTTGCCCGGCTCACGGCGTTTGTCTTGCTGCCGACCCTGATCGCCGGCTGGTACTTCTTTGCCGTCGCAACCCCGATGTACGCGTCGAAATCCGAGTTTCTCATCCTCAAGGCCGAATCCGGTGGTGGCGGCATGGGCGGGCTTTTGTCCGGCACCCAATTTGCCACCAATCAGGATGCCATCGCGGTGCAAAGCTACCTGACCTCCAAGGATGCGATGCTGCGGCTCGATGCCGACGAAGGCTTCAAGGCTCATTTCTCGCAGCCCGGCCTTGATCCGTTGCGCCGCCTTGATCCGAACGCCACCGCCGAAGAGATGTACAAGCTCTACAAGAAATACGTCCAGATCGGCTATGATCCGACCGAAGGTGTGATCCGCATGGAAGTCGCCGCGGCCGACCCGCAAGTGGCCGCCAGTATCTCGACCGCGCTGATCGGCTATGCCGAGGAACGGGTCGACAACCTGTCGGCACGCAAACGCGAAAACGCCGTGAAAGACGCGCAACTGGGCCTGCAAGAGGCCGAACAGGCGCGCCGCGACGCACAGGAAAAACTGGTCCGCATGCAACAAGAGAGCGCGGTCCTCGACCCGCGGGCGCGGATCGGATCGCTGCAGGCCCGGGTCGAAGCCGTCGAAACCCAGCTGCAGGAAAAGAACCTGCAATTGCAGGCGCTGCTTGACAATGCCCGCCCCAACCGCAGCCGCGTCGAAGGCGTCGAGGCCGATATCCGCCGTCTCGAGGCGCTCAAGGCCCAGATCACTGCCGAGATGACCGCCGAAAGCGCCGGTGCCGGATCGCTGGCGGAAACCGCCGTGCAAATCCAGCTGGCCGAAGCCGATCTGGCGACCCGCGACATGATGCTGTCTGCCGCCCTCGAACGGCTCGATCAGGCACGCCGCGATGCCGACAGCCAGGCGCGCTACCTGACCACCTCGGTCTATCCGCTTGCCGCTCAGGACCCAAGCTACCCGCGCGCCTTCGAAAACACCCTGCTCACCTTCCTTATCTTCTCCGGCATCTACCTGCTCATCTCCCTCACCGCATCCATCCTCCGCGAACAGGTCTCAAACTGAGCAAGAATCGAGCGTCAAAACCTTGCCGGTAACGCAGTGCTGCGTTTCCGGCCCATCCTATCGGCCGGCGCGAACTGCCACAGGTGACAAGGCCAATCGCGCGCCCTATAAGGCGCGCGACTTCCCATCTGGCAGAGCAGAGGCCCGACATGACCACCCTTGTTTTTGGACATAAATCCCCCGACACAGACAGCACCGGCAGCCCGATCATCTGGGCGTGGTACCTCAACCAGATCAAAGGCGAGGACGCCAAGCCCGTCTTGTTGGGAGAACCCAACACCGAGGCCGCGTTCATGCTGGACCATTGGAAGCTCGACAAGCCCGAGATCATCTCGGATGTCGAAGCTGACCAGCCCGTTGTCATCGTTGACACCAACAACCCTGCCGAACTGCCCGCTGCCATCAACAGCGCCGACATCCGCACGATCATCGACCACCACAAGCTGGTCGGCGGGCTGGAAACCAAAGGCCCGATCGACATCCGCATCGAACCTGTCGCCTGCACCGCAACCATCATGTGGAAGCTGATTGGTGACGACCTGGCCCAAGCGCCCGAAGGCATCAAAGGCGCGATGTTGTCCTGCATCCTGTCCGACACGCTGGAATTCCGGTCGCCGACGACAACGCAGGAAGACAAAGCCATTGCCCACGCACTGGCCGAAGACCTGAAAGTGTCGATCCCAGATTTCGCGGCAGAGCTGTTTGCCGCCAAATCCGATGTCTCGGCCTTTTCGGACGCCGAACTCCTGCGCATGGACAGCAAGGAATACCCCGTCGAAGGCACCAAATTCCGTGTGTCGGTTCTCGAAACCACCTCGCCCAAAACCGTGCTTGACCGCAAAGACAGCCTGATGGCCACCATGACCGATGTCGCAAAAGAAGACGGCGTTGATCAGGTGATCCTGTTCGTCGTCGACATTCTTAACGAAGAAGCAACTTTGCTGGTGCCGAACGATCTGGTCAAAACACTCGCGGAAAAAAGCTTTGACGCCAAAGTCTCCGGCGACACAGTTGTGCTTCCGGGCGTGGTCAGCCGCAAAAAGCAGATCATCCCGAATCTTAAGCTTTGAACCAATGCGCGCAAACTGGCGTTTTCAAGGGGATGCTGGACGGCATCCCCTTTTTTATGTGACCTGAGACCACAACAGCCCCGGAAAGACGCACTATGACCCAAATCATCGATTCCCTTGCCGATATCGCCAACCGCTATGACGTCTTGCTCGTCGACCTCTGGGGCTGCGTGCACAATGGCGTCACCGCCTATGACGAGGCCGTCGCGGCCCTGCGCGGGTTCAAACAGGGCGGCGGCTCGGTGGTGTTGCTCACCAACGCCCCAAGATCGCGCCACGAGGTGGCAAAGCAACTCGACCGGTTGAACGTCCCCGATGATTGTTATGACAGCATCGCCACCAGCGGCGACAGCGCCCGTGCAGCCATGTTCCGCGGTGCTGTTGGCGAAAAGGTCTGGTTTATGGGCCAGCCATTCGACCAGAGCTTTTTCGAACCGCTGGAATTGATCGACAATCCGGTCACCATTGAACGCGTCGAATTAGAGGACGCCGAAGGCATCATTTGCTGCGGCCCGTTCGACCCGCATGCCGACCCCTCCGTAAACCGGCCGCAATTCCTTTATGCCAAGCAAAAGGGCCTCAAGCTGCTCTGCGCCAATCCCGATATCGTTGTGGATCGCGGCGAAAGCCGCGAATGGTGCGCGGGCGCCCTTGCTGCGCTTTATACCGAGATGGGAGGCGAGAGCCTTTACTTTGGCAAGCCACATCCGCCGATCTATGATCTGGCCCGTCGCCGCATTGCGTCACTGGGCATCGACGTCGATCCCTCGCGCATTTTGGCCATTGGCGACGGGGTGCACACCGACATTGACGGAGCCATGGGCGAAGACCTTGATTCCCTGTTTATTTCAGGCGGTCTTGCGGCAGCGGAAACAAAAACGTCGCACCAGCCGGATGCAGAGGCGCTAAGCGACTATTTGAAAAAGGAAAATGCGTCACCAACCTATACCATAGGCCAACTCCGCTAACGCAGATTTTGCTTGCTTTTCTGCGGCTGCAAAGTAATAAAGTTGCCAAATTGGGCGTTTGACTTAGCTATTTATTACTTTGTCGCCTGCGAGTGGAGTGCGAAATGTTGGATAACCTGCCACGCGGAACGATCTGCATCGAAGACATCGAAATGGGGATGTCGCGTCACCTGCGCAAAGAGGTGACGGATCAGGACATCGAAATGTTCGCGCAAGTCTCGACCGACCGGAACCCGGTGCATCTTGATGACGATTACGCACAAGACACAATTTTCGAAGGCCGGATCGCGCATGGCATGCTGACAGCGGGCCTGATCTCGGCTGTGATCGGTGAACAGCTCCCCGGTCACGGCACTGTTTACATGGGCCAAACGCTCAAGTTTCTTGCGCCTGTGCGTCCGGGCGACGTGGTTTATGCCGAGGTGAAAGTTGTCGACATCGACATTGCGAAACGCCGCGTGACACTTGATTGCCATTGCGCCGTCGACGGCAAGAAAGTTTTGATCGGTGAGGCCAAGGTGCTTGCCCCGTCGCGCAAGTTCGACTGATCCGGCTAAGAGCGAGGGTGCGTTACAGCATCCTCAGCTTTCCATCGATGGAAAATCAGCCCCGCCAACCCTGCGCGGGGATTGCAACGCTCCAACACCCCCGCTAGTCCTCTGCGCATGAAAATCGTGCGGGATTATCAGTTCGTCGCGAACAGCGACAAGGGCGCCACCGTTGCCATTGGCAACTTTGATGGTGTGCATGTCGGCCATCAGGCCGTGATCAAACTTGCCCGCGACGCAGTGTCGGACGCCCCGTTGGGTGTGCTGACGTTCGAACCGCATCCGCGTGAATATTTCGCGCCCGACGCGCCGCCCTTTCGTCTGATGAATGCCGAAGCCCGCGAAACGCGGCTGAAAAAGCTTGGGGTGGATGTTCTTTACGAGCTCAAGTTCAACACCCAACTGGCTGAACTGACGCCTGAAGATTTCGCGCGGAACGTAATTTCAAACGGACTTGGGTTGCGTCACGTGGTTGTCGGCGCTGATTTCTGTTTTGGCAAAGGCCGTTCCGGCAATGTCGAAGACCTCAAATCCTTTGGTGATCTGTTCGGCTTTGGGGTGACCGTGGCCGACCTGATCACAGCCCCCTCTGGCGCAGTGTCGTCAACCGCAATCCGCACCGCCCTGTCAGATGGTGAACCGCGCCGCGCAGCAGAGATGTTGGGCCATTGGCACCGCATCGAAGGTGAAGTGATCGGCGGAGAGCAGCGCGGTCGCGAGTTGGGGTATCCAACCGCGAACATGTCGATTGACGGGCTGCATCCGCCCAAATTCGGCGTCTATGCCGTTTTGGTCGACGTGCTCGACGGGCCACATGCCGGGTCGTATCACGGCGCGGCATCGATTGGTGTGCGTCCGATGTTCGGGGAAAACCGCGCCAATCTGGAAACGTTTATCTTCGATTTCACCGGCGACCTTTATGGTGCAACCGTCTCGGTCGCGCTCGTCGAGTTTCTGCGTCCGGAATTGAAATTCGACAGTCTTGAGGCGTTGATCACCCAAATGGATGCCGATTGTGAGAAATCCCGCGCTATTCTGAGCGCGTTATGAGCACGGATCCCATTGATCGCAAAGGGCTTGCCCCCCGATTTTGGGAACGCAAGCCGCTGACCGATATGAACCCACAAGAATGGGAAGCCCTGTGCGATGGCTGCGGCAAGTGCTGCCTGAACAAGCTTGAGGATGAGGACACCGGTCATGTCGAGCTGACACGCGTCGCCTGTCGCCTGTTCGACGATTCGACCTGCCGCTGTGCGCAGTACGAGATCCGCCATCAGTTTGTGCCGGAGTGCATCGTTATGAAGCCTTCGAATATCGATCAACACGCCTACTGGATGCCCAAGACCTGTGCCTACCGCCTCTTGTGGGAGGGCAAGCCGCTTTACGACTGGCATCCGCTGATCTCGGGCACGCCCGAAACGGTACATGACGCGGGTGTTTCGATGCGAAACGCCACTGTCCCCGAATTCGAAGTCCATGAGGACGATTGGGAAGATCACATCATCGAGGAGCCGACCTGATGTTTTTTGCTTCTGACAACAGCGGACCCGTGCCGCAGGCTGTTCTCGACACCTTGGCCGAGGCCAATCAGGGCTACACGTTTGGTTATGGTGCCGACGCGCTGATGGACGAAGTGCGTCAGCGCATCCGCGACCTGTTCGAAGCCCCCGAAGCCGCTGTGTATCTGGTTGCCACCGGCACCGCCGCCAATGCGCTGGCCCTGGCCACCTTGGTCGAGCCGTTCGACACGGTGTTCTGCACGCCGATGGCCCATATCGAAGAGGACGAATGCAACGCGCCCGAATTTTATATGGGCGGCGCAAAGCTGACGCTGGTTCAGGGTCCGGATCGCATGACCCCCGAGGGCCTTACCGCGTCGATCGAAAGCCAGGGCAACCGCGGTGTCCATGGCCCAAGACGCGGGGCCGTGTCGATCACACAGGTGACCGAGATGGGCAACGTCTATGCGCTGGATGAGCTTAAAACCCTTTGCAACATTGCCAAATCCTATGATCTTCCGGTGCATCTTGATGGTGCCCGATTTGCCAATGCAGCGGTGGCTTTGGGCTGCACCCCCGCCGAGATGTCGTGGAAGCTGGGTGTTGATGTTGCCGTGTTTGGTGGCACCAAGAACGGTCTGATGGGTGTTGAGGCTGTGGTGTTTTTCGATCCGGCCAAAGCGTGGGAATTCGAACTGCGCCGCAAGCGGGGTGGGCACCTGTTTTCCAAACACCGGTATCTGTCGGCACAAATGGCGGCCTACCTGCGCGACGACCTTTGGAAGGATTTGGCCCAGCGCGCCAATGCCAAAGCGGCGCATCTTTATGATGGAATTCGCAAACGGAACGATGTCCACATCATCAACGATGTCACCGCGAACATGATCTTTTTCCAAGCTCCGCGCGCGGTGCATCAATCGCTTCAGGCGGCTGGTGCGAAGTATCACGTCTCTGGTGGCGCTTTGACCGAGGGACCGGCGGACAGGCTTTTGACGGGGCGTTTGGTCTGTGACTGGTCTCTGCCCGACACCGAAATCGACCGCTTTGTTTCGCTGCTGACAACCGCATAAAAAAGGGCTCCCGATGGGGAGCCCTACTGATTACCTGTGGCAAACTAAGAGAGAGATCGTTCAGTTGTACTGGAAGTGCAGCTCATAGCTGCCATCCTCGAATGCGCCAAACAGGTCTGGCACATCCGGATGTTCGACAGGCTCGCCCGAGTAGTCCGCAATCAGATTTTGCTCTGAGACATAAGCCACATAGAAGCTTTGATCGTTCTCCGCGAGGAGGTGGTAGAACGGTTGCTTCTTGGCGGGACGACTGTCCTCGGGAATGGCCTGATACCATTCATCGGTGTTGTTGAATTCCGGATCGACATCAAACACCACGCCCCGAAAGGGGTGTTTGCGGTGCCGAACGACTTGTCCGATATTGTATTTTGCGCGTTGTCTGATCATGTGTCCTATCCGTTGACACATACCTGCCTGATTTTCGCCAAATTGTCCAATAATCGCGTCAGATTTTCAGGAAACAATCTGTGATGTATTTCGATACAAGGATTTATCGTGCGATGGCAATGGCTTGCCAATCCGATCAATTGTGATTTCCCCCAAGCCCGCTTTGCGCTAAACTAGAGACAACCCGAAAGGTGGAGCAACCACCTTCGAGCAAAAGCGAGAGGCCCATGAGCAGATTCTTTCGCGCCTTGGTGATTGTTTTGCTGGCGGCCTCGTGCGGGGGCGGCGGCGGCACATCGGCGCCCCGAAACCTCGACAATGCCTGTTCCATCCTGCAGCAGCGGCCCGGCTATTTGCGGGCGTTCCGCGCAGCCGAACGCAAATGGGGCGTACCGGTACACGTGCAAATGGCGGCGATGTATCAGGAAAGCAAATTCAAGTCCGACGCACGCACGCCATTTCGCTATACGCTTGGGGTCATTCCCATGGGACGGCAAAGTTCGGCCTATGGCTATAGTCAGGCGCTGAATGGCACATGGGAAGAATACAAGACCGACCAACGCAAGTTCCGTGCGAAACGCAACAACATCAACGATGCTGCGGATTTCATGGGCTGGTACATGTCAGAGTCCAATCGTCGGCTTGGGATTTCGCTGTCTGATGCGCGCAACCAGTATCTTGCCTATCACGAAGGCCGCAGCGGGTTTTCGCGCGGCACATATAACCGCAAAGCGTGGCTCTTGCGGGTCTCGGACGAAATTGCGGCGCGGTCGGTGATGTATCAGGGACAATTGGCAAGCTGCCGGGTACGCCGATAGGTCCAAAACGGTCCTAATGTTTCGCGCGCGAAACATTGGGGCAACACCCCTGACCCTTTAACTATCTGTTAACACTCACCAAAACTGCGTTTTCCTGGCTGGCCGCCACGCCCGCCGGCCAAGCAAAATTCTGCCGTTTTTCTTTGATAATCTCTTTGCGCATTCAACCGCCCAAAGGATTGCCGCGCAGATGTTCGATGAAGGTACCAAGGTTGCTCTTTTCGGCATTGTCATGACCGCATGGATCTTTGGCATGACTGGCGAGCAGCTTGCGCCACGTGATGATCTGCAAACGGCAGTGAATACCAAGGGTCTGCCGCCGCTTCCCTTGAGCGTCGCCCCTGACGGATCTCCGGCGCAAGACCGCGTGTCTCCGATGACCGTTGACCTGAGCCACGGCTTCAAAGCCGAGCTTTTGGCGAGCTACCTGATTGAAGGGCGCGTCGTGACCCACCGCGAATATCGTCACGACTCAACAAGCGACATATCTCCGCTGGATCTGGGGATCGTCTATGGCGATCTGGCCAAGCCTGGTGGCGTTGATGACATGGAGTTCAAAACGTCACCGCGGATGCTTTGGGCCTATGCGCCGCCGGATGCCGATTTGCCGGACAACTGGAATGACCTGATTACAAACAATCACGTGATTCCGGCAAATCAGGCGGTGAACGACGCGCTGATGGCGATTGACGTCGGATCCCACGTCAGACTGCGCGGATATCTTGTCAAAGTCACCGGAAACGGCAAACCGTGGCGGTCTTCGCTTCGGCGCAACGACGGGTCTTACGTTGGTGGCTGTGAGATTATTCTGGTGACCGATGTCACGGTTCTGCGGGATGCGCCGACCACCTGACCGGCCCCATCGGCGCCTTTTGGCAATACCGCTTTCCCCGGTCAAGCGTTCCGCAACCTTGCCAACATCCCGGTTCCCGGACGCAGCCTTATCAACGCAGCGCGCAAGCTTTTGATCCGGCGCTCGAAGACTGCCGCGAACACTAGACCAACCACAATAGAGCCCACGACCAGCAGCCCGTCACGCGCCAAAGTTTCTTGCGGGAAGGCCGCATCAATCAGGTGAAGTGCGGGGTAATGGGTCACGTAGATGGAAAAGCTTGCGCCTGCCCACCACCGGATGCGGGCACTGTCGCGTTCAGACGACCGTAGCAAACGCGCCATTCCCATGATGTGCACTGCCGCCATTGCCCCAATCATTCCGTTCCAAAGGAATTCGTCAGAGAAGGCCAGCACCATGCGGTAGTTCATCGGCTCGAAAAGCGCGCTGGTTTGCGCGGCCATTGTGGCGGGTACATTTGCAGCCTGACATATCATGTAAGCCAAGGGGCCACCGATTGCGAAAAGCCGGGCGGTGCGACGCGAAAGTCGTTCCGGCCCATTCGAGGCGACCCAGTTCCAGACCAAGACGCCCATCAGCCATGCTGGCATCAACAACAGGATGCGCGGGCCGAAGACAATCGACAGCAGGATCAAGACTGCGGCTCTGCGCATGCCATTCATAAAGAACGCCACCGCGAACAGGACATAAAACGCCGCTTCATAGCTGAGGGACCAGAGCGGCCCGTTTGTGCCCAGCCGGATGCGATCAAACGCGCCCCATTCATTGGACATCGTCAACCCACGCATCAAAAGCTCGCCTAGCGAGGCAGGGTTGTAGAAGGTTTCGTATGCCTCGGGACCGATGCTTTGGCCGACCTGATCGAAGACAAAGGTCAAAAGAAGTGCGGGGAGCAGGACCGAGAACAGCCGTGTCAGACGGTTAAAGCTGTAGGTGGCTAACGTTTTGTCACGTTCGGCGGCATAGGCGATCACCATCCCCGAAATCACGAAGAACAGGATCACTGCGTCGCTGCCAAGATTGAGCTCGCGAATGATAATATAGTCGCCACGCGTAAAGCGCGGATAGGCCACGTGGGACAAGACAACCACGATTGTGGCCCAGACCCGAAGCGCATCAAGCCAAAAAGACAGACCTTTGGTCATGACGCAGACTGACGTTCGGCAAGGTCCTTGGACTTCAGTTCCCAGCGGGTGCCTTTTTTGAGGGCATGCCAGCTGTCGGCAAAGGGGTGCAACAATGCGCTGCGCAGGTTTGGATAGGGCTGTTCAATCCGTTCTCCGTTCTGGTCGGACAGGCCGAATGACAGTTTTTCATAGCCTTTCAGCACATAAAGCGTCCCGAACATCAGATCCCAGATCGCAAACACTTCGCCGTAGTTTTTGTTGTAGTGCTTGCGTTCGATGGAATGGTGGATGTGGTGCTGGGCAGGCGATATCAGGATGTGTTCGAGCACAGGGCCATAGCTGAGCCAGACATGGCTGTGCCGCAGGTTTGATCCGAACGCGTTGAACAGGAAATAACCAGCGTTGACGGTTCCAATCGTCAGCGTTTCGATCTTTCCCATCAAGAGGAAGAGCATCAGCGCTTGTACGGCCCCGACGATCACTGTGTAGATCAATTGGCGCAGGATGAGAAAAACCGGATGGTTTCGGTTTGCCGTCAGTGGCGTCATGACTTCTGCAGAATGGTGCAACGCGTGAAACGGCCAGAGAATTGTGGTCTCGTGGTGCAGGCGGTGTGCCCAGTATTTGCAGAAATCCAAGGTCAAGATCATGATAAGCGTTGCAAGGGCCAGCCGCGCCCAAGAATCGTCTACCGGCGCCATTGATCGGCCTGTCATCTGCAAGAGATGATCCAGTACGAAACTGGTCATCAACGGTGTCATGGTCACCGCAGCAAAGACACCAGCACCGCCCAGAAGCGCATTGAAAAAGAATATCTTGATATCAACGATATTGGATTTGTGCCGATACACCTCTTTCGGAAGCAGGTACGCCACAAAGCTCGTTGGGCGGCCCCGTATGACCCACAAAACCGCAACGATGAGGATCGTCAAAAGCAGGTAAAAGACTGCCAGTCGCGATTGGAAGTTTGTCAGCGTATGATAAACTTCGTTGAATAGGTTTTGCAGTAAATCCATGATGACCTCTGACCTGTGTCATCATGGGATAGGCAAAAAATATGGCACCTTATGGGCTTAACCGTGAAGAGTTGCGTCCATTTCTGAGGGTTGGTGCCGGTTTTACCGGTTTGCGATGCGCTCTGCCTCGATATTGAACAGGCGGTTGGCAAGCTGCTTGCGTTCGAGAGCCCCCAGGACAACGGTTGTTTGACCGCCCCCATCATCGGTTATGATCCATTGGCGAAGCTCAACCGGATTGCTGGTGAATTTAAGCTGGATGCTGCCGTATTCCGGGTTTTCGGGATCTTGGGCTGTAACTGTCGTAGCCGTGCCATCATAGCCGTGGGCAACAACCATATTGGCGCGTGACAGGTTGACGTTGCGGGCCAGGATCAGCCCCAGCGGCGTGCGGTTGAGGGGATAGCTCTCTGGTTCGCCACCCAGCTTTTTGTCGAACACCACCACGGCGCCGTTATTGGCCATGACCAAGGCCTGTTCCGGCGGGTTGTATTCAAAGCGCATTTTGCCGGGGCGGCGCAGGAAAAGGGTCCCTGTCGAGATCGTCCCATCGGCATTGATCTGGGTAAAGCTGGCCTCGGCGCTGGTGAGTTGGTTGAGGTAATTCGACAACGCGTTCAGCGAGAGTTGCTGGGCCTGTGCGGGAAGTGCCCACATCCATGTCAGCGCGGCCATCAAGGCAAAGAAACGAAGTCGCATAGGGCTTTTGGTCCTGTCTGCTCGGAAACTCATTGGCCTCTATATGGCGAAACGGGCGCTGATATGCGATAGCAGCGCCCGTTTTTGTGATTGGATCGGCAGGTCTTTACTGCTCTGGCACCAAAATCTCGCGCTTGCCGACGTGGTTGGCGGCGCTGACGACGCCTTCGTCTTCCATTTGTTCGACCAGTCGCGCGGCCTTGTTGTAGCCGATGGCCAGTTTGCGCTGGATGTAAGAGGTCGAACATTTTCGATCGCGGATCACGATGGCAACAGCCTGATCGTACAGCGCATCTTCGCCGTCGGTGTTGCCACCGGTGTTGAGGCCAAGAACCGCATCAATGCCATCGGCCTTTTCCTCGTCCGGGCCCTGCACCACGCCGCTGACATATTCGGGTGGGCCGAATGCCTTGAGATGTGTGACGATTTCCTCGACTTCCTCGTCCGACACGAATGGTCCATGACAGCGGGTGATCTTGGCACCGCCCGCCATATAAAGCATGTCGCCCTGCCCCAGCAGCTGTTCGGCGCCCATTTCGCCAAGGATGGTGCGGCTGTCGATCTTCGACGTGACCTGGAAGGAGATGCGCGTCGGGAAGTTCGCCTTGATCGTACCGGTGATGACATCGACCGACGGGCGCTGTGTGGCCATGATCAGGTGGATGCCCGACGCACGCGCCATCTGGGCAAGACGTTGGATGCAGGCCTCGATCTCTTTGCCCGCGACCATCATCAGGTCGGCCATCTCGTCGACGATAACGACGATATAGGGCATTTTGACGGGTTGGATTTCTTCGGTCTCGAAGATCGGTTCACCGGTTTCGTCGTCAAAGCCGGTCTGGACCGTGCGTTCGAACATCTCGCCCTTGCCAAGCGCGTCGGCGACGCGGCTGTTGTAGCCGTCGATGTTGCGGACGCCCATCTTGGACATCTTGCGATAGCGGTCTTCCATTTCACCCACGACCCATTTGAGGGCCACAACCGCCTTTTTCGGATCCGTCACAACCGGTGACAGAAGGTGCGGGATGCCGTCATAGACGCTTAGTTCGAGCATCTTGGGGTCAATCATCACAAGGCGCAGATCTGCCGGTGTCAGTTTGTAGAGCAGCGACAGGATCATCGTGTTGATGGCCACGGATTTACCCGAGCCGGTGGTCCCTGCGATCAGCAGGTGAGGCATCTTGGCAAGGTTCGCCACGACAGGGTCGCCGCCGATATCCTTGCCCAAGGCCAAAGGAAGTTTCTGATTGCCATCGCCATAGTCGCGGGTCGAAAGAATTTCGCGGAAGCTGACCATCTCGCGCTTTTCGTTGGGCAGTTCGATGCCGATCACGCTGCGGCCCGGCACAGTCGACACACGCGCGGAGAGCGCCGACATGGACCGAGCTATGTCGTCGGCCAGACCGATCACGCGGGATGCCTTGAGGCCCGGCGCGGGTTCAAGTTCGTACATGGTCACCACGGGGCCGGGGCGGACGCTGACGATCTCGCCTTTGACGCCGTAGTCATCCAGCACGGCTTCAAGCATGCGGGCATTTTCTTCGAGCGCTTCGTCACTGAGGTGGTGACGTTCGATATTGGCCGGATCCATCAAAAGCCCAAGCGGCGGCAGATCGTATTCCACCTGCTTTTCTTCGAACTGAAGCTGCGGCTGCGCCTCTTGCTGGGCGCGCTTGGACGGCTGGATTGGTTTGCGCTGCGGTTGCTGCACAACCCTCTTGGCCTCTGGCTGTGGCACCGGGGCACGGGTTGGCGTTGGCGGGACGGGCGCATAGGCCTGCGTCTCATCGCCATAATCATCCCAGTCCGTCATATCATCGAAGATGTTCTCTTCGGGGTCACCCACGAAATCCGGCTGTGGCTGATAGCTTTGCTTGGGCGCTGTAACAGGCGGTTCGGCCCGCATCTGTGGTGCTTGGCGCGCAGTCACCGGAGGCTCTGGAGGAAGGCCATCGGCGGGTTTGAAGATGAGTGGATCAGGACCGCGACCGCGGCCCTTTGTGAGCGGCGCAGCAACGGCCGAGGTCACAGCAGGGTTCTGTCGCACGCGGGACTTGATGGCATCGGCGATCTTGGCGCGCACGCGGTCATCGCCAGGAAGGGTTTCCGGCAACTCGCCTGTCGCCCATGTTTCCACCAATTCAGGTTCCGGATCGGGGCGACGGATCAACGATGGCATCTTGGACAAGAAACCCGCCTTTTGCGGCGCGGGCGTTGGATGCTCTTCTTCGAACAGGCTTTCTTCGGCTTGGACCACAGGCGCCACCTTGGGAGCAACGCGGGTGACGCGCGGCTCGGCTGCGACGGCTTCTTGGGCGGCGGCCCACTCCGCGGCTTCGGCCTCTTCTTGCGCGCGGATGGCGCGGCGTTCGGCGTTCTTGGCCTGCATTTGGCGGGCAGCAATCAGCGCGCCAGACGCGCCCTTGCCCAAGAGCGACAGCAGCGTCGCATAGACCATGATCACACCAACCAGCAGGAAACGCATCATGCGGCCCAGTTCCGCTTTGGTGAAGCCCAGAACAAAGGCCCCCATCAAAAGCACGCCAATACCCAGCACGAGCATCATCAACTTGAGCGCAAGGGTGGTGCCCAAAGGCAGGATCGTGAGGACAGACCCCATCATCATGTCCCCGAACAGACCACCAAGGCCGAAGCTATGGGTCCAAACAGGACTTTCGGGCACACCAGCGGCATAGATTGCTGCCAACGCAACCCAGATTGGTGCGAAAATCAGGCAAGACACCGCGCGTTCTTCGCCTTTGTGCAAAGCAAAGCGAGCCCCCCAGACCAGCAGCACCAGCGCCAAGCCCCAGCTGGCCCAGCCGACGATCATAAATAGGGGGGCGGCGACAGATGCCCCTGCCCGTCCCAACCAGTTTTGAACCGGCGCATCGGTGGCGGACAGCCAGCTTGGGTCTTGTGGCGAGTAGGAATAGATCATGGCAGCGGCCATGGCACCCAGCGCCATAAGCACAAAGCCACCAAGCTCTTTGCCCCGCTTTTCGATCGCAGCTTGCATGTTGCTGTCAAAGAGGGGGTCACGCCCCCGCGCCTGATATGCCATCGTTCGCCTCTTTATTGGTCTTCACCGCCGTAAAGGCAGTCCCTGATCTGCGTCAGGCCGCGTTCGGTTTCTTCTTTTGGGGCCACCATGGCGACCCGAATGTAATGTTTGCCAGGATTGCCGTCATCCGTGTCCCGGGACAGGTAGGCGCCGGGAAGAACGCGAACGCCTGTCTCTTTCCACAGCTTGAGTGCTGCGGCTTCGCCATCCTCGACAGGCAGCCAAAGGAAAAACCCGGCTTGCGGAGATCTGTAGCCCGGCACATTGCCAAAGATACGGTCTGCCACGTCGAACTTTTCGGCATAAAGCGCGCGGTTTTCCTCGACATGCGCTTCGTCTTTCCAAACCGCCTCGGCGACGGCCTGAAGCGGCAACGGCAACGGTGCGCCGGAGTAGTTGCGCAGTTGCTGGATACGTTTGATTGTTTGCGGTCCACCAGCCACAAAACCGGACCGGAGGCCCGGCAGGTTTGACCGTTTGGACAGCGAATGAAAGATCACCACGCGTTCGGGATCGGCCCCCATCTCCTGTGCAACCTGCAATGCGCCGACAGGCGGCGTGTCGCGGTAGATCTCGGAGTAGCATTCGTCGGCAAGAATCTGAAAATCATGCTTTTCGGCCAGAGCGATCAGCCGCTCCCAATAGTCGCGATCCGCAACGGCCCCCTGCGGGTTTGCCGGGGAACAGATATAGGCCAGCGCGGTGCGGTTCAGCACATCTTCGGGCAAGCTGTCAAAGTCGGGCAAATGATCGGTGTCTTCAGTGGCGTTCACAAAAACCGGCTCTGCCGCGACCGAAATCGCCGAGATCAGATAGACCTGATAGAACGGGTTCGGCATCAGAACGACCGGTTGCGTGCCATTCTTGGTTTCGGGGCACAGCGCCATGCCGACGTTATACAGCCCCTCACGTGTGCCGTTCAGCGCCATGATCTGGGTGTCTGCATCCAGGCTGACACCATAGCGCTGCTGTACCCAATCACGGATCGCACCGCGCAACCCCGGCGTGCCTTCATTTGGCGGGTATTTGTTAAACCCGGCCATGTTCTGGGCAAGAATGTCGGAAATCCACGCCGGGAACGCGTGTTTCGGTTCGCCGATCGTCATATGAATCACCGGACCACCCGCTTCATGCACGTCCAAAAGAGCGCGCAAACGCGGGAACGCATAAGCCGGAAGGTTCGAAAACCGCTCGGGAAACATGCCAATACTGCCTCAGAACGAGGGTCATTCACGCCCTCTTTGATCCCAAATTACATAGGCGAGGCGGTTGCGTCCAGAAAAAGAGCGCACAGATCAGACGGTTGTGGCTTTCGGGCCAATTCTCAGGTCAGTGCCAATTCGGCAGCCAGACCCAATCGCAACAGGCGCCGTTCGTCGCGTGGAGCTGCCATAAGCGACACACCGCAGGCCGGAGTGCCTGTCGGCAGCGTCAAAACGCATAGACCCATGAGATTTCCGATCCGCGTATTGCGCAGCGTGAGCAGGTTTTCCGTGACATAATAGGCACTATCCGTGAGCAGCCGGTCGACATTCGGCGGCGTGATTGGACAGGTCGGGCACAGAACCGCGTCAAATTTCGCAGTCGCTTCGAGGTAAATCGCGCGACATCTTTCAAGCGTGTGCCACGCGGCAACGTAATCCGCGGCTGAAAAGTCTTTGCCGGAACGGAACCGCGCAAGGATTTCGGCGAACATGACGTCCGGGTTCGCTTCGATCACGTCTTTCCACGTGCCATAGGCCTCGGAGCCATACAGAATCGGCGCCAGCGCCATTGCCGTGTCCAGTTCCGGCACGGCAATTTCGGAAATTTCGGCCCCTGCGTCGCGGAACCGTTGGATGGCATGATCAAAACCTTTGCGCGGGTCGTCGCGGAGGTCGTCCAGCGCTGTGGTTGTCAGAATGGCCAGACGGCGCCCCTTGAGCGCGCCCGGTGTCAGGTCAATCGCGCGCTCACCGTTCATGATGGCATAGAGCAGTGCCGCGTCTTCGACCGATTTGCACAGCGGTCCAACCGTGTCGAATTTCGACGCCAAAGGAACAGCACCCGTGAGACTTAGCACACCAGACGTCGTCTTGAGACCAACAAGATCGTTCCACGCAGACGGCACACGGACCGACCCTCCGGTGTCAGAGCCGATGGCGGCCGGTGCCAAGCCATAGGCCACCGAGGTCGCCGCCCCCGAAGACGACCCGCCGGGCGCGTTGTCGGGGTTATGGATATTGGGCGATGTGGCGGTTTTCGGGTTCAGGCCAAGACCAGAGAAGGCCAATTCGCTGAGGTGGGTTTTGCCAAGGCAAACCGTTCCGGACTGGGTCGCTGCTTGTAAAACCTCGGCATCCGCATCCGGGACGCGCCCGGCCAGCAGTTTCGATCCAGCCTCAGTCACGGTGCCGGCTGTGTCAAAAAGGTCTTTCCAACTGATCGGCACCCCGTCCAGCGGTGACCTGCGGAGTTTGAGCCGCGCCCGATCTTGCGCCGCTGAAGCCTCGGCCAAGGCACGATCAGGGGTCACCCTTGCATAGATGCGGTCTGTGTATTCGTGGGTATCAATGGCATCGAGAAAGAACTGGGTCAGTTCGACCGGATCAATCTCGCCTGTGTCGATGCCGCGCCCCAGATCGGCGGCTGTCATTTCCTGCCACGTGCTCATGTGTTGTCTCCCCTGCCCTGCCGTTTGTCGCGACGGTAGCGGCAGAGAAGCGCATGGACAATCCCGGTGGCGCTTCCATATTCCGACCTATGAACACAGCATCTGACATCCTGATCGTCGGCGGCGGGCTGAATGGCCCGACGCTTGCTCTTGCCGCCGCCAAGGCCGGACTGCGCAGCACCGTGATCGACGCCCGCCCCGAAGGCACGCGGCGCAGCGATAATTTCGACGGGCGGTCCTATGCCCTGGCACTTGCGTCGGTGCGTATGCTGAATGCGCTGGGGTTGTGGGACGGGTTGAAGGCCAATGCGCAGCCAATGACCGAAATTAAAGTCAGCGATGGGCGCGCAGGCGATGCCGAAGTGTTTCTGGGTCTGCATTTCAACAGTGCAGAGATCGAGGAAGGTCCGATGGGCCACATGCTCGAAGATCGTTATCTGCGCCGCGCCCTGCTTGAGGCTATGGACGCTGAACCGCTGGTCACGCATCTGGCCGGTGAAACCGTCGTCGATCAGTCGGTCACACCGTCCGGGGCATCCGTGACACTGGCGTCCGGCGACATATTGACCGGGC
Source organism: Marivita sp. (assembly GCA_043585115.1). Taxonomy (GTDB): domain Bacteria; phylum Pseudomonadota; class Alphaproteobacteria; order Rhodobacterales; family Rhodobacteraceae; genus Marivita. The sequence goes on from CP121326.1 coordinate 1,737,086, forward strand.
GCTTGATCGTGGGCGCGGATGGCCGCCAAAGCGGCACCGGGCAACGTGCAGATATTCGGCGCACGGCATGGAATTACAGCCAAACGGCGCTGGTCTGTGCGATTGCGCATGAAAAGCCTCATGGCGGTGTGGCGCATCAGTTGTTCATGCCTGCCGGTCCGCTGGCAATCCTGCCACTGACCGGCAACCGCTCATCGATTGTCTGGAGCGAACGCAAAGGTCTGGCCGAAGAGATCAACGCACTGCCGGAAGAAGAGTACCTCGCGGTTTTACGCCCGCGATTTGGCGATTTTCTGGGCGAGATTTCCTTGGCCGGTGAGCGGTTCACCTATCCTCTGGGTCTGACCATGGCGAACCGGTTCATCGCCGACCGTGTGGCGCTGGTTGGTGATGCTGCACACGGGATGCATCCGATTGCGGGCCAAGGGCTGAACGCAGGTCTGCGCGATGTTGCGGCGTTGGCGCATGTGATGGCGCATGCTGTGCGCCGTGGCGAGGATTTCGCCAGCCCGCTTGTGCTGTCGCGCTATGAACAATGGCGCCGGTTCGATACCGCCACGCTCCTGACTGCGACGGACGCCTTTAACCGGCTGTTTTCCAATGACAATCCGGTCCTGCGTGCAGGGCGCGATCTGGGTATGGCAGCACTCAATGCGATACCCGCTGCCAGACGCAGTTTCATTCGCGAAGCCGCAGGGCTGAATGGCGATTTGCCGGATTTAATGGCGGGCTAACCCGAATAACCCGCCATCAAAAGGCGCCGATTACTGAATGCGCATGCCATTGGCCAAGACATGGCCTTGTTCATTGATCGTCAGCGACGACTTGAGGCTGTCCGGCCCGTCACCCGGAACGGCAAACATGCTCATCATCATGCGCGCACCCATGGCATCTTCGTTGGTCAAAAGGCCCATCGCAATCAGCTTGTCGATCAAGGTGTTCGCGCCCTCGAGAGAGACATCGACGCTGCCGGTCGGACGTGGAAAGCCACCAAAGGTTTGCATGTCGTCATTGTCAAAGGTGAACGACCCGCTGCCACCAAGAGTGGCGCCTGCCACTTCGATCGTCAGGTTGTTGAGCGTCAACGCGTTCAGTTCACCCGGAGTTTCGCCCGTGACTTCGATGCGGGCCATTTCCTCGGGATCGAACATGTTCACAAAGGGCGTGACCTGCCCGGTCAGATCAAGCGCAATCGTTGCCGGGTCGCGGGGCAAGGCAGCGCCGGGATCGAAGATGTTCCAGAGCAGTTCGGACATTTCGAACCCGCGCATCGCTAAACCAAAGGCCATATCCTGCGGTTCCTCGGCGGCGGCAATCGGCAAGGTTGCGTTAAACGCGCTTCCAGCGATCTTGAAATCAACGGGCAGAGGCAGATCGGGGCTGGTGACAGAGGCGGTCTGATCCGTTGTTGTCGCGTCGTAACGGACGGATTGGTCATCTACCGAGAATTCCAGTCTAAGCGCGCCAGTGCTGGTGGTTCCGGTGCTGCTGCCTCCGCCATCGTTTTCGGTTACCGCGAACTGCGCTTCCCCATTGGTGTAGCCCAGCACACCAGTGGTGGAAAAACCGCCAGCAGCAAGGCTGTCCGGGTCAGACGGGTCAAAGCCCTCTGGCAGAGTTGCGGTACTTGATGCCGTCAACGCGTCCATAGACCCCGCAATTAGTGCTGCATCGTTGGTTTCAGGGTCATTGAAGGCGATGTCATAGCTGGCCGAGGCCGACTGCATGTCTTGGGTGATGGTTGTGGAGTCAGGCGATTTGACAGTGGTCGTCACCCCAGCCACGTCATCGAGTGTGAATTCAAACTGGGCCTCGCTGCTGGTCACCGGTGCGCCGTTGACGATCAACTCTCCCAAAGACACGGACATCTGGGTGGCGCTGTAGGTATAGGTCATGTTGTCCGGATCACCGGACACCACCAGCTCCAGATCAACGTTGGCGTAATCCAAAGTCATGTCGACGCTGTCTTCGTCTTCGGGATCGGCTTCGATCATGATGGGCATCACCGGCGCGAATGATATCGACACGGACCCATCTCCGTTTTCGACCAGATCAATACTGTCAATCGACATCGAAACGCTTGCGTTTTCGTCGGGCACATCAAAGCGCATCATCACATCGGAGACATCCAGACCATCGCCGCTTGGAGTTTCCACGGCGCTGACGGAATAGCCGAATCCCTGCATCGCGGCTTCGATATTGTCCCACACTTGCTGTGCGGTGATTTCGGCGGATGCAGGCCCGCTGGCAAGGCCGAGAGCCAAAGCGGAGCAGGTCGAAAAACAGGCAATGCGGCGCATGGATTTATCCTTATCATCAAATTCCCGTCCCCAGCTTCGACCTCCTGTACGACAGGGTCAAGTGGGTGGACCCCGCCCGCCGTCCGCAGTAGCACTGCTGTGAACGCAAAAGGGAGGCCATCGCATGACCGATCTAACAGGACGCACCGTTCTCATTACAGGGGCCAGCCGTGGTATCGGTGCCGAGGCTGCGCGGGTTTTCGCCGAAGCCGGCGCGAATGTCGCTCTGGTGGCGCGAAGCGCCGACAGCATCGCGGATTTGGCCGGCGAGATCGGTTCATCTGCCGTCGCCATACCCTGCGATATCAGCCGCTATTGGGAAGTGGCGCAAGCGGTCGAAAACTGTGTGACCGCCTTTGGTGGTCTGGACATCCTGATCAACAATGCCGGTGTGATCGAACCCATTGCCCGGATGGAAGACGCCGATCCCGATGGCTGGGGTCAGGCAATCGATATCAATCTCAAAGGTGTGTTTCATGGCATGCGCGCGGCGTTGCCCGTCATGGAAGCGGCTGGCGCAGGCACAGTGTTGACCGTGAGTTCCGGCGCGGCGCACGGACCGGTCGAGGCATGGTCACATTACTGCGCCTCCAAGGCCGGGGCCGCGATGCTGACGATGTGTCTGCACAAGGAAATGGCCGATAAGGGCATTCGCGCAATGGGGCTGTCACCCGGCACGGTCGCGACCCAGATGCAGCGCGAGATCAAAGCCAGCGGAATAAACCCCGTGAGCCAGCTGGAATGGTCCGATCACATCCCCGCAGACTGGCCTGCCAAGGCATTGCTTTGGATGTGCGGTATTGATGCCGATGCATATCTGGGCGAAGAGATTTCGCTGCGCGATGAGACCATTCGCAAGAAAGTGGGACTGATATGATCGAGATACACAACGACGGCACGCTGTGTGTCCTCACCATCAACCGCCCGGACAAGGCCAATTCGCTGACCGCCGAAATGCTGGAGGCTCTGTGCGTTGGCGTGGAAGACGCACGCAGTGCGAGGGCGATCATACTGACCGGTACGGGTAAGGTGTTTTCCGCCGGGGCCGATCTTGAGGCGGCCAAGGCGGGGCTTGCGACCAGTGCGCTTTGGGAGCGCCTGTCCGGCGCGATTTCACGGCATCCCGGCCTGACCATTGCCGCGCTCAATGGCACTGTCGCAGGCGGCGCGATGGGAATGGTCCTTGCCTGCGACCTACGGATCGCCGTGCCTGGCACAAAGGTATTTTATCCGGTGATGAAACTGGGATTTCTGCCACAGCCGTCAGACCCGGCGCGGTTGTCGGCGCTTGTTGGGCCATCGCGGGCCAAGATGATCCTGATGGCGGGACAAAAAATCATGGCCGAAGACGCGCGGGCATGGGGGCTGATCGACGAAATCACGGAGACTGATGTGCTGATGGAGCGCGCAACAGCGCTGACGGAGGATGTCTGTGCGGCCACAGCGGAACACGCCCGCGCCATCAAGGGGCTGATTGCCCAGACTCTGCCGTAATCGGCTTGACCCACCACCGCAGCCACTTACGCTGGCCGCACCGCAGCAAAGCAAAAAGGAGCGCCTCATGGCCCAGCACCTGCACATCGTCTTTGGCGGAGAACTGGTTACGCCTTCGGAAAACGTGTTCAAAGACCCCGACAACATCCACGTGGTCGGCATTTTCCCGGACCGCAAATCCGCCTATGACGCATGGAAGAACGAAGCGCAGCGCACCGTTGACAACGCTCATATGCGCTACTTCCTTGGGGATTTACAAAAGCTGATGGACGCGAGCACATCCGCCCCCGAGGCGCAGGACTGACCATTTGGCGCGCAGGCCTTTCAGTCTGACCGCCTATCTGGCGCTTGCCCGCGGGCATGACCGTCTGGTTGCGGAGGCCGAGCATTGGGCAGACCGGCCTGCTGGTCCTATGCTATGGCTGCATAGCGATACGCGTACGCGTCTGGAAACCCTGCTGACATTGATCAAACGCCTCCGCCACCAGCGCGAAGACTTTTCGCTGTTGCTGACTTGCGACTCGGCGGCGGGTGAAACGTTTGAAATCGATGGCCATATCATCAGTCCACCGCCTTCGGAATCCCTGAGCGATGTGCACCGTTTTCTGGATCATTGGCGACCTGATGTGGCGATTTGGGCGGGCAACGGATTGCGCCCCGCTTTGATCCACGAGGCTGCCAAATCTGGCACCCAACTGCTCTTGGTCGATGCGGCTGACGCGACGTGGCGACAACCCTCGAAACGCTTTCTTCCAGATGCGTCGGCGGGCGCGTTGAGCTTCTTTCACAACATCCTTGCGCAGGATGCCAAATCCGCCACCCGTTTGCGTCGCATGGGCGTCGCTGCAAACCGGATCGAGGTTGCGTCGCCTGTCGAACCGGAAATTTTTCCCTTGTCCAGCCACGATGGCCTCCACGAGGAACTGACCGCCGCCTTGGCAGGGCGGCCCGTCTGGCTGGGCGCGTATATCCAGCATGACGAGGCGGATGCGGTTTTACGAGCGCATCGACGCGCTGCACGTCTGGCGCATCGTTTGTTGCTGGTGATTGTTCCAGCCGAAGCCAAGGACGAACCCGCCATTGCGGCGCAGTGCCACGAGATTGGACTGCGGCTTGCCCGTTGGGAACATGGCGAGATGCCGGACGAGAACACACAGGTCCTGTTGGCCGAAGACGACAGCGAATTGGGGCTTTGGTACCGGCTGGCGCCGCTCTGTTTCCTTGGGGGATCATTGGCAGGGAAAACCGGAGGCGTCTCGCCGATGATGGCAGCGGCATTGGGGTCGGCGATTTTGTATGGCCCGAATGTTGGCCGTCACCTTGAGGCCTATTCACGTTTGGTTGCTGCTGGCGCGGCACGGATCATCAAAGACATGGAATCGCTGAGTGCTGCGGTGTCGCATCTGATTGCCCCCGATCGCGCTGCCGCAATGGCGCATGCCGGATGGAACGTTGTTTCGGCAGGGGCCGAAACCGCCGATTTGGTTCTGGACCAGATCAACGACTGGCTTGATGCCGTGGAGGGCGCGCCATGAGACCACCTGCGTTTTGGGATGCGCCCCCCCGATCACCCGGCCTGCGGGCCCGACTGCTGGCACCGCTGGGGGCGCTTTATGCCGCCCTGACTGCCCGGCGATTGAAGCAGGGCAACCCGATCAAAGTTGGCATTCCGGTGATCTGTGTCGGCAACGTCAACGCCGGGGGGACAGGCAAAACGCCTACGGTGATCGCGCTAATGCAGATGCTGTCTGACATGGGGAAAACAGCGCATGTCGTGTCGCGCGGATATGGTGGCTCACTTGAGGGTCCGGTGCAGGTGGATCCTCTGCACCACGGCGCCGACGAGGTTGGTGACGAACCATTGCTGCTGGCTGCCTTTGGCACGGTCTGGGTCGCACGTGATCGCGCCCAGGGCGCACGGGCTGCTGCAGCGGCAGGTGCAGATGTGATCCTGATGGATGACGGGCTTCAGAACCCGGGTCTTGCCAAAGACCTTTCGATGATCGTGGTTGATGCCACCCGTGGCTTTGGCAATGGGCGGTGCATCCCGGCCGGACCGTTGCGGGAACCCGTCGCGGCAGCAATGTCGCGGGCGGATTTTGTATTGTCCATCGGACCCGATAAGGCGCAAGCGCAATTTTCTGAACTTTGGGCGACACAGATTTCATTGCCGCATCTGAAGGGCCATCTGGCCCCGCTTCAAACCGGAATGGACTGGGACGGCCTGCGGTGCCTTGCCTTTGCCGGGATCGGTCACCCTGAAAAGTTCTTTCTGACGCTCAGGGATTTGGGGGTCGAATTGGTCGAGACACGCGCGCTGGATGACCATCAACCCCTCACACAGGCGCTTTTGACGCGGTTGGAAAAAGACGCGCAGGCTGCGCGCGCGCAACTTGTCACCACTGAAAAAGATGCGGTGCGCTTGCCTCAAAGCTACCGGATGAAAGTGCTGACAGTGCCGGTGCGATTGACCATCCCCGAAGACGGCCCTTTGAAGGCCGCACTGGCCAACCTGTTCGATTAACGGTTACTCGGCCGCAAGCGGGATATCGTCGGCCTGGCCGGTTGCTGCGATTTCGGCGATGACGCTGCGCAAAAGCTTGCGGAAGTTATGGAAATTGGCATTCGGGCGGACAGTGCGTTCATCCATATAGATCGAGCGGTCGATCTCGATCTGAACGGCGTGCTGATTGCGGGACGGGCGACCATAGGCCTGCGTGATATACGCCCCGGCGAACGGGGTGTTGCGGGCCACAATCAACCCCGCATCGGTAAAGGCAGCTTCGATTTGGTCCACAACGGTCTGTTTTGCAGAGGCGCCAAAGCGATCCCCAAGCACGATCTGCGGACGCCGGGCCGAGGATTTGGCGACACCCTCCAAGGCCTCATGGGGCATTGAGTGGCAATCAACCAGAATCGCTTCGCCAAAGCGGGCATGCGCCTGCGCAATCAGTTTGCGCAACTGGTCATGGTAAGGGTGCCAGAAAAGGGCAATCCGGCGCTCGGCTTCGGCCAAAGGCAGTTTGCCTTTATAAATCGGTCGCCCGTTGGCCACGACCCGCGGCACAACCCCCAGCCCCGAAGCAACACGCGGATTGTGGGTCTGACGACGCACGCCTTCGATCAGAGCCGGGTCCAATTCGTCTGCCGACCGGTTTAAATCAATATAGGCACGGGGCGCCCCTGCCTTGATGAATGGTGCGCCAAATTGCGGTGCACAGTCGAAAAGGCGGTCGACAAAAGCATCTTCGGAGGACCGGATCGTCACGTCATCCAAAGTCGTATAGCGCATGAAATTCCAGCTATAGTCGCGCCCCGAATGGGGCGACGCAAAGACCACCCGCGAGGTATGGGCTTCTGGCTGAACGAGGTGGTATGCGACTTTGGGCATTGGCTCTCCGTATGTCCTATACATAGACCGATTTTTTCTGTGACCAAAGCCCTTGATCCCCGCTACGACTCCTTTTATAGACCGCTCCACCGGCGCGGTTTCACGCGCCCCTTTTATTTGGGGCACATGAATCGCAAAGGGATTAAGGGCGATTAGCTCAGTGGTAGAGCACTTCGTTGACATCGAAGGGGTCACAAGTTCGAACCTTGTATCGCCCACCATTGAATTCGCCGCTTTGGCCTTAGGGTCAGGGCATCCGCAACCACAAAGGCGCTCGCGCGCCGCGATAAGAGGAGAGACCCCATGAAGGTCAAGAACTCGCTTCGTTCGCTTAAGAACCGCCATCGCGACTGCCGCGTTGTGCGCCGCAAGGGCCGCGTCTACGTCATCAACAAGACGCAGCGCCGGTTCAAAGCCCGTCAGGGCTAAGCGGAAACCGCAGTACTTTGGAAAAGCCGTCCCTTGGGGCGGCTTTTTTATTTTTGGACACGCTTCTAGCACTGGCATTCTGCGATCATGCAGCTTGTCGTCGCCGGATGCCTAAGAAGCGGCGCGTTTTGCGTCTCCGTATTCAAGCCATGCTCTTGCTTCGGACGTCAGATGCGCGTCCATGATGGCGTCATATGCAGAAATTTCGGCATCATTCAGATGACCGAACCATTTGCCGCTGGTGCCGCTATGAAAGAACTCTGAGTCGGATTTCATGAATCCCTTGCCGCCCGACGGGGCAAAGCGTTCGGCATTGGCCTTCATATTGTCAAAGCGCGCCGCCTCGATCAGCTGCTCAAACACCTGAGGTGGGTGGGAAATATCCAGCAAATCAGCCACTCTGGCAAATGTGCCTGCCAAATCCCGTGTCATATCCGCATAATGGAACAATGATACATTGGGGCGGTCTGCCACGGCCAAGGCCGCTTTGTAATGTTGGAGAATATGTGCGAGCGGCATGGCATCCGCATCAAACCCTTCTGCCCCTCCATCCAGAAAACGCCGGAATGTGACGCCATCCATGTCCTCTTCGGGGTACCACATATCAAACCAAGACATCGGGATATTCCGGACATGCTTGCGATATGAGAAATGCGCATCAAGCGGATGGCGGAATACGCAGATATACTGGGCCTGACTGTCCAAGTGTATTCCATCCATCGGCGTGTGGCTCTTCATGCTCCGTCTGCCAGACATTGCAGAGAGCCGTTCCGCGACCTCGGTCATTTCGCGAAACCTCACATCGACCCATGGCATTTTGACCGACAGCTCGGTCTCAACATCGGGGTCCCCGGAGAACAACAGAGCCACGATTGTCTGCATCCATGTGGTTCCGCATTTGGGAGGCGTGACAACAAAGACATCATCGGGGCGGATCTGAACCATGTCCCATCGACGGTTGTCTGTAAGTGGCCCCAGATAAAGCTTGCGATCAATCATCCCCAGCGTCCCGTGCAAATGTGTGACTGTCAGAGTGCCGACAGGTCGGCCAAAAACACAATACAAAAGCCACCGCGCGCCCGAAAGCCAAGCGGGTTGGCGACTCTGCGGGAAAGCGGATACACTCTGCTCACGCCCGAAAACACGAAAGGACCGTCAAAGTGCCAGCCTCTGATGATGACAAGGTTTCAGGCCGTCTGCATGGCGAACAGTTTGAACCAGAGAAGGCCGACAATCTTTTAGAACGGCTGGTCTATATGATCCTGATCGCGATCATGATTTCGGTGGCACAGACGGTGCTTGGTCTGATGACCGTGATCCAATTCGTCATCATGCTTGTCAGCAACAAGCAGCCCAATGAACGGCTGGCCGAGTTCGGCACAGACCTTGGCATCTGGATCGCCAAGGCGGCACGCTATCAGACCGCAGCCAGCAACGTGAAACCCTGGCCTTGGACCGACCTTGACTAAAGCCTAGCGCAGAATGGTGTCCGCCATCAAACGCACCACTGTCGCCTGATCCAGATAGCCGGACACACGCAGTTTGCGGGCGTCCTGATATCGGCGAATGGCGCGGCGGGACTCTTCGTCAAATGTGCCATCCACAGCACCCGGCTTCAGCCCCAAATCCGCCAGACGCGCTTCGGCCAAGCGGCGGGCGGCGGCATTCAGGCCAAGCGCGGCTTCGTCTGCTTGGGCGCGTTTCTGCAAAGCGATCTGTTCCGAGTTGTTGTTGAAATAGTCGATCCGCGCGCGCGCCTCTTCGACAAAGGCCCCGTTTGGCCTTTCGGCCAGATAGGCGCGATATCCGGCCTCGGTGTCGGTTTGACGGGCAATCTGCCAACGGCGGCGATCCTCCCCCTCGGCCTGCGCGCGGCGCTGGTCTTCGATGGCGTCCAACTGGCCTTGTGCCTCTTCGGCATAAAGCCCGTCAGGAAACCGTTTGAGATACGCGCGGAATCCGGCTTCGTCGCCCTGCGCACCAGTCTCCGACCAAAACGTCCGATCCTGCCGCTCCAAGGCCGCTTGCCGTTGGCGGGCTTCTTCCTCAAGTTCGGCGGCACGGCGTTCGGCCTGCGCGTCCAGCCGGGCGATTTGATCCGCATCCAGATACCCCGACGCCGACAGACCATTCGCGTTTTGCCATGCCGTCAAGGCACCGCGTGTACCACGGCCAAAAATGCCGTCGATCCCGCGGGTGTTGTACCCAAGCAATGACAGATCGCGCTGTATTTCGCGGCGGCTGTCGCGTGACAGGGCAAGGTCTTCCTCGGCCTGTTTTTCGCGGTAAAACGGCTCGGATGTGATGGTCGCCAAACGCTGTTGCGCTTCTCCGGCAAAACGGCCTTCTGGGAAAGCTGCAAGATAGGTCTCATATCCGTCAGCCGTGTCGGCCGACAGTGCCGTTTCCCAAGCGGCAGCATCTTGGGCGGATCGGTCTTCCTGGGATGTATCTTGTTCTATCTGCGGCAGTTCCACATCTGCCCCCGCGAACAATGGCAATTCGCGCGGAACAAACCCCTGAAGGCTGAGCCCTGCTTGCCGTACAAGGAGCAAAACATCGTCACCCGTCGCATCAGAAAGCTGGCTAACAAAGCGCGCGGCGACTTCGGCGGGCCCGATCGCCACCGTTACACCTTGGGGAATGTCTTGGAGGGTCAGCGTCACCGACACCCCTTCTGGCAACGGCTCGTCAATTTCGACCTCGCCCAATACGATCAACGCCCGACCGGGGTATTCAGCGGCCACAGCATATGCCGCGTCCAAGGGGAAGGCTTCGGTCAGCACCTGGCCCAGAGATAGGTCATCACCGTCGTCTGCGGGCAATAGATAGCTGCCTGCCACTGTCGAAACAAAGCGCCCTGCCAGCAGGATCCCGACATCTCCGGTTGTTGCATCAAGCCCATCAGTAAAGCTGCGGAACGCATCGCGCATCGTGGCCGGATCAGCGCCAGTTGCGAGGCTGACATCGGCACCACGGGCCTCGAACGCAGATTGAACACCGGTCAGGTCGGCGCTGCCCGTCAGGCGTTGCAGCAGGCCAGGATCACTGTTTCCGATAATCAGCACATCGCTGGTCTCTGCCCAAACCGGGCTGGACAGCGCCAGCAGTGCAGAAATTGAACAGGCAAGTCGTTTCATGGGGTGATCCTCCGTCATTTCAGAGGAGTAACGCACGAAACGCGAAAGTTATCCAATAACGCGCACTTTAATCGTAGCTGCGCGCATCTTCGATCACCAAACCATCACGCGGCAAAGCCCCCGGCGGGACCAATTCGACCCGTCCCTTGAGCTTGAGCGTTTCGACAATGCTTGTCTCGAACCGCGCCGCATCATCGGCGGCGGTTTCGATGCGCACCGTCATCACGTCCATTTCACCATCGCGGCTTGCAACAACACGCGCGCGGTCAATTTCAGAGTGTTTGGCGACCAAGGCCGCGACTTGTTCTGGGCGAACGAACATGCCTTTGATCTTGGTGGTTTGGTCCGCGCGTCCCATCCAGCCCTTGATGCGCATATTGGTGCGGCCGCACGGGCTTTGCCCGGGCATCATCGCGCTCAGGTCGCCGGTGGCAAAACGCACAAGCGGGTAGTCAGGGTTCAACGATGTGACCAGCACTTCACCCACTTCGCCGTCTGGTACCGGATCACCGGTTCCCGGCGTGACGATTTCCACGATCACACCTTCGTCGATGATCATGCCCTCCATCGCCGGGGTCTCGTATGCGATGTGGCCGACATCAGCCGTGGCATAGCATTGAAGGCAGGTAATGCCGCGGTCCTTGTACCAATCCCGCAGTGACGGGAAAAGCGCCCCGCCAGAGACTGCCGCTTTGACGATGCCCAGCTCGACACCCATTTCGTCGGCTTTTTCGAGGATCACCTTGAGGTAATCCGGCGTACCGGCATAGCCGGTGACACCCACATCATGTGCGGCTTGCACCTGCAACTCTGTCTGGCCTGTGCCCGCTGGCAAAACGACCGCACCCACGGCGCGGGCGCCGTTTTCAAAGATCATGCCCGCTGGCGTCAGGTGATAGCCAAAGCAGTTTTGCACAATATCTGTCGTTCCAAAGCCTGCGGCATGCAGAAAGCGCCCCATACGCCACCAATCACGGGTGACACCGCCGGGTTCGTAAATTGGCCCCGGAGATTGGAAAACATGCGCAAGGTTCGATACCGGAACGCCGCCAAAGGGAGGTTTTTCTTTCTGACGGTTGCTCAGGTCGGATTTGCGCAGCACGGGCAGCTTGGCGAGATCCGACAGATCGTTCAACGGATCAAATCCGTTAGAAGGCAAAAGCGCGTTCAGCGCAGCCAACTGATCTGCCGCACGTCGCTCGGGGCTGCGGGTTTCCAAGTCGTCGAAATGGGTGCTCATAGCAGCAAAAGCCTTGTTTGTTCAGGTGATGGCAACAGGGACGGCGTTACGCCAGCCAACGTTTGCGGCGGCGATAGCTGCGCACGTCACGGAACGATTTGCGCCCGTCATCCGACACACCAAGATAGAATTCCTTAACATCCGCGTTCTCACGCAGTTCCGCGGCGGGACCGTCCATCACCACGCGTCCGTTTTCCAGGATGTATCCTTCATGCGCATAGCGTAGCGCCACGTTGGTGTTCTGCTCTGCCAAAAGGAACGACACGCCTTCGTTCTCGTTCACAGATTTCACGATCTCAAAAATCTGTTCTACAAGCTGCGGGGCGAGACCCATCGACGGCTCGTCCAGCAGGATTGTTTCGGGGCGGGACATCAATGCGCGGCCAATCGCCGTCATCTGCTGTTCGCCACCTGACGTATAGCCCGCTTGGCTGCGGCGGCGTTCTTTAAGGCGCGGAAAATAGTCGTAGACCATTTGAAGATCGGCATCGATCGCGCCTTTGCCATCCTTGCGCGTATAAGCGCCGGTCAGAAGGTTTTCCTCGACGGTGAGGTGACCAAAACAATGCCGGCCTTCCATCACCTGAATGACACCGCGTTTGACCAACGCGGCAGGATCCAGATCCTGCACCCGCTCGCCCTTGTAGTTGATCGACCCTTTGGTGACCTCGCCACGCTCGGAGTGGAGCAAGTTCGAGATTGCCTTAAGCGTTGTTGTCTTCCCTGCGCCATTGCCGCCCAAGAGCGCGGTAATGCCGCCCTTCTTTACGGTCAGGCTCACACCTTTCAAAACGAGGATCACGTGATTGTAGATCACCTCGATATTGTTGACCTCAAGCAGGGTCTCGTTTGTGCGTCCGGCGTCCAGCATGGCGGGCCTTTGTGTTTGAAAATGTCCTAAAAGAGCCCCGGCGACTTTGGCCGCCGGGACTTGCTGGCCTTAGTTTGTGGCCGAGCACTCTTCGTTCATCGCCCAAGGTGCGTTGGACGTGGCATACTCGGCTGCCGACGACGCGATCAGATCAGCATAGCCATCTACATTCGGCTTGAGCAGGTCAGACGCCTTGACGAAGCTGGCGCCGTCCCATTCAAGCATCCAGCCGCCCGAATGACCTGTGTGGTTGGCACAAGAGGTCGAGAACGGTGGCACCATGCCTTCCATACCCAGTTCAGCAATACGCTCTTCGGTCAGGTTGATGTTTTCCAGACCCCAGCGCAGCTGTGTCGAGTCGATTTCAGCTGTTCCAAAGTGTTCCTGAGCGTTTCCAATCGCCTCGGCAAGGATCGCGGACATCACAAGACCACGGCCATAAAAGACGCCCTGCATCTCTTCTTCGTTGGTCTGGCTCAGGCCCGCATCGATGACCTTTTCTTTGATCTCTTTCATGATCGGCGCGTCCATGTTCGGGAACGACCAGGAGATCGACTTATAGCCTTTGCCTTCTTCGCCAACGAGCTTGAGGTCAGCATCGTGACCCGCCCACCAGACGCCCAGGAAGTTTTCCATCGGGAACTTGGTTTTTACCGCTTCGGTGATCGCACCAGCGTTCATCGCACCCCAGCCCCACATCACGACATAGTCGGGACGTTCGCGGCGGATTTGCAGCCACTGTGCTGACTGGTTCTGCATTTCCTTCAGGCCGACCGGAATCGGCAGAAGCTCGAATCCTTTGCCTTCGGCATGCATTTCAAGAACCGGAAGCGGCTCTTTGCCGAACGGGTGGTCAAGATGCAGGAACGCGATCTTCTTGCCATCCAGCGATCCACCTTCATTTTCGAGATACTGGACGATCATGTCTGCCGCATCCCAGTACCCGGCAGGCATGTTGAACGCCCACTGGAACACCTTGCCATCCGCCATCGGCGAAAAGCCGTAGCCAGGTGCAAGGATCGGGATTTCGTCCACATTGGTCTTGGGCAGAACCTGAAGTGTGATGCCTGTCGACCAGGGCTGGGTTACGATGGCCGTGCCCTTGGTCTTTTCATAGCATTCCACGCCTTTTTCGGTGGAGTAACCGGTTTCGCATTCCTCGGCGTTGATCATAACGCCACCGACACCGCCATCACGCTCGTTCAGCAAAGTCATGTAATCCGCCTGACCGTTCATCAGAGGGATACCCGTCGCGGCAAAGGGGCCTGTCCGATAAGCAAGGTTCGGCGTGTAAAGCTCTTGAGCGACAGCAGCGGTGCCCACCACGGTGCCAAGCGCCGCGGCAATCGCCAGTTTGGTAAAGTGTTTCATGGATGTCCTCCCATTGGAACTGTCATGTTTGTTTTGTTTATTGGTCTTGGGCTGCCCCACATCAGTGCGGGAACGGCCAGATGATTAGTTTTTCACGGATCAGGCGCCAAAGCTGGTTCAGGCCGTGAGGCTCGATAATGAGGAAGAAGATGATCAAGGCGCCGATGATCATCACGTTGATATGCTCAATCAACGCTGAATCGATGCGGAACCCTTGTGTCTGCGCATAGCCGTAGATCAACGTCAGAACCACAAACCCGATCACCGCGCCGATGCCCCAGCCGTTGCGTGCGACCCAGAACAGGAAACCGACCGCCGCCGCCAGTGCGACAGAAATAATGAGGCTGGGGCCAGACATTTCGAACACTTGCGTGCCCGCAACCACGTTCAGAACAACCGGCAGGCCGACGATCAGGATCGCTCCAAGATAGTTGCCCATGATCGATCCAAGGCCACCGATGATCGCGATGAACAGCACCTGAAACGACAGTGGAATATCGAAAACGTTCGGTTCCGCCGCACCTTTCCACATGAACACGTACAGCGCGCCCGCGACGCCGACGACATATGACGACACCGCAAAGGCCGTCAGCTTGGACTTCATCAGGTTGATGCCAATAAGCTCCGCCGCGATGTCCATATCTCGCGTGGCCTTCCAGGTTCGTCCCAGATTGCCACGGGTGAGGTTGATACACAGCAGCGTCAGCAGCGTGACAACGAAGAGCACGATATAGTATTCGGTGACCGATGCGGCTTGGGGGCCAGAGATGAACACGCCGAACATTTCGAGGTTCGGCACCTGAATCGCGCCAGAGGCGTTATCGTTGTAAAGCCACGACCATTTCTCGAAAAGCCAGACCAGAAAGAACTGCGCTGCCAATGTCGCAATGGCAAGATAGAACCCCTTGATCCGCAGGCTTGGAATGCCGAACGCAACCCCGATCCCGGCACTGAACACACCCGACAGCAAGATCGCGATGATCGGGTTCATCCATGGGAAAATGGTAACCAGCTTGTAGCAGGCGTAAGCGCCCACTCCCATAAACGCCCCGGTGCCAAGGCTGAGCTGCCCGGCAAATCCGGTCAGGATGTTGAGCCCCATCGCAGCGAGCGCATAAATCAGGATCGGGATCAGCAGAGTTTGGAATGTGAATTCCGATGCGGTCAGTGGAAATATGATCCAGCCGCAAATCAGGATGATGGTCAGCAAGAACGCGTCCTGCTTGACGGGGAACAACGCCTGATCCGCAATGTAGCTCGTTTTGAACTGGCCAGCCGTGCGATAGAGCATCAGACTGTCTCCTCTTCGTTGATCACAGCACGATTGCGCGGCTTGGCGTATCCGGTGGCTTCACTGTGGCGGATCAGCCAGAAATACGCCCATAGCCCCAATGCGCCGCCAATGGCTGCCAGCAGAATGGCCACCACTGTTTGTGACCCAGCGTCCGATCCGCTCGACAGCGCAAGATAGCCGAAAGCCCAGAAGCCGGACCAGGCGATGACGTTCAGAAGTGCGATCAGCTTTGCCATGTCGAGTGTACCTTTGATCATTCCATACACCGGACCGAAGCCCGGCAGTCTTAGTGAACAGCGCGCCCCGCGCTGCTCTAGACCCGTTCGATGATCCGTTCTCCAAACAAGCCTTGCGGGCGGAACAGCAGAACAATCAGCGCAAGCACAAAGGCAAACCAGGTTTCGGTGTTGCCACCCAACAGCGGCTGGCCCCAGTAAATCTCGAACAGTTTTTCCAGGATACCGATCATCAGGCCACCGACGATGGCCCCTGTGATGCTTTCCAAGCCGCCCAACATCAGAACCGGAAGCGCCTTGTAGGCAATCACTTCAAGCGCAAAGCTCACGCCAGCCCGCGCGCCCCAGGCAATCCCCGTGACCAGCGCGATGATGCCTGCGATGAACCATACAAGTACCCAGATCGTCTGCAGGCTGATGCCCACGGACAATGCCGCTTGGTGGTCGTCGCCCAGCGCGCGGATGGCGCGGCCCATCTGCGTGTAGTTGAGAAAGGCCAACAATCCCAGAACCAGCAAGGTCGCCACGATCACGACCGTGATATCAAGATGCTGAAGGATCAGCAGGCCACCGAATGGTTCCAACACCGTGTCGCCGGTTGGAATACCAAGCTCTTCGGTGATCATGACCTTGTTTTCGCCACCAAATATGGTTTCGCCAAAGCCGATCAGGAACAACGTGATCCCGATCGTTGCCATGAACAGGATGATATCCGGCTGCCCGACCAATGGCCGCAGCACGACCCGTTCGATCACCACCGCCAAGACGAACATCACACCCAGCGTCAGACCCACGCTGATCCAGGCGGGCACGCCCATGGCGAACAATCCCACCAGTGTGAGCGCTGCGAACACCACCATGATGCCCTGAGCAAAGTTGAAGATGCGCGATGAGCGGAAGATCAGAACAAAACCCAACGCGATCAGCGCATAGAGGATGCCGGACACCAGCCCCTCCCACAGCACTTGCATCAGGAAGTCTGGCGCTTCGACCATGTCCACGAATGGCGCGATGAAGATGTCGTTCAGCATGTCTGCTCCCTCAATGCGGAACGCCAAGATAGGCGTCGATCACATCCTGATTGTTGCGCACCTCGTCCGGGGTGCCGTCACCGATCTTTTTGCCGTAATCCATGACGACAACGCGATCCGAGA
The DNA here is from genome assembly GCA_043585115.1 of Marivita sp. Lineage (GTDB taxonomy): Bacteria > Pseudomonadota > Alphaproteobacteria > Rhodobacterales > Rhodobacteraceae > Marivita. The sequence goes on from CP121326.1 coordinate 1,754,006, forward strand.
GGTCCATCACGACGCCCATGTCATGTTCGATCAGGCAGATCGTGGTGCCAAATTCGTCGTTCACATCAAGGATAAAGCGGCTCATGTCCTCTTTCTCTTCGACATTCATGCCGGCCATCGGCTCATCCAGCAGCAAGAGTGACGGCTCGGCGGCCAAAGCGCGGGCCAGTTCGACACGTTTCTTGAGACCGTATGGCAGCCGTCCGACAGGCGTTTTGCGGATGTTTTGAATCTCGAGGAAGTCGATCACGCGCTCGACCTTTTCGCGATTTTCCATTTCCTCATCGCGGGCCTTGCCCCACCAGAGTGCCTGGGATGCAATTCCAGCGTTCATATGGGTCAGTCGCCCGGTCATCACGTTGTCAAGGACAGTCATGCCTTCGAACAAAGCGATGTTCTGAAAGGTCCGGGCCACGCCTTGACGCGCCACTTCGAACGGTTTCATCGGCGGCCGCTTGGAGCCCTGGTACCAGACCTCACCCTCCGAGGGGGTATAGAAACCCGAGATCACGTTGAGCATGGACGATTTGCCCGCACCGTTGGGCCCGATGATCGCGCGAACTTCGCCTTCGTGAATGTCGAATGAAATGTCCTGAATGGCGACCACACCACCGAACCGTAGCGTGATGTTCCGCATTTCCATCAGCGTGCCACCAATCTGACGGCCATCTGCTGTTACGTATCCTTCGGTGTCTTTCATTGCCCCGCTCCCTTGGCCATCGGCATTGGGCTCCATGATTTGTTAAGGGTTTCAGAGAATCTTCGTACGAAGATTCTTGGCCCGGCCCATAAATTTCTGGAGGTGCGGTCAGACGATGAAGACATGCGCATCTGCATCATTCTGCCGCCATTTTCTGGGGTGTCACCGGCACCACCTTTGCATCGCGAATTTCGAGCGTCGCTTTGATCTTGCCCTTGCGACCATCTTCGTAAGTGACTTCGGTTTCGGTATAGATCGACTCCGACCCGTCATAGAGCGCGTTCACCAAATCCTCGAACTTCTCACCGATAATTTTACGCCGCACCTTGCGTGTACGGGTCAATTCGCCATCGTCGGCATCCAGTTCCTTGTGCAGCACCAAAAAGCGATGCACCTGACAGCCCGACAACATCGGGTCCTGCGCCACACTCTCGTTGACCTCTTCGATATGCGACTGGATCGTATCCAGCACCTGCTTGTGACCGGCCAGTTCCTGATAAGACGCGTAAGCGATATTGTTGCGTTCGGCCCAATTGCCCACTGCGGCAAGGTCGATATTGATGAACGCACAGCAGCGATCGCGCCCGGCACCGAACACCACAGTTTCCAGAATGTTGGGATAGAACTTGAGTTTGTTCTCCACATATTTCGGCGCAAACATCGCGCCGTCAGCCATGGCGCCCACGTCTTTCGCCCGGTCAATGATGCGCAGATGGCCTGTCGCCTCTTCGATGAAGCCGGCATCGCCGGTGGCCACCCACCCTTCTGAATCCTTGGTGTCCGCGGTGGAGTCGGCGTTCTTGTAATATTCGACGAAAACACCGGGCGAGCGATAGAACACTTCGCCATTCTCGGCGATGCGGATTTCCACGCCGGGCGACGGCACGCCAACGGTGTCAGACCGCACTTCGCCATCTGGCTGCTGGGTGATAAAGACCGACGCCTCGGTCTGGCCGTAAAGCTGTTTCAGGTTGATGCCCAAAGAGCGGTAGAAATCAAAGATTTCAGGGCCGATTGCTTCGCCCGCCGTATAACCGACACGCACGTTGGAAAATCCCAGGGCGTTCTTTAACGGGCCATAGACCATCAACTCGCCAAGCCTGTATTTCAGCCGGTCAAACGCACTGACGTCGTGACCGTCCAAAATCGCAGGCCCGACCTTGCGTGCATGTGCCATGAAATAGTCAAACGTCTTTTTCTTGAACGCGCCGCTGTCTTCCATTCGGATCATGATCTGCGTCAGCTGGGTTTCGAACACCCGTGGCGGCGCGAAGTAGTAAGACGGCGCAATTTCGCGCAAATCTGTCATCATCGTTTCCGGGCTTTCCGGACAGTTCACACAGAAGCCCGACCAGTACGCCTGACCGATCGAAAAGATGAAATCACCGACCCATGCCATCGGCAGATAGGCCAACACCTCGTCATCAACCTTGAGATGATCGAACTCGGACGAGGCCTTGGCCGTTTCGATGATGTTGCGGTTCGACAGAACAACACCCTTGGGCTTGCCGGTGGTGCCTGACGTATAAAGCATCACACAGGTGCTGTCGTAATCCAGTTTGGCGATACGCGCCTGCAATTCCTTGATGAATTCATCATAGGCTGCGCGCCCCTGATCCTGCACATGACTGAACTGGTGCAGACGGGTATGATCGTATTTCCGCAAGCCGCGCGGGTCGAGATAGATCATATGCTCGAATTGATGCAGGCGGTCCTGCACCTCGATGACCTTATCAACCTGCTCCTGATCGCTGACGATGGCAAACCGTGCGCCGCAATGGTCGAGCACGTATTCCATCTCTTCAGCAACGGAATCCTGATAAAGCGGCACCGGGATGGCGCCGACGGATTGCGCCGCGACCATGGACCAATACAGATACGGACGGTTGCGTCCGATGATGGCGACGAAATCGCCCTCATTGACACCGAGGTTCAACAGACCAAGCGCCAACGCTTCGATCTCTTTGGCAGCCTCGGCCCATGTCCAACTTTGCCAAATGCCGTATTCCTTTTCGCGATAGGCAGGGGAACTGCCATATTGCGATGCGTTACGCGCCAACAGCGCCGGAACCGAGCGCAGACCCTCTGCGCCCATGGTCATATGTGCCAAAGCTTTTCCTCCCTATGCCCGGGCTTTCCCCGAACGGATCGCTTTTCGCGACTCTGTCTCAAGATTGGACAGATCAATGGTTGAGGGTCAACTTTTTCCTGAAGTTTTCTCAATCCTTTCGAATTGTAACAGGCGCGTCGTCATGCTTGACATGAATGCGGTGCAACCGGAGTTTGGGTCGTCGCATGACGATGGGAGGCGGAACATGAAGGTCGCGTTCTGGTTCGAGTTCGCCTCGACCTATTCCTATCTCAGTGCCATGCGCCTGCCTGAGATTGCTGCCCGCCGGGGGATCGAAATCGCGTGGCGGCCGTTTCTGCTTGGGCCAATTTTTACGGCACAAGGTCTGACATCATCGCCGTTCAATATTTACCCGGTCAAAGGCCGATATATGTGGCGCGACATGGCAAGACGGACCGATGCCCTTGGCCTGCCCTTTCAAAAACCCGCCCCGTTCCCTCAGAACGGCTTGCTCGCCGCCCGTGTTGCAACCGCGGCCCTGCCGGGGGACGCAGCAATCCGATTTTGCCAGACGGTGTATCAGGCCGAATTCGCAAAGGGGCATGACATTTCGGACCCGAACACCATCACCGCATGCATCCAAGAGGCCGGTCTGGATGCAGAGATCATCGACCGCGCCCAGTCTGACACTGTCAAAGACGCCCTGCGCGCCACGACCGCTGACGCTCAGAGCCGTGGCGTGTTCGGCGCACCGTCCTTTACCGTCGGTGACGAATTATTCTGGGGCGATGACCGTCTTGAGGACGCGCTTGACTGGGCGGTGAAACATGGTTGACCGCGCGCAAACCGATGCTCTGGTGCAAGCAGGCCTGAATCTGATCGGACAGGCTCTTTCGATCTATGACAGCGACCTCAAACTTGCCGCCTGCAATGCACGCTTTGCCGAGATGTTCGCCCTGCCTGACCACCTTACCAAATCCGGCGCGGATTTTGCCGACACCCTCCGACATCTTGTCCTGTCGGGCGAATACGGCCCGGTCAACGATATCGAGGACTTTCTCAAAGTCCGGGTCGAACAGGCCAGCGCGTTCCAGCCACATTACATGGAGCGCACCCGCGCCAACGGTCGAACAATCAGCGTCGAGGGCGCGCCATTGCCTCAGGGCGGCTGGGTCACCGTTTACACTGACATCACCGCCGTCAAATCGCAGGAACAACTGCTGCGCACCCGATCCGAGCTTTTGTCTGAAGAGGTGCTTGCGCGGTCCGAAGAACTGGCCGCCACCAACCGCAAACTGGCCGCCACCGTATCCGCGCTGGAAGAGGCCCAGCGCGAACTGACCGAGATGGAAGCCCGCACGCGACTGACCACGGAAATGATGCCTGCACATATTGCCCATGTGGACAGTGCGGGCTGTTACACGTTTTCGAACCGTCGCCTGTCGAACGTGATGCCCGGGCGTCCGTCCAAGATCGTCGGACTGCACATTTCCGACGCGTTGGGCGATGATGCTTATGCCCGCGTGCTGCCCCACCTTCAGATGGCACTTGCCGGTGATCCATCCACGTTTGAATTCACTGACGCGCACAGTTCGCGTCGTATCCGCGTGGCGTTTACCCCTGACGAGTCTGAAAATGGCGTCTATATCCTGTCGATGGACGTGACCGAAGAAACACAGGCCCGTGCCGCGCTTCAGCAAACCCGCCGCCGCGAAATGGCTGCGCAACTGACATCCGGTCTTGCACATGACTTCTCGAACCTTCTGACCATCATCCTTGGCATGCAATCAAAACTGGCGCGGATGGCTCTGCCTTCTGATGCGGATCCGCTGATCACCGCTACGCTGCAAGCGGCGCGTCGTGGAGGCGATCTGCTCAACCGGATCGCCGATATCACGGCCCATCGCGCGTGGCGGCCCGAACCGCTCGATGTCACGGCATTTCTGGCTGACTTGCACACGCTGGCGGCGCCCTCGTTACCCGACAGTATCAGCCTGAGCGTCACAACCGATATCGCCGAACGCGCTTTGCTTGATGCCGGTCAGCTTCAGGACAGCCTGCTTAATCTCATTCTGAATGCGCGCGACGCCTGCGGCGAGCAAGGAACCATCACGTTGACCGCAACCGACGTCCGCGACACTTGGATCGACTTCACCGTCGAAGACACCGGACCCGGCTTTTCTCGGGATGCACTGAAACACGCGCTTGATCCGTTCTTCACCACCAAAGGCGACGGCGGGTCGGGGCTTGGTCTGTCGATGGTGTATGATATGGCCAAGCTGGCGGGCGGCCAGCTTCAGGTCGGCAACACCGATACCGGCGCCCGTGTCACCTTGCGACTGCCGCTGCGCCACGCCGCACGCCACCTGAGCAACGAACTGGTGCTTCTTGTCGAGGACAGCCCCGACCTGCGCGCAACGATACGCGAAATGCTTACCAGCCTTGGGCATAGCGTGATCGAAGCCACATCCGTGAACGAGGCGCTTGCCCTTGCCCACGGTGTGCCGGACATCGCGTTTGTCTTGTCCGACATCTCGTTGGAGGGGCCGGACCTTGGAACAGAATTGGTCACTGCATTGCCCAGGAAACCCGTTTATCTGATGACATCCCTGCCCAGCTCTGACCCCCGCCACCAGGAGGCTGCATCAAAAACCGCTGTTCTGCCGAAACCGTTCAACAAACCTGATCTGGCCACCTTTCTGGGCCACGAGGCCGACCTGAGATGACCAAACCGCTGATCACGATTCTCGACGATGAACCCGCCATTCGCACCATGCTGTCCGAAGCGCTGGAGGATGCGGGCTATGACACCCAGAGCTTTGGCCGCGCCGCCGATTTCGAAACCGCCCTGCGCCGCACGACACCTGATGTATGCCTTGTTGATCTGGGTCTGCCCGACCGTGACGGCCTTAGCCTTGTGCACCGTCTGGCTCTGGAACAGGGGGCAACCGTCATCATCATCTCTGGTCGCGCACAGGTCCAAGACAAGATCACCGGCCTTGAACTGGGGGCCGATGACTACATCATCAAACCCTTTGATCCCGCCGAAGTCGTCGCGCGCGTCCGCGCCCGTCTGCGCACTCGGGCCACACCCACGCCCACCGGCCAAACCGCGCGTTTCAACGGCTGGACTGCGCATTTCGACCGCTATTCCCTCGAGGATGACACCGGTGCTGAAACCCCGTTCTCTCATGCCGAGGGCGAGGTGCTTCGACTGTTCCTCGAAAGCCCCAACCGTCTGATCACACGCGACTACATGCAGGACACTTTGGGCGGTGCCGCGGGGGACAGTTTTGATCGAGCGATGGATGTCCGTATCTCGCGTCTGCGCACCAAACTGCGCGAAGACCCCAAGAACCCACGCCTCATCAAAACAATCTACGGCGCCGGATATATCTTCCTCGGCGACGTCACATGGACCTGACACCGCGCCGCCTGCTGCCCGGTGATCTGGCGCTTGCAGATGTGCTGTCGCTGATCCAAACCTCTTTTGCGGATATGGACGGTCGTATCGACCCACCGTCCTCTGTGCACCGTCTCACACCGGACGCCGTATCCGAACAGGCAGCCACAGGCGAGGTTTGGGCAATCGGGACACCCCCTCTGGCCTCTGTTTTTCTCACGCCCAAAAAGAACAGCCTCTATCTGGGCAAACTGGCCGTGACCCCAAAGGCCCAACGTACCGGACTGGCACGCCGCCTGATTGATCTGGCAATCATCCGCGCCGCAGACCTGCAGCTTGCTTCGATAGAACTTCAAACCCGGGTCGAGCTTACCCATAATCACACCATGTTCGAAGCGTTGGGATTTCGCGAAACCGGACGAACAGCCCATCGTGGCTATGACCGGCCAACCTCAATCACCTATAGATTCGACCTTTAGGATCAAATCCCAAGAGCCCCCCGCAAAACCGGCAACAAAGCAGCCGCAAGGATCCCCACCAGTGCCGCCACTGCGAACCGCTGCCAGAAAGACGGAAGGCGCGGCGACAACGCCCCCAGTCCGCCGCAGACAAGCGCATAAAACGCCATAGCCGTGATATCCATATCGTGCCCCTTCTTGCAGTGGTGCAAGGTTAGCACGGAACATGATCTTCGCCCAAAATCTCTATCACGCGGCTGAATGCTCAAAGAACGGTCACACGGGCGAAACTCCGAATGCCCCGAACGGCGCGATCCAAGGTGCCCACTCCGGATCCGTATCCTTTAGGACTGCATCACCACAGCCGTGGAATGGCACTGCTTTTGCAAACCGCCTTTCAACGCCGTAGCCCGGTTCAAAGGAGCATAGAACCTCGTGAATATCTCCAGCCCTCAAGAACAGTTCACACAGAAACCTGAAACCAAACCGGCTGCATCCGGCCAGGAAAGCGTTTTCAATATCGACGAGCTTTTCTTCTCCCGAACCGACGATCGCGGTGTGATCCAGTCGTTCAACAGCGTTTTCTCGCGGATTTCCGAATATCCGGATGACACGCTGCGCGGTGCACCACACAAGATCATCCGCCACGGCGACATGCCCAAGGCTGTCTTCTGGCTGATCTGGGACACTCTGAAGTCGGGCAAATCAATCACCGGCTATGTAAAAAACAGTTCGAAATCAGGTAGGTATTACTGGGTCTATGCCATCATCACCCCTGTCGCAGGGGGCTACCTGTCCGTACGGATGAAACCGACCAGTCCAATGCTCACGATGGTGACGGACCTTTATCAGAAAATTCTGCGACACGAGCGCGAAGATGGCCTCTCTCCCGAGCAAAGTGCAGAGCTGCTGATTAAAGAGCTTCAGGCCAAAGGCTTTGACGATTACGCAGATTTTCAGGCGCAGGCGCTCGTGGCAGAGTTTCAGGCCCGCGAACGCGCCCTGTCTCGCACCCCGTTCCACGCGCTCACCCAAGCTGTCAAAGTGGCAGACGCGGAACGCACAATCTGCAACAAGATCGCCTCAATCGCGGATGAATTGAACCAAGGCGCCATCTATATTCTGAACATGAAACTTCAGGCCACCAAACTTGGCCCGGATCGCGCTGCAATTGATGCGATCGCCAACAATTATGACCTGATCCTTGCCGACATAAAAAACGGCATCACACGCCTGAAAACCATCATGGCAGATGCATCGACATCAAATTTCAGTCACCGCAAGGAAAGCCAGATCCTGCTCTGTGCGTCCAGCATCATGGCAGAGGTTGTTCAAAACTTTGGTGCCGGCGACGAACCCATGACGCCAGAAGAACGCGCGCAGGAATGCGCCTTTTTGCAAAAACTGCACACGTCCTTTGCAGATCACTCCAAGACGTCGGTGTCGAACATGATCAATGAATGCCGTCAGGTCGTCAGGCACATGGACAATCTGCGCCAAACCTTGCTGGGTCTGTCATCTGTTCGGGTCTCGCTTCGGGTAGAGACGAACCGGTTGGGTGCCAAGGCACGCGCTCTCGATGGCCTGATCTCGGACATCGACCAAAGCCATCAGCGGGTTGCGAAAGACCTTGAACATGTCTTTGAAACAGCAAACAGTTTTTCTTCCCTCGTCACCGACGCCTGAACAAGCTCTATTACCCCAGCGGTCCGATGGCTCCTGCCAAAACCTGCAAACCGGTCACCAGATCGGCCTCTGCGGTGTCTTCGGAAAAGGCATGGCTGATCCCGTTTATCGACGGCACGAACATCATGGCCACCGGCATGAGTTGCGACACGTTGGTCGCATCATGCAGCGCACCCGACGGCATCGTCCGCCAGCGCCCCGGCACGTTTGCCTCGGCCGCCCTTTGCAATGCGCCGCGCAATTGCAAATCCATATCAACCGGCTCAAGCCCAAGCATCGGTCCGAAACTCAGATCAAACCCGCCGGATTGCGCCACCTCTTCGACGGTCTCGCGGATAATCGCCTCCATCCGTGCCAACCGATCGGCATCACCATCCCGCCACTGCATTGCAAACGTCACCTTGCCTGGCACAATCGAAGAGGCGTTGGGGTGCAGGGTCACATGTCCAATCGTCCAGACGGTGCTTGGTGTCACCACATTGGCAAACCGCTCTGCCAAAAGGGTATTGAACCGCGACAACGCCTGAAACGCATCGCGCCGCCCCTGCATCGGCGTGGTACCTGCGTGGTTCTGTTCGCCCACAAGCGTGATCTTCATGTCCCGGATGCCAACAATGGCGTCGACCACCCCTATCGCCTCACCCTCTCGGTCCAGAACCGGCCCCTGCTCGATATGCAGCTCCAGAAATCCGGTAAACCGGCCTGGATCGACAAAGTCATCCGACCGCCCCGGCATCCGCATCCGCGCATCGGCAAAGGTCACACCATCGCGATCCGTCAATCCATCCGCTTTTTCAAGCGACAGATTGCCTGACCAGACCGCCGATCCTGTCGTCACTCCAAATCGGCCCTCTTCGTCCTGAAAGGACACAACCGATACCGGCTGACCACCCGCCTCCCGTGACGCCCGGGCCACTTCCAATGCTGCGATCACGCCCAACGCACCATCCAGCCATCCGCCTTCCGGCTGGCTGTCAGTATGCGAGCCCAACAACAGTGACGGGCCATCCGCCAACCCAAAGACGGACCCCACCGGATCAACATGAACCGAAAGCCCCGCCTCCCGCATCCGTTCCGCCAACCAGACCCGCGCTGCGATATCCGGGTCGGAAAAAGCGGGACGCACAACACCTTTGCCAACCCCTGATGCCCCAAAGCTCCGCAAATGATGAAGATCAGCCAAAAACCGCTCCGCGCTCACTGGCAGCATTCCCAAGGTCCTTCTTCTCTTTTCAAATACGCAAATCTGCACGGGCCACACAGCGCGGCAGGCTCAATCGCGTCACCCCACCAGATGCCGATCGGCCACGGGATGCAAGCCCGTGGCCGAGAAACCCTGTGCGCGACAGCGCTCATTAAGGCTTATTCCGCAGCCACCGCACCCATATCCGCCGCCTCGACCCGCACCGCCGAGAATTTGAACTCGGGGATCTTCCCGTACGGATCCAAAGCCGAATTGGTCAGGATATTGGCTGCCGCTTCCACATAGGCGAAGGGCAGGAACACCATGTCCGGGGCCACCGCCCGGTCGGCGCGCGCCATCACCACAACCGACCCGCGTTTGGTGGTCAGTCGCACATGTCCGCCGGGTTCCACACCCAATTTGCGCAAGGTGCTGGGATGCAGTGAGCAATTCGCCTCCGGCTCCACCGCGTCCAGAACCGCAGACCGTCGCGTCATCGATCCGGTGTGCCAATGCTCCAACTGCCGCCCCGTGGTCAGGATCATCGGATAGTCCACATCCGGCACGTCATCCGGTGCAATCACGGATGCCGGCGTAAACCGCGCACGACCCTGCGGACGGGGAAAGCCATCACCGAAAACAATCGGCTGTCCGGGGTCTTCCGGCGACAGCGACGGGTAAGTCACCGCGTTTTCGCCCTGCAACCGATCCCATGTGATATTCTCCAGCGACCGCATGTTGAGCTTCATCTCGGCAAACACATCCGCCGGGCTGTCATAGGACCAGTCCATGCCACAGCGCCGCGCCAATTCGGTGGTGATCGCCCAATCCTCGCGCGCCTCTCCCGGAGGTGTCACCGCTGGCCGCCCCATCTGGACCTGACGGTTGGTGTTCGTCACGGTCCCGGACTTCTCCGCAAAGGCGCTTGCGGGCAAAATCACATCGGCATAGTTCGCCGTCTCGGTCAGAAAGATGTCCTGCACCACCAGATGATCAAGCTTCGCCAAGGCATCGCGGGCATGCTCCACATCAGGGTCCGACATCGCCGGGTTCTCTCCCAAGATATACATCGCCTTGATGTTGCCATCATGGACCGCATCCATGATTTCGGTCACGGTCAAACCCTTCTGGTTCGAAAAATCCTCCGATCCCCAAACCTCGGTGAAAGCCGAGCGGACACCATCATCCATCACCGACTGGTAGTCCGGCAGGAACATCGGGATCAGCCCCGCATCCGACGCCCCCTGCACGTTGTTCTGTCCCCGCAGCGGGTGCAGCCCCGCACCGGGGCGGCCCACATGCCCGGTCATCAACGCCAGAGAAATCAGGCAGCGCGAATTGTCCGTGCCGTGAATGTGCTGGCTGACGCCCATACCCCAAAAGATCATCCCCGCCTTGCCACCGGCAAAATCACGCGCGACGGCGCGCAGGGTGTCTGCATCAATTCCACAGATATCGGCCATCTTCTCGGGCGAGAAATCGGCCAGATGCGCCTTCTCGGCCTCCCAGTTCTCGGTATAGGCCTCGATATACTGGCGGTCGTACAGCTCTTCCTCGACAATCACATGCATGATCGCGTTGAGCATGCTCACATCGGCTCCGGGCCGGAATTGCAGCATATGCGTTGCGTGCCGCTTGAGCGCCTGACCGCGCGGGTCCATCACAATGAGCTTCCCACCACGCTTGGCAAACTGCTTGAAATAGGTCGCGGCGACCGGGTGGTTCTCAATCGGGTTGGCCCCGATCACGATGGCCACATCGGCGTTCTCGATCTCGTTGAACGTGGCCGTCACAGCGCCCGATCCGACATTCTCAATGAGCGCTGCGACCGAGCTTGCGTGACACAGCCGCGTGCAGTGATCGACATTGTTGTGGCCAAAGCCCTGACGGATGAATTTCTGGAACAGATACGCCTCTTCGTTGGTGCATTTGGCTGACCCAAACCCAGCCACCTCGCGCCCGCGCCCTTTCAAACCCTTGGCCGCAAACTCCAGCGCTTCGTCCCAAGTCGCCTCGCGGAACACCTCTTGCCAATTGTTCGGGTCCACATTCAGCCCCTTGGCAGGCGCGTCTTCACGCCGGATCAAAGGCTTGGTGAGGCGATGATCGTGGTGGATGTAGTCGAACCCGAAACGGCCTTTCACACAAAGCCGCCCCTCGTTGGCAGGCCCGTTGATCCCTTCAACATAGACAACTCGGTTGTCCTTGACCTTGAGCGACACCTGACAGCCCACGCCGCAGAACGGGCAGACGCTTTCAACTTCTCGGTCGTAATCCTTGCTGTCTCCAACCTGCGTATCATCCACGACCGTCGCGGGCATCAACGCCCCGGTCGGACATGCCTGCACACATTCGCCACAGGCCACACAGGACGACGCTCCCATGGGATCATCAAAATCGAACACCGGATAGGCATCATGCCCGCGCCCCGCCATGCCGATCACGTCATTAACCTGCACCTCGCGGCAGGCGCGCACGCACAGACCGCATTGGATGCACGCATCCAGATTGACCCGCATCGCAACATGGCTGTCATCCAGCAGCGGGATGCGCTCCGCTTCAAGCGTCGGCAGACGGCTCTCGGTCACGCCGTTCAATTCGGCCATATCCCAAAGATGCGAAGACTTGTCATGCGCCGCGTCGCGCTCTGGTTGGTCGGCAAGCAGCATTTCAACAACCATCTTGCGCGCCGACGTCGCCCGCGCCGAATCCGTCGTGACCACCATCCCCTCAACAGGTTCGCGAATGCAGGACGCCACCAGCGTGCGCTCGCCCTCAACCTCGACCATACACGCGCGGCAATTGCCATCAGGGCGATAGCCCGGCGCAGGCTTGTGGCACAGATGCGGGATCACCAGACCCCGGCCGTTGGCAACCTCCCAGATGGTCTCGCCCGCGCGGGCCTCAACCTCTTTGCCGTCCAGAGTAAAGCGGATCGTGTCAGTCATCGCGGTCTCCCTTGTCGCGGGTACTCTAACCGCACTTCGGGGGCATCGTGGATCAACAATCCCGACACCTTGGCGCAGATTTGCGGCTGACCGGTTTCCGATGTGAACAATTCTCTCCCCTGCGGCGCAAGACGCCATTTCGAAATGGCATCCCTAAGGGCGTTCGAAAGCCCTTGCTACAGCGCTGCTGTTCGCGCAAAGGCCGGACGCTCGCGCAAGCGGCGCAGGTAATCCACCAACGCATCGGGCGCATCGGGAAACTTGGCACTACGCGCCCAGCCCAAACAATGTGCAAACACAAAATCCGGCACCGTAGGCGTGTCACCGGCCAGGTAATCTGCAGTCATCGCATCCGCGATCTGTTCGATGTTGCGTGCAAATTCCAGCTTCAGACTGTCTTTGACGGCAGGCACCCGCTGGTCTTCGGGCAGCACAAAACTGTGCCGCGCCGCAGTCCACAACACCGAATCGATCTCATCCAAAATCCGAAACGTCCAAGCATCCTGCCTCGCCCGCGCCACAGTCCCTGCGGGGTGGGTAAACGCCCCGTGTTTGTCTGCCAGATAGGTCAGGATCGCGGTTGAATCGGAAATAACATCCGCGCCGTCCACCAAAACCGGCACCTTCCCCATCGGGCTGAGGGTGCGCACCTCCTCGGATCGGGGAGCCGCCGGGATATGCTCGTAGGCGACACCCAGTTCCTCAAGCAGCCACAACGGCCGAAACGCCCGTGTCGTGAGATTGCCCACCAATTTGTACATATCCGTCCTCCCCTGGACCGGGTGCTGCCCGGCAAACTTTATCTGCGCCCCAGCATAGCCAGCCGAATGAACGCACGCTCCACAATCGCAAGTGCAGGCCCGTGCTGCCCTGCCGATCGCAACGACAGGTCGGTCTCAAGCAGCATCTGCAACGCCTGCTCCAGACGGTACATGCCCCAACCCGAGGCCTGACGCGACATCCGGTCCCGGCGCGGACCGAACACCGGCGGGCGCAGCCGGCCCATGCCCTGCCCGACCCCACCGGGGTCTGATGCGGCTGTGTGCAATGCCCTGAAATGACGGGTCGCCATGATCAAAAGCGTCACTGCCGCCGTGCCTTGTGCCTCTAGTCGGGACATGACCGGCCCAATCTCTCCGGTACGTCCTTCGGCCACGATGTTCAGAACATCGTCCAAATCCGCCTCGGTCGATCCCGGCGCACAAAGCGTCACCTCGTCGGGTGACAACGGCGCGTCATCGCCAAGCTTGTAAAGCGCAATTTTCTCAAGCGTCTGGCGAAAATCACCGGGGTCAAGCTCTTTGGACAACGCTGTAAGCATCTCCATCGCTGCACCATCGGGTCGCGCCAAACCAGCGCGGGTCAGTTCCGCCTCGATCTCGGCGCGCGATGGCGGGTCGTTATACAACGCCGCCGCATATGCGTTGGAATGACCCTCGAACAACTTGCGCAAAGCCGATTTGGCGGGCAACTGGCCGCCAGTGACCACGATCTGCGCATCTCCGGGCTGCCAGTCCTCGACCGCACCAGCAACGATCTTGGCCACCGTGTCATTGGCATCTTCGACAAACGCGACCCTCGGGCCGGGAAAGAACCCAACCGATTTGATCGCATCCCCCAAAAGCGCAGGTTCCTTGCGCAGCTCGGATGCCGGAATGCGCGTCAGGCGCATCTCGCTTTCGCCCTCCGGACCGATCAGCGCTGCAATCAATTCCTGCCTCTTGAGCGCAACCCGCATCGCGTCTTCGCCATAGATCAGAATGCCGGTCTTGTTGGGATCCGGCCGGGCGAAATATCCAAACGCGTCGCGCGGGGGCAGCTTCATGCGGGCAGGCCATCCGCCCCGAGAACCAGCCGATCCACGATCTGATCCGCCAGAATCACCATCAGCCGCGCCGTCGCATCACGTTCAGCGGCCAGCGTTGCGACAGTCGACCCTGTCGCGGAAAAGCCGGTAAAGTCCGTCACCCGCCCCCGCCGCACCACGGTGTCGCTGGTACGATCACGTAATACGTAATCGGCGCGCCCGGTCACCTGAAACCGGTTTGTCGTGCCTTCAACCGACGTGGCAAGCCCCTGACGCTGGATCGTCGGTGTGACAGTCAGCACATAGCGCCCGCCATCATTGCGGCCGAACCGGTCTTCCAGACGTTGCGAGATCAGGAAACCGTCGCGTCGTTCCGGTGCGGCAACGCGCATGTTTTCCTGCAACGCAGAGGCACCGCCTTGCGGTCCATAGGCAGGCGTGAACCCGCAGGCCGCCCCGCCGACCAGCGCCGACAGAGCAAAAAGCGTCTGGCGTCTATGCAACCACATTCACGATCCGACCCGGCACCACGATCACCTTCTTGGGGCTTGCGCCATCCAGCGCACGTTTCACACCATCGGTCGCCAGCGCGAGCTTTTCAACCTCGGCTTTGTCCATATCCTTGGGCACGGTGATCTCGTCGCGGCGTTTGCCGTTCACCTGAATGGGAAGCGTGACGCTCTCCTCGACCAGCATCGCCTCATCGGCAACCGGCCAAGGCGCGTTGGCAACCAGCCCCTCGCCACCCAAAAGTGACCACACCTCTTCCGACAAATGCGGCGTCATGGGCGACATCAACTGTGCAAGCGCTTTGGCCGCCTGACGCTTGGCATCCGAGCCCGCCTTGGATTTCGACAGCGCGTTGGTAAAGGCATAAAGCCTTGCAATGGCTGCGTTAAAGCCAAAGCTTTCAACACCCAAAGTGACATCATGGATGGCCTTGTGCATTTCGCGCAGCAACGCGTCGTCATCGGCATTGGACGCAGTATCCGACTCTGCGATCTCGGCCGCGATCCGGTACACGCGACCCAGATGCTTCGACGCCGCCTCGGCACCCGAGGCAGTCCATTCCACATCCCGTTCGGGAGGTGAATCGGACAGCACGAACCAGCGCGCTGTATCGGCGCCGTATTGCTGAATGATGGCAACCGGATCGACAACGTTGTTCTTGGATTTCGACATTTTGGCCGAAGGAATGATCTCGACCTCGGTGCCATCCGTCAGGAACCCCTTGCCATCACGCAATTCCACGTCCTCGGGGTAGTGATAGACCGGACGCCCGTCACTGCCCTTGGTCTGATAAATCGCGTGCGTCACCATCCCTTGCGTGAACAGCGCGTTGAACGGCTCTTTGCAGCGTTCCGGCAGATGCCCGGTGATGTGCATCGCGCGGGCAAAGAAGCGTGAATAGAGCAGGTGCAGGATCGCGTGTTCCACCCCGCCGATATACTGATCCACGTTCATCCAGTAGGACGCCGCATCCAAATCCGTAGGCGTGTCCGCATGGGGCGCGGTGAAGCGGGCAAAATACCACGACGAATCGACAAACGTGTCCATCGTGTCGGTCTCGCGTTTGGCGGGTTTCCCGCAGGACGGGCACGGGCAATTGCGCCACGACGGGTGACGGTCCAACGGATTGCCGGGAACGCTGAAATCAATCGCTGTGCCGTCCTCATCGTAAGGCAGCGCAATCGGCAGGTTCTCTTTCTTCTCGGGCACCACGCCGCAGGCATCACAATGCACCACAGGGATTGGGCAACCCCAATAGCGCTGGCGGCTGAGACCCCAATCGCGCAGGCGGAACTTGGTGACACCGTGGCCCACGCCATTGGCCTCGCAGAAATCGATTGCCGCGTTGATCCCGTCATTCCCGGTCTGGGCTTCCTCGCCCGCAAAGCCTTTGACGTACCGCACGGTCTCGGTCTTGGGCGGCACATAGGCCGGGCCACCGTCTTCGGGCAGAATGAACGCATCCTCACCCATTGCGGGCACGTAAGTGCTTTGCACGGAAAGCTCGTACTTGCGTGCGAAATCAAGGTCGCGCTGGTCATGCGCCGGGCAGCCAAAGATCGCGCCGGTGCCGTAATCCATCAGGATAAAGTTCGCGACATAAACCGGCAATTCCCACGCGGTATCAAACGGATGGCGCACCCGCAGACCAGTATCAAAACCCTTCTTCTCAGCCTTTTCCAACGCCTCTTCGGTGGTCCCGCCCTTGCGGCATTCGGCATTGAACGCAGCCAGTTCGGCGTTGTCCTTTTCCAGATGTTTGGCCAGCGGATGATCGGGCGAAATACCGACAAAAGACGCGCCCATGAGCGTATCGGGACGGGTCGTATAGACCTCGATCCGGTCAAACCCGTCCGGCGCATCAATCGTCGAGAACGCGAATTGCAAACCCCGCGATTTGCCGATCCAGTTGGCCTGCATCAGCTTGACCTTGGCGGGCCAATCATCAAGCCCGTCCAGCGCATCCAGCAGCTCTTCCGACATATCGCTGATCTTGAAGAACCATTGCGTCAGCTCGCGCCGCTCCACTTCGGCACCCGACCGCCAGCCCTTGCCGTCGATCACCTGTTCGTTGGCCAGAACGGTCATATCCACCGGGTCCCAGTTCACCACCGCGTTCTTGCGGTAGACCAGCCCCGCCTCCAGCATGTCCAAAAACAGCGCCTGTTGCTGCCCGTAATACTCCGGATCACAGGTTGCGAACATGCGGCTCCAGTCCAGACCAAAGCCGAGAGGCTTCATCTGGCTGACCATCGTGTCGATGTTGGAGTAGGTCCAATCCTTCGGGTGCCCACCCGACGCCATAGCTGCATTCTCGGCTGGCATACCAAACGCATCAAACCCCATCGGGTGCAGCACGTTATGTCCGGTGGACAGCTTGTAGCGCGCGATCACGTCGCCCATCGTGTAATTGCGCACATGGCCGATATGGATGCGGCCCGATGGGTACGGAAACATCTCAAGCACGTAGTATTTCGGCTTGTCGTCCGACCGCACGGCGCGGAAGGTTTCACTTTCTTCCCAGACGGCCTGCCATTTGGGTTCGATGACAGAAGGGTCGTAACGCGACATGGATGTGTCCTTTGGGTGTGCATCTTTCGTTTGGCAGGGTGATAGGCCGATGCCACAGGATCGTCCAGTCCTGCCCCGATCTGCGCCATTGTGATGCCAGTTTTTTGCAGTCATACCCTATGAAACCCGCAGAAAACGACCGAGCCGATGAAAATACTCCTGATTCACCAGAACTTTCCCGCACAGTTCAAACATTTGGGACCGGCGCTTGCGGCGCGGGGCGATCAGGTTGTTGCACTCACTCCAAAGGTCAAAGAACCGGCCAAATGGAAGGGGATCACAGTCCTGCCCTACGCCGTCAAAGGATCCACCACGCAAGGCATCCATCCATGGCTGGCCGATTTCGAAACCAAGGTGCTGCGCGGAACAAGCTGCTATGAAGCAGCCAAGGCATTAAAGGCACGTCGTTTTGACCCCGATGTCATACTTGCACATCACGGATGGGGTGAAAGCCTTTTCCTCAAGGATGTGTGGCCAGATGCCCGGCTTGGATTGTATTGCGAACTCTATCACCGATCCGGCAAGGCAGAGACCGGTTTCGACCCCGAATTCCCAAGCGCCGCTCCCGAAAGTGATCCTTTGCGGCTGCGTTTGAAAAACATCAACAACCGCTTGCACGAAGAGGTCATGGATGCCGGAATCAGCCCGACGCATTTTCAGGCGGGAACGTTTCCCGACGCCTATCAATCCCGCATCACCACCTGCCATGACGGCGTCGATACCGACGCGATCAATGCCGATCCCGATGCATCACTGGCCTTGCCGAACGGCAAAACGGTCACTTGCAAGGACGAGGTGATCACTTTCATCAACCGCAATCTGGAACCCTATCGCGGCTATCACCGCTTTATGCGTGCTTTGCCCGACTTGCTGCGCCGCCGTCCCAATGCCGAGGTTGTTCTGCTGGGCGGGGACGAAACCAGCTATGGCGCAAAGCCGCCAGCAGGCAAAACGTGGAAGCAGATCTTCATCGACGAAGTCCGCTCGCAAATCCCCGACAAAGACTGGGCCCGCGTCCATTTCATGGGGCGCGTCCCCTACACCACCTTTCTGTCGATGATTCAGGTCAGCACAGTGCACGTCTATCTGACATACCCCTTTGTGCTGTCCTGGTCTCTGATCGAAGCAATGAGCGCCAAATGCGCCATCATCGCGTCCGACACCGCCCCTGTGCGCGAGGCCATCATTGGCGGGCAAACCGGCGTCATGGTCGATTTCTTTGATCAGGACAAACTGATCGAAGAAACCTGCGCCTTGCTCGATTCACCGGAACGGCGGGATTTCCTCGGGTCCAATGCCCGCCGATTCGCCCGCGAACGCTATGATCTCAAACGCGTGTGCCTTCCGCGTCAGCTCAAATGGGTGGATGACCTCGCGGCCGTGCATCCGGTGCGTCAGCCAATGGATTGACCCCATGACACCCGTGCGCCCGATCCGCTTTGGCTCGCTTACCGAGTGATTAAGCACGTCCAATAGAGCAATCGGCACCCATTCGGATGTCATCACCAAGGTCTGCAAAGATCGTTAGATCAGAATCGGCTGTCCTGAAGGCGCAATTGACGCGCCCGCGTCAGGATTGCATCCTCAACCGCACGCACAGTCGCGCCACTGGCAGGGCCAGACCGAGTCATCAGCGCCACGTTCAACGACCGCGCGTCCAGCGCCGGATCATTCACAAGAATCGTTGCCCGATACGCCCGACCGCCGCCCGGCGGCGTGCCATAACCGGTCGTGATCACACCTGTGAACGGGTCAACGGACTGAACAGGCAGGAAATCCAATGTCTCTAGCGCCGCGTTCCAGATGTATTTGTTCACCGCACCAACCTGGCCCGCGTCATTGCGATTGCGGAAAAAGTCGAAAAGCGACGACTGCGCTCGGTTTGGACGGCGTTGCTCTTGTATCTCGTCCATAATCTCGGTTGCGGGGCGGGTTTCGACCGGATCACGATCCGAACCCCCACCAAAAAGCCCGCAGCCAGACAGCAATGCAGCCGCAAGAGCAATGCCAAAACCGGTCCTGAAACGTGTAAGGTCCATAGTAGACTGCCCTCGATTGCCTGTTAGCCTGTTGCTTTGCATACAAGCCGATCCCAATTACGACAAGCCGAACTTGAGCCGATTGCGATAAGGCCGTGATCTTTCAGTGGGAAAGAGTGTTGAAAAGGCTTGTGGCAAATCAGCATCACAGAAGCCGAAGTTCAAAGTCGCTGGGCCGCTTGGCTTGCAAACCCGCCCCCCCAAAGAGCATAGAGTTTGCAGCTAATCCGGACCATCCGGTTTGGTACGTGCCTTACGAACACATGAGGGAAAAAATGAAAACTCTTCTTCTTGCTTCCACCGCGCTGGTCGCAACTGCTGGCATCGCAGCCGCTGAGGTCTCCATCTCCGGTTACGCCGAAATCGGTATCATTGGCGGCGACAAGTACGCGACTGACCAGTGGCACACAGACATCGACGTCACATTCGCCATGACAGGCGAATCCGACGGTGGCCTGGCATTCGGTGCATCCGTTGATCTCGACGAAAACGGCGCATTCAACAACACCACTCAGGGCGGCGAAACATATTTCTTGTCCTATGGCGCTCTGCGTCTCGACATGGGCGACACCGATGGCGCGCTCGACGCAGCCATGCAGGAAGTCAACCTGGCAGGCGCATCCATCGCGGACGACGAAACATCGCACGCTGGCTTCAACGGCAACGCTGGCCTCGACGGCCTGTTCGACGGTCAGATCGCTCGCGTTTCCTACTCTGCAGCTGGCTTCACAGCCGGTCTGTCCGCAGAAATCGACGACACAGGCACCCTGGACCCAGTTTGGGGCCTTGGCGTTCGTTACGTTGCTGACCTCGGCGGCACCTCGGTTGGTGTTGGTCTTGGTTACCAGACTCAGGAAGACACAGCTGACCTGATCGGTCTGAGCCTCGACGCCAAAATGGCAAACGGCTTCTCCGCAGCGATCAACTACACAATGGCCGACATCGAAGGCGGCCCTGATGACGCGACGCACATGGCGATCGGCGTTGGTTACTCCATGAACGCACTGTCCATCGGTGTGAACTACGGTGAGTACAGCGACTGGACTCTGGGTTGTGGCGATTGTGACGGCTTCGGTCTCGCAGCGACATACGACCTGGGTGGCGGTCTTGCTGCACACGCTGGTTACGGTTCGTCCGACTTCGGCGGCACCGACAGCGACAGCTACTCGCTCGGTCTGTCGATGAGCTTCTAATAGCTCTTAACCAGATTTGGTTAAGGAAAGAGCGGGCCTTGCGCCCGCTCTTTTCTTTTGTGGTCTCGCCGATTAGCTAAAGCCAAAAGGCCAAGGCTCGCATGCAGAATAATCCAACACTCGAAATCAAGACCACGTATGACAAGGCGCTCAACCTTGCACGCACAGGCAATGACGCACAGGCGGCGGCTCTTTTGGATGGCCTCGCGCTTAAAGCCCCCAACCTACCTGAAATCCACTACCAACGCGCCCGCATCGCAGCCAGGCTTGGTGACCAAGGCAAACGTCTCAGCGCGATTGACCGCGCAGTACAGCTACGCCCGACCGAACAGGTTATCTTGACCGAAGCCATTGCCGCGCATTCCGCCGCTGGACATCACGACACTGTACTGTCCCTGTTCGACACACAAATCGGTCTCGATCCCAAAGCAATCAAGCCACAAGCCGAGAAAGCGCTTTACCTGCAGACCGCTGGCCAATTCGATGCGTCCGAAAGACTGCTCCGCAAATTGCAGAAGAAACACCCCCACGACGCTGAATTATACCGGATGCTGGCCACAACGATTAAGATCAAACCAAATGATCCGATGATCGGCGCAATGCGGCGCTTGGCAAACCACCCGCGCCTTTCGGCACCGGGGCGTATGCATATCAATTTCGCGCTTGCCAAGGCGATGGAAGACACACAGCAAACCGGCAAAGTGTTTGCCTATCTGCGGCAGGCAAACAGCGCACAGGCCCAGCTGTTCCCGGATGATCCAGACGCACGGAAGAAAGAACGCGAAGGCGTGCTCGCCGCGCAAAAGGACCTTGCACCGCTTAACGATGCCAAGGGCACTGACCCTGCTCTGATCTTTGTCACCGGCTTGCCCAGATCGGGGACCACGCTGGTGGAACAGATCATCGCAAGCCACAGCAAGGTTCACGCAGGCGGCGAAATGGCAACGGCTCTTCGCTCGGCTTATGCGCTCTTTGGCAAAGGCGATGAAATGCGGCGTCTGTCGAAAGAACCGGATGCCACGCTACACGGCTTTGTGGACCGCCTGCAACTGGCCAACAAATCTTTTGCGGTGCCTGACAAACCACACCTGACCGACAAATCGATCATGGCTTTCCTGATCTACGGGCTACTGCATGCCGCCTTGCCAAATGCGCGCTTTATCGTCGTCCACCGCGATCCGCGCGACATTGCCCTGTCAATCTACAAGAACCATTTCAACGCAGGCACGCACCGATATGCGAATGATCTGGCGTCCATTGCCGAGGTTATCAAATCCTTCCGCAAGATCATTGCCCATTGGCGCGACACCCTGCCCGACCGCTTTGCCGAAATCCGCTACGAAGACCTTGTGTCAGACACAGAAGCCCAGTCGCGGCACTTGATTGCCTCTGCCGGGCTCGACTGGGAAGATCAATGCCTTAACTTCCACCAGAAGGGTGGCACTGTAAAAACCCTGAGTCTGCATCAGGTGCGCCAACCGATCTACAAAAGCTCTGCCGCCGCATGGCGCCGCTACGAGACCGAGCTTCAACCCTTTATCGACGCTTGGGGAGACCATCCATGGGATTGACCGACATCACTGCCCGCATCGCCAAAGCTGCCAAATCGGCTGATCGCGACCCTGCCGATATTTCGCTTATTGCGGTGTCCAAGGTTCAACCCAATGACCGGGTTGATGCGGTACTGAAACAAGGTCATCGCTGCTTTGGCGAAAACCGTGTGCAGGAAGCGGCTGGCAAATGGCCTGATTTCCGCGAAACCTATGATGGGATCGACCTCCACCTTATTGGTCCGCTGCAAAGCAACAAGGTCCGTCAAGCGTTCGAACTCTTTGATGTGATCCACACACTAGACCGGCCCAAGCTGGCCAAGACCTTTGCCCGTCTGGCTCAGGAGATAGGCCATTGTCCACCGCTATTCATTCAGGTGAACACCGGCGAAGAACCGCAGAAAGCCGGTATCTTGCCCGGCGACACCGACGCCTTTGTAAAGGAATGCCAATCGCTGGATCTTCCAGTGCAAGGCTTGATGTGCATTCCACCCGTAGACGAAACGCCATCGCTCCATTTCGCGCTGTTGCGCAAGATGGCGGACCGCAATGGGTTGTCAAAATTGTCGATGGGGATGAGCAGCGATTTCGAACAGGCCATAGCATTTGGCGCGACCCATATCCGTGTCGGTTCGGCCTTGTTCGGGGAACGTGTGCCACCGGCCACCTAAGTTTAATCGCATCGCTCGGGGATGCCGTCGCCTCGGCCCCCTAAAAAGAAAAGCCCCGGCAATACCGGGGCTTTCTAAATCTGATGTACCGGAATTGGATCAGTGCAATTTCTGGCCAACCTCGGCAATCGCATCGTTGATGCTTTTTTCTGCGTCCTTGGCTGTCATCTGCTTTGCAACCACATCACGTGCGGCACGGATGGCCACTGCGATAGCGCGGTCGCGCACCTCTTTGACGGCACCGGCCTGCGCCGAAGCGATCTGGTCTTCGGCCGCTGCCAAACGGCGCGCGATCGACTTTTCCAGGTCCGCCTGCGCCTGCTCACCAGCCAGAACAGCCTCTTCCTTGGCGTGGGCGATGATCCGGTCTGCCTGTTCCTGCACTTCCCGCTGACGGCGCTCGTACGAGGCCAGCAACGCCTGTGCCTCTTCACGCAGAGCCTTGGCCTCGTCCAACTCGCTGCGGATACCCTCAGCGCGCTTGTCCAGCATACCAAGAAGCAGCGGCGGAACCTTGAAGTACAGCAATACGCCGATAAACACGAGGAAACCAATGGTCACCACGAAATCGGTGTTCGCCAGCGAAAAGAACGGCTTGTCACCAGCGGCAAATGCCGGGCTTGCCATCAGGGTTGCAGCAGCAATTGTCATGATACGTTGCATATCGCTCACCCCTTGATCTGTGCGTCTACGGCCGCGGCGACAGTTGCGTCATCCGCCTGAGCACCCAAGGCTGCCACGATGGCACCAGTGGTGTCTTTGGCCACAGCTTCCACGCTTTCCACAGCCGAGGCGCGGATATCCGCAATCGCTTTCTCGGATTCGGCAGCTTTGGCTGCAATCTCGGCGTCGGCCTTGGCGATGGCCTTATCCAGTTCGGCCTGCATGTCGGCCTTGTTTTGTGCGATGATCTCCTGCGCCTGAGCGCGGGCATCGGACAGGGCCTTGTTATAGGCCTCTTCCGCCTCCACAGCCTTTTGCTTGAGGTCTTCAGCAGCTGCGAGGTCGTTTGTAATCGTGCCTTGTCGTTCCGCCAGAACCGTCGCGATGCGCGGCAGCGCGATACGGGACAGGACAAAGTAAATCGCAACAAGTGCGATCACGAGCCAGAAAATCTGGTTCGGCATCCAGTCGGCGCAAAGCTGTGGCATGCCGATGGCACTGCCATCCGGGCCAACACAGGTGCCTGCGGCCTCAAGATCGATTGGTTCGGTTGCCATGTTGTCCTCCGTCGGAACTTTTCGTTACATCGGGCGGGCCGCGTTATCGCAGCACCGCCCGCGCGTAAGGATTAAAGTCCGAAGCTTAGACGGCGAACATCAGCAGCAGCGACACGAGGAACGCGAAGATCCCCAGCGCTTCTGCGAACGCGATACCGATGAAGAGAGTGGCTGTCTGCGAAGCAGCAGCGGACGGGTTACGCAGGGCACCTGCGAGGTAGTTGCCGGCCACGTTGCCCACCCCGATTGCGGCTGCGCCGGAACCGATTGCTGCCAGGCCTGCGCCGATGTGTGCGAGATCGCCTTCCATGTGAATTCTCCTTACGATTGGAAGTTAGCGGTAGTGCGTAGGGTGCGTGATTTCACGCACCTTTCGTTAGTGTGACGGGTGCAGCGCGTCCTTGAGGTACACGCAGGTCAGGATCGTGAACACGTAAGCCTGGATAAACGACACCAGAACTTCGAGCGCATAAATCCCGATGATCCCGAAAATAGCGAGCGGTGCGACAGCAGTGATTGCGGCAAAGCCGGCAAACACCTTGAGAACCGCGTGACCTGCCATGATGTTACCGGCAAGACGAATTGAGTGGCTGACCGGGCGCACGAAATACGAGATGATTTCGATAATTGCGAGAACCGGACGCAGCGCCAGAGGTGCCGATGAAACCCAGAACAGGCCCAGGAACGACGCACCATTCTTGACAAAGCCCAGGATGGTCACGGCGATGAACACGCCAAAGCCGAAAACAGCCGTCACAGCGATGTGCGAGGTGGGCGAAAAGGACATCGGGATCAGAGCAAGGAAGTTCGAAAACAGGATGAACATGAACAGCGTAAAGATATACGGGAAGTATTTCACCGCATCCTTGCCGGTCACGTCTTCAACCATCTTGTAGATGAAACCGTATGCCAGTTCGGCCACCGACTGCGCCCGCGTCGGCACTGTCGCGCGCTTCGAGGTGCCCAGCACCATAAGTGCTACGACACAGGCCACCGCCAGCAATAGCCACAGCGCCACGTTGGTAAAGGTGAACATGCCCACCGCGCCGTCGCCAAACAGCGGCTTCACGATGAACTGATCCATCGGGTGAAAAACCAGCCCGCCGCTTTCAGCTTCCGTCGCCATGTTGATCCCTCTCGTTCTCTCCGGCCGCATCGGCCAGTTGCGTGCTCTGGAACTCTTTGGCGGTGCGCATCATCACGTTCACCCCTGCCGCAAAGCCCAACAATGTAAACAGCACCATCAAGAAGGGCTGCGTTCCGAAAACCGCATCAAGCCCGTATCCAATGCCAAATCCGATCCCAAGACCGAACACCATCTCGATCACCATGCGCCACCCTTGTTGCGCCTGGCTGTAGTGTTCCTCTTGATGTGGCTTGTCCTCCGTGGCCCCTTTGGCCGCTGCAATCCGCGCTTCCAGCTCTTTCAGCCTTTGCTTTGGATCACCGTCTGACACGCACTCCACTCCAGTTGGAACGTTGTGCTTGTGCTACGGCGCAGCATGGCCCGAGTCAAGGCGATCCATCGCCCCCGCATACATGCCATAAGTAACTGATAAATATACACACTTAAGACACGTCAGACAGACGGACCAAACGGTCGCAGGCGCAATTTGCCCGCTTTACGCCAAATCCGCATATTCAACTTTTCGGTTGAGTTTTAGAACCATGTCCGTCTACTGCGCCCCATGACACCCTCGCTCGACATTGTCTTTGCTGCCTTGGCCGATCCGACACGCCGTCAGATTCTGACGATGCTGCTCGAGGATGACATGGCCGTCACCGATGTTGCCGAGCCGTTCGAAATGTCGCTTGCCGCGATCTCCAAACATCTGACCATTCTCGCCAATGCCGGCCTGATCAGTCAGGAAAAACGCGGACGTGTGAAATGGTGCAAACTGGAACCCGACGCGCTCAAGGATGCCAGCGTCTGGATGCAGGCCTTTGGTCAGTTCGAGGCCATCAATCTTGACGCATTCGAAGCGTTCCTGGAGAAAGAAAACCTCAGTGCTCCGCAAGAGTAACGCCAGACTTTCGGGACCGGGACGACTGAACTAGACTGATCTTCAAACTGAACATCGCATCACAGGCGGCTCATGTTGAAACCTTCGTCCACAACAAAATATCTTGGCTGGGCGCTTGCGGCTTGTCTGATCCTCGGCCCAACGCCAAGCGCGCAGGCCTGTGCGTTTCACGGCTACACGCCCAACCCCACTCTGGTCGATCTTCTGCTGACCACAGAACAAGCTGTAATCGCCCGCCCAACGTCGCGTGGAACATACCAGATTGTTGACGCCTTGCTCGGACCCGATCTGGGCGAAATCCCCATCCAAGTCAGCCTGCATTACCGCACTCAATTGGAAGGCGACAACGCCGCAACCGCCCTGCTTGTCCGCGACGGCGCCTATGGCCCGTGGATGGAGGTAGCCCTACTTGATCCGGGGTTCCGCAGCATCATCCGAACCGTGATACAGAACCAATCCGCTTGGCAATTGGGCCAAGACGCCGGACGCATCAAATTGTTCGCAGCGCTGGTCAACGATCCCAACCCGACCATTCAGCGCCTTGCCCTGCAGGAACTCGACCGCCTGCCCTACGCAACACTCAAGAACGTGTCAGTGCCCCCGATCCGCGGCCTTCTGGAAAACATCGAAGCCGGAGAGCTGGACCAACGCCCGATCCGCATCCTTCTTGCAGGCCTGTCGAAGGATCGCAGCTTCGCGCCTGTGCTGGCCAACGCGCTGCACCAAGCCGTTTTGCAAGACAAAGCCTATCTCGGCGCATACGTCACCGCATTGATCGAACTGCAGGGCAAACCAGCGGTAGAAGCCATTGTTGCCCATTACCTGGCATCGGGTGCAACGTCGGAGGGCATTCAGGCAAAACTGCTCGACGCTCTTGCCCTGCAATACAAAACCGCACGCGGCACCACCCGCCGCGCAATCGCCCGCGAAATGGCCAGCCTCGTCCGTCAAAAGCCGGAAATGGCTGACCTCTTGATTGCCCAATTCGGCCCACAAGCCAGCGGCCGGTTGTTGCGATAAACCTACGCCGCCAACCCGCGCCCTTTGAGCAGGGCTTCAACACCCGGCATCCGGCCACGGAACTTGGTATAAAGCACATCCGCCTCTTCCGATCCGCCTGCCGACAGGATGAACTCCTCCAACTTGCCCGCCATGTCCGGATCGAACGCCCCACCCGCCTCTTCAAAGGCCTCGAACGCATCCGCATCCATGACCTCGGACCACATGTAGCTGTAATACCCCGACGAATACCCGTCCCCGGTAAACACATGGGCGAAATGCGGTGTGGCGTGGCGCATGACAATCGCCTCCGGCATACCGATCTCTGCCAGAACCTCGGCCTGCTTGGCCATCGGATCAGCAGGCGGCTCACCCTCATGGAACGCCAGGTCAACCAACGCCGAGGCCACGTATTCCACCGTCTGGAACCCCATGTCATAGGTCGCCGCCGCGAGCACTTTATCAAGCATCTCTTGGGGCATCGCCTCTCCGGTCTCTGCATGCACCGCAAATTCCTGCAGCACCTCCGGCACTTCCAGCCAATGCTCGTACAACTGCGACGGCAGTTCCACAAAATCCCGCGCCACCGACGTGCCCGAGATCATGTCATAGGTCACATCCGACAACATCTGGTGCAGCGCATGACCAAACTCGTGGAACAATGTGCGCGCATCGTCATAGGACAACAGCGCCGGATCACCCTTGGCAAAGTTGCAGATATTGACCACGATGGGGCCCTGCACATCCGGGAATTTCCGCTGCGACCGCATCGCCGAACACCACGCGCCCGACCGCTTTGACGCCCGCGCAAAGTAATCGCCGATGAACACGGCAACATGCTCTCCGTCCCGCGTGACCTCCCACGCACGCGCGTCGGCGTGATAGAGCGGCACGTCCAACGGCTTGAACGCCAACCCGAACAACCGCGACGCACAGGCAAACGCCGCCTCGATCATCTTCTCCAACTGGAAAAACGGCTTCAACTCCGCCTCGTTCAGCGCGAATTCCTCGCGCCGACGCGCATCGGAATAGTACCGCCAGTCCCACGCCTGCAGCGGTCCGTTCACACCATCAGCCGCCATCCGCTCTTCCAGCAGGGCCGCGTCCTCCAGCGCCCGTGCCTTGGCCGGCTCCCAAACATCCATGAGCAACCCGCGCACCGCCGCTGGCGTCTTCGCCATCTCGGTCTCAAGCTTGTAAGACGCAAAATCGTCATACCCCAACAGCTTGGCCCGCTCCTGACGCAGTTCCAGAATCTCGGCGACCGCCGCGCGATTGTCGGTCTTTCCACCGTTTTCACCCCGCGCAACCCACGCCCGCCAGGCCTCTTCGCGCAAACTGCGGTTGGGACAGAACTGCAAGAACGGAACAATCACCGATCGCGACAATGTCAGCACCGGCCCATCGGCCCCGCGCTCTTTGCCCGCCGCGCGCACAGCATCGACGACAAAAGCCGGCAAACCCTCCAATTCCTCCTCAGACAAAGCGCGCTGCCAGTCGCGCTCATCCGCCAGCAGGTTCTGACCGAATTGCGTACCCAAGGTGGCCAAACGCCCCTTGATCTCTTTCATCCGCGCTGCTTCGTCGCCGGTCAGCGCAGCCCCCGCGCGTACAAATCCCCGATGGGTCAGCATCAGCACCCGCGCCTGCTCTGGCGTCAAATCCAGCGCCTCTCGCGCCAGCCACACCTGTTCGATCCGCGAAAACAGCGCCTGATTGCCGTAAATCGCCGCCGAATGTGCCGCCAGCTTGGGCGAGAATTCCCGCATGATCTCTTCACGCATGTCCGTGCTATCGGCCCCGGCAAGGTTGTAGAACACCCCCAACACCCGGTCCAACGCGGCCCCCGTCTTCATCAGACCTTCGATCGTGTTCTCAAAGGTTGGCGGCTCGGGATTGGTGGCAACGGCCTCAACCTCGGCCAACCCCTGTGCCATTGCGGTCTCGATCGCAGGCGCGAAATGCGCATCCTCGATCACATCGAACGGCGGCAGGCCAAACGGTGTCTCCCAGGTCTCAAGCAACGGATTGGTCATCGAACACTCCTACGTGGTTTGTCCGAAACGTAGGTCTGCAGGCGCGGAACAACAATGGCCCGCGCACAGGAGAGCCTGATCTATCCGTAAACTCAGCGCGTTCCCGCGACGCGCGCCGCGTCCTGACCACCGCAAACCGGGCATTCCGCACGCGGCTTGAGCCCGATCTTGCGGGTTTCGCCCCAAAGCGCGTCATAAATCAGCATCTCACCGACCAATGGCTGCCCGGCGCCGGTGATCAACTTGATCGCCTCCACCGCCATCATCGCCCCGATCACCCCCGGCAAAGGCGCAATCACACCCGCCTCGGCACAGGACGGCGCCAAGCCATCCGCAGGGGCTTCGGGAAAGATGCATTGATAACACGGTGCACCAGAGGATGGATCAAACACCGAAATTTGCCCCTCCCACTGTGACAACGCGCCCGAGATCAGCGGCTTGCCTCGGGCGACCGCAGCGCGGTTGGCCAGATAGCGCGTCTCGAAATTGTCCGTACCATCCAGCACCAGATCATAGTCCGAGATCAAATCCTCGGCCAAATCCTCGGTCAACCGCCGATGATACGGGCGCACCTCCACATAGGGGTTTTGCGCGACCATCGCTGCCTGTGCTGAAAACACCTTGGGCATGCCGATAGCGTCATCCCTATGGATCACCTGCCGCTGCAAATTGGCGTTTTCAACCACATCATCGTCGATCACCCCGATCGTGCCAACACCCGCCGCCGCCAGATATTGCAACGCCGGGGCACCCAACCCACCGGCCCCGATCACAAGCACCTTGGCATTGCGCAGCGCCTTCTGCCCCGGCCCGCCGATCTCGCGCAGCACGATATGACGCGCATAACGCTCAAGCTCGGTCTGCGAGAAAGTTTCGCTGCGCGTCACAGCCGGCGCATCCGCCTCTTCCTTGACCAAAGCGCGCGACTTCAGCCCCTTGACGACACGCCCGTAAAGCGCGGCAAACGCGGCAAACACACCCAGCAACAACCACAGCGCAGCACTTTCCCCCGTCGCCATGCGCAGCGGATGCCCGACTGGCAGCGCGATCTGGATGAACAAGACCCCGACATACAACAACAGAATCATATAGAGCCGCGCCGATCGCGGCATCTTCATCAATGCGCCCACCCCCCAAAGAAAGGCCGCCATAGAGAAAACAACGATCATTCCGACACCCCGGTCGATCCAAACCCGCCAGATCCGCGCGCCGTCACGCTCAAATCATCGACCATGTCGAATTCAGCGCGCAGCACCGGAGCCACAACCATCTGCGCAATGCGGTCCCCATGGCCAATGTCAAACGCCTTTTGCCCGGCATTCATAACGATCACCCCCAACGGCCCGCGATAATCGCTGTCGATGGTTCCCGGCGCGTTTGGCAAGGTGATCCCGTGCTTCAATGCCAGACCCGAGCGGGGCCGGATCTGCACCTCGAACCCCTCGGGAATTGCCATACGCAGCCCCGTCGGCACCAACGCCCGGGCACCGGGTTGCACGACCAGCGTGCCGCGATCCGGCAAATTGGCCCGCAAATCCGCCCCTGCCGCTCCGGCACTGGCATAGACCGGAAGCCCCAACGACCTGTCCGCGCCTTCGTCCCATGTCAGTTTGATCGTGACCACGCCCAGCCCTTCTTCTCTTTCCAAATACGCAAAATGGCGCGACCGTGCCGTCAGACCAGCGCGTCGGCAATCCGTGCTGCCAATTGACGCGCCACCGCGTCCTTCCCCATACGCGGCCATGGTTCGGCCCCGCTGTCGGAAATCAACGTTACGGCGTTCTCTGTTCCCCCCATGATACCGGTCGCCGGTGACACGTCATTCGCCACGATCCAGTCACATCCCTTGCGCTTGCGTTTCGCTGTCGCGTTATCAATCACGTCATTGGTCTCGGCGGCAAAGCCCACAACCAATCCGGGGCGCTCCTCTGCCATCTGCGACACCTCTGCCAGAATGTCGGGATTTTCCGCGAATTCCAGCGTCGGCAAGGCACCGGCCACTTTCTTGATCTTGCTGTCCGACGCGCCGATCACACGCCAATCCGCCACAGCCGCCGCGAACACCGCCGCATCCGCAGGAAGCGCTGCCAAAACCGCGGCGCGCATCTCGACGGCGGTTTCCACGGGCACCACCTCGACGCCGGCAGGCGGCGACACATCGGCCGGGCCGGTGACAAAGACCACCTCGGCGCCAAGCACCTGCAACGCGGCTGCAATCGCAGTCCCCTGCGCGCCGGACGAGCGGTTCGCGATATAGCGCACAGGATCAATCGGTTCATGCGTCGGCCCGGAGGTGACGATGATCCGTTTGCCCTGCAACCGCCCGTCCGCCAAAGCGCTGACGATCGCATCGACAATCTCGAGCGGCTCTGACATCCGGCCCGGACCATATTCACCACAGGCCATGTCGCCCTCGTTCGGCCCGACGACCGTGACCCCGTCATCGCGCAGCACCGCCAGATTGCGCTGGGTTGCGGGGTGGTCCCACATCCGCACGTTCATCGCAGGGGCGATCATCACTGGCGTGTCCGTCGCCAACAAAAGCGTTGTTGCCAGATCGTTCGCCATACCCTGGGCCATCTTGGCCATGAGATCTGCGGTTGCCGGAGCCACCAGAACCAGATCGGCCACGCGCGAGAGCTGGATATGGCCCATCTCGGCCTCATCCGTCAGATCAAACAGGTCGGTATAGACCTTTTCTCCGGCCAGAGCCGACACCGACAAAGGGGTGACAAACTCTGCGGCGGCCCGCGTCATGACAGGCGTCACCGCCGCACCGCGTTCGCGCAACCGGCGGATCAGATCAAGGCATTTATACGCCGCGATCCCGCCGCCGATGATCAGAAGAATACGTTTGCCGCTCAACATAAGGCACAGTCCTGACAAGGTTCAGTGCCTTTGTTACGGGGCTACCAGCCAAAACTCAATCAGCGGAACGCCTCGCAAGGATCGCCGCGATCGACCGACGATGCGGTTTCGACCACATCGAACATCCCCGATGGCGCGCTGTCATCCTCGCCCTGTCCCAAGGCTGCGATGCTGACCGACGGGGCCGCCGCCATCACATAGACCGGGGCTCCCCAATCCAGCCGTGCATGACCATTGCCGGTGATGACAACAACCGGGCCACCATGCGCATCCAGTGCCTGCAGGGCGGAATACGCAAGTTCCGCATCGCGCAACCGCTGGATATCCACCATGATCGGCAGCATCTCTTCGGGCATCGCATCGCAATGTGCCGCCAGTTGCAGGGCCTCACGCTGGGCCTGCTGCGCGTCGGGCAAAGGCACGGTCAAACCATACGCCTCTGCGTCGCCGCGGAATCCGGTGGTCAGCCCCTCGGCCACGGCCTGTCGCGCCACATCGCGCGGAACGGCAGCACCGTAATACGCAGCATCGGGCGCTGCCGCAAAAATCGGGTAGTACATCGCGAAATCGGGCCAACCGCTGTCATTCCAGCCCAGCGCCGCCTCAAGCGCATTCTTGTCCGCCAGCAAATCCGGCGTAACCAGATCGGCCTGCGCCTGCGTCAGCATCTCGAACACCAATGCGGTCGGGTCAAGCTCTGTGACATAGTGGGCCTGCCGCAAATGATGCTCCGGGTTGTCGTGCAGCTCCCCAAGGAAGACCACATCAGCCCCATCAAAAACGCCCCCAGCGACCAAAGCCGTGGGGGCGAACACTCCTAAAATCAGCGCATGTTTCATGAGAGGAAGTGATGCACCTCGGGGCTCTGCGCTTCAAGGGATTTGCGAATTTTCGCAAATGCCGCCGCCTCAAGCTGGCGCACACGTTCCTTTGACAGCCCCAGCTCGTTTCCAAGGCTTTCCAACGTCCGCGAATCTTCCCGCAGCTTGCGTTCGCGCACGATAAACCGCTCACGCTCATTCAGCTGGTTCATTGCCATCATCAGCCACTGACGCAACTGGGCAAGGTCAAAATCTTCCTCGACCATTTCCTCGGCCTGCGCGCTGTCATCTTCCAGCGCATCAATCCACTCGCGGCCTTCGTCCTCTGTCGATTGGGTCGCATTCAGCGAATAATCAGAGCCCGACAACCGGCCTTCCATCATTTCCACGTCGTGCAGCGGTACACCGATCTCTTCCGAGATCATGCGACGCATCTCGTGCCCTTCCAGAGTTTTCCCCTCAGCAGCGGCTTCGCGCTCCAGACGCGCCTGCACCCGGCGCATGTTGAAAAACAGCGATTTCTGAGAAGAGGTCGACCCGGTCCGCACAATCGACCAGTTGCGCATCACATAGTCCTGAATGGACGCTTTGATCCACCAGACAGCGTATGTCGAAAAGCGCACGCCGCGGTCAGGATCGAACTTGTCCGCCGCTTTCATAAGACCAAGACCCGCTTCCTGGATCAGATCGTTCATCGGCGCTCCGTAGCGCTTGAACTTCGATGCCATCGAGATCGCCAATCGCATATACGCCGTGATCAGACGATGCAGCGCAACCTCGTCGCGCTGGTCGCGCCAGGCATATGCAAGCTTGAGTTCCGTCTCCGCGTCCAGCAATTCTGCTTTCATCGCCCGGCGAGACAGGGTTTGGTCGTTAAACGAGTCCAGTGCCATAGTGCCCCCTGATCTTATCTCTTATACCGTCTACGAGCCACCCCGGTGCATGGATCAAAGATTCATTGAAAAAGTTTCAATATCCTCCCAACGCGCAGGAACATTAATTCGTTCCAGTGATGGGCCAGCGCACAATTCGAAATTAGGCACCGCCCGCTCAGGCCTGTAAACTCGTGCAAAACCAAGGCTAAAAAAGGACCTGCCTGTATGAGTTATGAGCTTTTCATCGGCGACTACGCCTATTCCAGTTGGTCGCTGCGCGGCTGGTTGCTGTTCCGCAAATTAGGGCTGACGCCGGCAACCCATCTTGTCGATTTCAACAAGGCCGAAGTGTTTGAGCAATTGCGCGACATGGCTCCGGCGCGCACTGTCCCGGCATTGCGCTTGCCAGAAGGCACTGCGATCTGGGATTCTCTGGCCATGGCAGAAGAACTCCACAGCCGCCATCCCGACGGTGGTCTGTGGCCCGATGATCCGGCAGCCCGCGCTTTGGGTCGCGCACTTGCTGCAGAGATGCATTCGGGGTTCTCTGCGCTGCGCAGCGAATGCCCGATGAATCTGCGCACAGCCTATCGCAATCCACCGCTGTCAGACGCCACCAAGACAGACATCGCCCGGATCGAAACCATCTGGACCCATGCCCGCGCGCAATACGCCGATCAGGGTCCATGGCTTCTCGGAACCTATTCGATTGCCGACATCGCCTTTGCTCCGGTCGCGGCGCGCTTTGCAGGATATGACGTGGCGCTGTCTGATGTGGCACAGGCCTATGTCGACAGTCACCTGTCCGAAACATGGTTCCGCCAATGGCGCACCATGGCGCTGGTCACGGGCGACACCCTGCCTTGGTATGCCAAACCCTTCGACACCAAAGCCTGGCCCGGTCCTCGCCCCCTGACCGCAAAAATCGTCGGCTCGGGGCCAGCCGTCAATGACACATGCCCCTTCACAGGCGGCAAACCGGCATATTTTCTTGAATTGGACGGCATCGTCTACGGGTTCGAAAACCAACTCTGCCGCGATGAAACTGCCCATGATCCCGCAGCATGGCCTGCCTTCATGGCGCTCACCGCCTCTAACTGACCAGTCGCGCCAGAGCACGCCCTCACCACATGTGAACGCTTCCCCTCAGGGGAGGCGAAAATCTCTTGCAAGAGATTTCCCGCGCCCCTGTTAACGTTTTGGCAACCATGACCGGCCCACCCTTTTGAAAGGATTGGGAACACACCGCATGGTCGCGCACGCCTATACCGTCGCTTTCGAAGGCGTTGATGCCCGCATGGTCGAAGTCCAGTGCGCGGTCACCCCCGGCATGCCCGCCTTTTCTGTCGTCGGCCTTCCTGACAAAGCCGTGTCGGAATCCCGCGACCGGGTGCGCGGCGCGCTGTCGACCTTGCACATCGCGTTGCCATCCAAACGGATCACCGTAAATCTGTCGCCTGCCGACCTGCCGAAAGAGGGCTCGCATTTCGACCTGCCCATCGCGCTGGCATTGCTGGCAGAGCTGGACATCCTGCCCAAGGACACGGTGGCAGAAACCGTCGCCCTCGGGGAATTGTCGCTCGACGGCGCATTGATACCGGTTATCGGCGCCTTACCCGCCGCCATGGCCGCCGCTGCAGAAGACCGCGCATTGATCTGCCCGACGGCCTCCGGGGCCGAGGCCGCATGGGTCGGAGGCTGTCAGGTGATCGGGGCCAACGGCCTCATGGACGTCATCCAGCACATCACAGGCCGCACACCGTTGGCCCCGTGCGACCCTGGCGAGGTCACGCACACCACCGCAAACACCGACATGCGCGATGTCAAAGGTCAGGAACGCGCGAAACGCGCTCTCGAAATCGCGGCTGCGGGTCGGCATCACGTGCTTTTGGTCGGCACTCCGGGCTCTGGCAAATCCATGCTCGCGTCACGCTTGCCCGGCATACTGCCGCCCCTCACCCCCACCGAAGCGCTGGAAACTTCCATGGTCCACTCGCTCTCCGGCCTGATCGATGCAGGTGGCATATCGCGCGACCGCCCGTTCCGCGAACCGCATCACACCGCCTCCATGGCCGCAATCGTCGGGGGCGGCAGAACTGCTAAACCCGGCGAAATCAGCCTTGCGCATAACGGCGTGCTGTTCATGGACGAATTCCCCGAATTCCCCCGCGCGGTGCTGGAAACCTTGCGTCAACCGATTGAAACCGGCGAAGTCATGGTCGCCCGCGCCAACGCGCACATCAAATACCCCTGTCGGTTCATGCTGGTTGCCGCCGCCAACCCGTGCAAATGCGGCTACCTCAGCGACCCGTCCCGCGCATGTTCCCGCGCGCCCAATTGCGGCGAGGATTACATGGGCCGCATCTCGGGGCCGCTGATGGACCGCTTCGACCTGCGCGTTGACGTCCCCCCTGTTGCGTTTCGCGACCTCGACCTGCCCAGTGCAGGGGCCACAAGCGGCGAATTGGCCAGCCGTGTTGCAGCCGCCCGTCAGCTGCAATCCCGACGCTTCGAGGCGCATCCCCACATGCGGCAGAATGCAGACCTCACAGGCGATCTGCTGGATCAGTCGACGACCCTCGACACTGCGGCAAGAACGCTTTTGACCTCGGCCGCTGACCGATTTGGCCTGTCCGCACGCGGCTATCACCGCGTCCTGCGCGTCGCCCGCAGCATCGCCGATCTCGAAGCACGCGACGCCATAACACGCGACCACATTGCCGAAGCGCTCAGCTACCGGCTGCCACAGTCGACGCCCTGACCTTCCAAAGGCGCGCCACCTGCTGTTTACAGCTTTGCCTCGATCGCTTTCCAGATCATCTCGGCGACATTGATCCCGTCAAACCGCTCCAATTCCTGAATGCCGGTGGGCGAGGTGACATTGATTTCGGTCAGGTAGGTGCCGATCACATCGATACCGACAAAAACCTGTCCCTTTTCCTTGAGGAGTGGCCCGATCTTTGCGCAGATCTCCAGATCGCGCTCTGACAAACCGATCTTTTCAGGCCGCCCGCCAACATGCATATTCGACCGTGTTTCACCCTTGGCAGGCACGCGGTTGATCGCGCCAACCGCCTCACCGTCCACAAGGATCACCCGCTTGTCTCCGGCCGACACGTCAGGCAGGAATTTCTGCACAATCAGCGGCTCGCGCGAAAAGCCAGTGAACAGCTCATGCAACGAGGTCAGGTTGCGGTCGTTGGCATCCAGCCGGAACACCCCCGCGCCACCATTGCCGTAAAGCGGCTTGAGAATGATGTCCCCGTACCGCGCCTTGAAGGATTTGATCGTCTCAAGATCCCGCGCAATCATCGTCGGTGGCGTCAGATCCGGAAAATCCAGCACAAGCAGTTTTTCGGGATAATTGCGCACCCAGAAAGGGTCATTCACAACCAGCGCCTGCCCCTTGAGGCGATCCAACAGATGGGTCGAGGTGATGTAGTGCATGTCAAACGGCGGGTCTTGCCGCAGCCAGATCACATCGAACTCTGCAAGATCGACACGTTCCATCGGCCCAAGCGCCACATGATCGCCCTGCACCCGCTGCACGGTAAAGCTTTGCCCCACCGCGAGGATGCGCCCCTCGTCATAAGCCAGCTTGTCCGGGCTGTAGAAAAACAGCTCGTGACCGCGCGCCTGCGCCTCTTCGGCAAGCCGGAAAGAACTATCAGCATTGATATCGACCGCTTCGATCGGGTCCATCTGAAATGCGATTTTCATGTGCTGTTCCTTGCAATATTCCCCCTTCTAATGGCGCAAGCCCAGCAGGGGTGCAAGATCACGACATCACAGCGACATACTGGCATTCGGGATGATTTCAATCGCGCCGCCTGCATCGACCAGCGCCACATCGATACGTGCATCGGTCAAAGTGCCGTTCGGACAAGACCCAAGATAGTCCTCACCACTGCGCACGATCCGCGCCAACTGTCGTTGCGTAACATGCTGAAGCGCACGGTCATGTGTCCGGCTTTTCTTGACCTCGACAAAGACAATCGCGTCCCCTTCGGCAAAGATCAGATCAATTTCACCGCACCGACCGCGCCAGCGGCTTTCACGCAGCACGGCGCCCTGACGCTGATAATACCGCGCAACCGCCAGTTCGGCACTGACGCCGGCATGATAATTGGTACGCCCGACATCCCCGGTTAAGGACGGGTCATTCTGAAAATCAAACGGCATAAATCCCCCTTCCAGAATCACCCTAAGACAATTCAATCAATCTTTCCCTAACGCCATCGCCCTTTGGTAAGCCTCCCGTCGCGGCACACCGTATATTTTCGAAACTTCACTGGCCGCATCCTTGACCGACATGCGTGTCAGGGCATCGCGCAACGCATCGTCCAGCGTCGCCTGATCCGTAATGGCGCCTTGGCCTCGGTCTATCAGAACGACGATTTCGCCTTTCGGGGTGTCATCCATGTATTTCGCAGACAAGTCCGCCAGACTGCCCGCGCAGCGCTCCTCGAATTTTTTGGTCAATTCGCGGCACACCACGGCGGCGCGATCGGCCCCCAGAACCTCTGCTGCATCGCGCAGCATCGCCCCGACGCGTTTCGGGGATTCGTAAAAAATCAATGTCGCAGGCACCGATGCCAATGCCACAAGTGCCGTTTTTCGTTTGCCCGAACTGTTCGGCAAAAACCCCGCAAACAAAAACCGGTCAGACGGCAAGCCAGACAGGGTCAGCGCCGCAACCGCTGCTGTGGCTCCGGGCGCTGTGGTACAGGCATATCCGGCCGCCAGTGCGGCACGCATCAGGTCAAATCCCGGGTCGGAAATCAGCGGAGTTCCCGCCTCTGACGCATAGACAACAGACTGCCCCGCCTCCAGCGCGGCCATCAATCTGGGTCGGGCACGATCACCATTATGGTCATGATAGGCCACCAAAGGACGATCGCCCAAAGCCACGCCATGGATCTCCATCAAACGCCGCAGCGATCTTGTGTCTTCGGCGGCCAGCACATCCGCCCCCGCCAACAGATCAAGCGCCCGCAGGGTGATATCGCGCGCGTTGCCCAGCGGGGTTGCCACAAGGTACAATCCCGGCGCGATATCGCGTGTCTGCCAATTCATGTCTGGACCCGCCTTTGTCGTTGTCTATTATCTGCCCCAACTAAAATATGTGTCCCGCACAATCGGGCACACAAAGGGAGTGCGTTTTATGTTGGCCGTTTTGTCCACCCCCCGCAAGCTGTTGCGCAAAGCCGCAGCCGTTGCCACCATCATGGGTCTGTCGGCCTGCGACCCGAGCATGATGGCAGCCCCCGGTGGTGGCTCTGGCCCCAGCATCAACACCAACGCACCGGTGCCCGTTGCCCTGTTGATCCCGCGCAGCGAT
This sequence comes from Marivita sp., assembly GCA_043585115.1. Classification (GTDB taxonomy): domain Bacteria; phylum Pseudomonadota; class Alphaproteobacteria; order Rhodobacterales; family Rhodobacteraceae; genus Marivita. The sequence goes on from CP121326.1 coordinate 1,792,980, forward strand.
AGCGGCGCGGGTTCGGTTGCCACAAGCCTTGAAAACGCCGCCCGCCTCGCGATTGCGTCACTTGATGGGGTCCAGATCGACCTGCGCGTCTATGACACCGCGGGCAACGCCCAGCGCGCCGCGCTGCAGGCTGAAACCGCCGTAGCCGATGGCGCGCAGATCATCCTTGGTCCGCTTTTCGGCGAAGCCGCCAATGCCGCCGGGGTCGCGGTTGCTGACAACAACATCAACGTGCTCAGCTTCTCCAACAACCCGTCCATCGCGGGCGGCAACGTCTTCGTTCTCGGTCCAACCTTCCGCAACACGGCCAACCGCTTGCTCGGCTATGCCTCCCGTCAGGGGGACAATTCGGTTGTGATCGTGCATCCTCAAAACGTCGAAGGGGAATTCGGCAAAGCCGCAATTCAAGCGGCGGCAAGCCAGAATGGCGTGCGGGTTACGGCCATCGAATCCTTCCCCTTTTCTCGAGAAGGCGTCGCACAGGCCGTCCCTCGGATCCGCAATACCATCGATTCCACCGGTGCTGACTCGGTCTTCCTGACCTCGAATCCGGCAGGCGCTTTGCCGATTTTGCTGCAACTGCTGCCCGAAGGGGGCGTAAACCCCGAAACCACACAATATATGGGTCTGGCCCGTTGGGATGTGCCTACCCAGATCCTGTCGATGCCCGGCGCACAGGGCGGCTACTTTACCCTTGCCGACACAGCATCAAAATCAGCATTCGACGGCCGCTACCGTGCGCAGTTCGGAAAAGACCCGCATCCCCTCGCCGGCCTTGCGTTTGACGGTATCGCAGCCATCGGCGCTCTGGTACGACAGGGTCGTTCGGACGCACTCAGCGCCCGGGCACTGACACAGAATTCGGGCTTCCAAGGCGCCAACGGCGTCTTCCGCATCCGCCCGGACGGAACCAACGAACGCGGTCTCGCCATCGCGACCGTGCGCAACAATCAGGTGACTATCCTTGACCCAGCCCCATCCGGCTTCGGCGGCGCAGGCTTCTAAATCCCTGAGCATGACCAACCCGTCGGATGCCCCTGCGGCATCCGATGACTTTTCCGATATTCTTGACGTGCCCACGCTGCGGGATGCGCTATGGCAAGGTGTCGGCGACACACGCGATGAACGCGAAGTTCGCGCAGCGACCGTGGCCGTGCTCAAGGACGCGCAACGCACCGGCCGCGCCGCCATTGCGGCACGACTCGAGGCGCAACCGCGCAACGCGTTGCCCGTCACATCGGGTTACACGTGGCTCACCGACCAGTTGATCAAACTCACCTTCGAGATCGTCACCGAACGCCTCCACCGCAACCCCAATCCAACCGAGGGCGAACGCCTGTCTGTGCTGGCAGTTGGCGGTTACGGACGGGGCGAAATGGCGCCGTTCTCTGATGTCGATCTGCTATTTCTGACCCCGTACAAAATTACGGCCTGGGCCGAAAGCGTGATCGAATCCATGCTCTACATCCTGTGGGATCTGAAGCTGAAGGTCGGGCATTCGTCACGCACCGTGAAAGACTGCCTGCGCCTTGGCGCCGATGATTTCACTATCCGCACTGCAATGCTCGAACACCGGTTTCTCGTCGGCTACGAGGCCCTTGCCGAAGAGCTGGACAACAAGCTTTGGAACACGTTGTTCAAGGGCACAGAGACAGAATTCATCGAAGCCAAGCTGGCCGAACGTGACGCCCGTCACACCAAGCAGGGCCAGCGCTACATGGTCGAGCCCAATGTCAAAGAGGGCAAAGGCGGGCTGCGCGATCTGCAATCCCTGTTCTGGATCGCGAAATATATTCACCATACCGATGATCTTGGCAAACTCGTCCGCGCCGGCGTATTCCGGCCCGAAGAATTCGAAACCTTCGTCAAAGCCGAGAATTTCCTCTGGGCCGTGCGCTGCCACCTACACCTCGCGTCAGGCCGCGCCACCGAACAATTGACCTTCGACATGCAGGTCGAGGTCGCGGACCGCATGGGCTACACCGACAAAGGCGGCCGCCGCGGTGTCGAAATCTTCATGCAGGAATTCTTCCGCCACGCCACGTCAGTCGGGGATCTGACCCGCATCTTCCTCACCTCCCTTGAGGCGTCACAACAGAAAGAACCGCCGCTTCTGATGCGCCTGCTCAAACGCGCACCCAAAACACGGAACGGCTACGAGGTGGTGAACAACCGCCTTGCCATCGTCGATGACACCGCCTTTCTCGCGGACAAAATGAACCTTCTGCGCATCTTCGAAGAAGCGCTGCGCACCGGTCTTCTGATCCACGCCGACGCCATGCGCCTGATCAGCGCCAATTTGCACCTCATCGACAAGACCATGCGCGAGGACAAGGAAGCCCAGCGCATTTTCCTCGACCTGATGCTCAAGCACGGCAACCCCGAACGCGCCCTGCGCCGGATGAACGAACTCGGCGTGCTCTCGGCTTTCATCCCCGAATTCGAACCCATCGTCGCGATGATGCAGTTCAACATGTACCACCACTACACGGTGGACGAACACACGATCCAATGCATCTGGCATCTGAGCGAGATTGAAAACGGTCACCTCGAAGAAGACCTGCCCGTCGCCAGCTCCATCCTCAAGGACGGGGTCAACCGCAAGGTGCTCTACGTGGCCCTCTTGCTGCACGATATCGGCAAGGGCCGCGACGAGGACCACTCCGTTCTGGGCGCCAAAATTGCCCGGAAAATTGCGCCACGGCTTGGCCTGAACAAACAGGAATGTGCCACCGTCGAATGGCTTGTCCGCTATCACCTGCTGATGTCGGACATGGCCCAAAAGCGCGACATCGCCGACCCCCGGACCGTGCGCGATTTCGCCAAGGCGGTGCAAACCCGCGAACGGCTGGACCTGCTCTGCGTCCTCACCGTCTGCGATATTCGCGGCGTTGGTCCGGGCACATGGAACAACTGGAAGGCGGTTCTGATCCGCGCGCTGTATCGCCAGACCAGGCGCGCGCTTGAGGACGGCATGGAAGCGCTCAATCGCGAAAACCGTGGCGCCGAGGCCAAAAAGGCGCTGCGAGAGGCGCTTGACGGATGGGATGCCAAGGACTTGCGCATCGAAACCGGACGTCACTATCCGCCCTATTGGCAAGGGCTGCATGTCACCGCGCACAAGGTGTTTGCCGAATTGCTGCGCGACATCGGCGACAACGAAATCCGGATCGACATTCATCCCGATGAAGATCGCGATGCGACCCGTGTGTGCTTTGCCCTCTCGGATCACCCCGGTATTTTCTCGCGGCTGGCGGGTGCGCTAGCTCTGGTCGGCGCAAACGTTGTGGATGCGCGCACCTTTACCTCAAAAGACGGCTTTGCCACCGCTGCGTTCTGGATCCAGGATGGCGACGGATCGCCCTATGATGACGTACGGATCCCCCGTTTGCGCGAAATGATCTCGAAAACGCTGCGCGGTGATATTGTCCCCCGCGAAGCAATGAAGCCGCGCGACAAGATTAAGAAACGCGAACGCGCGTTCAATGTGCCCACATCCATCACCTTCGACAATGAAGGCTCTGAGATCTACACCATCATCGAGGTCGACACACGCGACCGCCCGGGCCTTTTGTTCGACCTGACCCGGACATTGGCCAACAGCAATGTATATATCGCCTCAGCCGTGATCGCGACCTATGGCGAACAGGTGGTGGACACCTTCTATGTCAAAGACATGTTTGGCCTGAAATTCCATTCCCAGGGCAAACAGAAAACCCTTGAGACAAAACTCCGCAGCGCCATTTCCGAAGGCGCCGCGCGGGCGAAAGAATGAGCCCCGCCACACTTCAGTATCAGGAGCAGTGAATGCAGTTTTCGTATACCGGCAACAACCCGCGATTTTTGGAACAATCGTTTTTCGGCCCGGATGGCTTTTTGAGTGTTGAACTCACCTCGATCACACCAACCGAAGCGGTCCTGACCCATACTGTTTATACCGGTGCAGAGGTCAGCGTCATCTTGCGAGGCCTTGGTCTCAGCAGCGACGCAGACAGTTTTTTTACGTCGGGTCTGATCACCTCCATCGAATTTGACGGGCTGGGTATACGGCAAGGTACGATCACGAACATCACATGGAGCGCCGTAGACTTCCAAAACGCGCTCTTGGACATAAACGACACGTCGGACACGACCGCCATCTCGGCCCTGTTCAGCAGCTCTGGGCCCATTACCATCGACGCAAGCGGCGGACTTGGAAGCTTTAACCAAGAAATCACTTGGGAAATGTTGCTGCCTCTTTTGACTCAGCCCATCATCTTTACCGGATCTCCCTTCGCCGATGCTGTCGAAGGCACGGCCGGAAACGATGTGATCAACGCCGGCCTCAATATCGAAGAGGTCGACAGGATTGTCGCCAGCGAAGGCAATGACCGCATCATTTTCGACGTGCCCGAAGGCGTTACGCCATCTGGCTACTCGCTTGATTACGACACGATCGGGGCGCCGGTCACGTTCGACATCAACGGGATCACGAATTTCGGTTCTGTAAGTGGTGCGGGCTTTACGGATTCGCTGGAAGATGTGGCAGATGCCCTGAATGCGTATCTCGCGCTTGAGGGCACCTCTCAGGGCGACCTCTATTCGGTTCAATTGGCACCTGGCCAAGTCATTTCCCTGATCGGAGGACCCGGTGCAGATACCTTTAATCTTTCCGCGGACGGCGCGGTTCCAATCCTCGATTTCCTGTTTAGCGACGCAACCTCCGGACTTGATGCCGATCTGGCAACCGGCATCATCTCTGACGACGGTTTTGGCTTTGCCGAAACCCTCGACCTTTCCGGCACACCGGATTTCCTGATCCTCTACGGTACGGACAACAACGATCTGGTCTCTGGTGGCCCCGGCAATCAGCTGGTGCGCCTTTACAACGGGGATGACCTGCTGGTCGCCGACAACTCGGGCGAGGACAGCATCGATGGCGGCAATGGCACGGATCGCGTCGAATTCAACGATGTCGCACAGGGGGAAGTCACTTTGTCTTTCTCCGGGGGCATCTCGACCTTGACGGACCGTTCTGATCCCGGAAACAGCACAGCCCTTCTGGATGTGGAAATCCTGCAAACCCAAGGCGGGGTACAGCTTGAACTCGACAAACATGATGGCATCGGGCTGATTTCTGCTGCCAACCTCAGCGCGCTCACCGAACTTTACATCGCATATTTCGATCGCGCGGCCGATGCGTTGGGCCTGTCTTTCTGGGCAACGGCGTTTCAAAATAACGGGTTCACGTTTCAGGAAATCGCCGATCTTTTCTTCACCCAGCCGGAAACTGTCGCGCTCTACTCCGAGGTCAGTGATGGGGAATTCGTGACTGCGGTTTACAACAATGTTCTCGGGCGGGATCCCGACCCGGACGGGTTCGCCTTTTGGACTGCGCAATTGTCCTCTGGCAATGTCAGCGAGAGCAGCTTCATCCTCGAGCTTCTGGTCGGCGCGCGGGCCGCAACCGGATCGCCGCAAGACGTGGCTTACATCGAAAGCAAAACCGATCTCGGGCTCTATTTCTCGGTCATTCAGGGGCAAAGCAACCTGACTGCTGCCAATGCCGTCATGGATGCTTTCGACGGAACTGCAAGCAGCCTGATCGCGGCGCAAGCCCTGTCTGATACTGCGCTGGCAGATGCGGAATCCAGTTCGACAGAGCTGTTGTTGCCGGTCCTTGGTGTCATCGACAATCCGTTTGCAGACGTCGCCTAAGACGCGCAGGCAAAGCGCAATCCAGACTTGGAATACGGACAAAAGGCAGGCCCAAATGGCCTGCCTGTTTGGCATAGATTCGGTATAAAGACCGGACTGCACGCTCATCTCTGCTCTGCCATTTCAGCCACAGCTTGGCGCAAGCGATCTTCATCTTCTGCCATTAAATTGCGTCGCGCATCCCGAAACCTGCGATCCGCGCGCGTCGCCTCAAACAACGCGCGCGCCTCTGAAATCGGCACGATGCCAGCCACAGGGATGCCGCGCCGCAAAACGGCATAGCGGGCGCCATGAAAATTTACCTGATCCAGCGTATCACGCAGATGGCTGCGCAACCGATCCGTGCTGATATCTTCAAGTGGACTCAGATTATAGACATACACCAGGACGGCCCTCGGGCTTGTTTCGTGTACCCACCCTGAAGCTCAAACCTTGATAAATCGTAACTCCGTCGAACGGTAGGCGCGCTTTTTTGCCTGCAAATGCGCTGACGTACGGTTCGCCCGTACGATCCGTACAAGTTGCTGCCTTCACCCGATCCTGACCGCTCTCACCCCTCTGTTTCAGACGAAAAAAGCCTCCGAGCCGTACAATTCGTACGGCTGAACCGTACAACTGGCACTTTTCGCCGCGTGATTTCTGCTCTAGGCCGTTTCAGACGCACAAGGAGCACTATGAAACCGATCCGTCTCATATCCGGTGTCCTCACCGTTGGCTTCTGGACCCTGATGAGCCGGGTTCTGGGTGTCCTGCGCGAAGTCATGATCCTCGCGCTCATCGGCCCCGGCCCGGTCATGGACGCGTTCGTCGCGGCCTTCCGCTTGCCCAATATGTTCCGCCGGTTTTTTGCCGAGGGTGCGTTCAACGCATCTTTTGTCCCGATGTTTTCAAAGCGCTTAGAAGCAGAGGATAACGCGGTTGGTTTTGCCAATCAGGCGCTCTCGGGGCTGGCCTTTGTCCTCCTCATTCTCAGTGCGGTCGCGATGGTGTTCATGCCCGGGTTGGTGTGGCTGACAGCTGGCGGTTTTGTCGGCGATGCCCGGTTTGATTTGACGGTCGAATATGGCCGGATCGTGTTTCCCTATATCCTGCTGATGTCTTTGACGGCGCTGTTTTCGGGTGTTCTGAACGCGACAGGCCGCTTTGCTGCGGCTGCAGCCGCGCCAGTGTTTCTGAATATTTTTGTCTGCATATCAATGGCATGCGCGGCATTTTTGGGCGGCGAAGCGATTATCTGGCTGGTCTGGACGATCCCCTTCGCCGGCATCGCCCAGCTTGCGTTGGTCTGGATCGCAACCGACCGTGCCGGATTGCGCCTGCGCCCGTCACGACCGCGCTGGACACCCGAGATGAAGCGACTTGTCGTCGTGGCCATTCCCGCCGCTTTGGCCGGAGGCGTGATGCAGATCAATTTGCTTGTGGGACAACAGGTTGCGTCGCATTTCGAAAAGGCTGTGGGTTGGCTATATGCGGCGGATCGGCTGTACCAACTGCCGCTTGGCGTGGTCGGCATCGCGGTCGGGATCGTGCTTTTGCCCGACCTCTCAAGACGCCTGGCTGCACAGGATGATAAAGGCGCGAAACATGCGTTTTCACGTGCTGGAGAGCTGTCGCTTGCCCTGACCGTTCCGGCAGCCGTCGCGTTGGTGGTGATCCCGCTTCCTCTGGTCAGCGTATTGTTCGAACGTGGCGCCACAGGTGCAGACGATTCAGCGGCGATTGCGGCGGCTGTCGCCATCTATGGGCTTGGCCTTCCGGCCTTTGTTTTACAGAAGGTTTTGCAGCCTTTGTTCTTTGCCCGCGAGGACACGAAATCACCGTTCCGCTATGCTGTTTGGGCAATGGTTATCAACGCCGCCGTTGCCATTGGATTGGCCCCGTTCATCGGCTGGATCGCCCCGGCGATTGCGACCACCTTGGCGGGGTGGGTCATGGTTTTCATGCTGGCCGGTGGCGGTCGCAAACTGGGGGACGTGGCGCGGTTTGACGCCCAGTTCCGGCGGCGCATTTGGCGGGTGTGCCTGGCTTCGGCTGCGATGGGTCTGGTCCTATGGGCCAGCCTGCTGGTGCTGGGGCCATTCCTCGCCATGGCCGGGGTGCGCTTTATCGCACTGCTTGTGCTGATTGCGATCGGCATGATCAGTTACGCGCTGATAGGCCAACTCATTGGTGCGTTCTCGCTCAGGGAATTCCGGAACGCATTCCGGCGCGGCGCCTAGTTGCGTTGACGCAGACGGTCGACGAGTTTCGACCACCCTCCCGGGGCCAGAATTGTCGAGAGCGCAAACCCGATGGCAAAGCCTCCGAGGTCTGCAACCCACTCCGAATTGGCCCCGAACAGCAATCCAAAAATCAGCTGAATGGCCAATAAAAACCCGATCAAGGAAAACGCCCGTATCTGGTTTTCTCCCAACTGACCAAGCCGCAACCACAGCATATAGGTGAAACCGCCGATCAGGCCGTAAACCGCTGGAAAAGCTCCGATAAGTGGTGTTGGGCTGCCGATTGTCAGCGCGTAAACCAATGCGCCTCCCGCAGCCGAGACGAAAAAGATGGCGAACACGGCAAAGCTGCCCATCGCCTCGCCCACCATTTTCCCCAAGGCCAGTAACATCACCCCGGCAAACAAAGCATGGGTAAAGCTGGCGTGCACAAACGGGTAGGACACAAAGCGAATAACATGCTCGATAGGCCAGCGCCCGGTGTCGCGCATCCATGCGAAAATCTCGGATGAAAAGGCGTAGCGTTCCAATGCGCCAAGCCGCCACCCGATGGCACCCGGCCCACCGACTATACCCCGTGCACCAAGCGTGAAAACCAGTTCGATGCCCACAATCACAAGGAACAGGGCGATCACCACAGGCGGCAATGGGTTCAACGGAGATTCATTATGTGGATGGGTCACTGCTCTGGCCCTTGCTTGACGGCACTTTGGGTCATGGGTAAGGCACCGCAAGCACTTTTGCCAGATGGAGTTTTGCCATGGTTGCGGCATCTACCGAGGGGGTCCAAACCTCTCGCGCGTTTACACCCCGTGTCTTCTCGGGAATTCAGCCTTCTGGGGGGCTGACACTGGGCAACTACCTTGGTGCCATGAAGCGTTTCGTCGAAATGCAGGGCCAGGGCTTTGAGACCATCTATTGCATGGTCGACCTGCATGCGATCACAGTCTGGCAAGACCCGGAAGCCCTGCGTCGTCAGACGCGTGAACTGGCCGCTGGTTATATTGCCAGCGGGATCGACCCAGAGAAATCGATCCTGTTCAATCAGTCTCAGGTCGTGGAACACGCGCAGCTTGCGTGGATCTTCAACTGCGTTGCCCGAATGGGCTGGATGCAGCGGATGACCCAATGGAAAGACAAGGCTGGCAAGAACCAACAGAACGCCTCGTTGGGTCTCTTTGCATATCCGGCGCTGATGGCGGCTGACATTCTTGTTTACCACGCCACGCATGTTCCGGTCGGCGAAGACCAGAAACAACATCTTGAACTGACGCGCGATATCGCGATCAAATTCAACCACGACTACAAGACCGAGTTTTTTCCGATCACCGAACCTGTGATCGAAGGCGCGGCAACGCGGGTGATGAGCTTGCGCGACGGGTCGAAAAAGATGTCGAAATCCGACCCTTCGGATGCAAGCCGCATCAACATGACAGACGACGCGGATGCGATCGCGCAGAAGATCCGCAAGGCCAAAACCGATCCCGACGCGTTGCCGTCAGAGGTTGACGGTCTTGAGGGCCGCCCCGAGGCACGCAATCTGGTGAACATCTACGCAGCATTGTCCGAGCAAACGGTCGACGCTGTACTGAGCGATGTGGGCGGCAAACCGTTCTCGGAATTCAAGCCGATTCTGTCGGAACTGGCGGTCGACAAACTGTCGCCGATCTCGGGCGAGATGGCACGCTTGATGGAGCAGCCCGACGAGATCGACGCGATCCTGCGGAAAGGCTCTGATCGCGCCCGCGAGATCGCGGCACCGATCCTCAAGAAGACCTACGATATCGTTGGGATGGTGTCCTGAGCTTTACACATTTGCACAGACCTTGCGCGTCATTCAGGCTTCTCTGCAAAGGCGCGCAAGCTTAGCTTTGGGTCACACGGTCGAAAGGAAAGACCATGACCAAAGCACATCCCGGCATGTCGATTGGACATGTCCATCTCAAAGTAACAGACCTCGCACGGTCCATCGCCTTTTATCGTGATGTGATGGGGTTTGATCTGACCCAGCGCTATGGCGATCAGGCCGCGTTCCTCTCGGCCGGGGGCTATCACCACCATATCGGCCTGAACACTTGGTTCAGCAAAGGCGCGACTGCGGCCCCGAAACGCAGTCCAGGACTGTTCCATGTGGCGTTTCTTTATCCTGACCGGGTCGCGCTGGCACAGGCGCTCAGGTCTGTACTTGACGCCGGGGTCGCGATCGAAGGTGCCGCGGATCATGGTGTCAGCGAGGCGATATATTTCAGCGATCCCGATGGCAACGGGATTGAAATTTACCGCGACCGCCCCGAAGCAGACTGGCCGCGCGATGCGCAAGGACAGCTCGAGTTGACGAACGCGCCACTGGATCTGGAGTCAGTGTTGCGCGAACTGGCATGACATATGGGCGTCAAGCATCTTCGAAAATGTTGACCAAGGTATTTCCAAGCACCTTCCCCCGTCCCACCTCTGGACCTTCCTCTGCCTCACACATAACGTGCGCTCGAAAAGAGGGAGGTCGCCATGGCAACCGGCAAGAACATTCATACCTATTTCAACGGCACATGGCACAATGGCGATGTTGCTGTGATGAATGCGGCAGACCACGGCGCATGGCTCGGCAGCGGCGTCTTTGACGGCGCGCGCTATGTCAACGGTGTGGCGCCTGATCTGCTGGCACATTGCCAGCGCGTCAATCTCTCGGCCGAAGCGCTCATGCTGACACCGACTGTCAGCGCAGAGGATATGGTCCAGATTGTCTGGGACGGACTGAGCGCTTATCCGAAAGACTCTGCCGTCTACATTCGCCCGATGTATTGGGGCATCGATGGCGACATGACTGCCATCGTACCATCGGCGGATAAAACCGGCTTTGCGATCTGCCTTGAAGAAATTCCAATGGCCCCCGACACCGCAAGTGTGTCGCTTGGCAAGACACGCTTCCGTCGCCCTATTCTTGAAAGCTCGGTTGTGAATGCAAAAGCGGGCTGCCTTTATCCGAATAACGCACGTATGCTGACCGAAGTGCGGTCGCGCGGGTTTCAGAATGCCTTGGTGACCGACGCGATGGGCAATGTCGCCGAAAGCGCGACAGCCAATGTGTTCATGGTCAAAGACGGTGAGGTCTTTACCCCAATCGCCAATGGGACGTTCCTGGCCGGAATTACCCGCGCACGCCATATGAGCAACTTGCGTGCGGATGGCACAAAGGTCCACGAAACCGTGCTGGGCTTTGCGGATTTTGAGGCTGCCGACGAAGTCTTCCTGTCCGGAAACATGAACAAGGTCACTCCGGTCGTGGGTTTTGAAGACACGTCCTATCAAGTCGGCCCTGTCACCCGCCGCGTTCGCGAGATGTATTGGGACTGGGCCGGGTCGGGTCAGTAATTCGGGCCCGCGAGACAAATGCCAAGCACTATTGCGCGGTTCCACGTCCTGCGTCATGATCCCCTGCGGGAGAACACTTATGCGTAAATTTCTTGTCGTTCTGGATGACAGCCGCGAATGCCTGAACGCCATGCGCTTTGCTGCGATGCGGGCAGCCAATACCGGCGGTGGGGTCGAGATTCTATCCATTATTCCGGCGGATGAATTCAACCACTGGATCGGTGTCGGCGAAGTCATGCGCGAAGAGGCGCGCGAACGGATCCACGCGCATTTCGAAGTCTTTGCCAAATGGATGCGCGACAAGCAGGGCGTCGATCCCGAACTGGTCATCCGCGAAGGCGAGGCCGTGGCCGAAATCATTGCACAGGTTCAGGATGATCCGGAAATCGGCGTTCTGGTGCTGGGTGCAAATACCGGCAAGAAAGGCCCGGGTCCGCTTGTCACACAGCTGACCAAAAACGCAGGAACCCTGCCGATCCCGATCACCATCGTGCCCGGAGAGCTTTCGAAAGAGCGGCTTGAAGCGATCACCTGATCCGGGTTCACCCGATGCTTCATTTTAGAATTGTTCTAAACCTTGACGCAAGGCTGACGGCACCGCATATACGGATCACCCATCAGGAGGCGACGCCATGTTTATTCAGACTGAATCAACGCCCAATCCAGCCACACTCAAGTTTCTGCCCGGCCAGACCGTGCTGGACATGGGGACGGCGGATTTCCCCACCGCAGAAGGTGCGTCTGTCTCGCCGCTGGCGTCGCGCATATTTGCCGTATCCGGCGTAAAGGGTGTGTTCTTCGGGCATGACTTTGTCACGGTCACCAAAGACGATGGCACAGATTGGGATCACCTCAAGCCTGCGCTGCTTGGCGCGATTATGGAGCATTTCCAGTCAGGCGATCCGGTGATGGCAGGCGATGCGCAAGCTCCCTCTGGTCACGCCGAACACTCTGGCGAGGATGGCGAGATTGTCGGCCAGATCAAAGAACTGCTCGACAGCCGTGTGCGCCCTGCCGTTGCACAGGACGGTGGCGACATCACTTTCCACGGCTTTGATCGCGGCGTTGTCTACCTGCACATGCAGGGTGCCTGCGCGGGCTGCCCCTCTTCCACGCTGACGCTGAAAATGGGCATCGAAAACCTGCTGCGCCATTACATCCCCGAAGTCACCGAGGTGCGCCCGGTTGCCGTCTGACACGACAGTTCTGGCTTTTGATACATCGGCTGCGCATTGCGCAGCCGCTTTGTTTTCGAATGGCAGTGTCATTGCGACCCATGTCGACGAGATGTCGCGCGGACAAGCAGAGCATCTCATGCCGATGCTCGAAGTGTTCCTTGCCCGACATGACAAAACCTGGTCCAGCTTGACCCGGATTGGCGTGGGCGTCGGCCCAGGCAACTTTACCGGCATCCGCATTTCCGTTTCGGCTGCACGAGGTTTGGCACTTGGACTTGGCATTCCAGCGGTTGGCGTCTCGACCCTTGATGCACTTCACCGGATTGATCCCAACGCCATTGCAGCCGTCGCTGCACCACGCGACATGGTCTACGCACAAGTTCCCGGAGGCACACCAGCCTTGGTTCCCGCCTCGGACGTACCAGGCGCATTGTTTGCCACCGACAGCAACAGATTGATCGCCGCACTGGTCGAAGTCGCCGCCGATGCGGACATCGCCAAAGTTGACCGGCCCAAACCGCTTTATATCAAACCAGCCGACGCTGCCCCGGCGCGTGACACGGCCCCGGTGATGCTACCGTGACACCCCAGGCATTTGCGGCGATCATGGATCGCGCCTATCTGCGCATGCGCCCTTGGTCGGCAGACGAAATTGCACGTACTCTGGACGCGCGCCACACGATCATGTTGAACCGTCCGAACGGGGGGCTGATTGCCCAGTTGGTTGTCGATGAATGCGAAATCCTCGCCCTGGCAACAGATCCCGACGCGCAACGGCAGGGCGTGGCCAGTTCGCTTTTGACCGAATTGATCGCCCTCGCGCATGATAAAGGTGCAACCTGCATCCTGCTTGAGGTTGCCAGCGGCAATCAATCCGCACGCGCGTTTTATGCAGCCAAAGGATTCGCGCAGATCGGCACACGCCCCGGCTATTACACGCTGCGCGATGGCACAAAAGACGACGCGGTGCTGCTTTCGCTTGCCATTGCGCAAGGTCAAGGCGCTCCTGCGCCAACGTCATAGGGCGCTGCGGAAAAAAGCGGTTGACCCTCTGCCATGCCTACGGCCTTAATTGCATCTGATCACCCGATCTAACCAAGCGACGCAATAAAGCCGTCGCAGTCCAACATCTGGGAGCTGCTAAATGACCCTCATGACGAAACTTTACGGTGCTGCCGCTGCTTTAGCGCTAACCGCTGGCGCGGCTGCTGCCGAACCTGCCCTGATCTTCGATCTGGGCGGCAAGTTCGACAAATCCTTCAACGAAGCTGCGTTTAACGGTGGCAAGCGTTGGGCAGAAGAAACCGGCGAGTCGTTCCGCGAGATCGAGCTTCAGTCCGAAGCACAGCGCGAACAGGCTCTGCGTCGCTTTGCCGAGAACGGCAACAACCCGATCGTGATGACCGGTTTCGCCTTTGGCAACGTGCTGTCCGAAGTGGCACCCGATTATCCTGACACCAAGTTCGCGATCATCGATATGGTTGTCGATCAACCCAATGTCCGCTCGGTCGTGTTCAACGAACACGAAGGGTCCTACCTTGTCGGTATGATGGCCGCGATGGCATCGGAATCCGGCACCGTTGGCTTTATCGGTGGTATGGATATTCCGCTGATCCGCAAATTCGCATGCGGCTATGCGCAGGGCGCCAAAGCTGTGAACCCGGACGCAACCGTGGTCGCCAACATGACAGGCACCACACCGGCCGCTTGGAACGATCCGGTTAAAGGCTCCGAGCTGACCAAGGCACAGATCAGCCAAGGTGCTGACGTGGTTTATGCCGCCGCTGGCGGGACCGGCGTGGGCGTTCTGCAAACAGCTGCAGATGAAGGCATTCTGTCCATCGGCGTCGACAGCAACCAGAACTACCTGCACCCAGGTAAGGTTCTCACATCCATGATGAAGCGCGTCGATAACGCGGTCTATGACGCGATGAAAGCGGGCACCGATCTGGAAACCGGCATCAACGTTATGGGCATCGCAAATGGCGGCATCGGATACGCGATGGATGAACACAACGCAGAGCTGGTCAGCGCAGACATGCAAGCGGCGGTCGATGACGCGTCGGCCAAGATCGCCAGCGGCGAACTGGCAGTGCATGACTACATGTCTGATGACAGCTGCCCTGCTCTGAGCTTCTGATCCAATACGATTGCATGTAAAAACGTGGAGCGGCCGGTCTCGGCCGCTCCACCGTATATCGGGCGCAAGACCCGGAAATTGATTCAGGGATAGTTCATGAATACCGCTGTTGCCGATCCAGATATTGACCCGCTCCTTGCGACCGTACCCCCCGCGATCCAGCTCAAAGGCATTTCAAAGGCGTTTGGCCCGGTTCAGGCAAACAAGAACATCTCGATCAGCGTAAAACCCGGCACGATCCACGGTATTATCGGGGAAAACGGTGCTGGAAAATCGACGTTGATGTCGATTCTCTACGGCTTCTACAAAGCCGATAGCGGCCAGATTTTCATTAATGGTAAAGAAACCCAGATCCCCGACAGTCAGGCTGCGATCAAGGCCGGCATCGGGATGGTGTTCCAGCACTTCAAACTGGTGCAGAACTTCACCGTTCTGGAAAACGTGATCCTCGGCGCCGAGGATGGCCCGCTGCTCCGCCCTTCACTCAACAAAGCACGCGGTGTGTTGAAGCAGTTGGCCGAAGAATATGAACTGAATGTCGATCCCGACGCGACAATTGAAAACCTGTCTGTTGGACATCAGCAGCGCGTTGAAATCCTCAAGGCGTTGTATCGTCAGGCAGATATCCTGATCCTGGACGAGCCGACCGGCGTGTTGACCCCGGCCGAGGCCGACCACCTCTTCCGCATCCTCGACAATCTGCGCAAAGAGGGGAAAACGATCATTCTGATCACCCACAAACTGCGCGAGATCATGGATGCGACCGACACCGTATCAGTGATGCGTCGGGGCGAAATGACAGCAACAGTCAAAACCTCTGAAACCAGCCCTGAACGGTTGGCCGAAATGATGGTGGGCCGTAAAGTGCTGTTGCAGGTCGACAAGGAAGACGCAAAACCCGGCAAACCGGTGCTCGAGGTCGAAAACCTGCGCCTGACCGATGAAAAGGGCGTGGAACGGCTCAAGGGCATCTCGCTTGAGGTGCGCGCCGGTGAAATTCTTGGCATCGCAGGGGTTGCAGGCAACGGTCAGTCAGAACTGCTCGAAGTTTTGGGCGGCTACGCCACTGCAACCGGCCAGATCCGCGTGAATGGCCAGTCGATTGATCTGAGCGGGGCACATTCCGACGGTCGCTCGCGGCGCGCACGCGGTATCGCCCACGTGCCCGAAGACCGCCATCGCGAAGGGCTGATCATGCCGTTCACCGCGTGGGAAAACACCGTTTTCGGCTACCATCGTGATCCGAAAATCCAAAGTGGCGTGCTGATGGACAACGCGGCGATCAAGGCCGAGGCCGCGGCAAAGATGGAGCGCTTTGACGTGCGCCCGCCGAACCCCAAACTCGCCGCGCGCAACTTTTCTGGTGGCAACCAGCAAAAGATTGTTCTCGCGCGTGAGATTGAACGCAATCCTGACATTCTGCTGATCGGCCAGCCGACCCGTGGTGTGGATATTGGCGCGATTGAATTCATTCACCAGCAGATCATTCGCCTCCGCGACGAAGGCAAAGCGATACTTTTGGTGTCGGTTGAGCTTGACGAGATCTTCTCGCTATCGGACCGCATCGCAGTGATGTTCGACGGTCAGGTTATGGGCGAACGCCTGCCGTCCGAAACCAATGAACAAGAGCTTGGTCTGCTGATGGCAGGAATCACAGACACCGCCCACGCAACCATGCCAGAAGCCCCGATGGCGCTCTCGGAAGAAGAGCTTCAAGAGGAGGCCGAGGCTGATGCCGGAGCAGAGCCAGATACGGCTGCGGCTGAAGCCGGGGCAGCGCCAGTCGAAGCCCCCGCCGAGGAAACATCAGCCGCAGTGCCGGAAACCGTAGAGGCACCCGCGGAACCTGAAAAAGCCCCAGAGTCTGAACCGACCCCAGCCGCCGATCAGACCAACGACGCCCCAACACCAGAGGCAGAGGCACTCGAAGCCCCTGCTGAGGCACCACCGACGCCAGCGCCAGACGAAAAGATCGAAACGATTGATGTTGTTTCGACCGCGCCTGTCGAGGTCGAAAAACCTACAATGCCGGAGTCGATCAGCATCGGTGGTCTGAGTGCGACCATCACACAGTCAGCTGCCACCGCCCCAAAGAAACCAGAGCCCAAAAAAGACGCCAAGGAGAGCGACAAAGATGGATAAGATGCCCGGCTGGGCCGATGCGGTCCTTGTCCCCCTGATCTCGCTCATCCTTGCAGCGATCTTGTCGGCACTGGTCATAATCGGGATCGGCGAAGACCCCGTTGCGGCGTTCAAGCTTATGGTGGATGGCGCGTTGATGCGGTCGTCCGGATGGGGCTACACACTTTATTATGCGACCAATTTTATCTTCACCGGTCTTGCCGTTTCGGTCGCATTCCACGCGCGGCTGTTCAACATCGGCGGTGAAGGTCAGGCGATGATCGGTGGCTTGGGCGTTGCCTTGGCGTGCCTCTATATCCCATGGCCCAATTGGTATGTCGCCCTTTTGGGCGCGACGGTTTCTGCAGCGATTTTCGGTGCTCTTTGGGCCTTGATCCCGGCTTACCTGCAAGCCAAGCGCGGCAGCCATATCGTGATTACCACGATCATGTTCAATTTTATTGCGGCAGCCGTCCTGAACTATGTGCTTGTCAACATTCTGCGCCCTCAAGGGGCGATGGACCCAGCCACTGCACGGTTCCCCGAGGCAACAACTTTGCCCACGTTTCAGGATATGTTCTCAACCGCAGCCGAACCGATGTTCCGCGGTGCCCCTGCGAATGTGACGTTCTTCCTTGCGATTTTCATGTGTCTGACCGTGTGGATCCTGATCTGGCGCACCAAGCTTGGCTACGAAATTCGCGCCTTTGGTCAAAGTGAATCCGCCGCCAAATATGCGGGTATCAGTCCGGTGAAAATCACCGTCGTGGCCATGCTGATTTCTGGTGCGCTTGCCGGGATGATGGCATTGAACACAACCATGGGCGAAGCCGAACGCCTCGTGATGAACGCCACCGAAGGCGCGGGGTTCATCGGCATCGCCGTAGCCCTGATGGGCCGGTCACATCCTTTGGGTGTCTTGCTGGCAGCCCTGTTGTTCGGCTTTCTCTATCAGGGTGGAGCCGAGCTTGCCCTTTGGACAAATATTCCGCGCGAACTCATCGTGGTGATTCAGGCGCTGGTGATCCTCTTTACGGGGGCCCTCGACAACATGGTACGGATGCCGCTTGAGAAGATCTTCCTCGCGTCCCGGAGGAAAGCATAATGGATTTTGCAACGCTTCTTCAGGTGCTCGACAGCACGGTACGTCTGGCAACACCACTGCTGCTGGCTTGTCTGGCTGGCTTGTTTTCGGAACGTGCAGGCATCTTTGACATCGGCCTCGAAGGCAAGATGCTTGCCGCTGCGTTCTTCTCGGCTGCCATCGCGGCGATCACCGGCGATGTATGGATGGGCCTTGGCGCAGGCATCTTGGCCTCGCTGGCGCTGTCAGTGCTGCACGGGCTTGCATCCATCACCTTTCGGGGGAACCAGCTTATTTCAGGTGTGGCAATCAACTTCCTCGCGGCAGGCCTGACCGTTCTCATCGCGCAGGACTGGTTTAGCCAAGGCGGACGTACGCCGTCTTTAATCGGGGCGGGCAGATTCGAGCCAATCATCCTGCCCGGAGCAGAGGAACTGGCAGGCGTCCCGGTGCTTGGCCCGATCTACGCTGAACTGATCTCGGGTCACTCGATCCTTGTCTATGTCGCTTTCGCAATGGTTCCGTTGACATGGTGGCTGCTGTATCGGACCCGCTTTGGCCTGCGCCTCCGCGCGGTAGGAGAGGCACCGGAAGCGGTGGACACCGCGGGCGTATCCGTTGTTGGCCTGCGCTATGTGGCCGTCGGCATTTGCGGCATCCTCTGTGGTGTGGCGGGCGCCTATCTGGCCACTGCGTTACAGGCGGGCTTTGTAAAAGACATGACAGCAGGTCGTGGCTTTATCGCGCTGGCCGCGTTGATTTTTGCCAAGTGGCGGCCATGGTATGCGCTTTATGCCTGCTTGTTGTTCGGCCTGCTGCAGGCGGTCGCACTGCGCTACCAGAACATCGACCTTGGTGCTTTTGTGGTTCCGGTTCAGTTCATGGACGCCCTACCCTACATCCTGACCGTCGTAATCCTGGCTGGGTTCGTCGGCAAAGCCATCCCGCCACGCGCAGGTGGTGAACCCTACGTCAAAGAACGCTGAGCTTCGGGTAAGGGGGGCGTGTTAACAAGGGGCACCGGGTGATGTGGCGACGCATCACCCGGCCCCGTGTCCTGAGTCCAACCGACCCTCTTTGATATATCCTTAGAGCACCTGCGACATCGCTCTTCTTGAAACGCGCTATGACTCGGGGCAAAGGGGCATCAAACAGATTGTCCGCTTGGCACCACGTCGCCACCCAAATGGGCCATTTGACCCGATTGCCACTGTGCCCGCGATCCGACAAACGCAAGATTCAAGCACATCTGACGATCTTCGACGCTTGAAACCACAAAGGCCTTAAGGCTACAGAACATCATGCAGATATACCTCCCCATCGCCGAGCTTTCGGTCAATGCCTTTCTCTTGTTGGGGCTGGGCGGTATTGTCGGTGTACTATCCGGCATGTTTGGCGTCGGCGGCGGTTTTTTGATGACCCCGCTCTTGTTCTTTATCGGAATCCCCCCCGCCGTGGCCGTTGCGACCGAAGCGAACCAGATCGTTGCCTCGTCTTTTTCGGGTGTTCTGGCGCATCTCAGGCGAAAGACTGTCGATCTCAAGATGGGAACCGTGCTGCTGATCGGTGGCCTGATAGGGGCGGCGCTTGGCGTCTGGCTGTTCAATTATCTCAAAAGCCTTGGTCAGGTCGATCTGCTGGTAAAGCTTTGCTATGTCGTGTTTCTTGGGATCATCGGCGGGATGATGTTTGTCGAAAGTCTTGGTGCGATCCGCAAAACCAAGTCCGGCAAAGCCCCGACCCGCAAGAAACATAACTGGATCCACGGCCTGCCCTTCAAGATGCGCTTCCGCACATCCGGGCTTTATATCTCGGTCATCCCCCCGGTGATCGTAGGCGTGTTCGTTGGTATTCTTGCCGCGATCATGGGGGTTGGTGGCGGGTTCATCATGGTGCCCGCAATGATCTATCTGCTTGGCATGCCCACCAAGGTCGTTGTCGGCACATCGCTGTTCCAGATCATCTTTGTCACGGGCTTTACCACGCTTCTCCATGCCACCACGAACTATACCGTGGACATGGTGCTGGCGGTTCTGTTGTTGGTGGGCGGCGTTATCGGAGCGCAAATCGGCACGGTGCTCGGCGCCAAGCTGAAAGCTGAACAATTGCGTATCCTGCTGGCCATCATGGTGCTGGTGGTTTGCGGCAAACTGGCGCTCGACCTTTTGATCCAACCGTCCGAGCTGTTCTCAATCGGTTCGGTTGGAGGTCACTGATGCGCTGGCTTCTTTTGATCCTCACCCTCATGGCGGCACCGCTGCAGGCCGAAGAGGTGGTTCTTGGCCTCAGTCAGGACCAGGTATCGATCTCGACCAATTTCGACGGTTCAGAGATCATTCTTTACGGCGCCATCAAACGCGATGCCCCCATTCCGCAGGACGATCCGCTGCAGGTCATCGTGACCATCTCGGGCCCACAAGTCCCGATCACGGTACGCCGCAAAGACCGGATGCTGGGCATCTGGGTAAATGTCGACTCGCTCGATGTCTCAGCAGCCCCAAGCTTTTACGCCATCGCCACCTCGGACACCTGGGACGAGGTGATCAACGAAGCGGATGACCTACGCCACACGATCTCGATCCCACGGGCCATTCGGTCGGTCGGGGCATGGTCACAAGTCGCCAAACCGCAGGAATTCATTGATGCGCTCATTCGGATTCGCACCGAAAACGGCCTCTACGTGCTGAATGAAGGGACCGTCGATTTGAAAGAATCCACCCTGTTCAACACTGCAATCCAGATGCCCGCAAATCTGACAGAAGGCGAATACGCGACCCGCATCTTTCTGACACGGGGCGGCAAGGTGGTGTCAAAATACGAGACCAGCATCGAGGTCCGCAAAGTCGGGCTCGAACGGTGGCTCTTTAACCTGTCGCGTCAGCAGCCACTGGCCTACGGGCTTCTGTCCCTTGCCATCGCCATTGCCGCTGGATGGGGCGCATCTGCGGCGTTCCGGCTGATGCGCTCGGGCTGATGGCACGTACACCGCCCGGCACCCGCGCCGACTATCGCGCCTTTCGCATCCTGCCCACCCGCTGGCAGGACAATGACGAATACGGGCATCTCAACAATGCCACCTACTACGCGCTCTTCGATACTGCGGTCAGCCTGTGGCAGATGGATCAAGGGATCGAAATTCGCGGCCTCAATGCCACGCGCTTTCTCGTGGTCGAAAGCGGCTGTCGCTACCACGCAGAACTGGGGTTTCCAGACATCCTGACCGCCGGCATCCGCATCGCGCATATCGGCACGTCATCCTTCCGCTACGAAATTGCGCTGTTTGGCAATGACAGCGACATCGCCGGTGCCGAAGGGTTCTTTACCCAAGTTCATGTCGGCCCCGACAATCGTCCAGCGCCGTTGCCAGAAACGATCCAGACGATTTTGCAGCACCTTACGTGACCGGGCCTCTTTGGGCGCGGAATACCGCCTGCAGAGGCAACCCCAAAGCATCCGTGCTTCTTGGAGCGCACAAAATCAGGCCTGCAGTCAGCCTTTCTCGTGAAAGAACGCATAGATGCGTTCGGCCAGAGCTTCGCTCACACCGTCGACCGCCTTGAGGTCGGCAAGGTTTGCACGGCTGACGGCCTTGGCTGATCCGAAATGCGCCAGCAAGGCCCGCTTCCGCGCGCCGCCGACCCCTGCAATTTCATCCAGAGGGTTCGCCATCTGCGATTTGGCCCGCTTCGCCCGATGCGTGCCAATGGCAAAGCGGTGCGCCTCGTCCCGCAGACGTTGGACGAAGTAAAGCACCGGATCATTGTGTCGCAGCGCAAAAGGCCGCCTGCCTGACCGGTGGAATTCTTCTTTGCCCGCATCGCGGTCGACCCCTTTGGCGACACCGACCATCGGCACGTCTTCCACGCCGTATTCCTTCATGATCTCGCGCACCGCCGACACTTGCCCGGCCCCACCGTCGATCAGCAACAAATCCGGCCATAGCCCCTTGTCGCGATCGGGGTCTTCCTTGAGCAGCCGTTTAAACCGCCGGGTCAGGACTTCTTTCATCATGCCGAAATCATCCCCCGGCACAAGGTCATCCCCTTTGATGTTGAACTTGCGATATTGGTTCTTCATGAACCCGTCCGGCCCAGCGACAATCATGGCGCCAACCGCGTTGGTGCCCTGAATATGACTGTTGTCATAGACCTCGATCCGCTCGGGCGGCGCGTCCAGTTCAAATGCGTCAGCCAGACCTTTCAGCAGCTTGGTTTGCGTTGCAGACTCTGCCATCCGCCGCGCAAGGGATTCCCGCGCATTGCGCAGCGCGCCGTCGATCAACTCTGACTTTTCACCACGTCGCGGCACCGCAATCTCGACCTTGCGCCCCAGTTTCTCGGTCAACGCTTCGGTCATCAGGTCTTCGTTTTCAATCGGATGCGATAACAGCAAAAGCCGTGCAGGTTCTTTGGTGTCATAGAACTGCCCGATGAACGCCTCGAGAACTTCGGCCTCTTCAACATCCGGGCCCACACGGGGATAGAAATCACGATTGCCCCAGTTCTGGTTCGCGCGGATGAAAAACACCTGAACGCAAGCCTGTCCCTTTTCCAGATGTAACGCGATGACATCCGCTTCGGTCACACCACGTGGATTGATGCCTTGGGCCGTCTGAACTTGTGTCAACGCCCGGATACGATCCCGCAATGCGGCAGCGCGTTCGAATTCCATGTCATCCGAGGCTTTGGCCATCTCCTTGGCCAGCGATTCCTGAATGTTGGTCGACTTGCCAGAAAGAAAGCGTTCCGCATCTCGCACGCTTTCAGCGTAGTCAGCTTCCGATATCTTTCCGACACAAGGCGCCGAACACCGCTTGATCTGGTATAGCAAACAGGGCCGCGTGCGGCTGTCGAACACAGCATCGGTGCAATTGCGCAGCAGAAACACCCGTTGCAGTTGGTTAAGCGTCCGGTTCACCGCGCCGGCACTGGCAAACGGGCCGTAATACGCCCCCTTTTCCTTTTTTGCGCCGCGATGTTTGTGGATCATCGGATAAGCGTGCTTGGTGACATGAATATTCGGGAACGATTTGTCGTCACGCAACAGGACGTTATAACGCGGCTTGAGTTGCTTGATCAGGTTTTGCTCAAGCAACAGAGCTTCGGTTTCGGTGCGCGTGGTCAGAAACATCATCGACGCGGTTTCCGAAATCATCCGCGCGATCCGGCCAGAATGACCGGACGGACGTGCGTAGTTCGACACCCGTGCGCGCAGATTTCGCGCCTTTCCGACATACAGTACGCGCGCCTGTGCATCGAGCATCCGGTACACCCCGGGACTGCTGTCCAAGGTCTTAAGATAGCGCTGGATACAGGCGTGGCCTGTCAAAGTGTCAGTGTCAGTTTCCTTGACCATGTCAGCCCATTTGGACGATTTCGCCGGTTCTTCGATTCTTAGGTATTCGCTGCCTGATCGGCGCATCCTATGCAACCGCTAAGACATCCACCGTTTCTGTGGATAACTCTGCGGAGAAGTTTTGGATGTCGCGAATTTTTCTTTGCTTTTCGGGGCACTCTCTGATTTGCCTATTTTTTAGGCAACAAAATAAGCGGTTGAATTTAAATGATATTTTAATATCCACATAACAAGTCACTGAAAACATTAATACTTTTGTAACGGTTTCGTTACGTCAACATCAACGGTGCAAAACTCATGTTTCATGGGCATCATTCAACGCCGATGACGTCCGGTGTGTGCCATGCAAGGTGCTGCCCGCCATCCACACACAACAGCTGTCCCGTCACGCCCGGAGCATCAAGAAAGTAGCCCAGCGCCCCGGTGATATCCGACGTATTTGCTCCCCGCCCAAGGACGGTCGCTGCGCGTTGCTTGGCGAAATGCGCCTCGCTCTGACGCCCGCCGCGCAAGGTCGGACCCGGACCAATTGCATTGACGCGACAGGTCGGTGCCAGCGCCTGAGCTGCGGTCTGTGTAAACGCCCAAAGGCCCATTTTGGCGATGGTGTAGGTCATGAACTCGGGCGTGAGCTTGCGCACACGCTGATCAATCATGTTGATCACCAAACCCTGCGCGACAGGCTCGTCCATATCATCCTGTTTCGGCACAGGAAGTTGCGCTGCGAAACGCTGGGTCAGCACGAAAGGCGCCCGCAGATTGCTTTCCAGATGGCGGTCCCAGCTGTCACGGGTTGCGGTTTCGATATTGTCGTATTCGAAAATTGACGCGTTGTTGATCAGCACGGTTAACGGCCCGCCAATCCCAGCAATCGCGGCATCGGTCAGGCCTAGCGTCTCGTCTTCGTTCAGCAGATCGGCCTGCACCGTGCAGGCGCGGCGCCCCTTGGCGCGGATCAGGTCCGCGACCTCTTCGGCTGCCTCGGCAGAGCTGGCATAGTGAACGGCGATGTCATAGCCGCGATCAGCCAGATACAACGCCATCGCCCGGCCCAGCCGCTTGCCCGCGCCTGTGATCAATGCCTTGGTCATGGAATGTGCCCCTCGCGCTTAGATGATGACAAGCGCAATGTAGCCCAGATAAAGCGCCGACAAGACCACCCCCCAGATGCGGGTCAGGTCTTTCGCAAGGAACACCAACGGAAAGATCAGCAGTGATGCCCCTAGCATGACCCACAGGTCAAAGCTGAGAAACTCGGGATCAACCGGGATCGGCGCGATCAACGAGGCCACACCGATGATGGCCAGTAGGTTGAACATGTTCGACCCGATCACATTGCCCAGCGCAACGTCCGCCTGACGGCGCAGCGCGGCCATCACCGTGGTCGCAAGTTCTGGCAAAGAGGTGCCCAGCGCAACGAGGGTCAATCCGATGACCGTGTCGCTCACGCCGAAGATGGTCGCGATCTTGACCGAGCTGTCGACCAGAAGATCAGCGCCCAGAGGCAGGCCGATCAAGCCCAGAACGAGGTAGAGAATGATTTTCCACCACGCCATGTCCGGGTCTGCGCCTTCGGGCTCTTCTTCGTCCTCGGCCTCTTGGCCTGCGCGGCGATGGGCCAACGCTTCACGCATTGAATCGCCAAGAATGACAGCCAGCACGCCGAGCAGCACAATGCCCGAAATCCAGTCAAAGACGCCACGGAATGCCAGCGCGATGAACAGCAGTGATGCTGCCAGCATGATCACATAGCTTTTGCGGGTGTCGCATTCGCTGGTGTGCATCACAGCCAAAAGGGCAGGAATCCCCAAAACCAACAGAATATTCGCCGTATTCGATCCGACCACATTGCCCAGGGCGATGCCGGGCACGTTGTCCAACGCGGCCTTGATCGAGATCAGCAATTCCGGCGCGGATGTTCCGAAGGCAACCACAGTCAGACTGACAATCAGTGCTGGGATGCCAATGCGTAAAGACAGGTTGACCGCGCCTTTGACCAGCGCGTCTCCGGCCAAGAGCAGGATGACCAACCCCACAACCACGCTTCCCCAGATCATCAGCATGTCAGCGCGCCTTTCCGCTACAGGGGCACGGCCCCTTGCCGATGCGGTATCGGCCGCATTTCTTGCACTTGGCCTCTGCAAGACGTTTTGCGCCGGGGAAACGAAGTTTCCCGAACATGGCCAGAACGGCCATAAAGATCAGGAAGAGAAAGACGATCTTGGTGATCACGTTATAAACCGTAGCGCGCGAACTCGGCGCGTTCTTCGATGACGCCGAGCGCGTCGCTTGTGAGTTTCGCGCCGAAACGGCTGAGGAGCGGGCGGCGTTGTTCGTAGCGCCGGAATTTCACTTTGTCGCCGAACCGCTCTTTCATCGTCGGCACGAGGTGTCCAACGTGATCGGCCAAGCCAACATCCACTGCGCTTTGCCCGACCCAGATTTCTCCGGTGAAAAGATCCGGGTTCTCTGCCAGCTTTTCGCCACGGCTGGTTTTGATCTGCGTGATGAAGGTTTCGTGTAGTTGACCCAACAGCTTGTTCAGCCGCGCCACGTCTTCCTCGTTTTCGGGACGGAACGGGTCGAGCATGGATTTCGATTTACCCGCTGTGTAGACGCGCCGTTCGATGCCCTGCCTTTGCAAAAAGACATGCGCACCGAAACCAGCAGAGATCACGCCGATGGAGCCGAGAATCGACGCTGGATCGGCATGAATCTCGTCTGCAGCCGATGCGATCCAGTAGCCGCCCGACGCGGCCACGTCTTCGACGAAGGCATATACCGGGGTTTCGGTTTCTTCGGAAAGACGCCGTATCCGCGCGCCGATAAGCGAGCTTTGAACGGGCGAGCCGCCGGGTGAGTTGATTTCGAGCGCAACCGCAGCAGGCTTGCCTTTGCGGAATGCCTTTTCAAGCAGAGGGCGCATGCTGGCATCGCTGAGCGTGCCACGCGAGCCCGCGGCGATCGTGCCTTGCATCCGGACAACAGCAATTGTCGGGTCTGATTTCACGAATGGGATAAAGCGCTTCATGCAGGCCCATGTAGAATGCGGGTGGGGGGCATACAAGGCGTGGCAAGAAATATGGCGCCCGTGTGGGCCGGGAGACGCAGCAAAAAGCGGTACACAGCCTGACCTATTGTTTCGCGCGCGAAACATTGAGACCGGTCCGGACCTATTAACACTTTATCAACCATTACCGCCAAGGCTCCGCCCCAGCCCTGAAAGCAAGATTTATCATTTTGCCGCCAGAGCGATAAATCATATGAAAGACCCATGACATTTGACCAAATCCGAACTTTCCTTTGGGTGGCGCGACTGGGTGGCTTTCGCAAGGCCGCTGACAAATTGTACCTGTCCCAACCTGCTGTCTCGACGCGCATTTCGAACCTCGAACAGGAATTGCGCGTACCCTTGTTCGAACGTGGGTCGGGTGATCTGATCCTGACAAAGCACGGAACATTGCTGCTGACATATGCCGAACAAATGTTGTTTGTCGAAGAAGAGATCAAACAGCGCGTCGCCAACCCCTCAGAGACCGAAGGGCTATTTCGCGTCGGTGCATCCGAGACCATTGCGCAGGCGTGGCTGCCCGAATTTCTCAAAACGTTCAGCGAACATTACCCGAGGGTTAACGTTGATTTGACGGTCGATATCTCGTTGAACCTGCGCTCTGCGCTTTTGGAACGGAGCCTTGATCTCGCACTTTTGATGGGGCCGATTTCGGAATTCACAGTCGAAAACGTGCCGCTTCCGCCGTTCGATCTGCATTGGTATCGGTCGACTTCAAATCCACAAACCGATCTGAGTAAAATTCCGATCATCTCGTACGCCAGCAAGACGCGACCTTATCGGGAACTGGTGTCGGAACTGTCGCGGCGGGTGGGGCCGAAACTGCGCATTTACACCTCGGCCTCATTGTCGGCGAGCCTCAAGATGATCGCGGCGGGAATCGCGGTTGGACCCTATCCTCGCGCGTTGGCCAATGATTATCTTGAGTCCGGTCAGATCGTAGAGTTCGATCCGGGGTTCCACCCGCAACCTCTCGCGTTTACCGCGTCATTCCTGTCTGAGCCACGCAGCTTTCTTGTTGAAAAAAGTGCGGAATTTGCCAGTCGAGTGGCGCGTGAATGGGATGCGAGCCATCCAAGCTGAATTCAAATAATTTATAACCTTTGATATAAAATGATAATTTGCGTGAAAGCTCAGGGCCGTGTGATTGTTGCTCATGATCACGAAGGACCCTGCTATGACACGCGACTCTGTTTCTCATTCCGATCTTGTCGGCGCGTCACCTGCCGACGTCAGATCTGCGATCCGATCCGGATCGTATGACGGACACACGGCCGGATTGGCGGCTGGGTATCTGCAATGCAACCTTGCTATTTTGCCCGAACGCTATGCCCTGGATTTCCTGCGCTTTTGTCAGCGCAATCCAAAGCCCTGCCCGGTTGTGGGGGTCAGTGACACGGGCGATCCAAAGCTGCGTACATTGGGGCAGGACATCGACATTCGGACAGATGTTTCGAAATACCGTGTCTTTCGCGACGGTGCGCTTAGCGAAGAAGTGACGGATATCAGCAATGTCTGGGCTGATGATCTTGTCACTGTCGCGTTGGGGTGCTCGTTTACGTTTGAAAATGCGCTGCTGCGCAATGGGATTCCGGTGCGCCACATTGAGAGCGGGCGCAATGTGCCGATGTTCAAATCAAATATCGACCTTCTTTCGGCCGGTCCGTTTGGCGGGCAGATGGTGGTCACGATGCGACCAATCCCGGAAAGCCAAGTGTGGCAGACGCGGACCATTTGTTCCCGTTATCCGCAGGCGCATGGTGCACCGGTCGCTACCGGAGATCCGGCAGAGATCGGGATTGGCGACCTGTCCAAGCCGGATTGGGGGGACGCGGTCGAGATCAATAACGGCGAAGTGCCTGTGTACTGGGCCTGTGGCGTAACCCCACAAAACGTTCTTTTGGCAGCAGGCCTGCCCCTTTGCATCACGCATTCGCCCGGTCACATGCTGATCGCGGATGTGGCTGAAGATGCCGAAACCCCAATCCTCGAACAGTCATAAAACCGAACCAACATGGAGATTAGAACTATGAAGAAAACGTTTGCCTTTTTGATGGCCAGCACCGTGTGTGCGACGCCTGTTTTTGCCGAAACCCTGTCCGTGGTGGGAAGCTGGTCCAGCCTGCCCCTGCACAACCAATATGAAGCACCGTTCTGGAGCGAAACGCTGCCAGCGGCGTCGGGCGGAGATCTGGAGGTCGAATTGACCACACACAACCAGATGAGCCTTGGTCTGGGCGACATCTATCCGCTGCTGGGTCAGGGTGTGTATGATGTGGCGATGACCGTGGCGGACTATGCCGTGGCCGACGCGCCGGAGCTTGAGGGATTGGACGTGCCGTTGCTGGCACTGACCGCCGACGAGGCCCGCGCGATGGTCGACGCGGCACGTCCGATGGTAACAGATATCTATCACGACCGGTTCAACAGCCATGTCCTGGCCATTGCGCCCTATCCGCCGCAGGTCGTGTTCTGCAATCACGAGATTTCGAACCTTGCCGATCTGGAAGGTCTGAAGGTTCGCGCATCGGGCCGGATGACTGCCAAGCTGCTTGAGGCGCTGGGTGCCGAGGGTGTGAACGTGTCCTTTGCAGAAGTGCCCGGCGCCCTGCAGAACGGTGTTGTCGATTGCGCCGTCACAGGCGCCGGGTCGGGCTACAGCGCGGGATGGTGGGAAGTGTCCACACATCTGCTGCCGATCCCGCTGGGTGGTTGGGATTCGGTTGTGACCGCGATGAACCTCGACAAGTGGAACAGCCTGTCTGACGATCAAAAGGCGCTGATCGAGAGCGAGATCAAATCCGGTTTCGAAGACCCGGCCTGGGCCAGCGCTCAGGATGCCTTGGTCAATGATATTGCCTGCCTGACCGGCAATGGCGACTGTCCTTCGGGGGATGCACGTTCAATGACACTGGTCGATGTGAGCGATGCCGATTTCGAGCGGGCGCGGGATATCCTTACCAGCGAGGTGCTGCCAGACTGGGCCGAGCGTTCCGGTGGTGATTGGAGCACGCGTTGGAACGACAGTGTTGGCAAAGTCGTCGGTGTGACGATCAACTAAGCGCAACACAACACCATCAGGGGACGTGCCGAACATGGAACTTAAGATGATCGACGGACTGCGCCGGATCAACAGGGGGGTCGCCCTTGTGGTGGGTCTTGGCCTGTTGCTTTGCGCGGGGTTCGTTCTGACAGACATCATCATGCGCCAGATCGGCACGTCGCTTGGCGGCACCGAAGAGATCGCGGGCTATGCCATGGCGCTCGCGACCTCGTGGGGCATGTCCTATACGCTGCTTGAATTGGGGCATGTTCGTATCGACCTTTTGCGCAGCCGGGCGGGCAGCTTTAAACGCGCGCTGTTCGACGTGTTCTCGATGGTGGTGATGTCGGGCGTGATCATCACTGTCGCAATCAAGGCCTGGCCTGTTCTGGAGCGGTCCCTGGTCAACGGCTCGCGCGCCAATACTCCGCTTGAAACACCGCTTGCATGGGTGCAGGCGCCATGGTTTGCCGGATGGGTCTGGTTTGCTGTGATGTCGACGCTGGTGACCCTTGCGGCGCTCAGCCTTTTGCTCAAGCGGCGTCATGGCGAAACCGAGAGTTTTGCCGGAGCCTTTGCCGAACAGGACAGCTTGCAATGATCTTCTATGTGTCTGTCGGCCTGCTTGGCCTGCTATCCCTTTCCATACCCGTTGGCATCGTTCTGTTCCTTCTGGGTTTTGGCATCGACACCTTCTTTTCGAGCTTTCCGCTGACGCGCGGCTTGGGGAACATGGTGTGGTCGGCGTCAAACTCGGCGACGCTTATTGCGATCCCGTTCTTTGTCCTGTTGGGTGAAATCCTTGTGCGGAGCGGCGTGGCGACACGCACCTATGCGGCCCTGGATCGCTGGGTATCGTGGCTGCCGGGTGGATTGGTCCATGCGAATATCGCTACGGCGACAATGTTTTCAGCCACGTCAGGATCATCGGTCGCAACAGCGGCAACGGTCGCGACGGTGGCCATGCCACAAGCCGAAAAGCTGGGTTATGATCCAAAGCTGTTTTCAGGCGCGATTGCCGCCGGCGGCACGCTGGGCATCATGATCCCGCCGTCGATCAATCTGATCGTCTACGGGTTTTTGACCCAGTCCTCGATTCCGCAGCTTTTTCTTGCAGGGCTTATCCCGGGTCTGGCCCTCGCGATTGCGTTTATGGTGATCACGGCTGTGATCTGCCTGATCCGCCCGAACCTGGGTGGTGTGCGCCGCACGTTTCCGTTTCCAAAAATGCTGCGCGCGTTGATTGACCTGATCCCGATCATCATTCTTTTCGGCCTTATTGTGGGGTCGATCTATCGCGGCTGGGCCACCCCGACCGAAGCCGCAGCCGTTGGCGTTGCCGGGGCGCTGATTATCGCGCTGGTGTTTGGTGGGGTGTCGTGGACCATGCTGACCGAAAGCCTGATGGGCACGGTCAAGATCACATCAATGATCATGTTGATCGTGATCGGCGCGTCGTTTCTCAACTTCACGCTGGCATCGGCCGGGTTAGGCCGCGAATTGACCGAGTTCATGACCGGTCTTGGACTGACACCGCTCAAGACAATCCTTGTGGTTGTCGTGCTCTATATCGTGCTTGGCTTCTTCATCGAAACGCTGTCGCTGATGGTGGTCACGATCCCGATTATCGTCCCCTTGGTGGTTGCACAGGGATATGACGTGATCTGGTTCGGGATCCTGATGATCGTGCTGATCGAGATGGCGCTGATCACACCACCAGTTGGATTGAACCTTTACGTTGTGCAGGGCGCACGGAAATCGGGGAGCCTAAACGAGGTCATGCTGGGGGCCTTGCCCTATTGTCTGACCATGCTTGCGATGGCGTTTCTATTGATCGCCTTTCCGAGCATTGCGCTCTTTCTTCCGAACGCGTTGCAATAAGCCACGCAATCATGTTGACCTGCATTTCAAACGCCCTGCTCGGGACGTGTAGGCGAAACATATCGACCAGAAAGCAGAACCATGCGCGAGATTGATCTGAATTCCGACCTTGGCGAAGGATATGGCCCGTGGAGCATGGGCGACGACACTGCAATGCTGTCGATTGTGACGTCGGCCAATATTGCCTGCGGTGGCCATGCCAGTGATCCCGAGACCATGTTTCGCACGCTGGAACAAGCGGCGGCGAACGGGGTTACCGTCGGGGCGCATCCGGGCTTCGCGGATCGTCTTGGTTTTGGACGCCGCGACATTCCCATGAGCCCTGCCGAGATTGCCCGGTTCTGTGCCGCGCAGATCGGTGCGCTGATGGGTGTGGCCGCACAGGTCGGCGTGCCGGTGCGCTATGTCAAACCGCACGGCGCGCTGGGCAACCTTGCGGCGCGGGATAGGGCTGTGGCGGATGCAATCGTCGATGCGGTCAAACGGTTCGATGCTGGGCTATCCTACCTGGCCATCTCGGGCACTGAATCCGAAAAGGCCGCACGGGCGGCTGACCTACCCGTTTATTCCGAGATTTTCGCAGATCGTGGATATCAACCCAACGGACGCCTTGTGCCACGTGATCAGACAGGCGCAATGATCCACGACCCGAAAGAGGCCACAGACCGGCTGCTCGCTTATCTCGACAGCGGGCTGATGCCCGTGGTCGGTGGCGATCCGATCCCACTTGAAGCACAGTCGATCTGCGTTCACGGCGACAGTCCGGCGGCGGTTGCCATGGCCAAAGAGATCCGCGCCCGCCTGACCGCTGCTGGTGTGCAACTCCGCTCGTTTCTGGCTGAGTGAGGTCGGCAATGGAGCCCCAGTTCAAACCCGTGGCGGACCATGCGCTCTTGGTCAATTTCGCGGACACTGTGAGCGAGGGGTCGCACGCTTTGGTGGTGGCTTTGGATCAGGCGCTTGCTGATACGCCGCCTGACGGGATGATCGAAACCGTGCCCGCGTTGGTGAACCTGCTGGTCAGTTTCGACGTCACCGAGACGGATCACGTCACGGTCGAGGCCCATGTCCGCGACCTTCTTAAAGGGGTCACCGCACGCAAGATTGTCGGACAAACGCGGCAAGTGCAGGTGTGTTATGAAGCCCCGTTTTCGCCGGACCTTGAGGCCGTTGCCACAGCAAAGGGTCTGTCGCCCGAAGCCGTTATCGCCGCACATCTGGCAGGGCAATATGATGTGCTGATGTACGGCTTTTCGCCGGGCTATGCCTATTTGTCAGGTGTTGATGAAGACATTCGCGTTCCTCGCAAGCCGACCCCTGTGCGAGATGTGCCCGCTGGCAGCGTGATCATCGCCGGGGGCCAATGCCTTGTGACCACTTTGACCATGCCAACGGGCTGGTCGATCATAGGGCGCTCTCCGACCCCGATCCTGACAGGCGATCCCGATCATCCCTTCCTGTTTGATGTCGGGGATCATGTCACGTTTGAACGCATCGACCTTGCCACTTTTGAGCGCCTGCAAAAGGACATGACGCATGTCTGAGGCAGAATTCACAGTCAGTTTTGCCGGTCCGCTGGTGACGTTTCAGGACAGCGGCCGACGGGGGCATATGCGTTACGGCGTCACTGCATCCGGACCGATGGACCGGCTGTCCTTTGATGCAGCACATGCGGCGCTTGGCAATGTGGCGGGGCAGACTGCAATTGAAATTTCGCTGGGCGGTTTGGCTCTGACCTGCACGGCAGGCGCGGTCACATTTGCGGTGACCGGAGGCGATTTCGTTGTTGAACATCGCGGACAAAAGCACAGCGCATGGTGTGTCTTGAGCGTTGAGAAAGGCGACCGGGTGTTTATCCGGGGCGGCAAGACGGGCAGTTGGGCCTATCTGGCCTTTGCAGGGGCGGTCGCAGTGCCGCCGTGGCTGGGCAGCACCGCCACCCATGCGGCGTCAGGCTTTGGCGGTGGCACCTTGCAGACGGGTCAGACGATCAGGATTTCCAAAGCTACGGTCCATGAAGACCGAGCAGGCGATATTCAACAGCCGGACTTCATGCGCGATGGTCCGGTGCGGGTGGTACCCGGCCCGCAAGACCAGCATTTCACGCAGGATGCACTGGACCGATTTATGGCGGAACGGTTTACCGTGACAGACGCCTATGACCGGATGGGGATGCGCCTGAGTGGGCCGGATCTGCCTCTCAAGGAGGCCTTGTCGATCCCGTCAGAACCTATTGTCCGCGGATCGGTGCAGGTGTCCGGTGACGGTGTCCCGACCGTCCTTTTGGCAGATCATCAGACAACGGGTGGCTATCCCAAGATAGCCACGGTGATTGCGCCGGATATCGACCGGCTGGTGCAATACCGATCCGGGCAAAGTTTGCGCTTTGCGGCCCTGTCGGGAGCAGATGCAATTGCCGCAGCACGGACCTATCTGGCGCAAAAAGCCGCTTATCTTGAACAGATTGCGATCCCGCGCGGCACGTTGGACCAGCGGTTGATGCGAGAGAACCTGATTCACGGCTGTTTTCCAGAGTGATATTGGAAGGCGGATACCGAGCGCTTTAGTAAAAGCTCTGCGGATCGATATCGATGGCCATGCGCAGCTCTCCTTTTAGGCGGAACGGAGCAACCCATTCGGCCAAGGCCGGTTGCAGCGCGGTCCCTTTGGGCGCCTTGACCAGCAATCGCACACGGTGACGGCCCCGCACACGAGCGATGGGTGCCGGGGCCGGACCAAACACTTGTGCCCCGACGCGGCGCAAAGGGCCATCGTTGCGGGCCAGTGCGTTGCCGAGGTCGAACACCTCTTGCACATCGGTCGAGGACAGGATGATCCCTGCCAGCCGACCATAGGGCGGTACACCAGCGGCACGGCGTTCACCTGCTTCGGCGGTCCAGAAGTCCTGTTCGTCGCCGGACAGGATCGCGCGGATGACCGGGTGTTCGGGCTGATAGGTTTGCATCAGAGCCTGACCCGGTTTGTCAGCGCGCCCGGCCCGGCCTGCCACCTGACGCATTAGCTGAAACGTGCGTTCCGCTGCGCGCAGATCCGAGCCTTGCAACCCCAGGTCGGCGTCGATCACGCCGACCAGGGTGAGCAGCGGGAAGTTATGCCCTTTGGCGACCAGTTGCGTGCCGATGATCAGGTCTGCGCCACCGCCGGCGATGGTTTCGATTTCCGCCTTGATGGCACGTGCCGAGCCGAACATATCCGAGGACAGCACCGCGAGGCGGGCGTCGGGGAACAGCGTTTGTGCCTCTTCCGCGAGGCGTTCAACACCGGGGCCGACGGCGGCGAGTTTGTCTTCGGCATCGCAGGAGGGGCAGACTGAGGGCAACGGTTTGGTCTCGCCACATTGGTGGCAGACAAGGCGCTTGAGGAACCGGTGTTCGACCATCCTTGCATCACAGTGATCACAGCCGATCTGATGGCCGCAGGCCCTGCAGATGGTGACCGGGGCATAGCCGCGCCGGTTGATGAACAGCAGCGCCTGTTCCTTGTTGTCGAGCCGCTGTTGCACGGCGCGTTGCAAGGTTGGGGAAATCCAGCTTGAACCGGGGAGTTGTTCGGTGCGCATATCGATTGCACGCATCTCGGGCATCACAGCGGCGCCAAATCGAGAGGTGAGTTCAAGCTTGGTATATTTGCCCGCGTCGGCATTGGCCCACGACTCGAGGCTGGGCGTGGCCGAGGCAAGGATCACCTGCGCCCCGCAGATCGAGGCGCGCAGCACGGCCATGTCGCGCGCATTGTAGAGCACGCCGTCCTCTTGTTTATAGGACGTGTCGTGTTCTTCATCGACGACAATCAGGCCCAGATCGCGGAACGGCAGGAACAGGGACGATCGCGCGCCGACAACCAGTTGCGCGCCCCCCTGTGCCGTCATCTTCCAGACGCGGCGTCGTTCGGTGATGGTTACACCTGAATGCCATTCAGCGGGTTTGGCGCCAAAGCGGGCATCAACGCGAGTGATGAATTCAGACGTAAGCGCGATTTCTGGCAGCAGCACAAGCGCCTGACGGCCTTGCGCCAGACATTCGGCCACCGCTTCGAGGTAAACTTCGGTCTTGCCCGATCCGGTGACACCTTTGAGCAACGTTGTGCCATAGCTGCGCGTGGCCACGGCGGCGCGCAGGGTTGCAGAGGCGTTGGTTTGATCAGCGGTCAAAGTTTTGCCAGCGTGATCCGGATCAAGGGTCGGAAAGGGCGTATCCCGCGGACTGTCTTCTTCACGCACTGCACCGAGCTTGGCGAGGCCTTTGACAACGGATGTCGTGACGCCCGCCGCTTCGGCCAATTCCTTGAGGGTCAGAGACAGCCCCCCCATATCGCGCAGCACCTCAAGGACGCGGGTCCGGGCGTCTGTCATCCGATCCGGGGTCGTATCCCCAAGCCGATAGATTTTGCGCATTGAGGGTGGATCCCCCAGCCCCGGCGCACGGGTGGCCAAGCGTAGCATCGCAGGCATGGGGGTCAGTGTGTAATCGCCAGCACGCATGAGAAACGACATCAATTCTTCGCGCATCGGCGCAGCATCAAGCACGCGGATCACCGACCGCACCTTTGAGATATCGTAATCGCCCCGCCCCGCCCCCCAGACCACGCCCAGGACTTTGCGCGGGCCCAATGGCACCTCGACGAAGGCACCAAGATGGCACCCCCCTTCGGGCGCGCGATAATCAAGCACACGATCAAGGGGTTGGGTGGTTAACACGCCAATCAGCACGCCTTGGTCAAAATAGCTGGATGTTAGCGCCATCATTTCAGGGTTTCAGTCTGCATTGCCATGGGGTAAAGCCACCGGTAGGAAAGGCCAACCCATCAGAGGACGGACACAGCATGAAATTCTTTGTCGACACTGCCGAAATTGACGCCATCGCGGAACTCAACGACCTTGGAATGGTCGATGGTGTGACTACGAACCCATCCCTGATCAAGAAATCCGGGCGCGATATTCTGGAAGTTACAAAAGAGATTTGTGATCTGGTCGAAGGCCCGGTTTCTGCCGAAGTGGTTGCACTCAAGGCGGAAGACATGATCGCTGAGGGGCGCAAGCTTGCTGAGATCGCTGAGAACATCGCTGTTAAGGTTCCGTTGACATGGGACGGTCTGAAGGCATGCAAGACGCTGACTGACGAAGGCAAAATGGTCAACGTGACGCTCTGTTTCTCGGCCAATCAGGCGCTTTTGGCCGCGAAAGCCGGAGCGACATTTATCTCCCCGTTTATCGGTCGCCTGGATGACCTGAACATGGATGGCCTCGACCTGATCGCGGATATTCGTGAAATCTACGACAATTACGGTTTCGAGACCAATATCCTTGCCGCGTCGATCCGAACCGCCAACCACATGAGCGATTGCGCCAAGATCGGTGCCGATGTTGCAACGGCGCCTCCGGGTGTGATCAAGGCGATGGCGAACCACGTGCTGACCGACAAGGGTCTGGACCAATTCGTCAAAGACGCGGCAGCCGCCAATATTAAGATCCTCTGATCTGAACGACGCCGCGTTTGAGCGGCTTGGTGATGCCTCGGCAAGGGCGTTCCTGCGCTTCTGCCACAGTTTCCAAAGACGCCCGCATTTTAACGAAAAAATGCGGGCATCTTTTTTGGTCTCCTGATAGGGTCCGTCAAAATACATAAAACGAGGATGGCATGAGCAGCCCCCGTATCGACGACGACTTGCGCGAAAAAATCATGACGCGCCCCGATGTGATTCTCGAGGATCAGGATCTCATGCGCGCACTGATTGCTGCGAATGAACGCGCAATGGGCGGCAATATCGTGGATTTGCGCGGCATTGCGATGGACCGGCTTGAGGCGCGTCTGGACCGGTTGGAAGACACGCACCGGTCGGTGATTGCGGCCGCTTATGAAAACCTTGCGGGCACCAATCAGGTGCACCGCGCGATCCTGCGCCTGCTGGATCCGGTTGAATTTGAACCATTCTTGCGCAATTTGGGCAGCGATGTTGCCGAAATTCTGCGCGTTGATGTGATCAAACTGGTGTTGGAGTCGGTACAGAACGACGAAGATCCTGCCATCAAGCGGCTGGGATCTGTCCTTTCCGTGGCGGCACCCGGATTCATCGACGCCTATCTGAATACACGGCCTGAGGGCTCGCCCCGGCAGGTGACATTGCGGCAGATCGAAACCGGCCTGCCCGAGATTTACGGCGACAAGGCGGACTGGATTCGGTCCGAGGCCTGTCTCAAGCTGGATTTCGGTCCGGGGCGATTGCCGGGCTTATTGGTGATGGGCGCCGAAGACCCGCACCAATTCACACCGCAACAGGGCACTGACCTGCTGACTTTTTTCACCGGTGTTTTCGAACGCCAGATGCGGCGCTGGTTGTCATGACCTTGATGATCTCTCCAGCCGCACGGGACGCGTTGGAGGGATGGCTGGCGTCAAGCCGGGCGTTGAATGGCACGGCAGAAAACACCCTTACCGCCTATCGCGGTGACGTGGTTGATTTCATCGCGTTCATGACACTGCATCAGGGAGAAGCGCAGGGGCTTGCGCCGTTGGCGCGGATCACAGTGCCGGATATGCGGGCTTGGATGGCGCATACGCGCAGTGGCGGGGCTAGCGCCCGGTCTTTGGCGCGCAAGCTTTCAGCCGTGAAATCGTTTTATCGCTGGCTTTCCGAACGCGAAGGTTTCGAGCCAACGGCAGTTCTGTCTACCCGCGCGCCGAAGTTTCAAAAGAAACTCCCCCGCCCTTTGAACGAAGATGCTGCGCGGGCAATGATCGACACGGTAGGCCAACAATCCCAAAAGGATTGGGTCGGCGCGCGAGATATGGCAGTGGTGACGTTGCTTTATGGCTGTGGATTGCGGATTTCTGAAGCCTTGGGTCTGAGCGGGCGCGATCTTCCCTTGGGCGAGGCGATGCGGATCATCGGCAAGGGAGGCAAGGAACGGGTTGTTCCCGTTCTGCCCGTCGCACGGGATGCGGTTGCAGCCTATGTTAAACTTTGCCCGTTCGAGATGGAGCCGAACGCACCTGTCTTTCGCGGTGTACGTGGAGGCGCACTAAATGCACGTTTGGTGCAAAAAGTGACCGAGCAAGCGCGGATGCAATTGGGGCTTCCTGCCACG
Organism: Marivita sp.; assembly: GCA_043585115.1. Lineage (GTDB taxonomy): Bacteria > Pseudomonadota > Alphaproteobacteria > Rhodobacterales > Rhodobacteraceae > Marivita. Next base: position 1,831,245 of record CP121326.1, read on the forward strand.
GCAACACCACATGCCATGCGGCACAGTTTTGCAACCCATCTCTTGTCGGCCGGGGGCGATTTGCGGGCCATTCAAGAACTGCTGGGTCATGCCTCGCTGTCAACAACACAGGCCTATACTTCGGTTGATACGGTGCATTTGATGAAGGTGTACGAGGCGGCACACCCCAAAGCCGGGTAAGTGTTTCGGGTACAATTTAAATCGGGATTTTTGGAACCTGCTGTGCAAGTTCGTCCGGGTTGATTGCCTGCAGCGAGTGACAACTATGCACCCGAACCCGACCTTTCATAGCCAAAATTCTACCAAGGACATTGCTTTTGTAAGAGACCGTGCGTTTGGCACTGTGATGGTGAACGGTGATCCGGTGCCTCTGGCCGCGCATGTTCCTGTGCTTTTGTCCGAAGACGGACGTGAGGTCTTGATTCATCTGGTGCGGTCGAACCCGATTGCGCGCGCGCTGAAAACGCCGCTTCCGGCGCGGATTACCGTAACAGGGCCCGACGCTTATATCTCGCCGGATTGGTACGGCGTCGCGGATCAGGTGCCCACATGGAACTATGTTGCGGTGCAGTTGACCGGAGTTCTGGAGCTTTTGCCGCAAGAGGACATGCGCAGGGTGCTGGACATCCAATCCGCGCATTATGAGACCCGACTGGACGACAAAACACCCTGGACAACCGACAAGATGACACCCGAGGTGCTGGACAGGATGATGCGCATGATCGTGCCTTGCCGCATGATTGTCGAGGATATCGCAGCAACTTGGAAGCTGGGTCAGAACAAGGACCCGGACGTGCGCAAACGTGCTGCGGCGAAGGTTCCGGGCGGGATGGGCACAGAGCTTGAGGCGCTGGCCGCGCTGATGACGGAGCCGCCAGTGTTGTGAGCGAGATCTTTCTGTCGACTGAAAGAAGCAATGCATCGCGCCGCTTGGCATTTGCTGCACAACAGGATTAGCTGGGATCTCACCGACAATAGGAGCCGTCACATGCAACTTCTTCGTTCAGGCCCATCGCCCTTTGTGCGCAAGGTACTCGTCACGCTGCACGAGACCGGACAATATGACGATATCGAACATGTGGATGTGGCCACCACGCCGCTGGCTCCGGATTCAAAGCTGATTGCTGCCAACCCGGTGGGCAAGATTCCCGCGCTGGTGCGGTCGGACGGCCCGACAATCTATGACAGCCGAGTGATTTGCCGCTTTCTGGATGCGCGGGCCGAGGGGGGATTGTACCCGGAGCATCGGATTTGGGACACGCTGACGCTTGAGGCGACGGCGGACGGTATCCTCGATGCTGCTGTTCTGATGGTTTATGAAACGCGGTTCCGCCCTGAAGACAAGGTGATGATGGACTGGGTTGAGGGGCAGTGGGGCAAAGTCTCGCGGGCGCTGGATGCTTTGAACACAAGGTGGATGAGCCATTTGAACGGGCGCATGGATATGGGGCACATCGCAGTAGCCTGTGCCTTGGGTTATCTTGATCTGCGCCATGACGCACGGTCGTGGCGCACCGGGCGCGACGGCCTGGCAACGTGGTACGACGGGTTTTCGAAACGTGATAGCATGGTCGCGACACATCCGGACCCATGAGCCGCGACGGCACGTTACTCTACGACGCCTTGCACGTTGGCCCGTCCGGGTTTACCGACGCGCAACGCTTTGAGAGGAACCTGCCGCAATGCGCATGACCGATACATTTATCAAGCCAATGCACCCCGAAGGCCGCAAATTCGTGGCGATCTTTGCTGTGATCGCCCTTGTGCTCTTTGCAGTTGAGGACATTCTGGGGTGGATCGGTGTCGGCCTGACCGTCTGGTGTTATTACTTTTTCCGTGACCCAGAGCGGGTCACACCCGACACTCCGGAATTGGTGATCAGCCCGGCAGATGGTGTGGTATCCCTGATCGAACCGGCTGTTCCGCCGCGCGAATTGGGCTTGCCCGAAGTGGCGCTGACGCGGGTTAGCGTATTCATGTCGGTCTTTAACTGCCATGTGAACCGCGCGCCTGTTGCGGGTAAGGTGGAAAAGATCGCTTACAAGCCCGGCAAGTTCCTGAATGCGTCGTTGGACAAGGCCAGCGAGGACAATGAGCGCAATTCTCTGGTGATCCGGATGGAGGATGACCGCATCCTGACCGTGACACAAATCGCCGGATTGGTGGCGCGACGCATTGTAAGCTTTACGCAGGAAGGCGCCTTATTGGACCGCGGAGAACGGTTTGGTCTGATCCGATTTGGTTCGCGGCTTGATATCTATCTGCCCGACGGTGTCGAGCCGTCGGTCAAGATCGGCCAAACGATGATTGCGGGTGAAACGGTGATTGCGGACCTGTCAACATGAGCCCCGAGCAAAATGGCCAAAAACTGACGCTGGTTCAGCTTTTGCCAAACATGCTGACGGTCACAGCCATCTGCGCAGGGCTCACTGCGATCCGGTTCGGGCTGCAAGGCAATTACGAGCTTGCTGTTCAGTTGATCCTGCTGGCCGCCATTCTTGACGGGCTGGACGGGCGGTTGGCGCGTGCGCTTGGCAGTGACAGCAAGATGGGTGCCGAACTCGATTCGCTTGCGGATTTTCTGAACTTTGGCGTTGCACCGGGCATGTTGCTTTATGTCTGGGCGTTGGACGACACGCGGCAACTTGGATGGTTGGCGGTGTTGGTCTACGCAGTTTGCGCAGTCACACGGCTTGCCCGGTTTAACGTGGCGCGAAAAGCCGAAAACGGATCTGCAGAAAACGCGTATTTCATCGGTATCCCGTCACCTGCCGGCGCGATTCTGGTGATGTTGCCAATGTATGCGTCTTTCGCCTTTGAAACCCCGCAGATCATTCCAGATGTCTTGCTGTCGATCTACATCGCGGGAATTGGTTTCTTGATGATCGGGCGGTTTCCGGTTTGGTCGTTCAAGACGACGCGGATCAGTCAACGGCGGGTTAAGATGTTTCTGGTCGGGTTTGCAGCCATTGGAGCCGCCGTCGCGATCTATACATGGATTGCTTTGGTTGTATTAAGTCTGATCTACATCAGCGCTGTCGTTTGGATGTTGCCGGCCTCGCGTCGGGCTTTGGCACAAGCCAAGAGCGATAGCGACGATGGCAACGGAGCCTAAACGAGGGAAACCAAGATGGGCTCCGGTCGACCATGTCTGCATGTGATTTGCGGTAAAATCGCAGCCGGAAAGTCGACTTTGGCGGCGCATTTGGGGGATCACCCGAACACTCTGGTCATCGCCGAAGACGACTGGCTTGCCGCTCTGTTCAAGGATCAGATGGCCACCGGGAAAGACTACATGCGATGTGCCACCAAACTGAAATCGGTCATGGGTCCGCATGTGTCAGCGATCTTGCGATCGGGCTTGTCGGTGGTGCTGGACTATCCGGCAAACACATTGGACTTCAGGCGCTGGATGCGCGACGTCGCCAACGCAGGTGACGCACGGTGTATCATCCACGTGCTGGACGTTCCTGACGAGGTTTGCCTTGCACGGCTCAGGGAACGCAATACGGCGGGTGCACATGCATTCGCAGCAACAGAGGCGCAGTTCCGGCAATTTTCCAAATTCTACCATCCACCCACGGCGGAGGAAGGGTTTGACGAGATTCGTTTTGTCGGATCGTCTAAAACTTGAGGGTAAGACCGACGTTCAGGGCGTTTGTCTTGATGTCTGTCTCAAGCGATCCACCTTCGGGCAAGTCGACGGTGTTGCTTGAATATGTGAACTGGTATTCGCCGAACACAGCAAACCGATCGTTGATGTCGTAGCTGACACCGGCTGTCAGACGCGCGGCAGGCCCGGTCAATTGAAATTCATAAGTTTCAAGGCCAGTGGTCGTGTCGACATCGACATGCGGGACGGCCACACCGACACCGCCGCCAACATAGGGCGTCAGCGCGCCTTCGGCCCATAGACCGGGCCAGCGCTGGTAGGCGTTGACAGTCACGATGTTCAAACCATCCGTAAATTCGAGGTCGGAAAACCCGATTGCCGCTTTTTCGCTATCCGGCGCGTATACCTTGGCGTGTGTGAATTCGAGACCGAATCCCAATTTCTCGTTTTTCCACCACGTGCCGCGCACACCGTAATAAGGCGGCATTTCGAACGACCGGCCTTCCCAACCGATCAGCGCGTCAATGTCGGCCCCGGTGCCGGGGTAATCGCCGTAGACCCGGCTATGAGGCGACGTTTGCCAACCGGAATAAATGGACAGTTCCATCTCGGCCAGCGCCGGCGAAGCAATGGCTGAGGTGCTAAGTGCAAGAATACCTGACAGAATCGTTTTCTGCATGGGAGACCGTCCATTTCGAGTTCGAGCGTTGCGTAGCACGCCTTTTTCGCACCGTCAGTCGTAAATACCGCGACACTTCGGCGCTTATTCATAAGGTAGGTGTTCTGGAGGTGGACGACTAGGGGGTACCCCGCTAAATACCCGTTCGGAACGCCGCACTTGTGCGGTTCAACCCGTATTGTGGCCAGTCGATCGGCCGTTAAATGGAGATAACCTCGTGTCCAACGCAGAACACCACGAAGGCACCCGGAGGGACTTCCTGTACTACGCAACAGCCGGCGCAGGTGCGGTTGCTACCGGTGCCGCAGTTTGGCCTCTGGTCAACCAGATGAACCCGTCGGCCGACGTTTTGGCCCTGTCCTCTATCCGAGTGGACGTGTCGGGCGTAGCAGAAGGCTCTCAGATCACCGTCAAATGGCTCGGCAAGCCGGTCTTTATCCGTCGCCGCACGCCAGACGAGATCGCAGATGCACGCAGCGTCGACCTCGCCGATCTGCCCGACCAGATCGCGCGTAACGCGAATATCGATGGCAGTGCAGACGCCACCGACGAAAACCGCGCGCTTGATGAAAGCGGCGAATGGCTGGTGCAAATGGGCGTGTGCACGCACCTTGGTTGCGTGCCGCTCGGAAACGCCGGTGACTATGTCGCAGACAGCGGTGTAGGTGGCTGGTTCTGCCCGTGCCACGGGTCGCATTACGACACGTCCGGCCGTATCCGCAAAGGGCCAGCGCCGGAGAACCTGCCGGTGCCGCCGGCCGAATTCGTCGACGAAACAACGATCCTGCTGGGATAAGGAGACTTCTGAATGTCTGGAATTCCACACGACCATTACGAGCCGTCGACCGGCGGCGAAAAGTGGCTTCACCGCCGCTTGCCTGTCGTTGGCTTGCTATACGACACAATCATGATCCCGACACCCAAGAACCTGAACTGGATGTGGATCTGGGGCATCGTGCTGACGTTCTGTCTGGCACTGCAAATCATCACGGGCATCGTTCTTGCGATGCATTACACGCCGCATGTTGATCTGGCCTTTGCCAGCATCGAGCACATCATGCGCAACGTGAACGGTGGCGCAATGCTGCGGTATCTGCACATGAACGGCGCGTCGCTGTTCTTTGTTGCTGTGTACCTGCACATCTTCCGTGGCCTCTACTACGGCTCGTATAAAGCGCCGCGTGAGATCACATGGATCATCGGCATGCTGATTTACCTGCTGATGATGGGTACGGCGTTCATGGGGTACGTTCTGCCATGGGGACAGATGTCCTTCTGGGGTGCGACCGTGATCACCGGCCTGTTTGGCGCGATCCCGTTCATCGGTGAATCGATCCAGACATGGCTGCTGGGCGGACCTGCTGTGGACAATGCCACACTGAACCGCTTCTTCTCGCTGCATTACCTGCTGCCGTTCGTGATTGCCGGTCTTGTGATCGTGCATATCTGGGCCTTCCACACCACCGGGAACAACAACCCCACCGGTGTCGAAGTGCGTCGCACATCGAAAGCCGAAGCGGAAAAGGACACCGTTCCTTTCTGGCCCTACTTCGTGATCAAGGATCTCTTCGCGCTTGCGGTCATCCTCGCGGTCTTCTTCGCGGTGGTCGGTTTCATGCCGAACTACCTTGGCCACCCAGACAACTACATCGAAGCCAACCCGCTGGCGACACCTGCGCACATCGTTCCGGAATGGTACTTCCTGCCGTTCTACGCGATCCTGCGTGCGTTTGACGGTGACGTCTGGGTCGTTATTGCTGCGAACTTCCTGACCGGTGGCATCATCGACGCCAAGTTCTTTGGTGTTCTGGCGATGTTCGGCGCAATCATCGTGATGGCGCTGGTGCCGTGGCTTGACACATCGTCGGTCCGCTCTGGCCGCTATCGCCCGATGTTCAAGATGTGGTTCTGGGTCTTTGTCGTGAACTTTGTGGTTCTGACATGGGTGGGCGCAATGCCAGCCGAGGGTATCTACCCGTACATCGCCCTGATCGGCTCGACCTATTGGTTCGCGTACTTCCTTGTGATCCTGCCGCTGCTTGGCGTGCTTGAAAAGCCGCAGCCGCAGCCGGACACCATCGAGGATGATTTCAACGCACACTATGGCAAGTCCTCGTCCACTGATGGCGCTACTGCAGCGACCCCGGCCGAGTAAGAAAGGACAAGCACCAATGCTTAAGAAACTTGCCCTCGCGGCCACATTGGCCCTGGCACCTGTCTCCGGCGCATTCGCCGCCGGAGCCTCGGGCGAAGTCGAAAACTACGACTTTTCGTTTGAAGGTCCGTTTGGAACCTTTGATCAGGCGCAACTGCAGCGTGGTCTTCAGGTCTACACCCAGGTCTGTTCAGCCTGCCACGGCATGAAGTTCGTGCCTTTGCGTACGCTGTCTGCCGAAGATGGTCCCGGTATGCCGGAAGATCAGGTACGTGCCTACGCAGCACAGTTCTTCGAAGTATATGACGAAGAGCTGGAAGACTTTCGCGCAGCCCGTCCAACTGATCACTTCCCGGAAAACAACGCAGCCGGAGCGCCTGACCTGAGTATGATGGCCAAGGCACGCGCTGGTTTCCACGGACCCTACGGTCTGGGTATCAACCAGTTCTTCAAAGGCATGGGCGGACCAGAGTATATCGCGTCGCTGCTGGCCGGTTATACCGGCGAGGAAAAGGAAGAAGCCGGAACAATCCTTTACGAGAACAAAGCCTTTCCGGGCGGATGGATCTCGATGGGACCGCCTCTTTACGGTGACGACGTGGAATATTCTGACGGCACAGAAGCCACCATCGAACAGCAGTCCAAAGACGTGGCGGCGTTCTTGATGTGGGCAGCGGAACCCAAACTGATGGCCCGCAAGCAAGCTGGCTTTGTCGGCGTTGTGTTCCTGACAGTTCTGTCTGTTCTTCTTTACCTGACCAACAAGCGGATCTGGGCACCTGTAAAAGCACGCGCCAAAGAGTAAGCCTCTTGTCCCGAGACATAGAAAAGCCCCGCCGGTCTGGCGGGGCTTTTTTCGTTTATTGCATTGCGCTTTTAGACGTCGCCCTTCACCGCACACCCAGATAGGCGCGCAAACCCGCCGGTGGATTGTCAAGAAGGCGCTGGGTGTCTTGCGGTTCACCCACTTGGCCGTCCTCGACCACAAGTGTTTGTGCAGCAAAGCGACGGGCATCTTGGGGATCATGCGAAACAAGCAAAACAGTCAAGCCTTCGGCCTCGGCCACCTCTGCAACCAAATCCAGCATCTCAATCTTGAGCGCCGGACCAAGCGCCGCAAACGGTTCGTCCAAGAGCAGAACCGGGCGCCCCTGAAGCAACACGCGTGCCAGTGCCGCACGGCTTTGCTGCCCGCCCGACATTTCGGACAAACGACGTTCCGCGAAACCGGGCAATCCAACCCGCGATAGCACCGCCTCAATCCTGTCGCGATCCCCTGCACGCAACCGCCCCGTTGACGGATTAAGCGCAAGCGCAAGATTGCGCAGAATGGTGAGATGCGGGAACAGGTTGGTGTCCTGAAACAGGATACTGATGGGTCGGTCAGCCGGAGCAAGCGTGGTTATATCCTGATTGCTCCAACGTATCTTGCCCGATAGCGGCACAAGAAACCCGGCAATCACATCCAGCAGCGTGGACTTGCCCGAGCCTGACGCGCCAATGATCGCCACGCGCTGGCCGGTTTCAATGGTCAGGTCTGCTGTCAGCTTAAATGCACCAGACCGAGCCTGAACCTGTTCAAGATGTAGAGCCAACGCGCCCTCCCCGGTCAAACATCCAAAACATGCCAAGGCTCAGCACAAGCAGCAACAATGCCCCACCGGCCGCTTGTTCCATCCTGTACGACCCCATCAATTGGTACACCTTCAAAGGCAGGGTGGCCCGATCCGGATCAGCAAACAACGCAATAACGCCCAAATCCCCCATCGAGAGTGCGGCGGTCAAACCGGCACCAAATCCCAACGGACGTTTGAGACGCGGCAACAAAACCCAACGCAACCATGCCCAGGCTGACAAACCAAGCGCACTGTGCAAACGGGCATAGTCGGCGCGGATCGTTTCCGCCTCGGGGCGCAGGATACGCAGGACGAAAGGCAAGCTGACAAAAGCATTCACAGTTGCGGTCACATACAGTGCGAGTTCAAACGGATTGACGAATGGGCGCACGATCAGGAACAGCCCGATCCCCAACACCAGTGGCGACAGAGCGATCCCGGCAAGCCCCAGCCATTCCCCCCAACGGGTCGCCAAAGGAAGCGCCCAAAGCAGACAGAGTGCCGTCGACCCTAGCGCGACCATGATTGAGTGCACTGCCGCCTGCCACACAGACGGACCAAGCGTCGTGATCCCTGCAAGACCATTCAGTGTGACCATCACCAATGGAGTCAGCAGAAACAGGGCCGCGGCAACAATCCAGATGCCATCCATTACCCGCGCGATCAGGTCGGTGCGATCCCAGCGAGGCACCTGCCGATCCAATCCGCGTGACGCAACGGGAAGCGCGGTCATGCCCAAGGCAATCAATCCGGCTGTCAGCGCAAGAGCAAGTTGCACAAGTCCCAGAACCGCCGCGCGTGCAAGATCGAAATCAAAGCGCATCGACTGATAGATCGCGAGTTCCAGCGTTGTTGCGCGGGGGCCTCCTCCTAGCGTCAAGGCAACGGCGAACGAAGACAGACAGATCACAAAAATAACTGCGAATGCCCCCGGCACGATCCGCCGCAGCATAGGTGCTTCGATCGACCGCCACATAGCGCGGCGCTCCATCCCCAAAGTGGAAGCCAAACGAAACTGCTCTGTCGGGACAGCCAGCCAACCTTGCAGAATCAACCGCGTCGCCAAAGGCAGGTTGAAAAACACATGCGCCAAAAGCACTCCGTGCAAGCCATAAATCTGAAGCTTTGGCATTCCGAGTGGAGACAGAATTTGGTTTAGCACCCCAGACTGACCAAAAACCGCCAGCAGGCCCAGCACCGCAACGATCACCGGCAGGATGAACGGTGCCCCCAGCAGCGCCACAAGAACGCCGCGACCGGGAAATTGCCGTCGCGCAAGCGCACGTGCCAAGGGTATGGCAAAGAGCACACTCAGTCCTGCTGACAGCGTCGCCTGCAGCAGTGTAAAGCGCAGCGCCTGCCAATCGGCTGGCCGAAAGCCTGAGAATGCCTCGGCCCGCAGGATCACTGCGGTCACCGGGCCGATCACCAGACCGGCCACAGTCAAAGCCGCAATAAACGCGACCGTTATTGAGAGAGCGCGCGACGCCATTCCTCAACCGTTTCATCGCGCAATGATGCTGCCTCAGCTTCTGAGTAGAACAGAACCTTTTCCGGCAGGTTCAATTCCTTGAACCCGTCCGGCCATTGGCTTGGGTCGAGTTGGGCCGGAAAGGACCAATTGCCAGTGGCGATCATGGTTTGGAAATCTTCCGACAATTGGAATGCGAGGAACTGGTCTGCCAATTCGGGCACATCGGTTCCGGCAACCTTGGCGGACAATTCCACCATGAAGTAATGCCCCTCAGGGAAGATGGCCGCTTTCTTGGTGCGGTCCTCTTCGGCGATGATGTGATAGGCGGGTGACGTCGTATAGCTGAGCACCATGTCGGCTTCGCCATCGGTGAACAGCCCATAGCTTTCCGACCAGCCTTTGGTCACGGTCAGGATTTTCGGCGCAAGCTGTTTCCAGACCTGTTCGGCCTCATCGCCATAAACCGCCTTGACCCAGAGCACTAAGGCCAGCCCCGAAATCGAAGACCGCGGATCCTGAATGACGATCTTTAGATCGTCCGATGCATTGAGCAGAGCGTCAAAGCTTTCAGGGACGTCTGAAATCCGCTCTTCGTTATAGATGAACGCGGTATGACCATAATTGTAAGGTAGAAAAACCTCGTCAGTCCATTCAACCGGCAAAGTCAGCGACGATGTGTCCTGACCGTGCGGCGCGAATAATCCGCTTTCACGCGCCCGTTTCGTCACATCGGTGTTCAGACCAAACACGATATCGGCATCGGTCTGCGCCCCTTCCAACAAAATACGAGGCAAGAGATCGCCCGGCTTGAACTGAAGATCGCAATCACATTGCGCCTCGAACATTTCTTCAATCTTGGGACCGGGGCCCCATTCCGAGACGATATAATCGCCCGCATAGACGGTCAGAACGGGTGTGTCTTGGGCAGCCACCATCGTGGTCGACGCAAGAAATCCCGCAGCAAATATAAGGGCCGGTTTCATGGCATCCTCCTGTTTTGCGACGAGAGGGCAAAGCAGGAGCGTGTCCAGACCTTCCCTCCGCCGGTGTTAACCGGTTCAGGTTCAACGGGTTCGCATCACGCATCTCAGCCAGTGGTCTGGCACCCCGAGGTACTGCTAGAGGTAGACCTCTCGGCACCCGCCTTCAAGCCGAAAACTCTGACCTTCATCTTGCCAAGTAAACTCCGGGGAGCGCGAGGGGCTGGCCCCTCGCTTCTGTCGGATGGGCGCAAGCCATTCGAAACATCTTGAGACCAACCTCGCCCTGCCCTAGGACACCACTAAGTCAAGGAGACCGCCATGAGCATGAACAGTTTCGGACATCTCTTCCGTGTGACCACATGGGGCGAAAGCCATGGTCCTGCACTTGGGGCTACGGTTGACGGCTGCCCGCCGGGCGTGCCGATCGATCCAGGCATGATCCAGCATTGGTTGAACCGCCGGAAACCGGGGCAGAACAAATTTACCACCCAGCGGCGCGAACCGGACGAAGTCAAAATCCTGTCGGGCGTGTTTGAAGGTCAGACCACGGGCACCCCGGTACAGTTGATGATCGAAAACACGGACCAACGGTCAAAAGACTATTCCGACATAATGGAAAAATTCCGCCCCGGTCACGCAGATATCACCTATTGGCAAAAATACGGTATCCGCGACTACCGTGGTGGCGGGCGCTCTTCGGCACGGGAAACGGCGGCGCGCGTTGCTGCCGGAGGCCTTGCGCGCGAAGCGATCAAAGCGATGCTTCCCGGAGTTCAGATCACCGGATATATGACCCAGATGGGGCCGCATCAGATCGATCGTGACCAGTTCGACTGGGACGAAATCGAGAACAACCCGTTCTGGGTTCCCGATGCCAAGGCGTCCGAGGACTGGGCCACCTATCTTGATGGATTGCGCAAATCCGGCGAAAGCGTCGGCGCGGTAATCGAAGTGGTGGCGCGCGGTGTGCCGGCTGGGCTGGGGGCGCCGATCTATGGCAAATTGGACACCGATCTTGCTGCAGCGATGATGAGCATCAATGCCGTCAAAGGTGTCGAGATCGGCGAAGGTATGTCATCGGCTATGTTAACCGGTACCTTGAACGCCGACGAGATTTTCATGGGGCCAAACGGGCCGGTATATAGCTCTAATCACGCAGGCGGGATCTTAGGTGGTATTTCGACCGGACAAGACATTGTCGTTCGCTTTGCAGTCAAACCAACCTCGTCCATCCTGTCGACACGCAAGACCATCACCAAGTCGGGGACCGAGACCGAGATCATCACCAAGGGCCGTCATGATCCGTGTGTTGGCATTCGTGCTGTCCCTGTGGGCGAAGCAATGATGGCGTGTGTGATTCTCGACCACCTTCTTTTGCATCGCGGTCAGGTGGGCGAGAATCAGGGCAAAATCGGCTGATCAGATCACGACGATGCGGCGGCCAGTGCTGCATCCATGAGCGCCTTGATGCCGGGCTTGCCGGTTTGGGCCACAATCCGACCCAGTTCCCGATCGCCCTTCAACACCACAAGCGTAGAGCGACGCGGAATCTTGAGAGATTTCGCCAGCTCTGATTTGCCGTAAGTGTCCCAGTCGATATCAATAAAGGTCACTCCCTGCGCATAAGCCGGGTTCTCGTCCTTGAGTGCGTTGATCGTGCGGCCCTGCGACCGGCAGGTCGAACACCAGCTTGCGGTGAAGTCAAGAAACAGGGTTTCACCTTTGGCAAGGCGCTGCTTCACCATTCCGGGCTTGTAGGACAGCGCATCGGCTCCTGCTGCAAACGGGATGGCAAGTGATGCGGTGGTGAGGGTTAGAAACGTGCGACGATCCATGTATCAGGTCTCCTGTTGGGTCAAAAACGAACGGACAGATCGACAAGCCATGTCGGCATGTTGTCGAGCAACCAAATTTCAATCACGTGGTGCCATTGCAAAAGCAGACCAACCCCGACCAAGAGGAAGGCCAGCCCCAATACGGGACGGCTGGCAACCGCGATCCGGCGCAAGCGTGCACTATGACGGCCAATGGCGCCGCGCGCGCCGTATGCCAGCGCAAGCATGAAACTGGACACACCCAGCGCGAAGGCGGTCATAATGAGCGTGACCTGGCCAAGGTTTTGCCCCTGGCTTGCCAATGCGATGGCACCGCCCAGGGTTGGGCCAATGCAAGGGCTCCACACAGCACCAAGAAGTGCGCCGCCAGCGAACTGGCCTCGCAGGCTTTGCCCATCAAGATCATTCATTCCGGCATCCGCGCGTGCAGACAGGCCAGAGGTCGCGGCGACCATGACGGCGGTCCCTTTCGGTATTAGCAGCAAGAGACCAAACGCCACCATGAGCCATGCGCCGATCCGGGCCAGCGTATCAACCGTCAGGCCGATCAGATGGCCAAAGGCGGTGACGCTCACACCGAGCACCACAAAGGACAAGCTCATTCCAGCAGCGAGGGCAAGAGGCCCGCGCCGATCCGCCTGAACCGCCGTTGCCAAGACAATCGGCAGCACCGGAATCACGCAGGGATTGATCAGGGTCAACAGACCCGCAAGATATGCAAATACCAGTTCCATAACATCTGCGTAGACCGCAAATGGTCCACTTGTCACTGAAACAGGTGCTGACGGGTTTTCACTTAGCTGTTGAGTTTGTTTCAGTCCCGCTGCTCTGACGCGAGATTTGGACAGCCAGAATCCCTAGCGTGATGATGATCACACCCACGATATCCATCGCACCCAAGCCCTCGGACAGGATCACGGCTGCGATGGCAACGCCGAGGAACGGGTTAAGAAAGTGAAATGTCGCCGCCTTGACTGCGCCGATCCGGTTGACCAGCCAGAACCAAACCAGAGTTGCAGCCAGACCGGGCACCAGCGTCGTGTAGATGAATGCAATCGCCAGCTTGGGGGACATAGATACCTCGAAGGTGTCCAACAATATCCCTGCCGGGAAAAGCACCGCGCTGCCAACCAGCATCTGCAATCCCACAACCATCATGAAATTCCCGCCAGAACTGGCGTTGCGCAGGGCCATCGTCGCCACCGTCAGCGAAATCACACCAATGAGACACAAACCAATACCGTAGATGTCGGCCCCGGCACCCAGACGTGCGCCCATGATAATTACCACACCACAGAAGCCAGCGATCAATCCGATCACGCCGATAGGCGACATACGCTGCCCTGCAAACAGCCATCCGGCGACACCAACAAGCAGCGGCATGGAAGAGGCAATGATTGCCGCCAACGAGGCCTCGATCCTCTGCATCGCAACAAAATTTAGCCCCAGATAAAGTGCGTTCTGGCAGATGCCAAAGATGATGGTGGCTTTCCACTGCAAGCGTGTGAGGCGCCAGCTTTGACCCATCCACCGCGCAATGAGCACAGCCAAGGCACCCGACAGCGCAAAGCGGAGAGCCAATGCCAAAAGCGGTGGCGCATCTGCGACGATGATCCGAGCCGAAGTGAAGGCTGAGGACCACATGACGGCAAAGGCCAGCCCCATCAGGATTGCGCGTATGTCCAAGAGTGCCTCCGGGGGTGGTAGGGGTGCGACGGCTTTGGCATCGCAGATCGGGTGAAGCCATCTACACATCGCGCTTAAGAAACTTCAACGCCCGAGCGCAGAGTTTCCGATGTTGTTGGGTACCAATCGGGGCCAGCGGTCTATGTCTGTCGGGTCAGGCGCCGGCCCGCTGCGGCAGCAATGCCATGCTTTGTTAAGCAGTTGTCGACACAGGCTTGCGGCGCCCCATCAGTAATGCAACTTTCTTGCGCAACGTAACACAGTGGAATGAGTGCGCTATGACCAGACCTAAGGCGATTTTTGCGGGGCCCGTTATCTTTCTTGCCCTGGCCGCGTGCGAACCGATGCCCAATAACGGCACATCTACAGGTGCTGGTCTTGTCACCGTTCCCGAGTCGGTATCGTCGATTGCCGCACCCTACCAAGATCTGACAACGGCCCGCGTGCGCGCGAGTGACGGGTGCTACTGGTACACTCATCGCGGTCCTGTAGAAACCACCGAGCTGCCGTTGCGCACTGCAAATGGCAGCCCAATCTGCACGGGCCCTGTCAGCCAGTAACGGATCGCCTTAAAGCGATCCGCCTTCTGTTGGATATAGATAGGCGGTCACGCCTGTATCGACTTGATCGTACAGAGTGTTGATGTGTGGCATGACCATACGAACACAGCCAGAGCTTGCGCGTGTCCCGATTGACCGTGGCGCGGGTGTTCCATGGATACGAAGATACGTGTCGCGGTTTCCGACGTAGAGATAAAGCGCTCGTGATCCCAAGGCGTTTGCCGGACCGGGAGGCATCCCCTCTTCCCAGCGCGCATATTTTTCCGGCTCGCGTTCGATCATTGCCGGGGTCGGTGTCCAGCGCGGCCATTTCGATTTGCGGCGGATCGTATAGACACCCGGCTCGTAAAGACCGTCACGGCCAATCGCCACACCGTAGCGCATCGCGGTACCATCGGCTTGGATGTGATAAAGGTATCGAGCAACGGCATCGACATGAATGTCGCCCGGTCGCAAATTCGCATTCGCTGTCACCTGTTGTGGCAGAAATCGCGGATGCAGCCCCCATGGGTTGGTCGATCCCAGATCAAAATTGGCGGGAGTGACCTGCGCATCCCACGAATCCCATTCGCTCGGTGCGGCGAAGGCGGGGCCAACAAGCGCGGGTGCGGCAAGTGAACCAAGCGTGGCGATCATCTGGCGTCGGGTAAACATAGGCAGCCTTTCAAACGTAGTGGGCCCGCAGCGGGCCCGTCTTGAATATATGCAACATGCAATACGCTTAGTGGAACCGTCAATTAAAGGTGATCTTCAAATTCAATTTATGCCTTTCACAAACGTGTGTGCGCCCGGCGCGCTGGCACGTTGCGAAATCTTCACGTGGTTTAGCGGGGGTTTCTGACAAAAATCACCGTAGAGAACACGGCCGTCCAGAAGATCGCCAGGATTTCCTGACACGGGTCACTTTTGACTGCGGCATCCCCCATATGGGAGATGCGAAAAAAAACGCGTTTTCCTATCCAGCTCTTTCAACACGATTTGTGAGGGCAACGTGTCAGAGTTTTACCAGTATTTTGCCAATCTTGGCCAGCTGCAATTGATCGGCATTGCGGGATTTGGTTTTTATATCATGGCCTTCGGCCTTGTTCAGCTTGGGCGGCTAGACGGCAACAGCACGCAGTATTCGGTCTATAATGTGTTGGCGGCTTCGCTTGTCGCGACCAGCTTGATCGCAGAATTCAACCTGGCCTCTGCGTTGATCCAAGCCAGTTGGATCTGCATCGGCTTGGTTGGCATATCGCGCCGTCTGTTCCGGAAATCTCTTGCGCCTGCTTACCCGGCTCCTCCGGTTGCCGGGAGGGATTTTTAAGGATGCTCACTTCCGATCTGGTTTCATATTTTCTGACACTCATGGCGATCGCTCTTGCGCCCGGCCCAGTCGCTTTGATGCTGCTCGTCAGGTCCGCGAGGAACGACATCTTGGGCGCGACCGGCCTTGGCGTCGGATTTGCTTTTGGCGGTGTCATCATCGTTATTGCCGTCTGTTTCGGGCTTGGTTCTGCGCTGACCTCTTTTCCTGCGGTTTTTGAGTACGGGAAGTTTGTGATGATGGCCTACATCCTTTGGCTGGCATACGGAATCTGGAATGACGGATTTGACCTGACAGGCGACCATCAACCCAGATCAAGAACTATTCTGGGCGCTTTGGGGGTCGGGGTAATGTCTTGTGCCATCTCTCCCTACATGATGATCCTCTTTCCGCTCCTGCTTCCCAATCTGATGGACATCACAACCGTCGAAATTTCCGAGTTTCTCGTTATTGCTGTGATCACGTTAACAGCGTTGTTCGGCGGATCGGTCATAATCATCACGTTCGCTGCTCAAATCAGACGCATCGCAAGGTCACCACGATCCATGATGCTGCTGAATAGAGGGTTGGCTGGCGTTTTGACCTTTGGCGGCGGATGGATGGCATTTATGTGAAAAACCGAGGTTTTTCCTAGAGACGGAAATGTGAGATTCCCTGGCCGTGATGTTCTTCCGGTTATCGCTAGGGACGTGTGGTGTGTCTACCAAGGGCTAGTTGCAGGCCGGTAGGCACACCATACATCGGCGCTTGGTGTTAAAAGGTTGTCATTTGCCAATTTTGGCAAGGCGGGCTTGAGCGCAACAATTGTAAAACGACCAAAAGGTTTGTGTAACGAGTGACAGTAACCAAGCAAGATGATGCCCGACGCGATCCTGATGTGATCGTGGATCGGATTTACGAAATCGCCCTAGAGCCCTCTTCACTCGAACACTTTATTGATTTCTGGTACGATACCTCCACAGGTAACGACAAAGACCTGTCCGACTTCGACACTGTGTACAAACCTCATTTGCATCGCGCGCAATCGTTTCTTCAATGGGGAGAGGCAGCGCGGCCAGATTTGACCGCATATTTGCGCCCATACGACAATCTTGCCGGCTTTGCCGTTGCAGATACCTTGGTCGTTGAGGCGTCAAATTCCGGCGCACAATCTGCGTTTGGTATTCGTCCGGGTGACACGCTGGACCAATTAACCCTACCCGAAGAAATACGAAGCGCCGTAATTACAGCGGTGCAAGAGGCAACCACTGTCAATGGACCGACCGAAAGGATCTTAAGGTCAGATTTGGCGAGCAAAGGCGGCGCTCTGCTTTTCCGGGTCGTGCGTATCCCCGAGACTACGGTTGATGGCTCTATTGTCGTCCTTGTCGTATCGACCCATTTCCATTGGCGCGATCAAATCGGAGACCTGCTCAGCACCTTGTTTCGATTGACCGAAGCAGAACAAAACGTAGTGCGTTTGTTGATCGAGGGCCACGAGACCAATGACATTGCGCGAGAGCGCAGAACAAGCGAAGGCACGGTTCGGGGGCAGATCAAATCGATCATCAGCAAGATGAACTTGCGATCTCAGAAAGATGTTATCCGACTTGTCATGACACTTGGTGACTTTCCCAAGACGGTGACAGCGGAGGAAATCACCTCTCTGAACGCACCTGTCCTGTCAAAGAACTGGCTGGAGAGCGAAGTTTGGAAGCCATTCAAGACCGTCGTTTTACCTGACGGTCGTTCGCTGTTCTATCACGACATGGGTCCATCTACAGGCGACCCTATTCTGGTTTCGCATATGGGGTCGTGCATGGTGCGTTGGACACGTGCAATGGTTCGAATGGCCTTTGAGCATAACCTGCGAGTGATTTGTCCGATCCGCGCGGGCTATGGTCAAAGCAGCAATGCGCCGAGTGCCGCCGACACATTTGTCTCGGTCCGGGAAGACTGCCTGTTCCTTCTCAAAACCCTTAAAATAGACCGGCTGCCCTATGCTGTGCAGGGCAGCGACTTTCCCTTGGCTGCCGACCTGATCGCCCAGCACCCGGCTTTAATCAACGAGTTGATTGGCATTGGGGCCAGGCCCTGTTTGCCTGACGGCAAGACGATTGATGGCATGGGACGCTGGCAAAAGTTCTTTGTGTCGGCGGCGCGACATTCGCCTCTCATGGTGGACTTCGCGTCAAAAGCCGTAATGGCTATGTGCAAAAGGATCGGATCAGAAGCGATGTTGCGGCAATTGTGCAAGGATTCCTCGTCAGACCTTGCTGTGTTAGAGGATGACACAGCCAGGCAAGTTCTTGTGGCAAACATCGATTTGATGGCGGGCAGAACCACCAATGCAGCGCATGCATTCGCACGCGAATACACGGCGTTTCAAACCGATTGGAGTGATCGCATTCCCGCGACCAAGGACATCCCCGTGAGGCTTTTCCTGGCTAAAGAAGACCCGACCGTTGACCTTCAGGCCCTGCCAAAAATCAAGCAAGCCTATCCGTGGATGAATATTGAAGTGCTGGATAAAGCCGGACTTGCACTTCTGTTCCAGCGGCCGGAAACGCTTATTCCAGTAATGGCCGAGGCCGCCAAAAGGGCAGCTTCGGCCGGAAGCGCTTAATTGTCTGCCGGAGCCGTCAGGGAAACGCTCAGACGCCCGATCTGTTCGATGACCACATCGACCTCCATCCCGGCCTTCACCGGGCGCGCGCCCAATGACGTCCCACAGGCAATCACATCGCCCGGATTAAGCGTCATGTCCTGAGATAAGAGACTGACAATCTGGGCAGGCGGCAGGATCATGTCCGAGGCCGGATAGGACTGCCGCTCGCGGCCATTGACGAGCACGGTGACAGTGGCGTCACGCCAGTCAAGCTCGGTTTCGATCACCGGTCCGATCACTCCAAACCCATCAAAGCTTTTCGACCGCGTCCATTGTGGAAAAGACGGGTCAGCGTTGAGAATATCCAGCGACGTGAAGTCGTTGATGCAGGTGTACCCAAAGATCGCTTTTTCCGCTTCTTCGACAGAGGCGTTCTTGCAGGATTGACCGATAACGATGCCCAGCTCCCCCTCAAAGATCACGCGCCCCGCAGATGCAGGCAGTTCAATTGTCGCGTTCGGCCCCGACACGGATGTATCAGATTTGAAAAAATACAACGGATGCGCCGGATGTTCATGACCGCCCTTTTCAGCAGCCGCTTTGAAGTTGTTCCAGAGGCCGAAAAACTTGCCAGGCACAACAGGCGGTAAGAGCGTCACATCCGCCAAAGCGATCGGTTCTCCCGACGCGATATCGGATCCAAGCGTTTCTCGAGGGTGGAGCATGTCATCGACAACAACGCCTATAATCTCGGTCTGGTTTGGTGCTAGCGCTCTGGCCCATTTCATCGTCATGCCTTTCCTTGCCCGGTCGGCGCCCATTTGGGCTTATCACCGAGAACATCAGTCTATCGGGTTATAAAGCGGCACTCCGCCAACACCAGCCATTTCGCATTTCACGCTCAGCGTAGAACACAACCGGATGTGTACGCAAAAAACCCCGCCGAAGACCGGCGGGGCAAGGTGTAGTGCCGCTGGCTCGTAGCCGCAGGCACCGGCGGTGTTCTTTTGAATTCAGGTCATTTCAGAGCGGACTTGCTGGCGCAGCACATCAATTGGGACGGTTTTCCCGTCACGCTTAAAGCACCAATACGTCCAGCCATTGCAGCTTGGAGCGCCTTCAAGATGCGCACCCACCTGATGGATCGAGCCTTTGATATCATTGCCGATCAGCGTGCCGTCAGCCCGCACCTTGGCCTTGTGGCGACCATTCATGCTTAGCAATTCTTCACCGGGGCGCAGCATCCCGCGTTCAACAAGCTGCCCAAACGGCACACGAGGCTCTGCGCGCTTGCTGGTCGTGGTTTCCAGCGCGGCTTTGTCCAAGCGACGCACAGCTGCTATGCGCTTCTCGGCAACAACCCGGTATTTTTCCTCGCGCTCGATTCCGATCCAGTCGCGCCCCAGCATCTTGGCGACTGCGCCAGTTGTTCCGGTGCCAAAGAACGGGTCAAGAACGATATCGCCTGGCTTGGTCGCCCCAACCAGAACACGATGCAAAAGAGCCTGTGGTTTCTGCGTTGGATGCGCTTTTTCGCCTGCCGCATCCTTGAGCCGTTCGCCACCATTGCAAATCGGCAGAACCCAGTCGGACCGCATCTGGATTCCGTCATTCAATGCTTTCAGAGCTTCGTAATTGAACGTGTATTTCGCACCTTCCGATTTCGACGCCCAGATCATCGTCTCATGGGCATTGGTAAACCGTTTGCCCCTGAAATTCGGCATCGGGTTTGATTTGCGCCAAACCACATCATTCAGAATCCAGTATCCTTCATCCTGAAGCGCCGATCCCACACGGAAAATATTGTGATACGAACCGATCACCCAAATCGCCCCATCCGGCTTCAACAGACGCCGCGCGGCTTTCAGCCAAGCACGCGTGAATTCGTCATAGACTTTGAAACTTGAGAACTGATCCCATTCGTCATCCACAGCATCGACGCGGGAATTGTCGGGGCGGTGAAGATCACCCTTCAGCTGAAGGTTGTAGGGAGGGTCCGCAAAAATCAGATCGACCGACGCTGCGGGCAATCCATTCATGATGTCAATGCAGTCGCCCGCAAGAATCGTGTTGATCGGCAGCGCGTCTGCGCTGTTCGGATTGGTCATCTTTGTCATTCTCTGCCTATCGTCCCGGCGCAGTTGTTGCGCTCTGTGATTGCTTCAAAAGATGAGTCAAAGCCGATTCGCGGTCAATTTCTTTTTTGAATCAAGCGCTTACGATTTTCACTTGTCACAACATATTGTGGACAGGTTTGAACGAACGTCTATGGTGTGGGGTGACACCAAGATTTTGAAGGGCTTCTTTGTGACACTTTGTAGGATAGCCTTGGTTTGTTTCCCAACCATAGCCGGGGCACTGTTGCGCCAAATCCCACATGATCGCATCACGCCTTGTTTTGGCCACAATTGAAGCTGCCGCAATGCTAAGAGACAGGCTATCACCTTTGACAATCGCGGTCGCTGGAAGCGTCAGTTCTTTCGGTATCAGATTCCCGTCGATCAAAACGTGATCTGGCCGTTTTGGCAGCGCGTCGATCGCACGACACATTGCAAGATGACTGGCGCGCAGGATGTTGATCTCGTCAATCTCCTGAACGCTGGCTTCACCAATGCCAACATCTGCATGTTCAATGATGAATTTCAGAAGGGCTTCCCGCTTGCGCGCAGTCAGTGCCTTCGAGTCGTTCAGGCCTTGGGGAACCTGGTCCGGTGACAAGACGACCGCTGCTGCCACAACCGGTCCTGCCAGAGGCCCACGTCCGGCCTCGTCCACACCGGCAAGACATTGGTAACCGTTGGCCCGAAGCCGGTCTTCGAATTCAAAGCTGGGTATCATCATTCCAGCTTGCCGATCCGCGAGGAGATGGCAAGTCGTTGGCCCCATTTCAATCACGGACTGCGTGCACTTTGATCTCTCACATCTGTTTTTATAATTTAACGTGAAAACCCACTGGACACGCCCGAACCCGTCACATAGAACGCCGCCACCCGAACGTTGATCGTTGACCCGTGCCCGGGTAGCTCAGGGGTAGAGCAGTGGATTGAAAATCCTCGTGTCGGTGGTTCGATTCCGCCCCCGGGCACCATATATATATTAAAAATATCTATGATTTAATGGCTTAGGGGTTATCCTTGAAGTCACGTCCCCCAATGCATCCCCCAGTCGAAGCTTGTTTGACGCTCTTCGGCTTGTCGGTTGAGCCGTAAGTATGTTGGCCGATGCTTACGGTGGTGATCCGCTCATGGTCTCTGTGATAGACGATGGGCGGATAGTGTGCATTCGCTGCGCTGCCGCGCGAATTTGAAGAGATCGAGAAAGCGGACCTTCGACCCCACAAATAAGGGTTGCTCATGTTTCGGGACAGTTCATCAGGACAGCGAAAATTCGCTGTAGGTGCGGACCGGAGTAACCAAGGTAGCAAAGTGGCCCTTTGGACCGGGCCGGGTTTGCCGGAATATGGGGGCAAACCCCCATTTTCTTTGGTGCGATTTTCGGGTGTAGTGTACGAACCGGCGGGGCTATTGTTTTGACAAGAAGGCGCGCTTGGTGATGACCGATCCGCAGTTTTGGCATCACATGCCAGCGACTCGCTCGCATCTGTTCGACTTGCGCGCAGGTCTACGGCAGGAGGACTGGAGACATGATTTTAGTCTACCCGATGCTGCTCGATCAGGTCGTCCGTCAGAGCCTTTGCCATAAGCTCGGTCAGAGTGCGAACTTCGAGCTTTTTCATCATGCTGGCCCGATGCTTTTCGGCAGTCTTCTGGCTGATGCCCATCATCTGAGCGATTTCCATATTTGTGCGTCCCGCCAGAACCATTGTGAGCGTCTGTCGCTCACGCATCGTCAGGGTGGGCTCCGCCTGGCCCGTGCGCACCAGCTTCAGGATGGCGGGGTCAACCTTTTTGCCGCCGCGCAGGATCAAAGGCAGCGCGTCCAGCAACGCGCTGGCATCCGACCCTTTCGCAAAAAGCCCATGCACCCCGGCTTCGATCAGATGCGCCAAAAGACCCGACGACGTGATCGCACTGTAGATGACGATCCGCGTGTCGGGGCTCCAGCGTTGAATATCGGCGACAATTTCCGCGCCAGAGGCCACGGGCATGGTAATGTCGAGGATCAGAAGATCGGGTTTTGCCGCTTTGACCGCTTCGATCGTTTGCAATCCGTCCGCCGCTTCGGCGACAATCTCGACCGTGATGCCATCCAGACCGTCGCCTTGCTCCAGCGCACCCTTCAGCCCCATGCGGACGATCTTGTGATCGTCTGCAAGGATGCACGTGTAGCGGTTTTGCAAAGGTTTCATAGCGCATTTTGTCCAACGGGCTGCGAGTGCCGACACTATCGAGATCGGCGGATATGACAATACGCTCCGCCAGTGGCACAGGGATCGGGCTTTCGGTCAGTGGGGTGATCGCGAACCCGGGCTTTGCGGCGTCTTTCGACGTTCCGGCGCAGGAATTGGGGGACGTTGCACAAGAGGCAGTGACAACCGCCGCGTTTTACCTCGGCAACATGACCGCGATCGGCGTTCTTCTGACCATCTCCATCTGCCTGCGGTACTGGGTCTGGGCGCAGTATGTTCTGCTTGTCCTGCTGGGCCTGATCTATATCGGGTTTTTCGAACAGAACATCACCGGGATCGTCTGGACCGGCCTTGATCTGAGCATCGGGGGCTTGCTGATCGCGGGCTATGCCATGCTGTCCATTAACTATCTTGTGGCGGCGAACGCTTTGCCTTCGGATCACAAATGGGCCTTTCTCAAATCGCCATACCGGATAGCGGCAGGGGCGATATGGGGGCTGTGGGCGATTGGCCTTTATGGCTCACCCGAAACCGGCTTCCTTCTGTTCAGCATCGCAGGATGTACCGTTGCAGTCGCGCATTTTGCGCCTGTGTCGACGTTTTCGAAACTGCGCGGCGGGTATGATACCTTCATCCGCAATCTTGTCTGGGCGTTGCTGGTTTGCGTCCTGATCGGCGGGACGTTTGTGATCGCCAGCGATGTGGACACACCAAATGTCACGGTCGCCATCAATCGATTTCTGATCGCCGCTATCACCATTGGTTTCGGCGCGCTGTTCATTCGCAACATCTTCGTACTGCAGTCAGACCGCGAACTGGCCGTGCACGAGGCGTTGGAGCGGGCCGAAGAGAAGGCGCGCATCAATGAGGCGCTGCTCGAAGCGCGCGATGATTATCAGGCAGCGCTAGATCTTGCCCGCGCGCGCAGCTTGCGTCTGGCCAGCGCGTCGCACGACATCCGACAGCCATTGTCATCGCTCAGAACATCATTTGCGGCGATTTCCAAAAACATGCCGGACGAGACGCGCACGCATTTGCAGACATCGCTTAGCTATCTGGATGACCTGGCCTCAAGCTATCTGGACGAAGGCCATCAAGACGACGGGAAATCAGCGGAGGCGCTTGCCCGGGAAGAGCGTATTGACGATCCAGCGACCGAAGTCGTGAAGGCCGAACAGATCGGAGGCACGCTGTCCCGTATGTTCGCAGACGATGCTGCCGAACGCGATCTGGTGCTGACAACAAATGTGGCGCCCGCAGCCATTACGACCCAACCTCTCGCTTTGATGCGCACGCTTTGCAACATCGTATCGAACGCCATCGCGCACGGCACGCCGGGGCAATTGGAGCTTCTCGGTGAAACCGGGCCCGATACCTACACCTTTACCGTCCGCAATCCGGGCAGTGGCAATTTGTCCTTCGACCCGTGGGAGAAAGGCGACGACTCTGACGGTCACGGTCTGGGCCTGTCGATTGTCAGCGCCCAAGCGGCCGAGGCTGGGTTCGTAATCTCATCCGAGGAAAGCACCGAGGACACCGTAAGCGTGTCCGTGACCGTGCCATTGCCACCAAAGGCCTTCCTCTGATGCGCTGTCTGAGCACTCTGCTCTTGGCGGTTTGCCTGCCTATGACCGCCCTCGCCGAAAGCAACAGGGCAGCACCTTCTCTAGACGGTGTCTGGCAAACAGGGGCGCGTGACGGGTCATGGGGCTACGTCACCTTTGCGCCCTGCGGTGGTGCGGTTTGTGGAACCTTGGTGGGCGGTGGCGGCGACAATGTACAGACGCAGCACTTTGGCTCGGTAATCATCACCGGGATGCAGTGGACCGGCACGCAGTTCGCGGGCGGTCAGGTCACAGACGTGGAAAAGGGCCATGTCTATCGCGCAAAGATGCGTCCGCAAGATGATGGCAGTCTGCGCGTGTCAGGCTGTGTTCTGGGTGGTCTGATCTGCGCCGGGCAAACTTGGGTGCGGGTCGAATAGCCCGTCAGCCCCTAGAACCGCTGCGTGAGCGTCAGCCCGAACGCGACTGATGTGTTATCTTCGTAGTCAGCGACGGAGGTGCCGAGCGCATCGACAAACGGCTCTGTGTCGCCGAAGCGCAGGAAGGTCGCGCTGCCTTGAATGCTCGTGTCGCCCTGTTCATACCGGACCCCGAAACTGACGCCGTGAAACCCGTCAGTTGGGTTCAGGGGCGTCGTGTCCGCGCCGGTCGACGGCTCATAGATCGCGGCGACCGTCCCAATCCATTCCGGTGCAAAACGGCGGCCGACGCCCAAGGTATACGTTACCGTGTCCCGAAACTCGACCAACGGATCGCTCGAAAAACTTGACAGGATCTGTGGCGCGATTTGCAGTTTTGACCATTCCACCCACCGCGCACTGCCAAACGCAAACGTGTCAGGCGCAATACCCGAGATCACATCGAGGTTCACCGACTGCGGTGTCTTGGCGGTCACCGTGCTGGGCTGCACCAGTTGGCCAAGCGTTTCGGTGGTGGCAAAGCTGTGCTCGATCTCGGAATTGTAGGTCAACGTGGCCCGCAGGAACGCTTCGGGGATTTCGAACGAAACGCCCGCCACATAGCCAAGTGCGCTGTCCTGGTCCAACTCTGCCTGATAACCCGATACGGGCCCGTATAGCGCCCCGCTTAGCTGGAAGGAAGCCTCGGTCGTTTGCCGACGAAGGCCACCGAAAAAGGACAGCCGGTCAGATGCTTTGTATCGCAACAGCCCGGTCACGCTGCTGGTATCTGCCTGCGCGCGTGTGCCGCCAAACGCGATGTTGTCGGTTGGAAAGACCAGATCGGCCTTGAATGGCGTATCATAAATCACACCCACCGACACGCGGTCTGAAAGGTCGGTTTTGATGGAAAAGCTGCCAAAGCCCAGCGGTTCGGCCACGTTGTCAATATCGCCGCCACCCAAAAACGGTGCCGCGGACCCGGTGACGTCAGCGACAGAGCGACCAAATGACAGTTCAACCACCGTGCCATCTGCATGCAGGAACGCCGTCGATTGACCCGAGACATCAATGCCCCCAGCGCTGAGTGGGGAGGCAAAGGCAAGGGTCAAGGCGCAAAGTGCTGGCCGACAGGGCCGGCCAAGGATACGCAAAGGCTTTAACTGAGTTCGGCCAAACATCGGAACTCTCACTTATTAAAATACACTCGGACACGGTACCACATTGCCCGAGTGTCTGTAGTCAACAAAGGTATTGGGCCAGAGAAACTGACAAAGCGTCTCTCGTAAATCACACGGCTTTGCTTAAGCGATGAAATACCAGTCCAGTACGATACCCGTCGTTGGGTGGGTTTCCGGCGTGGTGGTTTCAAATAGGCTCATGAGTGTTTCGGCTGACCCGAGCGTGTTTTCGGGACTGATTGCGATATCCGCGAGCACCTCGGCTTGCGATCGACCGTTCTGTGTCAATTCACTGATGTAGAAGTCCCGCCCTCTGTCCTCGGCAGGGCGACCCAGTACGTTATTGTAAATCTGATCGACAAACTGACCGGCTGTGAGGGTTTCAGGAGCACCAAAGTTGGCTTCGAATTCCGGGCTGGTCATCAGGTCTTCTGCGATGAATTCGATCATCTCGTCGCGATCAAACCCGAGTTGCGACTGAAGGTTTGCGGCGACGTCGATGTAGAAATTGAACCCCGAACGGTCGAGGCCCTCACCATCGTTCCGGTTGAGCGCAGCTTCGTACAAAAGCGCGATGATCTCGGCTGTGATGAAATCCTCGGGGTCGCCCATTCCATCAAGGGCAGAGCCTGCACCAAGTGCGATCAGGCCATCGTCAAAACGAAGGAACTGAACATCAAACACCTTGTCGCGGCTGCCGTCCGGGCCAATGACAATCGCATAGGTCGTCCCGCCGATGATCTGATAGTCGCTCGCCTCGCCTTCAAATCGCGCGGTGTCATTTTCCAACGCATCGCCGATGTTTGTCCCGCCAATGATAAAGTCGTTGCCGGCACCACCTGTCAGATTGTCCGCAAACCCGTCGCCGCGCAGGATGTCGTTGCCCGCGCCCCCAACAAGGGCATCTGGCCCCCCGGGCTGCCCTGTGACGGCTTCGTTGTCGCCCGAGATTACATCATCACCATTTCCGCCTTGGATAAAGTCAGCGCGGCTGGTGCCTTCGGTCACTTCACCTTCATCAGACAGGTATTGTTCGAAAAGACTTGGGGATGCGTCCCAAAGGAAATCGTTGGCCCTGATGGCGGCCGCCTTGAGGTCATTGATGCCAAGTTCCGCCATGTCATCGCGGAAGACTTGTGCTATGCGCAGGGGTCGTTGTTCCGCGATTTCTGCGTCATACTTAACAAAGTCAGGAATAATACCTACTATTAGATATTCGAGAACGGGTGTTCTACTCGAAAAATTATCGGTTATCGCGCTCCGGTAAAGCACATTAATTCCACCATGAGCTAGGCCATTAGTATCAAATGTCTGGTCAACAATCCCATTTGCTATCTCACGCTCCATCGCGCTTATAAGGCTGGGACTGCCATTCTCTTGATCATAAAGCAGTACAGCGGCCTCCTGGATCTGCTGGTGCAAACCCGGTGCACCAACCGGGCCGTCCTGCACCACATTGGCAACAGCCTGGCGCACCTGCATCGCATATTGAACCGCGCCAAAGGCATAGGTGAGCAGGCTCAGGTCGTTGGTACTGCTTGGCGCGAATTGTCGTGCACCTTCGTTCACGTCACTCAGCAGACTTCTGGATTGCAAGACAACCGCGTTCAGCGCCTGATCTGCAAAGTTGACAGCATCCCGCGCCGCGTCTTCGCGCACCGATTGCGAGCCTGCATTGGTGTACGTCTCCAGGCGGTTCTGGGCCGTTCTGGCATTGCCCAGCGATTGCGCAATGTTGTCTTTGATGCCGCCACTGGCAATGCTGTTCAAAACGTCCAACGAGTTTGAAATCTCGTCAAGTCTCGCGAACATTTGCTCGTCCGTGGCATTGTCGTCCGCAATCGCAAATATATCGATGAAAAACGACCCAATACCGAGGACACTTGAAAAGTTCCCGACTGCATTTGCTATTTGACGTCCGGACATGTCTTTCTCCAATCCAACAGGTTTAATTTTGGTGGACTGTGCATGCATCGGTGGCACCGCGATATGGGGGGAAACCCCCATTTGCGGCCATTCCGGGTTTCGTGGCGCTATTCAGCCAGTTGCGAAAAATGGGGGTTTTCCCCCATAGGCCGGCATCTCATGGCCTTGTAATCTTTGGCGAAAGATCAGGGGATTTACGCATGAACAGAACAGAAAATATTTTGAATGCTGTTGGATTTGCCGCCGACGTCATGGGCATTGGCTTCATGTTTGGCGATTTGTTGTCGTCCGACGACGGGATCGATGAGATCAACGGCAGACTGGACGGCATCAGCGCGCAGCTCGATACGATTGAAGGTCTGGTGCGAGCTGATATCAAGGGCAATCTGAACGAATGGCATGAAATATCGAAAAACGCGATTGGTGATGTGCGTGCTGCCCAAAACGTCGGATTGTCTGAGGCTGAGCGCGTCGGACTGGCGCAGCAAGCGAATGAACGCGCGGAAAATGCGCTCGATGGTTTAATTGCAAGGATCGATAGTTTGGGCCTTGGCACAGGGGGACCGCAGGCATCGAACTTCGCGACGTTTTCGATTGATGACCTCGTTTACATGATTACCATCGTTGGTCATGCGATTTCGGTGCGTCAAGCCGTTTCGCATTCCCTCGCCGATGGGCCATTGGGCGACATCGGGCTGCAAGCGGATATCATCGACGCCTACGACTTCCTGTTTGATCGCCAAAACAACACGGGGCTGATCAACGATCTGGAGGAGAAGATCCGGAGCGAGACTTTCGTTACCTTCATCAATCCACCAAGCAATACACTTGCCCGACGTATGCTGGATGAGGCAGACAACAGTTGGTATGACCTAGAAGCCAACCAACTGCCCGAGGCAACATATGATGTAATCTGGGCTCCTCCTGGGACCGGAAACTTTGGAGTCTTTTTTGGTCCTGATTATGACCCAGCTGAATGGCTTAGAACCACCACGACCGTCTTTCGCGAGGCAGGCAGCACAGCGTTGTCAACGCCCGATAATTCCGACAACTTGGAACTGGGCTTGAACGGCACCCGATACGAAACGGACGCATCTTTTCAAGTTCGCATCAATGCAGGTATCGCCGAGGCGCGCACACTGGTTGTTGACGAGGCGATGGTGTCACTGGGCATGTATGCGCTGATCGACAGTATTGAAAACGAAACCGTGCGGCTGGCCGACAGTGCTGAAGTCGTGGATGACAACCATGACATCGGCCTGACCGCAGGCGATGATGATTACACCGCTACTATGCTGGCGGACTACGTGCGCGGCAATGACGGCGACGATCGGATCGAGGGATTGGGCGGGCCTGACGCGCTTGTCGGCGGACGCGGCAACGATGTGCTGATCGGCGGCAACTGGACCGACGCCCTGACCGGCGGTCCGGGCAGCGACATGTTGTTCGGGGCGACGATTGGCGAGACCAATCAGACCGTGGACACGGCCAATTTTGACGGCAATTCCCGCGATTACACCATTGAAGGTGGCCGCACCTATGCCACGGTGACCCATTCGGACGGCACGAGGGACAAGCTCTTTGACATTGATGTCGTGCGCTTCGACGATGGCTTTATCGAACTGGGCGAAGGCAATGCACTGGACGGTGCAGGCGATATCGAGGACTTCACCATCCCCGAGATTGTCGCGCTGCTCTATGCGGCCGCGCTGGACCGCAGCAATACGGATGACGATCCCAACAACAACCTCGACCGGGGTGGGCTGAACTTTTACATTGACGCGATGGAGGGCGGGTTCGGCGTTGTAGCCTTGGCGGAAAACCTGATGACCAGCCCCGAATTTACCCAGAACTTCGGTGATGTCGATACATTGTCAAACGAAGCGTTTGTAGACCGCGTCTACCAGAACGTGCTCGACCGCGCGCCCGAACAGCGCGGGCGTGATTTCTACATCGCAGAGCTTTCCGAACGCGGGCAGACCAAGGCGCAGGTGCTGGCAGATATCGCCATCAGCCCCGAAAATGCGTCCGAGGCGCAAGCGACCCTGATGAGCCTATATGAGACCAGCACACCCGAGGTGCGCGTACTTCCCAACATTTCGATAGACCTCGATTGGGTGTTCGTGTCCTGACAGATGTCGCGAATTGGACACTTCTCCGAAACCATACATGAGGTACGCAAGATCGTTGTCGCGGTATCCTAAGCTACAAAAGCGAGACGAAGATTTCCGATAAGCGTGGGTGTCAGTCACGATGCGGCTGTCGAGAGCTGCTTCTGTGCCTTGGCATTTGAGTTCGGACATCGGTTGCAGGTGAACTGGACCTGTCCTGAATTGTGCATCTCTCCTGCAAGGCGGACGTCCGATTTGGGGAAGCTGCGCTGCGGCATCATTTGTGACAGCGAGAGTCCTGTGTGGATGGCTCCTGCATAGCAAGACATATTTGATCAGATTTGTGCATTTGTCAGAAGCAGTCATGTGTCCGGCCTGTTTACGCGGTTTTGACCGCTGGCCCTGATGGGTTCCGCAAACCAAGTCCCTTACAGCTTTGCGGGCTATGTTGCCCGGGACTTTCGACGGGTTGTCTTGGTTTTGGCGGCAGACTTATGCACCATCATCTCGCAGGTCTTGCTAACTCTTTGTTCCCTTTCTCCTTAAGCGGTGTGCGGGTTGTAAGGTTCGTTGCGGGTCAGAACGGCCCAGACGATCCGTGCGGTCTTGTTGGCCATGGCGACGGTGGCGACACGGGCTGGTTTGCGTTCCAACAGTGACGTTAGCCATTTGCTCGCGCGTTCCGGGTGAGATCGCGTTTGTCGGACAAGCGACGTCATGCCGACGACCAACAATGATCGTAAGTACTGGTCACCCATCTTTGTTATCCGCCCCAGCTTCTCTTTGCCGCCGCTGGATTTGTTTGAGGGCGTTAAACCCAACCATGCTGCAAACGCGCGACCATTTTCAAACTGATGTCCGTCACCAATGCTGGCGATGATTGCTGAGGCGGTAACAGCACCAACGCCTGGGATGGTACGCAACAACCGCACCCGCGCGTCTTCCTTGGCGACCTGTTTCAAACGGTTCTCGTACCAGCGAATACGTGCATGCAGTGCCATGAGATGTTCGCACATATTGTCGATCACCTCGTTCGCGATCTCCGGCAGGTCCAAGACCTCACCTGCCAGAATGTTCTCAGCAAAGTCGATGATACGAGCGAGGCCTCTGGCGATATAGACACCAAACTCGGCGACCATGCCACGTAGACCGTTGATGAGCTGCGTGCGCTGACGAACCAGCAAATCCCGCGCACGATGGAGTGATAGCAAGGATTGTTGTTCTACTGATTTAATCGCGACAAATCGCATCGTTGGGCGCGTGAACGCCTCGCATATCGCTTCGGCGTCAATGGCATCGGATTTACCGCGTTTGACATAAGGCTTCACATAAATCGGTGGGATAAGCCGAACATCATGACCAAGCTCAGTCAGCTCACGTGCCCAATAATGCGCGCTGCTGCAAGCCTCCATACCGATCAGACAGGGTTCAATCTTGGAAAAGAAAGGCAACAACTGCGCCCGTCTCAAAGGGCGATTGAAAGCGACCTCGTCTTCCTGTGTAATCCCGTGAACTTGAAAAACGTTCTTGGCCAGATCAAGGCCGATTGTGGTAACTTGCATTGGGTGGCTCCTCCAAAAAGCAGATATGGACATCTGCAGTATGGCGCATTGCGACGCCGGTTGGAGCAGGAGCCATCCACCCCATCAGGTTTGGGCCGATAGTCTCCATCGATAGGGTCGTCATTCAGAGATGTGCTGCTGAGAGTAGGCCACTCCAAAGGTTAGTTGTGACTGTCATCTACTCCGGCACGAATAAAATGCTTCAGTTAAAAGCTATTTACGTCGTTCAAGAATGCGCGCACGATTATGCGCATGAGCAAGATCATGTCTAAATCATTTCTTGAACGCGTCAAAAGCAGTCTGGCAGATCTTCATCCAAGCGAGCGGAAGCTGGCTGAACTCGTTCTCGATTTCCCGGGCGAGATCGCAGGCTACACTGCGACCGAGATTGCGGAACTGGCGGAGGTTTCGAACGCAACCGTATCGCGCTTTGTCCGACGCATTGGATACGAGTCGTTCGATGAAGCACGTCGCGCCGTGCGGGATGAGCAAAAAAACGGAACTGCGTTGTTGCGCTTTTCGCATGATACCGCAGACAGTGATGGTGTCGTGGCGCGCCATTATGTGGGCACGCAGCAGAACCTTGAGATGACGTATTCCGAACTGGACGAAGCCGCATTGGACCAATTGGTGCATGCCATGAACGCAGCCGGACGTGTCTGGTGTATCGGGTTTCGCGCCGGGCAAACCTTCGCGCAATACCTAGGGTGGCAAACCTCGCAAGTTCTGTCGAGTGTCACTGTCTTGCCGCGCGCTGGTGAAACGCTGCCCGAGACCTTGGCATCCCTGTCGAAAGACGACGTGGTTATCCTTTTTGCTTTGCGCAGAACGCCAAAGATCGTCGAAACGGTCATCAACACTGTGCACGCGTCAGGTGCGGCATTGGCCGTGGTGTCGGACCGAACGATCCCGGCTGCATTGCAGGCCGAGTGGCAGATCACGTGCAAGACATCTGCATCGGGCCCATTGATGAACCACGTTGCCGTGATGGCCGTGTGCAATCTTCTGAGCGCGCGGACGGTGGAAGTGTCAGGTGCGCCCGGACGCAGCCGAATGGCCGCCATCGAAGACAGCCACAGGCAGTTCGGCGAGCTTTGATCCATAGCCCGACTGCTTAGTACTGCGTCTACAAATGCCCGAAGAATAACGCATGGCCAAGAAAAGCTGCCGCTTTTGCGGGCAATTTTTGTTTTCCGTTGGAAACTTGTGTGAAAATTTGCTTTTATCGTTTCGCATACATGAAAAACTTATTTCACCTAGCCGCAGACGTGAATTCCAGACCGTTGTACATTTGAAAGGATTGCAGAATGACCATCTCCAAAGTCTCATTGTTTTCGGCGCTTGGCGCTGTCGTGTTGCCTGTCGCTGCCGCTTCCGAAACTGTTATGCAGATCAATTCTTCGCTGCCGGAAGGATCGTTCGCGCATGTCTTCCTGCAGGAATACGAAACGCGTCTCGAAGCCGCCGCGCCCGATATGATTGATGTGCAAATCTTTATGTCCAACACGTTGGGCAAGGAAGAGGACGTCCTTCAGGGCCTCGGTTTCGGCACGCATCAGGCGTCCCTGTCGGCCTCTGCCGTGGCACAGATCAACAACCGCACGTCGATCTTCGATCTGCCTTACCTGTTTGAGGATCGCGCGGCGGTGCAGACCTTCATCGACAGCTCTGCGGGTGAGATGCTCGCTGACGGCTTTGACGGCAGCGGCATGGTGCTGGCTGCGATGTGGGACAATGGCTTCCGCCAGATCACCAACAACGTCCGCCCCATCGTGACACCGGCAGACCTCAACGGTCTCAAAATTCGCACGCCTACCAACCGCCAGCGGGTTGAGATGTTCAACACGTTGGGCGCAAACGCAACGCCGCTTTCCTTCGGGGAAGTGTATTCGGCACTCGATCAGGGCACCATCGACGGGCAGGAAAACCCGGCCAACGTCGTGGACACTGCAAAACTGTTCGAAGTGCAGGACTACATGTCGTTGTCAGGCCATGTGTATCTGCCGACGTTTCTTGTCATGGGAGAGCCATTCTTGAACGGGCTGGATGACGATCTGCGCGACACTGTCGTGACGGTTGCCAAGGATATGGCGTCGTGGACGTTTGACTGGGGCGAAACGACCGACGCAGAAACCATCGCAGCCCTTCAGGATCGTATCGCCATCAACGAGATCGACTTTGCGGCCTTCCAATCTGCGGCGGCGCCCCTCTACGACAGCCCGACCTTTGTTGAGGTGATCGGCGAAGACATGATTGCAGCGACGAAAACCGCGCTTGGCATCGAATAAACGTTGATGCAGAGGCCAGGCATGGAACGCCGCAACGATATGATCGGCACGCTTGACCGATGGCTGGGCGTTGCGCTCGATGTGATCGTGATCTCGCTTGCGGGCCTGTTGCTCCTGCTTTTGAACTGGGCGGTCTTCGCCCGGTTCGTTCTGAATGACAGCGTGTCCTGGGGCGAGGAGCTTCCCGCGCATCTTCTGGCCATGCTGACATTCATCGGCGCGGCGTATCTGACGCGCACCAATGAACACCTTGGCTTCGATGCCGTTCTGCGCGTTATGCCCGCCGGAATTCAGCGTGTGATCACCTGCCTGAGCCTGGTTCTCATGGGGGCGTTTGGGGCTTTGCTGGCGTGGTATGGCGGTTTGGCCGCCGCGAGTTTTGCGGGGCGGTCGCTGATTTCTATCGACGCGCCGATGATCCTGTTTCGCGGTGCCATGCCCTTGGGCGGTGCCCTGATCACGCTTTTTTGCGGCGTGCGGTTGATCGGCATCATCACGGGCCGGATCGAGCCGATGGATCTTTTACCGGAATGTGATGCGTGATGTTTCTTGATCCCGGATGGATCATTCTGATCCTGTTGGTTGTGCTGCTGATCTTTGGTCTGCCGATTGCCTTCGTTCTGGGGGTGACGGCTGCGACGATGATCATCCTTGATCCCGGGGTGGTGCCGCAAATCATCGGGTTAATCCCGTTTGGTGGCGCGAACAATTATCTGCTTGTTGCAGCTCTTCTTTTCATGATCGCGGGCGAGATCATGAACCAGGGCAAGATCGCGGAAAAGCTGATCGCGTTCGCGTCGTCGCTTGTCGGTCATATCCGGGGCGGGCTGGCGCATGTGAACATTCTGACATCACTGTTCTTTTCCGAGATTTCCGGCACTGCAACGTCGGACGCCGCGGCCATCGGTTCGGTCATGATCCCGCAAATGCGCAAGCGCGGCTATCCGGCGGCGTTTGCAGCGGCGGTTACATCCACCTCGGCCACGATGGCCATTATCGTGCCGCCCTCGCTCAACCTGATCCTGTACGCCTACGTCGCCAATGCATCCATTGCCGAACTGTTCGCCGCAGGGATCGTGCCGGGTTTCCTTGTTTGCGGATTGCTAATGACGACCGCGTACATCATCTCGGTCAAGCGCGGCTATCCCACCGAAGGTGCGTTTTCGTGGGGCCGCGTCGCCGAGACAGGCAAGGACGCCGCTGTGCCTTTGACGCTGCCGATCCTTGTTCTGGCGGGCATCCTTGGCGGCGTCTTCACTGCAACCGAAGCCGGCGCCATCGCGGCATTCTGGTCGATCGTTCTTGCCATGCTGGTCTATCGCACGGTCAAGCTGGGCACCCTGCTGGATACACTGCGCATCGCGGGCAAGCGGTCCGCCATGCTTATGTTTATCGTGGCGACCTCGACCCTGCTCGGGTGGTACCTGACCAACCAACGCATTCCGCAGGACATCGCTCAGGGAATCCTGAATATCTCGGACAATTACTGGGTCGTGCTTTTGGCCATCAACGTGTTCTTCCTGCTCGCAGGAACGATCATCCATGGCACGCCTGCAATTCTCATGCTCGTCCCGATCTTCCTGCCTCTTGCCGACGAGTTGGGCATCGACCGCGTACATTTTGGCCTGATCCTGACGATCAACCTGGGCATAGGACAGCAAACGCCGCCTGTGGCATCCGTGGTGCTCATCACTTGCGCCATCGCAAAAATATCCATCGCCAAGATCATCCCCTCCATGCTGACATTCATTGCAGCGATGCTGGTGGCACTGTTCCTGATCAACGTCTTCCCGGCCTTGTCGCTGTGGTTGCCCTCTGTCATCCTCTGATGCGTCTGCTGATCATCAATCCGAACACGTCTTTGGGTGTCACCGCGCGCATCCGAGAGGCCGCGAATGCAGTGAGCCTGCCTGGAGACAGTTTCACCACAACCTGCCCGGATTTCGGCCCGGAGTTGATCGTGACGCAACACGATGCCGAGAAAGCGGCGCGAGGCGTCTTGGCAAAGGTTCAGAACGACACAAGCATACGGGACGGCATCGTGCTTGCCTCTTTCGGCAACACCGGCGCATCTGCCGTGCGCAAGATTTGCCGCGACACCCCGGTGATCGGCATCGCGGAAGCCGCCTTTGCCGAAGCGCGCAAGATCGGAGGCCCATTCGGCATCGTGACGTTCGGCGCAGAGCTTGTTCCCAGTCTTTTGGCAGAGGCCGAAGCCGAGGGGCTCACGGATGCGCTTGCCAGTGTCTCACACCTTGGTCAAAGCGATTTCGGAGACGCGGCAACAGTCCAGCAACGCTTTCACAAGGAACTGTTCGATCAGTGCTTGGCGATGCAGGAACGCGGCGTCAGAAGCATCGTGATGGGCGGAGGCCCCTTGGCCGGTTTCGCGCAAACCGTGTCGGGTGCTTTGCGCATACCTGTCATCGATGGGACGCAAGCCGCAATTTCTCAGTTGCGCGCGATCACTGAAACCGCGACCGACCTGTACTGATAGCGCAGTTCATTTGCAGCCCTTGTCCATCTGTCACGATATCAATGGGTCTTCGCTAAGCAAATTGGCGTAGCGCATGTCTCTTAAGCATCGAAATAGATGTTCCGAAGCCCTTTTGGCGCCAGAGAAGTCGACCTAAGGATGTTTCACTTTATCTTCATAAACGAAGCCCATCAAGCCACCCACAAAGGCGAAACGCCTGTGACTAAGGGAATTTACAAATTCCTTTTTTACACGCACGCCAAAATTAAATGTGGGAGCACTTTTCAATCGCAGCGAATGGCAAGTTAAATGGCCGCACCACAGAGCTGGGATCCGGTATGGGACTGTTTCATTAATCGTTTCGTTTGGCCACTTTCGCGCTTTTGAGGTTGATCATGCCGCGTAAATCCCCGTTCAAGCATCACCGCTTCCCACGCGACATCATCCTTTGTGCTGTGCGCTGGTACCTGCGCTACCCGCTGTCTTATCAGGATGTGGTCGATCTGCTAGCAGAACGCGATATTACAGTTGATCGATCGACGGTGTATCGCTGGGTTCAGAAGTTTGCCCTTGAATTATCCAAGCGCACAGAGAAACATCTACGCCGGGCGAGCGTCGACTGGCATGTGGACGAAACCTACATCCGGGTTGGTGGCAAGTGGCGCTATCTTTGGCGTGCAGTCGATGCAAACGGTCAATTGGTCGATTTCCGCCTGACCGCGCGGCGAGACGCAAAGGCTGCAAAGGCTTTCCTGAACAAGGCCATCGAACGCGTGCGACTGCATCGGCCTGCAACGATCTGCACTGACAAAGCGCAGGCATATCGACGTGTCATTCGTGAGATCAATCACCAATATGATCCGCATTTTGACAGCATCCGACATATCGACCGAAAATGGCGCAACAATTTGATCGAGAGCGATCACGCAGCATTGAAACGGCTTCTCGGGTACAGACAGAGCTTTCGATCCTTACGAACGGCCAAGGCGACATTGCGCGGCATCGAAACGATCCGAACCATCAAACGTGGCAACATTCACCACAAGAATGCGGGGGTCATGGGCGAGCTGGAGTTCATCGATCGGTTGTTCGATATCGCAGCGTGATCCCAAGTGACGCGCCACGGCACCGCAACCCGCCACAGTTAATGCAACAGTCCCAAATTTAAAGCATTTCGGCTTGAACTTGAATCGCGGGGGATTCCCTTGAGACGTGATCTGTGATTCATCCTGTTTGGGAGGATGGATCATGTCAGCACCTTTGCCATCGGCACTCAGGACGCGGTTTCAGAGATACATTGAAGAAGGATTAAGCGGGCGCGCGGCAGCGTTGCGTTTGCAGCTCTCGCCCGCAACGGGCGCGCGTTGGGCGCGCCAGGTGAGGACGATGGGCCATGCGGAACCTGCCCCTCAGGGGCCGCCGCGCGGCACGGGAAAGCTCGCTCCGCATCAGGCCTTCCTTGAGGAACTGGTCGCGCAGGGCCCCGATATCACGCTCTTCGAGTTGCGCGATGCGCTGGCTGATGCCGAGGGCGTGCGGGTGCATCATTCCTCCATCGCCAACCTGCTGTCCCGGCTCGGGTTCACGTACAAAAAAAGTCGCTGGTCGCGAGCGAGCGCCGTCGTGCCAAGGTAAGGCAGCAGCGCACGGACTGGTTCAGACATCGTCTGCCTGCCATTGCGGCCTTGCCCGAACGCGTTGTCTTCATTGATGAAACCGCGGTAAAAACGAACCTGACCCGCCTGCGTGGAAGGGCACAACGGGGCAAGCGCCTGACGATGGATGCGCCCTTTGGCAGCTGGGGCACACAAACACTGATCGCAGGCCTGACCCGGGATGCCCTGATCGCACCATGGGTCATCAAAGGGGCGATGGACGGCCCCGCCTTTGTCGCCTACATTCGCGACGTGCTGATCCCAGACATCGCGCCCGGCACTGCCGTGATCCTCGACAACCTGGCCACCCATCGTAACAAGGAGGCCACACAGGCCCTGCGCGACCACGGCTGTTGGTTCCTATACCTGCCGCCGTACTCGCCCGATCTGAACCCCATCGAACAGGCATACTCAAAGCTGAAAGCCCACTTGCGACGGATCGGGGCAAGAACCTTCACCGAGGTCTTCGACGCCATCGGATCAATCTGCGATCTCTACGATCCAGAAGAGTGTTGGAACTACTTCAAGGCTGCCGGATATGTCTCAGGTTAATGTCGAAACGCTTTAGGTCGGTTTTGTCCCGCGATGTGTGAATTCGCCCACCAACTGGTTTTGCAGTTGCGGCTAAAGCCCGCGATTACGGGCTGTACCGCAGCAGGCGAACACCTGATCGAGTAGCCGCTATGGGCTGTTTAAGCCAGTTGCTGGCACCAGGAAGAGCAACCGCCTCGTCTTGCAGCCTGTTCTTCGCCAGACATCGCTGGCTGATGCGCGAGGCGACCCAGCAACACTGTAAAGCCCTCGCGGCTGTCAGCGTTCCTCTCGCTCCAATCGCCAGTTCACCGGGTTTTCAACCCACCGGTTGATCTCGGACTCTCTCCATCCAGCACCATGCACGCTGATCCTGAGCTGGGCGGGGAAGGTGCCCTCGGCGATCTTGCGATAGATGGTGGACCGGGACAGGCCGGTTCGGTCGAGGACGGTGTTCAGGCGGATGATACGGTCTGGGTCGGACATGGGTTTGTTGCCTCCTGCTGGTTGTTTCTGGGTAATCTTGAACCAGTCAGCCCACGCTACGTTGACCGCGCAAGAGCGCCCGGCCCATCGTCGCAGCGGAGCGTGGAATGGGCGGCAGATCGGACGGGTCTCAGAGACCCAAACCCCTTCCTCTGCCCAGGCCGAGGCCGTGAGAGAAGGCGAGTTCCGCACCGAGTCGGCGACCCGAGTCCATCCGGATGCCCAGCTCGGCCTTGCGGTTGGCAAGCAGAGATTCCAGCTGCGGATCGCGCTGCAGGCTCTTGGCCATCTCGCCCATCTCCGCTCGTGTCGCGCGGTAGTCGGACATCGTGCCCGACCGGTAGTGCGACAGGCTGGTTCGATCAAGGTGCTGCCAGCGCTCCACGAACTGCGCGGCTCGGCGCTCTGGAGAGGTGCGCAACTGCGTCTCGCGTTGCAGCGCCCGGATGGTTCGATTGACCTGGCCCGATCCGGCCTCGCGGGCAAGCGACGGGTCCTTGGCATAGGCTGCTTCGGCATCGCGCCAGCCGTCAGGCCGGACCTCTTCGAAGGACGCGCGAGACTCGGCGAGGTCGCGCAACTGGTCAGGCGTGCCCGAGTTCCCCCTCTCCTGAGCCGTGAAGATCGCATCCACCGCGCGGGCATGGCGTTTGAGGGCTTCGGTGCGGGCTTTTCGCATTGCCGCTTCCGGGTCATACGCCACGGCTTTTTGCAGCGCACCCGCGCTGGGACGGATATCCTTCCTTGCCTCTTCCCTTCCCGGCCTCTGCGCGACATCCCAGCCAAGCGCGCCGTCTCTGGCAGGGCGCGACCCATCAATCCTATCACGCAACTTCTCCGGCACGATCTTGCGCAGGACCTCGATGACGCGTTTCCGGATTGCAATTCCCCGCCGCGCGGCAAAGGCCTGCGCCGGATCGGCCTCGGCATAGTCGAGCGCCATGTCCTTGGACCGGTCGC
This sequence comes from Marivita sp., assembly GCA_043585115.1. Lineage (GTDB taxonomy): Bacteria > Pseudomonadota > Alphaproteobacteria > Rhodobacterales > Rhodobacteraceae > Marivita. Next base: position 1,871,190 of record CP121326.1, read on the forward strand.
GCGACAGGGTGCGGATCAGCTGATCCTGCGAGGCGAAGTCGTCGCGACCGAAATGCAGGTCCAGTCCGTCCCTATGCCGCGAAAGGGCGACATAGCTGCCATGGGCATCGAGGCCCGGCGTCGCGAGGACATGGGCGCGGTCGACGGTCATGCCCTGGGCCTTGTGGATGGTCGCGGCATAGCCGTGGTCGAGGCGGTTGTAGTCCTTGAGGTCGAAGCGGACCGAGCGACTGTCGTCGGTGAGGACAGACATGCTTTGCGCGCTGACCGCATCGACGGTGCCGAGCGTGCCGTTCTTTACCCCAAGGCCGCGGTCATTCTGCAGGAACATCACCCGGTCGCCATTGGCAAAGCGACGGTCACCGCGCGCGACCGTCAAGGAGACGTCCTCTCCCAGATCGCCCGCTTCGCGTTTCCGCTGCCGCGCCAAGTCATTGAGCAAGCGGACTTCGGCATTGGTGTGGGTCAGGATGATCCGGCTCTGATCCGGTGCCGCCTGCCGGTCGCGGTCCCAACGGTCGATCAGATCGGCACGCGCCTGGTCCCGTGTCGTCGCCGCATGCACCATGCCATGCGCCTCATAGGCCTGGATCGCCGCCCCGGTTTTACCGGTCGCCAGATCGCGGGTGGCGTTGCGCTGCCAGTCCATGCGCTGGCGACGCACTTCACCGATCTCAGCGCCGCCGTGACGCTCATGGAGCGACCGGAAGGCCGCGCCCGCCTCAATGGATTGCAGCTGTTGCGGATCACCGACCAGCACGAGTTTGGCTCCGGCATCTGCCGCATGGGACAGCACCCGCTCGAGTTGCCGCGTGCCGACCATGCCCGCCTCGTCGATCACAAGGACATCGCGCGAGGTGAGCCGGTCGCGGCCTTGCGCCCAACCGTGTTCCAGGCTGGCGATGGTGCGCGACGCGATGCCGGACCCGCTTTCGAGACCGTCTGCCGCGATGCCGGAGAGGGCCGCGCCCCGGACCTGATACCCCGCCGCCTCCCAGGCCTCCCGCGCCACGCCGAGCATCGCGCTCTTTCCCGTCCCGGCATGACCGACGACGATGCCCAGATCGCGCCCGGCGGTGATCCGCGCCAGAGCGTCGGCCTGCTCGCGCGACAGAACCAGGCCGCGCGCTTCCGCACGCGCCAAAGCTGCTTTGCGATCCGCATCCCGAACCTCATGAAGTTGCTTCTCGGCCAAGACTTCGGCGGCGCGATGAAGGCGCTGTTCGGCCTCGATCATTGCGCGGGTGGTGAAGCGATCCTTGCCGCGATTGTCCTGGCCGAGATTCACCAGATCGGGCGCGCTTCGGATTGCGTTGTTCACCGCGTTGAACTGATTGATCCCATCGCTGTGCCGATGTGCGAAGCGTGCCATGTCGCGCTGCGTGAAGGTCGATTGCTGATGGGTAATCGCGTCCAGTGCAAGCGAAGGTTCCGCGATGATCCTCGCTCCGTTGTCGCGTGCGATCTCACGATGCAGTTCGGCCCGGTCGGCAGGGCTCCCTTCGCCCGCGATACGCTGCGCGGGCGCGCCGATCTGGCTTTGCGGTTCCAGCGCGATGCCTTGTTCTTCCAAACTCCTGTGATCGATGCGTGCGTCGATGTCGAGTTCAGCGAGGCGCTCGTTGGCAAGCGTCGCCCAGCGTTCCCTCCAACGCTCGACCATCCCGGTGCTGTTCCAGTCACGCACCTTTTTGCCAAACCCATCTTCATCGACGGACCGCATCGTCAGCATGACATGGGCATGGGGTTTGGGCAGGCCATCCGCACCCCTGTCCCAGTGCACGTTGAGATCGGCAACCATACCTTGATCCACGAACTCCGACCGCGCAAAATCGCGGGCGAGCGCGATGCCCTCTGCTTCACTCATCTCACGCGGAATGGCGAACTCCACCTCGCGGGCCAGCTGCGCATCGCGCCTGACCTCGGCTGCCTCGACGGCGTTCCAGAGCTGTTCGCGGTCGGACCACGCCTCGGGTGCGGTCTCCGGCAGCAGGACCTCGGAATGGACAACACCGTGCTTGGCTGTAAAGTCATGGCTCCGTTCGATCCGGTCATCGCGCAACCGGGTCGCCGCGCGATAGGCAGCAGAGGCCACCGCGCTGGAGCCAGCTGCGCGCCCGATGACCTTCACGTGGAGATGATAAATCGCCATGATGGGCTGATCATTGGCACGGGAACCCCCACGTCGGAACGACGTATAAGCGCGCCCTCCCTCAATAAAATCTCGGGAGCGATCAGCCCGGTTCGGACCGTCCCGACGACCCTGGAGCCTTCTGCAAGCTGCTCCGTTATCCTCTCTGCATCAACACTCTATGGAGGATGCAATGCGCAAACCACGGGATTACGACGCGGAGTTGAAAGGACTGGAGCAGAAGGCGAAAGAGCTGAAGACACGAAATGTGCAACAACTCGGCGAGTTGGTCATCGCCACCGGAGCCGATGCATTCAGTGCAGAGGAACTCGCCGGTGCGTTGATCGTGCTGGCCGAGACTACGGATGTTGCAAAAAGGGAGGCCTGGTCAAAACGCGGGGCCGCGTTCTTTCAAGGTCGGTCGCGGAAACCTGCAAAAGCGACTGACCGCAACGCGACAAGCACTCCGACACAATCTGGCGGCGCGCCGTCGGCATCAGGCCGCCCGGGGGCGGCATGATATGCGCAGCTGGCAGGTCGAACGCCGCAAACGCACCCGGCATCTGATTGAGCTGGGTGGTCTCATCGTCAAGTCCGGGATCGTTGAATTGACCAACGACAACCGTGCGCTGATCTACGGCGGGCTCCTGTGGATGGCCGCGAAGCTGCAGAGCGACCAAGGAGAACATGCGCGGGAGGTTTGGGCCGAGAAGGGGAAAAGCGCTTTCAAGGCGGATCGGAAGGGTGACCTGCCCTCTGGCAGGTAACGTTCAAGATATCCGCTGCCCGCGGCGTCGCCATAGCGTTACTCCATGCACAACTGTGCCCACCTCTCCATCAGCGGCCGCCGCTGATCCAGAAAGTCGGTCTTGCGATAGGTGCGGACCACCTTGTTGTCGGATACGTGCGCCAGGACCATCTCGGCCACCTCATGCGGGGCGTCCGTCTCTTCGGCAAGCCAGGTGCGTAGGCTGGACCGGAAGCCGTGCGGACGTGCTTCCAGCCCCCTGCGCTCCATCAGCCGCGCCATCGTCGCGTCACTGATGACCCCCTTGCGAACCGACGGAAACAAATACCCATCTCGCTCGTAGGGACGGGCAAGCTCGATAACACGTTGTGCCTCTTCACTGAGAGGGACTCGGAAGTTCTCCGCAGCGCCGAGGCGCGCCTTCATGTTCTCGGCGGGTACGATCCAGACATCGCCGTTGATTTCTTCCAGCCGCGCAAACCGCACTGGCCGTGAGCGAAGCCCTGTAAGGATGAGCAGCCGCAGCGCGAGATGCGTGATCGTCGGCTCCTCCAGCGATGCGTAGAACGCAGGCACGTCCTCCCACGGCATGCTCGGGATCGACGTGACTTGGTGCCGTTGCCGACCCAAGAGCTGTTTGGCCTTGGCGACGGCCTGCAAGTCGGCATCGAGGCCCAGAGCGGCTGCGTGATCCAGGACGATCTTGAGGCGATTGGCAGCCTTCGTGGCCGTCGCAGCCTTGGAATGCCAGATCGGTGCAAGGGCGTCTCTGATATCGCTTTGGGTAATCTCAGCGACGGGCATTTGCCCGAGTTTCGGAAGCACATGATGCTCTAGCGGGCTGTACCATCGTCCGCAGCCCCGTCCCCCTTGAGATCGGCCTTGCGGCTTTCGAAGGCATCCAAAGCTACATCCTTTAGAAGATGGCGGTCGCGCATGGCGTCCTGGCGTTGCCTGCGTCGATGCTCGATGGGGTCTTTGCCTTTGGCGACCAAAGTCCGATACTCGGAGGCGAGGTCCCGTGCGTCTTTCAAGGAGAGAGCCCTAAGGCCTCCGAGACCCATTTCCCTACGGCGTCCGTAAAGCGTGTAGCGGAAAACCCATTGGCCACCTCCGCCCTCGCGTTTGATCAGTCGCAATCCATCGCCGTCTTCATGCTTGCCGGGTGGCGCGGATTTGATGAAGAGGGCTGTTAGGTTCCCCAAGAATATATCCCCCAAATTATCCCCCACAAGCTACGGGATTTACTGGGATGACGCAAGGTCTGCTGGGAGCAGCCGTGCTAGGAAAACACATTCATTACAAGCATCTAAGGGATTAGCTGGGGTCCCCTGAGACTGGAATGCCATGCCGCCCCCGGGCACCACTTTAGCCATAAAAACAAGGCACTTGCGCGTCGCACAGTTTTTACTTCCTGCGTTGCACACTCATCGCACAGTTTTGTCGTGTGTTGATGGGCGGTGGCGAGTGATTTACTGTGTTGAACACAGTGTTTGGAATCGCGGTGTTGAACACAGTGTTTGCGGTTACTGTGTGAACACACTGTTTGGGAACACGTTTTCAAACAGCGTGTTTCGACGCACGCTAACGTTCAGCATAGTGTTTAAGGCAGAAAAGCTGTTCACAACTATCATCTGGCGGTCTTAGTCAAATGCTCACGCTGGAGATTGACGACGCACCTCAAACTCTTCGCGACGGCTCCTGCTCTAGAACAACCTGCGCAAAACGTCTCAAAACCGAGGTGGTTTAGGATAGGGTTTTTGACACAGACAAGCGATTGATCTGCTGAATGTTTGCAAAGTGTCCAATAACCACCGTTTTCGGCACATTGGTTTTGGCCAGGGGTTTTGGAAGAGTTCTCTATCTTGAGCTCCTCGTGTTACTTTAAAGCATGAAGCATGAAGCATGAAGCATGAAGCATGAAGCATGCGGACAAGACAAACGAAGCCAGCAGCAAGACATTGGCCAAAGCAGTTTTCATTTCAGTCTTCTTGTGCGTTTGGCTAACGCTAATGACCGCAGGGCTAATGGCTTGGGCCTGCCGCCAAGACCGATATCAAGGCGAGAAGAAGCTTCGCTTCTGCAAAATGTCCTTAACCGCAGCCGAACCCTTCAAGATATTCACTATCGAACGGGCAGAAGGCTCAATTATCCACCTTGAGCGAGGTATCGCGTTAGCTCAGATGGGACATGATGAAGATGCGGTTGATGCTTTCGCTCAGGCCGTCATTTCATCAAGAGTGACACGCGGTTCGTTCGAAAGAGAACTGCACAGACGTATCCGTGGCCTCAAAGATGAACGCATCATTGCCCTTTGGAATTCAGCAGTTCAAAATATCAAATAAACCCTGTAGACGGCCAAAACTCATACGTTTTTGGAACTTCCAGAAATCACCCTTTTAAGCGTAACGCGCCGCAACGGATTTGTTGCAACATAGCCCTCTCAACCCTAGACAACCCCACTCATTCATGCTCGCACCATAAGTGAGAGTTGACAACCGGATGCGCTACCTTACCGATAGCGTATAACAACCTCGCCACAATGAAGTGCCGCTTTAGAAGAGGCAAAAAAGAAAATGCAAATATCGAAAAAGACTTTTATATTACGGCTAACTTCTTTTTGTCTGGCTACAGTTTTTACAACTTATCACTCTCATTCTTCACCAGTGAATGATCCCAAAATTGGTGCGCCTAGCACTTGGCCACACGAAATGCTAAATGCTTGCTTGAAGAAAGATCATAATAGCTCACTAACAATTTTGGATTGCTATTCCTCGTATATAGCATACTGCTTAGAAGTAATATGGACCTGTCGCGGTTTGATGCCGCTCCTTTGATAGCATTTACTGCACCAAAGGAGACTGACTATGGGACTGAAACGGACGGACGAATTCCGCCAAGATGCGGTGCGTATTGCGCTGACCAGCGGACTGACGCGCAAGCAAGTTGCTGATGATCTAGGTGTTGGAATGTCGACGCTGAACAAATGGATCAATGCGCATCGAGATACTGACGTGGTGTCGAAAGAAGATTTAGATCTCGCCAAAGAGAATGACCGACTTCGGCGCGAGATCAAGCTCCTCAAGGAGGAGAGGGACGTTCTAAAAAACGGTCCCGGGCTGCAGCCCGCCTGTGCGCGGTAGTAACAGCCTGTGCTACGCTTCGCCCGAAGGGTAGTTGCCGATGGCTTATTGGTGGGCTGGACCCCGTTAAAAAACGTGGCACATGGGCTGATGCGCACTTGAGAGTGGTGACGCCGCCATCGCGGCGATCCCGGTTAGGAAGATGACGAACTTGCATGGCCCACGCTCTTCGCCTTGAACGGAGGAGAAGCCATGACGAAGCATAAGACCGGTGGCCACCCGGACCTGAAGTTGGTCAACCCTCAGGCGGCCGCGATCGACATCGGCTCGACGATGCACATGGCGGCTGTGAACCCTGACGCCGATATTATGCCAGTGCGTGCTTTCGGGACATTCACTCAGGATTTGCACGACCTTGCCGACTGGTTCCATTCATGCGGCGTCACCAGCGTGGCCATGGAATCGACCGGCGTCTACTGGATCCCGGCTTTCGAGATTCTGGAGGCACATGGCTTCGAGGTCATTCTCGTGAATGCCCGCTATGCCAAGAACGTGCCAGGTCGCAAAACTGATGTGAGCGATGCGGGATGGCTGCGCCAGTTGCATTCCTACGGCCTGCTCCGTGGCAGTTTCCGCCCTGAAGCGGAGATCGCCACCCTGCGCGCCTACATGCGCCAGCGAGAGCGTCTGACAGAATATGCCGCCGCGCATATCCAACATATGCAGAAGGCGCTGATGGAGATGAACCTGCAGCTGCATCACGTCGTGGCCGATATCACCGGCGCAACAGGCATGCGGATCATCCGTGCCATCGTCGCCGGCGAGCGCGATCCGGAGGTTCTCGCCGCTCATCGTGATCTGCGCTGCAAAGCGTCCATCGGGACGATCAAAGCCGCGCTGGTCGGCAACGACCGTGAGGAGCATGTCTTTGCGCTTACTCAGTCTCTGGAACTTTACGACTTTTACAAAGCACAGATCGAGGTGTGCGACCGAAGGCTGGAGGCGGCGGTTGGAGTGCTTACTGTCCGGGCAGACGATGATCTGGCTCCGCTGCCGAAAGCGCGGATCAAAGGCAAGCAGCACAATGCACCGTCCTTCGATGTGAGAGCCGCTCTTTACGGCGTATTGGGCACAGACCTGACGCAGATCCACGGGCTGGGTCCGTCGCTGGCACTCAAGCTGGTGGCTGAATGCGGCACAGACCTGCGCGCCTGGAAAAGCGCCAAGCACTTCACGTCGTGGCTCTGTCTGGCCCCGGGCAACAAGATCTCTGGGGGCAAGCTGCTATCCTCTCGGACACGCCGATCCTCCAGTCGTGCCGCTGCACTCCTGCGTCTGGCGGCAGTCACGATTGGCCGGAGCGACACGGCATTGGGCGCGTTCTATCGGCGGCTGTCATCACGCATAGGCAAGCAGAAGGCTGTCACGGCGACAGCGCGCAAGATCGCAGTGCTGTTTTACAACGCTGTGCGGCATGGCATGACCTATCAAGATCAAGGCGCCGCAGCCTACGACGAACGACATAGACAACGTGTGCTCTCAAATCTCCAGCGGCGCGCCAGGACACTTGGTTATGCTCTGGCGCCCATGCCAGAGCGGCGGGCTGTTTCTTAGGAAGGCCACCCAGTTCTTTGCGGGCCTAAAGCAATGAGATTTAGGTTTGTCGAAGAACACAGGTGCACCTTCCCAGCCAACCGGCTGTGTGATGTCGTTGGCGTCAGCACACGCGGGCTACGCGCATTCCGCAGCCGACCAGCCAGCCGCAGACAGCGGTCTGATCTGGTGACGCTGGCGCATATCAAAGAGCAGTCGCGTCTCAGTCTGGGCAGCTATGGCAGGCCGCGCATGACTGCAGAGCTGAAAAAGATCGGCCTGAACGTGGGTCACCGCAGCGTCGGACGACTGATGCGCCAGAACAGCATATCCGTGGTGAGAACCCGCAAACACAAGGTCACCACGGACAGTGACCACAAGTTCAACACTGCGCCCAATCTGTTGGATCGTGACTTCCATGCCGATCAACCAAACCAGAAATGGGCCGGCGACATCAGCTACGTCTGGACACGTGAGGGTTGGCTTTATCTGGCAGTGATCCTGGACCTTCATTCAAGGCGTGTGATCGGCTGGGCGGTGAGCAATCGCATGAAACGTGATCTGGCGATCCGGGCGTTGAAGATGGCCATCGCGTTCCGGCAACCGCCCAAGGGATGCATTCATCACACGGATCGTGGGTCGCAATATTGTTCACACGACTACCAGAAGCTCCTGCGCCAACATGGGTTCATAGCATCGATGTCTGGCAAAGGCAATTGCTACGACAATGCGGCTGTTGAGACCTTCTTCAAAACCATCAAAGCTGAACTGATCTGGCGACATCCTTGGGAAACAAGACGCAAGGCTGAGATGGCCATCTTCAAATACATCAATGATGGGGTGGATGCCCCACCCGGCGGCATCACAATGTGCCAGAATGATAGCAGCTTAAACTGTCATACAAAGGAAGAGCATCCATGGAGAATGTTAGCATAGTAGGAATTGATTTAGCAAAACGGAGCTTCCAGCTGCACGGGGCTGCCGCTGATGGTTCTCTCGTGTTCCGCAAGAAAATGTCGCGCCCTCAACTGATCTCTTTTTTAAGGGACCTACCCAGTTGCATCATCGCGATGGAAGCTTGTGCCACATCCCATCATTGGGGACGTGAGATTGGGAAGCTGGGACATGATGTCCGGCTCATTCCACCTGTTTACGTTAAGCCGTTTGTTAAGCGCAAAAGAATGACGCGAATGATGCTGAAGCGATCGTAGAGGCAGCGTCTCGTCCAACCATGCGCTACGTCTCGGTCAAGAGCTCCGAGCAACAGGCGCAGGGCATGGTGTTTCGAACGCGAGATTTGTTTGTTCGCCAACGCTCTCAGTTGGTAAATGCCTTGCGGGGACATTTGGCAGAGTATGGCGTCGTCGTTGGACAAGGCATGGTTCAGTTTAGACGAATGATTGATAACTTTGATGAGGCTGCGGTAAGCCTACCGGGACCAGTTCAAACCCTTTGCCAAGCCTATATCGAACAGATTGTTCTTTTCGACGAAAGGATCGAGGTGCTCGATCATGAGATAAAAAGCCGCGCCAAATCTGATGAAGCAACATCGCGCCTTATGACGATCCCTGGAATTGGGCCCATGTGTGCCACAACCATTCAAGCTTTCGCACCGCCAATGGAAGAATTTTCCAACGGGCGTGAATTTGCAGCGTGGTGCGGGCTTGTTCCAAGGCAAAAGTCAACAGGTGGACGGCAAATCCTTGGTAGAACCTCAAAAATGGGCCAGCGGGACATAAGGCGATTATTGATAACCGGCGCAATGGCCGTCATCCGTTGGGCTATGCGGAAAGGGCCACCGCCCGGCTCATGGCTTGCAAAAATGCTCGCGCGTAAGCCTCGCATGCTGGTGGCAACTGCCCTTGCAAACAAGCTCGCCCGAACAGTTTGGGCCTTAACGACCAAAAAGGAAAATTATCGAATTCCACCGTTGGCTGCGTAGGCATTGCGCCATCCGTTGGAATAAACCGGCAATGTAAGAAGGGCGAAGGAGAGTAAGGAACAACGGTCAAAAGACGGGGTTGGGAAAACCAGATAGAAGCCAAGAGCCATGCGCTCGCATCAACGATTTGGACCTAATCCACGGACGCCATACAGGCCAGCGGCGAGTGAAAGCCGCAAACATAGGCCGGACACACGACTGCACCTGATCACTTGTTCTTTCACCCTCTTAAAAACTTCTTGCATTGAAAGGGGCATCCACACACGGCTTCTACAATCCACGCCGCCGACACTCAGCACTGGGCTGGAAAAGCCCCGTCGCCTTCGAACGGAAGGTGGCTTAAACGAGCACTTGGGGCGGCACAAAAGCGTGACAGGTCCAATAGGAATAAGCGAGCGCAAAGAATGCTACAGCGAGAGCCTGCCATGGTGGACGAAAAGAATAGAGATTCTCAAGCAAATAGATCCCAAACTAGTGAGAAATTTGTTCTCTCAAGAGTGGCGAATTGTCTGCCCATCGATCGAATATGATCCACAATGCCATGTTGACAAGATGATTAGTGTTATTTTCAATTATGAAAAAGACAAAATAGAAAGCTAGATAGTTAATGGAGCGTCTTCGGGAAAAGTCTATTAGCGCGGATCATGGACGAAACAAAAAAATCCTGACCGTCATACTGTGTGCCCGGCAAGCAATTCTCGCCGGGCAACTGGTCGTCAGCTTTCGAACTTGGTGCGGATCGGCTCGCGCGGTGTGGGATCTATGCCGATTTCTTCCATCGCAATTTTGCTGAATGTGCCATCCGAAACCATGTCACCAAGCGCGCCATTGATCGCCCGCACAAGATTGGGCCGGGATTTTGCGACGGCCCATCCCATCTGGTAGCTGTCCAGGAATCCATCGACAAAGCGCAGAGGCAAACCGCCTGTCTTGATCGCATAGGACCCACCGATTCCGTCAACCACTGCGCCGTCGATGTTGCCATTGATCAGATCCTGCAACGCTTCGGGATCAGAGCCATAGGTTTTCACGTCGTCAGACAGTTCTTCGGCAAGCGGCACAAATGTCGAGGCGACAATCGTCCCAAGGCTCCGGCCTTTCAGATCATCGGTGGTTTGCGCAGCGTCATCCGTGCGCACTGCGATACGGGCGCCACTTTCGACCCATGCATCGCAGAAATAAACGGATTTCTGCCGCTCTTCGGTGATGCCCATAGGGTTGGAAATCATATCGTACTGATCAGACATCAGTCCAACAAGGATTGAGTCCCAAGCAATGACCACGGGTTTGTGTTCGAGCCCAAGACGGGATGCGACTTCGCGGATGACGGCCAACTCAAACCCTTTGAGATCGCTACCATCGGAATAGCTGAACGGGGGAAATGTACCTTCCGTCGCGCTCGATAAGGTACCGGCGTCAAGCAATTCGAGGTGATTGTCTGCAAAGGCAGGGCGCACCAGAGGCAAACTGGCGGCGATCCCCGTACCAATCATAAGATGTCCAAAACGGCGTCTGTCGATGGTCATGGTCTTGTTCCTAATCGTTAGAGGGTGGAGGGGGTGTCCTTAGGTGGACAGCGGCGGGTACCGGCGCTCGTACCATTTTGCGAATTGGTTTAACGCCTCGGCCATCATCAGGTAGAAAATGGCCGCAAGAATATAATAGTCGAACGGGCGGAAGGTGCTCGCGATCTGTTGCTTGGCGTACAATGTGATTTCGACAATCGTGATAGCCGACAAAAGCGAAGTGTTCTTGAGCGTGTTCATGGCTTCGTTGGTCAGAGCCGGGACCACGATGCGCAGCAATTGCGGCACCACGACAAACGCCAGAATGACTGGCATCGACAGACCAAGGCTACGCCCCGCTTCAAATTGGCCATCTGAAATGGCATTGAACCCTGCACGTAAGATTTCGGCAACATAGGCCGCACCCGATAGTCCGAGCGCCAGGATGCCTGCCGTATATGGATCAAGTCGGATGCCAAGCTGGGGCAGGCCGAAATAAATCATAAAGATCTGGATCAGGGTGGGCGTGCCGCGGATAAACCAGATGTAAAAGCCGGCACTGGACCTTAGCAGCCAGAATTTGGAACGCCCGGCCAGAACAAGCAAAAGTCCAACCACCCAGCTGACAATGATTGCCGCAATGGCCAATAGCAGCGCAATCAGCGCGGCTTCGGCAAACCCCGGCACCCGAGTTAATGCGGTGGTAATTGTTTCCGGCGTCCATCCCATGTCCGCGATCAGCCAAGGCCAGAGGGGCGGCGGATCGCATCTTTGAACATCTCAATTGCAGCCGGGCTGAAATGGGCATCCGGCAAGGTTTCGTGATCGAAATGGCCGTAGGTATCTGTACCTGCCACCAGGGTGGCGCTATCGCGAGATTTTGTCTGCCGCACGGATGGGTGGATAAAGCGCAACACCATGCCGATGCGTGGTTGGTCTGATTGGTTCGGTTCAGACCCGTGCACAATCCGCATCGAGTGCAACGACGCCTGACCCGGTTCAAGCGGCATTGCGACGGTCTCGCCGTTCACTTCGACGGTCTGACCAAAAAACAGCATGTTATCTTCGCTTTCAGTGTTGGAATGCGAAAGCTGCCCGGCCTCGTGTGTGCCCGGCACAACGCGCAAACAACCGCTTTCCGCTTTGCTTGGCGTCAGGGCGAGCCACAAGTTCACGATCTGATCGGTCGGCTCAAGTCCAGCATGTGTGCTGTCCTGATGCCATGACACAAATCCAGTTGATCCGCCCGGCTTAACGAAAAAGTCCGACGACCACAGCAAGACGTCCGGACCCAGGATCGCGGTTGCGACCTCAATGATGCGCGGATGCATGACCACACGGGCCAGGTCAGGGCTCAGCAAATGTGCCTTAAACCTGTGCACTTCGCCGAATTCCTTCTCGGACGCCTTCTAAAAAGCACGGAACGCGTCTACGGCCGCGCTCGCATCCTCGGGGCTCATGATCGGAACCGGGGCATAGTACCATTGCTTAAGAAAGGTTTCCGCAATCTCCTTTGGTGCGAAAGTACCTTCAATTTCAGAAGCTTGCATCGTGTCCATCGACGTCTCCAAGTCATAAGATTGACAGGTGGTGATCAAATAAGACTGCAAAAGCGGGCTTGTGGCAAGCTTCACAGGCCCGGATACGGCGGTCGAGAGGTTTTTCTGTTGGAACTGGAGTCCAGAATATTCTTGAGATTTAACCAAAAGAGCTGCGCGACGTGTAAATCATTCACTTTAATCGTTTATTCTGGAGCGCAATTCGCTTAGCGCGGGTGGCGGCTCTTGGGTTACAGGAGCTGCGGAGCGCCGTGGCCCCGCAAGCCCAACATTTCTACAGCCCGTATTGCTCTCGGGCGTGATCACCCGAACCCTCAGCGTCCAATTTTGACAAAGGCGCAAGGAAGGTGGCCTGAAACACGCTGGGAGCACCCCCGATTTCTTTCGCCACATTCATCATCGCGCGACTGCAGATTTCCGCGATCGTCGCGACCGACACCCTCGCCCGTGTTCCAAGCCATTATCAATGGCATCTTTCAGGTTCGCCGCCGTACCAATAACAGAAACAGGAGCGAGTGGCTCGACCTCTGAAATGCCCCACTTTACCGCCAAACATTTGCCCTTTTGCCTTTTACACGTTGTTAGATGGCTTGGTCAGCGGCGGACAGTTTACTTCCAGCAGGAACAGTGCCCGCAAACGCTCTTGCGCGCGGCAAATTCGCAGCTTGTATCGAATCACAAACCGAACATACTCTAGACGTCGCGTGCGTAGGTATTATTATTCAATGGTTTTGGTGGCTTAGGGTTATGCATCCCTAGTGCATAAAGATGGTTTGGTACTTTGAAATATTTGCGCAATGCCACGCCACTTGGAAAAGGATCGTTGAAATGCCAACCAGCGCAGAAATCATTGCCCGATATTATGTTGGTTATTACAACCGGGCACCTGATCCTGTCGGTTTTGAATTCTGGGTCAACGCCTATGAGAGTGGGGTATCCACGCTAGAAATCGCGAATTACTTTGCGGATCAGGACGAAACGCGCGCGTTGTATCCCTATTTCGCGGACCCGGAGAATTCTACGCCAGAAGCGTTTATCACATCTATCTACCTCAATCTGTTCAATCGCGACCCAGATGGCGCCGGCGTCGAATTCTGGACAGACGCGTTGACAAGCGGTGAGGTCAGCACAGGCCAGATGATCGAAGCCATCATTGGTGGTGCTACCACTGACCCGGATTTTTCCGTTATACAGGACAAGGTCGACACAGCCCTACTGACACTTGGCATAGACCCGACAGATGACTTGGCGACAGGCTTTGCCGTCAATGACAGTTTTTCAACGACCGAGAGCCATCCCAAATTCGATGCCTTGGGCGTGCTCCTTGACAATGACGACGGGACGGACCGGAGTCTTGTTGTCACTGAAGTTCAAGGCGTGACCATTGCCCCCGACGACGACACCGTTTTGCGCCTTCCCAACGGTGTCGATCTCATTCTGACAAGTTGGGGCTATGTCGGCGCAGACCTGAACGGCGCCTATGATGATCTGGGGGAGGGACAAACCGGCCAGTTCAGCATTTCTTACACCGTCACCGACACGCGTACCGGGGAGACGTCAACAGCGGTTGCAAATGTCAGCGTCTCTGGAGAAGGAGTTGCGGTAGACACCGGGCCTGATATGGAGCCCGGTTCAGGTGAAAATCCGAATGGGGATGAGACCCCTGATTCTGGTGAAGCACCTACCCCTGTTGGAAATCCCGGACCAGTCGAAAACTCAGGTGACAATGCAGGCGCGTCGCCGTTGCAAGGACTGACGGACCCATCGCTGGCAATCGGATTGACCGGTGTTATACCGTTCGGAACCCAGTTTGCCTTCATCGACCTCATGAAAACGGCACAAGGTGTTTTCAAACCTTCTGAGGACAATGATCCATCATTTGATGGGTCAGTTTATCTGGATGAAAATGGCTGGGCGAGAGAAGTACCAAGCATTCCAGGTGTCGAAGCGACCTACTTCTTTGATTGGACCAGATTTTCCGACCACCCGGCCCTCATGGCAGAACGGCAAGGGACCTACACACTGACCTATGATGGCGAAGGCGATATTCAGGTCTTGGGATCAGCCAATGTCGTATCCAACAATCCGGGTGAAATTGTGTTCACCTTGGACAGCGCTGATGAAATCATGTTTTGGATTAGGATCAATGACGCCAATTCCAGTGGCGTCGAAGGCAATCATATCCGAAACATAAGCTTGGTGAAATCGGAACACCAAGAGTTGTTCGACGCAGGATACATTTACAATCCGGAATGGCTGGAAATAAATACAGATATGCGCGAGCTGCGCTTCATGGATTGGGAGCAGACCAACAACTCAAGAATTGCGTCATGGGACGAACGACCAACGATCGACGATGCCAATTGGTCTGATAAAGGTGTGCCCATCGAAATCAGCGTTGAGGTCGCCAATATTCTTGGGGCAGACATGTGGGTCAATATCCCGCACAGAGCGCTTCTGGCAGATGATGGCAGCGGCCTTGACTATGTGACGCCACTTGCAACCTATATCAGGGACAATTTGGACCCTGGGCTTAAGGTCACTTTCGAACTCTCGAATGAAGTATGGAACGGATTGTTCGAAGAAGCCACGTACTTTAGGCAACTTGGTCTTGAGATGTGGCCCGGGACCAGTGATTTTGAAGCGGAATTGAACGCGTTTTCGCGGAAAGCCACGCTGGTAGCCCAACAAATAGACGGGGTTTTTGGGGCAGAGGCAGATGTTCGGGTCACCAATGTCATTGGTATTCAAGAAGCCATTGATGACGAATGGTTCTTGGAACAAATACTGCAAGCCCCAGTGTGGCGTGCTAACGCAACAGAAAGTGATCCTTATATCGCTCCGACCGATCATCTTGATGCGATTGCGGGCACCAGCTATTTCGGGATCGAGCTGCTAGCTGAGAATTCAGCGGCTTTGGCAGAAGCGATCAACTCTCCCGATGTGGATATTCAGCAATGGCTGCAGGATTACATCTCCAACGTTCCATTGCCCGGCGTCGAGCGGCCGGAAGGGTTTAATCCGGGCGCTCTTTTTGAAACGATCGACTCGTTTGAAACGATCTCAGCAGAGCTGGCGCGGACCTATCCTGGAATCTCGTTCAAGCTGTACGAAGGGGGGCAGCATATAATTCAGAACGTGCCCGGGCTGTATCGGGACACCGCTGATGGTGGCTCGGAGAGGATTCCAGAGTTCGATGCGATTGAACGCGCGTTGTTGACGTTTGTGAACAGCGAGCAAATGGGAACCTACTACGCGCAGCTGTGGGATGCATGGCAAGCAAACGGCAATGGGCCATTCATGCAATTTGGCGATGTGGGATTGCCCTCGTTGTTCGGAAGCTGGGATCTGTACTCGAGTCTGGAGGACACTGGCCTGTCCCCAAGAGGGCAAGTCATGGAGGATCGAAATCTGAGCACTCCTGCATGGTGGGAAGATCGCGGCGGGGCACACTTCCAGAACGGTCTCTTGCCGGATTTCGACGCACCAGACGGGCAAGTCTATACCACTGGCTTGACGCTGAGCGACCTTGCCGGAGCGAACGTGATCAATGGAACAATCGCGGAAGACCTGATTATGGGCGGTGCCGGGAACGATAGCCTTTCAGGTTTTGCCGACGATGACTTTATCATCGGCGGGGCCGGAAACGACACCCTGTCCGATGGCTTCGGCAATGACGTCATGTCAGGCGGTTCTGGCGCGGATGTCTTTGTCTTGAGTTTGGACGGAGCGAGTGATCGGATTTCCGATTTCGAAACCGGGATCGACCGAATTGATGTATCGTCCTGGGGTATTTCGGGTTTTGGAGACCTTGCGATCAGTTCAGGTTCGCGGGACAGCACCATCACCTATGCTGGCGAAACGCTCGTCGTCGCGTTCGTTGGGGGGTCTGATAGCTTGGGCAGCAGCTATTTTGTCATTTGATTGGCTCTGCGCCCCAAATGGCACATTGATGCCAACCCAAGGTGATCACATCCCCAACGAAGTACAGTGATTTGCCAACCACTCAAGCACGCTCCGCGTGTCTTTGCGGGTGTTGTTGTGACGTGATCGCGCGTGGGGTTCACGTGCCGCGTACCGGCCCAATGCGTAACGGGCCACAGTGATGTCGGTTTTCGGAATGCCCAACTCCAACTGGTTCTACATGTGGAACAGAAAGGCGGGCCATCACGCACGCTATGAATATGCAATACTGGTCACACGCCTGACGTTGTCAGGTGTTCCCGGCCTCTGACAGCCACGCCTCTGTGTCAGATTTCGGGACGATCCAAGCCGAGATTTTTCAGCGTCGTTGACGCGGCCTCGATCCAGGCGGAGCGTAGTTCGGCATTGGTTTTGCTGCGCAACCCCATCGCCTTGAGTGCATCGCCCCGCCCTGAAACACCTGCGCCAAAGCTTTCGCTGACGCGCGGCCACCAATAGACAACGCTTTGGTTGATCGCATCGGTTTCGCCCTGCGCTTTCAGCTTCTCCACCCCCTCGACAGCCAGTTCGGTATGACGTCGCTCACGCGGTGCAACTTCACGGATCGCTTCGGCAAAAGGCTGGTATGATGATGTCAGGAATTCGGATAATTGCACATCAACGGCAAGCCCCATGAGCATGTTCATCACCACCGCATCGGTCCAGCCATCCAAAGGGTAGTTGAGAACCGAAAGCCGCATATCATGCGCGTTGCGTGCAGCACCCGGTAAGGTGTCGCGGGGCAAGCGATCTGACCAAGGGTGATGATTGGCATAGCGATCGGTATTCGCACCGAACTGCCCCATCAATTTCAAAACCTTGTCTGCATTGTCTGTCTTTTCCAAGACGATCCGGGCCGCCGCGATCCGTTCCTTTATGCCTGGACCTGCATTAATCACATCCGCAAATCCTGCCGCGCCAGCAAGTTCGCTATCCACAAAAGTCGCCATGATTTTCATCAACTCGGCACGGTAGCGCGTGGGCACGTTTGCAGGATTGGTCAGGCGGCCACCTTGGGCCAGGTAATCGTTGATATCCATCGTGTCGGTCATGGTCGTACTCCTTAATGGTCGTAGTCCACGACCACTCGGTCGGACACGGGGAAGGACTGGCACGACAGAACATATCCTTGCGCCACTTCGTAATCCTCGAGCGCATGGTTCGCGACCATCTCGACCTCGCCTTCCAAAATCTTGCATTTACAGGTCGAACACACACCGGCCTTGCATGCGTAAGGTGCGTCCAGCGCGTTTTCGAGCGCCGCATCAAGGATCGACTGGTCCTTGTTCATAGTAAAGCTCCGCGCCGAACCATCCATTGAGATAGTGGCTTCTGTCGATTTGGCAGTGGCGCTGCCGGCGGCACTTTCCGCCTTGCGCTTCAAACGACCGGGTTGCGCGCTTGCGAACAGCTCGAACTTGATCTGATCGTCCGTCAAACCATGTTCTCGCAACGCCGAAGCGATACCCAACATCATGGGTTCGGGTCCGCAAATGAACGATGTGTCGACAGTCTCGATATCGATCCAATGCTTGAACAGAGCCTTGCACTTTTCGGCGTCAACCCGACCCATGAACAGGTCAATATCCTGCGCGTCGCTTTCCAGTACATGGATCACGTTCAACCGCCCCATGTAGAGGTTCTTGAGGTCTTCCAGCTCTTCACGGAACATGATCGTATTCACGCCTCGATTGGCATAGACCAGCGTGAACGTGCTCTTGGGTTCCTGTGCGAGGACGGTCTTCATGATAGAAAGAACCGGCGTGATACCGGATCCGCCTGCAAACCCCAGATAGTTTTTCGACTTGTGCGGCTCGATAGGCGTGTGAAAGCTTCCCATCGGCTCCATCGCTTCGATGACCATGCCGGTTTCAAGATGGTCATTGGCCCATGTAGAAAACGCACCGCCCTCGACCTTTTTGATGCCCACCTGCAGTACGCCGTCATCTTTTCCCGCGCAAATCGAGTACGAGCGGCGCACTTCTGTCCCGTCAAAGTCTTGCCGGAATGTCAGGTATTGGCCCTGAATGAAGTCGAAATCGCCGCCATTTAGCGGCTTCAAGGTCACCACAACGGCATCGCGAATGGTTTTGGTGACGTCAGTGACGGACAAGGGGTGAAAGCGGGCCATCACATGCTCCTCAGATACATTTGAAATAGTCGAAAGGCTCTAGACACTCCTGACACCGCCATTGCGCCTTGCACGGGGTCGATCCGAACTGACTGATCCGGGTGACATTGGGTGACTTGCACCGTGGACAACACTCCGGACCGCCGGCAGCGCGAGGGGGCGCAATGCCGTAATCCACAAGTTTGGCACGTCCTTTTTCGGACAGCCAATCGGTGGTCCAGGGGGGGCTGATCTGTGTCTTGATCCGTACGTTTTGTACGCCCCGTTCGTACAACGCGTTTGTGATATCCATCGAGATGACACTGGTGGCGGGACATCCGGAATAAGTTGGCGTGACGGCCACCTCGAGCGTGTCACCATCCCATTCCACACCCCGCACAATTCCCAGATCGACAACCGAGATCACCGGGATCTCGGGGTCAGGCACCGCATCAAGCCAGCCCCAGATCTCGTCTGTAGCGGGTTTCATCTTACCATGCCGCTCCGGGGTAGGCACGTTGGAGCCACTGCATCTGCGTCAACATATGGCCCAGGTGTTCGGAATGCTGAAAGCCGGACTTGCCGCCCTTGTGGGCAAATCCACCTTCCGGAATCGTCAGTGTGGCCTCTGACAGAACGGCACTGGTATGTGCATCAAACTCCGCACGCAATTCGGCAAGATCGGGCCCGATACCTGCTGAGGCCATCGCATCATCTACTGCATCGGCCACGAACATTTCGCCAACATAGGGCCAGAGAAGATTGAGCGCAGCCTGCATGCGTTTATGGCTTTCGGAGGTGCCATCGCCCAGACCGACAACTGTATCCCCGGAGCGTTCGACGTGGTACTGCACCTCTTTGATCGATTTTGCCGCAATTGCGGCGATCTGTTCGTTCGACGAGGTGGTCAGTGCCTTGAGCATGGTAAGGTGCCAGGTGTCGAACAGGAACTGCCGCATCATCGTTTGACCGAAGTCACCATTGGGCTGCTCCACCAGAAGCACATTCCGAAAATCCCAAACATCGCGCAGCATTGCCAGATCGTCGGCACTTCGTCCGGCACCTTCGATCTCACCGGCATAGCCGAGCCACATTTGTGTCTGGCCAATCAGATCAAGCGCGGTATTCGCAAGCGCGATATCTTCTTCCAGGACAGGCGCATGCCCGCAACATTCACTGACACGATGGCCCAAAACCAAGGTGTTGTCGCCCATGCGGCACAGGAATTCGAAGAGCGTTTTTGAATCAACGTTCGCCATCACATAGCTCCGACGTCTTCGGGGATGTCGAAAAAGGTCGGGTGACGGT
This sequence comes from Marivita sp., assembly GCA_043585115.1. GTDB lineage: Bacteria > Pseudomonadota > Alphaproteobacteria > Rhodobacterales > Rhodobacteraceae > Marivita. The sequence goes on from CP121326.1 coordinate 1,891,132, forward strand.
ACACCTTGCTTTCCGACGGCTCGTAGAGCGGACCCTTTTCCGAAGGGCTGGACGCCGTGATGTGATGCGCCTCGACCACCCAGATGCTCACACCTTCGTTGCGACGGGTATAGACATCGCGGGCATTCTTGATTGCCATTTTTTCGTCCGGTGCGTGCAGCGACCCCACGTGGCGATGGCTCATGCCATGCTGACCGCGGATGAATACTTCCCACAACGGCCATTCATGACGCTTGGGTTTACTTGGTGTCTCTGGTGTGTCGGGATATGCGGAGTTTGGAGAGCTCATTCTGCTGCCACCTTTCTCATGCTGCGCTTTTCGGCATGGGCCAGAAGCCCGTCACGCACCCATTTGCCATCATCCCACGCGGCATTGCGCGCAGCGAGGCGTTCCGTGTTGCAGGGACCATTGCCCTGAATGACCTGAAAGAATTCCTCCCAGTCGGGTTCGGCAAAATCGTAGCCGCCCTTTTCCTCGTTCCAGCGCAGCGTTTCATCTGGCACTGTCAGGCCAAGGTATTCTGCCTGTGGGACTGTCTGATCCACAAATTTCTGGCGCAGTTCGTCGTTGGTGTTCATCTTGATCTTCCAGCGCATGGATTGCGCGGAATGCACGCTGTCCTTGTCGGACGGGCCAAACATCATCAGTGACGGATACCAGAACCTGTTAAGCGCATCCTGCGCCATCTTTTTCTGTGCAGACGTGCCTTGAGCCATCTTCATCATGATGTGATAGCCCTGCCGCTGGTGGAACGACTCCTCTTTGCAGATGCGGATCATCGCGCGGGAATAAGGGCCATAGCTTGTGCGTTGCAGCGGTACTTGGTTCATGATCGCCGCCCCATCGACAAGCCATCCAACCGCGCCCATATCGGCCCATGTCAGCGTCGGATAATTGAAGATCGAACTGTATTTCATTCGCCCATCGAGCAACATCTCGGTCAGCTCGTCGCGGGTCACGCCCAGCGTTTCCGCCGCGCAATAGAGATAGAGTCCATGCCCCGCCTCGTCCTGCACCTTGGCCAGCAGGATCGCCTTGCGTTCGAGCGTCGGCGCCCGGGTGATCCAATTGCCTTCGGGCAGTTGGCCCACGATTTCTGAATGCGCGTGCTGCCCGATCTGACGGATCAGCGTTTTGCGATACCCTTCAGGCATCCAGTCCTTGGGTTCAATCTTTTCACCCGCATCAATCCGCGCCTGAAACGCAGCGAGTTTTTCGGGGTCGCCTTGTGTCGCTTCGGATTTAACCATCTGTGCGTACATATGTGTGCCTCCCGTTTCAGACGCGTTCTATAATGATAGCAGTTCCTTGCCCAACCCCGACACACATTGTGCACAAGGCATAGCGCCCACCCGTGCGCTTGAGATGATGTGCTGCCGTGAGAACAAGGCGTGCGCCAGACATGCCAAGCGGATGGCCCATTGCGATGGCACCACCATTGGGGTTCACGCGAGGGTCATCATCCGCCACGCCAAGCTGGCGCAACGTTGCAAGCCCCTGACTGGCAAAAGCTTCGTTCAGTTCAATCACATCCATCTGATCAATGCTCAGGCCAGTACGGCGCAGTACCTTTTCACTGGCGGGTGCAGGCCCAATACCCATGATGCGTGGGGCAACCCCCGCCGACGACATGGCGATAACCCGTGCCATTGGTGTCAGACCATGTGTCTTGGCGGCATCTTGGGACGCAATCAGCAAAGCCGCCGCGCCATCGTTGACGCCGCTGGCATTGCCGGCAGTCACTGAAAGGTCGGGGCCGTTGACGCCCTTAAGCTTGGCCAGCTTTGCCACGTCGGTACCGGGGCGCGGGTGTTCATCGGTGTCGACGACAACCGGATCACCTTTGCGTTGCGGCACAGACACGGGGGTGATTTCATCACCGAAAACCCCCGCCTCGTGTGCTGCGGCCCAACGTGCCTGGGACCGCGCCGCAAACGCGTCTTGGTCTTCGCGACTTATGTTGAAGTCTTCGGCCACATTGTCAGCCGTTTGCGGCATGGAATCGACACCGTACTGCGCTTTCATCTTGGGATTGATAAATCGCCAGCCAATGGTTGTGTCATAGACGGCGTTAGATCGCGTGAAGGCAGATTGCGCCTTGGGCATAACAAAGGGCGCGCGGCTCATGCTTTCGACCCCACCAGCAATGGTGAGATCATAATCGCCCGCCTTGATACCGCGTGCTGCAAAGCCCACGGCATCCATGCCACTGGCGCAGAGACGGTTGATTGTTGTGCCGGGTACGTCTTCGGGCAATCCGGCAAGCAAGGCAGCCATACGCGCCACGTTGCGATTGTCTTCACCGGCCTGATTGGCCGATCCATAGATCACTTCGTCCACTTTGGCCCAATCCACATGGGGATTACGTTCGATCAACGCCGTGATCGGCAAAGCCGCAAGATCGTCAGTGCGTACAGACGAAAGTGCGCCACCGTAACGACCGATCGGGGTGCGAACACCATCACATATCAAAGCGTCCAATGCGAATCCTCCTCAGGTTAATCGACCGCATGATCGGATTACGATGATCAGACGAATTATTCAAAATTAAAGTTACATATAAATACCATTTTTACAATTCCTGTAACACGTTTGATTTCAATGAATTGTGCCCAGATGAAAGCTTGCGCTTGTTGATTTTCTTGAAAACCCAACTCTTTACGTTTGAACCCGTCGCCTCGAACGACGCTCAAACTTGGGTTTGCAGTTTTGGGCATGACGAGTCCGACACAAGCCGCCTGCTATTGTTCCCCGTCGAAACGTGGCGGCCTCAGGCCTGCTTGGAACCAATTGAGAAAGCTCACGATCGAATGCACTGGCCGCCCCGTAACCCGTCGGATATCCGCCGCATAAGGCGCCATGTTGGTGCATTCCAGCACAATCGCATCCACGTCGCTATGCGCCTCCACAAGACGCATTGCGGTTTCGCAGACCTCGGCGCGGCAAGCAGCAAAGTCCATTTCGGTTTTGTCTTCGAATATAGCGGACGCAAACGAACCGGTTTCAGGAAGCCCGGCAATTGCGGTCGTGGCGCGCGCGCCCACTGCCAACAGATGTGCCGGGGTCAGACTTTCTTCTGAGATCGTCACGATCCCGGCCTTCTTGCGCAAGGGCAGCGTGGCCTCGATCATCGGAAGCTGCATCAAAGGAGAACTGGCAAACGGCACACCGAGGGCATCTTTGAGCGTCTCCTGCATCAAAGCCAGAAACCCACAAGAGGTCGCAAGACCCGAGCACCCGTCGGCGACAAGCTCTCGTCCGACGCCGACAAAGGCGTCCAGCAGCGCATTGGGATTTTCATGCACAACTTTCCGCGCACTTGCGCCATCGACCGTGCGCATCTGGACGGGGAAATCCCAAGTGCCATGATTTCCGATGTCGCCAAGCGGACGCGGAAAATTGGTTTCCAGCATCATGATGCCGACGGTTGCTTGATCCGCGCGCTTTTCGTTCATGCGTTCTCTCATTTCGCCCGGGTGATCGGCGTACCGTCTGTTTTATATGGTTGAAGCTTGTTCAACAGGAGCTCCAAAAACTCTTTCCCCAGTTGTGACAGCGGGCGTGTGGCCGAAGTGATCACAGCCATTTCCATCATGATTGGTGGATCGAAACGGCGTGTCACAAAGCGGTCATCATAGTCGAACTCAACGCCGAACCGATCAAGAAGCGCAACGCACATCCCTTCTTTGACAAAGGCCAAAAGGTTCTTGAAGAGGTGCGAGTGAATCCGGGCGTTCAGCGGTACGCCCGCTTGCTCGAATGCGTCGCGAAGGCGGCGTTGAGTGATGTGGTCCGGCCCCATCACCACAAAGGGTTCGTCTTGCAGCAAAGCGGGCGTCAGAACATCATGCGCGGCCAACGGGTTGTCTGCATGCAGAGCAATTCGCGTTTCCACGCTTAGCGGATACACATGCAGTGTGTCATAAAGCATCGGCATCTCGCAGATACCGATTTCGAATAGGCCCGACAGAACCCACTCTTGAATCTTCGAACTGTATTGCGACTGAAACGAGATATTCATATCCGGCCGCGACTTGGCAAACTCTGCGATTGCTTGCGGTACAAAACCAAATGACATCGAATGTTGTGACGCCACTTGGAGCTGGCCTGCTTGTTTGTTTTGCAAGTCGACCACAGTTTGTGTGACGTGGTCGAGGCCTCGTACGACAGTGTCGATTTCACGATGCATCATCTCGGCTTCGGGGGTGGGAACCAGACGCCCGTGAAGACGCTCGAACAGCTTGAGGCCAGTCTGGCGTTCAAGCTCGGTCAACAGGTTCGAGATTCCCGGCTGCGAGATACCCAATGCCTCGGCGGCCCCGGTTGCGGTGCCTGACTCAATGACGGCGTGAAAAGCCTGTAGCTGTCGAAAGCGCAATCTCATACAGTGCAAGTATCACTTTTCATGATGGTTGTTCCCGATATTTATATTGGAAATGATGAATGCCCCCTGCCAGACTGCAGGTCTGAATCAGGGGGTGCTGACCGATGAAGTCAGAGCATGTCGTTGTCATAGGCGCAGGGATTGTTGGAGCAGCTTCGGCCATTTGGCTGCGGCGTGCCGGCTTTGACGTGACATTGCTGGACAAGGGTACTCCGGGTATGGGCGCCTCCTACGGCAATGGCTGCATACTGGCGAGCGCCTCGGTGGTGCCTGTGACCGGCCCGGGTCTTCTTAGAAAAAGCCCCGCTTACCTTGCAGACCCCAACTTTCCCTTGTTCATGCGTTGGAGCTATCTTCCAAAGCTGGTTCCGTGGCTGGTCAAATACATGAGCCACGCCAACGAAACAGACACGCGACGCATCAGCCAAGGGCTGACAACGATCGTTGGCGACAGCCTTGAACAGCACCAAGCGCTGACCGCCGGTACGCAGGCCGCCAAATGGGTGCAAGAGAGCAACTACAGCTTTGCCTATGCCGACAAAGCCGCATTCGAGGCGGATGCGTTTACATGGCAATTGCGCCGCGAAGCGGGTTTTGTACCAGACTTAGTCGAAGGCCGTGACGTCCAAGAGGTGGAGCCGATACTGGGCCCTAAAAGCCAGCTTTTGGCAGTGCTCAAGAACCACGGCTTTATCCTAAATCCGGGCAACTATGTGCAGGATTTGGTGAAGCTTTTAGAAGAGATGGGCGGAACTTTTGTTCAGGCCGAAGTCAAGGATTTCGAGTTGGGCGGCGGACAGGTCAGTGCTGTCGACACCAGCGTGGGACGCATTCACTGTGACAAGGCTGTGGTCTCTTCCGGGGTGTGGTCCAAGCCGCTGATGTCCAAGCTTGGACTGAATGTGCCACTTGAGGCCGAGCGTGGTTATCACATCGTCTTTAAGGAACCGAGCCAACGGCCCAACAATCCGATGATGTTGTCCGAAGGCAAATTTGTCGCCACCGCGATGGATCAAGGTGTGCGCTGTGCTGGCGTCGTCGAGTTCGGTGGATTGACCGAGACACCGTCCAAAGCGCCGCTGAGACTGTTGCGTCGCAAGGTTCAGGAATTCTTCCCCGAGCTGACCTACGCGTCGCAGGAAGAATGGCTGGGCTTCCGCCCCGCCCCCACCGACAGCCTGCCGCTGATTGGTGAATTGAAAGGCTCGGGCGTCTTCACGGCCTTTGGCCATCATCATATTGGCTTGACCGGCGGGCCGAAAACAGGCCGGCTTGTGGCTGACATGATTGCACAAAACCATTCCAATCACGACTTGCGCCCCTTTGAGCCCATGCGGTTCGCCTCGGGGAAATAACCAAGGAACGTTCGATAACAACTCAGGGAGAGATAAAATGAACGCACTTACCAAAAAACTAAGCACGGCGGCTGCTACGGTCGCGCTTGCCATCGCAGGCACAGCCGCGTCGGCCGAAAAGTGGGATATGCCAATGGCCTATGCCGCAACGAACTTCCATTCTGAAATGGGTGTCGTCTTTGCCGACAAAGTTCGTGAGTACACTGGCGGCGAAATCGACATCACAGTCCACCCCGGCGGATCGCTTTTCAAAGGCGGCGAAATCAAACGTGCCGTCCAGACCGGCCAAGCGCCGATCGGCGAGCGCTTTATGTCCGCACATGCCAACGAAGCTCCGCTTCTGGGCTGGGACAACGTCCCATTCGTGGCCGCCAGCTATGAGAGCAACGAGAAGCTCTGGGCAGCTGCAAAAGACAAGGTCAACGCACAGCTGTCCGATCTTAACCTTGTGACGCTCTATACATGCCCTTGGCCGGGTCAGGGTTTCTACTTCAATAAAGAAGTGAAAACATCCGATGACACGCAAGGCGTCAAATTCCGTTCGTACAACACTGCAACTGCGACATTTGCAGAAGAGTTGGGGATGATCCCTGTGCAGGTTGAAGCCGCTGAACTGAGCCAAGCGTTGGCAACCGGCGTGGCCGAAGCCTTTATCTCCTCAGGGTCCACAGGGTATGACCGCAAGGTCTGGGAGCAATTGACCCACTATTACAAGGTCAATGCTTGGCACCCGCGCAATTATGTGATGGTCAACAAAGGCATTTGGGAAGGCCTTTCTGCAGAGACCCAAGCCGCGCTGCAAAAAGCGGCTGACGAAACAGGCGCGGCCTGTGCGGCGAAATCGGCTGAACTGGCCAACTGGTATTTCGAACAACTCGAAGCCAATGGCATGCAGGTCGAGGACGCCAGCCCAGAGTTTCTCGCGGAACTGGAGCGCATCGGCGCCAAGATGAAGGAAGACTGGGTCGCCGCCGCAGGTGACGATGCGCAGGCTATCCTGGACGCATACGCAGCCAACTAAAAAACCCAAGTGACGGCCCCTCGTCAAACAGGGGCCGTTCGCATTTATTTCGAGGGAGTTTCAATGAGAGACTGGCAACCATTTCTGGGGCTGCCCTTATGGGTTTGGCTCTTTGTCTTTCCGTCTCTGCTGGCGCTCTTTTGCCTGTGGCAGGGGCCGCGTGCAGCGCAGGTGCTGCGGCCGGTCTGGCGCATTCTTGACACGATCTACAAGGCTGCGGGGGCGCTGGCTGCAGGATTTATGGTGTTGATCCTGCTCTTGATTATCGCTCAAATGGTCGCACGCTGGTCTAGCATGACATTCCAAGGGTCCACCGAATACGCAGGCTACGCCATGGCCGCGACATCGTTCTTTGCGCTGGCATATACGCTCACGCAGGGGGCGCATATCCGGGTCTCTGTATTGCTCAACCTCAATCGACACACAAAATTCTGGCTCGATGCTGCTGCAATGTTCATTGCTGCCGTCACAGCCACGTATTTCGCCCGCTACGCGATCAAGACCAACGTTATGTCCGAGATGCTGAATGACCGCACGCAGGGACAAGATTATGTGCCTGAATGGCTTCTGACATTCTTTGCCATGTTCGCCAATTCCCCGACAAAGTGGGGGGATCTCTGGGCCAATACAGGCTCTGAGTGGGTCTTTACGCCCGTTTGGCTGCCGCAGCTTCCGATGTCGATTGGCACCGTTCTGCTGGCGATAGCGATTTGGGACTACCTCACACGGCTTCTAGCCTTGCGCGAGAGCCAAATTCACGGGGAGGCCCTCGAATGACCGAGTTATACGCAACCTTCATTTTCCTCTTCGTGCTTTTCGCGCTTCTTGGTGGTTCTGTCTGGATTGGCCTCGCACTCATGGGTGTCGCTTGGGTCGGTATGGAACTTTTCACATCGCGGCCGGCTGGCGATGCGATGATCACCACAATCTGGACAGGCGCTTCGAGCTGGACGCTTACTGCACTGCCGCTTTTCATCTGGATGGGCGAGATCCTCTATCGGACGCGATTATCCCAAGACCTCTTCCGTGGCCTTGCACCATGGATGCGGTTCCTACCGGGCGGGTTGCTGCACACGAACATCGCAGGCTGCACCATATTTGCAGCTGTATCCGGCTCTTCGGCCGCGACGCTGAATATGGTCGGCAAAATGTCGATCCCGGAATTGCGCAAGCGCGGCTACCCCGAATTTATGATCATTGGCACACTTGCGGGTGCGGCAACGCTGGGGCTGATGATACCGCCCTCGCTGACGCTCATTGTTTACGGTGTGACCATCAATGAAAGCATCACCAAGCTTTTCATGGCAGGTGTCTTTCCCGGCCTCGTTCTGGCTGGTCTGTTTATGCTCTACATCATGGCCTGGCACTTTATCTACAAAGACCAGCGGCCCGAACCAGAGCCCGCCATGCCAATGGGCAAACGCCTTGCCGAGAGCCGCTTTCTCTTGCCGCTTTTCGGACTGGTCTTTGTGGTTATCGGGTCAATGTACTTGGGCTATGCCACCGCCACCGAAGCCGCTGCTGTCGGGGTTGTCGGGGCCCTCGCCCTTTCCGCCCTGCAAGGTTCTCTGGATTGGAAAACATTCCGCGACAGCCTGATGGGGGCCACCAAAACTTCGGCTATGATCGCCTTTATCCTGATGGGCGCCGCATTCCTGTCGCTCTCCATGGGCTTTACCGGATTGCCACGTGCATTGGCGGGCATGATTGACAGCTACAACCTGTCTCCTGTGGCTTTGATCGCAGTGTTGACCGTATTCTATCTGATCCTTGGCATGTTCATGGACGGCCTGTCGTCTGTTGTTCTGACAATGGCAATTGTCGAGCCTATGATCCGCTCTGCCGGGATTGACGTGATCTGGTTCGGTATTTTCCTTGTGGTGGTCATCGAAACAGCGCAGGTCACGCCGCCGATCGGGTTCAACCTCTTCGTGCTGCAAGGCATGACCCGCCACGATATCGGCTATATCGCAAAGACGGCGATCCCGATGGTTGGTCTTATGCTTCTCATGGTGGTGATCCTGGTGATCTGGCCAGAGCTTGCCACGTGGTTGCCAAACAATATTCGTCAGGGTCCGGGCGGCTGACGCCCGTGCTCGACGCGCTGGTTTTTTTCGCACGCTACGGGCGGTTCATGCTCGTCGCCGGTTTGGTCGCAGGCCTTGCCTTGCCAAACATGGCAATGGCACTCCGTCCGTGGCTAAGCGAACTGGTTTTACTGCTTCTCTTCCTGACTGCATTTCGCGTCGGCTTTCCTCAAGTCATCGAGGGTCTCCGCCATCTGCGGAGTTCCATTGGGCTGGTTCTTGTTTATCAGTTGGCTCTGCCACTGACCTGCATTGCTATTTTTGCCGCGTTCGGCTTGGCACAAAGCCCGGTCGCTATCGCGGTCACGCTTATGCTTGCCGCACCGTCGGTGACAGGTAACCCCAATCTGGCGGTGATGCTTGGCCATGCACCAGACATGCCGTTTCGGCTTCTCATTCTTGGGACCTTGATACTGCCTGCCACCATCATTCCAATCTTTTGGCTTTCGCCAGCGCTTGGTGGGTTATCTGACGCAATACATGCAGCTCTCCGGCTTTGCCTTTCCATCGCTTTAGCCATTTGCCTGGCCTTTGTTCTGCGCGCGATTGTGAGACCAAAGATGCGTCCCAAGGAGACGCATGCGCTTGATGGGCTGACCACGCTTGCCTTTGCCGTTATCGTCGTCGGATTGATGAGCGCGGTTGCACCCGCGCTTGCTGCCGAACCATGGACCCTTGCAGGGTGGATGTTTGTGGCTTTCAGCGCAAACCTTGGGCTGCAGGCACTGGCGTTTCTAACCCTGCGCCGCATAGGGTTTCGAGAGACCGCCGCGCCCATTGCTTTGGTTGCAGGAAACCGAAACGTTGCGTTGTTTCTGGTTGCTTCCAATGCCACACAAACTGAAGAATTCTTGATGTTCCTAGGGTGTTACCAATTCCCGATGTACCTCACGCCGGTGATAATGCGCCCGTTCTTCGGCAGAAAAAAATCTTGCGCCTGACAAGAGCTGCACCGATCAAGCCGTGCCACTGAGGAAAGTTTCCAATGGTTCCCAAGCGTGTTTGACGTCAGAGTGGCTTTGATAATAGGTCGATAAGAGAACAACCATGCTCCAAACATTCGGACTTCTTCTTGGGTGCCAGTTGCTGGGCGAGATCACTGTTCGCGGCTTGGCCTTACCAATACCCGGTCCGGTTCTGGGTCTCATGCTTCTCGTAACAATACTCTGGGCGATGCCAAAGCTTGCAGAACAGCTTAGGTCGACGACTACGGTCATCTTGGCGAACTTGTCTTTTTTGTTCGTGCCCGCAGGCGTTGGTGTGATTGGCAATTTCGAGGTCTTGTCACAAGACGGAGTTGCCCTCTTGATCATCCTTACGCTTTCGACCGTGCTTTCTATGCTGGCAGCCGTTGGCACATTCATTGGTGTCCGGCACGCAATAGAGCGCTGGACCACATGACAGACGTTGCAAGCCTTTGGAGCTATCTGGCGACCACACCGCTAATATGGCTGACGACAACGATAATTGCCTATCTGTTTGCTGATGGGATGGCACGGCACTTGGGCAACCCTCCTTGGGCCAACCCCGTGCTTTTGTCGGTGCTCATCATTGCACCTGTGCTTTGGATTACGCAAACAGATTACACGACATATTTTGAAGGCGCCCAATTTATCCATTTCTTGCTGGGTCCTGCAACGGTCGCCTTGGCTTTGCCGCTTTGGGACAATCGCGACACGATACGCACGTCAGTGGCGCCGATTGTGCTGGCATTGCTGACAGGCTCGATCGTTGCGGCAGGTTCAGCAATTGTGCTCGCCCGTGCCTTTGGTCTGCCGATGGATGTCTTGCTTTCGTTGGCACCGAAATCCACGACAGCGCCTGTCGCTCTTGGCGTTTCGGAAGCGATTGGAGGAATTCCGGCACTGACTGCAGTTTTGGTCATCGTAACGGGAATTATCGGGGCTGTGACGGTTACGCCCTTGATGAATTTGCTGCGGATCACTGATTGGCGAGCCCGTGGATTTGCCGTCGGTGTTGCCGCTCATGGAATTGGGACAGCACGCGCCTTTCAGGTAAGCCCCGTAGCTGGAGCCTATGCGGGCATCGCGATGGCCCTCAATGCTCTGTTAACGAGCCTCATCGTACCGCCCTTAGTGCGTTGGCTTGTATAAAGGCCCCTGTCGGCAACGACGCAACAGGCCGCAAGGAGAGTTTGAGTTATACGACCGTACGCAGAGGAGCGTTTCAAAACAGATCAGAAAAACCCGTCTTTTTTAGCAATAGCCACTGCTTCTGCAGGATCATTTGCTTTAAACTTACGGCACAGTGTCTTGACGATGAACTTCACCGTTGGCTCTTTTAATCCAAGCTCACGCACAACTTCCTCGATGGATTTTCCACTATGAAGATGCTGCAAAACCAGAACCTCACGTGACGTCAGGCGCTTTTCAGCATTGGAAACAGGCTGATCCGGACTCGCGGCCGCGTCGCTCTCGAGTAGGTTTACCTTTTGACCTGCGGCCATCGCACGAATGGCTTTCTCGTAATCTCGTGCTGGCAACTTCTTGGGGAAGAACCCCACTGCCCCCAACTGCAGAGCGTCCTGAACGATGTGAGCCGACAGGTTACCGGACATAAGCGCAACGCGGGCGCCTTTGCCCTCGGACAAGGCCCGCCGCACCCCGTCGAGGCCATCCATTCCTGGCATATTGTAATCCAGCAGGATCAGATCGAACGGATCAGATTGCGCAACCTTGGCAAGGGCACTGTCAACATCATGCGCCAATGCGACTTGAATTTGCGCCCGTGAGAGGATTGCGTCGAACATTTCGCGCAACATTTCCTGATCATCGGCAATTAATACGCGCATGGCCTACTCTCGATTTTTCAAAGCCGACACCAGAGCCACTTCAGCATGCGTGACAAGCAATTGCCGGTCGATCGGTTTTGATAGAACACTTGAAAAAAGCGCACCGGACCGCCCCGCCTCACCAGCCAGTGCAGTTACCAAGATCGACGGCAGATCAGGTGCGATCGCCTTTGCCGCCTCGGTCAATTCTGCACCCGTCATGTCGGGCATGTCGAAATCTGTGACAAGCAGATCCCACGTATCCGGATCATCGCGCAGCGCATCAAGGACATCCTCGGGATCGGTCGTTGCGGCAACTTCGGCTCCGGCTGCTTCGAGGTAGGCGGTGAGCACGTCGAGGACCTCTGGCTGATCATCAACGACCAGAATCATGCGCCCATCAAGCCGGCCTGTCGCATCTATTTCAGACAGGCTTGGAGCGACAGTCTTTTCGACCGCGTCAATCGGCCAGTACACTTCGAATTTTGTGCCCTTCCCCAATTCCGTGGTGAGGCTCAAACCGCCTCCGTTATCCTCGATGACCGATGATACAACGGCCAGACCAAGGCCCGTGCCCATATCCCCTTTGGTGCTGAAATATGGCGTCAGAATACGGGCGGCCACATCCGGTGGCATCCCTGGGCCTGTGTCTTCGACAATCAAACAGGCATAGCGTCGCTCGGGATCGACACGCCCAACAACCATGGGGCCGGTTGACGTGTGCGTTTGCGGCGCGTCAAGCCGGATAGAAATCGCGCCAGCGGTGTCACCTAACGCGTCCCGGGCATTGATTGCGAGATTGAGCAAGAGCTGGAGCACATCTGTTGGGTCCGCAAGTGCTTCGACAGGCGCGTCGGGCACCGCAACCGACAAACGGGCTGGCGCCCGCAGACTCGAACGTACAAGATCAGCCGCCTCTTGAACGGGGCGGCGCAGGTCCAGGTTTACGCGGGAGGATTGCCGTGCGCCCAGCGTCAACAGCCGTTTCACCAGCCCTGCCGCTTGATCGGACGCCGAAAGAATGCGCGCCGCGCCTGTCGCTGTTTTTCCGTCCTCTTCGGACTCTTCGACAATCAGAGACGCACCACCCGAGATAATGGCAAGAAGGTTATTAAAGTCATGTGCCAAACCGGCAGCCATCTGCCCGATCATTTCGCGGCGTTGCGCAAGTTGAAGCTCGTTGAGCAAACGTTCCCGTTCGGCCCGTTCGCGTCTGCGCGCAGAAATGTCTCGCGTGATAAACAGCAGTCCGCCATCTGCGTTCAATGTCAAAGATACATCCTGGTCGACAGGGCTACCGTCTTTGGCCAAACCAACAATTTCGCCAGACCAACCACCCTTTTTTGCCAGCGCGGGCATGGCATTGGTTTCCAACCAACGGGCCTCGTCCGGAGCATAAAGCTTGGACCATTGGTCACCCAATATTTCTTGCTCGTCCGCGTAGCCAAACAGTTCGAGATGCGCACGGTTGGTATAGACAAAGCGACCGTCAGCATCCGTGATTGCGATCCCATCCAGACTGGCTTCCATGGCGGCAGCACGGTCTGCGAGGGCCCGCTGCTCGGCCTGTTTGAGGTTCGTGATGTCAACGCGTAGTTCAACACGCCCGCCGTCTGGCATGGTTTTTTCGAAAACGCGCAGCCATGATCCATCTGGAAGCTGTTGTTCAAATTCACAGTCCGGCTGCGAGTGTTGGACAAATTGTTCAGCCAGCCAGTCTTCTTCCCGCCCGATAGCTTCGGGATATTGCCCCAACTTCAAGCCATACCGCATAATGCTTTCAAAGCTTGCACCTGCGACGATTGCCGGTGCCGATAATTCATAGATCTGCCGGTAGCGGCTGTTACAGATCACCAGACGGTCATCAGCGTCGTAAAGAGCAAAGCCATCCTGCAAGGCTTCAACTGCTTTTTCGAGGTTGGCACGCGCCAGCGCGGCCTCGCCTGCAGCCTGCCGCAACGATTCCGCCTGATGACGCTGGTCCGTCACGTCGACCTGGACCGCGAGGAAGCCTTCGACTTCGCCATCCGCATCTTTCAATGGCTGGATATCAATCGACAGCCAGTATTCATGACCATGACGAGATATATTGAGAACCTCGACCTGGACCGGTTCCCCGCGATCCAACGCATTGCGCATCCTCGCTACGGTCTCTGGATCGGTTTTAGGGCTCTGCAAAAAACGTCCCGGGTTCTTTCCCTTTACCTCATCCAACGTCCAGCCGGTGGTTCGCTCAAAAGCGTCATTGACCCATTCAATCCGCCGTTTCGCGTCAGTCACAACAACAAGGTTCGTGGTTCTGCGTGCGATTTCCGACAGACGTTCAATCTCGGCGGCTTTTTCGCGCGCCTCGGTGATGTCCCGCAGCGCCAAAACATAGCCTTGACCGCTGATCCTCGAAGCGGACATTTGCCACCAGCCCTTAAATGGGGCAGCCCATGACATGTCGAACGTGTGGTGAACCACCTCTGCGCCAGCATCCAGTTCAATTAGCTTGGCGCGCAGTACACTCGCAAGATCGGCGGGCAATTTTTCCTCAAGCGTGCGATTCACAAACGCCTCGGACATCACCCTCCGTATCGAGATTGATCCGGAATGCCACGATACGAAACGTCCATCGTTATCCAGTTCGACAATAAGATCCGGAAGAGCGGAAAGTATTGCGCCAAGTCGGGTGCGTTGCGCCAGGGTCTCTGCATGCGCTGAGACAAGTTTTGCCTCGGCATCGCGACGCGCAAGGACTGACACAATCACCTTGGCAACGGAGCGGATAAGATGCACTTCGCCCGGAAGGAAACTGCGCAAGGCACGGACGGCATCGTAGCCGACGAAGCCCACGAAGGCACCATCTTCAACCATTGGCACTGCAAGCAAGGATCGAATGCCTTGTTCGAGCAGCAGCTCTTTTTCCGGCGCATCGTCAGGCAGTGCAGCCACATCCGGGATCAGGACTTCGGCACCAGCATCAAAGAGCTTGCGCCACTGTTCAATCATACTCACAGGCACATCTTGAAGCATGTCTTTAGCCGGTTCGATCCCGGGGGCGCACCATTCGTGTGTGTTGTCGAGCGACTTGCCGTCCGGCCGCAGACGGAAAACATAGCAACGGTCGGTGTCCGTCAATTCTCCCATCTGGGATAGCGCGGAATCAATCGCGGTGTCAGCTTCCTCAAGTGACGCTCCGAGCAGCGCATCCAACACACCGACGACCTGCCCCTGCATTTTGGTCAGGCGCGAAAAGGCTTTGTGCACAGTTTCGAACGGCGCGTCGAGAACGGCTGCGGACCGTTCAAGCGGTCGGCCCTCGATCAGTGCAAGCAAAACCGCATTGCGCCGTGCCTCTCGCAGCGCCAGCAACGCCTGCGCAGCCAGTCGGGCGACCTGCTCTAACGTTCTCAAATCACTTGACGAATACCGCCCCGCGATTTTGCAGCCCAATAAAAGTGCGCCGGCTTTTTCGTCCGGCAACTCAAGCGGAACAATCATGGTAGAGGCCAGCTCATCCACGCCACCGGGCCAGTCGATACCGTCGATCAGGTTGGTCAACTTTGCGATCCGACGTGATCTTCTGATCATCGACGCAGGCAGGGGGAGGGCATGGCCTTGATACTTCTTGTCAGCGCAGGTGGAGATAACAGTGTGATCTCCTTCTGCCTGAACGAAAAAGCAATCGCGCCCGCCGATCTCGTGCTTCAGGACATCAAGGAGGGATTGCATTGCCTCATCGGCGCCGGATTTACCTGTCAGCGCTTTCAAGGCTTCTGTCATGATTGACAGCTCCTTAAGCGCCACGGATTCCCCTAAACGAACTGCTTCGGTGTCAGTTAGCGCAGTCCGCACGGCTTCGGCCTCGGCCATATGCCGATGGTGTAACTCGGAAATTTCGCGTTTCTTTGCCTCAAGAAGCGCTTCAGCCTCAAGCCGCGCCTGTTTTTCCTGTTCGTACAGGCTCCGGGCGATCATGGACTCTTTTGTTTCGCTGGTCATGTTTAGGGTCCGCGTGTCAAACCATACATTGTCTTGTCAAAACGCCCCACGATACTCGTACCATTACTCCTTGCCTGCGAAAGCAGACGAGGTTGTTATTCAAATACGGTGTGCCTTGTCCTAAGGAACAGCCGCTTTGATGATCTCTCCGACTACAGGTCATGCGCGCTAAAGGTTGTGCAGGAAATCATCAGGTTTCCGTGCTTTGCTCCGTCGCCCGCTGGCACACCCTGCTCACCGAATGTGAAAACACCTAGCCATGGTTTGTCGCCCAGTTGCTGATGAACTCCGGCCGCAACCTCGTCCATCCGGTCCCGAACTGCGAGCATGCATCCCCCGCAGTAAACCACCAAAGCGCCGGCAATCTCTCCACCGGCATTCTTCTTGGCTCGTGCCGCCACCCTGCCGGCACGAGCGACAAGGCTGTCAGCTGATCCCTGCATTTGCCAAAGCTCGTCACCTTCTGAAACGGCGGCGAACAGATCGACCGCACCATCCGGATGCGTAACGGCTGGATGCGCCAAAAGGTGAAACGGCACGCCTGCCACTTGCCGTGTGACACGGCCCAACGGCCAAAAGGTCGCTTCGGCAAGGATAGATCGCGCATCTTCTTCAGCGACGGAGACCGCGCCCGAGCTCCATTCACTCAGAACTCCGGCTGCCGCGCGACCGTCAATTTCAAAAAGGCGGCGGCCTTCGACACGGGTCACGGTGCCCTTGGCACCCGTCGGGGCATAGCCGCTTTGATAAGACGATGTGACCGGGCACGACGGGAATAGAACCGTGACAACAAGCCCGTCCGAATGCACCGCATCAGGCCCGAATTGCGCCCAGCGACCGGTAACGTCGTTGTCCGCCGAACTGCCGCCAACGATCAGAGTTTCCATACCCACGACGGCGCGCAAACCCGCAATCACGTCTTCCTCGCGACCGGGCGCAACCGTCAACCAAACCATCTCCGGGATTTCACCGGGTCGTCCTGCGCACAACAGGGCCTGCGTTGCAGCATCGCGTGCGGCGGCTTCGGCATCATCGCCCAAGTTGACCGAACTTGTGCCATAGCTGCCGTCGGGGTCCCAGATCGCGAAAACCCCCAAACCAGCCCCGCTGATGTCCACACCAGACGCACCCATGATGCCAAGGCATGACGATCCACCGTGCAACGCCTTCGAGCCAAGCATGGTTTTGGCTTCACGATGGAGTTGTGTCGCATCAAGATCGACACCGAAATGCAGAGCCAGGAAATCCGGCGCACCATACCTGCCGATATCAAGTTCAGACTTAATCTCTGCCAGGCCACTGGAGATCTCTCCAGATTCTGATTGCACCGATCTTAAAATCATAGTCACCGCCTTTGCTTCAGAAGCTTATACGAGCATTTTGCGCCTGCTATTAGAAAAATCTTAAGATTTCCATCAAAGTTCCCGATCAGTTACATCTGCATGATCAAATTACATTTTCAATATACGAACGCCCCTCAGTTCATCAACAAATGTTCCCAAAACGGGTCGAAAGCGCCACATGCCACTGGAGGCTTTCAATGCTTTGAGGATGTGTCGAGAGATGACAACGGACCCATCGCAGGAGTGCACCCGGTCTCTTGGCCAGGAAGTTCTGCTTTCGCCATACAAAAACACAACGGCCTTTGGTTGGCTCAGGGTCGGCACCTTCAATTTGTGTGGGCCAGTATCTTGACCATCAACAGGCCGAAAAATCGCGATCCCAGCCCCTCTCCCCTACATGACATATTCGTGCGACATGTGAATTCGTGCGACATGTGAAGGACCGGGATTTTCTTGACAATTTACCACATATTGTATCCCCTCATGCTGCAGAGCGGATTTGTGTGCTGGCCTCGAAAGCCATTGGTAACCACAAGATTGATCGTACTTCTTGTCTGTGAACACCGCTAAAAACTAATTTGGAAGCGAAGGCGGGTTCTGCTTTGGGGACGTCAGCATACATAGACGACGCTTGTCTTTCCGAACTGAAACAAGTGCTTGATGCAGAGATGCTTCGGGGGCTGATTTCAAAATTCGTTCAAGACACGGAAACTGATCTTGAAACCCTTGATCAGCATGGTCTGTCAGACATCGAAATGGCCGAAATCGTGCACAGAATCGCGGGGTCAGCGGCGGCTCTTGGGGCTGCACAATTTCGTCAGGACCTTGTTGCTGCAGAACGGGCGTTGCGGGATGAACACATCGCACAAGCACGCGACCTCATCGGAAATTTGAAGCTGACGTGGAAGGAAACAAAGATACGGCTGGAGGCCGTGACTTGACCACTTTGGACGGTTCTATGGCACAAAGCGTATGTAATTTGCTTTGCAGAAAATACGTCAAATTAAAACGGCTTTGCTGCGCGGTCTTGGCATCGCTCGTGGCCTGCAGCACAGCGTCAGCTGACACATTCAGTGTCGGTATCGTGCCACAGTTTGAACCCCGAAAACTCTCGGAAATCTGGACCCCCATCCTTAACGAATTGGAGCATCGAACGGGGCACACGTTCATCATGGTGGGCTCTCCTGAAATCTCGGTCTTCGAGGAAAGCTTCATCGAAGGCGAGTTCGTTTTTGCCTACATGAACCCGTACCACTTTTTGGTGGCGGCAGACGCACAAGGCTATTTACCCGTCATCCGTGATGGCGGTCGCGAACTTTTCGGCGTGTTGGTTGTGGCGAAAGACTCGGACGTCAAAACCGTCGCTGATCTTGAGGGCCGCAAGATTGCCTTCCCGTCGCCCAACGCGTTAGGCGCCGCATTGCTTATGCGCGCTGACCTCGAGCGCACTTTCGGAATCGACTACGAAGCAGAGTACGTGTCGACGCATTCCTCTGCTTATCTCAACGTCGCTTTAGGACAGATGGACGCTGCAGGAGGCGTCATGGCAACCCTTAACAACACCGACCCAAGCGTCCGAGACAAACTTAGGATCATTTACGAAAGCACGCGCGTGCCTCCGCATCCGTTCGTCGCACATCCACGTGTAGCGGCGGACGTCGTGGAAGACATCAAAGCTGCCCTTCTGGCTATGGGTGAGACTGAGGAAGGCAAAGCTCTTTTGGGGCAAGTTCCGATCCGGAAAGTCGTGCCAGCAACTGCTGAAAGCTATGGAATCCTGAACGACCTTAAACTCAGGGATTATTGGGTCGATAATTAAATCAGCTCTGTTTGGAGGCAGACGCGGATCATGAACTTCAACTCGATAAGATTTCAGGTAATATCTGTCATCATAGCGGGTGCTTTACTGGGCACGCTTTTGATCGAGTTTGCGTGGACGCCACGCATGAATGATCTGCTTATCGATACACAGTCGCTTGAAGTTCGGCGAGAAACCGAAATCCTTGCTGACGGTATTCTTCCTTATCTGCTGAGCAATCAGATCGGTGCCGTCTATGAGACGCTCGAACAAGTCAAAGACAGATATGATAATTGGCTTAAAGTGACTTTGCTTGATGCTGATGGCCGTCGCATCTTTCCTCTCGACGCTGCGCAGAGTGTCACGGGACCTGCCATCGTCACAGAGACCGTTCCAATAGTCTTTCAAGGGCAAAGCATTGGTGCGTTATCGGTTGTTGTTGACCTGGGACCGGGAATTCAGCGTTTTAGAACAGAGCAACTCCGTATGGTGTATGTGGCAGCGGTGATCGTAGCTATCATCTTGCTTGGCGTTGCGTTTATTGTCGATCGATTGTTTACGCGCCGCCTTATTCAAGTTGCACGCGCCGCAGATGAGATGGCGATTGGGAATTATGACGTTTCCCTTCCACAGGGTCGCGACGAAGTGGGTGTGCTGTCGCGCAGTTTTAGTTCCATGCGCGCCCAGATTCAGAGCCAAACGACAAGTTTACAAGAGGCCCGCGCTCGCGCAGAAACCGCGCTGGAAGCGCGATCCCGCTTTATCGCAACGATGAGTCACGAAATCCGCACGCCTTTGAATGGGATCATCCCGGTGGCTGAACTCCTGACCAAATCAGACCTTAGCCCTTCGCAACGCGACAAAGTGGAAACGATCGTCCAATCAGGCAAAGCGCTTTCCTCGATCGTTGACGACATTCTTGATGTCTCAATGCTCGAAGGTGGGAAATTGACGATTTATCGCGCGGAGTTTTCCCCGTCTGCTATCAGTTCTGACGTGTCCGCAATCATCCGCCCCAGCGCCGAAGGGAAGGGTTTGACGTTTGTCAGCGATTACATCGGACCACCGAGTTTGACATGCATCGGAGACGCAAAACGCTTAAGGCAGGTGCTTCTGAACATCTTGGGCAATGCCGTAAAGTTTACCGAGAGCGGGAGGATCTCTCTGACAACTCATGCGGAAAAACTGGACGAGGGTCGTGCGAAGCTCAGGTTTGACGTCGCAGACACCGGGATCGGTATATCTCAAGACGCGATCGAAAGAATATTCCATCGTTTCGAACAAGAAGATCAAGGCAACGCACGCCGTTTTGGCGGAAGCGGTCTTGGGTTGTCGATCGTCAAAAGTCTTGTCGATGAAATGGGCGGAACCATATCCGTGCAAACCACAAAGGGCGTCGGGAGCACGTTCACCGTGGATATTACCCTTGATATCGCACAGGAGCCCGTCGTCACAAACGTCCTGCCAGTTGAAGCAGGACCGGAAGCGAGCGCCCGTTTGGCCCTTGTGGTCGATGATAGCGAGATCAACCGAACCGTTGCCTCAGCTATGCTGAAGAGCTTTGGCTTTGACGTTGAAACCGCAGATAACGGGCTGTCCGCGCTCTCTAAGGTGCATCAGAAAAAATATGACGTCATTTTCATGGATATGCACATGCCCGAAATGGACGGGCTTGTCGCGACAAGCCGCATTCGGGAGGAAGACGGCCCAAATTCCTCAACCCGAATAATTGCTCTTACAGCCAGCGTTCAGCAGTCTGACGTAGATAAGTGTAAGGCTGCTGGTATGGACGACTTTATGGCAAAGCCGTTGACGACCGACAGTCTGCGATCCATCCTGGCGGACTAACGGCATGGCGACATGTGCAGCAGCCGCAGCCCGAAACGATCTGGTCGCTTTGTGCGGCGGTTAGCTAGGTTCGGACTGAAACATATCAGCGTAGGTTCGGCGCAGAATGTTCTTTTGCACTTTCCCCATTGTGTTCCGGGGCAGACTATCGATAACAATCAATTTTCGCGGATGTTTGAAACGAGCAAGTGTCTTAGCAGCTTGATCCGCAATCGCGCTTAGATCAGGGGTTAAACCGGCTTCGGGTACGATCAGCCCGAGAACAGTTTCACCAAAATCCGGATGTGGCACGCCGATGACGGCACTCTCAAGCACGCCTGGCTGATCATCCAACACCAATTCGATTTCTTTCGGGTAAATATTATAACCGCCCGAAATGATCAGATCCTTGTCGCGACCGACGATCTGAACATAGCCGTCCGTATCAATCTGACCCAGATCACCTGTGATAAAGAAACCGTCCGCCCGCAGTTCCGCGGCCGTCTTTTCCGGCATTTGCCAATACCCTTTGAACACGTTTGGCCCGCGCACTTCGATTTGACCGATTTTACCCTGCGGCAACGTTTCACCTGTGGCAGGGTCGGTGATCTTTAACTCGACGCCCGGAAGAGGAAACCCGACCGTTCCCGCCCGGCGTTCGCCGTCATAGGGATTGGATGTGTTCATGTTGGTTTCGGTCATCCCATACCGTTCAAGAATCCGGTGACCCGTTCGCGCCTCGAATGCTGTGTGGGTTTCCGCCAAGAGAGGCGCGCTGCCCGACACGAAAAGCCGCATATGCGCTGTCAGATCATGGGTAAAGCGATCATCGCTCAGCAGTCGGGTGTAGAACGTCGGAACGCCCATTAAAGTGGTGGCCGAGGGCAGGTGATCAATCATTTCATCAAGATCAAACCTAGGCAAAAAGATCATCGACCCGCCAGTCGCAAGGATCACGTTGGTCGCCACGAAAAGGCCATGCGTATGGAAGATCGGCAAAGCGTGAAGAAGCACATCCTTTGACGTGAACTGCCAGTAATCGACCAATGTCAGCGCGTTCGACAGAAGGTTGTTTTGGGTGAGCATGGCACCCTTTGAACGGCCTGTTGTCCCTGATGTGTAAAGGAACGCGGCCAGATCATCTTCGGTGCGTGACACCGTATCAAATTGATCTGGCAAGGCGGATGATGCGTCACTCAATGTGCCGCTTCCGTCACTGTTCAAAGTTGCAATGCGCGCACTGTACTGGTGAGCAATCGGGGTTAGATCAGCCTCTTTGCTGGCATCACACAGAACAAGTTTGGTACCGCTGTTTTCAATGAAATATGACAGCTCATCGACGGTGTAACCTGTATTGAGAGGCAGGAACACCACGCCTGTCTGGACACAGGCTCCATACAGAGCCAGTGCTTCGGCTGATTTTTCAATCTGCGCAGCCAATCTGTCGCCCGCGACAAGACCTTCGGCCGTGATGGCATGGGCGAATTGCGCCACCTTGCGGACAAAGGTGTCGTAGCTCCAGACAGATCCATCTTTCAGATACAAAAACGCAGCATCATTGCCTGCATGAGCTCCGATCAATGTGTCGTAAAGTGGATTAGCCATAATGCCTCCCAGGCACTGAATTGCTCCGAAGCACCGTTCGGTATGCGGTTTTCAGACGACAAAGCGATTTCCCGCAAGACTGGGTTCCGTTCCCGGTTCCGCAAGGACCGCTGAAACTCATATGAATTCATAGCCAAAAGGCCGGGTGATTACAGACCAGTTTTGGGCAAAATATCAGCGTTGGCCTGTAAACGGTAGACCTTGGGCTCTTAGTACAGATGAAACCGTGCGAACCTGTCGCGCGGCAATCCTTCAGGCCATTTCACAACGGACAGATCGCTTGCGGCGGATGCCTTGCGCGCAAGTGCGACCGCGCAAGGCATCCGCCGCGTGATGACGTTCTGTAAGACAAGTGCCAAGTAACACCCGTTTCAGGCGTCCACAGTCTCAACGACCTCTGCGAATTTCTTGAAAAAGCTCGCCGCCAGTTTCTTTGCTGTGCTCTGAATCAAACGCGAGCCCAATTGCGCGAGCTTTCCACCGATCTCGGCCTTCGCATCATAGCGCAGAATGGTTTCTCCATCGACCTCTTCGAGTGTCACATCTGCACCGCCCTTGGCGTGGCCTGCTGCGCCCCCATTGCCTTGACCTGTA
The DNA here is from genome assembly GCA_043585115.1 of Marivita sp. Lineage (GTDB taxonomy): Bacteria > Pseudomonadota > Alphaproteobacteria > Rhodobacterales > Rhodobacteraceae > Marivita. The sequence goes on from CP121326.1 coordinate 1,913,925, forward strand.
AGAGAAAAGGCGTCTGGCGCACCCGTGGTATCCAATTCGACTGTACCGCTAAACTTCGCTTTCACCGGACCGACCTTGAGGACGACTTTTGCTTCCAGATCGGTGTCGGAATGCTTAACCAGTTCTTCACAACCGGGGATGCACTGGGCCAGCACATCCGGATCATTTAGCGCGGCGTAGACCACACCTTTCGGTGCATTGATTCTGATTTCGTCCTTCAGTTCCATTCTGGGCCTCTTCTTAGCAACATGGGAATTTAATCGACGCGATGATGTCGGCCTGCGCTTTGGTCATTGGTGCGCGTTTCAGACAGCGTTTGAAGACAAAAAACATACGACGCATCTCAGCCTCCGTCGGTTTCGGTGCGCTGCTTACTGCGACGAACCTCAGTGAGTTGGGCAAGGATCGAGAGCGCAATCTCATCCGGGGTCACGGCGCCAATCGATAGGCCGGCTGGCGCCTGCACCCGCGACAACGCGGCCTGGGACACGCCCTGTGCGATCAGTTTCTCTGACAGGGTTGCAAATTTCCGACGGCTGCCAACGAAGGCGACAAAACTTGCTTCTGCCTCCAATGCCACTTTGAGGCACGCCAGATCATCTTTGCCCTGCGTCGCAACAACAATCATCCGGGTTTCGCCTTCGGCAAGCGGCTTGGCAGGTGCCGTGGCATCGCCTTGGGCGAGGGACCATTGAAACTGGGCTGCCAATCGCGACAACGATTTCGCCACAGGCGCATCGCCAAAAATCAACAATTCAGGCAGCGGCAGGATCAGCTCAACGAAGATGTCCATCGACCCCTTGGACGGGCATCCATTGCGGGCAAAGTTGACGCCTTCTACTTCAGCACCGGGGGCGATCCCACGTTCATCCAGCAAGTCTTGGGGCTGCAGTGAAATGAATTGCGGGGTGCCATCTGCCATCGCGCGCTTGGTCGCTTTGGCCAGCGCACTGCGCACGCAACCGCCCCCAATCCAACCTTGAAGGATCGTACCTTCGGCGTCCAACAACGCCTTGGCTCCCGGCTTCGCGGCTGTAGCGCCCAACGTCCGGATCACAGTTGCAATGGCGAAAGGTTCGCCTCTCGCGCGCATATCCCGGGCGACATCGGAAATCTCGTGATCGGTCAGTTCTGCGGGTGTCATATCCGGATCAGCTCCTTTTCGAGCGCAGCCAGATCGGCCAATCGGTTTGCGGGGTGAAAAAGATCGAGATGAGGAAGTGCGGCGGCCATGCCACGGGCGACGGGTTCGTAGTCATCCCACCCTTTGAGCGGATTGAGCCAAATGATCTTGCAGCCGCGTTTTTTCAGAGCCGCAAGCGCTTTGCCAATCAAGTCGGGCGTGTCGGTGTCGTATCCATCTGAAAGGATCAGGACGACGGTGCGGCCATCCACAAAACGGCGCGCATAGGTGCGCGAAAACTGCATCAACGATGCGCCGATCTTGGAGCCTCCGCCAAACCCATCCGCCAACACCGACAAGCGTCCTAATGCGCGCAGGGCATCACGGTCTCGCAATGCTTCGGCTATCCGTACCAAACGGGTGTGGAACAGATAGGCGTCGGCACTGTCATCTGCCCGCATCAATCCAGCGATGAAGGCCAGAAACACCTGTGCGTAGATCGTCATGGACCCAGATACATCGCAGAGCGTCACAACCTTTAAAGGCCGATCCGGCCTTTGTTTCTTGGGAAGGTGCAAGGGTTCCCCGCCGGATGACAGGCTTTGCCGGATCAATCTGCGGAAATGAATTTGATCACCTTTCCGCGCCAACCGACGGCGACGCGACCGGCGGTCACGAAGAGCAGCACCCAGCTTTTCGGCAACGCGTTCAGCCTCCGCGATATCCTCGGGCTGTACAAGATTGCGCAAGTCTTTGTTCATTTTGCTTTGAATGATGCTGGCGACCAGCTTGCCTTCGCCATCGGCGTCGGCCTCTCCTTCGCCACTGTCAGGGGCCGTGGGCGCCCCTGCACCGCCATTCGGATCGGAACCTTGCGCATTGCGAGAACTGTGAACGTTGTCAGAAGCTGTTGATTTGGTCGGGATCGTTTTTTCGACCACCCGCCCACCATTCATCCAATAGGCGTCAAACAAAGCTTCAAACCGTTCCGCGTCTTCGGCGCAGCCAGCGAATACCGCTTTCAGGGCATGGCGCGTTTCGGTCAGGTTGGCAGCATTCACGTGAGTCAAAGCAGCAAGTCCAAGTTCCGCTTCGCCAACCCCAAGACGCAGACCGTTGTCACGCAGATGCGACATGAACCCAGCCATACGCGCTGTCGGGCCCGGGTCGCGCGCGGCAAACCGCGTCACGCGTGTCATGCCGCTTTGCCTGCCAGACGCTGCGCGATCTCGGTTGTGATGTTATCGCGGTCAGTTTGCGTTTTGAGGAGCGTTGCCAATGTCGCCTGCAAGACAACAGGATCCTGGGTCAGATCGGCGATCCCCAATCCCATCAGTGCTGCGGCGAAATCAAGCATCTCGGCAATGCCCGGTTTCTTTTCGAGGTCTTCTTTGCGTAGAGACTGCACAAAGCCCACGATCTGGCCAGCCAAAGTGGCTTCGATACCAGCGCAGCGCGCTTTCAGGATGGCCAGCTCTGTCATCCGGTCGGGATAGGCGACATGGGCATACAGGCAACGACGGCGCAACGCATCGCTCAGGTCGCGTGTACCATTTGCCGTCAAAATAACAATCGGGCGGCTTTTGGCAGTGATCGTGCCCAGTTCAGGAATGGTGATCTGGAAGTCGGACAGGATCTCAAGCAAATACGCCTCGAACTCCTCGTCAGCGCGGTCGATCTCGTCAATCAGCAAGACAGGTGGCAAATCTTGACGAATTGCCTTCAGCAAGGGACGTTCGAGCAGAAACTCCTCAGAGAAAATGCGTTGCTCGACGCTCTGGCCGGTTTCACCATCTTCGGCAGCAGCGCGGATCGACAGAAGCTGACGCTGGTAGTTCCATTCGTAAATCGCCTGCGCGGCGTCCAGTCCTTCGTAACACTGCAAGCGGATCAGCTGCGTGTCCTGAACTTGTGCAAGTACGCGCGCGACTTCTGTTTTGCCAACGCCAGCTGCACCTTCCAGTAGAAGAGGACGGCCAAGCGACAAGGCAAGATGGATGGCCATCGCGAGATCATCATCTGCAATATAGCCCGTTTCCGCCATGGCGGTCTGAAGCTTTGTCCACTGCATGTCTTTACCCGGCAACAAAGGGGGGTGGCCGTGAACGACCACCCCGTTTCCGATCAGTCGTGAAGCCCAAGGCGGTTGGCCGTCTGCCAAATGCGCCAGTGGTCATGCGGCATGTTCGTATGTCGCAGTCCAAAAGCACGGAAAGCATCCTGCACCGCGTTCGAGAAACACGGCACGCCCCCCACATGCGGGCTTTCGCCAACACCTTTTGCCCCAATCGGGTGATGCGGGCTTGGGGTCACGGTGAAGTCGATCTCGTAATTCGGCACTTCCCACGCAGTCGGCAGGAAGAAATCCATCAGCGTTCCGGTTTTGACATTGCCCAGATCGTCATAGGCGATCTCTTGCCCCAGAGCGACGGCCAGCGCCTCGGTCAAACCACCGTGGATCTGCCCTTCGATGATCATCGGGTTGATCCGTGTCCCGCAATCATCCAGCGCATAAAAGCGGCGGATTTCAGGAACACCGGTATCCACGTCGATATCCATCACGCAGACATAGGCGCCGAACGGATAGGTCATGTTAGGCGGGTCATAGTAGCTGACGGCTTCAAGCCCTGGCTCGACACCCGGAATGGCCTGATTATAGGCGGCGTAGGCGATTTCCTTCATCGTCTTGAACCGCTCCGGCGCGCCTTTTACGACGAACCTGTCGATGTCCCACTCCACATCGTCATCATGCACTTCAAGCAGGTATGCCGCGATCATCTGCGCCTTTGCCCGGATCTTGCGGCCTGCCATCGCGGTTGCAGCCCCCGCCACCGGGGTCGAGCGGGATCCGTAGGTCCCCAAACCGTAGGGCGCGGTATCGGTGTCGCCTTCCTCGATTGTTATGCTGTCTGCGGACAAACCGATTTCCGACGCAAGGATTTGCGCAAAGGTCGTGGCGTGGCCCTGTCCCTGGCTGATCGTACCAAGACGCGCAATTGCAGACCCTGTTGGGTGGATACGGATCTCACAACTGTCGAACATGCCCATGCCAAGAATATCACAGTTCTTGACCGGTCCAGCGCCAACGATCTCGGTAAAGAAGGTAAGACCGATACCCATCAAGGTTCGGGTTTCACCCCGCTTGAACGCCTCAACGCGTTCAGCTTGGTCTTTGCGCAGCCCTTCGTAATCGACGGTCTCGAGCGCCTTTTCCCAAGCGGTGTGATAGTCTCCGCTGTCATATTCCCACCCTAGGGCAGCCGTATAGGGGAACTGCTCTTTCTTGATAAAGTTGATCCGACGCAACTCAGCCGCGTCCATGTTCAGCTCGATCGCCAAAACCTCAATCATACGTTCAATGAAATAGACAGCCTCTGTCACCCTGAAGGAGCACCGGTAAGATACTCCGCCCGGCGCTTTGTTCGTATAGACGCCGTCCACCGCCAGATATGCCACCGGAATATCATAAGAGCCGGTGCAGATGTTCATGAAGCCGGCCGGGAATTTGGTCGGATCAGCACAGGCATCGAACCCGCCGTGATCGGCCGTCACGTGGCAGTGCAGAGCTGTAATTTTTCCATCTTTGGTCGCAGCGATCTTGCCCGTCATCCAGTAATCGCGGGCAAAGGCGGTGGACATCAGGTTTTCCATCCGGTCTTCGACCCATTTGACCGGTACGCCAGTGACGATAGATGCGACGATGGCGCAGACATAGCCGGGATAGACACCAACCTTATTGCCAAAGCCACCGCCGATATCAGGAGAGACAACACGGATGTTATGCTCTTCGATTCCCGACAACAGTGAGGCGACTGTGCGCACAACATGCGGCGCTTGAAAGGTGCCATACACTGTCAGCTTGCCATTAACCTTGTCCATGGAAGCAACCGCGCCACAGGTTTCCAGCGGACATGGATGCGTGCGGTGGTAGTACATGGTCTCTTCGGCCACGACTTCGGCGTTTTCAAGCACCTGATTGGTGCTCGTCTCGTCGCCTTGTTCCCACGTGAAGATATGGTTGTGATGCTTGCGGGGGCCATGTGCGCCTTCGGTCTGACCTTCCAGGTCTTCCCGCAGAACCACATCCGACTTCAGAGACTCGAAGGGGTCGGTGATGACGGGAAGTTCCTCATATTCAACCTCGACCAATTCGACCGCATCCGCCGCAACATAGCGGTCTTTTGCAACCACAAAAGCGACTTCCTGTCCTTGGAACAGCACTTTGCCATCAGCCAAAACCATCTGCTTGTCGCCTGCCAGTGTCGGCATCCAGTGAAGATTAAGAGGCGCAAGGTCTTCTGCTGTCAGAACAGCAACAACCCCTGGCAGGGCAAGCGCGGCCTCTTTGTCAATCGAGACAACGCGGGCGTGGGCATAGGGAGACCGCACAAAATCGCCGTGCAGCATACCAGGCAGCTTAATGTCATCGACATAATTGCCTTTGCCTTGAGTAAAGCGTGCATCCTCGACGCGTTTGCGGGAACAACCAAGGCCCTTGAGGTTGGCTGACCGTTCTTCCCGATCTGGTGTCATATCGTTCATTGTGCGGCCTCCTTGGAAGCATTCATTTCACTCGCCGCGGCGAGAATGGATTTCACAATGTTTTGGTAACCGGTGCAGCGGCAGATGTTGCCCGCCATGCCGAACCGAACCTCCTCTTCGGTCGGGTTCGGATTTTCCTCGAGCAGCTTGGTCGCACGGGTGATCATCCCAGGAGTGCAGAACCCGCACTGCAAACCGTGATGTTCCTTGAATGCTTCTTGGAGAACATGCAGGGAATCCGGAGAGCCGATACCTTCGATGGTCGTGATCTCGGCTCCATTGGCCTGAGCCACAAACATCGTGCAGGATTTTACCGATTTTCCATTCAGAGTGACGGTGCAGGCCCCACAATGCGAGGTCTCACAACCAACATGTGGCCCTGTGATATTGAGGTTTTCGCGCAGTGCGTAGATCAGCAGCTCGCGCGGTTCGGCAAGAAACTCTTTATCCTCACCGTTGACGGTCAGTTTGATGTGCATCTTTTGTGTCATATCATCTTCTCCTTACGCGCGGTCCCAGGCGCGGGTGATCGCGCGCTTGAGGATCACTCCAGCCACGTGGCGTTTGAAGGCCACCGGGCCACGGTTGTCTTCGGACGGATCGATGTCGCCCAGCATCGCTTCGACGGCGGACTTGAGCGCATCTGTTTCGCAACGCGTGCCCAACAGCGACGCGCTCGCACCTTCGGACCACACCGGCACATCGCTTAGGTTGGTCATGGCGATAGAGGCCGAGGCGACTGTTCCACCGTCTTTGGTCAGTGTGACCGCTGCCGCTGCTGTCGCGTAATCGCCGATCTTGCGCTTTTGCTTTTCGTAAGCATAGCCGCCTTTTGGCGCATCAAAGCTGATTGAGACCAGAACCTCATCATCTTCACGCGCTGTCATATACGCCGCTTCGTAATACTCACGCGCAGCAACAGACCGGGGGCCATTGGGACCAACCAAATTGATCTGAGCGTTTAGGCACTGCATCAGGCCCGGCATGTCATTGCCCGGATCGCCATTCGCCACGTTGCCGCCAATTGTGCCCATGTAGCGCACCTGTGGATCAGCGATCTGAAGCGCTGTTTCCCGCAGAATGGGCGCAACTTCGGCCAAGGCTGCATGTTCGATCAACTCGTGCTGGGTGACCATGGCGCCCAGCGTCACGCTTTGACCGTCAATCGTTATATCCTGCAAACCTCCTATGCCCTGAAGGTCTATCAAATGCGGAATATCCGCCATCCTAAGCTTCATCATTGGAATGAGGCTGTGCCCACCGGCCATGACGCGCGCGTCATCTCCGTGTTCATTCAAAAGGGCGATTACATCGTCCATATTCGTCGGTCGATGATACTCGAACGCCGCTGGTATCATTGCTGGTCCTCCCCTACCGAGCGCAGATTCATGTCAGCAAACGGTCGTATGCAGTCGTACGCTGTCGCATCTCTTTTCCCTTGGAAAGAGAAGGTTTGCGCACGAAATGCGAACCAATTTCATGAAATGCGAAAAAGCTACAGACCGAGTGTGTCGCGGACCATCTTCAGACGAGATCGACTCACGGGAACTTTCAACAAGGTGGCAGTTTCAAAATAACAAACACCGTTGTCTTTCATCCGTTCGAACCCCGATACGTGCTCTGGGTTGATCAGATAACTGCGATGGGTCTTGATGAACGGCCCAGGCGAAAGTCGTTTCTCAGCTTCGGTGATCGACCAAGCACAAAATAAACGCTCACTATCGGTATAGAGCTGCGTGTAATGTCCTTCGGCACGGATAACCGCGACCGATGCGGGATCAACAAAACGCGTTTGCCCTTCTTTCTGATAAGGTATTTGTCGCTTGGCCACTCCCGGAGCAACAACAACCTCTGTTTCGGCAGAGGCAGTGTCGACTTCTTTGGACTGAGCCGTCGGCGGCGCAAGAAAGGTCACGCCGCTCAACAGGAATGCACCGCATAGAACAAAGCTCGTGAGCACAACGCCAATGGCCATTGTCTGATTGCTGATCAGCGGTCCCACTTCGGTCTGCGACTCGACCGCAACAAAGCTTGTTCCGGCGATCGCTGCGAAATGCACTGCAAAAACGGCAAAGCCAAAAATCACAGTACCAATCACAATGTTCCGCTGCGTACGGCGTCCGTAAGCAACCCCGAAAGCGCCAACGCAGAGAATACAAGACGCCACCGTCGCCAACGCAATGCCCATTGGCGTATAGACCGCCCGGCACAACTGCATCGCTGACATCCCAAGATAGTGCATGGCCAAAACGCCGAGACCGACAATTACGCCCGCAAGAGCCAAGGTCGTACGCGTCCGGTTCCAGAAATGCAGAATAAGCAATGCAACACCGACGACCAGAATGGCCACCAGCGCCGAGGCCAGTGTGATCACTGCGTCATAGTAAAACAGAATTGGCAGTTGCAGCCCCAGCATCGCAACAAAATGCATCGACCAGATGCCGCCACCGAGCGAGATCGCAGAAAGAACGATCAGAATTTTCTGGTATGTCACACTCCGCTTGGACAATCCTCGGGATAGCGACAGCCCCGTAAACCCTGCCATCATCGCCACAAGTAGTGAGGCGACGACCAATAAAGGATCATGAGAAAAGTCGAGGACTTGCATGGGCCATCATTATTCTCATGCCGGATGCCTCGCAAGACATGCTGCTGCGCGGGCCTTTTCAGGCAAGTCCAGGGTTGGCAGAAATTTCGAGCACAAAGCGGCGTAAAAAAATTGTGTAAAATCTGCCTCGAAACGACCTTAAACCTGCAAACGAATGAGGTGAGTAGGACCAACTGCGCTTTGCGCGCCAGTCCTACTCAATAAATTGTTACCCTGCGTAATCGGTCCAGGCCATGTCTTCACCTCCAAGACCGCCCTTGAGAACGCGGGTTGGCAGACCGATCCGGTCCAGCAAGGTGAAGAATGGCTTGGGGTCGAGTTCTTCAACGTTTTTCATCGTTCCCGCGTCCCATTCACCGGTTGCGACCAGCATCGCCGCAGCGACGGGTGGGACACCCGCCGTGTAAGAGATGCCTTGGCTTCCGACTTCTTCATAGGCCTCTTTGTGATCGGCCACATTGTAGACGAAGAGTTCGATCTCGTTTCCGTCCTTCACGCCTGTGACCAGATCCCCGATGCAGGTCTTTCCTGTGTAATTCGGGGCAAGGCTGGCCGGATCGGGTAGGCAGGCCTTGACCACTTTCAGCGGTATCACCTCTTGCCCTTCGGCTGTTGTGACTGGCTGCTCTGAAAGCAAGCCAATGTTTTTCAACACCGTAAAGACATTGATGTAATGGTCGCCAAAGCCCATCCAGAAGCGCACATCAGCTTGCGGGTAGTTGGTGGCCAATGAATGCACTTCGTCATGGCCAGATTGGTAGGCCTTTGAGGGGCCAACCACGGGCAAATCCCACGTGCGGCCACTCTCGAACATCGACAGCTCTTTCCACGTCTGGTCTTCCCAGTAATAGACGGTGCCGGTGAATTCGCGGAAATTGATCTCGGGATCGAAATTCGTCGCGAAATACTTGCCGTGGCTACCTGCGTTGATGTCGACGATGTCGATGCTTTTGACCTCGTCCATCTGGTCGATGGCAAAGCGCGCATAAGCATTCACAACACCTGGATCAAAGCCAGCGCCTAGAATCGCAGTCACACCTTTTTCGGCGCAAAGATCACGCTTTTTCCACTCGTAGTTTGCGTACCACGGCGGGGTTTCACAGATCTTGTCCGGCTCTTCGTGGATTGCAGTATCGATATACGCCGCACCCGTGGCGATGCAGGCATCAAGAACATGCATGTTCACAAAGGCTGTGCCGACGTTGATCACAATCTGCGCACCTGTTTCGCGGATCAGGTTTGCAACCGCATCTGAATCCGTTGCATCGACGGCATGCGCCGTGAATGCACCATCCACCTTCATCGCGCCTTTATCGTGGACGCTTGCGATGATGGCATCACATTTGGATTTCGTCCGACTGGCGATATGCAGATCGCCCAGTACGTCGTTATTTTGAGCACATTTATGTGCAACGACTTGGGCAACGCCGCCGGCGCCGATGATAAGTATGGTCTTCTTCAAGACAGAACTCCCTTGAGATGATGAGGCGTCCGAATAGACGCGGTCAGATCACGACAGGGCCGCCGCGAAATCTTCGTAGGTAAAGCCGCGCACGAGGCGTTCCGAGCCGTCCAACTCGCGCACGACAATGGCGGGCATCTGCACACCATTAAACCAGTTTTTCTTTACCATTGTATACCCGGCAGCATCCTGAATGGACAAACGGTCTCCGGGTTCAAGGTCTTTCGGGAAACGAAACTCACCGAAAATATCTCCTGCCAAGCAGGATTTCCCACAGATCATCCACTCCTGATCTCCACTTTCGGCCATTTTCGCGCTTTCACGATAGATCAGCAAATCGAGCATGTGGGCTTCGATGGAGCTGTCAACGATTGCGAGGTTCTTGCCATTGTAAAGCGTATCTAGAACCGAAACCTCGAGCGTGGTGGAATTGGTAATCGCCGCTTCGCCAGGTTCAAGATAGACCTGAACCTCATTTTCGCCGGCAAAGCGTTTCAAGCGTTCGGCGAATTGTTCAAGCGGGTACCCCGCGCCAGTGAAATGAATGCCCCCTCCTAGCGAGATCCATTTCATCCGACGAATAAGCGACCCAAACTGTGCCTCGATTTGGCCCAACATCTCGTCGAACCGATCAAAGCTGTCATTCTCGCAATTGTTGTGGAACATGAAGCCGCTGACCAAATCAGCTACCGGTTCGATAACGTCGGCGCTATGTTCGCCCAGCCGCGAAAAGGGGCGCGCCGGATCGGCCAGATCGAACCCAGAGGTCGAGACGCCGGGATTGACCCGCAATCCGCGTACATGGCCACGGCTGACCTCTTCGTAGCGCAACAGTTGCTGCGCGGTGTTGAAGATGACCTTGTCCGACGAGGCCAACACGTCGTCGATTTCATCCGGCGCCCAAGCCACCGAATAAGCATGAGTCTCACCGGGAAATTTCTCGTGGCCCAGCTTAACCTCGAAAAGTGACGATGAGGTTGTGCCATCCATGTATTCAGACATCATGTCAAAGACTGACCATGTTGCAAAACACTTGAGGGCAAGCAGCGACTTCGCTCCCGACAATTCGCGCAATCGGGCGATTTTTTCCATATTCGGAAGAAGGCGGGTCTTGTCGATCAAATAGTAGGGCGTCTGCATGCGCGTCGAGCCTTTCACGGGTCGGGACGGGAATGCATCGGTCCGGTCGATGCCCGTGCCGTTTAATATGATCGCCAACGATCCGCAATCCACCTGTCTTTTGAAAAATTCCGGGCAGGTCGAAGAAACTGCGGCCTAGCGTGGGTTCATTGTTGTCGCGAAGAAGGCTTCACCTTTGTCAGCTGCGGCCTTTTCAAGCTCATCCCTTAGCGCCAGAAAACGTGTCTCGAGATGATCCCGCATTGCTGTACGTGCGGCTTGGGCATGACCCGCTTCAATCGCGTCGATCAAGGCAAGATGTTCGTTGTGGGTGACTTGCAAAGAGTCCTTATCGCGCCCCTTGGCGCGGATTGCGACCCAGTCGGGGTTGGAGCGTATCTTGTCCAGCAACGAAAACGCCGTCAGCAAAGGCCTATTGCGGGCACATTGCGCAATCAATCGGTGCAAAGAGCCATCCCAAAGTTCAATGGCTTGTGCGTCTGCCGCCTCAAGTTGACGCTGTGCCAACATGCGCAACCGGGCCACTTCGTCAGGCTTCATGCGCAGGGCACAAAGTGCAGCAAGTTCCGGCTCAATACAAAGACGCGCCTCCATGACTTCAAGCGCGTTGGTCTCGCCGGTGATCTTGGCGGCAAGATCACCCATGGGATCTACGGGTTGGCCTGCAAATGTACCCTTCCCTTGCCTGCGCCAAACAAGACCTTCGGTTTCGAGTACGTCCAGCGCCTGGCGGACAAATCGACGTCCGACACCAAACCTTTCGGACAACGCACGTTCTGTCGGCAATTTACCATCCGCACCCAGATCGCCGGACTTTATCAGGTCAAGCAATAGGTCGCGGACCCGCGCCGTCGGGGCATTGGGCGGCTGGATATTCATCGGATGCCCCATTGGACGATTTCTTTGGTGCGCACTCTATGGGGCATTTTCAGTATTACTCAAGTTCGACAGCCTGGGATCGACTGGGACGCCCCTCGGCTTTGCGTTTTGCCTCAGCAGCGGCAATGTCTGCGTCGATGCCTTCGCGGGTTGGGTAGCCCGAAAACCGGTCTTCTGTCGGCATTCCCTTGGCAAAATGCACGTAGCGCTCCTGAGCGACTTCCCACAATCGCGCAAGTTCACCCAGCGGATCAGCATGATCATCGGCACGTAAATCAAGCCATGCGTGCGATTGGCCTTTATGAATCACCAAACCAGCGGCCTGGCGACCTCGTTTGTCACCTCCGGCAGCCTCACCCGCTTGCATCGCGCCAATCAATCGTTCGGCAAAGGGTTTACCCGCACTTGCCGCAAAGGCCTCTGACGTAGCCTCAATCACCCGAGCTCCAGCCAGCATATTGCCCGCCACCGAATGATCAGCACGGACCAGATGCCCGGCCCAATCGACGCAATCTGCCCCCGTATGCGCCGCAAATTTTCCATCGAGATCCATCATATGCGCCTGTCGAATGGCGCGCCCTTCATCGCGGGAGGCCAGATCAGAAATCACTGCCTCAGCACTTTCACCCGTCTCCATCCGGGCCCGACCTTCTGTGCCCCAGATCGGATTACAGAATGCTTGGCTGGCCACGGCCACCTTGCCTGACACGAAAGGCACAACTGCACCGCAAGCGAAGAACTTACTCGCAACAATCAAACCGATGCTTCCATCAGACTCTTTGGCAATTAAAGAAAAGGTCATCGTCCCACCGCATATGCTTGCATCAACCGAGGGGTTGCAGCTGCGCGCAGCATGCCATCCGGTTCGCGCAGAGCCGCCGTCAATCTGCCGACGGTCCATGGTTCAGCCACCGTCACAACATGACCACGCGCACGCAGGACATCTATAACCCCTTGCCCGACATTCGGCTCGATCATCATTTCACCGGGTTTGACTTCACGCGGGAAAAACGATCCTTGGAAATGCATGGAATGGAACAAAGGTTGATCCATACATTCCTGAAGCCCCATGCCAAAATGCACAAAGCGCAGGAACCAGATGAGCTGCCATTGGTCCTGCTGGTCCCCTCCCGGCGTTCCAAAGACCAGTTGCAGGCCATCTTTTTCTGCCAGACTTGGGGTCAAGGTCGTGCGCGGCCTACGTTTTGGCGCAAGCGATGTTGGCAGGCCATCTTCCAACCAGAACATCTGCGCACGTGAATTAAGTGGGAAGCCAAGGCCGGGAATGACCGGATTGCTTTGCAGCCAGCCACCTGACGGTGTGGAAGCCACCATATTGCCCCAACGATCGATGATATCGAGGTGGACCGTATCGCCCCGCTTTTCGGTGAGGTGCGACATGGTTGGTTCCTGTGCAACGACCGAGCCCACGTTGAAGTCACGTTTGGCGCGGTCGATATAGGCATCCGCCTGATGCTCGAAACCCGGAACACGACCCGGCCGCTGCTCTTTCGATGCCTGATCCGTGATCAGTTTACGACGCTCGGCGTTGTACTCTTCGCTCAGAAGGTACTCCATCGGGATTTCACTAAAGTCAGGATCGCCATAATAGGCCTCACGGTCAGCATAGGCGAGCTTCATCGCTTCGATCACATGATGGACAAACTCGGCACCGTTCGGGTCCATCCTGCCCAAATCAAACCCCTTGAGGATCGCGAGTGCCTGCAACATCACCGGTCCCTGCGACCACGCCTGCGTCTTGTGAACGGTCCAGCCGTGGTAATCATAGCTCTGCGGCGCCTCGTATGTCGCGCGCCAATCCGCCATATCCGACGGCGCAAGAATTGCCGAATGCTTGGCTTCGGAGACATCCATCACATTGGCGTCCTTGAGATAGTCAAAGATCGCATCCGCCACGAAACCCTCGCGCCATTCCTTTCGCGCTGCATCGATCTGGGCTTCGCGTGTCGCACCTTCGCATGCGGCAAGCCTGTCATAGGTGGCGGCAAGATCAGGGTTCTTGAACAGGGCGTTTGGCTCGGGTGCTTTGCCGTCAGGCGTCCAGACCTTCGCCGAGCTTGGCCATTCTTCAGCAAAGAACTCTGCCAATCCGGCGATCGTATTGGCCACACGCGGCAACACCGGGTGACCATCGCTTGCATAGTCGATGGCAGGTTGCATAACCTCGCGCAGGGTCATCGTTCCGTGGTCACGCAGCATCAGCATCCAGCCGTCAAACGCGCCCGGAACAACCGTGGCCAACAAGCCGGATCCCGGAATAAGGGTCAGACCTTGCGCCGTGTAGTGTTCGATTGTTGCTGCTTCAGGCGACACGCCCTGTGCGCACAGCACTTCGACCTGCCCTGTCTTGGCAGAATAAAAGATCGCGGGCATGTCACCCGCCGGGCCATTAAGATGGGGCTCGACAACCTGTAGGGTCAACGCAGTTGCAACAGCTGCGTCAAACGCGTTTCCTCCTTTTTCAAGGATGCTCATCCCGACAGAGGACGCGATCCAGTGGGTCGACGTTGCGACCCCGAATGTGCCGCGAATTTCGGGACGGGTTGTGAAATCGGACATAGTTACTCCAGATCAGTGTTCGCGGGGGTCGAGCGCATCTCGCAGCCCGTCGCCCAAAAGGTTGAAGCCAAGCACGACAAAGAAAATCGAAATGCCCGGCCAAAGGGCCATCCAAGGTGCTTGGTTGAGAAAATTCTTAGCTGTGTTCAACATGGACCCCCAACTTGGCGCAGGGGGTTGTTGGCCAAGGCCAAGGAAAGACAGCGATGCCTCGGCAATGATGGCCGTTGCGATGGTCAGCGTTGCTTGTACCAGGATCGGCGGCAGCACATTTGGCAGGATGTACCGGCTGAGGATCTTGGGCGTCGGCAAACCAATCGCGCGGGCGCTGTCCACGTAATCCTCGGACTTGACGTTGATCACCTGTCCACGGGTCAAACGGATAAAGATCGGTGTCGCCGAGATACCAATGGCGATCATTGCGTTTGTCAGCGACGGCCCAAGAAAGGCGGCAAGCGCAATTGCAAGGATGAGAAAAGGGGCGGCCAGCAATGCTTCGGTACAGCGTGAAATGACCGCGTCGGTCCAACCGCCAAAGTAACCTGCGACAATCCCCAGCGGCACACCAAGCATTACCGCAATGCCGACCGAGACAACCCCCGCCAACAACGATGCCTGCGCGCCCCAGATCATACGGGACATCACATCGCGGCCGATTTCATCGGTGCCCATCCAATGATCCCAACTTGGCGCTTTACGCACTGCACCCCAATCAGTCGCGGACGGATCCGGAATTGGCAAGATAGGCGCGGCAAGCGCAATGAGGACAAAGAACGAAACAAGAAAGCCGCCAAAAAGCGCGCTTTTGTGACTACGGAATTTTTTCCAGACACGGTTTTCAGGCTTGGCCGTCAAAACCGGATCCGCGGCAAGAGGCACGTTTGTCGACGCTTCGGTCATGTCATTGACCACGCAGTCTTGGGTTCAGAACGTAGTACATTGCATCAGCGAGAAGGTTCATGAAGATAAAGCCGACCGCAGTCACCAAAACAATGCCCTGAACAACGGCATAGTCCCGGTTGAAAACCGCGTCGACAACCAGCTTGCCAAATCCTGGGATCGTGAAAATCTGCTCAGTCAGGACGGCACCAGCCACAAGTTCCCCGAACAAGAGCGCGGTAAGCGTGACGATGGGGGTCAGCGCATTCCGCAAAGCGTGTTTTAGGATCACAACTCTTTCCGCCAGTCCCTTGGCCCGCGCCGTACGAACGTAATCCGCGCTTAGCACACCCAGCATCGAAGAGCGTGTATGTCTCATAAGCGTTGCGGCAAGCGCGGTACCCAAGACGAAAGACGGCATCAACATTGTCTTTATTGACTGCCAGAAATCCTCGGATAGGGGCACATAGCCTGATGCAGGCAGCAATTGCCATTTCACCGACACCAGCAAGATCAACATGATGCCAAGCCAGAAATTCGGGATCGACAAACCAGAAAGCGCCACGACATTGGCCACATAATCTGTCGCAGTGCCCTTTTTCACAGCAGACAAGATGCCCGCAGGGATGCCAATCACAAGCGCAAAGATCATCGACATGACGGCAAGCTGGATCGTCACAGGTAGCTTTTGCGCCATCAGCTCAGTCACGGGTTGGTTTGTGCGCAATGAAATCCCAAGGTCACCCTGCAACGCGCTCCCGATCCACGCCAAATACTGCCGCCAGATTGGATCGTTCAGGCGGTATTTCTCGCGCAGGAATTCCAACACTTCCGGATCACGTTCTTCGCCTGCAAGAACAAGCAGCGGGTCGCCGGGCAGCAGCTTTTGCAGCAGGAATACGAAGATCGAAATCAGAACGATGGTCGGTATCGCGATGATGATACGTCGCAACAAAAACGCAAGCATATCAAGCCCCTTGGAAAAAGCGCCCGCGCCATCCGGATTGATGGCGCGGGCAAGGAAGGGTTACTCCTCCCAAGTAACGCCTTCCAAACGGATCATCCCGTCGGGGTAAGGCGTGAAGCCCTTGAGGCTGTCGTTGTAGGCCCAGATCCACGTCTGGTGGTACAGAAACAGACGCGGAAGCTCGTCCAGCATGATCGCCATCGCCTCGTCATAAAGCGCCTTACGCTCTTCGGTCGAGGCCGCCACGCGCGCCGCATTCAGCAGTTCATCGACCTTTGGATCCGAGAATTTAGAGTCGTTGATACCGCCATCTGTGGTCGCAAACTGGTGGTTGTTGCCATCGGGATCGACGCGACCCGACCAACCGATCTGGCTTGCTGTGTAATCACCTGCCGACTGGTCGGCGAGCAATGTCGCAAACTCTTTGGAGGTCAAAGTGATGTTGATACCAGCTTCACCGGCCATCGCCTGAACCACCTGCATCAATTGCAACGGCACTGTGGTGTTGGGCACTTGTACCTCAAGGTCGAGCCCGTCGGGGTAGCCTGCCTCAGCCAACAGGGCTTTTGCGGCCTCGACATCCCGCTCTGGAACAGGAAAATCGCTGTTATACCACGGTGATGTCGGTGGGAAAGACTGGTTACCCGGCGCAAAGGCGCCCTCGAATACAACCTGATTGATCGCATTGCGATCAATTGCAAGGCTCAGTGCTTGGCGCAAACGCTTGTCGTTGCCCCACGGATTGTCGCCTTTTTCGCCGTTGTTGATGTTGAAGGTGATCCCCTGATACCCCAGCGAAACTGCGCTATCGACCACGATACTGTCATCGGCTTCGGCCTGTGCCAGATCGGTTGCGGCCAGACGTTCGAGCATGTCGATATCGCCCGACTGAAGGTTAGCCAGACGCACTGTGGTGTCCGGGATCGGCAGAAACGTGACACTGTCAAAGTTGATCGCATCAGCATTCCAGTAGTCATCAAATTTGGACAGAACGATTTTGTCCTGCGCGACACGCTCAGTAAAACTGAATGGACCCGAACAAACCGGGTTAAGCCCGAAATCGGCCCCCGCTTCGGCTGCCGCTGTTGGCGACACCATCATGCCGGCACGATCAGCCAGCTGCGCCAGCAAAGTGGCGTCCGGACCGCCCAAGTTCAGAACAATCTCGTATTCGCCCGTGACTTCGGTCGACGTGATCGACTTCAATTCGGATTTACGGCGCGATTCATCAAGTGTCTGAGATCGTTCGATATTTGCAGCAACCGCCTCGGCGTTGAACGGGGTGCCATCATGGAACACCACGCCTTCACGCAGTTGCATGGTGATAGACGTGCCGTCAGCGGACGTTGTCCATGAGGTGGCAAGCTGAGGGATAATTTCCAGATCCGGAGTAATATCAACAAGTTTGTCACAGAGTGATGCATAGACAATCCGCCCCACGAATGTCCGTGACTGATCCGGGTCAAGTACGTCAGCATCTGATTGAAGAGCAATGCGCAGATCCTTGGCAACAACCGGGCTGGCGGTCAGCGCAGTGGCGCTGAGAAGCGCGGTAATCATGGCAGTCTTTAAGTGTGACATATGTCAGGTCCTCTCTGTCGGTTTGATTTATTTATTGGTCTTGTGGGTCACGGTGCCGCCTTCTGTGGCGGCGCGATACAACGCGAAACGGGCTTGCGCCGCCTCGGTGCGATGCTCTGTTTCTGTGGCGGGCGCATCTGCCGCGATCTCTTGCCAAAAGTGGCAAGCGACACGGTGCTCTAGGTCGCCGGCGTCAGCCATCGAGGGCGCTTCGGCCTTACACCGCTCGCGTGCATACGGACACCGGGTGTGGAACCGGCATCCAGACGGCGGGGCAGACGGGCTGGGCATTTCGCCCAAAACGGTGGCCCGGTGGTCACCGGGTTTGCCGCTCATCGTTGGAATAGATGCCAGAAGCGCTTGCGTGTACGGGTGGCGGGGCCGGGAATAGACCTCTTCGGTTGTGCCGCTTTCAACGATCCGGCCCAGATACATCACAGCTACGCGATCACTCATATGGCGGATAACACCCAAATCATGGGCAATGATCACAAGCGTCAGCCCCAGATCCCGCGACAAGTCACCCAACAGGTTGATGACCTGCGCTTGCACCGACACGTCCAACGCGGACACAGGTTCATCCCCGATGATCAGTTTGGGACCGGACGCCAACGCGCGGGCAATACCAATTCGCTGCCGTTGACCACCGCTGAATTCATGAGGGTATCGACCGGCATGTTCCGCGCGCAGTCCAACCTTTCGCAAAAGATCTGCAACCATATCCCGCCGCTCTTGCGCGCTGAGGTCGGGTTCGTGAACCTCAAGTGGTTCGCCCACCAGCTTGCCGACTGTCATCCGCGGATTGAGCGATGAGAACGGGTCTTGGAAGATGAACTGCATCTCACCGCGCAACGCCTTCAACGTCTCACCCTTGGCCGCACTTATTTCACGGCCATCAAATAAAACGTTTCCGGCCGTCGGCGTCAAAAGGCGCATCAACAGCCTTGCTAGCGTAGACTTTCCACAGCCGCTTTCCCCCACAATCGCAAAGGTTTCGCCGCGCCGCACTTGCAGCGACACGCCGTCGACCGCTTGCACGACCGGTGTCTTGGAGAGCCAGCTTCCGCCATCCCCGAAATGCTTGACCACGTCTACGGCCTCTAGAATGACATCACCGCTCATGCAGACACCGCCACGTTGTCTTCAAGCGGGGCATAGTGGCAGGCAACGTCATGTCTTGCCGCCACTTCGGTCAGAGCAGGCCGTTCGGCACAGCGCGCCGTGGCAAATGCACAGCGGGTTCGAAAGCGGCACCCATCGGGCATATTGGCGATTGTTGGAACGGTTCCGGGTACAATCGCCAGACGCCCGCCAGGCGTGTCCAAGCGGGGCATCGCGCTCATCAGGCCGATCGTGTAGGGATGCTGCGGGTTGTTGAATACTTCGGTCACAGGCCCCTGCTCAACCACTTGCCCGCCGTACATCACGGCGACCTTATCGGCAATTTCAGCAACGACACCCAGATCATGCGTGATCATGATGGTGCCCATGCCCGTGTCATCGCGCAGGTCGCGGATCAAATCGAGGATCTGTGCTTGGATCGTCACATCCAATGCGGTTGTCGGCTCATCAGCGATCAGGATTTGCGGATCGTTCGCCAGCGCCATAGCGATCATGACACGCTGACGCATACCACCAGACAATTGGTGCGGATATTCCTTCAGCCGCTGCACTGGATTGGCGATACCCACCCGTGTCAACATTTCTTCCGCACGGGAAAGAGCCTCGACGCGCGTACCGCCCCGATGCCGCAAGACGGCCTCGCCGATTTGATCTCCGATCCGGAATGCCGGGTTCAGAGATGTCATCGGTTCCTGAAAAATCATTGCGACGGTATTGCCACGCATCTCATTCGGCAGAGCATCAGTCGCCAGATCGAAAACCGTGTCTCCAATCTTGAGTTTTCCTGAAGAAATTTGTGCAGATTCCTTTGGCAGCAATCCCATGAGCCCCATCGCCGTGACGCTTTTGCCGCATCCGGATTCGCCAACGACACAAAGCACCTCACCACGTGCAACGGTGAGCGACACGCCATCAACCACATCGTTTGCCTGCCCACGAAACCGCAGAACAAGATCGGTCAAAGACAGCAATGGTTCCGCTTGATAGCGGTCATTACCGGACACGTCGGAGTTATCAGCAGTCACCAATCGTCACATCCCGACATTCAAATTGCACCAATGCAAACCAATTTCACAATGGTACAGGACGCGACTGATTGGCCTTTTGTCAACCCTTGAGGCCAGCAGCGGCAGTCTTATGACAACGCCTGCATAGAATTTCATCGCAGCCATATGGCTTAAAGCTACCTCGGCGGATGGTATGGTTGCTGCCATTTCTTATGCACAGGATTGAAGTCATCGGCAGGAAACGTCACTCAACAGCCCCGAATCGCGTTTTCTTCTTGAGCCGGCGGTCTAGCCATCCGAAACTCGGTCTATGAAGAATCTACCGAAGCTTGTTGTCTTTTCCGATCTGGACGGCACGCTTTTGGATCATGACACATATCGATGGGACGCCGCACGCCCGGCGCTGGCCCGTCTGGCTGGATTGCGGGTGCCAATTGTTTTGGCCAGCAGTAAAACGGCAGCGGAAATGTCAGTTTATCAGCGCGAGATGGGTCTGTTGGCGTTTCCGGCCATCGTAGAAAATGGAGCCGGGATCATCGGGCTGACAGACGAAACTGCGACCGAAACCTATGATGCACTAAGAGATGCCCTTGATGCGCTGCCCCGTATTTTGCGACAGGGATTCCGGGGTTTTGGTGACATGTCACCCGACGAGGTTTCGCACATTACAGGCTTGTCGCCGGACGCTGCGGAACGCGCGATGGCACGTGGATATTCAGAGCCGGGTATTTGGTCAGGGGATAGCGACCTGCTTGATCGTTTCACGACCAAGCTGGCTGAGTCAGGGATCAGCGCCCAGCGCGGTGGACGATTTTTGACCTTGTCCTTCGGACGCACCAAAGCGGATGCGATTGATGTGGTCATGCACGCCCTTGGCACTGACCATTCTCTTGCCTTGGGCGACGCCCCCAACGATGTCGATATGCTGAAAAAGGCCACCCATGGCGTCGTAATTGCAAACCCGAACCACGCAGATTTACCCGTCATTTCCGGTGAATCCGAAGGCCGGATCACTCGCACCAAAGAGGTGGGCCCATCCGGCTGGAACACCGCCGTGATCACTTATCTCGACATGCTCATTCAGACCGAAGGACAAAGACTCAATGGTTGATTTTCACCAGAACGGCAACATCGCAACACTGCACAACCTGCGCACCCGTTCGCTCCAGGAAATGACCTACGAGCTTGAGACGTTTGCCCAGACCCGAAAAATGTCGCTGATCCTGCCCTGCCTGTATTCAGAGCTGGAAACCGACGCCATGCCGAACATTCTGTCCGAGCTTGCAAAAGTGACCTATCTGCACCGAGTCATCATCGGACTGGACCGCGCGAACGAAGACCAGTTTCGGCACGCAAAGCAATTCTTCGAGGGTCTGAATCAAAATCATATTGTGATCTGGAATGACAGCCCTCGCATGCTGGCGCTTGGAAACAGGTTGGAGCAGATGGGTCTTGCACCCGCGGAGCAAGGCAAGGGTAAGAACGTCTGGACATCAATCGGGTATCTGATCGGTTGCCAGGACAGCGCCGTGATGGCGATACATGATTGTGATATCCTGACCTACACCAACGAACTTCTGGCACGCCTGATTTACCCCGTGGCCAACCCGACTTTCCCCTACCAAGTGGCCAAAGGGTATTATGCGCGGATCGGTTCAGACAAATTGAACGGTCGTGTCACACGGCTCTTGGTTAGCCCGCTTTTGATCGCCCTCAAACGTGTAATCGGGGATCGTGACTATCTCGATTACCTGCGCAGTTTCCGATACCCGCTGTCCGGTGAGTTCGCGATGCGCACCAATATTCTGCCGGACCTGCGCATTCCGTCGGATTGGGGCCTCGAGATTGGCGTCTTGTCCGAGGCTTGGCGCAACCTTGCACCCAAGGCGGTTTGCCAGGTCGAGATTGCAGATGCCTATGACCACAAACATCAGGCACTGAGCCCTGAGGATGCGCAGAATGGATTGAATCGCATGTCCACCGATATCTGCAAAGCAATCTTCCGAAAGCTGGCTGCGGATGGGACGATCTTTACCAACAACGTATTTCGGACATTGAAAGCCACGTATTATCGGAACGCGCTCGACCTACTGGATGCGTACTACAGCGATGCGCAGATGAATGGCCTTACTGTTGATCGCCACTCCGAAGAAGCCTCGATTGAACTCTTTGCGGAAAACATCATGCGGGCCGGACAGACATTCCTTGAAAACCCGCATGAAACGCCTTTCATCGCGACATGGAACCGTGTCCATGCCGCCGATCCCGAATTCCTGCGCGACATGCAGGCTGCTGCACTCGCAGATGCGAAGGACTATCAGTGACCTGCGTTACTGATCCAACGGCATTGATACGGCGCAAGGACAACATCGTCGTCTTTGATCTCGTCGCCAGATAGCAGGTCGCGCCAGTCTTCATCGGCGATAATGTTAAGCGTTGTGATCGGCAGCGTGACGGTCTCTTTGCTCACATTGTGGAGCGCAAAGATCGACTGATGACGATCAAGGCTTTGCCGCCAGATTCCAAAGATCCGATCATCCCCTGTGTTGACCGTAAACTGCGTCGCGTTGGGGTGGAATGCGGTTTGATTTTGCCGGATATCCAGCCGCGCTTTCAGCCCATTCAAGACCTGCGCATGAATGGATGTTTCGGTGCCAAGCATCTCTTGCAGCGCACCATAGTCCCATCGGTGCCGATTGATGGCGCGGTTCATTCCGCGCCGTTCGACCGCATCGGTATCATTGGGGGTGGCAAGCATAGAGTGGATGTAAAACGCCGGGATCCCTTCGAGAGACATCACGATTGTTTGCGAACAGAGAAACCGTTCGAGATGAAACTCATCGGGGCCATCGAATGTCTGACCAAGTGCCGCGAAATAGGTCGTGTTCAGTTCATATGGGGCTTCGCTGCCATTGGGCAGTGCCCGCATCGATACCAAACCACCTGAGGACTGAACTGCTTGGATCATAGACGATTGATCTTCAGACGACAAAAGCCCTTCTGCGGGGCGCATGCCAATGCCATCGTGGCTTGCAGTGAAATTGAGATAGGCGCAGCCCAACGGCGCCGGTGGCATAGAGCGCTGCCACTTGTCCAAGTTCTTGGCTGTTCCCGACAACAGCGCATGCAAAATCAGCGGTGGAAGGGGAAAATTATAGATGACATGCGCCTCGTCCCTTTTGCCAAAATAGCTAAGGTTTTCGGCCTTTGGCACGTTGGTTTCGGTCAACAAGATCACTGGTTCCGTTGCATAATCACACAACAAACGGATCAGTTTGACGATCGCATGGGTCTGGGGAAGGTGAATTGATGGCGATCCGACTTCTTTCCAAAGGAACGCCACCGCGTCCAAACGAATGATCCGCACCCCATTTTCGATATGCATCCGGATGATCCGTAAAAATTCCAGCAGCACTTCGGGGTTGCGGAAATCGAGGTCGATCTGATCGTGACTGAAGGTGCACCAGACATGCCGGGGGCCGGATTTGGTTTCGACCTGCTGTAACAACGGCGTTGTCCGAGGGCGGACGACCATGCTCAGGTCATCTTCGGGATCAGCTTCGAAAAAGAACCGGTCATAGGGGGCCTGACCTTGCCTATAAGCGTTGAACCACGTTCCCTGGCTTGAGACGTGATTTAGCACAAGGTCCGACATGAGTTTGAACTCAGTGGCGATCCGGTTGATGTCGGGCCAATCCCCTAATTGCGGGTTGACCGCCATGTAATCAGTGACCGCAAAACCATCGTCCGATGTGAACGGAAAGAACGGCAGAATGTGCACGCCGTCCACGACGCCCTTGAGGTATCGCCTTAGAAAGTCGTTCAGCAGATCAAGTGGCTTGTGCACGCCATCGACAATCGAATTGCCGTAAGTGATCAGCAACGCATCCCTCTGTGACCACAGTGCATTTCCGGGTTTACGACCCCGCTTGCGGCGTTGGGTTCCTTCGGGCCAGAACGCATCAATGACCTTGGAGGCCAAGATATCTGCATCAAGGTCAGGGTAAACTTCGCTTATCTTTGCCGCCAGCGCACGGCTCAAAGCAGGAGTTTTTTCTTTGTTCATCATGTCTTGGCGCATGCTTCAAACAATCACGCCTCTGTCAGGTTTTCAAATTATTCTGGGCGCAAAAATCCGCAACGGGTGCGAATACCGAAAAATGCCTTGAGTTCGTGCAGTTATATGCTGCCTGCCGCAACATACTCTGACCGCACGATGCATGCCTGTGATGTATGCTGACTGCTGAACTCCTGCGCAAAACTTGTTATGGAATGCCAGATTATCGGAATTGGAAGCGCGCACATGCAAGACGTCAGAATTATTGTGACAGGTGGAACGATCGACAAGGTCCATGACACGCGAAGCGAAGGTCTTTCCTTTTCGCCGGATGGCTCGACGCACATTCCCGAAATGCTACGGATTGGCAGATGCCATTTTCCAACGGTGCAGCTTTTGATGCTGCAAGACAGCCTCTATTTCGGAGACACCGAACGCGCAGCAATTGCGGACGCGGCCTTGACCGCACCAGAGATGTCGATCGTCATCACCCACGGCACTGGTACTATGGGCGAAACGGCACGGTATCTGGCGGGCAAAAACATTGGTAAGACAATCGTTCTGACCGGCGCCATGCGGCCCTTTTCGCTTTATGCATCGGATGGAGAATTCAATCTGGGTGGTGCGGTGATTGCCGCGCAAGCCTTGCCCACCGGGGTTTGGGGCGTCATGAACGGAAGGTATTTCGCGGCAAGGGATCTAAACAAAAACGTCGAACAAGGGCGTTTTGATGCCTAAGCTTGATAGAAAATGTGCGCCTTGACTCATCTGACTCTGCTGGTAGCGCTTTGGGATGAAGAAAACATCCAACACCCCTTCACCTGTAAGATCGCGCGATCCCGAGCGAACCAAAGGCGAGATTTTGACCGCCGCTTTGTCCGAATTCGCAGCGCATGGCTACGATGGTGCCAAGGTGCAGAAAATCGCAGAACGCGCGGGGTGCAATCCGCGATTGATCTATCACTATTACGAAAACAAGGAATGCCTCTACCTTGCAGTTCTGCGTCATATCTATGCTGAAATTCGCGCCCGCGAAGACGAACTTCAACTTGAAGCGCTTCCTCCAGACAAGGCGATTGAACGTCTGTCAGAAATCACTTTCGATTTCTTTCAAAACAACACGGCTTTCCTTTCGATCACCCGCAGCGAGAACCTTTTGGGCGGTCGATTCATCGCCCAAATGCCCGAAATCGAAAAGATGTCGACGCCGTTCCTGGACAAAATTTCCAACATCCTGAAACGTGGGCATGATGAAGGTTTGTTCCGCTCTGGAATCGATGCGTTGCAGCTGTATGTCAGCATTGTCGCCCTGAGCGCGCATCACATAAATGCCAGCCACACTTTGTCGGCCACGTTCGGTCAAGACCTGTCGACAGAGGACTGGTGTAAAGCCCGCAAGCAGCACGTCGTAGAGATGGTTAAAAGCGCAGTCGCCCGAGACGAATCGTGCATCTGACAATTGCCAGGCAGTGGGATTGTATACCTCCGCATATGTATTTTTATTAGCCATCACACCAAAAATCTGCCCACAAACGAGGCAAGTCCACGATAATTCAATTTTCATTTACTTAACCATTTCCTAATCCCGAGATGCCTGCTGCTAGTGCTGCGGCATGAACATGTCAGCCAACATACCCGCTCTCGCCACGCAGCAGGCCACCCCTGCCAGCGTTCATTCCCGACCGGCGTTGGAACTGCAGGACGCCTCTGTTGTTTTTGGCAGCGGAGAGAAAGCCGTCACAGCCCTGTCGCCCACAAACCTCAAGATGGAGAGAGGAGATTTCCTCGCGCTTGTCGGCCCTTCCGGATGCGGCAAATCCACAATTCTCAAATTGGTCAGCAATCTGATCCAACCCAGTACAGGCCTTGTTCTGGTTGGCGGGAAAGAGGCGAAAGCCAAAGAATTGCGCATCGGGATGGCGTTTCAGAATCCAACTATGCTGCCTTGGCTGACAATTGAGCAGAACATCATGATGCCGCTCAAGATCGTTGAGCCGTTCAAGCACACCTATCGCAAAGACAAAAGCGGCGCGTTTCGCGACCGGGTGCATGACCTGCTGGGACAGGTCGGCCTCAAGGACTTTGCCAACCACTACCCCTGGCAACTCTCCGGCGGCATGCTGCAGCGGTCTAATCTGTGCCGCGCCTTGATACACGAACCGGACCTGTTGCTTCTGGATGAACCCTTCGGTGCGCTTGATCAGTTCACGCGCGAAGAGCTGTGGCAGATCATGCAGACGCTGTACCTCGACCGCAAACCAACAGTTTTGTTGGTCACGCATGACCTGCGCGAGGCTGGATACCTTGCCAATCGCATCTGCGTCATGAGCGCCCGTCCCGGGCGGATCATTTCGGACGAGCCGGTGAACATCCCGCAACCGCGCGACATCGGCATGATCTACAGCCCCGAATTCGTCGAAATGACCCAAGGCCTGCGCGAACTTATTGCGCAAGTCCGCAGCACATAAGGACGTCCCATGACCGATTCACAACGCATACGCCTACTGTCGACGTCGCTGATCATCGGGTTCTTCCTGACATGGGAGGTGCTGTGCATCGTCCTGAATGTGTCGGACCTCGTGCTGCCGCGACCCTCTGAAATACTGGTCACCATGTGGACACGCTTTCCCGTTTTATGGCCGCATATCCTGCAAACGCTCTATTCGACGCTCGTCGGTTTTTCGCTAGGCGTGATCATCGGCGTCACCTTGGGGGTGATCGTCGGCACGTCCAAAGTGGCCTATGCCGTCGCATATCCACTGCTTGTCGGTTTCTCGTCGATCCCGAAAGTAGCTGTTGTTCCGATCTTTGTTCTCTGGTTCGGATCCGGCACGACGCCCGCAATCCTGACCGCGATGGTGATCTGCGTGTTCCCGATTGTCGTAAACATCGCGACAGGCCTCGCCACCACGGAACCAGAGCTTGAAGACGTGCTCAAAACCCTTGGAGCATCGAAGTCCGAAATCCTTTGGAATGTGGGCCTGCCCCGCGCGATGCCCTACTTCTTTGCCTCGCTCAAAGTGGCGATCACCCTGTCTTTCGTCGGCGCTGTCCTGTCAGAAACCGTGGCGTCGAACATGGGCATCGGCAACGTCATGATGACCGCCTCGTCGAATTTCCAAGTCTCACTCGTCTTCGCCGGGTTGATCATTCTCGCCCTGATGGGGGTCGCACTCTACGCGGTTTTCTCATGGCTTGAAAGCCGTGTGACCGGCTGGGCCACCCGCGGCAATGACATCGCTGTTACGTAATCCTCCCTCTCATCTCTCCCTTCAATCGAAAAGGACGTTCCAATGAAACACTCTCTGTTCGGTGCAGCCCTCACAGTCTTGGCCGGAGCCGTTCCCGCCTTCGCCGAGATGACCGATATTCGCTTTACGCTTGGCTGGAAGACCCAAGGCTCGGACGCGCCGTTCCTGCTGGCCTTAAACAATGGCTATTTCGAAGACGAAGGCTTGAACGTCACCATCGATCAAGGCGAAGGATCGGCTGCCACCGTTACGCGCATCATGGGCGGTGCGTATGACGCTGGGTTTGGCGACATCAACGCAATCATCCAGAACGCAGCGGCCCGTCCGGGTGAAGCACCTGTGATGGTGTACCAGCTTTGGAACCGTCCTCCGTTCGCGATTGTGACACCCAAGACAGCAGGCATTGAGTCGCCTGCCGACTTTGAAGGCAAGACACTTGGTGGTGCGCAAGGCACACCGACCACCCGCCTGTTTCCGGTCTTCGCCGAACTGAACGGGATCGATCTGGAAAAGGTCGCACAAGAGAACATGGCCCCGAACCTTCAGGAACCGATGATGATCCGCGGTGACATTGACGGTGCGTTCGTCTTCACCTCTACCAGCTGGTTTAACCTGATCGCCAACCGTCAAGACCCGGCGAATGATTACAACTGGTTCAACTTCGAAGATTACGGCATGGACCTTTATTCCAACGGCCTGATGGTGTCGCGCGAATTGATGGCCGAAAACCCCGAAGCGGTCGCCGGTCTGGTTCGTGCGGTGAACAAGGCCACTATGGAAGTTGCCGCCAATCAGGACAGCTCGGTCGAAACGATCCTTGCCTTTGACAACCTGGTCGACCCAGAGCTTGAGCGCGCCCGTCTTGAGTTTGCGCTCACGAACCTGATGAACGCACCGGAAGTGACCGAAATCGGAATGGGTGATCTTGTCGATGAACGACTGACACGGTCCATCGAAATCGTCGCCAAGGGCTATGGGCTGGACCGTCTGCCAGAAGCGTCCGAGATCTTTGACCGGTCGTTCCTGCCGCCGATGGATACCCGTACGTTTGAAGTAACACTAAACTAATTCAAGCAAAACACATGCGCCAGGGTAGCAACTTTGGCGCATGTTTTCTGTCTGAGGATCGCGGGCACATGACCAAAACTTTGATCCAAGGCGCGCAGGTTCTTGTCGAGAACACCCATTTTGCCGATGTGTCACTGCTGATCGACCGTGACCGGATCGCGGCCATCCTGCCCAAAGGCGAAACCGTTGCAGACGCCAAGCCTCTGGACGCCCAAGGGCGCATCATCATTCCCGGTCTTGTTAACGGACATACCCATTCGCACGGCGCTTTGGCGCGCGGCGGAGTGCCAGAGGACGCCATTCTTGAAACATTTCTGTCAGGCTCTGCATGGCTGAATGCAGGGCGCACCCATGACGATCTGGCGTTGTGCGCGCAACTGTCGGCGGTCGAACTGATCCGCAAAGGCTGCACTGCCTGTTTTGATTTGTTTATCGAATTGCCTGGCCCAACCGTTGAAGGCACACAAGCGGTGGCCCATGCCTACCACGATGTCGGCCTGCGGGCGGTTGTGGCGCCGATGATCGCGGACCAGACCATCTATCAGGCCCTGCCCGGTTTGCTGGAGGCCTTTGAAGGCCCACTGAAAGACGCCGTCGCAGCAATGCGCCTTCCCGACTGGGGTAGCACGATGGCGATCTGCAATATCGCCTTGCGAAATTGGCCCGTACCCACCGATCGGGTGAGGCCCGGGATTGGTCCAACCATTCCGCTGCACTGCTCGGACGACTTTTTAAGCGCATGCGCTGAATTGTCGGAACACATCAACATTCCGTTGCAAACCCATTTGGCCGAAACGCGGTTGCAGCAGGTCATGGCGAAACAGAAGTTTGGCACTTCCTTGAGCGAACACCTGTCAAACCTAGGCCTCTTGTCACCTCGTTTCAGCGGCGCACATGGAGTTTGGCTATCCGACACAGAAATGGCGCTTCTGGCCGAGGCCGGGGCTGGCATTTCTCACAACCCGATGAGCAATCTGCGACTTGGGTCCGGAATCGCTCCTGTGCGCAAACTGGCAGATGCGGGTGTGACGATGGGCGTTGGCACGGATGCCAGCAACACGTCCGACGGTCAGAACATGTTCGAGGCGATGCGCCTTGCGGCCACGCTGAGCCGAGCGCACACGATAGACAGCAACCAGTGGGTCCGCACATCCGAAGCCTTTGACATGGCGACACGTGGCAGTGCGCACCTTCTTGGCTTCGACACCGTTGGCCAGATTGCACAAGGCTGGGCCGCCGATCTGGTGTTCCTTGATCAGACTTACTGCCACTATACGCCGCAACGTGCCACGCTGGACCAGATCGTATTTGCCGAAAACGGGGCTGCGGTACGCGAGGTGATGATCGCCGGAAATATGGTCTTCGCGAATGACACCGTCCTGTCTGTCGATGAGCCATCCCTACGCGCCCACGCGCTTACCGCCGCTGACCGCATCACACATGCCAACGCCGATGCGCGAACGATGAACGCCGCAGCCGCCGAAGTGGTCAAAGGCTTTTGCCATCGCCACTGCTCGGCCCACCTTCCCTGACAAAAAGAGGACACCATGGACCAAAAGACCGATCCCGCCACAGCCGCAAAAGCGATTGTCGAAGCCTATCTCGAACGCTCGATGGTGCCCGATCCCGAAGGCGCGCGTGCTTATGTGTCCGATGATTTCGACATTACATTCACCGGGGGACGTAAATTCACCGGCCCGCATGAAACCTCGGCCTTCAACGCCAAGCGCTACAAGTGGGTTAAGAAAAAGTTTCTGCGCACCGATGCGGCATACGATCCGGCGACAGGGGATGTTCACGTTTACAACACGGGTTATCTTTACGGCGAATGGCACGACGGAACCACGTTCGAAACCAACCGCTACATGGACAGTTTCGTTGTGCGCAACGGGCAGATCATCAGTACACATGTCTGGAATGACAGTGCGGAAATCTTGCTCGACAAAGCAGGACTGTCCGAGGCGCCCTTATGATCCAACTGCCGACACACGACCGTTACGATTACAGTGCCATCACCAACAGGCCGGATTTCACTTGGCCCGGCGGCAAACGATTGGCCGTGTATATCGGCCTCAACCTTGAACATTTTGCTTTTGGCGAAGGGTTGGGCGCAGAACTGGCCCCGGGCGGGCCACAGCCTGACATTTTGAACTACGCATGGCGCGACTATGGCAACCGCGTCGGCGCGTGGCGAATGCTTGAGATGTTCGATGCTTTGGACATGCCCGCAAGTGTTCTCGCCAATTCGGTGATGTACGACTACGCGCCTGAGCTGATGGCTGCCTTCAGTGCCCGCGGTGACGAGATTGTCGGCCATGGTCGCACCAATTCGGAACGACAGAGCGTGCTGCCCCCCGCCGAAGAAGAAACTCTGATTGCTGAAGCAACAGACGTCCTGACAAAGGCCGAGGGCAAAGCGCCGAAAGGCTGGCTGTCTCCATGGATTGCAGAAAGCCCCGTGACGCCCGACCTCCTCAAAAAGGCCGGATACACCTACACACTTAACTGGTGCATGGATGATCAACCCGTATGGATGCGCACGGACCATGGTCCGTTGTTGTCGATCCCCTACCCGCAAGAGGCCAATGACATTCCGTCAATCGTCGCCCGTAAAGACGGTGCCGGTGCGTTTGCAGATATTGTCATCGACAACTTCGATGAGATGCTCGAGCAATCCAAATCCCAGTCTCTTGTGATGGGGATTGCGCTACATCCATACCTTGTCGGCCAACCCTATCGCCTACGCCACCTGCGGCGGGCCCTGAGCCACATCTGCGCCCAGCGCGATGACCTCTGGATCACCCGTGCCGGAGATATTTACGACTTCTGCGCACAGCATCCCGCGTTCGTAAAACCCGACTGAGAAATCTCATCGCTGCTCCATCGCGTTTTCCCATTCTGTCAAAAAGGTTCGCCGATTGAGAGGATCAAGATACACCATCAATGCCGGACCCAGCCGGGTTGGCCCAAATCCCACCAAACTGTCAGCACCCGAGGCGCCCAGCGGCGGCAGTGGCCATTCACCGGGCGCCTCGCACCGACCAAGGTCAGCAAGCATGTCAATGAACGCACCCGCGTCTTTGGTAGCTCCAGCCCGGCAAACCGTTCGGTCGACAAGACCACCACAGCCGGTTCGGCGGTAAACGCAAAGATCAAATTCTGCACCGTTGCGGATTGCCCGATGCAAGTCAGCCGAGGATACGACCGTATAATCAAACCAACAAGATGAACCAAATTCTCTTTTATTTTAGGCCGCCATTGGTTCCAAAAACTCTGACAACGGACAGCTCAAGCACAGGGAGCGTTTGTGCCCGTGTGTATCAACAAAGCTATCGGCCTGATCTACGCGGATCTTGTGTGGCAGTTGATCTTGGCCTGCAGTTTCTTTGGCATGTCTTTCTTTGCCTGTCTCTTGGAACGCGCGTAGGAACAAACGAAACAGTGAGAGCGGAACACTTTGCCGACGCGACCCAATCATAGGTGGACTTATGACTCCGCTTGCTAGGTTATTGCCACCCGTTGTCCCGACTTTGCTGGTGGGTTCGACAGGGGCATTGCTTTTTCAAGCCATCGGGTTTCCTGCCGCGTTCGTGACGGGCTCGGCAACCGCTGTTGCAATTGCTTCGCTCTTGGGGGTTCGCACCTCGATCCCGGTTCGATTGTGCGATGTGGTTTTTATCCTGATCGGTGTTCAGATTGGCAGCACTGTCACTCCAGATGTCATTGATGCCGCTCTCAGATGGCCAATCTCCCTACTGATCCTGACGCTGACACTGGTGGTCATTCTGGTTGTTGTTCCACGTGGATTGCGCATCATCTTTGGGC
Source organism: Marivita sp. (assembly GCA_043585115.1). Taxonomy (GTDB): domain Bacteria; phylum Pseudomonadota; class Alphaproteobacteria; order Rhodobacterales; family Rhodobacteraceae; genus Marivita. The sequence goes on from CP121326.1 coordinate 1,946,016, forward strand.
ATCGCCCGGTGACCGCTTTTCTTAGCGCCACGCCCGGTCATTTGACCTTTGTTCTGGGACTATCCGCAGATCTTAAGGCAGACGTTCCTCAGGTCGTTCTGATCCAGACAGTTCGCGTTTTCCTGCTGACACTTTTGGTGCCTGTGCTGATTTCGCTTTGGGGTGTCACTGGGACGGGGACGTCGACGCATCAGGGGGTAAGCTCGCCACTCGAACTTGCCGCAATCCTGGGCGTGGCGCTTGGCACCGGATTGATCTTTAAACATTTCGCTGTTCCAGCACCCCTGCTGATCGGGGCCATGTTAGCCTCGGCCATCGGTCATGGCAGCGGATTTGTTGCAGGCGTTGCACCCGCTTGGGTAACACTCGGCGCGTTCGTATGTATGGGCTCTCTGATTGGCACACGGTTTGATGGCACCGACAAATCGCTGCTGCGCAAGGCATTCCTGGCGGGAGTGTTCAGTACTTTGGCTGGCTGCGTGATCGCTGCTGCCGGAGCGTTCGTCGCCGCCAAAATAATCGACCTACCCGCAGCCGCGCTGTTCCTGGCTTTCGCGCCGGGCGGTGTTGAAGTTATGGCTGCACTTGCGATTGAGACAGGTTTGGAACCAGCGCTTGTCGCCGCCCATCATGTCTTTCGCCTTGTGATCCTGGGTGTTTTGCTTCCCGTCTTTGCCATGCATTTTCGAAACAAGTGACGCGCCGACAAAGTGCTTTACTGTTGACGGCCTGCAGTTGGGTTCAGTCTTTTTGCTGGATAAGACGGTTGAAGCTCATTGAGATATGCGCGCGCTGCATCTGGGCAACTGCGTTCAAATCCCCGGATTGAAGTCCAATCTGGATCGCCTCAAGCTCATGCAGAAAAATCCTGTATTCTTCGCAAAGGTCTAGTTCCGATTTGATTGCCCGCACGAGCCAAAGTCGTTTGGTCTGATAATAGAGGCGTTCCAGAACCTGCCGAAGCGGGTCATTTGCGGTCAATTCCAACAAAGTCTGAAAGCTATCCATGTCTAGTTTGGTGAAGGCTTTCGGGGTACCATCAGCGGTCATTCCGGCGGCCCGAGCGATGAGCCCATCCAAACGCTCCATAAACTTTGCGTCTGGCATCACGGGATCAAGCCGCCCGGTGAGCGCCGTCAGTTCGACACGAAGGCGGTAGGCTTGCTCCAGTTCCATAATGTCGGCGTCGGTGACAATTGTCCCAACACCGTGCACAGACCGAACAAGTCCTTCGCCTTCCAAACGTGCCAAAACGCTGCGCATAGGGGTGCGGCTTGTGCCAAACTCGTCTGCCAAAACAGACTCCGACAACTGTGTTCCCGGAGGATAATCCAGAAGACAAATGCGCTGGCGGATTTCACCGTGCATTGATGCGTGACGGTCCTTGACGGTTAAAGCATGCCCGCCGCCGACGTCACGTTCAGTGTCTTCAGGCAACAAGCCGGTCTCCCAGTCGTTCCAACATACCAAGACATTGCGTCAATTGGTCGACATCTATGAATTCATCGGCCTTATGCGCCTGTTCGATGGAGCCGGGACCACAGACAACAACATCCGTGCCCAGCGCCTGAAACAACCCCGCCTCAGTGCCGAAAGCAACAACGTCAGAGCTGTTGGCCCCTGTCAGCTCTGACACGATGCGCCGTGCTTCGTTTTCGTCCGTGGGCAGAAGACCGACCACCTCTCCGATGATGTCTGTGGTGATATAAGCTTCGGGATGTACCGCTTGCATCTTCGGCAAAAGCTCGGTCTCACAATAGTGCTTGAGGCTTTGTTGCACGAATTCTGCGTCGCCTGGCTGTACCGGACGCATTTCCCATTCGACTTGCGCAGACGGTGCAATGACATTGTGCGCAACGCCCCCGACCAAGGAACCGACGTTAACGGTGGTCCATGGTGGATCAAACGGGGAATCCTTTGGAGCGCGCGCGCGCAAGGCATCTTTAAGTCCCAGAAGATGATTCACGTAGCGTACCGCATATTCAACCGCGTTGACGCCATGATCCGGCAGCGACCCATGTCCTGCGAGCCCATTGAAACGCGTGGTGTACTCGTTGCAGCCCTTATGGCCGTCGATGATCCGCATTTCGGTTGGTTCGCCAATGATCGCAACCCCCGGTGTCAGGCCACGCTCTGCCAGCGTATCTGCCAGGTGTCGCGCCCCCATACAGCCCACCTCTTCGTCATACGTGAAAGCAAAGTGAACCGGCCGATCACCCGCCCGTTCGGCAAAATGCGGTGCCATGGCAAGCGTTGCGGCAATAAAACCCTTCATGTCACAGGTTCCCCGCCCGTAAAGGCGTCCATCTGCCTGATCCATTTCAAACGGGTCTCTTGTCCACGCCTGGTCTGCAACCGGAACCACATCGCTATGCCCTGACAGCAAAATCCCACCATTGCGATCCGGCCCAAGAGTGGCAAACAAATTTGCCTTGGTGCCACAAGGTGACGACATCACATCACAGCGCGCGCCGACATCTTCCAGCAGTGCCGCCATGTGCAAGATCATATCAAAGTTGCTGTCAGCCGAGATTGTCGGATAGGCGATCAACTCTCCCAAAATCTCGGTGGTGCGCTGCAAACGATCCACAACTTTCACCCTTTCGCCTAGTTCTTAACGAACAGCTTCCGCTCAACATTACACAAGGGCTCTGCCGCACCACTTTCCGTGATGAGTATGGTCTCGGTTGTTTCAAGACCCCAAGTGTCCATCCAAAGCGCAGGCATAAAATGAAAGGTCATGCCCGGCTGTAGTATGGTCTCATCCTCGACACGGATAGATGCAGTCCGCTCGCCCCAATCCGGAGGATAGCTAAGTCCGATGGGATAACCGCAGCGGCCCTCACGGAATATTCCGTGCTTTTGCAACACATCAATAAAGGCTTTTGCAATATCACAGGTGCGATTGCCGGCGCGCGCCGCATCCAAAGCAGCCTCGGTGCCTTCCAATTGGGCTTTTTCCGCATCAAGCATTTCCTGCGGAGGTGTCCCAAGGAAAACGGTCCGGCAAAGCGGGGCGTGATAGCGCCGGTAACAGCCTGACAATTCAAAAAAGGTCGCTTCGCCTTCGCGCATCGGCTCGCCGTTCCAGGTGAGATGTGCAGCGGTTGCATCCAATCCAGACGGTGTCAGGGGCACAATTGCAGGGTAATCGCCCCAAATGTCATCGACCCCTGTGATACCCGCATGCATGATATCCGCGACCACCTCATTCTTTCGCACACCCGGCGCAGCGCGGTCGATGGCCGTTTCAATAACGCGCTCCGAAATACGGGCTGCTTTGCGGATAAAGGCGATTTCATCTTGTGACTTGATCAGGCGCTGCCAGTTCACCAGCGCAGTGGCATCGGCAATTTGCGCATCAGGAAGTTCGGTGCATAGCACCTGATGTGCTTTGGCCGAGTAATAGTAATTCTCCATCTCGACACCGATGCGCGCCTTCTCGAGGCCGAAGCTTCGCATCCGTTCTGCAAGCTCTTGCATGGGATGGCGTACTGTCGACTGCACGTAGCTGTCCGCATAGCCAAAGATGTTGTCCGAGGACATCCAACAGGTGCGCAATGCACCCATCGAATCCATGAAACGTCCCCACCAGATTGGCTCGCCCCCCATGCGCAAAAGCACCCCCTGATGGACGTAGAACGACCAACCGTCATACCCGGTCAGCCAAGCTTGGTTTGACGGGTCTGTCACGAAAAGTGCATCAAGTCCGGCGTCGGCCATAGCAGAACGGGTCAATGCAATACGTCGATCATACTCGACTTGGCTAAATGGGGCTTTTCCCTCAGGCATACTTGGTCCTCGGCGTTATATTTGCTAGGTTGTACACAACCAAGCAGGCGCTCCTGCTTGATTGCGCACAGAATCAGCACGTGTTTCCTTGACAGATTGGGAAAATATCGACTGATGTGCACAACAAATTGCCACCTTTAATGACTGGAAAACGACATGCTGCGGAATGACCAACTTGATCAGTGGGATCGAGACAACTTTTTCCATCCGTCGACCCACCTTGCCCAACATGCACGCGGCGAAAGCCCCAGCCGGGTGATCAAAACGGCGTCCGGCGTCCACATCGAAGATCGAGATGGAACAAAGCTACTTGACGCATTTGCAGGGCTTTATTGCGTGAATGTCGGCTATGGTCGCCAAGAAATTGCCGATGCAATTGCAGAACAGGCCCGCGAACTGGCGTACTACCATTCCTACGTCGGTCACGGCACAGAAGCGTCGATCACCCTGTCCAAAATGATCCTTGATCGGGCGCCCTCGCATATGTCCAAGGTCTATTTCGGGCTGGGCGGGTCTGACGCGAATGAAACGAACGTCAAATTGGTTTGGTACTACAATAACATCCTTGGCCGACCGCAGAAGAAAAAGATCATCTCGCGGTGGCGCGGGTATCACGGGTCTGGCCTTGTTACAGGGTCTCTGACGGGGCTTGAACTGTTTCACAAGAAATTCGACCTGCCCGTCGAGCAAGTGATCCATACCACTGCACCCTATTACTATCGTCGCGAAAACCTGGATCAGACCGAAGCGCAGTTTGTCGAACAGTGCGTGACAGACCTTGAAGCGCTTATCGAGAAAGAAGGCGCAGATACCATCGGAGCCTTCATCGGCGAACCCATGCTGGGCACAGGCGGGATCGTTCCGCCGCCAGCCGGGTATTGGGCGGCCATTCAGGATGTTCTAAAAAAGCACGACATCCTGCTGATCGCGGATGAGGTTGTCACAGGATTTGGCCGTTTGGGCACGATGTTCGGATCCGAACATTACGGGATTAAACCTGACATTATTACCATCGCGAAAGGTTTGACCTCGGCGTATGCACCATTGTCCGGTTCAATCGTGTCTGACAAAGTCTGGGCTGTTCTTGAACAGGGCACCGATGAAAACGGGCCTATTGGTCATGGCTGGACGTATTCGGCACACCCCATCGGAGCCGCAGCCGGTGTGGCAAATCTCAAGCTTCTGGACGACCTGAACTTGATTTCCAACGCGGGTGATGTCGGCGCATATTTGAATGCATCTATGGCCGAAGCATTGGCTGATCACCCTCACGTTGGCGAAGTCCGGGGCGACGGGATGATCTGTGCAGTCGAATTTGTGAAGAACAAGTCAGACCGAGTGTTCTTTGATCCAGCAGACAAGATTGGGCCTCAGATCTCGGCCAAGCTGTTGGAGCAGGACAAGATCATCGCGCGTGCGATGCCGCAGGGTGATATTCTTGGCTTTGCGCCTCCCTTTTGCCTGACACGTGAAGACGCTGACCAAGTGATCGCCGGCACTGTTCGCGCTGTTAAAACCGTTCTTTGTTGAGGCTTTCTAAAGAACACATTTAGGCCGCAGGACTCTCTGTCCGGCGGCCTTTTTTGCTGCACAGTGGTGATTTGACTGTGATACAGCCACAATTATGAACGACGTATCACGCTTCTTTATCGGTATTGATGGCGGCGGCACCGGATGCCGCGTTGCGATCAGTGATCATCGTGGAGCGGTGATTGCGACATCTTCAGGTGGCCCTGCGAATTACACCAGTGATCCCAAAGGAACAGTGGAAAATGTACGCGCTGCACTTGCTATGGCGGCAGCAGATGCAGGGCTTTCTCTGATGCAGGTTGAAAGCGCCCCGACGCATGTTGGGCTGGCTGGGATCATCACCGAAAACGATGCCGCCCGGGTCGCAGCCGCGCTCCCATTGACACGGTGCGTTGTGAGTGATGATCAGACTACTACAGTGGCAGGCGCACTTGGCGCGCAAAATGGCGCGGTTATCTCGATAGGAACAGGTTCCTTTGTCGCCATCAAACGGGACGCGCATATCCGTTACATTGGGGGCTGGGGCTTGCAGTTGGGGGATGAGGCATCCGGCGCATGGCTGGGGCGAGAGGCCTTAAAACGCTGCACATATGTTCTGGACGGTTTGGTAGACACGTCCGACTTTACCGAAACCCTCAGTCAAAGGTTCAATCACGACCCTGGCCAGATCATTGCCTTCGCCAAAGAGGCATCCGCAGAGACCTATGCCAGCATTGCGCCAAACGTAATCGCCGCCGCGAAAGCGCAAGACCCGAACGCCACACTCATTGTGCAGTCCGGTGCCTCCTACCTGAACCTTTGTCTGGCGAGCGCCGATCTGCAGAACGATGAAGTGTTATGCATTACGGGCGGATTAGGTGCGTCCTACGAAGAGTGGCTTGATGCAACCTACCGACCCAGATTGACAGGTGCGCAAGGGAACGCTTTGGATGGCGCACTGTTTCTTGCGCGTCAGGCAACGTGCTAATTGCCGGTGCGGTCCCGCAACTTTTCAACTTGAGCCGCGACCTCATTGATTGCGTTCACCACCAAAGGTGTCCCGCACACCCAATCTACACTGGTGTGCATCATCGGGAACTCACCCAAAGACGGATGACGAACCATGTCCTCAGACAATGAAAATCCGGGATAGGTCTGGGATCCGATCAATATGTCCGGTTGATGCAGGATCACTTGTTCAAGTGACAGGGTGCCATTGCCTTGAAATCCAAGCTCTAATGACAAGTTGCGCGCACCACCGGCCACCAGAATATCGTGACTGAGGGTCCCAGCTCCTAATGCATAGCCATTGGGTAGGAAAAACGCAGCCAAAGGCGCATCCTCGGCGACATCGGATCGGTTGGCCAAATCATGCTCCAACGCGCGGGCGATCGCATCAGCCTTCGCATCCTGCCCCAATACATCTCCCATGAGGCGAATTTGATCCGGTATCTGATCTAGCGATGAGGTAATTGGAAACTGTACGACTTCGACCTCTATGGAACGCAGCAGGGCAATCATGGCCGGGTCGTTATACTGTCCCGCGACAACAACATCTGGTGTCTGAACCGCGATCATTTCGGCCGTGCCATTGTTTATCGCGTATTGCCCAGCTTGATCCGCCATGGCAGATGATCTGCGATCCCGTGCAAGCTTGCTCAGCGACACGACCTGATCGGGTGCCGCCAGCATCATCACCAGTTGATCCGTGCAAACATTGACCGACGCCACGCGTGGCAGATCAGAGGCGCTGGCCCATTGCGGGGCCAGCACAAAGCTCAACAGCGCCAGCAGACGCCACATACCTTAGAACGACGTTTCGATGCCAAAGCGGATTGTCCGCTCAGGGGCATTGAAACCACGGACTGTCTGGTAGGATACGTCACCTACATTGTCGATTGCGCCATAGACCGATGCGGTATCAGTGATTTCATAGCGGGCCGACAGGTCCCAAACCGTGTAATCGTCTAAGGCTGTTGGCGTGCCAAATCCATCCAGCGCGTCCGCAACCCGTGTCACGTTCAAACCGACTTGGAAGCGATCAGTGACGTCTGCCTCAAGCGCCAACGAAAGATCGTGGCGCGGCACACGGATCACGCGATCACCGTTGTTTTCCGCGTTGGTCAATGTGTAGGCACCCGACAACCGAACCCGATCGGTAATCGCGTAAGACCCGCTTAATTCGAGACCACGTGTTTCGGTGGTGCCATCGGTTTGGATATAACATCCGAATGCTTGAGACGGCAGACAGTTCGGCCCTGAACCAAACCCGATCAGGTTCTCGATCTCCGACCAAAACAAGGTTGCCTTGACGCTTCCACGATCTCCGTAGCTGTGCTCAATACCAAGATCAAAGCTGAGGCTCTCTTCGGGATCCAGCGGAGTCGATCCCGCATAGGGGCCAAAACGCTCGTAAAGCGACGGCGCCCGATAGCCCGTCCCAAGAGAGGCCCTGACGAGAGTTGCTTCGTTCAACTGATAGGACAGCGCCGCACGGCCAGAGAATTGGCCGTCAAAATCGGAATAATCGTCATAGCGAAGAGTCAAGGACAACTCGACAGCGTCGGTCGGCGTCGCCTTGATCTCGGCAAATACCGCAGAATTCGACGCATCATATGCCTCACCATCCAATTCAGAACGCTCTTCCGTCCAATCGGCACCCAGCGCCAAAGATAGCGTAGGAGAAATATCCCCCTGCGCCAGATACGCAATTGTGTCCCGCTCTCCGAGAAAATCCTGCGTGAAACCGCCGGCGTCGAAACGATCGATCTCAAAACGACTAAAGGACAACTCATGCGTCCAGGCGCCTGCTTCGAATTCACCGAACACACGCACTGCACGCCGGGTTTCATCGATCTCACCAGTATTATCGGTTTCTGATCTATCGAACTCGGCAGACCCATCTGACCACAGTCCCGTTACGCCCAGACGAATGGCGTCACTGACTTGGTAGGCAGCAAAAAGGTTCAGTGTGCTTTGTTCAAAGCCATCATTTTCGTCGTCGCTCGCGCGCGATGAAAACCCGTCGGACGTGACACGCCCAAGGCTCAGCGCCAGCTCTGCGCGTTCGTCAAGGTAGCCTACGCTAAGATCAACTGCACGTGTTTCAAAGCTTCCGGCTTCGACACGCACCTGACCGGACACGCCGTCTGCGGCAGGGCGCCAGGTTTCCAGTTCGACCACACCGGCAATCGCATCGGACCCGTACACAGCCGACTGCGTGCCTTTGACAACAGCGATCCGGTCAAGCGATCCGTTTGTAAGTGTCCCGAAGTTGAACGCAGTTTGCGGACCGGACGGGTCGGTCACATCAATACCGTCGATCTGTACGCCGATATAAGGCCCGCTCAAACCGCGGACACGCAAGGTCGCGGTGCCACCCAAACCGCCGTTTGCACTGACCGAGACGCCGGGCAGCGTGTCTAACGCAGCGGTTACACCCACACCTGCGCGGATGATCTCGTCCGTTTCGGCGACCTCAATCGTGGCGCCTGTCGTGTCAAGACTGGTCGGCAATAGCCCACCAAAAATGACGATTTCGTCAAGTTCGATAACCGTACCGCTTAGGTCCTGACTTGCCGCAATTGACGGGGCGACAAGCGTTGTACAAAGGAGAAGTTTGGTCGTGAGACGTGCCATGGCAATGATCCCAGTTTGGCCCGGCGCAATGTGCCGGATTGGTAACAATGATCTGGAATGCTTACGCACCCGCAGACGGTGATAGACACCACTACGGACGATGCCGCCGCCCTACCGCGCCCCGCGATTGGACTGGGTGTTGGCTTACGGCAGGTCTCCTGACTTGCGGGTCTTTGCTCTGCTGGCCTTCCCAGTCCTTTTCTCAAAGAACCAGTGGCAATTTCAGCGTCGCTCACCGCTCACAGTTGCGGGGGCAGTCGCGGATTTTTTCAAAAAAGCACCGCGTTCCCTTTTCACCAGATGCTGTGACACATCCAGACCGTAGGCCTCATCATCTGCACCCGAGACACCTACTCCGTCAAGCCCAGTTTACACCTGTGCACCACACAGTTCGTCGCAGTCTGCAAAGAAAAACTGTAGCGCGTTTTCACACTTTGATTTCATCCTTCAGGACAACCAAGTCAGCCTGTCGAGCGATATGAGACACAAACGATTTTCCTAAAATTGCAAACTTTCTAATCACTTATCGCCCCAATGCGATCATGAAACCGCCCAAGTTCAAAGCCACTCTTTTTATCTGAGTGCAGAGTATGCAGACGGGTATGAGGGGTTTCGGTTCGTGTCGTTTACAATTCAATTCGATTACCGCTTTGACACCAACGGCTTTTTCGACGCGCCTGACCGACGTGCCGCTTTAGAAGCGGCGGCAGCACAATGGGAAGCGATCATTCAAGACGAATTTGAGGACCTCCCTGCCGGTACTGTTTTCAATGTCAGGAACCCGTCTACTTTTGCGATTGAGACGATAACCCTTGAAAACCCGGTCGACGATATTGTCGTCTTTGTCGGCGCGCGGACGTTTGAAACGTCTACGCTTGCCATCGCAGGGCCAGACGGGGGCAATGTCGCTGGCGATGTTTATGCTGCACGCATCACATCGGATTTCCGAGGGACAGGTGCTGTTACAGACTTTGAACCATGGGCCGGAACGATCTCGTTTAACTCTGGGTCCAATTGGTCATTTGACCTCGACACTCCCGTTCAGGGCCGCAGTGATTTCATATCTGTCGGAATCCATGAAATTGGTCATATCCTTGGGATCGGCACGTCTGGCGCGTTCGACCGCTTGATCGTGAATGACACTTTCACAGGGGTTAACGCGACCAATCTCAACGACGGTTTTCCTATACCGATGGAGCATGATCACGGTCATGTCGAAGAAGGGTTCGCCGACAATGAGGTCGCACTGGATCCCGTACTGATCACCGGCTCGCGCGTCCTTTTGAGCGAGATCGACAAAGCAATGCTGGCCGACATCGGATATGAGATCGCTGGCTTTACCAAACAGGGCACAGCACCTCCCATTGCCACCGATGCGGGAGAACGCATTTTCGGACGGAACGTTGCAGACACGATTGATGGACTTGGCGGCAACGACTCTCTGCAAGGTGCTGAAGGCGATGACCGACTGTTGGGCAACCACGGGAACGACGATCTGTTTGGGCAGAGCGGAGACGACACATTACTAGGAGGCGACGGAGACGACTATCTTGATGGCGGCGCAGGGGATGACGAACTGAACGGCGGCAGTGGGATCAATAGCTATTTTGGTCACGCAGGCCGCGACACCTTTGTCATAAGCACCGGAGGTGGACAAAACACACTTTCGGATTTTGAAATTGCAACCGAAGTCATCCGCTTGATCGACGGTAGCTTCGCCTCACCGCAAGAGGCAGCAGACGCGATCACCAAACCATTCCAAAACGTCTCACGCCTTACCTTGGAAGATGGTACAATAGTGGATGTGTACCACGATACGCATTCTGGCACGCCACTCACCGCCGCGAATTTTGAAATAATCAGCCCTGACAGTTTGGTCGCCAACGACCCTGGCCAGAACACAACGCGCGAGCCACAAGGTGTCGAAGATGCTACCACGCAGTACGTTGATGCGGTCACTCGCCTTGAGGGGACCAATCGGGATGACAATCTTGTCGCCTTGGCAAGCCATTTCGAAATTGACGGACGCGATGGCACCGACACCGTCTTCTTTGCAGGAGATCAATCAAATTACACCGTGAGCATCGACGAAAACGGCGCCACAGTCACAGATCGGACCACGGATGGCCTTGGGTCCATAGATCTCGACAGTGTTGAACTGATCAACTTTGGCGCAGAAACCTCACAAATCTCGGGCAGCTTTGATCTGCAAGCATTTGGAGGTCATCGCGCACTCGATCAAGATGCGTTGGATACTCTGACCGAGATGTACATTGCGTACTTCAATCGTGCCCCCGACGCGATCGGCCTTGGCTTTTGGGGAACTGCCCATGCAAACGGCGCGTCGCTTGACGACATCGCCGCACTGTTTGCAGAACAACCCGAGACAAGCACGCTGTATCCCGCCGAGCTTGGAAGTGTTCGCTTCATCTCGGATGTCTACCAGAACGTCCTAGGTCGGCAGCCAGACATGGACGGGCTCTTGTTTTGGGAGGCGGTTTTGAATTCAGGAACGGTCAGTCGGAGTGATTTCATTTTGGAAATTCTGCGCGGCGCCAAATCTGACCTTCCACTTTTGGCTGATGATGAATTGATTGAACAACAGCAGAATGACCGACAATACCTCGATTGGAAAACCAATCTTGGTGCAATGTTCGCAATCGAACGCGGCATGTCAAACCTGGAAGACGCAAGAGCGGTCATGCAAGTGTTCGATGGAAGCCTTGCGACGTTCACGACCGCCGTGGATATGATCGACGATTTTTACGACGACGCCTCTCAACCGGCAGATGGCGAATTCCTGATGCCATTGGTCGGCGTCAGTGATGATCCTTTGGTGATCTAGCGGGTGTGTGAACACATTTTTTGCACCGAAAGGTACCCTTGGTCGCGAGATCAAAATTTCTGACAAAATTAGTCAGAATGCATTGAACGTGTCAGAATTTCATGTAACTGACTATTTCTGTAAGAAATGCCAACTACGGAGATTCTCATGCGCGTCCTTTGGACAACGTCAACCCTTGCCCTTGTTGCCAGCACTGCTCTCAGCACAGTCGCCATGGCGGAAGGGGAAGTAAACCTGTACTCATCGCGCCACTACGACACTGATGAGCGCCTCTACACTGACTTCACCGATGCAACCGGCATCACAATCAACCGTATCGAAGGCAACGCCGACGAATTGATCGCCCGCATGCAAGCTGAAGGGGCGAACTCTCCAGCCGATATCCTGCTCACGGTTGATACATCTCGTTTGGAACGCGCCAAGGCAGCAGGCGTTCTGCAAGCCATCGAGAGCGAGGTTCTTGAAGATCGTATTCCCGACAGCCTCCAAGACAACGACAATCAATGGTTCGGCTTTAGCCAACGTGCTCGCATTATATTCTACGACAAGAACGATGTCGAAAACCCACCACAGGATTACCTGTCCCTCGCTGATCCACAGTACAAAGGCATGGTCTGCCATCGCTCCTCAACAAACGTGTATTCGCAAACCCTGCTGAGCGCAGTTATCGAAAACCACGGTGAAGCTGCCGCCAAAGACTGGGCGCAAGGCGTGGTCGATAATTTTGCGCGCGCACCTCAGGGCGGCGACACAGACCAAATTCGGGGATTGGTGTCCGGCGAATGTGATATCTCAATATCGAATACCTACTATTTCTCGCGCGCGCTTCGCACAGATGTAGAAGGGTTATCTGAAGAAGACCGTGCAGATATCGGCTGGGTTTTCCCCGCTCAAAATGCCGAGGGCGCGCATATGAATCTGTCAGGCGGCGGTGTTGCAGCGCATGCTCCCAATCGCGACAACGCAATCGCGTTCCTTGAATACCTCGCTTCGGATCAGGCACAGCAGTATTTCTCGGCAGGGAATGACGAATATCCAGCGGTGCCCGGTGTCGGATTGTCGGCGTCTGTGGCCGCCCTCGGAATGTTCCGGCCAGATGATGTCGACCTATCCGAAGTGGCGCAAAACGTGCCCACGGCTCAACAGATCTTCAATCAGGTCGGCTGGAAATAGAGCTTAAAACTTACCAGATCGGCAGAGGGCGCTTAGGCGCCCTCTTTTGTGCTTCCCTGTTCGTTCCGGATACGGCGACACAACAAGATCACCGGAAGCGTGCCAATCGCGACAATCACAAGGCTTGGCACGGCCGCGCCTGCCAGCCGTTCATCACTGGCCAATCGATGCGCCTGAACCGCAAGAGTATCAAAGTTGAACGGCCGCATGATAAGCGTCGCTGGCAACTCTTTCATGACATCAACAAAAACAATCAGCAGCGCCGTAAACAAACTTGGCCGAAGCAGCGGGAAGTGTACCCGCCGCAATAATCCCCATTCGTTTTGCCCCAAGACCCGTGCCGCTGCGTCCATATTCGGATTGATGACAGCCGATCCGCCCTCATAGGCTCCGATGGCCGCGGCTAGAAAACGGATCATGTAGGCGCATACCAAAAGCCAGATCGATCCAGTAAAAAGGAGCCCCGTCGAGATGCCGAACGTCTCGCGCATATATGCATCAAGAGTGTTGTCAAAAAAGGCAAAAGGCACCAATAGCCCAACCGCGATGACGCCTCCCGGAACAGCGTAACCCAAACGCCCGATATAAAGTATCACCGAGGCGAACCACGACCGCCGATTGCGTGCCAAACTGCCAAACAATAAAGCCACGGATACCGTTAAGACCGCTGCGCACACCCCCAATGTGACAGAGTTTTGGGTGAATTGAAGATATCTTGGGCTGAACAGGTTTTGATTTGAGCCGACCGCCATCTCGCTCAACATGACGACTGGCAAAATGCATCCCAAAAAAGCGGGCAGAAAGCACATCACAAAGGCCAATCCGGCAGGAAACCCGCTGAGCCTGGTGCGAGGCATCCGCTCGAACTTCCGGCCATAGGCGTATCTCGCTTCACCTCGGTTGATCCGTTCGAGGATGGCCAGCAGTAAGGCAAAGGCCAAAAGCCCAAGCGACAACTGTGCCGCGGCTGCGCGATCAGCAAATGTGAACCAGCTTGAATAAATGCCCACGGCAAAGGTCTGGACCCCAAAGTAGGACACGGTTCCATAGTCCGCGATCGTCTCCATACCGACCAACATCGCGCCCGAGGCAATTGCAGGCCGCGCCATCGGCAATGCCACTCGCCAGAATGCGCCGGTGCGGGTTTGTCCAAGGGACTGGGCGGCATAAAACGTGGTCGCGCTCTGTGAAGCAAACGCGGCGCGGGCCAACAAATAGACATAGGGATACAGCACGAGCGTCAGCATAGCCGCAGCACCACCCAATGATCGTATTTCCGGAAACCAGTAATCCCTTGGGCCCCAACCCGTAACCGCTCGCAATGTCGATTGTACGATACCTGGATGGTCCAAAACATGCGTATAGGCATAGGCCAACACGTAGGCAGGAAACGCCAAAGGAAGCACCAAAGCGATTTCCAAAATACGACGACCGCCAAAATCAGTCGTGGTCACCAACCACGCCGTGACCGTCCCGATAATTGTACTGGACAGCACGACGGTAACCAAAAGGACCAGTGTGGCCTGAGTATACCGTCCAAGCACGGTTTCAGCCAAGGACTGCAGGGTATCTGTCGAGCCCATAAATGCAGCAACCACCACGCTGATTTGCGGCAAAATACAGATTAAGGCAATCAACACAGCTGCAACCCAAGGCAACTTGTTGTGCCAGGGAATGGCCCGCTTTGTTGTATTCAGAGATATATCTGCCATGTCACAATCAAACAGCTTCAGGGAGCGCTCCTATCCCGATAGGAACGGTCAGGATTGGAAAGTGAACTAGCACTTTGTTCATCCGAAAGAAAACGGGAATTTCCCCCCTGCCCTTGCGCAGCCGAGGAAGGCCTGACGGTTTCGGGTGCTTATTGATGCTGTTTTGGCTTCGAGATTGGTTGCGGTGGTAGGATATGGCCTTTTCCGAACCACAACTGCGATGTGTCAAATTACGAAAGCGTCAAGCTCTGAACTGAGACGGGGTAAGGTAAGGCGAACTGAATTCAGCATATTCCGGGGCCCCTCTCCTGTGCGAACTTCCCAGATTGTTTATCGTGCTCCATCGACTTCCAGACAAAGATCCAAGCATCCGTTGTGCGCTGCGACGTGAAGCCTTCCAGATGACTGCGGCGATGCTGCTCCCCTTTAATCGGCCCATTCCTGTCTTTCATTGACCAGTCAAGATCCTGCGGTCGCCGCCCGCTTTGCAGGCATCCGCCGCAAGTGCGAACTCCGGGCTGCATCGGAATCACACCTCGCGGACTTTGCTGTCGTTAATCTCATCAACGTGCAGGTCCGCTTGATCCGAGTGGCTAGACAGAGAGAGACCGCAGCAGAGCCCAACAAAGTTGTCGCCGGTCATGCGAATGATCAATGTCGAAATATGGCTTGCAATAACGGGCGTCGGTTTTTGCGACGGCCATCAGTTGTTGACGTCCTCAATGGTGCGCGATGCATCCAAATTGATCCAAATAAGCCATTCGAACCTAATATTTTTGCAAGCATTACCGTTTTAACACCAGCGACAAGACTTTTTTCAAATGGGTTAGATCGTTGCACCGATTTATTTTCAAAGCCTGCTGGCGCCTTGCGCGACCGTTTCATTCTTTGGACGGATGCGCACTCCTTGCGCGGGGCAACGCACTTTGATGTCGGTCTGTTCGAAGGTTCAATTCGGTACATCCGCTCCAGGAACTGAATTCTCCGCAATTCCGGCCAATCGTTATCTTGCGCGCCCTGCAGGGCGTATGATGATGAGGCTTAATTTAGCATGACCACCTATACCGTCACGGCCGCGAACTACAACAGTTCTGCCTTCTGGTCCTCAATCAGTGAATCCGCGTCGGGGCATGTCCTCGACTTCACTGGCCTGCCCTCGTCATTTATGGTGTCAGTCCAGCCAACTAATAACATCATATGGATCTGGGACGGCGTCGCATGGAGCTCGATTGGCGAAGCAGGCGCGGGGACGACTTTCACGCTCGGCGCACCAACTGATCTGGATTTTTTCACCGAAGTTCGGGTCGGCGATTCGACAGCCGAACTTTTGGGCTCTTTCGGAAATGACACGCTGATCAGCGGCAGTGCCAATGACACCGTCGATGGAAGTAGCGGCAACGACCTGATCCAAACCGCCGTTGGAAACGACAGTATTGACGCAGGGATAGGCAATGACACGGTAAACGCCGGGAGCGGCAACGACTACGTTGAATCTGGTCAGGGCAACGATGTAGTTGAAACCGGATCAGGCAATGACATTGTTGCCGTCTCGGATGATCATCACAATGACACAATCACCGATAGCGGCGGGGGGAGCGATTATGACGCGATTGTCTTTTCGACACCTGTCGGCACGGATGGCGTGGACATCGCGTTTATATCGGGCACAAGCGCAACTTATGACTACCAAACAACGCTGACAAATACGTTCGGAACCTTCACAGGCTTCGAACAAATTATCACAACCAATTACGACGACACGATCGATACAACCGCCTCCACCGGCTTTCAGCAGGTCTTTTCGGGCAGTGGGAATGATACAGTGTCGTTGGGCGATGTCGGCAGCGAAGCTTATGGCCAGGCCGGTAACGACCAGCTTAACGGCGGCGCTGGTAATGACAGCCTCGACGGCGGCACCGGGAACGACACGCTGAGCGGCGGCATTGGCGACGACAGCCTCGCGGGAGATGACGGTTGGGATCGGCTGCTCGGCGGAGATGGGACTGATACGATCCTTGGCGGCACGGGCCGCGATTTCCTATATGGCGGGACAGGCGATGACAGCCTCGTGGGCGGGGCAGATGGCCTAGGCGATTACTTCTATCTCGAATCCGGTTACGGCAACGACACGATCGTCGACGGCGACGACGTCGGGCGGATCGACTCCCGTGCCGAGGGTGTCACCTCCGACCTCACCGTCACTTTCGGAACCGATTATGACGGTATCCTGACCGGCGCCGAGGGCACGGTGACGTTTGACGGTATCCAGACATTTGTGTTGGGCGCGGGCAATGACGTCCTCAATGCATCGGCGATGACAGGAGATGTTTATCTCTCTGCCGGGCTGGGCAACAACACCGTCATTGGCGGCGCGGGCAACGACGATCTGCGGGGCGACTTTGGTAACGACAGCCTCGTTGGCGGGGCGGGTGATGACTATTTCGAGACACGCGGCGGGAATGACACCGTTGCCGGGGGGGACGGTGACGATCAACTGAATGCCTTTAACGGTAGCCTGGGGGACACCGTTTTTTATGTTGCCGGAGCGGGCAATGACACGCTCTTTGGCGAGAATCAAAGTTATGTCGCAGACCTGGGCAGCGGCAATGATTACGCTGAAACTGGGAGGGGGTCGGACACGATCAACACAGGCGGCGGCTCGGACGTCATCTTTACCGGAGAAGATGCCGACCTCATCGAGATCGAGGACGGTTTCAACGGCTCCCAGATCTTCGGAGGTGAAGGTGTCACAACGGGTATCGACCTTGACACGCTCGACGCGGGTGCGCTGACGACCGGCGTAAGCATCTTTCACATGACAAACGAGGCTGGCACGCTCATCAGCGGAACAGACGGCCTGAGTTTCAATGAGATTGAAGACATCGGCCTGACTGCGCAAGGCGACAGCGTCGATGCCTCAACGCTTTTCGACGGCGTTAGCTACGATGGTCTTGAAGGAAATGATACCCTTACCGGTGGCGATGGTGCCGACACTCTGGCCGGGGGCGATGGCGATGACCTGATCGACGGTGGCGCGGGCGATGACTTTCTGACCACGGGTTTGGGGCAGGATACCCTGCTGGGCGGCACCGGCAACGATACGCTGATGAACGCGGAAGGCGACGACAGCCTTGATGGCGGTGCAGGCGACGATAGCATCGTCGCGACCGGCGGCGAAGACACGCTGCGCGGCGGCACCGGATCTGATACGATGCAAGGCGGCGATGACGCCGATACCTTCATCATCGAAGACGGCTTTGGCAATGACGTCATTACCGGCGGTGAGGGGACGACCGACCCGAGCGATGTAGACTACGACACGATCGACCTCTCGGCCCTCTCCGGGCCGGTCACGGTCACCTACTCTGGCGACGAGGCGGGCACGATCACCGATGGCACCGACACGATCACGTTCTCCGAGATCGAGAACCTGATCCTGACGGGGCAGAACGATTCACTTAACGGATCAGCGGATTCGTTTGGGATAGCGGCAGACGGCGGCGCCGGGACAGACACGCTGCTAGGCGGCAGCGGCAACGACACCATCGACGGCGGTGCCGGAGCGGACAGCATCGACGGCGGGGATGGTAACGACATCCTTGGCTATGCTGTTGGTGGCGACACGATTGACGGTGGCGCGGGTGACGACACGCTGCGTGGCGGGTTTAGCGCGGGCATCGATGATGCTGTCCTGCGTGGTGGCGATGGCAATGACAGAATTGTCACCTACGGCGCCAACGACACGGTAGATGGCGGGGCGGGCAGCGATACCGTCGCGGGTGACAGCGGTGACGAGTCCATCGACGGCGGCGCAGATGGCGATTTGATCTTTGCGGGGAACGGCGATGACACGGTCAGCGGCGGAACCGGTGACGACACCCTGTCGGGTGGCGGTGGCGATGACACGTTTATCTACGTCGCCGGCGACGGCAACGACACGATCAGCGATTTCAACACGGGCAACACCGGCACGCTAAGCGACGGTGACAGCACGAACAACGACTTCATCAACCTCTCCGCCTTTTATGACGACATTTGGGAGTTGTACGCAGACCAAGCCGACGACGGTATTCTGAACCAGTCCAACGACGGTGTCGGCAGCGTTGACTATTCCAACAACACGAGCTTCGGCAGTGGCAGACTGACCTTCACCGGCGCGTCTGCAGACAACAGTTCGTTCACCTCGGAGAACACCGGCGTGCTCTGTTTCGCGTCCGGCACTGCCATTCGCACTCCTGCGGGGGACGTCATGGTCGAGACACTTCGCGCGGGCGATCTGGTGACGACACAGGACCACGGGCCGTCGAAGGTTCTCTGGATTGGCTGCACCGAAGTTGTCTTGCAGGCAGGCCAGGTCGATCCACGTCGCACGCCTGTGCGCATCAAGTCTGATTGTGCCTCGGAAGACCGCGCGCTTCTGGTCTCACCGCAGCATTGCCTGCTGATGACAGACGCGACTGGCCAACAGGTTCTGGTCCGCGCGCGCCATCTGGCCGAAGAGACACGGCTGGCCTCCTTCGCCCGCGGCCGAAGCACGGCGACCTACTGGCATGTGCTTTTGGAACAGCACAGCGTCATGATCTCGCAGGGGCGTCTCAGCGAAAGCTTCTATCCCGGTCCGAGCGGAGTGGCCATGATGGCAGCATCCGAGCGCGCCCGTCTGCTCGGGGCACTGCCCGCACTTCGGACCACTCCGGTCCAGACGGCCTATGGTCCGCGAAGCTTGAAAGTTCTCACCCGTTCGGAAGTTCGCAGCAGCGCCCGGGCCTGCGCATTCGCTTTCGCCTCTCCAGATGAACGTTTGGTGCTCTTGCCCACCCAGCATCGAAGCCAGTTCGTCGCGCGACCACACTCCTTTTGACATCCTCACTTCGGATCAAGGCCAGAAAGCTTTAACACAGTTTGCTTTCGTTGCGCCTAAGCGCATTCTTGACGTGTCACAGTTTGAAGTCGCTCCTTTGATGCCATTTACTGCAAAATTGGGAAAACTGTGGCCACATAAGGCGGATGCGGTTTAAATTGATACCTCACACGACAGCCCGCCGACCACGCATTCATAACAGCGGTCGAAACCTGCAAGTTACGCCCACTCCATTTTCTGAAAGGCCGTTTGGGCGTTTCGACCAGCCAACGCCTCGAACTGCTCTAGATACGCAAACGCGGATTGGTCGACTGCAGGTGCCTCCATGATGCCTCAGCACTCAGCTAGCAAGGCTCCTATCTGCGCACAGGCGGCCCGGAACGGTTTTTAGGATCAAACGTCGATCAGCGCACAAATCGATATGAAAGGTTCAACAGCCCGCTATTGCACCAAAAAGACAAGGTTCGCCGCGGCAAACGCTGTCACCAAGCCAAACAGCGTGAACCCCAGCCGCCCAAGAACAGAGCGCAGGTGATGCCGCCACAGTTGAACCGCGATCACAAGCATCGCCAGCGCCAGCGCAACCACGACCCAAGGGGTGGCAAGCAGCGGCGAAAGCGTTTTCGGAACTGCTCCCATGAGCCCAAGATATTCGTTCTGCATAAGCGTTGTGCCGACAGCCGCCGACAGTGCGGCGACAGAGCCGAGAATTGCAATCCCGGATAGGAGAGTCATCCAAGGAGGCGCGTGCAACGCAAAGCCGTGCCCGGTATCTCTGGCCGGAAGGCTCCACCCTGCGATACGGCGCACGGCCCAGACGATCAGATAGCCCAAGCTGGCGATCAAGAGTACCAAGCCAACGACGAGTGCAGGGATTTGCGCCAATCCCGCCTGCGCTACGCCCAGAATTCCGGCGCCTGAGATTGACCGGTTCAGGAAGGCAAGGAACACAACGTCGTCATCGGTGAGTATTTCTGGTGCTGACGCAGGCACACAAGACGTGTCAACCGGGGACGCGGGATCATCAAGAAACCCCGCAACCAACCCGCTGGCGCAAACGTTGCGCACCACCTGACCATGGGTTCCCCCGGGAAAGACCACGTGCTGGGCCTCAGGAAATTGCGGAAGCAAGCTGTCGCCATAAACAGGTGGTGTAATTGGGTCGAAAGCGCCGGAAATCAGCAAAATGGGTTTGTCGCTACGCACTGGCGCAACCTGCTCAACGGGCAATTGCTCTATGTCCCAAGCCCTACAAACGGCCATTTGCATCTCGGCGCTTTCCCGTGTTGCTGCCACAAGCCTTGGCAAGACATCGCTGAGGTCTGGTGGAGCAGATGATTTCGACAGCTCAGCACATACAACCGAGAAGTGCATCGCCTCTGCAATCGTCGACGACCCGAGTTGTGATGGGAGCAAGACCGAGGCGAGCAGGGCAAAATCGCCTTGATCCGCTTGATGAATGATTAAAGGCACAATCGACGACACATTTCCATAAAGTGCAGAAAAGAGGACATCTTCCAAAAGATCGCCCGTCAGGCGGACCGGTAACTCGTTCCGCTCGCCTTCTCTTGGGTAGATTGTCAAATCCACCGGGTTTTTATTCAGCCGGTCGATCATGGCCAGATACCGCTCGGCCAGATTGGGAAAAGCCTCGTTGCAGCGTGCGTCCTCTTTACAGCCAAGCAGGTATCTTTCGCCAATCATCTGCTGTGCACGGGCGGGTTCATAAAGCAGATCGTAGGCAATCGGCACGACCGCATCGAGGATGGCCGCGCGAACTGCCGGCACTTCGCGGATCACGAACTGCGCCAGTTCGGAGCCATAAGAGACGCCGTAAAAGTTGATCTCATCATAGCCAAAGACCTGCCGAAGAGCTTCGACATCGCGGGCGTTTTCGACCGAATTGAAGGCAGAAAGGTCAAAACCTTCTGAACGAAGCCGCTCCCCGCATGCGAGCATGGACGTTTCATCGGCGGAATCGTCTCCCATTGCGGCCGTAAGCTCGGCTTCGCGATATTCAGGACACGTGAGTAGCGGCAACGAAAACCCGGTGCCGCGCTGATCCCACAGAACGATCTCGCGATTTTGGGTCGGTCTGGCCTCGGGCTTGCCCTGCAAATATTCCGCATAGGTCGCAATCGTTGCCCCTCCGGGCCCACCTTGCGCCATGAAAAGAGGATCGGAGGGTCCTTCCCCTTCCAAGGGCGCGATCCGGGCAACCGCGAGGGATATCGTGTCAGCCTCGGGCGCGTCGTGGCGCACCGGCACGTCAACTCGGAAGCATTCAATGCCCTCTGCCGTTTCCGAAAGACCAAAGTCTGTACAGGGCGTTGGCTTCGCCTTCTCCGAGAGAACCGACTGAGACCATGCCGGTGACGAAAGAAGCAAGAGAATTACGGAAAGCATAAATTTCTTCATGTTGAGACCTTTTCTGGAATCATCGTTCGTCAGTCCTTTTGAAGCCCAATTTCGGGATAGCGCCACATTGCGGAGAAGCCGTGTCATGTTGAATGCTCACGATGTCATCCTCGTTGCCATCATGATCAACGCAATCAACACAGGTTGGTGTAGCAGATACACCGCTAGGCTATGCTGACCCGGCCAGGCCAGCGCACGTGATGGAAGCCATTGCGGCCACCGTGAATGCTATTGTCCAAGCTGAGACCGGCGCAAAAGGCCCCTCACCGCACAGTTTAGATCGATGTCACAGCGGCCAAATCAGGTTCACGATAGAGATGACCACGAAATAGGCGAGAAAGCGTTTCCAGCCGAAATGGCTGTCACCCTCATCGCCCAACACGCCGGATGCCTTCAGCGCAAAGTTCGTCAAGATCAAAGCGCCTACGAGGATGGCAGCATGAATGAGATCGAAGTGCATTCGTAACGTCCCAGGTTGGAAGTTTCACTGTGGTCCCGGAGGGCTCATTCAATCCCGAAAATGACGTTGTAGGACACCGTCTGGTTTCCACGGTTGATGACTTCGATCACGTGATCGCCCGATTGCCACAACTGGCCACGGTATTCCTGCGACGACGAGACCTGATGGAGAAGGAAGGAATTGTCCGGATTGAATATCTGATAGTAAACCCCATTCCCCCGCGCAGCGACACGAACATAAAGCGACTGCCCATCACCGGCCCCCAGAACTTACCGTGTCGAACTGCCGGGCGTGAGGGAGGCGGTGATTTCCGTTCCGGTCGTCCCAGCAGCGAAGCGAACCTGCACGGTGTTGGTCGCTGGCTCCGCGCTACCTGACCCTGCCATCGCCCCGCCACCATCATCATAGGCGACGCATTCCCACGTGGTGCCACCTGTGTCCCGCAACATCGCCAGCGTTCCGGCCTGGGACCCTCGCGAACTCAGGACCATGCCCGAGCGGCCATCTGGGCCGCCAACCGCCCGAAGTTTGTCAATGCAGGCATCTTCGGCGCAGTCATGGCTGCGACAGGCTGGGCCATAACACCGAGTGCAAAGATGCCTGCCGCAATCGGCCAGGCATCGCTAAAGGATTTCGCAAATTTGAGCATCAAAACAGACCTCTTGGCTTGTCAGATTGCACACGATTTAATTGTAAAATAACTATTTACTCCAACTACTTAACCGCAATTCGACGCATCTATCCGCCTTGCGTAATTGGGGTGCATTATTAGTTGTTTCTCGAAAATTTCGGGCAGCGTCGGCATTTTTATGCTTATCTTTTTGGGGAATGCGACCGCGTAAATGTAACCTTAATTTCTGGGTTTGTGAGTGGCCGCACCCGCGCAGTGCAGGGTCGAGCACTGGTTGGGCGACAGTTGTGGGCAGCGGAACGCCAACATCAAGCGCTACAACATGGGCAACGGCGGGTTTCCCCCTGAGAGATGCGCTCTCTCTGCCCGCCATATTTGCTGATGTAGTACACCCCTGAACTCAAAGCGCTATACGAATGCATGACGGCTGCCCGTCAAAGAGGCGCGAGAACAGTTCAAAACCGCGGCTAGATCAAAAGAAACATTCTAGCTGCGGCCTGCCCGTTCCCGGCACATGCTCCGGCAATACGCGCCACCTTGCCATACATTTAAACTCGGTTCACCGCAGGTCTTCCATTGCCACCATATCCATATCGGTGAAATCGACATTGTCGCCAGCCATGGCCCAGCAAAAGGTATAGGCGGATGTTCCGGCACCACAATGAATCGACCACGGCGGAGAAATGACAGCTTCTTCGTTCGCCATCACGATATGACGCGTCTCTTCTGGTTTGCCCATGAAGTGAAAGACGCGCGCGTCGGCGGGGACGTCGAAGTAGAGATAAGCTTCCATCCGGCGATCATGCAGGTGTGCTGGCATGGTGTTCCACAGGCTACCTGGAGCAAATTGCGTGTAGCCCATCAACAACTGGCACGATTGGCAAACCTCTGGATGCAGGAATTGGATGATGACGCGTTCGTTCGCGGCCTCCCGTGAGCCAAGTTCGACACGGCGGGCATCATCGAGTTTGATGAGCTTGGTGGGATAGGTCTGGTGTGCCGGAGCAGAGAGGATGTAAAATCGTCCGTCGCCCGAGAAGGTCACGGCACCGGAGCCCATGCCGACATAAAGAACTTCGCCGTTTTCCAATGTATGGCTTTTTCCACCAACTGTGACGGAGCCGGTAGCTCCTATGTTGAGTATCCCCATTTCCCGACGATCGAGAATGGAAGGCGTGCCAACTTCGGGGACTTGATCAAGAGTCAGATCTTTGCTCGCGGGCACAGCGCTGCCAAGGACCAGTCGATCATAGTGAGAGTAGACGAGATGAATTTCATCCGGCTGGAACAAGGAACCGACATGGAAATGGTCTCTCAGAGCAGTGGTATCGAGACCTTTTGCTGTTTCAGGATCGATCGCGTAGCGTGTCTGGGTCGTGGTCATAGAGGTCTCTTTCAAAGGAAATCGTCGCGGCGGGGTGTGAAAGTGTCGATCAGGCGACCGGGCTCAAGGCACACACATCCGTGCTCGGCATTGGATGGGATAACGAAACTGTCGCCCGGTCCGACCTCAAAAGTCCTGTCGTCGATGGTAAATTTGAAGCGCCCGCTTTCGACATAGGTTGATTGCACGTGTGGGTGGCTGTGGAGATCGCCTTTGCCCCCATCCGGAAAAGTGAACGAAACAACCATCAGCTCGGGATTTTCACTAAGGACCTGCCGAACAACCCCGTGTGGGGCATCAACGGCGGGAAATTTGGGTAAGTCGGGGGTCATTGTTGCTCCTTGGTCGTCGTTTCAAATCCAGAAGAAATCGGTGTGTCCAAGCGCGCGCATGAGCGCTTCGACGTAGAAGTAATCGCCATAGGGGGTCATGACCCCTGTCAGACCACCCGCATGATGCGATGTGCCATTGTTGATCAGACCTTGGGCGCCTTCGGTTTCGCTCAGGTCACATTGCGTAACCAACCCGGCCAAGAGGCGGTCAGCCAGATGCGTAAGTTCCCCAGAGATGTCAGGGTCGTTGGCATAGCCCTCTGCTAAAAGATACAGGCCTGCTGCTGCGATTGCGCCTGCAGAACTGTCTTTCTCAATGTGCCCATCTGCCGCTGCATCAAAGTCCCAGACCGGAACATCGTCAGACCCCAATCTGCGCTCGAAATGTCGGGCTAAGTTCAGTGCGGTTTCACGGTAGGAAGAATTGCCTGTTGCCTGGAACGCGACTGCAAACCCGTGGATGGCCCAGGCCTGACCGCGCGACCAGCAGCTGTCATCCGCATATCCCTGATGGGTGTAGCCACCAACAGGTGCGCCGGTGGCTGGCTCAAATTCGAAACAATGGAAAGTGCTGAAATCCTCACGGATCAGATGGCGGGCGCAGGTTTCGAGATGCATCTCCGCAATCCGCGCAAACTCGCGATTTCCCGTCTCAGCGGTTGCCCAGAACAAAAGTCCCATGTTCTCCACGCTGTCGATGATGATCGTGCCTGCTTTGCGGCGGGCAAATTCGGGATCGTCGCGCGACAGTGGATTCCAGCAGGTCAGGCATTGCATTGGCTGACGCCAACGGGCCGCCAAAGCCTCGGCGGCGCGCAGTGCAAGGGCACGGGCGGCTGGGTCTGCTGTCAACTTCCAATCCGCAACTGTTGAGAGCGAAAACAGAAACCCGAGATCGTGATTATGCCAGGCTGTGGTGTCGACGAACCGTTGGAAGTAAGGCCGACGCATTCGTGCTGAATTCCGAAAATGTGACTGTCCGGACAGCAGGTAGGCCAGCCACATTTGCCCGGGCCAGAAGCCTGCCACCCATTCCCGCGGTCGACAGAACTTGTAATTGTGAGACCCCGGTTCTGAGATGCGCGTATTGCGCAGGCCGAAGACCGGGATCAATTCTTCGATCCGCCCCGTGGCCCGATTCAATGCGTCCTCGAACAGGGCCTTGTGGGCAGTGTCAGGTTGGAACAGATCAAACTTTGCGTAAGGCGTTGCGCCTTCAGACAGCAGGGTCATTTCTCTGCTCCTGTGTCAAAGCTTTTGGGCACGGTTATCTTGAAGGACCGATCCTCTGAGTCGGTAAAATAGATGTCGCAATCGTAGCCCTGGTCATCGAGGAAACTGAACACGCGGCGAGGCGCGGCCAAAGAATAGGGCACGAGCAGTGTAACAGCCCGGTGCCGGATGGCCTTGGGAAAGGACATGGACATGCATGTGCTGACGGGCAGGCCAGCATAGTCGTCAGGGTCAACGTCGATGAATTGGGTGTTCTGGCTGAAAGACGCTGGGCCGCTCTCGCTCCAGAGAAGCTGACCGTAGAATCCCGCGTTCTGCCCTGTGTACCGGAAACTTGTTGCGCCAAGCGTCATCGGTTTTTCTGTATGGAGCAGAAAATCAAGAGATACCGGCGTCTTGGCGTCGACCGTGTCAACAAAGACAAAAAACCGGTCTTGGACAAAATAGACCTCACGGCGGGCGAGGGTCACGTCGGGATTTATGACCGCATAAGCGTTCGTGGCGTCACCGGAGATATAAACATGATCGCCGCGATCCTCTGCTCTTTCGATGGCTCCGGTGGCCCGTGCGGCCAGGGCCTTGTCCATGTCGGCGTATTGCCCTTTGCCGTCGATCAGAACAGCGTTCTTTGACCGTGTCTGGCGGCGCCAATTGCGGTGCATCGTAGAGTTGAAGGCAACGTAATAACCGGAATTGACGCAGAGGTCTTCGCCGAAGGCATGCAGGCAGAACGCGTTCTGATCTCCATGGCTATGGCTGATGGACCCGAAGGGGCTGGATTTGAAGTTGAACTGGATATGCTCGGCCGGGTCATCCATTCGGTGTTGAATGCAGGCCCAGCCGGTACCTTTGAAATGTTTGAGTTTCGGAAGCAGAGGTGGTGCCGCATCGACCGCCGGGAAATCGTGATGGTAGACGAGGTCGTCAAAGTTGAGATCCCACCAACCCCAATTGTAGAATTCCTTCTCGGTGCCCGTGTCATTGGCGCGGACGGTTTCAAAATACCACTGATACGCAGGGTTTCCGGTCACACCTGCGAATTGCCGGACATTATAGCCCATCTTGATGCACAGACGGTCGCCTTGTGTTGCGTCATCTCCGAACGTGGCGCGGCGGGTTTCCGGAGCCTTCGTATAGAGGGGAAAATCACCGGTAGTTTGAAAAAATGGGCGCTCATAGAGATCGATCCCGGTTGCGCTGCGCAACAGGTTGGCCGCCTCAATCAGGTAGGCCATACCGGTCATCCAATAATGAGGGCCCTCGGCCCAGCCGCCTTCCGTGTCGCCCCACGGCGAATAGACGGTGGAGAGGAATTCGATCGAGTAATGCAGCCATTCCTCTGCCTCTTCCTCTTCGCCCAAGAGCGCAAGGCTTGCCGGAACCAGAACGGCTGAAACTGCCCGAACGGCATGGCTGTCATAGGGAAAGAGACCAATGCGCGCGTTGCGCATTACGTGTGTGGCAGTCTCGCGGGTGCGGATGACAAGGGCGGATTGAACCAGCGCGCGTTCCTCGGTGGTGAGGTCGTCAAACAGCCAGTCATAGCCCCAAGCCAAGGCGACGTTCACACGAAACGCCCATTCGTCGGAATAGGCCCGGGATGTCGTGCCAGCGGGATTCCAGCGTGACGCCTCGATAAGCCACTCTTTGGCACGGTCTTTCAACGCCTTATCGTCAAGGATGCGCCCTGCAATCGCAAGGTTGCGGATGGCGTACAGCAATTCCTGACAGGCGATATAGGTCGAGCGCCAAACAGACGCGACACGTTTATTGTCAGGGTAGCCTGCCGGTTCGTCCAGTATCGGCGCGTCGATCCAAGGTGTTACGGATTTCGTGAAAAACGCTGACCATCCACAATGGTCAGGCTCCGATTCAAGAGCCGTGCGGAAGGCATCAACCTTGGCTGTGTCGAGCCAGAGCCGCGGATGAGTTTTTGCAACCTTTGTTAGGCGCTCGCCGCGTCCGGGAAGCGGCGTTTCTGGCAGATCTTCTGCCACCGAGAAACAGCGCGTTGCGCTCCATTCGGTGGAAGGTCGCTGTGTCTCTGGTGACCAAACGGCATAGGACCAATACCAGACCCCAGCAGCAAGGATGTTTGGCGGGGTGAGGAAATTCAGTGGAATATTATCAAGGACCAAAGTGGCCTTTGGGGGGAAAGTGCTGTCTTGAGACAGCCTCAGGACATAGGTGGCTTCGTCCTCAACTACCGGCAGCCACATGAACCGTGGGGGGTTCTCGGCAACAGCAACGCCTTTTTCAGGCGCATAGTCGATAGTCAAGCGCCCGGCCTGCGGTTCATCAAGAGGAGCAAGTTCAGTCATTCTGAGCCTAGGCAAATGTGGAGGCAGACCAAAGCCTGCCTCCACTTGGAGAGTGTCATTACGAGGATTGACGGTCGTAGGCGGTCTGCATCACTTCGAGAACGTCGTTCAGACCCATGCTGTCCAGCGTGGACAGATAGTCATCCCATTCCGCGTTGATATCCGCCGAGCCAAGCACCCATGCCTGCTGTTTTTCCAGCATAAAGGTGCGGATTTGCGGCCAATAACGATCGTAGACCTTCTGTTCCTCTGCCGTGAAAGACACGCCAAGGAAATCCGGAACAAGATAGTCACCCGCTTCATATAGCGCGATGCCTTCCCGTGCGATGGGGTTGGTCCACTGTTCTTCATACGAATAGTCCTGCGGGAAACCGCGCCACATCTGAGCGCCGATCGCATACATCTGCGATGCAACAGAGCTGTCGCCGTTCAGAACCTCATCCTTGAAGATCGCTTTGCCATCGACCAGATCGTAGTGCTGACCTTCGACGCCAAAATTGCCAAGACGACGGCCTTCTTCGGTGAACCAGAAGTCGAAATATTTGATTGTCTCAACCGGGTTTTCATTGGTGTGGCCGATGGCCCAGCCGTCGGGTTTGACCGAGATGCGGCGGTGCTCTTCCATCCGCACGCCCGAGACGGACGCAGGCGGGATAAAGGCTTTGAATTCGAACCCGTCAATCTTGTCGGCCAAACGGTCATTGTAGGCAGAGGTCGAGGCGAACCAGTCGTGGGTCATGCCGCCAAGGTTCTCGGATAGAAGATAATCGCGCGTCTGACGTCCGCGGGTAAAGATTTCGGGGTCGATCAGACCTTCCGAATACCATTGCGCGATATTGGCGATCCCGTTCCGATACCCTTCGGTGGCGTAGGGATGCGCGATCTTTCCGTCTTGCACGAG
Source organism: Marivita sp. (assembly GCA_043585115.1). Taxonomy (GTDB): domain Bacteria; phylum Pseudomonadota; class Alphaproteobacteria; order Rhodobacterales; family Rhodobacteraceae; genus Marivita. The sequence goes on from CP121326.1 coordinate 1,975,227, forward strand.
GAAGTTGTGATAGGTGTCAGACCCAGAGGACCGACCGTCCCAGAGCGTCACAAGCCGGACGACTTCCTCCCACTGGCGCGCGAAGAAAGGGATTTCGTCCTTCAGGCCGTTGCCGTTGGGATCCTGGTCGCGGAAGGCTTCCAACACGGCTTTCAGCTCATCGACATTCTGCGGCTCTTCGAGACCCAGAGCCTTGAGCCAGTCCTGACGGATAAAGTAGCCGCGCCCGAACTTGCCATCCGGCAAATACGGAATGTAGTAGAGATTGCCGTCGGCCGCAGTGACCGCCGAGAACCGTTCGGGGTTCGCCTCCATGAACGCTTTGATGTTCGGCGCGTGCTCTTCAATAAGATCGTTGAGCGGCACAAACGCACCTTGCGGCCCGTATTCATTGACGAAATCCTTGATCGCCTGACCACCGAAAATGTCGGGAATGTTTCCGCTGGCAATCAACAGGTTATGTGCTTCGCGACTCTCGTTTGTATTTGTGCCAGCCGTTGCCTCTTTGAGGCAGATGTTGGTCATCTCGCAGGCCGCGATCTCAACCGGATAATCCTCCTGATATCCTTGCCCACGCTGCCAGTGCATGTGGATCGTCAGTTCCAGCGGCTCGTCTGTGACTTGCAAGTGACCGTCTGCGAAGGCCGGCCCAGTCAGGGCTGTTGCGCCCATCATCAGTGCGGCGAGTGTTAGTCGTTTCATTCTTTTTTCCTCCCTATAAAGCGACACGTCATTCCTTCACTCCGCCAAGCAAGATGCCCTTGGTGAAGTATTTTTGCATGAATGGATAAAGGATCAGCACTGGGATGATCGAACAGACGATCATTGCTGCGCTAATGGTTTCAACGCTGTAGGTCGCGGTCAGCAGCGTCGCGCCGAATTCCTCGTCATCGGCCATTTCAGTCACGATCTTGCGCAGGTAGACTTGGAGCGGGATCTTGTCTTCATCCTGCAAGAGGACCATGGCCCAGAAAAACCCGTTCCATCGGCCCACGATACAGAACAGCGCGACCGTCGCGATGGCTGGCTTTGAAAGCGGCAGATATACTTTCCGCAGGATCTGAAACTCGGACGCTCCGTCCATGCGCGCAGCTTCTTCAAGGGAACTGGGGATCGCTTCGAAGAAGTTGCGCAGCAAGATCAGATTGAACCCGTTGACGGCAAATCCGATGATGATTCCGAAATAGCTGTCGAGCAGTCCAAGGTCGCGCATGTTCAGAAAGAACGGGATAAGTCCTGCGTTGAACCACATGGTAAAGGCGACCATCAGGTTCCAGAAACGCCGACCATATAGCTGGGGTCGCGACAGCGCGTACGCGCCGGGAATAATGAACGCCAGCGAGCAAAGTGTGCCAAAGATCGTGTAGATAAACGTGTTGAGATAGGACGACCAGAACAGCGGGTCGGACAGGACGTACTCATAGGCCGAAATCGTTAAATCCACGGGTGTCAGCAGCACCCGTCCCGCGCGCGCCTCGAACCCTGAGGAGAGCGAGAGGCTGGCCACGTAAATGAACGGGTAGAGCGTTGAAAGCGCAAAGACCCCAATCAGGAACATGTTCAGGTAGACAAACATTTTGTCGTTGCGGGAATAGAGGTTCATGTTCATGGCCATCGACTTTACCTCCTCACCACAGCGACGTGCGCGAATAGCGGCGCGAAAGGGCGTTGGCACTGATCACGAGGATAAAGGCCATCACCGCATTGAAGAGGCCTGCGGCAGCGGCAAAGTCATATTGTCCCGCCTGAATGCCCTGCCGATAGATAAAGGTGTTCACCACATCGCCGGTCTCGTAGGTGGCGGGCTGATACAGCAGGATGATCATCTCAAAGCTGACTTCGAGAATGTTTCCGATCCGTATGATCAGCATGATGATGATCGTCGGCAGGATCGATGGAATTGTGATCTTCCACATCATCTGCCACCGGCTTGCCCCGTCGACCACGGCGCTCTCATAGAGAGTTGGGGACACACCTGCGATTGCAGCAAGATAAACGATGGATTGAAATCCGGCTTCTTGCCAGATTGTTGTCCCGACAAAAATCGGGCGGAACCACTCTGGCCGAGTAAGGAAATAGACAGGCTCAACCCCGAACCAGCCAAGGATTGTATTTACGATGCCTGACGATGGCGAAAATGCCGTAATGACGATTCCCGCGATGATAACTGACGAAATGAAGTGCGGGAGATAGACGATTGTTTGCGTGGTTTTCTTGAACTTTTGGTTCAGAATTTCGTTGAACATCAACGCCAGCAGGATCGGGATCGGAAAGGCAATGAGCAGCGAATAAAGGCTGATCAGTACTGTATTGCGGAGTGCGCGTGCAAATTGGTCACTGGCCAGCAAACGTTCGAAGTGCTCGAACCCGATCCATTCCGACCCCGCCACACCTCGGAAAAGGCTGTAGTCCTTGAACGCAACCTGCAGTCCGTACATCGGCTTGTAAAGAAACAGAATCAACCAGACGATTGTGGGCAGCAGCATCAGGTAGATTTGCCAATCACGTTTCAGGTGATCGACAATTCGTTCTTTCCTGCTTGGCTTTGTCCTGCGCGGAGCCTCACGTGCAGAAATGGTCTGTTTTTCGGTCAAAGGTATCTGTGGCAATGTTTCGGTCACGCCGCCACTGCCTTGTTCTGAGCCGTGATTGCCTGTCCCGTCGCACGGTCGAAAACCCGCAGCATATCCGGAGCAACGGTAAAGCGGTCGAGGCCACTGAAGTCGCGCGCTCCGTTTCGCGTATCAGCCTTGATGATAAACGGTTCATCGTTCAGCGTGGCGTGGATCAATGCCTCTGATCCAAGAGTTTCTACAAGATCGGTTCCGATTGTGACCTGAGATGCGCCATCGCCCGCATCGAGGCTCACGTATTCCGGCCTGATTCCCAGAATGATCTCACGCCCTTCGTGGGCGGCAAAGGCAGCAGGTAACAAGAGGCTCTGCTCACCAAACCGCGCGACAGGCCCGTGGGATCCAGATGCCACAACGGCCTCGATCTGGTTCATCGGGGGGGAGCCAAGGAAACCGGCGACAAAGGTATTTGCCGGGTTAAGAAACAATTCCATTGGTGTACCGACTTGCTCAATTCGGCCCGCATTCATAACGACAATCCGATCGGCGAGAGTCATCGCTTCGACCTGATCGTGCGTGACATAGATGCTGGTGACACCCAGTCTTCGGTGGAGACGTTTGATTTCGGCACGCATCTGTGTCCGCAATTTCGCGTCAAGGTTTGACAGTGGCTCATCGAACAGAAACACCTTCGGGTGCCTCACGATCGCGCGCCCCATGGCCACGCGCTGCCGCTGACCTCCAGACAGATCCGCAGGCTTTCGGTCAAGGTATTCGGTCAACCCAAGGATACCGGCAACATCTTCGACAAGACGATTGATCTTGGACTTGTCGGTGCGGCGTATTCGCAAGCCAAAGGCGATGTTGTCCGCAACATTGAGGTGCGGATAAAGGGCATAATTCTGGAAGACCATAGCAACATCACGGTCTTTGGGAGCAACCCGATTCACAACGCGTCCATCTATGGACAAGGTACCGTCACTGATCTCTTCCAGCCCCGCAATCATGCGCAGGGTTGTAGATTTTCCGCAGCCCGATGGCCCTACTAAGACAAGGAATTCCTGCGAAGCGATCGTCAGATCGATCCCGTGAACAACATCAAGGGCACCGTAGCTCTTAATGATATTTTCGAGTTCTACCCTGGACATGTTCCCCCCTCTGTTGACAGCTTTGGTAGACTAGTATTCTAGTATGTGTCAACGAGACTTTTTCAGGGACTGGCGATTTGCTTGCGCGGCGCTTATTCAATCGTGAAGGAAGGGAGAGACATGGTTATCACCTCACTTACCGAACGCCGTACCGCGGCCGATACGGTGTTCGAACATCTGTATGATCAGATCATTTCACTCGGGCTGATGCCCGGTGCCAAAATGTCAGAAGCCGAGGTCGCTGATCAGTTTGGCATTTCCCGCCAGCCGGTACGGGATGCCTTTAGCCGTCTGGGCAACATGGAGCTGCTTTTAATCCAGCCGCAGAAGGCGACGCTGGTGCAAAAATTCTCGCTTAGTGGGATCGAAACCGCGCGTTTCATACGGCTCGGTGTAGAACTCGAGGTTGCAAGAACAGCCGCTCAACGCTGGTCTGCGGAATGGGCGGACCTTTTTGACAAGAACCTCGCAGAACAGGAACGAGCCGTCGCTGAAAACGACGCCAAAGCATTCCATTCGCTTGACGAAGAGTTCCATTCAATGATCGCTCAACTGGCTGATCAACCTGCAGCATTCGAACTTATCCTGCAAAAGAAGGCCCTTGTTGACCGCATCTGCGTACTTAGCCTCAAACAAGGCCATGAAATGCACGTGTTGGTCGATGATCACCGCATGATTTTTGAAGCCATGTCCACAAATGATCTGGCAAAACTCGATGTGCACATGCGCAAACACCTGTCGAGGATAGAAAAGACGATCAACAAGGTCCGCGAATCTCATGCTGATTATTTCGAAGCGTAGAGAAGAAAGCGAATTCAAGACAAAGACACTTATTCGTCCGATACCCGTGGCTTGACTGATGTCGAAGCCGAACACACGGAGCGAACGTTTCAGCACGGGCTGCATGCTTCGAAATGTGAGCCGCAGTTAAACGGCCTCTCAGGTCTGCATCAGTCGATTGGGCAGGTTTTGCCAACCGTTGGTTTCTCTATCCTGATTGGGTCGCGTCTTCGCCTAACTGAGTTCAGGCCAGAAACCTACTTCCCAACACTCATCAGACGGGGTACGCAGTTCGACCTTTGGAAGTTCGGATCAGATCATGGCGAAAAATTCCACCATTTACAAAATCGAACTGTCGGTCTCAGACATGGATCGCCATTACTACGAGACCCATAAACTGACCATTGCAAAACATCCTTCGGAGACAGATGAGCGGCTGATGGTACGTCTCGTCGCTTTTGCTCTGAACGCCCATGAGTATCTGGAAATGACGAAAGGGCTATCGACGGACGATGAGCCCGACATTTGGCAGAAAAGCCTCAGTGGCGAGATCGAGACATGGGTGGCACTTGGGCTTCCAAGCGAGAAGGTTATTCGTCAGTCCTGCAGCAAAGCGTCGAAGGTGATTGTCTACTCCTACGGCGGCAGGGTTGCCGAGATGTGGTGGGAGAAGGTCAAGAACGGCACGACCCGCTTTGATAACCTACATGTTGCCAATTTTCATGAGGATGAAACAACGGAATTGGCAAAGCTGGCCAGCCGAGGAATGAAACTCCAGGTCAATATCCAGGATGGCGATGTGATGGTCAGTGTCGATGAGAGCGTCGTCTATGTGACGCCCGTCATTTGGAAGGGCTCAACATAAGTTGCCTGAACCCGTCAGAATGCCCGGACAGCGTTCGAAAGATAAAACTAACTGGTCCGTCGCACCGATATTCGCTTTGGGTAAGCTGCATGGCAGCACTGATTACTGGTACAGACGGCTCCTCCAAGTCATGTGGAAGTACCGGATCTGACATTTTCAGAACAGTGTGCCGGTTGGGGTCTGGATTTCCGATCACCGATGGCAAGACAGATATATCGATATTGACCGGGCTCTGCCTATCCATAATGGTGGAGAGGTACAAATAATACAAAGGCTAAAAGGCCAAGGGAGGAAAAATGAAGATTTTGAAAGTCGCCGCGGCGGCGCTTGCGATTGTCGCCAGTCCTGCATTTGCGGAATATCCTGAACGCGAAGTTCTTGGCGTTGTAATGTGGGGTGCTGGCGGTGCCACAGATACGGTCGCGCGTGCTGTCAATCCTGCTGCGGAAGAAGCGCTTGGTAAACCCATCGTGGTCCTTAACAAATCCGGTGGCGCAGGAGCCATCTCCACAGCGTTCGTAAACGCAGCACCGGCGGATGGCTATACGTTCCTTTACGGCGCCGAGAACCCGCAGCTTCATGGTGTGATGGGTGTCTCTGACATTGACTACGGGGACATGTATCCAATCAACATTCTTGGTCGCGGCGTCGCTGTGATCGCCGTGCCTGCGAACTCCAAGTATCAAACCTTGAGCGACCTTCTAGACGACATCAAGGCCAACCCCGGTTCGGTCAAGATGGGTTCGACCGGGCCGGGTGGCCTGCCGTCGACAATTGGCGCACTGATCTCGAACGCCACCGATTTTGATGTCACAGCGATTCCTTTCGATGGGGAAGGTCCGGGCTTGACAGCAATGCTGGGAGGCGAGGTCGATTTCATGCCGTCAGGCATTTCGGCAGCGGCCGAGCAGGTCAAGGCTGGCAACATGCGAGCGCTTGCCGTCGTCAATCCAGAACCTGTTGACACCCTGCCGGATGTGCCAGCGATCACTGACACGCTCCCCGAAATGGAACGCTTCCTGCCTTGGGGACCGTTCTACGGCGTTTTTGTCCGCGCCGATGTGCCCGACGAGGTGAAAACCACTCTGACCCAAGTCTTCTCCACCGCAGCCACGGATGAGACCTTCCTCGAGCTCATGGCGAACCGCGGAAACGTGGTTATGAACATGAGCGGACAGGAAGCGATCGATTTCCTTGCCAAATGGCAACAGGTCACGGTCTGGGCGCTTCAGGATACGGGTGCCGCCAAGGTCAGTCCAGAAGAGCTGGGCATCGCACGCCCTTGACCCTTTCGGCCGACCCGCTTGCACGGGTCGGCCAGAAAACATGATATGAAACCCAATGAAACACTTCGGCCAGGAGAACGGCTCTTCGCGCTTCTTCTGGTGATCTTTGCCGGTTATGCATTCTGGGAATCCTACGGAATATCGGGGTTCCGCGGGCTGACAACGGGCGGGGTCATGCCAATGCTTGCCTCGGGCGTCATGCTTCTGACGGGTCTAATTGTCCTGTCAGATACGTTCCGAAAACCCCGTGCACCGGATAGCAGTCTCGCTGGGATGATCGCTTACCTGTTTCCGTTACGCGTCGTCTCTTTTACACTTTTGGTGGCCGTCTACGTCGCTGCGATCCCCAGCATCGGCTTTCTCTCGGCGTCCGGCGTGCTCATGTTCGTGACAATATGGGCGTTCTGGCGCAGAGGCCCGCTTCCAGCGCTCTTGATCTCGCTCGTGTCGATTGGAGCGATCTACGTGCTTTTTCGCGTCGTTTTTCAGGTTGTTTTACCAATTGGGAGCCTGTGGAGATGATCGAAACTCTAGGTTTCTTCGCAACATCTTGGCTGGACCCTTCGCTTCTGTTGCTAACAGCGTTTGGCACATTCGCGGGCATTTACATCGGCGCGATCCCCGGATTGTCGGTCACCATGGCCGCATCTATTCTGATTTCATTTACGTTCAAGTGGGACGTGAACGAGGCGCTTGCCTTGATCGCAGGAGTCTATGTTGGAGGCGTCTACGGTGGCGCGCGCACCGCGATCCTCTTGAACATTCCCGGCGCGCCAAGCGCTATTGCAACGGCGATTGACGGTTATCCTCTGGCAAAGAAGGGGCTTGCCGGCGAGGCGATCGGCCTCTCGACCGTCATGTCGGTGATCGGAGGCCTGATCGGCGTCGCAGCTCTTGCCATCGCCGCGCCACTCCTTGCTGATTTCGCGATCAAGTTCACCTCGCGCGACTACATGCTGCTCGGGATCATGGGCATTCTGCTCGTCGGCGCTTTATCTGGTGAAAGCTTTGCGAAGGGTGCTTTCGCTGGCGCTTTGGGTGTGATGATTGGCATGATCGGGCTCGATCCCATGACAGCCGAGACCCGGTTCACCTACGGATCGATCAACCTCATGGGCGGAGTGCCTTTCGTCGTCGCAATGATTGGCTTTTTCGGCGTAGCCGAGGCGCTTTCGCAGCTTGAGCACGTCGATACGGCGGCAATAAAACAAAAGGTTGGGCGGATCGTACCTGCTTGGTCCGACGTGCGCCGCTATCTGGGGTTGGGCTTGAAATCATCCGGTCTTGGCACGCTGATTGGCGCGCTACCCGGCACCGGCGGGGACATCGCGGCGCTTCTTGCCTACGATCAGGCCAAGCGCAGTACCAAGAACCCTGAGGTTCCTTTCGGCGAGGGCGCAAAGGAAGGTTTGATCGCGCCGGAGACGGCGAACAATGCTGCGGTCGGCGGGGCGTTCGTCCCGATGCTGACTCTGGGTATTCCCGGCGATGCAGTGACTGCGATCATTATTGGCGCGCTCTACATTCACGGGCTCAAGCCCGGACCGCTGCTTCTGACGGATACCCCACATCTGTTCTGGTTTATTGTCGGCAACCTGACGCTGGCGAACATCTTCTTACTCGTCTTCGGCCTCACCGGAATCCGGATCTTTACCAAAGTCGTCGAATGCCCCCGCGCCATTCTGATCCCACTTATTGTGATCCTTTCCGCAGTCGGGGCTTATGCCATTCAGAACAATCCGGTTCACATCACCTGGGCCCTCGCCTTCGGTGTAGTTGGGTACTTTCTGAAGCGCTACGGATTCCAGGTTGGTCCAATTATTCTCGGCGTTATCCTGGGGCCGATGATCGACGCCAACTACCGCCGTGCAATGATCGGCGCCCAAGAAAACATCGGAACATTCATCTATGACTTGCTAAGCAACCCGATTTCGCTCGTCTTGACTTGCGCATTGCTGTTCATGTTCATGACCCAACTACCCTTCATCAAAAACCGTAAGCGCAACGGGCTGCGTTACTAAATGGGTTAAAGGTATTCCCCCAATTAATGAGCGATCATCACGTGCCTGACAGCTGTATAGTCTTCCAGCGCATACATCGACATGTCTTTACCGTAACCCGATTGCTTGAGTCCGCCGTGGGGCATCTCGTTCACCAGCATGAAATGCGTGTTCACCCAGGTGCAGCCGTATTGCAGCGCAGCTGATGCCTCCATCGCCTTGCCGATATCCCCAGTCCAGACCGAGCTTGCCAAGCCATAGGGGCTGTCGTTCGCCCAATCGATGACCGGATCGTCATCGGTGAAGCGAGTGACAGAGACGACGGGGCCAAAGACCTCTCGCTGCACGATTTCGTCCTGTTGGTTGGCCCCTGCAATCACGGTTGGCTGGTAGTAAAATCCAGAGCCGGCAACGGGGTTACCGCCGGTAACGACCTCGATATGCGCTTGCTCTGACGCCCGCTCCACAAAGCTCGCCACCCGGTCGCGTTGCCGAGGAGAGATCAACGGCGGGATTTCGTTCACGGTGTCGTCGGCATTGTTGTAGACGATGCTCGCTGCTGCTGCGCTTAGGTCGGCCACGAAGGTTTCATAGACGCTGGAATGGGCGTAGATGCGGCAAGCTGCGGTGCAGTCCTGACCTGCATTGTAATATCCGAAGGCCTGCAAGCCTTCCACTGTCCGCTTGAGGTCCGCGTCGCCGTAGACAATCACCGGAGCCTTGCCGCCGAGTTCCAGATGCGTCCGCTTAACGCCTTTGGAGGCGGCTTGGAGGACTTTCTTGCCGGTGGCGACATCCCCGGTAATCGAGATCATGTCGATACCCTGATGGTTCACCAGCGCATTGCCGACAGAGCTTCCCTGACCGGTGATCACATTCACCACGCCTTCGGGCAGGATCCCCGCGAGGATCTTGGCAAAGGCCAGCGCGGTCAGTGGTGTTTGTTCAGACGGTTTCATGACCACTGTGTTGCCGCCGGCCAGTGCCGGGGCGAGTTTCCAGGCCATCATCATGATCGGGTAATTCCATGGCGCGATGGAAGCGACAACGCCGATGGGGTCGCGCCGGATCATGGAGGTGTGCCCTTCCATGTAGTTGCCCGCGATTGGCCCGTGCATGTTCCGCACTGCCCCGGCGAAGTAACGGAAGCAATCAGCGACGGCGGGGATTTCTTCGTTTCTCACCTCATTGATCGGTTTGCCGCAGTTCAGCGCCTCCAGGGCGGCCAGATTATCAAGGTCTGCTTCCACCGCATCCGCGATCTGCAGAAGATAGCCGGACCGTTCGCCGGGCGTGATCCTGGCCCAACCGGGAAAGGCCGCGCGGGCTGCTGCGACTGCGCGGTTGATCTGATCCGGGTTCGCCTCTGGCATTTTCAGGATTGTCTCACCAGTCCTCGGGTTCAGGACCATCTCCTCAGTCTCGGTTCCGGCTTCAAAGGCGCTTCCGATCAACATGTTGGTTTCCATGAGGTCTCTCCCTTTCGTAGATGTCTATTTGCCCTGCCCGGCGACTGTTTCGGTCCCTCGGGTCAGGTAGTATGCGCCGAGGATCGGCAGGAATGTCACAAGGACTACCACCATCGCGACCACGTTGGTGACGGGGCGCTGGCGAGGCCGGACGAGCTCTTCGAGCATCCAGATAGGCAAGGTTTGCTGTTGTCCTGCCGTGAACGTCGTGACGATGACTTCGTCAAAACTGAGCGCGAAGGCGAGCATACCGCCCGCAAGAATTGCTGTTGCCATATTCGGCATGATCACGAACCGCAGCGTCTGCCAATAGGTCGCGCCAAGGTCCATCGAGGCTTCAATCAGGCTCGACGACGTCCTTCGGAAACGCGCGACCGCGTTGTTGTAGACCACAACTATACAGAAGGTTGCGTGGCCGAGGATGATCGTCCATGTGCTGAAGGGAATATCAGCTATGTTAAACGCGCTGCGCAGGGAAATCCCGGTGATGATCCCCGGCAGCGCAATGGGCAGGATGACGAGGAGCGAGATCGTCTCTCGCCCGAAAAACTTTGACCGCGCCACAGCTGCCGCACACAGGGTGCCAAGCACGATGGCGATCAGTGTCGAGACACAGGCAACCCGCAGCGACAAACCCAGCGCCTGCCAGACATCGGGCCGGTTCCACGTGACTTCAAACCATTGCAGCGTGTAGCCAGGGGGCGGCCATTGATAAGATTTATCTTCTGTCGTGAAGGCATAGACGAAGATCAGCAGGATCGGCAGGTGCAGGAACAGAAGCCCGCCGATTGCTGCGACTTTGAGTCCGAGAGAGGCCCTAGAGTGCATCAAACGCCCCCGCACGTTTTGCTAATGTGAGGTAGATGCCCATGACAACAATCGGAACCACTGCGAAGGCTGCCGCGAGCGGGATGTTCCCGGCTGTCCCCTGGAATTGATAGACCGCCTGCCCGATCATGCGCGCAGAGGTACCGACAATCTGTGGAATGATATAGTCGCCCATGGTCAGGCTGAAGGTAAAGATCGATCCGGCGATGATCCCCGGCAGGGCCAATGGCAGGATGACATTGCGTAAGGTCTGACTTGGTTTTGCACCCAAGTCGCCGGACGCTTCAAGCATGGATGGCGGCACACGCTCTAGCGATGCTTGGATCGGCAGGATCATGAAAGGCAGCCAGACGTAAAGAAAGACAAGAAAAGTGCCGGTCCAACTGACTGACAAAGAGTTGCCACCGATGCCTGGGATGGCAAGGTAGGCTTCCAGCACCCACGCCAGATGCAGGGTTTCAAAAAGCCAGTTCAAAATGCCTTCCTTGGCGAGGATTAGTTTCCAGGAATAAACCTTCACCAGATAAGAGGACCACAGCGGCAGCATCACGCCCAGATAGAACACCGCTTTCCACGGTCCCCGCGCATAGCGGGCCGCGTAATAGGCGATCGGGAACGCCACGATTGCCGCACCAATCGTCACGGCAGACGCCATGAGAATGGTCCTGATCAGAATGTCGAAATTTGAGGCGCGGAAGAGTTCGCCGTAGGTTTTCAGTGTGAATTCGTAGTTGATGAGGCCGGAGAACTCGTCAATCGAGAAGAAGCTTTGCGCAAGCAGTGCAAAGAGCGAGCCGAGATAGACGATCCCAAGCCAAAGAAGAGGCGGCGTAACCAGCAGCAAAAGCAGCAAATTGGGTCGCCGCCAGAGTGCGTCAGATACAGGGGAACGCGCGGCTTCAGCCATGGGCCTTATCCATCAAATGCAAAGCGCTGTCCGGCCAGCCAAGTTTGACCTTGTCGCCAACCGCAGGGACCACGCCACCTTTGGGAATCAAAACCTTGATGATCTGGCCATTGCACATGACCTCAATCCGGGTGGCGGAACCCAGGAATGCGCAGCCATCAACAGTCCCTTCCAAGGGGCCACTGCCGAGTGTGATGGCTTCAGGCCGCAGGCTGGCGGGTTTGGCTGTGCCGATGATGGTATCGACCAAGCTTGCCGGCAAGACGTTGGATGCCCCCACAAAATCCGCCACGAAGGGTGTTTGGGGCCGGTCATAGACATCCTCGGGCGTCCCGACCTGCTGGATGCGCCCATCGCTGAACACCGCAACGCGATCGGCCATGGATAGGGCCTCGCCCTGATCGTGGGTCACAAAGACGAAAGCGATGCCAAGGCGACGCTGCAGGGCTTTTAGTTCCCCCTGCATTTGCTCGCGAAGTTTCAGGTCTAGCGCACCCAGTGGTTCATCAAGCAAAAGAACCTTCGGCTGCATCACAAGGGCGCGGGCCAGGGCCACGCGCTGGCGTTGCCCACCAGACAAGGCAGAGGGCTTGCGGTCACCGAAGCCGTTCAAAGCCACCAGCGCCAAGGCCTCCTCTGCCGCCGCGTGTCGTGCAGCTTTCGCATCGCCTCGCACCATCAACCCATATGCTACGTTGTCGCGCACGTTCAGATGCGGAAAGAGAGCATAGTCCTGGAAGACCGTATTGACAGGACGGCGATAGGGCGGCGTTGCGGTCGCATCTTCGCCAAAGATCGCGATTTTACCATGCGTCGGCTGTTCAAACCCGGCGATAAGCCGCAAACAGGTGGTCTTGCCGGAGCCGGAGGGACCGAGAAGCGCAAAGAACTCACCCGCCCCAATCTGCAAGTCCACCCCATCTACTGCGCGGACATCTCCAAAGTGGCGCGAAACGCCGGAAAACGAGATTGCTGCTGTCATGTTTTACCTGAAAGCTTGCGCGGCAGAAGCACCGCCGCGCAGGGGATAGAGGTGATTACCGCCCACCAATCACGCCGATATAGTCGGAGACCCAGCGGTAGTAAGGCACGCATTCCCCCTGACTTTCGCACTGGGTGACGGGCGTGGTCCAGAACCGCACCTGATCGAAATTGTCAAAGCCATTTGCGGTGCAGCCTTCAGCAGTTTGCATCCCACGGCCATCGGTACAGGCCGCTGGCACAGCCGGGTTCGCACCAAACCAGACCGAGAGGTCAGACATCAGGTTTGAAGACAGCGTGTGTTCCATCCACATGTAGGCGCAGTTGGGGTTGGCGCTGTCGACATGCATCATGGTGGTGTCGGCCCAGCCGGTCACGCCCTCTTTCGGAAAGACGGAAGAGATCGGCGCGCCATCGCCCTGCAACAGGTTACGTTGGAAAGGCCAGGAACCGGATGCGGCCATGCCTTCGTTTTTGAAGTCGTCGATCTGGATGAAGGCATCGTGCCAATAGCGGCTGACCAGTGTGCGTTGGACGCGCAGCAGATCAAGGGCGGCGTTATACTGGTCTTGGTTCAGCTCATACGGCGAGGTGATGCCCAGTTCCGGCTGGTGCGTCATCAGGTAAAGGGCCGCGTCCGCGATGTGGATCGGGCCGTCATAGGCTTGCACACGGCCTTCATTCGACTGTCCGTCTGGAAGGTCCATCGGTTCGAACACAACATTCCAGGAGGTGGGCGGGCTGTCGCCAAAGACCTCAGTGTTATACATGAGAATGTTCGGACCCCACATATACGGTGTGCCGTAGTTTTTGCCATCCACGTAGTGCCAAGGTGCCTGCTTGAGCCGGTCATCAATCGTGTCCCAGCTTGGGATCAGATCGGTATTGATGGGCTGCACGCGATTGCCCGCGACCATCCGCAGGGATGCATCGCCAGAGGCGGTTACGAGGTCAAACCCGCCTTCGTTCATCAGGGCGACCATTTCGTCAGATGTATTGGCGGTCTTGACGTTGACCATGCAGCCTGTGGCCTCTTCAAATCCGGTAACCCAGTCGAAATCGGCCACTGTCTCACCGCGCTCAATGTAGCCAGGCCATGCCACGATGTTCAGCTGACCTTCGCCAGCACCAAGTTCCGTCACCATATCAGCCGCAAGCGGCTGAGCGATGAGTGCGGCTATCACCCCCAAGGCGGCCGTTGAATTCAACATGCGCGTCATTTGCAGACTCCCCGTTTCAGTTATGGGGAGACCTTGTCGCAGGGCGCTAACTTTGACAAATTCATTTTTCCGCAGCGTAAATTCGGGATTTCCGATACCTTAGCGCAAGCGTGGCGCGTGAAAATTCTGTGCGACGGATAAAAATGATTTGGTTGCTTCAGCCACCTTCGCCCCGCGCCGCCACACCAGCCCAACTTGAATAACGGGAAGCTGGGTCGACACATCGCGGCTATCAATCCGGTCCCCTTCGAGCGACCAAGGGCGGTAAACAAGATCTGGCAGAAACGAAACCCCGGCGCCACTCGCAACAAGCGACCGGACCGCCTCAACCGACCGGGTGCGGAATGCGACCCTTGGCTTGACAGAAAAACTGGCCCGCAACCGCGCAGCCTCTTCCTGCATTTCCTCAACATCCAAAGCAATCTGCGGTTCTCCCACAAGATCATCAAGCGAGATTGTTTCACGCGCTGAAAGTGGGTGCCCCAAAGGGAGCCACAACCGATACGGCGATACCGCGAGCAACTCCGAATGCAACGCCGCCTCGTTCCGCAGCCGGTCGATGAGCATCACTGCAAGATCAAGCTCACCGCCAATCAAAAGGTGTTCAAGATACTCCGGGCTATCCTCCAAAGCGTTCACCTCAATCTCGGGCTGCGCACGGCGGAAGCGCGACAAAAGATCGGACAGTACATAGCCGGAGGTCAGTGACGTGACGCCGATATTCAGCCTTCCGGCAATGCTGCTCTGTGCGCCTGCAAGACTTATCTCGGCATTGGAAATTTCGGCCAGTATCGACTTTGCGTGGCGCATAAAGACATGACCGTGATGGGTCATATCAACTCCGCGCCTGCGACGCTCGAACAACTTGAAGCCAAGGTGCGCCTCAAGATCCTTGATCGCCTCGGTCAATGTGCTTTGCGAGATCGCAAGTTCTGTTGAAGCCCGGCTGAAAGAGCCATGCTCGGCGACACCAACAAAGTATTTTGCTTGTTTGAGAGTAAAGGACAAATAGAGGCCTGTTTTTGCTACGCAGTTTCAGTAGCAGACATTTGCGTGTTCTGCAGCATCGATTAGACTAGGGTCCTAGTGGCTATGCCGACGCACACGCAATCGCCCTACCCGCCCCAGCCAGTTCATCCAGCGTTTTGCACAGCCCAACTATGACGCGGGTGATACAAGTACTGCGCGACGCACTTAGCGTTCAATGATCACCATTTGTGTACTTTGCGTCTACAGCATCAATCGCTTGGACATTTTTTGCAGAGCGTCCTCGCGGATCAAATGCGGCACTGAGATACGCCGTCACGATATCCTTCGCAAGCTCGGCCCCTACGACACGCGCTCCAAGCGTGATGATTTGTGCATTGTTTGATGTCGCCGCTTTTCCCGCAGAATATGTATCATGGCATTGGGCGGCGCGGACCCCCGGAACCTTGTTTGCCGCGATCTGAACGCCAATGCCGGTTCCACAGACAAGAATGGCGCGATCATATTCACCGGCCATCACCGCAGTGGCGACCCGGTCTGACAGATTGGCGTAAAATTCATCTGGATCTCCATTCACGCGCGACAGGTCTGTGACGTCATGCGATGCGCCAAGATGGGTTGCCAGAATTTGGGCGAGACCCTCTCCGGCACTGTCTCCGGCTACTGCGATTTTCATGTCTGCAATCCTTTCTGATGGGCCATGCGATGCCGTGAGATTCGGCGGGATCGTCGTGCCCGACATCGCTGATGCTCGGGCTGAGGGAATCGATTTTGCGCGCTGTCGTGTCAGTCATTAAGTTCCTGATTTCGTGGTTATCATATCTGCTCCACAGAAAAGATTCCCACACAAGCTACTGTTTTCATATACATAATTAAGATGAATTACAATTGTCGAATTTTGTTTGACAAAAGATAACACCTGCACATATCTCTAAGGTGCGACGATTTGGCCGCGCCTTGGGAGGGGTGAGATTGACCAACGCACTGCTCAAAGTGACCGGCTTGAAAAAGCAGTTCGGCGGCGTGACAGCGCTCAGCGACGGGCGATTTCATCTGGAGCCAGGATCAGTCCACGCACTGTGCGGCGGCAACGGCGCCGGCAAGTCGACATTTCTGACAATCGTGATGGGCATTCAGGATCGCGATGCAGGCACAATCACCGTTAACGGCCGCGAAGTAAGCTTTGCGAAACCGTCCGATGCGCTGGCATCCGGCATCAGCATCATTGAACAAGAACTCAGCCCCGTTCCCGCAATGTCGGCCGCAGAGAACATCTTCTTGGGCCGAGAGCCAGTGGGGCTTTTTGGCCGCGTCGACTTCAGGTCGATGAATGCGGCCGCGCAGAAACTGCTGGACGAATTACACTTCGACATTGCGGCAACGACGTTGATGATGGACCTTTCTGTCGCCGAAGTGCAGCTGGTCGAGATTGCAAAGGCACTGTCTTATGATGCCGAAGTCATCATCATGGACGAGCCCACATCGGCCCTGGGCGAAGCAGAAGCCGACCAGCTTTTTGCCGCTATCGGGCGTCTCAAAGCGGCAGGTAAGGGGATTATCTACGTAAGCCACCGTCTGTCAGAGATTTTCGAGATCGCCGACACCTATACCGTTTTTCGCGATGGTGCGTTTGTTGAGTCCGGAGCGATTGCGGACGTCACCCGTGAAGGGTTGATCCAGATGATTGTCGGCCGCCCATTGACCGAAGAGTTCATCAAAGAGAACACGCCCACAACGGATGTCTCGCTGAGCGTCAAATCCCTGAATGCGCAGGGATGGGTTAAGGATGTCTCCTTTGATGTACGCAAGGGTGAGATTTTGGCCCTTTACGGTCTGATGGGCTCTGGGCGCACCGAGATTTTCGACCGTCTCTTTGGTCTGTCGCAGGATGAAGGCGGCACTGTGGAAATGTTTGGCAAACCGAGCGGGTTTCAGTCGCCGGATGAGGCGATTGCAGCGGGCCTTGCCTATGTGACCGAGGATCGCAAGGAATCCGGTCTGGTGCTGACGGGCGACGTGCGGTCAAACATTTGCATGGCGCAACTTGACCAGCTGGCAAGCGGCCCAATCATGCGGTCTGCACGCGAAGCGGATGCCGCAAGGCGCATGATCGAAACATTCCAGATCAAGACCGCGACCGACCGCCTGGAGGTGTCCGGTTTGTCCGGTGGCAACCAGCAAAAGGTTGTTCTGGGCAAGTGGTTTTTGACCGATCCTAAAATTCTACTGCTCGATGAACCGACGCGCGGCGTAGACGTCGGTGCGAAGCGCGAGATCTACCGGATCATCTCTGACTTTGCTCGTGCTGGAGGAACCGTTGTGATGGTGAGTTCCGAGACCGATGAAGTTCTTGGGATGGCCGACCGCGTTGTTGTAATGCGCGACGGGCGTATCAGCGGCGAACTTTCCCGAGATGAGCTGAGCGCAGAGACGCTCGTGCATCTGGCTGCTTAGAAAAGAAACGAAGGATGTCTTACCTATGACAAGCGGACCAGCAACCTCATCGCAGGTAAAATCGACTGCGCTTGATTTCGCGCAGAAGTACGGCATCCTGATGGCGCTTCTCATCGTTTGCATCGTTTTGACCTTCGCAAACGAGTTCTTTCTGACCCAGCGCAACATTGTGAATGTCCTGAGGCAGGCGTCAATCAACGGGATTCTGGCCATTGGCATGACGTTTGTGATCCTGACACGTGGCATTGATTTGTCTGTCGGGTCCGTTGTCGCGCTGGCAGGCGTCGTTTCTGCATCACTTGCAACCACGTCAACGACTGCGGCCGCCTTCGGCGGGCCGTATCCGGCGCTGATCGCTTTGGCCGTTGGTATTCTGGTTGGAACTGCGGCGGGAGGGTTGAACGGGTTGATCGTATCACGGTTTAACGTGCCTGCCTTTGTTGCAACCCTTGGAATGCTGTCTGCAGCCCGAGGTTTGACGTTGCTTTACGCAGATGGTCAGCCAGTTCCTGCATTGACTGACGCATATCGCTTTATCGGGCGGGGTGAACTCTTCGGTATTCCGATGCCGATTATTATCTTTGCGATCGTCTTTCTCGCTGCGCAATGGACTTTGACCTCGACCAAATTTGGCCGTCAGGTCTACGCGGTTGGTGGCAATCCACATGCCGCGCGCGTGTCAGGTATCAATGTAAACCGCGTTAAATTGCTTGTTTATGTGATTGCGGGGGCGCTTGCGGCTATTGCCGGCATGATCTTGGCAGCCCGGACGGGGTCTGCACTGACACAGGCCGGAATTGCTTATGAATTGGATGCCATCGCAGCGGTTGTGATCGGAGGCACCTCGCTTGCGGGCGGTGTCGGCCGCGTCACCGGCACGCTCATTGGGGCCTTGCTGATCGCGGTTGTGAATAACGGCCTCGATCTGATGGGGGTCGAATCTTACTACCAACAAGTCATCAAGGGCGGCCTCATCGTTGCGGCCGTAATGCTTGATCAAGCCCGTCACAAGACCGCGTGACACAGACCCAATCGAACATCTGCCGCAACATGCCGGCAGACACGACCACGTGCAAAATGGAGGATAAGCACAATGAAAAAACTGATGAAAACAATGGCTGTGACCGCAGCGCTTATGACAGGCACTGCGGCAATCGCCCAGGATGTGCCTAAGATCGGCGCAGCCGTGTATGGTCTGAATGCAGAATTCATGCAGATATGGTCCGCTGCACTGGAAGCCCATCCCGCAGTACAGGAAGGTAAGGTCGACCTGACGATCTTCGATGGTCGCTATGATGCGCTTGTTCAGCAAGATCAGTTCGAGACAATGATCACGCAGGGCTTTGACGCCATCATCTTTGTGCCGATCGACGTCGAAGCAGGTGCCGCAGCCGTAGAGGCTGCCCATGAGGCTGGCATTCCCGTATTTGGCTCAAACACACGGGTGAACAGCGATCTGTTGAGCGCCTATGTCGGCTCTGACGATGTTCAGTCCGGCTATATGGAAGCCAAGTACGTCCTTGATAAGATCGGTTGTGAAGGCAACGTTGTGATCATCGAAGGCCCGATTGGTCAGTCTGCCCAAATTCAGCGTTTGGAAGGCAACCAAAAGGCATTGGCTGAATGTCCAGATGTTACCGTTCTGGAACAGCAAACTGCCAACTGGTCCCGCGCCGAAGCCCAGACCCTTATGGAAAACTGGCTGACAGCGCATCCTGGTCAGATCAACGGTGTGATTGGTCAGAACGACGAGATGGCATTGGGCGCAATCGAGGCGATCAAATCCTCTGGTCTTGAGGTCAGCGACTTTGCCATTGCCGGCATTGACGGCATCACCGACGCGTTGACAGCGGTCAAAGCAGGCGACATGGCGTCTATCCTGCAAGACGGTGCGGCGCAGGCACAAGGCGCTCTTGATCTGGCGATTGCCGCCAGCATGGAAGGCTATGAGCCGATGTCGCCCATTTGGGAGCAGTACCCAGACATGCCATGGAATGGCGGCGCTGATGCTGAATACAGTGTGCCATGGACACCTGTTACAGCCGACAATGTCGAT
The DNA here is from genome assembly GCA_043585115.1 of Marivita sp. GTDB lineage: Bacteria > Pseudomonadota > Alphaproteobacteria > Rhodobacterales > Rhodobacteraceae > Marivita. The sequence continues at coordinate 1,994,781 of CP121326.1, forward strand.
GCACTCTTGGAACTGCGCCAGTAAATTGGTCGCATGAAAATACCTCGTCCGATTGCTGCGGATAGCGATCGGGCGGGGGTGATGTGAACACACGAGGAATACCATAATGGCGAGCGGACCCGTTTCTGTCGATTTTGACTTTCCACTTGCTGGCAAGACAGCCTTTGTGACCGGGGCCGCGTCCGGGATCGGTGCGGCCATCGCCGAGGCGTTTGCTGGTAAAGGTGTACGTGTCGCGGTTGTTGATCTGAATGCAGAAGCTGCCGCTGCAAAGGCGCAGGCCCTTGGTTCTGCTGCCATTGCCATTTCATGCAATGTCGCTGACGAAACTTCAGTGGCCGAGGCTGTTTCTAAAGCAAAGGAAACACTTGGCCGCATCGATATATTGGTCAACAGCGCAGGCATCGTCGATTTGGCGCCCGCCGAAGACATCTCGCTGGCTGCGTGGCAACGCACGCTTGATGTTAATCTAACCGGGAGTTTTCTTGTCTCGCAGGCTGTGGGGCGGGTCATGATTGAGCAGAAATCTGGTCGGATCATAAATCTTGCCTCACAGGCCGGGTCAGTCGCGATTGACGAACATATCGCCTATTGCGCCTCGAAATTCGCCGTCATCGGCATGTCCAAGACCCTCGCGCTGGAATGGGGCGAATTCGGGATCACCGTGAATACGGTCTCACCGACGGTGGTGCTGACAGAACTTGGAAAATCCGCCTGGGCAGGCGCAAAAGGCGACGCAATGATCAAGCAAATCCCATCTGGTCGCTTTGCGGAGCCTTGCGAGATTGCTGCAGCGGTCGTGTTTCTTGCCTCGGATGCGGCAGGCATGATGAACGGCGCAGACATCATCGTCGATGGCGGCTTTACAATCAAATAAGGATAAAGCGATGCAACGGTTTGTGAATAACCCAGACGACGTGGTCGATGAAACAGTCGCGGGATTTGTACGGGCGCATGCTGACCTCGTGCATCTTGATCCGAATAACCCTCGCGTTGTTGTGTCGAACACAGCGGGTCAGGCCAACAGGGTTGGTGTCGTAACAGGTGGTGGATCAGGACACGAGCCTGCGTTTATCGGCTACACCGGGCGCAATATGGTGGATGCCGTCGCGGTTGGTGAACTGTTCTCATCTCCAACGGCCAAAAGCTTTCATGATGCGATCAAGGCTGCCGATGGCGGCGCAGGCGTTGCGGTGCTGTATGGCAATTACGCTGGCGACAATATGAATGTGAAAATGGCGGCGAAGATGGCCAAAAAGGACGACATCGCCGTCGCAACAGTCGTGGCCAACGACGACGTATGCTCTGCTCCTGCTAACGAGATGGAAAAGCGCCGCGGCGTGGCCGGCGAGATTTTTATGTGGAAGATTGGCGGCGCTAAGGCTGCCACGGGAGCAAACCTGGACGCGGTCATCGCGGCCGCGCAGAAAGCCATCGACAATTGCCGCTCTGTCGGTGTTGGGCTTGGTCCGTGTACTTTACCTGCGGTCGGTCATCCGAACTTTGAAATCGAACCCGGTACGATGGAGGTGGGCATCGGTCACCACGGTGAACCGGGCGTGCGGGTTGCGCCATTGGCAAATGCAGACGCTGTGGCCGATGACATGGTCAAAATCGTGATGGACGATCATGATCTGCCGGAAGGTACAGAGGTTGCAGTATTGGTGTCTGGATTAGGTGCGACCCCGGTCAACGAGCTGTATATCCTGTTTGACCGCATGGCGCAGCAGATCGAAGCGCGCGGCGTGAAAATCCACGCACAGTTTGTCGGAAATTATTTTACCTCTCTCGAAATGGTTGGCGCCACACTGACTGTGATGGCACTGGATGATGAGCTTAAAGAACTGCTTGGCACCGAAACCGCAAGCCCAGCACTATAGGGAGAGCAGAGATGGCAGCAGTTCAGAACGCCGGTGCGGGACAGATCATTCGGGATATCGCGAGCGTTATCGTCGAAAACAGGGCCTATCTTTCCGAGATTGATGGCAAGATCGGCGATGGCGATCACGGCGTTAACATGTCCAAAGGATTTGGCCGCGCGGCAGAAAGACTGGCGCCCGAAGGCACATTGTCTGAAGCAATGGAAGTCCTCTCTGATGTATTGATGAGCGAAATCGGGGGCTCTATGGGCCCGCTTTACGGCATGATGTTCTCGGACATGGCAGAGGCGATAGAAAACGACGACAGTATCGATGCTACGGCATTCGGAAAGATGCTGCGTGCCGGGTTAAGCGGTGTGCAGGACATCGGCTCCGCAAGCGTTGGGGACAAGACGCTGCTGGATAGTCTGGTGCCTGCCTGCGATGCCTTTGACGCAGCCGTAGAAGATGGAAAGTCGTTCACGGAAGCGCTGGCGCAAATGAAATCCGCAGCGGAGGTCGGACGCGACAGCACGGTTGATATGGTTGCGAAGATCGGACGCTCTGCCCGGCTGGGCGAGCGATCTCGCGGCGTTCTGGATGCTGGTGCAACGTCATGCTGTATGATTATTGCCGGGTTCGCAGACGGTTTTACCAAACGTCTGGCCTGAAGCCTTGAAAACCTGTCCGTCACAAGAGAGGTTGCGAGGTGATGGATACGATTGATAGTGACTATTTGATTGCCTTCTTTCGGCATGCTGCGCAGCACCTTGAAGCGCAGCGCGGACATCTGTGCGCATTGGATGGCGAAATTGGTGACGGCGATCATGGTACGTCCATGGCGAATGGTTTTGCGGCGGTGCATCGCAAATTGTCGGACGAAGGCGGCAGTTCGCTTGCTCCGGCTGACATCATGCGCAAAGCGGCATCGAATTTCATCGCAGAGGTCGGTGCAACGGTCGGCCCACTTTACGCAACGGGCTTTTTAGAAGCGGCGAAACGTTTGGAAGACGGCCCCATGGCGACAAAAGAACTAGGCCAGTTTATGGGATGCATCGCAGACGGTATCGCGCGAAGGGGCAAAGCACGACTGGGCGACAAGACAATGCTGGATGTCTGGCTTCCATCGGCCCAAGCAGCCGACAGAGCGGCGTTAGAAGGTCAACCACCGGCAGCTGTCGCAGAAGCTGCTGCGCAAACAGCAGAAAAGGCGGCGCTTGGTACACGCAGCATGATCGCAAATTGTGGGCGTGCAGCCCGGCTCAAGGAACGGAGCCTTGGCCATGTTGACCCGGGCGCAAGCTCTGCTGCATCGCTCATATCGGTTTTTGCGTTGCTCGCTGGCGGGCGGTCATAATGCCACCACAGGGAAAACGCCGGGGCAAGCCGCCCACGCATCTGCAACCGCCACTGCGCTTCAACGAAGATCCACTGCTTTGGGCAAGCTGGCTCTATTATGAAGAAGGTTTGACGCAAAGCGAGATCGCGCTTCAAATCGGTGCATCACGCCCCACGGTAAATGCCTACCTTGCAGAGGCGCGATCGAAGGGCATTGTCGATATCTCGATTTCGACGGACATGCTGCGAACAACGACCTTATCCAAGGCCTTGACCGAGCGTTTCGGTCTAGATGATTGCCTCATCATCCCTGGCGAAGGCGGCGACCGCCCCCTGATTGAACGGCTTGGCGTGGCAACCGCTCAAGCGCTGCCACGGTTCCTGTTTTCAGGCGACACAATCGCCATCACCTGGGGACGCACGATGTTGGCGGTGGCAGAGCATGCCAAGTCCATCGGCGGTCTTGACATGACTGTCGTACAAGCGACAGGCAGCACCACGGCAGCGATCGCTTATACACCTGATGCATGCGCAACAACACTGGCCGACCATATCGGGGCGCGATTTGTCCCGATCTCTGCCCCTGCCATCGTGTCCTCAGATGCTGTGCGGCAGTCTCTGCTGAATGAACCAGTGATCAAAGAACAATTGCAAACGCTTGAGCGGGTGAATCGAGTTTTGCTGGGTGTATCGTCGCTCCACCCGAGTTCGACCATTCACTCCAGTGGATTTCTTGATGGCAATCATGCGCAATTGGCTGATCTGAATACAGCGGTCGCATCCGTCGCGGGCAGGTTCATTGATATGAACGGCAATATTCTCGATGCGCCGCTCAAAGATCGCACAATTGGGCTCGAACTCGAAACGCTACGCGACATCCCAACCCGGATCCTGGTGGCCGGGGGCCTAGACAAGGTGCCGCCGATCCTCGCAGCCATTCGCGGGAAATTTGCATCAGTTCTGATCACCGACGCAGTCACTGCCGAAGGTATCTTGAGAGCTGATGGTATGGAACTCTCGGACTTTTCTAAACGCCCGACACACCTGGAAAACCCGGACGGCTTCCAACGTTCACGCACCAAAAAGTTCATCAACAGTGCGAATACAATTGTCGATGAAGCGCTCGAAGGGGCGCTTGCTGCCTTCCCCGATACAATTACCCAAATCGGATCGTCGCCACGCGCCATTCAGGCCGTCGCAGACCAGCCGGACGGCAAAGTCGGAATCGTCATTGGCGGAGGTGCGGGGCACGAGCCCAGCTTTCTTGGGTTCGTTGGCAAAGGGCTGGCCGATGCCGTTGCTGTGGGAAACATCTTTGCGTCCCCACCGCCGGACAGGATTTTGGAATGTGCCCGCGCGGTCAACAGGGATGCAGGCGTTCTTTTTATCTTCGGGAACTATTCCGGTGATGTGATGAATTTCGAGATGGCCGCAGACCTCGCGCAACTCGAAGATATTGAAACCCGCTCGGTCTTGACGACTGATGATATTGCATCAGCAGACTCTGGGGATCGCAAAACACGGCGGGGGACCGCCGGCAACATATTCATTTTCAAAGTGGCAGGTGCTGCAAGCGCCCGTATGCACAGTTTGGACGAATGCGTGCGGCTGACCCGCAAGGCAAACGATGCCTGCTACACGATCGGTGTCGCGTTAGAGCCGAATGCACTGCCGGACACACTGGTGCCAAGTTTCAAGCTTGGTGAGGATGAGTTCGAATTCGGTGTGGGCGTGCACGGAGAACCGGGCATCAAGCGCCAACCAATGGCAAGTGCTGATCGCATCGTCGACCAGATTTGCGATCAGCTGTTTGAGGAAATAAACTTAAAGCCCGACACGCAGGTCGCTGTTCTTATCAACTCGCTCGGCGGAACGCCGATGATGGAACTTTTCGTGTTGAACCGCCGGCTCAAACAACGCCTGCAGACCCGTGGTGCCATTGTTCATCAGACGCTGGTGGGCCACTACTGCACCTCGCTGGACATGGTTGGAGCATCGATCACGCTGATGGTCCTTGATGACGAGCTGAAGTCCCTGCTGGACGACCCATGCGACGCGTTCTTTTACGCGATGTGATATGAGACGGCCATCTTCCTTGTGTCTGGTTTGCTTTAGGCTTGAACGGAACCCATCGGTCAACTCTTGTATGTAAAGAGGCTATGGCGAAGCAGCTCAATCCCGCTGCTGACCAATGTCTGTTTATCTGCTGGCATGATATGCCACTGGGCGGCATTGGAGCCGTAATGCAGAAGATCCTTGTATGTTAAATAGGTCTCGCCTTCGACACGGTGCAGTACGTGGGCCATCGGACCTGAAAAGATCATTCGCGCCGGGTCGAGAATGCTGGTGAGGTTCGTCAAACCTTCGGCCATGGCCAAACTCCATTCTGACAATACGGCAATAGCTACAGCGTCTTTCTGATGATGGCGGTCAAGAAGTGCTTTGATCGTCTCACCCTTTCCTCCTAGCTCTGCATATCGCGCCAAAAGGGACTGGCTGCCGATGATGTCTTCCAACCTCCGCAACTGATCATTCGGACGTGAAGACACAAACATGTGCCCGATTTCTCCGGCGAGATTTCCGTGTCCTTGAATAGGAACACCGCCTGCCACAATCCCACCGCCTATACCTGCATCGAGCCAGGCGATAACGGCGTTTCCCTCCAGGAGGGCTGGATTGCTAAGCGAAAGCGAAGCGGCGAATTGTGACGCATCGTTGCGCACGTCAATGTTGGTGATGTCGGGGAAAGCTTCCCGGAGGCGCTCTCCAAGCGCTACATCGCGCCACCCCATCAAAGGAGCACGCAAAACATGGTAGTCTGCTGTGACAATTCCCGGCACAGACACAGCAATGCCAGCAACTGCCGGTTGCCCTTGTATGACCTTACGGATGAGGTCGATCAGATTGTCGATGACCGTATCAGGACTTTTTTGTGAGGACGGTATCGGCTGCTCCTGAACGGAGTGAAGGGTACCTTGCAGATCCGCCAATCCCACCCGTATCCAGTCAACAGATATTTCGATGCCAACAAAGGCGCAGATATCAGGTGCAAGTTCCAGCCGCTCGCCCGGACGCCCAGACCGTTTGGCAAGAGAGGTCGTTTCCGGCGACGGGTCGCCTGCTACACGCAATAGTCCGAGATCAAGAAACCGCGCAGTCGGCGCGCCAACGGTCGAGCGGGTGACACCGATGTCACGAGCAAGGTCGGCACGGCTCCGTGCTCCTACCCGTGCAAGTCTCTGAAGAATGAGGGATTCAGTCTCATTCCGGAGTTTGACGAGCGTCTGCTGAAAATTCGAGGCTTCTAATTGTACTTGCATTATCGATCATTTTGCATTTGTTTGAGACAAATACAAAATAAAAATGACTCGTCAACATGGAGGAGACAATGACGAAACTTTTTAAGCTCAGCATTGGAACAATGCTGTCTGCAACAGCCCTGACCACACCGGCGTTCGCCGATGACGTGGAGGTTTTGCACTGGTGGACATCCGGCGGTGAAGCGGCCGCTGTGGCTGTTCTGCAGAAAGACCTAGAAGGCAAGGGCACCGGATGGGTCGATATGGCGGTTGCAGGCGGCGGTGGCGATGCCGCGATGACAACCCTGCGCGCACGTGTGACCGCCGGTGACCCGCCAACCGCCGCCCAGATGCTCGGCATGTCCGTACGCGAGTGGGCCGACGAGGGCTTTCTTGGCAACCTGAATGACGTTGCAGCCGCTGAAGGCTGGGACGATGTCGTGCCGCCTGCCGTTCAGGCCTTTGGCAAGTATGAGGGCAATTGGGTCGCCGCTCCTGTGAATATGCACCGCCCGCACTGGGTTTGGGGCAATGCAGAAATCTTCAAGGAAATCGGCATGGATATGCCGACCAATTGGGATGAGTTCTTTGCTGCTGCTGATGCCATCGAAGCCGCAGGGTATGTCGGTGTCGCACAGGGCGGTCAGAACTGGCAGGAGGCGACGATTTGGGAAGCCATCGTGCTGTCGATTTCGCCGGACCTTTACGAATCTGCGATCATCAACGCGGATCCGGAGGCGCTCGGTTCTGAACAGATCACCGAGAGCTTTGAGATCTACCGCAAGATCCTCGGCTATGCCGACAGTGGATATGCAGGCCGTGACTGGAACTTGACCACCGCGATGGTCATCAACGGCGAAGCCGGGATGCAGATCATGGGCGATTGGGCCAAGGGCGAAGTCGTGGCTGCTGGCATGACGCCGGGCGTTGAAATCTTGTGCTCGGTTGTTCCGGGCACTCAAGGCTCGTTCCTGTTCAACACGGACTTCTTTGCAATGTTCGAAGTGGGTGAAGACAAGCTTCAGGCGCAACAGAACATGGCTGAATCCGTGATGTCCGTGTCTTTCCAGGAAACGTTCAATCTGACAAAGGGCTCCATCCCTGCACGGACCGATGTGCCGCAGGACAACTTTGATGCCTGTGCACAAAAATCTATGGCGGACCTTGCGGTTGCCACGGATGCGGACAACCTCTTTGGATCCTTGGCCCATGGTCACGGCCAGCCAGCTGCCATTCAGGCCGCTTATCTTGACGTTGTGACACAGTTCGCCAATTCCGACATGAGCGCGGAAGACGCAACCGCAGCGCTGGTCAGCGCTGTCGCAGCCGCTCAGTAAGTCGTTCGCTAAACCAAAACAGGCGGCGGTGACGGACCCGCCGCCTGTCCCTCGAAAAGACACCCCGTTTCCAACGATGGGCCTGACCAAGGGATAAGCGATGCGCTTGATCCGATCATATCTGCCGCAACTTACCTTGCTGCCCAGCCTCATTCTGGTTGCCGTTACGGTATACGGGTTTATCGCGCTCACCATGGTCATTTCACTGACCCGGTCGCGGATGCTGCCCCGATTTGACCGCTGGGAAGGGTTCGAAAACTACATCAAAGTGTGGGTTCATCCCCGTTGGGAAGTCGCCATGGAGAATTTCGCCATTTTTGGCATTCTCTACATTGGCGGCACGCTGGTTCTTGGACTGATCCTTGCGATCCTGCTCGACCAGAAGATCCGCGCAGAGGGGGTGTTGCGCACCATCTACCTGTATCCCATGGCGCTTAGTTTCATCGTCACCGGTGTGGCGTGGCAATGGTTAATGACACCCGATCTGGGCTTGCAAAACGCATTCCGAACCTGGGGGTGGGACGGGTTCCGCTTTGACTGGATTCAGCAATCCGAGCTTGCGATTTACTGCATCGTCATCGCCGGGGTCTGGCAAGCCAGTGGTTTTGTCATGGCGCTATTTCTTGCAGCCTTACGCGGCATCAACCCCGAAGTGCTGTCAGCTGCCAAGATTGACGGCGCTTCGGGTCCTTCGATTTATTGGCACGTTATTATTCCTGCTTTGCGTCCAGCTTTCCTGACTGCAATCGTGGTGCAGGGGCACCTGGCTATCAAGAGCTATGACCTCGTCGTCGCCCTGACGCGCGGCGGCCCTGGATACGCCACCGAACTGCCATCGACTTTCATGTACGAATTCACCTTTTCACGTAACGAAATGGCCCTTGGTGCATCGAGTGCGGTGATGATGCTGGTTCTGGTCAGTATCCTGATTGTTCCGTACCTCTACTCGGAGCTGCGCAATGATCGCTAGTCGCACAAGAACGCTCCACCGGGCGATCATCTACCTTGTCCTCATTATTGCGGCGATGTTCTTTCTGCTGCCCCTCACCGCGATGCTGTTCACGTCGTTCAAAACCATGCCGGAAATCACTGGTGGACCGGGGTTTGAGACCTCAACCATCCTGTCACCGCCCCGCGTCTGGTCGGTCGAGGCGTGGGGGCTCGCTTGGTCCTCCGCCTGCATTGCAATCGCCTGCGAAGGCCTGAAATCCTATTTCTGGAACTCGCTGGTGATGGTGACATTCGCCGTTTTGATCTCTGTCTCGCTAGGAGCAATCAACGGCTATGTCCTGTCGAAATGGCGGTTTCGTGGCGATAATATCATCTTTGGGATGCTGCTGTTCGGTTGCTTCATCCCGTTTCAGATCGTACTGATACCCATGGCGCGGCTCCTGGGTATTCTGGATATCTCGGGCACATTAGGCGGGTTGGTCTTTGTGCATGTCTGCTACGGTATCCCCTTCGCGACGCTGTTCTTCCGAAATTACTATGTAAGCATCCCGGATGAGCTGATCTCGGCCGGACGGATGGACGGTGCTGGCTTTTGGTCGATCTTTTTGCTGATCCTCATGCCTATTTCATGGCCAATTGTCGTCGTCGCTGTGATCTGGCAATTCACGAATGTCTGGAATGACTTCCTCTTCGGAGCGTCCTTCGCCGGGGCAGATGCACGGCCGCTGATGGTGGCGCTCAACAATCTGGTGAACACCTCTACAGGGACCAAAGCCTATAATGTGGACATGGCGGGCGCGATGATCGCCGCCCTGCCCACCATGCTCGTTTACATCGTCGCAGGTCGATATTTCGTGCGCGGTCTCACCTCCGGCGCGGTGAAAGGATAACCATGGCATCGCTTACCATCGACAAAGTGTCCAAACGTTTCAGCGACCTCGAGGTGCTGAGCGAAGTGAGCATCGGCATTGATGCGGGGGAGTTCCTTGTTCTTGTTGGCCCCTCGGGCTGCGGCAAGTCCACGCTGCTGAACATGATTGCCGGGCTGCTTGATCTCTCAAATGGGGAAATCCGTTTGGAGGATATGCGCATCGATGGGCTAGAGCCGAAAGAGCGCAACATCGCGATGGTATTTCAATCCTACGCGCTTTATCCCGCGATGACGGTTGAAAAGAACATCGCCTTTCCCTTGCGCATGGCAGGGATGTCAAAAGACGAGCAGACTGCCAAGGTCGCCGAAGTGGCCGAGCTTTTGCAGATCAGCCACTTACTGAAACGTAAACCTGCAGCCCTATCAGGCGGTCAGCGTCAGCGCGTCGCCATGGGAAGAGCGCTGGTGCGCGACCCAAAGCTATTCCTGTTTGATGAACCGCTCTCAAACCTTGATGCCAAGCTGCGAGTTGAGATGCGGACAGAAATCAAACGCCTGCATCAACGCCTTGGCACCACCATTGTCTATGTAACCCACGATCAGGTCGAAGCCATGACCATGGCAACGCGGATTGCAGTCATGGAAGGAGGCAAGGTTCAGCAGTTCGGCACACCCGAAGACATCTATGACCGGCCAGCCAACCGCTTCGTCGCAACCTTCATGGGATCGCCTGCGATGAACCTCGTGAAGGCACGCGTGACAGATAACGGGCTGGATGTGGAGGGTACGACGCTGCCCCTGCCGACCGGCACCCGGGTTTTGAAAGCCGGAACTGAAGTGGAACTTGGGCTACGCCCAGAATGGTTTTCGACAGAAGCCGGTCCCGACACCGTGCCACTGACGGCCTATGTCGAGCTGATCGAACCCACAGGCCCAGACATCTATGCCGCCCTGCAATTCGGCGGTCAAAGCCTCATGGCCCGCTTGCCTGCAAGGTCTGCGGCGCAGGCCGGAACGAACACAGAATTCCATGTTGATATGCAAAAGGCAGTCATCTTTGACACCCGCACAGGTTCGTCACTGATGGCAGACGCTTAAGCCCGGAAAAAAAGGAAATCACATCATGCGCGGATTGAATAAGGGGCCCATTCTTGTGACCGGCGCAAGCGGCGGAATTGGCGGGGCAACAGTGAAGTATCTTGTGGCCGAGGGCGCCAAAGTTATCGCCAGCGGTCGGGATGAAGAAAAGCTCGCTGCGCTCTCCAAAGAAACAGGCTGTGAAACGCTACCGTTCGACCTGACATCCGAGGACAGCGTGAAGACCGCACTCGAAGGTCGTGATGTTTATGGGCTGGTCAATTGCGGCGGTTTTGGCGGTGAGATCGCGACCCCGATGGACACGGATATTGACGTGTTCGACAAGGTCATTTCAATCAATGCCCGTGGTGCCCTGTTGGTCACCAAATATGTCAGCCGCGAGATGATCCGCCTTGAGCAAGGGGGCGCCATCGTCAATGTGTCAAGCCAAGCGTCGCTGGTCGCACTAAAGGGCCACATCTCCTACGGATCGTCCAAAGCTGCGCTGGATAATATCACGCGGGTCTCGGCGATGGAGTTGGGCCAATACAATATCCGCGTCAACAGCGTTCATCCCACCGTTGTGATGACGCCTATGTCGGCGTGGTATTGGGGCCGCCCAGAGATTGAAGGTCCGTTTCTTGAAACGATGCCGCTGGGCCGATGGGCAACTGAAGAGGAAATCGCCGCGCCGATTGCATTTCTTCTCAGCGATGAAGCCTCAATGATCTCGGGTGCGGCACTGCCGATTGATGGCGGCTTTACCGCCGTCTAGGCGATCGGCCACCTTTCGGCCTTCCACCCGACCCAGGAGACCAGTGGTGAAACTGAGCAATGCAACCCTTCCGGATCTGCCCGATCCGGTTTTTGTGCCTCGCTATGATCGGAGCGTCCTCAGAGAGGGCATTGTCCATATCGGTCTGGGTAACTTTCACCGCGCTCATCAGGCATGGTATCTGCACCGGTTGATGCAACAGGGCAAAGCGCTTGACTGGGCGATTATCGGCGCCGGGGTGCGTCCGGCGGACACCGAGATGCGGGATAAACTTCTGGCACAGGATTGTCTGACAACGCTCGTCGAACTGGACCCTGACAGCGCTAGCACCGAGATTGTTGGGTCGATGATCGACTTCCTCCCTGTGGCAGAGAATAATGGCCCTTTGATCCGCCAGCTATCCGACCCGACGATCCGCATCGCCTCGCTTACAGTGACGGAGGGCGGCTATTACCGCAATGCGGATGGACAGTTTGATGCCAACCACCCAGACATTGTCCACGATGCAAATAACCCGGACAAACCCCGCACAGCCTTTGGCGCAATGATTGCTGCCCTCAAGGCACGACGCGATGCTGGCATTGGCCCTTTTACCGGCCTGTGTTGCGATAACCTGCAACACAATGGCGATGTGCTACGCGCGACCGTTGTAGGCCTTGCACGGCTAAGCGATCCAAGGCTGGCCAAGTGGATTGACACCAACGCATCCTTCCCCAACACCATGGTCGATTGTATCGTACCCGCGACAGGGCAAAGTGTGCGTGACCATGTCGAAACCTTGGGCTTCGTGGATGCTGCCCCGGTCGCGCACGAAAATTTCCGCCAATGGGTCATTGAAGACAGCTTTTGCGCGGGCCGCCCGCCATGGGAAGAGGTCGGCGCGACACTGAGCTCTGACGTTCATCTGTACGAAGCTATGAAGATCCGTATGCTCAATGCGGGGCATCAGGTTTTGGCCAATGTCGGGGAGCTGTTGTCACTGCCCACCGTCGCAGCCTGCATAGCCGATCCGGATGTCAGCGCGTTTTTTGCCAAAGTCGAAGCAATAGAGATTGCGCCGACTGTTGCATCGGTTCCAGACATGACCCCCAATCGATACCTGATACAGATCACGCAACGTTTCGCCAACCCTAAGATCCACGACACGATCCGCCGGATCGCTTTTGACGGATCATCACGACATCCAGGATTTATCCTACCTATCCTGAGGGATGCGCTAAATGCCAATGCGCAAGTCGACGGGCTGGCGCTGACCGAGGCATTCTGGGCGCGGATGTGTGCCGGCCATCGCGAAGACGGATCGACGATTGAGGCAAACGATCCCCATTGGGCCAGCTTGACTGCGCGAGCGCAACAAGCCAAAGCCCGCCCTCTTGCATGGCTTGAACAGAAGTCAATCTACGGAACACTTGCAGACAACCCGCATTTTGCGACCTCCTTTGAGAAAGCGCTGACAGATATCTGGGCAAAAGGCTGCCGCGCGACAATTCAAGGCTATGTCGGCCAAGAGACGTGATTTAGGCTTTTTGGTTCGCGCAGTATCGCGTTGCCTACTCCCCGGACCCACATCCCGTTATTCCTGCGAACGGGGAGAGGTCGCGCGGGAACCTGATGTCCCTAGCCTTTGTTGTACTTGGCATCCACCGCGTCAATCGCCCGAATGTTTCCGGCCGAGCGCCCTTCAGGATCGAAACTGCTGGACAAAAACGCCTCCGCAATATCCTTGGCCAGCTCCGCACCAATCACCCGCGCGCCCATGGTGATGATCTGCGCGTTGTTCGACGTCGCGGCCTTGCCTGCTGAATACGTGTCATGACATTGCGCTGCACGAATGCCTGGCACCTTGTTGGCTGACAAACAGACTCCGATGCCCATGTTGGGGCGTTCGTGGCTGTAGGATCAGATCCACTCGGTGGCAATCTGCTGGACCTCCTCGATGCTTTCGAAAATGCACAGGTCCAGCCATTCGTGCCGGACCGTCCGGTTGTAGCGCTCGACATAGCCGTTCTGCTGGGGCTTGCGGGGTTGGATATGGAACAGGGTAATGCCCCTGTTCTCTGCCCATCCCATGAGGGTGCCGCTGACGTATTCCGGGCCATTGTCGACTCTGATCGCCTTTGGTGCGCGTGCCATTCGATGATCTGGTTCAGCGCCCGCACGACCCGTTCTGCGCATAGCGAGAAGTCGATGACGATACCCAAGCCCTCGCGGTTGAAATCATCCAGGGCATTCAGCAGCCGAAGCTGGCGACCGTCGCCGAGACTATCCGCCATGAAGTCCATGGACCAGATCTCGGTCGGTCATGGGGCGGTCTTTGTGGCTGGGTTTTCGGTCAGCGGTGCCTCAACAAAGGCTTCGAACCGGTCGATGAGTTTAATGAAGGTATCCACTTCATCTTCCGAAAAGGTCCGTGACAGGGCCGCGCGGCGGGCGGACATGACGACAGAGGTTTGTTCAAAGACCTCGTACCCAAAGTCTGTCAGCGCGATCATCGACTGCCGTCGGTCGGTTTCGCTGATGCTGGTGGTCACATAGCCTTTGCGGACCATTCTGGGGATTGCGCGGCTGATCAAAGCATGATCGGTCCGCTGGATTGCGGCCATTTCTGTGACGGTCAGCGGGCCGGCTTCTGCCAGATCCCAAAGAACCCGCCATTCGGTGATCGACAGCTCTCCGGCAGATTTCAGCATCCGTTGTGCTTGGACGCGGGAGGCCAAAGACGCCGCAGTCAGGCGACTGAACAGATTGCGGTTCTGTTCAAGCTGGCGTGCTTTGACCTTGTCTGGCTTGGTTCTGATCTGGCTTGTCATGTGATCTCCTACTTCAGACAAGATCAGCAAAAATTTCACGTGACAAGTCACATAATGTTTGTAACCCTGCATTGAGGAAATCCGCGAAAAGCGGATCGTTTGCCTGCGCCACGGCGCTGCATTGGGAGGAAGCCATGATCAGAAAAACCATCGCCGGGGCGATTTTGGCCGCGTTGCCGACCGCCGGTTTTGCACAAGCGACACTGACAGCGGAGACAACGTCGCCCGGGTCAACACCGCATTACGTTGACACGACACTGGCCGCTGTACTGGACACTGCGGGCGTTGCCACTATGCAAATTACCGAAGGAGCGACGCTCACCAATTCGGTGCAGGCGGTCGCAGAAGGTCAGTTGGATATGGCACCGGCACCTTTGATCTTGCCATTTCTGCTGTCCCGTGGCGTGGGCCCGTATTCCGGCCTTGGGGCAGAACGCGGGGCCGAGCTGGCTGGCAACCTGCGCGCGCTTTTCTTCTCCGCGCCGTCTGCGCAACTCTTCGGACATTACAACAGCGGTGCCATTCAAAGCCCTGACGACATCGAAGGTATGCGCATCTACAACGGCCCGCCGCGCGGGGCGGCGTTGACGACAGGTCGCGCAGCGATCCAGTTGCTCAGCGGTTTGAAGGATGGCGAAGGCTATGAAGGCGTGCAGACGCCATGGCCGGATACGGTATCAACAATCACCGGCGGTGCAGTGGACGGCTGGACCCTTCCGGAAGGCTTGCCCTCAGGTCGACAGATCGCCATCGCCGCGGCAGGTGGCACGACGCTTTACGATATTCCATCGGACATCCTCAACAGCGAGCTTGGGCAGCAGATCTTGAACGCGCCCGGAAACGTTGCGTATTCCATCCCGGTTGATGAGTATCGTGCGGCTTATGAAGGGAATGACATTACGATCGTCACCGACGACGATACCTTCGACACGTTTGCATTGGCGTTTGCCCAGATCGTGCCGGCCTCTATGGATGAAGAACTGGCCTATCAAATCACCAGCGCTTACCTGGCTGGCCAACAGCGGTTTTTGACAGGCTCGCCGCGCGGTCCGTACTTGTTCCTGAGCTTTGGCGATATTGACGGGGCGTCTCAGGGCATTTGCGGAGCGGTCACACTGACCATGCATCCCGGTGCGATCCGCGCGTATGAGGAGGCCGGACATACCGTGGCCGATTGCGCCCGGCCCTAGAGGTCTTCACCGCAGCCGGTAACTCAAAATGGCTGATACACAAACCATGAAACCAAAGGGGCAGCGCATTGCGCTGTTCCTGGCGTTTGTCTTTGTGTTTATCGGTATGCTTAACACCTTGCCCGAGATCCCCGGACTTCAGGATTGGGCGCGCGAGATTACCGGCATCCGGTACTTTCGCATTTCCGGTTTTCCGACTGAATTTTTCTTTCCGCCTATCTTTGTTCTGATGATGGTGATCGTCGCGCTCGACGCGAGCCTGTATCGCGCATGGCGTGAGACACGACCTCGGCGCGCCTGGCTGGGGCTTGTCTTGGACGTAGGTCTGGTCTTGGCCGCACTCGCTGGCGCAATGGGGTTCTGGATCGAAATCGACTCCGTCTGCCTGATCGACCAGATCACCGGCGAACGGGCGCGCTTGATCGAAGACGCGATGGAGCGGTCCGCCAATCTGATCCCCGGTATGATCCTCGACGCCGAGGTGCCGGCCTGTCAGGCTCGTCTAGGCATCTGGGTTCTGCCACTGCTCTTGACCATCATTCTCTTGTTCTTTCTCTACAACGTGCGTGTCTGGGGATTGCCGCTTGTGATCGTCGCCAGCATCGTAGTTCTCTACACCGTTGCAACGGCCCTGATCTGGGTCTTCGACCTGAGCGAGCACAACTTCTTTTTGACCAAATTGGGCGCGGACGGAGGGGATGCACTGGCCGCAGCAATCCAGAAGGCGACGAATGTCTTCATCACGCCCGATGGGTTCATGGGCCGGTTCATGGACATCATCATCAACCAGGTTTTCCCCTACGTCGTGTTGGGCGCGCTTTTCGGGTCATCGGCGGGCGGCACATCGCTGATCAAACTGTCCGTGCGCATGACGCGGAACCTGCGCGGTGGGCCTGCCCATGCCGCAATTGTCTCCTCTGCCATGTTTGGCACGATCACAGGTGGTCCGGTTACGAATGTGCTCTCTACCGGTCGGCTCACAATACCGATGATGCGGCGCAATGGCTTTTCGCCACAATTCGCAGGCGGGGTTGAGGCGGCAGCCTCTTCAGGCGGGCAGATTATGCCACCAGTCATGGGCATTGCAGCTTTCGTCTTGGTCGCTCTGACCGCTGTGCCCTACACCAAGGTCATCACGGCAGCTTTCATTCCGGCCATCGCGTTCTTTTTCTCGATCTTCCTGGCAGTCATGTTCCAGGCACGCCGCGAAAGAGTCGAGCCTATGCGCACCATCCCCGACGATCTGATCATGGAACGGCAGGATTGGAGAAACCTCTGGATCATCTTCCTGCCTATTCTTGTGATCCTGGTCTTGCTTCTGGGAAACAAGGACGCGATCGGTGAAAGCTGGATAGCCCTTGTGCTTCCTGACCTGGTCGTCCAGACAATCGTTAACGCGACCGGTGACGCTGTGTCGGCGGGTTGGTGGGCCGTTGCGATCCTGCTGCCCCTGATGCTTCTGGATCCGGAAACGCGCGCACACCCCCGCAAGATCGCGATAGCCCTTGGCGAAGGTGGCATTCTCATTTCGCGTTTGTTTCTGTTGCTCTTCGCGGTTTCGATCATCGCAGCTTTCCTGAACGAAAGTGGTCTGACGGGCGAGCTGACCCGTGCAGTGACGACATGGTTAGAGCAGGTCACTTCCATCCGCGTACTGGGTTATGAGATCCCGATCGCTGGCGGTGTCTACCTAATGCTCGCACTGGTGTGCGCCATGTTCTGCGCAATCTTGCTGGGTATGGGGATGCCCACCGTTCCGGCCTATGTGAACGTCGCGCTACTTTTAGGCCCGCTTCTGGCTCAGCTGGGCGTCAGCTTCTTCACCGCCAACATGTTCGTCTTCTACTTCGCGGTGGCCTCGGCCATTACGCCGCCGGTTGCCGTCGCCGCCTTTGCCGCGTCGTCAATCACAGGATCCGAACCCATGCGCACGGCCTTTTCCGCCGTGCGCGTTGGAATCGTCATGTTCACGATCCCTTTCGTCTTTGCCTGGTACCCTGAATTGCTGCTGATCCCAGAGGCCGTCACGATAACTGATGCCGCCGGGCGGCGTGTGTTGATGGAGGGGTATTCCGGCGAAACCGACTTCCGCGCGCTTGCATTGCTGCTATTGAGGCTCTCCATAGCGCTATACATGTTGGCCTCCGCCCTGGCCCGTTACGATCAAAAAGCTCTTTCCGGGTGGGAAATGTCCCTGCGAATTCTCGCAGCAATCCTCATTCTCTGGAAAGCGCCCTTGGTCATGGTTGTCGGGGGTGTGCTCGCGTGCGTTTTGGTCTTGGTTCACCATATCCGGAACAAATCACGGCAGTAGAATGGCGCGCGATCACCAAATTGCTTAATGCCACCTGAAGTCTTGTTTGCAAAAAACGATTTTGAACGGCGCTTACCGGGCGTTCAAAATCGCCTCCAACGCAGCACTCCGGCGTCAAAGAGCCGATGGGATGAAGAGCCCCTACTCGCCCAACGTCGCAATAATGCACCATAGTTCAGTTCTCATCACTGCAATGAGGGGCCCTCTTATGCAGGCTACACCGCATGACATATGGCACCCAAACATAGTGAAGACTTCAAACGCGAGATGGTTTGGATCGCGACGCACAAGGCAAAATTTCTCTGGAGAAGTACCCGAAGCGTCGTAAGTCAGCCAACGGGAATTGTGGCTGCTGGGTCAGCGAGGCTGAAGGGTGTCAGGCGTTGTTTACTATGCTATTTCGCCGGCAGGGAAGGCCTGATGGAATTAGGAGGTATCGCTGTCGTATTGGAATGTTTTATTGGTTGCGGGGGTAGGATTTGAACCTACGACCTTCAGGTTATGAGCCTGACGAGCTACCGGGCTGCTCCACCCCGCGACAGAGTGTCTATTTGATGTATTCGTTATGAGAGTTTTGGGGATTTTATTAGGTTTGGCGGTGACCTACTCTCCCACGACTTGAGTCGCAGTACCATTGGCGCGGTGGCACTTAACGGCCGGGTTCGGAAAGGGACCGGGTGTTTTGCTCACGCTATGACCACCAAACCGAATAAAATCCCCCAGGCGCGTTGTGAGAGCGCCGGGTCAAAATCAAGTGTTGTCCAAGTCAGTACGCTTTGTTTTGGTGTAGTGCTTTTGGTCGTTGGTCCAGGAGTGGGTAGCGGTGTTTTGCTATTCCACGGTTTTGTTTTTACTGGATCAAATCAAGCCTATCGGGCCATTAGTACCGGTCAGCTGAACGCATTGCTGCGCTTACACCTCCGGCCTATCGACGTGGTGGTCTACCACGGCCCTCAGGGATACCTTGTTTTGAGGGGGGCTTCCCGCTTAGATGCCTTCAGCGGTTATCCTTTCCGATCATAGCTACCCTGCACTGCTGCTGGCGCAACAACAGGTCCACCAGTGGATCGTTCACCCCGGTCCTCTCGTACTAGGGGCAACTCCTCTCAAGTATCCTACACCCACGGCAGATAGGGACCGAACTGTCTCACGACGTTCTAAACCCAGCTCACGTACCTCTTTAAACGGCGAACAGCCGTACCCTTGGGACCTGCTCCAGCCCCAGGATGAGATGAGCCGACATCGAGGTGCCAAACACTGCCGTCGATATGGACTCTTGGGCAGTATCAGCCTGTTATCCCCGGCGTACCTTTTATCCGTTGAGCGATGGCCCTCCCACTTGGGACCACCGGATCACTATGGCCGTCTTTCGACTCTGCTCGACTTGTCAGTCTCGCAGTCAGGCTGGCTTCTGCCATTGCACTCAACGAGCGATTTCCGACCGCTCTGAGCCAACCTTCGCGCGCCTCCGTTACGCTTTAGGAGGCGACCGCCCCAGTCAAACTACCCGCCACGCAGGGTCCCGGATCCGGATAACGGACCGCGGTTAGACATCAAGAGTGCGAAGGGTGGTATCTCAAGGGAGGCTCCACAGAAACTGGCGTTCCTGCTTCAAAGCCTACCACCTATCCTGCACATCACAATCCTGATGCCAGTGCGAAGCTGTAGTAAAGGTGCACGGGGTCTTTCCGTCTAACCGCGGGAAGCCTGCATCTTGACAGGCAATTCAATTTCGCTGAGTCGATGTTGGAGACAGCGGGGAAGTCGTTACGCCATTCGTGCAGGTCGGAACTTACCCGACAAGGAATTTCGCTACCTTAGGACCGTTATAGTTACGGCCGCCGTTTACCTGGGCTTCAATTCAGAGCTCTCACCCCTCCTTTTAACCTTCAGGCACCGGGCAGGCGTCAGACCCTATACGTCGTCTTGCGACTTCGCAGAGCCCTGTGTTTTTAATAAACAGTCGCCACCCCCTGGTTTGTGCCCCCAGCCCCTAGTTGCCTAGGAACCGGGCCTCCTTCTCGCGAACTTACGGAGGTATTTTGCCGAGTTCCTTCAACATCGTTCTCTCAAGCGCCTTGGTATGCTCTACCAGTCCACCTGTGTCGGTTTAGGGTACGGTCTGATGATGGAGCTATTTCCAGGAACTGCTGAACGGCCCCTCCAATCCGATAAGGAGGAACAATCTTCGCAATCCGTCACTTCCATCTGGCCCACGAATATTAACGTGGTTCCCATCGCCTACGCCTTTCGGCCTCGGCTTAGGGGCCGGCTTACCCTGCTCAGATTAGCTTTAAGCAGGAACC
Source organism: Marivita sp. (assembly GCA_043585115.1). Classification (GTDB taxonomy): domain Bacteria; phylum Pseudomonadota; class Alphaproteobacteria; order Rhodobacterales; family Rhodobacteraceae; genus Marivita. The sequence continues at coordinate 2,014,908 of CP121326.1, forward strand.
CTTGGACTTTCGGCGAGAGTGTCTCTCACACTCTTTGTCGCTACTCATGTCATCATTCTCGCTAGTGATCTCTCCACCGGATCGCTCACGCGCCGGCTTCACAGAATAGACTTTGTCTATTCTGACTTCTTTTGCGCACTACCGCCTTCGGCTACTTGAGTGCGAACACCCTCGGAACCAATGCGGCAATACAAAAAACCAGAATAAGACGAAGTCTAATGTCACACTACGCTCTGCTACCATGCACTATGTGCATCCTAAGCTTCGGCTCATGGCTTGAGCCCCGTTACATCTTCGCCGCAGGACAACTTATTTAGACCAGTGAGCTGTTACGCTATCTTTAAAGGATGGCTGCTTCTAAGCCAACCTCCTGGTTGTTTTGGTCGTCCCACCTGCTTTCCCACTTAGCCATGAATTGGGGGCCTTAGCTGTAGGTCAGGGTTGTTTCCCTCTCCACTACGGACGTTAGCATCCGCAGTGTGTCTGCCATCTAGTACTCCCCGGTATTCGGAGTTTGGTTAGGATCAGTAAGCCTGTGGGGCCCCATTACCCATCCAGTGCTCTACCCCCGGGGGTATTCGGATGACGCTCTACCTAAATAGATTTCGCAGAGAACCAGCTATCTCCGAGTTTGATTGGCCTTTCACCCCTAGGCACAGCTCATCCCGATCCTTTTCAACGGATGTGGGTTCGGTCCTCCAGTTGGTGTTACCCAACCTTCAACCTGGCCATGCCTAGATCACTCGGTTTCGGGTCTGATCCATCTAACTCATGCGCCCTATTAAGACTCGCTTTCGCTGCGCCTACACCTAACGGCTTAAGCTTGCTAGATAGACCAAGTCGATGACCCATTATACAAAAGGTACGCCGTCACCTCGCAAGGAGGCTCCGACTGATTGTAGGCGTTCGGTTTCAGGTACTGTTTCACTCCCCTCGTCGGGGTGCTTTTCACCTTTCCCTCACGGTACTGGTTCACTATCGGTCAGTAAGGAGTACTTAGCCTTCGAAGGTGGTCCTCCGATCTTCAGACAGGATTTCACGTGTCCCGCCCTACTTGATACGTCTTATCATGCTTCCTATACGGGGCTGTCACCCGCTATGGCTGTGCTTTCCAGCACATTCTAGTCACACTCAAAGCTCGGCTGGTCCCCGTTCGCTCGCCACTACTAGGGGAGTAGCTATTGCTGTCCTTTCCTCCGGGTACTTAGATGTTTCAGTTCCCCGGGTTCGCTCTTATAAACCTATGTATTCAGTCTATAAGTACTTGGTTTTGCATCCAGATAGCCGCGCAACATATGATCCCCACACCAGTGCCGATCCAAAGGATCGGTGTACCTGCATTGAGCAGGCACGGAGTGGGTATCGCTGCGCGATAACTGAACACAATCAAGTGGGTTGCCCCATTCAGAAATCCATGGATCAAAGCTTATTCTCAGCTCCTCATGGCTTATCGCAGAGTATCACGTCTTTCATCGCCTCTTACTGCCTAGGCATTCACCAAACGCCCTTCTCGCGCTTGATTTGATCCAGAAAGAACAAAACCGTTCTCGTAACGAGGCGCTACCGCTTCGCTACTTGAGCACAGTTGTTGATCCTTCCGATCAAAAGTCACTTTTTCCCGCTCCTGATTGCTCAGGAACTTTTACGATTTACCCGTCCATCGAGGACGGCCAAATCGTTGTCACTGTTTTCGTAAAAACAGTGACGGGTTAGTGTACTTGACTTGGACAACGTATGCTCGTTTCACATGGGATATGACCCACCGGCCGGCTAGACCAGTGTTCCACCTCTCAGCCCGAAAGCCGAGACCACATGAGATCGCCAAACACTTATGGCAATCAAACATAGTTGATTTTGTATCTCTCTAAACGATGTCAATCGATGATCTTGCGATCATCGGATACGTCCGATTGGACGAGCAAACACTCATAAAGTGCTTGCTGATCTAATCAAAACGATTGTTCTGCGTACTTGGTGGAGCCACCTTCAATCCGCTGGCCCTTCTCGGCCTGCCGCGCAGCATAGCTGCTTGGCATTCATTCCTAAATTTGATCCCCCGGATCAAATTTAAGGCTGCGCCGCCGGAATGAATGGTGGAGCCTAGGAGGATCGAACTCCTGACCTCCTGAATGCAAATCAGGCGCTCTCCCAGCTGAGCTAAGGCCCCACAAAATTGTCCCAGCAATTTTGTGGGCGCGCGAGATCATGCACTTTCAAAGAAAGTGTCATGCAGCGCTCACTTGCCATGCTGGGCGCAAAACATGCCCCAGCACTTGCCATGCCAGGCGCAATCACCAGATGCGAACACCCGATTAATGGTGGGTCGAGGAGGACTTGAACCTCCGACCTCACGCTTATCAGGCGTGCGCTCTAACCACCTGAGCTACCGACCCCAGTGAATTGGTCCCAGCCAATTCGCTGAGTGCGACCAAGCGTATTTGCAGGCAAATGCGCGGGGAGGCACCCGGTAGAATGGCAGTACCATTTCGTTACGAACCGGCGGCTCGTACTGTGTTCTGAAGAGATATGAGGACGGTTCGGTTCAACAGTGACTTATATAAGCCCTGATTATGATGGCCTTGAGAAGCCATCTGCTAAGTGATCCATGTTTGATGCGCTACCGCTTCGCTACTTGAGCGCGTTGGCATCTCATCAAAATCTAGGATCATCCTTAGAAAGGAGGTGATCCAGCCGCAGGTTCCCCTACGGCTACCTTGTTACGACTTCACCCCAGTCGCTGAGCTCACCGTGGTCCGCTGCCTCCTCGAAAGGTTGGCGCACGGCCTTCGGGTGAACCCAACTCCCATGGTGTGACGGGCGGTGTGTACAAGGCCCGGGAACGTATTCACCGCGTCATGCTGTTACGCGATTACTAGCGATTCCGACTTCATGGGGTCGAGTTGCAGACCCCAATCCGAACTGAGATAGCTTTTGGGGATTAACCCATTGTCACTACCATTGTAGCACGTGTGTAGCCCAACCCGTAAGGGCCATGAGGACTTGACGTCATCCACACCTTCCTCCCGCTTATCACGGGCAGTTTCTCTAGAGTGCCCAGCCGAACTGCTGGCAACTAAAGATGTGGGTTGCGCTCGTTGCCGGACTTAACCGAACATCTCACGACACGAGCTGACGACAGCCATGCAGCACCTGTCACTGCGTCCCCGAAGGGAACCATCCATCTCTGGATGTAGCACAGGATGTCAAGGGTTGGTAAGGTTCTGCGCGTTGCTTCGAATTAAACCACATGCTCCACCGCTTGTGCGGGCCCCCGTCAATTCCTTTGAGTTTTAATCTTGCGACCGTACTCCCCAGGCGGAATGCTTAATCCGTTAGGTGTGTCACCGAATAGCATGCTACCCGACGACTGGCATTCATCGTTTACGGTGTGGACTACCAGGGTATCTAATCCTGTTTGCTCCCCACACTTTCGCACCTCAGCGTCAGTATCGAGCCAGTGAGCCGCCTTCGCCACTGGTGTTCCTCCGAATATCTACGAATTTCACCTCTACACTCGGAATTCCACTCACCTCTCTCGAACTCAAGACACCCAGTATCAAGGGCAGTTCCGGGGTTGAGCCCCGGGATTTCACCCCTGACTTAAATGTCCGCCTACGCGCGCTTTACGCCCAGTAATTCCGAACAACGCTAACCCCCTCCGTATTACCGCGGCTGCTGGCACGGAGTTAGCCGGGGTTTCTTTACCTGCTACAGTCATTATCTTCACAGGCGAAAGAGCTTTACGACCCTAAGGCCTTCATCACTCACGCGGCATGGCTAGATCAGGCTTGCGCCCATTGTCTAAGATTCCCCACTGCTGCCTCCCGTAGGAGTCTGGGCCGTGTCTCAGTCCCAGTGTTGCTGATCATCCTCTCAAACCAGCTATAGATCGTAGACTTGGTAGGCCATTACCCCACCAACTATCTAATCTAACGCGGGCCGATCCTTCTCCGATAAATCTTTCCCCCGAAGGGCGTATAAGGCATTACTCACCGTTTCCAGTGGCTATTCCTTAGAAAAGGGTACGTTCCCACGCGTTACTAACCCGTCCGCCGCTAGACCCGAAGGTCTCGCTCGACTTGCATGTGTTAGGCCTGCCGCCAGCGTTCGTTCTGAGCCAGGATCAAACTCTCAAGTTGAAAGACTACATAATAGCCTTCTTGACGTTCGAACCTCTGCACATCCACCAAATGACATTACTGACATCATTCGGCGTTTTTCTCCGTTTGTATGTGCTTCAGTACCAAAGGTACCGAAGAACCGTACAAACAGTGAAGCTGACACTCCATCATCGCACTACCGCTTCGCTACTTGAGTGCAGGATCATCGACCCCAACCCAAAACAAAGAGTAACGCTAAGAGCGTGATATACAGACGTCCGTTCGTCGAAACAAACCAAACCGCCCGCATATCTCTTCAGATATTATCAATGTCAAAGAGCAACCCAGAGACAAAAACCAGACCAGTGCGCCCTAAACTTCCGGCGCGCCGCCCTGATATACCCCTGAATTATCCGCATCGTCCGCGACAGCCTCTCAACCAACCGCCAACCCCGCGTCCCAACAAACACCTCAGCGCCGCCGGTGAAGGGGTATTTAGAGTCACCAAACAAACTCCGCAAGCTCAAAAATAAAGAAAATGGGGATTTTTTTGCTTTTTCCGTTTTCCTCATAAAAACAGATGTTTGGCGCAATTTTTGATCGTCAGAGACACTTGCGGCGCAATTCCAGCAATGGTGACGCCACATATTGTGGTTACGCTTTCAAGCGACCCTAAAACTGCCCCTATACCGCGTCCGGCATTCCGGAACCGCGTGCTCTCGTTGGAGCCAACCGACTTAAAAGCAACCCAACGATCACCACGGCATAGAGGATCGGCTCCCACTGGAAGCCTTTCACCAACAAGAGAAAGTGCAACACTCCCAGAAGTGCGATTGGATAGATCAGTTTATGCAGCTTTCGCCATGTTGCGGCGCCCAACCTGCGGACACTCCAGTTATTTGAGGTCATCGCGAGCGGCAGCATCAGACCGAACGCGGCCATACCGACAGTAATGTACCAACGCTTCACGATATCCGCCCAGACTCCCTGCAACTGAACGTCCAGCAGAAGCCATGTGAGCAGATGCGCCAGGACATAGAAGAATGTGATGACACCAATCGCCCGGCGAAATTTGAGCAGGTTGAGGCCGAACCATTTCCGGAGAGGTGTTACCGCCAGCCCGGCAATCAGGAGCCACAAACTCCACAGCCCGAGTTCGTGCTCGATACGCTTTGCGGGGTCAATACCCAGCCCACCGGTCAAACCCAGATAGAAGACCCAGATTACAGGGATGGGCGCGCAAAAATAGAGCCCCGAGGCGGGAATACGACGGATGAAACTGTTCAGCTGATCAACCACGCCTCAGAAGAATTCCCGAAGATCCATCCCCTCATAGAGGCTTGCGACATCCTCTTCGTAGCCATTGAACATCAAGGTTGGCTCGCGCTTGGCAAACAGACCACTACCGATCCGGCGTTCTGTCGCCTGAGACCAACGCGGATGATCCACTTCGGGGTTCACATTGCTATAGAACCCGTATTCGCGGGGATTGGCGATGTTCCAGCTTGCGGGTGGCTCTTCCTCGACCAAGGAAATGCGCACAATAGATTTGATCGACTTGAAGCCATATTTCCACGGCACGACCAAACGCATTGGTGCGCCATTCTGTTTGGGTATGTCGCGCCCGTAAATCCCAGTGGCCATCATCGTCAGGGGGTGCATCGCCTCGTCAAGGCGTAATCCTTCGACATAGGGCCAGTCCAGAACAGGGCTGGAGACCCCCGGCATTTCATCAGGGCGCAGCGCGGTTTCGAAGGCGACGTATTTCGCACTGGACTGGACACCGACCCAGTTCAGCAGATCGGCCAGCTCAAACCCGTTCCACGGAATTACCATCGACCAAGCCTCGACACAGCGGAAACGGTAGATACGTTCCTCAATGGTCATTTGAGACATGACGTCGGCAAAGCTGTAGTCGCCGGGCTTATCCACCAGACCATCAATACGCACTGTCCACGGATCAATCGTTAAGGCTTGTGCGTGTCGGGCCGGGTCTTCTTTGCCGGTGCCGAATTCGTAGTAATTACAATAGTTGGTGATCTCTTCCCATTTGTTTGGCTCAAGCGCATCTTGCGCCAGCGCACCGCGTGGCAAGGCGCCCGCGATACCGCCTGCCGCCAGGCCCGCCATCAACTTCCGCCGGTTCACAAAGGCGGAATACGGGGTCACGTCTGCCTTGGTCAGTTTGTTTTTCCAACGATACGCCATGAGAGCCTCTTTTTCCGTTCCCCATGCGATATAGAGGTCTATCCAATGACGACCAAACAAACTTGGGTCACGTATGCGTGGTGAGCTTGAAATGTATCACCGCAGTTTTGGGGTTTAAAAGCTACGGGATCATCCTGAAAAGATGCTCGAAGAAACGCGTTTTCTTAGCTTTCGATCATATCGACACGGGTTGCGTGCCGACCACCTTCGAATTCTGCTGACAAGAACGCATCGACAATATCAAGTGCAACACCTTCGCCGACAACCCGTGCGCCAATGGACAACATATTGGCGTCGTTATGTTGACGGATCATGCGTGCCGAGAAGGGGTCGGAGCATACACCACAGCGGATGCCTTTAACCTTGTTGGCCGCCATCATGATCCCTTGACCGGTTCCACATAAAATAATGCCAAGAGCGCAATCGCCCGACGCGACACGCTCGGCTGCAGCTTGGCCATGCTTGGGGTAATGCGTGCTCTCCGGTGTCGTGGGCCCGATATCCACCACGTCCCAGCCTTGGGCGGCTATATGTTGCGCAACCGCCTGCCGCATATCGATGGCAGCGTGGTCGCTGGAGAGAACGATGCGTTTTTTGTTGGTCATGGCGGGCTGTCCTGATCAAAATTACAGTTGAGCGCCTTGGAACAGAACCGCGCGTGCACGTCAATTCTTAGTGCAGCCAGTTATAAGAGCGATGCGCCGTCGCTCATGAGCTGATCTGCTGATGCAGCGTTCCGTTTGGCCGCTTTGTTATCCGAGCTCTGAATGGTCAGGCCAAGCCGTCCTGCACAATCTCAAATCCAAAAGCGCGGTCATAACCATTCACCACGACGATATAGTCGCTGCTTTAGATCATCCCGCGAAGCGCAGGGCAGAGTTCACCGTTCAAGTTGAGGCTGACTGTGGCCACAGATCAGACATCAGAACACTGCGTCCGTCGGGCTGAACCACGCGCACATGGCTGCGGCGCATCAAGCGCGGTTCAGCCACACCCACAGAATGTGCGATTGTCTCGACTTCCTTGATGATTTCTTTTGCGTAGGCCGCGACGCGATGTTCTTTGTCTTCGACAACCAGCCCGGCCTGAAAGCGGGGGTTGTGCGTTGTGATCCCGGTTGGGCAGGTGTTCTTGTTACACTTCAGCGCTTGAATACATCCCAAAGCAAACATGAAGCCACGCGCGGACGTGACAAAATCGGCCCCGCTCGCCAGCGCCCAAGCCACGTCACCAGGATTGATCAGCTTTCCACTCGCGACCAACGGGATACGATCCCGCAGGCCGGCTGCGTCGCGCAGGTTGGCAACCATGGGCAGTGCTTCTCGGATGCTCATCCCAACCAAGTCAATGAGAGGCATCGGCGCGGCACCGGTGCCGCCTTCCCCTCCATCAAGCGTAATGAAGTCCGGCGCGCAATCTCCGCCACGCACAACAATTGCATCAAAAAGACCAGAGACGCTCTCTTCTGATCCGACACACATCTTTATCCCAGTCGGTTTTCCAGTCACGTCGCGCACATGCTCAATCATGCTGAGCAAGTCAGCCCAATCATCCACCTCTTCGTGACGATTTGGCGAGATACTGTCTTGTCCCAAGGGAATGCCTCGAACCTTGGCGATTTCTGGCGTGATCTTGGCTCCGGGAAGTATCCCGCCCTTACCCGGCTTTGCGCCTTGGCTCAGCTTGATTTCAAACATACGCACAGTTTCATGCGCAGCGACTTCTCTTAGTTTTGCGTCATCCAGAGCACCGTGTTCGTCGCGAACGCCGTATTTGGCCGTACCGATCTGGAAAACGATGTCACAGCCGCCCTCCAGGTGATAGGGCGATAAACCACCCTCACCCGTATTCATCCAGATCCCCGCCCTCTTGGACCCTCGGCTCAATGCCCGCACCGCAGGCTTGGAAATCGCGCCGTAACTCATGCCGGAGAGATTAAAAAATGATGTGGCAGTGAACGGCACCCGCGCATTGGCGCCAATGATTTTTGGCTCCGAACTTGCGAACTGATTGTCCACCGGTGGAAAGGCGGCGTTTACGAAGATAGGCGTGCCGACAATTGCCGTGTTCCGCGTTGAACCGAACGCAACGGTGTTGCCCTTGCCCTCGGAAGACCGTTTCACCCACTCTCGCTGTGCACGATTAAAGGGCAGTTCCTCGCGATCCATGGCAAAGAAATACTGCCTGAAGAATTCACCAAGTTCGGAAAAAAGGCCCCGGAAACGCCCGATCAAAGGATAATTGCGCCGGATCGCGTCACTTGTCTGCGCCCGGTCAATCACCGCAAGGATCATGGCAACCAAAAGTAGCGCCCCGATCAAACCGACAAAAAGAACCGCCAGAAATTGCAGCGCGTACATGGCAAAACCCATTGCGAACTCACATTCAATTCATTGCATCTAAGCGCCCAATCAGATTACACTGCAAAAGCGGCACCGTCCTACGTTTAGGCTTGCCATAAAAGGAGCCCCCATGAAACGCTTACTCGCCTCTCTCGCTATGACAATTATGGCATCCTCGGTCTTTGCGGCTGACATGATCACTTACGACACCGATCAAAGTTTTGACGACGTTACCTTCGGCCTTGAGAATGCAATCCTCGACGCCGGTTTGGTGATCGACAGCGTCAGCCATACAGGCGAAATGCTGGAACGCACCAAAGGCGCAGTCGGCTCGGACGTCACTTTGTTCACAAATGCGGATGTCTACAGCTTCTGCTCTGCCAAGCTGTCACGCGAAGTCATGGAGGCGGATCCGATGAATATCGTTTTTTGCCCATACGACATTTTTGTGATGGTCCGCCCCGAGACACCTGACACGACGACTATCGGGTTTCGCACCTATCCGGACGGCGCCATGAAACAGGTCGAGGCGCTTCTTGATGGCATCGCGAAGGCTGCAATTGGGCTTGATAACTAACGAAATGATGACGTCAGATCACAAGAATTTCACTTGAAGAGACAAAGGCCTGCAGCTTAGGCGGCAGGCTTTCGACGTCAAGCAGCTTAAGCGGATTTCCCCGCAGATCCAAAGCCGTCCCACATGCGTTAAAGGTGCAGATGTGAAGGACACATCGCAACGCTTTAAAAAGGACGACACACATGTTTCGTAAGACAACAATCGCCCTCACCGCTGCTGCTTCTTTGCTGGCAGGTACCGCTTTCGCAGGCGGCCATTCGAAAGACATCGTAGATACCGCTGTTGATGCGGGATCGTTTGAAACTCTGGTGGCCGCAGTCCAGGCAGCTGGCCTCGTGGAAACGCTCAAGGGAGACGGCCCGTTCACCGTCTTCGCACCAACAGACGAAGCTTTCGCCGCTCTGCCCGAAGGCACAGTGGAAAGCCTGCTGCTTCCCGAAAACAAGGATCAGCTTGTCGCGATCCTGACGTATCACGTGGTACCCGGCAAAGTCATGTCGACTGACCTCTCCGACGACATGGAAGCCGCAACTGTTCAAGGCTCGTCCGTGACGATCGACCTCGACAATGGTGTGATGGTCGAGAACGCGACAGTGACTACAGCCGACATCGAGACGTCCAACGGCGTTATCCATGTCATCGATACCGTGATCCTGCCCGAAGGCTAAACTCGGTTTCGAATTTTTCGGAAAGGGCGGTCCTCAGGCCGCCCTTTTCAATTCTAAAACAGACGTTGGACCCTACGATGCTCGAATGCGGCTTGAGCTTGCGCAACGATGATCTAGGCTTCGCGCATGTTCACAAGCCTGAAAGCCAAGGGATTTGACATTGAGACCCGCAACCATGCGGGGGCAATCCTGTCTATCGATTTTCCCAACATCGCAGGCGAGCTTGAGGCCGCCCTACTGGATCTCACTATTCCAGCCGAAGAACTGATCGGATCAGGTGGCGGCGAGGCACAATCGACACAACGACTCCGCAAAGGGTTGTACGAGTCGCATTGGCCGAAACATACGTTTGATTTTCGACTGATCGTGGACGGCCGCGAGACTGTGTCTCATAGCCATGAAATTGACCATGTGCGCGACACCGAACTTGGCAAGGTCGCGCTCGAGATCGAGTGGAACAACAAGGATCCGTTTTTCGACCGCGACTTGGAAAACTTCCAACGGCTCCATGCCCAATCCGCTATTTCGGTGGGTGTTCTGATCACCCGCGGGGCGAGCCTCCAGAACGATATGCTCGGCATCATCCAAGGCTGCATTGAAAAGCACGGATTTCTGGATGAAGCCGAGATGGTCGAAGCCTTCGGCATGAAAGACCGCACGCGGCGTCAGCGCGACAAGGTCCAAAAACTGATGGACCAGCAAATCCCTTTTGCAGAAGCGTTTTCAAAGCAATTCGTCAGCGACAAATTCGGCGCTGCAACCACTCATTGGCAAAAGCTCAAGGACCGTATTGACCGTGGGGTAGGCAACCCCTGCCCGCTTTTGTTGATTGGGCTCCCATCGGCAATCATCATGCAATAATCTACTCGGCAGCAGTGCCTACCGACGAGTTGTGCTTGTAGGTCTTCCATGTCGGTTTGTAGTCGTCACTCGCCTGATTGCCCCACACGGTCCAGCCATCGCGCACACCGCGCCCGAACAATTCAAGATATGGCCCCCAGGAACAGCCTTCGATGATCTTGTACTGCTCATCCGGTTTGCGGCTGTGTTCGCGCTTTCGCGTCTTCAGCACATCGCCATCAGGCTCTTCGGCTTCGATATAGTTCACCTGTGACCGCCCCGGCCCAAGCGTTCGCACGTCTTTGCCACGCACACCAAACAGCAAGATTTCGGTCACGTTACGAAAGTAAAACCCAACACCGCGCCCATCGGGTCCACCATCTTTGCGAACTTTTTCCCATATGATGTTGGATTTATATTCAAAGCCCCATGCGTTGAGTACCTGAAGCCCATCAGGCAAAAGCGCATTCGGCACCCACAAATAGCAATGGGCGCGATCTTCCAAATGCTCGGCCACGGGCAAGGCACAAATCTCATCCAACTCCATCGTTGGATATCGGGCTAGGCGTTTGTGTTCAGGTGCCACTTTGCCGGTACGGTTCTGAAACCGCCACGGCGGATCCGCCATGACGGTGGCAAAACGGTCGTCGCCCAGAAATTTGCGCAGATCGTCCGCAGCAGTCATGACTCACCTCTGATTGTGGGTTCACACATGTCTAAATCAATATTTTGTATCCGGCAAACAAAGATCGCCCCGTGCTCTACTCTTCCTATCGCTGCGATCTTAACACGCGGCTAAGCGGTAACACGCGCCCCTGCGTTGCGGCCGGAACGCAAAAGGCGGGGTTGCCCCCGCCTTCACTTTGATCACATTGGACCGTTGTTTCAGTGCACAACAGCGGCATCCGGTCTAGGTCGGTTCGACGCGGCAACACGGTCGCCGATGATAAGGCCATCCGTACCTGCCGTGACCGGAACCAGATCGCCATCCGCGACATCTCCGGCCAACAGCATTTCCGCCAAGGGATCCTGTAGCGCACGCTGGATGACTCGCTTCAATGGCCGGGCGCCAAACACCGGGTCATAGCCCTCTTCCGCCAGCCATTTGCGCGCACCATCGTCCAGTTGCAGGTCAATCTTCCGCGCAGCAAGCCGCTTGAGCAAACGGGCCATCTGAATATCCACGATCCCGTCCATATCCTCGCGCTTGAGGCGGTCAAAGATGACGGTTTCATCCAGTCGGTTCAAGAACTCGGGCCGGAAATGCGCCCGGACCGCGTCCATGACATCGCGCTTGGCCTGACTGGGGTCCGCCCCGTCCGGCAATTGCGACAACGCCTGCGACCCAAGGTTCGAGGTCAGAATGATCAGCGTCTGCTTAAAGTCGACGGTTCGTCCCTGACCATCTGTCAGCACACCATCGTCCAACACCTGCAACAGCACGTTGAACACATCCGGGTGGGCCTTTTCGACCTCGTCGAACAGCACAACCTGATAGGGACGCCGCCGCACCGCTTCGGTCAGAACACCACCTTCGTCATAACCGACATAGCCCGGAGGCGCACCGATCAGACGCGCGACCGCGTGTTTCTCCATGAACTCCGACATATCGACCCGCACCATGGCGTTGTCATCGTCGAACAGGAATTCAGCAACGGCTTTGGTCAGCTCGGTCTTACCCACGCCGGTTGGCCCAAGAAACAGGAACGATCCCAAAGGACGGTTCTCGTCATTCAGCCCAGCGCGCGCACGACGAACGGCGTTTGCAACAGCCCGCACCGCTTGTTCCTGGCCAATGACCCGCTTGTGCAGGCCGTCTTCCATGCGCAGCAATTTCTCGCGCTCACCTTCCAACATCTTGGATGTCGGAATGCCGGTCCAACGTTCGACAACACCCGCGATCTGTTCTGGGCGCACGGCCTCTTCGACCATCACATCATCGTCGGTGCTTTCCGCCTCAGACAACTGCTTCTCGAGACCCGGGATGACGCCGTAAGACAGTTCACCCGCTTTCGCGAGGTTGCCTTCACGCTTTGCAATCTCAAGCTCTGCGCGTGCCTTATCAAGCTGTTCCTTGATCTCGCGCGCTCCGGCAAGCTTGTCACGCTCCGCCTGCCACTTAGCCGTCATCTCGGACGATTGCTCTTGCAGCTCGGCCAGATCCTTTTCCAGCTTCTCAAGCCGGTCCTTTGACGCCTGATCGTCTTCCAGACGCAACGCTTCGCCTTCGATCTGCAGCTGCAGGATCTGACGGTCCAAAGCGTCCAGTTCTTCGGGCTTGCTGTCCACTTCCATCCGCAACCGCGACGCGGCCTCGTCCATCAGGTCGATCGCTTTATCCGGCAGAAACCGGTCGGTGATATAGCGGTGAGACAATGTCGCCGCAGCCACCAAGGCGCTGTCCGAAATCCGCACACCGTGGTGCAGTTCGTACTTTTCCTTGATACCGCGCAAAATGCTGATCGTGTCCTCGACTGTCGGTTCCTGAACCATCACCGGCTGGAAACGACGCGCAAGGGCCGCATCTTTTTCAACATGTTTGCGATACTCATCAAGCGTCGTCGCACCCACGCAGTGCAGCTCACCCCGCGCCAAAGCAGGCTTGAGAAGGTTCGAGGCATCCATGGCGCCATCGGCCTTACCCGCGCCAACAAGCGTGTGCATTTCGTCGATGAAGAGGATGATCTCTCCCGCAGCCGCTGTGACTTCGGACAATATGCCCTTCAGACGCTCTTCAAACTCACCGCGATATTTCGCCCCGGCAATCAGAGCCCCCATATCGAGGCTCAGCAGACGCTTGTTCGCAAGACTCTCGGGCACGTCGCCATTGACGATGCGCAGGGCCAGACCTTCGGCAATCGCGGTTTTACCCACCCCCGGCTCCCCGATCAGAACGGGGTTGTTCTTGGTCCGACGCGACAGCACCTGCATGGCGCGACGAATTTCATCATCACGACCAATAATGGGGTCAATCTTGCCTTCGCGTGCGCGCTCGGTCAGGTCGAGCGTGAATTTCTTCAACGCCTCATACTGATCCTCAGCCGATGCACTGTCGGCGGTGCGGCCTTTGCGAATGTCATTGATCGCAGTGTTCAGCGCTTGTGCATTCACTGCACCCACTTCCAAAGCCTCTTTCGCGGGGCTTTTGACCATCGCCAAAGCCATGAGAATGCGCTCGACGGGAACGAAACTATCCCCCGCCTTCTTGGCAATTTTCTCGGCTTCATCAAGAATCTTTCCCGTCGCGCTATCAAGATAGACCTGACCCGCATCTCCGGACACTTTGGGAATCTTGGCGATCTTGCCATCTAGCGCTTGGACAACCCGTTCCGGCGCACCACCTGCGCTTTTGATTAGGTTCGACGCCAAACCCTGGTCGTCGTCCATCAGTGCTTTGAGTATATGTTCGGGCGCCAGTCGCTGATGGCTTTCCCGCATGGCGATCGTCTGAGCGGCCTGAATGAAACCGCGCGACCGCTCCGTGAACTTTTCTAAGTTCATGGCTCTCTCCTTCTGTTAAGCACCCCATCGTCGAAAAGCGCCCGCTTTCGGCACGCCTCCTTCTGGAGCCTTCAAATAGAAAATGGGGGCTGTGACGCCCCCGTTCAAGAGCCTGTGATCGACTAGTTCAGAACGTTATCCAGAACCGTCTGATTGTCGCCGTATTCCGGACCGGATGGGGTTGGAAAGCCTGCACTGTCAGTATCCGGATCAATCACTTCATTCAGAGCCGGTTGAGGTGACGGACTTGTATCCAAAGGGCTGGTTTCGATTTGCTCAGAGATCGGGACAACAGGGCCGCCTGTGGGTTCCCCAATACTCATCAACGTGCCCACAAGTGCAACAAATCCCAAAGGTATCAAAGCATATAGATACGGTCGCATCACGAGCCCTCCGGGGTGCTGCCGGCCCCAGTCGGATTTTGCGACAGGTCATCGAGATACGGATTGCTTTTGGAGTACGCACTTGGCCCAACTTGCCAAATGCCAAAACCGAGCAAAGCAACTACGAGGACGATGATCCCCACCGGAAGAAACCGGCTCTGGGCTGTTCTCTGTTTGGTGATATCGGTCATACAGGCCTCCTTGGTTGTGCAATCAACGCATCGCAATCGTCGTTGTTCCTTGACGCTTGGCCGCACCCGGGTAAGACGGGGCAACGTTGCAAAAGGAATATCGCCATGTCCGATGACCGTCTGATTGTTGCTATGGATGTGCCAAACGCGCTCGCCGGACTGGAACTCGCCTCGCATTTGGGCGACAGCGTGTCGTTTTACAAAATTGGCCTTGGCATGCTGACAGGCGGTGGATTGGCGTTGGCCGACGAACTCAAGCAAGAGCATGGAAAACGCATCTTTCTCGACATGAAGCTTTTTGACATTGGCGCAACCGTCGAAGCGGCGGTTCGAGGCTTGGCACAGTACGATCTTGATTTCCTGACAGTACACGGTGATCCACACGTCGTTCGTGCAGCCAAAGAAGGCGCGTCCGGATCTAACCTCAAAATTCTTGCAGTGACGATTCTGACATCCCTTGAGCGCGCTGATTTGGATGAAAGCCTGATCCGCGACGGGGCGATCCCGGACTTGGTTGCAGAGCGAGCGGGCCGCGCATTCGACGCGGGCGCGGATGGCGTTATTTCGTCTCCAAACGAAGCGGCACTTATTCGCGCGCTGCCCGAAGCTAGCGGTCGTTTGATCGTTACACCGGGTGTTCGCCCGGCTGGCGCAGAGCTTGGCGATCAGAAACGCGTGGCCACACCCGCCAATGCCGTCACGAACGGTGTCGATCACATCGTCGTAGGGCGCCCCGTCTGGCAATCCGCAAACCCCCGCGCAGCCGCTCAAGCCATCGTCGAAGAAATGCAGTCAGTCCAAGCGGCTTAACCTGACCGCTGATCAAGATACCGGCGCACCATATCCGCAAAATGTGGAATCGCCTCTTGATGCTGGGAATACTGCACAGGGTCCATCAGCAACCACCCTTGCCCCTCTGATCCAAAGACAATCTCTGTCTCGGCGTGTTCAGGCAAATGCGCGGCAAAAAAGACGCCACGCTGGAACTGATCCCGCCAGATCAGGTCATCTGCCCCCAGCTCAACCCCGATCTCTTCATATGTTTCACGCAAGACACAGGTTTCGGCAGATTCATCACCCTCGCGCCCGCCGCCTGGCAGATCAAGCCGCCCGGGCCACGGAATATCAGGGCTGTTGTCACGGCGAAGAACAACAATCCGTTCTGCGATAAACAGGATAAGCTTGGCGCCACCAAAGTCATGCATGATCCAACCTTTTGTCTAGCACGCACCGAGTGTACCCTGCACTGGCTCGTTCGGATACCCGCCCAATGCCTGCCCTTTGCCGTGACTGCTTAAATGAATTCGATGCTGGCGCGCGCTGCCCCGCGTGCCGCTCTCCTCGTGTGCTGTCTCACCCTGAGTTGAATGATCTCAGCATCGCTCACATGGATTGCGACGCGTTTTACGCATCGGTCGAAAAACGCGACAATCCAGATTTGGCAGACAAGCCCGTGATCATTGGTGGCGGGCGGCGTGGTGTTGTGTCGACGGCATGCTATGTCGCCCGGATCAAGGGCGTGCGGTCCGCGATGCCAATGTTCCAAGCGCTCAAACTCTGCCCGGACGCCATTATCGTCAAACCACGTATGGAAGCCTATGTAGAGGCCTCTCGTGCAATCCGGCAGTTGATGGAAGAACTCACACCTTCCATAGAGCCACTATCGCTGGACGAGGCATTTATAGATCTGACCGGCACCACAAGATTGCACGGTCATCCCCCGGCGGTAATGCTCGCCCGGTTGGTGAAACGCATGCGCGAGGAATTGAAACTCACCGGCTCGATCGGTCTCAGTCACAACAAATTCCTTGCCAAGATCGCGTCAGACCTCGACAAACCGCGCGGGTTCTCGGTGATCGGCAAAGCCGAGACAGAATCCTTTCTGCGACCCAAACCCGTGCGGATGATCTGGGGGGTCGGGACAGCCACACAAGAGGCACTGGACCGCGCAGGCATACGGACCTTTGACGATCTTCTTCGCTGGGAACTGGATGATCTCACCCACAGATTTGGAAGCATGGGCCACCGACTATATCATCTCGCTCGTGGTCAGGATCACCGGCGTGTTTCGGCACACAGCCCGATGAAGTCGATTTCGAACGAAACGACTTTTCACGAAGACACGAACGACGCCGAGTTATTGGATGGTCACCTATGGCGCATGTGCGAAAAGGTCTCTGACCGCGCAAAGGCCAAGTCGCTAGCGGGTCGGGTCGTCACGCTCAAACTCAAGAGATCGAATTTCACACTGATCACGAAACGCATGTCTCTGGGCGATCCCACGCAGATCGCAGACCGCATTTATCGCACCGCACGCGCACTGTTTGACCAAGTCGGGGATCAAGGACCGTACCGCCTTTTGGGAGCCGGGATCAGTGACCTTAGCCCCGCTGAAGGGGCAGATGTGTCGGGCGACCTGCTTGACCCGCAGGGAATAAAGCGCGCTCAGGCCGAGCGCGCCACTGATGCCATTCGCGAAAAATTCGGACCCGACGCGATCCTCAAGGGGCGCGCCTTGCGATAAGAATTACATCAACTGGTTTTCTTCATCGACCGCTGAGATGCCCAAGGCCTCTAACCCGGCCTCAAGATGGTCAGCCAGATGAGGTGTTCCAATCAGGTAATCGGCGGTTGGTGTTGTTGCCTCGTTCATCGCGGTTTGAAACGCCTCGTTCCATTCATCGACGTCGAAGGCCCCGCGCCCGATCCACATGACCGTGACCAGCGCGGCTTGTTCCTCTTCGTCCATTCGGTCGATAAAACCGCGCATCTCGCCTTCGGCACGCCCAAGTTCACGAGCCATGACGATAACCGCCGCGACCTTATTTGCACTGATATGTTCCATGTCGAATCTCCCATGTCGTTGATCGAAACATGGGGGAAAAAGGAATCTTTGACTTTGATCTTACGCAAACAGCCGATAATAGAGCCAATCCGGCAAGAACTGGCTGCCCCGGAACACCCAAGAAAACAGTGTCGGAAAGCTGCGTTTGAACGCGTCGGTGTTCATGTGCTCGAAATACTCGCGCGCTGCGTCTTCGGGCTCCATGATAAACGGCATGTTAAAGTCGTTCTTGTCGGTCAAACGGGTCTTAACGAAACCGGGGTTCACCAACTGCACCCGCACGTTCGTCTTGTGCAAATCGGCATAGAGCGACTCCGCCAGCGTCATTACACCCGCTTTTGACGACGTGTACGCCGCCGCGCCGGGCAATCCGCGAAAACCAGACAACGAACCTGTCAGCACAATATGTCCTGCGTCGCGCTCTACGAATTTTGGGACAACGGCCCCGATCAAACGCATCGCACCTGTGAAATTGATATCCGCCATCGCCGTGGCCTGATCCGCATCCCAGTCTTTGGCGCCAAACGGCCAATAGACCCCCGCAATCTGTACAACGCCGTCTATCTCGCCAACCTTTTCGGCAGCGGCCTTGACCGAGCCTGCATCGGATACATCGACTGTAACAACCTCGGCCTTGCCAGGAAGGCTTTCTGCGAGATCGTGCAACTTGTCTTCACTTCGGGCCGACAAAACCAGCTGGACGCCTGCCGCACTCATTTTGTGCGCCAAAGCTGCGCCAAGGCCTTCGCTTGCCCCGACCAACCAATACCGTTTGCCCGCCCAATCTATCACGCCGCTTCCTTCCTACGCATCGTGGCCACAAGTTCAGCCACTTTAATTCCATACTTCCGAAACTGGCTGCGGTTCACGATGGTTCCATTTGGGGCCAGATACATCCAGTCGGTGGTGTCCAACACGTGACCTCCCTGTCCCTCGGGCAGCTTGTATTTGTACTTAAGCTGGATCGTCGGGCCGCTCTGAACACCTTGGCCTTCACCAACCACGTCTGCAGCAGTCGCACGGATATGGCCGTCATTGCCAAGGGTAAGATTCCATTCCCGCAGCACTTCATCGCCGCTGTCATACAAAAAACGTTCTTTCATCACGCCCTTGTTGCCCGTCCATGCGGCATCGAAATCACCAACAAAGCGCGAGGTAACCCGGCCTGTTGGACCATAAATCACGCCCTCACAGATAATCGGACCGTTCAGGTGTGTTCGAAGATCAAAAGCTTCACCACCAGCCTCTGCATAATCAGCCGGGGTTTGGCCGTAAAACCCGAAATACCTGTTCTTCAGGTATCCGAGGACGAGCATCAAGCTTGCTCCGAAAACAACGAAAAAGACAGTCTCCATGACGTTATTCCTTTCCAATCGGCGTCGCGATCAGAAGCCCGATCGCCACCAGTTTCAAAGCACAGGGCACTCCTGCGTAGAGTAAAGTAAGCGTATTCAAAGCCGCGCCACTGTTGTCGCCACCAGACGTGAAACCGCTGGCTTCTAGGATTGGCAACAACGCGATGGCCGCAAAGGCCAACGTAAATTTCGAAACGAAACTCCAAAGCGCGAATCCTTCGGATGCGTTGGGAGCGACCGTTTCCATGCGCCGTGCAAAAACAGCCGGCAACAACGTCAGATCGGCCCCCACGGCCGCACCAGAGGCAAGGCATATGATTGCAAACCAAAGGGTGTCGCCGCTGCCCAACATCATGGCAAAGCTGAATGCAATGATGGCAAGCACCATGGCAGCCAACAACGCGGGCTTCGCGCCGATCCGTTCAGCCAAAGCACCCCAAAACGGAGCAGCCGCAGCAGCCGCAATAAAGAAGAGCAGCAAAAGCGGCCCTTCCCAGCCCGGCGCGTCAAGACGGCTTTCGACAAAGAACAAAAACAAGGTCGAACTTACGGCAACCGGGGCTGCGTTCACCAATGCAATCAACAAAAGTCGACGCGAAATCTGGTCTTTCAGAACAATTCCAAAACCTGCCGACGGCTCCGTTGCGGCACCGCGCCATTCGTTGTGCATAGCGATGCCAGCAATCAGGCAGGCCAAGGCGAACACGCCTGCATAGGCCACAAATTCGGGCCAAGCGATGGCGAGAAAAACCGACGGCAGAACAGAGGCCACACAAACCCCCAACAACCCGCCCGTTTCCCGCCAGCGAGCAACCCGCAAATAGCCGGTATCTCCCCCCAACTCTGTCGCCTTTTGCACACCGCGCGCGTAAAAATTTATGGTCAGAAAGCTGAAGGCCGAAAAAACCAGCGTCAGCATGACCGCGAACCACAGCAATGGGTTTGTTGGCGGCGTCACCGCGAACAAACCGACCATCGCAAACGCCATAATCGCCAGGGTCACACCGACAGCCATTCCTTGGACATGCCTCAAAGCGACTGCCAGCTTTCCCAGAAGCGGATCTTGGACGACGTCGAGTAGCCGCAATCCAAACAAAACCGAGCCTAATGCAGCAAGGCTCACGCCATATTCGTCCACATAGAACTTGGGCGCATGGATATAGATCGGCAAACCCGCTGCCGCGAGGACCGCCGCAAAGATGGCGTACCCACCAAGATTTTGCCGATCAGCACCCATCAGTTGCTGACTTCTTCCAACGGCGGCTCGGTCCGTGTGCGGTACCGAGAGCCTTTCCACCAGAGCTTGAGCGCCTGCCAATGAATGAGCGCGAGTACCCGGCGCGACCCAAGCGGCCGCCGCAGAACGGACCGCAGAATAGATCCGTTGCTGATCTTTCTACGCGGTCCCGTCAGCGTCGCAATCAAGCCACCAGAGGCTTGGGTATAGTCAATCCAGATACCAATTTTGTCCGGCCGGATATCAAAGCGGAACTCGTATCCGCCTTCCACTGGCTGAAACGGCGAGACATAGAATATCTTGGTCGCCTGTAGTCTGTCGGTTGCTTCGATCGGGGAATTGTCCGGCTTGCGGCAAAGATAGGAGTGACGGTCACCAAAGGTGTTCGACACTTCGGCAATCACTGCCACAAGATTTTCATGCTCATCATGCGCCAGCCAGAACGACACCGGGTTAAACACATGTCCCAGAAAGCGGGGCTGCGCGAGCAGCATCAATCTGCCCTGTGCACGGACCTGATGTGCACTCAGAACGTCCCGTGCCCAGGCAGCGCCCCTGCCTTCGCCCGGCGCACCTCCATGATCATTGTCCTGAAGGCTGGCAACATTGCCCGCGTTGCGGGAAAACAACCAAGGCGTTTCAGGCTCTGCCTCGGCGTCCAGCATGACATAGTCTATGGAATACCGGAACGCATTCTCGGTGCTGCCTTTCCGGCCATGATACGTGTGGCCGACGATATGGTCGACGACATTCATTCCGCCGCCACCACAGCCACTGCATTGCGCGCCCGGATAGCGTCGACAACATCCACCGCACTGCCAAGCCCGTCTTCATGAAACCCATTCTTCATCCATGCGCCACAGAACCACGTCCTGTGCGTGCCATTCATTTCACGCACCGCCTGCTGTCCAGCAAGCGCTTCGAGGTCGTAAACCGGATGACGCAACGTGCATTCGTCATAGATCAGATCGTCGCAGATCGGCCGCGTCGTGTTCAAAGTCACGAAGTGCGGATCGCTTTCCGGAATTGGCTGAAGGCTGTTCATCCAATAGGTCAAATCAATGGTGTTAAGATCTTTCGCGGCACTTTCGGTATAATTCCAGGACGACCAACAAATGCGCCTGTTCGGCATCACGCTGGCATCGCAATGCAGCACAACGCGGTTTGGCTGGTATTTGATTGCACCCAAAGCCCGCTTTTCAACCGCAGTCGCGTCTGACAACAAACGTAGCGTGTCATCGGAATGGGTGGCAAAGATCACCTCGTCAAACTGCTCCCACTCTGCGCCCTGCGCCTTGACCTCGGCGCCCATCATATTGCGACGGACACCGTCGATAGGCGCACCAAGCCGCAGTGTGACACCTCGGTCTTTCATCGACGCCTCAAGGCGACGCACATATTCAATGGAACCACCCTGAACCGTGTACCATTGATGCTGTCCAGAGACCGATAGCAAAGCGTGATTTTCCATGAACTGCACAAGCGCATGCGCAGGGAAGTCCATCACCTTCTCGGTCGGGGTGGACCAGATCGCACCGGTCAACGGCAAAAGGTAATATTCGCGGAACCACTCGCCCGTACCCAACTGTTCCAGAAAGGCACCAAGGCTCAGACTGCGGTCGCGCGTGGCGTCCAGGGCATGTTTGTTGAACTTCGCGATGTCCGCCAACATGCGCAGGAACTTCGGGTTCAACATGTTCTTTTTCTGCGCAAAGATCGATGACAACGTCGCCAGCGCGTACTCGATCCGTCCACCGTCCAGGCTGGCGGCAAAGCTCATGTTGCTTTTGGTAACGGGGACATCCAGCGCTTTGAACAAACGGGCAAGATGCGGATAATTGGCATAGTTGAACACGATAAAGCCGGTATCAACCGGCTGTTCACCATTCTTTCCCGCCATGATGGTCCGTGCGTGACCTCCCAATCGTGGCTCTGCTTCGAAAAGGGTAACGTGGTGATCTTCGGACAGCATATGCGCTGCCCCCATTCCTGAAATCCCTGCACCGATAACGGCAATCTTCTTGGGGTCACTGGCGCGGGCTTCAAACGGCATGTTCGTCTCTCATTCTTATGTGTCTAGTCTTGTTTACGGTCTAAGGACTGGAGCGGATGAAAAGAAAAAGAAAATAATCTTTGATCCAACGCTGTGCTCATACCGTAACCCTTATATGTTCACGACACGCGTGCTTTCGTCGGATTGCGAGCCCTCTCCCGTTGCCAACGGGCTCGAAATGCGCGACGTCAGCAATGCAGCCGCGAACGGAATGAATACTTTGAACGAACGACCGCCAGACAGCGTCGCGCCTTGGGTAGATGAGATGATTGCCGTCCGCGACATACGGGACGAGGCAGCATTTATCAGACTGTTCGGGCATTTCGGCCCCCGGGTGAAGTCGTTCTTAATGCGGACGGGTATGGACGCGGCACTTGCTGAAGAATGTGCGCAAGAAGTTCTCGTGACGGTCTGGAACAAGGCGCATCTCTTTGATGCGACGCGGGCAAGTCCATCAACTTGGATTTTTACAATCGCCCGGAACAAGAAAATCGACGTGCTGCGCAAGCAGCGGCGCCCCGAGCCAGAGGATTTGCCCTGGGGCCCTGAATCAGAGCCCGATCAAGCCGATGTGCTCGGGCTGCAACAGGAGAGCGAACAATTGGGCCGTGCCTTGCGCGATCTGCCAAAGAAACAAAGGGAGTTGATTGAAAAGGCCTACTTCGGAGAGTTGTCGCATAGCGAAATTGCCGAACAAACAGGCCTTCCCCTTGGAACAATCAAATCCCGTATTAGGTTGGCGCTTGAGCGATTGCGCCACGCGATGAAGTGAACATAGAATGACTGTAAAACATCACCTTACTGACGATCTTCTGATGGCCTACTCGGCGGGCGACCTGCCCGAGGCCGTCAACCTGATTGTCGCGACGCACATCTCTCTATGCGACGAATGCCGCGCGGCTCTCGGCAGCTACGACGCAGTGGGTGGCGCCGTCCTTGACACATGCGACACGGTCGAGATGTCTCAAAGCAGCCTGAACTCGGTGCTGGATATGATTCATGCCCAGGATACGATCGAGGCCGAGACCAAGACCGAAGCTCCGGTTCGTGACGACGTTCTTCCCGCGCCATTGATCGATTACATTGGCGGCGGTCTGGACAGCGTGCGCTGGCGCTCGGCCGGTATGGGCGTCAAACAGGCCATCCTGCCAACATCCGAAGACGCAACAGCACGCTTGCTATATATTCCCGCAGGCACTGCAATTCCCGATCATGGTCACCACGGGCTGGAACTGACCTTGGTCCTCAAAGGCGCGTTCCAGGATGAAGGTGGATATTTCGGACGCGGCGATATCGAAGTGGCCAGCGAAGACCTTCACCACACACCGGTGGCGGATATCTCCGAGGATTGCATCTGTCTCGCGGTAACGGACGCGCCGCTCAAGTTCAAAGGCCTGGTTCCGCGCATTGCACAGCCATTCCTGGGAATATAAAAAGGGCGTCCGCAGATACGGAGCCCTTGGCATGGCACCCAAGCCGATCCTGAAACTTGCACTTGGCTTTGCAGCACTCTCCGTCTTGTGCGGCAGTCTGGAAGCGATCTTTTATGGCGGTCGCGTAAACGCAGACGGCGTGCTTCAGGAAAGCCTCTTCCTGCCGCTGACCTTCATTTTTGCGGCTATGGCAATCACGGCACTTGTCTTTGCAATCCTGCGTGTCTTCCTGAAATAACGCGCCTCAACTTCTCTGGTTCTGAAATACCTTCGGGGGGTTTGGGGGGCCGACAGCCCCCCAACACATGTATAAAGCGTCCGGAACGGACACCTTTAGATCACGCCTTTTTCTTCTTCGGCGGCATCAGGTCGGTGATTGTCCCTTCGAACATCTCGGCCGCAAAGTTCACCGTCTCCGAAAGGGTCGGGTGCGGGTGAATGGTGTGACCAAGGTCCACCGCATCTGCGCCCATCTCGATGGCCAACGCCACTTCCGAAATCAGATCACCCGCATTGGTGCCCACAATACACGCCCCAATCACGCGGTCATCTTCAGGGTCGAACAACAGCTTGGTGATGCCTTCGTTGCGACCGTTCGACAAAGACCGGCCAGAAGCTGCCCAAGGGAACACGCCCTTTTCGTACTTGATGCCCTCCGCCTTGGCCTGCGTCTCGGTCACGCCACACCATGCCACTTCGGGATCTGTATAGGCAACTGACGGGATCAGCTGCGCGTCAAAGAAGCGCTTGTGACCGGCACAGACTTCGGCTGCAACTTTGCCTTCATGCACCGCTTTGTGCGCGAGCATGGGCTGGCCCACGACATCGCCAATGGCAAAGATATGCGACACACCCGTGCGTTGCTGGTTGTCCACGGCGATAAAGCCACGATCATCAACCGCCACACCGGCCTTTTCAGCGTCGATCAACTTGCCATTCGGCTTGCGCCCCACAGCGACCAGAACCTTGTCGAATGTCTCCTCAAAGGTCTCGCCCTTGGCGTCTTCGAACGTGACCTTGAGACCCTTCTTCTGCGCCTCAACCGCGGTGACTTTGGTCTTCAGCCAGATGTTCTCGTACCGGCCTTCGATCCGTTTGTGCAAGGGTTTGACAATGTCCTTGTCCGCCCCCGGCATCAATTGATCCATGAATTCGACAACGCTGATCTTCGAGCCCAACGCGTCGTACACGCAAGCCATCTCCAGACCGATGATACCGCCGCCAAGGATCAGCATCTTCTTAGGGATGTCGCGCAATTCCAACGCACCAGTTGAATCAATCACCCGCTCATCATCGTGTGGGATAAAGGGCAATTGCACCGGCTCAGACCCTGCCGCGATGATGCACTGGTCAAAGCTGACCTTTGTGATGCCATCGTCGCCCTGTACTTCGATCATGTTCGGGCCAGTAAAGCGACCATAGCCCTGAACGGTCGTCACCTTGCGACCTTTCGCAAGACCACCCAGACCGCCAGTCAACTGACCGATCACACTGTTCTTGAAATCACGCAATTCGTCGAGGTCGATCTTGGGTTTGCCAAAGCTCACACCATGCGAGGACATTTCCTCCGCCTCGGTGATCACCTTCGCCACATGCAACAGCGCCTTGGACGGGATACAGCCAACATTCAGGCAGACACCGCCCAGATCGGGATACTTCTCGATCAGAACCGTTTTCTTGCCCAAATCAGCCGCGCGGAAGGCCGCCGTGTAACCGCCGGGGCCAGAGCCCAGGACCACGACTTCTGCATGGATGTCACCTTGGCCAGTTGCGGTACCTGTCGCCGCGACCGCTGTCGGGGCTGCTTTAGCCTCTTCCTTCGGAGCCTCAGCAGGCGCATCCCCCGCCTCTGCACCTTCCAGAACCATGATGACGCTGCCTTCAGACACCTTGTCACCTTCGCCGACCTTGATCTCTTTGATCACGCCAGCGGCAGGCGACGGGACTTCCATCGTGGCCTTGTCGGATTCCAGTTCAATGAGCGGGTCCTCTTCGGCCACCTTGTCGCCCACGCTGACCAGAACCGAGACGACGGGAACGTCTGTGAAATCCCCAATATCGGGTACTTTGATATCCATCGAAACGTCCCCCTTACCACATCAACTTGCGCATATCGCCAAGCAGCGTCTTGAGCGTCACGGTAAACCGCGCGGCCAAGGCACCGTCGACAGCACGGTGATCGTAAGACAGGCTAAGCGGCTGCATCAGGCGCGGCACAAATTCTTCGCCGTTCCACACAGGCGCCATCTTCGAGCGCGTCAGGCCAAGGATCGCCACCTCAGGTGCGTTCACAATGGGGGTGAAGCTGGTGCCCCCGATGCCGCCCAGCGACGAGATGGTGAAGGTCGCGCCCTGCATGTCCTTGGACTTCAGGTTGCCTTCGCGGGCCGCTTTGGACAGCTCCATCAATTCCTTCGATATGTCGACCAGACCTTTGCGATCCGCGTCTTTGATCACGGGCACCATCAGACCGTTGGGCGTGTCTGCCGCAAAGCCGATATTGTAGAAGTCCTTCTTGATCAGCTTGTCGCCATCAGGATGGATCGAAGAGTTGAACTCCCAATGCTCTTTCAGAGCTGACACCGACGCCTTGATGACAAAGCTCAGAAGTGTGACGCGATAGCCGTTTTCCTTGGCCATCGTGTCCATTTCCTTGCGGTACTTATCAAGGTCCGTGATGTCGGCTTCGTCGTTATGCGTGACGTGCGGGATGTTGAGCCACGAACGGTGCAGCGCGGGACCAGAGATCTTTTTGATCCGCGGCATTTCCACGTCTTCAACCGGGCCGAATTTCGAGAAGTCCACCGCCGGGATCGGCGGGATACCCATACCACCCGACACGGCGCCACCGGTAGCAGCGGCCGGAGCGACCGTCGCCTTGAGAGCCTTTTCCACGTCTTCACGCAGAATACGGCCCTTGCGACCTGTCCCGTTTACAGTCGCCAGATCAACTTCGACCCGACGTGCATAGGCGCGGACAGAAGGGGATGCATGCACTTTACCAAAACCCGCATCGGTCTTGGCAGGTGCTGGCGCAGGAGCCGGCGCAGCAGCCGGTGCCGCCGGGGCGGGTGCAGCTGCTTCGGCTTTGGGAGCTTCTTCTGCAGGCGACGCTGCAGCGCCATCTGCCTCGACGATCAGAATGAGCGACCCTTCGGATACCGTATCGCCCTCAGAGACCTTGATCTCTTTCACCACACCAGCGGCAGAGCTTGGAACTTCCATTGTTGCCTTGTCGGACTCAAGCTCAACGATCGGGTCTTCTTCGGCAATCGTATCACCTACGCTCACCAGAACGGTGACAACCGGCACATCGTTGAAATCGCCAATATCCGGCACTTTTACTTCGATAGTCATAACTGTGTTCTCCTCCCGCTCAAACCAGGCGCGGGTTCGGCTTTTCGCCGTCGATGTCGTATTTCTTAAGAGCTGCCTTAAGGTCTTTTTCGGTCACATGACCCTCTTGATAGAGGTCCACCATGGCCGCAGCGGCAATGTGGTTCGCGTCCACCTCAAAGAAGCGGCGCAGGTTCACACGGCTGTCAGACCGTCCATACCCGTCTGTGCCAAGAACCGTAAACCGACCCGGCACAAAAGCGCGGATTTGTTCAGCGTAGTTCTTCATGTAGTCGGTCGCTGCGATGATCGGGCCCTTGGCCTGCTCAAGTTGCTGCGTGACATAAGGCACTTTCGGATCGCTTAGCGGGTTCAGACGATTATGGCGCGCACAATCCTGACCGTCGCGGGCAAGTTCGTTCAGCGACGTCGCCGACCAGATATCCGCTGTGACACCAAAATCTTCTTTCAGCATTTCGGCGGCCTTGATCGCCTGCACCAAGATCGTGCCAGAGCCCATCAGATTGACGTGCTTTTTGCCCGGCTTTGCAGTTTTCTGCATCCGGTACAGACCTTTGATGATGCCTTCTTCGGCGCCCATCGGCATTTCCGGGTGTTGATAGTTCTCGTTCATCAGCGTCAGGTAGAAATAGACATCTTCCTGATCCTCGAACATGCGCTTGAGTCCGTTCTGTACGATCACCGCCACCTCGTATGAGAATGTTGGATCATAACTGATGCAATTCGGAATCGTGCTCGCAAGAATGTGGCTGTGCCCGTCTTCGTGCTGCAAGCCTTCGCCGTTCAATGTGGTACGACCCGCCGTACCACCAAGCATGAAGCCCCGCGCACGGCTGTCACCAGCAGCCCAGGCCAGATCGCCAATCCGCTGGAAGCCGAACATCGAGTAGTAGATGAAGAACGGGATCATCGGCACGCCGTGGTTGGAATACGACGTCGCCGCCGCAATCCAGTCCGCCATAGCGCCCGCTTCGTTGATGCCTTCCTGAAGCACCTGACCATCGAGGCTCTCTTTGTAAAACATCATCTGGTCGCGGTCTTCGGGCGTATAATTCTGACCCAGCGGATTGTAGATACCGACAGACCGGAACAGACCCTCCATCCCGAAGGTGCGGCTTTCGTCCGGCACAATCGGGACCACGTTCTTGCCGATCTGCTTGTCCCGCAATAGCGTTGTCAGAATGCGGACAAACGCCATGGTGGTCGAAATTTCACGGTCGCCGGTCGATTCAAGTTGACCCTTGAACTTGTCCAGCGCCGGGATTTCCAGCTTGGGCGTATCACGCCACGCCCGCTTGGGGAATTCGCCGCCAAGCTCTTTGCGGCGATCCGCCAGATACGCCTTTTGGGCATTGTTCAGGCTGACAAACGGGATGTCCTTTTCCAGCTCTTCGTCGGTGACAGGAATCTGGAACCGATCCCGCATTGCCTTGAGCTGGTCGAGCTGCATTTTCTTTTGCTGGTGCGTGGTGTTCTGGCCTTCGCCAGCTGTCCCCATGCCGTAACCTTTGACGGTCTTGACCAGCAGACAGGTCGGCGTGCCTTTGGCTTTGGCTCGCCCGCAGGAAGGCGTTGTAGACCTTCTTCGGATCGTGGCCACCACGGCGCAGCGCCCAGATCTGATCGTCGGTCCAGTCTTCGACCAACGCTGCTGTTTCCGGGTATTTCCCGAAGAAATGCTTTCGGATATACGCGCCGTCTTTGGATTTGAATGTCTGGTAGTCGCCATCGACGGTTTCATCCATCAACTGACGCAGCTTGCCGGATGCATCCCGCTCAAGCAGTTCGTCCCAGCCGCGGCCCCAAAGAAGCTTGATGACATCCCAACCCGCACCACGGAAGTCGCCCTCAAGTTCCTGCACGATTTTGCCGTTGCCGCGTACAGGGCCGTCAAGGCGCTGCAGATTGCAGTTCACGACAAAGATCAGGTTATCCAGACCCTCGCGGTGGGCCAGATCAATGGCGCCCCGGCTTTCGGGTTCGTCCATCTCGCCATCGCCTAAGAAGCACCAGACCTTGCGATCAGACGCATCAATCAGACCACGGTTGTGCATGTATTTCATGAACCGCGCCTGATAGATCGCCATGAGCGGCCCCAGACCCATCGAAACAGTCGGGAACTGCCAGTAATCCGGCATCAGCCAAGGGTGCGGATAGGAACTCAGACCACCGCCATCAACCTCTGACCGGAACGCCTCAAGCTGTTCCGTGCTGATGCGGCCTTCCATAAAGGAGCGCGCGTAGATACCCGGGATCACGTGGCCCTGAAAGAACACCAGATCGCCACCGTGAATGGCCGACTTGGATCGCCAGAAATGGTTCAGACCAATATCATAAAGCGCTGCCGAAGACGCAAACGACGCGATGTGCCCGCCATATTCGCTGCTGACCTTGTTGCGCTTCACAACCGTTGCCATTGCGTTCCAACGGTTGATCGTACGAATGCGCCATTCCATCTCGGTATCGCCGGGGATGTCGACTTCATCGTCCGGATCGATGGTGTTCTGGTAAGGCGTCGTTGCCGAAAATGGCAACTTGGCACCGTTGGCGCGGGCTTGCTGTACCGCTTTGTCGAGCAGGTAATGCGCGCGATCCGCGCCATCCCGCAGGATTACGTCTTCAATCGCGTCTTGCCATTCCTGGGATTCGACCGGGTCAATATCGTTCGGGCTGTCTTTCATATTCCCTCTTCCCTTCGTCAGGTCAAATCGACCTGTAGTTTATCACTGAACCAATTCTCAAAGTCACAGGTTCACTCAACATTAACGCCGTTTAACACGATGGGTTCCCTCGCGGCAGCCTCGCTACGGCATATCCTCCATGCACCGGACGCATGGCAAATTGGTTTAGCGTTAAACAACATCTACGCGTAATGTTTGCAACGCGACATCTTGCCGATACCCGGATTGAAGGAATTCGTCGGATCGATGGTTTTGTAGAACTCCGCAAGATCGGGCTTGGCCTTGTATATATGACCGACATTGTGTTCCGCCGGGTATTCCGCGCCGCGTTGATCCAGCAATTCCAGCATCTCTGCCTTTAGCGCCGCCACATCGACACCCTTCTTCACAATGTAATCCTGATGCAGGACGTGGCAGAAGAAATGCCCATAATAGAGCTTGTGAACCAACTTATCCGAGATATGCGCGGGTAACTCTTCCAGCCACGCGCGTTCGTTGCGCTTCAAAGCAATATCAAGGGCGAGGATATCTTCGACCTCACCCTGATGGATGTTCTGATACCGAATCGCGGCACCCGCAGCGGCAAAGCGGTTGAGACCTGCCAACTTTCCTTCGCGGGGCGTGCATTCAAAGAAGTCGCCGTCACGATTCTCAAAGAACGCTTTCAAAAAACTCCGCGCTTCAGCCACGCCAGCGTCGCGCATCTTGAGGATCAAGTGGTGCTCATAGCGGTCCCGGTACGACATCAGGCGCTTGGGCAATACCTTGGGCATCACCGTCGCGAATAGTTGCATGAATTTATCGGTAAACCCGCGTGTTAGCTTGAACTTATTCAAACGTGCATCGACCGCGCCTTTCAGCGCAAAGAAGGTTGGCAGCTTATCAGTGCCCAACCAGTCGATCATCAACACGGTATCTTTGCCGTATTTTTCCGACACATCGAAACAGTCGCGCTGCATGTATTCGCCAGAGACCGGCAGGCTTTCAAATTCGGTCAGGATATGCCGCCGCAATTCGGTCAGCGCGTCGGGGTCGTTCGTCCCGATATAAAACGTCTGCTCGTCCGTATTGATCGGATAGGTATCAAGCCGCACCGCAAACACGGCGAGCTTCCCGGCACAGCCCGCCGCTTCGTAAAGCCGCCGCTTGTCCGCATTAAACCGGGCCGGACTGTCCGCATCCACATCCCGCACGCGGCGGTGGTATTCGGTATCCGAAGCGCGTTTGTTGGTCGCTTCCAGATCGGCATCTGTAAATTGACCATTCTGAACACGGGTCAGGATCTCTTCAGGGCTGCTGCCCAAGTTGATCCCAAGGTGGTTCACCAGCTCAAGCTGCCCATCCGCCGTGACCTGCGCGAACAATGAAAGCTCGGTATAGCTAGGCCCCCGTTCGATCAGCGACCCACCCGAATTGTTGCACACGCCACCAATAATCGACGCCCCGATACAGGAAGATCCGATCACTGAATGCGGCTGGCGCCCCAGCGGCTTGAGCAGTTTCTCAAGGGCGAACAACGTCGCCCCCGGAAGGCTGATCACTTGCTCGCCGCCCTTGACCGTATGGATCGCATCCATCCGACGGGTGTTCACCAAAACCACATCACGGTCATAAGTGCCCTTGGGGGTCGATCCTTCGGTCAGACCGGTGTTCGCCGCTTGCATGATGACGATCTTGTCCGCCGCCACGCAGGCCTTGAGCACGGCCCACTGTTCCAGGATGGTTGCGGGCTGGACGACGGCAAGTGCGTCGCCCTCACCCGAGCGGAACCCTTTGCGGAACCGCTCGGTCTGCTTCTCTCCGGTCAGGACGTGTTTCGCCCCAACCGCATCGCGCAATGCTTTAAGAAGGTCGTCGTCCGTCATCGGTCTTCTCCCCCTGTTGGCTTAATAGGCAACTGACGGCAGCCAGGTCGCAAGCCATGGCCAGAAGAATACCAGCGCCAACCCGGTCAACTGCAACATGACAAAAGGAACCACACCCTTATAAATATGTCCAAGCTTGATCTCCGGCGGGCATACCCCCTTCAGATAGAAGAGCGCGAAGCCAACCGGCGGGGTCAGGAAAGAGGTCTGCAAGGTCACCGCAACAAGGATCACGAACCAGACCAGAGCGGCCTCATCCACAACACCAAAACCCGGAATATCCAAACCCAGCGCGTTCACGATCGGACGCATCAGCGGCAGAACGATGAGCGTGATTTCGATCCAATCCAGAACAAAGCCCAGCAGGAACACGATGAACAGAATGATCAGGATTGTGCCATTCGGGCCAAAGCCAGTGCCAAGGATCATGTCCTCGATCAACTGGTCGCCACCCATTTCGCGCAGCACATAGCTGAACACGGTCGCGCCAAGGAAGATCGCAAAGATGTAGGCCGTGGTGTTGAAGGTCGACTTCAACACGTTGACCAGCTTTGTCAGCGTGAGTTTGCGATACCCAAGCGCCAGCGCCGTTGCACCCAAAGCGCCGATGCCAGAGGCTTCGGTCGGGGTACAGATGCCCGCAAAGATCGAACCCAACACCGCAAGGATCAAACCAAGCGTCGGCAGAACAGCAATCAGCACATCCTTCACCGCAACCCAATCCGGGCGCTTGGCACCTTCTGGGGCCGGGGCCACGTCAGGCTTCAGGTACGAGATCACGAAGATATAGGTCAGGTACAGGAACCCGATCAGAACACCAGGCAACATCGCGGCCATGAAGAGGTCACCCACAGACAGCGCCATCTGATCCGCCATGATTACCAGCATGATCGACGGCGGGATCAGGATACCCAGCGTACCGGACGCAGCAACAACGCCGGTGCCCAGAGTTGGGGAGTATTTCTGCTCCATCATCGTTGGCAAAGACAGCACGCCCAGCAAAACAACCGACGCACCAATGATCCCGGTCGAGGCGGCAAGGATGATCCCGATCATCGTCACGGTGATCGCAAGACCACCACGCGTCCGGCCAAAAAGCTTTTGCATTGATGTCATCAAACGCTCGGCCACACCGGATTCGTCCAGCATCAACCCCATAAAGATGAACATCGGCAAAGCCACAAGAACCGCATTCGACATGGTCGCGTAGACCCGGTTCACAACGGCGCCAAGGCTCAGGTAATCAAGACCGATCAGCGTTTCTTCCAGCCCGGTCCAGTTCATCATGCCGTTATCGAACAAATACGCGATGCCACAGTAGGCAACGCCCGTACCCGCCAGCGTCCACGCCACCGGAAAGCCGGTGAAGAGGAGTGCGATGAAGGTCAGGAACATGGCGATGACCAGCTTTTCCTCGGTGGTGTGCACAAGGAAGGTCAACGCGGTTGCGACGGCGGCAAAGCTCACCAGCGCCCAGAGGATCAGCCGCAGGTCGCGGCCCTGCCGCTCTTCTTCACCGGCGGTGAACAAGGCGTGCACGTCATGGATCAACCGCGCTACAGCGGCCAGTGAGAGCAAGACAAACGAGATCGGAATGATCGCCTTGAACGCCCAGCGTGCCGGCAAACCGGTCGGCGACGCCGAACGCTCATTCACGCGCCAGGACTCGTAGAAGTAATCCCACCCCTGATCGACCATCAGATAAAGGAACGGGGCAACCAGCGTCAGGATGCCCAGCACCTCGATAATCCGCTGCGCACGGCGGCTGAGTTGCAGGTGCAGGATATCCACCCGCACATGGCTGTCCGTGACCAGCGCGTATGAAATGCCAATCATCGTGACGAGGCCGTAGAAGTGCCACTGCAATTCATCCAGCTTGGGGAAGTTTTCGTTCAGCAGGTAGCGGAACAACACCTGTGCGACGATGGCCGCAATCAGGAAAACGTTGGCCCACATAACGACGTGGCCCACGCCTTTGACGAATTTATCAATCCCGACCGCAACCGGCTGAGTGTCCTTCTCCTCGTGTTCGAGGATGTGCTCATAAGTTTCAATCGGGTCTTCTATGGCTTGGATTGTCTCTGACATCACGGTGCCTCCTGTCCCTCGTCGGGCGAAATGGCCCGGCGTCTACCAACCGAAAAAAGTGAAAAACGAATAAAGGGGGCGGCGACCCATCGCGGGGTCGCCACCAAAGCGCTGGTTTATTTACGCGGGAGGAAAGCGTTCTCTTTCCACATGGAGTAGCCGTCACGGAATTCGTTCATGTCGGCCAGAACCTTGGCGAAGAATTCGTCGTTAGCCGCCTCTTCGTCGGCAACCGCGTCCCATGTTGCCTCAAAGGTGGCGAGCATCTCTTCGGACCACTGCTTGATCTCAACGCCGTTGTTTTCAACGTTGTCGATCAGCGCCGCGTGCTGGATCGCTTCACCTTCGGCAAAGCTGTCCGCCATGGAGGCTTTACAGGCGTTGGTGATGATCGCCTGATGCTGCTCGGACGCTTCGTTCCAGACGTCCTTGTTGATCATCAACTCGAACACGGTCGCCTGCTGGTGCCAGCCGGGGAAGTAGTTGTACTTGACCAGCTTGTGGAACCCAAGACGCGCGTCGATGGCGGGCATGGAAAACTCGGTCGCGTCAATCGCGCCTTTTTCCAGCGCCGGGAAGATTTCACCACCCGGAAGCAGCGAAGTGGCAACGCCCAGCTTTTGCATCACTTTGCCACCCAGACCGAAGAAACGCATCTTCAGACCGTCAAGATCGGCAGGTGTGTTGATCTCTTTGGCGAACCAGCCGGATGTTTCAGGGGCGATGATCGCGCAAGGCATCACGTGGACGTTGTAACCGGCCTGATCATACATCTCTTGATACAGGTTCATGCCGTTGCCGTAGTAGAGCCACGCCATATATTCGCCCGCTTCGGGGCCGAACGGCACAGCCGAGAACAGCGGCGCAGCGGGGATCTTACCCGCCCAGTAGCCAGCCGTCGTGTAACCGGAATTGATCTTGCCTGTGGACACAGCGTCCAGAATTTCGAACGGCGGAACCAGCTTGCCCGGCTCATACACCTTCATCCGCAATGTGCCGCCAGACATCAGGTCGAGCTGTTCAGCCACACGCGGGATCGGAGACCCGAGCCCCGGGAGCGCCGTCGAGAACGCGATAGGTGTCTTCAACAGCAGCTTGTCCGCCGCCTGTGCGGCCGGGGCTGTCAGAACGGCAGCGGCAACCGCCAGGCTTGTGAGTACGTTTTTCATAAATCCTCCTCAGGGTCGTCCGGCCAGGCCGGGAAAAACACCGGGCTCCTTCCCGGGATGCAGTGGTTCATAATATTTACCTCTCATATCTGGCAACGATTTTTTGACCACTCACCGATCCATTCGCCCGCTATGCCGCCGTTTACCGACGCAAGCACAAATAATCGCGTTTTGCTGCATCTAACCTATTTTACTGTTTTTAATTGATATTTTTTGCAAACCACCTATGCATGCAGCGGGTAGCTGCGACATTTTCGTTGCAAACCCAAAAGGACTACTTATTTTACCACTCAACCATTCAAACGCGTGACCCATACATGCCAAACTCTGCCAAATCTCTGTTCGGACCCGTTGGTCACGAATCTGTCGCGGACACGATTGTTCACCACATCGAAGAACTGATCGTGTCTGGCGTTCTGAAAGACGGAACCCGGCTTCCGTCAGAACGTGCGCTGGCCGAGGAAATGCAGGTCTCGCGCCCCAAAGTGCGCGAAGCGCTGAAACGGCTCGAAGAGAACGGCCTTATTGTGGTCCGCCACGGCGAAGGCAACTTTGTCGCTGAATTGGTCGGCTCGGCGATGTCGCCGGCCTTGGTGGATCTATACGCCCGCCACGTCACGGCGTTTGAGGATTATCTTGAATTCCGCCGCGAACAGGAAAGCTTTGCCGCCATGCTGGCCGCGGAACGCGCGACCGAAGAAGACCGCGAGGCGCTGCAAAGACTGGTTCAAGAATTGGAAAAGACGCACGAAGCCGGCGATGCTGAATCGTCCCGCGACGCGGATGTGCGCTTTCACGCCGCCATCGTCGATGCCAGCCACAACTCACTGATGGTTCACACAATGGGCGCGATCTACCAATTGATGGCGCGCAACGTATTCTATAACCGCGATTTCCTACGATCGATTGATGGCACCGGACAAATGCTTCTGGATCAACACAAAGCCATCGCGAATGCGATTATTGCAGGCAAACCGGAACTTGCGTCTGACGCGGCGGCCAAACATATCGACTTTGTCGCGCGAAGTTTTCGTGTTGGGCGCGCACAAGACCAGCGCGAAACTGTATCCCGCCGCCGCAAAGCATTGTTGAACATGCGGGCCTAAGCCGCGTGCATCCGACGCAAGTCCAACGGCATCAAGTTCAATCCGCTAGGCGATAGGGTCACCAGGCTGTCTCGCGGCATCTCGGTCCAGACCAGTGCATCCGCATCCAATGGCTCCGAAGCCAAAATCCAGCCCCCTTCACGCGTTTCCGCTGCATATAGGCTGGGGGCTCTGACATCACTGGAATGACGAAACGCATTAACTGATGTGCCGTCTGACAGAACACACGTCAGGCGCACCGCCGCGTCGCAGCCATGACCATAGCAACTGTGCTCCTGCAGCAGCGCCACTACGGAAGTCACGGCTTTGGCTGGATCATGCTCCAGACCATACGCCAGCAAAAGCAGGAAGATCAGTTCAGAATCTGTGGTCCCACGACGCGCGAGATACAGATCGTCCGGCAATAGCATCTCAAGCCGACGGCGAATGCGGTCAATGTCGGGAACCTGCCCGTTGTGCATGAAAGACCAGCGCCCATGCGCAAAAGGGTGACAATTGAGACGTGTGGTTTCGCCCGTTGTCGATGCCCTGACATGCGCGAGAAACAGGGGCGACTGGATCATCCGACACAGGCTTAAAAGGTTGCCATCCGACCAAGCGGGCAGAACATCCCGGTACAGACCCGGCCCCTGCCCCTCGGCATACCAGGCAAACCCGAACCCGTCGCCCTGCACGGCCAGTTTTGTCTCATTGGCATGCTGGCTTTGCTCAAGCAACGAATGCGCCGGATCAACAACGACATGGGCAATCGGAACTGCCGGACCCAGATAAGCCGCAAGTCGACACATGCTCAGTGCCCGGCGTCGGTGTGCCGCGCCTCTATCCGCGCGTGCATCTCTCGGATCATCCGGCTTGCTGTGGTTTCAAACAAAGGCGGGATAAGCGCATGTACCAGCGCTGCCATGGATGCAAGAAACAGCCGCGCAGCAAAACCGAAAGCAAAGCCTGCATGCTGCAGATAGCTTTCGTTCACACTGGCAGGGTGATCAATAAATCCACGCAAAAAGCTCGGGCGCGATGCCGTGTCGGTGTCTTGGATTGCCATAAGATGCTCCGTATTTCACTGCTTGCGCAAAGCATCGCAGATCTGACACGGGCAAGTATCCCAATTATCACCGACAAAACGGAATTTTTCGGGACATCATCTCAAATACACTTGAGAGACTGAGAAATTTTCACAGCCCCCCAACCCCTAAAGATCAAATGTTGCGAACACAGGGGCATGATCGCTCGGCTTCTCCCAACCGCGCGCCGCGCGCAGCACGCGACTTCCATGCGCAGCGTTTGAGATATCCGACGTCGCCCACACATGGTCCAACCGCCGTCCCTTGTCAGCCGCATCCCAATCCTTG
This sequence comes from Marivita sp., assembly GCA_043585115.1. Lineage (GTDB taxonomy): Bacteria > Pseudomonadota > Alphaproteobacteria > Rhodobacterales > Rhodobacteraceae > Marivita. The sequence goes on from CP121326.1 coordinate 2,052,259, forward strand.
GCGCGATAGCTCCACCACGAATAGAGCAGCCCATCAGGGATATCCTGTCGGGTCACATCCACCCAACCGCCTGCATCCTGCGTCTCGGCCAGATGTTCGACCTCAATCGGCGTATGGCTGACGACCTTGAGCAATTGCTTATGCGACCAGACATCGTCCTCGCGTGGGGCAATGTTCAGATCGCCCACCAGCACCGATTTCTCGGGACGCTCGGACCGGAACCAATCCCGCATATCGGTCAAATAATCGAGCTTTTGACCAAACTTGTCGTTCACCGCACGGTCGGCCACATCGCCCCCTGCAGGCACATAGAAGTTGTGGATCGTCACACCGTTTTCCAACCGTCCGGCAACATGGCGCGCATGGCCCAGCGCGGCGAAATCCTGATCGCCAACATCTTGGATCGGCAGCTTGGACAGGATCGCAACGCCATTGTACCCCTTCTGCCCGCGGGCAACCATGTGGCCGTATCCCAGTGCCTGAAACTGCTCTAGCGGGATCTTGTCGACCGGGCTTTTGCATTCCTGCAGGCAAAGCACATCCGGACCTTCTTCGGCCATCAGCTTGGCCACCAACCCTTCACGCAGGCGGACAGAGTTGATGTTCCAGGTTGCTAGGGTAAACGGCATGGCAGGACTCCGGTTAAAACACCGGCAGACACTGCCCCCGCGCGGGCGCCATCGCAACCCGGAAACCGGCATAAAAAAACGCCCCGGCTATGGCGTCCGGGGCGATAAGGTAGTCTGCGAACAGACGAGGGAGGATGTTCTTACCAGTCTTTGGGACCTTTGTCCGCGAACTGGTGTACAAGAAAGTCGATAAAGGCGCGGACCTTGGGCTGGGTAAACCGGCCCGGTGGGTAAACGGCATAGATGCCTTGCGTGTCCACGGGCAGATCGGGGATCGCATCCTCGACCAATCCCTGCTCCATCGCATCCGCATAAAGAAAGGACGGCAGATACGCGATGCCAAGACCAGCAACACAGGCGTTCAGCAGGGACTGACCGTCATTCACAGAAAGCCAACCCGCCGTGCGCACCTGACGTTTCTCACCCGAAGGTGCGGTCACCTTCCAGACATTGCCGCTCGACTGGTTCGAATAGTGCAAAAGCTTGTGTTCGTTCAGATCATCAATGCGCCGCGGGCGACCGTATTTCTCGAAATATCCCGGTGCCGCGATCATGCGCTTTGTGGTTTCGGTCAACTTGCGTGCGCGCAATGTGCTGTCTTCCAGCTCACCAATACGCACGGCCATGTCGAACCCTTCTGAAATCAGTTCAACGTACCGGTTGTTCAGCACCATGTTCACCGTGATATCCGGGAAATCCGCGAGGAATTCACCCAAAACCGGCGACAAATGGTTGACGCCAAAATCCGTAGCGACACTGATCCGCAACAGGCCAGAGGGCGCAGATTGCATTGAGGTGACCAGCGCGTCTGCTTCACCTGCATCGTTAAGCACCCGACGGGCACGGTCGTAATAGGCAAGGCCAATTTCAGTCGGGCTGACGCGTCGCGTGGTCCGGTTCAAAAGCCGTGCGCCAAGACGCGCCTCAAGGCTTGAAACATGCTTGGACACAGCAGACTTCGAAATACCCATTTTCTTGGCCGCGTCAGTAAAGCCACCTTGATCCACAACTGTGGCAAAGGCCTCCATTTCGGTAAGACGGTCCATATGTTTTCCTCGTGTTTCGTTGACACGGGTATGGTCATGAAATCAGGCGCGACTTAGGCACTTCGCAGACAATATCTGGGTTTTGTTGGGCAATGTCGTTTTAACGGAAACAGCGCAAATTCGAAAAATGCCCCTGTTTTCAAGGGTCGACACGATAACGGCCTGCCATTTTCGCCTTCAATCAGACGCCACGGCAAGACTTTGGTTTGCGTGATGGCCGCGCCCTCGTTCGAAACAGAGCCATCCAATCACGATCACCGAGCGTGAAAAAGCCGGGCACATGGCCCGTCTTTCCGTTTCTTCTAAGGCAAAAGACTTACGCAGCCTTGCGCTGGTGTTTGCCCTCTTCGATTTCCTCAACGATCTTCGACACAAACGCCTTGAGGTCTTCTGGCTGGCGGCTTGTGATGATCGCTTGGTCTACAACGACCGGCTCATCTTTCCAGTTTGCACCAGCGTTGATGACATCGGTTTTGATCGAATGGTATGATGTTGCATCACGTCCCTTAAGAACACCCGCTTCGATAAGCACCCATGGCGCGTGACAGACTGCAGCAATGGTTTTGCCCTGATCGTGAAACGCGCGCACGAGCTTCAGCACGTCTTCGTCAACGCGCAGCAGATCAGGATTGATCTGACCACCGGGAATGACCAATGCGTCGTAATCCTCTGCTGAGACATCCGAAATCTTGGCGTCGGCCTCGGCCTCACGGCCCCAGTCACTGCCTTCCCAACCTTTGATCGCACCGCCATCCGGCGTCGCGACGTGCAGCGTTGCGCCCTTGGCGCGCAATTGGTCACGCGGGAATTCAAGCTCGGATTGTTCAAAGCCGTGTGTCGAAATAAGCAGGATTTTTGCGTCGTTGATTGCAGGCATGATTGGCCTCCTGATGAATTGAATGTCAAAGCGGGGCCGCATGCCCCGCCGTCTGACCTTTCAACGCACCAGTCGACCAACCGTTCCTTACAATGTCGCAGCCAATCGTGTGCCTTGATCAATCGCGCGCTTCGCATCAAGCTCGGCTGCCACGTCTGCGCCACCAATCACATGGCAGGTCACACCCCTGGCGTCCAAATCATCCGCCAGCGACCGCTCCGACACTTGCCCGGCGCACAGCACAACCGTATCGCAAGCAATCACCTCTGGCCGTTCCCGCGCCTCTCCGTAAGTGACATGCAGACCCTCGGCATCAATGCGTTCATAATTCACACCCGCCTTCATCTGCACGTCTTTCATCATCAGGCTCATGCGGTGTATCCAACCCGTGGTCTTACCCAACCGCTTGCCCGGTTTTTCCGCCTTGCGCTGCAACAACGTGACCTGCCGCGCGGGCGCTGTTGGCTGCGGCCCTTCCGGGGCCAGACCAGACCGCTGCTCTGCCGGGTCAGTTACACCCCATTCCTTCATCCACTCGGGCAGGTTCTCGGTCGGGCTTTCACCCTCATGCACAAGGTATTCCGAAACATCGAACCCGATTCCACCCGCGCCGATCACAGCCACACGCTGGCCAACGGCAGCCTTGCCGCGCAGTACATCCACATAGCCCAGCACGTTCGGCCCGTCCTGACCGGGGATCTGCGGATCGCGGGGCAGAACACCCGTGGCAATGATCACCTCATCATAGCCAGACAGATCATCTGCGGTCACAGCCTGCCCCAAGGCAACGGTCACACCTGTTTCAATCAACATGGCACGATACCAATCGACCAACCCCCAAAACTCTTCCTTGCCCGGAACCTGTTTCGCCATATTGAGCTGGCCACCGATTTCATCTGCTTTGTCGAACAGGGTCACTTGATGGCCGCGTTCTGCTGCTGTGATTGCTGCCGACAGCCCTGCTGGTCCGGCGCCCACCACCGCAACGCGCTTGGCATTCACGGTTGGTTCAACTTTCAACTCGGTCTCGAAACAGGCCTTCGGATTCACAAGACAGGACGAGATCTTCATCTGGAACGTATGATCCAGACAGGCTTGGTTGCACGCGATGCACGGCGCAATCTGCGCCCCCTTGCCTGCGGCCGCTTTCGCAACGAAATCCGGGTCAGCAAGGAACGGTCGCGCCATGCTCACCATATCGGCACATCCCGTCGCCAGCACATCTTCTGCAACCTCGGGTGTGTTGATCCGGTTCGACGTAATGACCGGAATCCCAACCTTGCCCATCAGTTTTTTCGTCACCCATGAAAACGCCGCCCGCGGCACAGAGGTGGCAATCGTGGGGATCCGTGCCTCGTGCCAGCCAATACCAGTGTTGATGATCGTGGCACCCGCCTTTTCAATGGCCTGCGCGAGTTGAACAACTTCCTCGTGGGTCGAGCCATTGGGCACCAGATCGATCATCGACAGACGGTAGATCAGGATGAAATCGGGGCCGACAGCCGCGCGCACACGGCGCACCACCTCGACCGGCAGGCGCATCCGGTTCTCGTACGATCCACCCCAACGATCCGTACGTTTGTTGGTATGGGTCACAAGGAACTGGTTCAGGAAATACCCTTCCGACCCCATCACCTCGACACCATCATACCCCGCCTCTTGCGCACGTTTCGCAGCGGTCACCATGTCCGAGATCTGCTTTTCGATCCCGTCTTCGTCCAACTCGTTCGGCGGGAAAGGCGAAATCGGCGATTTGATCGCGGACGGACCGACGCAGTCTTTGCTGTAAGCATAGCGTCCGGCATGCAAGATCTGCATCGCGATCTTGCCATCCGCTTCATGCACCCGATCCGTGACGATCCGGTGGTTGGCAATGTCCTGATCGGTAAACAGCCCTGACGCCCCGGGAAACACGCCGCCTTCGCGGTTGGGGGCCATGCCGCCTGTGACCATCAACGCCACACCACCCCGTGCACGCGTCGCATAAAATTCTGCCACGCGGTTCCAGTCACCGGTCTCTTCAAGGTTCGTGTGCATCGATCCCATCAGCACGCGGTTTTTCAGTGTCGTGAACCCAAGGTCGAGCGGGGCCAGCATATGCGGGTATGTGGTCATGGCAGAACTCCTCCGTTGCTACCACCTGACACGTCCTAAGTTGACGTGTCACGCCCCAACGTCACGTCACGGGCGATCATACTCTGCCGCGTGACGCCCGGCCCAAAGCCCTGTCGCGAAACAGGCCGTCAGAAGATACCCCCCGGTGGGCGCGTCCCAATCAAGCATCTCACCCGCGCAAAAAGTCCCCGGCCGGTCCTTGAGCATCAGCGTCTCATCCAACGCATCAAAGGACACACCGCCCGCGGTCGAAATCGCTTCGTCCATCGGTCGCAGCCCTGCATGACAGATCGGAACTGCCTTGATCGCCTGCGCCAGATCTTCGGGGGCGCTCGGCAAAGGGCGCACAAATTCCCGCAAGATGGCCTGTGCGACCGGTGAAAGCTTCAGTACGCGCCGCAAGTGGTTCGACAGGCTTGCTTTGCCTTTGGGTTTCAACAACCGCGCAACAATCGCGTCGATGGTCAAATCCGGCAGTAAGTCCAAACGCAGGTCTGTGCCGTCGCGCAGCGATGGGGCCAACGGATAGACCCCGCCGCCCTCCAGACCATGTTTTGAGATCACCACCTCACCGCGTGACACCTGTTCACCAGCCTGCAAGGCTATGTTCTTTAACGGCGCACCAAAGTGACGAGTCATATGATCCGACCAATCAACCGCCAGCCCGACATTGGATGGCTGGAAAGGTGTGACCGCGATTCCGTCCTCTGCGAAACGCGATGCCCATTGACCATCTGACCCAAGCCGCGCCCAGCTGGCACCGCCCAGCGCAAAGACCGTGACACGAGGCGTCAGCACACGCGCGCCTTCGGGCGTGTCAAAATGATGGATGTTCTTTTCCCAATCGGTCCAGCGCCATCGGGTGTGTCGCTCCAGCCCCATCCCATCGAGCCGCGCCAGCCACGCCCGCAATAACGGCGAGGCTTTCATGACATCTGGAAACAACCTGCCTGTCGAGCCGGTGAAGGTTGTTTGCCCCAGCGCTTCAGTCCAGTCTTTGACCTGCTCTGGCCCGAACGCCTTCAGACAAGCGCGCATCGTCGGGTGCAGATCCTTTCCATAGGACGCGAGGAACGGTCCAAAGGCCTGCATCTTGGTCAGGTTCAACCCGGACTTGCCCGCCATCAGGAACTTGCGACCGATCGAGGGCTTGGCCTCGACCAGTGTCACAACACGTCCTGCGGCCAAAAGCGCCTCTGCCGCCATAAGCCCTGCCGGACCTCCGCCTATGACCAGCGCATCCGTCATTCCGATGCGGGGGCGTTGCGCAGCTCAACAACACGGTGTGGATAGGGGATTTCAATGTCATGCTCTTTGAGAGCGTTCCAGATCAGGAACAGCACGTCCGAAGCGTACTTGTTCTTGCCATCATCAATGCCGTTCACCCAGAATTCGACCCCGAAATCGATGCCGCTGTCGCCGAAACCGCGCAACTCGCAGTCTGGCGGCTCTGGCTCTTGCAGCACGCCGGGATGGGTTGCCACCGCCGCTTCGATGATGGCCGGCACCGTGTTGATGTCCGTGTCATAGCTGACCGAGAACGCGACCTCGAGCCGGTTGGCGCTGCCCTGATCCGAATAGTTGACGACGCGAGTGGTGATGAAATCTTCGTTCGGGACCACGATCCAGCGACCATCGAACGTCTCGAGGATCATTGCCCGTGCAGTGGTCTTGACGATGGTGCCTGCTTCACCATTGTCGAGTTCAACATAATCCCCGACCGTTGCTTGCCCCTCGAGCAACAGGATCACACCCGAGATATAGTTCGACGCAATCTTTTGCAGACCAAAGCCAAGACCCACACCAATGGCACCACCCAGAACAGCAAGCGAGGTGAGCGGCACGCCCATGATGTTCATCAATAGAATGAAGGCGATGCCAAAGATGACAAGCTCTGCTGCCTTGGCCGCAAGTTGGCGGGTGGCGGGCCGCATCTCTTCTTGCTTGTTGATGTAGGCGGCGGATTGATCGTTCGACCAGCGCCCCAACCAGAACAAGAGCGCACCCGCGATCACACCGCGCAGCAAAGCCATCACCGAAAACGAGATGTTGCCGAGCGAAATGATCGTATTGCTGAGACGTTCGGTCAGGAGGTCAAGCAACCCAACGGCATAGAGTGCCACCACTGGCAGCAACACATAACGCCCCAGCAATTTCAGGAACGGGTCGGTGATGATTTCGCGCACAAGCGTGCGCGCCGCCAGAAACAGGAACACCCCTTTGCCAAAGGCGATCACAGTGCCCGTTCCAAACACGCCGCGTGTAACCTGTTCGCCGATCGCTGCGAACATATATGCCAGCACAGGCAACAAGAGCGGCACTGCCATCAGCACCATGCGGCGCAGTCGGGACAATACAGAAACGTTGTCTGCCGGAGGCGTCAAAATGCGGGTCAACGTCGGGCGCAAGCGCCGCGTCAGGAACAGCGCCGCAAAATAGGCAACAATCAACAAGGCAAATTGCGACCATGCTGCCGGGGACAAAAGCCAACCCAACGCGATCTCATAGCCTTGCAGAGCGAAATCAGCCGCTTTCTGGACGATGGGCGGTTGCGATGAGAGGTCCCAGTCCATGGCGGCTCCCTTGAAATTTTACTGCTATGTCGCAGCTTAAATGCCTTGAGCCACGCGCCAGCACAAGCCTAGCGCGCCGGAGAACCGCTGCCGTGACCGACCCTGATCCAATTTGCCCACTATGTTTGCGCCCCATTCCGCCGGGCGTGAAACAAAGCCAGCATCACCTGATCCCAAAGCTGAAAGGCGGCAAGGGCGGGCCAACGATTCTGGTGCATCACATTTGCCATCAGGAAATACATGCAACCCTGACCGAGGCCGAACTGGCGCGGGACTTTCATACACCCGACACCCTGCGCGCCCACCCGCACCTGTCGGCGTTTTTTCAGTGGGTTGCGAAACGGCCACCGGAATTTCATGCGCGGGGGCGCAGCAGCTTGCGCAAGCAGCGATCCCGCAAGCGCAAGAAATAGATCAGCCTGTGTACCCAATTGTTTCGCGCGCGAAACAAAGGGACCGAACCGGACCTTTTAAGGTTTTGTTAAGAATTCGCACAGAGCCAAGGGGCCCTGCTGCGTCTTGCGCACCCGACACGCAGGGCGGCATCAGCCACCAAAAGGCCAGCTTGTTCAGATCGGCGGATATAGGCCCCTGCAAGACGCTATTAACAGCGCTGAAAGTTTTTTGTTGGAAACTGTGAAGCCGTTCACATCCAACGCGGCGCGCTTTTGGCAAGTTGAATACAGGGTTTGATGGCAGGTCCATCACCAAACATTTTAACCAAAGGATACGCACCATGAGACATTTTACATCTGCTTTGACAGGCGTCGCCATGCTGTGTGCATTCAGTGCTTCCGCCAATACAACGGCGGACATGCCAAACCAGTATTTCGATGGCATGAAGGCAAAACTGATCATGGCTGGTTTCAGTAATATTAACATGGTCGATCAAGAGAAGAACACGCTGACCGCCTATGACCAGGATGGCAGCGAAGTTCTGATCGTGGTCCATCCGACAAGTCGTCAGATCTTGCGTCAAAGTTTCGTTCATCAAAGCGACGAATAGGAATTTTTCACAAGTCATAGACCAAAAATAAATTTTGGCGGTGCGGGTCAAACCGCATCGCCCCCCTCTTTCAGATTGCTCACATGTTCCCCCCCGTGACGGTCCTGGCATATGTTTTTCATGTCGGGACCGTCAGCATCACGCTGGTTTTGCGCATCTTTTTTGAAATGAACACCCGCTTTGCATCGGTTGCCGATTTGGGGACGTCCGACATTGGTGTCCAAAGGTCGCCCTGAAAGCCTGTACTCTCACAGCACAAATGTGACCCATGACTTTTACGTCTTTCATTGTAGCACCCTAAGGCGTCTGCGCTGGCGGAAAAGTCTCTTTCAGTGCGCGCTTCCCTCAATGCACTTTCTCACATAGAAGCATGACGGGCCACGCATTCGTTGCGCGGGCGGGATGCAATGTAAGGTGGGGACACACATGGGCGCGCTTCGTGACGAGAGAGAGGCCGCTCTACGAAAGTGTTACCTCTTTGCGGACTTGGGGCCACAAAGCCTTGAGCCTCTGGTTCAGGCCAGCTCGATCCGTGTCATTCAACCCGGCACCGAAATCTTTGCAGCAGGCGATGTGGTAGACGGTTTGCGCGTCGTTATTTCGGGACAGGTCCGCCTATGGATCGCAGACCGTGAGGGGCGTGAGCTTACGTTGCACTTTGCCGAACCCGGGGATTCTTTCGGTGAGATTGCGCTTCTCGATAAATTGCCCCGCTCGGCGACCGCGACAGCATTAGAGACGACACGCTGTTTGTTGCTTCCGGTGACAGCGGTCGAGGCGGCCCTTGCTTCGGACCCGGCCGTTGCACGACATCTGATCCTGTCGCTATGCACAATCCTGCGGCGGAATGTCGACACGATCGGCGGGTTTGCCTTTTCCGGGCTTGATGCGCGGCTGGCACGCCGGCTTTACGATCTGGCTCACAATCATGCCGAGATAGACGGACAGTCAGCGCGTTTTACGCGCCGCTTTTCGCAGACGGATCTTGCACAGCTTCTTGGTGTCACGCGGGAGGCCGTTAACAAGAAGCTTCGTGCGCTTGAACATGACGGGCTGGTATTGCGCAGTGGCGGTTCACTGAGCCTTCCTGATTTGCCCGGCCTTGCTGCGCGCGCAGAGATTGACGGCACAATGAAGCTTGGTTGACGTCGACGTGACGTTGACCACAAGCAAATGCCAAGAGGTGTTTGCCAAAGCTTCAGGAGCAAGCGGACAGAAAGCTTAGCTCACGTTCATCCGTTCGACATAGGCCCGCATTTCTTCGGCCTCGTGGCGCGCGTCGCGCAGGCCTTCCATTGCGGCGGCAAGTTCAGCCTCGGTCTGGGCAAGCTGGTTGGTCAATTCGGCTTCGCGCTGCTGCAGATAGGTGATCGCCTGATCCCGGGTTTCTTCAGCCTCGTGGAGTTCCTGGCTCATGCGTTCAAGCTGATCCATGTCGGCTTGGCTCACGCGGGTAAAGCGATGCACCAGCCAGTTCGCGAACCATCCAAGGCAAAACGCCACGAAAAGAATGATCGCTGTCGTGATGACAAACTCAGTTCTGTCCATCGCTGGTGTCCTCCGTGCCGTCGGTTTGCGTTGTTTCGTCTGTTGGCACGGATTCTTCAACGCTTTCCAGTGTTGTTTCTGTCTCGGGCACGGGTTCGGGGCGACGCAGTTTGAATTCGATCCGACGGTTGGCCTCGCGGCCTGCCTCGGTATCGTTGGTTGCGATGGGCTGTTCCTCGCCGTAGCCGCGCACCTCGTAGCTGGAGGTCAGAACACGACGGTCGCGAAGGGCGTTCACCACCGCCTGTGCGCGGTCCTGGCTTAGTTGCAGGTTCATCGTTTCGCGGCCCTGACTGTCGGTATGGCCTGCGATCACCAGGGGAATGTCGCCACATAGCTGCAAAAGCTCTGCGATCTCGTCCATGATGTCACGGGTGGCCGTGTCAAGCGTGGCCGACCCCGGCTCAAACGTAATTTTGCGATCGCCAATAATCTCGACAATCTGAGCTTCGCATTCTTCGGGGGTAGGGATACCCAGAAGCGGATCAAGCTTTTCCTGATAGGCGACGTCAATTTCGAAACCTTCGGATTCACCAAGCTTGTCGGCCAATAGGCCCGCGATGTCCGAACTTGCATTCTGATTGCCGGTATTGCCCGATATGGACAATGCATCGGGTGTTACAACCACCACCCCGTTGGACAACCGCGACAAAGCCTCGAGCCCTGCCAGAACACGGTTTGACCAGTCGGCCGGGAGCGTTTCATCAACCCGTGCTGTCATGCGGACCGTAGAGGATCCGAACGCCGCACGCGCAAAGCTGTCTGCCGTCTGACGGGCGATTTCGCTGTTGATGCGCCCGCGGAGTTGCACGTCGCCTTCGGGGCTGCGTGTCGCGGTGAATTCGGGTGTGCCTTCGGGTGCATCCTCGGGTGGCTTTGGCAGGGTTGCGTTGACCACGAACACGTCCGGCAAACCGGTTTCCAGCTCTCCGACAACCGTATCAAACAGCGATTGATCCGTGCCTTCGAGCGCGAACACGGCGACATCGGCGTCGGCAAATGTGATTGAGCCACCGCCCAGCCGGTCAACAGCTTGAATACCCATTGCGGCGGCGGTGCCCCAATCATTGGTCGGCGTGCCAAGGCCAAGGCGACAGTCGATCTTGCCTTCCAGACCCGCAGCAGAAGCGGCCTTAAGAATTTCGGAGCGATCTTCTTCGGTCGGCGCGGCGCAGGCGTCAAAACGCGCGCCGTCGCTGTCTTTGATAAAGCGCAGCGTAAACGGCGAGATCACCGGCCGTGGTGCTGTGATCTCGAGCCCGAGCCGCAGATCGCTACCGGCGCGACGGGCGAGATCGGCTTCGACCAAACGGCGTGTGTCTTCGTCTTTGACAGCTCCGCGGATCGCGACGTGGCCCGCCTCGATCGAGATCTTCGAACGGTCCAGAACGCGCAGTACGGACACGGCGTAATCCATTGCATCCTCCCAGCCCTCTGGGATGGGATAGTCCGCAACTTCGAGAAGGTCGGATAAAGGCGCATCAGGCACGGCGCGCGAAATGTCCGCAACCAGTTTGTCGCGATCCACATCGGCGGGCAGAAGGCCAATCATCGAAACGCCGGAATCCGTGCGCAAGATTTCAATTGAAAACCGTGGCGGCGCGATACCGTCGCTGTCCACGATATCGATCTGGTCGATCACACGCGCCGAGTCGACGACCCGCCCCGCCGCACTGAGTGCCTGAAATCGCGCTGCTTCGGTTGGGGCTATCCCGATCAGGAAGACCAACAAACCATTGGTGTCGACATCGGCCCAAATGAGCGCATCACGATCCAGTTCGGTGCGAATAGCCCGTTCCGAGCTTTCCTCGACAGCTCCGGCTGCGACCCATGCGGCCCCAACGCTGAGCACGGCTGCGCTGGCGAAGGCACAGAAGAGAATGAAGACAGAAGACAGGCGCATTCACGTTCCGCGTCAATTAAGGTTGGCAAAGCGATACGCCGCAGCGCGACAGAGTGCAATCATGCGAAGAGCGCAATGGCGAAAAACAGCACAGGGATCAGCCCCGCATCCCTGTTTGACCGGAATAGCTGCAGCAGGCGATCCATGTCTTCAAGTTTGAGCCGCCGCATTTGCCACATCATGTGCCAGCCCATTGCCCATGGCCCGCCAAGAGCGATCACCAATGCGAAAATCTCGCCACGTGGGGCTGCGAGGATGATCGCAAACCCCATCAGAGCCACGGTCAAGACAAGAAACCAAGCGAGGTATTTCGGGGTTTGATCGCCAAACAACCGCGCTGTGGATTTGACGCCGATCAGAGCGTCATCCTCTTTGTCCTGATGCGCGTAGATCGTGTCATAGAAGAGGGTCCACGCCATGCCTGCCAGATAGAGACAGACAGCAGGCCATTGCAGTTCACCGGTATGCGCAGTCCATGCCAGCAACGCGCCCCAGTTAAAGGCAATGCCAAGAAACACCTGCGGCCACCATGTAAACCGCTTTGCAAACGGGTAGATCGCAACAGGGACAAGCGCCACTATGCCCAGTAAAATCGCCTGCACCGGAAACGTGATGAGGATGCAGAAGGCCAGAAGCGACTGCACCACGGCCCACGCCAGAGCCTGTTTGGTCGTGACCTGCCCCGAAGGAATTGGACGCGACGCCGTGCGGGCCACCGATCCGTCAATTTCGCGATCGGTGATGTCATTCCACGTACATCCCGCCCCACGCATCAAGAAGGCACCAATGCCGCAGCCCAGAATGATCCAGGCATCAAAGAGCCGTGCTTCGCCGGTGTGAAACATCGCCAGCAATGTGCCCCAGACACAGGGCAGGTAGAGAAGCCAAGTGCCAATGGGGCGGTCTGCCCGGCTGAGCCGCAGGTAGGGGCGCGTCCACGCGGGAGCATGCATATCGACCCAATTGCCTGTGACGGCGTCGGCAACCTGACCGCTCTGGTCTGGTGAAATCTGCGGACCGGGCATATGTGTTGCTCCATGAATGCGAAACTGCGTGCAAAAGTCAGGCTTTTTGTAGAGCAGCCGCTTGGGGCGGCACAACCGGTTCCTCTGACGCGGGATCAGGCACATTACCTTTTTGGGGTGATGCGAATGTCCGTTGGCGACCGCGTGGCCCTGTTCAACGGGCGGGATGGTGAATGGCAAGCCGAAGTGGCCGAGGCCAGCAAGCGTGGCGGCATTCTGGTGTGCCGTGAGCAATCTCAACCACAAACGACACCGCCGGATCTTTGGTTGCTGTTTGCCCCGATCAAGAAGGCACGAACTGACTTTATCGTCGAAAAGGCCGCCGAGATGGGGGTGCGGCGCATCCTTCCGGTCCAGACTGCCTTTACCAATTCAGAGCGTATCCGGCAGGACCGGCTGCAAGCACATGCAATTGAGGCCGCGGAGCAATGCGGCGGTGTATTTGTCCCCGAGGTCGCAGGTTTGAGCAAACTCGACCGGCTTCTGACCGATTGGGACAAGACGCGGAACATTGCATTTTGCGACGAGGCCCTTGTCGGCGAGAGCGGGCGTTTGCCTGATATTCCCGGGCCTTGGGCGATTCTGATCGGGCCAGAGGGCGGGTTTTCCGACGATGAGCGCAAACGGTTGCGCGCCTTGGATCACGCCACGCCAATCAGCCTTGGCCCCCGGATTTTGCGCGCCGATACGGCTGCGGTAGCGGCCCTGACCTTGTGGCAGAGCCATTTGGGGGATTGGGCATGACGGTTGTTCGGTCAACCGGACGGTCCACATCCGTTTCGAAATACGATCTGCGTGGTATGCCGCAATGAGTTTTATTCGCCCCGAAATCCGTGCAGCCATGTTTCGTTGGCGGGAGGCGCTGGTCGGCGCTGGTATTTTGTTGATCGGGTTTTACTGGAGCTTTGGCGTCCTGCCCGGTCTTTTGTCCTGGATCGGATATCTTGCGCTCTTCCTTGGCGCTGCCTTGTTTTTTGCAGGGCTACAGCGGGGACGGGCCAGAATGGGTGGTGGCGGGCCCGGAATTGTACAGGTGGTCGAGCGGCGTATCGGGTATTTCGGTCCGCTCAACGGCGGTTTGGTCGATCTGGATGCGGTGACCTCGATCAGCCTTGATCCGACGGAACATCCCCGCCACTGGATCATCACCCATGAGGGAGGACCCGCGCTTCATATTCCGGTCAACGCGGAAGGCGCAGATGTTTTGTTTGACGCCTTTGCGAGCTTGCCGGGCCTAAGTCCGGGGCGTGTTGCGTCGACCCTGAAACATGAAGGGGTCGGGCCAATTGTGCTCTGGCGCAGACCAGACCTTGAGAAACGCATCGCGCGCCTCCATTGACAGCCTGAGGAAATCAGCCCAAGGCTGGCGTCGATTTATGAGCAGACAGACCGGAGACGCGCCATGTCTATCCCCCAATCCGGTGGCGGGCCCATCGAACATCAAGACCAGTTGGCGCAATACCTCGCCGATGGGTGCAAGCCCAAGGAAGATTGGCGCATTGGTACCGAACATGAAAAGTTCGGGTATTGCAAAGACAGCCTGAAGCCCCTGCCTTACGAAGGCGACCGGTCCATTCTGGCCGTACTGGAAGGACTGCGCGACGGGCATGGCTGGTCGCCCGTCATGGAAGGACAATGCCTCATCGGTCTTGAAAAAGACGGTGCGAATATTTCGCTTGAACCCGGTGGTCAGCTGGAATTGTCAGGGGCTCCTCTTGAGACGATCCACCAGACCTGTGACGAGGTGAACGACCACCTGCGTGACGTGAAAGCGATCTCGGACAAAATTGGCGTAGGGTTCATTGGTCTGGGCGCGGCACCGATCTGGGAGCACGAGGACATGCCCCTCATGCCAAAGGGCCGCTACAAGCTGATGGACAGCTATATGGAGAAAGTCGGCACAGCTGGCACGACCATGATGCGCCGGACCTGTACGGTTCAAGTGAACCTCGACTTTTCGTCAGAAGCGGACATGGTGCAAAAAATGCGTGTGGCGCTGGCGTTGCAGCCTGTGGCCAACGCGCTGTTTGCCACCTCGCCGTTTTTCGAGAACAAGCTGAACGTTCACAAAAGCTGGCGCGGGCGCGTTTGGCGGCATCTGGACGATGCACGCACAGGCATGTTGCCCTTTGTGTTCGAAGACGGATTCGGGTTCGAGGCGTGGGTGCAATACGCGCTGGATGTACCGATGTATTTTGTCTACCGCGACGGGGTATATCACGACGCGTTGGGGCAATCGTTCCGTGATTTCCTCAAAGGCGAACTACCGGCCCTGCCCGGAGAAACACCAACGCTGTCAGATTGGGCTGATCACCTCACAACGATCTTCCCCGAAGCGCGGGTGAAGAAATTCATCGAAATGCGCGGAGCCGACGGTGGACCCTGGCGCCGCCTTTGTGCGCTGCCCGCATTCTGGGTTGGCCTTACCTATGATCAAGCGTCGTTGGATGCAGCGTGGGATTTGGTCAAAGGTTGGGATGCCGAAACCCGCGAAGCGCTGCGCGTGGCCGCATCCGTTGACGGGCTGCAAGCCGAGGTTAACGGCATCAAGATGCACGATCTGGCGCGTGAAGCCTTGAAGATTTCCGAAGCTGGTCTGGTCGCACGGGCCCGTCCGGGAGCCGGAGGTCTGGTGCCGAACGAGACCCATTTCCTGAACGCGCTGAAAGAAAGCGTAGAGACAGGCAAGACGCTCGCCGATGAACTGATCGACCATTACAATGGCGATTGGAACGGCGATATCAGCCGGATTTACAGCGAATACAGTTACTGACCCGACACCAACGGGTCGAACAGTTACCCCCGGCTTGTTAAAGCCGGGGGCGGCTAATCAATAGCCGATGGCACAGCCGTCCTTGCGTGGATCGGACGCGCCTTCGAGAACACCGTGTTCATGGATCAGAATGGCCTGAGCCCCGCCGATTGCCACTTCGGGTGTTTCCACCTCGTGACCCATCTCGGTCAATTCGGCGCGCACAGCGTCTGAATATCCGCGCTCCATCATCAGCTTGCCATTCTCAGCAAAACACCGCGGCGCATCCAATGCCGCCTGCGGGTCGAGCCCGAAATCTGTCATGTTGGTGATCGCCCGCGCATGGCCACAGGATTGATACTGCCCTCCCATCACACCGAACGGCATGGCCACACGGCCTGCGTCGCGAATGATGCCGGGGATAATCGTGTGCATGGGGCGTTTGCCCCCACCGTATTCGTTTGCGTGGCCCTCTTGCAGGGTAAAGCCCGCGCCGCGGTTTTGCAGAAGAATGCCGAATTTCTCGGACGCCAAACCAGACCCGAAGCTATGGAATACCGAATAGATTAACGACACGACCATGCGGTCTTTGTCGACCACGGTGATGTAAATCGTGTCCTTGTGCACCGCCTCACTAAGGGCTGCGGGACCGGCCATGGCTTTTTTCGGGTCGATCAGCGTCGCCAGCTTTTGGGCGGTGTCCATCGACAACATATGGTCCAGCTTGGTCATATGGTCGGGGTCAGCCACAAAACGGTTGCGCGCATCATATGCCAGTTTGGTTGCCTCGGCTTCGATATGCGCACGCTCGGCCCCGAACGGATCCAAGGACGCCAGATCGAACTGCGACAGGATATTGAGAAGCAGGATCGCCGTTGCACCTTGGCCGTTGGGCGGATGCTCTAACAATTCGCGCCCTTGATAGGTGCCGCTGATCGGCGCACCAATGGTGGTTTGTGCCGCCGCGAAATCGGCCTCTGTGTGAACACCGCCCAGTGCATTCAGCGTGGCCAGCATATCTTGGGCGACTTCGCCCGTGTAAAACCCGTCACGGCCTTCTTTGGCGACACGGCGCAAAACCTCTGCATTGCCGGGCAGACGGAACACCTGACCGCGCTTGGGGGTCGAGCCTTCCATCAGGTAATGCGTGCGCGCATGCCCCTGAAGCAGATGCTCGTTTTGGTGCCAATCCCATGCAACACGGTCTGCGACTGGCAACCCGTTTTCCATATAGTCGATGGCAGGCGCCAGGCTGTCGGCGATACCGAGGCGACCCCATTTTTCCGACATGGTGCAGAACGCATCTATCGCACCGGGAATGGTAACCGCTTCGGGCCCGTAAAGTGGCACGGTCGCCTCTCCGCGGTCACGCAGATCGTCTGCTTTGGCTGCAGCGGGCGCGCGGCCCGAGCCATTCACAGCGATCACATCATCGCCACCTGCCGGAGAGATCAGTGCAAAGCAATCCCCACCAATTCCGGTCATTGCCGGCTCTGCCTGTCCCAGAATAACGGCTCCCGCGATTGCAGCATCGACGGCATTGCCACCGCGTTTTAGCACATCAATGGCAGCTTGTGCGGCCAGCGGGTGCGATGTTGCACACATGCCGTTTGTCGCCATCACCGCAGAGCGGCCCGGCATCTGGAAATCACGCATAGGACTTGTCCCTCTCTTTTGACGGTCAAGATAGGCAGACCGAGTGGGAGGTCAATCGAATGATGTCAGGGGAAAGGAAGTACCTCGACGTCGCACACTGGGTGGGGGCTGTTAATGGTACGACGTCGAGGTGAAGCTTTGTGCAGCTACTCGTACTGTATGGCCTTGAACCGCGTCCAAAGTTCGAAGCCATTATGACCATTGTTTGTCATGGCTGGGCTTTGACGCGACAAACAGCCTGCAAATAAAGGACTATTTCCTAACTCGAGACAATTCGATGAAAATTGTCAGAACCATGACGGTTGGGAATCGACGCCTACCCGCGAAATGTCAGGCAAAGGCGGTTTTGACCGTCTGTTCGCAAATACCGAATCTCTGAGGCAAGGGCTCGAATCAGAAACCAGCCATACCCGCCCTCACAAAGGCTTTCGGGCGCAGGGCTAATCCCTTCGGGCATAGTGCTATTGGGAAATGACCGGCCCCAATCCGTCAGACAGATTTCAAGCCGGTCGGCCTGCTGGGCAACCCGCAGCGCGACAGCACCGGGGTCAGATTTGGCGTATCCGTGCTCGGACACGTTGTTCAGAGCCTCGGCCAGAGCAATCTGCACATCGTCCCGCAGGTGCGACAGATCGGATTGCAGAACAGCCTGATCAATGCGGATCAGGATTAGCGGCGTAGCCGCATCTAATGCTGGCAAGCACAGCTCTGTCAGGGGAATCAGGTCAGGCGGTGGTGGTGCCAATGCCCTGATCCGCCGTGTCATGTATCGTGAAGATGGTATCCATCCGGGTCAGGCGGAACACCTTATCCACGATCGGTTGCAACGCCGCCAATTCAAGCGTTTGGCTGGGGCGCAATTGCTTCATCGAAGCAACAACCGCCCCCAGACCGCTTGAGTCAATAAACTCGACCTGCTGCAAGTCGAGTATGAAACGGCCCGATGTGCGCCCCGTGAGCGAGCGCATCTCTTCCTTGAATTGGAGCGCGTTCGGAGCGTCGATACGGGGAGCGTGAACGCGAATGATGCTGGCAGTGTTGAAAGGTTCGACAATCAGTTCCATGGGACCTCGGCATTTGATGTGCCGCAGACCCTAGACGCCAATCCTTACCATCCGGTATGCAAGGCCAAAGCACATAAGAGGGGGGCGCAGGATGCCAGAGGTTGTGATCACAGGAGCCGCACGCACGGCAATGGGTGGCTTTCAAGGCGCGTTCTCAGATGCCACCGCGGCAGAGCTCGGAGGCGCTGCGATCCGTGCGGCGTTGGATCAGGCGGGCACACCAATTGTTGATGAGGTCTTGATGGGCTGTGTCCTGCCTGCCGGTCAGGGGCAAGCGCCAGCACGTCAGGCCGGCTTTGCGGCAGGTCTTGGCGAAGAGGTTCCTGCCACGACGCTCAACAAAATGTGTGGATCGGGTATGAAAGCCGCAATGATGGCCTTCGATGCCATCGCTTTGGGCCGCGCCTCTGCAATTGTCGCCGGTGGCATGGAGTCAATGACCAATGCGCCGTATATCTTGCCAAAAATGCGTGGCGGCGCAAGGATCGGCCATGGTCAGGTGATTGACCATATGTTTCTCGACGGGTTGGAAGATGCCTATGACAAAGGTCGCCTGATGGGCACTTTTGCCGAAGACTGCGCCGAAGCATTTCAATTCACACGCGAAGCGCAAGATGAATACGCCTTGCGGTCTTTGTCCAACGCACTGGATGCGCAAACCTCTGGCGCTTTTGAAAACGAGATCACCCCGGTGACACTTTCGACGCGCAAAGGTGATATCGTAGTTACCGAGGATGAACAGCCGGGCATTGCCCGCCCTGACAAAATCCCGACGCTGAAGCCTGCGTTCCGCAAAGACGGAACCGTCACGCCGGCCAACAGTTCGTCCATCTCGGACGGTGCGGCGGCACTGGTTCTAACCACGGCGGATGCAGCCGGTGACGCTGCGCGCGCGCGGATCGTTGGTCATTCAAGCCATGCTCAGGCTCCCGGCTTGTTCACCACAGCGCCTGTTCCTGCCGCCCAAAAGCTGCTGGCTCAGATCGGATGGAGCAAAGACGATGTGGACCTTTGGGAAGTGAACGAAGCCTTTGCCGTTGTGCCGATGGCGTTTATGCACGAAATGGGCCTCAGCCGGGATATCGTAAACGTAAATGGCGGCGCCTGCGCGTTGGGTCACCCCATCGGCGCGTCCGGGGCGCGGATCATCGTCACGCTTCTTAACGCGTTGGAAAAGCGCGGTCTGAAACGCGGTGTGGCCGCTATCTGCATTGGCGGCGGTGAAGGCACGGCTTTGGCCATTGAGCGCATCTAGAATTTTCGCGGAGGTGTGGGGCAATTCCACCACAGACATGACATGGCCGACTACACGACGCTTGAGAAAACCATCGCTGCGCTGACCAGCGGTGAAACCGACACGGTTAGCCTTATGGCCACCGTGGCCTGCGAGGTGCACCATTCTGACGATCGGTTTGACTGGACAGGCTTTTATCGCGTGGCCGGGCCAGAACTGCTCAAGATCGGGCCGTATCAAGGCGGGCACGGGTGCCTGACCATCCCGTTTTCGCGTGGTGTTTGCGGTGCTGCGGCCCGCACCGGAGAGGTTCAGTTGGTTGCGGATGTCGACGCCTTTCCCGGCCATATCGCCTGCGCTTCTTCCACACGGTCGGAACTGGTTCTTCCGGTTTGGAATGGCAAAGGCCGGCTATTGGGCGTTTTCGATATCGACAGCGATCAACCTGACGCGTTCACGCAAGCGGACGCAGATGCGATTGCTGATATCCTGGCAAAGACATTCTCTGCCGTTCTCTGATAATTACGCGATGCCGATAAAAGACAGGATCGCAATGACGATGACGACAAGTCCGACGATGTAGATAATGCGGTTCATGGGCTGCTCCTTGAATTGCTATTGTATCCACACAACATCCGACCCGCGTTTTTGTTCCGTCTTTGGTGATGACCGGAATTTTGCCGCGCTGGCGCCAGAATGAAAATTCCTTTTGATTTTTCATCAAACCGTGCCATGAAATTCAGGTCAGATTTTTCATGGGCGAGTCGTGCAGCACGATCCGGTTCTTCATAGCAAGACACTTGGCGCGGACTTACGGGCGCTGCGCAAGTCCCGTGGTCTGACGCTACAGGACATTGCGGATCGTCTTGGGCGGTCGGTTGGCTGGGTCAGCCAGATCGAGCGGGATCTTTCCGAGCCATCCATCACCGATCTGCGCCACATCGCAAAACTGTTCGATGTTCCTGTGTCACTCTTGTTTGGCACGCCAAATGCGCAAGCTGACGAAGCAGGTTATGTCGTCCGAGAGGGTGCACGGCGACCCATAGGCAGCGGGGACAGCGGCCTGATCGAGGAACTGCTCTCACCTGACCTTTCCGACGATTTCGAAGTTGTGCACTCTACCTTTCAGCCACACAGCCGCATAGGCGAAGTTGTCACCCGCCCCACGCAAGAGGTGGGATACCTGCTTTCTGGCAAACTTGACCTGATTATCAGCGGCCGTCGTTTTACGCTCACACCCGGTGACAGTTTTCGGATCAAGGCCGAACCGTTTGAATGGATCAACCCGTATGATGACCCCGCCGTGGCGATCTGGGTCATCGCGCCCCCGGTGTACTGATGAGCAACGAAACCTCTTCCGCCCCGGTCACCCTGACAGGAAGCTGCCTTTGCGGCGCAGTCACATATTCCGCTCGTGGCGCAGCAGGCGCACCGGCGGCCTGCCACTGCACCCAATGCCGCAAGCAATCGGGTCATGTTTGGGCATCGTCTTACGTTCCGGATGGCGCACTTGAGATCAAAGGCGAGGTGCGTTGGTACCAGTCCTCTGAACATGCCAAGCGCGGATTTTGTCCGACCTGTGGATCGGCGCTGTTTTGGGACAGCGAGAATGACCCCTTTATCTGTTTCTCGACCGGCTCAATCGACGGACCAACCGGTCTGACACTGCGCGGTCATATCCATACGCATACCAAAGGCGATTACTATCAGATCAACCCCAACGATCCGCAGCGCGAGACATAACCGATGCTCGAGCTAGCCTTTGCCATTCCACTGTGGACCTACATAACCTTCATGGGCGCAGCCCTTGTCCTATATCTGACGCCCGGCGCGGATATGATGTTCACACTGGCCAGTGGAATGCGGGGCGGCGCGCGCTCGGGCATGGCTGCGGCCGCAGGAATAGGGCTGGGCGTTTTGGGGCATGTTGTGATCGCCGCAGCAGGTCTTGCCGTTTTGTTGATAACCTATCCCATCGCCTATGACGCGCTGCGCTATGCCGGTGCGGCGTATCTTCTTTGGCTTGCCTATACCACATGGACCGACACGTCCGACCCCGCCCGCAGGGAAGGACGCAGCGACACATGGCGCGCGTTTCGCCGTGGCTTTGTAACGAACATTCTGAACCCAAAGGTGGGCCTCTTTGTGCTGGCTTTCCTGCCACAATTCGCCAATCCCGACATTGGCCCCGTTTGGCAGCAGATCCTGATCCTCGGAACGCTGCTCGCAGTGGGTGAACTGGCAGTTTACTGCCTGATCGGCGGCTTCGCTGGTCTGGCTGCTTCGCGCATCCAACGTGCCTCTGGTTGGATCAACAAACTATCCGCAATCGTCTTCGGCGGGCTCGCGCTGCGCCTTGCCTGGAACTGAGGAGAGCTTCCATGTCCGATTTCCCAACAACCACCCGTGTCGTCATCATCGGAGGCGGCGTGGTCGGCGCATCATGCGCCTATCACATCGCCAAGGCGGGCTGGGATTGTGTCCTGCTTGAAAAGAACGAACTGACCGCCGGATCCACATGGCACGCGGCAGGGAATTGCCCGTCGTTCAGCAGCTCATGGGCGATCATGAACATGCAACGCTACTCGCTTGAGCTTTATCGCGGGCTTGCCGACGAGGTGGATTACCCAATGAACTACCACGTCACCGGCTCAATCCGGCTGGCACACAGCAAAGAGCGGATGCAGGAATTCGAGCGCGCCCGTGCCATGGGCCGGTATCAGGGCCTCGACCTTGAGATGATATCGGTGTCTGACATGAAAGACCGCTATCCCTTCATGGAAACCCACGATCTTGCCGGAGGCCTGTACGACCCTGACGATGGGGATATCGACCCCGCGCAGTTGACACAGGCCTTGGCCAAAGGCGCCCGCCAGATGGGGGCCAGCATCCAGCGCTTTTGTCCCGCAACAGGTGTGACGCGCAAAGGCGATACATGGATCGTGCACACCGATAAGGGCGACATCTCTTGCGAAAAAGTTGTCAACGCAGCCGGTTACTATGCCGAGCGCGTCGGCGAATGGTTCAAACCTTACGGCGGACGGACCGTGCCAATGGCGGTCATGAGTCACCAGTTTTTTCTGACCGAACCGGTCGCCGAACTTGAGGCGTGGTCAAAGGAAAATGGCAAACTGCCGCTGCTGCGGGATGTCGATAGCAGCTATTACCTGCGGCAAGAGAAAATGGGGCTGAACCTTGGTCCCTACGAGCGGAACTGCAAAGGCCACTGGATGACATCAGATGATCCCATGCCCGAGGATTTCAGCTTTCAGCTTTACCCCGACGATCTGGAGCGGCTTGAATGGTATATCGAAGACGCCATGGCCCGCGTGCCGATCTTGGGCGAGGCGGGCGTGGGGCGTGTGATCAACGGACCGATCCCTTACGCGCCCGATGGGCTGCCGCTGGTCGGCCCTATGCCCGGTGTGCCCAACGCGTTTGAGGCCTGCGTCTTCACCTTTGGCATCACCCAAGGCGGCGGGGCGGGTAAGGTGCTGGCCGAATGGGTCACCGAAGGCCAGACCGAATGGGATATGTGGGCCGTCGATCCGCGGCGCTATACCGATTACACCGATCAGGATTACTGCAACCAAAAGGCTATCGAAGTATATGGCCACGAATACGGGATGCACTTTCCGCATCACGAATGGCCGGCAGGACGCGACAAGAAACTTTCGCCGGTGCATGACAAGATCATCGCACAGGGTGGCGTCATGGGCGCATATAACGGCTGGGAACGTGCCAATTGGTTCGCGCAGCCGGGGGATGACACATCTGAGGAGGCGACCCAGACCTGGGCGCGGAAAGGCCCGTGGCAGCAGCGCATCAAGGAAGAATGCGAAGCTGTGCGGGATCATTGCGGCGTGCTCGACCTACCCGGGTTTTCCCGCTTCAAGGTTCATGGCCCGGGCGCGGATGACTGGTTGCGCGGGCTTGTCACTGGCGCACTTCCCAAAATCGGCCGCGTCGGGCTTGTCTACTTCGCAGATGACAGGGGCCGGATTGTGACAGAAATGTCGGTGACCCGCGAGGCGGAAGACCATTTCGTTCTTGTCACGGCAGCGTCCGCGCAATGGCACGACCGTGAATGGCTTGAGCATCATATGCCTGACGACGCCGCCTTTGGCTTGGACGACTGGACAACGCGCATGTCCACGTTGATCGTGACCGGCCCCGCGGCGCGCGATTGCCTCGGCCAGATTTGCAATGGCGACCTGTCGCTGCCATGGCTCAGCTTCCAGGAAAGTGAAATCGCGGGCGCTTGGGTGGCCCTGTTGCGCGTCAGCTTTGCAGGCGAGTTGGGATGGGAAATCCACGCCGAAAACGCCGACATGCCAGCCATCTACGACGCGGTTCTGGCCGCTGGTGCCAAACCCTTTGGCATGTATGCACTCAATTCCTTGCGGATCGAAAAGGGCTATCGCGCGTGGAAGGGCGATCTCTCGACCGATTATTCCATGCTTCAAGGCGGGCTGGACCGGTTTGTCAAACTCGACAAGCCGCAGGATTTCCCCGGCAAGGCCGCGCTTCAGAGCGAAAAACAGCAGGGCGTGAGCAAACGCTTTGTGACGCTGCTCGTCGATGCGGGCGACTACGACGCGCCTTACATGTCGACGCTCTGGCATGACGGACAGGTCGTGGGCGAAACCACCAGCGGTGATTGGGGCTATCGGGTGAACGCCTCAATCGCGCTTGGCATGCTGCAGGCCGATCTGGCAGTGCCCGGTACGGAACTTGAGATCGACATCTACGGCGAAATGCGCAAAGCGGTCGTCCAGAAGGATGAACCGCTCTGGGATCCGCAAAACGAAAGGCTGCGCGCATGACAAACACAATTCTTGACGGTGGTATGGGTCAGGAACTCATCCACCGCTCAGGTATGTCGCCAACGCCACTGTGGTCGACGCAGGTGATGATCGACATGCCACATCTGGTTCGCGAAATTCACGCGGATTACTTTGCCGCTGGTGCAGAGATCGCGACGACCAACACCTATGCCATCCACCGCGACCGGCTTGCGGGCACCGAATTCGCGCCGCGTTTTGAAGACTTGCATCGCATCGCGCTCGACACGGCATTGGCGGCGCGCGACGCCCATGGATCGGGAAGGATCGCGGGCAGCATAGGGCCACTTGGCGCGTCCTACCGCGCCGACCTGCAACCAGCGCACGAGATCGCTGTCGAATTAATCTCTGAAATCGCCAATTTGATTGCTCCGGACTGCGACCTCCTGCTGTTCGAAACCGTGATTTCAACAGCACAGGTGCGGGCAGCGCTTGAAGCGGTGCGCGACATTGGCAAGCCGGTCTGGATCGCGTTCTCAGTCGATGACGAGGATGGCAGCCGCCTGCGCTCTGGTGAAGCTCTGGCTGATGCGATGGCCCTCTGCGGCGACGCTGCCGCGCTGCTGGCAAACTGTTCCGCACCCGAGGCGATGCCGGCCGCAATTGACGTGCTCAAAACCAGCGGCAAACCTGTCGGAGCCTGTGCCAATGCCTTTACCCAGATCACCAAGGAATTCCTGAAGGACAAATCCACCGTCGATTCACTCAGTGCCCGTCGTGATATGGGGCCAGAGGCATATGCCGATCAGGCGGCAATCTGGGTTGAACACGGCGCGACATTGCTTGGCGGATGCTGCGAAACCGGTCCGGCCCATATCGCCGAATTGTCCCGGCGATTTGGCAAGGGCTAAGCCACATGAAACGCAGGGCCCCCGCCTCCGTAACCAACCCTAAAAACATATTAAGGTTAACGCGCGCGCCCCTGCTTCTTCTCTTTCCAAATACGCACATGCCAACACTGCGCCTTCGTCCGACACCAATCAAAGGCGCAGGCCTGACCACGCAGATGACTGCCACGGTTATACGATACCAAGGAGACCCGTCATGACCCTTCCCACACAGGCTCGCGTGGTCATCATCGGTGGTGGCGTCATCGGCTGCTCGGTCGCCTATCATCTGGCCAAAATGGGCTGGAGCGATGTTGTCCTGCTTGAACGCAAGCAACTGACCTCGGGCACGACATGGCATGCGGCCGGGTTGATCGGTCAATTGCGGGCCTCGTCAAACATGACCAAGCTCGCGAAATACACCGCCGATCTCTACTCCAGAATCGAAGAAGAAACCGGCGTTTCTACTGGCTTTCGCAAAACCGGCTCGATCTCGGTCGCCCTGACGGCAGAACGGCACGAAGAATTACGTCGCACCGCCGCCATGGCCCGCGCCTTTGGCGTACCCGTCGAGGAAATCGACACCGCTGAAATCAAGAAAAAATATGCCCATCTCAACACGGATGATGTTGTGGGCGGCGTCTATCTTCCCAGTGACGGGCAAGGCGATCCAGCCAATATCGCGCTCGCCATGGCCAAGGGTGCACGCCAGAGGGGTGCGCAGATTTTCGAGCGGACCAAGGCCACTGGCGTGAGCCTCAACGCGCGCCAGATCACAGCGGTGGATTGGGCAGCCGAAGATGGAACATCCGGCACGATCACATGCGATCATGTCGTCAACTGCGCAGGCATGTGGGGCCGTGAGGTCGGTCAGATGTTAGGGGTCAACGTGCCCCTGCAAGCCTGCGAGCATTTCTATATCGTGTCGGAACCTATTGCCGGCCTGACGTCACTCCCGGTTTTGCGGGTGCCGGATGAATGCGCTTACTACAAGGAAGACGCAGGCAAGATGATGCTGGGTGCGTTCGAGCCCAAATCCAAGCCATGGGGCATGGCAGGCATTCCCGAGAGTTTTGAATTCGATCAGCTGCCCGAAGATTTTGACCACTTTGAACCGATCCTTGAGGCAGCGGTGAACCGTATGCCGATGTTGGCCGAAGCGGGGATTCATACATTCTTCAACGGCCCCGAAAGCTTTACCCCTGACAACGCCTACCACCTTGGGCAGGCGCGCGAGATGGACAATGTCTGGGTCGCAGCGGGCTTCAACTCGATCGGCATCCAGTCAGCCGGTGGTGCAGGTATGGCTTTGGCGCAATGGATGGAGGACGGCGCCAAGCCGTTTGATCTGGGGGATGTGGACATCGCGCGGGCGCAACCGTTCCAGCGCAACCGCCGCTACCTCAAAGACCGGGTCACAGAGACACTCGGCCTGCTTTACGCGGACCATTATCCCTATCGCCAAAAGGCCACGGCACGCGGTGTGCGTCGGACGCCGTTTCACCAGCACCTCCTCGATCGCGGTGCCGTTATGGGCGAAATCGCAGGGTGGGAGCGTGCGAACTGGTACGCCAAAGAGGGCCAGACGCCGGAATATGCCTATAGCTGGAAGCGGCAGAACTTCTTTGACAACGTGGCCCGCGAACACAGGGCGATCCGCGAAAATGTCGGCCTCTATGATATGTCGTCATTTGGCAAGCTGCGCGTTGAGGGGCCGGATGCAGAAGCATTTTTAAATTACGTCGGCGGTGGCGATTTCTCGGTTCCGGTGGGCAAGATCGTCTACACCCAGTTCCTTAACACCCGCGGAGGAATAGAAGCGGACGTGACTGTTACGCGCCTGTCAGAGACGTGCTATCTGGTAGTCACCCCTGCCGCCACACGGGCCGCGGATCAGACATGGTTGCACCGTCATGTCGGCGAACGCCGCGTGGTCATAACCGATGTTACGGCAGGTGAAGCCGTACTGGCGGTTATGGGCCCGAATGCACGACACATTCTGCAAGCCGTGTCGCCGGACGACTTTTCGAACGATGCAAATCCCTTTGGCACTGCACAGGAGATCGAGATCGGTCTTGGTACCGCACGGGTGCACCGGGTGTCGTATGTGGGTGAGCTTGGCTGGGAGATTTATATCTCTGCCGATCAGGCGGGGCATGTGTTTGAAACCCTTTGGGAGGCAGGACAAGATCACGGTCTGATGCTTTGCGGCATGCACGCCATGGATACTTGCCGGATCGAAAAGGCTTTCCGGCACTTTGGCCATGACATCACCTGTGAGGATCATGTTCTCGAGGCGGGGCTTGGCTTTGCGGTCAAAACAGCAAAACCGGAATTTGTTGGTCGCGACGCGGTTTTGCAAAAGCGCGAAGACGGTTTGCAAAACCGCATGGTTCAGTTCCAACTGACCGATCCCGAGCCTCTGCTTTATCACCATGAACCGATTTTGCGGGATGGCGAGATTGTCAGCTATCTCAGTTCGGGTGCGTACGGGCATCATCTAGGGGGTGCCGTCGGCATGGGCTATGTGCCTTGCGCAGGGGAAAGCATTGATCAGATCCTGGCTTCGACCTACGAGATCGACGTGGCAGGAACGCGGGTTCAGGCAAAGGCGTCTTTGAAGCCGCTTTATGATCCAACATCGGCACGGGTTCGGGCATAACAAGTCGCATTGTATCAGGGTCCCGGCCTTGTCCCGAAACCTCTGGCTGCGTAGAGGATGCGGATGACTGATTACGCCCCGCCCGATACGCCGCTGGAAATTCTGCACGAGGATCACGAGATCCTTGTCGTGAACAAACCTGCAGGATTGCTGTCTGTCCCAGGCAAGGGCCCAGAGCTGGCCGACTGCCTGATCGCACGGCTCGAGGCGGCATATCCGCAGGTCCTTCTGGTGCATCGGCTGGACCGGGACACATCCGGGGTCATGATCTTTGGCCTTACGCCCCATGCCCAGCGCCATCTGGGTCTGCAATTCGAGAAAAGACAGACGAAAAAGACATATGTTGCGCGCGTTGCCGGCAAGCTGGAGCCGAAAACCGGCACTGTCGATCTGCCCTTGATCGTCGACTGGCCAAACAGGCCATTGCAAAAGGTTGATCACGAGACCGGAAAGCCGGCAGTCACCGATTGGCGCGTTATGAAAACATCAGACACGGAAAGCCGCGTGAAGCTCTATCCTCAGACAGGGCGGAGCCACCAGTTGCGGGTGCATATGCTGGCGCTTGGGCATCCGATTCTGGGTGACCCGCTGTATGCGCCTGAAACCGCCGATCAATACAATCGGATGATGCTACATGCAGAGGAATTGCGCATTCGTCATCCGGATGGCGGCGAAGGCCGGAAATTCCGGGTGAAGGCGCCGTTCTGAGACATTTGCGACATTAAAGCAGAGGGGCGGCGCAGCCGTCTGCCGCGCATTTTTGCGTATTTGGAAAGAGAAGAAGCAGGGGACGGTGCCCCTGCCCCTGAGCGGGTTATTCGGCGGCCCAGCCGGAGACCGCTTTGACTTCAAGGAAATCCTCAATGCCCCAGACACCGCCTTCGCGTCCATTGCCGGATTGCTTCATCCCACCAAAGGGGGATCCGGCAGAGCGGCCGACACCGTTCATTTCAACCATGCCCGAGCGCAATTGACGTGCAAGACGGTTGCGACGCGCCCCGTCCTGGCTTTGGACATAGTTGGTCAGGCCATAGACGGTGTCATTGGCGATCTGCACCGCCTCGTCTTCGGTGTCGAACTTCATGATAGACAGCACGGGACCAAAGATTTCCTCGCGGGCGATGGTCATGTCATTGGTCACGTTGGCAAAAACAGTGGGGCGCACATAGAACCCTTTATTGAGGCCTTCGGGCCGACCCAGCCCACCCGTCACGAGACGCGCACCTTCGTCGATGCCTTTCTGGATCAGGTCCTGAATTTTCTGCCATTGGCTCGCATTCACCACCGGGCCGATATGTCGGCCCTCGGCGGACGCTGGCCCCACGCTGACCTTGGCCGCGATTTCGCCTGCCTCTTCGACCACGCGGTCATAGATCGGTGCTTCGACCATCATACGCGACGGCGCGTTGCAGGACTGACCGGTGTTTTGCATCATATGCAACACGCCGCGCTTCACGGCTTTCTCGTCTGCATCGTCAAAGATCAGGTTCGCGCCTTTGCCACCCAATTCCAGATGCACCCGCTTGAGCGTGTCAGCGGCAGCTTTGGAGATGAGCTTGCCCGCGCGTGACGAGCCTGTGAAGCTAACCATGTCGACATCGGGATGTGCAGACAATTGGCTGCCAACGCCGACGCCATCGCCGTTCACAAGGTTGAATACGCCCGGTGGGAAACCGGCTTCGTGCATCATTTCGGCGAAAAGCAGGGCGTTCAGCGGGCTTTCCTCGGAGGGTTTAAGAACCATGGTACAACCAGCAATCGCCGCGGCACAGACCTTGAGCGTGACCTGGTTCATCGGCCAGTTCCATGGCGTGATCAGAGCACAGACGCCGACTGCTTCGTAGATGATCCGGTCCTGCGGGCTGTGGTCGTTTAACGGTTGGTCGAATTCAAATGTCTTGGCCGCGTCGATGAAATTCTGGATATGCCACGTACCGGCGCCAACCTGGCTGGAACGGGACATGTCAATCGGTGCACCCATTTCCATGCTCATTGCCTGAGCCATGTCTTCGCCGCGTGATTGATAAATCCCGAGAAGTTTTTCGACCAGCGCGATCCGGTCTGCGGCCGGGGTCGCCATCCAAGACGGGAAGGCAGATTTGGCAGCGGCAACGGCAGCGTCGGTATCGGCCTGCCCCCCCAGAGAGATCACCGCACAGGGATCTTCGGTTGAGGGGTCAATGACGTGATGATCGCGTCCGTCAATGGAGTCGACCCATTTGCCGTTGATGTAGAACTGGCGTTTTTCGATCATCTGATTTTCTCCCTTCAGAGGATTGCAGAGGACACTGTGTCACCCCCCAGTTTCACTCGCAAGGGGTGCAAACATTAGAAAATCTGCATATGTACTTGTCGAACGAAACCAAATGGAAAGAGGCAAATACATGGGCCTGCGTATCAATGACGAAATTCCGAACCTGACGGTCGAAACAGATCAAGGCACACTGAAGCTGCATGAGTGGATTGGCGACAGCTGGGCCATCCTGTTTTCGCATCCCAAGGACTTTACACCTGTCTGCACAACCGAATTCGGTGCGGTGGCACAATTGGCCGATGAATGGGAAAAGCGCGGCACCAAAGTGATGGGTATTTCCGTCGATGGTGTCGAAGATCACAAGAAATGGAAGGGCGATATCGAATCGACTTCGGGCGCCAAGGCGGGTTTTCCGATCATCGCGGATGAAGACCTGACTGTTGCCAAGGCGTTTGACATGCTGCCAGCCGAATACGCGTTGCCCGATGGCCGAAGCCCGGCAGACAGTGCAACAGTTCGTGTCGTGTTCATTGTCGGACCGGACAAGAAGCTGAAACTGTCGATGACGTACCCGATGACGGTTGGCCGCAACTTTGCCGAAGTATTACGGGCGCTGGACGCGTTGCAGACCTCGGCGCGCGAGAATGTTGCCATGCCCGCAAACTGGATCGTTGGTCAGGATGTTATTGTGCCGATGTCGGTCAGCGATGAAGATGCGATCGCCAAATACGGCAAGATCGAAACCGTTCTGCCCTACCTGCGCAAAGCCAAGCTGGCGTCGTAACAACGTCAGCGTCTGTTGCTAAAACGGGCCGGGGAATTCTCCGGCCCGTTTTATTCGACTTATTTCACAGAAATCAGAACCGCCTCAACGCGGCGATTGGTTTCGCGGCCAGCCGCCGTCAGGTTGGTCGCTCGTGGAGACAAGAACCCTACCCCATCAGCCGCAACCTGCGCGTTCGATACACCGCGCGCGCTGACATAGGCGCGTGCCGCCTCCGCGCGACGGCGGGAGAGGGCAATATTGGCCTCTAGCGATCCTGTCGCGTCCGTATGACCAACAAAAGTGATCTGTCTCGTTGGATTGGCATTCAGATAGGCGACGATCGCATCCAGCGATTGCACCGGTCCATCGCCAAGGGACGCAGAGCCGCTGGCAAAGTCCAGATCGGCAAGCACAACATGACCCAAACGCTCCAGTTCCGCGATCACGTCGCCCACGTCCTGGAAAATTGCGACCGTAGGCGCATCGGATACAGTGACAGCAGGTCTGCCAGGCGGGCCGACCTCGATCAGCTGCAAGAAGACCGTGTCGCTGTCACGGCTGACCAGAAGACTGAGCGCTTGGGTGGCATCTGCGGATTTGGCCGACAAGAAGCGGTAGTCTGACAAATCGACATACATGTTGGGCGCGCGCAGCACTTCGGTGCCAAAACGGAAATCAAACCCGCCACAGGTGCGGGCAGTACATTCGAAAATGATATCAAACCCGTCTGTCATCAGTTGTTCTCGCAAGGGGCCAAGCACTTGCCCTGTGGTGATGCCTGCCGCCGAAATGCGCCAAGCCTTGTGACGAACTTCGCCCTCAAGGCTGGCAACAGGGACGCCTGTCTCTTTGGTCCACGCGCCAATTGGCAGGTCATAGCTGCCTGATTGCGTCACCCGCGACACGGTTTCACGTGCACCGATTGGCAGGGCCAAATCCAGCGCGGCACCGGGTGACCCGCACAGACACCCGATCAGGCACAGGCCCAAAAGGTCAGCGCGCCTGCGCGTGATACTCGTCATTGGGCCGCATATCCGTGGCACTGGCCACGCGGTTGGTCATATTGAAAAAGCCCGTCACATTGGCGATGTCCCAGATGTCACGATCATTAAAGCCGGCATCGCGCAGCGCTTCGCGGTCAAATTCTGTAATTTCAGCACTGGATTTGGTCATCTTTTCGGCAAAAGCCAACATGGCACGGTGCCGATGTTCAAGATCGGCCACGCGCCAGTTCATCACCAGCATTTCACCGAGCTTGGGATCACCCGACATCTCGCGCACGGCCGCACCATGGGCGGTCAGACAATAGAAACATTTGTTGATTGAGCTGACGACCACCGCGATCATCTCGCGCTCCAGCTTGCTGAGCCCGCTGCCCGCCAGCATCAGGTCGTTATACATCGCGGTGAACGCATTAAGCTTGTCGATGTCAAAGGCGTAGGCCTTGAGCACATTCGGGATCATACCCAGCTTGTCCTGACAGACATCAAAATATTTCTGGGTTTCCGGTGGAAGCGGGTCAACCATCGGCAGGTTCAGTGCCGTGGGAAGAGAATTTTTTGTCATTCGGTGTCGCTTGTGTTGGGTAAGATGCGGTAGTGGTACTGTCCCACAACCTGCATGCCGAGGGAAGCGTAGAGGCCATTTGCGCCTTTGTTTGCCTGCGTACACAGGACGCTCATCCAGTGTGCACCGTTTGCCTTGGCCCAATGTGCCGCCTGACGCATAAGCCAGACTCCCATGCCCTTGCGGCGATGGGCCTGAGCGATCTCTAGCGCATGGACCATCGCGATCCTTTCGGAAATGGCGCAGTAGGCGGTGCCTGCCGGTTTATCGGTGATCCGCCCGAGAATGCCCGTTTTGGGCAAAGCGGCACGCTCCATAACCGCGATGCGGTCAGGACCGATACCACCTGCGGCCCAAATATCGCGCATGATCGCAAGCGGTTCCCAGATAACAAAAGCGGTGACACGCGGGACTGGTACGTCGGTCAGTTGGTCAATGGGACACACCCAAAGATTCACTGGATCGATGATGTCGTAGCCGCGTTCCTCCAATGCAGCGTCCAAGGCATCGTCGCCTTCGCGGATCATGAAAAGCGCGTCCTGACCCAGCATGCGCATTGCTGTCTCGGCAGCAGACATGTCTTCGTCACGCCACTCGCCTTCTGCGGTGGCCGCACTTACCCGTTTTCCACCTCTTGCCCCGTTTCGCAGCATCCAGGGACCGGCAGGGGTCCGATCGGCGGGCGGCCATGTTGCCTCGGTCACCGCATAGAGCGTCTGGACGGTGGGCATCATGCCGGGAACAGTTCAGAGAGGCGCGCCATCGCATGGTCCACCCGCGCACCATCGCTGCCGCGCACGACGATGTTCGATCCGTAGGCACCGTTCTGTTGGAACGGGTACGAACCAATGGACAAATCGGGGAAATCCTCTGCGACTTTGCCCAGCGGGCCTGCGATATCACCTTCGCCGCGATCCACCCGAAGCGTTTGCGATAAAATAGGCGCGCCGCCGGTCAGGGTTGGAACAACACTTGCGACCATCGCCTGAAACACGGACGGCACACCGGCCATGACATGCACGTTATCCAAGGTAAAGCCGGGCGCAATCGACACCGGGTTTTCAATCAGTGTTGCGCCATCGGGAATGCGCGCCATACGTTTGCGGGCGTCGTTAAACTCCATCCCCCGACTGTCGTAATGCGCCTGCAACAAGGCCGCCGCGTCGTCGCGCACATCGATTGGAACGCCAAAGGCCGCCGCCACACAATCAGCGGTGATATCATCATGCGTCGGGCCAATCCCGCCAGAGGTGATAACAGTGTCATATGCAGCCCGCAGCGCATTCACCGCCGTAACAATCGCATCACGATCATCGCTGACGATCCGCACCTCAGACAGGCTAATCCCGACCTTGGTCAACTCCTGTGCCAGATGGTGCATGTTCGCGTCACGGGTCCGACCCGACAGAATTTCGTCGCCGATCACCAGCATGGCCGCAGTTGGATTGGGCATGCGCTGCCTCCTTGATCCCGGTTTTTCTCAGGTATAGGCGGGGGTCATGCGCTTTCAAACCCCCCTTGTGCCCGGCACTTTGATCCGCCGTTACAAACGCTTTCTGGCGGACGTCACCTTGGCGGACGGTCAAGAGATCACCGCGCATTGCGCCAATCCCGGATCGATGATGGGGCTGGCCGAACCCGGCATGCGGGTCTGGCTGGAACCAAATGATGATCCCAAGAAAAAGCTGAAATACGGGTGGCGGCTGGTCGAGCATGACACCGGGGATTTCACCGGCGTCGATACTGCCATTCCCAACCGCATGCTGCGCGCTGCGCTTGAAGCCCGTGAGGTGCCTGGGGTGACCGCGTTCGACAGGCTACGCGCCGAAGTTCCTTACGGTGAGAAAAGCCGGATTGATTTCCTTCTGACCCGCGAGGGCCATCCAGATCTGTATATCGAAGTGAAATCCGTCACTTTATCGCGCCAGACAGGTTTGGCCGAATTTCCAGACAGCGTCACTGCGCGCGGGACAAAACACCTGAATGAACTGGCCGAAATGGTGCGGCAAAGGCACCGGGCGATGATGCTTTACCTTGTGCAACGTACCGACTGTGATCGCATGTCTCTTGCTGGTGATATCGACCCGGCCTATGCAGCGGCATGGCAGACTGCGACAAGCACCGGTGTTGAAACTTTGGTTCTTGATTGCCAAATCAGCCCGGAGGCGGTGCAACTTGGCAAGACAATCCCGATGCTTGCACAAGCTGAGTTCTAATGACGCGCCACTGGCAAATGCCCTCTCAGCGGGCTAAAATGTACTGAATGATCAACGGGAGTCCTCAAGTGAACAGATCTCATGATGGCCGCATGACACGCGAGGGCATTCGCATTCACGAGGCTGCGGACTTTGCGGGTATGCGCAAAGCAGGAGAGCTGGCCGCTCGGATTCTGGATGACGTGGCAGAACACGTGTTCGTCGGTCAAACAACCGCCACGCTGGATGATTTTATCCGCAATCGCGTCGAAGAGGCAGGCGCCACATCGGCCACGATTGGCTACAAAGGCTACCAGCATGCCAGTTGCATCAGCGTGAACCACGTTGTGTGTCACGGCATCCCCGGTGACAAAAAGCTGAAAGACGGGGACATCCTGAACATTGATGTCACCGTGATCGTCGATGGTTGGTTCGGAGACACCAGCCGCATGTATGTCGCCGGAAAGCTGAGCCGCAAGGCGGAACGCTTGATCCAAGTGACGCATGATGCCCTGTTCAAAGGCATCGAAGCCGCCAAACCCGGAAACACGTTTGGCGACATTGGCCATGCGATCCAGACCTATGTTGAAGGCAACCGTATGGCTGTCGTTCGGGATTTCTGCGGGCACGGGCTGGGCCGCGTTTTTCATGCTCCGCCCAATGTGCTGCATTACGGGCGTGCAGGCACAGGTCCGCGGCTTGAGGAAGGTATGTTCTTTACCATTGAGCCAATGGTCAATCTTGGTCGACCCGAAACAAAAGTTCTGGCCGATGACTGGACCGCTGTCACACGTGACAAATCGCTTTCAGCACAGTTCGAACATTCAATCGGAATCACGTCTGATGGCTGCGAAATATTCACACCTTCGCCTGCGGGTCGGTTCCATCCGACCTACGACA
Organism: Marivita sp.; assembly: GCA_043585115.1. Taxonomy (GTDB): domain Bacteria; phylum Pseudomonadota; class Alphaproteobacteria; order Rhodobacterales; family Rhodobacteraceae; genus Marivita. Next base: position 2,087,701 of record CP121326.1, read on the forward strand.
CCTGACTGATGCCATGCTATGGCAATGACCCCGACGCGCGTTCTGACTATTGGGTGTAGCTGCATCAACAGGTTCCAGTTCGACTTTTTTCAAGAAAGGCATCCGGGGACCGAGCCGCATTTCATCAGATCGCTGTTCGACTGGAACATCGTTTCGCTGATCGGAACAGAGGCCATTCTTCGCGCTGCCGCTTCCGGACATTTGGTCAAATCATTGCAGGATGTGAGCCAGTATCACGTCGCATGGGACGTTTTGCTTTTTCACAAACAGCTGCCCGGTGTCTGCTTTTTCCACGAGCAAGAGATCGCCAAGCAGTTCGATGAGCCAACGCAACAACAAACATTGGTCAGCAAGCTGACACATCAAGCCGCTCCGTTTGTAAACCCGGACCACACGGCAAGAACCCATCTGGTTTGGTCCAACGTGCAACCGAACCTGCCGGACACCGTCGATAACGTCACTCCATGGGACGACTTCCAACTGACCGAGCCACGATACGCAGAGATCACGTCTTTGGCGCGTAAGGTCTTTGGACCTGAAACCACCTTTTCATTTCTAAGCCATGCAGACGATGTGGCCCCCGATCTGACCACGGCCGATGACGTTCAGATTGTCGATCTGCCACGAAGTGACGACTACCAAGGCCCGCCTGACCTATACGAGGCCTTGCTGTCTGATACCGTTTTGCGCACACAGACCTGACCGCATGCACGCATGGGATGGTTTGTCGCTTTCCCTTGCCCCGCTGCACCGCTAAACCCTGTGCCATAGCGGAGGCCCAGATGACAAAGATCACCCCACAACCCGGGATTATGGACATTGCTCTGTATGTTGGCGGCAAATCCCATGTCGACGGCGTAGCAAATGTGGTCAAACTCAGCTCGAACGAAAACCCGTTCGGGCCAAGCCCTGTTGCGCAAGAAGCCGTACGTCGTTCTGTTCTTGAACTGCACCGCTATCCATCGACAGATCATGCGAGCCTGCGCACGGCCATTGCAGAGGTCTACAGCCTGAAATCCGACCAGATCATCTGTGGCGTCGGATCAGACGAGATCATCACGTTTCTCTGCCAGGCCTATGCCGGGCCGGGCGACGAGGTGATCCACACAGAACACGGGTTCGCACTTTACAAGATTTGTGCGCTGGCCGCAGGGGCGACCCCTGTAGAGGTGCCCGAACATGAGCGTGTCACAGATGTTGACGCCATCCTTGCCGCGTGCACCGAGAACACCAAACTGGTCTTCATTGCGAACCCGAATAATCCAACCGGTACGATGATCGGTCTGGCAGAGGTCGAACGACTGGCGGAAAACCTGCCACCTCAGGCGCTTCTTGTGCTCGACGGCGCTTATGCCGAATTCGTCGATGGTTATGACGGCGGTGCAGCCATGGTCGAAGCGCGCGAAAATGTCGTAATGACACGCACGTTCTCCAAGATCTATGGCCTGGGTGGATTGCGGATCGGTTGGGGATACGGACCGCAAGACGTGATCGATGTTCTCAATCGTATTCGGGGCCCGTTTAACCTGTCCGGAAGCGCTCTGGCCGCTGCGGAAGCGGCGGTGCGCGATGCCGCTTATGTCGAGAAATGTCGCCTAGAGAACACACGCTTGCGGGCGTGGTTGGCCGAGGCACTGGCCGAACATGGCGTGCCCTCTGACACCTCGATGGCAAATTTCATCCTCGCTCGCTTTACCGACGAAGCCGAAGCGGAGGCCTGCAATTCGTATCTGCAAAAGCAGGGACTTATCGTGCGTCAAGTTGGGTCGTACAACCTTCCGCACGCTTTGCGCATCACTGTCGGTGACGAAGCAAGCTGCCGTCGCGTGGCCCACGCCATCGGACAATTCAAGGCAGGTGCGCGATGAGCCATATCTACGACCGAGTCGCCTTAATCGGTTTGGGGCTTATTGCCTCTTCGATGTTCTGGTCGATCAAACGCGGCGGTCTTGCCAGCCACGTCACAGGATATGCACGCAGCGCAGAAACCCGTGAAACAGCACGACGGATCGGTCTTTGCGATACGGTTAGCGATACTCTGGCGGACGCCGTGTGCGACGCCGACCTGATCGTTTTGGCCGTGCCCGTTGGTGTAATGGGTCAGCTAGCCGCGGACATCGCACCACACCTGAAACCCGGTGCAACAGTGACCGATGTTGGATCGGTCAAGGGACAAGTGATCAGCGATGTGGCCCCTCACATTCCCGAAGGTGTACATTTCGTGCCTGCCCACCCACTTGCCGGAACCGAGCATTCCGGTCCGGAATCCGGCTTTGCGACTTTGTTCGATAATCGGTGGTGCCTGATTGTTCCCTCCAAAGGCAGTGACCCCGACGCCGTCGATACCCTATCACGCTTTTGGCGCGGGCTTGGTTCAAATGTCGATGTGATGGAGCCCGATCACCACGATCTCGTGCTTGCTGTGACCTCGCATTGCCCACATCTTATCGCCTACACCATGGTGGGTGTGGCCGACGATCTGCGACGCGTGACAGATAGCGAAGTGATCAAATATTCTGCTGCCGGTTTCCGCGATTTCACCCGAATTGCCGCCTCGGATCCAACCATGTGGCGCGATGTCTTTCTCAGTAACAAAGATGCGACATTGGAAATTCTTGGGCGCTTTACCGAAGAGTTGTTTGTACTGCAAAGAGCGATCCGACAAGGCGATGGACCGCTTCTGCACGAGTATTTCACCCGCACCCGCGCGATTCGACGTAGTATCATTGAAGCGGGCCAAGACACTGCAGCCCCAAATTTCGGTCGATCCGGATAGGACAATTCATGCGCGTTACGAGTGTTTTGTGTATTTTGTTATGTCTGAGTGGTGCGGCGATCGCTGCGCCGGACACATCACTGCGGCCGGTTGCACGGATCACACCAGACGCGACGGCACCAGTAAACGTGTCCATGATCCGGCCCACTGCTCGACCAAGACTTCACGAAACAGCACTCGTGAAACAGCTCACAGAAGAAATTCAGCAAGGTCACAATCCGCGCCCGCACAGCACACTTGAAGAAGACTCGATGCTGCGTATGCGAAGCTTTGCAGCCTTTTCACCACAAGCGATCGGCCTATCGATCAAGCCGATCCTGCGCCCTGATAGCATGGTTCAACGGGCAATGGCTCAGCGCCGTGCGCGTCAGAAAGGCGCTGTCTGCGGAGACGTGGCCATTCAGGGTGAGGTCGTCGGTTTTGTACCTGGTCGGTTGTCGGCCTGCGGTATCCAAAACGGCGTACGGGTGCGCTCTGTTTCAGGTGTCAGTCTCAGTCAGGAAGCGGTCATTGATTGCCCGACGGCCAAGGCGCTAAAGACATGGGTCGACAAAGGCATGAAACCGGCGATCGGCAAAACGGGTGGTGGCGTATCACAAATCAAAGTCGCTGCGCATTACGCCTGCCGAACACGGAACAACCAACCGGGCGCCAAGATCAGCGAACATGGCAAAGGTCGCGCTATCGATATCTCAGGATTTCGCCTGCGCGATGGATCGGCGATTACACTCAAACAGGGCTGGGATCGCAAAGACACAGGGCCAATTTTGCGCAAAATGCACAAACGCGCCTGTGGCATCTTCGGCACCGTTCTGGGCCCCGATTCAGACCGGTTTCACAAAGATCACTTCCACTTTGACACTGCCAGATATCGCAGTGGTTCATTCTGCCGCTAGGCCTATTGATACGATCGCACAAGGCTTTCCGCGACCAAGGCCCATCCGTTAGCCACCACGAAAAACGCCAATTTAAATGGCAGTGAAACAATGGCAGGAGGCACCATCATCATGCCCATGGACATCAATACCGCCGCCACGACCAAATCGATGATGAGAAACGGCAGGAATATCAGAAAGCCAACCTGAAAGGCCCGCGACAATTCCGACAAGATAAAGGTCGAGATCAAAACCGAAAGCGGTGTTTCCGGGGTGGGCTCAACCAGATCAAGATCTGTACGGATCCGCGCCATGGTGGCGAATGTATCAGGGTCGACCTGTGCGGCCATAAATACGCGAAACGGCTCAAAGCCTCGACGAAATCCTTCCTCTGTGTCGATTTGTTCGTCCAGAAGTGGTTGAATTCCCTGTTCCCACGACGCGATCAACACCGGTTCCATCACAAAGAATGTCAGGAACAGCGCAATGCTGATTATCAGCATGTTCGGAGGGGATTGTTGCAATCCGATGCTTTGTCTGAGGATCGATAGAACGGTTACCATAAACGGAAAGCACGTGACCGTGACGACAATCCCCGGCGCGACACTCAATACTGTGATGAGAGCAATCAATTGCAAGGTTGTTGCCGTAACAGACCCCCCATCGCCAAAGTCGAGAGACAGATTCTGCGCCGACGCACTGGTCGCTATACAGAAGCTAAATACCGACAGAAGTAACCAACGCCAGATCACCGTCTATACGCCTGGTGTTCCAAAGTCATTTACGTCTATTAAGCGCACGCATAGCTGCCCATGCTGCTCTCCGGTTTCGGCAATCTCAAGGACACCCATGCCAATAAGCCGGTCGCCAACATAAAGCTCCACGACGTCCTCGACGCGCTTGTCCAGAAGCAAGACAGACCCCTCCTCTAGCTTCAGAAGATCACGCACCAAGGGCCGGGCACGCCCCACCGAGACCATGATTTCGATAGGCACATTGGTAAATGCAGCGTCGGCTTTATGCATCTCAGTCATTTTTGTCGTGTCATCCATGTACGCGCATCTCAGGTTGATTATACAGCGCGGTCTGCACTGCTTCTGTGATCTGGGCTGTTACGGCTAAAAGATCGATTGCCAGCTCTTTGCCTCCCAAACGGAGATCCGCCTGCCCCTCAGACAATTCCGCCACCTCGCTAACGGCGATTGGCAGACTGATGGAGGCCGCTTGCAAGAGTTGGGACACCTGCGCTCCGGCACCCGGGGCCACAGCAATTTCGATCTGCGCTGTTCCCATATCACGCGCGACCTTGGACAATTGATCAGCGATATGCGCGCCCAAAGTCTCTCGGGCTAAAGACGGTAGGATTTTTTGAAGAATTTCGTCAAACAATGGGGAAAGGTTGGATAAAACCTGTGAATGTACCTCATGGTAAGTGAATGACATTTCCTGAAGTCGTTGCGCGATGCTATCCGTGACTTGCGCACCTTCATCTGTTTTAGCTTTAATCGCATCATCCCAACCGGCACGGTACCCTTTGTCGAACGCCTCCAATCGCTCATGCTCCAGCATGTCGTCGGGAATTGTAGAGGCGTTCAGGCTGGAAACTGGTGCGCCAAAGTCCTCAAGATAGGAAGATAAGGACGTCATCTGGCATCCTCCGGCTTGGGGTCATCCAGCCAGCTGCGCAAAACTTCAACTGTTTCGCTGCGCCGCCCCTCAATCAAGCTCTTCAATCTGGCAACGGCATCTTCTGTGTTCAAATGGTCGGCTTGAATTGCCGGTTCGGCAAGAGCGGGAAGGCCGGATCCTGTGTCGTCTGGTTCAATCGTTCCGCTCAAAACCGGCAACTCCGTTGAGAGATTTTCTGCCAATCTGTCATTTGCCAAACCGGCTATGTCTTGACTACGTGTCGGCATGAGCAACGGTCTGACAACAAAAACGCCAAGAACAAGCGCGACCAAGGCCAAAGCCGCTATTTGAACAAGGCTCATCACGTCAAGTTGGTCGCTCAACCAGCGATCCTCTGTCGGGAGAGATCCAACATTCTCCAATGGTTCGAATGACAAGGATTTCAACGTGATGACATCACCTCGATTTTCGTCAAACCCAACGGCCGAGGCGACAAGATCGCGCAATGCGGCCAATTCATCATCCGGAACCGGAACAAAAGCCTGCACACCCTGAGCGTCGGATTGAAGAATTCCGTTGACCAAAACTGCGACTGTGAGCCGTTTAATCGCCCCTGGCGCCTTTAGAATTTCGCGTGTCGTCTGCGAAACTTCGTAGTTTAATCTCTCACGCGTTTCGGCAGTCTGACGCGTCTCGGTTTCCGCTCCGTTGGCATCCCCATCAGGAAGATTGGACGCAACTGTAACAGCGCCAGAACCGGCATTTTCGGATTGATCAGATCGCTCCTCGCTGTCTGAACTGATCACAAATCGGCTTTCAGGATCGAAACGCCGTTCGGTAATCGACTCGGTGTCGGTAACCGCATCAATACTAACCTCCACAACGGCATTTCCGCGCCCGACACGCGCTTCAATCAAACGCAAAACGCGATCTCGCAACTGATCTGTACGATCCTTTTCCAGTGACATGTTTGCGACGTCGCCATCGTCCGACAACAATCCGGCCTGTGCATCAATCAAAGCTACATCAGACGGCTGTAGCCCGGCGACGGCAGACGCAACGAGATGGCGTATTGCCTGAACCTGAGCACGATCAATTGTGCCAGAACGTGCGCTCACGTGAACCGAGGCGCTTGGTGCGAGATCTTTGCGGAAGGGATTATCACTTCCAGTGGCGATATGGACGCGTGCCGTTGAAATACTTGGCGATGACACAATTGTCCGTGCCAATTCACCTTCTTTTGCACGCAGATACGCGGCATCGAACATTTGCGATGTTGTCCCGAACCCAGTCAATGAGTCCAAAAGTTCATAACCTTGCCCCGAAGACGCAGGCAGCCCTTCGCTCGCCAAGGTTAACCGGAGTTGATCGCGCGCGTTCGCCGAGACAAAAAGGGATGTGCCCTCTACATCAAAGGGAACACCTTTTTGTTGTAACGATTGAATCACCTCGCCGGCGGCGGCAGGATCGAGCCCCGAATACAAAAGTGTCATGCGCGGCTGAGCTACGAACCGTGACATACCTAAAATTGCGAGAAAAATCGCAACTGTCGCACTCACCACGACCATTTTGCGCATGCTCGTTAGATTTTGCCAAACTGGCACCAGTTGCTGCACCGTCATCCTCCAAAGTCAAAACATTCTGTTTCGATGATGACAGCCGTTATTGCCGGTTCGTGTTAACAATCGGTTAGTGCCTGACAGCTAAATACGATGTCATGAAATAGGAAAGGACCTTATCATGGCCGCGGATGACGCAGCAAAAACTGGCGCACCAAGCGAGGGAAAAACATCGACCAAAAAAGGTGTTCTTCTTGCCGGTTTATTGTGTGCGCTTGGCGCAGCTTTGGGTTTTTTCGGACTCTCGAGTGGATTGATCCCAATGGGTTTTGGGCAGGAAAACACGCCGGAAGCACATTTGAAATCCTCTGCTTTGCCAGACGTGGCTTTCGTCGATATTCCAACCTTGATCGTCACTCTACCGTCGGGTGCTTCGAATACACACCTCCGCTTTTCTGGCCAGATTGAAGTGCCAAGCAACTATCAAAGCGATGTAGAATATCTGCTGCCTCGGATTCAGGATGTCATGAATGGATATCTCAGCTCTTTGACGATCGAAGACATTGAAGGGCCCGGAGCCCTGTTCAAAATCCGGCTGCACTTGTTCAGGCGAATCGTGATGGTCGTCGGGCTAGGAAAGGCGAACAGCCTGCTTGTGACAGAATTCATACTGAATTGAGAGAGACATATGGAATTGGTCGCTGATATCTTCTTGGGTGCGGGTGCACTTGGTGCAGGGCTCTACTGCTTTGTGCTATCACGTCGCCTTTCAAAGTTTACCGATCTAGACGACGGCGTCGGGGCTGCTGTTGCTGTACTCTCTACACAGGTTACTGATCTTCAACGCGCTTTGGACGGTGCGCAGAAAACTGCAGTTCATTCGACAGATAGTTTGGAAACCCTCACCAGTCGCGCCGAGGATGCAGCCAAGCGATTGGAATTAATGGTTGCATCCATGCATGACCTGCCCGCCAAGGGCGACATGACTGAAGCTCCTTCACCGCCTTCTGGACCGGTGTTCTCTCGACATGCGGGAAGTAATGGATGACAAAAACATACCAAAAAAGCAGTACCCGACGGAGCCGCTCGCGCAAAGGGACACTGGCGATTATCGGGACACTACTTCTCCTGTCAGCCGGTATCCGGCTTGCAACAGAAGCGGGTCAGGTGATTGCAAGTGAAGTCTCAGAACAAATAGCCGATGAAACCCCTGGTAAGAATGCCTCTCTTGATCTGGCACAACCCGAAGCGCTCACGACTGCGCTTGAAGCAATCCAACAGCGTGAAGCACGGCTGATTGAACAAGAGGCGGAAATGCTTGAACGTGAAAAAAGCGTTTTGGCTGCCGAAGACGCCATTGAAGCTGAACTGATAAAACTGGCAAACGCCGAACAAAGCCTACGTGACACAATCTCTCTTGCATCCACAGCGGCCGAAGACGATCTTGCCCAACTGACATCTGTGTATGCCAACATGAAGCCCAAACAAGCGGCTGCCTTGTTCGAGCAAATGGAATCCACTTTCGCAGCAGGTTTTTTGGCCCGAATACCCTCAGAAAGCGCCGCAAGGATCATGGCTGGTATGACCCCTGAAAAAGCTTATGAAATAAGCGTACGTTTGGCTGGTCGAAATGCCGCTATCCCATTGGAGTAGCGCGAAAGCGGGATTGGCGACCCCGGCAGGATTCGAACCTGCAACCTGCCCCTTAGGAGGGGGCTGCTCTATCCAGTTGAGCCACGGGACCGCACAATACAGGCATACTGATCCAAAAACGTATTGTCATCTTCTTCGGCGATTTTTTCATAAAGGCTGCAATCGCTTGCTGGTGAGCAAGAGATTGCGATAACATCCCGTTATCAGGATAGGATGACGCCCTTGGCCAGTGACGATACCCGCCCGCTTACACTCCGCGATGTTTCCGAAGCATCCGGCGTTTCCGAAATGACGGTGAGCCGCGTTTTGCGCAATCGTGGCGATGTGTCGACGGCAACGCGGGAACGGGTGCTTTCGGCCGCAAAATCCTTGGGCTACGTCCCGAACAAGATCGCCGGCGCCTTGGCAAGTCAGCGCGTCAATCTTGTTGCGGTGATCATTCCAAGCCTGCGCAACATGGTTTTCCCCGAAGTTATGTCGGGGATCAGCGCTGCGTTGGAAGAAACAGAATTGCAGCCGGTTGTGGGCGTGACCGATTATCTTCCTGAAAAAGAAGAGCGGGTTCTGTATGAAATGCTGTCGTGGCGTCCTTCGGGTGTGATCATCGCCGGGCTGGAGCATACGGATGCATCGCGCGCCATGCTCAAGGCCAGCGGGATTCCTGTTGTCGAAATCATGGATGTCGACGGCACACCGATCGACGCCATGGTCGGGATCTCGCATCGGCGGGCCGGGCGCAAAATGGCGCAGGCCATTCTGAAAGCTGGGTACCAGCGGATTGGATTCCTGGGCACGAAAATGCCGCTCGACCATCGTGCGCGCAAACGATTTGAAGGCTTCACCGGAGCACTTGCAAAAAGCGGTGTCGAAGTGTCCGATCAAGAATTTTATTCCGGAGGCTCTGCGCTTGCCAAAGGACGCGAGATGACAGAGGCCATGCTGGCCCGCGACCCGGAATTGGACTTTCTCTATTATTCTAATGACATGATTGCAGCTGGTGGACTGCTTTCGCTGCTGGAGAAAGGAATCAATATCCCCGATCAAATCGGCCTTGCGGGGTTTAATGGCGTAGAATTGTTGGAAGGCTTGCCCCGACAATTGGCCACAATGGATGCGTGCCGTACCGAGATTGGGCGTAAAGCCGCAGAAATCATCTCCGAACGTGTCAACACACCGGAAATCGAGTCACCCAAAGTGGTCGAATTAACCCCTAAGATCAGTTACGGTGACACTCTACGTCGCTAAACAGAAAGGGCCCACCGGGCCCTTTCCTCGTTCTGATGGATTTGTCTGAGATCAGTTCAAGACATCAGATACAGCATGGGTCCACGCGGCGTCACCCGGATCGGCGGTGATCACCGGGTCCGAACCACCTGCAAGAAGGGTCTGAACGGTCCGCTCAAAGTCGGCCGGATCAAGAGCGCCATTCGAACCCGCTGTCAATTTCGCAACCTCACCCATCATCCGTTTTTGATGCTTTTCGGTTTGAGCACCGGTTTCGTCATAATCGAGAACGATCAAAGCGGCCTCTTCCGGATTTTCCTCGGCCCATTTCCACCCCTTCATCGATGCATCAACAAAACGCTGCATCTTGTCGACAAAGGCCGGGTCGTCCAGACGATCTTCCAACACGTAGAGACCGTCTTCCAACGTCGCCACGCCCTGATCTTCGTATTTGAATGTCACGAGGTCATCCGGGCTGACGCCTGCATCAATCACCTGCCAGTATTCGTTATACGTCATCGTCGAAATGCAATCTGCCTGGCGCTGCAACAACGGGTCGACGTTGAAGCCCTGCTTGAGAACTTCGACACCGTTTTCGCTTTTGCCATCGGTAGAAATGCCCATCGAGCTCATCCACGACATGAACGGGAATTCATTGCCAAAGAACCAAACGCCCAACGTGCGGTTCTTGAGGTCTTCCGGCGTTTCGATGCCCGCATCCTTCCAGCACGTCAGCATCATGCCAGAGCTTTTGAAGGGCTGCGCGATATTCACCAAGGGCAGCCCCTTTTCGCGCGCGGCCAACGCTGCCGGCATCCATTCGACCGTGACATCGGCACCACCGCCCGCAATCACCTGAGTCGGCGCAATGTCCGGGCCTCCCGGCTTAATGGTGACATTGAGATCAGAATCTTCGTAGTAGCCGTTTTCAAGCGCCACATAATAACCTGCGAACTGGGCCTGCGTGACCCATTTCAACTGCAGCGTCACGTCGTCAGCGGCCCATGCAGGGGCGGCCAGACCTATGGCGGCAAGAGCGCCAAGGATTTTCGTTTTCATGTTGTAACCTCCTTGTTGTGGTTTGTTTTTATCAGTGTCCACGATGTGACGGATGCCAAAAGGTCACCCGCTTTTCGAACCATGCGACAAGGCCGTAGAACGCTGTGCCAGCCATCGCTGCGACAGCGATTTCAGCCCAGACCAGATCAATCGACAGGCTTCCGACACCTGTTGAAATCCTGAACCCCATGCCTCGTGTCGGCGATCCAAAGTATTCAGCGACAATTGCCCCGATCAATGCAAGCGTTGTCGCGATTTTTAAGCCGTTGAACATGAACGGCAGCGCCGCAGGAAGCCGCAATTTAAGCAATGTGTCGAGATAGCTTGCAGCATAGGTACGCATCAGGTCGCGCTGCATCGCATCGGTTTCCCGCAAGCCTTGCACCGTATTCACAAGGATTGGAAAGAACACCATCACCACGACAACAGCTGCCTTTGAATGCCAGTCGAACCCAAACCAGCTCACAAGGATGGGCGCGATCCCAACGATGGGTAACGCAGCTACGAAGTTGCCAATCGGCAGCAGACCGCGCGTCAAAAAGGAAGACCGGTCGATCAAGATCGCAGTCACGAAGGCCGCAATCACACCGATGACAAAACCGGACAATGCACCCTTGAGCACGGTTTGCTGGAAGTCCTCCCACAAGATATCCCTCGAGGCCGCAAAGGTCTGCGCCACCGTGGACGGGGCAGGCAGGATAACTGGCGAAACGCCAAATCCGCGCACGATCCCCTCCCATAAAACGATCAGGGTGACCCCGAACAGCACCGGGATCGCGACACGCACAGCCAAAGAACCACTCCATCTGGAATTGGCAAGAAACGTATTCAACCCCCAGGCCCCGATCCAGAACACAAGCGCAAAGACCAACCAGCTCATGCTTGCATCCCCATCCGCTTGAGGGTCACGCGTTGCATCAGGTCGAGCAATGTCACCAAAACGCCCGCAAGGATCGCTGCGGCAAACAGCGCTGCCCAGATTGCCAAAGGTGTACCGAATTGATCACCGATCAGGATCCGTGCACCAAGGCCCGAAATCGCCCCTGTTGGCAGCTCGCCCACAATGGTTCCGACCAACGCAGCCGCAATCCCGATTTTGAGCGATGTGAACAGATACGGCATCGACGCAGGCAGCCGTAGTTTCAAAAACGCCTGCACTCCAGACGCCGAGTAAGTCTTGAGCAGATCAAGCTGCGCCGCGCCGGGCGACCGCAAGCCTTTGACCATACCGACAAGCACAGGGAAATAACAAAGGTAGGCAGAAATAATCGCCTTGGGCACGGTTCGCCCCTCGATACCGACCTGGCTTGAAAGGACGATGATCATCGGGGCCAGCGCCACAATCGGGACGGTTTGGCTGATGATGGCCCATGGCATCAGGCTCATATTCACAACGCGGCTGTAGACAATGGCAATCGCCCCTGCCATGCCCAAAACAGTGCCAAGCAGAAATCCCCAGAGTGTCGATTGCAGCGTGATCCAACCATGGTAGATCAGCGATCGCTTGGACATAGGACGCCCGCGCATCACCATCTCGCCAGTGGTTTTCCAAAGCTCTGAACCAACCTGCACAGGGGTCGGCAGGCGTGGACGATCAAGCGCATAGCCCTCGGCGATGTGGTCGGGGTTATCAATCATCAACCGCCAGATCGGCTGTTCGAACCGCGCCCGCGCTTCGGGTGGGATAACCTCAGCACCACCACGTTCAGCGACATCGAGCGCACCGCGAATGTTCATTGGCGCAACTGCGGCGTACCACAATGCCACAATCGCAGCGAGCACTGTGAGGATTGGCACGAGATTTCTCATGGCGTCTCAATCGTCATACGCGTGCCCCGCCCGCAGTCCTTCGCGCACCCGATGCGCGATCTGCAGAAACTCCGGTGTGTCGCGAATGTCCAAAGGCCGCTCTTTCGGAAGCGGACTGTCGATCACGTCGGTAATCCGCCCCGGACGTGGGCTCATAACCACAATCTTGGTCGACAGATACACCGCCTCGGGGATGGAGTGTGTGACAAATCCGATGGTCTTCTCGGTGCGCGCCCACAATTCGAGCAACTGCTCATTCAGATGGTCGCGGACGATTTCATCCAGTGCCCCGAACGGTTCGTCCATCAACAGAATATCTGCATCAAACGCCAACGCCCGTGCAATTGACGCACGCTGCTGCATCCCGCCAGATAGCTGCCATGGATACTTTTTGCCAAAGTTCGACAGTTCCACAAGGTCCAGCACCCGCGCGATCCGTTCGGATTGTTCGGCCTTCGAATAGCCCATAATCTCAAGCGGCAACGCGATATTTTTCTCGATTGTGCGCCACGGGTACAACCCTGCGGCTTGGAATACATACCCATAGGCCCGCGCACGACGCGCCTCGTCCGGTGTCATGCCATTGACGGTCAGCGTCCCGCCCGTCGGCGTCTCAAGCGCCGCAATGCACCGCAGGAACGTGGTCTTGCCACAGCCGGACGGACCAATAAAGCTCACAAACTCGCCCTTGCCGATATCCAGATCGACACCCGACAAGGCATGTACCGGCCCGTCATTTGTCTGAAAGGTAAGATCCAGAGATTTGGCCGAAATCACAGGCGAGATTGCGCTCCGACCAACGACCGGAGCCTCTTCAGTCAGTTGCATCAAACCCCCGTCGCAGGGATGCCGGTGCGTTTGACCGGTGACGGCGCTGTCAGGTCTTTCCACGTCGACAATGCTTTGTTCACCGTGCCATTCGGCTCACGCGCCACAAACTTGCCGTGGCCTTCCTGTGTACGAATCTCACCATCATGCACAGCAACCTGTCCGCGGCTCAGCGTAAAACGTGGCAGGCCTTTGACATGGTGCCCCTCGAACACGTTGTAATCAATGGCCGATTGCTGCGCCCCGGCGGTAATGGTCTTTTCCTTCTTGGGATCCCAGACCACCAGATCAGCATCTGCACCAACCAGAACAGCGCCCTTCTTTGGGTAACAATTGAGAATCTTGGCGATATTCGTCGACGTCACCGCGACAAACTCGTTCGGCGTCAAACGGCCGGTTTCAACACCATGTGTCCACAGCATTGGCAGACGGTCCTCCAGACCCCCTGTCCCGTTCGGGATTTTGGAAAAATCGCCAACGCCATAACGCTTCTGTTCGGTAGTAAAGGCACAATGATCGGTCGCAACCACCGACAAAGAACCGGACATCAACCCCGCCCATAGGCTGTCCTGATGTTTTTTATTCCGGAAAGGAGGCGACATGACCCGCCGCGCGGCATGATCCCAGTCATCATGGAAGTATTCGCTCTCATCCAAAGTCAAATGCTGGATAAGCGGTTCACCCCAAACGCGCTTGCCCTGCATTTTGGCCCGGCGGATCGCCTCATGCGCCTCTTCGCATGACGTGTGAACCACATACAAAGGCACCCCAGCCATGTCCGCAATCATGATCGCCCGGTTGGTTGCCTCTCCCTCGACCTGACTGGGTCGCGAATATGCATGTCCTTCCGGGCCGGTATTGCCTTCTGCCAACAGCTTGGCTGTCATCTCGGCCACCACATCGCCGTTTTCAGCGTGCACCATCGCAATGCCACCCAGCTCGGCCAGACGATTGAACGATGCGAAAAGCTCGTCATCGTTGACCATCAGCGCGCCTTTATACGCAAGGAAATGCTTGAATGTGGTGATCCCGCGATCCTGAATGACCGATTGCATGTCGTTGAAGACCTGTTCGCCCCACCACGTGACCGCCATGTGGAACGAGTAGTCGCAATTCGCGCGGGTCGACTTGTTGTCCCAGCGCTTGAGCGCGTCATGCAGACCTTCACCTTGGTTGGGCAAGCAGAAATCGACCACCATCGTGGTGCCGCCCGCCAACGCAGCCCGCGTGCCTGATTCAAAGTCGTCGGAGGAATAGGTGCCCATGAACGGCATCTCGAGATGCACATGCGGATCAATGCCACCCGGCATCACATAGCAGCCCGTGGCATCCAGAACTTCATCGCCACTCAGGTTTGGCCCGATTTCGGTGATCACGCCGTTTTCAATCGCAACATCGGCCTCATAGGTCAGGTCCGCTGTAACAACCGTTCCGTTCTTGATGACTGTGGTCATGGTTTACTCCGTGGTCCTGATCTTCTTTGTTTTAAAAATATCCCGGGGGAGTCGCGCCTCGCGCGACGGGGGCAGCGCCCCCAATCAGCTGACGATCCCCGCCGTCTCGACAACCGCATGGAACAGAACGTCGGTCCCTGCGGTTGCCCATTCTTTCGAGATGTCTTCGGCCTCGTTATGCGACAACCCGTCCACACAAGGGCACATCACCATCGCCGTTGGCGCCACATCGTTGATCCAACATGCATCGTGGCCAGCTCCGGAAACGATATCCATGTGGCTATATCCCAATCGCTCCGCAGCGTCACGAATGGCACCAACGCATGTTTCATCAAAGGCGGGTGGGTCGAACTGTCCCACGATGTGGCAGTCAAATTCGACCCCGATCTCCTCACAGAGCTTCGGCGCGCGCTGCATGAACTCGTCGACCATACTATTCAGCTTATCAAGCAGATGCGTCCGCATATCGACGGTAAACACAACCTTGCCCGGGATGATGTTACGGCTGTTGGGATAGACGTCGACATGCCCAATCGCGCCAACCGCGTTGGGCTGGTTTTTCATCGCGATCTCGTGGACCAGCTCCGTCACCAACGCCAAACCCCGCCCGGCGTTCTTGCGCATGTGCATCGGGGTCGATCCTGTGTGGCTTTCCTTTCCGGTTACCGTGCATTCAATCCACCGCAAGCCTTGCCCATGGGTAACAACCCCGATGTCTTTGCCTTCGGCTTCGAGGATCGGACCCTGTTCGATATGCAGTTCGAAAAAGGCGTGCATCTTACGGTCGCCAACCTTTTCCTCACCTTTCCAACCGATCCGCTCCAGTTCATCACCAAATTTCTTGCCCTGCGCGTCCTCGCGCTCAAACGCCCAATCCAGCGTGTGTTTTCCGGCAAAAACGCCAGAGGCCAGCATCGCAGGCGCAAAGCGCGTGCCTTCCTCATTGGTCCAGTTGGTGACAACAATCGGATGTTTTGTCTTGATCCCAAGATCGTTGAGCGACCGCAGAATTTCCAATCCACCCAGAACCCCTAGAACACCATCATATTTGCCGCCGGTCGGCTGGGTATCAAGATGTGACCCCACATAGACCGGAAGTGCGTCAGGCTCTGTGCCCTCACGTCGGGCAAACATGTTGCCGATTTCATCAACGCCCATCGAGCAGCCGGCGTCTTCGCACCACTTCTGGAACAATGCGCGGCCTTCCGCGTCTTCATCCGTGAGCGTTTGACGGTTGTTTCCGCCCGCCACGCCCGGTCCGATTTTCGCCATCTCCATGAGACTGTCCCAAAGACGGTCACCATTGATCCGCAGGTTTTCACCGGGTGCTGCCATTCTATTTTCCCTCGCCGCTGGTGCCCCGCGTGATGGTCATGTGCCATCCGCAGGTTTTTTACCATTTGGTAAAGTTACGATTGCAACGCGCCCCCAAGCTGTCAAGGTGTGTTCTGGAATGAGTTTGCGCGCACCGGCATTCGGGATGGCCATTGCGCACAAATGCAGCAGGAAAGAAATCGACCGTGACCACCGCCACCAAGAAACCGAGCCGCATTCAAACCGAAAACCGAAACCGCATCCGCGACGCCGCGCTTGGGCTTTTTGCCACACACGGGTTTCGCGGTACCACGCTGGACCAAATCGCTTCGGCCTGCGGCATGCACAAACCAAATCTCATCTATTATTACGAAAGCAAAGAGGCCATCCACATCGATCTCTTGAATACGCTCATGACCGAATGGCTGAGCCCCCTGGATGCGATGGACCCGGATGGTGACCCGCTTGACGAAATGCTTGGCTATATTCGTCAGAAAATGGAGATGAGCCGCGAATTTCCACGCGAATCCCGTCTGTTTGCGAATGAAATCGTCCAAGGCGCACCTCGGATGCTGCCGCATCTCGAATCGACCTTGAAGCCACTATTCGACAAACAATGCGGGATCATCAATCGTTGGATGCACGAAGGCAAAATCGCCAAGATGCATCCTGCGCACCTCATCTTTTCGATTTGGGCTGTGACCCAACATTATGCCGATTTCGAAGCGCAAATCGCGGTTCTGCTTCCGGGAGACGACAAACGGGCGCGCGGCGCGGACCAATTCGTCGAGGACATGTTCCGTAAGGTTCTAACACCATGACAGCGTTTACACGCCGTTAAAGCGCATGCCGGTAAAACGGTCAAATGGAAATGCAACATGCGTTTAACGCCCCGACCGCCTTCAACCCCCACTGGCGCACTCAATTGTTCAGTGCCGATGCTGTACGCCGCAAAGGTGTCGTCCGTCGCAAAAAAGGTGCTGTGCATCGTGAGATCGGCTTGGACCTGCTCAAAGCCGAGGTGCGCGCGCGCGGATTTCAGTTGTACGATGTTGGCACAGATTATCTGATCGTCTGCCACACCCAACCGATTTCCCGGATCGGCTGACGCAAAACGGCTGCAGCCTTGCGGCCCCGGGAACCACAGGGCCGCTCTAGAATTTACTGGGCTGGGCCAAGAAACTTCGTACGAAGTTTCTTAGGCGGAGGTTAGAAAATAATAAACAAGTCCCTGGAAATTATTCCGCCGCGGTGCGCGCCGCCGGATTGTTCGGATGAGACGTCCAGTCGCCGTGCTCAGCCGCAACAGGCCGTCCAGTGCGCTCATCCACAGTCCCGGCGTCAAGTTCCACCATGGTGATACAATCTTCGACCGGGCACACATTCACACACAGGTTACACGCGACGCATTCATCATCCTTAACCGTGAACACCCGATCTTCTGACATGGCAATCGCCTGATGCGACGTGTCCTCACAGGCGGCATAGCAACGGCCGCATGAGATGCAAGAATCCTGATTGATCCGCGCCTTGGTCACGTAGTTCAAATTCAGATTCTGCCAGTCGCTTATATTTGGCACCGCGCGCCCAACCAGATCAGATGTCGCGGTCATGCCTTTTTCATCCATATATTGCGACAAGCCCGAAATCATCTCTTGCACGATCTTGAAGCCATAGGTCATAGCTGCAGTACAGACCTGCACATTGCCGGCCCCCAGCGCCATGAACTCGGCCGCGTCTTTCCAAGTCGTAACGCCCCCAATACCGGAAATCGGCAAGTCGCGCATCTCTGGGGTTCGGGCGATCTCGGCAACCATATTCAACGCAATCGGTTTCACCGCAGGGCCACAATAGCCGCCATGCGCACCTTTCCCGTCAATCGTCGGCTCTGGCGCAAAGAGGTCAAGATCAACCGACGTGATCGAGTTGATCGTATTGATCAGACTGACCGCATCAGCACCACCCTCCAACGCCGCCATTGCAGGCTTGCGGACATCGGTAATGTTGGGCGTCAGTTTAACGATACAGGGCATACGGGTGTTCTGCTTGACCCAGCGCGTGACCATCTCGATATATTCGGGGACCTGCCCAACAGCGCTGCCCATGCCACGTTCCGACATGCCGTGCGGGCAGCCGAAGTTGAGCTCTACTCCATCTGCACCTGTCTCTTCGACCAGCGGCAAAATGGCTTTCCAAGCCTCCTCGACACAAGGTACCATCAACGAAACTACCATGGCCCGGTCGGGGTAGTCGCGCTTGACCGCCTTGATTTCGCGCAGGTTCACCTCCAAGGGGCGATCCGTGATCAACTCAATATTGTTCAGCCCCAAAAGCCGCCGATCGGCGCCCCAGATCGCACCATAGCGCGGCCCGTTGACGTTGACGACAGGCGGGCCTGCCTCGCCCAGTGTTTTCCACACGACACCGCCCCATCCGGCCTCAAAGGCGCGACGGACGTTATATTCTTTGTCGGTCGGCGGCGCAGACGCCAGCCAGAAGGGATTCGGGCTTTTGATGCCCACGAAATCTGTTGTCAGGTCAGCCATATCGGAACCTCCCGGATCAGGCACGCGTCAGCGCGGCATGGATATCTTCAGCGGCGTCGCGTCCCTCGGCGACCGCCGTTACAGTCAGGTCTTCGCCCCCGGCGGCACAATCGCCTCCGGCCCAAACACCCTCGACCGAAGTGCGTCCGGCACCGGTCACTGCGATTTTGCGCCCCTCAAGGTCAGGCAGATCGTCTCCGGTCAGGGTTTGACCAATGGCCTTGAACACCTGATCCGCGGCAAGACGGAACGTCTGCCCGGTCGGGGTTAGATCATCATCGGTGAACTCGAACTCGATTTCGCGCACCGAGCCGTTGCCATGTACCGCGACCGGCGCGGCGTTGGTGATGATCCGCACGCCCTTGGCGGCAGCCAGATCCTGTTCCCAAACGCTTGCATTCATTCGGTCACGTCCACGGCGATAAACAATCGTAACGTTCAACGCACCCAGCAACTTGGATTGCACAGCCGCATCAACCGCTGTCATGCCTCCGCCAATGACAACCACGTCGCGACCAACTGGCAGACTGGCAAGATCTGTTGACTGACGCAGGTCTGCAATGAAATCCACGGCGTCCAGCACGCCATCTTTATCGGCGCCGGGTGCCGTCAGCGCGTTCACGCCACCAAGACCCATACCAAGGAAAACCGCATCATATTCAGACTTGAGATCAGCGATATTCACGTCACGGCCCAGCGCCATGTTGTTGCGGATCTCAATCCCGCCGATTTGCAAGAGCCAGTCAACCTCGCGAGCCGCAAAATCTTCGGTGCTTTTATACGCCGCGATACCGTATTCGTTCAGCCCGCCCGCTTTTGGCCGCGCATCAAAGACCACTACGTCATGCCCGTGCAGTGCTAGGCGGTGTGCGCAAGCCAACCCCGCCGGACCTGCACCCACAACTGCAATCCGCTTGCCAGTCGAAGCCGCGCGGGTGAAAGGATGAACCCCCTGCCCCATGAGCGTGTCGGTGGCATAGCGCTGCAAACGTCCAATCTGCACCGGCTCGCCTTCGGCGACTTCACGGACACAGACTTCTTCGCACAGGGTTTCGGTCGGGCAGACACGGGCACACATGCCACCCATGATATTCTGGGTCAGAATTGTTTTGGCCGCCGCTTCGGGCGTTCCGGTGGCAATCTGCCGGATAAACAAAGGGATATCGATATCCGTCGGGCAAGCCGTGATGCAGGGCGCATCATGACAGAAATAACATCGATCTGCGGCGACGAGCGCCTCGTGATCTCCCAACGGGGCGTGCAGATCGGCGAAACCTGCGCTGAGCGCGTCGGCATCCAACCGGCCCGAAACAACCCCTTCCTTCAATGCTCTGGCGTCCATCTTCACACTCCGAGATCAGCTTGAACTTTGAGTGAACGCTCTCATGGGTCAAAAATTTTATCAACTGGTAAAATTTTTGAATCGGCGTTTTTTGCCAATTGCTGCGGTGCGGCGATATGCATTTCATGCGGGGCGGCTATGAAAAAGCAGAGGTACTCAGCACGTTTTCAACGACTTAGATGTCAGTGAGTAATAAATAAGCAAACCAGAGGCATACAATGGCACTGACACAGACATATCACGGCGAAAAGCCGAGTTTCTTTTCCAGCTTGGTGAGCGGCTTGGCTCGCGGGTTGAACCAGATTGCAGAAGCGAACGGTCGCGTGCGCGAAGTTGAGCGCCTTCAGGCCTTGTCCGACAAAGCGCTGGCAGCAAAAGGTCTCAAGCGCGAAGAGATCGTGCGTCACGTTTTCCGGGACGTCTTCTATATGTAATCGGCCGTTTTCACGGACCCGATTGGAAAAAAGGCTGCGCACTCCGCGCGGCCTTTTTCTTTTTTGGCGATCGGGCAATCACCTGACACGAAAAAGCCGCCCCACTGGGACGGCTTTGAAACGTATGGTTCGTACGGTCCAACCGTACAAACGCCCAATTAGTTCTGCGCGTAGAATTCGATAACGAGGTTGGGCTCCATCACCACCGGGTAAGGCACATCGCTGAGACCCGGTGTGCGTACGAACGTCGCTTTCAACTTGGAGTGGTCCGCTTCGATGTAATCCGGCACGTCACGCTCGGCCAGTTGGGTGGCTTCGAGCACAACTGCGATCTGCTTGGACTTCTCGCGGACTTCGATCACGTCGCCTTCTTTGACGCGGTAGGACGGGATGTTGACCCGCTGGCCATTGACCAGAACGTGACCGTGGTTCACGAACTGACGTGCAGCAAAGATGGTCGCAACGAACTTGGCGCGGTACACAACAGCGTCCAGACGACGCTCGAGCAGACCGATCAGGTTTTCGCCAGTATCGCCTTTGACACGCTCGGCTTCGCCATAGATGCGGCGGAACTGCTTTTCGGTCAGGTCACCGTAGTAGCCCTTGAGCTTCTGCTTGGCGCGCAACTGCAGACCGAAGTCGGACATTTTGCCCTTACGACGCTGACCGTGCTGACCAGGGCCGTATTCACGACGGTTTACAGGGGATTTCGGACGACCCCAGATGTTTTCACCCATCCGACGGTCAATTTTATACTTGGCAGACGTGCGTTTTGTCACGGCTGATCTCCTTCTTGGAACGACGCCCCGAAAGGCGACTATGAAGGGCGTTGTCCTCTTGGGCTTGAGACCCATGACAGGCATCCCCTTGCGGGGGCCACCAACACCAATGAAGCCGCGCTTATACGGTCGGAACTTTGAGAGTCAACTCGCAAATCCATAGCGCGCATTAAACGTTGTTTAACACCCATGCGGCACAGTCCGGAAAGCCGCAAAAGGGAAATGGAATGCGACAGCGCGCTATGCGACAAAAGATCGGGTCTTCGCCTTTGGACACAGCGGTGCAAACACGGGATCAAAACATCCTGCGCATTGTCGAAGATGCCGTTGAACATCGTGAGGTGCGGTTGGCATTCCAGCCAATTGTGCACGCACAACGACAAGATCAGATTGCCATCTACGAAGGTTTGATCCGCGTCAACGATCCCACGGGACGCATCATTCCAGCCGCGCAATTCATTCATGCGATCGAAGAACGCGAAAGCGGACGCCTTCTGGATTGTCTGGCGCTCGAACACGGATTGCGAACCCTGTCTCATAATCCGGGCATCCGGCTTGCCATCAACCTATCCGCCCGGTCCATAGGATATCCGAAATGGCGCAAGGTTCTGGAGCGGGGGATATCGCGTGATCCATCGGCAGCACAGCGGCTTATCCTTGAAATCACCGAAGCGTCAGCAATGTTGGTCCCCGAACTGGTGGTGCAGGCAATGCGCGATCTGCAACGTATCGGGATCAGTTTCGCGCTTGACGACTTTGGCGCAGGCTACACCGCGTTGCGCTACTTACGCGAATTTCAGTTCGATATCATTAAGATCGACGGGCAGTTCATCCGCGGGATATCCACCGATCCCGACAATCAGGTGCTGACCCGCGCTATCGTCGCCATTGCCCAGCAATTCGACATGTTCACAGTGGCAGAGTTCGTTGAATCCTCTGCAGATGCGCGTGCCCTTGGCGATCTTGGGGTCGATTTTTTGCAGGGCTACTATTTTGGCGCGCCAACGGTCGATCCGCCTTGGCGACCTATCGAGGCAACCAATATGGTTCATTAAAGCGACCCTCATGCGCCATGACGCAGCGTCAACCCCGCCATGCAAAACAAGCCTGAGACACCCTGTCCGGTAGGAGTCTTTGTTCCATTGCTGTACGACGCCGCGTGAATGGGTCTGGGGCCGCAAGCGCAAATGCGCGATAATCCCTGCGGAATCACTTCTGGACCATGACTTTGGTGGAGGGACATATGACCAACGTCGTTATCGCATCGGCCGCACGCACGGCTGTCGGCTCTTTCGGGGGCTCTTTCGCAAACACACCGGCGCATGATCTTGGATCTGCAGTGCTGAATGCGCTGGTCGAACGCGCAGGCATCGAAAAAGAGGCCGTGTCGGAAACCATTCTCGGTCAGGTTCTGACCGCAGCGCAGGGCCAGAACCCGGCGCGTCAGGCGCATATCAATGCAGGCTTTGCTCAGGAAGCATCTGCCTGGGGCATCAACCAGGTCTGCGGTTCGGGACTTCGTGCTGTGGCTCTTGGTGCTCAGCACATCATGCTTGGCGATTCCGACATCGTCTGCGCGGGCGGTCAGGAAAACATGTCCATGTCGCCCCATGCCGCAAACCTGCGTCAGGGCCACAAAATGGGCGATATGAAATATATCGACACCATGATCCGCGATGGTCTTTGGGACGCCTTCAACGGCTACCACATGGGTCAGACCGCTGAAAACGTCGCCGAGAAATGGCAGATCAGCCGCGAACAGCAGGACGAATTCGCCGTTGCCTCGCAGAACAAAGCAGAGGCCGCTCAGAAAGCCGGCAAATTCGATGATGAGGTGATCGCCTACACCATCAAGACACGTAAGGGCGACATTGTAGTCGACAAGGACGAATACATCCGTCACGGCGCGACCATGGAAGCGATGCAGAAACTGCGCCCTGCCTTTACCAAAGACGGTTCAGTAACTGCTGCGAACGCATCAGGCCTGAACGACGGTGCGGCTGGCGTGTTGCTGATGAGCGAAGAGAACGCCCAGAAGCGCGGCATCACCCCGATGGCCCGCATCGCGTCCTACGCGACAGCCGGTCTGGATCCGTCGATCATGGGTGTCGGCCCGATCCACGCATCGCGCAAGGCGCTTGAAAAAGCGGGCTGGTCCGTTGGTGATCTGGATCTGGTCGAAGCCAACGAAGCGTTTGCGGCACAGGCCTGCGCAGTGAACAAAGACATGGGTTGGGATCCGGCGATTGTGAACGTCAATGGTGGCGCAATCGCCATCGGTCACCCGATCGGTGCGTCCGGTGCCCGCGTTCTGAACACGTTGCTGTTCGAAATGCAGCGCCGCGATGCCAAGAAAGGCCTTGCCACGCTTTGCATCGGCGGCGGCATGGGCGTTGCGCTCTGTGTTGAACGTCCCTGATATTGTCGGCCCGGTGGCGGATATTCCACACCGGGCCACTTTCGATGACTGATACTGCACCTCATTTTGATCAGCTGGTGTTTTCCGGTGGTGGTTTGCGTTGCTTCTGGCAGGGCGGCTTTCTGGATGTGGTGCGAGACACGATTGATCTGAGCCCAACGCAGATCACAGGTGTGTCGGGCGGCGCGCTGGCCGCGTGTTGTTTTGTTGCACGACAAGGGCGCAAGATGCTCGAGGCGATGAAGGACACGTTTCGCAGCAATGAGTCCAACGTGGCGTGGGACAGTTTCGATGAAGACGGTATCACGCCGCATCAGCGTCTGTACCGCGAATGCTTGGAAAAGGTGTTTGATACCGATGCCCGCCACGCAATCATCAATGGTCCGGACCTGCATATCCTGTTGGGGCATCCGCCGCTTGATCGGGCGCCCAAACTTAGCGGAACAGCGGCCACCATTGCCTATGAGGCGGAACTGCACACCGTCGCATCACCGCACTTTAACTGGGCGGAGAAGATGGGTTTGAGCTCGTCCAAGGTCGATGCCCGACAGGCGGCGCGCGATGGCACGCTGATTGATCTGATTGCCGCGGCGGCGGTGATCCCACCGGTGTTCGAACCACCGACATGGGATGGCAAACCCGTCATCGACGGAGGCATGGCCGATCAGGCGCCGATGCCGGATCCGGACCGTGGCTGCACGCTGGTTCTGCTGACCCGGCACTATAGCGGTCTGACCCCGGTGGATGGCAGGACCTATCTGGAGCCGTCCGAGGCATGCCCCGTCGACAAGATTGATTTTACCCGACCTGAACAGCTTCAGAAGACATGGGACATCGGCATGTCTGACGGCGAAGCTTTTCTGCAATCCCACAACCTTACGAAACACTGACATCTAGAAAGAGGAGACAACCATGGCACGTGTAGCACTCGTCACAGGCGGCAGCCGCGGTATCGGAGAGGCCATTTCCAAAGCACTCAAGGCCGAAGGCTATGAGGTCGCTGCGACCTATGCCGGAAACGATGAGAAAGCCGCGAAATTTACCGAAGAGACCGGCATCAAAACCTACAAATGGAACGTTGCAGATTACGACGCGTCCAAAGCAGGTATCGCGCAGGTCGAAGCCGATCTGGGCCCGATTGACGTGGTTGTCGCAAATGCCGGCATCACCCGCGACGCGCCGTTTCACAAGATGACACCTGAGCAGTGGAACGAAGTGATCGACACCAACCTGACAGGCGTGTTCAACACGGTGCACCCGGTCTGGCCCGGTATGCGCGAGCGTAAGTTCGGCCGCATCATCGTGATCTCGTCGATCAACGGTCAGAAAGGCCAGTTCGCACAGGTGAACTATGCTGCGACCAAGGCGGGCGATCTGGGCATCGTTAAGTCGCTGGCACAGGAAGGTGCACGCGCTGGCATCACTGCAAACGCGATCTGCCCCGGCTATATCGCGACAGAGATGGTGATGGCGGTTCCGGAAAAAGTGCGCGAATCAATCATCGGTCAAATTCCTGCCGGCCGTTTGGGCGAGCCGGAAGAGATCGCGCGCTGCGTGGCATTCCTCGCATCTGACGACGCAGGCTTTATCAATGGCTCGACCATTTCGGCCAACGGGGCGCAGTTCTTCGTTTGATCCGCGATCATATCTTTTCGGAAAGGCCTGCCGGTTCGGTGGGCCTTTTCTTTTGGCGCGCACCGCTTTAGCCGTCTCCGCATGACCCGCGCAACGGCCACAGCTATCGGATTTGTCGCCGTCCTGCTTTGGGCGCTGCTGGCGCTGTTCACCGCTGGATCTGCACCGGTGCCGCCCTTTCTGCTGAATGCGCTAACCTTCTCGATTGGTGGTGCAGTTGGGGTGATCTGGGTGCTGATGCGCGGACGTCTGTCTGTGTTGCGTGTGGTGCCGTGGACTGTTTATGCCTTCGGAACCGTCGGATTGTTCGGCTACCACGCCTTGTATTATTCTGCATTGCGCCTTGCTCCACCGGCCGAGGCGGGTTTGATCGCCTATCTGTGGCCTTTGCTTATCGTGCTGTTTTCCGGCCTTCTGCCCGGTGAACGATTGCGCGCGGGGCATATCATCGGTGCCTTGGTTTCCTTTTCCGGAGCTGCGTTGATCGTCTTGCGCAATGGCTTCAGCTTTGAGGCGGCGTCCACGCCGGGGCTGATCCTTGCCGGCCTGTGCGCGCTCACCTGGAGCAGCTATTCGGTGGTGTCCCGTCGATTGGGCACAACCCCGACCGAAGCTGTGGCTGTGTTCTGTGTGCTGACAGCGATGTTGTCCGTGCCGTCGCATTTGATGTTCGAGACGACTGTCTGGCCACAAAGCGCATTTGGTTGGGTATCGGTCGCAGCCTTGGGCCTAGGGCCGGTCGGGCTTGCCTTTTATGTCTGGGATATTGGCGTCAAACGCGGTGATATTCAGCTGTTGGGCGTGGCCAGCTATGCAGCACCGCTTTTGTCTACATTGGTTTTGATCACGGCCGGATTTGCGACGGCATCGTGGCAACTGGTTGTTGCGGCTGTTTTGATCACGGTTGGCGCTGGCATTGCAGCACTGGCATCGCGACGCGACTAAGTGCGTATATGCACAAAAAAGGCGCGCTTACGCGTGTTTATGTGCGAAAAATTACAGATAGATTGTGTCCCAACAACGTCGCCGATGATGTAATTTTTGGGAGACCGACCATGCTGAACCAGATCAACGGACTGCACCACGTGACCTCGATCGCAAGCGGGGCACAATCAAACAACGATTTCTTCACCAAGACCCTTGGCCTGCGTCGGATCAAGAAGACCGTGAACTTTGACGCACCCGAGGTTTATCACCTCTATTATGGCGACGAGGCAGGCACACCTGGAACGGTGATGACCTATTTCCCGTTTCCAAACGCGCGACGGGGCACCCCCGGTACGGGCGAGGTCGGGATCACGGGATTTGCCGTACCCAAGGGCAGCCTACCCTATTGGAAAGACCGACTGGCCACGTTCGACGTAAAGAACATCGCGTCGGAGACCACGTTTGGCGAAAACCGGTTGCGCTTTGACGGGCCGGACGGGGATGGGTTTGTGCTGGTGGAAACCGACGGCGACACACGCGATCCCTGGACCAACAACGGTGTCGGTGATGATGTCGCCATCCGTGGCTTTCACAGCGCCGATATGCGGCTGACAGATGCCGGAGCAAGCGCCGAACTGCTGCGGTTCATGGGGTATGAAGAGCTTGATACGCAGGACAACATCACGCGATTTCATGTCCCCGGTGGCAATGAGGCGAATGTGATCGATATCAGCCAAGTGAACGCGCCCAGCGCGGATCAAGGTGCTGGATCGGTTCATCACATCGCGTTTTCTGTCGACAATCGGGACAAACAGCTTGAGGTGCGCAAGGCGCTGATGGACACGGGCTATCAAGTGACGCCAGTGATCGACCGCGATTATTTTTACGCGATCTATTTCCGAACCCCCGGCGGTGTGCTGTTCGAGGTTGCAACCAATGAACCGGGGTTTGACCGTGACGAGGACACCGCACATCTGGGCGAGGCGCTAAAACTGCCAAGCCAGCATGAACATTTGCGCGATGTGCTTGAGGAAAAATATCTGGAGCCGATCGTTGACTGACTATCTGTACTCGGAAACCAAAGGCACGCCTGGCGCGCCTTTGGTGTTCACCTTTCACGGTACTGGTGGCGACGAAACCCAGTTCCATAGCCTGGCCGAACAGCTTTGGCCCGGATCGCACGTGGTATCGCCCCGCGGCGATGTATCGGAACACGGGATGAACCGGTATTTTCGGCGCACCGGCGAAGGCGTGTACGACATGGACGATCTGGCCAAGCGCCGTGATGCCATGGCCGGCTTTGTACAAGACAAGATCACGGAAACCGGGGCGGAACGCGTGGTCACGCTTGGATATTCCAATGGGGCAAATATTGCAGCGGCGGTGGCGTTTTCACGACCCGGCTTGTTCACCGACGTTATTGCAATGCACCCGTTGATCCCGTGGGAACCCGCACCGCAGCCCGGTTTGGCAAAGACCCGCTGGCTGATCACGGCGGGTGAACGTGACCCGATCTGTCCCGCACCGCTAACTCATGCATTAATCGGATATCTTAAGGCACAAAACGCCGATGTGCAGGACCATTGGCACCCCGGCGGGCATGAGCTGGTGCAGTCTGAATTGCACGCAATCCAAACCTTCCAAACGTAAAAAAGCCCGGGGGGAGACCCGGGCTATTCATTCTTAGGAGAGACGCTCGATCTCTTCTTTGAGACGGAGCTTTTGTTTTTTCAAATTGGCAATCGCAAGATCATCCGTTCCTGGAGACCGTTGGGCCTGTTCGACCTCTTCAGACAGGTGTTGGTGCTTCCGCTTCAATTCCTGAAGGTGTGAAGTCAAGCTCATGAAGTCCTCCTGTGACTGATTGGATCTTCAGTCGACCACAGATTTTCCATTCTGTCACGCCGCACGCGCACAATTGGTGAATTATGGCTGACGACCACGGGTTGTACGACGCTTTTGAACCGGAAATGGCAACGGTTCTGGTGTCCGCAAAACCTGTGTCACTGTGTCGGTATACGAATCGCCATCTGTTTCGTGGGTTTCGCCGCGATGCAGCACCAAAGGGGCATGGGATACAAACGCAGCCCGACGTTCCTTGCGGCCCCGTAACAACACCAACCTCGCGGGGCGATTGGTGCGT
Organism: Marivita sp.; assembly: GCA_043585115.1. Taxonomy (GTDB): domain Bacteria; phylum Pseudomonadota; class Alphaproteobacteria; order Rhodobacterales; family Rhodobacteraceae; genus Marivita. The sequence goes on from CP121326.1 coordinate 2,116,106, forward strand.
GGATGGATCGGCCAAAGCTCAAGCGCACCAAGACTGGCGAAAAAAGCGCTCATGAGTTCGGGCAGGCGGTCTGCGCGCTGGATAAAAGTGGCCACCCCACCGGGTTTAAGCCGCTTTGATGCGACACTGACCCATTTCTCCAGAGGCAGAGCCCCTGTCCGCGATACCGCGCGATCTTCCAAGCGCGGCGCGACGGCGCGGAACTCTTCGAAATAGGGCGGGTTGGCGATCACGTGATCAAAGCGTTGCGCTTTCAGGTCTGCAGGCAGGGCTGCAAGATCGGCGCAATACACCGTGCCACTTAAACCGTTATCCCCCAGATTGCGTTGCGCCAGATCGGCATAGGCTGGCTGCATTTCAACGCCGAAACACGAAAGCCCCCCGACCCGCACACCAAGACAGGCTAGCGCGGCCCCACCGCCACAGCCAAGTTCCAGAACCGACTCGCCAGCTTTGGCAGGGATCGACGCGGCAAGCAGAACCGGGTCCACACCCGCGCGATAGCCGCTTTTGGGTTGCAACAGCCTGACCGCACCACCCAGAAAGTCATCGCGGGTCAGATCGTCCGTTGCAAACGGTTCAGTCCTCAAACTTGACACCATAGTCCCGCAGAACACGTCTTGCCCTATCAAGCTCATCGCTGCGCACCATGAGACGGCGCGGCAGAATGCCTATGGACCCTTCGAGGATGCTCATGTTTACGTCTAATTCAAAGCTGTCTATACCCTCGTCCTCAAGCACGGCTCGGGCGAGCGGTATCAGTGTGATGTCATTGGTGCGTAAAAGCTCTTCCATGACCATGATGTAGGAACACCCGGCCCGCTTTGTCGAGCCTTCCTGAAGGAATGGTGATCATGTTGGATAAACATAGTCAGAAACCGCATGATCGGCTGGCAGAAGCGCTGGCTGATGACATGGCCGAGGTGAACACGCTGATCCGCACACGGATGGCGTCTGAACACGCACCGCGCATTCCCGAGGTGACGGCGCATCTGGTCGAAGCGGGCGGCAAGCGGTTGCGTCCGATGCTGACGCTCGCTGCGGCGCGGATGTGCGGCTACGAAGGTGACAATCATGTGAAGCTGGCCGCGACGGTGGAATTCATCCACACGGCGACGCTGCTGCATGACGACGTGGTAGACGAAAGCGAAAAGCGGCGGGGACGGCCAACAGCGAACTTGTTATGGGACAACAAGTCGAGCGTTCTGGTCGGTGACTACCTTTTTGCGCGGTCGTTCCAGTTGATGACCGAAACCAACAACATCCGCGTGCTGCGCATTCTGTCCGACGCGGCGGCGACCATCGCCGAGGGTGAGGTTTTGCAGCTGACGGCGGCGCGGGATCTGGCCACCACGGAAGAGATTTATCTGCAAGTGGTGCGCGGCAAGACGGCGGCGCTGTTTTCTGCCGCGACCGAAGTGGGTGGCGTGATTGCAGAAATGGACGAGGCGCAGATCAAGGCGTTGTTCGATTATGGTGATGCATTGGGCATCGCGTTTCAGATTGTAGACGACCTGCTGGATTATTGGGGCTCGGACTCTACCGGGAAAAACGTGGGTGACGATTTCCGCGAACGCAAGCTGACGCTTCCAGTGATCAAAGCCGTTGCATTGGGTGACGACGAAGAACGTGATTTCTGGAAGCGGACAATCGAAAAAGGCCGTCAGGAAGATGGCGATCTTGAGCACGCAATTGCGCTTTTGAACAAGCACGGGACGCTTGAGGCCACGCGCGCAGAAGCGAACGACTGGGTTGCCAAAGCCCGCGCTGCTCTGGCGACGCTGCCGGCACATCCGATCCGCGATATGCTGGATGATCTGGCTGATTACGTGGTGGCGCGGGTCAACTGATCTTGGGCAGGGCGGCGTTGAACTGATCGCCCAGCACAGAGCCTGCCACCCACCATTCCGGTTTTGCGTCGTAGATGTGCTCTGCAGCCGCCTTGGCACGGCCTTCGTCCGTGAACAGGCCAAAACATGTTGCACCTGATCCGGACATACGCGCCAATCCGCAGCCCTCTTGATCGGTCAGAACGGTCAGCACATCCGCGATCTGTGGCGCGACTGACAGTGCGGGGGCTTCCAGATCGTTGCGCATCGATTTGAGCCAATCGATCAAAGCCTGCGCATCCGGAAATTCGGGCAGCTCGTCCGGCATCGGCGGGTTTGATTTAGACTGCAACGCCTTGAAAACCGATGGTGTCGACACAGGCACCCGAGGGTTTACGAGAACGGCGTAGAGTGTCGGCAGGGACACCAGATCAAGCTCTGTTCCAATTCCGCGCACGCGCATCGGCTTGCAGGCAATGCACATCGGAACGTCAGCCCCAAGTTCGGTCAACGGATCCATGTGTGTCTTGAACACGGCGTCCGTCGCTTGGGCAAACTCATTGTAAGCGTCGTCATTCAGGCACAGCATTCCGCGCCATGCCGCCGCGGCATCCGCCGACCCGCCTCCAATGCCTGAAGCGGCCGGTAAGTTCTTTTCAAGAACCAACGCTGCGCCCTCGTCCTGGATCAAAGCCGCGGCGCGCAGCGCGAGGTTGTCCATATCAGCCGGAACACCAGACGCTTCGGGCCCTTCAACCGTCAGAGACAAAGCATTGCCCGGCACGATGTTGATACGATCACCAACGGACGCAAAAGTGACGAGAGAGTCGAGCAGATGGTACCCATCGTCTCTCTGGCCGGTCACGTGCAGGGTCAGATTAACCTTCGCTGGCGCAAAGACGTCAACCGTCGTCATTCGCCACCTGAAGCGGCGGCGCGCCTTCCTCGGCCAGCACCTGATCCAGACCCACCTCCAGCTTGGCGCGGATACGGTCCGCATCGACCTCTTCGGCATTGCTGCCATAGGTCGCGAAGGACAACGCGCGGCTCCATTGGAAGCGCGCCTCGGTCTTGCGCCCCACGGCCCAATACACATCCCCCAGATGGTCATTCACAATAGGATCGACGGGCATCAATTCAGCGGCCCGTTCCATATGACCAACCGCTTCTTCATAGCGGCCAAGCCGGTAAAGAACCCAGCCAAGGCTGTCGATGATATAACCACTGTCAGGCCGCGCGGCTGCGGCGCGTTCAATCATATCAAGCGCTTCGTCCAGCTTGATCTTCTTTTCCACCAGCGAATAGCCGAGGTAATTCAACACCTGCGGCTGTTCCGGGTTGAGTTCGAGCGCTGCGCGGAAATCGGCTTCGGCCTCGTCCCAGCGGTCCAGACGTTCGTAGCAAATCGCGCGAGCGTAATGCAGGAACCACTGGCTTTGGGTTTCTACCTCGAAAAGATCAAGCGCCTCGGTGTAGGCGTCCGCCGCCTCTTCGTAGCGCTCCAATTGGCGCAACGTGTCCCCCAGTGTCGACAACACGATGGGCTGATCGCCATGGGTCTTGGACAGGCGCTGCAGCACCTCAATTGCCGCATCGACCTTTTCGCTGTCGCGCAACGCCGCCGCGCGGCCCAACTCGGCTGCATGGAATGCAGGGTGATCTTCGGGCACTTCGGCATAAGCTTTGACCGCCAGATCGGGCTGTCCAAGATCATCCAGAAGGCTGGCCGTCAGCAAAACCGCATCGATGTGATCGGGACGCAGGTATTCAGCGATGCGTGTATAGAGCAACGTGAATTCATCATTCGCTTCGTTCGCCAGCGCTGCGGCGAGGGTATAAAACACTTCGGCCAGACCATCACGAGGTCCACGAATATGCGTGAACGGCAGCGGGTCTCCGCCCGAAAGCGCATCACGCATCCGGGTCAGGCCAGGGTCCAGTTCGCTTCCAAAGGCCGTTTCGATCAGGGTCAGCGCATCTTCGTTGCGATCAAGCTGGCTCAGCACTTCGACATGCGCCATCACACCCCGGCGGGTCAGTTGCATCCCACCTGTGCCCGCATCTTCGAGGATCTCCGCCGCGCTTTCGAAATCGCCCACCGATCCAAGCGCCAAGGCTTTGTGGTACATCGCAAAATTGCGCAGCCCTTGCTGTTTGGCCAGCTCGTCGAACTGCACCAATGCTGACGACATGTCGCCAGTGCCCAAATCCGACCAGGCAAGCAACAGACCATCGACCAACGGGCCGACGCCCCTGTCATCATTCACCGCCGCAATCAAGGCGTCGTAATCTTCGGACATCGCCAATTGCGCAACAATCGCCATATGCGCGACCTGGCTGCGATGGCCGTCATTGACCAGCTTGCCAGCCAACGCCGCAGCACGCTCTACATCACCAATGGAAATTTCGGCCAAAGCCGCCCGCTCCAGAAGCACGGGGTTTTGCGGATCACTCATCACCGCACGGCCATAATAGGTCGCTGCCGCTTGGATATCGCCATCAAAGCTGGCTTGCCGTCCGGCCAGATAGTCACCCGACAGGGTGTTGGCGAAAGCACCACCGGGGGCCATCAGACAGAGGGCCAGCGCTGCTGATCCCAAAAGCCGCTTCATGCTCGAATGCGCCATGCATTTCTCCTTGGACAGGACGGATTTCGCAAAACGTAGCGCGGTGCCCGCACACACGCAACCAACGCAAAAGGCCGGGCGTTGGCCCGGCCTTGATGCTTTACATATTCGGGTAGTTCGGACCGTCCCCGCCCTGCGGCACCGTCCAGTTGATATTCTGGCTTGGGTCCTTGATATCACAGGTTTTACAATGGACGCAGTTCTGGAAGTTGATGACGAATTTGTCGTTGCCCGACTCGTCCTTCACAAATTCGTAAACGCCCGCCGGACAGTATCGTGCAGACGGGCCGCCGTATTTTGGCAGGTTCACTGACACCGGAATCGACGGGTCCTTAAGCTTGAGATGCGCAGGCTGGCTCTCTTCGTGGTTTGTTGCTGCGAAAGACACGTTGGTCAGGCGGTCAAACGACAGCTTGCCATCGGGTTTCGGGTAGTCGATCGGTTTGAATTTCGACGCTTCTCCGGTGGCCTCGGCATCGGATTTTCCGTGACTGATGGTGCCGAAGGCCGAAAAGCCCAGCGTGTTGGTCCACATATCAAGCCCGCCCAGCGCCAACGACGCGGTCAGGCCATACTTGGACCAGAGCGGTTTGACGTTGCGCACTTTTTGAAGGTCTTGGCCAATTGCGCCAGTGCGCACGTCGGTTTCGTAGTCGGACAGTTCGTCAGATGCGCGACCATCCTGAATTGCAGCATAGGCGGCTTCGGCGGCGGCTTTGCCCGACAACATCGCATTGTGGTTGCCCTTGATACGCGGCACGTTGACCATTCCGACCGAACATCCCAATAGCGCCACACCCGGCGCCACCATTTTCGGCATCGACTGGTATCCACCTTCCGAAATCGCCCGCGCACCGTAGGCCACGCGCTTGCCGCCCTTGAGCAGTTCGGCAACCATCGGGTGGTGCTTGAAGCGCTGGAATTCCATGTAGGGATAAAGGTGCGGGTTTTCGTAGTTCAGATGCACCACAAAGCCGACATAGACCTGATTGTTGTCGAGGTGGTAAATGAACGACCCTCCGCCAGCGTTCGACCCGAGCGGCCAACCCATAGTGTGGGTGACCGAGCCTTCCTTGTGCTTGTCCGGGTCAATTTCCCAGATTTCTTTCATGCCAAGGCCGAATTTCTGCGGCTCTTTACCCTTGGAAAGGTCGAACTTCTCGATCACCTCTTTCGACAGGCTGCCACGCACACCTTCACCAAGGAAAACGTACTTGCCGTGCAATTCCATGCCCGGCTCATAGCCCGGTCCGGGAGTACCATCGGCATTTTTGCCGAATTCACCTGCGACCACGCCTTTGACGCTACCATCATCGGCATAAACAAGCTCGGAACAGGACATGCCGGGGAACACCTCGACACCCAGTTCCTCGGCCTGTTCGGCCATCCAACGACAGACATTGCCCATCGAAACAATGTAATTGCCGTGATTGTTCATCAGAGGCGGCATCGGCCAGTTGGGGATGCGGATCTGGCCCGCTTCGCCCAGCATATAGAAATTGTCATCCTTGACAGGGACGTTCAGCGGAGCGCCTTTTTCTTTCCAGTCAGGGATCAGTGCATCCAGACCGCTAGGATCAAGAACCGCACCCGACAGGATATGCGCGCCCACTTCAGAGCCCTTTTCCAGGACCACAACGTTCAGCTCTGAATCCAGCTGTTTCAGACGGATTGCGGCGGACAGACCTGCTGGGCCTGCACCCACGATCACAACATCATATTCCATCGCTTCGCGCGCGTGTTCGCTCATGTCGGGCTCTTTCCTGAAATTCACCTGTCGAAACCTTGCACGGTGACGTAACCTGCGCACCCCAACTGGTCAATTGCGACACCGCGTTACACTTGGACAATCCATGGATATGCCACTTTTTCCTGCGCTGACCGCTGCTGATCCCGCGCATGCCCCCTTGCGTTTTTGCGACGGGTCAGGTCACTGTTGCGCCAAGTTGAGTGACATGTTTAGACCGCGCCAATGTGACAACGGCGCCAGAGTTTCAGCTCTGCCGACCAAGAGGGAACCGCCCCAATGGAAAAGCTACCGATGACCCGCGCGGGCCACGCCGCGCTCGAATCCGAATTGAAAGTGCTCAAATCAGAAGAGCGCCCCGCCGTCATCAAGGCGATTGCAGAGGCGCGCGAACTGGGCGACCTCAAGGAAAATGCCGAATATCATTCAGCCCGTGAAAAGCAGGGATTTATCGAAGGTCGCATCAAGGAACTTGAAGGCGTTCTGAGCCTTGTCGAGGTGATCGACCCGACCAAACTGAATGGCGCGATCAAATTCGGCGCGACCGTGACCTTGGTGGATGAAGACACGGACGAGGAAAAGACCTGGCAGATTGTCGGTGAGCATGAGGCGAATATCGAAAAGGGTCTTTTGAACATCAAATCCCCAATCGCCCGCGCGCTGATCGGAAAAGAAGAAGGCGACAGCGTCGAGGTGCGTACGCCGGGTGGTGAAAAATCCTACGAAGTGCTTAAAATCGAATATATTTGATCGGTCGGATCCCCGCCATGACACAGCAAAACGACCCGCGCCCTAAGCCCAGCCCGATTCCCAACCGCCTCGGTGAGACCACCCGCGGGCTAAGTGGGATTGAACTGACCGCGGCGGCACTCAGCGTGATCTGGCTGGTCATTTCGGCGGCGTTCTTTCTGTTTTCCGGCAATGACGGCGCTGATGGCCTTCGGTTTCTGCTGACGATGATGGTAATCTTTTTTCCGGTCGGGATGATCTGGGTTGCCGCCCTTGGCGCGCGATCTTCACGGATCATGCGCGAAGAAAGCGCGCGTCTGCAGACAGCCATCGATGCCATCCGTCATGCCTATATCACCCACAACCAAGCGGGCGGCCGTGATCAACAACCGCATCCATCGATTGTCAAAAAACTTGACGAGATTTCGGACGCACAGAAAAAGGCCGAAACGACACTGGCGATGTTCACGTCGACCCGTGCCGCACAAATCGCGGTTCAGGCGGCTGCCCCGGATCCCGAAACTGGCGATCAACCCGCACTGGCCCTTGGCACCCCCGCCGAGGCCCTGCTGCCGCCGCTTTCGACTTCGGATTTCATTCGCGCATTGCATTTTCCCGAAACCGCCGAAGACCACGAAGGCTTTGCTGCCTTGCGCCGCGCTCTGAAAGACCGCCCGTCGGCGCAATTGGTTCAAGCCGCGCAAGACGTGCTGACCCTGCTAAGCCAGGACGGCATATACATGGATGACCTGCGGCCAGATATGGCCCGCCCCGAGCTGTGGCGGCGCTTTGCAAAAGGGGAACGCGGGCGCACAATTGCGGCTTTGGGCGGTGTGCGGGATCGGTCATCGCTGGCACTGGCCGCTGGCCGCATGAAACAGGACCCGATCTTTCGCGATGCCGCGCACCATTTCCTGCGCCTCTTTGACAAGGGCTTTGCACGGTTCGAAGAAACCGCCACCGATTCCGAGATTTCAGATCTGGCAGGCACCCGTACAGCCCGCGCTTTCATGCTTTTGGGTCGGGTGACCGGAACCTTTGACTAAGCCATATTCCGGCTTGTTTGGGCGCCATCTATCCTAGGGTGATACGGGCAGAGCCGCCAAGATGATGTCTCAAGACCCTGTGGCCGGATACTGTTTCTTCAGGAAAACGAACCGTAAGGAATATACCGCACCGGATCGCCGGGGCGCACATGGATTTCGCCATCCGGCAATTCCACAAGCCCTTCGGCCCAGCTCAACCCGCTGATCCGCCCTGATCCTTCGGATTTGAACACCTCGGCCTGTCCATCCCGGATCCGGGCGCGAAGGTATTCCCGGCGTCCCGGTTTTTTGCGCTTTTCAAACGCGGCCGGCACAGTAAAGCCCAGCGGCTCTGTCCAGCCCGCACCCGAAAGCGCCGCCATAGCCGGGCGCGCAAAGATCAACGTGCACACCAAGGCCGCCACCGGATTGCCCGGCAACCCGAAGACGGGTGTACCTTGCCAAAGACCCAAGGCCAAAGGGCGACCGGGCTTTAACGCGATCCGCCATTCCTGCATCGCGCCGGTCTCGCGCAACAGGGCCGAGATGTGGTCTTCGTCCCCTGCGGACGCACCGCCAGAGGTGAGGATCAAGTCAGCCTTGGCCGCAGCCTCATCCAAGGATTTACGCACCGCAGTTCGGTCATCCGCCGCGCGGCCCATATCAACCACATCGCACCCGAAATCGGCACAGAGGCTAAGCAGCATGGGTCGGTTCGCATCGAAAATCTGCCCGTCAACCGCAGTGCTCCCGGGTTCAACGATCTCGTCTCCGGTCGACAAAACAGCGACCCGCAATCGCTTGCGCACCTCTAGCGCGCCATATCCGACCGCAGCGGCAAGCGCGAGATCGGCAGGGGTCAGAACCCGACCCGAGGCCAGCGCCACATCGCCAGCGGTCACGTCCTCTCCGGCTTTGCGGGTGTTTGCGCCAGTTTTCAGTGGCCCATGAAACGCGACCTGGCCATCGGCAGTACGCACATCTTCGTCCAGCACCACGGTATCCACACCTTGGGGCAAATCCGCACCCGTCAGGACGCGGATGGCGTGACCCGTCGGGACCTTGCCCTTAAAAGGCGCCCCTGCTGCGGCGCGCCCCTGAACCAGTGGCAGAACCTGAGGACCGGACCCAATCGCCGATCCAGCAAACCCGTAGCCATCAACCGCCGTGTTCGGATGCGGCGGATTCGAACGTTTGGCCACCACGTCCGACGCCAGCACCCGCCCCGCAGCCTGCATCAATGCGACGGTTTCAACCCCGACCACGGGCGTCATACGATCCCGCAAGAGCGCCAGAGCATCATCGACAGGCGTCCAGTCGACACCTGCGGGCAAGGCAAAGCAATCGTTGCGCAAGGGCGGGGGCGCAAGGCTGCTTCCGCTACGCGCGGCAGCCGTCAACACATCTGTATGCCCAGCGCCCAGGATCCACGCTTCCTCGCGCGCCTCCGGACCGGTATCGGCAAGCATCGCCTCTAACTGCTCGGGCGGCATTCGGGCCAAGGCGCCCGCCAGCAACCGGACTTGAGCGGCATCCCGTATCTCGTCCTTGTCAGCCTCTTTCACCGCCCGCTCAATCAAGCCCGGCCAAATCTCGACCAAAAGGGTTTGTGCCTTTGTCCTGTCCTGAAAGGGCCAAACCGCAACACCCGCACGCCGCCGCAACCGCGCAAGCATGGGCAACCCCATCAGAGCCTGACTTCCGACAGTCGGGTTAAAAAAAAGTTGAAAACACGAGGATGACGCTTTTGCCTTCAGATCGCAGGCACGGCGTTCCGCGCATATATCATAAGCGATCCCGGCCTTGCGATAGGGCACATCGGGCCATCCATCTTGGCTTGGCTTGCCCCAGAACGGCCCCGGGCCATCAAACAGGCGATTGAGTTCGGACGCGATATCAAAACGGTTGTTCTCGCCCGCCTCCGTGTCCGTGATACGGGCGGCAAGCCAATCCCAGAACACCAGCGGATCATCCGACCCCGTGACCTGCCGCACAAATCCACTTGGATAGCCAAAGGGAAAATCAAAGCCGATCAGAACGCGGCGACCTGCCTCGGCTTCGCTCTCGATGAAGGCACACAACCACGTCTCGGCCTCGATCCGGGACCGGCAATAAACCGGCTCTTGCTCTACCCCGCTGCGGACCACGCCGATCCAGATCGCGTCTTTGGTGGGCCGTTGAGGGGCGCGCTTGCCCGCCGACCAATCTACAATCGCAATCGTATCGAATGCGTTCAAAGCCCCACCTCGGACAGGATGAAATCGGCGATTGCCACGGTGTCGTTCAGATCAAAAACCGGACGATCCGACTCTATCGGCGTGTCACTGGCAATCGCCCGGATCGTCGGGTCACCAGGTGCGATCAGATCATTTCCGGTTTCGGCGCGAAACGCCTCGATCTTTGGATGCCGGTCACGCTTGTAGCCTTCGACCAGCACCAGATCGACGGGCATCAATTTGGCGAGCAACGCATCCAGTGTCGGCTCTTCCTCGTCACGCAGTTCGTGCATCAGCGCAAAGCGGTTGCGAGAGGCCAACAGGACCTCGGTTGCACCCGCAACGCGGTGGCGATGGCTGTCTTTTCCGGGATGGTCTACATCAAATGTGTGATGCGCATGTTTGACCGTAGATACGCTGAATCCACGTCCGGTGATGTCGGTCACAAGCCGTTCCATCAGCCCCGTCTTGCCCGCGTTCTTCCAGCCGGTGACGCCATAAAGCTTCATACCAGTGCCTCTGCTGTTTTCAGGTCATCGGGGGTGTTTACATTGAAAAACGGATCGCCTGAACCGGTTGGAAACACGGCCTCGCGGCCATGGTGTTTTTCCGTCCAGATGACGACTTTCTTGATCCCCTCGTGCAAAGCACTGCGCAGATCATCGCGGAGCGCGACGGGCCAGAGCCCGAAGGTCGGGTGGCGGATCAGCCCAGAGCGGCTCATCGACTTGGTTTTTTCCTCGCCCCTTGGCGTTGCAGCCAGCACCAGAGGATACGCCATGTCGGCCCCTTTGGCCTGAAGCACATCGACCAGATCGGCAGGAAAGAACGGCGTGTCTGCCGCGACGGTCACAATGCTTGCGGCCCCCTGCTCTGCCGCCCAGTCCAGCCCTGCCAGAACTCCGGCCAAAGGCCCCGGATACCCTTCGATGGTATCTGGCAGCACCGGCAGGCCAAATGCCCGAAACCGCGTCGCATCGCCATTGGCATTTAGGGCCATATCCGCCACTTGCGGTGCCAAACGGTCGATCACCCGCTGCAACAACGTCTGGCCGCCAATCGTCAATAGCGCCTTATCGCCGCCGCCCATACGCGTGGCCAATCCGCCAGCAAGGATCACACCTAAAGGTTTGGTCATTCCGCGCTCTTCCTGCGGCTTTTCTTGCTTTCTTCCGGCACGCTATCGGGGTCCATATCGCGAAGCAGCCGGTCTTCGCCGGACAAACAGACAAACCGCTTGCCCCGCATCCGGCCGATACAGGTCAACCCGACCTGACGCGCGATTTCGACGCCCCATGCGGTGAAACCCGACCGCGAGGCCAGAACCGGAATGCCCATCAGTGCCGTCTTGATCACCATTTCCGATGTCAGCCGCCCGGTGGTGTAGAGGATCTTGTCCTCTGGCCCGACACCTTCCCGAAACATCCAACCTGCGATCTTGTCGACCGCGTTATGGCGACCCACGTCTTCCATATAGACCAACGGGCGATCCGCCTGACACAGCACTGTGCCGTGGATCGCACCTGCCTCAAGATACAAAGACGGGGTCGTGTTGATCTTGTGCGCCAGCGCATAAAGCCAAGATGTCCGCAATTCGGTGGCAGGCAACACCACCTTGTCCAACCCCTCCATCATGTCGCCAAAAACGGTGCCCACAGCACAGCCGCTGGTGCGGGTCTTTTTCTTGACCTTCTCTTCATAACTGGTCTGCCGTTCGGTCCGCACCACGACGACCTCAAGATCATCGTCATACTCGACCTGCGTGACCACGTCGTCATCCCGCAGCATGCCCTGATTGCGCAGAAAGCCGACGGCCAGGTATTCGGGGTAATCGCCAATCGTCATCGCCGTGACGATCTCCTGACTGTTCAGGAAAATTGTCAAAGGCCGTTCCTCGACCACGCTGATCTCCGTTTCGGCCCCGGTGTGATCTGTTCCGACCACCCGACGCGTCAGCCGCGGCGCGCCCGGTTCAGGCGCGATGAGGTAGTCCCGAAGCACATCATCCGGCATTGATTGCATCTCCCCTCGTCCAAGGCTACGTCCGGTTCGAACACAGCAGACGAGGCACAGTGATGGCGGCAGGAACCGCAATGTCAAGCTACTGGCGGGGCCTTCGTGACGCGCTGCCCTTTCTGGCTGTCGTCGGCCCCTTTGCCATGCTTTTCGGAGTTCTGGCGACAGAGGCCGGGTTGGCTTTGCACGAGACAATGGGGTTTTCCATTGTGGTCATCGCGGGGGCTGCACAATTCACGGCTTTGCAACTGATCAACGAAAACGCACCGACGCTGGTGGTCATCGCCTCTGCGCTGGCCGTCAATCTGCGGATGGCGATGTATTCGGCGTCGATCACACCGCATCTGGGGCCACTGCCGCTCTGGAAACGCGGGATTGCAGCGTATTTCCTTGTCGATCAAACTTACGCTCAGTCGATCCTCGACTATGAAAAGAACCCCGATCAGACCACGGCCCAAAAGTTTGCCTATTTCATGGGGGTGATGACGCCCATCTGTCCGCCATGGTATCTGTTCACCTATGTTGGTGCAGTTCTGGGCGAAAGCATCCCGGCCAACCTTGGCCTCGACTTTGCCCTGCCCATCGCATTTCTTGCGATGATCGGACCGATGCTGCGCACGCCTGCGCACCGCATTGCCGCACTGGTGGCGGTGGTTTTGGCGCTCGCCTTTGCATGGCTGCCCTTCAACATGGGTCTTTTGGTGGCAGGGCTGGGCGGCATGATCGCCGGCGCACAAGCCGAAGTTCGACTGGGGATCAAAGTATGAACGATACAGTCGAGCTTTGGACAATCATCATCGCGCTTGGCTTGGGCAGTTTCGGGATGCGCTTTGCGTTTCTCGGACTGGTCGGAGACCGCGCGATGCCGGAATGGCTCTTGCGCCATTTGCGGTATACGGCGGTTGCTGTGATCCCGGCACTGATTGCGCCATTGGTTCTGTGGCCAACAGCCACAGACGGAGAGCCGGATCCAACCCGTCTTGCGGCGGCGGCCGCGACCTTTGCCGTTGGCTACCTCACCAAAAACGTCTTTGCTGCGATGGGTGTAGGGGCGTTGGTGCTCGTGACACTCAGCACGTTGCTGTAAGCGTCACTGTCCAACAACGCGCTGTTCGAACTGTGCGATGGCAACGGCTTTGTCGTCATCATCGTTCTCGAAGATCTTGCTGGTCTGCACACCGGGCAATTCGGCAAAATCGTCCATCAGGCGCTTTGGAAACCAGGTCGAGCCGACAGACTCAAAGCCAGGAAGCTTGCGCAGGATCGCGGCCGTGCTCAGCGCACATTGCGCCGATGCAACCGGTCCGCTCGCCACGGCAAGCCGCAGTGCCCGTTCGGCCACCTCTGGCGAGACCTCGATCCGTTGGATCACAACGTGGTAGGTTTCGCGCGCATGGGCACGGGCATAGAAATCGGCCACGCCGGGTGTGATCCCATACAGCACATCATCCCGTTCAGGCACCGCGCTTAGCCGGACCGTACCCGCAGGATCAAAGATGATCCGCTGCGAGCCATTGATCATCAGGCTGGTATGCGCCCCGGCACCCGACCGGTTGTTGATCATCGTGTAAAGCGTGAGCGCAGGCGGCCCCGGATGCCGGTAGGACGCGCTGCTGATCACTTCGGCTGACGCATCGGGCCGCATATCTGCAGGCCCGCCGCCACAGCCCGCCAGAGCCAATATGAAAACGCCCGCAAGGGCGCGAAACAGCAATGTCATATCGGCCTCGCCCGCTGTATCAGGAATTAAAGATCGCGAGGAAGATCAGAACCCCGATCGAAAACGCCGCGACCCGAACCGACCAACGGATGAATCCGTCAAACGTCTTTTCCTGAGTGGTCGTGTCCATTGTACCGTGCTTGTGTTCAGCCATTTGAGACATCCCTTACAAATGTTTTCTTGTCGCTACCCGATTTGCCCGACCCTGTCACGCATGCCAAGCGCGCAGTGTGTCGCGGTTCATTCAGAGTGTTCCAGTTCTGCCGCAAGCTGAAAGCCGATGCGGCGTGGCTCAATATCATCACGCGGAATCGGCAGGGCGCGCAACGCCACATTCAACTGCGAGACGTGTTGAATCAGCTGCATCCGTCCCCCTGTGGCGTCGGTTCCGTAGAACGTCACGATGTCAGGGTCGAAATATCCCAGGCCCTCGATTCGCAGGACGCCGGTTTCATTCCCAGCAAAACCCATCGCAACCTCGTGTTCGTTGTCGAGCTGTTCCTCGAAATTCTGGATATACAGGATCAGGCGCTCATAGGCCCATTCGGCAGCGCTTTTCTGTTTCATCGACTTGCGGGTCATGGCGTCAGGCAAACGTTTTGTCCCGTTTTCCCCGCTCCCTTTCGCATGCGCTTCGACCTGACGCGGAAGTGCTTCGCTTTCGACAGCTTCGGCCGTCGTCCGGATATCGTCGCTCATGGCGCAGTCCCTTTCAGATCGGCAAGGCCGTGGTTTCCTTAATCTCTTCCATAACGAAACTGGCCGACATATCCGAGAGCGGAATCCGTGCGATCACGCGTTTGTAAAATGCGTCATATGCCGGAACATCCGCCACCCGTACACGCAACAGATAGTCCAGATCGCCGCTCATACGGTAAGCGCCCACAACCTCGGGCATGGCGCGGACCGTCTTGTGAAACGCCTCAAGCCATTTCGCATCATGCTGACCGGCACGGATCATGACCATCACTTCAAGCGGACAGCCCAGCTTGGCCGGATCGGCCAGCGCCACCCGCCCGGTGATCACACCGTTGTCTTCCATCGCCTTGATGCGCCGCCAACAGGCATTGCGCGACAACGCCACCTGATCGGCAATGGCCTCAATGCTTTGGCTGGCATCGCGTTGCAAGATGCGCAGGATCGCCGTGTCAAAATCATCAAGATGGTTTGCCATCACGAGAATATTTCCCAAATTTTACGAATTTACTACGCAAACGGGACGCAACTCACCAGTGTTTTCCGCAATTCCATTCCCGCCAGCCAAGGGCTCACCGCACAGGATCAGGTTAGCAAAGGGTGAATAGGGCCGAACCGGCCCCAATGTTTCGCGCGCGAAACAATGCGGTGCGATTGCTGACCTATTCGCCCGGCGGCTTGGCCAGTTGCACCACCGGAGGTGCGACATCCTTTGACAATTCCTCGAAATCGAAATTGTCCAATCGTCTTGCCCGACGCCCGGCCTTGTCAGCGCTGATCTTGATATCGGCAATGTCCTTGGCCGCCTGCCCGAAATGCCGGTCCAGATTTTCCACCCGACTGCCCAGCCGGTCTACATCTGCATAAAGCAAGCCAAGCTCTTTACGGATGGCGCCCGCCTGTTCCTGCATCCGCGCATCCTTGAGAATTGCACGCATCGTGTTCAGCGTCGCCATGCAGGTGGTCGGTGACACGATCCACACCCGGGCCGCGAACCCGTCTCGCACAACTTCGGGGAAGTTGGCGTGCAGTTCGGCATAGACCGCTTCGGAGGGCAGGAACATCAGCGCCCCATCGGCAGTTTCGCCCTCGATGATGTATTTCTCGGAAATGTCCTTGATGTGCTTTCGCAGCGAAAGCCGCAATTGCTGGGCCGCGCGATTGAGCTGCTCTTGGGTTTCGGCGCGGCGAAGTTGTTCGTAGGCCTCCAACGGAAACTTGCTGTCAATCGCAATTGGCCCCGGCGGGTTGGGCAGGTGGATAAGACAATCTGCGCGTTTGCCGTTCGACAAAGTCGCTTGCAGGTCATAACTGTCTTTGGGCAGTGCCTTGCCAACAATATCGGTCAGCTGGATTTCCCCAAACGCGCCACGTGTCTGTTTGTTGGACAGAATATCCTGAAGCGACAGCACATCCCCCGACAGCTTGGTGATATTTTCTTGTGCCTTGTCGATGCTCTGCAGACGCTGCTGCAAATCACCAAGGCTTTGCGCCGTGCGTCGGGCCGAGCCGTGCAGGTTTTCGTTCATCTGCTCTTGCACCTGCGCCAGCCGCCGCTCCATCAATTGCAGCATGGCCGTCTGACTTTGCGCCTGTGCCTCGGACACATGGGTCAGGCCGCCAGACAACCGTTCCTGACCGTCGCTCAGGGATTGGACCCGCTGACCGACCTGCGCCAGTTGGTAGACCAGAGGTTCGGACAGTTTCGCAGCGCGACGGGCTGACAGGAGCGACATAATCAACAGAACAAAGACCAGCCCGCCCAAGACCAGCGCCAGTAGGACGACCGGATCGCTCAGGTCGAAGGTGACATCGCCAATCTGGATCATGTGCGGCCAAACAGTCTTTCAATGTCGCTCAGTTTGAGCTCGACATAGGTGGGTCGACCATGATTGCACTGGCCGGAATAGGGGGTCGCTTCCATCTCGCGCAGAAGCGCGTTCATCTCCTCCGCCCGCATCTGGCGCCCGGACCGGATGGAGCCGTGACATGCAACACGGGACAGGATCGCTTCGATCCGGTCCTGTACCGCACGGGCTTCGCCTTGGTCGTCCAGCTCGTCCAGAATGTCACGCAGCAAGGCATGGGAATTCACCTCGCCCAGAATGGCCGGTGTCTCACGTACGACGACAGCGCCATTGCCGAAAGGTTCGATGGTCAGCCCCATTTTGGCGAGGTCGACCGAAAGGTCGAACAAGCGCGCCGCGTCGCTGTCGCTCATCTCGACCACGTCTGGGATCAGCAGCGCCTGCGCGGGGACGCCGTTTTGCGCCATCTGAGTCTTGAGCTTTTCGTAGACCAACCTCTCATGCGCTGCGTGCTGGTCGACAATGACGATGCCATCCTCGGTTTGGGCGATGATGTAGTTCTCGTGCACCTGCCCCCGTGCCGCACCAAGTGGCAGATGGTGGCGGGGTGTCTCATCGGTCTCTTGCGAGACCGCCTCGACCTCGACCATGCGACCTGAATAGGTGGTCTGCATGTCGGAAAAGCCCGGCGCCTGCGCCTCATAGGCCGTCTGTTTCGCGGCGAAGCTGGGGCGGTCCATCTGGTAGATGCGCGGTTGCCCTTGCGGAGCCTCTGGCCGCATGGCGCCAAGCGTTGCACCGGCAACTGTCGTAGATGCCCGGTGTCCGGCCTCGGCCAACGCATGACGCAAGGCCGACACGATCAGCCCACGCACCAAACCGGGTTCGCGAAACCGCACTTCGGATTTTGCAGGATGCACGTTCACATCGACTTTATGAGGATCACAGTCAACAAACAGCGCCACTGCGGGGTGCCGGTCGCGGCTGAGGAAATCGGCATAAGCGCCACGCAACGCACCGATCAGCAGCTTGTCGCGGACCGGGCGACCGTTGACGAAAAGGAACTGGGCCACCGCCGCCCCGCGCGAATAGGTGGGCAGGCCAGCCAATCCGGTGAGATGGATGCCTTCACGCTCTGCATCGATGGGTACGGCGTTGTCGATGAAGTCGCGCCCCATGACCTGACCCAAGCGCCCGCGCAGGGCGTCGAACAGATCTCCGGTCACCGCATCCGCGCGAAACGTAACGCGCCCTTCACCGCCACCGGACACATCGCGCAATGTAAAACTGACCGAGGGTTCAGCCATCGCAAGACGCTTGACGACGTCCGAGATAGCCTGTGTTTCGGCGCGATCAGAGCGGAGGAATTTCAACCGTGCGGGCGTGGCAAAGAAAAGATTGCGCAAGGTGACGACGGTGCCTTGCGACAGGGCCGCTGGCTTGACCGGGTCTACCTTTCCGCCCGCAACCGAAAGCTCGGAGGCATCATAGCCCTCGGCCCGGCTGGTCAGGGTCAGACGCCCGACCGCCCCGAGCGACGCCAGTGCTTCGCCGCGAAAGCCGAAGCTGTGAATGTTGAGCAAATCCGATCCGTCGATCTTGGACGTGGCGTGTCGAGCCAACGCCAAGGGGAGTTCGTGGGGCGGGATGCCACAACCATCATCGGTCACGCGGATCAGGGTCTTGCCACCATCGGCAATCGCCACATCAATACGCGTGGCCCCCGCATCGACTGCGTTTTCGACCAGTTCCTTGACGGCCGATGACGGGCGCTCCACCACTTCACCAGCGGCGATGCGATTGATTGCGCTTTCCTCAAGCTGTTGTATTGAGGCGCGTATGTTGGGTGCGTGGGAATTCATACCACGAGATGTAGCATGGTGGTCGCGATTCTTCTATGGGGTTTTCGGGGGGTCTTACGTTTAGAACACTTGAACAGGACACCCGCGGGACTGACATAGGCCGCCATCAAAATCGAAAAACGATGCTTCGTGTTTCTGTGCGTCCCAGCCGCTTTCGCACTGACCGGTGCAGTATCCGTGAACAAGCGCGCATTTTGTCGTCGGCACTGGATGGGTCTTATCGGGTAATTCTTGCGTCCTGAACAGAAACACTCGCCGCTGCGAAATTTAAGTGGTTGTCAGAACCCTGTCGAGATTGACCCCGCCCACCTGCATGATAACACATCGGATATGCTGGCGATTTTTCTTCAGACTCTGCCGTTTTTTGCCCTGATTGCCGTAGGTTATGGCGCAGGTAAAACTGGGTTCTTTACCGAGGAAGCGACAGCCTATCTGACCAAGTTTGTGTTCTACTTTGCCTTGTCGGCCATGCTGTTCCGGTTTTCGGCAAACCTGTCGATTGCCGAAATCTTTGATTGGCGGATCGCGGCGGGGTATCTGTGGGGCACGGCCTTTGTTTACGGCATTGGCATGGCTGTGGGGTTTCTGCGCGGCATGAACACCGAAACGGCGGCTTTCGAGGGGCAAGTGGCCGCGATTGGCAATACAGGATTTCTGGGCGTGCCGATGCTGGCGCTGCTGATGGGACAGGATGCCGTCGGGCCAATCATTCTCGTTCTGACCATTGATCTGGTGGTGTTTTCCTCGCTGATCGTGGTTCTTGTGGTCGGATCGCGCGAAGGGCGCATGTCTTTGAGAATTTTCCAAACGGTCGGTTTGGGATTGCTGAAGAACCCAATGATCGTGTCGATCGTTGCCGGGTTTATGGTGTCAGCGACGGGGGCGCCGATCCCTGAGCCCGTCAATCAATTCCTGTCCATTCTGGGTGCTGCGGCGACGCCGGGAGCCTTGTTCGCCATCGGGGCCTCATTGGCCAGCAAATCTGCCGAGCGGTTGAACATCGCGGGCTGGTTGAGCTTTTGCAAACTGGTGATCCATCCTCTGGCTGTGGCCATCGGCGTGTATTTCCTGTTTCCGGCAGACCCTTTCAAAGCGGGGGTTGTCGTGGCCGCGGCCGCCTTGCCTGTTGCGGGCAACGTGTTCATTCTTGCGCAGCATTACAACGTCGCGCCGCAACGGGTGTCGGCAGCGATCTTGATCTCGACAGCACTGAGTATTCTGACAGTGTCTTTCGTGATCTCAACAGTCTTGATTTAGAAAGGGAGCACCATGGAATCGGTATCAGAGAACAGATGTTTCGGCGGGGTGCAGGGCGTCTATTCCCACGCCTCGGATGCCTGCGGGTGCGATATGACCTTTGGATTGTTCCTTCCGCCACAGGCCAAGGATGGCCCGGTCCCCGTTCTGTGGTATCTGTCGGGGCTGACTTGCACGCATGAAAACGCGATGACCAAGGCCGCCGCCCAAGGGTTTGCAGCCGAAGCCGGAATGGCTTTGGTTTTTCCCGATACGTCCCCGCGCGGCGATGCAGTGGCCGACGATGACGCCTATGATCTGGGCAAGGGTGCCGGGTTTTATGTGAACGCGACACAAGACCCGTGGGCGCCACATTTCAAGATGTGGGATTACGTATCAGACGAGTTGCCGACCCTTCTGGGCAAAGAATTTGCGATCGATCTGGGACGTCAGGCAATCACCGGCCATTCAATGGGCGGGCACGGCGCATTGACCATCGCGATGGCGCATCCGGGGCGGTTTGCGTCTGTGTCGGCTTTTGCACCGATTGCCAATCCAACGCAAAGCGACTGGGGCCGCAAACAACTGGGCGCCTATCTGGGCGACGACACGGCGGCATGGGCCAAGCATGATGCGACAGTGCAGATGCAAGGGGTCGGGTTCGACGGGCCGGTTTTGATCGATCAGGGCGCAGCGGATCAGTTTCTCGATTTGCTCAAGCCAGAAGCGTTAAGCCACGCCATGGCCGCCCAGAGGCAGGACGGGGTGTTCCGGATGCAAAAGGGCTATGACCATTCATATTTCTTTGTGTCGACCTTTATCCCCGATCACATTGCATTTCACGCTGATGCGTTTGGGCTGTGACCCGCGTCTTTGTTGATGCCGATGCCTGCCCGGTCAAGGCCGAGGCAGAGCGTGTCGCGACGCGCCACAAGGCGCAGATGTATCTGGTGTCCAACGGTGGTTTGCGGATGTCGGACAATCCGTTTGTCGAGGTGGTTGTGGTGCCCGACGGACCAGACGTGGCCGATATGTGGATCGCGGATCGGGCCGGACCCGGCGATGTGGTGATCACAGGGGATATTCCATTGGCCGCGCGCTGCGTCGAAAACGGAGCGCGGGTTCTCAAGCACAATGGCGAGCGGTTGGATGCGCGCAATATCGGGCAGGTTCTGGCAACGCGTGACCTGATGACCGACCTGCGCGCCGCCGATCCCTTCCGGCAAGGCGGGGGAAAGGCCTTTTCCAAAGCGGACAGGTCGCGGTTTCTGGATGCATTGGAGCGTGAGATGCGCGCCGCAGCGCATGATGCGCCTCGGTGAGGTAAGATAGAAGGGACAGCCATGACACCACCCGAGTTTATCCCGTTTGCCGAAGGTGAAGCCCAATTGGACTGGATCGGCCTGACCGATGCGATTGCCGCGGGGCATAACCTTGCCAAAGCCGAGATTGCCGACAGTTTCCTGTATCGCGGGCATGATACGTTGCTGAACCGGGCGGCGTGGATCGACGGGCTGGGGCTTGCCGTGAAATCGGCGACGATCTTTCCCGACAATGCTGCGCACGGGACGCCGACGGTGAACGGTGGTGTATCGCTTTATTCCGACCATGCGGGCGTATTGGAGGCTGTGGTGGATTTCCACCTTGTGACCAAGTGGAAGACCGCCGGTGACAGCCTTTTGGCGGCACGACGGCTGGCGCGGCCCGACAGTCGGGTGATCTTGATCGTGGGTGCCGGCACTGTGGCGCGGTCTTTGATCGAGGCGTATTCAGCAGCCTTTCCCAAAGCACGGTTTCTGATCTGGAACCGGACCGGCGCGAAGGCTCGGGAGCTGGCCGACAGCTTTGACCATGCCACGACAGCGGGCGATCTGGCCGAGGCAGTGGGCACGGCGGATATCGTCAGTTGCGCGACCATGTCGACGGACCCTGTTTTGCGGGGTGAGTGGCTACGCCCCGGGACACATGTGGATCTTATCGGGGCCTACCGGCCTGACATGCGCGAAGCGGATGACACGGCTTTGTCGCGTGCACGGGTGTTTGTGGATTCGCTGGATACAACGATTGGGCATATCGGGGAATTGAAAGACCCGATTGCACGCGGCGTTCTGTCCGAAGCGGATATCGTTGCAGACTACTATGATCTGGCTGCGTTCAAACGGCACTCCGAAGACGAGATCACATTGTTCAAGAATGGTGGCGGGGCGCATCTGGATTTGATGGTCAGCCGATACGTCCTTGAGCGTTGGACCGCGCGGTAGAGTTCACCGGGTGGTGCGGTGATGCAGGCGACCGCGGATCAGCCAAGCGTCAAGCGGGCGTGTCGCAAGACGGGATCGCCTTGCGCTGCAATCCGTTGGATGGCCGCTTGGAGCGGTTCGTGGTTTGTCGACATCGCATGCGCGTTGGCGTGGAGCAGCGTGTCCGGATCAGAGACCCAGCCAACATGGCCTTTCCAGAACAGCAAATCACCGCGTTGTGGCGCTGTGCCGGGGGCCAAGGTTTCGCCAAGCTGCGCCATCTGCTGATCACTGTCGCCCGGACAGGGGATGCCGCAGGCCTGACACGCCATCCGAACCAGCCCAGAGCAGTCGATCCCAAATGCGGAATCGCCGCCCCAAAGATAAGGTGTCCCGACCAGACGTGTTGCCACGCCGACGGGATCCCGTTCGGTTTTGGTGATTGGGGCAAGATGCAGGCTTGGCACAAAGAGATCGCCATCTGGTGACCACGCAATGCGCGACCAACCGTCGTTTTCGTCCTGCACAATCAGTGCACTGCCTATCGACAGGGGCGTGACTGATCCCGGCGCTTTCAACCCGCTTGTGGCCTTGGCATAGGTTTTCGCCGCAGTGACATGATGGGTCGGCTTGGTATCGGGGTGATTGGCAAACTGTGCAGTCTCAACCCAACCAGAATAACCGCAGGATACGCTTTCACCAAACGCCCATCCGTCACCGGACACGCCATGTACGGTAAAGGCCTGCCCACGCAGAATTTGCCGATCCCGTGCGCCACCCGGTGCGGCACAGATATCAGCGACAGGGTGCGCGATGTATCTGACCTCTGGCGTGATCCGCGTCAGCCCGTACTGGTCGCAGGCTTGCGCGATGTCCTCCGCGTTGGCGGTCGCCCAGAATGTTCGTCTGTCCGTCATAGATCAAGCATATCCGGCAACGCCGAGAACAAAGCGCGTGCCCCTTGCATTGCACCGCCCTTGGGCCTGCCCGGAGCCGCGTTGGGTTGCCATCCGTAAATGTCGAAATGGATATAGCGGTCGTCCGGGTTCACAAAGCGCCGCAAAAACAATGCGGCGGTGATTGATCCTGCAAAGCCGCCCTTGGGCGCGTTGTCGAGGTCGGCAATGCCCGGTTCGATCATCGCCTCGTAAGGATCGTGGAATGGCATGCGCCAGACCGGATCGGCCATGCGGCGTGCCGACAAATCCAGCGATGTCGCGGCGACATCGTCATCGGTGTAATAGGGCGCAAGGTCAGGCCCAACCGCCACACGCGCCGCGCCTGTCAAAGTCGCCATGGACACGATCAGGTTTGGTTCATCCTCGGACGCAAGTGTCAGGGCGTCGGCCAACACCAACCGACCTTCGGCGTCGGTGTTGTTGATTTCGACCGTCAGGCCTTTGCGAGACGCGAGAATGTCTTGGGGCCGAAAGCTGTTGCCACTGACCGAATTTTCAACCGCAGGGATCAACACACGCAGACGGACCTGAAGTTCGGACGCCATGATCATATGCGCAAGGCCCAGCACGTTTGCCGCGCCACCCATGTCCTTTTTCATCAGGCCCATGGAGCTGCCCGGCTTGAGGTTCAAGCCGCCGGTATCAAAGCAGACCCCTTTGCCCACCAGCGTGATTTTCGGCCCGCGTGTACCCCAGGACATATCGATCAATCGTGGCGCGCGATCCGAAGCACGGCCAACCGTGTGGATCATCGGAAAGTTGCTTTCCAGCAGGTCGTCCCCGGTGATGACGTTGATCTTTGCATTGTGTTCTTCGGCCAGCGCACGCGCTGCGGATTCAAGTTCCGCCGGTCCCATATCAGACGCGGGCGTATTGATCAGATCGCGGGTCAGGAACTCTGCCTCGGCCATGATCGACACGTGATCCGCATCAACACCGTCCGGTGTCACCAGCGTGGGCCGTTCGACCGCGTTTTCGCGATACCGGTCAAAATTATAGCTGGCAAGAAGCCACCCCAGTGCTTCTTGCTCGAGGTGGTCCGGTTCGATGCCACTGTCGATCCGGTAGATGCCGGGTGCAAGTTTCGGCATGGCTGCCGCCAGCGCAAAACGGTCACGTTTGCGACTGGCCGATGTGCCATAGCCGACAAGCGCCCCAGCGGGATGGCCGGCCTCGTCTGGAAAGACCAGAGCCGCGCCGATGGCGCCTTTGAAGCCGCTTGCTTCGACCCATGTGCGGATGAAATCGCTTTGCTGTCCTGCCCAAAGCGCCACATCCTCCGTTCCCAGAACGTAGATTGGCAACGCATCAGTGCCCGCAGGCGCGAGTGCAACGGTCATGGATTTCCCCTTCTCCGATATGGCGGCGAGGGTACGCCCTTAAGCAGTCGCTGCAAGCGGAATCAGAGCGAAAGGTCCATCCCCATCTCGGCGCAGGATATTGCCGTTTCGCCAGACCGCAGGAACCTGCACAGTGTCGCGGCAAGCGCCACGGGATCGACCTTATCAATAGAATTCAGCACGTCCTGGCCAACGCGCGACAGGCTTGGCAACCCGACCTGAGCGGCGATAGGCATCACCGCGCGCACGGATTTCCGCAAACCCGGATAATCCCCGGCCACGTATTGTTCGCGGATTTGAATGAACCGGGCAGCAATGTCTTCAAGCGCACGACACAAGATGTTTTCCGCAACCTCTGGCCCCAGATCACGACTGAGTTCGTTCAGGGTGTCTTCGTCAAAAATCGTTACATCAGGTGGATGCAACACAGAAATCTTCTGCATCGTTAAAGTCCTTTCTCACCCCAACCCGGCGCACTCTATCTCAGGTCACCCTTTCTAATTGGTAAGCCCGCGACGGTTTTTCTCTCGAATTCCGATTAATTTCGACGTATTCCGCAAGGAACGACGACCAAAAAGGCGGAGGATTTCATGAACGCCGCGAAGCCGCTGCCTGCGTATCTGATCCAGCGATATCAGGGCTGGAAGGCCACCACGTATTCAGACAACCGCGCTTGGTACAAGCGTCTGGCCAATGAAGGCCAACGCCCTCGTGCCATGGTCATCTCGTGCTGCGACAGCCGGGTGCATGTCACATCCATCTTCGGGGCGGATCAGGGCGAGTTCTTTATCCATCGCAATATCGCGAATCTGGTGCCCCCCTATGAGCCTGACGGAGACCATCACGGAACCTCCGCGGCGGTGGAATACGCGGTGACTGCGCTGAACGTCGCGCATTTGATCGTTTTGGGGCATTCGAATTGCGGCGGCGTTCAGGGGTGTCTTGATATGTGTTCCGGCAATGCGCCGCATCTTGAGGAACAGTCCAGTTTTGTCGGTCGCTGGATGGATATCCTGCGCCCGGGATACGAGCGCATCAAAGCCACCAACACACCCGAGGGACAGGTGCGCGCGCTTGAGAAGGAATCAGTGATTGTCTCGCTTGAGAATCTGATGACCTTTCCGTTCATTCGCGACGCTGTGCACGAAGACCAGCTGACCTTGCATGGTCTGTGGACCGATATCGGCGAGGGCGGGCTGGAGTATTTCGATCCCAAAACCCGGTCGTTCCAACCGGTCTGATCACTTTTGCAAGGTTGCCTTGTCACCCGAACAATCGGTGCGCAATTTCGGACGACCCAACCGTTCTGCCAACCGCGAGAGCGGCGAGCCGATCATGGCACCGGTGCAAACCGGTTTGCCCGCGTCATCGGCAACAACAAGATGGCCACCGCGAAAGGTGATTTCATATCCCTTGGAAGACAAGCGAGCGCACAGATCGCCCCAACTCGTCGCGCGTTCGAAATGCGGAAGCAAAACGGTGCGCAGCAACATCGCGGTTTCACTGTCCAATGGGATTGGCATACCAGACGATGTGTCTGCGGTGAGGGGGACAGATTGGACTGCCATGACAGTGCCCTTTACTAAAATTGCTACAACATCCCGAAAGGGTGCGAGTGAAATGCGGCAAGATTGGGGCAACCAAAAGTCCGACCGCCTGGTGTGAAGAACTCGCAACAGACGGAAGGGTTCCGTGACTATTATTTGAGCATAAGAAACGGTTGCACCCGCTTTCGCGGGTACGTCGACAGACAGGCCGTTTGATCCCCTTAGTGGACTGCTGCAACCTCTGGCGCTGAGGCGACAGAACTTGGATCAAATTGCAGGATAGGGATGGCACCGATGTGATTCATTTGACGTTTGAAACGCCCGGGTTGGCCCTTCAGAAGATTTTGCACCAGCGGCATCAAAGCGCCACGATCTTTCAGCCTTGCTGCAACGTTATGGCCGGTTTCGGGAATGATATAATGTGAAATTCCTTTCGCTTTGGGAAACCGCAAGGCATGAGCCAGTTCACGGCGCTCATCACCATGAAAGATATAGTACTTGGTTGCATCCGTTCTCAGCGCTTCGACCTTTGGAAAAGGGTACGTCTTGATCCGTTTCCGGAAATAGACCCACCGGTTTTCTTCTGGCACCTCTTTGGCCAAAACGGAATATTGTGGCGTAAACGCAATCACGCGCTCGAAATCGAAAAAGCGCGACATGTGCAGCGCCATCGTTCCGCCCATTGAATTGCCGATCGCGATCACACGTTCCGCGTTTACGTGTTCGGCCGTTGTCCGGATACAGCGCAAAATCTGATTGGCCATGTCATCGCCATTGAGCCAACTTCGCGATGTATCGCTGACAAACAGCACATGGTTTTGATGATCTGCTGACGCGATGCCGAGGAATTCGGGGGGCGGCTCCATATGCCTTTTGGTCCCCACGCCAGCAAAGCTGACAACAAGATCGGGCCCTTTACCCTTCAGATATCTGACCCTCAGGGGCCCTTTCTCAAAAAGCAGAGGTATTTCCGTTCCATACATAAGACCGGCCCGATCATTTCATTGCATATACAAGAATGGATACGGAGCGAACTGACCGATTTTTAGGCAGCAATAAGGAGAATAAAGACAATTCGATGGATCGTCCCACCAATCAGCATGAAGCATCAGCGACGAGAGGATATTCGGTTCATTCAAGAAAAAAGGCGCCGCGATGACGCGACGCCTTTGGCTATAGACTGTCTGCTGCGTCAGCCCTTTTTCAGGACCTCGCGACCAAGCACTTCGGCGATCTGAACCGCATTGAGCGCCGCACCTTTCCGCAGGTTGTCGGACACGCACCACAGGTTGATGCCGTTATCAATCGTCGAATCCTGACGGATGCGGCTGATGAACGTTGCAAAATCACCGACACATTCCTTCGGTGTCACATAGCCACCGTCTTCACGCTTATCGATGACCATGATGCCCGGCGATTCACGCAGGATATCCCGAGCTTCGTCTTCGTCGAGGTGGTCCTCGAATTCGATATTGATGGCCTCGGAGTGACCGACGAACACAGGAACACGGACACATGTCGCGGTGACCTTGATCGACGGATCAACGATCTTTTTGGTCTCTGCGACCATCTTCCATTCTTCCTTGGTCGATCCATCCTCAAGAAAAACATCGATATGCGGGATCACGTTAAACGCGATGTCCTTCGGATAGACCTTACGCTCGTAATCCGCAGTTGGATTGTACACCGCTTTGGTCTGATCCCAGAGTTCGTCGATCGCCTCTTTGCCCGAACCGGACACCGACTGGTAAGTGCTGACCACAACCCGCTTGATCGTCGCGCGGTCGTGCAGCGGCTTCAGCGCTACAACCATCTGCGCGGTCGAGCAGTTGGGATTCGCGATGATGTTCTTCTTTGAATAGCCGTGGATCGCGTCGGCGTTGCACTCTGGCACGATCAGCGGAACGTCGGGATCATAGCGGTACAGCGACGAGTTATCGATCACCACGCAGCCTGCCTTGGCAGAGATCGGCGCGTATTTCTTGGTCGCGTCCGAGCCGATTGCGAAAAGGGCGATATCCCAGCCCGTGAAATCGAACGTATCGAGATCCTTGGTCTTTAGGTCCTTGTCGCCAAAGCTGACCTCCGTCCCCAACGACCGGCGGCTGGCAAGTGCTGCCAGCTCATCGACGGGGAACTGGCGCTCGGCCAGAATGTTCAGCATTTCGCGGCCCACATTGCCTGTGGCACCTGCAACGACGACTCTGTAGCCCATTTGGCTCTCCTTTCGCTTGCCAGCAAACCCGGTGTCGTGTCGGGGCTGGACTGAGCGTGGCTCATACAGGACGTGCTGCATATGCGAAAGGGGGTCCTGACACGCGCGATGCCACGGGGTGTTCAACACACCCACCCCGCTTGCTTCTTCTCTTTTCAAATACGCCAGGGGGTTTGGGGGACTGGTCCCCCAACCGGTCGGATCGCAACGCGATCCGATAGGATGACGCTCAGCGCCCCGGAATATCACTGCGCGGCGGCGCCGGATCCCAGTTTTCGATGATATCTGCAGCGTCTTCGGCGGTTTCGACAAACCGGAACAGATCAAGGTCTTCCGGGCTGATTGTGCCTGCATCAGCCAGCGCATCCCAGTTGATAATCTTTTCCCAGAACGCGCGACCGAACAGGAGGAACGGCACACGGTCCATGCGGCCTGTCTGAATAAGGGTCAGCGATTCGAACATTTCGTCCAATGTGCCAAAGCCACCGGGGAAAACGCAGATCGCCCGCGCGCGCATCAGAAAGTGCATCTTGCGGATCGCGAAATAGTGAAAGTTGAAGCAAAGCTCTGGCGTGACGTATTCGTTCGGTGCCTGCTCGTGCGGCAGCACAATGTTCAGGCCAATGGATTTCCCGCCTTCGTCGGCAGCCCCGCGGTTGCCGGCTTCCATCACCCCGGGACCGCCCCCCGTTACGACAACAAATTCGCGCCCATTGCTATCGATGGACTTGCGGGTCATCAGCCGAGCAAAGCTGCGGGCTTCGTCATAAAAGTGTGACAGGTCTGCCAGCGTTTTGGTGCGTGCCGTGTCCGCCTCGGCGGGACGTGGAATGCGGGCTCCACCAAAAAGCACGATGGTGCTCTCGATCTGGTGCTCATCAAGCAGGAGTTGCGGTTTGAGCAATTCAAGTTGCAGCCGAACCGGACGCAGCTCTTCACGACACAGAAACTCTTCGTCAGCAAAGGCCAGCCGATAGGCCGGAGATCGCGTCTGCGGCGTGTCCGGAACATGGCTTGCTGTATTCCGGTCAAGTCCAGCATCGCGGAACGGGCTATTGCGGTGGTCTTTCATGGGGATCACTTCCTTGTTCGCTTGCCATCAGACCTATAGCGTCCGGGCGAAAGTGACCAGAGAGGCAAAGCTATGCAATGGCAGGATGAAATCGCAGCGGCACACGCGCGGATCAGCGGACACATCGTGGAAACGCCAGTGATGCTCAGTACGGCTTTTGGACAAGACATCATGCTAAAGCTGGAGCAGATGCAGCACACGGGCAGTTTTAAAACCCGAGGTGCGTTCAACACGTTGCTGGCGGCAGACGTGCCCGAGACCGGAGTGGTCGCAGCATCCGGTGGCAATCACGGTGCGGCGGTCGCCTATGCAGCCAGCCAACTGGGGCACCGTGCGCGGATCTTTGTGCCCGAGATCGCCGGACCGTCCAAAATCGCGCTGATCGAACGCACTGGCGCGGAATTGACTGTTGTTCCTGGCGAATATGCCAACGCCTTGGAGCTGGCAGAGCGCGAGGCTGCAGAAAGCGGCGCGATGCAAATCCACGCCTATGATGCGCTGCCGACCGTTGCAGGTCAGGGCACGGTGATGCGGGAATGGGAGCAGCAGGGGCTTGAAGCGGATACGGTTCTGATTGCTGTGGGTGGCGGCGGCCTGATTGCAGGGGCGCTGGCGTGGCTAGGCGGCCGACGCAAGGTTGTTGCGGTCGAGCCGATGACCTCTTGCGCGTTGCATGCCGCTCTGGAAGCGGATGGCCCAGTGGATGTTGCCGCATCCGGCGTGGCTGCAAATGCGCTGGGTGCGCGCCGGATCGGGGGCATCTGTTTCGACTTGGCCAAAGCAGCCGGGATCGAAAGCGTGCTTGTCCCAGACGGCGCGATTGTCGAGGCGCAGACAGCTTTGTGGCAGGCGCATCGGCAATTGGTGGAACCCGCCGGGGCCACCGCTTTGGCGGCACTGATGTCGGGCGCCTATGCTCCTGCGCCCGGAGAGCGCGTTGCCGTTCTGGTTTGCGGCGGCAATATCGCACCTGATCCAATCAGTCGCTGAGCCCTGTTCGTCTGCTTTTAAACAGCCGAATACTGCATTTTCCGCGAGGCCAACACGCACATACATTGCGCGTCCACCTGTTGCAGCTTATAGGCAGGGCGATTTCGGGGATTACCACGTGAGGAGCGTATCCATGTCCAACGCACAGCTTGAAACCGCCATCGAGGCCGCGTGGGACGCGCGCGATACGATCACACCGTCAACCGGTGGCGAAACCCGTGAGGCGATCGAAGATACTCTGAACGCGCTCGACAGCGGTCAGCTGCGCGTGGCCGAACGTCAAGACAATGGCGACTGGCACGTCAACCAGTGGGCCAAGAAAGCCGTGCTGCTGGGGTTCCGCATCAAGGACATGGAACAGCAGGATGGTGGCCCGCAAGGCGGCGGCTGGTGGGACAAGGTCGACAGCAAGTTCAAAGGCTGGGGCGACAGCGAATGGAAATCGGCAGGGTTCCGTGCCGTTCCGAACTGCGTGGTGCGCAAATCGGCGTTCATTGCGCCGGGTGTGGTTTTGATGCCGTCGTTTGTGAACCTCGGTGCCTATGTGGACGAAGGCACGATGGTCGACACATGGGCAACCGTCGGGTCCTGCGCACAGATCGGCAAGAACGTGCACCTGTCGGGCGGCGTTGGCATTGGAGGCGTGCTTGAACCGATGCAGGCCGGACCGACCATCATCGAGGACAATTGCTTTATCGGCGCACGATCCGAGGTCGTTGAAGGCTGCATCGTGCGCGAAGGGTCGGTTCTGGGGATGGGCGTGTTCATCGGCCAGTCGACCAAGATCGTCGACCGCGAGACCGGCGAAGTGATGTATGGCGAAGTGCCGCCCTATTCGGTGGTGGTGGCCGGGTCGATGCCATCGAAGAATGGCATCAACCTCTATTGCGCCGTGATCGTAAAGCGCGTGGACGAGCGGACACGCTCCAAGACCGGCATCAATGAGTTGCTGCGCGATTGATCCAATCGGTGCGTGCCAGCACGCACCCTACGCCTTTTTGGCGGGCTTCTCACCAACCGGGCCGCCCGCCTTTTTCCAGCCCCCGAATCCGTCGGTGATATGGCTGACATTCTCGAGCCCCATGTCTTGCGCGACTTGCGCCGATAGGGCCGACCGCCATCCAGACGCACAGTAAAAGACGAACCGGTTGCCGGTCTGGAATTGAGGCTTGGCATACGGGCTTTCGGGGTCAATCCAGAATTCCAACATGCCGCGCGGACAGTGGAATGCGCCGGGGATCATGCCTTCACGCTCCAATTCGCGAGGGTCGCGCAGATCGACAAAGGTCACACCGTCCTGACCGTGCAGTCCCATCACATCGGACGCTGGTGCGTGTTCGACCTCCTGATTTGCGGCAGCCACCATATCTTTGACGGATTTCATATCGTATCTCCTGTTTCACGCGCAGTATGCGCAGCACGACGGTGGCAACAACCCTCGACGCGCGGCAGGTTTCATGGCACACGCAGCGCGCAACATTCCAGACAGGCAGCCCCATGAGCGATCGCCCAAAAAAACCCAAGAAACCGCATTCGGTCTATACCCTTGTGGTCGAAGTGGGCCGGAAGCCAGGCGATGGCCTGCCCAAAGGCGCAACAGGGGCCGGGCTGATGTGCTATGCGTCCGGCGTCGATGAGGCGGAAGCGGTGCGCGAAACCGTGGCGATCCTGAAGCAGGCCGAGATGGCACCGCTGGATGTGACCGGGTATGGCACGCTCGAAGAGCGCAAGGCGCAGGGCCACGAGATCGAGGCCGACGAAATTGAGCTGATGCAAAAAGCATTAGATGAAAACGCAGTGATCGTAGCGCAAGTGACGCCTTACTTTGGCGATAGCGACAAAGGTTAAGCTGCACGCGCCTCGGCCAGTGTGATTGCTTCGAATGCGCGTAGAACCTGATAGCCTGCCCGGTGATGTTCGGGCAGCAAAGCGCGCGGCAGGTCGTTGAGAACAGACGCCCCCAGCAAGACCTTATCGCGGCGCATACGGCCGATATAAAGCGTCTCGAGCGCCGCGTCCGGGATGCGCACCGCATCATGATGGGGCAACAGAAACTGATGGAACGTCACAAATCTGGGTGCCGGTTCGTAATGTCCGGCGTAGCCATTGACCAAGGTCGATGCAGGAATCAACACTTCCTCGCGTCCAAACAGATACTCGACCTCTGGACCGCTGACCAAAAGACGCTGATGCTGGCTCACCACCACATCCTGTATCAGCCCGAAATACGGAGCGCGGAGCCGGACCGGGCGGAACGACCCAAGACTTGGCACAACACGTTCGACGGTGTGCAGGATCGGCACCAGTTTGCCGTTGGCGGCACGAACAACATCACCCTGTCGCAAAGATTTTGCAAAGCGCAGGCCCTGTGATGTTTCGACCCTGACGGAAGGTGACAAGGTTGGCATCGGCCCGACCGGTTCGATGTCGGTGGACAAAGCAACAAAGATCACATCCGGATCAATGTCGGTCAGGCCCTGAGGCCGCGCAAGCGCGGTCAGGTCAGCCAGCATTGGTGCCCGCGTGATCGCAAAATGACGGATCAGCACGTTTTCGGTTTCGGGACGCGCGACCACGAATCGGCCCAGCCGTTTATGCACATCCCAACTGATCGTCACCTGCAATGTATCGGTGCGGGCCTCCCGGCCCCGTTCGAGCACTTCGTGGATCACCTCATCGCCCTGCGCAATCACCAGCACAACACTGCCATGTGGTGTCGACATCAGCGAAAAGCTGGTGGGCGTGGCGTCATCACGCTTGTAGTTGATCAGTGTCTGCGGACGACCATCTGGTGAAAGCCGGGTTTCCAGAACCACCGATCCGCGTGGCACACAGGCGCGTGGGCGGCGGTCGAGAATGTCTTCGACTTCATCCCGCACCCAAGGTTCATGCGGGCCGCAATCAAGAAGAGCAAACCAGCTCATGCTGCTGCTCCGAACAGCATCCTGGCTTCGTGTTTCTTGAGGATCTGTCGCGCCGCGGTCCCATAGCCCTTGCCCGTCTGAAAATCGAGTTCGGGAAAGAGGCTGGTCAGTTCGTCGACAACATCGTCTTCGAACGCGTCCATTGTCTGGGGACCGGGCAAAAAGCTCTCGGTGGCCAGACCGTTGGACATAACGATCTCATGTTGATCAAATAACAGGTGAACATAGGTCACGCTGCCGCCCGTGATGGTCTGGACGGTGTGATCGTTGACAAGATGCTTGGCTGCAATCAGCACTTCGGGTGTGCCAAAGACCAAATCGGCAAGCGGATCCCGCACAAGGATGCGATGCTGCGGTGACAGCATCAGGGTCGCATGATCACCAAAGGTTCCGGCTACGACCCGCACAGGGGCCCATGATCCCTCAGCAAGGACGGTGCGTTGACCGATCCAGCGCAATGGCTGAAACCCGCGATCCATAGTCCAAACCATATCTCCGGGCTTGAGGTCTTCGACACAGCGCGTGCCGTTTTCGACCTCGATCAGTGTTCCGGCCACAAAGCAGGGCACGGTCGCGATGGTGACAAAGCCGGTGTCGATCTCACCATTTGTGTTCTCGATCCCGTAGGTGAAATTGACCGTCTCGAAATCATTGTCCGACGTGACCGACAATGTGCCATCCGCGTTCAGAGTGACTGTCTGCCCGGTGCCAAGTGTGACGCTATCGCCAACGGATACAGCGATCCCGTTGATATGGGTGATGAACATGATTCCAGGCGTTGTGTTGACGTCATTGCCCAACACATCAAGCGTCTTAGTCTTGTTCGTGTACATGCTGATCAGGTCAGAGCGCGCGACAAGTTCAGTTTGCACAGAGTCTGCCGCGATCAGCAGGTTTGAGTCGTAGTTGGAGTCGGCCACGTCCGCGATGCCGATGCGGATCGAATTGGTTTCACCGACATTGACTTGCATCGTCAGGGTCAGCGTGACGGTAAAACCGTCCATTTCTGTATTATAAGTATCGCCGGAATTGTCTTTGAACAGATTGATATTGGCGGTCGTGTTCAGGTTGGCAGGGTCAATGTCGCCATCACCCGCGACGATGTCGACCTGCTGGCCATTGATCCAGACACCCACGAAATCCTGATAGATGGAGTTGGTAAATTCCGGATATTCCTCGGATGAGAACACGAAGCGCATTGTCATCAGTTCATTGTCCGGCACAAAGTCGATGTCGAGGTAACTCGCATCATACGTGTTGGCACCGGCCGCGGCATTGAACATGCTGTTGTTGTTCTGGCCGCCGGACCCTGTCGTCGTGGAGTTGCTGACATTCGGATCGCCAGATGAGCGGGTAAATGCTGTCGCACGGCCTGTGGACAGGATGACACCGGTGTCTGAGGGGGTGACCCCTGGCGCCAGTGCATCGCCGTTGGAAAAGATTGCAGACGACCGATTATCGCCAGAATAGCTGGCGTTCAAAACGGTTGCGCCCGATCCAAAGATCGCTTCTGCCATCGCAATAGCGCTGGCATTTGTAGTGTATGTAAGCTCCGCTCCGGTCGCCATGCCTGCCTCGAACTGGCGCAAGGCACATATCAGGGACACCATTAACCCGACCGGTGTTTTCACCGTGTCGCGCCTGTCTGCTGATTGCTGCTCTGCCTCGAGCCATTACTTGTTATTATTCAAGAGCTACCATGACAGGAAGGTCGGTGTCATGCGCCACGTTTCACGGTTCACGCAAAGGCCGATACCAATTGCGTCCTTTTCGCCACATTTGCCTCTGACGGCACTTGACGGTAGCCAAGACCAAACGCCGAACAAGGGAGCAACCACATGCCACATACCGATCCCGTCGACCTGACCGCAGCTCTTGTGCGCTGCCCCTCGGTGACACCAGAAGAAGGCGGCGCGCTGACTTTGCTTCAGAGCTTGCTTGAAGAGGCTGGATTTACGTGCACCCGCGTCGATCGCGCCGACATATCCAACCTGTTTGCCCGCTGGGGAGACAAGGGGCACGCCAAGACATTCGGCTTTAACGGTCACACCGACGTGGTGCCGCTGGGCAACCCGGACGCATGGTCAATGCCGCCCTTCGGGGCCGAAATCAAAGACGGCATGATGTATGGGCGCGGGTCAACCGATATGAAATCGGGGGTCGCCGCTTTTGCCGCGGCAGCGGTGGATTTCGTGAAAGATACACCACCCGACGGATCAATCATTCTGACCATCACGGGCGACGAAGAGGGCGATGCTCTTGATGGGACGATGGCGCTGCTGGATTGGATGGAGACACATGACGAACGAATGAGCGTCTGTCTTGTTGGCGAACCCACCAGCCCGAACCACATGGGCGAGATGATCAAGATCGGACGGCGCGGGTCGATGAATGCATGGTTCACCGTGCACGGCAAGCAAGGCCATTCCGCCTATCCCCACCGCGCGCTGAACACGATGCCAGCAATGGCGCGGTTAATGGACCGTCTGGCGTCGCACGAGTTGGACACCGGCACAGAACATTTCGATGCATCGACTCTTGCCGTGGTCACCATCGACACCGGCAATGCCGCCACAAATGTGATCCCTGCCGAAACCCATGCCTGCATCAACATCCGGTTCAATGACATCCATACCGGTGAAGGTTTGTCTTATTGGCTGCGCGATGAAGTGGCCAAGGTGGATGCCGAATACGGGACCAATACCGAGGTCAAGATCAAGATCTCGGGAGAGGCGTTTCTGACGCCACCGGGACCGCTGTCTGATCTTGTAACCAAGGCGGTTGCGGCGGAAACCGGCGTGACCCCTGAATTGTCCACGACGGGCGGCACCTCGGATGCGCGGTTTGTCAAAAACCACTGCCCAGTGGTTGAATTCGGCCTTGTGGGCAAGACGATGCACGCGGTTGATGAACGGGTCGAGGTTGAGCAAATCGTGCAACTCAAGGCGATTTACGGCCGTATCCTCAGGGATTATTTCACACAATGACAGTGACGATCTCGCAGGTTGCGGACCCGACTGCCTGCTATGTGATCCGGCACGACGTGTTCGTCGAGGAACAGGGCGTCCCGCTTGATCTTGAGCGCGACGCACTCGACGCCACTGCGATCCATTTGCTGGCGACAGATCGTGGCACACCCGTCGGCGCGGCGCGTATCGTGATCACGGGTGACACCGGAAAGATCGGGCGTGTGTGTGTTCTCAAACAGGCACGCGGCACAGGATTGGGTTCGGCATTGATCCGCGAGGCGTTGGGCGTTCTGCGTACCACGCCCGGCATCAACCGCGCGGCCCTTGGTGCGCAGACCGACGCGATGGGCTTTTACGAAAAGCTGGGTTTCACCGCCTATGGCGAGGTGTTTGACGACGCAGGGATCGACCATCGCATGATGGAGCTGCACTTCGACACCTGACGCGACTTTCGCCATGACGCGCCCCATTGCGCGTGCTACCTGAGTGCTATGAGCAAATTGCCGACCAAGGCGGACATCCTTGACTGGATCGCCGCCAACCCGACCCTCACCGCGAAACGCGACATCGCCAAAGCCTTTGGCATCAAGGGTGCTGCGCGTATTGACCTGAAACGCCTGCTCAAAGAGCTGGAGCATGAGGGCCATCTTGAAAAGCGCAAAAAGACCTATCGCGATCCGGACCGCCTGCCACCAGTGAGCGTGTTGCAGGTCAAAGCACCGACGCCGGATGGCGATCTGTTTGCCCGCGCGTTGGAGTGGCATGGCGAAGGGGTCGAGCCGATTATCCTTGTGATCCCGCGCGCCTCGGACCCGGCTCTGGGCGAAGGAGACCGCATTCTGGCGCGGCTCCAGGTCGTGCATGAAGAAGATCACAACTACGAAGCGCGCCTGATCCGGCGCATCGGGTCGAACCCGCGAAAAGTGGTCGGCATCTTTGCCAAAGGATCTGACGGCGGGCGGATCAAGCCCATTGATAAGGGATCGGATAAGGAATGGATGGTCGCCGCTGATGCCACGGGCGGGGCCAAAGACGGCGAACTGGTCGAGGCGGAACAGGCGGGACCTGCCGGACGCATGGGTCTGCCCCGCGCGCGCATCACCGAAAGGCTGGGCGATCCAAGCGCACCGCGTGCAGTGTCTTTGATTGCGATCCATCAGCACGGCATTCCCGACGCCTTCCCAGATGACGTGATCGCCGAAGCGGACGCGATGAAACCAGCGGGGCTCAAGGGGCGTGAAGACCTGCGCGAGATGCCGTTGATTACAATCGACCCGGCAGATGCGCGCGACCACGATGACGCTTGTTACGCGCATCCTGACGATGACCCCAAGAACGCGGGCGGACATGTGATCTGGGTCGCGATTGCGGATGTGTCGCATTACGTGACACCGGGATCGGCACTGGACCAAGAGGCCCGAAAGCGCGGCAATTCGAGCTATTTCCCCGATCGCGTTGTCCCAATGTTGCCTGACCGCCTTTCCGGCGATCTGTGTTCGCTGCACGAAGGGGTGCCGCGTGCCTGTATTGCGGTGCGGATGGTCATTGATGCGCATGGTGAAAAGATCAACCACAGCTTTGTGCGTGGTCTCATGCGGTCGCCTGCGTCACTCAACTACCAAGAGGTGCAGGCAGCCATGGATGGCGATCCGAATGATAAGGTCGCGCCGCTAGTATCCGAGGTGATCCGCCCGCTTTATGCCGCCTATGCCGCGCTGCGGGAGGCTCGCAAACGCCGCCAGCCACTGGACCTTGACCTGCCGGAACGCAAAATCGTGCTGGCCGAAGATGGCACGGTTCAATCAGTCAATTTCGCTGACCGACTGGATGCGCATAAACTGATCGAGGAATTCATGATCCTCGCCAATGTTGCCGCAGCCGAAACGCTCATTGCCAAGCGCACGCCGCTTTTGTTCCGCGTACACGAAGAACCACCGCCCGAAAAACTCGAAGCGCTGCGCGAAACAGCCGAAGCTGCGGGTCTGACACTGGCCAAAGGGCAGGTACTCAAGACGGCTCAATTGAACCGTCTGTTACATGATGCCGCCGGTTCGGAGGAAGCTGAACTGATCAACCTTGCAACGCTGCGGTCGATGACACAGGCCTATTACAACCCTGAAAACTTTGGGCATTTCGGGCTGGCGTTGCAGAACTACGCGCATTTCACATCCCCCATCCGCCGCTATTCCGACCTGATCGTGCATCGCGCGCTGATCAAGGCGCATGGTTGGGGCAAAGACGGGCTGTCCCCCGAAGATATCGACCGTCTTGAGGCTACAGCGCAGCATATCAGCGACACGGAGCGGCGGTCGATGATGGCAGAACGGGATACAACAGACCGCTATCTGGCATCGTTTTTGTCAGATCGTATCGGTGCGGAATTTGCAGGCCGGATCAGCGGCATTGCGCGATTTGGCGTGTTTGTGAAACTCGACGAAACCGGGGCCGACGGGCTGATCCCGATCCGGTCTTTGGGCAACGAGTATTTCCATTTCGATGCCGATGCCGGAACGCTGATGGGCTCCGACACCGGCGTGATGATCGGGCTGGGCCAGCGCGTGACCGTCAAACTGGTCGAGGCAGCGCCAGTGACAGGTGGAATCGCCCTCGAACTGCTGACCTTGCAGGATGCGGAGCTTCCCGGTGGGTCCGGCAAAGGTCGTATGGGTCGTGGCTCACGTCCCAAGGGCAAGGGCGGGCCGAAGCGCAAAGCGGCCAAGGCGAAAAAGAAAGACGCCAAGACCAAGCACAAGGTCACGCGGCGACGGCGAAACGGGTGATTTCTCGGGGTTCAGGTGCGGAGTGGCCATGTTGCCAATGATGTCGCACCTGCGTTTTGGAAATACCGGCGCAAACAGATAAAGCCCCGCATCCGACCTTTACGTTCTTTTCCAGAGGCTGTGCTTTGATCCCGCAATCAAGGGTCCGTCACGGTGACTGCAACCAATGGCGAAACGGTCGCGGAACCAGGCTGATCTACTTCTTGTGATTGTCCGGGCGACCCCGCGCGGGCAACCTTTCCGGCAAGATCGACAGAGATCATCGCATCCATCGCCAATCGAAACTTCGGATCTCGGGCGGCGCGCTGTTTCAGCGTCGCAACGTCCCATTCCAATACATCGCTGTCACGTGCCAGATAGGTCGAGGCCGAGGCGCAGTTTCCAGTTAGATAGGCCACTTCACCAACAAAAATCCCATCCGGAATGGCGAAGCGACTGCCGGATTTTTCAACGTCGACTGCACCGTCAATCACATAGTATAGCGTGGTGACGCGGCTACCTGCCGTCGTCAACTGGAACCCCGCCGGTTTTACAGAGCGGTGTGCAGCCCCCATCAATTTCCGGAAATCGCCCGGCGGCAAAGGGCCGAAATGGTCATATATGTCCTTGTACTTTTTGGGTATCGCCCAAGTGGAGCTGCGGTAGAACAGGCTGAGCAAGCCGATCAGGTTCGCCGTCCCGGTCGCTGCACTTGCCCAAATGGCGGGCCATAAGGGCGTTTCATCGACGACCGCGTAGTACCAAATGTATAGCATCGTCCCAATGAGCAGCATCGTTCGGAGCAGAATTTGGTTGATGATCAGGTACCCAAGGACAAACATCCCGGCGGCAGCGAGTACAAGGAAATCTGATAATCTCAGGTCGTCCATAAAACTGTTCTGCGTGGCTTAGGTTGGCCCCGGCGCATGATAAACCGGCACATGGCGTCATGCATCAATTCAGAACCGGGTTGAAGGGTCGAACCGACTTTTCTCTGAAAACCGCAGAGCCTGCTGTTTTCCAAACGCCGTACACAGGACTGACCCGATCATTTTGGCACGGCAGAAGACCGCTTGGTTCGGATTTGATCCCTTCGCAAAAAGCCCGAGTCGCGCTAGGCTTGAGAAAAGTCCGGCAAACGGACACGGGCAGCAGGAGTTATGAACATGCGTTATCAGGTAATCGCCTCGGTACTGGCAATGATTGGGTCAATGGCCCCTGCACAAACGACGGATGAGCCGACCCGCCCTGTTGGTCGATCCAGCGCGGAGTCCGAGGTCAGCCGCAGCGTGGTGTCTCTTGTGTCTCTCACCGCACCACGCAATTCCCTACGCCCAACCTTGCGCCCCGCAGTGGCCCCGACGCCGGAGTCTCTTGTTCCAGCGGCCACACAATCGGGCTTTCAGGACTGGATCAGCGGCTTCCGCACACGCGCCATACGGCAGGGAATAAGCACGGATGTGTTCGACCGTGCCTTTGCCAATGTGCAATACGATTCAGATGTGATCCGACGGGACCGCAACCAATCAGAGTTCACCAAGACAATCTGGGACTATCTTGATAGCGCCGCGTCGGATGCGCGGGTCAAAAACGGCAAAGCCGCGTTGCGCAAACACGGTTCGCTTCTGGACAGGATTGAGGCACGCTATGGCGTCGACAAGGATGTCGTGGTCGCCATCTGGGGTCTGGAGAGCGCCTATGGCACGTTTCGCGGCACCAACCCCGTGATCGGGTCGCTCGCCACGCTGGCATATGACGGGCGTCGTGGTGCATTTTTCGAACAGCAATTGATCGAGGCCCTTAAGATCCTGCAAAGCGGCGATGTGACCCTTGGTAATTTCACCGGCAGCTGGGCTGGCGCGATGGGACACACGCAGTTCATCCCGACCTCGTATCAGTCGCTGGCGGTGGATTTCGACGGTGACGGCAAGCGCGATATCTGGTCGGACGATCCGGCGGATGCGCTGGCATCGACAGCGAATTACCTTGCCAAAAACGGCTGGGTGAAAGGCGCCCCCTGGGGGGTTGAAGTGCGCATTCCGGATGGTTTCGATTACACGCTGGCAAACCGGAACACCAAGCGTATGCCATCTGACTGGGCCAGGATCGGGGTGACCGATCTGGATGGTGCGCCCGTCGCCGATTACGGTCAAGCGTCGGTTCTTCTACCGGCTGGCGCCAAGGGTGCAGCGTTTTTGATCTTCAAAAATTTCGACGTGATCGAAACCTATAACACCGCTGATGCCTATGTGATCGGGGTGGGCCACCTGAGTGACCGCATCACAGGATCTGGACCGCTCCGGTCAGAATGGCCGCGGGAAGATCGCGCGTTGAGCTTTGCAGAACGTAAAGAGATGCAACGCTTGCTGACGGCAAAAGGCTTTGACACCAAGAAAATCGACGGAAAGGTCGGACCACTGACCATCAACGCCGTACGCGCATTTCAGCAGTCTATCGGCGATATCCCTGACGGGTATGCGTCTTTGAACATTCTAAAGAAATTGCGCTAGCCATTGGGCCATACCGTTTTTTGGTCATCCCCGCTGGTTTGATGCACAGAGTGTTTGTACCAGACCGCATGACCGCCTACACGGCCTTCAAAGGTGATGGAGGCGGCCTGTGATCCTGAACATTGACGTGCATCTGACATACAGCCTGTCCAAACCGACAGACCTGCTTTTGCAGATCGAAGCTGCCGACCTGCCAGACCAACAGATCGTCACCACCCAAGTCGACTTTTCCGATGTAACACATATAGCCCGCGTTGCGGCAGACGAAGGTCTGGGCGAACGTATCTGGTTGCGCGCTGATGGCATGTTTCGCTGTGACTACACCTCGCAGATCAGTGTTGATCGCCCAATGCTTGATCTGGCCACACTTGATGCCGTTCCACCGCACCTTTTGCCGGGCGACACGGTCCGGTATCTGATGCCCTCAAGGTATTGTCCCTCGGACGAGTTTCAAAGCTATGTCGCAGCCGAGTTCGGGCATCTTGAGGGAGGTGCCCGCATTGCTGCCATTCGTGACTGGATCAGCGGCGCGTTCAGCTATGTGCCGGGGGTCAGCAACGCCCAGACGACGGCGCTCGACACTTTTGTGCAGCGGCAGGGCATTTGCCGCGATTTCGCGCATGTGATGGTGACACTCGCCCGCGCGTCCACGATTCCCGCCCGCTTTGCCAGTTGTTATGCGCCCGGTGTGACACCGCCCGATTTTCATGCTGTGGCCGAAGTCTATCTTGATGGAACGTGGCATTTGGTCGATCCGACCGGCATGGCGCCTGCCGATACGATCGCCCGGATTGGTGTGGGTGCAGATGCGGCGGATGTCGCGTTTCTAAACGTCTTTGGTCAGGCCGATTTCATCGCGCAGACCGTTTCGATCCAAGAGGCCTAGGACGATCTGACCAAGGTCAGCAATCTCCCAAATCAGTCCAGCGAAACGCGTCTTTTTCTGCCGCCACACGGCCCAGGGATGGCAGTGAAAAATGGCTGCCCAAGACCAAGCAATCCGCCTCGGCTGCAGTTTCAAGAAGAAACCGGCGCGACGCGACTGCCTGTTCGGCATTGGAGTCGAATTTGAAATGCCACTCCGGGTGCCAGCACTGCACAGTTGAATGCAGCGCATCACCGGTGATGATCGCCTCGCGTGCACCACTTCGGATCTGAACTGAAACGTGTCCGGGTGTGT
This sequence comes from Marivita sp., assembly GCA_043585115.1. Classification (GTDB taxonomy): domain Bacteria; phylum Pseudomonadota; class Alphaproteobacteria; order Rhodobacterales; family Rhodobacteraceae; genus Marivita. The sequence goes on from CP121326.1 coordinate 2,158,322, forward strand.
GACCCGGGGTAGGAACAAGCGTGACGTGATCGCCCAGCGTATGGCCCGCCTGAACCAATTCGCCCTGCCCTGCCGCAATCACCGGAAGAACACTTTCAACATAAAGCGGGCTGTTGCTACCTTTGTGGAACGCTTCGTCCTCGGCTGGCATGAGGTAGCGGGCATTGGGAAAGGTGGGGACCCATCGACCGTCCTCGAGACGGGTGTTCCAGCCAACGTGATCAGTGTGCAGATGGGTACACAGCACGTAATCAATGTCATCAACGGTCAAACCAGCCGCGTGTAGCGACGCCATGAACCGCCCATCAGACCGCTGATGCCAATCGGGAAAGGCAGGAACGGTTTTGTCGTTGCCAATACAGCTGTCGATCAGAATGCGATGGGTTGGTGTGATCAGAAGGAACCCCTGAACTGGCAAAATCAGACATCCAGTGGTTCCACAAATGCTTCCGGGTGCGTGGGTTTCGATAATCTCCGAGACCTCTGGCCCTGCATTTGGGAAAATCGCATCCGGTTGCATGAATGGGCCATGCATATCGAGCAATCTCCAGACCTCGATCTCACCAATTTTGCAAAGCATGGGTTTAGCGCTTTCCCGTTGTTTCGAGTCAGTTGCCGACGCAGGATTTTCCGCGAAAACAGGCCAGTGCTTTCTGTTCCTGCTCTTGGGTGGGTTCGAGATAGGTCATGCCGGGGCATGGTCCGATCTGCATGACCCATTGCCGGTCTTCCTGCTTGAGGAAAGCAAGATGTTCGCCGTTGGCAGTGCCGCCGCACCAAGGGCCAAGACATGAGACCCGCAGGATCACGTCGCGTTCGAATGGTTTGGTAAAACCGTCACGCGTCAGCGACAGCCCCGCCAGCCAGCCTTCAACGTCCACATTGTCCCGCGCCCGTGCATTGCGTTGATCGGTTCGATCCGGAAGCGCCGTTTCGTCAAAGAACAGATTGCCTTTGACCACGATATACGTGTCGTCAGATTGCACTGCGTAAACGAAATCACGGACGATATCCGGGGATGCACAGCTTAGCGCATAGGCCGGTTGGGCCGCAGCAATGCAAACGGCAAGGACCGCCTTAAAGCGCATCAGAGATGGTCCTTGAATGCCGCCAGAACCCGTTCATAGACGTGCCGTTTGAACGGCACGATGTTGTTAATGAGCTGATCGGGAGCCATCCATTTCCAACGGCTGAATTCCTGATGCTCGGTGGCGATATCGACCTGATCGTCCGTTCCTTTGAACCGCATCAGGAACCATTTCTGTTCTTGTCCGCGATACCGCCCGTTCCAGAGCTTTCCGACAAGGTCATGTGGAAGGTCGTAGGGAATCCAGTCTTTGGTTTCGGCCTCGATTTTGACAAGAGAGGTCAATACCCCGGTTTCTTCCCACAACTCGCGCAGCGCCGCATCGCGCGGGGTTTCACCTTTGTCGACACCGCCCTGAGGCATCTGCCAAGCAGGACCGGGATTGTCGATGCGCTGGCCGACAAAGACGTCGCCCTGTTGGTTAACCAGCATAACCCCAACGCAGGGGCGGTATGGCAAGCGGGCGATGTCTTCGGGGGTCATTCTTGGGCCTTTGTAAGGAAACGGCGCGGGACAATCCCGCGCCGCAAACCGGTTAGTCGTTCGAGGGCTGAAGAGCAGTCAAACCCTTGAGAATGTCGATGGCATATGCCAGCTGGTAATCCTCTTCCCGCAATGCTGCGGCGGCTTCGGCCTTGGCGCGGTCGGCTTCGATCTGTTGGATCTCGTCCTCGCTCAGGCTGTCATTGTCGAGGCTGCCCCGAAGATCAGCTTCGGAACGGCTGAAGACGTTGCTTTCCTCTTCCTCTTCGGTCACCTCGGCGCGGCGCGGTTGTTCCACCACGATGTCAGGGGACACGCCCAGCGACTGGATCGACCGACCCGAAGGCGTGTAATACCGCGCCGTTGTCAGGCGCATGGCACCATCACCGCGCAGAGGCATAACCGTCTGGACAGAGCCTTTGCCGAAGGACTTGGTGCCAACAACAATCGCACGGCGATGATCCTGCAGAGCACCGGCGACAATCTCGGAGGCCGAGGCCGACCCGCCATTGATCAACACGACGATCGGCTTGCCTTCGGCCAGATCACCAGGTGTCGCGTTATAGCGGTCGCCATCTTCGGGATTGCGGCCACGGGTGCTGACGATCTCACCCTTTTCAAGGAACGCATCGCTGACACGGATTGCCTGATTGAGCAGACCACCGGGGTTGTTGCGCAGGTCAAGCACGATGCCTTCGACATTATCGATGCCACCCGCTTCTTCGATCTGTTCCGCCAGACCTTCCTGCAGGTTGGCATAGGTTTGATCGTTGAAGGTGGTCACGCGCAAGACGACCGCCTCGCCTTGCAGACGCGTGCGGACAGCAGTGAGCTTGATCGTGTCTCGGATGATTGACACGTCGAACGGCTCTGCCTCGCCTTCGCGGACCACGGTGATGATGATTTCAGAACCGACAGGACCACGCATCATATCGACTGCTTCGTCCAGCGTGAGGCCCAGAACCGAGTCGCCATCAACATGTGTGATAAAGTCGCCCGCCTCGATTCCGGCATCGTCTGCGGGTGTCCCGTCGATCGGAGACACAACCTTCACAAAGCCCTCTTCTTGCGTGACCTCGATGCCCAAACCGCCGAACTCACCGCGCGTTTGCACACGCATATCTGCGGCGTCATCGGGGGACAGATAACTGGAATGGGGGTCAAGTGATGTCAGCATGCCATCAATGGCGGCTTCGATGAGGTCACCCGCATCCACCTCTTCGACATATTGCGCGCGGATACGCTCAAAGATGTCTCCAAAAAGATCAAGCTGTTCATACACGTTTGTGGTGCGGGCGCTTTCTTGCGCAACCAACGGACCCACAAATTGCGTCGTGGCCACGATTCCCGCAAGTGTGCCGCCCATGGCCGCCATGACTACTTTTTTCATTCGGTCGTTCCCTTATCTTCTGTGAACCACCCAAAGGGGTCCTCAGGCGTGTCGCCAAGTCTGACCTCTATATAGAGCGTTTCAGACAGCGCTTCGCCAGCCCTTTCACTGGATGGTGATTGAATATCGTTGATTTGATCGATTGGACCGCCCATCAAACCGACCGGACTTCCCTCGGGAAGCACCTCTCCGGTTTCACCGAAAACCGCATCAAGCCCAGCAAACACAAACAGAATATCTGGCTCTGGCTCTAGAATGCTGACCAGCCCGTAATCCAGAAGCGGTCCCCGGTAGCGGATCGTCGCAGCGGTCGGCGTGGTCACAAGCGCGCGCGGGCGCGTCGCGATCAGAACGCCCGGTCGTGTCACACCGGCCGCATCCGTTTCACCCGCACGGCGCAAAACTTCGCCCGACACAGGCAAGGGCAATGTCCCCTTCCGATCTCGCGCTGCCGCCAAATCAAGTTCGGCTTCGTTTTCAGATATCTGGCTTAGCCCCGCTGCAAAGCCATCAAGCGTTTCTGTCGCACCGATCAGGATTGCGGTCTTGACCGGATCTTCCGTGAATTTGCGCGGCAGATCAGTGCGCTCTGCCATTGCCTGGCTGAGCGCGGTTCGGGCGGTTTGGATATTGGCCAGCCCGCTTTGCAATGTATTGGCCGCGTCCTGCTGAAGCTGCCGAAGTGCTGTCGCTTCTTCCACATCAGCCCGCAGGTCGGCCGCTGCTTCGCTCAATGCCGGGGCCACGGATGCCATAAGCAGCCCGGCGCGTGCGGCCCCGATAGGACCATCCGGGTGGACAAAGCTTTGTGGCTGGGCCGATGTGCCCAAGGCTGAAAGAGCGGCCAAAAGGCGTGTCACTTCGGCATCGCGTGCCCGAAGTTCGCGGCTTAGTTCCGTTTCGCGGATTGATGCCGCACGCAACCCGTCGCGCATCGCGGCCAAGCCGGATTCGAACGCCTGCACTGCGTCCGTCAGCGCGCGCACACGATCCCGTGCCGATTGGGCCGCATCAAGTTTGGCTGTGGCCTCTTCTACTTGCGCCATTGCACTGCGCGCCGCCTCTGCAGGGGTCTGGGCCGACAAAGGCAGACCCAACAGGCAAAGAAAAAACGCCAAGTGCCTCATGTGCGGATCAGGCTTTGTCCGGTCATTTCCTCAGGCTGTGGCAAACCCATCAACCCCAAAAGCGTCGGCGCCAAATCCGCCAGTCGCCCATCAGACAGAGAGGCCCCCTCGGGACAACCAAAAAGCACGACCGGCACAAGGTTCGTCGTATGCGCCGTATGCGGTCCGCCCGTTTCAGGATCAACCATAGTTTCGCAATTGCCATGATCGGCTGTCACGATCATCGCACCACCCGCCTTTTCGACAGCGGCCAGCACCTTGCCAAGCCCTGCATCCACCGCCTCGCACGCCTTGATCGCCGCGTCCAAATCACCGGTATGACCGACCATATCGGGATTGGCGTAATTGGTGACGATAAGGTCATACCCGGCCTCAACGGCGGCCACGAATTTATCCGTCACCTCGTCGGCCGACATCTCGGGCTGCAGATCATAAGTGGCCACATTCGGGCTTTTCGGCATAAAGCGGTCTTCGCCGTCTTCCGGTGTTTCCTGCCCGCCATTCAGAAAGAACGTGACATGCGGGTATTTCTCGGTCTCGGCCAATCGATATTGTTTGCGCCCGTGCTTGGCGACCCATTCACCCAGCGTGTTCTTGATCTCTTGCTTGGGGTAAGCCGTGGTCATGAAAGCATTGTGCGCCTTGGAGTAATCCACCATGCCCAGAAGTCCCGACAGTTCAGGCAAATCGCGGGCAAATCCCTCAAAGTCGGGATCACCGATCGCGGAAAGAATTTCGCGGGCACGGTCGGCGCGGAAGTTGAGACAGAAAAAGCCATCACCCGTGTTCAGGCCACTGTAATCCCCGATCACACAAGGTTCTATGAATTCGTCATTCTGATCCTTGGCATAGGCGTCTTGGACAGCCTCGAGCGCAGTCGCCGCACTGGTGCCTTGCCCCATAATCATCGCGTTATATGCACGTTCAACGCGGTCCCAACGGGTGTCGCGGTCCATCGCAAAATAACGCCCGATGACAGTGCCGATCATCGCAGTGTCCGGCAGGCTGCCATCAAGATCCGAGATGAAGCCTTTGGCCGAAGTCGGCGCAACATCGCGCCCGTCGGTGATCGCATGCAGTACGACATCCACACCTTGATCGGTGAGCATCTTCACGGCCGCTTTGATGTGGCTGATATGACCATGTACCCCGCCATCCGAGACCACGCCCATAATATGTGCGCGGCCCCCAGATTTTTTGACTGCTGCGGCAAAATCGAGCATCGCCTGATTTTCGAAGAAACTGCCGTCTTCGATGGCCAGATCGATTTGCCCCAGATCCATCGCAACAATCCGGCCCGCGCCAATATTTGTGTGGCCCACTTCGGAATTGCCCATTTGCCCACTGGGCAGGCCCACATCGGGGCCGTGCGTGATCAGCGTGGCATTCGGACAGGTCGCCATCAGGTGATCCATCGTCGGCGTATTGGCGAGTTTTGGCGCGTTTGCGGTAGGATCATCGCGCAGGCCCCAGCCGTCGAGGATGGTCAGAACGACAGGTTTCGGGGTGGTCATGTGATGCGCCTCTCTGCTCGGCTTGATCTTGAGTGCGGTTTAGCAGAGGTCTCGCGGGATGTGGAGAGGGCGCTTGGGCCCTTTGATCAGCGCGGCGCTAGCTGAACATGCGCCATCCGGCAAACCAACGTGTAAGCGTCGTGATCGCGCAAAGGGTGGCGAACGCATAGGCAAGCCACGGGAAGGCCGTTGGAAACAGACACATCGCGACGAAAAGTGCGATGGTTTCGGTGCCTTCGGTCAGCCCCCCTAAATAGTATATGCCTTTGGTCGGGTAGTCATCCGAGGTGATCCCCCGTTTTTCAGCGATGATCGAAAAGGCAAGAAAGCTTGATCCGGTGCCGATGAAGCTGCAGATCAAGACGGCCGCAGGCAGCGCATTTACAGCTGGATCGTACAGGGCAAACCCGAGCGGAAACAGGCCGTAGAACATAAAATCAAGCGCGATATCGAGGAACGCGCCGCGATCCGTCGGCTGGGTCAGCCGCGCAACTGCACCATCCAGACCATCGGCAAGCCGGTTTAAAGCAAGGCAAAAAAGGGCAGTCCAGAACAGCCCGACCCACAGCGCCAGACCCCCTGTCAGACCAATCCCGAACCCTACCACGGTAATTTGATCTGCACGGACCCCACGGGCAACCAACATGCGCGCGGGGCGGTCAATGGCCCGTTTGACAAGTGGAAGAAGAGTGGCGTCAATCATGGCGTTGCCTTTAAGGTTTCGGTGCAAAGCCGCCATAGCGGGCCAGTTCTTGCGGGTACACTGAAATCTTGCACACTTGTTTGTCATTTGACCGGAACAGGGTATCGCTGGTTTTAACGCAGAATTACCCGGGCGTTGCCCGAAGAACCAAGGACCAGACTTCATGCGCACCATACTCGCTGCCACGCTTGCCACTGTCACTGCCTTTGCCGCGCAGGCAGAACCGGACCCGTCCAATTGGGAGGCTGTTACCGAAGAGGCGCGCGGCCAGACGGTTTATTGGAACGCATGGGGCGGCTCGGATACGATCAACACCTTTATCGCGTGGATCGGCAACCGCGTGAACGAAGATTATGGCGTCACTCTGGAGCATGTGAAGCTGTCCGACACAGCCGATGCCGTAAGCCGCGTGCTGGCAGAGAAAACCGCCGGCAAAGACGAAGGCGGCGCAGTCGACATGATCTGGATTAACGGCGAAAACTTTGCCGCGATGAAACGTCAGGATCTCTTGTTCGGTCCGTGGGTGGAAGAAACGCCAAGCTGGGCCAATGTCGATGTCGCCGGGAAACCGGCAGTGATCTCGGATTTCACGGTTCCGACGGACGGCCTTGAGGCCCCATGGGGTATGGCGCAGGTCGTGTTCTACTACGACACGGAACGGCTGGATACGCCGCCAACCACAATGGAGGCATTGGCCGACTATGCCGCCGCCAATCCGGGGCGGTTTACCTATCCGCAACCCCCGAACTTTTTAGGGTCGACCTTTCTCAAGCAAGCGTTGATTGAATTCGTACCTGACGCATCGGTGCTGCAATCTCCGGTCGACGAGGCCGATTACGATGCCACTACAGCTGCGTTCTGGACATTCCTTGACGGGCTGACGCCGAACCTTTGGCGGTCGGGACGTGCCTATCCGCAAAACGAGTCGCGCCAAATCCAGTTGATGGCCGATGGCGAAATCGACCTTGCGATCAGCTTCAACCCGAACGAGGCAAGCAATGCAATTGCGAATGGACAATTGCAGCCCAGCGTGCGGTCGTTTGTGATGGATGCTGGCAGCATCGGAAACGCGAGCTTTGTTGCTATCCCCTACAACGCCAACGCCAAGGCCGGCGCTATGGTGGTGGCAAACTTCATGATGTCGCCCGAAGCGCAGGCGATGATGCAAGACCCCGAGGTTTGGGGGCTTGGTACTGTTCTTGATCTGGACAAGCTGTCAGGCGAAGACCGCGCACGCTTTGATGCACTGGAACTGGGTATCGCGACGCTGCCTCCTGCAGAGCTGGGTGCAACCTTGTCAGAGCCGCATCCAAGCTGGATGGTCAAGCTTGAGGAAGACTGGACCGACCGGTACGGCGTCGCGCAATAGGCAAAGCGTGAGCCCACGCTGCAACACATCCTCGGCGCGGGCCCGGTTTTTACCTTGGGCCCCGCTTTTGACCCTCGGCATAATGGTCGGGCCCGTGGTGGCAGGGGTGCTTGGCACCCTTGGGCCTGCTTTCGGGTATATGCCCGCATTGGGCAGTGCCGGCGTCAATCTCGATGCCTTTTCGCAATTGTTTGACTGGCCGGGCATCACCCGCGCCAGTGTTCTGAGTGTCACCACCGGGGTTGCCGCCACAGCGCTTTCCCTGCTTCTGGTCGCCCTGATTTGCGCGGCATGGAGCGGATCACGCGCCTTTCGCATAATCGAACGGATGTTGTCGCCTTTGCTATCGGTGCCCCATGCGGCGGCGGCGTTTGGCTTGGCATTTCTGATAGCGCCGTCCGGCTGGATCGCGCGGGTCACGTCACCGTGGCTGACCGGATGGGACAGGCCCCCTGATCTCCTGATCCTGCAAGACCCCTATGGCCTGTCTCTTATTGCCGGATTGGTCGTCAAAGAGGTACCGTTTCTGCTGCTGATGACTCTGGCCGCGCTTAGCCAAATCCGCACCATCCAAGCCCGCGACACCGCTTTGGCGCTTGGCTACGCTCCCGTCACGGCTTGGTTCAAAACGGTCTTCCCTCGCGTCTATGCCCAGATCAGACTGCCGGTTTATGCCGTGCTGGCGTTTTCAATGACCGTGGTCGACGTCTCTTTGATCTTGGGGCCAACCACACCGTCTACATTGTCGGTACAAGTCCTGCGCTGGATGAACGACCCGGACCTGAGCCTGCGGTTTCTGGCTTCGGCTGCTGCGGTTTGGCAATTGGCTCTGGTGGTCGGCACATTGCTGCTCTGGCGCATCGGAGAATACGTGATCGGACGGCTGGGCCACCGGTGGGTGGCATCAGGAGCACGCGGCCGCGCGACACGGACAATCCGTGCTGTCTCGCTCGGGGCTGCTATTCTGAGCGCATCGGCGATTGCCTTTGGCATCCTTGGCTTGGTGGTGTGGTCTTTTGCCGGGTTCTGGAGCTTTCCCGACATCTTGCCCGGCGCCTTCACAGCCAAGACATGGATGCGCCATTCCATGAACCTGTGGCCGATCGTGACCGAAACGTTGATCATCGCATCCATTGCCACATTGGTGGCACTTTTGCTGACACTTGCCTGTCTCGAAGCAGAGGAACGGCATGGGCTAAAGCCCAGCTCGCGGGCGCTTTGGCTGCTATATGTGCCGTTGATCGTGCCACAGATCGCTTTTCTGACAGGCTTGCAAACCTTGGCGATTTTCACCGGAATTGATGGAAACCGAACCGCAGTGATCGCGGTCCATATTATCTTTGTGTTGCCATATGTGTTTCTGTCACTGGCCGACCCGTTTCGCGCATGGGATGCGCGCTATGGCCATGTCGCGCGCGCTTTGGGGACGGGCTGCAACGGGGTGCTGTGGCGGGTACGTTTACCCATGCTTCTACGGCCAATCCTGACAGCGGCCGCCGTGGGTTTCGCCGTGTCGATCGGGCAATTTCTGCCAACGCTACTGGCGGGCGCGGGCCGGGTACAAACGCTGACGACCGAAGCTGTCGCGCTGGCCTCGGGGGGTGACCGGCGGGTCATTTCGGTTTATGCGCTCAGCCAGACCGCGCTTGCGCTTCTGCCTTTTGCGTTGGCACTGTTTGTTCCCGCCATCGTCTGGCGCAATCGAAAAGGGCTGCGCCATGCCTGATCCCGGACTGAGCCTTGAGAGCGTAACAATCCGTCGCGACGGGCGGGCGTTGGTCGAGATTTCAGACCATGTGGCCCCCGGCGAAGTGTTGACCGTGATGGGGCCAAGCGGGTCCGGCAAATCAACGCTGCTGTCATACATCATCGGAACGCTGGACGCCGGGTTCAACGCCACGGGGCGCATCCGTCTGAACGGTACGGATATTACCGATCTGGCCCCGGAGGCGCGGCATGTCGGCATCCTCTTTCAGGACGAATTGCTGTTTCCCCACCTGTCAGTCGGGGCCAACCTTGCCTTTGGTCTGGACGCTGCCATCACATCGCGCACCGAACGCATCCGCCATATCGAAACAGCCTTGCAGGATATCGGTCTTGGCGGTTTTGCCAACCGCGACCCCGAAACACTGTCAGGCGGTCAAAAGGCGCGGGTGGCGCTGATGCGGATGTTGTTGTCCGGCCCGAGGGCCTTGCTGTTGGATGAACCGTTTTCCCGGCTCGACACCGAACGCCGCGATCAAATCCGCGAACTGGTTTTTGAACAGGCGCGTGCAAAAGGGCTGCCGGTGCTGCTGGTCACACATGACCATGCCGATGCCCAAGCAGCAGGCGGGCGCGTGCATCGCCTGAGTTAGGCGCTTATTTTCCTTCGGAGGCGGCGCGCGATGTGGCAGAGCCTGATCTCAATTGCAGCGCATGCAGTATTTCAGCAGGCAAAATCGCAAAACATCTGGCATAGCGCGGGATCAGGCGCGCGGGCTGTGACAGTGCGCGCCATAGCCATTCCATCGCGATTGCCCGAACCCATGCAGGGGCCCGAACCTGCGCGCCAGAAAAGAAATCAAGCCCTGCCCCGATCGACACGAAGCCGACGTTTTGCATCTTGTTGCGTCCGTAAGCCGCAAACAGTTCCTGCTTGGGTGCGCCCAGCGCAAGGAATGCGATGTCAGCCTTGGCCGCGGCCAATTCCCTGAGCACCGCATCTGCAGAGGCCCCGGTCGGGTCAAACCCCATGGGCGGTGCAACGGTTGCAACGACACGCGTGCCGGGGACTTCCCGCTCGAGATAAGCCTTGGCAGCGGCAAGCGTGTCATCCGTGCTGCCCACCAAACCAAGTGTCTTGCCCTGCGCAGCGGCGAGGCGCACCAGTGGCAAAATTGCATCAGATCCGGGGATCAAAGAAACAGGGCGCCCGGCGAGCTTCGACATCCAAACGATCGGATTTCCATCCGCCACGATCAAATCCTGCGCCGCGTAAGCGTCACGAAAGCGGGCATCCTGCCGTAATTTTACCAAATGGTCTAAATTGATCGTCGCAAGGGAAAATCCCTCACCTGCTTGCAAACGCGACGAAATTTGCCGCTCGAGTGCCGCCCAATCCGCGACGTTCACTGCAACGTCGTATGCCTCACCCCAAAAGCGCATTTGCGCCTCCTGTTTTGTCATATCTGCGGTATCTAACTGAGCCATGAGGCCAAATCGCGGCTAGAGCGCTGCAAAATCAAGACAAAACGGTAAGAATTCTCCTAAGACACATAGGAAAATCGGCGTTTGTCGAATTATCACCATTATTCGATGGTCTATGGCGTCCTGAAAAGACGTAATAATTCTCGAGAGCAGACTGTGATAGGTATTCGATTCCGTTTTTTCCGTGGCTGTGCGCACGGCCGTTCTGCTGTACATGGTGCGGCATGAGCGGTGCTGTCTCAATCATCGGGTGCGGTTTTGTAGCCGATCTTTATATGCGATCGCTTCAGACCATGGAGGGGATCACGGTTTCTGGCGTCTATGACCGCGATCCTGAACGGCTCAGGCAATTTTGCGATCATTGGAATATGCCTGCGGTATCGTCTTTGGACCTCTTGCTTGATCAGCACCCCCGCGATGGTGTTGTGCTGAACCTGACCAACCCGTCAGCACATTTCGAGGTGAACTCCGCCTGTCTTGCCGCCGGGTGTCACACATATTCGGAAAAGCCCCTCGCACTATGCATGGAAGAGGCAAAGACCCTCCATGCCCAAGCCAACGCGGCTGGACTGATGCTGGCCTCTGCCCCGTGCAGCGTTCTTGGCGAGGCGGCTCAGACTTTGGGACACGCCCTGCGCACCGGCATCGGCGGCACACCCCGCGCGATCTACGCAGAGCTTGATGACGGGTTCGTCCCGCAAGCAGCCTACAAAAAATGGATTTCGGAATCCGGCGCCCCCTGGCCGTTTGAAGACGAATTTCGTGTCGGCTGTACACTGGAACATGCCGGATATTATTTGGGCTGGCTGATCTCGTGGTTTGGATCAGTGCGCACTGTGGTGGCCGCCTCGGCGGAAACGATTCCGGGCAAGGAAGGCACTGGGCCCTTTGCACCAGATCTGTCGGTTGCTACGCTGTTTTTCGAAAACGGGCCTATGACCCGGCTGACCTGTTCAATCGTCGCTCCGCATGATCACCAGATCCGGATCATAGGTGACGATGGTGTGTTGGCCTGCAAAGCTGCGTGGGACAATGGCGCGAAGGTAACTTACGCCAAGCGTATGACGATCCGACGCCGGTTGATGGAATCGCCATTCCCCAAGACACTGAAGTTGTCACAGCCCACACATCCCAAAGTGAAACGCTGGGGCGCCGCCGCGATGAACTTTATGCTTGGTCCAGCCGAAATGCTGGAGGCACTGCGCGACGGTCGCGAGTCACGGCTCTCGAACGATTTCGCGTTGCACATGACCGAGGTCACGCTTGCCATGCAAAACGCAGGAGAAACTGCGGGAGCGCAAACCATGACCACAGGGTGTTCTCCGATGGAGCCGATGCCATGGGCGAAGTAACCCGCGTACTGATCACTGGCGCGTCCGGCTTTATCGGGCGCGCGACAATTGCTGCGGCATTGAAGGCCGGGCTAGAGGTGATTGCTGTCCAGCGCACGGCCAAGGAAAGCGGTACGGATGTAACGTACGTTTCGACCGACCTAACCGTACGAACCGCGATCCCGACGCTTGTGGACGCGCTTGCCGGATGCGACGCCGTCATCCACCTTGCCGCTGCGATGTCGGGCGACCCGATGGATCACAAACGCCTGACCCTTGGTGGGACCGAACATGTGATCGACGCAATGAAACAAGCGGGCACCCGACATCTGACACTTGCCAGTTCGATCGCGGTGTTCGACGTGAGCAATGTTGCCGTCGGGGGGACATTGACCGACGACTGCCCGCTCGAATCGCCCACCCTTGCCCGTGACACCTATTCGGGTGCGAAGGTGCGTCAGGAACAGATTGCCAAGTCAGCGCAGATACCAAGTCTGGCCATTTTACGGCCCGGGATCGTCTATGACGATACACATCTCTGGAATGCCCATCTGGGCGTCGCGGTCGGTCCGGTTTTGTTCCGGTTTCAGGCGGATGATCTTTTGCCAATGTGCCATGTCGACCGCTGTGCAGCTGCTTTGGTTCAGGCGACGGTCGATCAGGTGAATGATACATATACCGTTCTCGACCCAGAACTGCCGCCCCGGCACGCGGTTATCTCCACACTTCGCCAAACCGGATGGCCAAAAATCGTGGCGCCGCTGCCTTGGCGCACGGTTTGGATGGCCGCACGGGTGTTGCGACCGATCTCGGCGAAACTCCCCGGATTGCTGCGCGAGAACGTTTTGCGGCAACGTGGTTTACCGTTAGCACACAAGATGAAAGCCCCGATTGGAGTAGAGACCCTGCCAAACCCGGCACCTGATTGGGGAGCATCGGCATGACACGCCCCAAGATCGCATATCTGACCGGTGAATACCCTCGCGCCAGTGACACGTTTATTCAACGAGAAGTCGCCAACCTTCGCACCTTGGGGCATGACGTATTGACCTGTTCGATCCGTACCACCGGCGCTGAACATCTTGTTGGGCCAGAGCAGCGCGAGGAACATGCCCGCACGTTCAAGGTTCTGGACACCGTAAAAAACCCGATAACCACAGTCAAAGCGCATCTGCGCTGGATGACATCGCCAGGACGGTACCTGTCAGCACTGGGGTTGGCATGGCGAACCGCACCCAAAGGCATCAAAGGCCGCTTGTACAACCTGATCTACTTTGTCGAAGCGGGTGTGCTGGCGGCGAAGCTTGCGGATGAGGGCGTGACGCATCTGCACAACCACATCGCCAAAGCGTCTTGCACCGTTGCGATGCTGGCAGGGGCACTTTCGGACATACGATGGAGTTTCACGATCCACGGGCCGGATATCTTTTTCGAACCGCATCACTGGCGCATTGAAGAAAAGGCAGCGCGCGCCGCCTTTGTGGCATGCATCAGCCATTTCTGCCGGTCGCAACTGATGTGTTTTGCCGATAGCAGACATTGGGACAGACTCCATATCGTACATTGCGGTGTGGACCCGGCAAGATACGCACCTAACCCGGATAGAGAGGGTTTGACGGCGTTGTTCGTCGGTCGGATGGCGGGAGTCAAAGGTGTCCCGATCCTGATCGAAGCGATTGCACAGCTTGCGGAAAAATACCCTGACCTGACATTGCGCCTTGTGGGTGACGGGCCGGATCGAACCGAGCTTGAGGCCGAAGTGGCGAAGCGTGGTTTACAGAACCGGATTGTCTTTTTGGGATACCGATCACAAACCGAGGTGGCCGAGGAACTGGCCAGGACGGACGTGTTTGTTCTGCCCAGCTTTGCTGAAGGCGTGCCAGTTGTTCTGATGGAAGCAATGGCGTCGCAGGTACCGGTTCTTACCACCCGGATCGCGGGTGTTCCGGAATTGGTTGAAGACGGCGTCAGCGGGCAATTGGTGCCTCCGGGTGACGTATCTGCCTTTGCCGATGCTCTGGATACGTTGTTATCGGATGGCGGGTTACGCCAGCGCTATGGTGCAGCCGGACGCGCGAAAGTGGTCACCGAGTATGATGCGGCGCAAGAAGCGCAATGGCTGTCCGAGTTGATCATGTCCTATGCCAGCTCAGAAGTGCGCCCCGGTTTGCGCCCTGTTGCGGAAGCCGCAACATGAGTGTCGATGTTGTCCTGATTGGCCGGAACGAGGGTGAAAAACTGGTCAACTCTCTGGCTTCGGTCGCGCCTCAAGCGCGGCGCATGGTTTATGTCGATAGCGGATCGACCGACCAAAGCGTGGCCAATGCCGAAAAAGCAGGGGCCGTCGTTGTCCGGCTGGATATGTCTGTTCCGTTCACCGCCGCACGGGCGCGAAACGAAGGGCTTGCGGCCTTGATGGCACAGGACGATCCACCAGACGTCGTGCAGTTTCTGGATGGGGACTGCCTCATGGCTGATGGCTGGTTGGCCAAAGCCGAAGCTTCACTGCGGGCGGATGCCGGACTAGCACTGGTTACAGGGCAACAGCGAGAGATGCGGCGCGACGCAAGCGTGTTCAACCAGATGTTCGACGTGGAATGGTCGCGTCCGGCAGGCGAGATCCTAACCTGTCCCGGCAACATGATGGTGCGTGTCGCCGCATTTGATGCGGTTGGCGGTTTTAATCCGACCGTGATCGCCGCCGAGGATGACGAGTTCTGCACCCGCCTGCGCAAGGCCGGTTGGCGGCTTTTGCGTATTGCCGAACCGATGGCAGGGCATGACGCAAATATGATGCGCTTTTCCCAATGGTGGAAGAGGGCGGAACGCACCGGGCACGGTTTTGCCCAAGTTGGCCATATGCACCCCGACTATTTTGTGCGAGAGCGCCAACGCGGCTGGATCTACGGCCTGATCCTGCCCATCTTTGCTATCTTTGGAGCGTTTGCGTCGCCTGCCGTTCCCGTTCTTGTCTTGGGGCTCTATGTGTTTTCGTTCTGGAGAACGGCACGCGGCCTTGAAGCGACCGGACTGCCTGCCAGCGAAGCGCGGGCGCATGCGGTTTTTCTGACGCTGTCGAAGTTTCCAAATCTTATTGGCATGATCCGCTATCACTGGCGGCGTCTAAGCCAAGCGCAAATGCGCATTATCGAATACAAGTAAGGGGTTAGACGAATGGCGTCTTCGAAAATTCGGGTTGGCCTGATTGGTGCGGGTTATATCGCCAGCTGGCATGCCGACGCGCTGCGAGCCAACGATGGCGTTGAAATCACAGCAGTTTGTGATCCGTCTGTCGCGGCAGGCAAAGCGTTGGCCGAAGGTCTGGGCGTGCGCCTGTTCGCGGATGTGTCCGAACTTATTGATGCCGGGGTCTGCGATGCCGTGCATATTTTGACCCCACCGCATCTGCACCACACATTGGCGATCCAGTGTCTGAAAGGCGGGCTGCATGTGTTGGTCGAAAAGCCGGTTGCCACGTCGGCGACTGAGACGGCCGAGATCGAAGCGGTTGCGCAAGAGAACGGTGTGCGTTTTCACGCAGGGCATAACTTTATGGGCCTGCCATCGTATGACCGGCTGAAAAACATGCTTGCCAATGGTGACTTGGGTCGGGTGTCCGTGGCCGAAGTTCATTGGTGCCTGCCGCTTGCACCTCTGCGGTCCGGTCCTTTTGGCATTTGGTTGCTGCGCGAACCCAAAAACCTGTTGCTGGAACTCGGGCCTCATTTGATGGGCTTTATCGTCGATCTGTTCGGCGTTCCGGATATTCAATCCGTAAAGCTGTCCAAACCGATTGACCTTCCGGGCGAAGATACCCGTCATCAGGCATGGCGCATCATGGCACAGGCCGGTGATATCGATGTGACACTGACCATTTCGATGGTTGAAACAATTGACGACCGGTCGCTGACACTGCGCGGATCGTCAGGTCGGGCGCGCTTGGACTTTGCGGCCGACACGCTCGTGGTTGAGCGGGAAAATGCTTCTGATCTGGTGCTGAATCCGCTGCGCCGACAGATGGATCTGAGCTGGCAGCATTTGCGTGAGGGTTTGGGCAACACAATCACACAAGTGGTCTCGTTGAACCGCAAATCGCCGTATGCGCTTAGCTTTCAAGGCATGAATGCCGCAGTCTATGATGCGCTGCGCCAGAACCGCGATGCGGACAGCCGGTTTTCCGGCACCAGCGCCGTGCAGGTTATGACGGCATTGGATCAGGCCTTGGAGATGGTCCCCGAGAGAGATCTGATCGCGGCGGCTCCAAAAGCCCAAACCCGCGCGCCCAAGCCGACAGCGATGGTGATTGGCGGCACTGGTTTTATCGGCCGTGCCTTGACACGTGCCTTGGTCGCTAAGGGGCAGGATGTGCGTGTTCTGAGCCGTGGCAAGCATGGTCCTTTCCCCGATCTTCCCGATGAGGTCGAGACAGTGGGCGTATCGCTTTATGACAAGGCCGCACTGGTCGATGCGATGCAAGGGATCGACGTGGTTTATAACCTTGCGCGATCGCTTGAAGGGACATGGGAGGAGGCGCTGGAACATGACGTGGGCGTGTCGGTTCGGATCGCCGAAGCGTGCCAGGAAGCGGGTGTCAAACGTCTTGTCTATACCGGCACAATCGCAAGCTATGATATGTCTTCACCGCTGCAAAAAATCACCGAAGATGTGCCCTTCCCCGATGATATGAGCGATCGCAATATGTATGCGCGATCCAAAGCCGAATGCGAAAAGCGTCTGATGGAGATGCATCGCCGTGACGGGTTGCCGTTGGTGATCGCACGTCCCGGTATTGTTGTTGGCCATGGCGGTCCGCTGCAACATTGGGGTATCGGGCGCTGGCACGGTGCGGGTGCGGTTCGGATATGGGGCAACGGTCTGAATATCCTACCGTTCGTTTTGATCGACGATGTTGCCGAAGGGTTGATCCTTATGGCCGAGCATCCGGACGCCGTGGGCCAGAGCTATAACCTGATCGGAGAACCGATGCTGTCGGGCAAAGGGTATTTTGAGGCGATTCACAAAAGCCTGAGTGCAAAAATCCGGGTGAGCACAGGCAACCTGACTCTGTTCTGGGCCGCAGATGCCGTAAAACACGTGCTTAAGGTTTATGCGTTGCGGCGGCGTGGTTTGACGCGCCCGTCATTGGCCGATTGGAAAAGTCGGGCACATCTGTCGCCCTTTGTGAACACAAAACCAAAGGTCGAATTAGGCTGGAATCCCCAACAGGATAAGGGAAAATTCATCCAAGCCGCGATTGGCAACGCCAACCTCTTTGGGTTTTAAATCTCGTAATTTGATAAACAATCCCCTCAAATCGGACGTATTCTTGACAGAATGCACTGTCATCACTGCAGGGCGTGTAGTTGTGCATGCAACACAAAACCGGAAGGTAGCGATGCCGCGTACAGAGGCTGAGACATGACTGAACAGCCAAAATTCCAACGCCGTAAGCGGCGTGGGGCAGATGCATCTGTGCCAGCGTCACCGGCACGACCAAAGCGCGTGACCCCTGACATCCAAGACCCGACGATTGAAGAGCTTGAAGCACTAATCGCCGAGAAAGAAGCCCTGTTGCAGCAAAAGGCCGCGCTTGAGGCAGAACGTCTGCGCAAAGCAGAAGCAGAAGCCGAACTCGCGCGCCAGGCAGAACGCGAGCGCAAAGCAGAGCGGGAGCGTCAGGCGGACCTTGAGCGCCAAGCACAGCTTGAGCGTGACTTAGAACTTGAGCGTCAGGCAGAACGGAACGAACTCCGGCGCGCACGGGAAGCTGCGCTTGAGGCAGAACGCCAAAAGGCTACTCTGGAGGCAGAAGAAGCCGCCGAAGCCGAAAAGCCGAAAACACCACTGGTACTTGCACAACCTGTGGACACGCATGACATCAGCCAAACATCTTTGATCGATCCAGAGGTTGCTTGGAAAAGCATTGATCGCTTCAATCTTGATCCGCAACGTCTGGCCGAACGCAATGTCATCACCGCATTGCGCCATGATCCGTCGCACACGCGTTTCGACATTCTACGCACACGTATGTTGCAGGCCTTGTCCGAAAACGGATGGAAACGCGTTGCGATTACGTCACCCACCAAAGATTGCGGCAAGACGTTTACTACTGCAAACCTTGCCGTCAGCTTGTCGCGTCAGGAAAACTGCCGGACCGTGGTGCTTGACTTCGACATGCGCAGCCCAAGTCTGCACAAGATTTTTGGGGTCACTGATACCGGTTCCATTGGCGATATGCTGCGCGGAGAGATCGATCCCGAGGCTCATTTGCAGGGCTTTGCACCGAATTCAATCTCTGCTGGATCGCATGTTGCTTTCGGCTTTAACGGTATCGTCGAACCCTATGCCGCCGAGCTACTGCAAGACCCGTCGACACATGCCGCCCTTGATGAAATCGAGGACAAGTTTGATCCGGATGTCATGATATTCGACCTGCCGCCGGCCTTGTTGAACGACGATGTGATTGCCATGCGCCCGCATATCGACGCGTTGTTGATCGTCGCGGCTGGTGGAATCACAAAAGCCAAAGACATCAAGGAAACCGAGCTGCGGCTGGGACAGAATACGCCGCTTTTGGGTGTCATCCTGAACAAGGCAGAACACACAGAGAGCAGCGATTACTCCTACTGATGTTTTATTGCGCGTTTCGCGGTGACAGGGTCAAGCCTGTTAGCGAGGCAATCGGTTTGGCCAAAAGGCCGACCAGCGCAACGACGATGGCGACAAGTATCCCAAACCCGACCTTCTTGCCTTTGCCCTTTTTCTTGGTTGGGACTGTGGTGCCACCCTCAAGAAGCGGCACCGAGATGACCGGACGAATACCCAATACGCGTTCCATCTGGGCTGCGTTGCGGATCGGCGGATTCAGAAGCTCAAGCACAAACGCCACACCAACCGCAAGCATCCCGCTTGCAAGACCACCCATGATCGCAATCGAGCGCTTGCTTCGCGACACCGGGAAAACGGGCACGATCGCTGGTTCCAGCACCTCAAAACGGGCCAGTTGACGCTGTTCTTCAAGGCTCTGGCTCATCTCGGCATCAGCCTTGCGGCGGGAGATGACAGTGAACTGTTCGTTCAATTGGGTGAGTTCACGCTGCAAAGACGCCAATTCGCGTTCAATGGTTGGAGCTCTGGCAAGCAGGGAATTGATCTGGTTCGTGCGCGTTTCGATCAGATTGATTTGATCTTCGAGAAGGCCGACCTGACGTTCAAGATCGTCAGAGCGCACACGGGCGCTATTGGATTCGAGGCTCAGGATTTCCTGACGCAATGTGAGCAGAGACGCGTTCAAAGTGGTCAGCTCAGCTTGAAGCACACTGATATTGGCCGGCAGGACTTCTGCATTCGCTGATTTGAAATCTGCGATCTTGGCTTCGGCCACGGCGATTTCTTCGCGGATATTCGCCTCTTCGACATTAAAGAAAGCAAGCTCCACTTCAGCGCGGTCAACGCTTCGGCTGCGGGCCTCTTCCATCACACGAGCCAGGACTTCGTTGGCCACGTCTGTGGCCTTTTGCGGATCACTCAGGTTGGCGGTGATCACCATACCGGACACGGATTGCACAGGCTGCCACGGTTCGCCACCACCGATGGGTTCGACCGTAACAGCGCGCCGCATCGCATCCAGACGGAGCGTCAGGGTCATGCCGGGGATATTGTTGAACAGATCGTATTTATCCATGATCTCTACCAGAGACCCGCGGGACATAACGCGCTGTTCGATCAATTGCACGGTACGCAAGGCATCCAAACTGGCACGGTTGTCGACCATAGCACCCACGCTGGTGTTGGTTCCTGCAACCTGTGCGTCTTCGATCTGAACAACAGCGATTGCTGTATAGACTGGCACCTTGGACAGCGCGACGACCAATGAAATGACGCACCCGATAAAGGTGATCAGAACAATAAGCCCCAAACGCCGTCTTAGCGCGGAGAAGACCTCTTCGAATGACTGAAAATACAGCACGTATTCAGCTCCAGTATCAAGGCCCCCGCCTTGCCAAACCCAGGATCGGATTGTGACCGCCTGCCTTGGACAAAACACAATTTAGCGAAAAAAGGGCAGAATTGCGACCGTTAAAAACGAAAGATATGGAAACAACCCGTTTCCATGTGAGCCCGTCAGACGTTTGAAAACAAAGAAAAACATCAGTTCTTCCGAATGCCGGTTACGGGCAATGCAGACACGACATCCCAAACCGTTTTCTGCATAAGCGCAGACAAAGCCGGACCCGGCGCATCTGCGGGCGTGCCATCGGCGCGATCAAGCTGCGCAGGCAGGCCAACTGGCGTACGTTGATACAGCACCGCATAATGCGTCAGAGCGACAAGATACGCACCAAGATCGTTAACGTGTATCGGATCCAGATCCCCGTCCTCGGTTTTTGCAAAGAAGTCCTCGCGCGATGTCACCCCATCCACGCCCGCGCCGCCTTCGATTCGACGAACGAGTTCAGCCATCACACGGCCTACAGGGATCACATAGATCGGATCGGCATCAGGCTGGCCCGCCATGGCCGTTGCCAACAGAACACCCTCCCAATACCGCTCGGGGTCTTTGTCCAGCCGCTCAAGCCAGCCTTGCGGGTCTGTCAGATCGTGCCACGTTTCGTACAGAAACACGCGTGTTTCCGCGTTGCCATCACGGGCCGCTTTCACCCATTTCTCAAGATAAACAGGGGAGTCAAAGTAATCGATTGCGGCCTCGATCTCGACCATCTCTGTCAGCACGAATGCGTCGAAGTCACCGCTGGCAAGCGCGTCTTTTGCATCTCGGAAATGTTCATGGGCGTTCTCGACATCGAAGCCTTGGATCGGTTCATTGGGTTCCCAATGCGCCTTGAGCGGCGTACCCCACCCCAACTGCGATGCATAATCATGGCCAGCCAACTGTGCCAGCATTGCAGGCATGTCACGCCCGACCAGCGAGTGCCCCAGATGGAATACCGTCATTGGTTTATCGGGTTGTGGCAAAGGTGTTTCATAGAGGGCCGCACGTTGTTCAGGCGACAAGGGCGTCGACGTATTCAGGTACGTCCAGATCGCAAATGCGACGCCAACAACCGCCACGCCGCCCAAAACGAAATACATTGCTTTCATCGTTCAGGCCTGTCTGCGAGCACGCATGGCACGACGGCGCGCCATCGCATCGGCGCGAATTTGGGCGCGATCCGGTGCCGCGGGTTGGGTCATGGTTGTCACCTGAGCGGTTGTCGCAGGTGCAGATGACACGCCACCCAACTTGGCAATGCGATCCGCCAAAGCGCCCAAAGTCGGGAACTGAAAGATATCTGTGATCGACAGTTTTGAACTCTCAAGGCGGTCGCGTAGAGCGCGATGTGTTTGCACCGCCAAAAGGGAATGCCCACCGAGATCAAAAAAGTTGTCTTCTGGTTGGATCGAGTGGACACCCAGAACTTCGGTCCAGATATCGGCAACCCGATTGCGCAAGCTGTCATCTGCCTGCCCTTGAGACTTTGGAGTGACATGGGCTTTTGGCTTGGGGCGAACCGGAGTGGCACCGGGCGCTGGCAGCGCCTTGCGATCGATTTTTTGGTTCGGCGTGACGGGAAACGCATCAAGCACCATCACATGCGCCGGGATCATGTAATCCGGCAGTCGCTTTGCAAGACCGATCTTCAGGGCTTTGCTGTCGATCTCGTAACTTGCTGTGATATAGGCCACAAGACGTACGTCACCGGGTGTATCTTCGCGTGCAAGCACAACGGCGCCCGTGACACCAGAGAAGGTTTGAATGGCGCTTTCGATTTCGCCCAATTCAATGCGGAAGCCTCGAAGTTTGACCTGATGGTCGGCGCGACCAAGGAAGTTCAAACGCCCATCTGGACGGCGCTGGACCAAATCTCCGGTTCGATAGATGCGACCGGTCCCAAACGTGTTGTCGCGGAACCGGTCAGCGGTCATCTCATCACGTTGCCAATACCCACGGGTGACGCCACCACCCCCAATCCAAAGCTCGCCTTCTTCGCCAATGCCGACAGGTGCCAATGAATCGTCCAGCACATAAAGCTGCGTGTTGGCGATGGGACGCCCGATATTGACCGTCGCTTCATCCGGAGTTGCATTCTCGGTCGACGACCAAATGGTGGTTTCCGTCGGACCGTACATGTTTGTGATGCTGGCATCGCTTGCTTTGTTGAGGTCCGCGATCAACACGCCTGGCAATGCTTCGCCACCAAGGAACAGGTGTTTCAGATCGCGCAGTTGAACACGCGCGTCGTCATCCATGGCGATCATCCGAGCCATCGACGGGGTGCATTGTATATGGGTCACGTCATGCCGCGCAAGCATCGCCGCAATAGAGAAATCGGTGTCTTCGTGATCGGTTGACGGAGCCGATTGGCGAACCACCTCGGCCAAGGGTTTCAGGCCTTCAAGCACTTGATCTGTGTCGATGCCATAGTCAATCAGGCAAGCGATTTCGCTGACGCCAATGGCCTTGAGCTGATCGACACGGGCCAGAGCATCTTCGATCGTGCCAAAAAGACCGCTGTCGTTGAAATACCGCTCAAACGCAAAATCAAGGATACCTTCAAGGTCGTCCTCGCTTAGGTCGCCAAGGTTCAATTCAAAGGCATTCTTGACACCCTCGGGTTTCTTGAATGCCGGAAAGGCCCAAGCATATTGCTTGATGAGGCCCGCCGCAGACCGGAGGTAATCTTTCATCGGTTCGCGCGCGATTTCACGCGCGTGATCGCGGGTGTCAGACAAACAGGTGTGCAGCATGAGTGTCACGGTGAAAGCGTCGGGATTGTAGCCGGACTCTCGCAATGCATGGCGATAGAGGTTGATTTTCTCGGCCACTTCATCCACCGATTGACCCAACAAATGGGTCAACACATTAGCGCCGTTGTGCCCGGCTTCGCGCCAGGTTTCAGGATTACCTGCGGTGGTCACCCAGATCGGTAGTTCCTTGGAAACGGGTCGCGGCTGTGTCACCACCTCGTGCATCTCGCCGTCTTTGCGTGGAAAGGCAACCGGTTCACCGCGCCAAAGCTTGCGCACCTGATCAATGGCTTCGAACATTGCAGGCTTGTTGTCGGGTGGTGTGTTTTCCGGACGAAGGACAAAATCATCAGGCTGCCATCCGCTGGCGATGGCAAGGCCGGCGCGGCCGTTGGTCAGGTTATCGATCACGGCCCATTCTTCTGCGATGCGGGCCGGATGGTGCAGAGGCGCGACACAGCTTCCGGCGCGGACGCCAATCTGTTTGGTTACACCGGCAACCGCGGCACCGGTGACGGACGGATTTGGATACGGACCACCAAACGCATGGAAGTGGCGTTCGGGTGTCCAAACAGCACAAAAGCCGTTTTCATCCGCGAATTTCGCACCTTCCAACAGCAAGCGGTATTTATCGCGGCCGACGCCATCGTCGTTGCCCCAATAGTAGATCGAGAAATCCATGCCATCACTGTTCTTGCGCGCAGCCCCACCCGAGATCACGCCACGCGCACTGGTGCTTGGCAGCACGACCTTGATCCCTCGGGCCATGGTGTAGAACAATTCAAGTACCGAAATGTCAAAGCTGAGGCTTGTGACAGCCAACCAAGCCGCCTCTTCGCGATCCGGGACCACTGCATCCATCCCAGCATAGAAATTCATCACATTGCGATGTTCGACCATGACGCCTTTGGGAAGACCCGTCGAGCCTGAGGTGTAGATGACATAAGCCAGGTTTTCGGGCGTCGCAGACGACACCGGGTTTTCGACCACGGCAGAGGCCAAGCGCGGGTCACGATCGATCACGAGCAAGTCAGCCTGCGTTTGTGGCAGATCAGATTGCAACGCGTTTTCAGTGATCACAACAGATGCAGCACTGTCCTTCAGGTAATGCTCTAGACGATGCTGCGGGTAGTCCGGGTCAAGCGGAAGATATGCCCCACCCGCCTTGAGGATACCCAAAGCGCCTGCGATCAGGTCAGGACCGCGACGGCAGTGCAGGCCAACCATCGTGTCTGGGGCAACCCCCATATTCATCAGTGTGTGGGCCACACGATTTGCATGTTCATTCAGAGCGGCAAAAGTGATTTCTGAGGATTCAAAAACCAATGCGACGGCGTCGGGCGTGCGGGCTGCTTGCGCTTCGAACGCGGCATGCATTGTGGTGGGGCCAGTCATTTCAAAATCAGTCGCGTTATGCGCTTCCAGCACATCGCGGCGTTCCCCAGGCGGCAGGGTATCAACCGCTTCTGGTGTTTTGCCATCGGCCAGTTGATCCGCGATCCAGCGCACGCGACGGATCAGAATCTGCGCAAAATCGGGATTGATACGCCCCTCATCGATATGGGCGGTGATCTGCGCCTCGGACAGAACAAACGTCATGGCGGCGCCCGAAATTGGACCAGCGTCCAGCGACAGACCCAAAGCAGGGGTATCGAGCGGAGATATGGCCGGGTCGCGCAATGGCAAATCGAGGGCAAACCCTGTTTCGACCGTTGGGATTCCGGTGGCCAATTGTGACATGCTCAGAGGCACCCAAGGACTGACCAAACCATGTTGTGCCGCGTCGACAAGAGACGGATTGGTCAACGCAAGAACGGTGTTCTCTTGTTGAGACAACCGCTTGGTCAGAATGGCGAGCGCCGGAGACAGATACTCTGTTTTGATATCGCATTGGCAGGTTGTGACAGAACTCGGTCCTGACTGCATAAAGGGCAAAGCCAGAGAAACCGCCCCCAAAAGTTGCTTGCGCCAAGAGCCTTCCCGCCCGGCAACAGGCCGCATGATGTTTGTGATGTCCTTACGTTCCGCATCCGACATCGACGCAAGGCTGTCACCCAAAGCAATCAGTTCCGTTGGCACAACCGGTTTCCCGTCTTGGGATACCAGATTGGTCAAACGCAACGCAGCGTCTGAAAAGGCTATGGTCACAGATTCCGCATCGACGCCGATCACAGTTCCGGCGGCAGCGCTGCTTTCCGTCTTGCTGGCCTGGCCGATATGCCAGACCGCATCACCAACCCGCAGTTTCGGTGTGCAAACCGGGTTCCAGTACGACCCGTGATCCAAGGCCCGGATCAACCGCAAGGCTGTGTCTGCCGATTGATCGAACCGCAAAAGGCCATCTGCTTCGGGACGGTCCATCAAAGCATGGTAACTGCGTTGGGACGTATCCTGCGCGCGGCGGTTGGGTAGGTCATGAGTCAGTTCAGTCAGCAAGTCGGCAAAACTGGTCAGACCCGCCTCGTAACATTTGGTATTCAGCGTCAGCGCCGTATCATGAGTCGAAATTTCGACGCTGCGTTGTACCAGAATGTCGCCAGTATCAACGCCGTCGTCGATCAGATGCCATGTAATCCCGTGCGTGGTTTCGCCATCGATCAACGCCCAGACCGGCGCGTTCAATCCGGCACGTTTCGGCAACGGCCCATCATGGAAATTGACGGCGCCCTTACGGCCCATGGAAAGAACTTCGGGCGGTAGAATCTTGAGATTGGCAATGCTCATGACCCAATCGACTTTGAGATCACCAAGCCGCAACGCCAGATCAGCACCATGATGCTCAACCCGGATGTTTTTCAACTTTGCCCAAGCCGTCAGATTGGTGTTGTTGGTCACCAAAGCCTTGAGCCTATGCCCATGCGACAAAAGGGTCTCCGCGCAATGCTGTGTCAGACTTTCATCGCCAATGATGATGCAGTCAAAATGGGTCATGGATCAGTCCACGCTGGTCTGTAGGGGTGTTTCGGGTGTCCGGCAGACTGGACGGATCGACGCGTCTGGCGTTGGCCTCAGAAGCGCGCGCATGTCGTGCGTTACCAAATCCCGCAGAAAGCGATACGCCTGAGTGTTGGGTTTGCCTTCGATCTTGCGTCGCAAACGCCAAAGCAGTGTGCCGACAACATTCATTGCTGTGGCCGAGATAGCATAAGCGCGGCTATGGTTTTTGCTCAGATAGTACCAACGGCTTTGGTACCAGTACGACGGGGTTCGCGTCCAAGTGCCCATTCCGGTCGAGACTGATCCAATATGACAAACACGGCTTTCCCTTACGAAATGCACTTCATGACCCGCTCTATGCGCTCGCAAACACAAGTCGGTTTCTTCGAAATACAAAAAGAACGTCTCATCAAAGAGACCAATGTCATTTAATACACTCGTCCGCGCCAACATGGATGCGCCAGCAATCCAACCGACTGCACCGGAGGTATCGGGTACATGCATGGGTAGCACATGATTTTTTAGCAATCGCGTGACAGGACCCAAGCGGATCGCAGATTCAAACTCCGACAGAACGCTCGGAAATCGGAAGGCGCTACAGTGGTCTTCGCCGTCTTCACCATAGATCCAACTGCCCGCGATAGCGACTTTGGGGTGAGCATCGAGGTAATTAACCAGCGCTTTGATCCCATCTGTTTCGACTTGGGCATCAGGATTAAGGATGTAGACAAATTCGGCTGATGGGCAGATTGCCAACCCTGCTTGAATGCCAAAGTTGTTGCCAGCGCCAAAGCCGCCGTTTCGACCGGATTGAAGCACTTGGACGTTCAGATGACTAGGCCATTCCTGTGCTTGCACCTTGGACTGCATCACTTGAAACGAGTCGTCTGGTGAATCGTTGTCCACAAGAACAATCGCACCGCTATAGCCTGCCATTGCGGCAGCCGCCGATTGCGCAGCCAAGACCGAAAGTTCCGGCGTTTTGTAGTTCAGAACAACGACGATAATGTCAGTCATAAAGGCTTACTCCGCTGCCACATGGGTGTCGAACGACAGTACTTTGCCCTTACCCCCGACAGTTGCTTCTGTGGTGGTGATGACAGTGCGTAAATAGCTGGCAAGAACCCGCACATTCGGCTCAAGGACCATGCTGTCATGATCTCCGGGAACTTCGAAAACCTCGATCTGTGGCGTGAATTGACCCCAATCGTTGTCGTCGAAAAGATAGGCCCGCTCGTGGTTTACCAAACGACCGCCCGAGACTGTCCACGTGCCGACAAGCGGCGGTCGGAACAGAGTTATACGCCCCGCCCACGGTTGTACTTTGTACTCGCCTACAGCCGTTAGAAACGCCTGTTCAATCTCAGCGTTATGGAAGCTGTGCGACGCATGGGTCTCGTCCGATGCCTTGCGCTTTTCGATCTCCCAACGAATGCGATTGCGCAGCCAGACAAACGGATATGCCAAGCCTTTTCGCCGGGTTTCCTGCCATTGGATCAACAGGCGATCTTTGCGGCTAAGCGGGCGTCTTTGAGGCAATGGGGTATCAAGCAATACAACCAGTGCAACCTTGTCGCCCATTGCCTCAAGCTGATGCGCGATTTCGTAGGCGGTGATGCCACCGCCAGAAAAACCGCCAACAAAATAAGGGCCATGCGGTTGGACTTGTTTCATCTCGGCAATGTAATCGCGCGCAGCATCGCGGATCGACTTGTGCGGCGTTTCATCCCCGTACAGGCCTTTTGCCTGCAACCCGTAGAATGGGCGGTCATTGCCGATGAGCTGCGCAAGATGGCGCAAGTTCAGAACGTTGCCGAACATACCCGCCACAAGGAAGAAGGGCGATTTCTGCCCACCCTCGCCGTCATGCATTGCAACAATATGCTTAAAGCGCCTCGTTTGAGGTTTAAGTTTCTTTTCTTCAACCGCTTGCGTGTCTGCAATGCCAGTACGTTCTTTGATGAGCGTCGCGCAGGCGCGGATGTTGGGGGCCTCAAACAAAATCGAAATCGGGAAATCAACATTGTAGGTTTTGCGGACCTTGGCAAAAAGGCGCACCGCGATCAGCGAATGTCCCCCAAGGTCGAAGAAGCTATCTTCGACGCCAACATTTTGTACCCCCAGAAGGTCTTCCCAGATTCCAACCAGAGTGCGTTCAATCTCGGTGTCGGGTGCTACGTAATCGCCATCAAGCTGCGGGCGATCAAACTTTTGCGTCTCACTGGTGGTCTCTGTAGCGACACCCGCCTGTTCGATGAGATCGTTCATATCCAGCGAGGACACAAAGACCTGCGGCTCTGACCTTGCCAATGCGCGTAGGAAAGCCTCTGCACCATCTGTCGGCAGAATACCTTGCGACAGGTTGTGCTGAAACCGTTCTTCCGCAGCAGACAGCGGCTGTGTCGACTTGCTGAAATCAGCTGGCTCGAATTCTGCCTTTGACCCTTTGACCGGGCTGGAAAGCGACGCCATATCGGCAAGCCGTTTGATCGAGAAATCTTTGATTTCCATACAGACGGTGCCGTCCGGCATTGCCAGCGTGATATCAAACGACGCGGTTTCGTCCGAATTTCGATTGGTACCCGAAGACCGAACCCAACTGATGACGCGTTCTGGCAAGGGTTGGTACACTTGCACATTATCATACGACACGGGCACCCAGAGTTTATCACCCTTGTAGCCGTGGATCAGCCCCATCGCCCACCCGGTCGCGATATCGAGAAGGCCGGG
The DNA here is from genome assembly GCA_043585115.1 of Marivita sp. GTDB lineage: Bacteria > Pseudomonadota > Alphaproteobacteria > Rhodobacterales > Rhodobacteraceae > Marivita. The sequence continues at coordinate 2,186,931 of CP121326.1, forward strand.
ATGGAAGTTCCAAATGTCATTATCCTGAACTGATGTATTGAGCGAGAGGTCCGCAATGCCTTCGTCTTTGCCATATGCACAGCTGTCCAAGACCTTCCATTGCGGACCGAATGTTAGCTGAGTCTCTTGCGCGGCAGAGAGCTTGTTGCCCGAACTTGCCGTTCGCGCGACACCACAGCGCTTGCGAATGGCGGTTACATCAATTGGCTTGGGTTGTGCCTCGGGGATAAGGGACACATCGGCGGATACCACTGGAACAAACCCGTTGCGCCCGTCCAGTATTATGTCGCCAAGGACATCCATGTGATAGCCGTCGTCTCGCCGTGTCAGGCGTACACGGATGTCACGATGCCCGTCATCTGGTACATGCAGGGGGCGCAAGAAGGTCATGTTGCGAATGGCAAAGCAACTTGTCTCCCCCTGCCCGCGCAGCGCCTTGTGAACAAGTGTCAGATAACCGGCGCCCGGGAAAAGCGCGTCGCCATGTTTTGTCCGGTGCTGACCAATAAACCAATCATCCACGGTATAGCGCGCTTCGAACAGCCGATGACCCCAAGGGTCAAACCCCGTCTTATCAAGCAGCATCAAGTCGACTGGTGTAAACGCGACCGCTTTGGTGTCGCCGAGCCGATCAGCCAAGGCGCTTGCCGCCATCCCGACTTCGGACCAGATGCCCCAGTTTATCGCAATGACTTTGGTTGCATTGTCGCGCCGCGAAAGGGCGTACGCGTTGAGGTATTCGTTCGCAGCCACATAGTCGATCTGACCGGCTGGTGCAGTTTGGGTCGATGAAGACGAGAACAACGCGATAAAATCTGTTGAACCGTCCGGGAACAACTGGTCCAGAACCTTGGTGCCGTGAATTTTGGCAGAGAACACCTTTTCCACCGACGCGGTAGATTTGGCCAACAAGGGGGCATCATCCATAAGCCCCGCTGCATGGATGACGCCATCAATTCTGCTATGTCGCGCAAGCGTGTCTTCGACAACAGTTGTCATCTCGGGCAGGTTGCAAACGTCAGCGGCATAGGTTTGGACAGTCGCGCCCAAGCTCTCAAGCTTTTTCACCGCAGCAATGCGCCGCGCGATTTTGTCTTGAGGCGCGTGCCGTTGCAAATAGCGATCCCAGTCTTTTCGTACCGGCAAGGCATCGCGTGCAGTCAGCACCAAAGTGCACTTTTGGCGTGCCAATTCTTTTCCGATCGTCAAACCCATCCCGCCGAACCCACCGGTAATGAGGTAAGTGCCATCGGCACGGATCAGCGATTCATCGGTGGCTTTGAGAGGCGATTTTTGAAGCACTTGTTCGTATCGGCGCTCTGACCGGAAGACCGCAATCGTCGACGTGGGGTCAGCTATCATCTCTTCCAGGACCTGATCGGTCAGGCATTCCCATTCACGAACGGCGTTAGATTGCCCTTTAGCCCGCCCAAAAAGGCGGCCAGATGAGCTTTGCGGGATCATCAGATCGACAGAAGCGACAGACAGCCCCGGTATTTCGCGCGGGATAACGCGCACCGGTCCGGCAAGAATGGCCTTTTCCGGACATAGAAGTCTTTCATCTCCGAATGCGGCTGCTTCGTTGGTGAACACGCTGATCTGTGTCGGTTTTGGCAACGTGTCGTCAGCAATTGCCTGTGCAATGAACATCAAGGAATAGAAGCCATGTTCCTGCATACGGTGGAAAAAGCTCGATCCCGGGCGATGGCTATGATCTTTGGTAACACCCCAGAAATGCGCGATACGGCTAGGGACAAGCCCGCGCGCCAACATATCACGGAACAATAAGTCATAACCTTCGCGTCCCCGCTCTGGGGCCAAGACATAGGTGGTGTCGTCGAGACGCGCAAAGCTGTCACCGGGCCAAACCTCGACAATGACATGACCAGCCGCCCGCAATCTTTTGACTGCGGCAGATGCGACGCCAGCATCGTCCATGAACACAAGCCAGCTTTGCGGATCAATCTTGCCCAAATCAGATCTGACATCGACTGGGGCTGCTGCGTATTTCGGGCGCCATGTCGGGGTCCAGCCCCAGTTTTCAACTCCGTCAATCCGGGTCAGAAAGCTGGATACGGATTGGGTCTGCGGCTTGCCCGGCTCGATGAAATAGCGTGCGCGTTGGAACGCATAGGTGGGCAATGGCACCTTGTTCCTGCGGGCATCGCCCCAAATTTGATCCCAATCGAAATCACCACCCAAAGCCCAGACACGCCCCAGAACCTCGAGCATATGCCGGTCATCCTCGACTTGTTCCTCGGCATGCCGCAGGCTCGAGAGTACCTGATTGGGTTGAATGCTTTCAGATTGGCGGGCAAGCGCAGACAACGCTTTGCCCGGACCAACTTCGAGGTAAATGCGGTTAGGATGATCCGATAGGGTATCGAGGCATTGTGCGAAGTGTACCGTGCCACGCAGATGCGACACCCAATATTCGGGGTCCGTTGCCTGCTCTGCAGTCATAATATCGCCCGTACGGTTGGACGTGATGGGGATTTGTGGCGCATTCAGAGTGATTGAATTCAGATACGCACGAAACCGATCCAGAATAGGATCCAGCATGCGCGAGTGCGCAGCAATATCAATTGGGATGCGCTGAAAATCGATCTCGCGACGCTTCAATTCGGCCTCAAGCGTCATGAGCGCAGCACTTGGTCCGGATGCTACACTTAGTCCGGCGCTGTTGATTGCGCCAAGGTCGAGCGCATCGCCAAGCAGGGGTTCAAGTTGATCGGCAGGCAACGCAACCGAACTCATCCCGCCTTTTTCAACGGTGTCAAACAACGTTCCGCGCAAATGAACCAAGCCGATGCAGTCTTCAAATGACATCACGCCCGCGACACATGCAGCGGTGTTTTCACCCATAGAATGCCCCGCCAACGCAGAAGGCTGAATGTCCCAACTTATCCAAAGCTGCGCCAGCGCGTATTCCACGATCATGATCAGAGGAAGCTGCAACGAAGGCTTGCGCAATTCTGAAGTGGCCAAGTCCTCTTGACCCGCGTCAGGCAACCAAAGCGCGCGAATGTCCCGAGACTCGAGCGTTTCGAGTTGGGTTAGTCCCCGATCCATCCATTCGGCAAAGACCGGTTCCGTTTCGTAAAGGTCTCGGCCCATGTTGACATATTGCGCGCCGCCACCCGGGAATAGAAATGCGACATCGGGGCGTGCCATGGCATTGTGTGTATGGACGCGGCGCGTGTCACCGCCATCCAACAAAGACGCCGCATCAAGATGACTGCTCGCCACCACCACTCTGCGCTTTTCAAAAGCGCGGCGTCCCGTTTTCAACGTCCAAGCAACATCTGCCAATGGCTGATCCGGATTGGCCCGAAGATGCGCTGCAAGCCGGGCTGCATTCGCATCAAGCGCGGATTTGTTGCGCCCAGACACGGTCAGGATTTGAAACGGCCAATCGCTTTGTTCAGACGCCGGGACATTGGGCGCCTCTTCGAGTACGACATGCGCGTTTGTCCCGCCGACTCCAAGCGAATTCACGCCGGCACGGCGCGGATGCGCTGCCTTCGGCCAATCGGTCAAACGATCATTGACGCGGAACGGCGACGTGTCGAAATCAATGGTTGGGTTGGGTTTTTCAAATCCAAGACTTGGCGGCATCTGGTGATGATGCAGCGCCATGGACGCCTTGATTAAACTGGCCACACCGGCCGCGGTATCAAGATGCCCGATATTGGTTTTGACCGATCCGATGCGGCAATGCCCGACTTGATCGCTGGTTTCCTGAAAGGCTTGGGTCAGCGCTGCCACTTCGATCGGATCACCAAGATAGGTGCCGGTGCCATGGCACTCTACATAATCGATACTGTCTGCGGTGATGCCCGCGATGGCATGTGCTTCGGCGATTGCTTCGGCCTGCCCATCAACAGAAGGGGCAAGGTAACCTGCTTTCGCCGCACCATCGTTGTTGACCGCACTGCCCTTGATAACAGCCCAGATGTGATCTCCGTCCTCCACCGCATCTGACAGGCGGCGCAGCACGACTACCCCTGCGCCCGATCCAAACACAGTGCCTTGGGCCCGATGGTCAAAAGCATGACATTGTCCATCTGGGGACAGAATTTCATTTTCTTTGTACAGGTAGCCCTGCCCTTGCGGCAGTTCGATGGTTACGCCCCCGGCCAAGGCCATGTCACATTCACCGTTCAGCAACGACTGGCAGGCATAATGCGTCGCCACAAGCGAAGTTGAACACGCGGTTTGTACATTCACCGACGGGCCATCAAGGTCGAAAATATGGCTCACTCGAGTGGTTAGAAAATCCTTGTCGTTCCCTGTATGGCGAAGCAGGAACATGCCGGTACCCTCGACAAGGTCGGGATTGGAGCACAGGTTGAAATAGAAATAACTGCCCATACCGCAGCCACCAAACACGCCGATCCGGCCCTCGTGGCGTTCCGGCATATGACCTGCGTTTTCCAAGGCTTCCCACGCGCATTCCATGAATTGGCGATGCTGGGGATCCATGATCGCTGCGTCCTTCGGCGACAAGCCAAAGAAATCCGCGTCAAAGTGATCAAAATTATCCAGCCGTGCTGCGTAGGGTACATAATCGCGGTGCCGCAAAAGCCCCGGAGGCACGCCAGCCTCAGTCAATTCGGCATCCGTCAACCGGCGGATGGAGGAAACGCCATCCCGCAAGTTCCGCCAGTATTCCGCCAGCGATGCTGCCCCTGGCAAATGTGCTGACATACCAACTATAGCGATGTCGCCATCCGCACCCGAAACCGGGGCGTTTGTTTCATACGTCATTGCCGTACCCTATACTCAGATCAGCGGTAGTATCGCATAAATATGATAAAAGTTGGGCGTTCCGCTGGGTTGTTCACAGACCCTTTCGATGTGACATGACTCTGTGATCAGAGCGCCGCCAATTCTACAACGGCATCAAAATTGATCCATATAGCCAGCGCGATGACAAAAATACTGACAACGGCGTAGACGACATCATGTTTGGGATCCCACGCACGCGCATGTCGTGCCAACCAGACCACAAATGGATAGGCCAACAATCCGGCCACGCCTTGCCCAATCAACGCACCAAACAAGCCACCGTACCACAAGCCAACCAACAGGCAGCCCAAGGTCAGAAACGCACGCGCGAATGCCAAGACAAAAAAGCGGCGCGAATCCCCAGATGCCAGAGCGGCCTGTTCGTATGTTAACACAATTATCTGGGGCATTTGCATCGCCGCGATAAGAACAACCACAGCGCCAGCCATCAGGTATCGCGCGTCGTAAAGCAGATCGATCAACACAACACCCGCCAGAGACACTCCACCTGCCAAGCCGATGATACCAGCAGTCAAGAGAAACCGCATTTTCTGGAGCTTGCGAAAATTCTCCGCGCTCTGGGCTGGCGGACATTCCCTATATAGCGGGATCAAAATTTTTCGCGTTAGCATACTGCCCATCAGCAGCGGAAAGCTCGCTAGAAAAAACCCGATATTGTAGATCCCAAACTGATCCAGGGACAGGAATTTGCCCAACAACAGCTTGTCCCCCTGCACGTAGAGAAAACCACATATCGTGCTAAGGAAAATCCACTTTCCGAATTTGATCAGTTCATCGGCAGCTTCGCGTTCCCAGTGAAAGCGATTGCGCTGTCCCGGCAGGAAAATATTGTAGGCCATCAGTACCATCAGGGACGAAATCACACCACTGATGACGAGCGCCCAAACCGATTGCAGGTACCACGCCAAGACCACCGCGATAACAACGGTCAAAGCCTGTGTAATCAAGTCCAGCCCCGTCAAACGCCCAATCAGGAGATGACGGTTCGCGGTGTCGAGCCGTGTTGGATTAAAGCCAATTATCAAAAGGCTGATCCCGGAAACCGGCAAAATCCAAGCAAGCAGAGGTTCGCCGTAAATTGAAGCTACCGGCAGGGCGATCATGCAAGCGAACGCCCAAAGCAGGACTCCTCGAATGACTTGAATCGTCCATGCAGTATCCAGGAATTTTTGATCATCCCCGCGTTTCGACTGCATGATTGCAGGGCTGACGCCAACGTCCGAGAACATCGCCAAGCCCTGCATGATGACAGAGACCAGCGCCATCATCCCAAAAGCTTCGGGGAAGAGAATTCGCGTCAGGATCAGGTTGGAAGCAAGGCGCAGGAACTGGCCCATGGCGTAGCCACCAAGGGTGAAAAATGAACTGCGCATGAAGCGGGCATTCAAAGACCCGCCGCGAAACCTTGATGCCAAAGCCGCGATCATCGCCCCCGGCTCCATCCAGACCCGTTGGACCCCGTCAAACGCACTGCAAGCGCGACCCCCGCATAAACAGCAAACCCAATTGGGTCTTTGACAGCAAGCCGCAGCTTTTCCTGCAGTGGAAAAGCAGGTTTATCGTCATTTTTCAAAAGCTCTGGATACTTTGCTTTGATCTCATCGACACCTGCATTTTGGCGGCGGCGCACGCGCACGAGGTTGTTCCATCCCTCGACGAGTGGCCATGTATATGTGGCAGGAACACCAACCCTTTCCTCAGGTCTGAAATTCAACCGAACATACGTATCGTCAGAGATAATGTCAGGAAACGCGTCCCACCGCATCCGGCCCGCTGCGTTTGTTGCAAAGACACCAGCACCAGGGACGCCATGCGTCATGAACGGCACCTTTTCATAGATGCGGGCATAGGCTCTTGTGGCCCAAGTGTGCGGATCAACGATTTTCAATGTTCCACTTGCATAGCATGCCGCGGGTGTCTGTAGCGTGTCATACAGTTGTGCGATAAGCGCTTTGGACACTTCAACATCAGCGTCCAGGTACACCCGGATTGCGCTGCGCGCGATCTTGTCTCCAGCATTGAGCGCACCAAGTTTTCCACCCTGTTTGCGATCCAATACCGACAGTAGCAATCCTTGGGACTCAAAGTCAGATCGCATTTCAAGCGCGATTTCAGCCGTACGATCCTTGCTTCCATTTGAAATTACGATCGTCTCGAATGGTGCGTTATAGGACCACTCACTTGCCAAAACGGCGCGAAGGCAATGGCTGATCAAAGCTTCTTCGTTCGAAGCAGGGATCAGAACACTGAGAACCGGCGTTGGTTCGGATGTGGGACCGCGTGTGGATGGCGGCATAGCGTGTCGTTTCCTATAGGCCAAAATGGCAAGCTGGTGCAGCGGACGAGTTTCATGGAATCTTGTCAAATTTATGGATTTTGCGGCGGTCGCCAGCTAGTTGTCGCGCGCTCGAAGATGCTCTTTTCGCAAAGCATTCCAGCGCGGATTTTCATCGCTTAAATGCCGCAACGCGCCCCAACTGCCCCACTTGGATGGCGACGCGACATCCACAAACGCGTTAAACGGACTGCCGGTCAGGCCGGACCACGATGTCAGTGCCTCTTCATATAAGTCTGCCATTTGCTGCGTGTAATTGAAATCCATCAAAAACGACACGAGCAATTCGTTCTCTACAGCAGCCCCTATGGGCGTCGCATGCGTGCCCCCCTCATACATGATCAGCTCAAGGTTAAATCGGTCGGCGACCTCAGCGTGATAGGGCCAAAGTGTTTGTGTCAGTTCCCGAAGTGATCCTTGACGCACCTTTTGCGCTGCTTGATCTGCAGCCCCTTCGAAGCGGTGCTCATTCACGTACTCACGCAAAGCTACGCGTGATAGTCCCTTGGCCTGCCCCTCAGCCTCTGCGCGTGAAATTGCCGTTTCCAGCACTGATGACATGATGTCGGGTTCACCAAGTTCCGAACCGAAATATCCTGTAACAGCATATGCATCGAATAGCTCGACCGGCGGGAAACCAAGACTGTTGGTGGCGTTTTCACCAACAAGTATCGACTGCTCCAACTCTGGCCAGCCTGTGTGTACGGCCACGACCCGCTTTATCCTTTGGCGAACCTCGTCACCAAATACATCTGTCCAAATCTGCATAACAGACCCAGCGCGAAATCCATAATACTGCACCCAGCCATCGCCACTCTCACCCCAACGCTCTTCGGCTTGTTCGCCCGCCCATTGCGCCTGCTGGAACAAAAAATTCCAAACCTCATTGGAATACTCGACATATGCAATCCGATGCCTGGCAAGGCCTGTTTTCACAGTTTCAGCAAAGCGCCGAACCAAATCATCATCTGCCATGTGAGGAATGTTGAACCATGGATCAGCATCAATTTGGTTGGCGAGAGCAATCATCACCGACAGTGGGACACCTCGCCAGACAAAGCTGAAATCTGTCTCCGCAGGAAGATCCCCCCACTGTCGGATCGGTGAGCCATTTGTAAACATCCAATCCATGAAGCGTACTGATTTCACATCAGCCAAACGCTCGATCCAGAGGGGATTAAAAATTTCTCCAGTTTGAAACCGCTCAAGATGCTCTTCGCGAACCACCCTTATGTTCCGGATAGGGTCATCCGCGTCCGTTGCTTTGATCGAAATACCAACCGCGCCAGGACCTGGTGAATAATTGAACACCCGCAGGCCAGGTTCGCGTTTGACCACCCTAGCCCTACCGGTGACAGATAGTGACCCTTTTCCTTCAAAGACAACGTAGTACCGACCATTCAGGTGTTCAGCATCGTCAGGTTGATCTGTAAGGATAAGGCTTTCAATACGATCTACGCCGTCGGGTATTCGAAGTGGCCATCCCTCGGCATCAAACACGCCGTCAGACAGCATGGTCTCAAATTCCATGCCTCCCCACTGGTTTGGAAGATGCCCTATCCATGGTCGGGCTGTTTTCATTATGTTGATAAAAGGGTGCTGTGTCGACCAATCCGCAACGCCGTTCAGCCCAAAAGAAATCCCTCTTTTTTTCGATACTTCTTCAGCGCTAGACAAGCATGCGACTAGAGACATCCATACCACAAGAAAAAAGGACGAAAATATTTTCAAGTCGATGCACCCATTATTCGTCGCAGCCCCGTTCGTCTGATGAAACGGCTGTTTGTCCATCTATATTATGCTCAGGCAGACTATCTTGCGAATCTTTCTACCAACGCCTCCCTCACCGCGGTTGCACGATCCAAGTCCTGCTGTGCTGTTACGACGGTCACTTCATCTGGGGCAGCAAAGAATTTCGTATCCGCCTTCATCCCTTGTGCTTTTTGCACTTTGCTCACACCACCAAGAGCCAATTCACCATTTTTCAGGTCATCGGCTGAGGTCCCTGATATGGGCATCGCAGCTGGATATGCTTTCTTTGCTGCGTCACCGAACCCTTCATTGACAAGCCTCAATGCGACACGGTCAATGTCCGGTGCGTTTAATTTTTGCGTTAGCTTTGGTAGCTGCCCAAGCGCGATTTGCAAAAAAATAACACTGCTGGCATCGGTCACCAGATGCTCTACCAGCTCTGAAAGAGCTTTGTCTGACTCTTCCATACTTAGTGGGTGACCTGAACTCATAGAATCAAGAGCGTCAAAATACCGTTGATGGTCCAAATAGGCCTTGAACGCAGCGTACCAGCTATCTTTTTCGGCCTCAGTGCCACGCAATTCCATAGAAACTGCAGTCAAGCCATCCGGATTGCCTACAGCTACAGCTTCGGCGACTTGCGCAGGTTTCATGCGCTCTGACAGTGCTGCCTCGGCGCTAAGATAAGCCTCAAGGTTTCGTAAATTTTCTAATGGGCCGTCTTTTAGTAACCAGTCCAAACGTGGATAAAACAAAACCTGAAGCCCCTCAGATAACTCTGAAAAGCTTTGAATAAGATCAAGTTTCGTTTCATTTGATATATCCGTTGCCTTCCGCCACCCCGCAATTAGTAGATCATTGAGAGGGCTACATTGCCCAAAGCGATCTACCTTAGGTTTCTTCTGGCCGATAAGAATGCCACCAAAATCAGCCAGCTGGCCAATCTCTCCACCTGTAGGACCCGCCAATCGAAAAACCTCCTGCGCCTCTTCGATATAGCCTAGCGACAAATAGCGTAGAACATCTAAGTTTACCAGTTCGACAATATCACTAATTATATAACTGTCGTGGGACTTAGAAGTCAAAGCGTCATTATTTTCAGCATCCAGATTATCTATCTTGATAAAACTCCAAAGTCGATCTATCCAGATACACGAATCAGTATCTTTGTCGTCTATTTTTGATTTTCTGAAATCTTTACTTTTTAAATTAGATCGCGTAACTTCTCCAAAGTTGAACATATCAAAATTTCGAAATTCATGGATATCAGGATTCATATTCACTTGAGAGACAAATTCTTCAGTTAAATCTCTAATCCGAGAAAAATTCAAACTATACATTTTATCTGATGGAATTGAGAAAATATTATTCACGTGGTGAGATTGCAAACGTGATTTATCTTTTGTAGGTTTCGAAAAATTTCTAGCATCAGCCGTCGAAGCACTTGAAATATCTAGAACCACCAACCTTCTATCTTCAACCCTTGCAGAGAGAACGCAATTGCACTTCAATCTAATATTGAGCCCTTCATTACTATTCGTTACCGCTTCAACACGTTGATCACTTAACCGATCAAATAATCGACTAGTGTCAACAAGCTCCAATATTGGAAAAATTTTAATAGTATAATTTCTTTCGGCCACCTTAATTGCTTCGGCCTTAAAAATACTATTGTTAGTTGTGACAGTTAGCCTTGTAAACGAGCCATGCTCCCCCCCTCTCAGTACGCCAAAATTGGCGTGTCCAATGTTTGGCACAGTAAAAAAAAGCAGAAAAATAAGATAGTGGATCAGATTATACATGACTTTTCAGTAGTCGCAGCGCTTCGTCCAATTCATTGAATGATGGCCTAAAATGGTGTGGGATGCTTTGTCGTGCAACCTCCAAGCACATCTTTGGTTGATGTTGATACAGATGCGATACAAAAACCTCTTTTATTGTTTTATAGAAGTGAATGTCATCATCAGCTGCCGCCTTCACCTTGAGAGCAAAAGGCGCAACTAGACAATAGGCCAAAAATACACCCAAGAACGTCCCAACCAGTGCACCGCCGATTAGCTTTCCCAGCACTTCTGGAGGTTGATCAATGGATCCCATGGTTTTAATCACGCCGAGAACAGCAGCGACAATTCCAAGCGCTGGTAGACCGTCTGCAATCGATTGAAGACCATGAACCGATTGCTCTAAATGATGTTTGGTTTCGTCAATCTTCTTATCGAGAAGTTCCTCGACTTGTATGGGATCATCATAATTCATGGATGCAGAACGCAATGTATCACAGATAATATCCAAAGCTGCATGATCTTGGAGAATCTTTGGAGATTGCAAAAATATCTCAGATTCCTGCGGATTGTCGATATGCGCTTCCAATCCAATGGGATCTTTGCGAGCAATATTTATCAATTGGTATAGAATCTGTAGAAGTAAATTGTAATCGGACGATTTCCATTGACAGCCCTTGAATACCTTTAAAGTATCCCAACCTGTTTGCTTCAAAGATTTGAATGTGTTACCTAATGTAAATGCTCCAATTGCCGCACCCCCAATCATCATCATCTCGAATGGAAGAGATTTTAAGATGATTCCAAGTTTACCCCCAGCAAGGAGATAGCCACCAAATACCATTAGAAACGTGAAAATAATACCTGCAAACGCAATCATGACTGGATATCTCTTTTTCAAATTCTGGATTTCACATCACTACAAATTCAGCATGTAATGCTCCGGCGGCCTTAATTGTCTTCAATATATCAATCAGATCATTTGGTTTAATTCCAAGAGCATTGAGACCTGTGATGACATCCGAAAGAGTGGTACCGTTTGGCATCTCGGCAAGAGGCACTTGTGTCGCATTTTCGATTTGAGCATCAGTTCGCGGAACAACGACGGTTTCGCCTTCTGCAAACGGATTTGGCTGCACAACCAAAGGCTGCTCTTGCACTTTGAGAGTAAGGTTACCCTTCGATACGGCAACTCTCGATACACGGACATTTTCACTGATAACGATTGTTCCGGATCGCTGATCAACGACAACACGAGCCAACATCTCTGGCTCAATACGGAGATTTTCGATCTGCGCCAATAAGTGCGCTGGAGAGCTATGCCGTGAAGTTGCAAGACTGATAGAAATTGTACCGGAATCAGCCATGGTTGCGACCCCGCCGCCAAGAGCGACATTTATCGCCCGCTCAATCCTATAGGCCGTTGAGAAATCCGGGCTCTTCAAGGCGACATTGATAATTTTCAATGCACCGAAATCGAAGCTGACCTCTCGTTCAACGGTGGCACCGGAAGGAATGCTCCCTGCAGTTGGCACACCTTGCACAATTTTCGCGGCGTCGCCTTCAGCAGCGATGCCGCCCGCAATGATTGATCCTTGTGCGACAGCATATATCTGGCCATCAGCGGCGTTGAGGGGAGTCATCACAAGTGTACCGCCTCGGAGGCTTGATGCGTCCCCGATCGCAGAAACGGTCACGTCTATCTTACCTCCTGCCCGGGCAAACGGCTGTAATCGGCCCGTTACGATAACTGCGGCGACATTTTTTGCGCGAAATTGCTCGCCGGTAACATTAACTCCGAGACGTTCGAGAATGTTGGACATCATATCTTCAGTAAACGGTGAATTTCGTAATCCGTCTCCCGTTCCATCTAGGCCAACGACAAGCCCATAGCCAACGAGATCATTAGCGCGTACACCCTCAAAGGTCGCAAGATCCTTGAGACGCACACTTTGCGACAACGCAAGAGATGGAAGCAAAACTATTGCGATAACACACAAAAAACGGTTCATCTTAGATACTCCGCTAGTGATGTTTGACCTTGGCGAGCAGCGATGCGATAAAAGAGTTCCAGCTGATTTTGCGCCGCTTCGAATTTTGAAGCTGACTCAAATTGGTCGACACCAATCATTGTAAGCCGATCTAATTTAAGCCTTGCGAGTTCTGACTCAGTGGACAGACGAGCCTCTTCGACAACTGCTTCGGTCAAGCCAAGATTAGCGCGTTCCTCTGTTAAATGCTTGTCCAGGTTAATTATATCTACGTGGCTTTGAGACAGAAGAGTTTGCTGATCTTCAGGAGTAAGATCGAGTAGTGGTTCAGTAGCTAAAGCAGATTTTGATACTGCTTTGAGCATATTTCGAAAAACTTCATCATCGGCTCGGAGGCTAAATATAGCCGTCTCTTTATCACTCAATGGTAGTCTAGCGTATCCGGTATTAGAAGCCTTATATGCTAGAGTATTGAATCCGCCGCTGGGCGCATCAAACCATGTGTCCAAAGCTATGATGACATCGTTAATACTGCTGGCGCCAGATATTTCTGATCGCAGCATGTCTAGGACAGTATCACCATCTGGAAGTGGTTGTGATTTTGTTGCTGATCCTGATAAAATAAATCTCCCAGCAAATTTCGAATTTATAGCATTGATCGTATCAACAAATGCAGCTGCAGCCTCGTCAGATATAGCTTTTAAAGCAGACACTTCCGGCAGTTGTGAAGCCAATGATAGGTTTTGGGAAAGTTGAGTGGTCTGATCCTGTATCCGACCTAAAATGACCTGCGTCGAACTCGCGAATAATCCTGCCTCAATGATGCCCCTTTGATGCTGTTCTAGCAAGATTGTTTTGCGCTCTAACAAAGACATTTCGAGATTTAGCCCACCAAGATGGCGCGCTTTGTCAGCTGCTAAACCTGTTGTCGCTTCTTGGGCGACCGAGAGAGCTGTGTTTCTTAGGTTAGCCTGAAATCGGCTGGACAGCATAAATGAGGCAAGATCGCCAATCGCTCGCATGTTTTTTCCCTCAAATTCTGAGAAGTTCGGACAGCATGTCATCAACAACCTGAACTACGCGCGCGTTCGCAGCATAGGATTTTTCAAGTTCGATCAGCTTTTGAAGCTCTTGATCTGAATTCACTCCAGTTGATGCAACAGCTTGTCTAACGTCGTTAAGTAGTTCTGATGCTGCAGCTTGCTCGTCCGACCGCCGGACCCTGCTCGCAGCGACATCATTTGCCAATTCTTGCAAGTGCATCGGCAATGAGCGTTCACTGGCTCCAAGAGCCGGGTAGCCGGATGCAATATTTTCTGACATTCGCTTTTGAAGCCTCAAAAGCAGATCTGCTTCGCCATGATCTGAAGGAGCAGGGACATTTAATCCATCGCGCCAACGCCAAGTTTCTACTCCAGAACTGTCCAATACTTTATTCAGCTCTATTCGACCAGCGATGCCAGTTTCGGATGTAGTGACGAATGCTACACCACGGTCACTAAAAACGCCCAGATCGCCTGGCGACAAAGATGCGTCGGGGCCGCCTGGCCCAAAGCGTTCGATCATATCACGAGCGATGCCATCTAAGCGCGACTGAGCTTGAGACATGGTGACATCACGTAATTCGAATTGGGCGGCCAAAGAACCGCCATCCAACATTGATGAACCCAAGAAATCGATGGGAGCTCCGTTCACGTGCAGTTGCGACAAGAGACCATTACCCACGGTCATATGTGGCAGTGCAGCAGAGGCGCGTTCAAATGAGAATTCAACAGCATTTTCGTCAAGTAATGTGCGTCCTTGTGCGGTAAAAACTGCGATCACACCGCTATCACGCTCAACAACGCGTAGTGGTACATGTTCTGACAACTTATCAAGCACCGCATCACGCCGATCCAAAAGAGCATGTGGATCCTGCCCCATGTGTTTTATGGTCATGATTTGGGAGTTCAGCTTTTCGATTTGAGAGAGACCGAGGTTCAGCTGCTCGACGGAGTATGCAATTTGAACCTCAGCCTGAGTTCTCAACTGCGAAATGCCGTCACTCGCGCTTCGTAATTTGGAAGTGAAAGCCTCAGCTGCAAAGGAAACATTACGTAATCGTGTTTCAGAAGAGGGATCAGATGAAGCCGAAAATATCGCTGCTTCAAATTGCGTCAGTTTATTTGTAAGAGAACCAGCTGTATCGAAACTACCAATCAACTTCTCAAGGTCAGTCTGAAAAGTGGATTTTGCGGTATTCGCTGCGTTGTCGGCTAGAGCCAATCTTTTCTGGTAAGCCAGTATCGGGTCTACATGGCGACTGATTTGTGCAACCAACACCCCACCTGATGTTTGTGTAGGGTTGGAGGTAAGTTTGATGTCACGACGTCCGTAGTTTTCGTTCAGTGCGTTTGCAATGTTTGACGAAATCACAGATGTGCCGCGCGCGTTCGCCGTCAAACCGCTGACCGCATTGGAGAGTGCGCCTGAAAGGCTCATTGCGTGGTCCTTAGCAATTAAATTGAATTAGCGTTTGATGTTTGTTGCCTCTTGCAACATTTCGTCGACGGTCTGGATGACCTTGGCATTGGATGAATAGGCGCGCTGTGTGCGGATCAGCTCGGTGAGCTCATTCGCAATGTCAGTTGCCGACTCCTCTAGGGCGAAGGCTAAAATGTCCCCAGTTGATCCATTACCAGCGTCCCATAAAAAGAAGCTGCCACTTTCTGGTGTAGGCATGTAAAGTTGGCTGCCAGCGGCCGCCATACCGTTGGGATTAGGAATATCGACCAGCGGAACTTGATACAGCGTACGCGTTGTCCCGGTGTCATAGAAGGCATTCACCAAACCGGTTTCATCAACTTCGACCGAAGTTACTTTACCCACGGGTGCACCGTCACGACTAACGTTGAAAGGCGCGAAGATATCAGAAAGCTGAGACAAGCCTTCGTTTTGCCCCGGACGCCCAATGTTGATGTCGATTGGACCGCTTGGTGCAGTGATGGTCAAAATGCCGGTTGCCGCATCATAAGGGCCACCTGTGACATCACCGACATTAAGCAAAGTACCCCCGAGCGTACGGGCATCGTCGAATTCGAGATCATATTGACCAAGTATCGTGCCGGGATCCGCGCTGTCGACAATTTCTAAACTCCACTGGTTTGACGTGCCTGTCGCGGGAACAACGGGTGTAAAGGTAAATTCTAACGTCTCTGGCCGCCCAAGGTTGTCGTAATATTCAATCGACTGTGTGAGCAGGTCTCCTGACGCACCTTCCTCAGTTTCCGTCGCGGGCAAATTAATCCCCAGTTCTATTCGCGTGGTGGGCTCTCCACTGAACTGGTTCACGTTGATGCGCACAGGTTCAAGCGCCTCACTCGTCGCACGCGGGTAATTGGGGATGCTGCCATCTAGATTTGCAGGCCAGCCCAAAAGCATTTGACCCGAAGCCGTTCGCAAATAGCCGTTTGCGTCTGTCCTAAAAGAACCTGTTGTCGTCAGAAACATCTGAGGTGTTTCAGAGCCCGCCAAAACCTCGGTGGCTTGTGCCACCGGCAGAAAACCCCGCCCACTGACCGCGAGATCAGTCGCATTGGACGTTGTCATAATGGCACTGTCTTGATCGATATACCGCTGGGTCGTCGTACGAACCCCACCGGCAGTGTACGTTCCACCGCCTGACGTGACGACCATGGAATGGAAATTAGCTTCAACCCGTTTATACCCAGGCGTCTGTGAATTAGCGATATTGTCCGAAATAGTGGCCAATCGCGTTGCGTGAGACGCAAGGCCGACAACCCCTGCGCTAAGAGATGAAGAAATTGACATGAAACGCCTTTCTGGTGTGATGGCTCCTGCTCTTCACATCAGTAAGGCTTCCAGTTTAACGGCTCCCTAACGGATAAAAATTGATCTAATTAATCGCCCCCAGTCAGTAGCGGAGGAAGATCAACTCAATCCGATTGTTCCGTTCCGACAGAAGGTTTTCAACCTTAGGTTCGCGATCGCCGTAGGCGGTAAGGCGCCGCACACGATCCGGGTCTAGCCCATAGCTGATTAAAAGCTCGGAGAATTGAAATGCGCGATCAGCGGACCAGTCCCAAACCGGATCATCAATCTGGACGATAGGTACTTTTGCGACATGCGCTTCAACAGCAATTTCATTGCTGAGCATTTTACTTGTTTCTCGAACGGCAAAGGCAATCTCGCGCAAAATCTTGGTGGGCTTTGCGTCTTCTGAAAACAAGGGTTCATTCTCTGTATCAAAAAATTCGAGAACCAAACCTTCGTCGGTCACACGTGTGATCACATGCCTGAGCCACTGATCCTCGACCATGCTTTCGCCGCTCAGACCTAACAGAACGTCTTGGGCCTGTTCAAAAGCATCATTCTGTCTTCCGTCAATTTCAGCATCGTCTTTCGAGGCATTTGACGCATCGCCAGTGGTTTGGTGCAAAGAACTTGCCCCAACACCCATGCGCGGCAGAACGTCTGCAGCAAAGACGCTATCGCCCATGAACATGCCATCAGACCCGCTCGACAAGCGACTGATCGGCGCGGTTGGACTGAAATAATCTGCAATGCCTTTTCGTTGCTTTTCCGTTGTTGCGTTAAGCAGCCACATCAACATGAAGAAAGCCATCATTGCGGTTACAAAGTCGGCATAGGCGACTTTCCAGGCTCCACCATGGTGCCCTGCCGCGACGATTACTTTCTTACGTTTGATAATGACTGGCGCGACATTTCTGTCGGTCGCCATATCCTACTCTCCTTACGCCCCGCATCAGGAGTAGCAGTTGAATATAAACGTGAGCTTAACACTTAAAAATGGAGATGATTTCCGCAAGTCGATGCCCCACCAAAGCCTCCCCAGGGTCAACAATCACGATGTCCGGACCGTATCGCAGGAGCCATGTTTCAGTCGACATAAGGACAGGAGCGGTCGCGGTTTTGGTTTCATGTCTCTGCACATCAGACAGCTTAGCAAAAATACCGCGATTGGATTGCAATATACATAGGTGTCACGCCATTTTACGGCCAGTCAGTCCAACTATCCGGCCTTTGGCTCATATTCCTTGAAATTTAGCACGGTTGAGACACGTCGTTGAGTGTCGGAGGTGGTGACGATGCAAAAACAGTTTGTCGGTGCGGGTCTTGCTCTCGGAACATTGTTCGTAAGCTGTGTTCAAGCAGACATATATCATCGTGAAACGCTATCTGATTTTCGCGCTGTCAGCATCGCCTACGATGCCTTGGTCTGCGGAATCTGGGTTGCCAATGAAAGCAATGAAATTGTTTTGCTTTCGACGTTTGGCAAAGAACTACGTCGCTTTGATACCGGCATGCGTACCGTTCGCAGTCTCACGATCGAAGATAATGGCCTTCTCATTGCAAATGGATGGGGCGAATTTCGTCGGCTCACACGCGAAGGCCAGCCGATCGACGCCCCTTTTCGGCTAAGCGAAACACTGTACGACACAGAGGGCCTTCATCGCGATGCGGACGGCAGCTTTCTGGTTGCCGAAGATGATCCTTCACGATTAATGCGCATCGCACCGGATGGCGAAATGATCATGGAGTTGTTTGGCGACAGTTTTGACCCGCCAATGACAGAACCACAGGGCGTTACCCGCGATCCTTATTCGGGCAACATTCTTGTCGTTGACGACAATGAAGGTTTGAACAGCTTGTTCGAACTTGCCCCAGACGGTCGTGTTCTCTCCGTGACACCGCTATCTGAATACGGGCTTGATGCTGAAGGCGTGGCGCTTCAGCCGGAGACAGGCACACTTTATGTCGGCTTCGACGGCGGTCAGGCGTTGGCAATCTTCGACTGGATACCAAGCGAAATCACCATCGACACTCCGTTAGCCCGCGGTCCTGACTGCGCCTATTCCTGAGTTATGACTCGGCAACCGCCAATGCTGGTTGCCCGAAACGTATGTTGAACACCAACAGTACAACCACGCCAGCGACCCCCGCAAGGTTCACCAAAAGGGCTGCAGGCCAAAGGCATGCCAATCCGGCGGCAATGCTCAAAACACGCATCACCAGACCAAATCGGCGTTCCATACATCCTTGGAGCCCAGCCGACAGCGCGTATACGCCGAACACTGCAAAAACAAAGACCTGGATCATCGCGGGCCAATCGCCTGAAAGGAACGGGGTGTAGGCAAACAAAACGGGTACGATGTAAAGCCCCTTGGCCAGCTTCCAACTTGCAACACCTGTTGCCATTGCAGGCGCTTTTGCTATCGCGGCTGCGGTAAACGCCGCCAATGCGACGGGTGGTGTCACGTTACTGTCTTGCGACAGCCAGAAAATGATCATGTGCGCCGAAAGCAAGGCACTGGTGGCGACTGCCGTGGGCACAACAAGATCTCGCAATGGCGCGGCGATTTCGAGCGGCAAACCTTGGATAAGACCTGCAGCCTCGGCATAGGTCAAATCGCGACTGAGCAATTCTATCTGTTCTGGCACACCGAACATCAAAACTGCTTTCGCGGCCTCGGGCAAGTTCCCAGCGGCCAATTGGGCAATCACAAATTGGTCGCTGATCATCCCTGAAAGCGCTGGGGCGGACAGGGTCGCAAGGACAATATACGCGGCGGTGACAGGCAATCCCATGCCAAGGATCAGACTGGCCAGAGCGATCAGAACAAGCGCGATCAGAATATTGCCACCCGCCCAACTGGCAATCATCAGGCTGAATGTGTTGCCGACACCGGCAGTCGCGATCACGTTTACGATCAAACCAACCGAACACAGCAAAACCGCCGTCAAAACCATGCCCTTTGTACCCATCACAAAAGCTTCGAATACTGCCTTTGGACCCATCGGGTTTTTGGTAAGCCAGCTTGATCCAATAACGGCGATGATGCCAAAAACCGCAGCATAGGTGGGCGTGAAGCCAACCACCAAAAGGGTGATCAACGTACAGATCGGGATCACAAAGCTCGCACCACCTTCTTTGAAGGCAGAAAGCATTGTCTGCCCCTCGTCAGCCATCGGTGCAAGGTTATTCCGGCGCGCTTCGATGCGAACAAAAAAGGCGACTGACAGGAAATACAAAAGCGCAGGCAGGGCCGCGACTGCAACGATGGTTTCGTAGGGAATTTGCGTAAAGCTCGCCATCACAAAGGCCCCGGCGCCCATGATCGGTGGCATCAATTGGCCACCGGTCGACGCAGCCGCCTCAACGCCGCCTGCAAATTTCGGCTGAAACCCGGCCCGCTTCATCAGTGGAATGGTGATGACACCAGTCGATGCTGTGTTGGCAACGGCAGAGCCAGAGATTGTGCCTGTAAGACCAGAGGCGATCACCGCGACAATGCCGGGGCCGCCGACCATTTTTCCAGCAACAGCGCGGGCCATATTGATCACGAATTCACCAGCACCAGAGCGCAAAAGGAATGCTCCGAAGATGATGAACAAGAAGACATAAGTCGAAGAGATGCGGGCGATGGTGCCAAACATGGCGTCATCGCCGAATATCGACCGAAACGCGACAGTCTCGATACTTAGCCCAGGAAAGGAAAAGACCCCGCCAATATATTTGCCCCAAAATGCAACATATGTCAGCGAGAGAATTATGAGAATGGGAATGATGACCCCGGCAACACGACGGGTCAGCTCAATCGCACCCAAGATACAGATGCCCACTGCGATCCAGTCGAGAGACGCAAGTTTCACACCACGGTCATAGATATCGTTTTCTGCAAATGTCAGCCAAACAGCCGATGCTGCCACGGCAAGCCCGAATACCAGATCAACAAACAATGGCGACGCTTTGCCGGAACCGCCACGCCACATCGGATATAAGATTGCGGACAAAGCTGCAAATCCGGCAAAGTGAAAGCCGTTACGCTGTAATTCGGATAGGACGGGATCGAACGCCACATAAATATGGCCAACCGCTATCAGAAAACAGACGCCCGATAGGGCAAAATCAGCCGATCCGCTAAAGGATCGCAGACGTCCACCGTCCTCGTCTTGTTCGTTCTGCGCCATTGCTCCCACCCCGCATTGATTGGCCAGCCCGCAACTCAATGCGGACTGGCCATGTTTAATTACTTACTGGGCAATCAGACGCTCTGGCACGTCCAGACCAGCTTCCTGATAAAACTTCAGCGCACCGGGATGGAGCGGCAGCGGCAAACCCGCAATGGCACGCTCAAGCGCCATGGCTTTGGTGGCGGGATGGATTGCCTGAAGGAATGGCAGGTTTTCGTACATCGCTTTGGTGATCTCGTAGACATGATCTTCCGGAAGATCTGCACTAGTGGCAAGGAAGTTAGGCTGTGCGATCGTCTGAACATCCGCGTCCTGGCCGGGATACGTGCCTGCCGGGATCGTGAACGGGGTCCACAGACCACGGTCGCCATCACCCATCGCCATTTCTTCTTCGGTAAAGTTCAGCAGCGTAACAGAGTCACCTGCGGAGGCCATCAGTTGGCTGATTGCACCAACCGGGATACCTGCGGGAATACCCACACCTTTGACCTGACCGTTCTGCAGCGCTTCGGCCGATGGGCCATAGCCGCCAAAGACCAGCTCATAGTCGGTGTTGATGTCGATTCCAAATCCGGACATAATCGCAGCGTTCGAGCCGATCGTTCCAGAATTCTGGCTGCCCATAGCCATGCCTTCGCCCTTGAGGGCAACCATGTCGGCCATTGTACCTGTTGTCGCTGCATCAGACGCAACGATGAAATGCTCAACGTTCTGCCAGAGCATTGAGACCGATCTCAGATTTTCTTGCGGACCAACCTCGGCCAGCGGGCCAGTACCGGTCGCAGCGTAATAGCCATACAGGCCCTGCATGATGCCAAACTGTGCTTCGCCTTCACGCAGCAGGCGCACGTTTTCGCCGGAACCCGCGGAACTGATCGCGGCCATGCCAATTTTCTGCTTCGGCTCAAGCTTGACCTTCACCAGCGTCGCAAGCGCAACGCCCACAGGATAGTATGTGCCGCCAGTCGATGCCGTCGCGAGAATGTAATTTGCACCCTCGTCCTGAGCCTGAACGGCTACACCCGACAACGCAATGGTCGCAGCCAGAGCCACGGTCTTAAAATGTTTCATGATGTCCTCCCATTAAGTGCACTTTGACAGCGCTGTGCACACCATAAGCATAGGATTCAAAAATCGATAGGAAACAATCCGCAGGTTACCGGAAACATCGCCTGCGGAAATCCGCAGGGATCAATCCAAAAGCTTGGATTTCTCAAGACCAAGTTTGACGATTTTGTCATTTAGCGTTCTGCGCCCGATACCAAGCGCCTCAGCCACCGCATCCATTCTGCCACCATGATTTGAAATCGCCTGAGAAATCAGAGCCTTTTCAAAACGCGCAACCGCTTCTCGAAGGGTTGCAGGAACATCATCAATCGGATCATCCGTACGCAAAGCCTCAGCGACCGATCCACCGCCCCTCCGGGCAGCCAGCACTCTGCGCTCTGCGACGTGCCGTAGCTCGCGGACATTGCCAGGCCATGAATGTGCCAATAGCGCGGCAGCATCCTCTGCCGTGCTTTCGATCGGACTGATCTCGTAGGTTTCGCAAAGCTGCGCAACAAAGTGTTCGTACAACATTACGATATCATCCCCCCGGTCTATCAACCGAGGCAGATTGAGTTCGAATGTATTGAGCCGGAACAAGAAATCTGCCCGAAAGGCGCCAGTTTCGACAAGAGGAGAAAGGTCTTCGTTAGTGGCGGCTACAATACGGACATCCGTTTGCACGTCATCATCAGTTCCCACGGGCTGGATTACGCCAGTTTCAAGTGCGCGCAGAAGCTTGACCTGCACTTCCATTGGACAGGCTGCAACCTCATCCAGAAACAGCGTACCGCCATCGGCCTTACGAAAGCTGCCAAGCAGTGTGTCAGCGGTGCCAAAAACCTGTTCCTCTACACGGTCCGGATCAAGCGTTGCGCAGTTGACGGCGACAAATTCCTTGTCCCGGCGCGGCCCCAAACGATGCAAAGCGCGGGCCACCAGTTCCTTTCCGGTCCCTGTCTCACCCGTAATCAAAACAGGCGCGTCTGATACCGCAAGGTCAACAGCTTCGGTCTTCAGCTCGGCTACACGAAGGTCACTGCCAAGCAACACACGGTCCAACCCTGACAAAGACACAAGCTGTTCGCGCATCCGCTTTGTCATGTCAGAAAGGCGATGCTGTTCCGCCGCATGCCGCAACACTGTCAAAAGGCGGCGGGGTTCAAACGGCTTTTCCAAAAAGGAATATGCCCCGTTCTGGATTGCATCAACAGCCATCGGGATATCACCATGCGCCGAAATCAGCACCAAAGGGGGTGCTGGACGTTTCGACAACTCACCCAACAATTCCAAACCGGACATGCCTGGCATACGCACGTCGGACAAGATGACGTCAGGAACTGTCGCCTCCAACCGGGAAAGAGCGATCTGGGCCCCTGCGACAGTATCAACGGACCAGCCAGACCGTTCCAGCAAGACCGCCAAAGACTGGCGCATCTCGGTATCATCATCGACGATCAGAACCCTGAATGTGTCAGGCATCGGCGCGCTCCGCACTTGGAAGGGAAATCACAAAAATCGCGCCGCCGTCTGGCCCATTCTCAGCATGCAGCGCGCCACCCATTTCGTTTATGATTTGACCAGATATGGCAAGACCAAGCCCCATACCTTTCCCAGAGGGTTTTGTGCTGAAGAAGGGCTGACTCAGATCCGCGATGTCCAAATCCCCAAGTCCGTGGCCATTGTCAGCCACAGTTAGAACGACTTTATTATCTTGTTCAGCCATCGTCAGGTGCACCACACCTGCATCCCGGCCTTGGGTGGCATCAATTCCGTTTTTAAGCAGATTGACGATAACCTGCTCGAACCGTTCCGGGCGACCGCGCACGGTGATCACGTTTTCAGGTAGGGTGATATTCAACGCGATCCCTGCCGCCTTGGCAGTATGTTGAACAAGCTGGACTGCCGCATTCACCGTATCTTGGACGGGAAAGATTGTGGCTGAAGACGCCGACGTTCTGCCAAACAAGCGCAGTTGGTCGACGATACGTTGCATCCTATCCACCAGTCCCGACAATTGCGGCCAGAGTGCGTTTGGTTGCGCATCCGCAGCAATCTCTTCGGCAACCAGATAGTTGCGCATAGCAGAAATCGGTTGACCCAACTCGTGCGTGATTGACGCTGACAATTGCCCTAGAGCGGCAAGCTGTTCTTTCTGCGCCAATTCGGTGCGGGCCGATTCCAGCTTTTTTTCAGCGATCCGCCGTTCTTCGATCTCTTGAGTTAGGCGCTGGCGATCCGCGTTCGAAATCGCAAGAGCATTGCGCAACTGCGCAGCGCGATACACTGAAGCAGCAACAGTCAGAAGCAAAAGCGTCATCAACCCACCGGCAACATATAACAAAGCCTGTCGTCGTGAATCGCTCACCTCAGAAAGCAAATGTAACGACCAGTCCTCCTGTTCAAGATACGCTTTGGTCCAGACATACGCAGTTCCGTCCAACCGTGCGCGACGGTCACTTTCTGGGACCCAATCTAGCGGAAATAGCGTCTGGTCACCAAATTGCTGCTGCTCTTCCAACGTGCTGAGATCGATGTCAGACAGCGGTGAAATGTGCCCGTAAATCAGTTCTGGATCAGAGCTGGCCAAGACCACGCCTTGCTCATTTGCAACCAAAACCAATTCGCCACTGCCAGACAAAGCACGGATTAAATCGTTAAACCCGATCTTGACGGTGACCACGCCTTGGATCGCACCAGAAGCATCGCGGACCGGCTCGGCAATGAAGTATCCGGGACGCCCAGTCGTGACGCCCACCGCATAGAACCGCCCGGCCTCTCCAGCCACCGCATCGCGGAAGTAGGGGCGAAATGTATAGTAGTTGCCCACAAGACTATCGGGATCTTGATAGTTTGACGACGCCACAGTCTTGCCATTCAGGTCGAGCACATAGACAAATTCAGCTCCGGCGCGAACCGCAATGTCATCAAGAATGGGATTAAGCTCTGCTGTGTTTCCCGTCACCAAAGCGTCTAACGTGCTTTCGTCAATCGACAAAACATAAGGCAAGTGTTCAAGCCGCGTGAGCGCGTCGTCTATCGACGATGCAAAGAACTGCGCACGCTCAGGAGTTTTTGCCGCCTCGGATCGCAAAAAATATGCTGCAAGAACCAAATAGCTTCCGACGGAGATGACGCAGAGACCCAAAATAGCCGCCACGAGAAACACACCGCGCCTATTAGGCCGGTCTTTTGAAATCGGGCTGGGTCGCGAAAGAGTGTCCGTCATCCCCGCTCTATAGCGAAGGATGACCGGAAAAGTCAGCTTCAAATACCACTGTCATTCCGCGGCGATCGGGTCTGGCCCCGCATCCGCCTCGACAGGACGCGCAGAGAGAACCAGACGCAGCAGGGGGGGCACGGTCAAAAGTGTCAGGAAAGCCGACATCGCCAAACCACCTACGACCACTGCACCCAAACCACGATAAAGCTCGGACCCTGCCCCGGGGAACAAGACCAGCGGCAGCATTCCGCAGACTGATGTGAGCGTCGACATGAATATTGGCCTGATCCGGTTGCGGGTCGCTTCTTCAATCGCGTCCACTGGCGACATAGCTTCTTCACGCAAGTGATAAAGCGACTGGTGCACAATCAAGATGGCGTTGTTCACCACGATCCCCACCAAGATCACAAACCCAAGCAGCGTCAGCATATCCAAAGGTTGCGAGCCAACCATGTTCAATACCGCCAAACCTCCAACCCCCCCGGCCGCAGCAACAGGGACCGATATCATTACGACCAATGGCAGGACGAAGGACTCGAACAATACCGCCATAACGAGGAAGACAATCACCATCGCCACTGCGAGATTGATTTGAATGGCGTTCCACGTCTGCGACAGCTGATCCGCCGTGCCAGACACCGACATCCGCACGCCGGGCGGCAAGCCTTGCTCCTCCAGCGCAGCGATGACTTCGGTCTCGAGCAATTCCACTGCCGCCTCCAGTGGCAACCCATCAGATGGCCGTACCTCGAGCGTAATGGTCCGAAGACGTTCAAGATGACGGATTTCTGTTGGTCCAGCCGTGACTCTTACCTCGGCCAGTTCAGACACTGGCACAATCCGTCCGGTTGGAGTGACCACCGGAAAGCTTCCCACGTCTTGAGTACGCAAACTGCTTAAAATGGTGCTGTCACCCTTTAATGTCAGATCAAGCCGTCGGTTGCCGACATTGATTTCGGCTACGCGCAAACCGTCGTTAAAGGCATCTACGGTTGCTGCCAAATCCTGCGTTGTGAGCCCAGCATCTGCCAAGCGCACACGGTCGGGGATCAAGCGCACTTCGGGTGCGCCCAGTTCGAGGCCCGGAATCGGACGGAATTGGTGCCCTTCAGAACGGGGCAAAAGCTGACCAATGGTTCCTGCCGCTTGTCCTGCAACGCGCAGAATATCCTCAAGCTCGTCACCCGAAACATTCACTTCGATGGTTCTTCCACCCCCGACACCACGTCCGAACAACGAAGGCTGGGTCATAAAGCCAAACGTTCCGGGTTCGGCAAAGATCGGGCGGGACAGAATCGGGATAACCTCGGCAACGCGGCTGCCATCGACGGCGGCAGCTCCAACAAAGCTATTGCCAGGCGTCGCGACAAAGAAGAACGATTCAAGCGCGGGCCGGCCGTCTTCGGTTTCTGTCGAAGGCGCAGCATTCCACATCGGCTCCGCAACCGTTTCAATACGCTGGGCAATGGTTTCTGTGGTTTGAAGGTTATATCCCGGCGGCGGGATAATCAGTCCAAAAACCAGATTGCGATTGCCTTCGGGCAGATATTCGAGCTTTGGCAGGAACATCCAGGCGGCAACCGCAGCACCAGTGCCAATGGCAGCGACCATGATTAGACCAGCCGTACGAAAGCGTACCGTGAACCGTACGTATTTCATAATCAGCCAAGTGAAGCCGCGTCCGAAATGATCGATACCCGGCAAGGGGAGCTTCTTGGTCTTACCGCTCTTAAGCAGTCTGCTCGACAAGGCTGGAATCACAGTCACAGCAACCACAAGTGACAGCAAAACCGAGACAGAAATTGCAACGGCGATATCGCGGAACAATTGCCCCGCCTCTAACTGCATCACGAGAATTGGGATGAACACCATCACGGTGGTCAGAGCCGAGACAAGGATCGCGCCCCACACTTGCTTGGCGCCGATATAGGCCGCTTCACGTCGTGATTTGCCCTCTTCTCGCAATCGGAAAATGTTTTCCAAAACGACGATCGCTGCATCAACAATCATGCCGACGGCAAATGCTATCCCCGCCAATGAGATTACGTTGAGCGTCCGGCCTGTAACCGCCATCGCGACAAATGTAGCAACGATAGACACTGGAATTGCCATACTGATGACCAGCGTGGCACGAGGACTGCGCAGAAAGATCAACAAAACACATGCAGCCAGAAGCCCGCCGATCCAGATGTTTTGTGTAACCAGATCAATCGCGCCTTCGATATAGATCGTTTCGTCGTAAACCTGTTCAAGCGTCAGATCATTGGCAGAAACGGGTCCCGCCTCGAGTTCGGCAAGAACAGACTTTACCTCTTCCATGGTCGAAATCACGTTCGCGCCCTGCTCGCGAACAATGTTAAACGCCAAGGCAGGTTCGCCGCGAAAGCGTAGTCGGGCAGTGTTTTCCTTGTAAGCAAAACTGACATCCGCAACATCGCCGACACGCACTCTGCCCAGCGCACCATTGGTGCCAAGACTTTGACTACGCAGGACAACGCTGTTTATCGCTTCGATGGTGTTCAGGTTGCCATCCGCACGCACTGTGTAGCGGCGTTTTCCCTCTTCCACATCACCCGCGGAAATGCTGATGTTTTCAGCGCGAAGGCGTTGGACAACAGCTGGAATAGTCAATCCTAGACGCGCCAGTTCTTCGGGGCGGATTACGATCTGCAATTCGCGCGACACACCACCAAAGACGTTGACTGTCGAAACACCATTGACCCGTTCAAGACGTTCTTTGACCACGTCTTCGATAAAATCGCCATATTCCGGCAAGGGTCGGGTGTTGCTGTCAAGCGCCCGCACCATCACCCACGCGATGGGACTGTCATCCGACCCAGAGGTGTTCAGGGTAGGCTCCCCGGCTTCGCTCGGATATCCGCCAACGCGATCAAGCCGGTTTGACACCAATAACAGGATGTCTCCCATGTCGGAGCCGATGGCGAATTCGAGCGTCACCGATGCTTGTCCGGTTCGTGCCCGACTGGTCATGATTTCCAGACCTTCCAGACCGCGAAACGCATCTTCCTGGGGATTAATGATCTCGCGTTCAATTTCAGCCGGGGCCGCTCCGGGCCAAGCCGTTTCAACGACAACCACAGGTTTGCGTACGTCCGGAGCAAGTTGAACCGGAATACGACTCAGGGCCAAAGCACCGAATAGAACTGCCATGATCACTACCGCAATCACTGCGATAGGGCGTTCAATGGAAGCGCGAATTAGGTCCATGATCTATCCGTTGCTTTCGGTTGTATCCGAGGCGTCATCCAACGCAGCAGGTGCACCCTGCGGCGGGCCAGCGGGCGCAATGTCTTGGCCCGGGCGGAGTCGTTCATTGCCGCGCACCACAACTTCGTCGCCGTCTGTGAGACCGGACAACACTTCGAATGAGTTGTTCAGAGCTGTGCCGATCTCGATCGTGCGCGGCATCGCTTTGCCATCTTCGTTGATAAAGACGCTCCAACCACCCTGTGCTTGAACCAGCGCATCTTTCGGGACCGCCAAAACTTCACGCGGCGCGCTTATTGGCACGTCCAAAGTCACCGTTTGACCCACGGCGATGGCTGCGTTTTTGTCTGCAAGTTCAAAACGCACCGGACGCGTTCGGGTTGCGGCAAATTCCGTGGGCAATATCGCACGCAGAACCAGATCAACAGTGTCACCGATATCGGTGGTCGCTGTTACTTTGAGATCAGCGCGCAAGGCACTGACAAAACGCGCGGGCACGTTGGCTTCAATCTCCAAGGCGCTTGTGTCGATCAAAGTCGCAACCTGACTGCCTGCCGGGATAAACTGACCGACTTCGGTCGCTACATCCAGAACGACTGCATCGAACGGAGCTCGCACAACTGCGTTGTTCAACCGATAGCGCGCTTGCTCCAGCGCATTGCGCGAAGCTTGGATACGCGCTTGCGCTTCTTGTTGCGCGCCACGGGCTTCGGCAAAATCACTGGCACGTTCTTCAAGCTGTGCCTCGGCGATTGTCGAGTTCTGACGAAGAGTTTCCGCGCGGCGGAATGATTTTTCAGCCCGATCCAGTCGCGCTTCAGAAACCGAAATACCGGCTTGTGCAATCGCGATCTGCGCCTCGGCCTGCGCAAGTTCGATCTGAAGCAGTTCAGTGTCCAACCTTGCGAGCACATCGCCTTGGGACACTTGATCACCAACCCGTACTGGTACGTCCTGCGCCACACCGCCCACACGGGCTGCAACAGCGCTTTCTCGTCCTGCTACGACTTCACCAAAGACAGAGACCGTTTCTGTCATTGTGCTTTTGGTGACGAGCGCAGTCGACACTCCGGCAGGGCGCCCTTGGGCTGAGGCCAAGGCCGGGAGACCGATCATGACAAGAAACAAAGCACATCGTACAAGAACGCTCATCGCAGCTCTCCTTTAGACGGCGGCAACATTCCGCACTGCAGAAGCTAGCGCGCATTCACCGAAAAACAGGCCCTTGCCAGCAAACAGTCACTCTTGCGACTGATGTTGGGTGTAATACCACATAAACGGGAAGCTTTATCGATCTTCCAGAAATTCAAGCAAAGCAGACAGCAGTGCCTCGGGTGCCTCTTCAGGGATTGCATGTCCACAAGGCAAGACGATGCCGCGCACCGCACGCGCTTTTTCCTTCCACGTTTGAACGACGTCATATGTTTGACCAACCACACCATCCGCGCCCCAGATTGCCAGAACCGGAATCTCAAGCAGCGTTTCGCGGTCTGCTCTGTCGTGTTCAAGATCGACGGTGGCTGCAGCCCGGTAGTCTTCACAAATCGCGTGGATGGTTTCCGGATTATTATAGCAGCGGAGGTACTCTGCCATCACATCTTCAGATACCGCGCCTGCTGTTTTGACTTGCCCGGAAATATGTCGTCGCAGGAAATATTCAGGATCCGACCCAATCATCCGCTCTGGCAGATCTTCGGGTTGGATCAGAAAAAACCACCAGAAATAACGGGTGGCGAAATCTTGATCCGTGTGTTCGTACATCGTTAATGTCGGCGCGATGTCGAGCATGACAAGCTTGTCCACGGTCTCTGGATGATCAAGTGCCATTCGATGTGCAACGCGTGCTCCACGATCATGACCAACCACCGAGAACTGCGGATACCCAATGGCACGCATCAATTCGATCTGATCTTTGGCCATTTCGCGTTTCGAATACGGCACATGTGGCGCATGACTTTGCACCTTTTCGCTATCACCATAGCCGCGAAGGTCTGGTGCGATGACGCTGTACCCAGCCTTGACCAGATCAGGTGCAATCTTGCGCCAGACAATATGAGTTTGCGGGTGCCCGTGTAGCAGCAAGACAGGCGGCCCATCTCCGGCGATGGCAAAGTGGATTCGCACCCCGTTGACGACCTGATTTCTCAGGTCAAAGCCACTCAGAAACTGAGAGTTGGCCACGCCTAGACCCCGTTGCGCACCGCATCGGCGATTGCCTGTCCACAGGTCACTGTATCCGCCTTGCCGCCAAGGTCAGCGGTACGCAGAGTGTCTTCGGCCAAGACGGTTTCGATGGCCCGAACCACAGCAGCCGCTGCGTCCGGCTGGCCCAGATGATCAAGCATCATGGACGCCGCCCAAATTTGTCCCACCGGATTTGCAATGCCTTTTCCTGCGATATCCGGGGCTGATCCGTGAACCGGTTCGAACAATGACGGAAAGCGACCTTCAGGATTGATATTGCCAGATGGCGCTATGCCGATTGTGCCGGTGCATGCAGGACCGAGGTCCGATAGGATATCTCCGAACAGGTTGGATGCGACGACAACGTCGAACCAGTCGGGGTGTAAGACAAATTGTGCCGTGAGGATGTCGATATGGTATTTTTCAACGGTCACGTCCGGATAATTGGACGCCATTTCTTCGACCCGTTCATCCCAATATGGCATGGTGATCGAAATACCGTTCGATTTCGTGGCTGAGGTCAGACGCCCACTGCGTGTTTGCGCCAGATCGAAGGCATATTTCAGGATCCGATCCACACCGATGCGGCTCATCACAGTTTCCTGCATAACGACTTCGCGGTCTGTTCCCGGAAACATCCGTCCGCCGATCGACGAGTATTCCCCCTCCGTGTTTTCGCGAACGATCATCATATCGATATCGCCGGGTTCGCGCCCAGCCAACGGCAACGGCACGCCCGGCATGGCACGCGCAGGTCGAAGACTGACATATTGATCGAACTCGCGCCGAAACTGGATCAACGAGCCCCAAAGCGAGATATGATCCGGAACAATTTCCGGCCACCCGACCGCTCCAAAGAAGATTGCATCACTGCCCGACAGTTGGTCTTTCCAATTCGGCGGCAACATTTCTCCATGTTTGACATAGTAGTCGGCACTTGAGAAATCGTGTTCTTGGAAATCAAATCCCAGATCAAAACGCTGTTGTGCCGCTTGCAGCACGCGGACTCCCTCAGGAGTGGTTTCTTTCCCAATCCCGTCGCCGGGAATGACTGCAATCTGATAGCTGTTTTTGGCCATGGGTCAGGTCACCTTTTACATTGAGGTAACAGCGCAGTTCTGCACTGCCGTCATTCGAATACCGCGCTGAGAGGTTCAACAATAGCCCTCTGGTCCAACCCGTTGCGCCTGAGAATATCGGTCCCCATGCGCCCACCCTGCAGGCAAAATATCCTCTATCTCGGACATCATGCCGTCTGTCAGGGCTATGTCCGATGCCGATGCGCATTCAGCCAAGTGTTGCGCTGTGCGTGTGCCGGGAATTGGGATAATGTTATCGCTCCGCGCCAGACACCACGCTAATGCCAACGCTGTCGCGGTCATGCCGTGGTCGCTTGCATATGCTTTGAATGCTGTGACGTATTCGAGATTAAATTCGTAGTTTGGCGTATGAAAACGAGGGGTGTTTTTACGAAAATCGTTTTCTAGGAACGTCGAAGGATCGGGCGTCACACTTGAGAGCATGCCACGCCCCAGTGGAGAATACGCGACCAATGCAACGCCCAGATCGCGGCAGGTCTTAATCATGCCAAGATCAGGTTGACGAGACCAAAGCGAATATTCGCTTTGCACCGCATCAACCGGCCCAACGGCACATGCTCGACGCAACGAGGCTGGTGCAATTTCAGAAAAGCCAATTCCGCCAATCTTGCCTTCCGACTTCAACGATAAAAGCGTGTTCATGACGTCTTCGATTTCGATGCTGGGGTCACGTCGGTGCACATAAAACAGATCGACGTGATCCAAACCCAAGCGTTTCAGCGATCCTTCGAGTTCCCGGCGCAAATGGTCGGCGGTGTTGTCAAAGCCGCGCGTTCCCTGTTCCAAATCGCGCCAGATACCGGCCTTCGTTGCTATGGTGAATTTGGACGTGTCGCCCTTGAGGAAGGTCCCAATCATCCTTTCCGACACGCCCATCCCGTATACGTTTGCCGTATCCAGTAGATCGATCCCCAAATCCAACGCCGCGCTCAGGCTGGCATGCGCTTCTGCCTCATCCGTTGCACCGTAAAAGCCCCCGAAACTCATACAGCCAAACCCGATTTCGCCGACCGTCTTTCCGGTTTGCTGCAACTGTCTTTGTTTCACTGATCTTCCCTCGCATGGCTAAATCAGGCCACAGCCCGCGACGCGATAACAGCACGGCGCGCTGTCAAGGGAAAGCCCATTTGGTTTGGTGCGCTATTGCGTGCTGTATCGATTTAGGCTGCCACAGCTGTGCTTCGAACAAGTCCACGCGCTTCCAGCACTGCCAGACAATCAGGATCATCCATAGCCAGTTCCAACGTTGCTTCAAGCATGCCTGCCTTGGAGCCACAATCAAATCGCGTTCCCGAGAATTCGAACCCTCCAAGTCCAATCGTATCCGCATCGCGTGCAATCGCATCGGTCAGTTGGATTTCATCCCCTGCACCCGGCGCTTGAGTACCCAAAGCTTCAAAGATGGTTTCGTCAAGAATGTAGCGTCCCACGACAGCTTGGCGCGACGGAGCGACCTCTGCCTTTGGTTTTTCGATCATACCATCAGCCAAAATAATTTGGTCTGCTTTGCCTTTGACGGACAGAACGCCGTAACGATGCACGCGCTCTTTCGGCACCTCCATCGTTGCAACAAGATGTCCTACCTTGCCAGAGTTATACGCCAAGATCATCTCGGACAGGCAGCCCACAGGGCCAAGGATCAGATCATCTGGCAGAATGACAGCAACTGGCCCGTCCAGAACATGCTCCTTGGCACAGAACACTGCATGACCAAGTCCCTTTGGTTCGCTTTGCATGACAAAGCGTACGTCATCTTCGATCGGGCAAAGCGCAGCGTCGCTTAAGGCGTCGGCCACATCCTTTTTGCCACGCGCCTTCAGTTCACGGGTCAGGCGGGCATCCTCCATCACATGACGTTCGATTGCACCTTTCGAGGGATGGCTGACAAACACCATACGTTCGATGCCTGCATCGCGCGCCTCGTCGACTGCGTATTGAATAAGAGGCGTATCAAGAACCGGAAGCAGTTCCTTTGGCGTCGCTTTTGTCGCGGGGAGAAATCGCGTTCCAAGGCCGGCTACGGGAAAGATCGCTGTACGCACGTGACGGGTCATCGGCAAAGTCCTCGGGGTTGTGAAATACGAGGTGACAACGCAGATCCTTCAATTTGGTTTCGCACATGCAGCATTTTTTCTGCATGTGCATGGAACTCAAACGGCCTGCGCGCGTTGTAATTTTATGAAATTGTTTTTTATAGAGGTCCTTTCATGAGAATTGACCCCATTTCCGGTGAGCCTTTTCCACGCTCGGCGCACCCGTTTCGACGCCTCACAGTTATCGGTGCAGGCGCGTACGGAACTGCTCTTGCCCATGTTGCAGCACAAGACGGAACGGAAGTTAATCTTTGGTCGCGCAGCAAAGAAGTGGCGGAACATATCAACAGAGTGTCTCGCAATTCGCACTACTTGTCTGACGTGGTTCTCGCGCCCTCTATTAGAGCCACTCACACGCTCAAAGACGCGTTACGCGATGCAGATGCAGTTCTGCTGGTCGTCCCGTCGGCTGCAATTCGCAGTGTTGCCAGAGCAATGCGCGCCGACATCGCTCCCGGAATTCCAATCGCGGTCTGTGCCAAAGGTATTGAGGCAGAGACCGGTTTTCTAATGTCGCAAATTATTGAGGACGAACTGCCCGGTCATCCTGTTGGCGCGCTGTCCGGTCCAACCTTTGCAGCCGAACTCGCGGCGGGGCATCCCTCCGCCGCGACCTTGGCTTTTCCATTCGACCAGTCTGATCGCCTTGATCCCGAAAACAGCGCTGCGGCTCGGATGGCGGTTACACTCGCATCGCCCGCCTTTCGCACATACCTGTCAGATGATCTTGTGGGTGTCGAAATTGGCGGCGCGGTCAAGAACATCATCGCAATCGCTTGCGGCATGATGCAGGGCGCCGGTTTTGCTGAAAACACCCGCGCAGCATTGATCACGCGGGGTCTCGACGAAATGAAAGCGCTCGCCGAGGCGTTGGGCGGACGCCGGGAAACCGTAACCGGCTTGTCAGGAATTGGCGATCTGACACTGACATGCTCCAGCACCACGTCGCGCAACATGTCACTTGGTGTTCAGTTGGGCAGCGGTCTTGACCGTGCCGCTTGCTTTGAGGGTAAGCCAATAGTGGTTGAGGGAGAGGCCAACGCAAAATCGGTGACCGACCTCGTGCGGAGGTTATCGGTTTCGATGCCAATTTGCGAAACTGTGCGTGGAATCTTGAACGACAGGCTGCCAATCGCAGAAACTTTTGCGCGTTTTTGGGCCGAACCAATCGAATCCGAACCGCGCGCAATGTCCTTGACCTTTGCACACCCGACACCCGTGGCGCGCCCTTCTGAATTCAAGGAGATCACAACATGACACTGCATGTTCCGGTCCGCTCTGCGATCCGTGATAAACCATTTGTGCTTGCCACCGATCTGGATGGAACTTTCCTAGGCGGGTCAGCCAATGACCGTGAGACCCTTTACAATTGGATCGAAGACAATCGCGAAACGGTTGGTTTGATCTTTGTCACCGGACGCCATCCCGAATTTATCCATGAGCATTGCGATGCATTCGGCATACCCATGCCGGAGTTTGTGATCGCCGATGTTGGTACGACAATTGCGAAGGTCTATTCGCCAGGCATGGTTTTGCCCGTGCCAGAGCTTGAGGCACCGATTGCAAAAGCATGGGCGGGTAAGGCCGAGACAGTCCGCGCATTGATGGCAGATGTAGATGGTTTGGCCATGCAAGATGCACCGTTCCGCCATCGCCTCAGCTATCATATTACGCCCGACGGCTTTGACACATCCGATCTTGATGCTGTGCGCAAATTGGATGTGGATGTGCTTGTGTCAGACAATCGCTTTGTCGATGTATTGCCAAAGGGCGTGTCCAAGGGACCAACCCTTCATCGCCTGCTCGACACGCTGGGCATTGCACCCGAACGCGTTCTGACAGCAGGCGACACTCTGAATGACATCTCTATGCTGACGGCTGATCTGCACGCGGTTGCCGTGGGAGGATCAGAGCAAGCGCTTTATGATGCGCTCCCCGATAGTCCAAAAATCCATCGCGCTCGCGGCGAAGGTGCTGCGGGCATTCTTGAGGCTATTGCAGCCTTTAACCTTCATCCAACTCCAGGGAGTGAATGATGTCTTCCGATCTTGTGATCGTCTACCACCGCCAACCCTATGAAGAAGTCGAAGAAAACGGTAAAATTGTCCTTCGTGAGAACAAAAGCCCCAACGGCATCGTTCCCACACTGAAGAGCTTTTTCGGCAAGGTCGACCATGGCGCTTGGGTTGCGTGGAAACTGGCAGAAGATGCGAATGCACCTGATTGGGAGCGTCAAATCGAGGTTGAAGACAGTTTTGGCAGTTATTCAGTGTCGCGTTTGCCACTTACGCAAACACAGGTGCATGAATTCTACCATGTGACCTCAAAAGAAGCGTTCTGGCCGATCCTGCACAGCTTTAAGGATCGGTACAATTACGATCCGGTCGACTGGCCCAACTTTCGTGAAGTGAACTGGCGGTTTGCCGAAGCGGCTGCCGCCGAAGCCGCAGAAGGTGCGCTTGTTTGGGTGCATGATTACAATTTGTGGCTTGTACCAGGTTACCTGCGTCAAATGCGGCCCGACGTGAAGATCGCGTTCTTCCATCACACGCCATTTCCGGCGCCGGACATGTTTAACGTGCTGCCATGGCGTAAGGAAATTATCGAAAGCCTAATGGCCTGCGACAGCGTCGGGTTTCACATTCCGCGCTATGCCACCAATTTTGCAGCCGTGGTGCAGAGCCTGATGGACGTGGAAATTGCCCAGCGGTCGAAAGTACCCGATGATCTGATTGCGGAGGGCACCGCATTGACCGAGCGACGCGTCCCATCTGTCTTACGTGGCCCCGATCGAGACGTCCATCTGAGCGTCGCGCCCGTAGGTGTGGATGTCGAATACATTGAAAGCCGCGCCAAGGAAGAGATCACGCAGAAACGTGCCAAAGTTCTGTTGGACGATCTAGGCGATCGAAAACTGATCCTATCGGTTGGCCGCACAGACTATACCAAAGGCGGGATTGAACAACTGCAATCCTTTGAGCGCGTGCTAGAGGAAAGACCTGAATTGCGCGGCAAGGTGCAGTTGATGCATGTGTCTGTCAGCGCTAATCGCGGGATGGCGGCATATGGCGAAATCCAGTCGGCTATTGAGGAAGCCGCAGGTCGGATCAATGGGCGTTTTGGCTCTTTGGACTGGCAACCGATCACGCTTGTTTCTCGCGCGATTCCTTTCAAAGACTTGGTCGCCTATTACCGCTCTGCATCGGTTGCTTGGATCACGCCATTGGCAGATGGCATGAACCTTGTGGCAAAGGAATTCATCGCTTCGCGGGTCGATGGTGATGGCGTATTGGTCTTGTCCGAATTTGCAGGCGCCGCGGTTGAGCTAAGTGCCGCAGTTGCGACCAATCCGTTCTCGAACCGTTCAATGGATGTGGCCATCGGTCAAGCACTGGACATGACAGAAACAGAACGTCGAGACCGCATGAAGTCCATGCAACAAGCCGTGCGCAACTACGACCTGTCAAGTTGGGGCAAATCGGTAGATACTTTGCTGCCAGCACCACGGAAAAGCGCCGCTTGAGATTAGAAAACGGGGCCACAAAAGGCCCCGTTTTTATTCTGCCAAATGACAAGCGACGCGCATTCCGTTCAGGTTCCGCATTTCCGGACGTTTCTGTTTGCAAACATCCTGCGCAATAGGACAACGCGGATGAAAGGCACATCCTGGCGGTGGATTGATCGGATCGGGTATTTCGCCTTCTGGGGGCTGCACCTCACGCCCGAACCCATCCATTTGCGGCGCAGCTTCAAGCAACATTTGCGTATAAGGATGTTTTGGAGTGGTGAATAAGTCTTCCGGTTCTGCTTCTTCCACCAGCCTGCCTAAGTAGAGCACACCAATCCGGTCTGCCATATGCCGCACAACAGTCAGATCGTGACTGATCAAGACATAAGTCAGCCCAAAATCATCTTTGAGATCACTCATCAGGTTCAAAACCTGCGCCTGCACTGACACATCCAGGGCTGAAGTGGGTTCATCACACACGATGAGGTTCGGTTCTGAGGCAAGCGCGCGGGCGATACAAATGCGTTGCCGCTGACCTCCGGAAAATTCATGAGGAAATTTGCCTGCATCCTGAACCGACAAACCAACTTGCTCAAGCAGCTTCTCTGCGAGACCGTCGGTATTTCCACCCCGCGAGGCGACGGGTTCGACGATAATGTCTTTTACCCGCCAACGCGGATTAAGCGACGCATAGGGATCCTGAAAGATCATCTGGATATCAGACCGGATCGCATCAATCTTGGCGGCGTCGGTCTCATTGGCCAGATCAATTCCTTCGATCTCGACAGTGCCGTTAGTGGGTTTCAGCAATCCGACCAGCATCTTGCCAATGGTCGATTTGCCCGATCCACTTTCGCCGACCAGCGCATACGTGCTGCGCGGCTCGACGTCGAAATCAACGTCCGATACAGCCGTCAGAAACGCCTTGGAGCGCCGTTCGATCACACGGTTCAACCATGGTTTGGACACGTCAAACACACGGCTAAGATTACTGACCCGTACAAGCGCCATCAGATGACCTTTTCATCGATTAGAGGATACCAGCATGCCGCCTGCCCGTCAGTCACGCGCGGTGCGGGAGGTTGACGGCATTTGTCCGTAGCGTAAGGGCAACGCGGGTTAAAGGCACATCCCTCGGGCACGGCATCCAGACGCGGCATCGCCCCGGGAATCTGATGCAATCGGCTTTTGCCCTGAGATGCCAACGGCGTCGAAGCCATTAGGCCATGTGTATAAGGATGCTGCGGGTTGGTCAGAACATCGCGCACAGAGCCCAGTTCGGCCAACCGTCCGGCATACATTACGGCAACACGATCCGTGGCCTCGGCAATGACACCCATGTCGTGCGTGATCAGCATGACAGCTGTCCCGCGATCCCGACATAGACGACGCAACAGGGCAATGATTTGCGCCTGCACCGACACATCAAGGGCCGTCGTGGGCTCATCTGCGATAATCAAAGACGGCTCTGCACAAAGCGCCAGCGCGATCACAACGCGCTGGCGCATACCACCGCTGAATTCGTGGGGATAGCTGTTCACACGCTCTGACGCACCGGGAATGCCAACCTCTTCCAAAGCAGCCACGGCCCGCTTTTCAGCCTCGGACCGGCTTATCGGCAAATGGGTCAACATGGTTTCCGTCAACTGATCACCAATCCGCAGCAGTGGATTGAGTGAAGTCAGCGGGTCCTGAAACACCATCCCGATTTCTTTGCCGCGCAGGCGGCGCATGGCATCGCCCTTGAGCTGGTCAATCCGCTTACCATTCAGCCAGATCTCTCCGCTGGAGATATGCGCAGGCGGCGTCAGCAATCCGATCACGGCGTTGCCGGCCATTGACTTGCCCGCGCCGCTTTCACCAACGACACCGAGGATTTCGCCCGCTCCGATATTGTAGCTGACGCCATCTACCGGACGCACAATGCCATGACGTGTAGGGATTTCGACCGACAGGTCGCGGATCAACAAAACAGGATTTTCCATCAGCGCAACCTCGGATTCAGAGCATCGCGCAACCAGTCACCCAAAAGGTTGACCGACAACGCCAAGGCCAAAAGCGTCACGGCGGGGAACAACAAGATCCACCATTCTCCCGAGAACAAGAAACCTTGTCCGATACGGATCAGTGTCCCAAGCGACGGTTGTGTTGGTGGTGCGCCCACACCAAGGAAACTCAGCGTTGCTTCGGCGATAATGGCCAGTGCGAGCGAGATTGTTGCTATCACCAAAACCGGGGAAAGCACGTTGGGCAGGATATGACGAAGCATAATCGCACCGGGCGTACGCCCGATCAAACGCGCGGCCTGAACGTATTCCTTGTTCTTCTCAACGAGCGTTGCACCACGCACAACACGCGCGAATTGCACCCAATCAGACAGGCCGATGGCAAGGATTAGCACCCAGATCGCCATCTGATCTCGGTACTCGACTGGAGTGACCCCTTTGGCGATCCCAAAAATGAGCATTGCCACAAGGATAGACGGGAAAGTCAGCTGGACGTCTGCCGTACGCATGATGATCGTTTCGGTCCAGCCTCCGACATACCCAGAGATCAGGCCGAGCGTAATGCCAAGGACCATCGCGAAGAAGACTGCGGCGACACCAACAAACAGTGAAATACGCATCCCATAGAGGATGGTCGAAAAAACGTCTCGACCTTGGTCATCGGTTCCCAAAAGGAATGTGTCCCCGGTAAAGGCGTTCGGTGCCATCGGAGGAGTAAAGCCGTTCATCAGATTGAGCGAAGCCGGATTAAACGGATCCGTAGGCGCGATGAGGGGCGCAAACACGGCTGCCAAGACCAGAAGCAGCACAACCGCTGCTGACACTATTGCGACCGGCGACCGTTTGAAGGTGTAAAACAGGTCACTTTCCAACGCGAGGCGGAAACGTGATTTCGGTTTCACTGGAATTGGAAAATCCGACATCAGTGGCCTCCTGACCGGTCCGCCCGCAAACGCGGGTCGATGAAGAAGTAGAGAATATCAACCAGCAGATTGATCCCTACGAACATGACAGAAATCAGCATCAGGTATGCTGCCATAACCGGGATATCGACAAACTGGATCGCGTTGATGAAGAGCAGGCCCACACCCGGCCATTGAAAAACCGTCTCGGTGATGATGGCGAATGCGATGATGGCCCCAAGCTGAAGACCGATAACAGTAATCACCGGCACCATAGTGTTCTTGAGTGCGTGGCGAAAGTTGACCGCTCGGTCGCGTAGACCGCGTGCGCGGGCAAAACGGATGTAATCCTGTCGCAATACTTCCAACATTTCGGATCGTACCAGCCGCATGATCAGCGTCATCTGATAAAGTCCCAACGTAATCGACGGAAGGATCAGCGCTTTGAGCCCGCTTTCCGTCAGGAAACCCGTTGACCACCCCCCAACGTCCACGGTCTCGCCACGGCCAAAACTGGGCAACCACCCAAGTTCGACCGAGAACAAATAGATCAGCAGAATTCCGATCAGGAATGTCGGTAATGACACCCCTATCAAAGAGGCCGACATGATTACATTGGCCCAGATACCATCGCGACGGATCGCTGTGAAAACGCCCAGCGCGATTCCGAACAGGATCGCCAACACACCGGACACCATCGCAAGTTCCAAGGTGGCTGGCGCCCTTTCAAGAAGGATCTCGGCCACCGGTCGGCCTTGCCGATAGCTCACACCGAAATTGCCTTGCACAGCTCCTTCGAGGAACTTGTAATATTGCACAACAAACGGTTGATCGAGACCCAGTTGCGCGCGCAGGCGATCAATATCCTCGGCCGTACGTTCCTGACCCAACATGTTGTCGATTGGATCACCAACAAATCGAAACATCGAAAAGGCGACAAGCCCGACAATCAAAAGCACGAGTGCAGATTGTCCAACACGCCGAATGATATATGCGAGCATGTCGCCTCCGGTGTTCTGTGTCTGAGGGCCTTACCGACCCCCAAGCAAGATTAGTTTACGGTCACCCAACGCAAGATGAAGAAGTTATCCGGTCTCTGTGTCAGTTCGATGTTGCTGCGCGTCCCCCAGACCAAAGGCTGCACATACATCGGCACATAAGCCACTTCGTCCTGCAAGATTTTGGTGGTCTCGTCGATCATGGCCTGACGCGCAACCGGATCAATCTCGGACTGGATCATCGGAAGCAGTTCATCCACGCGTTCGTTCGAATACCCCCCGAAATTCCAGCTTCCAAGCCGCTTTTCCTCGTTCGGCGTCGCAGCAAGAAATCGGATCGGGTGCTCTGCATCAAACGTACCCGGCGACCAGCCCAGAAGGTACATGTCGTAGTTGTCTGCACGCAATTCAGGCCAGTAGTTCTGCACCGGCATTGCATCAAGCGTTGCGGTGATACCAACCTGAGCCAGCATTCCAGTAATTGCCTGACAAACGGCTTCATCATTGAGGTAACGGTTGTTCGGGCATTTCAAACCAAAGGAAAACCCATCAGGATATCCGGCTTCGGCCAATAATGCGCGAGCACGATCGGTGTCATAGGCCGGTCGTTCAGCGAGTGACGGGACATAGCCCTGCATTGCCGCGCTGACCAATTGGCTGACCTCTTCGGCATTGCCGCGCATGATGGTCTGTAGAATCGCGGGCACATTGATGGCATGAGCGACAGCCTGACGGACACGAACGTCAGCAAATGGATTGGCGTCGTTTGTTTCAGAGGAATATTTGAGAGCCTCAGCCTCGTGCGGAAAGCCCAGCATGATGACGCGCGCTTCGATGCCCTGGATCACATCGACATCAGGGTTTTCTTTTAGGCGGGCCACATCCTGAATCGGTACAGGGTTGATGAAATCGACATCACCCGACAAAAGAGCAGCCAGCGCCGTTGCAGGGTTCTGGATCGGTGTCAGTTCAGCACGCGT
Organism: Marivita sp.; assembly: GCA_043585115.1. Taxonomy (GTDB): domain Bacteria; phylum Pseudomonadota; class Alphaproteobacteria; order Rhodobacterales; family Rhodobacteraceae; genus Marivita. The sequence goes on from CP121326.1 coordinate 2,228,866, forward strand.
GATATTGTGCTCGGCCTCACCCCACCAGCCCTCAAAAGGCTCTAGCACTGTGCGCAAACCGGGTTCGCGGGCTGTGACACGAAATGCGCCTGTGCCGTTTGTATTCAGAGTGGCGTGATTGCCGTTTTCCTTATCTGGTAGCGCCGTATTGTTTTCTTCGGCCCAGCCACTGTCCATGATCATCCAATTCGCAATCGACCCCGGGAAAATCGGGTTCGGTGCCGTGGTCATGAAATCAACGGTGTAGTCATCGACGACCACAACATCGGATACCGGCGAAAACCAGCTGCGTGTATCAGAGCTCTCGTCAGACGCGCGCTGGTACGAGAACAAAACATCCTCGGCCGTGAAATCAGCTCCATCATGGAATTTGACACCTTCGCGCAGCGTAAATCGCCAGCCTTCGCCGTCACCAATCGGTTCCCAAGAGGTGGCAAGGGCGGGCTCCACGCTCATGTCTTTGCCGCGCCGTACAAGCCCTTCGTAGACATTGTTCAAGAAACCAAGAACAGGCGCCGAGTTTACGGCGTGCGGATCCATTGTCTGGGGATCAGTGTTCACGGCCCAAGTGAAATCTTCAGCCTGAGCAGCCGGGGCGAGCGCAGCAAGAATTGCAGCAAGTCGTATTGAATATCGCATGATGTCTTTCCCTGGATTTAATAAGCATTGCCGCGGCCAAGGCGACTGGCCGCGACAATTTCGCATACTCAACAGACCACGTTGAGCCGGCGCGCGACAAGGGCGCGCTCCGCCGATCAGTTCATTGTGAAGTATTTGATCTTCGGCTGGTCTTCGGGATCAACTTCGATACCGACCTTGTCGGACATTCCCCAGTTCAGAACCTGGTGGTGGATCGGAATGTACAGCTGCTCATCCTGAACAACCCGCCAGATTGACGCTATGTCGGCGTTCCGTGCTTCGAGGTCTGTATTCGACGCGAGCGATTTGATCTTCGCATCCAATTCGTCGTTGTCGTAGCCGGTGCCGTTCCAAGTGCCAATGTCCGACTCACGACCATGCACGAGGAAATTAAAGATGTATTCGGAGTCGTAGGTCGGAACGCCCCAACCAAGCATGTAGAAATCCGTCTTGCCGTCAGTGATCAGCGGGAAATGCTGCGCTTTGGGTTTCGCGTCGAGGTTCACCGTAACGCCGATCTGACCCATCATGCCGACAGCTGCCTGACAGATTGCCTCATCGTTGACATACCGGTCATTCGGACAATCGAGACGAATCGAGAAACCGTCCCCATATCCCGCTTCAGCCAAAAGCGCCTTTGCACCTTCAATGTCAGTGGAAGACTCGGAATCCATTGCTTCGGTCCAACCGTTCACAAAGGGCGGTGCAATCATACCTGCAGGCTGACTCTGCCCCCGCATCACGACCTGACGAATCGCATCGCGATTGATCGCCATCGACATGGCTTTACGAACACGGACATCCGCCAAAGGATTCTTACCCTCGACATTATCTGCTTCGATGTCGTCTGCGCCCATGTTCATGCCGAAGAAGATTACGCGATTCTGCGGGGCTTGCTTGACCATAAGCCCGTCTGCATTGTTCACGCGGTCAAGGTCTTGCACCGGCATGTCTTGCAGAAAATCAACTTCGCCCGACAGCAGCGCTGCCACGCGGGTCGCTGCGTTTTGAATGGGGGTATAAACGATTTCCGTCACTTCCAGCGGGAACTGGTCAATGCCCCAATAGCTGTCATTTTTGGTCATGACCGTGCGGACATCTGGCTCACGGCTTTGCAGCACATACGGGCCGGTGCCATTGGCATTGGTGGTGGCATACGTGATCTCGCCGCCTTCAAAATCCTGCACGTTGACGGTGTCATTAGCCTCGGTCCAGCCTTTGTCCATAATGAACAGGTTGGTGAGGTTCGACGGCAGGATAGGATTCGGGCCATCGGTAACCATCTCAACAGTGTAATCATCGACCGCGCGCACTTCAGTGATCGAGCCGATCAGCTCCTTCATGTCAGAGTTCGGCTGTTTGGCGCGTTCAAAGCTGAAAACCACGTCTTCGGCTGTGAAGTCAGACCCGTCATGGAATTTGACACCTTCACGCAGATTGAAAACCCAAACATTGGGGTCATCCGCGCTTGGTGCCCAATCTGTCGCTAGAGCAGGCTCAAACGCTCCAGTTGTGTCGCGAATGATTAGCGGCTCGTACATCTGGTGACGGATCGTATGCGTCGGACCTTCGTTTTGCGCATGCGGATCCAAGGTCAGCGCGTCGCCAGAACGCGCCCAGCGCAATGTTTCCGCGTTTACCGTCGCCGTTGTCGCGAGCAGTGCAGCTGCCATCGATAATGCAAATGTCGTCTTCATGAGACTTCCCTGTTGTGTATTTTGATTGGTGATTTGCGGTGCCAACAGTCTTTTGCAAGAATGACGCAATGGCAAGCCTTGCCACAACGTCATTTCTGGAGACATCAATACGCCGTGTACCGGTTACACAGCCAAACGTTAGTATCTTGAAATTTTACAGGGAACTGGTGCCCAGGAGAGGACTCGAACCTCCACGGCCTTGCGGCCACTGGCACCTGAAGCCAGCGCGTCTACCATTCCGCCACCTGGGCAGGTGTCGTGAAGCTGGCGTTTAATCCGGTCCAGAAAGGGTGTCAACGGGCTTTTTCTTGCAGCACGACCTGTCATTTGCGGCATTCCAACACCTTGCCCGCGTGAGGCGACAGGGATAGACGTCAACCAAGCTATGACTGGGAGCATTCACATGTCCAAACTCGTCACGATTTACGGCGGCTCGGGGTTTGTCGGGCGGTACATTGCACGTCGGATGGCCAAGCAAGGCTGGCGGGTCAGAGTCGCTGTGCGACGCCCGAACGAAGCAATTTTCGTAAAGCCCTACGGTGTGGTTGGTCAGGTTGAGCCCATTCTTTGCAACATTCGCGATGACGCGAGTGTACGCGCTGCGCTGCAAGGCGCTGATGCTGTGGTGAATTGCGTGGGTATTCTTGCCAAAAACGGGAAGAATACCTTTGACGCAGTCCAAGCCGACGGTGCGGGTCGTGTTGCAAGGCTGGCTGCCGAAGCCGGCATCAGCAAAATGGTGCATGTGTCTGCGATTGGCGCTGATGCCGAAGGTGAAAGCGACTACCAGCGGACCAAGGGCGAAGGAGAAGCTTTGGTTCTGGAACATATGCCAAACGCAGTGATTCTTCGGCCGTCGATCGTGTTTGGGCCTGAGGACGAATTTTTTAATCGTTTTGCCAACATGACGCGATTTGGACCGGTTCTTCCTGTTGTCGGGGCCGATACAAAATTCCAGCCTGTTTATGTAGACGATGTCGCCAATGCTGCGTGCATCGCAGTCACGGGAGATGCAGAGCCTGGCATCTACGAACTAGGTGGTCCCGATGTGAATACGTTCCGCGAATTGATGCAGCACATGCTGAAGGTCATTCGCCGACGCCGCCTCATCGTCAATATTCCGTTTTTCGCCGCAGCCATTATGGGTGGGTTGTCAGATTTCATGAACACCATCAGTGGCGGCTTGATCCCTGCGATGGTGACCCGTGATCAGGTAAAGAACCTACGCAATGACAACGTCGTATCGGAAAATACAAAAACCTTCTCCGATCTTGGAATAAAACCGGTTGCCCTTGAAGCAGTGCTTCCAGACTATCTTTGGCGGTTCCGCCCGTCTGGGCAATATGCTGGGATCAAGGAAAGCGCAAAGAATCTTCGCGCGTGACCTGCGGCCATTCTTAGGCCCGCGCTAAATTCTGTAATGCTTTGGCATTTGCACATCCCGGCGGCGTAGACGCAGAGATGGATTTTTGCTTTCCTAGCCAACACTGGCAATTTTCGACGAGTGCGCATTGCCGACAGGCTGTGACCAATGACGCATAATCCTGCGCGCTGAGCTGACTTTGCGCCATGGCTTCGGACAAATTTACACCCATCACCTTTGCCACGCTGCGCGTTAGCCAAAAATGAAGCTGCGGATCACCAGCAACCTGAGCCGTCATGGGATTTGCCTTTCAATAAGTTGCGTCAGCACCTCGGCGTTCAAACAGCCTTTTGGTGGTACTGCTTTCGCCTCACCATTATTGTGTTGATCCAGCCAACGGTCGCAGCCTTCGGCCCAATCGCAAGAGCGGCAGCGTTGCACCATTTCAGACCAGCCTTCGGCATTCAAATCGCCTTGTTCTGCGGCCTCAACGATATCGGCACCGCAGGTTTTAGCCATGCGTTGCAAAAGCCAGAAATGAACTCCGGTATCACCAAGCGGGCGCCAAGGGACGGATGTATTCTGACCCATTATTTCGCCCTCAATTCGTCGAACAGCTCTTCGTTGCGACAATAGTCAGGCAGGTTCAGCGTTGGCCCCGCGCTATCGAGCAAACATTTGCAGGCGTCGGGTTGGGTACACCCAAGACAACGATCAACTGCCGCTTCGAACCGCTCTTCTGTGACGTCGGCCCGTAGCACCAGTTCCTCAAGGTCGATCCCCTGACGATCAGCCATCCTCAGGACCAGTTGCGTGTGTGTCTCGCGTTGAGAATTGTAGGACATGACAAAGCTCCCCTTGGAATGCGCCAAGGGTAAGACGCGTAAATCGAAAAAGCCTTGATACAGGTCAATGCCCAGTTTCAGAGACCCGCCGCCGTGCGACGGACCAATTCCATCCTTGCGGCATTTGGTGGATGTGAGCCTAGAAAACGGTTTCCCGGATCGGGGATCTTGTTGAAAAACAGTGCCCCGCGCACAGGGTCATATCCAGCGCGTGCCGTGATGACCGTGCCCAATTGATCGGCTTCTAGTTCGAAATCCTTAGAATAGCTGCGCGCGCCCAAGGTGGCTCCGATCTGCTCTGCGGATTGCACGGCGGCGGCATCGGCACCGCCAAGCGCCGCAAGCCCCGACAAGATCACTGCCCCGACAGCCGCATTCTGCTGTGTCCGCCCCAAGTGTCCCAAAACATGGTGCGCCGCCTCGTGCCCCATGACAAAAGCCAGCTCATCCGCATTGTCGACCGATGCGATTAACGCCAGATTAAACGCCAAAATCGGGCGACCTGTTCGGTCAACAGTCTGAAACGCATTTGGAGGTTGTCCGGGCCGATCATCCACAACAATCTGAAAGTCACAGTTTGCACCAGGTGCGAGACGACGACACTCCTGTTCCGCTACAGGTTCTACCGTTTCCACAACAGTCACGAATTGCCGCGCAGCGATGCCAGCGCGTTGGCGCGCTTCTTGGTCTGTGATTTCGGGCGTGCCCACTTGTGGCCGCGGCTGCGATGTTGCTGTTGGAACATCACACGCCGCCAAAGCGACCAAAGCCATAAGCATGAGCCACCGCATCAAGACACTCCCTGGAGTTGGCGCTGTTTCTGAATTGATAGAAATAAGGTGAACTTGGGCAACCTGCCAGTGAAGATTTCTAATGAGTGGTTTTCTGCAGATGCATCTTGGCTTTTCCCAAAGCACCACGCTACGCTTGTCAAATGTTTAGTATCGAACACGAATTCGACTCAACCGTAGTCACCCTTGTCGATGAAGGCGAAGGCCCGCTGCAAGAAGATGTGATCGTCAATGGTTTCGAGGAATGCATCACCGTCGAGCAATACGACCCCAGAACCGATAGGGTAAACAAAATTACGTTTTCGATGTCGCAGATGCGTGACCTCGCAGCGTCTCTGTCCCTACCGGAAGGCGTGTATTCCCGTGAAGACAAAACCGACTAATCGAGCCGGAACACCTTGTCTCTGCTTTTGTGCCCTTGGAGCAAGGTCAGACGTGTTTTGGCAACACCCAATGCTTTGGCCAAAAGCTTGATCACTGCGGAATTGGCCTGACCGTCGGCAGGCGGCGAGGTCACGCTAACCTTGATAGTGCCGCCTTCGATCTCCACTTTGTTGGCGCGGGCGTTGGGCGTTACCCGTGTGTTGAGGGTGGTTCCCGGTATGGCAAACTCTGCAAGACTGTTCTTTGACATATTTTGGCTCTATCACGCCTCCAACCGCGCCCAAAGCTAAAGCGGCACGGTATGCCGCTGGCCCATACGAAGGAGGCATCATGCCTGACGCGAACAAAGCTGTTATGGACTTTCTGCAGACGCGGCGGTCCCGTCCCGCCAAGCTGTTGCAGGCACCCGCTCCAGACCGCGAAGCGCTTGTCCCGATTTTGACAGCTGCAGCACGCACCCCAGATCATGGCAAACTAGAACCTTGGCGGTTTATCGTTCTCGAAAAGGATGCGCTGACACGTCTTGCCAACACGGTGGAACAATGCGGTCGCGACATCGACCGCGGACCAGAGGACATTGCCAAGGCACGCAAGCAATTCGACGATAGTCCGCTTTGCGTTGCAGTAATCGAAGTCCAAAAGCCCTCAGAGAAAATCCCTGCAATTGAACAAACCTATTCCACGGGCGCCGTTTGCCTTGCGCTTCTTAATGCAGCGCTGGCGTCCGGCTGGGGCGCAAATTGGCTTAGCGGGTGGCCTTCGCATGATTGCACATTCTGTCAGTCTGCACTTGGGTTGGCCGAAAACGAACGCGTCGCCGGTTTTATCCATATTGGCACGGCCTCGACGACTCCTCCCGAACGGCCCCGTCCAGATATCGATGCCATCACAACATGGCTTAACACATGATATTGCGTAGTTTTCTTCTGACTTTGGGTCAGCTTGGCGATCCGCGTTTTCGCAAAGTCCTGCTTCTGGGCATCGGCCTTGGATTTGCACTTTTGGTGGCATTCTTTGCAGGTCTCATGTGGCTTTTGAATTCCTTGCTTGGCCCCGAGGCGACGATACCGTTCATCGGTGAAGTCACATGGTTGAACGATCTCGTAAGCTGGACCGCGCTTTTCTCAATGATCATTTTGTCCATTTTCCTAATGGTGCCGGTCGCTTCGGCGATCACATCAATGTTTTTGGACGACGTGGCTGATGCCGTCGAAGATCGACACTATCCACAGTTTGGCAAAGCAGAGCGGGTCCCGTGGGGAGATGCCATGCGGGATACCGTGAATTTTCTAGGGGTTCTGATCGCCGCGAATATCTTGGCGATTATCCTCTACGTTATGTTTCCGCCCTTTTCCCCGTTTATCTTTTGGGGTTTGAACGGGTTTTTGCTTGGACGCGAATATTTCACACTTGCGGCCATGCGACGTGAAGGGCGCGCAGGGGCCAAAGCCCTGCGCAAACGTCACGCTGGGAAGATCTGGATCGCAGGAACGCTGATGGCTATGCCCTTGTCGCTCCCCTTGGTAAACCTTGTGATCCCGATCCTAGGAGCAGCGACGTTCACCCACCTGTACCACCAAATTCAGGGGCAGGTCCCATACGGCCAAAGAAATCCAAATCCCGGACGGTAATCCATCCTGACAGGATGATACCCGCGATGACGATCCAAAGACCAATGCTGACAAAGGTGGTGATCCATGCCTTTTTCTTGAGGTTATGAACTTCGGGAGATCCGGCATGGGTGCCCGGCACAATCTCTCCGACGTCGCCTTGTGTTTGGAGCCGGATCGGAATCACGATCAAAAACACCATGAACCAAATCACGGCATACAGCACGAAGGCAGAGGTAATGGACATAGGCAAGCTCCTTTACTGCCCTATGTGGGGCCGCGTTAGACTTGTTCCAGCTCAACCAGACATCCATTGAAGTCTTTTGGATGCAAAAACAGCACCGGTTTGCCATGTGCGCCAATTTTTGGGGTTCCATCACCAAGAACACGCGCGCCCGTCTCCTTAAGATGATCGCGCGCAGCGATGATATCGTCCACTTCGTAACATACGTGATGAATGCCGCCTGATGGGTTCTTTTCCAGAAATCCTGTGATCGGGCTGTTGTCTCCTAGTGGGTACAGCAGTTCAATCTTGGTGTTTGGCAATTCGATAAAGACGACCGTCACACCATGATCAGGCTCGTCTTGTGGCGCGCCAACCTTGGCCCCCAATGCATTACGATATTGGGCTGACGCCGCCTCGAGGTCGGGTACGGCGATGGCTACGTGGTTCAAGCGTCCGATCATCTGATCTCTCCGTCATGGCTTTTGCCGCGCTTATCTCTCGTGTCAGAAAATCAGACAAGAGCTATGACCGCATTAACGCCCTGTTAGCCAAAGCCGCGCCAATATGAAGCGACTCATGGAGGGCGATATGATTGACGATCAGGCATTGGATAGGGTCCGCAGGCCCACAGTAACGCGACCCTTGCTCGGGCTGACAGTTCTGGCAGTCGAAGATAGCTTTTTCGCATGCGATGCTTTGCGACTTATGTGCCTTTACAGCGGCGCTCGCCTGAGGCGGGCAGATTGTCTCAAATCAGCGCGTCGTCATTTACAAGTCTATCGGCCGACAGCCGTCATCGTCGATATCGGGTTACCTGATGGCAGCGGAACCGATCTGATATCTGAACTTAGCTGCGCTATCCCCAGAGTGTCGGTAATCTTAGGCACAAGTGGCGACAGTTTTGCCGAGGATGTCGCGTTCGCTGCCGGTGCCGATGGCTTCCTCGCAAAGCCGGTTGGCAATCTTGGCGTGTTCCAGAACGCTATACTTCAACACCTACCAAAAGCGCTTCAACCCTGCGGTCTCCGTCCGGTCTTATCTGAACCCATAGAACCAGATCCCGTTACCTTTCGGGAAGATATGGCGCATATGGCCGAGCTTCTCGGAGGCGATGTTGATGACCGAATGATTGACTACGTCACGCTATTCTTGCGTGGTGTCGCACGGGCTGCCGACGATGATATTCTGGAAAGCGCGGCGTCCGACGTTGCAAGCGCCCGGTCAGATGGAACACCGCTCATGGGCCCAATGTCGCGCCTTGCAGGTCTCGTACAAGCGCGATTGCAAGAGTCCGTTGCTGTTTGAAAAAGCGTACTGGTTAAGGGGTTGTTACAGACCGTTTTGATCGGTCCGCAACAATCCAACACTCTTAGTCTTCTTGGGGGATAACCCGAAGACCCAACTCCATCATTTGGTCGCTGGTCGGCTCTGACGGCGCATTCATCATCAGGTCTTCTGCCCGTTGATTCATTGGGAACATGATGACCTCACGAATGTTCGCAGTATCCGCCAACAACATGACCATCCGGTCAATACCCGCTGCACATCCACCGTGGGGCGGCGCGCCAAACCGGAACGCGTTGACCATACCACCAAACCGCTTGCGCACTTCGTCTTCGCCATAGCCAGCAAGCTCGAAAGCCTTGAACATGATTTCCGGCTTGTGGTTCCGGATCGCACCGGAAATCAGCTCGTAGCCGTTACAGGCCAAATCATACTGGTAGCCAAGCACGTCTAGCGGATTGCCTTGCAAAGCATCCATGCCCCCTTGAGGCATCGAAAACGGGTTGTGGCTAAAGTCGATTTTGCCGCTCTCTTCGTCGGCCTCGTAAATCGGGAAGTCCACGATCCACGCAAAGGCAAAGCGGTTCTCGTCGGTCAGGCCAAGCTCATTGCCAATCTCCACGCGCGCCTTGCCCGCGACGGTCTCAAACGCTTTGGGCTTGCCACCAAGGAAGAACGCCGCGTCGCCCACGCCAAGGCCCAGCTGTTCGCGGATCGCTTCTGTTCGTTCGGGGCCGATATTCTTCGCAAGCGGCCCGGCCGCCTCCATGCCATCTCCCTGATCACGCCAGAAAATGTAGCCCATGCCTGGCAAACCCTCTTTTTGGGCAAAGGCGTTCATGCGATCGCAGAACTTGCGGCTGCCACCACCCGGCGCAGGAATCGCGCGGATTTCAGTGCCGTCCTGTTCAAGCAGCTTTGCAAAGATCGCAAAGCCCGATCCCCGGAAATGTTCGGAAACAACCTGCATTTTGATTGGGTTGCGAAGGTCAGGCTTGTCGGTGCCGTACCAAAGCGCTGCATCACGATAAGAAATCTGCGGCCATTCGCTATCAACCTTGCGGCCACCACCAAACTCTTCAAAAACGCCCTGCATCACCGGCTGGATCGTGTCAAACACGTCCTGCTGACTGACAAAGGACATTTCCATATCAAGCTGATAGAAATCTGTTGGCGATCTGTCCGCTCGAGGATCTTCATCGCGGAAACATGGCGCGATTTGGAAATACTTATCGAACCCGCTAACCATGATCAGCTGCTTGAACTGCTGCGGTGCCTGAGGAAGTGCATAGAATTTACCCGGGTGAAGCCGCGACGGGACAAGAAAGTCACGCGCCCCTTCGGGAGAAGACGCCGTGATAATCGGTGTCTGGAATTCACGGAAGTTTTGGTCCCACATACGCTTGCGGATCGACGACACAACGTCAGAGCGCAATGTCATGTTGCGCTGCATGGCTTCACGACGCAGGTCAAGATAGCGATACCGCAGGCGGGTTTCTTCCGGGTATTCTTGATCACCGAAGACGATCAGGGGCAGTTCATCTGCTGCGCCAAGCACTTCGATATCACGAACAAAAACTTCTATTTCGCCCGTTGAAAGCTTTGGGTTCACAAGGCTCGCATCACGCGCTTTGACCTCACCATCGATGCGAATACACCATTCCGATCGCACCTTTTCGACTTCTGCAAAGACAGGGCTGTCAGGATCACACAGCAATTGTGTCATCCCGTAATGGTCACGCAAGTCGATGAACAAAACACCGCCGTGATCCCGGATGCGGTGCACCCAACCAGACAGGCGAACGGTCTCACCAACGTTCTGGGACGTCAGATCGGCGCAGGTGTGGGTGCGAAATGCATGCATGATAGGTGTCCTCGGGCGGAGAAATTTGGCCCGATACACCCTTTCAGCCTTGGGAAGTCAAGCCATGCCCCAACCCAAGCTGTACCTGCGGAAACAAAAAACCAACTGCGCCGCTTGCAGTCACCCGCACCATGCCTATAACGCAGCCAGTTTACATCACGAGGGTCGATCCATGCCAAAGCGCGATGATATCAAGTCCATCATGATTATCGGAGCCGGACCCATCGTCATTGGGCAGGCTTGCGAGTTTGATTATTCCGGCGCTCAGGCCTGCAAGGCTCTTCGCGAAGAAGGTTATCGCGTTATTCTCGTGAATTCGAACCCTGCAACGATCATGACCGACCCGGAACTGGCGGATGCCACGTATATCGAGCCAATCACACCTGAGATTGTTGCGAAGATTATCGAAAAAGAGCGGCCTGATGCCCTTTTGCCGACCATGGGGGGGCAAACCGGTCTGAACACTTCTCTGGCGCTTGAGGAAATGGGCGTCCTTGAGAAATACGGCGTCGAAATGATTGGCGCCAAGCGCGAAGCTATTGAAATGGCGGAAGATCGCAAGCTCTTCCGCGAGGCGATGGACCGTATCGGTCTGGAGAATCCAAAAGCAACAATTGTAACGGCACCGAAAAAACCGAATGGCGCCGCTGACCTTGATGCGGGTATCGCGCTTGCTTTGGCGGAACTGGAACACATCGGTCTGCCTGCAATCATTCGCCCCGCCTTTACCCTTGGTGGGACCGGCGGCGGTGTTGCCTACAATCGTGAAGATTTTGTGCATTTCTGCCGGTCCGGTATGGACGCGTCCCCTGTGAACCAAATCCTTGTCGACGAGTCTCTGCTGGGTTGGAAAGAATTCGAAATGGAAGTCGTGCGCGACCGCGCTGACAACGCAATTATCGTCTGTGCGATCGAAAACGTGGACCCTATGGGTGTTCACACCGGTGATTCGATAACTGTCGCGCCGGCGTTGACGCTGACGGACAAAGAATACCAGATCATGCGCAATGGCTCGATTGCCGTTCTTCGTGAGATTGGCGTCGAGACCGGAGGCTCCAATGTTCAGTGGGCAATCAACCCACAAGACGGCCGTATGGTGGTTATCGAAATGAACCCACGCGTCAGCCGGTCTTCTGCGCTCGCATCAAAGGCAACAGGTTTCCCTATTGCAAAAATCGCGGCAAAGCTCGCGGTGGGATACACGCTGGACGAGTTGGACAACGACATTACCAAGGTCACACCAGCCTCGTTTGAACCGACAATTGACTATGTTGTCACAAAGATTCCGAAATTTGCGTTTGAAAAATTTCCGGGGTCCGAACCGCATCTGACTACAGCGATGAAGTCGGTTGGCGAAGCTATGGCCATCGGTCGCACAATCCATGAATCCTTGCAGAAAGCACTCGCGTCGATGGAATCCGGCCTGACCGGTTTTGATGAAGTCCATATTGAGGGCGCCCCCGATAAATCCGCCGTAATCAAAGCGATCAGCCAACAAACCCCGGACCGCATGCGCACCATCGCCCAAGCAATGCGCCATGGGCTGAGCGACGATGATATCCATGCGACAACAATGTTCGATCCATGGTTCCTGGCCCGCATTCGCGAAATCGTGGAGGCCGAAGACGTCGTTCGCGCAAATGGTCTACCTTGTGACGAAGCCGGTATGCGCATGCTTAAGATGATGGGCTTTACCGATGCACGGCTCGCTAAACTGACGGGGCTCACGGAAAAGGATGTGCGCAGTCAGCGCCACGGGCTTAACGTCAAAGCCAGCTTTAAACGTATCGACACTTGCGCTGCTGAATTCGAGGCGCAAACGCCATATATGTATTCAACGTATGAAGCCCCGATGATGGGTGAGGCTGAATGCGAAGCGCGGCCGTCAGATCGCAAAAAGGTGGTGATTTTGGGCGGCGGGCCGAATCGGATCGGCCAGGGTATCGAATTTGACTATTGCTGTTGTCATGCTTGTTTCGCACTGACCGATGCTGGTTACGAGACCATTATGGTCAACTGTAATCCAGAAACGGTTTCCACGGATTACGATACCTCTGATCGATTGTATTTCGAGCCGCTGACATTTGAACATGTCATGGAAATACTCCGGGTTGAGCAGGATAATGGCACATTACACGGTGTGATCGTCCAATTCGGAGGGCAGACTCCGCTGAAACTTGCCAATGCGCTTGAGGCGGAAGGCATCCCCATTCTTGGCACCACACCCGACGCTATTGATCTTGCAGAGGATCGCGAACGTTTCCAAGATTTGGTAAATCGCTTGGATCTAAAGCAACCCCATAACGGCATTGCATCGACGGACGCTCAGGCACTTAAAATTGCTGAAGATATTGGCTTCCCTCTGGTCATCCGGCCTTCCTATGTTTTGGGTGGCCGCGCTATGGAAATTGTCCGCGATATGGCCCATCTCGAGCGCTATATCAGCGAAGCTGTTGTCGTATCAGGCGACAGCCCCGTTCTTCTCGACAGCTATTTGTCCGGAGCGGTTGAACTGGATGTCGATGCCCTTTGCGATGGAACCAAGGTCCACGTTGCCGGAATCATGCAGCATATCGAAGAAGCGGGCGTTCACTCCGGCGACAGCGCATGTTCGTTGCCGCCCTATTCTATTTCCGACGATTTGCTCGCGGAAATCAAACGTCAGACCGAGGCCTTGGCGCTATCACTCAATGTTGTTGGCCTCATGAATGTGCAATTCGCCATTAAGCAAGGTGAGGTTTACCTGATCGAAGTAAACCCGCGTGCCTCGCGGACCGTGCCGTTTGTTGCCAAAGCAACAGATTCTGCCATCGCTTCCATCGCCGCGCGCGTCATGGCAGGTGAACCTCTGAGTAATTTCCCAATACGCGAGCCATATCCAGAAAACGCAGATTATGACACTGTCTTGCCCCTGGCAGACCCTATGACACTGGCTGATCCGATGATGCCATGGTTCTCTGTAAAAGAAGCCGTGTTACCATTTGCGCGGTTCCCCGGTGTTGATACGATCCTTGGTCCGGAAATGCGTTCAACCGGTGAAGTCATGGGCTGGGACCGCTCCTTCCCCCGCGCATTCCTCAAGGCTCAACTTGGCGCAGGAAACCATTTGCCTCGCTCCGGCACGGTGTTTTTCTCTATCAAGAATGATGACAAGACCGATCAACTGATCGAAACGGCACAAATCCTCGTTGACTTGGGCTTCACCATCGTCGCGACCGAAGGCACGGCCACTTTCCTTTTGAATCATGGTATTGCCTGTGAGACGACAAAAAAGGTTTACGAGGGCCGCCCAAACATTGTCGACCTCATGAAAGATGGTGGAATTGATTTGGTGATGAACACCACCGAAGGCGCAGCTGCCGTGGAAGACAGCCGTGAAATTCGCTCAGTCGCTCTCTATGACAAAATACCGTATTTCACGACGGCAGCCGGTGCACATGCCGCTGCTCTTGCAATGAAGGCGCAAGAAGAGGGTGAATTGTTTGTAAAACCGCTTCAAGCTTAGCCGCATGAAGCTATCCAAAGAACACTTGGATCATTTTAGCCGATCAACCACTTTTCATCCATCTGGGCGAAGGGAAGATTGTCGCAGCCTAGTAACTGACGTCTCTGAAACAACTGTCCCATCAGCCAACAAGAGTTCTACACCTTGTTTGCCGAACTGTACTTCTTCAATGATTTCCGCAGTCGCAACTTCAACATCCAAACGACTGTTGTCTGAAACAGATCGAACTTCGGCCGTGTAAAGTTCAGGTTCAACAAGCCGACCTGCGCTATCTGTTCCATCCCATAAAACACGTTCATCATTAGTAACGTCTCCAAGTTCAGAAACGACGTCACCAAACCTATTTAGCACAACCAGCACAAACCCACTTGATGAACTGGGCACTCCACTCAGTTCAATTTGGACTGGTGAACCAGAATAATTGAACGGTCCGGAATGTACAGCTGTCTGCCCAACAAGCGCTGAATACGAAGCAAGATTTCTATTCGACATAGATGCGATTAACACATCAAGCTTTTGGTTGGATAGCGTTTGTTGCTCAACCATTGTAAAAGACGCTAATTGACTTGCGAACTCCTCAGCAGCCATCGGACTCAACGGATCTTGATTTTGAATTTGAGTCGTCAACATCGCCAAAAATGTTTCAAAATCACCAGAAGCAGCGCCATCAGATTGATTTACGCCACTATTTAGCGCTGCGCTAAATTCAGAAACAATCATCGTGCATCCCTATATCCTCCTGTCCATGCCAAAAATTGGCAATAAATCTGTTGCGTGAAGGTCAACTACACCACCTTCGTTAATTATTGAATCTCGGACAAATATATCATCGAACATTTTTTCTGGTTTTTTTCTCCCATCGTGCTGAAAATCAAAAGACAAATTTATTGGCACATTGGTAATTGACTTCATCGCTAATCTTAAATCAACTTGATCACGACTAAGATAATCTACTACCTCCTTATCTAAGGAAACAAATCGAAGGCCTAAAATATTATCTTTGAACTCCACATTAACGCTTGTAAAAACTTCTCTTAAAGAAGAATTTATGTCCATCTTTGGCAATGCTGATTTATATCCTTGTTCCGAATTTTCGGAAATTATAGCTTTAGGTAATTTGGAATCTAATGATTTCTGGAGACTTTCATTTAAAACATAGGATGGAACATTTGAGCTTAAAACTCCCTCAAGGCTTTTGGCTTGATTTGAATGCCTTGTATGTTCTCTAGCCTTTGAACGGCTGTTGATATCTTGCAACTCAAGAGAAGTGGCTTCTTTGCCCTTAAGGTTTATTTCCTCAGTTTCTGCGTATTTAATCTGATAACGAAAAACTGGGAAATCCATTTCACGCCAAAACAAATCAGAACTCCGAAATTGCTTAGATCTATAATTTCTCCCTACGCCTTCCCATTGCAATAATCGCGTCGGGATCTCAAAATTTCTCATGCCATCCTTAGCATCTGCTAGAAATTTTGATATTGCCATTCTAGTTATTTCACTATTGGCGGCTTCTTGGAGTTTAGATATACCCCTAAGAGGAAAACCCCTATCCTTAACAGCAAAATTTTGAAACCGAACAGCAAGTGGATCTGTATAAATTATCTCGAATTTTGGTTCAGAGCCTCGCCATTTAGGAAATTTGTATATTGGAGTTGTACCTATCTCACCTTGGTAGTTTTTTGAATTTTCTTTGTCATGTTGAAAAACATCAAATGCATTTCTGTCAGCAGATGCGTAATTGTGATTTACCGAAGGATATACATCATTTAGCTGCAAGTATTTTTTCGAAACATTGTTCTCTTGAATAATGTCTTGAGAAGTGCCCTTCTGCACCTTAAAAACAATATCAAAGTTGAGGCCTGGTGCAGATATTTCTATGTTCTCTTTTTGTTCATTTGTTATGGGATCTATGACAGAATCGTTCCCGTCAGATTGTAAAGCCTGATGAAATTCTTCGATACAGCATGAGTACGCCTTCGGTGCGATATCTTTAATTTTAGGCAAAAGAAGATTTGAAGTGAATTTTGGCTGTGTGAGGTCTTGCAACATATCGAAGATTTCCTCTATAAATTCGTCTTCATTGAAGATGATTACAGCACACTAATTATCTACTAATCTGGAATGATTATAATTTATAAAATTGTACTTAAGTATCTATTCTTGTTAATTTTTTGAAAACGAATTGCGGTCAATATCAAAACCGCACGACTATGTGGCGCCCGTGATCCGAGCAAGTGTTAGAATGACACATCACTTCAAATCTAAATTGACTTAGATTTCTATAAAATGTGCAAAGCACAATTGAAAGGAATCCAATGTCCAGCATTCTAACAAATAACGGCGCGATGGTCGCGCTTCAAACGCTGAAATCGATCAACACAAAATTGACTGACACGCAAAATGCAATCTCCACGGGCAAAAGTGTAGGCACTGCACGTGACAATGCTGCCGTTTGGGCAATTTCGAAGATCATGGAATCTGATGTCAAGGGGTTCAAGGGGATCTCTGACAGCCTTAACCTTGGAGAGTCAACCGTTGCTGTCGCCCGCAATGGCGCAGAAACCGTGACCGATCTTTTAACTGAGATGAAGGGAAAAATTGTAGCATCTCAAGAACAAAATGTGGATCGCGCCAAGATCCAAACAGATATTGTAGCTCTAAGAGATCAAATCAACGCAGTTGTTGGCGCCGCTCAATTCAACGGTCTCAATTTACTTTCTAATCGGGATAAAGACGCGGGCAGTGGTACCGTCAACGTCCTTGCATCATTGGATCGATCATCCAACGGCGTGTCTGCAAGCGATATTGGCATCGGAAAGAAAGACCTCGGTACAGCAGCCAGTACTGTGACTGGTGGGACCGTGGCTAACCTTACTGCGGCTGCAACACTCAATGCGACACAAAATGAAAGTTTAACGATCACGGCACCAACTGGTGCTGGCCAAGTATTTAGTCTTGGAATCGCAGGCGTGGATGCAAACGGAGATAACTTCACTCCGGGAGACTACACCACGGGCACAACGGCTGCTGATGCGCAAAAGATCATGTATATTGCACGTGATGGTGACACAGCTGGCGACGTCGCAAAAGGGCTCGCTCAAGCCTATGCAATTTATGCGGCAGAACAAGGGCTTGATACTGATGTCTTCAATGTAACTGCATCTGGCGGCGACCTGAACATCTCATCGACCGTGACCGACGCAACGGACACCCTGGCGGCACGTGTGGACACGCTAACGTCTCCAACGGAAGTGGTCATCGGTGGTGGTCTTGAAAAACTAAACGATATTGATGTGACCAGTGACAGCGGTGCTGATGCAGCGTTGGTCTCAATTGAATACATGATTCAAAACGCGATCGACTCAGCCGCTTCCTTTGGCTCTGCTCAAGGAAGAATTGAAACACAATCAAACTTCATTTCCAGCCTTACAGACTCACTGAAGTCCGGAATTGGTACACTTGTTGATGCTGATATGGAAGAAGCTTCAGCTCGTCTTCAGGCCCTACAGGTTCAACAACAGCTTGGCGTTCAAGCCCTGTCTATTGCGAACCAGGCGCCCCAGTCTCTGCTTTCACTATTTCGATAATATCAAGAAGTGGGCCGCTTCGGCGGCCCCCAAATCATTTCAATTCGAAAGCTAGTTCATGAGTATGACAAGTGCTACGCAGGCTTATACTGACTTTGTTTCTCCATTTTCAATAAAATCGAATATTGAAACCGAAGTCGAGTTATTACTGGACATCACCAGGAAGCTCCGATCTTCGGATTTAGACAGGCGGAATAATTTTGCAAGTTTTGCGAATGCAATTTATAAGAATAGAAAGATTTGGACTATCTTTGCCTCAAACGTAGCTCTTTCTGACAATAAACTGCCTATTGACTTAAAGGCAAATATTTTCTATCTTGCCGAATTTGTGCATGACTATAGTCGTCGAGTTTTGAAAGATGAACTTGATATCGATCCACTTATCGAGGTGAACGCCGCAGTTCTACGAGGCTTGACAAGAAAGGAAGTCTGATATGAGCGGACTCATCATCAAATTGGGCCCAAAGGAACGCATTCTCATAAATGGTGCAGTTATTGAAAATGGGGATCGAAGGTCACGAATTAATATTCTAACAGCCAAT
Source organism: Marivita sp. (assembly GCA_043585115.1). Classification (GTDB taxonomy): domain Bacteria; phylum Pseudomonadota; class Alphaproteobacteria; order Rhodobacterales; family Rhodobacteraceae; genus Marivita. The sequence goes on from CP121326.1 coordinate 2,247,203, forward strand.
GCCAACATTCTGCGTCTAAAAGACGCCATTCATCCAAAAGATGCCAATACTCCTGTCCGTCGCGCTTGTTACTTAGCACAACTGATATTAAGTGGTGATGTTGATCAAATGAGCACTTGGGATAGGCTCTCAGGGCAAACACAGACGCTCGCATCAATCTTCATCGACAATAAAAGTGCATCTACACTCGATCAAATAAGGATTTCAATATCAAAAAAAGACGCATACTCCTGCTTAAAATTATTTCGGCGACTATTGCCGCTAGAGGTTCAACTTCTAAGAAAAGACCCGCGATGACTTTCAAACCAATCTTACTGAGCACGGGCTTGACGGGTTGGGCACAGCTTAAATCTTCTCTTTCACAACAGAAAGCTCTATTTAGTAAAAACCACCAAACAACCTCAAACATCCAGCATTTTCAAAATAATTTTTTCAACATGAGAAATCCAGAAGATGTTGTGGGAGATCGTAGATTTTTACTTGTACTTCTAAACGCATATGGTCTAGGAGATGATATTGATAATACTTTTTTTATCGCTAAAGTTTTGAGAGATGGTGTTGCTGAACCTTCTGCACTTGCGAATAGGCTCTCTGACCAAAGATACAAGGAGCTAGCGGCTGACTTCGATTTCACGAAAAGTCCTATACATCACAATTCTAAAATGGAGTTGATGGAAAAAACAATTTCTCGATTTCAAGATCGCTCATTCGAGATCGCTGTCGGGGAACATGATCAAGATATGCGTTTAGCACTTGGCTTCTCTTACCAATTTAAGAATGTTGCACAAAATGCAAATTCAAGTAATGCTGCATGGTATCAAATTCTCGCGACTCCACCTCTTCGAGAGGTTATTCAAACCGCTCTTGGCTTTCCCTCTGCATTTTCTCAGTTGGACATTGATGATCAACATAAACGTATGATCGATAAAGCGTCTGGGGTTTTTGGCAGCCATCACATCACGGATCTTGCAAAGGAAGATGTGGCTGAACAGATTACACGGAGATTCCTCGTTAAAAGGCAAGCAGAATCAACGTTTCAAAATACTTCGCTTCAAACTGCACTCTTTTTGCTCCGAGGACAATGAGCTTTTCAATAGTTATGCGCCAATGGTGTTCATTTAGTAATTGCATTGCTGCGCCGCAAGCAGATCCGCAGAGTTTCAAAGCTTGTCGTGATGTCTTTTTCCGTACAAGCAGTGCAGAATTCGGTAAACGCTCTTTGGAATAAGATCGCGTGATCTAATTCTTGGTCGGTCCCTTCTACGTATAACCCGGCTTGAACCAACGCAGATGACTCCTCATATCGGGACATCAGTCGCCGAGCCTTCAAAATCAATTTGTTCTCTTCTGCATCTGCAGCCTCGGGCAAAGACCTTGAAACAGATTTCAACACATCAACTGCGGGAAAATGTCCACGATCCGCTAAATCTCGGTCCAAAACAATATGCCCGTCCAAAACACCTCGCAACATGTCGGCAACTGGTTCGTTCATGTCTGAAGCGGCAACAAGCACACTGAACACAGCAGTGACGTCACCGCTTCCATCAACTCCAGGACCTGCACGTTCAGCTAGTTTTGTAATTTGCATCGGCGTTGATGGCGGAAATCCCCGTAGACTTGGAAATTCCCCGGCTGACACGGCGACCTCCCTTTGAGCTTCGGCAAATCTTGTCACCGAATCGATGATAATTAGAACGTGGCGACCTAGGTCACGAAAGTACTCCGCGATACGCATGGCAGACAGAGAGCACCGCATACGGCTGGATGGTGCGGTATCAGCACTGGCCGCGACGACAACAGTACGCATCATGCCATCATCGCCGAGTACACTGCGCGTAAATTCGTTAATTTCGCGTCCGCGCTCTCCAACCAAGGCCAAAACGACAACGTCAGCCTGAAGAGTTTTGATAAGATCCGCCAAGAGTCGAGATTTACCTACCCCTGACCCTGCAAAAATACCCACCCGCTGTCCCTTAACGATGGGCAGCATAGTGTTGAACAAATGAAAACCAGTCTTGAGCCTTTTGCCGAGCGGTTTGCGCGAGACAGCGTCAGGTGGATTGTTGTGAACGCCAACGGCGTACAGACCCTTGGTCAAAGGTTTTCCATCCAATGGAGCACCATAGGGATCAATGACCCGCCCTATCCAACTTGGATCAGGGTGAATTCGCGGCATCCCCAAGGGCATGACACGATCTGAAAGAGCAACTTGGGTGGGCAACGCATCCGGTAGCATCGTCATTCCATCTTCTGACAAACCAAGAACATCACCCATCAGGACTGACCCGTCTCGACGAAAGAGGCGGAGGCGATCGCCGAGTGAAACCACCTCTTGAAGTCCAGATACTTTAATCAGATGCCCGTCTACCGAAACCACGCGGCCGATGCTCTGCGACTGCGCGATTTCTGAAACCTTACTCCTTAATTCGATTAGTGCTGCATTCTGCATCGGGCGCTCCATTCAGGTTCTGACAACTCTTTCTAAAGGAATCAGGGTTAAGCCTTCGTTGAACGAAACGAGGGAGAAGCCCTGTCATGTTCCAGAATTTGGACTTGTTCAAAACGTCGATGTCGATGGCCCAGCATGCTGGCCTGAAGCAGGCGTTGACGTCACAAAACGTGGCGAATGCCGATACGCCGGGCTACCGCGCGCAAGCGGTCAGACCATTCGCTGAGTTGGTTTACAATAATACCAACGGGTTTTCGCTCCGCCAAACACGGGCGCAGCACCAGACTTTGTTTGGCGACGTGCAGACCCACACAATCGACGCCCAGACAAACAGTGCACCCAACGGAAACAGCGTCGTTCTCGAAAGCGAAATTTTAAATTCCGTTGACGCCAAACGCCAACATGATCGCGCCTTGGCAGTATATCGCGCATCGCTTGGCATGCTGCGCGCTGCGCTTAGCAAGCAATAGGAGTGACAGAATGTCCGCTTTTTCAAATGCATTAGGCGTATCCGCCAGTGGCCTGAAAGCACAGGCCCACCGGCTTCGGATCGTTGCAGAAAACGTCGCGAACACGGACACACCTGGCTATCAGCGAAAAACGGTGACGTTTTCAACGGATGTCGAACGCTCAGGTCTGGCCAAAGTCGCGCTTGAGAGGGTGTCTTTGGATCCCCGCTCGGGTGAAAGCATTTACGAGCCAGGGCACCCGATGGCGGATCAAAGCGGCCATTACACCGGGTCCAATGTCGATCTGATTATCGAAATCGCCGACGCCCGCGAGGCGCAGCGGAGCTATGAGGCGAACCTCAAGCTTTTTGATCAAACACGCCAAATGTCATCAGGCCTGATGGACCTGCTGCGCAAATAAACACTTTCCAGAATGGAGAAAACCAATGGATGTCAAAACACTTTTTGCCTCGCAACAATACGCCGCTCTAAAGCCCGCGACAGAGCCGGATCCACAGGCTTCAATTGCTGAAAGCTTTGCAAAAATTACCGAAGATTTTGCAACAACACTCACCAAGACCGAATCCGTCGCGATGGGCTCTATGTACGGTGACGCAGACCCTCATGCGCTGGTTGAGGCTTTGTCACAATCACAATTGGCCGTCGAAACGGCAGTCACGGTCAGGAATCGTGTGGTCGAAGCCTATCAGGAAATCTTACGCATGCCGGTTTGAGAACCATGCTAGGCGAAGGCTACATCTATGATGTCCTGCGTGAAGCGTTGAGGATTTCTGTTCTGATCTCGGCGCCGGTGCTTCTTGTTGCGCTTGTGACCGGGGTCTCTATCGGCCTCTTTCAAGCGCTGACATCTATTCAGGAAATGACGCTGACATTCGTTCCCAAACTGGTCGCAATGCTGGCTGTGTTTTGGACGTCCATGAACTTCATGACCCAAAGCCTTATCGATTTCTTCAAGACCATCATCATCCCGTCCATAGCAGGAGGCTGACATGGAAAACGCAGGATACGTGACACTCACTCGGCAATCCGGGCTCATGCGCGAAATGGAAATCATTGCGCATAACATGGCCAACGCGGCCACTACCGGGTTTCGCCAGCAAGGGCTCGTGTTTTCGGAATATGTTCAAGCCACCGATGGCGGTGACAGCCTGTCAATGGCAGCTGCCCGGGTAAAAAAGACATCGACCTCACAAGGCATTTTGACTCAAACCGGGAATCCACTTGATCTTGCCATTGAAGGCGACGGTTATTTTCAGGTGGAGACGCCGAATGGCATTCGATTGACGCGGGCAGGAGCCTTCAATGTAGACTCATTGGGCGACATCGTCTCATCGGACGGGCACCGCGTTTTGGACATAGTAGGTGCACCAATCACTGTCCCTGCCGGAGAGGCGGATGTAAAAGTCGCCGCTGATGGAACGATTAGTCTGGGCGACCAATTGCTCGGTAAAATCGGTGTCGTAGAGCCGGAATCAGGTGCCAATTTGCAACGAGAAGCTGGCGTTCTTTTCAAGACTGACGCAGCGTTGACGCCCGCACCGAATGGATTGGTTCTGCAAGGCCATCTTGAAGGATCAAATGTCGACGCAATCTCTCAGTTGACGCGGATGATCGAAGTGCAGCGCGCCTATGAAATGGGTCAAAAGCTGCTCGATATGGACGACGAGAGAACAAAAACCGCCCTTCAAACCCTCATTAAATAAAGGAAGCGACATGCGCGCTCTCAAAATTGCAGCCACCGGTATGACAGCCCAGCAGATGCGGGTCGAGATCATTTCGAACAATCTTTCCAACATGAATACGACCGGCTACAACGCGCGCCGTGCCGAATTTTCGGATTTGCACTACCAACAAATCGCGCGCGCAGGGACTGTGAATGCAGCGGATGGCACGGTTTTGCCAACGGGCGTACAGGTCGGCCTTGGCGTCCGTCCTGCTGCCGTATCCGTTCACCTTGCTCAGGGCTCGCTTAGCCAAACCAACTCTGATTTGGATGTCGCCATTGATGGCAATGGTTACCTTGAAGTTGCCCTGCCATCTGGTCAGGCCGGCTACACACGGGATGGTTCACTGAAAAGAAACGCAGAAGGCTTGATCGTCACGTCCGAAGGCTTTGCCGTCGCACCAGAGATTGTGATCCCGCAAGATGCCCGAAGTATTTCGATCAATCCAGAAGGTGAGGTCTACGCCTATTTTGCAGACTCAGCAGAGCCACAAGTCCTCGGGCAATTAAACCTTGTGGGATTCGCCAATGCCAAGGGCCTTGAAGCAATGGGCGGCAATCTTTTTGCAGAAACAGAAGCCTCTGGCGGGCCATTGGTGGCAACACCCGGACAAGATGGGCTCGGCACGCTGAGGCAAGGGTATCTTGAGGACAGCTCGGTTGATCCAGTTCGCGAACTAACTGAACTGATCGAGGCGCAACGGGGATACGAACTCAACGCCAAGGTTATCTCGGCAGTTGACCAAATGCTTGGCGCAACAACGCAGGTCCGGTGATGCGCAGCCTCATTGTTCTCGTTGCCCTCGCCTTGGCAACCCCTGCATTGGCAGACTCTGTGTTCGCACAAAAAACACTACGGCCGAAAGAAGTGATTGCTTCAGAGTCCGTGCTTATCAAAGACGTCGACATCGGACATGCCGCACAATCGCTCGAAGAAGTCCTCGGTTTGGAATTGAAACGCGCAGTCTATGCCGGACAACCCATTCTGAGATCCAACCTAACACCAGCCGCCTTGGTTGAACGTAACGAAGTCGTTTCAGCTACATTTTCACTCAATGGGCTGACAATCGATACGGAAGCACGCGCTTTGGAGCGGGGTTCATCTGGAGACATCATACGCGCAATGAACCTATCGTCGCGCGCCTCAATTCGGGCGGAAATACTGCCGGATGGCAGATTGAAGGTTTTACCCTGATATGACGAAATACACGATCATCTGGATGGCCATTTCATTCCTGATTGCAAGCTGTGACCGCCTCGACCATATCGGTCAGCCACCAACGCTTTCACCGCAAGAACAAAGTGTCGAACGGCAAGCCATGATTTATTCTGGGCTACCTGCCACAACACAGGATACGTCACGATATCGACAAGCCTCTTTATGGAGCGGTGATCAGAGCTCGCTTTTTGGAGATCGCCGAGCGTTTACCACCGGAGACATTCTTACGGTGATGGTCGAAATCGACGATCAGGCCGAGATTTCGAATACCACCTCACGCGGAAGATCGGCACAAGAAAGCCTCGGCGTGCCGCAGTTATTTGGCTTCCCACAGCGCCGAAACAAAGAGCTTCCAGATGGTGCGAGCCTCGATTCAGCGGTCGATTTGAGCTCTACAAGCCAAAGCCAAGGCAACGGATCAGTGCGTCGTAATGAAAAACTGACATTGAGGATCGCCGCCACTGTTGTCGACGTCCTGCCCAACGGAGTTCTAAGCATCGAAGGCACTCAAGAAGTTCGGGTAAACTTTGAATTAAGAGAGCTCTTTGTCTCTGGCTTTGTGCGTCGCGCCGACATCACACGGCAAAACGAGATCACGTACGACAAAATGGCTTCAGCTCGAATTTCTTATGGAGGCCGCGGACAAATCAGCGATGTGCAACAGCCGCGGATTGGGCAGCAAGTGCTGGATGCAGTTCTTCCATTCTAACCCGACAAAGAGAACAAAATGTTCAAAAAACTATTGCCTTTGCTTGCATTGCTGTTTGGCTTGGCCGGCGGCGGGGCTGCCGCGATTTTTCTGGCTCCTCCTGCAGACACGACCGACAGCCAAGATCATCCTGGCACCCACACCGAGTCTGACCGCCCCCAAAAAACCAACGATGGACAACAGGGTGATCCCGAGACCTTAGAAATTGTGAAATTACCTAGTCAATTTGTCGTTCCAGTGATCCTTGATAACCGCGTCCGCGCCATCGTCATCTTGACCGTCGCGCTAGAGGTTGAAGCCGGGCAAGGTGATCAAGTCAGAAGTCTTGAACCAAAATTGCGCGACACGTTTCTAGCTGAATTGTTCGCACTGGCGGCCATGGAAGGGTTCAGGGATGAGCTAATCTCTCGCAAAACACTGGAACTGGTAAAACGCGCTCTTACCGAAAGGTCAAAAGAGGTTTTGCACCTCGATCACGTCACTGTCTTGATAACCGATATGGCTCGGCAAGACGCTTTTTAACGCCGCTTTCCCAGTTCGAACAGAACCAACGCTCGCTCTGCCTCGGTTTGAAAAATCGGTTTACGCCTTTCAAGTTTTTCGATCTGCAACGATAGGACAAGCCTTTGTTGCAGAGTGCGTTTCAACATATCTTGCACATTATACCGGTCTATCGCCGCACTTGCTAAAACGGGCAGCAATTCTCTTTGATCATTTACAAGCTTACGTAAACGCAAATCCAGAAAGGCAAATTTTCTTGGGTCTGCTGTCGCAACTTCGTCCAACGACCCGATCAGTTCCTGTTCCTGCTGTGCAATCATCACCTGATTTCTTCGAAGCTGCCTCTTCAAGCTCATTTCATTTTTCAATTTTAATTCAAGCACCTTTATGCGTGCATCCAAGACATCAAGCGCTTTTCTGAGGCTCGCGATATCCGTCATTTACCAAGTTTCTTTTGAATGCGCTTGGCATAACCAACGGCAATTGCCACGGCTTTATAGTGAACGGAATCGATCGACATTCCGATCTTAACTGTTGAATACAGCTCACGTGCTGTCGGGGGGTCTCGATACAGCGGCACGCCCGATTGTATGGCCACCTCACGTATCTTGCGTGCTGTTTCGTCAGTACCTCGGGCAACGCATTTCGGAACCGTGTTGGGCTCTCCATCCCACTGCAAGGCAATTGCATAGTGCGTTGGATTTGTGATCACTACAACTGCCTTGGGCACGTCAACGAGCATCCGGTTGGTCGCGATCTCTTCAGCTTTGGCGCGACGCTGTTGTCGGACACTTTCGTCGCCTTCCTCATTCTTGTGCTCATCTTTAAGCTCTTTGTGCGACATGCGATTTTTCCGCGCATGGTCATGCACCTGCCATGCCGCATCAAGAACCGCAAAGAAAAGGAATGCAATCAGCGTCAGCCAAAGCCATCTCAGAGAGACATCCTTGATATTCGCGAGCGCCGCATGCTCGCCCTGAACAATTGAAATCTGAAAATTGTTGTATCCGTCCAAAATGAAAATCGTCAGAAGAATTGAGAAAATCAGGAACTTGATGAGATTTTTTAAAAATTCGAAAAGACCAGACCAGCCATACTTTTTTTTGGCATTCGCGAGTAATGAAATACGGTTGATTTTTGGCTGCAACTTATCAACAGTGAAAATTATTTGTTTTGCACCAATAAGTCCGATAACGATAATTCCCATAGGGACCAGAAATAGAACCGTAACAAGACGAAAGATCCAGCTGTATGCAGATTGCATCACAGAATTGCCATCAAGCGAATCCGTATTTGCAGCCGACTGTTTGATAAAATTTTCAATTTTAAATACAATCTCCGACATATGTCCATCGAACAGCACAATGACCGACAGTACGAAAATCGCCAAAGCACCTAAGTTTATAACATCTTGAGATCGAACGATCTCTCCTTTTTTGCGGGACTCTTCGAGCTTTCTGCGCGTCGCTTCGTAAGGCTTATCGTTCTGATCCTCACCTTCATTACTCATTTTAGTTCCCCGAAGGGTATCATCAAAATGACCAAAGCTTTTCTCTGCCAAACATTAAGCAGTAAATCAAAATGCTGATAAAGAAAAAATATTGAAAATAATGATACAAATGGAACACCAATAAATGATACCATGAATTGTGGCATCGCCTTATTAACAAATCCAATGTAAATATAATAAATGAACATTACCCCCATAAAACCTGAGGCCAATACAACACCGTTTTTGAAGATGAAGTTTATCAGCTCGATAGACTTAGCTGCCATGTATGGTAGTAAATCTAATAAATCTGATATTCCAATTCCATAAGCTTTAACATAGCTATATATGATTTGATCATCTAAAGATGTTGAATACAATATCGCAATACCTGTAGTGCTCAGAATGTGACTGATCACAGGCATAGGTTCGGTTGCATTTCCCAGCATTTGTGCCAATGAGATGGATTGGCTAATAACTGCGCCAGCTTTCTCTAAAAGAAAGATCATTCCTCGCGCAAAAATGCCAATGAAGTATCCTAAAGTGATTTCCTTAAGTGCAAACAATAAAAGGCTAAAGCCCATGGGTGGTGTAACCGGAAGATATGGCTGAAGGATCGGCGCAATCGCGAGAGAGAACATTACCGCAACGGAAAGTTTGACACGAACCGAAACGTAGCTCTCACCATATCCAGGGGTAAGGGAAAATGCCGGGCCAATGCGTAAGAAGACGGCAAATATCAGCCAGATTTGGCTGTTGATCTCGGCAAGGAACCCCTCAACCACAGTTAGGCCGGAATCGTCCCAACCAGCGCCGGCTTTGCATCGAGGCCAATTTCCTCGAAAGCCATCACTGGGTTGGTTATGCCTTTTGCGGACAATAGGCTTCGCAGAAATCGACGCCGTCGACCTGCAGTAACAAGCGCCGGGAACGTGCCTTTCTTTCCGGCACGCGTCAACTCTTCCGCGATCCGCTTTGCCAAGGTTTCAAAATCTTCCGGCGGCAGCGCTACATCCGGTGCGCTTCGGTCATTCGCAACCTCACATTCGGCAAACCGCTTTTCCCAATCGGAGGCGAGGTGGACAAGCGGGATCGTTCCGTCTTCGCGTCGCATTGAGGCAACAAGTTGGAAGCCCAAACGCTGACGCACATGTTCACAAATCGTTTCTGCCGAGTGACCTTGGCCCCTGGTTTCAGAAATAGCTTCAAGGATAAGTTGAAAATTTCGGACCGAAACTTGTTCATCCAGCAGAAGTTTAAGAACCTGCAACAACGTTTCCATCGGCACCTTGTCCGGAACGGTCTGCTCAATCAAAACACGATTTGCCTCTGCTCGACCCGGGTTGGACAGCGTGCCCAATTCGTCCAGAAGCCGCTTGAGCGATTTCATCGTCAGCAACCTTCCAAGATTACGTTTAATAATCTCAAGCAAGTGGGTCGCCAAAACTTCGCTTGATGACACAACGGTTAAACCGCCGAGCTGAGCATCCTCGCGTTCGGCAGTCTGGATCCAACGCGCTGGTGCACCGTAGACGGGCTCCTCTACGTCAATGCCTTTCGGCAAAGAGGTTGTGCCTTCAGGGATAAGCGCCAACAAAAGATCTGGGTGAAGGACCCCGCGTGCTGCTTCGACGCCGTGAATTCGGACAACATAAGTGCCATCCGTAAGCATTGCGTCATCGGTCAGGCGCACTTCGGGCATGATAATCCCAAAGCTTTTGGCGATATGGGTCCGCATGTTCGTGATACGCGAATCCAGCCCACTGGCGGGATCAAGCACCATGTCCACCAAGTCAGGTGCGAATTCGACGTGGATGTCGTCCAGGTCGAGCACGTCACCGATTGGCTTTTCCCTCGGTAGAGGCGGCGCCTCGGCCGCAACGTCTTCGTCATCGGCGGTCTTGATATGGCGATTGGCCCAAAAGGCGACACCACCAAGGATCAAACCGCCCGTTAAAAACGGCACAAATGGTAAACCGGGAACCAGCGCGAATAAAACCATCAGCACAGCCACAGTTGCAAGAGCTGCGGGATGACGGCCCAATTGCGAGGTGATCGCGAGATCGGTTGCGCCAATGGCCCCGCCTCGTGCCAAGAGCAATGCAGCCGCAATAGAGATGATGACCGCCGGGATCTGTGTCACCAAACCATCGCCAACGGTCAGGATTGCGTAGGTCTCAAACGCCGCACCAATGGGCATACCATGAACGAACGTTCCCATGATCAACCCAACAACAATATTGAGAAGCGTAATCAGTAACCCCGCAACAGCATCCCCTTTGACGAATTTGGAAGCCCCATCAAGGGAACCGAAAAAAGTCGTCTCTTGAAGTTCCTGCGTTCTTCTTGCCCGCGCATCGGCATGGGTGATCGCACCTGCAGCCATATCGCTGTCAATTGCCAACTGTTTGCCGGGCATCCCATCCAAAGCAAAGCGCGCACCAACTTCGGCCATCCGAGCAGCACCCTTGGTGATGACCATGAAGTTGACGATCAACAAAACACAAAAGACCACAAGCCCTAGGAAAACGCTGCCGCCCATAACAAAATCGGCAAAACCCTGAATGACGTTTCCGGCAGCGTCCGTACCCGTATGGCCCTCGCCAATTATCAACTTGGTTGAGCTGATATTCAAAGACAATCGCAGCATCAAAGACGCCAAGAGGATTGTCGGAAACGCCGAAAAATCGAGAGGGCGTTCGACGAAAAGGGTCACGGTAAAGATCAAAATTGCCAACGCAAATGATGTCGCGAGGCCAATGTCCAGAACAAAAGCCGGGACAGGAAGGATCATCATCACGATGACGGCCATCAACGCAACGGCAAGAACGACCGTCGGTTTGGCAAACAGGCTTCGCAAGGTGCTGCCCATCAATTTGTCCTGTTGAACTGGATGAAGGGACGGACGTCGGATGCGTCAGTCACAAACACCGAACCAGGGCGCGCTTTCCCAGAATTTCCGAATAAGTGTTTCCGCGCTTTCGGCGTCGACTTGACAGGCGGAAGATCAAGCTCGGCAACTTTGGGGCGTAAACTGCTATACTTGGCTTTGTAGCGCTCGGCGAATTTTGGCGTTCGGCTGTGATACGCGCCCACGGCTTCGGTCCAGGATCCAAGTTCGTGGTGAAGATTTGACAAGAACTGCGCTGCATAGAGCGCGTTCTGGTCAGGGTTGAACATATCATCCAACGACCGAAAGCCGTCTGCATGCCATCGGTAATTTATCTGGAAGCACCCGATATCAATATTTGAAACACCGCGCTTGATTTTAGAAAACACGTAGGATCGCGCATCATCTTCTGACGGAAACCATGACCCGTTGCCGGCATGATTGATCGTCCAAGGCCAAGGGTCGGCATTTTTCCCTCGGCCCGTTTCCAGTCGTGTTATCGTAAGCATCACCTCAACGGGCACACCAATTTCAGCGGCTGCACGTTGGGCGGCAGCGTCACATATGCTGGCCTGAGCAGGCACAACACTGGCAACGGCAAAAAGCATCCCGATAAAAGTGAATTTCGAACAATTTCCATGCACGCTACGGCCCTCGCATTCTGCGGTTCGGCAGTAGGTAACGAAAAGAGCGTTAGGATTTGGTTACGGAAATCCCACGCAGATCACAAAATCGCTTCGACAATGGCGACCAGCCCACCACCGATCACAGCGCCCAAGGCCCCCCAGATCATTGCTGTCTTGATCCCGCTTTTCTTTGCTTCGGGCTTTCCTTGCGCTTGCGCGATAAGCGCCTGCTCCATGAGCCCCGGTAGGCGAGGACCAAAGCGCGCCAAGACAAGCGCTGTCTTTCCGAGGTCTTTGGCAAAGGCCCGCGGTCCAATGCTGGTTTTGATGTAATCTTCGACAATCGGCTTGGCGACGTTCCAAATATTCATCTTAGGATCAAGCGATCGCGCCACACCCTCAACAACAACCATGGTGCGCTGCAACAGGATCAACTCGGTCCGGGTTTCCATTCCAAAGCGTTCGGTGACCTCAAACAGGTAGCTCAGCAAACGACCCATCGAAATGCGCGTTGCGTCCATGCCGAAAATTGGCTCACCGACGGCCCGCAATGCACGTGCGAACTCGTCCACATCCCGATCATTGGGAACATAGCCTGCTTCGAAATGCACCTCTGCGACCCGTTTGTAATCGCGACGAATAAAGCCATAGAGGATCTCGGCGTAAACACGTCGGGTGTATTCGTCGATATGCCCCATGATCCCGAAATCGAGCGCGATGATATCTCCGTTTGGCGCGACCTTGAGATTGCCCTGATGCATGTCTGCATGGAAAAATCCATCGCGTAGCGCATGCTGCAGAAACAGTTGTAAAACGCGCTCACTCAGCGCGACCCGATCATGACCCGCCGCATCCAATGCAGCGTTGTCACCGAGCGGAACACCCTCGGCCCACTCAAGGGTCATGACCCTTCGGCTGGACATCTCCCACTTGATGTGAGGCAGTTGGAACCCGTCGTCCTGCGCTGTATTCGCCGCAAATTCAGACGCCGCCGCCGATTCAAGCCTAAGATCGAGTTCCCCCATCACCACGCCTTCGAAATGCGTGATCACATCCATCGGGCGCAAGCGTCGCGAAGATGGAGACAGCACTTCTATAAACCGCGCGGCAAAATAGAAGGCGTCAATGTCTTTGCGGAAATCTTTCTCGATATGCGGCCTTAGGACCTTGACGGCAACTGTTTCGCCGGTCTGCGCCAGTTTTGCCTTGTGGACCTGAGCAATAGAGGCCGCAGCAACAGGATCGCTGAACTCTGAAAAAATCGTGTCGACCGGAACACCCAATTCCGATTCAACCATTTTCTTGGCTTCGGCAACTGAAAAAGGCGGCAGTTTGTCTTGAAGAACCCGCAACTGCTTGGCCATCTCATCGCCGACCACGTCAGGCCGCGTACTCAAAACCTGACCGAATTTGATATAGGCTGGACCCAAAGCCGTCAGAGCGCGAGGCGCCGCAGGCATTTCTGGGTCGCCGTAATAACCAAGCCACTTGAACGGCCAACCCAAAAGCCGGGCCGCCACGCGCAGAGGTTTGGGTGCGTCGAACGCATCAAGCACGACACCCATCGCACCCGTACGTTCCAGCGTGGCACCTGTACGGATCAGGCGCAGAATGTTGTGCGGGCCTCTCACGTCAGATTTTCCACCCCGAATGAAGGCACGCAATGCCCATGCTTAGGTTTCGATACTTGGCGTTTTCAAATCCTGCCTGACGCACCATGCCCAGAAACGTCTCTTGATCCGGAAATTTGCGGATCGATTCGACAAGATACTGATAACTGTCGCGATCATTTGCGATGGCCTGCCCCAAACGCGGAATGATGTTGAAGGAATATAAGTCATAAACCTTCTGCATCAGATCGTTCGGGATTTGACTAAACTCCAACACCATCAACCGCCCACCGGGGCGCAGCACGCGAAATGCTTCGTTCAACGCTTCTTGGGGGCGGGTTACGTTTCGAATGCCAAACGAGATCGTATAAACATCGAAGGTGTTGTCCTCGAAAGGCAGGTTCATCGCATCTCCAACCACCCAATCAAGGCTGGACTCCATCGCGTTTGCCTCGGCGCGCTTGCGACCTTCGATTAGCATTGGTTCGGTCAGATCAAGAACTGTTGCATGGCCAGATCCTGCGCGTTTCAAAAAACGAAAGGAAATATCTCCGGTTCCGCCAGCCACGTCCAAGAGTTTCTGCCCCGCCCGAGGGGCAAGCCAATCCATCATCGCGTCTTTCCAAACGCGGTGGATCCCGAACGACATTGCGTCATTCATGACATCGTATTTTGACGCAACAGAACTAAAAACGCCCTGAACGCGACCCGCCTTTTCCTTTTCAGGAACGTCCTGAAAGCCAAAATGCGTTGTGGATTGATTTTCGTCTGCCATAAGCCTTGTCGTTTCCCGTGCCAGACTTTCTTATAGAGCGCCCAGACGGCGTTACAATGCGACGACACGAGACAGGACACCCGGAATGCCCGAATTGCCAGAGGTTGAGACGGTACGACGCGGGCTAAGCCCCGCGATGGAGGGACACATCATCGTCCGCGCGCAAGTCAACCGGCCCGATCTGCGCTGGCCCTTTCCCGAAAACATGGCAGACCGGCTAACCGGAAAGCGCGTTTTGGCTCTACGTCGCCGATCAAAGTACATCCTCGGGGATTTGGACAGTGGAGAAACACTTCTTATCCACTTGGGCATGTCAGGTCGTATGTTGATTTCAGGCGACCCGCTTGGTCAGTTTGTTCATGATCACCCATCGCCTGAAAAACACGACCATGTTGTGCTTGATATGGATAACGGGGCACGGATCACTTTCAACGATCCACGTCGGTTTGGAGCGATGGACCTTCTGGCGACCAATAGGGCCGAAACACATCCGCTTTTGGCATCCATTGGGCCAGAACCTTTGGGCAACGGCTTTGATGAAAACTACCTCGCTGGAGCACTTTCAAATCGCAACACACCAATGAAATCCGCACTCTTGGATCAGAAAACTATCGCCGGCTTGGGCAATATATATGTGTGCGAAGCCCTGTTTCGATCAAAAATTCATCCAACACGCCCTGCACGCCGCGTGTCAAAAGAGCGGATATCTCGGTTAGTTCCCATCATTCGAGATGTACTGTCAGATGCCATCCAAGCAGGTGGATCCTCCTTACGGGATTTCCGGCAAGCTGATGGTGAACTTGGATATTTTCAGCATAATTTTGACGTTTACGGGCGCGAGGGCGAACCTTGTCGCACGCCAGGTTGCCCTTCGGTTATCCGTAGAATTGTGCAGTCCGGGCGATCGACCTTCTATTGCCCGACATGTCAAAGATAACTTGAACGCGACCGACCACATGCGTAAGGCTGCACCTCTGAGATCACCGAACGGAGCCCTCACTCATGGCTTATGAGACGATCATCGTCGAAATCGAAGATCATGTTGCTACCATCAAACTGAATCGGCCCGACGCGCTGAATGCGCTCAACAGCCAACTTCTGTCTGAACTGGCAACCGCCCTAGAAGACGCTGATTCCAATGAGAAAGTGCGCTGCATTATTCTGACCGGATCTGCCAAAGCATTTGCCGCAGGGGCTGACATCAAGGAAATGTCCGAGAAGACTTTTGTCGAAATGTTTATGTCCGATTTCTTCGGTTCAGAATCACAGGCAATTTGCAAAGTCCGCAAACCTGTGATCGCAGCCGTGTCCGGCTATGCGCTCGGCGGTGGTTGCGAATTGGCGATGATGTGCGATTTCATTATTGCATCTGACACTGCCAAGTTCGGCCAACCCGAGATCAACCTTGGTGTTGTTGCGGGTATCGGAGGCACACAACGGCTGACCAGATTTGTCGGCAAGTCAAAATCCATGGATATGCACCTGACCGGTCGCTTTATGGATGCCGAAGAAGCCGAGCGTTCAGGCCTTGTCAGCCGCGTTGTTCCGGCAAAGTCGCTGATGGAAGAGGCACAGTCGGCAGCGGCCAAGATCGCCGAGAAATCGATGATCGCCACCTTCGCAGTCAAAGAAGCGGTCAATCGGGCATATGAAACAACCCTCAGTGAGGGTCTGCTTGTTGAGCGCCGGCTTTTCCATTCGCTTTTCGCCACCGAAGATCAGAAAGAAGGCATGGCGGCCTTCTTGGAAAAGCGGACACCTCAGTTCCGCGACAGATAACCGCGAAAAGAGGTCTTTTCACCAAGAGCAGCAGGGGCTATACGCCCTCGCTATATGCGTGTGATGCCCGCTCAGGCAAGATTCGATCCGGTCGTTGGTTCCGGGCGTGCAGACATATGCAACCCGATTTGAACTCAACGAACCAGGATAAATCACATGGCAAATTCGCCTCAGGCAAAGAAGCGCGCAAAGCAAAACGAAAAGCGCTTCGCTGTTAACAAAGCGCGTCGTTCGCGCATCCGCACATTCCTCCGCAAAGTCGAAGAGGCGATCGCTTCTGGCGATAAAGAAGCCGCGACAGCAGCTCTGCGTGCAGCGCAGCCTGAAATCATGCGTGGCGTGACCAAGGGTGTGTTCCACAAGAACACTGCATCGCGCAAAGTGTCCCGCTTGTCGTCGCGCGTCAAAGCACTCGGTTAAGAATCGCCGGCTGTCAAAACAGCTTTGAAAAATCAAGGCGCCGCTTCATTCGAAGCGGCGTTTTTTGTTGGCGCTTGCGCAGCTTTGCACCGGTCAGAGATTCTTTTCACGCTTGGCCTGAGTCAACATCGAAGTTCAGTTGATGCGCTCTGATCCCTGCCTGTAAAACAGACCTGCGAGTCACGTCGTTTTGGGGGGACAGGCTTCACCGGTTCAGAATCAATACGCTTCATGCGTCTTGGTGACGGGCAGGTGGCATAATTGATAAAATATCAAACGCCTCGTCCAAATTGATACCAAGGATGCGAAAAACGCCAGTAAAAAGGTGTTCGTCCGTCCACTGCCAGCTGCTCAGTTTGCTCTGGGTCAGCAACCGGTATCTTTTCCCAGATGTGCCGCATGAAGGACATGAGGATGTCTTTCAGTTGGGGAAACGTATGTGGTGACACATGCAGACAATGGAACAGGGACAGATGACGGTAGACCAGTGGGGATCGATTCGAGACGAGCTACATCAAACCTTGGGGGCCAATAGCTTCCAAAGCTGGATTGAACCACTTAAATACATCGGATTCGACGAAGGCATCGCCCGCTTTCATGTACCCACAAATTTTCTCGGGAATTATGTGTCGCAGAATTATGGCGACCTTCTGTTGTCCAAAATCGCACGGGTGAATCCCGCAATACGTCGGATCGTATTCGACACGGTTGCAAACACCCAGGATACCGCTCAACTCCCTGTCGCAGAGGATACCGGAAAAGACTCACTGGCGACACCGGCTGTCCATACCAAAGCTGCGCCGCAATCCGACAGTCTGAATGGGTCACCACTGGACAAACGCTTTACCTTTGACAACTTCATTGTCGGCAAGCCAAACGAACTGGCACATGCTGCAGCTCGGCGTGTCGCCGAAGGTGGGCCAGTCACGTTTAATCCGCTGTTCCTGTACGGCGGCGTTGGTCTTGGTAAAACTCACCTGATGCACGCCATCGCGTGGGAGCTGCGAACCCGCCAGCCCCATCTCAATGTTCTGAACTTGTCTGCCGAACAATTCATGTATCGGTTTGTACAAGCTCTTCGCGACCGCAAGATGATGGACTTCAAGGAATTGTTCCGGTCCGTCGATGTGCTGATGGTTGACGATGTTCAGTTCATTGCAGGCAAAGACAGCACTCAGGAAGAGTTCTTCCATACGTTCAATGCACTCGTCGACCAACACAAACAGATCATCATCTCTGCTGACCGCGCGCCTGATGAGATCAAAGACCTTGAAAACCGGATCCGGTCGCGCCTGCAAAGCGGTTTGGTTGTCGACTTGCACCCGACCGATTACGAACTTCGCCTCGGGATCCTACAGTCCAAGTCAGAAATCTATGCACGGATGTATCCAGGACTGGAAGTCGGGCCCGGCATTCTCGAATTCCTCGCCGCGCGGATCGTCAGCAATGTACGCATCCTCGAAGGTGCGCTGACCCGCCTGTTCGCGTTTGCCTCGCTCGTCGGCAAGCCAATCACGATGGACCTGACACAAGAATGCCTGACAGACATCTTGCGTGTTTCGGAACGCAAGGTCAGCATTGAAGAAATTCAACGAAAAGTAGCGGACCACTATCTCATCCGCCACTCCGACCTGGTCGGCCCAAAACGCGTTCGCACCTTTGCGCGTCCGCGTCAGATCGCCATGTATCTTTGCAAACAACTGACCACACGATCACTTCCGGAAATTGGCCGGCACTTTGGCGGCCGTGACCATACGACAGTGATGCATGGTGTACGCCGGATCGAAGAACTCAAAAAACAGGACGCGCAGATCGCCGAAGACGTCGAATTACTGCGTCGCGCCCTCGAAGCCTGAGTCTCTGACACAACAAATGGGCCTGTTGCGTGTCTTACTGCACGCCTGCCCTTGACCCCGCGCGCAATCCAGCCAAGAAATTGCAAAACAAGGGCTTGGAGAGCAACCCTGATGCGGGTTACTGTCAGCGTCCGGCCAGTCGGGGGATGAAAGCATGAAATTCAGCATGGAACGCGGAACGCTGCTCAAGGCGGTGTCGCAAGCGCAATCCGTTGTCGAACGTCGCAACACCATTCCAATTCTCGCCAATGTCTTGATTGAAGCCGAAGGCGACACGGTTCAATTTCGTGCAACGGACCTTGATATCGAAGTCGTCGACCGCGCTATGGCCGAAGTCGAACGCGCTGGCGCCACAACTGTTTCGGCTGTGACGTTGCACGAAATCGTCCGGAAACTTCCTGATGGTGCGCTTGTCTCGGTTTCCGAAGACAGCGCATCGGGCCGTTTGACGGTTGAAGCGGGACGGTCAAACTTTTCGTTGGCGACGCTCCCAAAAGAAGACTTCCCAGTCATGGCTTCGTCGGAATACAGCGCAAACTTCTCGGCTCCCGCACCTGTGCTGCGCCGCCTGTTCGACAAATCCAAATTTGCTATCTCGACTGAAGAAACGCGCTATTATTTGAATGGTGTGTACATGCACGTAGCCGATAGCGAAGATGGAAAAGTGTTGCGCTGTGTAGCGACCGACGGACATCGCTTGGCTCGTATCGACGCACCGCTACCAGATGGCGCTTCTGAGATGCCCGGCGTGATTGTCCCTCGAAAGACAGTTGGCGAGATGCGCAAGCTTCTCGATGACGATGATATGCAGATTGCTGTGTCCGTCTCGGAAACCAAGGTGCGGTTTGCGACGCCCGACATCACGCTGACGTCCAAAGTAATTGATGGCACTTTCCCTGATTACACCCGCGTGATTCCACAAGGCAACACACGCCGGCTCGAAGTTGACGCAGCAGAATTTGCCAAAGCAGTTGATCGCGTTGCCACGGTTTCTTCGGAACGGTCGCGCGCGGTAAAGCTTTCGCTGGATGAAGACCGCCTTGTCCTATCAGTTAACGCGCCTGACAGCGGTGCTGCTGAAGAAGAGCTTGCTGTGGCCTATGGCGATGACCGTCTCGAGATTGGCTTTAACGCAAAGTATTTGCTGGAAATCGCAAGCCAAGTAGACCGTGAAAACGCTGTCTTTATGTTCAACTCCGCTGGCGACCCGACCCTCATGCGCGAAGGTAATGACACGAGCGCTGTCTACGTTGTCATGCCGATGCGCGTTTGACGCGGCAGCGCCTTTGAACGGAGGCGCTGTTGCCACTTCACCTCAACCGCCTCACCTTATCGCATTTCCGATCTCACCTGCATGTGTCGCTTGATCCTGATGCACGCCCGGTTGTTCTGTTCGGTCCAAACGGCGCAGGAAAAACCAACCTGATCGAAGCTGTGTCGCTGTTTTCACCGGGACGCGGCATGCGTCGGGCATCTGCGCGCGATATGACACGAAGGCCCGAAGCGCTGGGTTGGAAGGTCAGTGGCCTTGTGGAGACGCCCGAAGGTCTTCAGCATATCGCATTTCATTCCGAGCAAGGCACGCCGCGTCAAGTTCGGATAAACGACAAACCCGCACCTCAAACACGTTTGGGCGAATTGGTGCGCTTGTTATGGCTGCTCCCGTCCATGGATCGTCTTTGGATCGAAGGCGCCGAAGGGCGAAGGCGGTTTCTTGACCGCATGACACTTAGCTTTTTTCCAAATCACGGCGAAGCGTCGTTGACCTACGAAAAAGCGATGCGCGAACGGAATAGATTGCTTAAGGATCAGGTGCGCGATCCAATGTGGTACAAAGCGCTTGAGGCACAAATGGCGCAAACCGGTGCATTGATCCACGCGAATAGGCAGGGTGCGCTAGATCGGATTGCCAGCGCCCAAGATCGCGCCAGCACGCAGTTTCCGGCGGCGCAGCTTGATCTTATCCAAACAGAAGGCGAGATGCCCGAGACCGAAGAAGATCTTCGCACAGCGCTCGAAGAAAGCCGCTTTCGCGATCTTGCGGCAGGCCGCACACTTGTCGGACCACATCGCGCGGATCTTTACGGAGTTTTTGCCGCAAAAGGCGTTCCCGCCGCAGATAGCTCGACCGGAGAGCAGAAAGCGCTTTTGATTTCTCTCGTACTGTCGAACGCCCGCGCATTGGTCGATGATTTCGGTGCGCCACCAATCGTTCTTTTGGATGAAGTTGCAGCACATCTGGACGCCAACCGCCGCGCCGCACTTTACGACGAGATCTCTGCTCTTGGCGCACAGGCATGGATGACCGGAACAGGACCGGAATTGTTTGCCGAACTGGGTCAGCGGGCCCAGTATTTCGAAGTGACCGAAACGGACCATGGCACTGTCGTGACTCAACGCGACAGCCTTTGAAATATTGTCCGCTTGGCAAAGACGCCAACCCCTAAATCTTGTGTCAGTCGCGTGACAACCCGTCGGCTTTCGCGTATAAATTCAGCAGAATAACAAAGGGTATATTCATGGCAGACCCCGCACAGGCTCCCGAAGAATACGGCGCAGATTCTATCAAAGTTCTCAAGGGCTTGGAAGCTGTTCGCAAACGTCCGGGAATGTATATCGGCGACACCGACGATGGGTCGGGTCTGCACCACATGGTGTACGAAGTCGTCGACAACGGGATTGACGAAGCTCTAGCTGGTCATGCCGACTTTGTTCGCGTGAAAATTCATGCCGATAGCAGTGTCTCGGTTCGCGATAACGGACGTGGGATTCCTGTCGATATTCATGAAGAAGAGGGCGTTTCTGCGGCCGAGGTCATCATGACCCAATTGCACGCAGGCGGGAAATTTGACCAAAACTCATACAAGGTCTCCGGCGGTCTGCATGGCGTGGGTGTTTCAGTTGTGAACGCCCTGTCAGATTGGCTGGAACTGCGCGTCTGGCGCAACGGTAAAGAACATATCGCGCGCTTCGAACGCGGCGAAACGGTCAAACACCTTGAAGTCGTCGGCGAAGCAAATGGCGAAAAAGGCACCGAGGTACGCTTCCTTGCCTCGACCACCACGTTCTCGAACCTTGAATACGACTTCCACACGCTGGAAAAGCGTCTGCGCGAATTAGCCTTCCTGAACTCTGGCGTGCGCATCATACTCGAAGACGAACGCCCCGCCGAGCCGCTGAAATCAGAGCTGTTTTACGAAGGCGGCGTGCGCGAGTTCGTAAAATACCTCGACCGGTCCAAGACACCGGTCATGCCTGAACCCGTGTTCATGGTCGGCGAAAAAGACGGGATTGGCGTCGAAGTGGCCATGTGGTGGAACGACAGCTATCACGAAACAGTCTTGCCCTTTACCAACAATATTCCACAGCGGGATGGCGGCACGCATATGGCGGGCTTCCGGGGTGCGCTGACCCGGACGATCAACAATTATGCACAGTCGTCTGGCATTGCGAAAAAGGAAAAGGTGAACTTTACCGGTGACGACGCCCGTGAAGGCCTGACCTGCGTCTTGTCCGTCAAAGTCCCAGACCCGAAATTCTCCAGCCAGACCAAAGACAAGTTGGTCTCTTCAGAAGTCCGTCCCGCAGTTGAAAGCCTTGTGAACGAAAAGCTGGCTGAATGGTTCGAAGAAAACCCGAACGAGGCCAAGCGCATCGTCGGCAAAATTGTAGAGGCTGCGCTGGCGCGCGAAGCGGCCCGCAAAGCGCGCGAACTGACCCGCCGAAAAACAGCTATGGACGTGAACTTCCTAGCGGGCAAGCTTAAGGACTGCTCAGAAAAAGACCCTGCACAAACCGAACTGTTCCTCGTCGAGGGCGACAGCGCGGGGGGATCCGCGCAGACCGGTCGGGACCGCCGCACACAAGCTATTCTTCCGTTGAAGGGTAAAATCCTGAACGTTGAACGCGCTCGATTTGACCGGATGCTGGGCAGCCAGGAAATTGGTAACCTCGTGATGGCGCTTGGTACCGGCATCGGGCGGGATGAGTTCAACATCTCGAAATTGCGCTACCATAAGATTGTCATCATGACCGACGCTGACGTAGACGGCGCGCATATCCGGACGCTCCTGCTCACGTTCTTCTATCGTCAGATGCCCGAACTGATCGAAGGCGGATACCTCTATATTGCGCAACCGCCACTCTACAAAGTCATGCGCGGCAAATCCGAGGTCTATCTCAAGGACCAAGCCGCGATGGAGGATTATCTGATCCAGCAGGGCACTGACGGTGCGCAACTGTTGCAAGGCAATGGTGAGGCGATCCTTGGTCAGGACCTTGTGCGCGTGGTTGAAGAGGCGCGTCAGCTCAAGCGCGTGCTTGATGCATTCCCAACGCATTACCCCCGCCACATCCTTGAACAAGCCGCCATCGCGGGTGCGTTTGTACCGGGTGCCGTCGACGCCGACCTGCAAGGCGTGGCCGATAAGGTCGCAGCGCGGCTTGACCTGATCGCGCTTGAATACGAGCGCGGCTGGCAGGGCCGGATCACACAGGATCGCGGTTTCCGCCTTGCCCGTATCCTGCGTGGCGTCGAAGAGGTAAGGACGCTGGACGGTCCGATGTTGCGCTCTGGTGAAGCCCGCAAAACCGGGAGCTTTACCGAAAGCCTGCAAGCCGTTTACGACAAGCCGGCACAGCTTATTCGCAAGGATCGCAAGCAAATGATCCATGGCCCGCTCGATTTGTTGAACGCCATTCTTGAAGAAGGTGAAAAAGGCCTGACGTATCAACGCTACAAGGGTCTGGGTGAAATGAACCCGGACCAGCTCTGGGAAACCACGCTGGACCCTGACGCGCGGACACTGTTGCAGGTTAAGGTCGATGACATGACCGAAGCAGATGACCTGTTCACCAAACTCATGGGCGATGTCGTGGAACCCCGCCGCGAATTCATCCAACAAAACGCATTGAGCGTCGAAAACTTGGATTTTTGATCTGCCCCCAACGGGGCAGCTCAGTCCTGAACCTGCGTGTTTTTCTGATAACACGCAGGTTCCAAAGTAATCGTCTAATCACGGTAACACCTGAAGCGACTTTAACAACGCATCACTGGCTCAGATCGAGACGATAGAACCACATCCAGTCCTCAATCTCGGGCGAAATTGTCGTGGATTTGCTCGTGGAGGATGGCGGGACTTTCTGGAAACCCATTTTTGCGTAAAGCGAAGGCAATTCTGGGAAGCGTTTCCCAATGTTGAGATGTCGATTTTGCCGCTGCGGGATTTTTCAGGTCTTCAACTCGGAAATTTCGATGTCGCAATCCCATCAATGTGGGAGGGACAAATACCAGAAATCCCAAGCACAGAATTCCAGAAGATTGCGCGTGTGCGAGCAATCGCAATTGCAGCACCTTCGCTGGTTGAAAAGGAGGGCCGCGACGTAATCCGTTTGCCGTGGCTGTGGCATGAAGAGGACATGGATCTCAAACTATCGCTCATGGCAGCCAGCGGTCTTCCGGTCGAGAGCTTGAAGCAAGCACGGATAGGAAGCCCGAACTTGCAAGCCGAAGCGGTACGGCAGGGCCTTGGTGTTGGTTTATTCAACGCGCGCATTGCTCAGCAGGATATCGAAGCGGGACACGTTGTTGAATTGCCACTGCCGCAGCCAACCCATGTCGCTTATTACGCCGCCTATCCAAGCGGGCCGCAGCATCCAATGATGAACGCGTTCGTGGACTGGCTGAAGACACTGTTTTGATTGTCGGAAAAGCTTACGCATCGGAACACGAAAAATCAGGACAATTGGACATCCCGCCTCTGGTCGTTTGTGCACACTGCTTCTAGCATAACTGAAACCGTGACGCAGGGGAGAGCGAGACATCATGGACTTGGGAATGACGGATCGCGTGCGTACGCTTGCGGATCAGGTGCGCAGCATGGTCGAAAATGAGATTGCGCCGCTGGATACCGAATACCACGAAGATATTGGACAGCATCCCTCGGGGGACCGGTTCCAGCACACCGACCGCCAACTGGAAATCCTTGACGGTTTGAAAGCCAAGGCCAAAGAGCGAAATCTATGGAACTTCTGGCTTACAGATAGCGACAAAGGTCACGGGCTGAGCACAGTCGAATACGCGTATCTCGCAGAAGAGATGGGCAAGGTGCATCTTGCCGCCGAGGTGTTCAATTGCTCGGCTCCCGACACCGGAAACATGGAAGTCCTTGAACGTTATGGGACCCAGTGGATGAAAGACCGCTGGCTCACACGGCTGCTCGAAGGCGAAATTCGATCTGCCTATGTGATGACTGAACCGGATGTTGCCTCGTCAGATGCAGCGCAGCTTGCGTTTGAAGCGAAAAAAGACGGTGAAGAATGGGTTTTGAACGGAGAGAAATACTGGATCTCAGGCGCCGGTGATCCACGTTGCGCTCTTTATATCCTGATGGCCTGCACCGCGCCGGACGCTGCAAAACACAGCCGCCACACAATGTTCGTCATGGACGCAGACACGCCCGGAATTGAGGTGATGCGCCCGATGCATGTTTTCGGGCAGGACGATGCGCCTCATGGCCACATGCATATCAAATTCACAGATGTCCGCATACCGGCCAAGAATATCGTCCTTGGCGAAGGGCGCGGATTCGAAGTGGCACAAGGCCGCCTTGGACCGGGCCGCATTCATCACTGCATGCGCTCTATCGGCCTGGCCGAAAAGGCGCTTGAGCTTCTGTGTCGCCGCGGCTTGCATCGTGAGGCTTTTGGCAAACCGCTTGTAGAACTTGGAGCCAACTACGACATCATCGCCAATGCCCGAATGGAGATCGAACAGGCACGCCTTCTGTGCCTCAAAGCCGCTTGGATGATGGACACCCAAGGCACCCGTGCCGCACAACCCTGGATCAGCCAGATCAAGGTTGTTGCGCCTCTGATGTCACTCAAGGTGGTTGACGAAGCGATGCAGCTTTATGGCGGTACCGGTATCAGTCAGGACACGCCACTTTGGCGGATGTGGACGCATCTGCGCACGCTTCGGTTTGCCGATGGGCCCGACGCGGTTCACCGCCGTCAGGTTGCCCGCGCCGAGCTGCGCAAATACACCAACACATGACCACACCTGCATTCGATTCCGACGCAGTCGAAACATGGATGGCTGCTCATGTCCCCGGATTTCAGGGGCCTATGACGGTCGAGAAATTTGCGACAGGTCAGTCCAATCCGACCTTCAAACTCAACGCCGCCTCCGGCGCATATGTGCTCCGTCGCAAGCCCTCTGGTCAGCTGCTGAAATCAGCGCATGCCGTCGACCGAGAATTTCGGGTTCAACGTGCTCTGGCAGGAACAGATGTACCTGTCACAAACATGTACGCTCTATGCGAAGACGACTCCGTGATCGGGTCGATGTTCTATGTCATGGGGTATGTGGCGGGCCGAACCTTTGTCGATCCTCGCCTGCCAGACCTTGGCATATCTGATCGCACCGCTGTCTTTGACGATATGAACCGCGTGCTTGCCGCTATTCATTCTGTGGATTTGGACGCAACAGGGCTGTCAGACTACGGACCCCTAGGGAACTACTATCGTCGGCAAATCGACCGCTGGACCAAGCAATACCGCGCAAGCGAGACAGAAGTAATTCCAGAGATGGATGAGCTGATTGTCTGGCTAGACGCAAATGTGCCAGAGGATGATGGTCAGGTCACATTGGTGCATGGCGATTACCGGATCGATAATTTGCTCTTTGCTCCGGATCGTCCAACCTGTGTGGCTGTGTTGGATTGGGAACTGTCCACTCTGGGTCACCCCTACGCAGATCTGGCCGCTGTTATCATGCAATGGTCACTGCCTCCCGGCGACACAGGGCGCGGTCTGGCGGGCGTAAGCCGTAACGCGCTGGGCCTGCCCGAAGACCAGGCCTTCATTGATGCCTACTGCGCGCGCATGGGTATAGCCGGCATAGACCGTTTCGGGTTCTATCTCGCATTCTGCTTTTTCCGCATGGCGTCAATCCTGCAGGGTGTCAAACGCCGCGCACTAGATGGCAATGCCTCAAACCCGGAGCGCGCATTGGAACTGGGCGCTTTCGTTCCTGCCTTTGCGCAAGGCGGACTGAACGCGGCAAAATCCGTCTGATAGGGTCTGTTTGAAAGTTGGTCGGGCTGAGAGGATTCGAACCTCCGACCCCCTGCTCCCGAAGCAGGTGCGCTACCAGGCTGCGCTACAGCCCGACCGTGTGCGGGGAACTACTGCCAGAGTTCGGATTTGACAAGCCTTGATTTGGCAAAAGTCTGGTCAGGACTTTTCCTGCGAGGCCACCTTGCGATCTCGGAACCGTCCAGATGTCATCAGACCACTCAGGCGCAACGTGGACGGAGTGCCGACCCGGCTTCGTGTCCGAAGTACCGGCGTGTTTTTTGACGCGCCAGCACGGCTTTCGCGGAACACAATGAACAAACCCGAAGCAATGATGATCATCGCACCGACTGCCGTATAGGTGTCTGTGGTTTCGCCAAAAAACAGCAGACCATAGGCAGTCGCCCATAGAATCTGCGAATACTGCATCGGCGCCACGATCGCAGCCTCACCGGTTTGATAAGCGGCAATGATGATCCGCCCAGCGATCCACGCCATAATTGATATGACAGCAAGCATTGCGAAATGTTCAAGGGGCATTGGCTTGTAGACAAAACCAAGCGCCGCTCCCATCACCACGAAATTCGCAACCATTGGGTACAACAGCATCACGACTGTACGCTCTTCTGCTCCGATCTTGCGCACAACAATTGAAGCAAACGCACCGCCGAAGGCTGCAACAATCGCCGCCATATGACCCAAAGTCAGGTCAGTCGATCCCGGTCGAAGCACGACCATAACACCGATCAAACCCACAATCACCGCGAGCCACCGCTGCAAACGAACAACCTCTCCCAATATCGGGATTGCCAAAACAGTGATGAGCAAAGGAGTGGCAAACAAGATTGCGTAAGTCTGTGTCAGCGGCAAAACCGAAAACGCGTAAAACGCCGAAACACCGGTGACCACCGCTCCGAGAGTGCGCACCGCCATCCACCATGGATGCACCGGCAAAAGCGTTGCCTGCTTTGAGTCACGCATCAGCATAATCGTTGCCAGCGGAAAACTAAGCAACACACTGAAGAAGACGATCTGGATCGGGGAATAGGTCGCTCCCAACGTTTTGATGAAAACGTCGTGGGTCGAAAATAGGCCAAAGGCAATCAGGGCCAGCACTGCGCCTTTGACATTCGAAGACATTGCTGGCCCTTTCCTAGGCTTACAGGCTTGCGTCGAGCGCGGCGACAATGGCGTCGCCCATTTCAGAGGTCGACATTGGCGTGCCACCGTCGGGGCCCATCAGGTCAGCCGTCCGAGCGCCATCCGCAAGAACAGTTTCAATCGCGGATTCAAGACGTGCTGCTTCATCGCCCTGATCGAACGAATAACGCAGCGCCATTGCAAAGCTAAGGATACAAGCAATCGGGTTCGCCTTTCCCTGTCCAGCGATATCCGGTGCAGACCCGTGTACCGGTTCATACAGCGCTTTTGGTCGTCCATTCGCCATAGGTGCACCAAGGCTAGCCGACGGCAGCATACCCAAGCTTCCGGTTAGCATCGCGGCAGCATCCGACAAAAGATCCCCAAAAAGGTTGTCGGTCACAATCACGTCGAACTGCTTGGGCCAGCGGCACAGCTGCATTGCACCTGCATCAGCGTACATATGCGACAGCTCAACGTCTTGGTAATCCTCATCATGCACCTTCTGCACGACTTCGCGCCACAGAATGCCCGATTCCATAACGTTGGCCTTTTCCATCGAACAGACCTTGTTGCCGCGACGCCGTGCAAGCTCGAACGCAGACCTTGCCACGCGATCAATCTCGCTCTCGGTATAGCGCTGGGTGTTGATACCAACACGCTCATTGCCCTCTTCGAAAATCCCGCGCGGTTCACCAAAATAGATACCGCTGGTCAATTCACGCACGATCATGATGTCGAGGCCTGCAACAACGTCCTTTTTCAACGACGAAAAGTCAGCCAATGCATCAAAACATTGCGCTGGGCGCAAATTTGCAAAGAGATCCATCTCTTTACGCAAACGCAGCAAACCACGTTCGGGCTTTACGCTGAAATCCAGCGCGTCATATTTCGGGCCACCTACGGCACCCAACAGTACGGCATCCACCTCTTGGGCTTTCGCCATTGTGTCGTCATGAAGCGGTGTGCCGTGCTTTTCATAGGCCGCGCCGCCGACAAGATCTTCGCTCACGTCGAATGTTAAATCGCGCTTTGCGCCATACCAATCGATGATCTTGCGCACCTCGGTCATTACCTCGGGGCCGATCCCGTCTCCGGGCAAAATCAAAAGCGAAGCGTTGCTCATCATAGGGTTCCTTTGATCCACTGGGTTACGCTTCGCCTAGCGGTGCGAGGCCCTATGGTCAAGGCAGCGGCACGTCTGGCAGGGTGATGTCCACTGTAATCAAACGATGCGACTGGTTCGGAACAACCGGCCAGACCCGCGCAGCGCGGATGTGCAGGTCTTTTGATGGCAAAAGATACGACACTCGCATCGGGCCGGGCTGTTCCCACTCTGCGGTGATCTGTCCCGGCAAAGGATCGGAAAGGTCACCTCTGGTAAGAAATGCGGCCATCGCATCGCGAAACCCGTCGCCTCTGTCAGGGTCAAGATTTGTATCTGCCATAAACACCATTGCACGATCCGGCGCCGGCCCGTGCAGACCGTCGATGATCTGCCCCCACAAACGCAGCTCATCCAAATTACGGCGTCCATTGCGATCTTCGGGACCATCGAAAACAGGTGCACCTGCGTGCCCGATCAACAACGAAAGGCGCCATGCCTTGCCATCCGCGGAGATGTCCACCGGCACAATCCAATGTCCCCCGCTGGAAAGCCTTTGAACATCGTGGCCTGTGTCCGATCGGGTGATATGCGAACCCGGCACATCACGCCACAACATCGCGTTGAACGAGCGCACAGCGTTACCGGCGATCGGGTAGCGGGAAAGAACGGCAAGCGCTTCTTGCCCCGGAAACCGGCCAAAAGCCTGCCCATCCTCAGGCTCTCCGACACGGCCATCGCCATCAATATCAAGACCCGTCGGCACACCCGAATTGGAGCTTAGGGGCAGGTCGTATTGATGCCCGCTGTCCACTAACCGCGCAAACTCCTTGAGCGCGGCTCCCTCTGCATCAAAATCGAACCGGGTGAGCACCACGATATCGGCATCAGCCGCTGAAATTGCGGAAGCGAGCACCGCCAGAGACGGGTCGTTCTTTTGCAGATCACGCCACAAAAGCCCCGGGCCTTCGCGGGAAATTTGTGCGTGCCAAAGAGCCAACCGTATGTCTTTTGCGAACAGGCAAGTTGCCGACAGGAACACACCCAAAAGGGCAGCCGTCACACCAGTTGTAATTCGTCTTCCTGTGCATAGGCGCGGCGGCGTTTTTCCTCGATCAAGGCCGCCACCCGAAAGAGGGCGATCCCACGCATCATCAATGTCAGTGGTAGAAATGCCCATGCGCACAGCACCCAGATCAAGATTTCCGGCATCGCCAGCATCGATGGGTCAAATGTGACCACCCACATGCGCAGCAATGCTGGAATCAGGAATGGCAGCAAAAACCCTAATGCGAGGTTAAAATGCGCATCTCGCTTGAGACGGTACAAAACATCTCGTCCGGATGTCGGGTCAAAGAGTGGCAAGTTGATCCAGAAATTGAACGCACGTTTTCGAATGGGCCAAAAGATGAAACGCGCATGAATCCAAAACAATAGCAGCGCAATCATCGAAACCAAAAGCAGCAAGCTCGCGATCTGAGTTGTCCGTTCGACATCAAACCAAAGTGGCAGGTCCAGGAATGTGATCGACATGAGCCGCACTGGCGAGAAAGGAAAATCCAACATCGATTTTGCGCCACTTGCCAAATTTTCAAGCAAGGTTGGAGGCAAGGACGGGTCGCGCGTAGCGGACGCCATAAGCAAAGAGGCAAACCAGACACAGAAGAACAGCGCAAGAAACCGCAACCGGTTGAACGGCGGCGCATTCCGAAATTCAAGGAAGGTGGGATATTCGCTGTTATACTCGGCAAAGGTCACCACGGCAGCTATCAACGCCACAAGCGCTGCCATTTGAGCAGAGTCGCTTGAGGTACCGGGCAACACCAATGATGGAATTGCCACGAGGAACGCCATCAATAGCGCACGCACAGCTGATCCTATGATCCGCTTGACCACTCTGGTTTCCCTTCAAATCGGATGGACGCGATTCGATGCCGCGACCTTATTCCAACTTTGTGCCGCCGGGATTGACGGACTGCCTCATTATCGCCCCAGTTTTGCCCAAGTTCGGCGGGCCGCTCAACTCTGCTTGTGTGCTATCCCTGTGAAATCATTGGAATCGCACGGAAACTGGTGCGCGTTTACATCAGCCAGTGCCGCAAAATATGGCAGCCAGACTCGTAACCACAACATCTTGTGGGCGCGCGGTTCCGAGGCCGAAAAAGAAAAGGCCGCCCCAAAGGACGGCCTCTCTTATTGTTCTGTCGGGCGGTTCAAACCCAAGGGCGTGCCTGCGACGCCTGCGCTTCGAACGTATCGATAGATGCGGCTTTTTCCATTGTCAGACCAATGTCATCCAAACCATTGATCAGGCAATGCTTGCGGAAGCTATCAAGCTCAAAAGAGAAGCTCTCGCCATCAGAGGACGTCACAACCTGGTTTTCCAGATCAATGATCATTCGGGCGTTCGACCCTTTTTCTGCGTCTTTCATCAGGACATCGACTGCTTCGGCAGGCAAGACAATTGGCAAAATGCCGTTCTTGAAGCAGTTGTTGTAAAAGATGTCAGCAAACGAGGTCGAGATCACAGATTTGATCCCGAAATCCTTGAGCGCCCAAGGCGCATGTTCGCGCGACGAGCCACAACCGAAGTTGTCACCAGCGACAAGGATCTCCGCTTCGCGGTATTGCGGCTTGTTCAGAACGAAATCGGGAATTTCGTTCCCGTCATCATCATACCGCATCTCGTCGAACAGGTTCACACCCAGACCAGAGCGCTTGATCGTTTTCAGGAACTGCTTGGGAATGATCATATCGGTGTCGATGTTCACCAGCGGCATAGGCGCGGCAATCCCGGTGAGTTTTTCGAACTTTTCCATCACATCATCTCCCGAACGTCAGTCAATTTACCAGTCACCGCCGCCGCCGCAGCCATTGCAGGCGACATCAGGTGTGTACGGCCGCCACGGCCTTGTCGACCTTCAAAGTTGCGGTTCGACGTGGCCGCACACCGCTCGCCCGGCTTGAGCTGGTCGGGGTTCATGGCAAGGCACATGGAACATCCCGCAAGACGCCATTCAAACCCGGCTTCTTTAAAGATATCGGCAAGACCTTCTTCTTCGGCCTGCGCACGTACAAGACCGGACCCCGGCACAACCATCGCACGCTTGACTGCAATTTTCTTGCCTTTGAGGATCTCTGCTGCAGCACGAAGATCTTCGATCCGACCGTTTGTGCAGGAGCCGATGAAGACAGTGTCGATTTCAATATCCGACAGTTTCTGACCGGGTGTCAGGCCCATGTAATCCAACGATCTTTGCGCCGCACCGACTTTACCACCCTGGAAGCTCTCTGCCGCAGGCACTTCAGCTGTGATGGGCAACACGTCTTCCGGGGATGTGCCCCATGTGACAACCGGTGCGATGTCTTCGCCCTTGATCGTGATCACCTTGTCCCAATGCGCATCATCGTCGGAATAGAGGGTCTTCCACCACGCAAGCGCGGCTTCCCACTGTGCACCTTTCGGTGCGTGCGGACGACCTTTGACATATTCGAACGTCTTTTCGTCCGGCGCAATAAGCCCAGCGCGCGCACCGCCTTCAATCGCCATATTGCAGACGGTCATGCGGCCTTCCATCGACAGATCGCGGATTGCTTCGCCGCAATATTCGATGACGTATCCGGTGCCGCCAGCGGTCCCGGTTTCACCAATCACGGAAAGCGTGATGTCTTTGGCGGTGACGCCTGGACGCAGCTTGCCTGTGATTTCAACCTTCATGTTCTTGGACTTGGATTGGATCAGGGTCTGGGTCGCCAGAACATGCTCCACCTCCGACGTTCCGATGCCATGCGCCAAGGCACCGAATGCGCCGTGTGTCGCGGTGTGGCTGTCACCACAAACGACGGTCATGCCGGGAAGGGTCCAGCCCTGCTCAGGGCCGACAATGTGAACAATGCCCTGACGAACATCTGACACGGGGTAATAGTGAATACCGAAATCCTTGGCGTTCTTATCAAGTGCTGCCACCTGAATAGCGCTGTCTTCGGTCATGTTTTTGGGGTCTTCACGGCCCGGCGTGGTTGGCACGTTGTGATCAGGAACGGCAATGGTCTTGTCCGGTGCACGCACCGATCGACCCGCCATGCGCAACCCTTCAAAGGCCTGCGGACTGGTCACCTCATGGACAAGGTGGCGGTCGATATACAACAGACAGGTGCCATCTTCGGCTTCATGCGCGAGATGGGCATCCCAGATTTTATCATAGAGTGTTTTGGGGGACATAGGTCCTCTCCCTTGAACTGTGCAAATGTCGTGGTGTGGTCGGGTGGCTCAGGCGCGGCTGGATAGCCGCGCGAGCACAGTGTGCGTCGCACCGAAAAAACGTTCCCGCAAACGCGCACGTTCATCCAGATCGAAAATCATTTCCATGCCTGTGCCATACATCATCGCAGCATCCTGCTGCAAGGGCGGCGCATGTGGCACGGTCTGCGAACGCTGAAGGAAAATAAATGATCCGTTTGGAGCCCAGCCCCGTAACAAAATTTACGAGGGATTTTATGCTGACAAAATTGAACATTATTAATCTAGGGACTAATCGCGATTCTTTTCGCCAGCCTTGTTGTGCACACAGCTGGCGCCGACACCGCGATGTCGCCTGCCAAGATCGAACTGCCCTTTACCAGCTCTTATTGAGTTGCGCTGCCCGCAGCGTGATGCCACGCTGATATTACGCAATCCGCCGGGCATTGAATGGACCAGACTGTCGTCTCACCAGAAACGCTGACCGAGGTTTCACTCGATCTTTACGTTTGGCTTGAGGCCTTTCTGATCAATCTCTTAAGACCATGGAATGCCTACCAGTTAGGTATTGCGCTTACCGTCTTCGTGGCCGCGCACCTCATTTCCGCAATCGTCAAACCCCGCATGCACGACTGGATGCGGGGGTTGGAGGGCTGGCCCAAGTGGCGAATACGATCGTTGGTCGTGTTTCATCGTCGATTGCGCATGGTGCTGTTCGTTGTCCTCATCTGGACAGTCGTAACAGTGATGAGAGAGGTCACGTGGCCGTCGCGCTCTTACTTGTTGGCGATCATAGCCAACCTTGCCACAGCATGGCTCATAATCGCTTTCGCCACGCGGCTCATCCAAAATGCATTATTGCGGGCAATCGTCCGGTACGGAGCTTGGATCTGGGTCACTTTGTCGATCACTGGGTTGGCAGAAGAAACCCAATCCCTTCTCGACAGTGCATCTTTCACGATCGGAGAAACCCGTCTGTCGCTTTGGCTGGTGTTGCAAGCCATCGTGATTCTTGCCGCGCTTCTCACCGGGGCGCGGCTGATCAGCAGCACAACCGCAGCTACAATCCGGAGCAATGAAGACATCTCGCCATCGATGCAGGTGCTGGCGATCAAGTTTCTGCAAGTCCTTCTGTTCGGCACGGCCTTCTTCCTCGGGTTGCGCCTTGTCGGCGTTGATCTGACAGGCCTTGCCGTTCTGTCTGGTGCTATCGGTGTGGGGCTTGGTTTTGGCCTTCAAAAAGTCGTCTCTAACCTTGTCTCGGGCATCATCATTCTGCTCGATAAATCAATCAAGCCAGGTGATGTCATCTCGTTGGGTGATACGTTTGGATGGATCAATTCACTGGGCGCGCGCTATGTAAGCGTGGTCACGCGCGATGGGAAAGAATACCTGATCCCGAACGAAGACCTGATCACCGGACAGGTGGTGAACTGGTCACATTCCAACGAATTTGTCCGGTTGGATATCTACTTCGGAACGGCCTATTCCGATGACCCTCACAAGGTGCGTGAGATTGCAATCAATGCAGCAAAATCCGTGGATCGCGTCCTCAGCTTTAAAGCACCGGTGTGCCATATCGTAGGATTTGGGGACAGTTCCGTAGACTATATCCTACGATTCTGGATCCGTGACCCGACAGGTGGGCTGACCAATATCCGTGGAAATGTCTATCTTGCCCTTTGGGATGCGTTTCAAGAACACGGAATCTCGATCCCCTTCCCTCAACGTGAGGTCAAAATGCTTGATGGCTCGCAGCTTGCGACGAAAAGCGTTCCTGACTGACGGCACGTTGTGGCTGACACTCATTGCAGGCTCGCTCATAGTCGGCGCAATGCAAAAAGGGAGGCCATGATGGCAGACGATATCGTAATCCTAGACGGCGCACGTACCGCAATTGGGGCGTTTGGAGGCTCGCTCGCCGCGACCCCACCAATTGATCTTGGTGCAACTGCCGCCAAAGCAGCATTGGAGCGGTCCGGCATTGAAGGCGGGCAGATCGGCAATGTTGTCTTTGGCCATGTGATCAACACCGAACCGCGCGATATGTATCTGTCTCGTGTGGCAGCTATGCAAGCTGGCATCCCTGACACGACCCCTGCGATGAACGTGAACAGACTGTGCGGTTCGGGCGCACAAGCCATCGTATCGGCAATACAATCCTTGATGCTTGGGGATGCAGAGTTCGCTTTGGCTGGTGGCGCCGAAAACATGAGCCGCTCGCCTTTTATCGTCCCGGACCAGCGTTGGGGCGCAAAGATGGGCGATATCCGCACGCTCGACATGATGCTAGGCGCATTGAATTGCCCGTTTGGTACAGGCCACATGGGGGTCACTGCCGAAAATGTGGCTGCCGAACATGACGTGACCCGCGAACAGCAAGACAGCTTTGCCCTCACAAGTCAGGAACGCGCGAGCAACGCCGTCGCGGAGGGCCGCTTTGCCAGCCAAATCGTGCCCGTCGAAGTGAAGAAAAAACGCGAAATGGTGCCGTTCAACACGGATGAGCACCCAAAGGCCACCACAATCGAGGCTTTGGCAGGCCTACGTACAGTGTTCCAAAAAGATGGTACTGTTACCGCTGGCAACGCATCAGGCATTAATGACGGTGCCGCAGCGATGGTTCTTGCCACTGCATCAGCTGCAGAAAGTGCCGGGCTCAAACCCAAAGCGCGCGTTCTGGGATATGCACATGCAGGCGTGCGGCCCGAGGTTATGGGCATTGGTCCTGTCCCGGCAGTGGAAAACCTGCTCAAACGCACTGGTCTGTCAGTTTCAGACTTCGACGTCATCGAAAGCAACGAAGCCTTCGCGGCGCAGGCTTTGGCGGTTAACAAAGGTCTTGGCCTTGACCCCGCCAAGGTCAATCCGAACGGTGGCGCAATTGCACTGGGTCACCCCGTAGGTGCAACAGGCGCAATTATCACGATCAAAGCTCTGTATGAGCTAGAACGCATCGGTGGTTCGAAAGCCCTCATCACGATGTGCATTGGCGGTGGTCAAGGCATCGCGCTTGCCATCGAGCGGCTTTGATCCTCAAAAATACCGTCAAGACATCCCGACCCGGCTGATCCACTCAGCCGGGTTAATTCATTCTTCACCAGGAACCCCGAAAGTCCCGAATTAGGATAACGGAGGTTTGGATGAGTCTTGCCAACAAACTGGCAGAGGAACGACGCGCGCGACTGGCCGCAGAGCGACTTCTCGAACTCAAACAAGCCGAACTCTTTGCAGCTAACCGCAAATTGGGCACACATGCCCAACAGCTAAGCAACGAAATCGTCGAAACCCGGGCCGAGGTCGCAATGGTCAGGGGCGAAAACCAGCGGGTGCGAACGGAACTGGGTGTCGCCAACGAAAAGATTCAAATCGCAGAACGCCGCCTTTGGCACTCAATCGAAACAATTCAGGATGGTTTTGCCTTTTTCGATTCCGACAATCGCATGATCGTGGCCAACCGTGCTTATCTCGCAGTGTTCGAAGATCTGGAAGAGGTGGAACCTGGCATCACGTACCCCCGCATTCTTCAACTGTTAACTGAAGAAGGGATCGTAAACATTGGCCACCAACCCCCTGCAGACTGGCGCGCCCGGATGCAGGATCGCTGGCAGCAAGACGATCCCGAGCCAGTCGAGATAGAGCTTTGGAACGGACAACACATTCGAATTTTCGACCGGCGCGGCCCGTCTGGCGATGTGGTTAGCCTTGCTCTGAACATCACCGAAAGCGTCCACTACGAAGAAAAACTGCACGATGCCCGCGAACGAGCCGAGGCAGCGAACCGGGCAAAATCGTCCTTCCTTGCTAATATGAGCCATGAGATCCGCACGCCGATGAACGGGGTCGTTGGCATGGCCGATCTCCTCACCGAAAGCGAACTGGACGCCGAACAGCGGCTGTTCGTCGAAACCATCAAGCACTCGGGCGAAGCGCTGTTGGTCATCATCAACGATGTTCTCGACTATTCGAAAATCGACGCAGACAAGCTGGTCCTGCACCCGGAGCCATTCGATCTTGAACAAACGCTGCACGAGGTTGTGCTGCTGCTGCAACCCAGTGCGCGTTCCAAAGGGCTTACGCTCAAGATCGACTATGACATCCTCCAGCCGACCCGATTTGTCGCCGATCCGGGTCGCATCCGCCAGATCGTAACCAATCTTATGGGCAACGCCGTCAAATTCACCCTTCAGGGGCATGTCCTTTTGCGGGTCATTGGCGAGACGGTGAGTGACAATGAAATAATACTTAAAATCACAGTCGAAGACACCGGAATCGGGATCGCGCCCGATAAGGTCGATCTTGTATTTGGCGAGTTCAATCAAGTCGAAGACGATCGCAACCGCCAGTTCGAAGGCACGGGTCTGGGTCTCGCCATTACCAAGCGCCTGATTGAGATGATGGATGGGCAGGTCTGGGTCGATTCCGAAGAAGGCATCGGAAGTTGCTTTGGCTTTAGCCTCACCCTTCCTATTGATACCGAAAACACTTCCGCAGCGCCAAAACTGGATCCGGCTCTGCAACGCATTCTGGTCATCGACGAAAGCGATCCAAACGATGCAAATCCGTTGATCAACCAAATCAGCGCATTGGGCGGCGCGCCAATCCTCTGCTCGGACCCAACTGAACTGACATCTGATCTATTTGCATCGGTCAGCCTGACGATTCTCGGGTTTGAACCAGACAACGCGCTCTTTCCTGCCGCCATTGCAGCGTTGAAAGACGTGGCCCAAGATGTTCCAATCCTCGCGCTTTCGTACGATCCGAAACGCGTTGCCAATACAGGCCTGACCAATATCCACACGGTGCAACGCCCCTATGCGCGCACAATCCTGCTGGATGCGATCACCGCCACCGCCATACGGCGCACACCACCCCAAGGCCCATCAAAAGCCCCCTATGCCTGCCTGCCCAAAATCCTGCTGGCCGAAGACAACCGCACCAATCAATTGGTGTTCCGTAAGATGGTCAGCAAGCTGGACCTTGATCTAGCTATTGCCAATGACGGCTTCGAAGCGGTCAACGCCTTTAAGACAGATCGTCCTGATGTAATTTTCATGGACATTTCCATGCCTGGAATGGATGGAAAAGAAGCAACCGCACGCATTCGCGAAATCGAAGGGAGCGGTCCAAACGTTCCAATCATAGCAGTCACTGCACACGCCATGGACGGTAACCGCGACATGATCCTTGACGCAGGGCTGACCGATTATTTGACCAAGCCACTGCGCAAAGATGCGTTGTTGGAGAAACTCGGCGCCTATTGCCCGCAATGTCAGTTGGCGTCGTAAGGGCGCACAAAAACCGGCTTATCCGGCTCAGACAAATCTTCGCGATACGCATAGCCGCCAAGGTCAAAGTCAAGGATCCCCTGAGGGTCGGTCAGCCTGCGTTGAATGATGAAACGCGCCATGGATCCGCGCGCCTTTTTGGCAAAAAAGCTGACGATCTTGGGGCCTTTGCTATCGCCTTTGTCTTCCATGAAAGCAGGCGTGATGATGCGCAAACCCAACGGTTTGGGTGGCACGGCGCCAAAATATTCCTGACTGGCACAGTTGACCAGCGTGTCGGTGTTTTGTTCTACAGCTTGCGCCTTAAGCTCTTTGGAAATCTGGTCACGCCAATAATCATAAAGGTTCCCACCCCGACGCGTTTTTAACCGGCTGCCCATTTCAAGGCGGTAGGCTTGAATACCATCAAGCGGCCGCAGAACCCCGTACAGACCAGACAAGATGCGCATATGATCTTGCGCCCAGCGCATTTCATCCGCATCCAGAGTGTCTGCTTCAAGCCCTTGGTACGTGTCCCCGGCAAAGGCCAGCGCAGCAGGACGCAGGTCATCATCGGATGGGGTTTCGTCAAAATCACGGAACCGGTCGCGGTTCAGTTTTGCAAGATCATCACTCAGGTCCATAAGCGCCTTGAGATTGCCAAGCGTCAGATTGCGCGCCGATTTGGCCAATCGATTTGCGTCGTCCTGAAACACCGGCTTTGTCATCGTCACGTCACGCTCAGACCAGTCAAGACGTTTGGCCGGGGAAATCACGACGAGCATGGCAGCACCTTTATTGAAATCGCAGTTACGCCTGATCTAGTCCGCAGCGCGCAAAACGTCCAGAAACGTCTCGGCAAAACGCTCTGCCCGCCGGTCACCAATGATGCGGGCAATTCCCCCCTCATCACGCGGTTTGGTTTGCGCCAGCTTTGCCAGTTGGCCAGCTTCGCACGACATGGGTTTCAATGTTCCGCATGTACCGCGCACGAGCTGGGCCTGGGATTCGAGCAAGGCATCATACAGCCCGCCTGCGCCACCCCCAGCGAGCTTGCGCCGTGCAGGGTGCGTGTCTGGTACATCGCCGGCAATCACTTCAAGAAAAGCGCGCCCGTAACGCTCAAGCTTTTTTGCCCCGACGCCGTTAATCCGGGCCATATCATCCAGTGTGCGAGGGCGTGTCTCGGCCATCTCGATGAGAGTCTTGTCAGGAAAGATCACATATGCGGGCACAGATTGTTCTTCGGCCAGCGCACGGCGTTTCGCCTTGAGAGCAGACAGCAATGGCGCGTCTTCATCACTGACCAGAGTGCGTACTTGCGGGCGTCGTTCGTTTGCAGCTTCGATACTGTCACGTCGCAGGGAAATCGCCGCTTCACCGCGCAGGATCGGTCGCGCGGCTTCGGTCATCACGAGAGCACCATGTCGGTCCGCATCCGGACGCATCAGATCATGACCCATCATTTGCCGAAAAACTGCCTGCCATTCGGCACGCTTGAGATCTTTGCCAACACCAAACGTGGGCAAGTCGTCGTGATTGCGCTGCAGTACCTTCTCGGTTTTGGTCCCAAGCAAGATGTCAATAAGGTGCCCCGCACCAAAACTTTCACCCGTGCGCAGGGCAGCAGACAACGCCTTGCGTACCGCCTCTGTGCCATCAAAGACCTCTGCGGGCTTGTCACACAAATCGCAGTTGCCACAAACTACATCGGTCTCACCGAAATACCCGAGCAAGGTTTTGCGACGACACTCCAAAGCTTCGGCCAACCCCAAAAGCGCATTCAAACGGCCATGATCGGCATGACGTCGTTCGGGTGGCGCTGTACCTTCATCAATCTGGCTGCGCCGCAAACGTATATCGTCTGATCCATAGAGAGTAAGCGTTTCGGCAGGTGCACCATCGCGCCCGGCACGTCCGATTTCCTGGTAATACGCTTCGATGGATTTCGGCAAATCGGCATGGGCCACCCAGCGAATGTCCGGCTTATCGACACCCATGCCAAAGGCAACTGTCGCAACAACGATCAACCCGTCTTCGGTCGCAAAGCGCGACTCCACGTGGCGGCGGGCGTCCGGGTCCATTCCGCCATGGTAAAAACAGGCCGTGTGACCTTCGGCATTCAACGCTTGTGACAGTGTTTCTGTTTTGGCGCGGGTGCCGCAATATACGATGCCAGACTGGTCTTTTCGAGCGGCGGCGAATTTCAGGATTTGATCACGCGGCTTGTTTTTGGGTGCAAACATGAGGTGGATGTTAGGGCGGTCAAACCCGCGCAAAAACGTCGTGGGGGACTGTCCGTCAAACAGCCGCGTTACGATTTCTTCCTGCGTTTCGGCATCTGCCGTAGCCGTAAAGGCGGCAAGCGGTACATCCAGCGCGCGTCGGAGTTCACCGATACGCAAATAATCTGGGCGAAAATCATGCCCCCACTGGCTGACGCAATGTGCCTCGTCCACTGCAATCAATGACACACCGGCTTGTTGTAGCATCCGCTGCGTTCCGCTTGAGGCAAGCCGTTCAGGAGCAAGATATAAAAGCTTCAACGCGCCGGAATGGAGCATATCCCAAACGGCATCGTTTTCTTCGTCCGTGTTGGCCGAGGTCAGCGCGCCCGCGTTTACACCTGCCTCGCGTAAGCCACGCACCTGATCGCGCATCAACGCGATCAGCGGCGAGATGACAACCGTCACGCCATGCCGGACCAATGCAGGAAGTTGGAAACACAGGGATTTGCCACCACCCGTTGGCATAATCGCCAACACGTTTTCGCCTTCAGTGACAGCCTCTACAATCTCGGACTGGCCGGGACGGAAACTGTCGAATCCAAAGACATCCCGCAGAATGGTGTCTGCGTCGGGCATATCGCGCGGCATGGGTGACCTGTCAGGTTCTTACTATATCTGCTCTGAATCTGACAGTCTCATACTAAGGATGCGTGAACAAGCCTTAGAGCTGTCAGAAACTGTAGAAGAACCCAGCGTTGTTCGAAAGCACAATGCGCAGGATATAGACACCGATCAACGCGACCAAAGGCGCCAGATCAATCCCGGACATCGGTGGCAAGATGCGCCGCAGCCGCGAATACAGCGGCTCCAGGATTCGGTTCAGACCGTCCCAGATTTGCGCAACGATCGGTTGCCGCAGGTTCAGCACCTGAAAATTGATGAGCCAGCTCATGATCACATGGGCGATAATAAAGAACCACACGATATCAAGAAGCAGCATCAGGATCTGGTAGAGCGATTGCATCGGACGGATTTCCCTTGGCAGTGACATGACAAGAGGTAGGCGGAGTTTCCCCGAAGAACAAGTCAGAGCGGGTTGCCGCGAGGTCGCGGTTGACGTGATCGGCTTCAAGGTCAACTAGGCGGATAACAGGAGGCGTGAATGTATCCCTTTTTCCGTATGGCGCTTGGTCTTTGGAAGGCGCGCAAATCCCCCCGGCTTGGGCCATTCGATACGTTTGTGTCGCGGCATCGCTGCTGGCCGTGGGACATCGATATGTGGATGGAGTTGAACAACGGGCGCACCCTGACGCTCTATGATCTTGGGCGGATTCCTTTGGCGCAGACAAACGGCTTGCTGGCCATGGTCCGCAAAAAGCGTTGGGGCCTGACGATGGCTGGGGTTGTTGTACGGTACAGGCGTCGCATTCGTACGTTTGAACGTTTCGAAATGCGCAGCCGCCTGCTGTGTTGGGACCAGCGCTTTTTGTACATTGAACAGTCGATGTGGAAACAGTCTGGCGAATGCGCCAATCATGCTGTGTATCGATCTGCCGTCACAGACAGCAATGGCATCGTGGCGACCAAACACGT
The DNA here is from genome assembly GCA_043585115.1 of Marivita sp. Lineage (GTDB taxonomy): Bacteria > Pseudomonadota > Alphaproteobacteria > Rhodobacterales > Rhodobacteraceae > Marivita. The sequence goes on from CP121326.1 coordinate 2,289,368, forward strand.
AATCGATGCCATGGGCATGTCTGATGCTCAATCGCCCGATATGCCTGATTGGGTGGTGGAATGGCTCCGGGCCGAAGACGCACGGCCATGGCCGCCCATGCAAGACACTGCTTGAGCGCAACGACGCTTGCCGCCCTGACGTTTCGCACCCATAACCTAAAAAAGGGGTTTTGGCATGGCGGCACCGACACTGCGCAAGCGCATCTGGGGTTGGTTCTTTTTCGATTGGGCCAGCCAACCGTATAACACGCTTCTGATTACGTTTATCTTTGCACCCTACATCAAAGAGTTGATGGGTGATGGCACTGCTGCGCAATCGGCTTGGGGATTCGGGATTGGCGCTGCGGGCCTCATCATTGCAATTCTTGCACCGGTTCTTGGCGCTCTGGCAGACACCGGCGGCAATCGACTCAAATGGATTTGGGTGTTCTCAATCATGTATGTCGTCGGGGCAGCCGGGCTGTGGTTTGCAGCACCGGGCGATTTCAGCCTGTTTCTGATCCTGACCTTTTTTGCCATCGGTATGATCGGGATGGAATTCGCGACCACGTTCACCAATTCCATGCTTCCTGATCTTGGCACACCGGACGAGATCGGGCGGATCTCCGGCAATGGCTGGGCGTTCGGCTATCTTGGAGGGTTGGTCGCGCTGGTGGTTATGCTGCTCTTCTTTGCCGACAATGCAACAACAGGCCGCACGCTGATTGGATTGGAACCCGCCTTTGGTCTGAACCCAGAAGCACGGGAAGGCACCCGCGCAGTCGGACCCTTGGTCGCGATTTGGTTTGCGGTTTTCATGATCCCGTTTTTCCTGTTCGTGCGAGAACCGAAAACGCACAAGGCGCCGAAAGGTGCGGTCAAACTTGCCTTGCGCGATTTGAAATCGACACTGTATCGGCTGCCTCAGGACCGGTCGCTTTTTGCCTTTCTGGGGTCAGCGATGTTCTATCGTGATGCATTGAACGGGATGTATGCGTTCGGTGGTATCTATGCCGCGGGCGTTCTGGGTTGGAGTGTTCAGAACGTGGGAATTTTTGGCATCCTTGCCATCATTTCAGGCGCAATTGCTGCCTGGTTGGGCGGCATGGCGGATGCGCGATTTGGACCAAAACCCGTTATTGTGGCCTGTATTCTGGCACTGACAGCAGTGGGCATTTCAATTGTCCTGATCTCTCGGGACATGATGTTCGGAATTCCAGTGGCCGATGGTTCAGCCCTTCCGGATATCGCGTTTTATATCATCGGTGCCGTGATCGGTGCAGCAGGCGGCGTCATACAATCGGCAAGCCGGACCATGATGGTGCGTCAAGCGAATCCAGACCGTATGACAGAAGCTTTCGGCCTCTATGCGCTGGCTGGAAAAGCGACCAGTTTTTTGGCGCCCCTTCTCATCGGGATCACCACCTATGCAACCGGATCCCAACAATTGGGGGTCAGCCCGGTGATTGGGCTTTTCCTGATCGGTCTTGTGTTGTTAGTCTGGGTCAATCCAAACGGGAAACGGGCGGTAATATGAAACGGTTTTCATTTCTTTTTGGACTGGCCTTCCTTCTGGCAGCCTGTGGCGGTGACAGCGGGCCCCGGAACAGTGACACGACAGCGGCCAGTTCGCCGCGTGTGAGCAGTGTTCTGAGCACGCGTCAGGCCAAACAGCTGTTTGGCGGGATGGATAGCGGATCAAGCCAGTCTCCCGCTGCCTATGGAAGTTACGCCAAAGGCTGTGCCGCTGGTGCAGTTCAGCTTCCTGAAACCGGACCAACATGGCAGGCGATGCGCCTTTCGCGGAATCGCAACTGGGGTTTGCCGATCACGGTTGATTTCCTGCAGGACCTTTCGCGGGTCGCCGCGCGCGAACCGGGTTGGAATGGTCTCTATATCGGCGACATCAGCCAGCCGCGCGGCGGACCCATGCTAACCGGTCATCGAAGCCATCAGATTGGCTTGGACGCCGATATTTGGATGCGACCTGCCGATCGTCTTAATCTTAGCCGCACAGACCGCGAAAATATCTCTTCTATTTCGATGCGGCGCTCAAACGGCGCCTTTACCAACGACAGTTGGACGAAAGCACATCACAACATCATTAAGGCCGCTGCCAGCGACCCTCGTGTTGCGCGGATCTTTGTTTTCCCGGGCGCAAAAGTTGCGATGTGTAATGCGGAAAAAGGTGATCGTCGCTATTTGCGGAAAATCCGTCCGTGGTACGGGCATCATTATCACTTCCATGTGCGGCTGGCGTGTCCGCGCGGCATGTCTGGCTGCGTTGACCAAGATCCACCGCCACGCGGTGATGGCTGTTCGGACGCGCAGGCGTGGGTCAACAACATCCTGAACCCGCCGCCCCCAGACCCGAATGCGCCGAAACCAAAACCACGTCGGGAACTGACACTGGCGGACCTACCCAGGCAATGTTCAACCGTCTTGTCAGAAAACTGATGCGGTTTGGGCTCTGAACCCGGTTTGGCAATAGACACAACACCGGCCACGTTTCTGTCGTCCTATCACTGGACAAAGGAGCGCGAGGGATTTGGCGGCTATTCCGGGATAACCCTTACCCCAGACGGCTCGGGCTTTGTGATCCTGAGCGATCGCGCCCATGTTATTGAAGGCACAATCTTTCGCCACAACGACCGCATTATCGGAATTCGCAGCAGCGAAACGACGTGGTTGGATTTTCCTGACGCCCTGTTTGACCATTCCCCTGCCCGCGACACAGAAGGGCTTGCCCGAGACAGCGATGGTCGGCTGTATTTTTCGCTCGAAAGCGACAATCGGATCATTCGCCAGAATACCGATGGCACGTGGTCTGCATTGCCCGCCAATCCCGCGATCGACGCCTTGCCCGCCAATCGTGGGCTTGAGGCTTTGGCCATTGGGCCGGACTCAGCCGTTTATGCGATTCCTGAGGTGTCTGACGATTTACAGACACCATTCCCTGTGTTCCGTTACCGCTCAGGCGATGGCTGGGACACTCCACTTTCAGTCACCCGCAGCGGTGGATGGCTGCCTGTCGGCGCAGATGTCGGACCGGATGGAAGGCTATACGTTCTGGAGCGCGGGTTTGCAGGGTTTGGGTTTTCGTCTCGCGTCCGACGGTTTGATTTATCTTCATCAGGCGCACTTGATGGCGAAGTTCTGTTGGCGACGGAAACCCGTCAGCACGACAATCTTGAGGGTCTTTCAGTTTGGGCGGCCTCTGATGGATCATTGCGGCTGACCATGGTCTCAGATGACAACTTCCTGTTTTTGCAAAAGACAGAAATCGTCGAATACGCACTCGCCAAATAGCTTGTTTGTTCAGAGCGGTCGCTATATGCACCGCGCCATTCCCCCGAGTTGGGAATCAAGTCCCCGCAACCTTGGCAAAACGGGAGTCACAATGACCCGCGCTCATATTCCTGGCATCATTGCCATGGCCCTCATCGTGTTGGCCTCAAATATCCTCGTTCAGTTCCTATTTGGAAACTGGCTGACTTGGGGGGCATTCACCTATCCCATCGCATTTCTTGTAACCGACCTCATGAATCGCCTCTATGGCCCCAGCGCAGCACGTAAAGTCGTGTTTGCGGGCTTTGTTGTCGGCGTCTTCTGTTCCTTGGTTGGTACACAAATCCACGGCGAGTTTGGTCCTCTGGTCACACTCCGGATCGCGCTGGCATCTGGCTTGGCCTTCCTGACCGCCCAACTTTTGGATGTTGCGATCTTCGACAAACTGCGTGGCGGTGTCTGGTGGCGTGCTCCGCTTGCATCCACACTGATCGGCGCATCTATCGACACGGCACTGTTCTTCAGCATCGCATTTTCGGGCGCATTGAGCTTTATCGAGCCGGCAAACGATGTGTCTTGGGCAGGAGAAATGTTGCCAATGCTGGGCGTTGGTCCGGTTGTACCGCTATGGGTGTCTCTCGCGGTGGCAGATTGGATGGTCAAAATCGGATTGGCGCTTTTGGCACTGATACCATTTCGACTCATCGTCTTACGTTTTCGTGAAAAACCGGCTTTGACGTAAGAAAACTATTGCCAACTGGCGAGAGCCTGTCACGCTGTGGATGCGTTATATCAACAGCTGAAAGGAGGTGATCCAGTGTCGAGAGAGGTATTGGAGAGAGGTGTCGGAACAGTTCGAGAGGCACACATCTAGGGCAGTCCCTGGGTGATGAACCCATCGAATTGGTGAGGAACCTAACCGGACCCCGCCTCCGTAAGTCTCGAAGGGTCGCCTTACCGGCGACCCTTTTTGTATGGGCCATCACGCACTAGATGACTAATCATGTTAGAAATTTCAGACAGCATCACGATTGAAGATTGGGAACTTACGGAACAGTTCATCCGCGCCTCTGGTCCGGGCGGCCAGAACGTGAACAAGGTGTCGTCGGCTGTAGAACTCCGGTTTGAAGCGGAAAGATCCCCCAATCTTCCAGGGCCTGTCAAATCGCGTTTGCGCAGAATTTCGGGACGCAGATGGACCAAAGATGGGGCAATCGTTCTGCAGGTCGACGAAACACGCTCTCAGGCACGAAACCGCGATATTGCCCGAGACCGGCTAAAACAAATGATCGTTCAGGCCCTGACACCGCCAAAACGCCGTGTACCCACCAAACCAACGCTCGGATCAAAGAAGCGCCGGCTCAAGGCAAAGAAAGTGCGTGGTGAAGTGAAAGCCCTGCGAGGCAAGGTTGAGCCAGACACGTGAGAATTAACAGACTTTCGGCCTAGGAAGCTGAGAGGCTCAGAAACGATCCAACAATCTTTCAAGATATTCCAATTCTTCCTCGGGCCGCTCTCCTTCGCCTGAGCGACGGCGGATTTCATCAAGCAATTCGCGGGCTCGACGATAGACGTCTTCTCCCTGCAACAGATTTTCATCCGATCCGATTTGGCCATTCGATCCGACATTACGGCCCAAAGGATCGCGCTGCTGGCCTGGATCAGCCCCATCGGCCATGCCCTGTTGACCCTGCCCCTGTTGCTGTTGTTGCGCCATGGCTTCGCCAAGGTTGCGCATTCCTTCTCGGAGAGCTTCCATTGCTTCGGATTGATTATCTATTGCCCCGGCAAGATCGTTTTCACGCAGGGCTTCCTCTGCGCCTTCCATCGCCCCTTCGGCGCGATCCAATGCATCGCGGGCGGCTTCACCCGCCTCGGTTCCGGCCCCCGGAAGGTTTTGGGATTGACGGTTTAATTCCTGACGCAAAGACCGCTGTCTGTCCGCAAGGCTTTCCTCAAGGCTCTGGCCTTGGCCATTTTGGCCTTGGCCGGGTTGCTGGCCCGGTTGTTGACCTTGACCTTGCTGTTGGCCTTGGCCCTGCCCTTGTTGCTGGCCTTGCCCTTGCTGACCGGGTTGTTGCCCCGGCTGCTGACCTTCTTGGCCCTGCTGGCCCTGTTGTCCGGGATTGAACTGTTCTTGTAGGTCACGGAAGGCCTGATCCGACAGACCTTGCTGTTCTCTTAGTGTTTCAGCCAAGCCTTCCATAGCCTGTTCGCCGGGCGATTGGCCTTGCTGGCCCTGCCCTTGCGTGACCTGCATGTTTTCCATCATCTGGCGCAACTGTTCCAACGCTTCCTGCGCCTCAGCCATCCGGCCCTGTTCCATCAATTCCTGAATACGATCCATCATTTCCTGCAGATCGTTCTGACTCATCTCCATCATGTTCTGGTTCTGGGTCATTTCCTGATCAGGATTGTTCTGCTGGTCCTGCTGCGCCTGACGAGACAATTGACGCAGGTAATCATCAGTCGCCTCGCGCAGCTCCTGCATTAATTCGGCAATTTCCTGATCCGACGCCCCATTGCGCATCGCTTCAGACAACCGATCCTGCGCCCGTTGCAGACGTTCCAAAGCGTCCTCAAGGTCGCCTTCTTCCAATCGTATGGCGAGGTCCCACATCGCTTGTGCGATCTCCGCCTGCTGGTCGTCATTCATTGTGACACTGGACAACGCTTCGACCCGGCGCATGATCGTGCGCAGACGCAGGAAATCCGTGCTGGACCGGAACACATCATCCGGCCTGTGCGAGATCGCCCGCATGAGAAGTGCGATATCGGAGGCGTTTTCCCGGTTCCAGAGCAACGCACGTCGCAGATCAATTATTGCGCTCGCCATGGGATCGAAAAACCGACGGCCCGGCAGGTCAATTACATCCGGCACAGACTCACCGATCTGGTCTGCTTCATCGGTAACGGACAAGCTGATTGTCACCGGCAGATTGGCCCAAGGGTGTTCGGAGAAATTGTCGACAAGTGACTCGGAAAAATCCGATCTGTCACCGGCAATAGGCATCGGAAGCGGCAATTCGATCACTGGTCGCGCTTCAGGTTCAATACGAAGCCAATAGCGGCGATCCACATCGCTTAACGCCAGCTCGATCCGGGCTATTCCGTTTGCAACGGCATAGTCATCTCTGGCGGCAAACGGGATTTGCGCTTCCCCTTCGTAACTGACCTCAATCTCGCCGTCGCGCATCACTTCGGGGGCTCGGTCAGGTGCCGCAATAATTTCCCAAAGCCGCCCTCCCGGTCCTTCAATCTCAAGCCGACCCGACCGTTCAACCGTGAATTCCTGTGCGGTGTTGATCGAGGCTTCGACCAGCTCTTCGGGTGTTGCTGCCAGCGGTGCTTGATTGGACACGGTTTCCGTCACGCTCAGCGCACCAACCTCGCCATAGAAACGCAGCGTAATCCGGCTGCCTTCGGGTGTTTCAAGGCGGGCATCGTTGATGTCATTCAGGTAAATAGAAGGCAGACCAGTATAGCGAGGCGGCTCCAGCCAACCTTCCCATGTCGGGCCAGAGGCCAGATCAGACCCGTTCGGACCCATAGCAGACACGGTTTGAACCTTCAGGACCGAACCAAAGACCGCAGCCACAAGAAATGCCAGAACCGCAACATATCGAAGCGCAAAAGGATCGGCCTTGGACACACGCAAGTCCGGTTCTGCAGCTTTTGCATCTTTCAGCCGTGCCGCCATCCGCGCCTGATGCGCATTCCAAACCGCCAAAGATGCAGGATCATTCGACCCGATCGCCTGACTGTCCATTGCCGCCAGAATGGGATTACCCGGAAGCGTTGCATCAAGCCGTGCCAGTGCAGATGCTTCTGACGGCCACTTAAACCGCCTTACACCCCGCACCATCGCCCAAATGGCAGCCAGCCCGGAAATGCCCAGCGTTGTCCACACCGCCGCAAGCGGCAAGTGGTCCTGCACACCAAGCATCAGGAAGGCAAGCGTCGCAAAGATCACAGACCACAGCGGCCAAAAGGCCCGCACAACGATCTCTGCGCCCATTCCCAAACGGGTCAGAAACAGGGGCCAGCGCAGTGCTGAATTGATTTCCGTGGGCAGGTCGTCCCGTGCGGTCATTCCGATCTCCCGATCATCCGGCCGCAGGGGGATACCTTACAGCCATGGGGGGATGGTATCTCGGTTTATGATTTCGTCAAAGTCCGGGCGCTTTCGAATGACGGCGAATTGATCGCCCTTTGCCAAAACTTCAGGCACAAGCGGACGCGTATTGTATTCACTGGCCATGACCGCGCCATAAGCACCCGCCGACCGGAAGGCCACAAGATCACCATCCCGAAGCGGGGGCATCATGCGATTCTTGGCAAATGTATCGCCAGATTCACAAACAGGACCAACAATATCATAAGGCTGTTGCTCAACTCCGGCAGCGGGTTCAATCACCGGGACAATGTCATGATGCGCCTCATACATCGCCGGGCGAATCAGATCGTTCATGGCGCTGTCGAGGATCAGGAATTGACGCCCTTCACCTTGTTTTACATAGACAACGCGACTGACCAAAATTCCCGCATTTCCCGCAATCAGACGCCCGGGCTCAATCTCGATCTCGCATCCCAGGTGTCCAACGGTGCGTTTGATCAATGCCCCGTAATCTGACGGAAGCGGCGGCGCTTCGTTGCTGCGGGCATAGGGAATTCCCAAACCACCACCCAGATCCAGCCGCGTGATGGTATGACCATCCGCCCGCAATTGCTCTGTCAGTTCAGCCACTTTGCGATAGGCAAGCTCGTATGGTTCCAAATCGGTCAGCTGCGAGCCAATATGCACGTCAATGCCGATCACCTTTATGCCAGGTAGGGCAGCCGCCTCTGCATAAACCTCACGTGCCTTTGAAATCGGAATGCCAAACTTGTTTTCCGATTTTCCAGTTGCGATCTTGGCATGCGTTTTCGCATCTACATCCGGGTTCACACGCACTGTGATTGGAGCAACAAGCCCCAGCGACGTGGCTACCTCGGAAATGACCCGCATTTCCGGTTCGCTTTCAACATTGAACTGACGAATACCACCTTCCAGCGCAAGGCGAATCTCGGTCCTTGTTTTGCCCACCCCCGAAAAGACAATGCGATCCCCGGGTACTCCAGCAGCTTTGGCCCGCGCGTATTCACCACCGGACACAACGTCCATACCCGCACCAAGATCGCCAAGCGTCTTCAGAATGGCTTGGTTCGACGCCGCTTTCATAGCGTAGCAGACCAAGTGGTCCATGCCGTCCAATGCTTCATCAAAAAGCTTGAAATGGCGCTCCAGCGTTGCGGTTGAATATAGATAAAATGGCGTACCGACAGCAGCGGCGATGTCGGCGACCGCCACGTCTTCGGCATAAAGCGCGCCATTACGATATAGAAAATGATCCACAACCGCCTCCTGAACAGACCGCGCCGCAGTAGCGCAGCATACGGCCCTGCGCTACCCCTTGCTTCTTCTTTTCAAAAATACGCAAAAAACATGCATGCCCCGCAATAGACCCGTGAAATGGCTCACGACGGTTCAAACAGCACCCACCCGAGGCAAAGCCGAGATATCAAGTGCGGGCTGCAAAGCCCGCTCAATTTGGTCACAAGATCGGTTTCGACCGCAAAAACAGATAAAGCGGCAGGCCACAGCTGACACCAATGCAATACGTTGCCGGGATCGCAATCAGTGCAGACCAGTTTCGGCGCACAGCAACCTCGGCGATGATCCAGATCGTCAGCGTCACCGCAGCGATGGTCAAATCCCAGGTTAGCCCGGTGGTCGAGTCGTTCACATACCAAGCGTCAATAAGCGCCCCAAGGCTCCAGTCATTCGCGCCAAGATATGACATGAAATAATACATCGGATGGATGGCGCCCCAGACAGCAAGTCCCAAATAAATCCAACGCATCGGGGCCATCAGAATTGTGCTCCGACTGTTATCGGACCAGATTGAACAGTCAAACCGGTCGAAGTCCGTACACCTTCGCTTCCGACGGATACAGTTGTGTTGACCGACGGCGTAACCGGAGGCCCATCTGCCCCGCAACCGGCAAAGGCTAAACAAGCCAAAAGCAAAATGGCTGCTTTCATCCAAGCACCTCTTTCCAACGGGCGACTTGCTCTCTGACGCGGACCGGTGCAGTTCCACCATAGCTCGTGCGGCTGGCAACGGAATTATGAACTCCAAGAACTTCGAACACATCCTTCGTGATGGCCGTGTGCACAGACTGCATGTCTTCAAGGCTTAGGTCAGGCAAATCGCACCCCTTCTGTTCCGCCATCGCCACCAAAGACCCGGTCACATGATGCGCGTCCCGGAAAGGTAGATCGAGTGTCCGAACAAGCCAGTCGGCCATATCAGTCGCTGTCGAGAAACCTGCAGATGCCGCATCTTCAAGGTTTTCGACATTTGCAGTCATGTCTTTGACCATGCCCTCCATTGCGGCCAGGGCCAGCATCCAGTTATCGGCAGCATCAAAGACCTGTTCTTTGTCTTCCTGCATGTCTTTGGAATAGGCCAGAGGCAGGCCCTTCATCACCATCATCAGCGCAACATTGGCACCGAAAATACGGCCAATCTTGGCCCGGATCAGCTCGGCCGCATCTGGATTTTTCTTTTGCGGCATGATCGACGATCCGGTTGAGAACCGGTCAGATAGCGTGACAAACCGGAATTGCGCCGAGGACCAGATCACAAGCTCTTCAGCCATCCGGCTAAGATGCATGGCACTGATGCTTGCAGCGCTCAGGAATTCAAGTGCGAAGTCCCGATCGCTGACGGCATCAAGGCTGTTGGCCATTGGGCGGTCAAAGCCAAGTGTCTGTGCCGTCATCTCCCGATTAATGGGAAACGACGTGCCCGCCAGAGCCGCGGCGCCCAAAGGCGATTCGTTCATCCGCTTCCGCGCGTCTTCAACTCGGCTCAGATCACGCGCGAACATTTCAACATACGCCATCATGTGATGACCCCATGTCACAGGCTGTGCTGTCTGAAGATGCGTAAACCCGGGCATCACCCAATCAGCACCCGCTTCGGCCTGATCCACAAGCGCACGGATCAATGCGGTCAGGCCTGACGATGCTGCATCCAACTGATCGCGGACCCACAGACGGAAATCGGTGGCAACCTGATCGTTGCGTGAACGGCCGGTGTGCAAACGCCCAGCTGGTTCACCGATGACTTCTTTCAGACGCGCCTCGACATTCATGTGGATGTCTTCCAACGCGGTCGAAAAGGCGAACGTATCTGTTTCAATCTCTGACAATACGGTGAGCAAGCCTTCCCGCATCGCTTCTGCGTCGCTAGGTGTTACGATGCCTTGTGCAGCAAGCATTGCTGCGTGGGCCCTTGATCCGGCTATGTCTTGTGCCGCCATGCGTTTGTCGAACCCGATCGAGGCGTTAATTGCCTCCATGATTGCATCGGGTCCGGCGGCGAAACGGCCGCCCCACATCTGGTTCGAGGATTTGTCGGACATGGTCTTACCCCTTCGGAGGGAAAATGAAGAATAAACTCGCCGCCATCCTCTATACGGGCCTCGTTGCGCTTGCAAACCCGGCACTGGCCGATCTGTCCAAAGCCGAAGCGATGCGTGAAAACGATATGAAAAAGCTGACCTTCCACAGCAAAGCGCAACCTGTTGGAACTGCGGAGTTTACCACCTTCGACGGTGCGCCTTTGTCGTTGGATCAATACAAAGGCAAATGGGTGCTTTTGAACTTTTGGGCCACATGGTGCGCGCCATGCCGCAAGGAAATGCCCATGCTTTCAGAGCTACAAACCGAATTTGGCGGAGAGACCTTTGACGTGGTTACTATTGCCACGGGCCGCAACCCGCCTCCGGCGATGAAAAGTTTCTTTGATGAAATCGGTGTCGACAATCTGCCACTCTATCGCGACCCCAAATCGGGACTAGCGCGGGAAATGGGTGTTCTTGGTCTGCCGATTACCGTTATCATCAACCCCGAAGGTCAGGAGGTTGCCCGAATGCGCGGTGATGCGGACTGGGCCTCTGAAAACGCCAAAGACATTCTGCGCACCATTTTGGGAATTGAGACTGCTGGCTAAAGAACATACAGCAGGCAGGATCTTTGGGTGCGTCTAAGAACGCTCACACGCCACACAGCGCTTCACCTCGTCGAATGGTTGTAGCTGCCACTCGCGCCCCCGAGTGTGGCTTATGTGTGATTACCCCAAAGCTCCTGCGCTGCGAAAATGCGATCTCCATGCGTCATGCGCCCGCTTAACGCGGTGCCCGTGAGCAAATAAGAGAGAGTGGACAGTGTCAGAGACCTGACGCATGGACGCACCTTGTGTTCGAGCCCCCGCCCGACAGGTTTGGTTTTGGCAGAAATACGGCAGAGCACAAAGCATTTTGCCTTATTTGCGGCAAAAGCATCCTTTTCGGGAACAATCCTAACTCGATGGTCCGGTTTGTTTGAAGTGCGCGTCCAATTGCTGCCTTATTTCCGCCTCATATTGTCCACGGCCAATGATCCGGCCCCAAACCCGTCGAATCGCTAGAACCCTACCCGTCCTACGCTGTCGTAGGCTACGAAACCGGCTTCTCTGACAACGTCGGCATTGTAGATATTACGAAGATCCGCCATCGCCGGGCGCTTCATGCTGTCGGCAATCTGCTTGAGATCAAGCGCGCGGAATTCGTTCCATTCTGTCAGTAGAACCAACACATCGGCATCTTCCACAGCCACATACGGATCTTCCTGCCATTCGACCCCGGGCAACAGCGCCTCACCCTCGTGCTGACCTTGCGGATCGCAGACACGCACCTTTGCGCCACCACCCACCAATGCTGGCACAATCGTCAACGACGGCGCATCACGCATATCGTCGGTGTTTGGTTTGAAAGTCACACCAAGAACGGCAATCGTCTTGCCGTTAAAAGACCCGTCACACAGGTCTTGAAGCTTTTCAATCATCCGGCGTTTGATGTCTTCGTTTACCGCGATTACCGCTTCGGTAATATGCATTGGGCTTGCATGTTCCTGACCAATTCGCGCAAGCGCCTTTGTGTCCTTGGGAAAGCATGACCCGCCGTAGCCTGGACCGGCATGCAGGAACTTGTTGCCGATGCGGTTGTCCATGCCCATGCCTTTGGACACTTGTTTCACATCAGCCCCGACTTTTTCGCAAAGCGCCGCAATCTCATTGATGAACGTAATCTTGGTCGCCAGAAACGCATTGGCGGCATATTTGATCATCTCGGCAGATTCGAGATCCGTGGTTACAATCGGGAAGTCGCGCAGATAAAGCGGGCGATAGATGTCTGACATCACAGCCGCTGCGCGATCGGTTTCAACACCGACAACCACACGGTCCGGTTTCATGAAATCGTCAATCGCAGCCCCTTCGCGCAGGAACTCGGGATTCGAGGCGACATCAAATTCAAGATCAGGGTTGGCCGCAGCAACAACCTCGCGCACTTTTCGATTGGTTCCGACGGGGACCGTCGATTTCGTGACGATAACCACATAATCTTTTGCCGTCTTGGCGATTTCTTCGGCAGCCGCCATCACATAGGTCAGGTCCGCATGACCATCACCGCGACGGGTGGGTGTACCAACAGCAATGAATACAGCATCCGCACCATCAATGGCTGCGCTTAAATCGAGCGTGAACTCAAGACGACCCGCCTCGACATTCTTGGCCATCAAGGCATCAAGACCCGGTTCATAGATCGGAACTTCACCGCGCTCCAACATGTCGATCTTGCGCTGATCTTTGTCGACACAGACAACCGAGTGGCCAAAATCGGAAAAACACACACCCGAGACAAGACCGACATACCCGGTCCCGATCATCGCAATCTTCATGACGCTGCCCCTTATATTCTTGGCAGGTCTTTTGCGCGAGCAGGCGGTACCGGTCAACTGTGCAACACGTCCGTGCCAAATAAAAAGGGCGCGCTGTGGCAGCGCGCCCTTTTTAAGCACTCATGCGCGAGACTTAGGAACCCGAGTCAGGGCTGACAGTCACGAGATAGGAATAGACATCTTCCATACCCTTGCGCAGTCGGTATGACATTTTGGATCGTGCGCTCTTGTCGTCCAGATATTCGGCAAGGAAACCCTTGGGGTCTTGGACATAAGCAACGAATGTTTCTTCATCCCAAACCAGACCTGCTTCGCCAGCAGCAACCAGGCTGTCACCGTAGCGAAAGCCTTCCTGAACACCAGCCTGACGACCAATGATGTTGTAAAGGTTCGGGCCGGTACGGCCGCCCTTGACGATCTCGGTGCCATCATCAGCCACGATCATGTGGCACGACTTGCACTTGTTGAATTCCTTTTCGCCGGCTGCGGCATCACCCGATCCAGCATGGCTTCCTGCGAAAGCGGCGCCAGCAAACGCAATTGCTGTGGCTGCTGTTGCGATCATCAACTTCATTCTCGAACTCCTTTATCGTGTTCGGCGCACATTAGCGCGCTCTGCTACGGTTAACCAATAGCAAACCTGTGTTGTTCCTTATGAACTATTCGAAGGCCACTCAAAGTCAAGCAACCTGATGCGCAATTGCGCACTGTTTCCAAAGGGTTGCCAGAGCTTGGACCAACAGTTCAATATCGGCATCCGAATGCAGTGGCCCTGGTGTAAAGCGCAAACGCTCTGTCCCTTTTGGCACAGTCGGATAGTTGATCGGCTGTACGTAGATTCCGTAATCCTGCATCAGGATATCCGCCAGCATCCGGCATTTGACCGGATCTTTGATCATCACAGGAATGATGTGGCTTGGGTTTTCGATATGTGGAATGCCCATATCGTCAAGCCGTTTGCGAAGTTTTGCCACCTGTACCTGCTGCTGCCGACGCTCTGTGTCGCTTTGTTTGAGATGCATGATCGAAGTACGGGCCGCCGCAGCGACAGCCGGTGGCAGCGCTGTTGTGAAAATGAAACCACTCGAGAAAGACCGGATGAAGTCACACATCGCCTCTGAACCAGAGACGTAACCGCCCATCACGCCAAAGGCTTTGCCCAACGTTCCCTCAATCAGGGTGATCCGATCAGCCAGTCCCTCGCGCTCAGACACCCCACCGCCACGCGGGCCGTACATGCCAACAGCGTGAACCTCGTCCAGATACGTCATCGCGCCGTGTTTTTCGGCCACTTCGACGATTTCTTTCATCGGGCAAATGTCGCCATCCATTGAATAGACCGATTCGAAAGCAACGATTTTGGTCGCGTTAGACGGCAATGCCGCCAGCTTGCGGTCCAGATCTTCGGGATCGTTGTGCTTCCAAATGACCTTCTTGGCCCGGCTATGGCGAATGCCTTCGATCATTGAGGCATGGTTCAATTCGTCTGACAGGATCACCGCATCTGGCAGACGCGATCCAAGCGTCGAAAGCGCTGCCCAGTTTGAAACATAGCCCGACGTGAACAGCAACGCGGCTTCTTTGCCATGCAGGTCGGCAAGCTCTGTTTCCAGCAGCTTGTGCTGATGGTTGGTTCCGCTGATATTGCGCGTGCCTCCGGCGCCGCACCCGTTTTCGGCAACCGCATCCTGCATCGACCTGATGACATCCGGATGTTGGCCCATGCCAAGATAGTCATTCGAGCACCAGACCGTCACTTCGTCAGGGCAATCATCGTCATGCGATTTGGCCTTCGGGAAAGCGCCACATTTGCGCTCCAGCTCGGCAAAGATGCGATAGTTCCCTTCTTCTTTCAGGGCATCAAGCTGGGCATTGAAAAGGCTATCAAAGTCCATGGGCGTCCTCCGTTCGTATCGTCTTGTCTTGTTGTTTTGGTTTGGGCGCCGGAATCATCCAACGCCAGAGTTTCTCGTCGGGCAGCGGCAGAACCATGAACCAATGCTCAAGCAGTGCGAGCGCAGTCATGGCCGCCAAAAGAGAAAAGCCAATCGCGTCACCGGGCGACGTGGCTGAATAAATCCGTTCAAGCCAGCAGGCGACGGCAAAGGTCAGCGCACTGACCGAGATCGGAAAAAGCCAGTTCATCCGCGCATGCCGGAAATGGCTCGGCAAATGAGCAAGCGGCTGCGGCAGAAATTCCGTGTTGATCTTGGGAACGCCCAAAAACAGGTTCAGCTTGGCTGACACACGGGCAAAGAACAGAACTGCAAAGGTCCAGAAACCAAACGTGTTCTCAGCCCCGTTCGTATAAAGCCAGACCCCTGTTAACGTCGCCGCAAGCAAGATCTCATGATAGGCGATGGTGCCCCAAGCACGAATAAAGCGTTCCCATTCGGGAATGTCGGCACGGCAAACGATGCGGTTGGGTCCGGTGATCGTGCCGGTTAGAAATGCCAGCTCGATCCAAGCCCACAATGCCAAGGCAGCAAGGAATGCGTGATAGGCCGAGGCGGGTGTATCCGTCCCTGCCGTGACCCAGATGCCGTAAGCCCCCAAAAAGAACACCGGCATGGCAGCCAGGGTCAACGCGCGACCAAAACCAATACCATGCCGATCCGCGTATTTGACGACCATCAGGATCGCTCCGGTGGAGAACCACCAGACGAAAAGCGCCACTAGGGCAGCGATCCATGGATCATTCAGCACGCTTCTTTTCCTTCTTCTCTTTCAAAATACGCCGGGGGTGTGGGGGCTGGCCCCCACGTGGCCGCCGCCAGACTGGCGGCGAAACCGCCTTTTAATATGCCGGTACCAAACGTGTATTTGTCGGCACCTGATGCTTGTTTGCTGGAATGGTATACAGCGACACAAAACACATCGCCGCCTTTGCAGACCCGGCCAGTTCCTTGAGTTTACCGCCCAGACCACCCTGTGCCTTGCCTTTGGCAATCTGCACATTGGCACTCTGGAGTTTTTCCAGTGTCGGTTGCCAACGCGGATGTTCGATATCAAGGGTAATCGGGAAGATCTGTTCGGTCAGCTTTGAAGTCTTGGTAAAGACCTCATGTGCATACCAATCCGGATCGACGCCCAGCGCCTTGTGAAAGGCAGGGCGTTGGTGGTCACGCACATACATGGTTGCGTAAACGGCTGTCAGGAAAAACTTGATCCAAAGCACGTTCTTACCCTGTGTCAGTTTAGGGTCCGTCTTCATCAAAAGAGCAAAGGCCTCACCATGGCTGAACTCGTCATTGCACCACTCTTCAAACCACTTGAAGATCGGGTGAAAGCGATGCTCTGGGTTGGCCTCAAGGTGACGGAAAATGGTGATATAGCGGGCGTAGCCGATCTTTTCCGAAAGATAGGTCGCGTAATAGATGAACTTGGGCCGGAAATAGGTGTATTTCTTCGATTGCGTCAGGAAACCAAGGTTCACGCGCAGCCCAGCTTCGCGTAGGGCATCGTTGATAAACCCTGCATGTCGCGCCTCATCCCGCGCCATAAGCTGAAACAGCTGCGTGATGTCCTTGTTGTTCCCGCGTCGCTTCATTTCTTTGTAAAGAACGCAGCCCGAGAATTCCGCAGTGCAGCTTGAGATCAGGAAATCGATGAATTCCTTCTTCAATTGCGGCTCCATGTTTTCCCAATCAACATGGTCCCAATCTTCGTTTTTCTTGAAGTGGCCTTTGTTCGGATCCGCTTCCATTTGGGCGATCAACTCGTCCCATTCGGCGCGAATTCCATCGACATTGATCGCGTCCAGCTCATCGAAATCGGTGGTGTAGAACCGCGGCGTCAGCAGCGTGTTCGCCATTGCGGTTTCGGTCGCGAAGGTGTCGTCATACTTCGCCTGTTCCTCTTGAATGGCGAGGCTTTCTTCGACCGTGGTCGCGTCGGCGGTGTGTTTGGCTTGCATGTTCATAGCGTCACCTCCTCGGAGAATGAGAATTCACAAAGCTCCATAACCTCGAAATCGCCGGTCAGACGGGTCCAGAGCTGTTCGAGCTTGGAGGCACGGACGATAATCGCTTCGCGATCTTCGGACACAACCTCACCGAACGGGGCCATGATCTCGGGCCCTTGCACTTTTACTTCGTCACCGGGATAGATCACCGCGCCGTTGTTAAACCGCACATGCGCGTGAAGGCTCTCGAAACAGTGGCTGATTTCCACTGTGCACGGCGCCCTTTCAATATCTTTTGTCAACAGACCCATAGTCCGATTCCCTTTCGGTTATTTCAGCAGCTTGGCGAAAGCGGCCGAGTTGTCGGCGCCGAACCCCATAAGGTCAGCCCCCCATCCCGTGCTGGGATCAAAGATCTCAAGACGGTTGTTTTCACGTGCCCGAACGATCACCGGACCATTCAAATCGACGCGTGCTTTGGTGCGTTCCCGTTGCAGCACACGCCAGATACCAGAAAGGAATCCTCCCTTTTCGGCACTGTATTCGGCAAAGAGCGTGCCGTCTTCGCCAAAGACTTTGGCGGACCCGCTCATATTTCCTTCGAGATATAACACTTTTTCAATCACCACCGGCGATTCAGGCGCAGAGTACTGAACCGGGCCATCCATCCAGCGATAGACACTGACCATGATCAGGCATGTCATAACCATGCCAAACATTGCCCGCACAAAAAGACGTGGCACCAGTTCGCGTTCGGTGGCGTGGATGCGTGCTTTGTCAACAGTTTGCGTTTGCATTTGCACTACCCCTTATTCGGCTGCGACAGCAGACGGCGCACCACTCCGGCGTTCGACCTGTGGGGTCGAAACACGGGCTTGAGCAGCCTCTGCAATCATCGCAGCGATGTTTTCGGCGTCGGGAATGCAGCGCAGCGCAGGCTGTGTCGGCGAAATCCGCCAAGGGCGTACATGCGGCCAGCACACAAGATAGCTGATCCGCGTATCCCCAAGAAGATCAAACGCAATTGTACCTGTGCCTGATTTGCGCAGGTCCAGATTGGCCGATCCGATCTGCGTGTAAGGCAAGTTCAACGTCACCGTCAGTGCAGCCCCAATCCGCATCGCAATACGACGGTTGGTGACCGTGTAGACGGTGTAATGTGCCTGCGTCCAAGCGATGGCCAGCAAAAGAACCAGCACAATGGCGCCAAGGATCAGGAACGGGACAGACGCCCAGATAGCCTGACCAAGCGGCATTAGATCGACCACAGCCACAAACCTCCAGGCGGCGAGGAACACAAAGTATCCCGCAACCCAAAGAAGGTTCAAAGACTCCTTGGAAAGGGCCCACCAATCCGGTTTCCCTTGCCAGAGGATCACCTCCCCCTCGGGAGGTGTCTCTGGCAGGCCTTTAACCGGTTCTACCTGAAAATCGTCATGTGACATGGTGGGTTCCCTTTCCTAAAGCCGTGGCTGCGGCCGTTGGTCCTTATCGTTTAGATCTGCGGATCAAGCCGCGCTTGGCTGGCATAAAGCGTACCGCCACCGTAATAGGCGCTGACTTTCTCTTCCTCGAGCTTGGTGATCTGCTGCGGCGAGGCGAGCTTTGGAACACCGGCAAAATGTTCACCAAAGATCGAACGCACCTTCACGCGGTTGCCCCAGATGCGAGTAAATGTGATCGGAACAAGCCGCGCTCCGCCACCATATTCTGCATCAAGTTCCATCTCGAGATACCGAACCATCTGTTCCGGCTCATCGACCCACATATCGGTAATCTTGCCGACAATCGCTCCGTCACCAGCCACAACAGGAAGACCACGCGGGTCACGTCCAGCCGATACGCGGAAATGATCACTTCCCGACATCGGGATGATCTTTGGGTGACCATGACCATCCAGTTCGGGTTCATCGCGGCGCGGTGCCCAGCTGCCAGGTCCGACGCCATCGGCAAGCGGATCACCCACCGGATCAAACGGGAAACCACCGCTGTCGAATTGACGGGTCAGCTTGGCATCAATGTCTGTACGCTCGGGCGTCTGACCCGATGGGACTGTGTATTCACCACGACCATGCGGCAGAAGGAATGTCTTGTCCGACGGGTTCGGAAATACGCCGCCTGCGTCAGCTTGCGTGCCATCCTCGTCAAGAAGTGGATAGCCTTCACGCTGGTTTTCACGCTGAATCCAGATCACGAGTCCAACGAAGAAAATGAAAAACAACCAGAGCGAAATGCTCGCAAGGTCGAGGTTTCCAAGGATATAGTCTTCGGTCATCTTTAGTTCTCCTTGATGGGCCTTGGTCAGGTTGGGAAATCGGCAAGGCCCAGCCCTGTCGGTTTCTGAGTGAGAATGGGTGTGCTTCTGCTCTGACTGATGAGACGGCCCAGTATGATGAGCGTCACGAACAAAAGCCCGATTTCGAGGTGGTAAACGACGGAATAGCCGGTTGCGCGGGTGGCAAGTGCCTCGCCCCAGCTTCCAGAAAGTGCGATATAGTTAACGCCGTCACGTGTCGCGCCACCGATAAGTGTAGACAGTCCGGCAGCCGTGGCCTGAGCGGCCCCCCAAGCGCCCAGCGCAAGACCGCGACCTGCAAGCCCTTCCGCGGGCAGCGTCATTGCAGCGGTCAAAGTCGAGATTGCAAAGTAACCGCCGCCAAACCCGATCAGCCCTGCACCCAGAAAGAACAGTGCGGTTGAATTCATCGGCGCTGCGAAAATAACAGTGCTAAAGGCGGCGACGCCGGCAAGTAGGCCAACAGACGCCATGCGATACGTGTTGCCACCCTTCGCCAAAACACGCGCCGCTAGGGCGAACCCGATCAAGGCACCCAATGCCCAAGTCGCCGTTAGCAGCGTCGTAGACGATACGCTTAGCCAAAGGATTTCACCGCCATAGGGCTCAAGCAGCACATCCTGCATGTTAAATGCCATGGTTCCGAAAAAGACGACTGCCAGCAGACGGCCAGCCGTGCCCCCAGCGGTCAAATCACTCCATGCATCCTTGAATGAAGGTTGCGGTGCTTCGCGCGCTTCCTTGGTCATCGGGCGCACACGCTCTTGTTTCCAAAGCGCGATCACGTTCAGCACCAAGGTCATAACCGCACAGCCTTGAACCACGCTGATCAACAGAACACCCGAGAAATCCCGCAAGAGCCAACCGATCACGATGGCGGAAACGCCCATGCCAACGAGATACATCACATATAGCAATGCGACGACGCGCGGGCGTGTGTCGTCATTGGCTCGGTCAGCAGCAAGAGCCAGACCGGCTGTCTGTGTCATGTGCATGCCAAGACCGGTCATGATAAAGGCCAATGCCGCCAGAACTTCGCCGGCAAAAGGCACCTCGTGGGTGACATCGCCACCCAGTACCAGCAAACACGCTGGCATCACGGCCAACCCGCCAAACTGCCATAACGTCCCAAACCACAGGTAGGGAATACGCTTCCATCCAATGGCCGAGCGGTGATTGTCCGACTTGAACCCAAGCAAGGCGCGGAACGGCGCAATCAGAACAGGCAATGCCACCATGATGGCAACAAGCGTGGCAGGCACAGACAGTTCGACAATCATGACACGGTTCAAAGTGCCCAACAGCATGACACCGGCCATGCCGACAGACACCTGAAACAAAGCCAGCCGCAACAACTGGCCCAAAGGCAGATCATCAGATGCAGCATCCGAAAACGGCAGCATCTTCACGCCCAGAGACTTCACTTGGTTGCGGCTTACGATCATGGACGGAACTCCAAAGCCTGACTGATGTAGAACCCGGAATTCACGCGGCCCAAATCCGCGAGTTTACCAATGTCAGAGACCGTTTTTTCCAGACGACGTGGTCCATGAGGGATCATCACAGGAGATCGGTCAGACCGCGGAAATGCCTTGCCCGCATACCACATCGTCATCAGCAAAGGCGTACGAGGTGCGACCGTAAACGCGATCGAACCACTTGTCCGTTCGCCCAATTTGGATAGCGCTGCGCGGATGTCTGTCTCTGTGTAGTAGATCAGACTGTCCATCGCGATCACGTGGTCGAATGCGCCATGATCCACAGACAACATGTCACCACTGGTGAATGTCACTTTGTGCTGCAAATCTCGCGGCAGCCGATCCTGAGCTATCTTCACCAAAGACGGCGAGATATCGACCGCAACCACATTGGCCCCGCGCGCAGCAAGCTCTTGCGTCATCTGGCCGGCACCGCATCCTGCGTCCAGCACGCGAACGCCGTTCAGATCGGTCGGCAATGCAGACAAAAGCTTGTCCCGCATCTGGTCGCGGCCCTTGCGAACGGTTTCGCGAATACGGCTCACCGGAGCGTCAGACGTCAGTCGCTCCCACACTTTGGTAGCTGTACGGTCGAAATAGTGTTCAACCCGATCGCGTGTGGCGTCGTAGCTCATCAATCGAACCCCAACAACTCAAAGATATCGCGGTCTTCTAGCGGCTTCGGTGCCATGCCTTCGGTACCTTTGAGCAGCGTCTCGGCAAGACGCACATATTCCTTGCGCGCGATGACGATGTCTTCTTCGTCTGGCATCTCGAACAGTGTCTTTTTCTTGAGGCGCGATCTGCGGATGGCGTCGTAATCGGGCATATGCGCAAGGCGTTTGAAGCCGACGGTATCGCAGTAACGATCCACCTCGTCCGTGTCTTTGGACCGGTTCGCCACACAACCCGCGAGGCGAACTTTGTAGTTGCTTGATTTGGCCTGCACCGCAGCAATGATCCGGTTCATCGCATAGATGCTGTCAAAGTCATTTGCCGTCACAATCACGGCACGGTCTGCGTGCTGCAAAGGCGCGGCAAAGCCACCACAGACGACATCGCCCAGTACGTCGAACAGAACGACATCAGTGTCTTCCAAAAGGTGATGCTGCTTGAGCAGCTTCACGGTCTGGCCAACCACGTAGCCACCACAGCCGGTTCCAGCAGGCGGGCCGCCCGCTTCGATACATTTCACACCATTGAACCCGTCAGCCATGAAGTCTTCTGGGCGCAGTTCCTCGGCGTGGAAATCAACCTCTTTCAGGATGTCGATCACGGTCGGCTGCAATTGGCCGGTCAAAGTAAACGTGCTGTCATGCTTTGGGTCACAGCCAATCTGGAGCACGCGCTTGCCCAGCTTTGAAAAAGCGGCAGAGAGATTCGACGATGTGGTCGATTTGCCGATCCCACCCTTGCCATAGACCGCAAACACCTGCGCACCCTCGATCTTCATCGAATTGTCCTGATGCACCTGCACTGATCCATCACCGTCCTGACCTTTTAGAACGGGCGGCGCGGACAGACCGCGCGCTTCCAATCCCGCAGCTTCGCGCAGGGCGGCGCGGGCGGCGGGGGGACTTTTTGCGTCTAGTGGGCTCATGTCAGGCTCCAATTCATGTCTAGCGCTCTCATTCGGCTGCGATCCCCTCAAGGCGATCTTCGAGCGCGTCGGCAGCATCTTGCAGAGCTGCCAGCGTTTCGGCGTCGGGTTGCCAATAGTTACGATCGTGTGCTTCCAGCAGGCGGTTCGCCATGCGGGATGATGCGGTCGGGTTTAGATCAGCGAGGCGTTGGCGCATCTCGTCATCAAGGACGAATGTCTCGCTCAGGCGCTGGTACACCCACGGTTCGACTTTGCCGGTGGTGGCGGACCAGCCCATCGTGTTGGTGACTTGCGCTTCAATCTGACGAACACCCTCGGCCCCGTGCTTGAGCATGCCTTCGAACCACTTCGGGTTCAGGCTCCGCGAGCGCGTTTCCAGTGCGACCTGATCCTGAAGCGTGCGGATCTTCCCGTTGCCGCGTGTGGTGTCCGAGATGTAGATTGCCGCCTCTTGACCGCCACGTGCACGCTTCACCGCTCGGGAAATACCGCCCAACGTATCAAAATAGTGGTCAACCGTTGTGACCCCCAGTTCAACGCTTTCGAGATTCTGGTACGCCACATCAACGGTTTTGAGTGTTTCTTGCAAAAGCGCGGGGTTTGCCGCTGCTTTACCGTTCACACCGTAGGCGAAAGACTTGCGGGCCTCGTACGCGTCCGCGAGTTCATCTTCATCACCGAATGCGCTGCTATCGACCAACGCATTGACGTTTGCGCCATAAGCTCCCTCGGCGTTCGAGAACACGCGCAAGGCGGCGGTTTCCAGATCAACACCGTTTTCCTGTGCATAGACCCAAGCGTGGGCGCGGATGTAATTGAGTTCGAGCGGTTCATCCGCCTCAGCGGCTTTCTTTGCCGCTTCGGCGAGCATGCGGGTCTGCAAAGGCAGAAGATCCCGGAAAATGCCAGACAATGTCATGACCACGTCGATCCGTGGACGACCAAGTTCTTCCAGCGGAATCAGGTCCGCGCCGGAGATGCGACCGAAGCTGTCAAACCGCGGCTTTGCGCCAATCAGAGCCAAAGCCTGTGCCAGCGGTGCGCCATCGGATTTGATGTTGTCGGAACCCCAAAGAACAAGCGCGACAGTGCGTGGTAGGGAGTCATGCGTGCACAGCAACAATTCCGCTTGTTTTGCACCATCGCGGCAGGCGTATTCCGTCGGCATGCGGAACGGATCAAACGCGTGAATGTTGCGGCCCGTTGGCAGGACATCTGTAGACCGGATCAGATCACCGCCAGGCACAGGCGGCGTGTACCGGCCGTCTAGCGCGTGCATCAAAGCGCCAAGTTCCGTTTCCTGCTGCAACAGCGCATCCACTTTGGCGCGTGTCTCGTCATCGGCGTCGATGATCAGTTTCAGGTACTCGGCCCGTGCATCGTCGCTAAAGGGTTTGCCGACAATATGCAGACCGTCGGGGATCAGTGCATCTTCGGTTTCCAAAAGCTTTAACCAAAGCGCATCAGGGGCTGTGCCCTCCATGTCCACTGCTTCGGCTTGTTCGGCAATAAGTGTCTCTAACTCGGCCCGTTCGTGGTCAGCCGGATCAAGAGACCGCCACCGCGTAAGGCTATCTTTGAGCTCTTGGAGACCTTTGTAGAGACCGGATTGCGCCAGAGGCGGCGTCAAATGTGTGACGGTCACAGCACCGGAACGACGCTTGGCCAGCGACGCCTCAGACGGGTTATTCGACGCATACAGGTATACGTTCGGCATCTCGCCGATGAGACGATCCGGCCAGTCGCGCGCACCAAGGCCCGCCTGTTTGCCGGGCATGAATTCAAGTGCGCCGTGCATGCCGAAATGCAGAACCACATCGGCGCAGAAGGTGTTGCGCATCCATTGGTAGAACTGAACAAAGGCGTGCGTCGGGGCGAACCCCTTTTCGAAAAGCAACCGCATCGGGTCGCCTTCATAGCCAAAGGTTGGCTGCACACCGACGAAGACCTTACCGAATTGCGCCCCAAGGATAAACACACCGCGCCCGTCCGACTGGATTTTGCCCGGCGCCGGACCCCAAACCGCTTCGACCGCCTTCAGCGGCGGTGTGTTGCGCACGATGTCATCAGCACTGACATGGGCGGCGACATTCGCCTCTTGGCCGTATTGCTTTGCATTGCCTTCCAGGACGGCAGCCCGCAAATCCGCAACCGTTTCCGGCGGATCAAGGTCGTAGCCTTCGGCTTTCATCTGGTGCAGCGTGTTAAACAGCGACTCGAACACGTTAAGGTAAGCGGCTGTGCCAACCGCGCCCGCATTGGGCGGGAAGCCGAAAAGCACGATACCGACGTTCTTTTCCACGTTTTCCTTGCGGCGCAGCGTGGCTTGGCGCAACGCCTTCTCTGCAAGGCTATCGATGCGTTCACGGCAGGGTGCCATCGCCTTGCTGGTCGTGTCGCACGGGCATTGATACTGGCACCCGTTGCAGCCTTCGGGGCCATGACGGCCACCAAACACGGTTGGACATGTCGCGCCATCAAGTTCAGGCAACGCAATCAGCATCGTGGTTTCAATCGGGCCAAGGCCCTGATCGCCATTGGCCCATTGCCCGAGTGTCTGAAACTCGAGCGGGTGCGCGGCGATATATGGCAGATCAAGGTTCTTCAGCACCTGAACCGCAGCATCGCTGTCATTGTAGGCAGGCCCCCCAACAAGGCTAAAGCCCGTCAAAGACACCATCGCATCAATGCGTGGCCCGTCCTCGGTCTGGAAGAACGCGTCAATTGCGGGACGGCCATCAAGACCCCCGGCAAAGGCAGGCAAAACAGCCATGCCTTTTGCCTCGAACGCGCGAATGACGGCGTCGTAATGCGCGGTATCATTCGCCAGCACATAAGACCGCATCATCAGAAGACCAACGGTCGCTTTCGCGTCAGGGGGGCGGGGCAGGTCGGCAATGTCGGTGGTGATCCGTTGCGGCACATCCGGGTGATACAGAGCCACATCCGGGTATTCGATGGGCGCTTCGGCGACCGCACCAAGCCATTCATTACGGCCTTTGGCGTACTTACCCAAAAGATAACGCACCATCTGTTCGATGTTGTCGTCAGACCCGCCCAGCCAGTACTGCATGACCAGGAACCACGACCGCAGATCCTGTGCCTTACCGGGCACCATCTTTAGCAATCCGGGCAAGCGACGCAGCTGCTGCATCCGCTTTTCGCCTTTTTCGACTTCGGAGTCAGTCGACTTGGGCTTGAGTGACTTGAGAATTTTCATCAGCCCCGAGGCCGGTTTGCTCATGTCGAGCTTGCCCAGCTTCGTCAGCTTGATGATTTCGGCATCAGCGATCACGCCAACCATGCCATCCACCTTGTCCCGCACAGCGTGCAGGTCGTCGAGGATGGGTTTGATATGCTCTTCAAGGAACAGAAGGTTCGCGACGACCATATCGGCCTCTGCGATGGCCTGTTTGGTGTCTTCCAAAGCCTTGGGCGTTTCTGCCCACTCGGCGGCAGCGTGGACTGTAACGCTTAGACCGGGAAAGTCTTTGGCAAGGTTCAACGACGCCCGCGCGACAGGACCGGCCGCATGGCTGTCCAGCGTGATAATGGCGATATTATACGCCCGGGTGTCGTCGAAACTATCGCGCATAATGGGCTTTCGCTTCGTAGAGGGTGTCGACGCTTATCTCTTGAACGCCACGCTCGGATGCGAAGGTTTCGGTGTTGCGCTTGGCTTTGCCCCGCACGAAGAACGGGATTTTCTTCAATTCTTTTTCGGCGGCAGGCAGCCAGACGATTTCGACCGGACCTGTGTTTGCCTGTACGGGTTCAGCTGTGTTGGTCTCTGTTTCTGATGGTTCTTTGATACCCATCTCACGCAGCTTGGCCTTGTGGCCATGGTGGCTGGCACCAGCCTCGTCGTGGAATTCAAAGTCTTCTCGGAACATGGTCAGAAGGTGCTCTTCCAAGCCCATGACGAGCGGGTGCACCCAAGTGTCGAAGATCACGTTCGCGCCTTCGATACCCATCTGGGGGCTGTAGCGCGCGGGGAAATCCTGGACATGCACAGGGGCCGAGATGACAGCGCAGGGAATGCCCAGACGCTTGCCGATATGGACGTTCCATCTGGGTGCCGAGGATCATCTCGGGTGCCAGTTCTTCGATGCGGCGCTCGACTTCGAGATAATCGTCGGTGATCAGCGCCTCGACGCCATAATCCTTTGCCAATCCGCGCAGCATCCGCGCCTGTTCTCGGTTGTAGCAGCCCATGCCGACCACTTCGAAACCCATCTCGTCCCGCGCGATACGGGCGCAGGCGGCCACGTGTGTGCCGTCACCAAAGAGGAACACGCGCTTGCCCGTCAAATACGTGCTGTCAACACTGGCCGAATACCAAGGCATCCTCAGGCGACTGTCGTCCAGAACAGGCTCTACTCCGGCAATTTTGGCAACTTCCTTGACGAAATCACGGGTCGCGCCAACGCCAATAGGAACGATTTTGGTGTATGGTTGATCGAACTCACGCTCCATGTACCGCGCTGCGGTTTCGGCAGTTTCAGGGTACATCAAGACGTTGAAATGGGCCTGACCCATCCTAGCGATATCGGAAGGCGAGGCAGGCATCGGGGCCACGACGTTCACCTCAATCCCCATATCCATGAGCAATCCGGTGACTTCGACAATGTCGTCACGATGACGGAAACCCAGACCAGTGGGGCCGATCAGGTTCGCAGTAACGCGCGCAGTCTTTTCCATGGGACGGGCCAAGTGACGGACGATCTGAAAGAACGTCTCGTCCGCGCCGAAATTTTCTTTGCGCTGGTAGCTGGGCAGCTCAAGCGGGATCATCGGAATGGGCAACCCGAGGGTTTCCGACAGACCACCAGGATCGTCTTGAATGAGTTCGGCCGTGCACGACGCACCGACGATCATCGCTTCTGGCTTGAACCGTTCATAGGCAGCAGTCGCGGCGTCTTTGAACAAATACGCAGTGTCAGCCCCCAAATCACGGGCCTGGAATGTCGTGTAGGTGACCGGTGGCCGGTGGTTGCGCCGTTCGATCATGGTGAACAGCAGGTCTGCGTAGGTGTCGCCTTGCGGGGCGTGCAGCACGTAATGCATGTCCTTCATGCCGGTTGCGACACGCATCGCGCCAACATGGGGCGGGCCTTCATATGTCCAGACGGTGAGTTTCATTCTGCCGCCTCCAGCTTGAGAAGGTCGCGGCGGCGCACAGGGCGCGAGAAGAGACCGGCAAGGTCACCGGCCTGTTCGTAGAAATGCACTGGAGTGAAGACGAGTTCGATGGCCCATTTCGTGGTCAGGCCCTCTGCCTCAAGCGGGTTCGCAAGGCCAAGGCCACAGACCGTCAGATCCGGGCGTGCGTTGCGGCAACGGTCGAGTTGTTTGTCGACATCCTGCCCTTCAGCGATGGTAGGGCCTTCAGCAAGCAGGTCGAGGTCCGAGGACATGACCGCGCGGTGGATGAAAGGCGCTCCGACTTCGACAGCATCCATGCCACATTCACGGGTCGGGAACCGTGCCAGCGGGATTTCAAGCTGGCTATCTGGGAAGAAAAAGACCGACTTGCCACGCAACGCCTCTGACGCCTGTGCAACCGCCTTGCGCGCGCGGGCGCGTGGGGCGTCGGTGACTTCGGCAAACTTCGCGTCGGACACACCGAACTGGTCAGCGATTGCGCGCAGCCATTGGGTTGTACCCTCTTCGCCAAATGGGAACGGCGCCGCGATGTGTTGTGCATGACGGCGCTGCAGCGCTTCGTGTGTGTCGGTCAGGAACGGCTGTGTCAGCGCGTAAAGCGTGTTTGGGCCGATCCCGTATTCATCGTTTACACGCGACGCGGGAAGAACGCGGATGGGGCCAATACCCATCGCTTCTAGCAGACCGACGGCTTGTTCTTCGACAACGTCAGGCAGTGCGCCGACCAAAAGCAACTCACGCGCTTCGGTCTTCGGCATCACAGGGACCATGGCGGCAAGACAGGCGTCTTCGCCTTGCGTAAAGGTCGTTTCAATTCCGGAACCGGAATAGCTCAGCACCCGCACGTTGGGCGCAAACTGCGCGCTCATGCGTTCTGCTGCCTTGGCGAGGTCAAGCTTGATCACTTCGGACGGACAAGAACCTACGAGGAACAGTTGCTTGATATCTGGGCGACGCGCGAGCAATTCGGACACAACGCGGTCCAGTTCTTGCTGGGCATCCGCCATGCCTGCCAAATCCGTCTCTTCAAGGATTGCGGTCGCAAAACGTGGCTCTGCAAAGATCATCACGCCCGCGGCGGATTGCAGAAGATGGGCACATGTACGCGATCCGACAACAAGGAAGAACGCATCCTGCATTTTGCGGTGCAGCCAAATGATTCCGGTCAGGCCGCAAAACACCTCATGCTGACCACGCTCTTTCAGGACAGGCGTGCTTGAACACCCACGCGACGGCGGCGGTGTGAATTGTTCGGTCATGCCGGAGCCTCATCGGTCAAGGGAGTGCTGGCAGCCTGAAGACGGGCAACACGCAGCTTCCATAGAAACTGACCGGCATTGACCACGTAGGCAGCATACGCCGCCAAGGCGAGCCACATTTCTTCGGTCGGGGTCAACGCGCCGGTGAACAGCGCCCAAACATAGGCAAGGTGCAGCGCAATCACGAGGAAGGAAAAGACATCCTCCCAGAAGAATGCAGGGGCAAACAGCCACTGCCCGAAAACGACTTTTTCCCAAATCGCACCAGTCACCATGATAGTCAGCAAGAAGACCGTCTTGATCAGGATCGACAAAGTGGCCGCGTCATAGCCCGCGCCAGTCAACAGATACCGGACGACAAGACCTAAAGAGATCAGGAAAACAAGGAATTGAAGCGGCGCAAGCACCCCCTGGATGGTGGTCCAGATGCTGTTGTCCCGACGTGCGCGCTGTTCCTCTGTATAGAGAAACACTGGTTTTCCAGCGGCGCGTTGCGTTCCTGCCATGTCTTCGATTCCGTCCTTGTTCCCTAAAAAGTAGCTGCTGCTCAGGCCAAGTGTCAACTAAAACTTACACTCTCTCGCCGCAACCTGACACGCGCTGAAAAAATCAGGGTGATTCTTGGAAATCATCGAAAAATAACGCTTTATAAGCTGTTTTTATTTGCTTTACGGCGTTGAAACAAAAGCCTAACGATGATCAGTGTCAATTATCTTTGACATTATGAGTCAAGAATCAGAGACTAGGGCTGTCTGATATGCCTGACATGTGTCGTGCATTATCGGTTACGAGGGTTTGACAATGGCAAACGACCATACCGACGATCGCGCGTTCTCCGAGGAAAGTCGGCTCGATATCTCTGCTTTGGCGACCACTGTTTTGTCTGTGTTAAGCGACAAGGGCGAAGAAGGCGCGCAGACAATTCGAAGCAGCGTTGTACAGAAACTGGTAGATGTCGCACTGCAACCGGGTGCGTTCAATTCAGAAGCGCTGCTTGATGATCTCAAGGACCGTCGCATTAGCGCAGACCAGATCGTAGACATCTACATCCCGCAGGCCGCCCGCGAAATGGGCCGCATGTGGAGCGAAGACGTAATCGGTTTCGCGAAAGTGACGATCGCCACGGCGCGGCTTCAGGGTTTGTTGACGTTGGCCCCGCCCTGGGCTGCCAAGCCGTCAGAGATTGCAAATGGAATTAACGTATTGTTGTTGCTGCAAGGCAATGACAGTCACACGCTCGGTCCGCACGTGGCCACGGCGCAGATGCGGCGTGCTGGGGCTTCGGTCAGGATTCTCTTTGGCGCACGCGACGAGACGGTGCTGACGGCACTGTCGGAAGAAAGCTACGATATGGTTCTCTTTTCAGGCTCACGGCCCGACGCGCTTGCATCAATCGCAAAGTTGGTTAAACGCATTAAAACCGGTATCTTGGCCCCACCGCCGCTGGTCCTCGGAGGGATAGTTCTGAACCTCGCGGATGGTGTCAAAGATAAGACTGATGTCGATCTGGTGACAAACGATGTGAAGGTTGCACTGAAGCTGTGCGAAAAGAACAAGTCCAGAAACAGGTCTTTGACGCCATAATGAATACAAGTGGGTCCAGTTTCTGGAGCAGTGGCTCCGTTCCACTTATCGACGCCGAAGTTCTGTCGAGCATCATCACAGTTGCGTCTGACATTGCGCTGGTGGTGTCCCGCGAAGGCAACGTCCTGTCTGTTTTGATCAATCCGAACGAAACGTCTTTCGGTAAGTTGAACCATTGGGAGGGTCGGCCTCTCAATGATTTCCTGACACGCGAGAGCCGCCCAAAGATCGAAGCCGTTATGGCATCAATGGAGAGCGGTGAAACTCCGTCGCGGTCGGTTGAACTGAACCACTCTGACAATGCTGTCTGGGAATTTCCGGTCCGGTACAGCTTTCATCCCTTTGGATCGGACGGTTCGTTCCTAATGCTGGGTCGGGATTTGCGGCCTATCGCTGAAACCCAACAGCAACTCGTTCAAGCGCAAATGTCGCTAGAACAAGGCTACGAAGCGCGACGCGAATTCGATGCGCGCTATCGCCTTTTGCTCCGGACTGTCCGCGACAGCATCGTGTTCGTTTCTGTCAATGACGGTAAGATTAAGGATCTGAACGATCCTGCTGCGACCTTGCTCCAATCGTCGCGTGAAGATCTGATCGGTTCGTCATTTGCCCAGGAATTCCGCGACAAGCGCCCTGAAGAATTTACCGAGGCTTTGATCAACGCGTCGATCTCCGAGAGCAGCGGCAGCCTTGAGGTTCAGTCGCGCCGCGGACGTCAGCGCGTGATTGTCACGCCACAGGTGTTCCGTGCGGCCGGCGAGCGTATCTTGATCTGTCGTATGACCACGTCTGACGAATCTGTCGCGCGGTTTGATAACCTTTCGAACAACCTCGCATCAGTTTTCGAAAAAGGCTCTGACGCGATGATCTTTACATCGGCCACAGGTATCATCGAAGCATGCAACGATGCCTTCCTTGATCTCGTGGACGCAGCGCATACCGCAGATGTCCGGGGTCGGAGCTTTGCCGATTTTCTGGGTCGCGGGCAGATCGATATGAGTGTTCTTGTCGAAAATGCGCGCCGGACAGGACAGATGCGGCTGTATTCGACCAAGTTGCTGAACGACTTTGGCGCCAAAACACCTGTCGAAATGTCTGTCACTTATTTCGAAGATCGCAGTGAACCAACACTTGGTTTTGTCATCCGGGACATCAGCCGAGTCGATGCGATGCGCAAAGCGCCGCTTCAGACCAGTGAGGAATCAAGCCGCAACGTGATGGAGCTGGTAGGTTCTGCCACTTTGAAAGAAATCGTTTCCGAGACCACGGATGTCGTTGAAAAGATGTGCATCGAAACTGCTGTCAGCCTGACGCGAAACAACCGTGTTGCCGCAGCCGAGATGCTGGGCCTTTCACGCCAGAGCCTTTACGTGAAGCTTCGCAAGTACGGGCTTCTGAACAAAGATGGTGACGGCGACTAAAGCCGCTCCATCACCGCTTAAATGACAATTTGTCCTGTCTGTTTCACTTGATGTGAATCGATTTGTCGTGTCTAGTTGACACATGACTGTCAGCGTAAGTTTACACCAAGATCGCTATCCGGCCCCTTCGGCCATGTTAGAGCTGATCAAACCCGTCACGTGGTTCCCGCCAATGTGGGCCTATGCGTGCGGTGCTATCGCCTCGGGTGTGGCGATTACTGAACATCTGGGACTTCTGATCGTCGGGGTGATCCTCGCTGGTCCAGTTGTCTGTGGCATGAGCCAGGCTGCCAATGATTGGTGTGATCGGCATGTCGATGCAATCAACGAACCCAATCGCCCGATCCCATCTGGCCGTATTCCCGGAAGATGGGGGCTTTGGATTGCACTGGCAATGTCTGTCCTGTCGCTTGCACTCGGTGCGCTCTTGGGAACATGGGGATTTATCGCGACCGTGGTTGGCGTGATTGCCGCTTGGGCCTATTCAGTCGAACCCATTCGTCTCAAGCGATCTGGCTGGTTTGGACCCGGCCTCGTGGGATTATCCTACGAGTCGCTTCCCTGGTTTACAGGCGCTGCTGTTCTTAGTCAGACATTGCCGTCCGGACCCATCATACTCATCGCACTTTTATACGGAATTGGTGCACATGGTATCATGACTTTGAATGATTTCAAAGCATTAGAGGGCGACGCCCAAATGGGTGTTAACTCTCTTCCAGTCGCGCTTGGTCCCGAAAAGGCGGCCAAGGTTGCCTGTATCGTGATGATTGTTCCGCAGATTTTTGTCATTCTCGCGCTGGCGAAATGGGGACAATCCACGCACGCCGCCATCATCTTGATGCTGCTTCTTGGCCAGCTTTGGGCCATGTCTGTCATGCTCAAAGACCCCAAGGCAAAAGCCCCTTGGTATAACGCGACAGGTGTCCTGATGTATGTGTCGGGCATGATGGTTTCGGCCTTTGCGCTTCGCGCGGTAGGAGTAATCTGATGACCTTGGGTTGGTTGGCCATTGTTCGTTTGGGCTTTGTGCAAATGGCGCTTGGGGCCATTGTTGTTCTCACCACATCGACTTTGAACCGTCTCATGGTCGTCGAATTGGCGCTGCCAGCTGTCCTTCCGGGGATGCTGGTCGGGCTACATTACGGAATTCAAATCACACGTCCAAATTGGGGTTTTTTGTCTGATAAGGGCGGAAATCGCACACGTTGGATCCTGCGCGGAATGGTCATCTTGGCCGCTGGCGGTGTTCTGGCCGCTTTGGGCGTTGTCGAAATGGAAAACAGCCACGGCTTGGGGCTTGCCATGTCGATCTTGGCTTACGCATTGATCGGTCTGGGTGCAGGCGCGGCCGGCACATCTGTCCTGGCTCTACTGGCCACCGCAACCGCACCCCACCGTCGCGCGGCCGCCGCCACAATCACTTGGCTGATGATGATCTTCGGCATCGCAATGACGGCTGGTGTGGTTGGACAACTCCTTGACCCCTATACCCCGGCTGTTTTGATCCGCGTTGTCTCTGGCGTCGCTCTTGCCGCACTCGCGATCACAGTTCTCGCGACATGGCGGATCGAACGCGGTGTCGAAGCGGCACCCGAGCCCGATCCGGTGCCCTTCCGTGAAGGGCTGGCCGAAGTTTGGGCCGAACCCAAGGCGCGCCTTTTCACGATCTTCGTTTTCTTGTCCATGACCGCCTATTTCATGCAAGAACTCATCCTCGAACCCTATGCGGGCCTTGTCTTCGGCTTCACCCCCGGAGAAAGCACGACATTGTCCGGCATTCAGAATGGTGGCGTCTTTTTGGGCATGCTGACCGTTGGAATCGCCGCAACCGCGCTGCGTTTTGGGTGCCTGCGGAATTGGGTCATCGGCGGTTGCCTTGGATCGGCAGCAAGCCTGTGTGTGATTGCCATTCTTGGGGGCTACGCTCTACCCGATACCTTGCTGCCTGCCGTATTTGCCCTTGGCTTTTTCAACGGCGCATTCGCCGTTGCTGCTATCGGATCAATGATGGCGCTTGCCGGTGAAGGCCGGGAAAAGCGCGAAGGTACGCGCATGGGTCTTTGGGGTGCTGCCCAAGCGATTGCCGCCGGATTTGGCGGTCTGACAGGTGCTGCTGCCGCAGACATTATGCGGACCCTGACCACCGACGCACCAGCCTTTGGGGCCGTTTTTGTTTTTGAAGCCGGGTTGTTCCTGTGTGCTGCCTTTATGGCGTTGCGCATTATGGAAGGTACTCCGGCACAAGCCGAACTGATCGCAGGAGAGTGACCATGTATGATGTCGTTGTTGTTGGCGGAGGCCCTTCGGGCGCAACTGCTGCCGAAGATCTTGCCCGCTCCGGGCATAGCGTTGCAATTCTCGACCGCGAGGGCCGGATCAAACCCTGCGGCGGTGCCATTCCGCCGCGGTTGATGCAGGACTTCGATATTGGCGAAGACCAGCTTGTCGCCAAGGTCAACACCGCGCGCATGATTTCGCCCACGGGCCGTCACGTGGACATCCCTATCGAGAACGGGTTTGTCGGCATGGTGGACCGCAAGGATTTTGATCCCTTCCTACGCGCCCGCGCCGAAGAGGCAGGCGCCGTACGTTTCACAGGCACATTTGTACGGATCGAGCGCGACAAGAAAGCCAAGAAACGCTGGGTCGTGTACCGTGATAAAGAAACGGGCGAAGAACGTCGTCTCGAAACCCGTCTGATCATCGGGGCTGATGGTGCCAACTCCCGCGTTGCCCGCGACGAAATTCCGGGTGGGGACAAGGTACCGTTGGTCTTTGCCTACCACGAAATCATTGCCGCGCCGGAAAAGAACGATGTCTATGATCCAATGCGCTGTGACGTGATCTATGATGGTGCAATCAGCCCAGATTTCTATGGCTGGGTGTTTCCACATGGTGGCACAACCTCTGTCGGAATGGGTACCTACATCCAAAGCGTTAACCTCAAGGAGGCGACTGCTGCTCTGCGTCAAGCTTCGGGTCTTGCCGATTGCGAAACCTTGCGCAAAGAAGGCGCGCCAATCCCTCTGAAACCCTTGCGGTTCTGGGACAATGCCCGCGATGTCGTGTTAGCTGGTGATGCGGCTGGCGTTGTTGCACCATCCAGTGGCGAAGGCATCTACTACGCGATGATCTGCGGTCGCCATGCCGCAACAGCGTGCGCTGCAACGCTTAAATCAGGGCGTATCACCGACCTCGCGCTGGCGCGCAAACTGTTCATGAAGGAACACAAGACCGTCTTCCGCGTACTCGGGCAGATGCAAGACGCCTATTACAAAAGCGATGCGCGCCGCGAACGGTTCGTGTCCCTGTGTCATGATGTCGATGTTCAAAAGCTTACGTTTGAGGCGTATATGAACAAAAAGCTCGTGAAGGCACGGCCCATGGCGCATCTGAAGATCGGTTTCAAAAATGCGCGCCATCTGTTGGGCCTCGTGCGGGAGACCCATGTATGACCCAAACGCTTATCCCCGCTTGGCGTGGCGACACGCTGGAACCCGTCGAAAAACTTGACGCCCACATACGGGGACTCAAGCACAAGGCGATTTCGGTATTTGTACTGCGCGGGGATGAAATTCTGATTCAACGTCGTGCAATGGGTAAATACCACACGCCCGGCCTTTGGGCGAATACCTGCTGCACACATCCGAATTGGAAAGAAAACAGTCTGGACTGCGCAAACCGTCGCCTGAAAGAAGAATTGGGGATCACTGATCTGACACTGGAATATCGCGACCGCGTTGAGTATCGGGCCGATGTTGGTGGTGGGCTTATCGAACACGAGGTTGTCGATATTTTCGTGGCCGAGGTAGACGACGTACCAAAGCTGTCACTGAATCCAGACGAAGTCATGGCGACTCGCTGGGTGCGTTACGGTGATTTGATGCAGGAGGTGGTTACTGAACCATCCCGATTCACCCCATGGCTGCGCATTTACCTCGACACATACGCGCCACAAATCTTCGGGGAACTGGCGGTTTCCTGCGTAAATCAAGCGTAAAATAGCCAATTTTAAACACATTCGCTTCTGTTTGTTGCCTTAGTTTGTCCCTAGACATTTATGTGGGGCTCGAACTGGGGAGTTTGAGATGTCTGCTGCCACCGCCAGTGACCTGGAACGGTACATGTTGGATCTCGTGAACGAGGAGCGCACAAGCCGCGGCTTGAATGCACTCGTTCTCGATAGAGTTTTAAACGCGTCGGCTGACGCGCATTCTGAATGGATGCTGGACAACAATGTCTTCAGCCATTCAGGTGTGAACGGGTCGACGCCGACGGAACGCATGACTGCTGAGGGGTTTGATTTTTCAGGCTCTTGGCGCACTGCGGAAAATATCGCCGCACAAAGCGAGCGAGGCGAAGAAGGTTTGTTCGACGACGTGTATGATCTGCACCTCGCGTTGATGAACAGCCCCGGCCACCGGGAAAATATCCTCATGCCAGAGCTTGAGGTGGTCGGTATCGGTATTCAAACCGGTTCATACACCTACGACAACGGCACCTATTTTTCGGTTATGGTCACGCAGAACTTTGCGATGACAGGCGGTCAAACAACTCCGGACGTTGTCGGGCAGAACAACCGGACCACGGAAAGCACTTCGACAGAGCCGGACACATCTGGTGTTCTGGTTGGAACGGCAAATGCCGAAAACATCGTCGGCACGGATCAAGATGACCGGATCACGGGATCAGGTGGCAACGACATTCTATCCGGCGGCGATGGGATAGATACTGCGATCTATTTCAATGACATGTCCAACTACGGACTGACTGTCAGCAACGGGTCCATCGTCATCGAAGATCGCAGCGGTGGTGACGGGACTGATACGCTGAACAGCATTGAAACCCTCGAATTCAACGGTGACCTGTTCGAGCTCAGCCGCTTCACCAACGTCAGCACTCTGACAGAAGCTGACATGCTTGCATTTAGTGAGCTGTACGTGGCCTATTTTAACCGCGCACCTGACGCAAATGGATTGCTGTTCTGGGGCTCGGCACTTGCAGACGGCATGTCGATGAGCCAAATCGCCCGCCAGTTCTTTGACCAGCCTGAAACACAGGCGCTCTATGGCGGATCAAGCACCACTGGTGATTTCATCACTGCGGTCTATTCAAACATCCTTGGTCGCAGCCCTGATGCAGAAGGCTATGATTATTGGACAAACGTGCTGGACAGTGGGGCTGTGGATCGGTCGGAGTTCATTCTTGCCATGATTGATGGCGCTAAAGCGTCAACCGGCAGTGCCGCCGACGCGCAATACCTAGAAACCAAGGCCGAAATCGGGGCGTATTTCGCCGTCGTCAATGGACTGAACAACGTATCGGTCGCTAACTCTGCGATGCAGGCCTTTGATGGCACAATTGCGTCGGTCGTTGAGGCCAAAGACATCATCGATAATCACGCCGCATCGGTTGATACGGCAGTTGGCTCTGAATTCACGATCAGTGTCACAGGCCTTGTCGACGAAGCATTGGACTGGATCTAACCCTCTCACGCACCTTTCGAGAGAGGGACCACCTTTCCATCGCGCGCAGTCAGGGTCACAGCCATTTTGTAGAGATCAAAACGCGTCATTCCCGCATCGGCATACATTTCGTCTGGTGACGCTTGATCAATAAATTTGTCAGGCAAAGTCATCGTCCGCACCTTCAGCCCGTGATCCAACGCGCCGTGATCAGCCAATTCATGCAAGACCATGGCACCAAAACCACCACGTGATCCCTGTTCGACCGTAATCAAAGCGTCATGTTTTTTGGCAAGCTGAAGGATCAACTCAATATCCAACGGCTTGGCAAATCTGGCATCTGCCACTGTGACACTGATATCATCCTTCTCAAGCAGTCGCGTGGCCGCCTCAACCTCAGCCAGATGCGCGCCAAAGCTAAGGAAGGCAACGTCACTGCCTTCTTGCAGCACGCGGCCCTTTCCAATTTCAAGAACCTCACCTCGTTCCGGCATTTCAACACCGTTGCCCGAACCACGCGGATAGCGGAAGGCAATCGGCCCGCTGTCATGGGCAACCGCTGTGGCAACCATATGCTTTAGCTCGGCTTCGTCTGCGGCGGCCATCACTGTCATGTTGGGCAACGCGGTTAGAAAGCCGACATCAAACGCCCCCGCATGGGTCGCGCCATCGGCACCAACAAGCCCTGCACGGTCAATTGCAAAACGGACAGGCAGGTTTTGCAGAGCAACGTCATGCACAACCTGATCATATCCACGTTGAAGAAAAGTCGAGTAAATCGCACAGAACGGTTTGAGGCCAGACGCCGCCATCGCGGCCGCAAATGTCACGGCATGCTGTTCGGCGATCCCTACGTCGAACACCCGTGACGGAAAGCGATCCGCCAGAATGTCGATACCTGTGCCGCCCGGCATTGCAGCGGTCACACCAACGATATTCGGATCGCGTGCGGCCTCTTCGGTCAGGGCGTCGCCAAAAACCTTGGTATAGCTGGGTGCATTGGGTTTGGATTTAGCCTGAGTGCCAGATTCAACATCAAACTTGGACACACCATGATACTTGTCAGCGCTGTTTTCAGCGTGGGCGTATCCCTTACCTTTTACAGTGCAGCAATGGATCAAGACCGGGCCAGTCGCACGGGCGCGGGCCGCGCGTAGCACGGGAAGCAACTGATCCATGTCGTGGCCGTTGATCGGACCGATATATTCAAAACCCAGCTCTTCGAACAGTGTACCAGATCCTTGCAGATTACCCGTCACAAGTTGGCGCGCGCGCTTGGCGCTTTCACGCATGGGCGCTGGCAGTGCGGCCTCAAACCCTTCGGCGAGAGACTTCACCTTTGCCAAAGGCTCGTTCGCATACATGCGACTTAGGTAAGACGACATCGCGCCGACTGGTGGTGCGATGCTCATTTCGTTATCATTCAGAATAACGAACAGGCGGCGCCCTTCATGGCCGGCGTTGTTCATCGCCTCATAGGCCATACCAGCGCTGATCGACCCATCGCCGATGACAGCAATCGCATCCCCAGTGGGACGCCCCATGTCACGACCAACAGCAAACCCGAGCGCCGCAGAAATCGAAGTCGAGGAATGCGCCGCGCCAAAGGGGTCGTATTCCGATTCACTGCGTTTGGTAAAACCCGACAATCCGTCTTTCTGGCGGAGGGTATTCATCCGATCGCGACGACCTGTCAGAATTTTATGCGGATAACATTGGTGCCCCACATCCCAGATCAGCTTGTCCATCGGAGTATTGAAAACTGCATGGATTGCGACCGACAATTCCACGACACCCAGACTTGATCCAAGATGCCCACCGGTTTGAGAAACAGCAGATATCACTTCGGATCGAACTTCGTTGGCGACTTTCGTCAGCGTGGCATCGTCCATGCTGCGCAGGTCGGCAGGCCCGGCAATGCGGTCGAGTGTAGGGGTGTTTGAATGCGTCATTTGGCAGTCTCCTCGGGGACAGAGGGAAGAAAGGCGCCACGTTTGTCGGGAATGCCGAAAACGTGACGCCAGTTCCTGTAGCCAACAGGAAGGGAACCGGGGTGTTGAGCCCCGTATCCGGTTTTGCGTTTTGGGAACCTGTCAAAACCGGATCTGGCGGACGGTAGGGGCGGCGAACCGCCCTAACCTATCATTCGTAAACAGGTGCACCTGTTGTCGCGAGCTCGGGCCAGTCAGCGATGACATTCGTCCCTTGCAGCGGTTGTTGATATCCCTTGTGACAGGTTTTGCAGGCGGCTTTTGGCGCGTCGGCAAAGACTGGACCAAGGCGCTCCGGCGGATACACGTCCTGTAGCGGAACAAGGTAATCGTTGTTCATTTCCTGAACCATGCCGATGCCCAACTGTTCGGTCGCCCATTGCGGGGTTACCTGCTCGGGGTCATAGAACGCACGGCTGTTGTGACAGAACACGCAATTCACACCCAAAGAGTTGGATACATAGTTCATAAGGCTGAACGTCCGTTCGGTATCCTGCCATGAGGGATATCCTTCTTCCGAGGGATAAGCCGCAACATGCGCCTCAAGATCGTGAACACCGATACGGCCGTAATCCAGAAGGAATGTCTCTAAAGCGTCAGAAGGAAGCGACGTGTACTGGCTTTGTACTGTCACTCTGTTCTGAACCGCCGCCCAACCGCCGGCTGCTTCGTTGACTGAACCCATCTTGAACCAGATATCGGACGGTACGTTCTGTCCACGGTGGCAGGTGTAACAGGTTACCCCCACTTCCTTGTTGACGTTGACGTGCCCATCCCAACCTTCGTTGATGTTCTGGGTCATCTGGATCATCCGGCGCGCAACGACCTTTGTGTAAAGGTCATCATTGCCGTATTCTTCCAGATCGACATCGCCGTGGCAGTATGCACAGCCGCCGTCAGGCGCGACCCAATCGGTCATAGCTAGCATGACCCGATTGAAGTTGTCCTCGGTCAGATCGCCCAGAACCTGAACGTTCTGATAGATTTCAGACGCCAGTGGCTCTCCACCTTCGGGAATGTACGGAGCTTCGGTGTACATCACGTCGATGCTGGGATCGGGCGTGGCAAGATCAGAGACGAACTCGGGTCGTGACATCCCTGTCCCGCGTGGGCCAGTTTGAAGGCTTTCTGTCTTAAACGGCTGGCCGACCACCACAAGGAATGCAGCGACTGTAACCGCCGTCCCCAGGACACCTATCAAGATCGCCGGACCATAGATATTGGTCGGGTTTTCGTTGTTCCATTTATCGAACCATTTGGGAAACATGATTAGTTCTCCTGTCCAATAAAGGTTTCATAGGAACCATATGCTTCGTACCCGTAAGAGCCGTCATACATCGGAGCGAAGTGATGCTCCTGAGCCCAGATGAACCAGTTGTCCACCACGGTGCCTGTCAGAAGGATGCCGATACCACCGGTGATCGGGGTCAGAACCGCAAACCACCAGGCCCAACGGTGAATACCTTCCATCGTGGCGTTAAAGCCCATGGTCCAGCGCCAGAACAAAGCTGCGCGTTCGGTGGCTGTGCCACGGTCAACGATCTGTTCCAGCTCTCGGTCGCCGCCGTAACGGGTCACAGCAAGAATGGTGGCGCCGTGCATCGCAAAGAGCAGGACAGAGCCATAGAGGAACACAATCGAAAGCGCGTGGAACGGATTATAGTAAAGGTTGCCGTACCGGATCGAGAACGCGGTGGTCCAATCGAGGTGTGGGAAGATGCCATAAGGCACTGCCTCTGACCACGACCCCATGAGGATCGGACGGAAGAGGCCCAGCACGAGGAACAACCAGATCGCAGAACCGAATGCCCAAAAGACATGTTTGCCCATCTTGTGTTCCATGGCGAGCAGATACGTTCGTGCCCACCAGCTCATCACCGAGATCAGCAAGAAGAAGCTTGCGATGATGTACCAGCCGCCTTCGTTTAGCGGCGGAATACGCAGCCCATATTCGGGGCTTGGCGGCTCAAGCGCCAGCCAGAACAACTGCCGAATGAACTCGGGGATCGACCAGCCAACTTGTGCCAGCATGTTCAGACCGATGATGTTCAGCGCAAGGAGACCTGTCGCCAGAGACACCATGCCTGTCCAACCCAGCCAGATCGGGCCCAACTGGGCGTTACCGATCCAACCAATCAGTGTCGAGAAACCAGCTTTGCTCGTCCGCTCGTATTCCGCGTTGTCGGTTGCCATGCCCCATTCAGGTTTCCCCTGAACTTGGACTTGTGTGAAAATGTTTTGATACTCAGCCATGATTACATCCCCACATTGGCGCCCCAGATGGGCAGTTCGAGCCACCAGTTCCACCACTCAGGCCAGCCCTTCGTCCAGACGGGGCCAGAGATGATGATACAGATAGCGGACCAGAACCCGGCGTTCAGCGCCAACAGCAGACCAACACGGTGGATACCCAAAGTGCCGACCGAATAGCCGATGAAATCACGGAAGAACGTGTCTTCATGATCCGGGGTTCGCATTTCTTCACCCTTTTCAGGGTTCGCTGCCGACAGTATCAGACCGCCATGCAACGCAAGCGCCAGAGTTGTGGTAAAGAAGAACGTTACCGCAAGCATGTGGGCTGGGTTATAGTGGAAGTGCAGGTAGGCGTAGCCTGTGTTCGAAACCCAGTCGAGGTGGCTGAAGATCCCGTATGGAAACCCGTGGCCCCACGCGCCCATCAACAGAGGGCGGAACACAACAAGCGTCACATAGGCGAAAATCGCAACGCTGAAAGCAAAGGGAACATGGTACCCGATACCCAGCTTGCGGCAAATTTCGACTTCGCGTAGCGCCCAACTGCTGAATGCGCCAACCGCACAGATCGTGATGATCTGCCAGAGGCCACCTTCCATCAGCGGTGCCATGCCCAGACCATAGCTTAGGTCAGGCGGCGCAATGTTGATGAGCCATGGATTGAATGTGCCTTGATCAGCCGCTCCCCACAAAATGAGGATCGTGCCAAGCAGAGCGAAAAAGGCGGTCGTGACTCCGAAGAAGCCTACGTAGAAAGGCCCAACCCAGAAGTCGAACAGATCGCCGCCGATCAGCGTCCCTCCGCGGACGCGGTACTTTTTTTCGAAGCTGAGCAGCGCCATCTTCTTTATCTCCGCGTTTGCCGGCGCGTCCCCAAAAGAGACTCAGCCGTCATGTTTAAGTTTGGTTTTGCCGCGGGCGGGGCGATGGTCTGCCGCCCGCAGCGATATTGTTAGCTCTTCCGAGCTGACTGGCTTACATGCCAGCGGCTGCTGCGGTTTCGAACCAGTTGATGCCGTTAGACAGCACCACCAGGTGAATCATTGCAGCCAGCAGGAAGAGGAAGACACCCTGCGCGACAAACACGCGACGGGGATCAAAGATGAGCCAGATCTTGTAGAACTTTGCCATTGTATTGATCCTTCCTTAGAACCAGGGGCGCCAGATGAAGGTTGCCAGGTGTGCAACCACTGCAACCGCCGAGAACAGCCAAAGGCCGCTCATGTAGACGGAATGCAGCTCCTGGGCCTGCTCGTCAGTAAGACCTGTGAATGACAGGTCGGTATTATCAGCCATGAACTTTCCTCCGGAATGTTATGCTGACGCCGCACTCCCTGCGGCCGGGTCCATCAGGGCTTGCGCCCATCAGGTCCTGTCCACCCCGCCGGGTGGCCAGTCTTGGATTCTCGACCAATTACGCCGAGAAAATGAGAGGCGTGATCCGATCCGCTTCACACCATGCGCGCGCCAGTGGGCCGCGCATGTTGAGCGTCTGTTTCTGGAACACTTCGAGCATCCAGATCACCGTTGCGAACGGAATCGCGACGATGAAAATGATGCTGAAATAAACCAGGAACTCGGTTCCGCGTTTT
Organism: Marivita sp.; assembly: GCA_043585115.1. Lineage (GTDB taxonomy): Bacteria > Pseudomonadota > Alphaproteobacteria > Rhodobacterales > Rhodobacteraceae > Marivita. The sequence continues at coordinate 2,332,476 of CP121326.1, forward strand.
GTGTGACCGTGCTTGTGAGTGCGCGTGTCAGAAGAGGTGAAATCCGTCATGTGGTCGGTCCTCCTTGGGAATTGGCAAGAGCTTGAACAGTCTCAAAGACAACGCGTTCAGCGCCTTGTTTCAGGGCTGCTGCCTCTGCGGCGTCGCGCAGGTTTTTGGCAGCAGAAATTCGAGTAAGAACGGGATGCTGCGATACAATCCGGTCCAGTTCGGACTGGGCATCGGCGTCCCACGGGAAATCGCGGCGCAGCGGTGTGAGGGTCGAATCCGCTTTGTCCATTTCGGTGCCCAGCGGCAGAATGTGGAACAGCGCATCGAACAGGCCATTACACACTTCCTGCAGAAGATACGTCGCACCCGCATAGCCCATCATTGGCGTTCCGGTATGACGCCGGATCGCAGCGCCCGGGAAAGACGCTGGAATGAATGTCGGCTGAGGCCCATGCCCCGCCTGCATTTCAGCGAGGTACATCTTTTCATTGATCGACCCCATGACGACCAATGGTCGCTTGGTGTGGATCATGGATCGCACTTCTTCGTTGTTGGTTTTTGCGCCAGCCACGCGAGCAACGGCGAACGCGCAGGGCAGACCCAAATCACCCTCGAGATAATTGCGAATGCCACGTGCATAGGTTTCGTTTGCAACGATGCCAAACTGGGCCGTTGCAAAGAAATCCTGAGTAACCGAGCGCCACAAATCCCAAACGGGCTTCAGGGTGGAATGCTTTTCTTTTTCGATAAACGGTTCGGGATCCAGACCCAGCAGGTCACCCAGCATCCGCAGGAACTTGGTGGTCGAATCCATACCAATCGGCGCTTGTAAGTACGGTTTGCCCAGCACTTCACACAGCCCACGGCCGAATTCGCGATACATGCAAATATTGACGTCCGCATTTACCAGATTGCGCATCTCGGCCACATGGGCGCCAAGTGGCATCACCATGTTTACCTCTGCACCCATACCTTCGACCAAACGCCGAATTTCGGCCAAATCAGACGGCATGTTGAATGTGCCATACATCGGGCCAAGAATGTTGACGCGCGGTTTAGCGCCTTCTTCACGTTTCTTCTCGGGCGGCATCCGGCCTTTGGTCATGCCGAATTCCGTAAAGATCCAAGTCATTGCACGATCCGCACTTTCCCATTGATCTTCATCAATGGTGCGCGGCAGGAATCGCTGTAAGTTTGTGCCCATGGGGGTCACACCGCCACCGATCATTTCGGCGATCGAACCGGTGACGACCACCGCAGGGAGAGCTGGGTCAAGCACACCCCAAGCGCGTTTCATCGCGCCCTCGGTCCCCTCTCGACCCAGCTCCTCCTCACCGAGGCCAGTCACCACGATAGGGAGTTCGTGCGGCGGTAGCGCATCTGTGTAATGGAGAACGGATGTGACAGGCAGGTTTTCACAACCCACCGGCCCATCAATAACGACCTGCAATCCTTTGACTGCGGTGAATGCGTAAACGGCACCCCAATATCCGCCTGCGCGGTCGTGATCTTGTATCAGCATCAGATCATCTCCTGCGCTTTGGCGGCACGCGCCAGTTTGTCGAGCTTCTTCTGATGCTGCGCGCGAAAGTCAGGACGCAGATTTGGTGAACCTTCCCAGACACCAGCAGTGTCGCCTGTTCCAACGCCTTCAAAGAAGGCTTTCATGTCGTCCATCCGGGATTTGCCAGCGATGGCGGCGTTGATGACCTCGGCCAGCGACCCCGCGCCTGCAGGGCCCATTAGGGGGCGTGCCGAAATCAGGTTGGTATAATACAGGCCGGGAATACCCATCTCTTTGGCATTCTGCACAACCGGAGTTGTACCTATGGCAAGGTCAGGTTTTACCGCTTCCATCGCTGCGCAATCGTCTTCAAGCGACGCGCGATAGGTGACTTTGATGCCTTTGCTTTCCAGCCACTCACGGTCTGGTTCAGACCATTTCGTACGCGGACAGGCGGTTCCGACATACCGCAGATCAGCGCCACTTTCGACAAGCAGGCGCGCAACCAAGAGTTCAGAACCCTCGTAGCCGGACAAGGTGATCGTGCCTTTGATTGGCATCTGCGCCAGTGCGCCCTTGATCGCAGGGAGGAACGCGTTTTGAGCCGCGGCGATCTGGGCGGCGGGAATGTTGAACGCATCCCCAATTCCCGCAAGCCATGACGCCGTACCGTCATGACCCACAGGCGCAGAACCAACAACTTTACGGCCAGCCGCTTCGAATTCACGAATAGCGGCTGTGTAGAACGGGTGAATGGCAGCAACGACACCACAGTCCAAAGCCGCATAAAGCTCGCGCCATTCGCGGCACGGGACAACCGGACCAGCAGCCAGACCCATTGGTGCCAGCATCGCACCGATCATCATCGGATCAGCGGGGAACATCTCGCCCAAAAGCGCGACAGTCGGTCGGTCAGATTTGCCACCTTCTGGTGCCTGGACCGGACCAGCTTTGATCTCTTCGCGCGCGTAATTGAGCATCGCGCCGGCAAGAACGTCTTTTGCTTCAGCGTGGGTGGGGATCCCAAATCCCGGCACGTCGATACCGACAACGCGAACGCCATTGATCTCTTTTGGCAACAACCGAAGTGGAACACCCGAAGCAGTCGGCACGCAAAGATTAGTGACCACGATCGCATCGAACCGATCAGGATCGGCCATTTCATGCACGCTTTCGCGAATGTCTTCGTAAAGTTTACCGGTGACCAGGGTTTCGGAATTGAACGGCACATAACCGACAGACCGACGCGCACCATAGAAATGTGACACGAAGGTCAGGCCATAGACACAACAAGCAGACCCGGACAAAACAGTCGCAACCCGCTTCATCCGCAGACCAACGCGCAGTGAACCAAAGGCTGGACACATGCTTTGGGGTTGGTCGTGTGGACCTTTGGGATAATCCTTGGCGAATTGATCCAGCATTTCGGAATTGCCTGCCAAACGGGCCGCTTTTTCCATGTCAGAACCGGAGTGACACCCAAGCCCATCCGCCAGCACAGGCGCATCGGGGGCGTCGACCCGTGGTTCCCCACGGATGACCTCTACCTCTGCCGTCTCGTCGTATGTTGCTTCGTTCGTCACGTGCTCTTCTTCTTTCGTTCCCAAGGGCGCTCCGGGGGCTAACCGTTACGCTTCGTCGTAAATCACTTCCAAGGACTCTTGCGGGGCTGCATTTTTACCGCGCATGTCCTGATCGGTTGCGGGGACAAGCGTGTAGCCCGCACCGGTTTCAGAACCGTCAAACAATTCGAGCAAACCATCCTGGCTGAGCGGCGCCGGGCGCACCGGGGGCGCCTCGCCTACGTTCACACCCAGTTCAGCAAAGAGTGCGCCCCACTGGGACTGATCCGTACCAACGATCTGGTAGTTCGCAGATTTCTTGCGAAGCTCGTCATCCTGCGGGATCGACGCCAAAACCGGGATACTGACCGCTTCGGCAAAGGCCTGTGCCTCACCCGAACCATCATCTTTGTTGATGACCAGACCAGCGACACCAACGTTGCCACCAAGCTTGCGGAAGTACTCCACTGCCGAGCAAACGTTGTTCGCGACATACAGTGATTGCAGATCGTTCGACGCGACCAAGATCACCTTTTGCGCCATGTCGCGCGCAATCGGCAGGCCAAACCCGCCACACACGACATCACCCAAGAAATCAAGCAGGACGTAGTCGAAATCCCAATCGTGAAATCCGAGCTTCTCGAGCAGTTCGAACCCGTGGATGATCCCGCGACCACCACAACCGCGACCGACTTCCGGTCCGCCAAGCTCCATCGCGAACACACCGCCGCGCTTGAAGCAGACGTCGCCAATTTTCACCTCTTCCCCGGCCAGTTTCTTTCTGGTCGAAGTTTCGATGATCGTTGGGCAAGCCTTGCCGCCAAACAACAGACTGGTCGTGTCGGATTTCGGATCACAGCCAATGAGCAAAACACGTTTGCCCTGTTCGGCCATCATGTGGCTGAGATTGGCCAGCGTAAAGGACTTACCGATGCCGCCTTTGCCATAGATCGCGATGATCTGGGTTTTCTTTGTCGCCTCGGCCGGGATGATATCGGCCAAGTCTTCATTCGCCTCGTCACGCAAACGTTGATCGAAGTCTTTAAGATTTGGAACGTCGTCTTTCACGAAGGCGTCTCCCAGTTGAGGATCATTTTCAGACAGGACGGATCTTCGAACGCTGTACGGTACGCGTTCGGAGCATCATCTGCCGCAACTTGATGTGTGATCAGTCCGTCAAGGCTCAGCGCCCCGCTTTCGACCAATGTGCGTGTCGCCTCGAGGTCATCACGCGCCCATTCAGCGGCGACGCGGAACCGCGCTTCTTTCATGAAGGCAGGCGGAAATGCGAATTGAAGCGGTGCAGTATAGAACCCGGCCAGAACAATCTCGCCGCCCTTGGCGATGCGACCAACCAGATCATTTAGCAGGCCACCGTTGCCACTGGCGTCATAAATCGAATGATAATCGCGCCGTTCATCCGCATCCGGGTGAATGACCTCGTAGCCGTCTGCTCCGGTCGCGCGTGTCGCGTCAATTTCCCAAACGGTTGGGGCAGGCGCACCAGCGGCAATGGTCAGGCGGGCAAGCAACCGACCCAAGACACCATGACCGACGATGAGATCAGGAACCGCTTTGTCCAGACCAGCCATCGCATGACGCGCTGTTGCCGCCAAAGCCAGCAAAGACCCTTGGGCACCAAGACCGGGGTCGATCCGTGTCACGCGGTCTTGCGCGGTTACCAATCGGCGGGTTGCGCCGCCAAACAAACCAAAGACGCCATCATAACAGTTTGCGCCTGGCACAAAGACATGATCGCCGGGTTTATATCCGGTGTTTGACCCAGCCTCGACCACCTCACCAGAGGCTTCGTAACCGGGGATCAAGGGATATCCCATACCCGGGAACGGCGGCATATCACCCGTCCAGAAAAGCTTTTCGGTGCCTGTGGAAATTCCCGAATGCGCGATATCGACAACAAGGTCATCGGGACCGGGATCCTGTAGGTGTACCGTCTCTATCGCAAGAGTCTTTGGCGCATTCAGCACTACGGCGTTTGTTTGCATCCCAACCTCCTGCGGTTCAGCAACAGAAATTCAAAGAATCGAATCCGTGGTGTCACTGCGGGTTTCTATGGTGTCAGTTTATTCTTACACACTAATCTGTCAACTATAATAGACACTTTGTATTGTAAACAACTGAAGCGTCCCTACTTTGATGGTTTTGCAGCCATCAATGAGGTGGTCACAAAGGGGCGACGTGATTTGAAAGTGGTAATCCCTGTGAACCCGGCATCCTTACACAGCCCACTTATGCGGGCCGCACTGCGCACCGTGCCGGTCTGCATAGCCAGACAATAAAAGCTGAAATACACATCGCCTGCGATCTCGGGGGTGGCACCCCCAGACATCGGTTCTGACACCAGCAAGCGCCCGCCCTCGGGCAAAGTGTCATAAATTTTAGACAGCAGTGCAGAAACGGTCTGATCTTCGTGGTCATAAAGCACGCGGATCAAAGAGATTGTGTCAGCGCCAACTGGAAGAGGATCATCACGAAAGGATCCCGCCATAAAGGACAGCCGCTCTTTGGCGCCCGAGGACCGAATTCGCTTTTGCGCATTTGCCTCAACAGCCGGCAGATCAAACACGGTCGCCGAAAGCGCGGGGTATTTGAGCGCCGCCGCCTCGGCGAAAACGCCATACCCACCACCAACATCCAGAAGATGCTTGGTCTGCCCAAGATTGACCGTCGCCAAAGTGTCAGCTGATACGATCTCTTGCGATCGGGCCATAAGATCGGAATATCGGTTTGAAGTATCTACATCTGTCGCTGCATCGGCCCCAAAGACATAGGGCCAAAATGCCGCCAGCTCGGTGTCAACTTCGTCGCGGAGCAAGGCAACAGGATCGTTCAAGTCGCGATAGAACGCAGCATGATGTCTGATCATGTCTTCCAGACCGGGCACACCAACCATCGCTGCACCTTTGCGGGCAAGGCTGTACCGGCCTTTGCGATCCCTTTTGGTCAGCTTCATCGCTGAAGCGGCCATCAACAACCGATCCATCCGCTCTGGCGTCACCATCGAAACACGCGCCAAATCATCTGCGGTCAGAGCACCATCCATCAGACGGTGCAGGATGCGCAATTCAACCAGCGCAAAAAGGACCTGCGACTTTACAAAGCCCTGAACGATATCGAAAAGCTCTGCCCCGTCTTTTGCAGCAGTGGCTCGGGTCAGCGGAAAGGCCGATGCCCAGCGCTGAAATCCTGGCTTTGCCACCAACCGCATCAAGCGCGTCCGCAGTCCAAGCTTCGGTCTATAGCCGGTTGGCGGGATATCTGTTGCAAGCACCATCAGATGACTTTGGTCGACCTGGCTTTTACAACAGGCATGATCGCTTCGGATTGAAGACGCACAATTTCCGCAAGCTTAGCTTCACCGGGACAAGACGGGATTGATGCGATTGCACCACCCAAAATATCTTTCAATCGCTTGGTTGCGCCATCTATGCCAAGGGCAAGAACGGCATTTGGCCGGCCATGAACTTCGTCCTGACCAGCAGGCTTGCCCAATGTCTCAGCGTCGTACAACGCGTCCCGCAAATCGTCGGCAACTTGAAACGCCTCTCCTATGCGGGCACCCAATTCAAACCACGGCTCTTCGTCCTGTCCTGCTGCAATCGCACCCATTTGGGTGGCAGCGATGAACAATGCGCCTGTTTTGGACTTGTGATAGGCGGAAAGATCAATCTTTGCCTCACTCTCCCAACCCTGCCCCGCGCAGATGCCGTGCGGCATTCCCGATTGCCGTGTCAGCGTGCGGATCAATCGAACAGCGCGGTTCGGTGAATGCTCTGCTGCCATGGCAAGCACTTCAAAAGCGAGAATGATAAGGGAATCGCCTGTGAGTACCGCAAGGGGTTCCGAATAGGCGCGATGCACCGACGGCTTGCCTCGACGAATATCGGCATCATCGAAACAAGGTAAATCATCATGCACAAGACTTGCGCAGTGGATCAGTTCAAGCGCCGCCGCAGCAGCATCTGTCATTTTGGGCGAATCATCACCGCAAGCCATGGCAACTGACGTCAGGATCGTTGGGCGAATGCGCGCGCCACCCGGTGTGCAGGCGTAATGCAGGGCATCCTTTAGCTTGGCAGGAGGCGTTCCGCCTTGTCCGATGCGAATAGCAGCCTCAACAGCAGAATTAATTCGGGTCTGAAGTCCCATCGGACGCTCCTAAAACAATGTGTTGTCATCTTGAACTGACACACTAGTGTAAACCATACTGGACACTTGGCAAATGCGAGTCAACAATTCGATGATGAAAAAGCCACGACACAGCTCTGGGCGCGTCATTGTCATTGGCGCGGGGATCGGCGGATTGGCGACAGCGCTGCCGTTGGTGCATCGCGGATTCGATGTCACTGTTCTCGAACGCCATAGCGCGCCAGGCGGTAAGATGCGCCAAGTCAACGGCGTTGATGCCGGACCAACAGTCCTGACAATGCTCGACGTCTTTGACGCGATGTTCACAGATGTCGATGAAGCCCTTTCAGATCACGTGACATTAATTCCGCAAGAGATCCTTGCGCGTCACTGGTGGCCTGATGGCGGCCCGCTTGATCTGTTCCCCGATCGCGATAAAAGTGCGGCCGCCATCGCTGATTTTGCCGGCGCCAATTCCAAAACCGAATTTCTTCGCTTCGCTGATCGGGCGACCCGATTATTTGACGGGTTCCATGATCCAATGATGCTTCAGGCCGAACCAAGCCTTGCAGCGCTCACCACTCACGTTCTTAAAAACCCGGCTCTTATCCCCGACATGGGGGTGGGCCAAACACTTAAACGCCTTCTGAAGAAAAGCTTTTCAGATCCAAGATTGCAGCAATTGTTCGGCCGCTATGCCACGTATGTCGGGGGATCGCCCGATCGGTCCCCTGCCCTTTTATCCCTGATCTGGGATGCCGAGGCGCGGGGCGTCTGGTGCGTCAAAGGTGGGATGAGCGCGCTTGCAAAAGCGATTGCCGATTTGATTGAATCCAAAGGCGGTACGATTAAAACCAATGCAACCGTCAAAAAAATCAACACGGCTTTCGGCGGCGTATCCGGAGTTATTCTTACTTCTGGCGAAACCCTATACGCAGATCAGATCGTCTTTAATGGTGATCCGCGCGCACTGGCTCTAGGATTGTTGGGTGACGCGGTCTCGGAAACCGCAGCTATCACCAAGAAACGCCCGCGCAGCCATTCCGCCAATGTCTGGAGCTTTAAGGCAACGCCCTCAGATATTCCGTTGGTACATCACAACGTGTTCTTCTGCGATCCATCGAAAAACGAATTTGCCGAGATCGAGCGCGGTTACATCCCGTCCGATCCGACGCTTTATGTCTGCGCCGAAGATCGTGGACAAAACATGACGCTTCCGAAAACCGAGCGCTTTGAAATCATCATGAACACCCCGCCACTGACACAGCGCGCGGCACAGCCCGAGGACCACGAGATATGTCACACCAAGACTTTTCCCCTTCTTCGCCGCTTTGGTCTGACCTTCTCACCGGAGCCGGGACCGGACGCCCTGACGACGGCCAAGACCTTCGACAGGCTTTTTCCCGGCAGCGCCGGTTCGCTTTACGGGCAGACCCCGCACGGGATGACAGCCGCTTTGGAACGTCCAACGGCGCGAACCAGGATCAAGGGGCTGTATCTGGCAGGCGGCGGAGCGCATCCGGGGGCGGGCGTGCCGATGGCGGCTCTCTCCGGCAGGCACGCGGCCGAGGCGATTGTGATGGACCGAACTTCAACCTCCAAGTCCCGGAAAACGGTTACGCGTGGTGGTACGTTGACGGAATCAGCAACGACGGCAAACGCGCTGTCTCGGTCATCGGGTTCATAGGATCGGTCTTTTCGCCCTGGTATCGCTGGTCCGGACGGAAGAACCCCGAAAACCATGTATGCATCAACGTGGCTACCTACGGTCCCGGCGGGCGTTTTACGATGACCGATCGCGGGTCCTCCGCGCTGCGCCAGACGGCAGAGAATTTCACCGTTGGCCCGTCTTCTATGCGTTGGGAGAATGGCAAGCTGGTGATCGACATTAATGAAATCTCTGGGCCGCCCTTGATCAGCCGTGTGCGCGGAACAATCACGGTGACGCCCAGCGCGATCACACAGGTTGAACTTCCACTAACAGAAGACGGTGCTCATATATGGCGCCCGTTCGGCCCCGTCTCGGATATATCCGTTGATCTGGAAGCACCGGGATGGCAATGGGACGGTCACGGGTATTTCGACGCCAATTTCGGCACACGTGCCCTGGAAGAAGATTTTTCTTACTGGACATGGGGCCGATACCCGACTTCGGACGGAAGCACCTGTTTCTACGACGCAACACGACTTGATGGGTCAGAACTGGGATCAGGGTTCCACTTCGATCCGGATGGCACAGCGTCGGAAATTGATCTTCCTCCGCAGCTCGAATTCAAACGGTCGTTGTGGGCCGTTCGGCGCGAGACGCGCGGGGATTACGGGTTTCGGCCCCGACAAGTCATGAACATGCTCGACGCACCGTTTTATTCCCGTTCCATGGTGGAAACACGTCTGAATGGGGAAAAGACCGTTGGGGTTCATGAGGCGCTTGATCTGACACGGTTTCGATCACCGCTGATCAAACCGATGCTGGCGGTGCGTGTCCCACGTCGCAAGAATTGGTCGTTTGATTAAGTCGCGACAGGCGTTTTCTTGTTGGCTTCATCTGGGTTCAGGCGCCACACGCTCAAGTTCAGAGCCCCGGCCACTGTTACCCAAACAAGGTATGGCACGAACAAAAGCCCAGCGATCAAATCGACCTGAAGCAAAGCCACAATTGTAGCCGCAACAGACACCCAAAGTGCCGAAAGAACAATCATTCCAAGCTTGATCCGCTTGAGACCAAAGAAGACCGGCGTCCACAAACCGTTCAAAGCGATCTGCAAAGACCAAAGCGCCATTGCCACCGCATTGTCAGGACTTAGGGCCGCCCGGGCACCAGCAGCTGCCATACACAGGTAAAGAACGGTCCAGGCGACGGGAAATAACCAGTCTGGCGGTGTCCAGGATGGCTTGTTCAGATTGCGGTACCACGGACCGGGAGGAAACAAACCACCGGTCGCGCCTGCGGCGAAGCAGGCCAAAAGGAAGATGCCGAACAGAAGCCAAAACATTTACGTCACGTAGGCCGCCCTTCGGCGGCATTCAAGGCATCTCTGTTTTCCCTCTCGCGTTGTGCTGCTTGTGACAACGCTTCAAAAATGGCATCCGACCGCGATCTCCGTTCATTATGACGCCCTGCGGCCTGAACCAAAAACTCGGTTTCTGGCAAGCTCCGTGCATACAGAACTGCGGATTTTGGCATAGCGGTTGTCATTGCGGCCCGGGCAGCAGAAATCGCCAGCCATCCGATCTTTTGCGGCTTTGATGTATGCGCACGCGACGTGATGGAATCATATCCGCTGCGCTGAACCTGACTTCCAATCCCGGCATAGATGAACCGCGCAGCATAGATCCCCGGACGCGACGCAACAGGAAGTGCCGCAACTCCAGCTTCGGACCGCATGTACAAACGGTTCGCTTGCATGATCAAACGACGGGTCATCTGACGGATCGCCTTGGTCGGCATCGGCTGCGCCAGAAACTGGTCTGCGGTCAGCCCTGCTTCGTCCAACCATTCAAGAGGCAGGTAAATCCGCTTTTCCAACGCGTCTTCGCCAATATCACGCGCGATGTTCGTCAATTGCATCGCAACGCCAAGGTCACAGGCTCGCGCCAGCGCATGTGGATCGCGGACCCGCATCAGGACGCACATCATCACACCAACCGCAGAGGCAACACGTGCAGAGTAGTCAAACAATTCCGACAGGGTCTCGTATTTGCGACCCATCGCATCCCACGCCAAGCCTTCAAGCAACGCATCAGGCAGCGCGCGCGGCATTTCGAACTCTTCGACCACCCGCGCAAATGCACGGTCAGCGGCCGCGTTGTCGGGACGACCATCGTAGATCCGTTCCAGCCGGTCCTGAAGCCGAAGAACCGCAGCGGCTTTTTCCTGCTGCAAGTCTACTGCGTCATCAGCCAATCGACAGAATGCATACAATGCCAGCGACGGATCACGGACCGAAGCGGGCAGCAAACGGGATGCCATGTGAAACGACAAAGACCCATGCCGGATCGCTTCTCGGCAGGCCTCCATATCACTTTCGCGGCAGGTCATCCGCGCACCAGAGCAGGATCAGGCACCAGTTGTGACAGGACTTCCGCAGACGAAATCACTCCGGGCAAACCAGCACCGGGATGGGTGCCCGCCCCTGTCAGGAAAAGACCCTTAAGTTCCTCGCTGACGTTATGCGGACGGAACCACGCGCTTTGGAGTATACGGGGTTCAATCGAAAAGCCGGATCCGTAAGGAGACATGTATCTCTCTTTGAACGTGTCGGGCGTGAACACTTCGCTGGCGGTGACACGACTGGCAAAGCCGGGCAAAAGCTGTTCTTCCAGCGCTTTGGTTAATCGCACGCGATACTGGCGTTCAATATCGTCCCAGTTTGCGGAATCTTCATGCCCTAGATGAGGAACCGGGCTTAGGACGTAAAACGTGTCATCACCCTCGGGTGCAGCACTTGGGTCGGTCACTGTGGGGCGATGCACATAAAGCGAAAAGTCGTCCGAGACTTTACCTTTCATAAAGATGTCTCTCACCAATCCCTTGTATCGCGGACCGTTGAGGATTGTGTGGTGCCCCACATCTTTCCACATGTCTCGGGTGCCTTTGGTTCCGAAATACCAAACATAAAGCCCCATCGACCAGCGCCGCGATTTCAACTTCTTTGGCGTCCAGCGCTTGCGGGGCTGATTGCGCAACAGATGATCATAAGTGAAACCGGCATCGGCATTGGACACAACAATGTCAGCGGTAAGCACATCACCAGAGGCGAGCTTCACACCTCTTGCCTGACCGTTTTTAACGAGTATTTCGTCTACCTCGGTCTCCATCCGCAGCGTACCGCCCTGTTCGCCAATAATCTTGGCCATATTTTCGGCAATCGCAGCGACACCTCCCATCGCGTAATGCACCCCGAATTCCTTTTCGAGATGCGACACAAGGATATACATCGACGTCACATTGAACGGATCACCACCGATGAAAAGAGGATGGAATGACAGCGCCATGCGCAACCGCTCATCTTTTACGCGCTTGGCAGCATGGGCATAGACGGACCGATCTGCGCGCAACATGGCAAAGCGGGGCAAGACCCGAATCAGGTCTGCCAATTTGTGCATGGATCGACGGCCCAAATCCTCGAACCCGAACCAATACCGCTCCTCGCTGTCGCACAGAAACTTATCATACCCGTCGACATCACCCGGCGACAAACGCCGCACCTCTTCGCGCATCGCTTCGGTGTCTTGGCGCGCGGTGAATTTCGATCCATCCGGCCAGCGGATCTCGTAGAACGGATCAAGCGGACGAAGGTCGACCTCTTTATGGAAATCCTTACCGCAGATAGCCCATAACTCTTTGAAAACCTGCGGGACGGTGACAATTGTCGGCCCCAGATCGAAACGGTATCCATCTTTCCAGATGCACGATCCCCGCCCCCCTGGAACATCAAGTTTATCAATTACGGTCACGCGGTAGCCCAGCGCGCCCAATCGCATGGCCGAGGCCAACCCACCAAGCCCGGCACCAATCACCACAGCATGTGCCGATGTCAGCTTGTCGGAATGCGCCGCAAGGGCGGTATCAAGTTTTGTCATCATCATTCCATGATATACTGTCAACTTTACTTTACAATATTTTGCCGAGGGGGTGCGTCAAATTATTTAATATCTTCACTGTTTGATGATAATATGTCAGACTAAGTTGACACTATGGGAACCAAAATGCAGACCGTGAGCCTGAGCTTTTATCGCTTTGCCACTCCGCTATCGCGGGTGTGGGCGCTGACAATGATGGGTGCAGCCCGGCTTTCTCTTCCGCGAATCGACGACATTCAGTTCTGGAAATTATGCGGATCGGGGACAGGCGAAGGCTTTACGCCCATTCCTAATACATCCGTCTATGCGATCTTGACGGTCTGGCCGGATCTGGCGCGCGCGCGCGCTGCGCTATCTTCGGAATCCATTTTTCAAAAATATCAGGCGAAAGCATCTGAACATTGGACGTTGTTTCTGACCCCCTACTCCGCACGCGGCGCATGGTCGGGTGAGTCCCCATTTCTCGAAGAAGCGCCCGTTCAATCCGGTCCAATCGCCGCGCTCACTCGCGCCACCGTCCGCCCTGCGGTTGCGGCACAATTCTGGAAACGCGTTCCAGATATCAGCGGTGTGATTGGCGACGACCCTAATGTGCTTTTCAAGATCGGCATCGGCGAAGTTCCGTTGCTGCAACAGATCACCTTATCCATCTGGCCAGATTCCCACACCATGGCAGAATTCGCACGCAACAACGGCCCACACGCGCAAGCCATCCGTGCTGTTCGGGACGGCAATTGGTTCCGCGAAGAGCTGTACGCCCGCTTTCGGGTTGCCGACGAGATCGGCAGCTGGGAAGGCCAATCTCCACGTATTCTCAAGGATATCGCCGCATGAGACATCCGTTTCCATTTTCCGCCATCGTTGGTCAGGACCAGATGAAATTGGCCATGATCCTCACTGCAATAGACCCCGGAATCGGGGGCGTGCTTGTTTTCGGAGATCGCGGAACCGGCAAATCCACTGCTGTTCGAGCACTTGCAGCGCTGCTCCCGCAGATTTCCAAGCTTGAAGGCAGCCCGACGAACGCAGAAACCGAAAAAGACATGCCAGACTGGGCCGATCCGGTCTCCGGAAACACCGTCATGGCGCCCACACCCGTGGTCGATCTGCCCCTTGGCACAACCGAAGACCGGCTGGTCGGCGCACTCGACATTGAACGCGCGCTCAGCCGCGGGGAAAAGGCGTTTGAACCCGGTCTTCTGGCCAAGGCGAACCGTGGATATCTGTATATCGACGAAGTGAACCTGCTTGAGGATCATCTTGTCGATCTTCTGCTTGATGTGGCGCAATCCGGCGAAAACGTCATTGAACGCGAAGGTCTTTCAATCCGCCACGACGCCCGCTTTGTGCTGGTCGGATCAGGCAACCCCGAAGAAGGCGAACTACGTCCGCAATTGCTTGACCGTTTTGGTCTGTCGGTCGAGGTGCGGTCACCCAACGATATCGAGGAGCGGGTCGAGGTGATCCGTCGCCGCGCGGCTTTTGACACCAATCCAAATGCGTTTGTCGAAAAATGGTCTGTCGAAGATACCAAGATTCGCGATGCCATCCTGTCTGCTCGTGAGCTACTCAAAAACATCGACGCCCCAGATGACACGCTGCGTGATTGCGCAGGCCTGTGTGTTGCCATCGGGTCAGACGGTTTGCGAGGTGAACTGACATTGTTGCGCGCCGCGCGTGCTCTGGCCGCCTATCAAGGCAGCCCCGTCGTTTCCCGAGATCATCTGCGCGCCGTCGCATCTATGGCACTCAGCCACCGATTGCGCCGCGATCCATTGGACGATGCAGGCTCATCGACCCGCGTCGATCGCACAGTCGAGGAAGTCTTTGCATGATTGAAGACCCCTCTGCCGTAAACGTGCAAGGCCAACTGGCTTTGACGCTTTTGGCGGTCGACCCTGCTGGGTTGGGGGGATTGCATCTCCGTGCACGAGCCGGACCCGTTCGGGACATGTTCTGCGCGCCACTCAAAACACTGTTTCCGTCGGCACGCCGTATTGCGCCGTCCATTTCCGACCTTCAACTGTTCGGCGGTGTCGATATCGGAGAAACCCTGACACGCGGCGAAATCATTCGCGCCAAGGGTATTCTGGAAACAGCAACGCCATTGATCTTCACCATGGCAGAGCGCTGCGAACCCGGCTTGGCGGCACGGCTTGCTCAAAGTCTTGATACCGGAATTGGACATGCGCTCATTCTTTTGGATGAAGGTTCCGAAGATGACGAAATCGCGCCAGATACACTGACAGAGCGTCTGGGATTTTACGTCAATCTGGACGGGCTGCGTCACGTTGAACTGGCCCAGATGATCATGGATGACGCCGATATCGTTGCCGCACGTGACCGGTTGTCCGAGATTGAGATCCCCGATGATGTTCCCACAGCCCTAGCGGTAACAGCGGTTCGTTTTGGCATCGACTCTTTGCGTGCACCGTTGATTGCTCTGGCGGCGGCACGGGCAAATGCGGCTCTGAACAACCGCAAAACGGTTAATGAAGATGATCTCCAGATCGCCGTCCAACTGGTCTACGCACACCGCGCAACTCAAATGCCGGTTGAGGATGAACAACAAGAACCGGAAGACAACACACAGTCCGACGATACCCCAGACACGCAAAGCCCCGATCAGGACGACTCTGAACTAACGCTTCCCGACGAACTGTTGATCGACGCGGTCAAAGCTGTCTTGCCATTTGATGTTTTGGCCATGCTTGAAGGGGCAGGACGGATCAAGAAGGCAAGCGGCAGTGGCGGTGCTGGCCAAAAGAAGCGCGGCAATCGCCGCGGACGGCCTTTGCCATCGCGGGCAGGGCGTCTTGATGGCGGAAACCGGATTGATCTGGTCGCCACCTTACGCGCGGCCGTTCCCTGGCAAACCATCCGACGCAAACAACACCCGGAACGCACGGGCGTTCTGATCCAACCATCCGACATCCATGTCAAAGTATTCCAAGAAGTCTCTGACCGACTCGTCATCTTTGCCGTCGATGCATCTGGTTCATCTGCCGTTGCACGCCTGTCCGAGGCCAAAGGCGCGGTCGAACTGATGTTGGCCGATGCTTACGCCCGGCGTGACCACGTGGCTCTGATCGCATTTCGTGGCGAAAGCGCAGATCTTATCCTGCCGCCAACACGATCCCTTGTTCAGACAAAACGTCGATTGGCCGGGCTACCCGGAGGTGGTGGCACGCCGTTGGCGTCGGGTCTCAAGGCTGCCGCTGAACTCGCCCAGCGCGTTCGCGCACAGGGGCTGTCTCCGTCACTCGCCGTTCTCACAGACGGACGCGCCAATGTACCATTGCCAGGCAAAACAGGGCGCGCCGCTGCCAACGAGGATGCGCAGGCGATGGCCCGCCACGTACGATCACTCAATATTCCAACCGCGATGATCGACACATCTGTTCGACCCCACCGCGATCTTCGGACGCTATGCGAAGTGATGGACGCAAAGTATATTCCACTTCCACGCGCCGATGCCAAAGGCCTCAGTCGCGCCATCGAAACGGCGCTTGGCGGGTGACATTATGGGTATCGCCGAAACCCTGACTGGGTGGCCCCACGCTGACCGGTCCCGCTTTGTCGACGTGCGTCCACATCGCTGGCATATACAGGAACTGGGGCAGGGACCGACCATTCTGCTGCTACATGGCGCAAGTGGCTCGACCCATTCGTGGCGCGAAGTGATGACCGATCTTTCGAAGGATCATCACGTTATAGCAATTGATCTGCCGGGCCACGGCCTGACCCAACTGGGATCCCGCCAACGGTCGTCACTGCCTTTGATGGCACAGGACGTTCAATCATTGATTGATCACGAAGGCTGGAACCTCACAGCAATCCTCGCACATTCCGCCGGTGCCGCGCTTGGATTGCGTGTTTTGCAGGCCGCCAAACAGAAAACCCCACTAATCGCGGTCAATCCCGCCTTGACCCCGTTCAAGGGCTTGGCAGGCGTGCTCTTTCCGATCGCAGCAAGAGTTGTCGCACTCAGCCCCGTCATGGCCAAGATCATCAAGCGACGTATGGCTGGGCCCGGTCAAGTTGTGTCTTTGATGGAAACGACAGGGTCCAAGATCTCGCCCGAAGGATTGAACCTCTATGCAAAGCTCTTTCGCAGTGATGCCCATCTCGATGGGACACTATTGATGATGGCTCAATGGAAACTCGATGGTTTGGTTGCCGACTTACCGAAAATCGACGTGCTCTGTACCTTCTTGATTGGCGAAAACGACAAGGCAGTACCTCCTGCATCGGTTCGGGACAGCGCAAAAAAGATGAAAGATGCCACCGTACTATCCTATCCGGGGTACGGGCATCTTTTGCACGAAGAGGCCCCAGAACTCGTATCAGATCAGCTGCGGGCAGTTCTGCGCAAATAGACGTAATAAGCGCCGCCGCCACCGTGCCGAACATGGGCTTCGGAGACATCCATCACGGCCGTATTCAAAGGTGCCATTCGCAGCCATGTCGGCACCTGTCGTTTTAATACACCCCGTTGTCGTGGCATCGGATCATGCGGGTCGTCCTTCTGGCCTTTTCCCGTGATCACCAAAACAAGGCGGAAACCGCGTGAATAAGACGTCAGAATAAACCGTGTCAGCGCAGGATGTGCCTGATCAAGCGTCATACCATGCAGGTCGATCCGCGCCTCGGGCACCAATTTACCACGGCGCATTTTGCCGTAGGTTTTGGTGTCCATAATCGGCTTCGCCTTGGTGGTTGGCTGCGGTGTCGTGATCTGGCCATGGGGGGATGGCGCTTTGGCTCCGATCCCGAATGCCGTTGGAAGGTCCATAATTTCAGGTTGTGGCTTACGTCTGACAGCCGGTTTGGGTGCATCCGCCGCGCGTCTTAGCGCCTGCGGCAAAGGTGTCGTCGAATGCGTGACCTTCTGCCAAAGCTCATGCTCATCAGGGCGAAGCTTGCGGCGACTCATTGTAACGCCTCAGGCAAGAACGCATACGCCCGTTGGATTGGCATCAACACGATCATCCGACCCGGATCCTTAATCCGGCCCGCCGCACGGCCCGCATCATCACCTGTCCCAAAGAACACATCAGCGCGTTGCGCTCCTTTGATTGCCGACCCCGTATCCTGAGCAATCATCAAACGTCGCAGCGGGTTCTGGCCGTCCTTTTCAATCCAAACAGGCGCACCAAGAGGCGTGAACGCCGGATCGACAGCAATTGATCGCATCTCGGTAATCGAACGATTCATCGCACCAAGCGGACCTCTATCCGCGGGCACCTGGCTGACTTCGCGGAAAAACACGTATGAATCGTTATGAAACAACAGGTCTTGGCCATCGACAGGATTACGACGTACCCAATTTTTGATCACATCTGCAGAGACCTGATGCGGTTGGTACACGCCCCGCCGAACAAGCTCTTGTCCGATAGACCGATACGAGTGCCCGTTGGCGCCTCCATACCCGACACGGATCATACGGCCATCTGGAAACCGCACCCGACCAGAGCCCTGAACCTGAAGAAAGAATAGCTCGACCGGATCGTCGACCCATGCAATCTCAAGGCCACGACCCTCCATCACACCGCTGGTGAGAATGTCCCGGCGTGTCAGCCAAGGGCGACGCTCTTTTGCCTCTGGTGGCATTTTGTAGATTGGGTACCGGTAACGGTCGGTCCTGACGGGCGATCCCGAAAGTTCGGGTTCGAAATACCCAGTGAACAACGGGTCTTTGCCGTCGGTGATCATCACAGGCCGAAAGAAAAGCTCAAAGAATTGCCGGGCATCTGTGGCGTCAAATGCCAACGCGCACAAAGATGACCAATCAGGCTCGTCCAGATCTGCGCATGTATTTTTGAAAACCGTCAGGGCCGAAGCATGATCATCCTCGGCCCAGCCGTCCAAATCCTCAAATCCAAGGATAGCATACTGTGTTTCGGGCTCATTCGGCACAACTGGTCCTGCCATCAGAACACCTAAAGTTATGGCTGCACCAAGCCTTCGGATCATTCGCCCGTTGCGACAAGCTGCCAGTTTGGATCATCCACACCCATACGGCGTGCATAAGTCCAGACATCTTTTTGCCGCTTAACTTGGGTCGGCGACCCTTCGATGATCTCGCCAGAGCTGTCACGCACGACTGATGTCAGTTCACCGATGTATTTAACCGAAATCTCGGCGGTGCCGGTTTCGTCGTGGAACGTGGCATCAACCAGAGACATTTCACGCACGCCGATGAATTCTGCTTCGATCGTGAGCCCCTGTTCCTTGCGCGCTTCAACAACCTCGGCAAAGGTTTCGTAAACATCATCCGCAAGGAACGGTTTGATATCGGCCAGATCACCGCGTTCAAACCCCATAAGGATCATCTCGTAGGCACCGCGCGCACCACCAAGAAAATCTCCAACACCAAAGGACGGTTCTGCCCGCTTCATCCGTGCCAGAGCATCAGCGGCGTCACTGCCTTCATCGACATGATCAATAATGTCGTGGTCGGGACCGCCTTCGATTACCTCAAACTCGCGTCGAGTGGATGATGTTTCATCCTGAAGTGGAACTGGCGGCTTTTCAAAACCTTCCCGTGTGCCCAAAACGCTTTTCAAACGCAGGATCAAGAACACGGCGATGCCAGCAAGCACCAAAAGCTGTATCAGCGGAGAATTCATCAGGACCTCGCCCAGACCAAAAGTGGAAACGTCGTTGTTGCATCCTTATGTAGGTGCTGGGTGCTGCATAGTCCACCACAGGCCCATTGAAAGGAGTGCCCTAATATGTGGCTTTTCGTTGCTTTTCTGCTTGTTCCATTGATCGAGATCGGTTTGTTCATCCAAATCGGTGGTTTTATTGGCCTGTGGCCGACCCTTGGGATCGTCATTTTGACAGCAATATTGGGTACGTACCTGGTCAAATCGCAGGGCGTGGCAGCCATCAACAATCTGCGCGGCTCTTTTTCGCGATTGGAAGATCCATCTGAACACTTGGCACACGGGGCCATGATATTGATCGCAGGTGCTTTGCTTTTGACGCCCGGGTTTTTTACCGATGGCGTCGGGTTTGCCTTACTGGCACCGCCAATCCGGTCGGCACTGATTGGCTATATGCGCAAACATATCAAAGTACAGCGATTTGAAATGGGTCCTCAGTCGGACCCCTTTGATCCCAACCAGCGACCAAAGCCACGAGACACCATCATTGATGGTGATTTTCACGAGGTTTCAGACACGAAAAAGCCTACGCACGGGGGATCCGGTTGGACGAAGCATTGAGGCTTTGCAAATCGGCTGATAAGCACCCTGCAACTTTTACAACCGCTCGATCCGAGGGAGAGACACATGGCTGATACGCCCGAGACAACTGCCAACGGTGCCGCACCGCAAGCTGCGCACCTGTCAAAATGAATGTACTGGCGCAATTCGTGCGCGACATGTCGTTCGAAAACATTCTGGCACAGAAGGGCGTGCAAGGCGAAGTGCAGCCTGATGTTCAGCTGCAGGTCAATCTAGACGCCAAGAAACGTACCACTGAAAACCAGTACGAAGTGATCCTCAAGCTGCAGGTTAATTCAAAGGCAAAAGAAAGCGGCGATACGCTCTTTGTTCTAGAGCTCGAATATGCCGGTGTTTTCCTTGTCGAAAATGTGCCGGATGAACAGCTGCACCCGTTCTTGCTGATCGAATGCCCGCGTATGCTTTTCCCGTTTGTGCGCCGTATCGTCAGTGACGTCACGCGCGACGGTGGCTTCCCGCCGTTGAACCTTGAAACAATTGATTTCCTTCAGTTGTACCGCACTGAACTGGCACGCCGCGCCAGTGCGCAAACAGACGAAACAGCGACCGCTTAAGCTTTAAAACCGCTTCCAAAGCGCAGCATCACCAAGTTTCTCGACAAAGGCGGCATGAGCCGCCTTTTCGTTTTCTGAAAGACGTGAGGCCAACGGGGTAGGGCGCGGTTGCGGTCGCCACTCCGACGCTGCACGTCCAGCCTCGGATCTATCATCAGTAACGTTCAACGGGAAATCAGGCTGCTTGCCGCCGATCAACTCAAGATACACTTCTGCAAGGATCTCGGAGTCCAAAAGCGCCCCGTGAAGCGTCCGCGACGAATTATCGATCCCGAACCGGCGACACAACGCATCCAACGATGCCGGCGAACCGGGAAACTTGCGTCTGGCAATCGCCAGCGTATCAACCGCGCGATCATACGGGATTGGCGCAAACTTCACCCACGACAATTCCGCGTTAAGAAATTTCATATCAAATGCAGCATTGTGGATCACCAGCTTAGCATCGCCGATGAAATCCACAAACGCCTGCGCCACGCTCGCAAAGACCGGTTTATCCCGCAGGAAATCATCACCCAGACCATGCACTTCAAACGCCTCTTGAGGCATAGCCCGCTCGGGATTGATGTACTGATGATAGGTCTTGCCCGTCGGCACATGATTGAACAGCTCAACCGCACCTATCTCCACGATCCGGTCGCCTTGCTCGGGCTCAAACCCAGTTGTTTCTGTATCGAGAACAATCTCACGCATCGGTCATCTGTTTCCTGATTTGCTCGACGACATGCTGAACCTGCTGTTTTGCATGATCAAGAGTGTCTGTCTTGATCACGAAATCCGATCTTCTGCATTTCTCGTCGTTTGGCATTTGTTTGGCGCGGATTGCAAGGAATTGATCCCGGGTCATCGTTCCCCGCTCCAGAACACGCTTTTCCTGAAGTTCAGGTGAAATAGAGACACATACAACGGCATCCATGTCAGCCTCAGAACCCGTTTCAAAGAGGAGCGGAATGTCAAAAACTGCAATCTGCGCCCTCGCAGTCTTTGCAAATTTTGCCCGGTCGTGACGAACCAGCGGATGTACGATGTCTTCGATCTGTCGCAAGGCTGTAGGATCGTTGCTTATGATCTCGCGAAGCTTTGCGCGATCAATCGCGTCGTCGGTGACTGCGTCAGGAAACAAGGCCCCTATCGGGGCAACGGCGGCGCCATTCTGCTCATACAACCGATGAACCGCAGCATCGGCATCCCACACAGCACAACCTGCGTCGGCAAAAAGCTGGGCGGTCGTTGATTTGCCCATCCCAATAGAACCGGTCAACCCAAGCTTAAACGTCACCGCAACACCGCAGCCCGCACATTGTCATCAACTTCGGGGCGCTTTCCAAACCAACGCTCAAATCCGGGCACCGCTTGATGCAATAACATGCCAAGACCGTCGACAACATGGCATCCCCGTTCTTCGGCGGTGGTCAAAAGACGGGTGCGCAATGGCGCATAAACAAGATCGTTTACAATTGCCCCCGGTTTGAGCCCGTCCAAAGGTACGCGCATTTCTGGCTTACCAGTCATCCCAAGAGAGGTCGTGTTCACAACCAAATCCGCTCCATCAAGTACATTTCCAGCCTGCACCCATTCGACCACTTGTATCCGATGACCAAAATCCTCACGCAGCTTTTCGGCTCGGATGCGCGTGCGATTGGTGAGCATGATTTTGGGAACACCCACATCCAAAAGCGACGCCAAAACCGCCCGGGACGCGCCACCTGCGCCAAACACGACTGCTGGCCCAGATTTTGGGTTCCAGTCAGGGACAGACTGGCGAATGTTTTCTATAAAGCCATAACCGTCTGTATTATCAGCATGAATGCGACCATCCTTACGAAAGATAAGGGTATTTGCGGCACCAATCAGTGTTGCACGATCGGTGATGAGATCAGCTATCTCCATCACTTTCTCTTTGTGAGGAATGGTCACATTGGCACCAACAAACCCAAGATCAGCCAGCCGCGGAAGCAAGTCCGATAGCTTTTCCGGCGCGATGTCCATCGGAATATAATGGCCCTTCAGTCCATATTTCCTAAGCCAATACCCATGTACATGCGGGCTCTTTGAATGCGCCACGGGATGGCCGATAACTGCAGCCAGTGGGATTTTACTGTCACTCATCCGTCAATCCGTCCGGTCAAAGTAAGATGGTTCAAAAGCTCAAGTAACGGAAGTCCGAGGACCGTGAAATAGTCGCCTTGGACCTGCGTGAACAACCGAGCACCTTCTTCTTCGAGCTTATAGCCGCCCACAGAATGCTGAATGCTCTCCCAGTTGCGGTCAAGATATGCGTCCAGATAAGCATCCGAGAAGTCCCTCATCCGCAAGCGTACAACGCCGACGTGACGCCATTTTGGTTCGCTGTCTTCGTACAACACCGCTGCCGATAACAAACTGTGTGATCGATTACGCAGAAGGCGCAGCTGCTCTCGTGCTTCGTCGGGGCTTTTTGGTTTTCCAAGAACGGCCTTGTCGACAGACAGAACCTGATCACATCCCAAAACCAACGCGCCGGGCATTTTATCCGACACTTTGCGCGCTTTCATTTCAGCCAATGTATCCGCAATATCTCTGGGCGACGCGTCTTCTGCTTCCAGAGCCTGTCGGATCGCATCTTCATCGATTCGCGCCACACGCACATCGAATCGAAGACCTGCGTTGTGCAACAGTTGGGCGCGGATCTCTGAGCCCGACGCCAGAACAAGATCAAGATTCATGTGGACAACTCTCAGGACAACTTGGGTTTGTTTACCGGACTCTTTTGGGGAAATCGCCCCCTGTCAGCAAGCCTGATGAAGTCTCACCAAGTTAGCCGAGAGCCTACCACCAGTTTTCCGGGTTGTGGAAAGGATAAAACCCAGAGTTCGAGGCGCTAAGCAACGGATCACCTATCCATAGTTTTCCCAATTTTATCCACCAGCGAAGCAGAATTTTATTTAATAAAAACAATAATTTAATATGTTTTAATACCCAGTTACCAGCTTATACCCACACTTTCCCACGAACCGGCCGAACGTGGATAAGTCATGTAGAAATCATTAATCCACAACGAAGCGGTCATCCTACTGAATACAAAAACCTTTCTAAATTCTTAATTTATTAAAGATATGTACGAGGTTTGACAGCTTGGTCCCCCTCAGCTAAGAGCAGCACAGTCCTGTTCTGGACCTGACTTTCCAAAGATAGAAAAGATATGGCTGCGTGTACCCGCAGTCCGGGATATTTCATGACCGAAAAGCTGAATCTTGCCGACCTGAAGGCAAAAAGCCCCAAAGATCTTTTGGCGATGGCCGAAGAACTTGAGATCGAAAACGCGTCGACGATGCGTAAAGGCGAGATCATGTTCCAAATTTTGCGTGAACGCGCAGACGAGGGCTGGACGATTTTTGGCGACGGCGTGCTCGAAGTGCTTCAAGACGGCTTTGGTTTTTTGCGCTCTCCCGAGGCTAACTATCTTCCCGGTCCTGATGATATCTATGTCTCGCCTGAAATGATCCGAAAGTTCTCGCTTCGGACCGGTGATACCATTGATGGCGAGATCAAAGCGCCAGAAGACACCGAACGCTATTTTGCTTTGATGGATTGCACCCAGATCAACTTCCAGGATCCAGAGCGTGCCCGTCACAAGATCGCTTTTGACAACCTCACACCGCTCTACCCTGATGAACGGCTGAACATGGAGGTCGAAGATCCGACGATCAAGGATCGCTCTGCTCGGATAATCGACCTTGTGGCACCTATCGGGAAAGGCCAGCGTTCCTTGATCGTTGCGCCGCCGCGTACAGGTAAAACCGTTCTGCTTCAGAATATCGCGAATTCCATCGAAAAGAACCATCCGGAATGCTATCTGATCGTTCTCCTGATCGACGAACGCCCGGAAGAAGTTACCGACATGCAGCGGTCGGTTAAGGGCGAGGTTGTGTCTTCGACCTTTGATGAACCTGCAACGCGTCACGTGGCCGTGTCTGAAATGGTTATCGAAAAAGCCAAACGTCTGGTCGAGCATAAACGAGATGTTGTTATTCTGCTCGATTCGATAACAAGACTTGGTAGAGCGTTTAACACTGTCGTGCCGTCTTCGGGTAAAGTTCTCACCGGTGGTGTCGACGCAAACGCGCTCCAGCGGCCCAAGCGTTTCTTTGGTGCAGCGCGTAACATTGAAGAGGGTGGGTCGCTCACCATTATCGCAACAGCGTTGATCGACACGGGCAGCCGCATGGATGAAGTCATCTTTGAAGAATTCAAAGGGACAGGTAACTCGGAAATCGTTTTGGATCGCAAGGTTGCAGACAAGCGCGTCTTCCCTGCGATGGATATCCTGAAGTCAGGCACACGGAAAGAAGACCTGCTCGTTGACAAGATTGATCTGCAAAAGACCTTCGTTCTTCGCCGTATCTTGAATCCGATGGGCACCACAGATGCAATCGAATTCCTGATTTCCAAGCTCAAGCAAACCAAGACGAATTCAGAATTCTTTGACTCCATGAATTCGTAAACCTGACGGACGTGCAACGTCATGGATACTATCTTTGCCCTGGCGACCGCACCGGGAAAATCTGGCGTTGCGGTGATCCGGGTATCGGGTCCAACTGCTTTTGACAGTTGTCGTGCGTTTGGCTTTGAACCCACAAAACCGCGTCAAACGGCATTGCGGCGGCTGGTTCACGAAACACAAGGGTTCTTGGACGAAGCTTTGGTTCTTGTTTTTGAGGAGGGGGCCAGCTTCACAGGTGAACCTGTTGTTGAATTTCAGGTGCACGGGAGTATTGCGATCATCAACGCGGTCCTGGATTGCCTTAAGGAATTGCCCAGTTATCGCTTGGCTGATCCTGGTGAATTCACACGCCGGGCTTTGCATAATGGGCGCTTAGATCTTACTCAGGTCGAGGCTCTGTCTGATCTCATTGATGCAGAAACTGAAATGCAGCGCAAACAAGCGCTCAAAGGTTTCACTGGCCGGCTCCGTGAAAAAGCCGAAAATTGGCGAGCAGACCTCATTCATGCATTATCGCTGCTAGAGGCAACAATTGACTTCGCTGACGAGGACGTTCCGGTCGATGTGTCAACCGACGTTAATCGTCTTTTGAACGGTGTGACCAAAACGATAGATCAGGAAATCAAGGGCTTTGGTATTGCAGAGCGTGTTCGGACTGGATTTGAAGTTGCAATTGTTGGTCCTCCAAATGCGGGCAAGTCGACATTGCTAAATGCGTTGGCAGGTCGTGATGCCGCTATAACCTCTGAAATTGCAGGCACGACCAGGGATGTTATCGAAGTCCGTATGGACCTCGGTTCAGTTCCGGTAACGTTTCTTGACACAGCCGGTCTGCGCGCGACAACGGACATGGTGGAATCCATCGGGATTCAGCGTGCGATGGATCGGGCAGAAAATGCTGATTTGCGGGTTTTCCTGAAGGGGAACGGGGACTTTGGCGGTTTGTCCCCGCGTGAGCATGATATTGTTGTTGAGGGAAAGTCAGATCTTCGTTCGGATGGAAAAGGTGTTTCTGGCCTCACTGGTGAAGGCGTCGAAAGCCTTGTTGAGTCAGTCAAAGATTTTCTTTTAAATCAAGCGACTTTAGCTGGTTTGGTTTCCCATCAACGGCAACAGGACGTGTTGGTGCGCGGACGACTATTCTTGTCTAGCGCTCAAAAGTTCGTAGAGAGTGGGCAGGATCAATATGATTTAGCATCCGAAGAATTGCGCTCGGCAGTTTTCGCTCTCGAAAGACTTGTGGGTCGTGTCGACGTCGAAGATGTGTTAGATAAGGTCTTCTCAAGTTTTTGCATCGGAAAGTAAGGAGTGTTTCACGTGAAACAATTTGATTTCGATGTCATCGTCGTGGGTGGCGGTCACGCTGGATGCGAGGCTGCTCATGCTTCTGCGCGTATGGGCGCCAAGACCGCACTTGTCACTCTGTCAGAAGACGGTATTGGTGTTATGTCGTGCAACCCAGCAATTGGGGGGCTTGGTAAAGGCCATCTTGTGCGCGAGATTGACGCGCTCGACGGTGTGATGGGTCGTGTAGCTGATAAAGCGGGTATTCAATTTCGGCTGTTGAATCGTCGAAAAGGGCCTGCGGTTCAAGGACCGCGGGCGCAAGCCGACCGTAAGATCTATCGCACCGAAATGCTTGCCGTAACCAAGGCACAACCGAATTTGGACATTGTCATCGGTGAGGTCACAGACCTCATCGTTCAAAATGAGAAGGTTGTTGGTGTACTTCTAAACGGCGACAGAACTATCTTTGCACATTCTGTCATCCTCACTACGGGAACCTTCCTACGCGGAGTTATTCATATAGGCGATCGTCAAATTACGGGCGGCCGTATGGGTGAAAAGCCGTCGAACGATCTTGCAAAGACCCTGGAGTCGTTTGACCTACCGTTGGGACGTCTGAAAACTGGTACGCCCCCACGACTCGACGGGCGGACAATTAATTGGAACGGATTGGACGAACAGCCTGGCGATGTTGATCCGGTAATGTTCTCGTTCATGTCCGATGGGCCGACGGCACGACAGGTTTCATGCGCAATCACCCACACCAACCAAAAGACGCATGATATTATTCGGAATAACCTCGACCGATCCGCGATGTACGGGGGGCACATCGATGGCATCGGGCCACGTTATTGCCCATCCATCGAAGATAAGATTGTCCGATTTGCTGATAAGACCTCACATCAAATCTTTCTTGAGCCCGAGGGCCTTCATGATCATACGATCTATCCAAATGGTATCTCGACGTCGTTGCCCGAAGATATCCAGCTTGCTTACGTCCGTTCAATTGAGGGGCTTGAGAATGCTGATATCCTCCAGCCTGGATATGCGATTGAGTATGACTACGTTGATCCGCGCGCATTGAACTTGGACCTTTCCTTGAAGAGCCACGAAGGTCTGTACCTTGCTGGGCAAATCAACGGAACGACCGGTTACGAAGAAGCGGCAGCGCAGGGCCTGGTGGCCGGTCTTAACGCAGCGCGACGCGCGAAGGGGCAAGAGCCGGTCACATTTGGCCGTTCGGATAGCTATATTGGTGTGATGGTTGATGATTTAACGTCGCGTGGTGTGACAGAGCCGTACCGAATGTTTACGTCGCGGGCGGAATATAGATTGTCATTGCGTGCGGATAATGCCGATCAGAGGTTAACGCTGAAAGCGATTGAACTTGGATGCGTAAGCGAAGAACGGCAAAACGCCTTTCAGGACAAAATGACCAAAATATCAAACGGGAAAAATGCGCTTGACGCTGCGAGCATCACATCTCGTCAGTTAATAGACGCAGGCGTTGCTATCTCTCAGGATGGTTCGAAGCGAACAGGGTTTGAGGCGCTGGCAATCGAAGCGGTGACATGGGATAGTTTGATCTATGTCTATCCAGACTTGGCGACGATCGATGTACAAACACGCGAGCAGCTTTCCAAAGATGCTCTCTATGCAAATTACATCGAACGGCAACAAAAGGACATTGATGCGCTTCGTCGAGATGAAGCTCAGGTTATCCCACCGGAGTTTGACTTCTCTGATATTGAGGGCTTGTCAAACGAGTTGAAATCAAAACTCAATTCAGCTCGTCCCGGTAATATTTCTCAGGCGTCGCGGATTGATGGCATGACCCCGTCAGGCTTACTGTTGATTTTGTCAAAACTGCGTGTTGTCGGTTCTCAGAAGCGGGTCGCTGGATGAGTGTTTCACGTGAAACAAAGGAACGGCTAGACGTTTATTTGAATCTTCTCAAGAAATGGTCACCAAAAATTAATCTTGTTTCACCATCATCATTAAAGGCAGCCGGAAGTCGCCATTTCGAAGACTCAATGCAGGTTGCACATTTGTGCCCGAATGGCGCGCGTACGTGGGTTGACCTCGGGTCTGGTGGTGGTTTTCCAGGTGCAGTTGTTGCGATTGCACTATTTGAGCGAGAGATCAAAGTGACTTTAGTAGAAAGCGACCAACGCAAAGCGACCTTTCTTAGGACTGTTTCACGTGAAACAAAAGTTCCCTTCACCGTTCTTGCGGAGAGAATCGAAGATGTTCAGCCGCTCAAGGCAGATGTCGTGAGTGCTCGCGCATTGGCGCCCTTGGATGACCTCCTTGGTTTTGCAAAACTGCATATGGACCCGACAGGGACAGCGTTGTTCATGAAGGGTGGAGCATGGAAAACCGAAGTAATTGAAGCGCAAAAAAAGTGGCGATTCACATGCGAAGCTCATACAAGTGTAACACAAGCTGACGCAGCTATTCTTGAGATTGGAGGGCTATCCCGTGCATGATCCAACGCGCCCAGTTGGCCCAAAGATTATTGCGATTGCCAACCAAAAAGGTGGTGTTGGCAAGACAACAACTGCTATCAATTTCGCATCTGCGTTGGCTGAAATTGGGCAGAAGGTTCTTGTTGTCGATCTTGATCCACAAGGCAACGCCTCTACTGGACTAGGCGTAATGCCTGAAGATCGTCATGCGACAACATACGATCTGTTGCTGGATGACTTCCCACTGGATGACATCATTTGTCGGACGGGGCAGGAAAACCTATTTCTTGTGCCGTCAACCACCGATCTCAGTTCGGCGGACATCGAATTGATTGCAAATGAAAAGCGTAGCTTCTTGCTTCATGACGCGCTGCGGCAAACAGATATGGACCAGTTTGCTTTTGATTTCGTGCTGATCGACTGCCCACCATCACTCAACCTTTTAACTGTAAATGCTATGGTTGCCGCGCATTCTGTTTTGGTGCCATTGCAAAGCGAATTTTTTGCGCTTGAGGGATTGAGTCAGTTGATGCTTACCATTCGAGAAGTGCGTCAATCCGCAAATCCCAAACTGCGGATCGAAGGTGTTGTGCTCACAATGTACGACTCGCGGAACAACCTGTCACAACAGGTCGAAACTGATGCACGAGAGAATCTTGGAGATTTGGTATTTACCACTGTTATTCCGCGCAATGTTCGGGTCAGCGAGGCACCTTCATATGCGCTTCCAGTTCTCGAATATGATACAAACTCAAAGGGTGCGATCGCCTACCGCGCATTGGCGCGTGAGTTCCTGGGGAAGCACGAAACAATGACAGCAGCATAAGGGTACACCATGGCTGAGAAAAAAGAGCAGCGTCGCGGCTTGGGGCGTGGTTTGTCTGCCTTGATGGCTGATATTGAGCCTGAAACCACGACCGATGAACCTGTTGCGCGCCGACCGGCAAGAACTTTGCCGGTTGACCAGCTTTTTCCAAACCCTGACCAGCCGCGTCGGAGTTTTGATCAGGATGCTTTGGACGATCTGAAAAATTCAATTCGGAGCAAGGGCGTGATCCAGCCCTTGATAGTCCGCGAACGTGCCGGATTTGAAAACCAATACGAAATCGTTGCAGGTGAGCGACGTTGGCGTGCCGCTCAGGCTGCAGGGGTTCACGAAGTTCCTGTGGTCATTCGGGAATTTTCGGATGAAGATGTTCTTGAGATTGCGATTATCGAGAATATTCAACGCGCTGACTTGAACCCGATCGAAGAAGCCGCGGGTTATGAGCAGCTCATGAATCGCTTTGGACACACGCAAGAGAAATTGGCAAGTGCGCTTGGTAAAAGCCGCAGTCACATTGCCAATCTTCTGCGTCTGCTAAATTTGCCAGATGTGGTTAAGACCGCAGTGACCGATGGAAAGTTATCTGCCGGGCACGCGCGTGCATTGGTCACGGCGCCTGATCCTGTCTTGTTGGCTGGCCAGATTGTACGCAATGGGCTGTCGGTCCGGGAAACCGAGCGTTTGGTGAGAGAGGCGCTGAATCCTGACGCTGCGGCAAAGGTTAAATCTGCTGCTAAGGGTTCGTCGAAAAGTGTGGTCAAGGATGCAGATACCAAGGCGTTGGAAGGTGACTTGTCTGCATCTTTGGGGATGAAAGTATCCATCAACCACAACGCAGGCAAGGAATCTGGTACCGTAACGATCAGCTATGATACATTGGAAGACCTGGATGCCCTGTGCATGGTCCTAAGTTCCGGGCGCTGATCAGCTTTTGGCGAGCTGCGAAATCAAGTAATTTAAAACGGGGCGACCTTCTGGGGTTGCCCCGATGCGGTTTTGGTCTTTCCAGACCAGACCATCATCCAAGAGTGAATTGAATTTGGGCCAATCGACAAGATTGGAAACGTCATCAATATATAGGCCCTCAAGCAATCTAAGACCCATGATAAGCCGTTCATCCGCAACATCTATGGCTGATAGGGTCGTGTTTTCCTTCACGCCAGTCCCTTCGGAAACGGCCTTCAGCCAAGCCTCAGGTTGTTTCCAGCATTCAGTTGCGGCGCGTTGGCCATCAATCGTAACACGACCATGTGCGCCAGGTCCGATACCGGCATAATCTCCGCCGCGCCAATACAGCAGGTTGTGATTTGACTCGGCTCCAGCGCGCGCATGGTTGGATACTTCGTAGGCAGTAAAGCCCGCACTGTTGCAAAGTTCTTGTGTCAGCTCATAAAGATCGGCGCCCAGATCGTCTGTCGGGAGGCCTTTCAATAATCCTCGTTGGGCACGATCCCAAAAGGCCGTGCCTTCTTCTATGGTCAGTTGGTAGAGAGAAAGATGGTCAACCGCCATGTCCAGTGCCGAACTTAGTTCGACGCGCCAATCATCCAGTGTTTGGTTCTGGCGGGCGTAGATCAGATCAAAACTGACGCGATCAAATATGTCCCTTGCAATTGAAAAGGCTGTTTGTGCCTCTTCCACATTGTGAAGGCGGCCAAGATTTTTCAAATCGTCGTTATTCAGAGCCTGAACACCGAGAGAAACACGGTTAACCCCATATCTTGCGTAGCCTTCGAACCGATGCGCCTCAGCAGATGTTGGATTGGCCTCAAGCGTGATTTCTATGTCATTTGAAAATGCCCAAACATTACGAGCAGCTGATAGCACAGCTTCAACAGTAGCCGGCTCCATCAAGCTGGGTGTGCCGCCACCAAAAAAGATCGAGGACAAAACGCGGGGCCCGGTTTCCTGGCCAGTGCGACGGATTTCAGCCGCAAGAGCATCTGCCCACTTGGTTTGATCAACCGAGGCTCTGACATGGCTGTTAAAGTCGCAGTACGGGCATTTGGCTGCGCAGAATGGCCAATGAACATAGAGTCCAAAGCCCCGATCTTGCCAGAGCTCAGTCAAAGCACCCCGCCACAAATTTGCGGAATGCATCGGCGCGATGACTGATCTTGTTCTTTTCCCAACGATCCATTTCACCGAAGGTCAGAGTATAGCCATCGGGCTGAAACACAGGATCATACCCATGCCCCTGATCGCCGCGCATCGGCCAAATGATCTGGCCTTCCATCGTTCCGGGGAAGACCTCGTCGTGACCATCGGGCCAGGCAAGGACCAGAGTGCAACAAAACCGTCCGGTCCAAGGGGCCTGAACGCCGGATTTCAGTATTGCGGCGTGGGTCTTTTCCATTGCCATCACAAAGTCACGACCAGTGTCTGTTTCCGCCCAATCGGCTGTGTAAACACCCGGAGCGCCGTCGAGCGCATCAACTTCTAGGCCGCTGTCGTCCGACAGGGCAGGCAGGCCAGTGGCTTGGGCGGCGGCATGTGCTTTGATCCGAGCATTTTCGACAAATGTTGTGCCGGTTTCTTCTGGTTCGGGAAGGTTCATCTCGGCCGCACCAACGACCGAGACGCCGAAATCTTTGAGAAGATCTGCTATTTCTTCCAGCTTGCCCGCGTTGTGGGTTGCCACAAGAAGCCGATCACCTTCAAACTTGCGTGTCATTCCGCTGCCTTGAGCTGCAACGCGACCAATTCCTGAACACCCGCATCTGCAAGATCCAGCAATTGGGTCATCTGATCACGTGAAAATGTAGAGCCTTCGGCGGACATTTGAATTTCGATCAGCTGGCCATCGCCGCGCATGATAAAGTTGCCATCAACACCAGCTTCGGAATCCTCGGGGTAATCGAGGTCAAGAACGGCTTGACCCGCATAGATGCCACAGCTCACAGCCGCGACCGGTGAAATCAGCGGATCGCTTTTTACATCGCCGGCCTTCATCAGTTTGTTCACCGCAATTCGAAGCGCGACCCAACCGCCGGTGATTGAAGCGCAGCGCGTCCCGCCGTCGGCTTGGATGACGTCGCAGTCAACGGTTATTTGGCGTTCGCCAAGGGCCACGCGATCAACGCCGGCACGCAAGCTGCGCCCAATCAGTCTCTGAATCTCGACTGTACGGCCCTGCTGTTTTCCAGCCGAGCTTTCGCGACGCATGCGGCTGGTTGTGGAACGCGGGAGCATTCCGTATTCTGCAGTGACCCAGCCTAGGCCTGATCCCTTGATAAAAGGCGGCACCCGGTCTTCGATGGTGGCTGTGCAGAGCACATGGGTGTCGCCCATGCGGATCATACATGATCCCTCTGCATGTTTGCTGATCTCGGTTTCGATTGAAACCGCGCGCATTTCGCTTAATTTCCGTCCTGACGGTCGCATGGTATGTCCCTTTAATTGCCGTGTACGGATACAGGCAGGCTTTCTGGTTTCGCAACCCCATAGTCTGTCATACCTATGACTGTCATCAGCAATGCGAGGTGCGTGATTGAGCGACGGATCAAAAATTCTGGATGAACTGAATGATCGCTCGCGGGAAGTGTTCCGCAAGGTCGTTGAAGGTTATCTATCAAGCGGCGAGCCTGTTGGCTCTCGTTCGTTGACGCGCACACTTGATGAAAAGGTGTCTGCGGCGACGATCCGGAATGTCATGCAAGATCTCGAGTTTCTTGGATTGCTTGACAGCCCCCATATCAGCGCGGGGCGTGTTCCGACGCAACTTGGGCTTCGGATGTTTGTCGACGGATTGCTTGAAGTGCGCGATCTCGACAATACGGATCGACAAAAGATCGATGCGACCGTCACCATCAATAGTCAGGATGTCGGGACCATTTTGGACCGCGTTGGATCGGCGCTGTCTGGTGTCACGCAGGGCGCATCCCTTGTTCTGACCCCGAAACATGAGGCTGCGATCAAGCATATCGAATTTGTGCCGGTTGGCGGTGATCAAGCGCTTGTCGTTCTGGTTTTCACCGATGGCCATGTTGAGAACCGGCTCTTTACGCCACCACCTGGGCAAACCCCAAGTTCGATGCGCGAGGCGGCAAATTTCCTGAATGCGTTGGTCGAGGGGAAAACCTTGTCCGATCTGCAGCGCACGATCAAAGACGATATCCAGCGCAAGCGCAGAGAGCTTGATGCCTTGGCTGCCACGCTGGTCGAGCAAGGGTTGGCCATTTGGGATAACACCGACGATACGTCGGGGCGTTTGATCGTTCGGGGGCGGTCGAATCTTTTGGCTGAAGACACCCATGTCGAAGAGTTGGAGCGTATTCGTGAACTCTTTGATGATCTTGAACGCAAGCGGGACATTGCCGAATTCCTTGAACTGACCGAAGAGGGCGATGGAGTGCGCATTTTTATTGGTTCTGAGAACAAACTTTTCTCACTTTCGGGTTCCTCTTTGGTCGTCTCTCCATATATGAACGCTGATCGTAAAATTATCGGTGCGGTTGGGGTCATTGGCCCAACCCGTCTGAACTATGGACGAATCGTACCGATTGTAGACTACACAGCGCAGCTCGTCGGGAAACTGCTCGGCGACCGCAACCAAGGGTAACCAGATGGCCGAAACGGATCACACAAAAGATTTTCTCGACAGTTTGGCAGAGGCCGAAGCAGAGGAAAACGAAGCGCTTGAAGAAGAGATCAGCAATGAGGATGCGGATCTGGATTCTTTGCGTGCCGAGCGGGATGATCTGAAAGACAAATTCATGCGGGCGTTGGCAGAGGCCGAAAACGCACGCAAGCGGTCTGAAAAAGACCGCCGCGAGGCGCAGCAATATGGCGGATCACGTTTGGCGCGGGATCTTTTGCCGGTATACGATAACCTCCAGCGGGCGCTGGCCGCGATCCCCGAGGATCAGCGCGAAGCGTCCAAAGCGTTTATCGAGGGTGTCGAGCTTACGATGCGTGAATTGCTGAATGTGTTCAGCAAGCATGGCGTGACTGCGATCAAGCCCGAAGTTGGTGATAAATTTGATCCGCAACACCACGAGGCGATGTTTGAAGCGCCGGTACCTGGTACAACTGCTGGCGAGATCATTCAGGTCTCGACCGAAGGCTTTATGCTTTACGACAGACTTTTGCGCCCGGCGCAGGTCGGCGTTAGCTCAATGCCGAAATCCTAAGCGTCCGGGTCCTGAAGAAGGGTTTTCAGGTTATACAGAGCCTGCAATGCCTCCATCGGGGTCATTTCATCGGGGTGCAGATTTTTGATCTGTGCCTCGATTTTGCTTTCTGCTGCAGGTTTCGTCGGTTGTGGGTTGTTCGCAACCGCCGAGAACAGGGGCAGGTCGTCGATCAGGGCTTTGGGCGATGTGTTTTCACGCTCGCCTTTCTCTAATGCATCAAGGACCGAACGAGCGCGCGTGATGACTGCGGGAGGCAGCCCCGCCAGTTGAGCGACTTGAACGCCATACGATCGATCCGCCGCGCCGTCCCGAACTTCGTGCAGGAAAATCACATCACCTTCCCATTCACGGACGGCGACAGTCGAATTCTTAACCCCGTCAAGCTGGGTCGCCAGCGCGGTAAGCTCGTGATAGTGCGTCGCGAATAAAGCACGGACCCTGTTGACGGATTGTAGGTGTTCGAGCGTGGCCCACGCGATGGACAGCCCGTCATAAGTGGCGGTTCCACGTCCGATTTCATCAAGGATGACGAGGGCGCGATCATCCGCCTGATTGAGGATCGCCGCCGTTTCGACCATTTCCACCATGAATGTCGACCGTCCGCGGGCAAGGTCGTCAGACGCGCCTACGCGGCTGAAGATTTGGCTTACCAGCCCGATATGTGCAGATTTCGCGGGAACATAAGACCCGATTTGCGCAAGAAGCGCGATCAGGGCGTTTTGCCGAAGGTAGGTCGATTTACCTGCCATGTTGGGACCGGTGAGCAGGGCGATTGATGCATGCTCTGCATCAGCCGTAAGGCAACAGTCATTCGCAACGAAACCGTTTTCGCCTTGTGCTCTGAGCGAACGTTCGACAACCGGATGACGCCCTGACTGAATATCAAAGGCTCTGCTGTCGTCGACGGTTGGCCGACACCAATCAAGATCAACGGCAAGATCTGCCAAAGCAGTTGCAAGATCCAGTTCGGCAAGACCTGTGGCCAGAATATTCAGCGCCGGTTGATGGTCAAGAATCGCCTGACTTAAGGTGAGATAGAGACGTTTTTCGATCTCAATCGCCTCGGAGCCGGCGTTCATGATGCGTCGTTCAAGTTCGGAGAGCTCGACAGTTGTAAAACGGATTTGGTTAGCTGTGGTTTGCCGATGAATGAAGGTTTCATTTAATGGCGGCGCCATCATTTTCTCGGCGTGGGTGGATGTGGTTTCGATAAAATAGCCAAGCACATTGTTATGTTTGATCTTCAGGGACGACACACCAGCCATTTCGGAATATTGCGCCTGAAGGCCTGCGATGACTCCGCGCCCTTCGTCGCGTAATTTGCGTGCCTCATCGAGGGCCTCGTCATATCCCGGCGCAATAAAGCCACCATCCCGCGCCAAAAGAGGGGGTTCGGCAATCAGAGCTTCGTCAAGCAGGCTCATAAGGTCGTCATGGCCCTTACAGGACGCGACAGCTTTTGAGAGAATGTCGGGCAAGGAATGTGTCTCTAAAACGCCTGAAATCATTTCTGCTTGGGCCAAGGCGTTACGGATCGCGGCCATATCACGCGGTCCACCACGTTCTAAACCAAGACGAGACAGAGCGCGGTCAAGATCAGGCACACGTTTTAGTGCCTCGCGAACCTGTGCGGCAATGGACGGGTCCGACATGGCCCATGCGATCGCTTCCTGCCGGTTTCGAATGACCGAGAGATCGCGCGAAGGTGTAGAGAGGCGGCGTTCAAGCAAACGCGCACCGCTGGCTGTCGCGCTGCGGTCAATGACCGACAGCAATGATCCGGCGCGACCGCCCTGAAGGCTATGCGTTAGTTCAAGATTGCGACGCGTTGCGGCGTCGATATGCATCGAATTGCCAAGCTTTTCTTGCTGCGGCGGTCGAAGCAAGGGCAGGCGACCCTTTTGCGTCAGGTCGAGATATTCAATCAAGGCACCCATGGCCGACAACTCTGGCCGCGAAAACTGACCAAATGCATCCAGCGATGAGACGCCAAACTGCTGGGTCAGGCGGGTGTTCGCCCCGGTCGAATCAAAGCTGGATTTTCCTAGCCACGTAGGTTCAAGCCCGAGATCCTCAAGCACGGATGACACCGCATCTTGGGATCCTTCTGCCATAAGGATTTCTGCGGGCGACAATTGTGCGAGTTCGGGTCCAACTCGTGCAAGTGACAGTGGAAGAACATGGAGTGCACCTGTGGAGATATCAGTCCAGGCCAGCGCCCATTCGTCTCTAACACAAGCCAAAGCGGCCAGGAAGTTGTGTCGCCGCGCTTCGAGCAGCGTATCTTCTGTCAGTGTCCCGGGGGTGACAAGACGCACGACATCGCGCTTGACGACAGATTTTGAACCACGCTTTTTCGCTTCGGTAGGGCTTTCCATTTGTTCGCATACAGCGACACGGAAACCTTTGCGGATGAGAGTGAGCAGATAACCTTCGGCGGCATGAACGGGCACACCACACATTGGGATGTCGTCACCGTCATGTTTGCCGCGTTTGGTTAGGGCGATATCCAGTGCTTCGGACGCAGCTGCGGCGTCATCGAAGAACAATTCATAAAAATCACCCATGCGATAGAACAATAAAGCATCCCGATATTGGGATTTTATTTCCAGATATTGCGCCATCATGGGTGTGACGGGTGATTTATTCGCGTTCACAAGCTTCCCCTCGGTGCTTTGGCGTGACATTAAGGCGACCGACCCGTGTGGAAAACCCGATTTTGACGAATGAGGCGCTGATGTCGAACCCGAAATACACTCGTGAAGAGGCGCTTGCCTTCCATCTTGAGCCAACGCCGGGCAAATGGGAGGTGCAAGCGACCGTTCCGATGACCACCCAGCGTGATCTGTCGCTGGCTTATTCACCGGGTGTGGCCGTGCCGTGCGAGGATATCGCGAAAGACCCCGGGCTGGCGTACGATTATACCAACAAGGGCAATCTTGTTGCGGTAATTTCCAACGGGACGGCCGTTCTGGGCTTGGGAAATCTGGGCGCTTTGGGATCAAAGCCGGTGATGGAGGGCAAGTCGGTACTCTTCAAACGTTTTGCCGACGTGAACTCGATCGACATCGAACTTGATACGGAAGACCCGGACGAATTCTGCAAGGCAGTGCGCCTGATGGGTCCGACTTTTGGCGGGATCAACCTTGAGGACATCAAGGCGCCGGAATGTTTCATCATCGAGCAGCGCCTAAAAGAAGAGATGGATATCCCGGTCTTTCACGATGACCAGCATGGGACCGCTGTTATCTGTGCTGCGGGACTGCTGAATGCGCTGCATATTTCTGGAAAAAAGATCGAGGACGTGAAGATCGTTCTCAACGGTGCCGGTGCCGCAGGGATTGCTTGTATTGAACTTTTGAAACGCATGGGCGCACGACACGACAATTGTATCGTCGCTGACACCAAAGGTGTGATTTACCAAGGCCGTACCGAGGGCATGAACCAGTGGAAATCGGCGCATGCTGTCAAAACAGACGCGCGATCCCTCGAAGAGGCGATGGTTGGCGCTGACGTGTTTCTTGGCGTGAGCGTCAAAGGCGCTGTCACACAGGACATGGTGCGTTCCATGGCAGATAATCCTGTGATCTTTGCAATGGCGAACCCCGATCCAGAGATCACACCCGAAGAGGCACATGAGGTGCGTATGGATGCAATCGTTGCAACAGGGCGCAGCGACTATCCGAACCAAGTGAACAATGTGTTGGGTTTCCCTTACCTGTTCCGTGGTGCGCTGGATATTCACGCACGAGCGATCAACGACGAGATGAAGATTGCCTGTGCCCAAGCGCTGGCTGAACTTGCCCGCGAAGATGTGCCGGACGAGGTTGCGTTGGCTTATGGCAAAAGCCTGAGCTTTGGACGGGATTACATCATCCCGACGCCCTTTGATCCAAGACTGATTCACCGTATCCCGCCCGCTGTTGCCAAGGCTGGTATGGATACAGGAGCCGCACGCCGGCCAATCATCGATCTTGATGCCTATGAGGAATCGCTCAAGTCGCGGATGGATCCGACTGCCAGCATTCTGCGTGGGATCAATGCACGTGCCCGCTCTGCACAAGCGCGCATGATCTTTGCCGAGGGTGACGACCCTCGGGTTTTGCGTGCTGCGGTTATGTATCAGCGGTCCGGTTTCGGAAAGGCGCTGGTGGTTGGCCGTGAGACCGATGTGAAGGCCAAGCTGGAAGAGGCGGGCCTTGGTGATGCTGTTCGGGAAATCGAAGTGGTGAATGCCGCCAATACGCAGCATTTGAACCGATACAAAGACGTGCTTTACGGACGATTGCAGCGCAAGGGCTATGACCATCAGGACATTCACCGACTTGCCGCGCGCGATCGCCATGTGTTCGGCGCGTTGATGTTACAACAAGGGCACGGCGATGCCTTGGTCACCGGTGCCACGCGCAAGTCGGCGCATGTGATGGAGCTGATGAATCACGTGTTCGATGCCGATGCGTCGCACGGTGCGGCGGGTGTTACGGCATTGTTGGTCAAAGGGCGGATTGTGCTGATTGCGGATACGCTGGTGCATGAATGGCCTGACGAGGAAGACCTTGCAAACATCGCCGAACGTGCAGCCGAGGTTGCACGGCTTATCGGGCTAGAGCCACGGGTCGCGTTTGTGTCATTCTCGACTTTTGGCTACCCGGTGTCTGAGCGGGCCGAGAAAATGCATATCGCACCACGGGTGTTGGACCGTCGTGGTGTGAATTTCGAATACGAAGGCGAAATGACCGTCGATGTTGCGTTGAACCGGAATGCGCAGAAGTTCTACCCGTTCCAACGTTTGACGGGACCGGCGAATATTCTTGTGGTGCCGGCGCGCCACTCTGCGTCGATCTCGGTCAAATTGATGCAGGAAATGGCGGGGGCAACCGTGATTGGACCGATTCTGGCGGGTGTTGATAAATCGATCCAGATCTGCTCGACGTCGATGACGGCGCAAGACATCCTGAACATGGCGGTTCTGGCCGCAGTCAAGGGGCGCTAGGCATGGCAGTCTTCAACCTTGGGTCAATCAATGCGGATCTGTTTTATCAGGTTCCGCACCTGTTGGCGCCGGGGGAGACATTGGCCTCTACGGAGCATAGCCGTGGCTTGGGTGGTAAAGGCGCCAATATGTCTGTTGCGATTGCACGAGCTGCGTCGCGCGTTGCCCATATTGGCGCTGTTGGCTCAGATGGGCGCTGGGCGGTTGAGCGGCTGTTGGAATACGGTGTTGATACGCGCAGCATTGTGGAAATGGATGTGCCGACCGGGCACGCGGTGATCATGGTTGATGATCATGGCGAAAACGCCATTCTTTTGTTCCCAGGTGTAAATCGGGCCTTAACAGAGACACATATTACCGATGCGTTGGAAACTGCGACCGAAGCTGACACCTTTCTTTTCCAGAATGAAACGTCGGCCCAAATCGAAGGTGCTACACATGCCTCGGCCAAGGGAATGCGTGTGGTTTATGCTGCCGCACCGTTTGACGCCGCAGCAGTCCAGGCAGTACTGCCGCTACTGGACATCCTTGTCATGAACGCGGTTGAGGCACAGCAATTGACCGATGCCACTGGGCTAGCGCTGGCTGACCTTCCGGTGCGGGATGTGATCGTAACGCTGGGTGGCGATGGATGCCGGTGGATCAATACGGACAACGGCACCGACCAGAGCTTTCCCGCGATTCCTGTGACACCTGTTGATACCACCGGTGCGGGTGACACCTTTACCGGTTTCCTTGTTGCGGCTTTGGATCGTGGTTTGCCGATGGAACAGGCGATATCCCTAGGCCAGCAGGCTGGCGCGATCATGGTGACGCGTCAGGGAACAGCTGACGTGATTCCGGACCTAAAAGATGTGCAGGACGCGCGCTTGGGTTAGTTGCCAACGAACGGCGCGTCATTTCCCCAAAGCTCGCGGACCCGTTCATCACGTCCACACCCCTTGCGATACCGTTTATACGCCTCTGTTTGCTTGACCGGTCCAAAGCGGGTCAGAACGCGTTTCGTACCCTTGTAGTAATCCTGATGATGTTCTTCGGCGTCATAGAACGCTTTGGCGTTTAGGATTGGTGTTACAATCTTCCGGCCGAGTTCGGCTTGGGCTTTTGCTTTTGCAGCTTCCGCAGCGGCGCGTTCCGCAGAGTTAGAGACGAATATTGCTGTCGCGTAACTTTGG
Source organism: Marivita sp. (assembly GCA_043585115.1). GTDB lineage: Bacteria > Pseudomonadota > Alphaproteobacteria > Rhodobacterales > Rhodobacteraceae > Marivita. The sequence goes on from CP121326.1 coordinate 2,373,439, forward strand.
CCGCGATCACAGAACTGGCCACCAGCATCGGTTGGATCAATTGACCGGAAGAACAGATCGTAAAGACGGGACCGATTAATCACACCACTGTCATAGGTGATTTTAACAGCTTCAAAGTGACCGGTGCGACCTGATGTAACCTGTTTGTAGGTCGGGTTCTGGGTTGTGCCGCCGGTGTATCCCGAGACGGCTTCTTTCACACCACGCACGCGTTCGAAATCGGCCTCAACACACCAGAAACACCCACCAGCGACGACGATTTCGCGGGTTTCGCCGGCATCTGCTTTTTCCGATTGAAGAACGATCCCCGCCAAGATCGACAAGGCAAGCAGGACAGGATGGGAACGGCGAAGCAGACGCATGGGAAACTCCTTAGTTGTTGTGCCTATCCTGCCCCAAACGACTGATCGCGGGCAAACTCTGAGGTGCAAGCTCACTTGAAGGTGACATTGAGTTACCACTTGCGTGTGTTGCAGGTGGCGGTACCGTCGCCGAAGTATAGACTGTCTGGGGTGTGTTTGGATGCGACTGGCAATGTGGTCGGGGCCGCGCAATTTATCGACGGCAATGATGTATGCGTTTGCGCAGCGCAGTGATTTTGCTGTCGTGGACGAGCCGTTTTACGGACCATATTTACGTATCACGGGGTTAAACCATCCGATGCGTGACGTCGTGTTGCACGATCGGATCAAAGACGCGATTGAGGTTGAACAGTCTCTGATAGGACCCATTCCAGACGGTAAAGAACATGTCTATCACAAGCACATGTGCCAGCACATGATCGATGGGGTACCGCGGGCGTTTATGGCTGATTGTGTGAACGTGTTTTTGATCCGCCATCCCGCACGTGTCGTTGCAAGCTTTGCCAAAGGATATCCCGATCTAACCAGTGACGACATCGGGTTCGACGTTCAGGCAGAATTATACGACCACGTTTGTTCTCTCGGACTGAATCCAATTGTGATCGACAGCGCAGATATCCGTCAGGACCCCGCAGGAATGTTACAAAAGCTCTGCGAGACAATTGGGCTGGAGTTTTCGCCAGCAATGCTAAGTTGGCAATCCGGACCCAAGCCATATGACGGACCGTGGGCGCCGCATTGGTATAAATCGCTTCACGCAACGACTGGGTTTGCCGGGCCGGAAGGGCCTTTGCCGACCCTGTCCAGTGACCATTGCAAGCTGGTCGAGCAAACAATGCCCGCCTACCAAAAGTTGGAAGCGGTGAAGATCGCACGCTAAAAATTTTGAAAAAGCTGAAACTTTGATGCGTCGCCAGTCGTGGCTGTTTGTATTCGCGGGGCAAGTGACCCTGCATCAAACAGGAGATCGAAGATGAAATACGCACTGTCGACCACAATTTTCGCTTTGTCCGCATCCGTCGCTATGGCCGCGGGGCATGGAATGGCACCGTCTGTTGACGCAATGGACCAAGACGTTTCGGGTGGAACGGTGACTGCCGCAAGTGTTGTGGCTCCGGCCAATGGCTGGCTTGTGGTGCACCGTACCGGGTCTGACATGAAGCCGGGTCAGGTTGTGGGATACGCGCCCTTAAAAGAAGGCGAAAATACGGATGTGACAGCGATCCTTCAGGAAGATGTGGCCTCCGGGGATATGCTGATGCTGATGGTCCATGGTGAAAACGGCGGTATGGCGACCGGTGTGTTTGAATACACCCTGGGCGTCAAGGAAGACGGCCCAATCCGCGTGGATGATGCACTGGTGATGAAAGTTGTCACTGTGAACTGAACAATGAAAAAGGCCCGCCGATTGGTGGGCCTTTCTTCTTTAAAAGAGACCGTTTTACTTCAAGCGCCTGTTACGTGCTGCAAGCAGTTTCAAGCGCAGCGCGTTCAGTTGAATAAAGCCCTGCGCGTCTTTCTGATCATAAGCGCCGGCATCTTCTTCGAAGGTCACGTGCGCTTCTGAGTAAAGTGAATGATCCGACCAGCGCGCAACCGTGTTAACCGACCCTTTGTAAAGTTTCACGCGGACGGTACCAGTGACGTGCTCTTGGCTTTTGTCGATCAGCGCTTGCAGCATTTCGCGCTCTGGTGAGTACCAGAAACCGTTGTAGATCAGCTCTGCATAACGCGGCATGATCGAATCCTTGAGGTGGCCTGCGCCGGAATCCAGCGTGATTTGTTCGATACCACGATGCGCTTCAAGCAGAACTGTGCCGCCGGGTGTTTCATAGATGCCGCGGGATTTCATGCCGACAAAGCGGTTTTCAACCAGATCAAGACGTCCCACACCGTGCTTTCCGCCCAGCTCGTTCAGCTTGGTCAGGATCGCTGCGGGGCTCATCGCCTCGCCATTGATTGCGACTGCGTCACCCTTTTCAAAGGTGATATCAACCATTTCAGGCGTGTCGGGTGCGTCTTCGGGATGTGCGGTTCGCTGATAAACGTAATCGGGCGCTTCTTGCGCCGGATCTTCCAGCACCTTGCCCTCGGACGAGGTGTGCAGCAGGTTTGCATCGACCGAAAACGGCGCTTCGCCGCGCTTGTCTTTTGCGATCGGGATTTGGTTCTTTTCAGCAAAGTCCAAAAGCTTGGTACGGGAGGACAAATCCCATTCCCGCCATGGCGCGATAACCTTGATATCGGGGTTCAATGCATATGCGGCCAGTTCAAAACGGACCTGATCGTTGCCTTTGCCCGTGGCGCCGTGGCTGACTGCGTCTGCACCGGTTTCAGCGGCAATCTCGACCAGACGCTTTGAAATCAGTGGGCGCGCAATCGAAGTGCCGAGCAAGTACAAGCCTTCGTACAGGGCATTGGCGCGGAACATCGGGAAGACGAAATCGCGGACGAACTCTTCGCGAATATCCTCGATATAGATGTTCTCGGGCTTGATACCCAGCATCACCGCTTTTTCGCGGGCGGGTTCAAGCTCTTCTCCCTGACCCAGATCGGCGGTGAAGGTCACAACCTCGCAACCATATTCGGTTTGCAACCATTTCAGAATGATCGAGGTATCGAGGCCACCGGAATAGGCCAGCACAACTTTTTTCGGCGCAGACATGGGTTTTCCTTTAACGGGTTTGCCGGGGCGATTACTTGTTTTTCAGGGCAGGGGCAAGAAGTGGCCGCTGAACAGGGCGATGGAAACAAGAAGGAGTATGTGATGAAGGGTTGGCAGATTTTCCGACATTCGTTCAATCTGGTGATGGCCAATCTGGATCAGGCCTTTCGCCTGTCGTTGGTTTTGTACGTCATTCAGAGCATGTACACGGTCTATAGCTTTCTCAACCCGCCACAAATGATGGAGTTCGAGGGCACCGAGATTCCCGTCATGTCGCCGGAAACGATTTTGCCAACAATTTTCCTTGGCATTCTGGCCGTCATCGCCAGCCTGTGGATTGCTGTGGCATGGCATCGCTTTGCGTTGACGGGGGAAACCGCTCTTGGCTGGGTGCCGCGGTTTCATGGGTCTGAAATTATGGGCTACCTGGGGCGGTCGATCCTGATCGGCATCCTTGTGGTTCTGGGTGTAATGGTTTTGACGATCCCGGTCGGAATAATCTCAATCGGACTTCCTCCTTTGGCGGGAGTGATGTCTTTGCTTTTGATCGGGTTGGCGGCCTATCTGTTTTTTCGGCTTGGTGTCATGCTTCCGGCAGCAGCGTTGGGTGATAAGCTGACCCTTGCAGGTGCATGGGATGCAACACGCGGTCAAAGCGGCACGATCCTGACATTGGCGTTGATCGTCGTTGGAGCGAGCATCGTGATCCAGTTGCCGTCTTGGTTAAACGATGATCCGTATTCGCTGATCAATGTGGTCTATTCCTTGGTGGTGAACTGGTTTGCGACCATCATCGGGATTTCGGTTCTGACGACACTGTACGGGCATTTCGTTGAAAATCGTTCGATCGATTGATTGTTTGTACGATGCCCACAATCCCTAGGGGGGATGTATGACTGACTTTGTCCAATCCGCGCGTGACGCCACGCAGGCGATGCGTGACGTGTTTCCGCCAACGCCTTTGTTACGCAACGCGCATTTGTCCGAACAATACGGCGCTGACATTTATCTCAAGCGTGAAGACCTGTCTCCGGTTCGGAGCTACAAGCTTCGTGGTGCCTTTAACGCGATGCGCAAACGACCCGAGGCCGACCTTTTCGTCTGTGCAAGTGCAGGCAACCACGCGCAGGGTGTTGCGTTCATGTGCCGGCATTTTGGCAAGACCGGAGTGATCTTCATGCCGGTGACCACGCCGCAGCAAAAGATCCAGAAAACGTCGATGTTCGGTGGAGACAACATCGAGATCCGCCTCACCGGGGATTATTTCGATGATACTCTGGCCTCGGCGCAGGCGTTCTGTGCAGAAGCAGGGGGGCATTTTCTGTCTCCGTTCGATGATGAAGATGTGATCGAAGGCCAAGCCAGCGTTGCGGTCGAGGTGATCGAGCAGCTTGGACAGATGCCTGATCACATTGTGTTGCCAGTTGGTGGTGGCGGGCTTTCGGCCGGGATGCTGAGCTATCTTGGCACAGAATGTCAGTACACATTTGTCGAACCCGCTGGAGGGGCCTGTTTGCGTGCGGCGCTGGAGGCGGGAAAACCGGTTCGTTTGGACCATGTAAATACTTTCGCAGATGGCGCGGCGGTTGGTCAGATTGGTCAAAAAACGTTTGCCCGTCTGAATGGCGTTGGCCTAGCGAATACCCTGACAATCCGAGAAGACCGTTTGTGCACAACCATTCTCGAAATGCTGAATGTCGAAGGCATTGTCCTAGAGCCTGCTGGTGCGCTGTCGGTGGATGCATTGCAGGATTTGGGGCAATCAATCAAAGGGCGCACGGTTGTCTGTGTGACCACTGGAGGCAATTTTGATTTCGAACGACTGCCCGAGGTCAAAGAGCGTGCCCAAAAATATCTTGGGTTGAAGAAGTATTTTATCCTTCGGCTTCCGCAACGACCGGGCGCATTGAAGGACTTCCTGAACTTTCTGGGCCCAGAAGACGATATTGCGCGGTTTGAGTATCTCAAGAAATCGGCGCGGAATTACGGGTCGGTTCTGATCGGCATCGAAACCCGCAACGCGGGCAATTTTGATCGCCTTTTTGCGCAGCTGGATGCGGCTGGGTTTACCTATCAGGACATCACCGACGACGATCTGTTGTCGCAATTTGTGATCTGACGATGTTTGATGGTGCCTCGGTCATTGTCACAGGTGCCGGGCAGGGCATTGGTGCTGCTTTGGCCCGCGCGCTGGCGGGCCGTGGCGCTCAGGTTTTGGTCAGTGATCTGTCACCTGATCTGGCAACACGAATCGCTGATGAGATCGGTGGCGTTCCACATCATGGCGATCTGTGCGATCCATCTGTGATCGCTGATATGGTGACAATCGCGCAAGATGCGTTTGGACCGATTGATATGCTTTTTTCCAATGCCGGTTTTGCGCTAGGCGAACCGGATGGTCCGACGTCGCAACCTGATGCGCATTGGCAAAGAAGTTGGGATTTGCATGTCATGGCGCATCTTCGTGCGTCCCGTTTGCTTGTTCCGGATATGGTGGACCGTGGGTCTGGCGTTTTGGTGAACATCGCATCGGCTGCTGGGGTTTTGGCCCAGATCGGGGACGCGGCGTATTCTGCGACAAAGCATGCTGCCGTCAGCGTTGCGCAGTCTTTGGCGATTGAACACGGGGTGGATGGTATACAGGCCTCAGTGGTGTGCCCGCTTTATGTTGCGACGCCATTGCTGGGGTACGATGCGGATGCAACGGACCGCCCTGCTGGGGTGATGACGCCCGAAGCTGTGGCCGAAGCCACCCTCGAAGGGGTCAAAGAAGGGCGGTTCATTATCTTTCCCCATCCCGAAGCACATGGTTTTTTCCAACACCGGGCTGCAGATACCGACCGTTGGATTGCTGGCATGCAACGCCTGCGTCAACGGGTGACAGAGCAAGCTGATGGGTCAGATCCAGCGTCAATTCACCGGTTTGTCTAGGCAGCAAACCGTTGGGTGTATTCGCTTTCAAACAAGCCCCGAGATTGCGCGTATAGGTCTTTTAATTGCGCAATATCGACTGTGATTTGGCCTTTTGCGGCGTCTTCCTCGCCACTGCTACAGACAGCCGATAAATCGCTAAATCCCAAGTTGAGCGCAGAACCTTTGAGGAAATGCATCAGCTCCTGCATTTGCGCCGCGTCGGTGGCGGCACCGTTCAATCGGGACAGCGTATCTTCGACCTCCATCAAGAAAAGTTCTGCCACTTCTTCGAAATCTTCGGCCCCGATTTCGCCCCGCAAATCTGCCACGCGTGTCCAGTCAATCATGCGACCCTCCATCCCGATCTGGCTAGCAGGGAAAGATGAACATTCTGCAACATGCGAGCAAAGAGTACCGCGATTTTTAGAGTTCATCTTTGCTTAATACTGTCGCTCTAATCACCGGTTTGGGGGCCGACGTTTGGGTTGGTGAATGATTATGTTACAGAACGCGCCGTTTGCGTTCCCCGATGTACAAGAGGGTCATCTACGCCGGGTTTTGGTTGTCGATGACAGTCGTGTGCAGCGTCGGATCCTCACCCTGATGCTCAAACGGTGGGGATTTGATGTCGTTGAGGCAGAAAACGCCGAAGAAGGTCTTGCCCTCTGCGATACCTTTCAGCCTGACTTCATCATCTCGGATTGGATGATGCCAGGAATGAGCGGGCTCGAATTCTGTTCCGCGTTCCGTGCGTCGGTGCGCTGCTCTTATGGATATTTCATTCTCCTTACGTCGAAATCAGAAAAGGCTGCGGTCGCGTCGGGGCTTGAATCCGGTGCAGATGATTTTTTGACCAAACCCGTGAACGGGGACGAATTGCGCGCCCGGATCAATGCGGGTGCGCGCATCCTTTCGATGGAAGAGGAATTGAAAGCCAAGAACACGGTGATCGCCGACACACTGAACCAGCTTCAGGCTGTTCATGCGTCTATCGACAAAGACCTGAAACAGGCGCGCGTTCTTCAGCAATCCTTGATGCCGATCCGCACCGAGCAATTCGGCAAGAGCCGCGTGAGCCTGTTGTTACAATCCTGCGGGCATGTCGGAGGTGATCTGGCCGGTATGTTCAGTATCAATTCTGACGATTTCGGGTTATTTAGTCTCGATGTATCGGGTCATGGCATCACCTCGGCCATGATCACCGCGCGCGTGGCGGGGTATCTGAGTTCGGAATTCCCAGACGAGAATCTGGCCTTAACCAAAAACGGGAACGGCTATGGGTTTGTTTCTCCGAAACACGTGGCCGAACGCCTCAACACTCGGGTTGTCGGGCAAAAGGGCGTCACCGAATACCTGACAATGGCTTACATGCATGTTTGCCCGAATACGGGACAGGCAAAATTTGTTCAGGCAGGGCATCCACCGCCATTGGTCATCCGCAATACGGGTGACATGGAGTTCATCGGGACCGGAGGACTGCCTATCGGGTTGATTGAAGGCGCAACCTTCGAAGATCATGTGATTGACCTGAATCCCGGTGATCGCGTTCTTCTTTACACGGATGGATTCACCGAAGCGGTTTTGCCCGACGGAACTTTGCTTGAGGAAGACGGGCTGCTGTCCCTTGTGGCATCCGTCCCCGATGATTGTTTAGGCCCCGCGTTTCTTGATGCGCTCTACAACCGTCTCAAGACTGACATTCTGGGATCAGCCGATGTCGACGACGATATCTCAGCCGCGCTTTTGGAATATGGGGGTATATGACGCGTAGCGCGCGACGAAATCACGATCGCCGGAATTGGCCAGATTATCCAACGCATCCTCAACTGTCATCCAAAGCGCGGTGTGGTCGGGTTCAAGCGGCGCACCATACTGGATCACTGGCAAGGCCATGTATATCAAACACAGTTTTTCGGCCCACAGATTGTATTCGGGCATAAAGGTGAATCGTCGATAGGCACCAAGGCGGGTCGGCCGGGCGACGCGCCAGCCGGTTTCCTCGTACACTTCGCGAATCAACGCCTGTACGGGCGATTCCCCGGGGTCTACCCCACCGCCGGGCAACTGGACTTCGGGTTCGGGAGCATCCTGATGGGTCAACAGCAACCCGTCACCGACAGGTAGAATAGCATAAGCGCCAGTCCGTAGCGTGTAAGATCGTCCTGTTTCCGGCGCGTCACCAAACCTTCGCATCATGTCGTTTCCCTTCTGCCCCCTTGGACCTGCCAATTCGTCCCTTATATAGTCCGGAACATGCCGGAGGGCGGCAAGCAAGGAAATTCCATGACACTTGGATCGAAAATCGCTTGGGACGACACCGTCCTGCCATTTCAACTTGACCGTTCGGACATCCGTGGCCGGGTGGCCCGTCTGGACGGGGTTTTGAGCGGGATTCTCAAGCAGCACAATTATCCCGCCCCGGTCGAAGCGTTGGTGGCAGAAATGGCTTTGCTGACCGCGTTGATCGGGCAGACCATCAAACTGCGCTGGAAGTTGTCACTGCAGATCCAGACCAAGGGCGCGGTGCGCATGATTGCGACCGATTTTTATGCGCCGGAGGCAGAAGGTGAACCTGCCCGCATCCGTGCCTATGCAAGCTTTGATCCCGAAAGGATCACGGATGGTCCCGCGATGGAGCAAATCGGTGAGGGATATTTCGCGATTCTGATGGATCAGGGGCAAGGTATGCAGCCATATCAGGGCATCACACCGTTGACTGGTCCAACTTTGTCGAGCTGCGCCGAAGCGTATTTTGCCCAGTCGGAACAGTTGCCGACAAAGTTCGCGCTAAGTTTTGGACAGTCTACTGAGCCCGGTGTTGCCCAGCATTGGCGTGCTGGAGGCATCATGATTCAGCATATGCCCAAGGCTTCACCCTTTGCTACAGACGGGGCATCTGGTGAAGGCGGACTGCTACATGCCGATGACCTTTTGAACGAGGATGAAGGCGAGCATTGGAACCGGGTTAATTTCCACCTCGCCACTGTTGAGGATATGGAACTGATCGGTCCCTCTTTGCCTGCAACTGATCTGTTGTTCCGTCTGTTCCATGAGGAAGGCCCGCGCGTGTTCGATGCGTTGCCGGTGCGCTTTGGATGTACATGTTCAGAAGACCGTGTACGTCAAAGCCTGTCGATCTATTCGGCCAAGGATATTGCGACGATGACCACAGATGACGGTCGGGTTACGGCGGACTGCCAGTTCTGCGGTGCTCATTACGATCTTGATCCGGCAACTGTTGGGTTCGAGGCGGAAGAGGTGTCGGGTGAATGACCGGACCCGGCTTAAAGCGGCGCTTTTGCAGAACAGCACGGCGTCCTCTGACTTTGATCTGAACCCCGATGTGGTTCTGCCGGCCGGACGAAAGCTGCGTCCGGCAGGTGTTTTGGTGCCTGTGATCGAAACATCCGATGGGGCAGAGGTCTTACTGACCAAGAGGTCCTCGCGGCTCAAGCACCATCCTGGCCAAATCGCTTTTCCCGGTGGCAAGCAAGACGACGGGGATGCCGATGTGACAGCCGCCGCTCTGCGCGAGGCCGAAGAGGAAGTTGGTTTGCCGCGCGGTCATGTTGAGGTTCTTGGTACGTTGCCGACCCATGAAACCGTTACCGGATTTTTGATGACCCCTGTGATTGGCTGGATCGATCGCGATTTCGACATTAGGCCTGAACCGGGTGAAGTGGCCGAAGTGTTTCGCGTTCCCTTGGCCCATGTGACCGATGCGGGTCTTTTCACGGTGCAATCGCGCAGATGGCGCGGCACACGGCGACACTATTACACCGTTCCCTTTGGTCCGTATTACATTTGGGGCGCAACAGCGCGTATCTTGCGTGGTCTGGCCCAACGGATGGAGGCGGTATGAAGGTATCGGGCGATTGGCTGACCGCTGAAACCACACAAGCGGTTTTCACCGCTTTGCAGGCGCAGGGAAACAGCGCCTTTGCGGTTGGCGGATGTGTGCGTAACGCTTTGATGGATGTTCCGGTCACGGATGTGGACATAGCCACCGATGCAACTCCGGAGCAGGTTCAGTCACTGGCCAATGCCGCTGGTCTCAAGCCTGTCCCGACCGGATTAGAACATGGGACAATCACGGTTGTCGCCGCTGGTACGGGATACGAAGTCACAACCTTTCGAGCCGATACAGAGACAGACGGACGTCATGCCGTGGTCCGTTTTTCAACGGATATGAGCGAGGACGCGGCGCGGCGGGATTTTACAATGAACGCGCTTTACGCCGATGCGCATGGCACTGTGATTGACCCGTTGGGTGGGTTGCCTGATCTGATGGCACGCCGTGTCCGGTTTATTGGCGATGCACAAGACCGGATTACCGAAGACTATCTTCGGATCCTCCGGTTTTTCCGGTTTGCAGCATGGTATGGTGATCCCAATGACGGGTTCGATTCTGACGCGCTGGCCGCAATCGCTGGTAACTTGGATGGGCTCAATGGCCTGTCGCGCGAACGCGTCGGCGGCGAGATCGTCAAGCTTTTGACGGCAGCCAACCCGGCGCCGGCGATTGGATCAATGGCGCAAACAGGTGTGTTGCAAACTGTTCTGTCGGGAAGTGACCCGCGCGCTTTGGCGCCTTTGATGCATCTTGAAGAGGTTGTTTCATGTGACCCTGATCCGTTGCGCCGATTGGCAAGTCTTGGGGTCTTTGAAGGCGCGTCGCTGCGATTATCAAAGAAGGACCAACGCCGACTTGCGCTCTATCAGAGCCTAATATCAAGCACAGAACCGGCCTTGGAGTTGGGCTATCGCCATGGAGCGATGATCGCAATCGACGTGCTTTTGCTACGCTCCGCGATGCTTGAGATCCCATTAGGTCCTGACGCAATCTCAGCCGCAAATCAGGGCTCTGCTGCCACATTTCCCGTCAAACCCGGTGATTTTATGCCGACTTATACGGGTCCTGCGCTGGGCGAAAAGTTGCGAGTCCTTGAGGATCGTTGGATTGCGTCTGGCTGTGCTCTAAGCAAATCCGACCTTCTTGGCTAAGCGGGTTCCCTCTTGGGAAAAGCCAAGCTAGGGTCGGGATGTCGTACCGGACAACACCGAACATTGCTCTGCCCTAGTCGACCGACCGCGCGTGACACGCGTGGTCATTGTCCTGTTCATTTCTCAAGGAGACCGTTTGGTGTTCCGCTTTTTTGAAAATCTGGTGGACCCGTACGGCCCTTACGATGAAAAGGACACGCCGCCCGCGCGGTTGTGGCCGTTCATGTTGGATTACGCACGTCCGTTCAAACGCGTTTTTGCTTATGCCACGGTCATGTCAGTCATCGTCGCCGCAATCGAGATCGGATTGATTTGGGCGATGGGGTGGGTTGTCGACATTTTGGCGGGCAATCCGGCCGAAGTGTGGGAGACTTACGGCAGCTGGCTCATTGCTTTGGCGGTATTCATTTTGTTGATTCGGCCTGCGTTGCAGGCGTTAGACGTGCTGTTGCTTAATAATACGATCTTGCCGAATTTCGGAACGCTCATACGGTGGAGGGCGCATAAGCATGTTCTTCGACAATCGGTTGGTTGGTTCGAAAACGACTTTGCCGGGCGGATCGCAAACAGGATCATGCAAACGCCCCCTGCTGCGGGCGAAGCGGTGTTTCAGGTCTTTGACGCGATCACGTTCTCTCTGGCGTATGTCGTTGGTGCGTTGATTTTGCTCGGGCAGGCCGATCCGCGGCTGGCCATTCCCTTGATCGGCTGGCTGTTTCTTTACGGGGCGCTTGTCAGGTGGACGGTGAAACGGATCGGACCGGCGTCGCAAGCAGCGTCAGATGCAAGGTCCGAGGTAACGGGCCGCGTGGTGGACAGCTATACCAACATCCATTCGGTGAAGATGTTTGCGCACAACGATACCGAACTTGATTACGCCAAGGATGCTATCGAAAACACGCGTCGGACATTTCAATATGAAATGCGACTGTTCACCATCATGGATGTTGTGCTTGTCACGCTGAACGGTCTTTTGATTGTCGCAGTTGTCGGCTGGGCCTTCTGGCTTTGGATGCAGGGTGAAGCAAGTGTCGGTGTCGTGGCTGCCGCTACAGCTTTGACACTTCGCCTGAATGCGATGACCGGTTGGATCATGTGGGCGCTGACCTCGTTCTTTCGACAATTGGGCGTTGTGGCCGAGGGAATGCAAACCATCGCGCAACCGATCTCGCTTGTTGATGATCCGCTGGCAAAACCGCTGAAGCTGGACAAGGGCAAGATCGAGATTCAGTCTCTAACGCACCATTATGGGCGCGATTCCGGTGGATTGGACGCCATTGATTTGAAAATTGAGCCTGGCGAGAAAATCGGCCTCATTGGGCGATCCGGTGCGGGTAAATCGACCTTGGTGAAACTGTTGCTGCGGTTTTATGATCCTGAAAGCGGGTGTATCCTGATGGATGGTCAGGACATCACCAAAGTCACGCAAGACAGTTTGCGCCTTTCGATTGGTATGGTGCAACAGGACAGCTCCTTGCTACACCGGTCCGTCCGCGACAACATCCTGTACGGCCGTCCCGACGCGACCGAGGCCGAGATGATCGCAGCGACCAAACAGGCGCAGGCGCATGAATTCATCCTGAACCTGCAAGACCCGCAGGGTCGCACGGGGTATGACGCGCAGGTTGGTGAACGGGGTGTCAAGTTGTCGGGCGGACAACGCCAGCGCGTGACCTTGGCGCGGGTTATCTTAAAGAATGCGCCGATCTTGCTTTTGGATGAGGCGACAAGTGCACTGGATTCCGAGGTCGAGGCGGCCATTCAAGACACGCTTTACGGGATGATGAAGGGCAAAACGGTTATCGCCATCGCACACCGTTTGTCGACGATCGCCCATATGGACCGGATTCTGGTGATGGATCAGGGGCGCATTGTTGAACAAGGGACGCATGATGCGCTTTTGGCGCAAGGCGGCCTATATGCAGGGTTCTGGGCACGCCAGTCTGGTGGGTTCCTTGATCCGGATACGAAGGCAGCAGAATAGATGCGCACACGGTTCCAAAACCTGATCAATACTGCGGGTAATCAGATTTCGCCTGACGCGCCCGCTTTGGGGACGCCACCAACGCAATTACGTGCGTTTATGGCTTGGAGCTTGCGTGGTGGATGGCGGGTTATCTGGCTTGGTGTCGCAATCTCGGTCTTGGCCGGAATCACCGAAGTCATTTCGATGCGGCTTTTGGGTGGCATAGTCGATGCGGTGGCTGCTCCTCCGAATGGCAGTTTCTGGGGTGAAAACTGGGCCTTGATCATCGTCTGTCTGTTTGTGCTGCTCATCGCCCGACCGCTGTTGTTCGGGGGTTTGGCGCTGACGCAATCGGTTATGATCGGGCCGAATATCGGTATGCAGGTCATGGCCCGGATGTTCCGTTGGACGTTGGGGCAATCTGTTACGTTTTTCGACAATGATTTCGCGGGTCGGCTGGCCCAGAAAAAAGTGCAGGCGTCTACATCCCTGACCGAGATCGTGATTGAAAGCGTGAATGCGGTCACCTTTGGCCTTGCGACGGTTTTGGGCACGGCCTTTTTGGTTGGGGCGGTCAATCCGTGGATGATCCTGGCTTTGGTGCTTTGGTTCGCAGTTTACCTTGGCTTTCTGCGTGTCATGCTGCCGATCATTCGAAGCCGGTCTGCCGCCCGCGCCGAAGCCAAGGCGCAGGTGACAGGGCAAGTTGTCGATACGATTAGCAATATCAAAACTGTCAAACTCTTTGCCGGCGATACCCACGAAGATACCAAGGCGCTGGGCGCGATGGAGCATCTTCGGCGAACTGCACTGCGGTTTGGAGAGGCGCAGACGCTGTTCCGCTTGGGCTTGATGTTTATTGCGGGTGCGCTTCCGGTTGTTTTGGTGGGAATGGCCGTTGCGATGCGCGGGACCGGGATCACACCGGGCGAGGTGGCTGCAGTTGGTGCTGTTGGGATTCGTCTGTCACAAATGACCGGCTGGATCAGCTACACGATCATGGTGATCTATAGCCATATCGGTGAAGTCGAAGACGGTATGAACACCCTTGCTCCGCCGCACCGGATTGAAGATGCGCCCAAGGCGCATGACCTTGAGGTACCGAACGGGCGTGTTCATTTCGATGATGTGTCTTTTGCCTATGGTCAGCGCGAAGGCGGGATTGAAGGGATCACACTCGACATCGCTCCGAACGAAAAGCTCGCTATTGTCGGTGCGTCTGGTGCCGGGAAATCTACGCTCGTGTCGTTGCTTTTGCGGCTCTATGACACCGAAAAAGGCGTTATCCGGATTGATGAACAACCCATTTCCGAGGTCACGCAGCATAGCTTGCGGCGGCAAATCGGGATGGTCACGCAGGAAACCGCGATGTTCAATCGTTCTGCACTGGACAACATTCGATACGGCCGACCTGACGCCACCGAAGCCGACGTTATTGAGGCGGCGCAGAAGGCCGAGGCGCACGATTTTATTCTGTCTTTGGAAGATCACCTTGGTCGCAGCGGATATGACGCCCATCTGGGCGAGCGTGGAGTCAAGCTTTCTGGTGGTCAACGACAGCGGATCGCGTTAGCTCGCGCCATTCTCAAGGACGCGCCGATCCTTGTTCTGGATGAGGCTACCAGCGCGCTCGACTCCGAAGTCGAGGCACAGATCCAGTCTGCTCTGGAAAGGGTGATGCAAGGAAAAACCGTTTTGGCCATTGCTCATCGGTTGTCGACGATTGCCAGCATGGACCGGATCGTTGTGATGGATCAGGGCCGCATCGCCGAGGTCGGTACACATGACGCCTTGTTGGCGCAGGGCGGGCTTTATGCACGCTATTGGGACAGACAATCCGGTGGATTCATTGGCGCTCAGGCGGCGGAATGAAAGCGGTTTCGCGCCTGATCAAGCCGTTCGAGGCGGCAGACGGACCACCGCCACAGTCGATCCTTCCTTTCATGCGCTGGGCATTAAAAGGGGCGGAACGCGCGATCTTGATTGCCTTTGCGATCACCTTTGTCACCGGAATTTCTGAACTGGTTGCTGCGCGGTTTACCGGTTGGGTGATCGACCAGACTGCAATGGCCGACCAAGGCGCGTTTTGGGCGACTTTCTGGCCGGTTGTCGTGGTCG
Source organism: Marivita sp. (assembly GCA_043585115.1). GTDB lineage: Bacteria > Pseudomonadota > Alphaproteobacteria > Rhodobacterales > Rhodobacteraceae > Marivita. The sequence goes on from CP121326.1 coordinate 2,388,467, forward strand.
GTGTTGCGTTCTTTCTTGTGATCCGGCCCCTGATTTTCGTCATGGATGCCGGTGTGACCAGCATCTTACTGGGTCCAAACCTGTATCCCATGATCCTCGCGCGATTGAACCAGCACACACTTGGTCACTCGATGCAGTTCTTCGAGAATGATTTTGCCGGACGGCTTAGTCAGAAAGCCCTTCAAACCGCGCGTGCCCTGACCGATCTGGTGATCGAGGTGTCGGATGTGGTGGTTTACTCGTTGGCGATGTTTGTCGGCGCGTTCATTCTTATGGCAGCAATTGATGCACGTCTCTTACTGGTGTTTGTCGTTTGGGCCGTATTTTACGCCATAGCGCTCAGGTATTTCATCCCGCGCGTGCAACAACGATCAAAGGCGCGGGCTGGCGCGCGGACGCAAGTCACAGGACAGGTGGTGGATATCTATTCCAACATTGCCGCTGTGAAACTGTTTGCGCGCGATGCAGATGAAGACAGCGCCACTCGCGCCGCCCTTGACGCCTATCGTGACCGTTCGCTTGAGTTTGGAACATTGTCGGCGCTGTTCCGCATGGTGCTGATGACCTTGGGCGGCATGCTACCTTTGTTCGCGATTCTTGGCGCGCTTTGGCTTTGGAGCAAAGGAAGCGCGTCCGCCGGCGACATTGCGATGACCGCGATGGTAACGACGCGCTTGTCGATGCTGACCAATCGTCTTGGCCGTGTGGCCATGTCGATTTTTACCAACATTGGTGAGGTCGAAGACGGAATTGGGACGCTGACACCGCAACATGGGATCACAGATCGCCCCAACGCGAAGGGCGTGGCACCAAAAGGGCCCATCCAATTTGACGATGTGACCTTTGCCTATGGCGGGGCGAAACATGCACTGACCACCTTTGATCTCAAGATCGAGGAAGGCGAAAAAGTTGCGCTGGTTGGCGCGTCGGGGGCGGGAAAATCGACCGTCGTGTCGCTGTTATTGCGGCTCTATGACGTGGAAAAGGGCCGGATTACGTTAGATGGCACTGATCTTAGGGACATCACTCAGATCGCGCTGCGCAAGGATATTTCTGTCGTGCGGCAGGAAACCTCGATGTTCAATCGGTCCGCGATGGAGAACATTCGCTATGGTCGCCCCGATGCCATGGACCAAGAGGTCTACGAGGCCGCGCGCCGTGCTTCTGCGCATGACTTCATTCTTGGGCTTGTCGATCACAAAAAGCGGGAAGGATATGATGCCCATCTGGGCGAGCGCGGTGTGAAGCTTTCGGGTGGGCAACGTCAACGGGTCGCCTTGGCGCGTGCGATCCTTAAAGACGCGCCAATTTTGGTCTTGGACGAAGCGACCAGCGCGTTGGATTCCGAAGTCGAGGCCGAGATCCAATCCGCCTTGGACCATGTTATGCGTGGAAAGACCGTTCTGGCGATTGCGCACCGTCTTTCAACCATCGCCAGCATGGACCGGATCGTTGTTATGGATGGCGGCCGTATCGTCGAGGTTGGCATGCATGACGCGCTTCTGGCTAAAGGAGGGCTGTATGCGCGCTATTGGGACCGGCAGTCTGGTGGGTTTATCGGTGCCGAAGCCGCGGAATAGATCTCGACCCGCCACTCTGCCTGAGGCACAAGCCGCGTCATGACAACAGTTAAGATCAAAAGACTGGGCCATTTGGGCGACGGCATTGCCGATGGTCCGATTTATGTGCCTGCGGCTCTGCCCGGCGAAGTGGTGAGCGGGACACTGGATGGCGAGCATTTGCGCGATCCAAAGATCGACACGCCATCGGAAAACCGCGTCAAACCGCCGTGCAGCCATGCCAAATCCTGTGGTGGTTGTCAGTTGCAGCATGCGTCTGATGCATTTGTTTCGGATTGGAAAAGGGACGTGGTGCGACAGGCGCTTGCGGCTCACGGTATTGCCGTTGATCTGGGCGAACCGGTTATGTCGCCCCCACAATCACGACGGCGCGCTACATTTTCGGTGCGCCGGACCAAGAAAGGCGCATTAGCCGGTTTTCACATGAAAGCGTCTGATACGATCATTTCAGTTCCCAATTGCCAACTCGTACACCCCGATCTGACGGCCGCTTTGCGCATGGTCGAAGCGTTGGGTGTTTTGGGTGCGTCGCGAAAAGGCGAATTGTCAGTTCTTGTGACGCGGTCCGATACCGGGCTGGATGTCTCGGTGATGGGCGGCAAAGAGATGGATGTGGATTTGCATCAATCCCTTGCCGAACTTGCGCGGGAATACGATCTGGCGCGTATTGCATGGGATGGCGAGATTGCGTTGCAAAGGCGCGCGCCGGTTCTGCGACTTGGTTCGGCAGACGTTACACCGCCGCCGGGTGCGTTTTTACAAGCCACGAAAGAGGGCGAGGCCGCTTTAATCGACGCTGTAAAACAGGCTCTGACAGGCGCAAAGCGCGTTGTCGATCTGTTCGCGGGCTGCGGCACCTTTGCTTTGCCATTGGCACGGGATGCGATGGTGCATGCGGTCGAAGGGGACCGCGACATGGTTAACGCGCTGGATCACGCATGGCGCAATGCCGAAGGTCTTAAGCGGATCACACATGAATCGCGTGATCTGTTCCGAAATCCGCTTTTGCCAGACGAGCTGTCAAAGTTCGATGGGGTCGTGATTGATCCACCACGCGCCGGGGCAGCCGCACAAGTGGCCGAACTGGCCAGTGCCAAGATTCCACGCATTGCCCATGTTTCATGCAATCCAGCGACTTTTGCGCGGGATACTGCCACCCTGATCCGGGCGGGATACGATGTTGAGTGGGTTCAGGTGGTTGACCAGTTCCGTTGGTCGACCCATGTGGAACTGGTGGCGCTTTTGCGTCGAAGCAATGGATGAGGCAGCGCAATGCGCAACAAGGTGGCCACGTTTCTTGAACAGGCATGGGTAACTAATTTCATTATCGGGGTCATCCTCTTCAACGCTGTGTTGCTGGGGATGGAGACGTCCGAGCCGATCATGACCCGGTTTGGTCCGCTGATTCTGTTTCTCGATAGCCTGTGTCTGCTCATCTTTGTTGTCGAAATTGCGCTTAAGCTCTTTGCGCATGGCTGGCGGTTTTTCAAAAGTGGCTGGAACATCTTCGATTTTGTAATTGTCGGCATCGCGCTTGTTCCTGCGACCCAAGGCTTTTCGGTTCTGCGGGCGTTGCGGATCTTGCGTGTTCTGCGTGTCGTTTCCGCGGCCCCGCGCCTGCGGCGGGTGGTTGAAGGATTTATCACCGCGTTGCCGGGTATGGGCAGCGTGTTTCTGTTGATGGCGCTGATTTTTTACATTGGTGCCGTCATGGCGACCAAACTGTTTGGCGGCGCCTTTCCGGAGTGGTTTGGCGATCTTGGGCGGTCGGCCTATTCGCTGTTCCAGATCATGACGCTCGAATCGTGGTCGATGGGCATCGTACGTCCCGTGATGGAGGTGTATTCGTGGGCGTGGGCGTTCTTTGTGCCATTTATTATGGTAACCACTTTTGCGGTGGTGAACCTGCTTGTCGGTTTGATCGTGAATTCGATGCAGGACGCGCATGCAGAAGAATCCAACGAAAAGACCGATGCGTATCGCGATCTGGTACTTGCGCGGCTTGAGGCGATCGAAAAACGGCTGGATCAGCGGTAAACCGCTGGTTGCAATTCACAGTTTCGTTTTCCCGCGCTTACGATTGTCTGGTACACTGCACGAAAACAAATCAGGCAGTGTTTCAGATGTTTCGACTATTGTGTCTTATGGCGCTCCTTCTGGGCCTGACGGCCTGTGGGAAGTTTCCGACTTATGATGGCCCCGAGGTGACTCGGGTCGTTGTTCAAAAGGCAGATCGCAAGATGTACCTCTTGCACCATAACGCCATACTCAAATCGTATGACATTGGTCTTGGCTTTGCGCCGGAAGGACACAAACAGATCGAAGGCGACGGGCGCACGCCTGAGGGCGAATACATGATCGACCGGCGCAATCCGAACAGCAGCTTTTATTTGTCGATCGGTATCGATTATCCCCGACCACGCGACATCGCTGCGGCGCACGAGATGGGGAAATCTCCGGGTGGTGACATCTTTATTCACGGGCGCCCATGGAAGAATCGCAAAGGCGGGCGCGACTGGACGTGGGGTTGTATTGCAGTAACCAACCGCGAAATGCGCGAGATTTATTCGATGGTGAGAAACGGAACACCGATCACGATCAACCCGTGAGACGGGTCATGTGACTGACCCGTTCCCCCGCTCGCAAACGACCAGATCCCAAGTGGGATCTGGCTATGAGGGTATGTTTATGGGGGTAAATCCGGTTTCGTTTGGAGCGCCTACAACCAGATTCCACCAAATCTTTCCGTTGGATTCCTGAAACCACGAAAAGCCCATTTCACGAGCCGACGGATCAAGAATCACGGTACGTGTGTTCGGGGCTTCCATCCATGCGCCAAGCGTCTCAAGCTCGGTTTCGTAGGTTTCCGAAATTGCTTCGCCCACAAGGCGCCCATTGTAGCCCGCGCGCTGAATGCGGGTGATCGGCGACGACCCATCGGACCCGAAATGCCAAGGGCGGTTTTGTACGCTCATGTCGCGTGCATGGGTGGCAGCCGCTGCATTCAGACGGGCGTTTAGTTCCAGCGGTTGTGCGCCTGACGCCTGCCGCAGTGCGTTAAGGGCATCGAGCATGCGGAACTGAATGCGGCCGGTATCGCCTGAACGAATACGGTAGACCTTTGGCAGTGGTTTTCCGTCTGGTCCCAGCGTGGGTTCTGTCGGCGCTCCCGCACATGCGGTCAGGGCCATCGCAGCTGCACCCAAAAGAAAAGTCGAACGCTTCATTGTTTTATGCCCCGAGGTTTACCGTCTCTGGGCTTAGCCTCAGTCATGGGTAGGATCAAACACACAAAGCCGAGATTTGCCGAGATGACATTCCTTTGAATTGCGACTGAGACATTCACGCCATATATAACTGGCAGTAGCTTCCATATCCTTTTGCACACGAAGAGGCCATGAAATGGCAAAAAATACGCGTTTTCCCGTGAGTCGCCGCAGTTTCCTGGCAGGGTCGGCCGCATTTGTTGCGACACCTGTCGTTGCTCAAAATGTGAATGACGGCTCTACCATTGAGATCGAGCGCGATCTGTCGCAGTCGGTCCGTCGCAATGTCTCAAGCTTTCGTACGCTGGACTGGCAACCGTATTTCAGCGATCTGAATAACGGCGCCATCCTTGTGGATATCGATTCGCGCGCTCTTCATTATTGGGAAGAAAACGGAAATTACCGTCTATACCCGTCGTCTGTTCCATTGACCGAAGACTTGACGCGCCGTGGCCGCACGAAAGTGACTTTGAAAGATCCAGAACCGGATTGGCGTCCGACGCCTTCAATGAAAATCCGTAACCCAGAGTGGCCGGATTATGTGCCTCCGGGCCCGGACAATCCCCTTGGTACACGCGCTTTGCACCTGAGCTGGACGTATTATCGCATCCACGGAACACATGACACGCGCAAGATCGGGCGTCGTTCTTCGAACGGCTGCATCGGGCTTTACAATGAGCATATCGAAGAACTTTACGAGCTGGCGAAAGTTGGCACGCAAGTGTTGCTTATTTGACGACATGCGGTCTAGCCAAGAAAGTCGTGCGATAAGATAGGTTTGCATTTACCACGATATACTGGTTAGAGAGTCTTACGAGGTAAGTCTTGGGTGCCTGTCGTGTGATGCTATTGCGCGCCGACATGCAAATATCTGGAGGTTAATATGAAGAAACTCGTTCTCGCCGCTGCGTTCGCTGGTGCTGCTTCAACAGCAATGGCCGGTTCTTACGCTAAAGACGACGTGATGATGGAGCCGGTTGTTGTGGTTGAAGAAGCCGCGGCAAGCTCCTCGTCCGCAGGTCTCATCATCCCGCTGGTCGTTATCGCCCTGCTGGCTGCTGCAGCTGCTGACTAATCCACGGCGGATTAGACTATTGAAAAAGGCGGTGCTAACGCACCGCCTTTTTTATTTTAACGAGTGGTTGGCCTGTCTAAATCCAACCGTTCAGATTCTCTTCGATTACCGCTGACAGTGCTGCAATATGAGCATCGTCATCATTGAGGCAGGGAATGTAGGTGAAGTGCTCACCACCGGCCTCTTCGAAGCTTTCCTTGATCTCTTCGTTGATTTCTTCCAGCGTTTCGATGCAATCGGCCGAGAACGCAGGTGCACAGACGGCGATGTTCTTCTTTCCGTCTTCTTCGGCCAAACGGGCAACTTCTTCGACGGTATAGGGCTTGAGCCATTCTTCGGGTCCGAACTTTGACTGGAATGTCGTCATGATTTCGGAATCGTCCCAGCCCAACCGCTCTTTCAAGAGACGTGTCGTTTTCTGACACTGGCAATGGTAGGGATCCCCCTCGAGCAAATACCTTTTGGGTACGCCGTGATAGGAGCAAACAAGAATATCGGGGCGCTTTTCGATCTTGTCATAGGCCTTCTCAATGGATTGGGCCAAAGCCTCGATATACATCGGGTGCTGGTAGTAAGGATCGACGGTACGCACAGTAGGCTGCCATTTTTCGTCCATCAACGCGCGAAAGAACTGGTCATTGGCGGTCGCCGATGTGGCCCCGGCGTAATGAGGATATAGCGGGAAGAACAAAATCTTGCGGCATCCGGCCTCGACCATCTCGCGGACTTTGGATTTGGTTGATGGATTACCGTAGCGCATGCAGAAATCGACCATGACCTGATCGCCATAGCGGTCTTGCATTGCCTTTGTGATCTTGGCGGTCTGATCTTTGGTGATCGTCATCAAAGGGCTTTCGCCCTGATCTTCGTTCCAGATCGATTTATACGCCTCGCCTGAACTGAACGGGCGTTTGGTCAGAATGATAAGTTGCAACAAGGGCTGCCAGAGCCACGGGCTATAGTCGATGACCCGACGGTCCGACAGAAACTCGTTCAGGTACCGGCGCATGGGCCAGTAGCTGTAATGGTCCGGCGTGCCAAGATTGGCCAAAAGAATGCCGACACGCTCTGCCGATACCTTTGGGTGATCGCTTGGGGCGTGGGTCGGGCGTTGTGCTGTTTTTGTTGCGTCCAACATCGGGCCTGCATCCTTATCTTGGTCTAGCGGGCTAACTAACCTCTATCTTGGTCAGGTCAATCTTTGAGCGGCGTTTCTACCGTGTTCAGGGCATCTGCGAGCCTTTGAGCGGCCGAACCGGGCCGCAAGGGCTGTGGTTGCGACGCATCAGGCGCCCAACCTGTCAATGTGATCACTTCGAATGTTGCGGTTACTCGGCCATCACCGTCTGAATATGCATCGGCATAAAGCGCCATGGTCTTTAGCATAACGTCCCTGCGGGTTGCGTGTTTAATTCGACCAGACACAACATTGGTTTCCCCCATCGCGCGTAAATCGCGCATCAGGTGAAGAGGTGTTTCATAGCTTGTCGTCAAAACGGCGCTGTCTGCGACCGGCAAAGCCAGACCTGCCCGTTGCAACAAGCCGCCCAGATCGCGAATCTCTCCCATCGGGGCGACACGTGGTGACAAGCCACCTGTGACCTCGATTTCGGCCTGACCAAGGGCGGCGCGCAATTCGTTAAGAGTTTGTCCGCCAAGCATTTGTACAAGCAGCAGCCCGTCTGGTTTCAGCGCGCGACGGCATTGGATCAATTGTCCGACAGGATCATTGGCCCAATGCAGGGCCATGGAGTGAACCACCAGATCATGTGCGCCTTCGGTGAGATCCAGAACGTCATTGTCGTGAATCACATGGCAGTTTTCAAAGATTTCAGCCCAAATCTGTGGAAACGGCGTCACAATCGCCGGTGAGCGAAAGGTTTTGTTAACCAAAGACAAGCGATCCTGAACATCCCCGCGCGCCTCTTCGTGCAGGAACAATGCGGGGTTTCGCAAAGCGCGTGCGCGGTTCCGCTCAAGCGCGGTGCGGTCAAACAGGATCGGAGCTTCGGACATGATCGGCAGATAGGATGCTCCAGACAGGATTGCAAACCGTGCTGCGCATGATCTATCCGCCGCGCTGTCTGGCGTGTGGTGGGTTGGTTGAACAAGATAACGGGATATGCGCCGTGTGTTTTGCCCAAACACCTTTTATCACCGGACTTGTTTGTGATCTTTGCGGAACGTCTTTGCCGGGTACGTCTGACGATCTGGTACACTGTGACGATTGCCTGAAAATCGGTCGCCCCTGGATTAAGGGGCGCGCGCCTTTGCGATACGACGGTGTCGCGCGACGGTTGGTTCTGGGTTTGAAACATGGCGACCGGCACGACATCGTTCCAACAGCGGCAGATTGGATGGTTGGGGTGCTTCCGGCTAACCTACCACGTGACACGCTTGTTGTTCCCGTGCCGCTGCACCTGATCCGGCTTTTGCGCCGCCGCTATAACCAATCCGCGCTTTTGGCGCAGGCCATTGCCCGGCGAAGTGACCTTGAGTTTTGTCCTGACGCGTTGTTCCGCAATCGGCGTACTGCGTCACTTGACGGAAAGTCGAGGGAGTCGCGGTTTGCAGAGCTGTCTGACGCGATCGCGGTCAAGCCGGGGTCTGCTGTGTTGATGGAACGCCGCCCAATTCTGCTGGTCGATGATGTAATGACGTCTGGTGCCACGTTGGCAGCCTGTGCGTTGGCTTGCCACAGTGCACAGTGCCGAGAGATTTATGTCACGGTTCTGGCGCGCGTTGCAAAGGATGCTTAAATCTCCGACAAGAACGTAGGGGAATATTATGCAAACTATCGAAATCTACACGTCACCACTTTGCGGCTTCTGCCATGCCGCAAAGAGATTGCTGACCCAAAAGGGCGCAACCTTTACCGAGATTGATGTCCTTTCCAATCCGGACCGCAAACCAGAAATGATCCAGCGGGCCAATGGGGGCCGGACGGTACCGCAGATTTTTATTGGCGAGACCCATGTCGGCGGTTGTGACGATCTTTATGCGCTTGATCGGGCAGGCAAGCTTGATCCGCTTCTAGCGGCTTGACGCAAATGCGGGCGGCCTTGCTGCAGCTGACCTCGTCTGATGATCCGTTGGAAAACCTTCGGATCACATCAGGCTATGTGAAAAATGCAGCCTCAGATGGCGCAACCCTTATTGTCACGCCCGAGGTGACCAATTGCGTCAGCAATAACCGCACACATCAGCGATCGGTTTTGCATCACCAAGAGGATGATCCAACGCTTGCCGGTCTGCGTGATGATGCGGCACGCCGTGGGGTTTGGGTGTTGATCGGGTCACTTGCCCTTAAGGCGGACCCACCCGAAGAACGTTTTTTGAACCGGTCTTTCCTGATCGCACCAGATGGATCGATTGCAGCGCATTACGACAAACTGCACATGTTTGATGTGCAGGTGACCGAGACAGAGACTTACAAGGAATCCGCCGGTTTCAAACCGGGTGACCGCGCGGTGACGGCGGACACACCCTTTGGCATGATTGGCATGACAATCTGCTATGACGTACGGTTCGCCTATCTTTATCGTACGCTTGCACAAGCAGGTGCTGCGATCCTGACGGTACCCGCCGCGTTTTCGCCAGCGACCGGTCCGATGCACTGGGAGCCTTTGCTCAGAGCGCGGGCGATCGAGACCGGGTGTTTCGTACTTGCTCCGGCGCAGGGCGGCGTGCATTCAGCGGTTCGAGGTCGGGCGCGCACAACGCATGGGCATTCTCTGGCAATTTCGCCTTGGGGCGAGGTTCTTGTTGATGCAGGTATGCAATCCGGGGTTCACCTTGTTGACCTTGACCTGTCTGACGTGTCAAAAGCGAGACAGAAAATTCCTTCTTTACAGCATGATAGAGAGTTCACCGAGCCTTCATGAGTGACAGCAGCCCCCTTGCCATTTCGCTTTTCAGTGAATTGTTGACCGCGGATCAGTTGCTCCGCAATCGGTTGACACGGGTGCTGCCCAACAAAATGGAAATCTCTCATTTTTCGGTTTTGAACCAATTGGCGCGCGGTGGATCGGAAAAGACCCCTGCGCAATTGGCCAAAGCCTTTCATGTCACGCGCGGCGCGATGACCAACACGCTGCGCAAGCTGGAGGCGGCGGGATATGTGCATATCCGGCCCGATTGGGATGATGCGCGCCGCAAGCAAGTCTCAATCAGCCCTGCCGGATTGGCTGCGCGCGATGCCGCGATTGCTGCAATCACGCCTTTGATCAACGAGATGGTCGAGGAATTGGGCGAAACCAAGGTACGCGCGGCGATTCCGGTGTTACGAGAGTTGCGGGTCAAGCTGGAAGCGCCAGACCCCCGACCTTAGGCGGTTCGCTTAGGACGGCTTCAGCGAGGCGGTTACGTAATTCACGCTTAAATCGCGATCTGACAGGTTCCATCTCCAGGATACCGGATTGAACTGGAATCCCTTGCGATCAACCGGGTCCAACCCCGCCTGTTTTAGCAGGTCGTATAGTTCGTCCGGAGTGATGAACTTGGCCCAGTCATGGGTGCCTTTTGGTAACCAGCGCATGATGAATTCCGCGCCGACAATGGCTGCTGCAAAGCTTTTGGTGTTGCGGTTGATCGTAGAGCACAGGTGTAGCCCACCGGGTTTCAGCAAGCGCTGACAGGCGCTCAGAAAGGCCAGTGGGTCAGCTACGTGTTCGACCACCTCCATGTTCAAAACGACGTCAAACTGTTCGTCAGCGTCTGCCATCGCTTCGGCGGTTGTGTGCCGGTAGTCAATGTCGAGGCCCGATTGTTGGGCATGCGCTCGCGCCACCGGGATATTGCTGCCGCCGGCATCGACACCGACAATCGTTGCACCCAACCGGGCCATGGGCTCGCACAACAAACCGCCACCACAGCCAATATCGAGAATGCGCAGCCCGGTGAATGGTGCGTTTCGGGATAGGTCGCGATCAAACTCAGCTGCGATTTGCGATGTGATATAGTCCAGACGGCAGGGGTTGAGCATGTGGAGCGGCTTGAACTTGCCATTGGGGTCCCACCACTCGGCGGCCATCGCCTCGAACTTGGCAATTTCTGACGGATCGACGGTTGTCGTGGCTGTCATGGAACATTTCCCCATGGTCTTTTGGTATTTGGTGCCAATATAGATTGGGTATGGATAAATTCCCGAGCCAAAAGCGCGCAGTGCAGTACCTTTATCCCCCCATTGACCCCTTCGACCAGCGTATGCTGTCGGTTGGAGATGGGCATACCGTGTATGTCGAACAATGCGGAGCGGAAAACGGAATTCCGGTAATTGTTTTGCATGGTGGTCCCGGTGGCGGATGCAGCCCTTCTATGCGCCGGTATTTCGATCCAAAGGTCTATCGCGTCGTTCTGTTTGATCAACGCGGCTGTGGAAGGTCGCGGCCCCATGCCAGCGTCACCAACAACACAACGTGGGATCTGGTCGCCGATATTGAGCTGATCCGCGAAACGCTTGAGATTGACGAGTTCATCGTCTTTGGCGGCAGTTGGGGTGCCACGCTGGCCTTGATCTATGGCATCAGCCACCCTGATCGTGTGCGCCATCTTGTGCTGCGCGGCGTCTTTACCATGACAAAGGCCGAACTGGATTGGTTCTATGGCGGTGGTGCTGGACAGTTTTGGCCCGAAACATGGGCCCGGTTTGTTGATTTGATCCCGCAAGATGAGCGGGATGATCTGATTGCCGCGTATCACAGACGGCTTTTTTCAGGCGATCTGCGCACCGAAACGCGGTTTGCCAGGGCTTGGTCCGCTTGGGAAAACGCGTTGGCCTCGGTGTATTCAAGCGGATCGGGAGGAGAGTCTCCGGGCGACTATGCGCGTGCGTTTGCTCGGCTTGAGAACCACTACTTCATCAATAATGGCTTTCTTGAAGAAGATGGTTGGATCCTCAAGAACATGGACCGTCTGTCAGGCATCCCCGGAGCCATCGTTCAGGGCCGGTATGACATGATCTGCCCTCCTGTTCGGGCATGGGAATTGGCCCGTGTTTGGCCCGAATGCGACCTGAGAATGGTGCGTAATGCCGGTCACGCCTTGTCAGAGCCGGGGATCAGCGCCGAATTGGTTCGTATAATGGACGGAATTTCAACGACTTAGAGATTGACCGCCATTAGATGTTTACACCCGGTCAGCGGTTGGTAACGTATGCATCGAAGAGAAACGAAGGTTAAGCCGAGACGTTGAATTCTGTCATTCGCATCATCCTACAGCGGCTTGCGCTTGGACTACTTACGTTGTTCGTCGTTTCTATTGTCATTTTTACAGCCGTGAACATGCTGCCCGGTGATTTCGCGCAAGCCATTCTTGGGCAGGGGGCAACGCCCGAGGCTGTTGAGGCAATCCGCAAGGATCTGGGCCTCGATCAACCACCCGTCACACGCTATTTCCAATGGCTTGGGGGCGCGCTTCAGGGCGATTTGGGCAATTCGTTCGCGCAGGCAAATTTTGCGAGCTTTGTTGGCGCGGATAGCGGCGTCCGGACAACTGTGGCGCAACAAATTGCGCCGCGTTTCGCCAACACCATGTTCCTTGCAGCAGTGACCGCCTGTATTGCAGTTCCGGTTTCACTGACCTTGGGTATCCTGGCTGCATTGTTTCGCAATTCGGTGTTTGACCGTGCAACCAACGTGACGACCCTGACGTCGATTTCCTCGCCAGAGTTCTTTCTGGCTTATGTTTTGATCTTGTTCCTTGCAGTTCTAAACCCGCTGTTGCCGTCGCTGTCCAATATCTTTGAAGGCATGTCCTTTGGTGAACGATTGGAAAAAACGCTTTTGCCTGCTTTGACCCTGACACTGGTTGTCACGGCACACATGATGCGGATGACCCGCGCCGCGATTATCAATTTGCTGGCTTCGCCTTATATCGAGATGGCGCGGCTCAAGGGTATGTCGCCCATGCGGGTGATTGTGAAACACGCTTTGCCTAACGCATTGGCTCCGATCATCAACGTTATTGCGCTTAATCTTGCATACCTCATCACAGGTGTTGTCGTAGTTGAGGTGGTGTTCGTGTATCCAGGCATTGGCCAGCTTTTCGTCGACAGCGTTAAAATCCGTGACATTCCGGTGGTGCAGGCCTGCTGTCTGATCTTTGCGGCCGCTTATATTCTGCTGAACCTTTTGGCCGATATTCTGTCGATCCTTTCCAATCCACGTCTGAGGCATCCGAAATGAGCACGCTTCTGACATTGGCTTTGGCATTGGTTTGTATTGGCGCCTTGGGCTGGGTGTTCCGCTTTGCCGGTCAAAAGGCGACAGGCAACGCTCCGACATTCCGCGACATGCCCTATGCGGTGGCGTTCGGCTATGTGCTGGGTGCCAGTCTTTTGCTGTTTTCGGTTTGGTATTTCTTTCAACCGACCCAAAACGAAGCGGGCGTGCCAAACGCGGGCGTGATCTTTTTCCGCTGGGCTGTTCAATTCTTTATCGCAGCGGCGATTGCGGCATATCTGTTCCGCATTCTGGGACGCACGGTTGGCACGTCGGGCACCAAAAAGCTGTTTCGTCAAATGCCGCTTACAGCCAGTTTTGGGGTGCTGGTTGTGATCCTCTATGCGCTGACTGCAATTTTTGCAGGGTGGTTGGCGCCGCATGGACAGGAAGAGATTTTCACCAAGGTCAACGTTTTGCCCGGTGGTAATGCCGCAACGGGCGGCGACCCCTTGCATCCGCTGGGAACCGACCAGATCGGTCGCGACCTGCTGAGCCGATTGATCTATGGCGCACAGAACACCGTTGGCATTGCATTTGTGACAACCTGTCTTGCCTTCTTTCTTGGTGGATCGCTTGGGTTTCTTGCTGCGACGTTGCAGGGCTGGCTTGATCAGGTGCTGAGCCGCGCCGTTGACGTTCTGATGGCGATCCCTTCTCTGATCTTTGCGCTTTTGCTGATGACGATTGCGAGCGCATGGGCGGGATCCGAAAGATGGCTTCTGACCGTGTATATGATCCTGATCATCGCCGTTATTGACAGCACGCGGGTATTCCGTTTGGCGCGTGCCGTGGGTCTGAACATCGTCGTCATGGACTATATCGAAGCGGCCAAGCTGCGCGGTGAAGGGTTAAGCTATTTGATTTTCAAGGAAATCCTGCCCAATGCAACGGCACCATTGCTTGCTGAATTCGGGCTGCGCTTTTGCTTTGTGTTCCTGACAATTGCGTCGCTGTCGTTCTTGGGTGTCGGTATCCAGCCGCCTCTGGCCGACTGGGGCACGATGGTTCGTGACAGTGCGCAGTTTATCAATTTCGCGCAATTCTCGCCTTTAACAGCGGCTCTGCCTTTGCTGGCGGCCGGAGCGATTGCCTTGCTGACTGTGGGTGTCAACTTTGTTGTGGACTGGATGCTTCATAGAAGTTCGGGGCTGAAGGAATGAACGCGCTTGTAGAAATCCGCGATCTTTGGATTGAGGGCCGCAGCGATGAAACGTGGTCGCCGATTATCAACGGTGCGAGCCTAAGCCTGAACAAGGGTGAAGTTCTGGGTCTCATTGGCGAATCCGGTGCAGGCAAATCCACACTTGGCCTGGCCGCTATGGGCTTCACGCGCGATGGTGTGCGCATCTCCAAAGGGTCGGTGATGTTTGACGGGATCGACCTGATCTCGGCGTCTGCTTCGAAAAAGCGTGAACTTTTGGGTAAGCGCATTGCCTATGTCGCACAGTCTGCCGCCGCCAGTTTCAACCCGGCGCACAAGCTGATTGACCAACATACCGAAGGTCCGGTGCAGCATGGCGTGATGAGCCGTGCCGACAGCATTCAGGACGGGATCGAGCTTTATCGGCGCCTGCGGTTGCCCAATCCCGAAGAGATCGGGTTTCGCTATCCGCATCAGGTGTCAGGAGGCCAGTTGCAGCGCGCAATGACGGCAATGGCCATGTCATGTCGTCCCGACCTGATCATTTTTGACGAACCGACCACCGCCCTTGATGTGACGACGCAGATCGAAGTCTTGGCGTCGATCCGCGATATTGTTGAACAATTCGACACGGCAGCGATCTATATCACGCATGATCTTGCGGTGGTTGCCCAGATGGCGGACCGAATCAAGGTTCTGCTCAAAGGGGACGAAGTCGAAGAGGCCGAAACCCGCACCATGCTGTCGCAGCCGAAAGAAGAATACACCAAAAGCCTTTGGGCTGTGCGCGCGTTCGAACGTCCGCAGAAGCCCGCTGTACACACCAGTGCGACGCCCGTTGTGTCCTTGCAGAACGTATCGGCCGCCTATGGCAAGGTTCCGGTACTGCACGATATCAGCTTTGACATTCACGAAGGTCGGACCGTAGCTGTTGTGGGTGAATCTGGGTCCGGTAAATCCACGGCGGCCCGGTGCATTACGGGGCTTTTGCCACCGACCTCGGGGACCATTGAATTCGACGGTCAGGCGCTTCCTGCGAATTACAAACAGCGCAGCAAAGATCAATTGCGACAGGCGCAGATGATTTATCAGATGGCCGATACTGCACTCAATCCGCGCAAGACCATTGGCGAGATCATAGGACGCCCTGTACAGTTCTACATGGGCTTGACCGGCAAAGATAAACGCCGACGGGTGGAAGAGCTTCTGGACGAGATCGAGTTGCCAGCATCCGAATATATTGACCGTTTGCCAAGTGAATTGTCCGGCGGACAGAAGCAGCGCATCGGCATTGCACGCGCCTTGGCGGCAGAGCCGAAATTTATCATCTGCGATGAGGTGACCAGTGCGCTGGACCAATTGGTTGCAGAAGGCATTTTGAAGCTGCTTGCGCGGCTGCAGGATGATCTTAAATTAAGTTACATGTTCATCACCCACGACCTTGCGACGGTCAAAGCGATTGCTGATGAAGTCGTTGTGATGAAAGAAGGAAAAGTGGTGGAGCAGGGCCCCAAACGCGAGATGTTTGTCCCGCCGCACCACCCTTATACCGATCTGCTGCTCAGTTCTGTTCCCGAAATGGACCCGGACTGGCTTACAAATCTGCTAAAAGAACGCGGAGTTGATAACATTGGCGACGCAGCAGTTGATAAGATGTCATGAGAATCGGTCCGAAAAGGACTGTCAGGCGGCAAGAGACCGCACAAAATCACAGGGAGACGATGATGACTCGCATTTCAAGACGTGGACTACTTCAATCCGGTGCCGCCGCCGGTGTTCTGGCGGCAAGTGGTTTGCCACTTCGCGCCCAAGCCAGCCGCGGTGGTCGGTTGCGCGCTGGTCTGTCCGGTGCCAACACGTCGGATAGCTGGGACGGTCGGACCCATTCTGACCTGTTTATGATCGCCAGCGCCCAGGGCGCGGTGTTTGACAGCCTGACCGAGGTCAATGCTGACGGGTCGCTGACCGGTGAGTTGGCAACCGATTGGGACGCGACCCCGGACGCCAAGACATGGACGTTCAATCTGCGTCAGGGTGTGACCTTCCACAATGGGAAGGCGTTTGGCGCCGATGACGTCATCGCATCGCTGCAGCTTCATGTGGCTGAAGGCGCGAAATCTGCCGCTCAGCCGATTGTTGCGGCCATCACCGACATGAAAAAGATCACAGACCATCAGGTGCAGTTCACGCTCGAGGCCGGAAACGCCGACTTCCCTTACCTGATGTCCGACTATCACCTGTTGATGTATCCCGCAGGCCAGATCGAAGAGGCCATCGCAAAAGGCATCGGGACCGGCCTTTACAAGGTCGAAGCATTCGAACCCGGTGTTCGCATGGTCGCAAGCCGCGTTGATGGGCACTACAAAGACGGAAATGCCGGTTGGTTCGACGAGATCGAATATATCGCGATCAACGACAACACCGCCCGGATGAACGCGCTGATGACGGGCCAGGTCGACGCTGTGAACCGCATCGACTTTAAAACCGAGGCATTGTTGCGGGCGAATCCGATGGTTCGTATTCAGGAAGTGACGGGTAACCAGCAGTACACTTTCCCGATGTTGACCAATGTCGCGCCGTTCAACGATGTGAATGTCCGCAAGGCGCTGAAATTCGGTGTTAACCGTCAGGAAATGGTCGACAAGATCCTTCTGGGTCACGGTCGCGTCGGCAATGACACTCCGATCGGGCCAGCCAACCAGTATTTTAACGCCGAAATGGACCAGATCACCTACGATCCGGATCGCGCCAAGTTCCACCTCAAGGAAGCGGGTCTTGATTCGCTCGATATCGATCTGTCGGCCTCGAACGCTGCCTTCGAAGGTGCCGTGGATGCAGCACAGCTGTATCAGGCGTCGGCCAATGCAGGCGGTATCAACATCAACGTCGTTCAGGAACCTGCGGATGGTTACTGGTCAAACGTATGGCTGAAAAAGGCATGGTGTGCATGCTACTGGTCAGGTCGTGCGACCGAGGATTGGATGTTCTCGACCGCATATGAGGCTGGTGTCCCCTGGAACGATACGCAGTGGGATCGTGACGACAGCCCCCGCTTCCAGGACTTGCTGATTGAAGCCCGTGCAGAGCTGGATTCCAACAAGCGTCGCGAGATGTATTACGAAATGCAGGAAATCCTGCGGGACGATGGCGGGGTCGTTCTGCCGATGTTTGCGAACTACGTGCAGGCTGTGTCCAACAAAGTGTCCAATCCCGAGTCTGTCGGGAACCTGTGGCAAATGGACAATGGGCGCATGGCCGAGCGGTGGTGGATGGCGTAAGCCACATCACATTGAACAAAGAAACGCCCCGTCCAATTGGCGGGGCGTTTTCTTTTGTTCTGATTGGATCATTTACAAGTATGTGTCGTAATCCGACACCAGCAGGTGTAACGGCGCCTCGTCTTCCTCAACATTGGAAAACCGTCCAATGGGTTGATCAAAGATGTTGTCGGTAAGGTCATCATTGACGGTCGACACCTCGCCGATCAGTACATCGCCTTTTTCACCCCAGAACGCATGCCAATTGTTCGGGAAAAGCGTCACTGATTCACCCGGATTCAGTTTGAGATGCCCGCCTGCCGGGAGGTTTCGCATGGTGCCATCGACCATCACGGACACTTCGGTTTCCCGGTCGACCCCGCCGTCGCCATCGGCCATGAAAAGCTCAATCACCAACGTACCGCCGCCGCGATTGATGATATCCTCGACTTTGACGTCATGGCGGTGCATCGGGCTGAGCTGTTGATCCCGTGAAATCATGATTTTTTCGGCGTAGAGCATGGCGCTTTTCTTGCCAAGATCGGCGTTCAATCCGTTCCTCGTCGTGAACAGAAATAATCCCAGATCGTCGAAGGTCTCTTTGCCGTAATCGGTGATGTCCCAGCCCATACGACGGGCCTTGATTTCGCTATGGTCACTGTTTTTCAGGGCGTCTGGCGACAGATAGGCAAAGGGTGGCAGCGTGTATCCGAAAGACCGGATAAACGCGTCGCTTTCGCGCAGAATGTCATTAATACGGGACCGTTTCATATGCGCCTCTTTTGATGTTGGCGCTAACGTATTCAAAGTCTGCGTCTAGGGGAAGAAGCGGGAGCCTCCGGCGGGAGTTTATTTGGCAAGATGAATATCAGAGCACGTAGCGGCTCAGGTCGGCAGACCGGGTCAATTCACCGAGATGTTTTTCAACGAAGGCGGCATCCACGGTCACGGATGTTCCTGACTGATCCGGAGCATCAAAGCTCAGATCCTCAAAAACGCGTTCCATTACGGTGTAAAGGCGACGCGCGCCGATGTTCTCAACCGATTGGTTCACGTCCGCTGCAATTTTCGCAAGGGCTGCGATGCCGTCTTCGGTGAAGGTCACGGTAACTTCTTCGGTTGCCATGAGTGCAGTGTACTGAAGTGTCAGGGCGTTGTCTGTTTCCGTCAGAATGCGCACGAAATCGTCTTCGGTCAGAGCGCGTAAGTTCACGCGGATCGGCAAACGGCCTTGGAGTTCCGGTAGAAGGTCGGATGGTTTGGCAATGTGAAATGCACCAGAGGCAATGAAAAGGATGTGGTCGGTTTTGACCGGACCGTGTTTGGTGCTCACGGTTGTGCCTTCGATCAACGGGAGTAGGTCGCGCTGCACGCCTTCGCGGCTGACGTCACCGCCGCGGGTTTCCTGCCGCGCGGCGACCTTGTCGATCTCGTCAAGAAACACGATGCCGTTCTGTTCAACCGCTTCAAGCGCCTTTTCCTTTACCACCTCGTCATCCAGAAGCTTGTCCGCTTCTTCTGCGATCAGTGTTTCGTAGCTCTCTGCAACAGTCATCCGCTTGCGGGTTGTCCGGCCTGCAAAGGCTTTGCCAAAGAGGTCGCCCAGATTCATCATGCCAGCGCCGCCGCCCATATTGGGCTGACCTGGCACATCCATCATTGGAAACGGGCTTGAGGTGTCTTGAAGCTCAAGTTCGATCACGGTGTCATCAAGCAACCCGTCCTTGAGCTTTTTGCGGAACATCTCGCGAGTGCCTTCACGCGCACCTTCTCCGGCAATGGCTTCGATGACGCGTTCTTCGGCGGCTTCATGTGCTTTGGCTTTGACGTCGTCTCGCATGTGGTCGCGGGTCATGGAAATCGCGGCATCCACCAGATCGCGGATGATCTGTTCGACATCGCGGCCGACATAGCCGACCTCGGTAAATTTGGTTGCTTCGACTTTGATGAAGGGTGCCTTGGCCAGCTTGGCCAGACGGCGACTGATCTCGGTCTTGCCCACGCCGGTTGGGCCAATCATCAGGATGTTCTTGGGGTAGACCTCTTCGCGCAGGTCATCGGAAAGCTGCTTGCGCCGCCAACGGTTTCGCAGGGCGACGGCTACGGCGCGTTTGGCGTCCTTTTGTCCAATGATGAAACGGTCCAATTCAGACACGATTTCGCGGGGTGTGAGGTCGGTCATGTGGTGTTCCTTCTTGCCGGGAGACTGCGCTTAGGCGCTGATGGTCTCAACCGTCAGGTTGCCGTTGGTATAGACACAAATATCAGAGGCAATCGCCATCGCATCGCGGGCGATTTGTTCGGCGTCTTTGTCGCTGTCCATCATGGCACGACCGGCTGCGAGTGCGTAGTTGCCACCCGATCCGATGGCGGTCACGTCGTGTTCGGGTTCCAGAACGTCACCTGCCCCGGTGATAACATAAAGCTCTTGGCCATCCGATACGATCAGCATTGCTTCGAGCTTTTGCAGGTACTTATCGGTGCGCCAGTCCTTGGCAAGTTCAACGCTTGCGCGTTGTAGCTGGCCGGGAGTGGCCTCAAGTTTGGTTTCAAGCCGTTCCAACAAGGTAAACGCATCCGCGGTCGAGCCTGCAAATCCTGCCACCACATCATATCCGCCCGGCGAAATACGACGCACCTTGCGCGCGGTACCTTTGATCACGGTTTGGCCAAGGCTGACTTGTCCATCACCCGCGATCACAACCTTACCGCCTTTGCGGACGCCGATGATTGTGGTGCCATGCCAGCCGGGAAAGTCGTTGTCAGCCATATGTTGTCCTCTTCGTCTTTGTCCCGATATGGGCTGAACGGACATGCCACACAAGCCCTGCAACGCAAAACGCCCGGCGCTTAGGCCGGGCGTTTGCATCAAAATCATTTAAGATCAGATGCTTTCGTCGATCCAGCCTTTCAGCGCGGCCTTGGGCGCCGCGCCGGTTTTGTTCGACACAACCTGACCGTCTTTGAAGATAAAGAGAGACGGGATGCCGCGCACGCCCATAGCTGCGGCGGTGTTTGGGTTGGTATCGACGTCAACCTTGGCAATCTTCACGGCGTCGCCATATTCGGCGGCCAACTCTTCGAGAGCAGGGCCGATTTGTTTACAGGGACCACACCACTCGGCCCAGAAGTCTACAACTACGGGCACGCTGGAATTTTTCACTTCGGCATCGAATGTTTCATCGGTCACGGCGACGGTGGACATCGGGGGTTCTCCTTGCGGCTTAAGCGCATGTTTGTATCGGAACGAGAGACTAGGTACCCTCTGACGGGCCGTCAAGGGAGCGCGCTCTGTCGAGTGCTTGTGTCACGCGCTTTTGTGACAACGTCATATAGGTGGCGGAGCGTGTCCACAGAATTCCTGTCTCAATGTCCCGACCGGGGTAAATTTTGGACAGAATGGCGTGATACGCGCCCATCTGGCGCAGCAGGCCTTCGGGTGTGTCGACCTCGGATGCCGGTACGGTCCGATTTGTTTTGAAGTCTATCGCTTTGATCTGTGTCTCCGTCACGATCAGCCTGTCGATGATACCGTGTAACGGAGCGTCTGGCAGTGCATCGATAGTGGCCGTTACCGGAACTTCGGCCAGGGCCGTATCTGAAAAAATCCAGCGCAGTTCAGGTGTGTTAAGAACGCTTGTTGCTTCGGCAATCAAATCGTCGGCCAAGGGGTGATCCCCGATCAGCGCATGGGCGGCTGTCGACCAGTCGGACGGAGGCAGAGCAGGTAATGTTTCCAGCAACAGGTGTATGAGCGTGCCCCGTTCTTTCGCAACATCGCTAAGGTCGCCATCAGCGCCAGCCAATGCCTTAGCTCCACCAAGGTCGGACGGACTGCGGGTCGCGGCAGCCGTCACGGGCAGTGGTGCCGGCATTTCAAAGATTTTTGGCAGATCAACACGCGGCAGGCTTTGGGCAGGGCCATTTGGCGGTTTCGGATCGGGCCAGACGGCGTGATCCAATCGAAGCCCTTTTTGAGGGCCTTCATCAGCGAAGTCGAAACTGTGAGGATTGGCACCCACAGTCTCTAACGTTGCCGAAATTCGATCATGCCAGCTTTCTTGCGAGCTGTCGGCGGACCCCGCAGCCGCCACCACAAGCCACCGTTCTGCACGGGTGAGCGCAACGTATAGCAGTCGATCCCGTTCTTCTTCCTCGGCTTCGCGGGTCTGGTCCAAAGCGGCGCGCTGATAGGCGGCGCGTGTCTTGTCCGATCCACGCCAATGGACAGCGCCATTGGTCTCGACAAAGGTTTCCTTGCTGGATTGGGACGGTTTTTTATGAGTGTCTGGCAGGATCACGATGGGTGCCTCAAGGCCCTTTGCCCCGTGGATTGTCATGACACGAATACGAGCGCCGGCACTATCGACCGTGCGCTTGATTTCGATGTCGTCGGTTTCCATCCAGTGCAGGAACCCGGTGAGGCTCGGGATATCGGTTTGTTCATAGGCCAAGGCCTGATTGAGAAGAGCGTCAATCCCATCTTCGGATTCTTCGCCCAAACGTCCGATCAATTTCTGCCGTCCCTTATGGCGGATCAAAACGCGTTCCAGAAGATCATAGGGGCGCAAGAAATCCAGTTGCCCGCGAAGGTCGTCCAGAATTTCCAAGACGGCGGGAAAATCGTCTCTGCGCCGGCGTAATTCTTCCCAGAGGTGGGGCGATTTGCGCCGGTGGGAGAGATCAAAAATCGCCTGTTCGTCCAATCCGAAAAGTGGTGACCGCAGGGCAGCGGCGAGCGATAGGCTGTCTTCGGGGGTGGCAAGGAAGGATAGAAGGGCGCGCAGGTCTTTGACAGCAAGTTCAGCCATCACCTTGAGCTTGTCGGCCCCCGCAATGGGCAGGCTAAGCGCCTTACACGCCTTTAGGATTTCGTGAAACAGCGGACCACGACTGCGCACGAGGATCAGGAAGTCACCGGCGTGAATGGAACGCGATTGGAGCACACCGTCTTTTATGCCTTCGGGTATGGTAGTGCCCGTCTCAAGCGTCTTGTGGATGAATTGCGCGACGCGCTGGGCCAGGATCACGTTGTGATGTGTTGGGCTTACCCGATCAACCGGAGTGTCCCACGGCAGGTCAGTGTCGTCTTCTTTCGCGGGTTCGATCAAGGGCCACAGATCAACGCGTCCGGGTAACTGGTCATGGAATGAAATGTGAGTCTGATCCGGCAGAAACCCCGCCTTGTCGCGTCCTTTGAACGTTTCGTCGACCAGCCGAAGGATCGGAACGGAAGACCGGAAGGAATAGCTTAGCTGTCCGTCTTGAAGCGGCGCATCTGTCGCCCGCATCTGTTCGCCAAATGCTGCACGCATGTGGTCGAATTCTTTGGGATCCGCACCCTGGAATGAATAGATCGACTGCTTTTTGTCGCCAACGACAAAGATCGTGCGTGGAATTGCGCTGCGTGCACCTTCTCCAGACGTGAATTCCTGCGCGAGCTTGTTGATCACGTCCCATTGTGCCGGGCTGGTGTCCTGGGCCTCATCCACAAGAATATGGTCGATCCCGCCATCAAGACGATACAGCACCCATTCCGCCTGTTGTTTGTCGGTGAGCAAGCTGCGCGTGCGGGTGATCAGATCATCAAAATCAAGCCAACCCCGGACCTGTTTTGTCTTTTCGTAGCGCCGCAGAAACGCATCGGCAAAGCGATGTAATGTGGCATCGCGTTCCACCGCGTCGAGAGCCAGCCGTGTTTCGCGGGCGGCCTCGACGCGTTGGTAGAGATCTTCCAGACGGTTGACGCTCGCCGCCAATGCACCCTTCCGCAGCTTTGACGTGGGGGGCTTGGTTTTTCGCAGGTCGCCCTTCTGTGTAAAGACAATGCCTTCCAGCGCCAGAAGCCCGTTCAGATCTTCGGCTTGTGCTTGCTGAATGGCATCGGCCAGATCGTTATCCCCTTTACCGCCGGCCCGGAGATCAGGCACTAACTCTGCCAAAAACGCGGTTTCCCCGCGTGGAAACACTGTCGCAAGCATCATCGGGAAAGTGTCTGTATCCCGAAGTCCATATCGCTTGATAAGATCGTCGCGCGAGAGCGGTGGGTTAAATCCGTCACGATGACCGACGATGCGGTCTGCCAGTTCCTGAAGTGGGTTGTTCGACGCGATGCGGGCGATGTCAGCGATCAAGCTTGCGTCGGGGCCGCTTGCCATCTCGTCAAGGATTTGTTCGCGCAGCAATTGGGCAGCGCGATCGTCGATTTCCTGAAATTGCGGGCTGACTCCGGCCTCAAGCGGAAACCGCCTTAGGATCGACGCACAGAACGCGTGGATGGTTTGGATACGCAAGCCACCGGGCGTTTCAATCGCACGTGCAAACAAGGTGCGGGCGCGGGCCAAAAACTCTGACGTCAGGGTTTCCGCATCTTCCCCAAGTTCAAGCAATTGTTGCCTGAGATCATCGTTCTCGAGCATTGCCCATTCACCCAAACGTTTGAAAAGGCGGTTCTGCATCTCACTGGCGGCGGCGTTTGTGAAGGTCAGGCACAGGATATGCTCTGGTCGTGCATTGCCCAGCAACAAGCGCGCCACTCGGTCGGTCAACACCCGCGTTTTCCCGGAACCGGCGTTTGCGCCCAGCCATGTCGATGCCGAGGGGTTGGCCGCGCGCACCTGAGCCAGTGTTGCTTCGTTCCGGATCATGTCAGGATTACCTTCGTGGCGGTATCCGATGCGTCCCATTCGCCAAAGCGGGACAGCTGGTCATAATCCGATCCAAAGATGTCCTTATGCATCTTGTTACGTGCAGTGTAGCCGGTTTCGGGATCCCGGTATGCCTCGATCAGTTTCACCAGCATGGCAAGAGTGCGCTCTGGCGGGCAGTCCACAAGCGGGGCGGGCACCTCTTTGCCGTCTCCGGACAGAGAGATGTATCTGGCTTCGGCCACGCTGCGTGGACTGAAATCCTTGAACCCGCCTTCGCAAATGAGAGCGGCAGTCACCAGCAGTTGGACGTCAAACTGCATTTGCTGATCCGGGCTTGGTGCGGTTCCCGTCTTGTAATCATAGACATAGGCTTCGCTTCGGTCATTCAGATCGATGCGGTCAGCTTTGGCGGTGATCCGAAAGGGTGGTTGTGCCACATCCATGCTGCCTTGTTCTTCGAACAAAACGGGGTGCGCGTTTGCTTGTCGTGCGCGTTCCTTTTCGACGAACCAGCGCGCGACTTTTTCGATACGCACGCGCCATTGGATGCGGTCGGTGGGCCAGGGCACATCGTTATCCAGGATGTCACGGGCCACTGACATGAGATGATCTTCGGTCAAGAGATCAGCATTTTTGGCAGTATTAGAGACGAAATTCTCGAACACTTTGTGAATGATGGTGCCCCGATGCATCGGATTAGGGGCATGTTGAATTGGGCGCAATTGTCGAAGCCGCAAAATCTTTGAGCCATAGATCGCGTAAGGATCGCGGATCAGCTTTTCGATGTTGGTGACTGACAATTCGTTAGGCCGTGCAATGACTGGTGGCACTGGCGACGGCCGTGGGGCAGCGGGGGCGGAAATCGGTGTTTCCAGTGCGCGGCCCAATGTCAGCCATTGCTGGCCGCGTGTGCGCATGTCTTCAAGCGCTTTTGGGCCTCCTGTCTTTGGCAATCCCAGCATCAGGTTGGTCAATCGGTTTAGCCACCGTGATGGAACGGTTTCTGCGTCCTCGGACCGTTCGGCGCGCGTCAGCCAAACCTCATTGGCGCCTATCGCTTGTTGGAAATCATGTGCGGATAGGCCGATCCGGCGTTCCGGGAGCAACAGCCCTGCTTGTTGCCGCATTCGACGGTTGAGCCACGGGTCAGGAGGCGGAACATCCGGCCAGGAATGCTCGTTTAGCCCAGCAAGAATGACGAGGTCTGCGCCCATGACACGGGCTTCGATGGTACCCCAGATCAGGATTTTTGGATGCGGGGCATCACGGTCGCGCACCTCTTCGGATCGCAATACGCCGTCGACCAGATTGGCATAATCTCGGGCCGACATAGAGCCGCCATAGCCCGCATTTTCGCTTAGCGCGTCAAATGCCTTGCGACAGGTTTCACCCGCTTTCTTGCTCCAAAGTTCTGATGCGTCATCGCTGTTTGATCCGGCGCAGATCATTTCGGCCTGCGTCACGTGTTGCTGAACATGATCGCCAAGTGCAAATTGGCCGCTCAGTGCCGGTTGCAATAAACAACTGTCCATCCACACCAGCCAGTCTTGCGCCTCATCGGCAAGTTTCCAGGCCGCCAGTTGTGGCAAGTCGGGATAGGGGACGCCTTTGTTGCGAATGAACAGTTCCAGTTCCGAGGTCCAAAGGCGGTGTTGGCCCCGGTTGGCCCCGATGTGACAGAGTGGATGCTTGAGTATTGTCAAAAGCGCATCGGCTGTTGGGCCGTTGATCCGCAGCTGTGCGATATGGCGCAGCAGCCGTCCCGGCGCGGAAAGCTGCGCGGGCGTGCCAGCGCTATCATCAGGCAAAATACCCCAACGGTCTAACAACGCAGTTACACGGCGGGTCAGCATCCGGTCGGGTGTGATTAAAGCAGCGGTTGTTCCGTCTTCTGCAGCTTGTCGCAACCGCAATGCGATGGCTCGTGCCTCATCCCTTGGTGAGGGCGCTTCCAGCAGTGTTAGAGACTGTGTTGCGCTTTGAAGAGATGGCAGAGCAGGTCCGTCAGACAGCCATTGGTCGGTGACAGGCGCAGGCCGTAGGGCAAGCGACACAAGCGCGTTGCGCTCTGGGCTTGGTGGGGGCGTTTCCGTCCAGTGGCCGACGTCTTGTGGGTTCAGATTCAATCTGTCCAGCAAACGCGCAAATCTGAATTGTGGATGATCTTCGCCCTGCATTGCTTCGGTGTTGCGAACATCGTCGCGCAAAACGTTCCAAACACTTTCTGGGAGATCGCGGTCGAAGCCTGGAAGGATCACCGCCCCTTGGGGCAGCCACGCTACCGCGGTCATAAGTTGAAAAGCTGATCCACGTGATCCGGTGGACCCGGCGATAATGATCGGATGCTGCGGGGGAGCGTTCTGCCACCGCTCTAACTTGCTGGACAGAGCCATGCGATTGACCGTTGCTGCATCTGGCGCATCGGTGTTGGGGTCAAAGTAGTGTGTTACGATCTCCAAAAATCGCTGTGCCCGCTCCCAATGGCCGGACTGATCTGTCACGTCGAGCGTGGCGATATCCTCGGGAGTGACGCCTTCTGCCTGCATTTCGTCAAGCAAGGCACCAAGGCTTTGTGCCAGATCATAGATTGCCGCTCTGGGGGCAAGGTTGGGATCCGCGTCGATCAATCGCCCGACCAGTTCAGCCAGTTCCAGTTGCCTGCGCAAGGCAGGTGTTGGTTTTGGCAGACGCACGCGGTCGATTGGGTCAGACAAATCAGTGATCAAGCGAAGGCGGGGCAAGAACCCGGCGCCCAAACTGTCGAACACCGCCTCGACACGGCGTTGCATCCGTCTTGTGTTGAGAAACAGTTCAACCCGCGCCATTGCTTCTGGTGGGTCATTGGCAAGCCTTGCTTTCAGGCCAAGCACCAGTTGTCTGGCAAAATCGGCGCCAGGTGGAAGGGCGAAAAGGCGAGGTTTATCTGTCGGGTCAAACATCCGAGTATCCCAGCATGTTTTCCGCCAATGCGACCCCTGCAGGGTGGCCCACATCGCACCAGCGGCCGGGGTATGTAACAGCGGTCAGCTGGCCCTTTTTCTCAAGATCCTTCCAAACGGCCTTCAGTGAAAACACATTTTCGGCAATGTTAGAGACTATATCTGACCGAATGATCTGTACTCCAGAATAGATCGTATCCTTGCCCCAAGTGGCGCGGCCCCCTGCCAGCACGTCAATATCCCCAGCGCCGTTGTGTCCAATGGCTTGTGCCTTTGGGATACACAGAAGCAGCGCTTTCATGTCAGATGTCCATGCGGATTTCAGAATCGAGAGTGGATTTGGCCCGTCCCAGACCGCATCCGTGTTCATCGTGAAGACAGTGTCGGATGCGAGCAGCGTCAATGCAGATTTCAAGCCGCCACCGGTGTCAAGAATAACGGGTGTCTCAATGACAACCTGTACGTCCGAGCCCGCGAAATGCGCCACGATTTGATCCGCTTTGTAATGGGCGTTTACGACAACACGCGCCGGGTTGATATCGCGCACAAAAGCCATTGCGTGGTCAATCAGGGTTTTGCCGGCAACACGGACCAGTGGTTTGGGTCTGTCCTGTGTCAAAGGTCCCATGCGCGTGCCGAAGCCCGCAGCGAAGAGCATCACGGCGTCTGTCAATTTGGCGCTCCGGTTTTGAAGCGATCTGGGATCGGGTCTGGGAAAAGGTCGTTGATCATCGGTGCTAAACCACTTGCAACCGGGTGGCTGAGGCTGGTTTGGATATGCCGCCACACGCGGGGGATCAGGGATAAATACGCTGGTTTATCCCTGTCCGAAGCAAGACGTGCAAAAATACCCAGAATTCGAAGATTTCTTTGCAGGCCGAGCAAATGAAACACTGGCATTACCTGGCTTTCACTGCGTCCTGTTGCGTCAAGATAGTGATGGATCGTTGCGGTATGGCATGCCTTGGTCACATCACGCCGCGCGTCTTGAAGCAGAGATACAAGATCGTAGACTGGCGGTCCGGCAAGCGCATCTTGAAAGTCGAGAAGGCCAACACGTTTGACTCCGTCCCGATCCGGCAACCAGATCATGTTTTCGGCGTGGTAGTCGCGCAAAACTAGAACGGTTTCATCGAACAGGTGCTGATCAAGTAATCCGGTCAGAGCATTGGTGATCTGCACGGCTTTGTCTTTGGGTGTGATGCCAAGCAGTGGCAGATAGTGTGTGAATGCGGGCTCGATCATCTGTCCCAGGCTTTGCGCTGTTGCAGAGGTGAGCCCCTGCGGCAAAGTTTGAGTTTCAAGCGCGCATAAAACATCGGTTGTTGCTTGATAGAGCGTGATTTCCAAGTCTGGTGTAGCTGTGATGACCTTTGCGAATTGTGCGTCTCCGAAATCTTCCAAAAGCATCAAACCCTGACTTTGCGCGAGGATTTGCGGAGCCGACATGCCTATGCTGTTCAGGTGCGATGCTATGTTGCGGAAACGAGCAGTGTCATCTTGAGGATCAATCATCAAAATGGCACGTTTTGCGCCTGAATAGAGCCTGATATATCTTCGAGATGACGCATCTCCGGCCAGTGGTTCCTGCGTTGCTTCTGCCCAGCCGGTTTCGGCAAGAAATGCCATGTAGCTCATTTCACGGCCTCTTTCACCCGGTCGGACCATTTGGGATCGGTCCACGTCAGCGTAATATATCGCAGGTCTGTTTTGTCAGGATCCTCAAGTCGGAGCGTCAGCGCATCGGGCGGTGTCAAATCTTCCATTCGGTCGGGCCATTCGATCAGGCAGATCGCGGTTGATGTTGCATCAAGCAGACCCAATTCGACGATCTGATCGGGATCACCCAAGCGGTAAAGATCGGCGTGCCATAATTCACATTCGGGCAAATCATATGTTTGCACCAGAGTAAATGTCGGAGAGGGCACGTCTTCTGGTTCGGGCAGTCGGGACAGGATCAGCGCGCGGGCGAAGTGGCTTTTGCCTGCACCAATTCCGCCTTCAAGCAGCAGCGTATCACCAGCGCGCAGGCTGTCACCAAGACGAGTGGCCAAACGTGCAGTTTCATCGGGAGAGGGAGAGGTGAAGGCCACGCTGTGATGGGTCATACAGGCATGTTTACCTGCCCAGTTCCGAGCCGCAAGATTGGAAACCGGTGATTAGGCTGAAACGATCTGCAGGCCGTCTGTATCAGTTGCAGTGTCGTTGGGTCTTAGGTGATGGCAAAACCGGACCAACGTCGCACCATAGCAAATTGGATCAATTCGACAGACCACCTCGCGCCCATCTTTGGCCCGAAGATCGGTGTCCCAACTTGCGCGTTCCGTTGTGCTGGTGACAAAGTCGCGCAGTTCGGCCCAGACGGGGCTGGGATGAAACGCAGATTTCCATGTTTGGGTGGCTTCGAGGATCGTTGAATCAGACATGCAGGCGTCAGGGTCGACGTTCCAGAGGCTGGAATAGGCGGCATTACAGACAGTCAGGATGCCTTGCTGATTGAATACAGCGACCGCGTCTTCCATGGAGTCGATTACCGATTGCATCGTGTCCAATTCGCTTCGAAAACCCCGTGTTAGAGACACTTCTGCAGAGATATCGTTGAACAGAAAGGCAATTGCGCCATCAGGATACGGGCGTCCGGTGACATCGAAGGTTTGACCGGTGGATAGGTTCCATGTTTCGCGGAACCGATCGTCGCTGGCGGCGGCGACCAGTTTTGCCATGCGTTCCCGCCAGTCGTCGTAGTTTTTCGGCTCTGGCATGATCTGCTGTTCACGCAGTTTGTCGAAGAATTCGAACATCGCTGGTCGGCCGCTCAGAAAGTCAACCGACACACCGCTGAGGTCAACCAAAGCGGGATTGAACAAAACCAGCCGTCGGTCACGATCAAAGATAGCAAGGCCCGTTGTGAGGTTTGCAAAGGTTTTTGACAGGGTTTGGACGAAATTCCGTTGCGCGGCTTCGGCATCGACGACGGCGTCAATGAACGTGGCAAAGTACAGCGCGCCATCGGTGGTTTCCCTGGTTGTTACCTCAAGCCAGCATTTCTGCGTTTGCTTAAGTTTTGGAGTCGTCAGTTTGAGACGCTTTGACCTCATAACCTCTGGGCGGGAGAGTTGTTCGGTGATGTGGTCTGCAAAGGCGCGATCGCCTCCATAGTTTTCTGCGTACCGGTTGAACGTATCGTTGCCCCAGACAAACGCACCATCCGGATCGCGGCCCCAAATCAAGTCTGGTGCATATTGAACCGCTGGTAACAGTCTTGTTGCGATGGCTGCATTTCTTTTGGCTTGAAACCAATCATGGGTATCAATGCCAAGTGGTGATATCTGGACCCGCGTCCGGGTCCCGTTATGCGATGCGCTTATGTGGAGCTCTGGGCTTTCGGTTTGGGTACCGACGTCCGTCAGTGCGTTTGGCAAGTCCGGAAAGAATGGCAACAAGGCGGTTCGCACGTCTTGCCACGTTGGTGGTGACTGGGCATCGGAAAGCAAAGGCCAGATTGGATCATCCGCATCGACCAGTTGGTCTTTGGCAAAGACCAAAGACAGGCTGGGCTGGGTATATGTCTGCCCCTGCCTGGTGCGAATTCGAGGTAGAATATGGGTTCCGGCGACAATCAAACCCGCGCTGGTAAGTCCGGCCAGAGCGGACATCCAAAAAAGAGAATCCATGAGAGCACCTTGCGCCACAACAGACGCCATTGAAGGGGCAGATGGTTAATGGAGTATTAAGCCAGGCTAGATTTGAAAGGATGGGTTTTCGCCGATGCCTTCACCTTTGGGACGGGTTGGTGGAACAATGGCGTCTCGTGGCCAGACAACCTCGACAATCGCGCCGCGCTTGTTTGCAGTTCCGTTGGAACGACCAACGCCATTGGCAAAGCTCAACTCGGCGCCGGACCGTTGAAGAAGCGTCTTTGCGATAAAGAGCCCGAGGCCCATACCTTCGTATTCAGGGCGTGCTGTCCGATCTCGTTCGGTGCGCCGATTGCGCACAAAGGGGTCGCCGATCCGGCCCAGCATGTTGGTCGGGTACCCGGGGCCATCGTCCATGACCCGCAGCGAAACCGCAGTTTCTGTCCACTGTGCTTCGATCCATACTGTTGCGCGGGCGAAATCGACGGCGTTTTGGATGAGATTGCGCAGACCGTGGATAATTTCAGGTTGGCGCATCGCCATTGGTGGCTCGAAATCGTTTCCATCAGCGCCGTGCGCTTCGATCAGAACATCTTTTCCTCGATTCAGGTGAGGTTCGGCAGCTTCACGGATCACTTCAACCAAAGGGGCAGAACGGATATGAAGGTCTTGCTTACCGGCCCGCCCCATAGATTGAAGAATGTCGCGGCATCTGTCGGCCTGTTCGCGGATCAGACGTGCGTCGTCTTGCAGGTCTGGCTGACCGTCCAAATCTTCGATCAATTCGGCGCTGGTAAGTTTGATGGTCGCGAGAGGTGTGCCCAGTTCATGGGCTGCAGCGGCCACCACACCGCCCAGATTGTTCAACATCTGGGTTCGACTGAGGGCCATCTGTGTGGCAACAACGGCGTCACTCATCGAGTTCATCTCTTCGGTGATCTGTCGCGCGTAGAGGGATAAAAAAACTACCGCAATGGTGATTGCGATCCATTGCCCGAAGACGAAGACATCTGCGATGCGCATGATGAACCCTTGTTCGGTCCGCAGCGGCAAATGGAAGAACACCATAAGCGTCACCAGCGTCAGGGCAGTCGCGCCAATAATGATGGTCGACCTGAGGCTCATGATGGTCGCTGACACGATCACCGGGCCTAGGATCAGAATGGTGAACGGATTGTGCAATCCGCCTGTGAGATAGAGCAGAAAGCTCAATTGAAGCAGATCAAACAGCACCATGAGAAAGTTTTCGGCTTCGTTCAGGCGCTTGTTTTCCGGAAATACAAAAATGGCGATCAGGTTGCCGACAATCGATACACCGACGGCCAGATAGCACAGCCCGAGTTCTAGTTGCAGATTATAAAACTTCTGCGCCAGCGTGATGGCTGTCAGTTGGCCGACAATGGCGCACCAACGGAGCCAGATCATTGTCCGCAGACGAATAAAGCTGCCCCGTTGCCGTTCCTGCAGAATCCCGAACTCGGATTGCGTCATGTGCGCCCTTTCGCCACTTGTTCCGGATTTCAAAATCCTTAACTCGATTATTGCAAAGCATAAGCGAGCCAAATCGGATGAGAAGGGCTTTGTTGTGCAAGGGCGAAGGAGATCACATGGTACGTTTGGCAGCGATTTCGGGTGGAATTGCGATTGCAGCGATTGTCGGCGCGGTTTGGTACGTGACAGCGCCGAGCGGTGGCGGTGACAAGTATGCGTCTTGCCGGACGACTCAGGTTGCTGGCGGAGCCGATACTATTGGCGGTCCCTTCACCTTGGTTAATTCAGCCGGTGAAACCGTCACTGACAAAGATGTGATCACAAAACCGACGCTCATTTATTTCGGGTATACGTTTTGCCCCGATGTTTGCCCCCTCGACACCGTCCGCAATGCCGAGGCAGTCGATATCCTCAAAGGCGAAGGATACGATGTGACGCCCGTTTTCATTTCGATTGATCCAAAGCGCGACACGCCTGAAGTCGTTGGTGATTTTGCTGCCAACCTGCATGAGGATATGATCGGATTGACCGGATCTGAAGAGCAGGTCAAAGCTGCGAGCCAAGCTTACCGGACCTATTTCCGTGCGCAGCCCGGGGATGATGAATACTACCTCGTTGATCATTCGACATTTAGCTACCTGGTCATGCCAGAGGATGGCTTTGTCGAGTTTTTTCGGAGGGAGTTGTTGCCCGAACAGGTTGCAGAGCGCACGTCGTGCTTTCTTGACGCCGCAAGCTAGAGCGTCATTTGTGCGTTGATGTTGGAAAATTCGCCGGTAATACTGGTGGATAACGCAAACGCACGGGAGGGAACCACGGTGAGCGAGCGGACCTTAGACGATCTTGGCGATGACAAAAGCCTCCTTCTTGTGGACGATGACGAGCCGTTTTTGCGCCGGCTTGCCAAGGCCATGGAAAAGCGCGGCTTTGAAGTTGAGACCGCGCAATCCGTCACGGCCGGTTCTGCTATCGCAACTGCACGTCCCCCGGCCTACGCGGTGGTCGACCTGAGGTTGGAAGACGGGAACGGTCTTGATGTGGTTGAGGTGATCCGCGAGAAACGTCCGGATAGCCGGGTTGTTGTTCTGACAGGGTACGGTGCGATCGCGACGGCAGTTGCTGCGGTCAAGATTGGTGCCACGGACTATTTGTCTAAACCGGCTGATGCCACGGACATCACAAACGCACTTCTGGCCAAGGGTGATGATCTACCACCGCCGCCCGAGAACCCGATGAGCGCGGACCGTGTCCGTTGGGAGCATATCCAACGCGTATATGAGCTGTGTGATCGCAACGTGTCCGAGACGGCACGTCGTTTGAACATGCATCGCCGGACTTTGCAGCGCATTTTGGCAAAACGGTCACCGCGCTGATTTGAACCAAAGTTTTTTCAGATCAGGTCATACCGTTTGCTGACTTTGTCCACGATTGTGCCGTTTGCCAATTGTTGGTTTCCGTGGCGTGCGTAGGTTTCAAAGCCTCGGCTTTGATAATAGGCCAATCCGCCGCTGTTATCAGCGCGGATCGTTGCATTGATCCAGTCGTATCCAAGGTCTTTCGCCGCTTGGCGGGATGCGTCGAAAAGCAGGGTTCCGATGCCAAGACCGGTCTGCCCTAGCTTCACAAAACTAGCGATATCGCAGGCTTCGGGCGGCAAGTCAGGATAAGGTTCGATGAACTGAAACCCGAGTATCTGACCGTTTTCATCTTCGGCGATATGCCACGCAGCACGGTCTGGATCGCGCTGCATCCATTGCAGGATTGTGTCTTTTGAAACAGGTCCTGTATGTGCTGTGGTGCCGCCTTTTTGGATGATCGCTTCTAACAGTTCCGCCATCTCGCGGGCGTCCAGATCACCGGCTTTTCGAATTGTGATCACACCGTTGTCTCCAGCAATTCTGCATGTCGTGCGGTGAATTGATTTCGTACTTCAACTGGCGGGCGTAGAACAATCGACAGATCGGCGATAAGATCCAGATCGGGTGCACCAAAGAACTTGTCAGCTTCGGTACGCGTGAAGCCGGCGATCTGTGTGGCTTCCATCCAGGCGCTGATGCGATCCGCTTTTTTGATCTGTTTCTTAAGTTTGGGCGGAGTGACTGCGGGCAGGCCAAATCGGATATGAATGGCGGCTGATAGACGGTCGTCAAGCGCTCCGTATCCCGGACCGACAGCTGCCTTGACCGGAGATATCATATCGCCAATCACATATTCCGGCGCATCGTGCAAAAGAGCGGTTAACCTTTCTGCTGGTGTTGCCCTGGGACAAATTCTTGAAAAAAGGGTTTCGACCAGCAGCGAGTGCTCGGCCACAGAGTAAGCATAGTCGCCATAGGTTTGCCCGTTCCAACGCGCGACAAAGGCAAGCCCATGCGCGATGTCCTCAATCTCGATATCCACCGGTGTCGGATCAAGCAGATCAAGACGGCGGCCAGACAGCATCCGCTGCCACGCACGTGGGGATTTTGCCATATTTTGCCTCGTTTTGATCTTGGGTAATGTGCCCTTTTGAGGTTGTAAACCAGCGCGCATTGCCGAGACTGTGACCGCGTGCTAACTGCCTTGCCAACCGAGTATGACATGTGGAGCGCCGAGAATGGCCAAAGATTATATCGTCAAGGACATTGCGCTGGCTGGTTTTGGCCGCAAGGAACTGGATATCGCGGAAACGGAAATGCCGGGCCTGATGGCGTTGCGCGAAGAATACGGTGAAGAAAAACCACTGACGGGCGCGCGTATTGTCGGGTCGTTGCACATGACGATCCAGACCGCGGTTCTTATTGAAACGCTGGTTGCGCTGGGCGCAGATGTGCGCTGGGCGTCGTGCAACATTTTCTCGACCCAAGATCACGCGGCAGCCGCGATTGCCGAGGCAGGTGTTCCGGTGTTTGCGATCAAGGGCCAGACGTTGGAAGAGCATTGGGATTATCTTGATAAATCCTTCATGTTCCCGGACGGCGCGAACATGATCCTCGACGATGGCGGTGATGCGACACTCTACGTTTTGTTGGGTGCACGTGCGGAAGCCGGTGAAGACATCATTCCGGTTCCGCAATCCGAAGAGGAAGAGGTGATCAAAAAGCAGATTGCCAAGCGCATGGAGCAAAGTCCCGGTTGGTTCACCAAGACACGTGATGCGATCAAGGGTGTGTCCGAGGAAACGACGACGGGTGTTCACCGTCTGTATGACCTCCACAAAAAGGGCATGTTGCCGTTCCCGGCGATCAACGTGAACGACTCTGTCACCAAATCGAAGTTCGACAACAAGTACGGATGTAAGGAATCGCTGGTTGATGGCATCCGTCGCGCAACCGATACGATGATGGCAGGTAAGGTTGCCGTCGTCTGTGGTTACGGTGACGTGGGTAAAGGCTCTGCTGCGTCTCTGGCCGGTGCTGGTGCCCGTGTGAAAGTCACCGAAGCAGACCCGATCTGCGCGCTTCAGGCGGCGATGGACGGGTTTGAGGTGGTTTTGCTGGAAGACGTGATCGATAGCGCTGATATCTTTATCACCACCACCGGCAACAAGGACGTGATCCGCATCGAGCATATGCGCGAGATGAAGGACATGGCGATTGTCGGTAACATTGGTCACTTCGATAACGAAATTCAGGTGGCGAGCCTGAAGAACCACAAATGGACCAACATCAAAGAACAGGTGGACATGATCGAAATGCCTTCGGGCAATCGGATCATTCTTCTGTCCGAAGGCCGTTTGTTGAACCTTGGCAATGCCACAGGACATCCATCCTTTGTGATGTCGGCGTCGTTCACCAACCAAGTGCTGGCCCAGATCGAGCTTTGGAAGAACGGCGAAAACTACGACAATCAGGTGTACATTCTGCCCAAGCATCTGGACGAGAAAGTCGCCCGCCTGCACCTTGGTCGGATTGGCGTCAAACTGACCCAACTGTCACCGGAACAAGCCGCATATATCGGAGTGACACCGGAAGGCCCGTTCAAGCCGGAACACTACCGCTACTGAAACAAGCCATGTGGGCGCAGTATCATGCGCCCACATGGCTTCTATTTCATTGATGCGACGCCGAACATGTTGCCTTCGGTATCCATGCACAGCGACACAAAGCCGAACTCTCCGATCGAGAACTTGGGACGCACGACCTGTCCTCCAGCGTCTTGGACCCTTGCTTCTTCGACAGAGCAATCGTCGGAGTTGAAGTAGACAATTGTTCCGCCGACGCCCGGTCCGGCATGTGGCGATTTCGACAATGCACCCCCTGCACCATAGACACTCATATCGGCTGGAAAGCTCATCATTTGGGTTTCGCCAGTTGGATCGCCAATGGGTGCCAGAGTGCAGCTCAACACGGATTGGTAGAAGGCGACGGCACGGTCGAGATCATTCACAAAGATATCGAACCAACCAATTGCATTCATCTTTGACATATCATTTTTCCTATCAGGTTTGGATATGTCCTTGTTCTAAGTGGGTGATACCTTCGCGTATTGTAGATTTCAGACATCGAATTTTTTCGCGTATCGTCCGGGTGTGTAGCCGGTGGCTTTGCGGAAGGAATGTATAAAATGGGACTGATCCGCGTAGGCGAGTGAGGGCTCCCCATGCAAAGACTGTTGCAAGCGAAGAACTTTTAGAAAGTCGTGGGGCGAGAACCCAGTGGTTTGCTTTAGAACTCTTTGCAATTGTCGCGTGGATAAGGCTGCGATTTCGGCCATGTCTGCCACCGTGTGAATGTCGTCCAAGTGTCGAAAGATGCGTTCGGTGACCGGATTGGCAACAACGATCCCAGTTTCAACCAGTGTTTCGACAAAGTCGAATACGGTCCTTTGCTGCGCCTCAAAATCCTGTGTAATTAGGGTCTGATTAAGGGAGACCAGCGGAAGACTGCCCGAATAGTGAGAGTCTACAATCCCATAAGAGATCGGTTCTTTGTCTCTTTGCCAGACACCGGGTAGAAAACGAATGTTCACGAAATGGAACTGTGTGCCGAGGTTCAATTCCTCAGACGAGGCTTGCAATCGCGTGATGCCTGTAACGTCCGGCTTCAGTTGGTCAAACACCACATAGGTGCATGCGTCTGGCAAGGCATGAAACCGATAGTCGTTGGTCAACGGTGACGTTGTGCGCAATTCAAGCACACGGTGAACCACGTCTTTCAGGTGATCTGGTGGTGTGATCTCGTTGAAGACAACTGCGTCGATGGCGCGATCTTTGCCATTGCCCTTGGGGTCATACATTGGTTGCTTGGGGTCCTTGGTAAAAGATGTCCATGCAGCAATAGCGTCCCTTTCAGCAACAAAGCCCCAGCACGGAGCTGGGGCTTTGTATCTTAGGCGTCTTGAGGGATCCGCAAAACCTGACCCGGATAGATTTTGTCAGGGTGGCTCAGCATGGGACGGTTCGCCTCAAAAATGACGTTGTACTTCGATCCGTTGCCCAATGCCTTTTCGGCAATAGCCCAAAGTGTATCGCCTTTTTCGACGGTGTGAAACACGGGGTCGCCAGACGTATCCGCCTCAACCTCGGCCACACCTTCCACATTGCCAACGGCCAGAATGACCTTCTCGCGCTCTTCTTGTGACATGTCGCCACCGGAAACGACGACTTTGTCACCTTCGATCTTGATTTCGGCACCCTTTGTGTCGAGGCCCAGATCGGCGACTTCTTTTTGCAAAACGGCTGCCGTCGGCAGATCATCCTGACCGGTCAGTTTGCGACCGGCTGATTTCATAAAGCTCCAAAGGCCCATGTGTCCCTCCTGTGTATGCGTGTCAAAGCCATCATCTCGTGGCTTTCGGACCCACTCTAGGGGGAAAACACGCTGAAGGAACGCAAAACGTGATTTTCCGTTGCCCGGTGGACAGGTTTTTGCCACGTTTAGGCGCATTGGGGGCCGGTCCTCCGGGGAACCATCGAATTCACAGGGAGACAGTGATGGGTAAGAGAGACGATTTGATCGCACAGTATGCGGACGACTTGAAAAACAAATGCGGGATGACGCCCGATATGGACCTTCTCACCAAGGTCACAATCGGCTGCGGTCCCGCGATTTATAATGCAGACGCGTCTACCGTTGCTGGTTCTCAGCCGTCCGAGCTTGAGACCGTCAAGAACAACTTTCTGATCAAGAAACTTGGTCTTAAGGATGGGCCAGAGCTCATGGACGCAATCAACTCCGTCATCGAAACCTATGGCAAATCCGAGCGCAACAAGTATCGCGCCGTGGTCTATTATATGCTGACCAAACATTTCGGCAAAGAGTCGGTTTACGGCTAAAGCTGAACACGCGTATGACTTCAAAGGGTGCTCTAGTGTGAGCGCCCTTTTTTGTTGATTTATGAAAAATCCAGCAGAGTTGGTGCTTTGAGTCTTTCTGTCTTTGAGGTAAGCCCAAAGCACGGTCAGGACGGCCGAAACCATATCAGTTTACGCGCGTGGTGACTTGGGAGCGCGGGGACGGGGGGTTTCGGCTTTGGCCGAAGCCTCCCGTTTTTTAGAAGAGCGTAATCACCGCACCGATCACGCCAGACCCCAAAGCGGCATAGCCGCCATCGATCACAGTCAGCCTGAATGGACGCCCGGCGAACCCATAGCTCATTGCCAACCAGGGAGCCGCGAAACAGGCCCCTATGCCAAGGCCCGAGGTAAAGCCTTTGCGAAATGTCTCGGTACCCAGCATGTCGAACGCATAATTCATCGTCGCGGCGACGATCATGACTGCGATCAAGCTGATCGCATATGGCGTCATTTGCGCCCGATTGGTGGGTTTACCTGACACGTCTGTTGCCACGCCGGATGCGGCCACCCAATGCCGCGCAAAAATGCTATACCAGATCGCGCCAAAAACCCATCCGGCCAGTCCTGACAAGACAATAGCGACAATCATCACGATCAGCCCTTTAACCCTGCAAGGTCACAGACAATCTGCCATTCCTCGGCGGTAACCGGCTGTACCGAGAGGCGCGAATTGTTGACGAGTACCATCTTTGAAAGGCGTTCATCGGCTTTGATCTGGTCAAGCGTGACGGGCGTTTTAGCCTTTTCAAGCGCCTTTATGTCTACGCATTCCCAACGTTCGTCATCTGTTTTGCTGTCAGGATGTGCTTCGGCGATAACCTCAACCGTTCCGACCACGGATTTTTCCTTTTGCGAATGATAGAAAAACCCTTTGTCGCCGATCGACATCTCACGCATGAAATTCCGCGCCTGGTAATTGCGGACCCCGTCCCATTCTTCTCCGGCGTCACCTTTGGCCACCTGATCATCCCAAGACCAGGTCGATGGTTCGGATTTGAACAGCCAGTATTTCATTTCTCGATCACGCGCTTCCATGGGATCAGATCAACGCTTTCGAACAGGGACGCTTTTGCGTAGGGGTCATTGGCCGCCCAGTCTTTGGCGGCTTCCATATTGGCGACGTTCATAATGATCAGGGATCCGATCATTTGCTCGGCGTCATCCAGCAATGGTCCTGCTTGTTCGACGACGCCCGTTGCGTCGATATAGGCCAGATGGGACTCCCGATTGGCTTTGCGGATGTCCAAAGCGCCAGGCTTTGTCGCGCGCGATCAGGGCGATAAGCATTTATTCTTCCTTCAATGGACGGTTCATAAGGGTTTCTATGGCATCCGTGATTGTCGTTGAACCCTCAAGCAAACGGGTCACGATTTCTGTGATTGGCAGTTCAAGGTGTCGAGTTTGGGCGATCTTGAACATGGCCTTGGCGGTGGCAGCACCTTCGACGGTGATGTTTGGGTCAAATTCCTCCCCACGGCCCAACGAAAGGCCAAGCCGGTAGTTGCGGGACAGGTCCGATGAGCATGTCAAAACAAGATCACCAAGCCCCGATAGCCCTGCAAGTGTGTCGGTGCGAGCGTCAAAAATTGTGCCTATCCTTTGCATTTCTGCAAAGCCCCGCGTCATCGTGGCGGCGCGTGCGCTGTCTCCGAGTCCTGCGCCAATCACGGCGCCACAGGCAATGGCCATGACATTCTTCAAAGCGCCACCCAATTCGGCTCCAACCGTGTCAGTGGTTCGGTACAGCCGTAAGGTCGAGGTTGTCAGTTCATCTTGAAGTTGCGCACCGAGAGACGCGTTTTGACACGCCAAAGTCAGGGCCGTGGGCCGCCCGATTGCTATATCTGCTGCAAAGCTGGGCCCCGTTAGTATCGCTGTTTCGGCATTGGGCAAGGTTTCTCGAATAACGCCGCAGGGGCCACGCCCGGTCGATAGCTCAATCCCTTTGCAGCAGGCGATCAAGGGCACGGTCGGCAGATCGTGCGCGGTGAGTGCAGATCGCAAGTGTTGAAGCGGAATCGCGAGCAACAGGGCGGAGCTGTTGGCAAGAGCGTTGATATCAGACGTGACAGTCAGCGCGTCCGGAAACGGCGTGTCTGGCAAATAGGCTCTGTTTAAGCGCAACTTTGCCATTTCATCGGCATGGTTCGGTGATCTGGCCCACATTGAAACAGGGATCCCGGTCTTGGACAGAGCGATGCCCAGTGCCGTGCCAAATGCGCCAGCGCCCATTATGCCGATCACGCTTTTGCTCCTTTGCGGCCACTTCCCAAGGCGGCTGGCGCGGTTTTGTCCAAGGGCCACCTTGGACGTGCGGTCAGGGTTAGATCGTCTGCACCGTCTACGGCGAATTTCTCGGCCCCGGCATAAGCGATCATGGCTGCGTTGTCGGTACACAAGCCCAGCGGGGGAGCGACAAAGGTAACCCCGTGATCTGACGCGAGGGTTTCGAGCGCATGGCGCAGGGATTGGTTGGCGGCTACCCCACCCGCCACAGAAAAGCCGGCAATACCGTCAGAAAGGGCCAGTGCACGACGTGACTTTTCAACCAGAACATCGCGAACAGCCGCTTGAAAGCCAGCGCAGAGGTCGTTCACATCCTGTTGGTGCAGGCCGCCTTGATCAAACACCAGCTGATCGCGTTGGCGCAATAACGCGGTCTTAAGTCCGGAGAAGGACAGATCACAACCGGGTCTGTCCAAGAGAGGACGTGGGAATGCAAACCTTTTTGCATCGCCGTCCTGTGCGTGTCGTTCGACTGACGGACCGCCCGGTTGTGGCAAACCCAGCAAGCGTGCGGTTTTGTCAAAGGCTTCGCCGGGCGCGTCGTCAATCGTACTGCCCAGTCGGACAAAGGTGGTCGGACCATCAACGCGCAAAAACTGACAATGGCCGCCTGAGACCAGAAGGATTAGGTAAGGATAATTCAAACCATCTGACAGGCGTGGCGTCAGAGCATGGCCGGCAAGATGGTTGACCCCGATCAAAGGCTTGCCAGTGGCTGCGCTTAGGCCTTTGCCCATCATGACGCCGGACAACACGCCACCGATCAACCCCGGACCGGCGGTTACGGCAATCGCATCTATTTCTGATAGGGTGTGCAGTGCATTGCAGAGCGCTTGTTCGACACAGAGATCGAGCTTTTCTGCATGCGCGCGTGCGGCAATTTCCGGAACCACACCGCCATATGCGGCATGCAGCGCCGTTTGGTCGGCAACAACCGAAGACAGGATTTCGCGTCCTCGCAACACAGCGGCGGCCGTATCGTCACAGCTGCTTTCCAGCCCAAGAACGGTGATGTCTTGTCTCATCAGAGTTTCCGTTGCACCTACGAGGTCCAGCAGTTACCACCCTTGGTTGCTGCTCACAACAACACGGGATGCCATGGCTGCTCCTCGTCCTCTTTTGCTGCTGACTCGTCCACAAGCGTCGTCCGAGGCGTTTTGGGCGGCCTTGCCGGAGTATACCCGTGATGCTGTCGATATTTTAATCAATCCCTTGCTTTCTATCGATGTCACGGGCCCTTTGCCGAACCTGAACGGGGTGACCGGGTTGATCTTCACCTCGGCCAACGCTTTAGATGCATATAAGGCACTGGGCGGAGAGGTATTGGACATACCGGTCATTGCAGTTGGGACAGCAACAGGGAATGCGGCGCGCCGCTTGGGTTTTGATCCGGACGTCGCCGGGGGCAATGCGGAACAGTTGGTCGCGCATGTCTTGGAGCGGGGTTACACAGGACCATTGCTGCATCTGCGGGGAGAAATCGCAATTGGGGATATCGCGCAAACGTTGACCGATGCGGGTGTGGCAACTCGGGATGCCGTTCTATATCGGCAAGAGTTGGAACCGTTCACGTCCGCAACTCGTGAAGCTTTGTCGCAAGACAGACCGATCCTTGCTCCGGTATTCTCGCCTAGAACTGCGAGACAGCTTGGGCGCGAATCGACGGATTTTGACTCTATCTGTTTCGCAGCCATAAGTCGGGCTGTGGCAGAGGCGCTGCCGTTGAAAGCAAAGGGTCGAACGGAAATAGCTTTGAAACCAGACCGCGATGGGATGGTTGAATTGGTAACGAACATGATCGCAGACGCCGTGAGTCTTGAGCGGCGCGTGTGACGAGTGTAAGGTAAAGTTGACATAGCTGTCGCATAGACTTGACAGATTCGAAGGATTAACCGGTGGCGAAACGCAAAAGCACGGACAAATCGTCTAAATCAAAGGCGAAAGATCAGGTCGAAACAGACGGTGTAACCGACCCCCAAGAGCCATCGGACAACACGACATCCGATATGGAAACTGCTGCCGAGGCAGTGGACGCAGTTGAAGCTTACGCGCCTGCTGAGGATGCTCCGCCAGCTGAAGGCGATGATACGCCGGCAGACGCCCCGACCGACGATACGATTGAACTGAAAGAGCCGGACACGGATGAAACGCCCGGCGCAGATAGCGACATTTCCAATGATTCTGCAGAGACGGCTGAGCCTACTGAAACAGGCGACCTTGC
This sequence comes from Marivita sp., assembly GCA_043585115.1. Classification (GTDB taxonomy): domain Bacteria; phylum Pseudomonadota; class Alphaproteobacteria; order Rhodobacterales; family Rhodobacteraceae; genus Marivita. The sequence goes on from CP121326.1 coordinate 2,431,511, forward strand.
TGATGATCATATCTCGGAAGAAGAAGCTGAACGGCTGATCGAGGAGGCCGAAACCGTCGGCGATCATGATCAATCAAACGAAGCCGAGCCTGATGCTGAACCGCAGGCGGACGCAGAGCCCGACACTATTAAGGCAGAGAGCCAAGAGCCGGTTGCGCCGCAAGTCATTCGTGAAACCACCGTCGAGCGTAAAGGCGGGTTTGCTCCGATGGTGCTGGGTGGTGTTGTTGCCGCAGCGTTGGGGTACGGTGTTGCTGCCTACGTTTCACAGGATGTTTGGCCATTTGCTGCTGCCAACGATACCAGCTTTGAAGACGAGACACGCGCGGCTTTGACCGCGCAGGACGGGTCCTTGTCAGACTTGGGCGCGCGACTTTCCACGTTGGAGAGCGCGGAAGTTCCGACTGTTGATTTGTCACCAATCGAAACCCAGCTTTCGACACTTGTATCGACGACATCGGATTTGTCCTCACGGCTAGACGCCCTTGCTGGTCGCATTGACACACTGGAACGGCAGCCGCTTGAACAAGCGGTGTCGCCGGAAGCGATTGCATCATACGAACGGGCGCTTGCCGATTTGCAGGCCGAAGTTGAAAAGCAGCGCGCAGAAGTGGCGCAAATGGCGGAAGAAGCAGTCGCCGCCGAAGAAAATGCTGAAGAAAAAGCAGAGCTGGCAGCGTCTCGGGCCGCATTGGCGGATATCGTTACGGCGCTCGATACAGGGGCAGGGTTCTCTGGGGCTATTGCGGTTCTTGATGGGAACGGTGTGACCGTGCCCGACGCATTGGCGGCAAATGCAGAAACGGGTCTGCCTACCCAAGCCGGATTGATCGAGTCTTTCCCGGAAGCGGCGCGCGCTGCTTTGTCAGATGCGCGCAGCGCCGATACCGAAGGTGCGCAGGGCATGGGACGCGTCAGTACCTTCTTTGCCAACCAGCTTGGCGCACGCTCTGTTGCCCCGAAAGAGGGGGATGATGCGGATGCAGTTCTGTCACGTGCAGAAGCTGCTGTGCGTAGCGGTGATCTGCAGACCGCCTTAACCGAGCTTTCGGCCTTGCCAGAGATCGCCCAACCAGCGATTGCAGATTGGCAAGCCCGTGCACAAACACGCCTAGAGGCAAAAACGGCAGCGGACGAGCTCGTCCAGCAGCTACTTCAGGAATAAGGGGGGGCGTCCGATGCTTTGGTCTCTTTTCAAGATCGTTCTTTTTGTTGTCATCGTCGCAGCTCTGACGCTCGGTGCCGGTTTCCTTATGGAAAGCAGTGGGGGTATTCAGATCACCGCTGGTGGTACCGAATTCACGCTTGGACCGCTTCAATCAGTGCTTGCAGCATTGGTCGCGATTTTCCTTGTGTGGATTTTCCTCAAGCTGTTTTCGCTGCTTATCGCGACGTTAAAGTTCATCAACGGTGATGAAACCGCGATTTCGCGCTATTTTGATCGCAACCGGGAACGCAAGGGTTTCCAAGCGTTGAGTGAGGGTTTGATGGCGCTGGCTTCTGGCGAAGGTCGCTTGGCCATGGCCAAGGCAACCAAGGCGGAAAAATACCTGCACAAGCCGGAACTGACCGACTTGATCACGGCGCAAGCGGCAGAGATGACAGGCGACCGCAAAAAGGCGGAAGAGGTCTATAAACGTTTGGTTCAAAACGAAACGACACGCTTTGTTGGCGTCCGTGGTCTGATGAAACAAAAACTGGATTCCGGCGATACTGATACCGCGTTGAAGCTGGCCGAGCGCGCGTTTGCGATCAAACCAAAGCACGAAGAGGTGCAAGATACATTGCTGCGTCTTCAAGCGAAGAATGCCGATTGGTCCGGCGCACGCAAAACATTGAATGCCAAACTTAAACATGGTGCGTTGCCACGTGATGTTCACAAGCGCCGCGACGCTGTTCTTGCTCTTTCTGAGGCTAAAGACATTCTGGATGACGGAAAGACAATCGAGGCACAGGAAGCTGCAATTTCTGCTAACAAAGCCAGCCCCGACTTAATTCCCGCCGCTGCGATGGCAGCCCGCAGTCACATCGCGCAGGGACGCGAGAAATACGCTGTTCGGATTTTGAAAAAAGCTTGGCAGGTGCAGCCGCATCCTGAACTTGCCGCAGCTTTTGCAGAGATTGAGCCAAACGAGAGTGCCGAGGCGCGTTTGAAGCGGTTCAAGCAATTGACCGTTTTGAGCCCCGAACATCGCGAGACCAAGTTGCTTTTGGCTGAATTGAACCTTGCTGCTGAAGATTTCCCCGAAGCGCGCCGGTCGATCGGCGACTTGGCAGAGACAGAGCCGGATACACGGGTTCTGGCGATCATGGCGACGATTGAACGGGGCGAAGGTGCTTCTGACGCTGTTGTTCGCGGTTGGTTGGCGCGTGCCCTTACCGCTCCACGTGGGCCGCAATGGGTTTGCGAGAGCTGCAAGACCATTCACAGTGAATGGACCCCTGTCTGCAATAACTGTGAAGGCTTTGATACGCTAAGCTGGACAACTCCGCCGCAAAGCGAAACCGTTCTACCGGCAGGCGCCGAAATGTTGCCGCTGATTGTCGGCTCGCTTGAGGATAAAACAGTCTCGGCGGACGATGCTGAGGTTATTGATCCGGAGCCAGTCTCGACGGGAGAAAGCACACCTGAAACAGCAGATCTGGACGTTGTCGTCGAGGCAGATTCACGGATTGAGCCGGCAGCTGCCGAAAAGACTTAATAAGCCTTTTCAGGTTGCATGGTTAAAGGATGCCGGCATCCATTTTGGGGCTGGGATGACCAAGCGTTTGGATCGGCCGGTGCATCGGAGCAGTCGAAGCGTTTCGGTCCCTATACTTGCGTTTGTGCTCTCAGGAGGGTGTTCACCAATCTTGGATGAGTTCTTTCGCTTGTCTGACATCTAAAATCAGGACCTGACCGAAATTGATGCCCGTCTTGTAGTGGGATCAGCGACTACAAGACGGGGCAAGCCCTAAACGGCCGGTCGGCGTGGCGCGTGGGGCTGTTGGGTTCGCCGCGTTAGGCGATTTGGAACGTCGACACCTCGGATGAGAGCGTGCCGGTCGCTTGGGACAAGCTCTTGCATGCAGACGTCGTATCCTGGGCCATTTGCACGTTTTCCTGCGTAATCGTCTCCATATGACTGATCGCTTCATTGATCTGCGACAGTGCGGCGGATTGCGTGCTGATTCCGTCTGCCATGCGTCCCACGGTCGTTGACAGATTATTAATGCCCTCAAAGAATTTGCTGAGATCCGTGCCTGCCCGGTTCACCAAAGTAACGCCGTTTGACACGTGCTTTTCGCTGTCTGTAATCAAGTCGCCGATTTCTTGAGCCGATTCAGAGCTGCGTTGCGCGAGCTGGCGCACTTCCGAAGCGACCACGGCAAACCCACGACCTGCGGCACCCGCGCGTGCAGCTTCGATCGCAGCATTCAACGCCAGCAGATTTGTTTGAACCGCAATTGAATCGATCGTGTTCACGATTTTGGAAATCCTGCCGGATGATGTTTGTATCAACACCATTGCCTGCATCATTTCTTCAACCAGCTTTGTGTTGCTTTCGGCGCGCGCTTTGGTGTCGAGCGCAATTGTATCGGCTGTCTGGCCCTCGTCTACAGCGTTGTGAACTGTTTTCGTAAGCTGACCAAGCGCTTGCGCGGTTTCGTTTAGGGCAGACGCTTGTTCGCTGCTGCGATTACTCAATTCCTGTGACGAGGTGTTCAACGTCTGTTCAATGTCATGCACCGAATTGGTGACCAAAGCCACGCGTTTGAGAAGCTCGTTCCAATCCTCGGTTGTCCGGTTGTAGGCTTCGCCCAAGATCGCGAGATCGGGTAATCTACTTACGGGAATGCGGTGGCACAGGTTACCTTGGCGGAGTTGTTCCAGGCCTTCCGCGATGTCCTTAATTGCATTTTGGCGTTCTGTGATGTCGGTGGCGACTTTTACGACGCGGGTGACATTTCCCTGCTCATCAAAAACCGGCGCATATGTTGCTTGGATCCAAATCTCTTTGCCTGTCCGCGTACGGCGCGGGAACTGATCCGTGAATGTCTTGCCGGATTTGAGATCATGCCAGAACTGGGAGTATTCGGGGCTTCTTGCGTATTTGGAATCTACAAAGATGCGGTGATGTCTCCCGACCACATCTTCTGCGTTGTATTCTACGGCGGCGAGAAAGTTCGCGTTTGCCTGCAAAATGATGCCCTCGGCGGTAAAATGGATGACGGCTTGTGTCCTCTCTACCATCGCCAATAAGGCGGCTTGGCCCTCATCGACATTCCTATCTACTGACGTATCCAACATTGCTTTTCCCTTCGTGGCTTTGCTGATCAACGGAGGGAAAAAACCGCAATTTATGCGGAAAACCGAAAAATCTCTTTTTTGAACCGGTTTTTGCGACTTTGGTCGTATACACAGCGATAAATCGAAGTCTATTTTTACCGGCTTTTTTAAATTACCGACAATCGCGCCCACGCGTCCAAGGTCGCTGCATTTGACGTGGTCGCCCAGCGTTGTGCAACAAGGTCCATCTCTAGCCCGCCAAGCTGGTGATTGAGATTGGTCATCTCGCCCCGTGAGATCGCCGGTTGTGCTAAGGCGGCAGGAACCCAAGCCACGCCAAGGCCGGATTGAGAGAGTTTAAGGGCTGCGGTGGACAGGCCTGTCTCGGTGACGACACTGATACTGCAGGCTCCATTAAATGAGGGCAGGACATATCGGCTGATCGCGGCACCAAGAAAGACATCTGCGGGATACCCGATAATCCGCAAAACGCCGTCTTCAAAACGGGCGATCAGATCTTTTGTATGGTCTGCACCGCAGACCGGGATCAGGGTTTCCGCGCCAATCACAGTTTCGATTAGAAAGGATGGTAGTTCGCTACGCGGTTCAGATTTGATCCTGTAAGTCAGAGAAATGGCCGCTTGCCTACGGATCAGAAGCGTTTCGCATTCATCTCTGTTGGCGGACCTCAGGCGTATATGCGTGCGGCTGGGCTCAGCTACGGAGTTTACGATCTGCGTGCCCATTGAAGTGGTGATTGCATGCTGACTTGCGATTACCAATTGCCGCAAGCCGGTGTTCTGTTCTTGCCGCATGTCTGCAAGTAAAAGACGTTGTTCGTTCGCCAGTTTGCGCAGTTCGCTTTCGCGGTCCCGCAAGATTGTTGATGGGCCACTGGGCTTAACACTGCGGTCGATCACTTCAATCCCAAGCACGTCTTCAAGAACTTTTATTCGTCTTGAAAAGGCCGGTTGTGTAAGGTTCCGCAAGCGTGCGGCATCAGCAACGCCGCCGCTGTCGAGAAGAGCCACGAGATCTTCGATCCAATCTATGCGCATCTTGCCCCTCTTTATGCATAATGCGCATAATATCACTGGTTTTTCTATTTGACGAGGGCGGTTACATGCAGAATTGATACCGCGAACCAATCAAAGGATGCCCCGATGCACTTTTCCCGATTCCCCCGCGTAAACCTTGCTCATTTGCCCACCGCCTTGGAGCCGATGGACCGGCTGTCCAAAGAGCTTGGCGGGCCCCGTATCTGGATCAAACGCGACGACTGCACGGGCATGTCCACAGGTGGCAACAAAACTCGAAAGCTCGAGTTCCTGATGGCAGAGGCGCAGGCACAGGGTGCCGATCTGGTCATCACTCAAGGCGCAACGCAATCGAACCACGCGCGTCAGACTGCGGCTTGTGCAGCAAAGCTGGGCATTGATTGCCATATCCTGCTTGAGGATCGTACCGGGTCGAACGATCCGAATTACAATCTGAATGGCAACGTGTTTCTCGATTTCCTGCACGGCGCGACTGCTGAAAAGCGGCCCGGTTCCGGTCTCGACATGAACGCCGAAATGGAAGCAGTGGCCGAGAAATTCCGTGCAGAAGGTCGCAATGTCTACACGATCCCGGGCGGTGGCTCTAACCCGACAGGTGCTCTGGGTTATGCCAATGCCGCGATGGAGCTTGTGACTCAGGCCAACAACATGGGTCTGCGGATTGACCGCCTGATCCATGCAACCGGCAGTGCTGGCACGCAGGCGGGTCTTGTTGTGGGTCTGAAGGCGATCAACGCACAAATCCCGTTGTTGGGAATCGGTGTCCGTGCGCCCAAGCCAAAGCAGGAAGAGAACGTCTACAACCTTGCTGTAAAGACGGCTGAAAAGCTGGGCTGCCCGGGCGTCGTGTCGCGCGAAGATGTGGAAGCGAATACAGATTACGTTGGCGAAGGTTACGGCATTCCAACCAAAGAAGGTCTTGCCGCCATCGAAATGTTCGCGCGCCTCGAAGGTATTCTGCTGGACCCGGTTTATTCCGGCAAAGGTGCTGCGGGCCTGATTGATCTGGTCCGTAAGGGTGCATTCGCAGGCGACGAGAACATCGTATTCTTGCACACGGGTGGTGGCGTCGCGCTGTTTGGTTACACGGCTGCGTTTGACTATGACGCGCCGACCATGGCGGCAGAGTAAGCTGGTATGCAGCCGTTCACTGGCAGCTTTACACAACAAGAGCCGATCGCTGATGATGCGATTGAGGCCGCTGTTGAGGTGCTGCGCAGCGGGCGGCTGCATCGCTACAACACCGTCGGTGACGAGCTGGGGCCAGTGGCCGAGCTTGAGAAAGCGTACGCGGCCTATCAGGGGTCGACTTATTGTCTTGCCTGTACCTCGGGTGGATACGCCATGGCGACCGCCCTGCGCGCTTTGGGCGTCGGGGCGGGTGACGGTGTTCTGACCAATGGGTTCACGCTGGCGCCAGTGCCCGGCGCGGTAGCGGCTGTTGGGGCAGAGGCGGTTCTAGTTGAGATCACGTCTGATCTTGTTCTGGATTTGGAAGATCTTGAAGCAAAGATCATGCAAACCGATCCAAAGGTTTTGCTATTGTCGAATATGCGCGGGCATCTGTGCGACATGGATGCGTTGATGGTGATCTTGGACCGTCACGGTGTCCCGCTGATCGAAGATTGCGCGCATACGATGGGTGCGTCATGGAATGGTCGGAAGTCGGGCAGCTTTGGCATTGCGGGCTGTTTTTCCACACAGACCTATAAACATATGAACAGTGGAGAAGGAGGTTTTCTTACCTCGGATGACCCAGAGTTCATGGCGCGGGCGATCATGCTTTCGGGGTCTTACATGTTGTACGAACGGCACGGGGCAGCGCCACCTGCAGATGTGTTCAAGGATATCCGGCTTGATACGCCAAACATGTCGGGGCGGATGGACAATTTACGTGCGTCGATCCTGTCAACTCAACTGAATGCTCTGGAAAAGAGCATCGAGCGTTGGAACGCGCGACATGATCTTGTTGCAGACAGATTGCGCGGGCTGAATGGGGTCTATGTACCGCACCGTCCCGAACAGGAACGCTACGTCGGATCATCTTTTCAATTTCTGATGCCTGACGCCAGCGCAGAAACAGTTCAGCAGGTTGTAGCCACGTCCAAAGCACTGGGTGTCGAGCTTAAGTGGTTTGGTGCGGATAGCCCGGTTGGATTTACGTCAAATCATCAAAGCTGGCGCTACATCACACCGCAAGAATTGCCCAAAACGGATGCAATTCTCTCGGGTTTGCTCGATATACGTATTCCTTTGACGTTCAGTCTTGAGGATTGCGCGCATGTTGCTGACATCATTGCGCATGCAGTTCACCACGCCTCACAAAAAGGAGCGGCCTGATGCGCAAGATTGGTGTTTTAGGGGGCATGGGCCCCGAAGCCACGATTTACTTCATGCAGCAGGTGGTTGATGCCGTTCAAGCGAGGGATGATTCCGACCATATCCCGCTAATGGTAGACAATAACACGCAGGTTCCGTCACGGATCAAAGCGATCTTGGAAGGCGGGACTGATGATCCCGGTCCGGTTCTTGCGCAGATGGCCAAGGGGCTGGTTGAAGCTGGTGCAGAGGCGCTCGTGATGCCGTGCAACACGGCGCATTATTATGCTGATCAAGTCGCATCAGCGACGGATATACCGTTTCTCAACATGGTTGATATGTCCTGTAACGAAGCGGCAGGCCTTGCACCCGGTGGCAAGGTCGGTTTGCTGGGGTCACCTGCTTTGCAGCAGGTTGGGGTTTTTGAAGCGGCGTTGTCGAACGCTGGTCTCAGCCCTGTTTATGCTGCTGAACAAGGCAGGGCGCTTGCAACAATCCGGTCGATCAAGGCGCAGGGACCTTCAGAATTTGCTGCACACACGCTTTCTGACATTTGTTCGCAGATGGTTGCCGATGGTGCGGATGTCATTTGTATCTGTTGTACTGAGTTTTCGCTTTTAGCAGGTGAAATCGACGCTAAGGTACCAATGTTCGATGCACTGCAGGTGCTTGTGAGCGCCGCAGTAGAGTATTCGCGGTCGGGTGTGTCCTCACTCGGCGTGAAAGAGGGGAATGACGCAGAAATACGCGCGACGGCCCCTTAAAAATAAATCAACAGGGAAAGGACGAATAAATGAAGACTATCAAAACAAAAGCACTGGTGACGTCAGCCATCGTAGCCTTGGGCGCATCCAGCGCTGCACAGGCGGCAGACATTGTAATCGGTGTTCCGAACTGGGCGTCGGTAAATGCGACAGCGCATGTTCTGGAAGTGGTGATCGAAGACAACCTCGGTCTGGATGTTGAACTTCAGAACGGCACCAACCCAATCGTGTTTGAAGCGATGGACAGCGGTTCAATGCATGTGCACCCCGAAGTATGGATGCCCAACCAGCAGAACCTGCACGACACCTATGTTAAGGAAAAAGCGTCGGTTGTCATGAACACCAACCCGGTGCAAGCCGAGCAGGGTATGTGCGTGCCCAGCTATATCGCCGAAGAATATGACATCAAATCCATCGACGATCTGAGCGATCCGGATAAGATTGCGATCTTCGACACAGATGGCAATGGGACTCCCGAAGTGTGGATCGGTGCACCGGGCTGGGCGTCGACCGTTGTTGAGAAAATCCGGGCCAAGTCGTACGGCTACGATCAGATGTTTGAACTGACCGAGTACGAAGAAACAATCGCTTATGCCAACCTGGCCAACGCGACGACAGCGGGCGACCCATGGATCGGTTTCTGCTACAGCCCGCATTACATCTTTGTGACCCAGGATCTGCACGTGCTTGAAGAGCCTGCGCATGACCCGGCCACCTGGACAATTGTTCAGCCGACGGATGACCCGGACTGGCTTGAAAAATCCGAAGCATCGACGGCTTGGAACGGGGCAACGCTGCACCTGCACTATGCCAAGGAACTGGAAGAGGCGTATCCGGAAGTCGCATCGCTGTTCCAGAACTACCAGATGAGCGGTGACGATCTTAGCGCGATGGGTAAAGCGCTTGCGGTCGATGGCGTCGAAGCGTCTGACTTTGCTCGTCAATGGGTCGCCGATAACGAAGATACCGTGATCAACTGGTTGACCAACTAAGCGTCTTACGATTGAGGCCGCTGCAGTCTTGCGGCGGCCTATTCCCATGTGTCCCGTGCAGACTGTGCGGGGTGCGCCTATGTAACGGGAGAGGCGTATGGACGAACCTGTCGTAAAGCTTGAGCACGTTTGGAAGATCTTCGGCGAGCGAAGTGACGAGGCCATGAAGGCCGTTTTGAACGAAGGCCTGACCAAGCCGGAAGTGCTTGAAAAGTACAGATGCGTGGTGGGCGTTCAGGATGCCAGTTTTGAAGTCTCGCGTGGCGAGATTTTCTGTATCATGGGCCTGTCAGGCTCTGGAAAGTCCACGCTGGTGCGTCACGTCAATCGTTTGATTGAACCGACCGCTGGCAAAATTGAAATTCTCGGGCAGGATGTTTCTGCCATTTCTGCAAGTGAACTGCGGCGCATTCGGGCGCAGCAAATTGGCATGGTGTTTCAACATATGGCCCTGTTGCCGCATCGGTCGGTGCGAGACAATGTGGCGTATCCTTTGGAAATCCGGAAAGTCCCCAAATCCAAACGCTGGGCGATCTCGGATCACGCGTTGGGTCTGGTCGATCTGACCGGATACGAAGACCGTCTGCCGCGTGAACTGTCGGGCGGTATGCAGCAACGCGTCGGAATCGCGCGTGCCTTGGCCTCTGATCCGGAAATCCTGCTGATGGATGAACCGTTCTCAGCGCTCGATCCCCTCATCCGTCTGCAGTTGCAGGACCAGTTCAAAGCGCTTGTCGCGCAGCTCAAGAAAACAACGCTCTTCATCACGCATGACCTTGATGAGGCCATTCGTATCGGCCACCGCATTGCCATCATGAAAGACGGTGTGATCGTGCAAATCGGCACACCCGAAGACATCGTAATGAACCCCGCCGACGATTATGTCCGCGAATTTGTGCAGGGTATCTCCAAGCTCAAGCTCGTGAAGGCCCACTCGATCATGGAGCCGATGGAAAAGTTCAAAGGGTCCTTGGAGGGAGCACCGCGTGCCGATGAAGGCGCTGATCTGGATCAGTTGATCGATTTAGCCGTCGGTACAGACCTGCCAGTCGTCATCACGCAAGACGGAACAGACATCGGCATCGTCACCAAGCCGCGTTTGCTGCGCGGGATTCAAGGGGGCAAAGATGAGTGATGCAACCACAGACGTAAAGGTTACAGCCGCCTCGGATATTGAGGTCGATCGCGATGCGCTGGACCGGTCGATCAAAGAATTTTCTGGCCCGAATGGCGATTACTATGTCGAGGCCTTTCACAAGATTCACGATAACACGGGCCTGTTGCCCAAAACGTTCAACGTCGCAGCGGCGCTTCTTGGTCCGATCTGGGCGTCGTCGCGTGCGATTTGGGGAATGTTCTGGACATTCCTGATCCTTGAAATCATCGCGTGGGTGCAGATCGGACGCGGTCTTTGGGGCAATTTGGGCTCCGATTTCCTGGACCGGGCCGCGCAACAGCAAGAGCGGATGCAAGAACGTCTGGATCAGGCTGCGGCGGCTGCAGATGAGGCAAGTCGACAACGTTTTGAAACGCTTGCGGGCAATATGCAGCGGGCGATTGATCAGAACCTTGAACGTGCCGAAGCTGCACAAGCCGAGGGGATGAGCATTCTCCTCACTGGACTGGTCTTGCTGATCATCTTCAAGCTTGTTCAGGGATTTTACGCTAACGTTGCGTACGAAAAACAGTATTCGCGTTGGCGTATCGACCCGGCAGGTACTGAAAGCGGGCGTTCTGCTCCGAACCTTGTTCTAGGTGCAGTTCTGACAGCGGCGATTGCGCCGTTGATCATCTACAAGTTTACCGTCAGCAATTCACTGGCGTTGCTGGATGAATTCCCGGAACGCCAGGTTTCAGAAGCGGTTCTTGGGGAGGAGGGCGGTACGCTCTTTGGTGCTGTTGCATCATGGATGGAGGCACGTATCGACGCGGCCGCCACCGCCGGTGGTGATGTTTTTGACGGCATTGTCGCGGGTGTGCGAACTGTTCTGGATGGTCTTACGCTGGCTCTAAACGGGTCGCCCTGGCCCGTGGTCATGTTGGTGATCGCTGTTACAGCCTACCGTGCCGCTGGGCCGCGTGTTGCGATCTTTACCGTGGCGGCAATGGCCTATACCGCGTTGCTTGGCTATTGGGCCTTGGCAATGGAAACGGTCGCTTTGGTTGGTGCTGCCGTGATCCTTTGCGTGATCATTGGCATTCCACTGGGTGTTTGGTTCGGTAAATCGCAACGTGCCTATCGCATGGCCGAACCCGTGCTTGACCTGATGCAGACCTTGCCAGCTTTCGTCTACCTGATCCCGATTATTGCGTTCTTCGGCACTGGCAACCCTCCGGGTATTTTGGCGACGATCATCTTTGGCATGCCACCGGTGATCCGCTTGACGGCGTTAGGGATGCGGGGCGTACCTGAAAGTATCAAGGAAGCCGCTGTCGCCTTTGGCGCGTCCAAGTGGCAGTTGTTGAAGGATGTCGAGATCCCGCTGGCACTTCCATCGATCATGGCCGGTGTGAACCAGACGATCCTGATGTGCCTGTCGATGGTGGTGATCATCTCGCTGATTGGCGGAGGTGGTCTGGGTCAGGAAATCCTAGAAGCGCTTCAGTTCGCGGCCAAAGGTCCTGGTTTGCTGGGTGGCTTTGCGATCCTGTTCCTCGCTATGGTCATGGACCGTATCGTTCAAGGCGCGTTCAAGCGGGCTGACCAAAAGTAGTCAGGTCGGAAAACGGCACTCCCGCTGGGTTATCTTCGCCAAGCGGGAGTGCGCATCTCATAATGCGTTTTGACAGCCTTCATACATCATTACAGATGTGTCTTGCTTTGATTTTATGCACTGCATGGGGTGGCGCGGTCTTTCAGGTTCAAGTGATGGTCTGTTGTCGTTGTGAAATCGGGGTAACGCCGTAGCGCTTTTTGAACGCCCTCGTGAAACCTTCGGGCGATGAAAAGCCGTAGCGGCGTGCGACCGCATCGATCCTGTCGCCTTTCATAATGTCCTGTTGTGCGAGGGAAAGCCGCCATCTCCTCAGGTACGCGGCTGGTGTTTCACCAACTCTTGCCAAGAAGAGTTCAGCAAAGCGGCTGAGGGACAGGCCTGCGATCCGAGCAAGATCCTCGTTGCGCCAATCGTGCCCGGGTCGATCATGCATTGTAACGATTGCCCGGCTAATGCGTGGGTCAGACAACCCCGCAAGAAGTCCGGGTCGCGTCGATCCTGCCTCGATCTGCTCTCGTAGGATCCGGACGATCAGAACCTCACCAAGACGGCTGAGCACCGATCCGACCCCGCATCGTTGTGCATTCATCTCCGTCAACATGAGCATAATCAGGCCATTGCAGTCAGGATCATTTCTCAAGTCGATTTCAATTTTGGATGGAAGCGCTGCAACAAGCGGATTGGTCTGCCCATTCCAATCGACATGGGCAGAAAACAGGATTGTTTCTGTACTCAGCGTCTTACTGGCGCCTGTTGGGAGAAACCAAACACGATCTGGCGTTCTATCAGTCCCTCCAAGGACTAGCAGCGTCGCCTGATCAAAGGGGGCTGCACGTACGACCAACTTGAACCGGTCAATAAGGGTTGTGAGTCTATCAAACCGATCCATTTCGTCCTTTTGGTCAGATAAATGAGATTTTTTTGATCGTAAATTCGCTATTCTCCAGATGCAATCGCTTAAATCAGAAAGACTCACATGCTTCTTCCAAGACAGAAAACACCCAGCCTCCAACTTCCAACGTTGGATCATGGTACCTTTGATTTGTCCGCTGAAATGTCAGAGCGCGGTACTGTTGTTTGCTTCTACCGCGGGCTGCATTGCCCGATCTGCGCGACCTATCTTACCGAACTGCAAAAGCGGGTTTCCGACTTTGCAGAGCGTGGTGTAGGAACGGTTGCTATCAGTTCAGACGGTGAAGAACGTACCAGACAGATGGCGACCAAAATTGGCGCTGATACCCTGCGTTTCGCTTATGATTTGCCACTGGCTAAGGCCCGAGAATGGGGGCTCTACATTTCGACATCCCGAGGGACCACTTCTATTGGAATCGAGGAACCTGCCCTGTTCTCTGAACCAGGGTTGTTCATGGTCAGCCCCGACCAAGCTTTGTATTATGGGTCCGTCCAGACAATGCCTTTTGTCAGACCGCATTTCTCAGAGCTGGTTGGTGCGTTGGATTTCGCCATCAAAAACAACTACCCAGCACGCGGCGAATATACCGGCGACGTCTAGAGTGTTTGGCAGAGCGGATCGTCATGCAAAGGTTTGCGACGCTCTGCTCTGATCATTTTGACCTCGTATCTGTCCGTCAGACCGAAACGCCAGCCAGCAAGGCGTCCCGATCAAGGTCCGCCTTTGCGCCGCTCATCTTTACGGCACCACGCTCAAGCACGTAAAAGCGATCACCGAGGTCGTATGCAAAACTGAAATACTGTTCGACCAATACGATGGCCATATCGGCCTGCTCGCGCAGGAGTTCAATCACCCGACCGATCTGTTGAATAATGTTGGGTTGGATGCCCTCGGTCGGTTCATCCAGCAGCAAGAGCTTGGGCTTGGTGATCAGCGCCCGTGCAATGGCAAGTTGTTGTTGCTGCCCACCCGAAAGGTCGCCCCCCCGGCGATTCAGGAAATCCTTGAGGATCGGGAAAAGTTCAAAGATGTTATCCGGAATGAAATGCTCCGACTTAGGCAGGCAGGCGAACGCTGTTTCCATATTCTCGCGCACGGTCAGGAGTGGAAAGATATCGCGTCCTTGTGGAACGTAACCCACCCCTTTTTGCGCCATCGCATGCGCAGTTGGTGCCGTGATGCCTTCGCCGTTGAGCAAAAGCGATCCGTTCGAAAACGCATGTGTTCCTGAAATCGCTTTCAGAAGGGACGTCTTACCGACGCCATTGGTGCCCATAACACAGGTGATTTCACCTTTGGCGGCGGTCATGTCGATTCCATTGAGGATCTGTGAGCCGCCATAGTGCAGCGTCAGCCCTTCAGTTCGGAGAATTTCATCGGCCAAGATACACCTCGATCACCTGTTCGTTCTTTGTCACATGGTCGAGCGACCCTTCGGCCAAAACCGATCCTTCGTGCAGTACTGTCACCTTGCAATCGAGACGGCGGACGAACTCCATGTCGTGTTCAACCACAACAACGGCACGGGTTTTTGCCGCTTCGCGTAGGATGTCGGTGGTGTGTTCACGTTCTGCAGGGGTCATACCCGCAGCTGGTTCATCGACCAAAAGTAGGCGAGGGTCTTGCGCCAGCAGCATACCGATTTCGAGCCATTGTTTTTGACCGTGGCTGAGTTCGCCCGATTTGCGATGTAGAGCGGCTGAAAGGCCGATCTGCTCTGCGAGCGCTGCGACTTTGTCATTGTCCTGTTCATCCGGTTTGAAGAACAGCACGGCCAGCGGCCCACGGGTTTTTCTCAATGCCATCATCAGATTGTCGAATACGCTTTGGTCTTCGAAAACGGTAGGGCGCTGGAATTTTCGCCCGACACCGGCCTGCGCGATTTTGCTTTCCGACATCTTGAGCAGGCTGTCACCCCGATCTCCATACACCACGCGGCCTTCGTCCGGCTTCGTCTTGCCGGTGATGATGTCCATGAACGTGGTTTTGCCAGCGCCATTGGGCCCAATCACCGCGCGCAATTCGGCATCGGCGATCTGAAACGACAGGTTGTTTATCGCTTTGAACCCATCGAACGAAACAGAAACGCCGGATACCTCAAGAAGTGTGCTCATTTTTCCGCTTCCTGTTCACGCAGCGCGCCCTGATCGGGGCCAAGATCAGCACCGTGACGGTTCGGGCTTTTGCGGTCTGCGATCAGATCGACCAGCCCGCCAATGCCTTTGGGGGCGTACAGGGTCACACAGACAAAGCTGAGACCCAAAAGAACAGTCCACCAGTCCACCCAGCTGATCGTGTAGAAACCAAGGTTGATGTCAGGAGCTTGTCCGCCGGTGAACCATGTGGACACCAGCGATACAAACGCGGCCCCGATGACCGCACCATAAAGGCGTCCCCGTCCTCCGATGGCGACCCAGACGGCCAGGTAGATTGACGCGATAGGGGCGAGCTCTGCCGGATTGATAATCCCGGCTTGCGGGTAATAAAGCGCGCCTGCGATACCTGCGATCACGGCGGTCAGCGTGAAAATCACCAGCTTGAACGCCTCGACCGGGTATCCAAGGAACCGCACGCGCGCCTCGTCATCCCGGATCGCCCGGATCACTGATCCGAACTTGCCGGACACGACCCATGCGCAC
The DNA here is from genome assembly GCA_043585115.1 of Marivita sp. Lineage (GTDB taxonomy): Bacteria > Pseudomonadota > Alphaproteobacteria > Rhodobacterales > Rhodobacteraceae > Marivita. Next base: position 2,447,183 of record CP121326.1, read on the forward strand.
AGAAGATAGCCCAGACCCAACGCCAGCGCAGAGGCCCAGAAGAACCACATCGACACAATCGACTGTGGCGTCTCCGACAGGCCGGGCAGGTTTTGCAGGCCCGACAAACCGTTGTTCCCGCGCAAGCCGCTGTCGTTCTGAAACAAGTGCAGCGCCAATGCCAAGGTCATCGCCTGTGTCAGGATAGACAGGTAGACGCCGGTCACACGACTGCGGAACGCGAGCCAGCCAAAGACCAAAGCCAGAAGACCGGGAACAAGGACAACAGCCGCCAATTGCAGTGGCAGCGAATGGGCAAAGGCCCAGATCGGTGGAAACTCGGACGCGCCGACAACGCCAAAGATCTGTGTTGCTATACCATCGGAGATTTCTTGTGGGGTGGGGGGCAGTTCTGCTGCTGCAAGGCTTTCGAGAACAATAATCTCGGTTCGTGCATACATCAGCCACATGCCAATCGCGTAACCACCAAGCCCAAAGAACGCCATGTGCCCAAGGCTGAGAATACCGCAATACCCCCAGACCAAATCCATCGCCAAAGCGACAAGGCACAGGCAAAGCGTCTTGCCCAAAGTCTTCACAAAGCTTGTCGAGATCACTCCGATCCCGAAGCCCTCGGACAGGATGGTGACGCCAACGGTAAAGAGGGACAGGATCGCCAGAAAAACCAGTAGAGATGGAAATCGTAAAGCAAACGGTTTGCGCGCCGTGCCAAGAGCCACATCACTCATGTGCGCGTCCCCCTGTTTCTCTGGTTCAAAAATACCTCGGGGAGCGCGAGGGGTGGAACCCCTCGCATATGTCGGTGCCGCAGGCAGCGAAATTCCATAGTCATGCCTCCGCCGCGCGGCCTTTGAGGGCGATGATGCCCTTGGGCCGGAATTGAATGAACAGGATGATGAAGAGGATCATGTAAGTCTGCGCCGCCAGAGTGTTCGATGGGTTCAGCCATTCGATCCCTTTTTGCAGCGTACCGACCATCGTTGCCCCCAAAAGCGTACCCCAGATGTTGCCAACGCCACCAACGACAACGGTCATAAAGGACTGCACGATGTAATCACTGCCCATCTCGGAGGTCACTTTGGCGTAAAGGCCAATGGCAACGCCGGCGATGCCCGCAATGCCCGAGCCGAAGCCGAAGGTCAGCATATTGATCTTGTCCGGGTTGATGCCCATCGACGCCGCCATGCGCGGGTTTTGTGTTACCGCGCGTACCTCTAGACCCAGTCGGGTGCGGTTCATCACGAACAGGAAAAGCATAAGAAACAGTAATGCGAGGACGAAGATTGCGATGCGAATATAGCTGATTGATACGATGTCGTTGATGACCAAAGACCCATCCAGCCAGCCGGGTGCAGTAAGCGGACGCGCTTGTGTCCCAAAGATGTTCTTGGCGATCTGCTGCAAGGCAATAGAAATCCCGAAAGTTGCCAGAAGTGTCTCAAGTGGTCGGTGGTACAGCCAGCGAATGACCAACCGTTCCATCGCAACGCCCGCGCCAAACGTGACCGCAAAGGCCAGCGGGATCGCGACGAGGATCGACAAAGTGTAATCGGGGATAAACAGCTGCACCACATAACCGGTGTACGCGCCCATCATGATGAATTCGCCATGCGCCATGTTGATGACGCCCATAACACCGAATGTGATGGCAAGACCGATGGCCGCCAGAAAATAGATTGATGCCAGCGACAGCGCGTCCAGACCGAGGTCAAAAGCCTGATTGACCGCAACCTTGTTTTCGATCGCGCTCAACGCCAGTTGGGCTGCCACGACGACTTCGGGTGGCGCGCCGATATAGCGTTCGTAAAAGACGTGATTGGCAAGTCTTTCATCGACTTCTGCTTCGGTCGCCACGGCGGTGACCGTGCCTTGTTCGGCCAATGCAGCATAGGCCAGATCACGGGCGTCTTGGCTGTTCAGTGTGGCCACCTGAACGCCAGCGACTTGTCCGTCTGTGATGTTTGAAATCAGTGCTTCGCGTTGTTCTTCACGGCTGATCCGCGGTTTGGCCAAATCTGAGGCAACCAACAAGGCATAAGCCTCGTCGTTGGAAAGGGTGTCTGAACCAGGTATGAGAACGCGGCCAATGTCGGGCTCTTCCGGAACGGTTTCGGCAGCTTCGACGCGGACCGCCAGAAGTGGGTTCAGTGCGGCGCGTACGTCTACACCAAGATCACCGTCAAAATGCCGGATCGCTTCAATCCGCTCTTGGTTAGTTGCACCGTAGCGAATGGTCAGCAATCGTTCCAACCGCATTTTGCGCTGTGACAAAGCTTCATCGGTTTCGTTCGGAATACTTGCGCGTAAAGCGGCGAGGTGGCTTTCCTCGGCGCCGCGTTCGATGGCATCCAACGCCGTAGAACGGTTGGCAGGGTCTGGATCGCTTAGTTGAAACTGAACCAGAGCAGTGCCGATCATACGGCGAATGCCAGAATTCGGTTTCAGCTGGTCAAAGGTGTCGTCTGGAACAACGGCAATTTCTGCCCCGTTGGCAAAGTCGAAAATACGAAGCGTGTCACGATCAATTTCTTCGGCAAAGACGAACAGGCCACTTTCCTCATCGACCCACATTTCCTTATTTTGCCACCGCTCAAGCACGATTTGGGCTTCGGGCAGGTCTGAGTTTGCCAAGGCATCGACGGCGGGACCGATTGTGCGGCGAGAGCTTTTGAGAAGGATTTCGCTGTGTGTCTGCAAAAGCTGCTGGATTGGCGCGTCCGCTTGTTGGGCGGTCACGGGTGTTGTCGAGACAAGGCAAGCGACAAGAAAGGCAACTATGCGCAGCATCAGGCAAACGTCCATTCAGCAGGCGCGCAGACGCACGCCCAATCAGATGTGAAAGAGTGAGAGAGGTGCGTGGTTTCCCACGCACCGTTTTGTCTTAGTAATTCGACTTGATTTGGACGCAGGTCTTGGTCTCGGTGTTGTACATACCGCACCCGAGTTCTTTCCAGTCAGAGACAAGCACAGCCGATTCCGGCAGGAAGTCTGTCCATGCATCACCCGGAACCGGATCAGTTTCGCTGATGATATCAAACTGGCCGTCTTCCTGAATCTCGCCAATCAGAACTGGCTTGGACAGGTGATGATTTGGCAGCATGACTGCTGTTCCGCCAGTCAGGTTCGGGAATTCCTGACCGTACATCGCCGTGCGAACCGCATCCACATCTGTTGTGCCAGCCTCAGTGACCGCGTTCACCCACATGTTAAAGCCGATATAATGAGCTTCCATTGGGTCGTTGGTCACACGGTCTTCGCCCATGCGTTCTTTCCAAGCGACGACCCACTCTTCGTTTGCTTCGGTATCGGCCGACTGGAAGTAGTTCCAAGCTGCGAGGTGGCCGACGAGGTTGGTTGTGTCGAGGCCGGACAGTTCTTCTTCACCGACAGAGAAGGCAACCACCGGAATATCGTCAGCAGAAATGCCGGCAGCGGCGAGCTCTTTGTAGAAACCAATATTTGCGTCACCGTTGATCGTGGAAATTACGCCGACTTTTTTGCCATCTGCGCCAAGCGCCACAACGTCAGAGACGATCTTGGACCAATCGGAATGACCGAAGGGTGTGTAGTTCACAAAGATGTCTTCTTCCGCGATGCCCTTATCCTTGAGATAGGCTTCGAGGATGTTGTTTGTTGTGCGGGGGTAGACGTAGTCCGTGCCCAACAATGCGAATTTTTCGACACCCAGTTCTTCGAGGAAGTAATCAGTGGCCGGAATGGCCTGCTGGTTTGGCGCGGCGCCCGTGTAGAACACGTTTTTAGAGCTTTCTTCGCCTTCATACTGCACGGGATAGAACATCAAGCCGTTCAGCTCTTCCAGAACAGGCAATGCAGATTTGCGCGACACCGAGGTCCATGATCCAAAGATCACGTCAACGTCCTGAACCGTCAAAAGCTCGCGCGCTTTTTCAGCAAAGAGCGGCCAGTCAGACGCGGGATCGACAACGACCGCTTCCAATTCACATCCAAGCAGGCCGCCCTTTTCATTCTGGATATCGACCAGCATCTCCATCGTGTCTTTGAGAGTGGTCTCAGAGATCGCCATCGTGCCGGAGAGCGAGTGCAAAACACCCACCTTGATCGGGCAGCTGACATCTTGAGCGAATGCGGGCAGCGTGGAGGCAATCAAAGCGGCTGCTGCGGTAGAGCTGAGGAATTTCATCGACATTATGCAAACGTCCTTTGTACGTTTTGCGCCGCGATGGTTGCCAAGAGCAGAGCGAGGCCCCAAATATCGCAGACGCAAGTCTATTGCGGAGTGCGGTGGAGCTTGGAGTTGAACGGCCGGCTCCATCGCACGTGATCGACTGATGACGCGCATCAGTCGCCGGTATCTAGGCCGCAGTTTTTAACGTCAGGAACAGACTTCGGGGACACCAGCATCGCCACTGGCCCGAAACGCATATATTTTAAGCCAATTGGAACGCTTTGTTTAATTATCGGGCAAATAGGCGCAGCTTATGACCCTATTGTGAGGCCTGCCATGTCTCTTGATTCTGCACCTGCGAGGTTTCGTTTGTATCAGATGCGGCTAAGACCGGGCTGTTTGAGGGTGTCGGCAACAGGATATCGCTGCACAGATTGAGTTGCTGTTCGGCACGGGCTTTGGCCCAGTTTGATTGTTTTTTGTCTTCGGAAAATGCCGCTTGGGTCAGCAAAGATGCATGGGCCGCCTTTGCATCGATCCGCGCGGCCAATGCGGGCGACGCATTTTCGGTGGTTACCAAAGCATCCAGAATGTCTTCGAGGTGATCTCGCTGGATTTCAATTTCGTCAGTCGCGCTTTCGATGAACAGCCATTGATGTTCAATTTGCGCAGACATGCGTCCAATGCATTTGGTGACGTGATCCAAAAGATCGTCCGATGCCCGCGCCGTAGAGACGACTGCGCTGCTAAGTATGATGGCATATGTGAATGTTTTCAAAACGCCCATAAAATGAGCATTGAGCGTATTTCGTGATCGATCAAGCCAGCGTTACAAGTGACTTCTGTTTTTTGAAAAGTGAGTCATTCCTGCAGCAAAGCGTGAAGTGGGCGGCGGTTTTGCTTTAGGTGTCGCGTTTTGCTTGACCCACGCCCCGAACAATCGCGCCAACGTGCATCAGTTGATCTCCAAGCGGGTTTGATTTCCGCCAGACCATACCGATGGTCCTTGAGGGACGCGGCGGCGGAAACCGGACTACCGATACGTCGGTTGCCCGTGTCTCAAGCGCGATCGCCATTTCTGGGATCAGCGTAACGCCCATACCGGCGCCGACCATCTGCACAAGTGTCGAGAGAGAACTGCCCTCCATGAGCTGGCGCGGCTGTGCCTTGCTAATCTCGCAAAAGGACAAAGCTTGGTCGCGAAAGCAGTGCCCTTCTTCAAGTAGCAAGAGACGCATCGTTTTCAGCATGTCGGGGCTTGGGACCGGTTTTTTGGCGTCGTTTGATGGCCGGACCAAGACAAAGTCTTCCTGAAAAAGCGCAAACTCGCGCAGCATCGGTTCAGAGATCGGCAGCGCAACTATCGCGGCGTCCAGCCGGGATTCCAGCAAATCCGCCACCAAAGATTTTGTCACCGACTCCCGCAGTTCGAGTTCGATTTCCGGGAAATGTGTGGACAGTGCGGTGATCGTATCTGGCAACAAATAGGGTGCTACTGTGGGTATGACGCCCAGACGGAAGCGTCCGGCAAAAGGGCCTTGGGACGCGCGCATCAGGTCTTCAAGCTCGTCCACCGCAATCAGAACCTCGCGTGCTTTGAGGATAAAATCCTCTCCCAGAGCAGTGAGATGAATGGTACGCGCACCCCGTTCGACCAAGGGTGCGCCTGCCATGTTCTCAAGGTCTTTGATCTGCAGCGATAGCGCTGGTTGGGATATAGAGCAGGCTTCAGCCGCCCTGCCAAAATGGTGATGCCGCGCCAAGGCATCAAAATATCGAAGCTGTTTTATGGTCAATCCTATCATTTATAAAACTTATCATTTCTTTTTGAATATCCAATTGGAAATTATTGCCCAGCGAGGTTAGAACCATTCTAGAAAGGGCGGTTTTGCCCATCTGATTCACTGCGAGGGAGAAAGACATGGACGGCAATAATATCGATCCGAAGGGCGCCTGCCCAATTATGCACGGTGGTAATACCGGCACCGGAAACAGTGTCACCAAATGGTGGCCGAGCGCGCTTAACCTCGGCATCCTGCACCAACATGGCGCACGTACCAACCCGATGGACCCAGATTACAACCATCGCGACGCAGTCAAATCACTGGACTACGACGCCGTCAAATCCGACGTCAAAGCGCTCCTGACCGAAAGCCAGGAATGGTGGCCTGCGGACTGGGGTCACTATGGTGGCCTGATGATCCGCCTCGCGTGGCATTCTGCGGGATCGTACCGCATGGGTGATGGTCGCGGTGGCGCAGGCACAGGTAACATCCGCTTTGCGCCGTTGAACTCGTGGCCGGACAACGCAAGCCTCGACAAGGCCCGCCGTCTGTTGTGGCCCGTCAAAAAGAAATATGGCAATGCGCTGAGCTGGGCTGACCTGATCATCCTCGCCGGCAATATGGCCTACGAAGACATGGGCCTGAAAACATTCGGCTTTGGCTTTGGTCGCGAAGACGTTTGGGCACCCGAAGAAGATGTCAACTGGGGCGTCGAAGAGGAATGGCTTGCGCCGTCCGAGAACCGTTACGGTGACCTTGATGAACCGGCCACAATGTATAACCCGCTCGCAGCAGTCCACATGGGTCTCATCTATGTGAATCCCGAAGGTGTGAACGGCCAACCTGATCCGGCACGTACTGCGCTGCACGTGCGCGAAACTTTTGCCCGTATGGCGATGAACGACGAAGAAACCGCCGCTTTGACGTGCGGAGGTCACACTGTGGGCAAGGCGCATGGTGGCGGCGGAATGGCTGACCAGATTGGCGATGCGCCCGAAGGCTGTCCGGTACATTCGCAAGGCTTCGGCTGGGACAACCCCGGCATGCAAGGCAAGGCGGCCAATGCCTTTACGTCTGGTATCGAAGGCGCATGGACCCAGCATCCGACACAGTGGGACATGGGTTACTTCGACTACCTGTTCGACTACGAGTGGAAGCTGACAAAGTCCCCAGCAGGTGCAAACCAGTGGGAACCGGTCGGCATGCCCGAAGACAAAAAGCCGGTCAACGCATCCGACCCGTCCAAGCGCGACATGCCGATGATGACGGATGCCGACATGGCGATGAAGGTTGATCCGATCTACAATGAGATCTGCCAGAAGTTCCGCGCAGATCCTGACTATTTCGCGGATACCTTTGCCCGTGCATGGTTCAAGCTGACCCACCGCGACATGGGGCCGAAAGACAACTACTACGGTCCGGACGTGCCTGCTGAAGATCTGATCTGGCAGGATCCGATCCCGGCTGGAAACACGGGCTACGATGTTGCGGCTGTTAAAGCCAAGATCGCTGATAGCGGTCTGTCTTCGGCAGACATGATTGCAACGGCATGGGACAGCGCCCGCACATACCGTCAGTCTGACAAGCGCGGTGGTGCGAATGGTGCCCGCATCCGCCTTGCTCCGCAGAAGGACTGGCAGGCGAACGAGCCTGAGCGTCTGGCCAAAGTGCTGGGCATCCTTGAGCCGATTGCAGCCGAAACCGGTGCTTCCGTTGCGGATGTGATCGTTCTGGCGGGCAATGTCGGTCTGGAGCAGGCGCTCAAGGCCGCAGGCCACAACATCGATGTACCCTTCGCGCCGGGTCGTGGGGATGCCACAGCCGAGCAGACAGACTCCGAGAGCTTTGAGGTTCTGGAACCGCTGGTTGACGGCTTCCGCAACTTCCAAAAGGAAAAGTACGCCGTGTCCATGGAAGAGCTCACACTCGACAAGACACAGCTGTTGGGTCTGACAGCACGCGAAATGGCAGTCTTGATCGGTGGTATGCGGGTACTTGGCACCAACCACTGTGGTAGCCAGCATGGTGTCTTTACGGATCGCGTGGGTCAACTGACGAACGATTTCTTCGTCAACCTGACCGACATGACCTATAGCTGGGATCCGCTTGAAGACGGCACCTACGAGATCCGCAACCGCAAGACCGGTGAGGTCAAGTGGACTGCAACAAGTGTTGACCTCGTTCTTGGTTCAAACTCAATCCTGCGCGCATATTCCGAAGTCTATGCGCAAGACGATAACGCTGAAAAGTTTGCGCGTGACTTTGTCGAGGCATGGACAAAGGTGATGAACGCAGACCGGTTCGATCTGGTCGCCTAAAAACTACTGTCCCCGGGCGTCATTTGCCGCCCGGGGACGTTCCACCAAATAAATGTGGGACTGATGCCTGTTGCTGTATCTGCATTTCGAAGGGCAGATATGCCCTGAAGTCCGATTTTGCTTAAGGATCAGCCGTTTTTTTCGTTGGTTGCGCTGTGTATCTTGTCCTGCGCGCTCAGTCCTTTTTCGACGTGGTCGGCATCCGGTAGGCGCAATAAAATTCTAGCGCCATTTTTGTGATCTCCGTCGATAGTTACTTCACCGTCCATCGCTTCAGCGAATTTTTTTGCGAGAGGCAAACCTATCCCGATACCAGACTTGGTTCCTGTCTCGTGGCCCAACCGCTCGAACGGTATAAATGCCGTTTCCGAGGCGCCGTCGGGGAAGCCTGGCCCGCTGTCTTTAATGACCACTTCAATCATCCCGTTTTCAACCCGCTGCGCGGAAACCCAGATAGCTCCGCCAGGGTTGGAGAATTTGATCGCGTTGTCGATCAGTTGTTTGAAAATGGTCGTCACCCAAGCTGCGTGCGCGTGAACGTACAGGTCTGTAGAGACGTTCAAGTGCAATCGCAGGCTCTTTGACGAGAGGGTGTCTGAAAAGCGCTGAACGACAAGATCACTGGCACCAAAAACAGAAACGTCCGACAAAGGCGGTTTTGTGTTCTCACCGTCCCAGTTCGCAAAATCAAACATGTTTTCGATGATCCCAAGCAATGTGTTCGACGACGTAATGATTTTGCCTGAGAACTCTTGCAGTACTGCGCTGGAAACCTCACGTCCTGCTTTGGCGTCGGTATACAAGAACTCAGCAAAGCCGGAAATCGCGTGCAACGGTGTAAGCATTTCGTGACTGACACTGCGCAAAAGGTTGCTTTTTGCTTGGCTTGATTTTTCGGCATCGCGCTGGGCTTGCGTCAGTCGTTTCGCATTTTCGTGCGTTTTTTTAACAAAATACGAGATGACGAACAGGACTGTTCCGAACACGGTCAAGGCTGAAGCTGGAGCAAGAACTCTGTCCGCCACTTGTTTACTGACCTCAAACGCGCCCGAGTATTCAGAGTGACCCGCCCATACCAAAAGCCACAGTACAATGGGAACGAGCACCATTGTTACCACGCCAATTGGGTTTTTCGCTGCTGAAAAGATGACAACGGGTGCCATGGCGATTGCTGTGAAGAGGAACGAAACGTGTCCTTCAGGCGGTGTCACGAAGGATCCCAGCGTAACGGCAGCATTCAGGCCAAAGAGCCACACGAACCGCGCTGTTAAATCCATTTTGTAGTGATGCAGAATGCTGCCCAAGAACAGGCCAACTGTCGCAATTGCGCCGGATAGTGCGAGTAGTCTTGCGTCTAGCACAACCCCACCGATCCACCATGTCAAAGCAAACGGAATGGCAAAGCGTATAAGGACCTTCGAGTACTGAACGCGCGGGCTTTCTTTTGGGTGCTGCGGTGTTTGTTGCGTGTTCAAAAAGAATTTCCGTCTATAGGCGCCATCATGTGTCTTATCCAACCAAAGCACGCGAAAAAGTAAGGCATATTTTGCCCAGACCCGGAACCAATGAGCAGCATCTCGCCGGATTCAGAAAAATACGGTGAAGCCTGTCACTGGGCACAATTCTCCGATGGGTTGATTAATCTTTGCAATGATTGTGCCGATTGAGGTCCTTGCACACAGCTGACGCCCGTTCGGTCAGGCGACTTTAATAAATGGTGTGCGTCAGGCGTTTCGATTTGCGTCAAAACAGCACCACCGCGTAAAAGATTGCAGAGTCAGACGAAGTCTTAGGGCGTAAAAGGACTGAATTGGTCCGCATGTTCTAAAACTTTGGCGCGCCGTGTCGAAGTGAGTACAGATTGGTTGGTGTACGAGAGGCGCAGTGCACCGGCAGGATGTTTGCAATGAACGTCGAGGCTTTTACAACGTCGGCGTTTGGCGATATTGCGCTGTGAAGCAAATCGGGTTGGACTAACGGTTATTATGAACACATCGGGCAACCTTCTCTTTCTCATAGCGTTGTTACCGTTTTTGGGTGCGCTTTTTCCAGGCTTGATGATTCGTGCTGGTCGCAACGCCTGTGCCAGCTTTACGGCAGTCCCGACTGCGATCGCGCTGATCCTGCTTTTGACTTATGCGCCCGCAGTTTTGAACGGCGAGACAATCACGGCCGAGGTTGAATGGCTTCCTCAGCTTGGACTGTCTGCATCGTTCTTTCTCGATGGCCTGGGGCTCCTTTTTGCATGCATGATCCTGGGTGTTGGTCTTTTGATCACACTCTACGCACGCTTTTACCTGTCTGGCGAAGACCCAGTCGGTCAGTTTTACACATATCTGCTACTGTTTCAGGGCGCGATGCTTGGCATTGTAATCTCTGACAACATTCTCCTTTTGCTCGTTTTCTGGGAACTCACCTCGCTTTCCTCGTTCTTGTTGATCGGGTATTGGAAGCACCTTCCCGAAGGTCGCCAAGGCGCTCGCATGGCCCTGACTGTGACCGGCGCTGGCGGTCTTGCGATGATTGGTGGGATGCTGATCCTTGGAAATATTGCGGGCAGCTATAATCTGACCGATATCCTCCAAGCTGGTGACGCGATCCGTGCGTCTGAATGGTATCTGCCTGCATTGATCCTGATTCTTCTTGGTGCCTTCACCAAATCGGCGCAGTTCCCGTTCCACTTCTGGTTGCCGCATGCGATGGCTGCGCCAACACCTGTTTCGGCCTATCTGCACTCGGCAACGATGGTCAAAGCGGGGGTTTTCCTGATGGCCCGCATGTGGCCAGTGCTCTCGGGTACTGACGCGTGGTTCTACATTGTCGCCACCACCGGATTGGTGACGATGGTAATCGGGGCGCTGATTGCGTTGTTTAAAGACGATCTCAAGGCTCTGCTGGCGTTTTCGACTGTCAGCCATTTGGGGCTTCTGACGATGTTGTTAGGCTTTGGCACCGATGCTGCGGCGGTCGCAGCTGTTTTCCACATCATCAACCATCTGACGTTCAAAGCGGCCTTGTTCATGACAGTCGGTATTGTCGACCACGAGGCCCATACGCGCGATATCAAACGACTGGGTGGCTTGCGGCACTTGATGCCCCTGACGTTCCTGATCGGTACGGTTGCGGCCTTGTCGATGGCGGGGATTCCGCTTTTCAACGGGTTTCTTTCAAAAGAAATGATGCTTGAAGAAGCGTCGCATACGACATGGGCCGGCAGTCACTATGCGGTTCCGGTCATGGCAACCATTGGCGCGCTTTTGTCGGTTGCCTACTCCTTCCGGTTTATCAAACACGTCTTCCTTGGTCCGGTGCGCGATGACTATCCCGCCAAGCCTCATGATCCGCCGTTTGGACTGTGGGCCTCACCGGCCATTCTCGTGATCTTGGTTTTGGCTATCGGTATGATGCCATTTCTTGCAGATGGTATCGTTGCCTCGGCTGCAAGCGCGGTGACGGGGTCGGAACTTCATCCTCATCTCAAGATTTGGCACGGTGTGACACCGGCGCTTTATATGTCCATCATCGCGGTCATTGGTGGTGCTGTTCTGCTTGCGATGCATGCACCACTGGATAAGCTGTGGAACACTGCGCCGCGCCCCGAAGCCAAGGCTATTTTTGACAGCGTTGTGGCCGTCTTTGTGCGAGCCTCGCAAAGAATAACGGCCGTTGGCCATAACGGTGCAATCAGCAGGTACCTTGCAATCTTTACGGTCACTTCGGTTGTTATGGGTGCGATTGCCTTTGCGGGCGGCGGCCTGTCGGCGCCGACACGTGGGATGTTGCCTGTCCCAGCTGTGATCGCTGTTGGGTGGATCATGCTGATTGTGGCGACAGTGTCTGTCGTGACAATGCACCACCACCGGTTCCGCGCGCTGGTTCTTATCGGGATCATCGGTCTTTCGATCTCGGCCGGGTTTGTTTACATGTCTGCGCCTGATCTGGCGCTCACCCAGATCTCGGTTGAGACCGTGACCATTATGCTTCTGCTTCTGGCGCTGCATTTCCTGCCCAAATCGACTCCGAAAGAAAGCTCTTTGGGCCTCAAGGTCCGTGACGGTGTTATTGCCGGCGCTGCTGGTTTGGGGGTCGGTGGATTGTCATTCGCCTTTATGCAGCGCGATATTTCAACGATTTCGTCTTATCATATCGCGAACAGCTACGAAGGCGGTGGCGGTACGAATGTGGTCAATGTGATCCTCGTCGATTTCCGTGGCTATGACACCTACGGCGAAATCATTGTTCTCGGGATTGCGGGTCTCTTGATCTATTCGCTGATGCACGCTTTGCTTGATGGCCCTGCGGCGCGTCGCCTGCGCAATGCGGATTACGCAAATGACCGGTCCAAAGATCGTCACCCTCTGATGATGGTGGTCGTGACGCGCGTGTTGATGCCGATTGCCTTGATGGTCGGATTGTACATCTTCCTGCGGGGTCACAATGAACCTGGCGGTGGTTTTGTTGCGGGCCTCGTCGTCGCCATCGCGTTGTTGATGCAGTACATGGCCTCCGGTTTTGCCTGGACACAGGATCGACAGCGGATTGAATACCATACCCTGATCGGGTTCGGCGTAATCATTGCTGGTGTAACTGGCGCGGGCGCATGGGTATTTGGCCGACCATTCCTCACCAGCGCCTACACCTATGTACATCTGCCTCCCATCGAAGAGTTCGAATTGGCGACAGCGATGTTGTTCGATCTTGGTGTCTTTTTGACCGTGCTCGGTGCTGTGATGCTTATGCTGTACAGCCTGTCGCGCATCGCACGGTTTGCAGGCAGCACGGTAAACGTTGAACCCATGGATTACGATCCGGGCAATCGGGTCGAAGAAAGTTCGGAGTCGCGCTGATATGGAATTTCTTGTCGCAAGCGCAATCGGAACGATGACCGCCGGAGGTGTCTACCTCTTGCTACGGCTGCGCACGTTCCCGGTCATTCTGGGCCTTGCTCTGTTGTCGTACGCGGTGAACGTGTTTCTTTTCTCAAGCGGCCGGTTGGCCATCGACATGTCGCCGATCCTTTCGAAATACGGTAATCAAAGCTACACGGACCCGCTTCCGCAGGCGCTTGTGCTGACCGCGATCGTGATCTCGTTTGGTATGACCGCAGTGTTGGTGATGATATCGCTGGGTGCCTTCCTCGAATCTGACAGTGACAGCATCGATATTGATCAGTCGACGGATACCGACAAGGACGCCGCACAATGAGTCATTGGATCATTCTTCCCGTCGTTCTTCCGGCGATGCTTGCCCCGATCATCGGCTTCATGATGCGGCATGATATCGTGCTTGCCCGAGTAACATCTGTGGCTGGGTCGGTTCTTTTGCTCGCCATTTCAATGGTGCTCGTCTCGATGGCCATGGATGGCACCACGCACATCTACCGACTGGGTGATTGGCCTGCACCGTTCGGTATCGTTCTGGTGTTGGACCGTTTGTCGGCGCTGATGGTGCTTTTGACGGCGTTGCTGTCTTTGATGGTGTTGTTGCACGCCATAGCCACAGGATGGGACGACAGAGGCAAGCATTTCCACGCCCTTTTTCAGTTCCAGCTTATGGGCATCTGCGGTGCGTTCCTGACGGGCGATATCTTTAACCTGTTCGTGTTCTTCGAAATTCTATTGATCGCGTCGTATGGCCTGATGATTCATTCCGGCGGGCGCGAACGCATGCGTGCTGGTCTGCAGTATGTTGTCATGAATCTGGCTGGATCGACGCTGTTCCTGTTCGCGTTGGGCACACTTTATGCCAGCACAGGTACGCTGAACATCGCCGACCTTGCCGCGAAAATACCGCTTATTCCGGTGGAAGATGCCGCGCTTGTGCGGGTTGCAGCGATGCTGTTGATGATTGTTTTCGCAGTAAAGGCGGCCTTGTTCCCGGTTCAGTTTTGGTTGCCCGCGACGTATTCAAACGCGCCAGCTCCGGTGGCTGCACTTTTTGCCATCATGACCAAGGTTGGGGCCTACGCGATTTTGCGCGTTCACACGGTGGTCTTTGGGCCGGGCGTGCCGGGGACTGATGGGATGATCGATGCTTGGTTGTTTCCTGCTGCCATCGTCACCATCGCGTTGGGCGCATTCGGTGTTTTGGGTGCAAAACGTTTGATGCCTTTGATAAGTTTTTCCGTCATCGGATCGATGGGAACTTTGTTGGTGGCTGTCGCTGCGTTTTCGCCGGTGGCGACAACAGCGGCGCTTTACTACATGGTCCATTCGACATTTGCCGCAGCCGGGTTGTTCCTGATTGCGGACCTCGTTGTGCAGCGTCGCAGCGGAGACTCTCTGGTTGCGACACACGCCACAGTTCAAAATGGGTTGTTCGCAGCGCTCTTCTTTGCAGCGGCGATTGCCATGGCAGGCATGCCACCGCTTAGTGGATTCCTTGGAAAGCTGCTTGTGCTGGATGCGCTGCGCGAACCTAATCTCATGGTCTGGGCATGGAGCGCTATTCTTGTTGGGTCTTTGCTGACAATCGTGGGATTTGCTCGGGCGGGAAGTGCGTTGTTTTGGAAATCTACCGCGATTGATGCCCCCGAGCCTGTCGACGGCGAGGGCGGCTCTCTGAACTATGCCGGGCCGGCGCAAGTTGCGCCTGTTATGTTGACATTGGCTGTTTTAGCGGCGCTTTCCGTGTTTGCCGGACCAGTTGCAAGCTATCTTGAACAGACGTCAAACCAGCTGTTTGATCGGACGGGGTATATTTCTGCTGTTCTTGCTGATCCGGGTGAGGAGTCCTGACGCATGCTGACACGTCTTATTCCGCACCCGTTTTTGAGCATCACTCTGGTCTTTGTCTGGCTAGGACTGGTTAACAAATTCACGCTTGGTAATCTGTTGCTTGGTGTGCTGTTCGGACTTGTGATCCCGATGCTTACAGCACCGTATTGGCCAGACAGGCCGAAAATTCGCCGTCCGCTCAAGGGCTTTGCCTATGTGCTGATTGTTCTTTGGGACATTGTCGTGGCGAATGTCCAAGTGGCTGCGATTATTCTGTTTAAGCGTGAAAAAGACATTCGTTCGCAATGGGTCGTGATCCCGTTGGAACTGACCTCTGCCGAGGCGATTACCGTTCTGGCTGGGACGATCACAATGACACCCGGTACAGTCTCTGCGACGCTGGCAGCAGATGCCGGCAGCATTCTGGTTCATTGCTTGCATACAGATGACACAGACGCAGTGCGCGACGAGATCAAGACACGATACGAGCGGCGTTTGAAGGAGATATTCGAATGATCGAAGCAGCTATCATGTTTGCCGCTGCATGCTACGGCATCGCTCTTTTGCTGGACCTGTGGCGCATTGCGCTTGGACCTAATGCCGCCGACCGCATCCTTGCGTTGGATACAATGGTGATCAACGTCATCGCTTTGCTGGTGCTATATGGTGTTTGGCGGGGTACCGCGATTTACTTTGAGGCGGCGATGCTGGTGGCCATGGTCGGATTTGTATCAACCGTTGCCTATTGTCGCTTTCTTCTACGCGGCGACATTATTGAGTGAGGGTGGACCATGGGCTTTATCACTGAACTACTCATTGCCGCGTCGCTTGTTGTCAGCGGGATCTTTGGACTTGTCGGATCCTATGGGTTGGTCAAACTGACCAACTCGTTACAGCGGTTACACGCGCCGACTAAGGCAACGACCCTTGGAGTTGGTGGCGTTCTGGTCGCGTCGATGATCTATTTCTACGCAAAGACCGGGTATCTGTCGGTTCACGAGCTTCTGATTTCAGTATTCCTGCTGCTTACGGCCCCCATCACCGCAAACTTTATCGCTAAAACTTACATGGCACGTGCGTTGCGGAAAGCTGATCTGCCCGACAGCCAGAGTTCTTGTGGTTGGTCTATCTATGATGAACCACCTTCGTCGCGACCTGGATCGTAAGACGATCTATCCGTCAGTCCGGTTTCTTGCCCGATCTGATTTCGCCGGTTGTTAACACCGGAGAAGCATCGATTTTACGCGCATCCAGCATATCCGCGACCCGTTCCAGGGTTGCGACAAGCTGGGCTTGTTCCCAGTCGGCCATATCAAGGAACGCCCGCACATAGCGCTGCTGTAACGCATCTGGTGCATTCTCTAGCCGCTTGCGTCCATGTTGTGTCACGGTGACGTTCGTCTGGCGACGATCCAAACTTGAAGGGACCCGTTCCACCAGTGACTGCGCGACAAGCTTGTCCACGAGGGCTGAAACGGTCGCCTGACTGACGCCCATCTGGTTGGCCAGCCCCTTAGGCGTAACGCTTTCGCGTTCATCCACGATTTGCAGCACTCGTAACTGTGCTGGTGTGAGGCCTACGGCATGCGCAAGATCGCGTGCATATAGCTCGGTTGCCCGCAAGATGCGCCGAAGCGCGATAAGGCTGTCGTCCATACGGGCGTTGGCATCAGTGGTCATGCAAAGACCTTCGCATGAAAAATGGAAATGCTTCAATCGGCTAAGTAAATCTTAGTGTTTTGGCTGTCTAAATACATTTGAGAATTTCCTTCGATCTCGAAGTATGAACGAGCGTTCTTCATAGTGGAAGGTCACAGAAACACCCAAAAAATCGGGCAAATCTTAGATGTTGAAATGCTGTGGTGAGTGTACTATTTAGTTAGACGAACTAATAAAAGGTCAGGAAAATGAAAAAAACAAGTGACATGCCTCGAACGGGTACGCCCCATCTGCGCAAACCTGAAGCGACGGATGGGGCCGCAATTTGGGAGCTTGTAAAAAACTGCAAGCCACTCGACGAAAACTCGATGTATTGTAATCTTGTTCAGGCTGATCACTTCCGTGACACCTGTGTTGTTGCCGAACTAAACAGCGACATTGTTGGCTGGGTGTCTGGCCACATGATTCCTGATCAGAACGCGTTGTTTGTCTGGCAGGTCGCTGTCAGCGACAAGGCTCGCGGTATGGGGCTTGGTAAAAAGATGTTGCTTGAGCTCATTGAGCGTGACGCAAGCGACGACGCAACCCAGCTTAAGACGACGATCACCCGCGACAACGCTGCATCTTGGGCTTTGTTTCGCGGTTTTGCCCGCTCAATTGGCGGCACGTTGACAGATATACCGCACTTTAAGCGCGACATTCACTTTGAGGGCCGTCACGATACCGAACACATGGTGTCGATAACGCTTCCTGCGTCCGACGATCTCAAGCGCGCTGCGTGATCTGACGCGCCTTCACTCCCCAAAACTTAATTCTAATGCCTTGAAAGGACATCTGATGCCCAAGGACATGAGTACGACTGTCTCGATTTTTGAACGCCGCGAGAGCGAAGCCCGTTCCTACTGCCGTGGCATGCCTGCCACCTTTACCACCGCGAGTGGATCAGAGATTATGGACGACGCTGGAAGAACTTATATCGATTTTCTGGCGGGCTGTTCGTCGCTGAACTATGGCCATAATGACCCTGATATGAAGGCGGCACTGGTCGATCACATCACCAACGATGGAATCGCTCATGGTTTGGATTTGCACACCGATACCAAGGCTGCGTTTCTCGAGGTGTTCGAACACCATATTCTAGAGCCGCGTGATATGGATCATCGCGTGATGTTCACGGGTCCGACCGGTGCGAATGCTGTTGAAGCGGCGATGAAAATTGCTCGCAAAGTCACAGGCCGAACCAACATCATCGCGTTTACCAATGGATTTCACGGTGTGACCACGGGAGCGTTGTCGGCGACAGGCAATGGATATCACCGTGGCGGGGCGGGGACGTCTTTGAATGGTGTGACGCGGATGCCATTTGACGGTTTCTTTCCGGGTGAAACCAATACAGCTGAATTCCTTGATGCAATGCTCAAGGACAAGTCGGGCGGCGTTGATGCACCCGCCGCGATTTTGCTTGAAACCGTACAGGGCGAAGGCGGTCTGAACGCGGCCAGCCCTGAATGGGTCAAGCGGATTGCAAAGCTTGCCAAAGACCATGGTGCGCTGTTGATCATTGACGATATCCAAGCGGGTTGTGGCCGTTGCGGGACATTCTTCTCGTTCGAGAAGATGGGAGTTATGCCTGATATCGTCACAATGGCAAAATCCATCTCTGGATTTGGACTTCCAATGGCGATGCTTTTGGTGCGTCCAGAGTACGACATCTTTGGTCCGGCAGAACATAACGGCACGTTCCGTGGCAACACACACGCGTTTATCACCGCAAAAGTCGCAATCGAAAAGTTCTGGGCAGATCAGAGTTTTGAACACGAGCTTTCTGTAAAGTCCCAACTCATTCACGACTCGCTGGCGGACCTCGCTTCGATGGTTCCGGATGCGTACCTCAAAGGCCGGGGCCTGATGCAAGGCGTCGACGTAGGGTCTGGTGATCTCGCAGGAGAGATTTGTTCACGCGCTTACGAGAAAGGTCTCATCATTGAAACTTCGGGGAGCGAAGATCAGGTGATCAAGGTGCTTGCGCCATTGACAACGCCGAAAGCCACGTTGCGCAAGGGGTTCAATATACTGCTCGACGCAGCGAACGACGTCTTGACCGGCCCCAATAAAATCGCAGCGGAGTAATTGTCATGATCGTCAGAGACTTCAACAAAATCGTCGAACAGGAAAAAGATCGGGTTGTCTCGGATGCCAATTGGACCAGCGTTCGGATGCTGCTGGCCGATGACAATATGGGTTTTTCGTTCCACATCACTTTTCTTGAGGAAGGGTCGGAACACACGTTCGAGTACAAGAACCACTTTGAAAGCGTGTATTGCATGAAGGGCAAGGGGTCGATCACGGATCTGGCCACTGGCGAAACGCATGTAATTACACCGGGTGTGATGTACGCGCTCGACAAACATGATCGCCACGTCCTGCGAGCCGAAGAAGAGCTGGTTATGGCGTGTTGCTTTAACCCGCCGGTGACGGGCAACGAAGTGCATCGTGAAGATGGTTCCTACGCGGCCCCCGAGGACGCTTGATATGGCACATACTGTTGAGAAGATTGGCGGGACATCCATGTCTCGTCTCTCAGAGTTGCGCGATACACTGTTCATTGGTGATCGCGCAGCAGACAATGTGTACAATCGGATTTTTGTGGTGTCCGCGTTTGCGGGCATCACCAACCTGCTTCTAGAGCACAAGAAATCCGGTGAACCCGGAGTCTATGCTCTTTTTGCCAACGACGACAGCAATCACAAATGGCAGGACGCGCTTGATCGTGTGACCAATGCGATGAAGACAGCGCATAATGAGGTCCTCACGCACAAGTCTGATGTCCAGCAGGCCGATCTGTTCGTCGAGGAACGTATCTTGGGTGCCCGCAACTGTTTGATCGACCTGCAACGGTTATGTTCCTATGGGCATTTCCGTTTGCCTGAACATATGGGCCACATCCGCGAATTACTTTCCGGCCTCGGCGAAGCCCACTCTGCTTATGTCACGACCCTTTTGCTTCAACGCAGCGGTATCGCAGCGCACTTTGTTGATCTGTCCGGCTGGCGGGACGACGGCGATGTGTGCCTTGAAAAGCGGATTACAAAGGCCTTCGATGGCATCGACCCGGCAACTGAAATGCCAATCGTGACCGGCTATGCGCAATGCGTTGAGGGCTTGATGAACGAATTCGACCGGGGCTATTCCGAGGTCACGTTCTCGCATTTGGCCGCGCTTACCGGCGCGCGCGAAGCCATCATCCACAAGGAGTTTCACCTCTCTTCCGCTGACCCCAAGCTTGTTGGTGAAGGCGCGGTGCGCAAATTGGGCCGTACCAATTATGATGTGGCAGACCAGCTCTCCAACATGGGAATGGAGGCAATTCACCCAAAAGCAGCCAAAACCCTGCGACAAGCGGGGGTGCCTCTTCGTGTAACCAACGCTTTCGACGCCGGCGATCCTGGCACGTTGATCGATGACCAGCCTGCGGACACAGCAGCGGCAGAAATTGTAACAGGACTGGATATTGTTACGCTTGAAGTCTTTGAGCAGGACATGGTGGGCGTCAAAGGTTACGATTCCGGAATTCTCGAAATTCTGACACGGCACAACGTGCGCATCGTGTCCAAGGTCTCAAACGCCAATACGATTACGCACTATCTTGATGCTTCGCTCAAGACGATGCGTCGTGTCGAACGGGATATCGCCAAGCTGTTCCCAGCCGCCGAAATCACCAGTCGCCGTCTTGCAATGGTATCCGTGATCGGTCGTGATCTGAACGGGCTTTCGGTCCTTACACGTGGTCTGCAAGCCATCGCAAAGGCCGGTTGCGAAGCGATCGGTGCAAGCCAGGGTCCGCGCAACGTGGATGTTCAGTTCGTCATGGACCGCGCATCAACTGACATGGTGATCAAGGCACTGCATGCAGAACTGATTGAGAGCGCTCCAACGCAGCTTTCTTGCGCAGCCTGAATTGACCAATGTCCGATGCCCGGCTCAGGGCATCGGAATTTCCGTGACGAATTTCGGGACCTGATACCCTTTTTGCACGGCAGGGCGGTCTGCAATCCGCAAATACCAGTCTCTGACATTGGGGAAATCGTTCAAGTCGATCTCTTGCCATTCGAACCGAGCAGCCCAAGGAAAGAGTGCCATATCCGCAATCGTATAATCGCCGGCTACAAAATCGCGCCCGTCCAACTGTGTATTCAATACCGAATAAAGGCGGGCTGCTTCTTTCCCGAACCGCGCCTCGGCATAGTCTGACGTGCCCTTGTTGAACTTCAGGAAATGATGCGCCTGACCCAGCATCGGGCCAAAGCCGCCCATCTGCCACATCAGCCATTCCACCATTTGCCAATAGCCTTCGCCCTCGGCCAGAAAACGCCCGTGCTT
This sequence comes from Marivita sp., assembly GCA_043585115.1. Classification (GTDB taxonomy): domain Bacteria; phylum Pseudomonadota; class Alphaproteobacteria; order Rhodobacterales; family Rhodobacteraceae; genus Marivita. The sequence goes on from CP121326.1 coordinate 2,468,187, forward strand.
TTGGGCAAGGTAAAGCATGATCGCCCCGCTCTCCATCAAGGATTGACCTGTCTCTTGGTCGACAATCGCCGGGATCTTGTTGTTGGGTGAAATCTTCAGGAACTCTGGCGCGAACTGATCATCCTTGCCGATGTCGATCGAATGGACCGTGTAGGGCACACCTAATTCCTCCAGTAGGATAGAGACTTTACGCCCATTCGGTGTAGTCCACGTGTAGAGGTCGATCATCGTATTCCGCCTTTTGTGCTTTGGTTACCGCAGCGCGTCGCCAGTTGCCGCATCAAAGATATGAAGCGTGTCGACCGCTGCCGTCAACGTTACCTCTTCTCCGACATGCGGAGGCGTGCGGCCATCGGCCTTGGCAATCACCTCTTGGCCCTCAACGCCGACATAAATCAACGTTTCATGCCCTAGCGGTTCGCGCACTGTCACTGGCCCGCGTACCAAGACCGGATCGTCTCCGGGGTGAAGATCTTCGGGTCTTACGCCAATGATGACTTCACGTCCTTCGGGTAGCTGTCCACCAAGATCAAGCGTGCTTCCAGAGGCCATATGAACCGTTCCGTTTGATGTTGTGCCTGACAGCATGTTCATCGATGGTGCCCCGATAAAGCGGGCAACGAATGTGTTTGCCGGTTTATGATAAACCTCGGCTGGCGTGCCGACTTGCTGTATGTACCCGTCTTTCATGATGACGATCCGGTCCGCCATTGTCATCGCTTCGACTTGGTCATGGGTCACAAAGATGATCGTGTTGCCGACCCGTTGGTGCAGTTTCTTGATCTCAAGCCGCATCTGCGTGCGAAGCTGCGCATCAAGGTTCGACAGCGGTTCGTCAAACAAAAACACAGCCGGGTCACGGACCATTGCGCGCCCAATGGCGACGCGTTGACGTTGGCCGCCAGACAACTGACTTGGTTTGCGCGCCAACAGGTCGGTCATTCCCAGAATGCCGGCGACCTCGTCAATGCGCGCTTCCTTATCTACCTTTGACATTTTCGCGGTGCGCAGGCCAAAGCCAATATTCTTGCGGACCGTCATATGCGGATAGATCGCGTAATTCTGGAAAACCATCGCGATATCACGGTCCTTGGGTTCAAGGTTGTTCACCACGCGACCGCCAATCGCGATCTCTCCGCTGGTCGCATCTTCAAGCCCTGCAATCAGCCGCAAGGTTGTAGATTTGCCGCAACCTGATGGCCCGACAAACACCACAAATTCGCCATCCGCCACATCAAGGCTGATGCCGTGCAGCACCTCGGTTTTGTCATAGCGTTTGACCAGATTTCGGATCGCAAGATCGGCCATGCTCAGTCCTTTGCCAGCAGCGTGTCAAACGCTGAATTCAGTCTCTGTTCCGCAGATTTGTGTCTTTTATTGCGCATGCTGCAGGCCTCTCGCGCCTTGGTTGCCAAGGCCGTGTACTGCGCCAAAGCATCGCTTAACGCGGCTTCCGCCGGACCGCCGATGCGGTCTCGTCGCGCGACAAAGGTCTCAGGGGCCACTGCCGTACGAAATTGTTTTTCTGACAACGCGGTGGCGCGGCCTGTCTGGGCAACGAACGCTTTGCAAAACGCGTCAAACCCGTCTGCCAAAGACGCGCCTTTGGCAATCACTGACTTGGCCGTCGCGGCTGCGATCTCATGCGCTGCGCGGAACGTCAGATTTTCGTCCCTTACCAATGTATCTGCCAATTCGGTGATAGTGATGCATGCCGCGTCCGTTGTTCGCTGTACGCGATCCGCATTGATCCGACAGGCCGGGATCAACGCCGTGAGCAATTGCAACACGCGCGCGCCACGCTCGAATGCGGCAAAGCCAAGTTGTTGCACCTCGCCTTCGCTGTCGTTCATGTCGGTAAACGGTGTGTTGTGCATCACGTTCACAATGGCGTCGCATTGCCCGACCGTCGCGCTGGACAGATGACGGAGATGTTCAATCGGCACCGGATTGCGCTTTTGCGGCATGATGGAACTGATCTGCACAAGACTGTTGGGCACGTAAAGCTGTCCCACCTCGAATGCAGTCCAGAACTGCATGTCCTGAATGACCCGCCCCAAATGCAGGAATATAAGCTTTATCGCGGAATAGAGCCCTGTCACATAATCGACCGAAGCGATACAGCCGTAGGAATTGACCAGAGGTTCATGAAACCCAAGCAAATCCGCGACGCGGTCGCGATCAATGGGAAACCCGCTTGTCGTGATTGCCGCGGCCCCCATAGGGCAGTGTTCCAGCCCATCGGCGGCTGCGTTCAACCGGTCGATGTCGCGCAATAACACCTCGATCACAGCACCCAGATAATGCCCCCAAGTGGTCGGCTGAGCGGGCTGCCCATGGGTATAGGCAACGATGAGCGTTTTCTTCTCCGCCTGTGCTTTGGCGATCAACGCATCCGTTAAGGTTAACGCCTGACCAAGCAACAGGTCGACGCGATTTCGCAGGGCCAACTTGAACAACGTGTGGTCCATGTCATTGCGCGAACGCGCTGTGTGCAGTGCTCCGCCAAGATCGCCCAACCGACGTTTCAATTCAGCCTCGACCAAAAAGAAATAATCTTCGTGTTCGCCAGTATATGCCAGCGTGTTGATATCGGTTTCGGCGTCAATTTCCTGCAAGGCAGTTGCAATTGCGCTTGCATGCTCCGGCGGCAAAATCCCGGTCTCCGCCAGCATCACAAGATGGGCCCGGTTGATGGCACCCACATGGTCTGCGAAATGCGTCTTTACACCTTCGAACAAAGGCGCAAGCACCGTATCCCTATATGTCGGGTCCGGAAACACGCTATCATCTGTCATGCGCCGCCCCCTGCTTCTTCTCTTTCAAAATACGCAAATGCTGCAAAACCCAGAAAGACCACGCTCACCCTTTAAGCCCTGCCATCACCACGCCCTGAATGATGTAGCGCTGGAAGATAAGGAACACGATCAGGGTCGGAATCGTCGAAATTGCTGCCCCCGTCATAATCAATTCCCATGCGACATCGGCTTCGTCCCCAAACGATGACAGTCCTACGGGGAGCGTATACATCTCGACAGAGTTGGTCACGATCAGCGGCCATATGAACGCGGTCCAATTGCCGAGGAACACGAATATTGCCAACGCTGCGAGCGCGGGTTTGACCAACGGCATGGCCACGGTCCACCAGATTTGTAATTCATTCAGCCCGTCGATCCGCGCCGCTTCAATGAAATCATCCGGAACAGTCTCGAAGAACTGCTTCATCAGGAATGTGCCAAAAGCCGTCATCAATCCGGGGAACATGATGCCCCAATAGGTGTCCAGCCACCCGAATTGCTGGCTCATCAGGTACCATGGGATCACCAGCATTTCGGTTGGGATCATGAGCGTCGAAAGGATTGCAATAAAGACAATGTAGCGGCCCGGAAATCGAAACTTACAGAGCGTGTAGCCCACAAGAGAGTCAAATATCACGTTACAGACCGTGGTGATCACCGCGATAATCATGGAATTGACGAACCACCAATAGAACCGTCCATCCTCGAGCACATACGTGTAATTTTCGATATGTGGCTCATCTGGAATCAGTTTGAGGTTGTAGACCTCATGTGGCCATTTCAGCGAGGTCGAAATCATGTACGCGATGGGCATGACCATCGCGACGCCGCCAAGGAACAGCAGCATCCACCGCAGGATCTGTCCCATATTTGCAGGCTTCTTGGGCGCTTCGGTTTTGAGCAGCGCGTCTGTTGTGGGACGGATGTCCGTAGCGGTCATCTAACTGTCCCTCAGTATGCGCAATTGAACGAGGCTCACCACCAGCAATACAAGAAACAACACCACCGTTTGTGCCGCCGCATAGCCCATATCAAATGCGCTAAACGCGGTTTCATAAATCATCAGGACCAGCGGTTTGGTTGAATTCAGCGGTCCACCCGGATTGTTTGTGGTCATGTTGAACACATGATCGAAGATGCGCAGAAACCCGATCGACGAGAACACCACGATAAACACGATGGTCGGCTTCAAAAGTGGCAGCGTTATTTCCCACAGCACGGTCCACCATGAAACACCGTCGATGCGCGCGGCTTCGTAGTAGCTGCGTGGAATGGCCCGCAACCCAGCCATGAAAATGATGACCTGAAACCCAAGACCTGCCCAAACAGCAGGTGCGAGGACCGAAGGCAATGCCCATGTGGTCGATTGCAAGAAGGGAAATTGCGGAATGCCGATGCTGGCCAACGCGTTGTTGAAAAGGCCCACTGGAACGGGTTGATAAAACCATCGCCAGACCCAAGCCATTGCTACTGCGCTGGTCATGAACGGCAGGAAATACAGCATCCGCAAAAAGCCGTGCATGAAACGGACTTGGTCAAGATGATAGGCAATTATGAAGGAGATGATCAGGCTGATGGGCGTCCCAATCAGCAGATAAACAAAGGTGTTCTTGAAAACCTTCCAAAACACAGGGTCGGAGAACAGCTTTTGGTAATTGTCCAAACCGGTCCAGGTACGATCGCCCAGCAGGTTCCATTCCTGAAAACTGATCAGGATGGCGTTTCCCGTCGGGTAAAACCGGATCACCGTGTAAAACAGGATTGGGATCGCGAGGAAGGCCCACGCCCATACGATCTGTTTCTGGCGAATGGTCAGATTGCGATACATGCCTGCGTCCAAAAGTGACGCCCCGGCCGGGAGTGGAACCGGGGCGTCCGTGCCGCGCGTTTAATTGGACGCGCTGTTATAGTATTCGTCGAGGATCTTCTGTTCGGCCTCGGCAGCAATCGCGAGGCTGTCTTCGGCGCTCATGCCCTGTAGGGTCATACGTTCGACCATCTCGACCATCAGCTGACGTTGACCGCTCTCATTGGCGAACTTTGTGGTGTTGGCATAGGCAAGACCCTTGATGAAGGGGCCGAAGACTGGATCATTCGCGTTGGCTTCGGTGAGGCCAACGGACGGTTTGGCAGGCAATTCTCCAACCACATCCAGCCAGATTTGCATCGCTTCGTCGCTTGTGACGTATTCCATGAACTTTACCGCAGCATCGTACTTTTCGCCTTCAGCCTTGGTGGTGATCGCATTGACCCAATACGACGAATAGTTCGACCGTGTGCCATCTGCTGTCGCCGGAAGCTCTGTAACACCCCATTTCAGGCCGCGTGTGTTGTTTAGCGATCCAATGCGGAACGATCCATCAATATGCATGCCTGCGCGTCCGGCTTTAAACGCGGCTTGCGGTTCGTCCATGAAGCCGATCGCGGACACGGCGTCATCGCCAGAGAAAAGGCTGCTGTAGAAATTAAGCGCCTCAAGCCCGGCTTCGTTGTTGTAGTTCACTGTCTGGTAGTCATCGACATATGGCTCTCCGCCAAACTGACGGATCAGGCCTTCGCGCCACCAATGATGGTCTTGGGCGGTCATGCCAGCGGTCATGCCAACTTGTGTGAGGTTGCCGGCGCCATCGCGTTTGGTCATCGCTTTCGCGGCGGCGATCATCTCGTCCAATGTGGTTGGTGGCTCTACGCCTGCTTCGTCTAGTAGACGTTCATTGAAGAACAAAGCCAAAGAGCGCACGGCAGTCGGAAGGGCCCAATAGGCATCTCCGTCTTTCATCGCCTGCACCATCGGAAAGAACTCTTCATCGATCTTATCGGCGGGGAACACATCCGCAGGAAGAGGCTGGATCAAGTCGGCGGCAACATAGTCGTTCAGCCAACCGTAGAAAAGCTGCACCACATCGGGACCCTCTCCCGCCGGAATCGCCGCCGCAACCTTGGTGCGGTAGTCGGCGTAGGGGAAGTGGGTCATCTTGACCGTGATATCGGGGTTCGCCTCTTGGAAATTCTCAATCAGCGTTTCCATCGCTTGCACGCGGGCGTCGAAGAAATACTGCCAGTACTCGATTTCCACCGCCTGAGCGGCCGTGCTGAACAGTGCAGCGGCGCTTGTCACCGAGGCAACGGCCAATGCTTTGATGTTGAAGAATGCCATGGATCTCTCCCTGTTGAGATCTGTTGAATATGCCAGCCCATTCTTATGCGGGACTGATCGATATCCAAGCGTTAACTCAACTTTCTTGAGTGTTCAAGTTTGGTGCGCTAAGGCGAAGCATGGTTAATACGCTGAAACCCCAACTTGGCGCCAATCCAGAGCGCGCCCGGAGCCATAACAAACAATTGGTTCTGCGTGCGGTTCGGCATGCAGGGGCCGTGGGTCGGGCCGAAATCGCGCGTGCATCAGGTTTATCGACTCAAGCCGTTTCGAACATTATTTCTGATTTGCTAGGTGAAGGCCTGTTGATCGAACAGGGCTATCGCAGCGCCGGGCGCGGGCTGCCGGTCCAACAATACGCGATCAAACCCGGCGGCGGTTATGCTTTTGGGATAGAGGTGCGGCCAACGGCTGTGTTTACAGCGCTCATTGATTTGATGGGCACACCCGTTCTGACAAAGCGGACACCGTTAAAGGATGCAAGCAAGGCAACAATTCTTGCGACGGTGTGTGATCAAATGGATCAGACTTTGGAAAAGACCCAGCTCAAAAAAGACGTTCTGATGGGTGCCGGGATCGTTATGCCCGGACCGTTTGGGGAAACTGGCCTCAATGGGACAGCTTCGGAGTTGCCAGGCTGGAATACTGAAGATCCGGCCGAACTGTTCGCCGGCATTTTGGACCTTCCTGTTTTCGTAGAAAACGACGCCAATGCGGCGGCCATGGCGGAACGTATGAACGGGATCGCCAGAGGTTTCGACAGTTTTGCTTATTTGTATTTCGGGCAGGGCCTTGGCCTGGGTCTCGTTCAGAATGGGCAAGTCGTTCAAGGCGCGTTTGGAAACGCGGGGGAGATTGGTCATATCCAAGTGTTGGTTAATGGAGTTTCGATGGAACTCGAAAGCGCAGCCAGTCGTTTGTCCGCACAGACTTATCTTGCGGAAAAAGGGGTGGACGTCACCGATATGGACGACCTTATCAGTCTCTATTCCGCCAAGAATCGCGATTTACTAGATTGGCTGGATAGGGCTGGGCAGGCTTTGTCCCCTGCATTGTCGATCATCGAAAATGTGTTTGATCCCGAAACGGTGATCCTTGGTGGCGCGATGCCGGATGCCGTTTTGGATCACATCATCGGGCGGACACCTTTGCCCGAAAGATCTATTTCAAACCGGCCTGACCGGAAACATCCGCGCCTGATGCGTGGAACGTCAGGACGGATGACCGCCACGCTTGGTGCGGCCGCCTTGGTTTTGCATCAGGCATTTACACCCACCATCGCAGCAGCGAGGTAAGCTATGCCAACACCAGATCAATTCCGTCTTGCGGAAACACGGATGCGCCCACGTGTGCTTGATTTGTGGTGGGCGCTGCGACCTTTGCAATCTGTTGTGCGTCTAATGAACACTGGTGCCCATCCGGATGACGAGACCACCGCGCTTTTGGCAGCAATCGGTTTGCGTGACGGGATCAATCTCAGCTACGCCTGTTCGACACGGGGTGAAGGTGGACAGAACGACATTGGCACCGAAAGCGGTCCTTCGCTGGGCGCATTGCGCACGCGTGAGATGGAGCGCGCATGTGATCTGCTGAACATGCGACTTTATTGGCATGGTACGTCACCCGATGATCCCATTCGCGATTTCCGGTTCTCCAAGAGCGGAGAAGAAACGATGGGGATCTGGGGTCACGAGCATCTGATGCACCGTTTCGTCGAAATCGTCCGGACCGACCGTCCCGACATTATTTTACCAACATTTCTCGATGTCCCGGGTCAGCATGGCCATCACCGTGCGATGACGCAAGCTGCGCACGAGGTGATGGTTGCAGCAGCCGATCCAGATTTCCCGTCTAATTTGCCGCCGTGGCAGGTGTCCAAAATGTATCTTCCGGCGTGGTCCGGTGCCGGGCAAGCTTATGACGATGATCTGCCACCGCCCGACGCCACCCTGACAATTGATGGTGCGGGCAAAGACCCCGTATCGGGGTGGAGCTATGCCCGCATTGGACAGATGTCTCGCGCCTATCACCGAACGCAGGGGATGGGTCGTTGGGTCCCTGCGGGTCCGGGAAAAAACTGGCCGCTACATCTCGCAGAAACCTATGTGGATGGGCCTGATGCAACCCTGATGTCGGGGTTACCAGCAACCTTGGCCGATTTGTCAGAGCATGCTCCAGAGATCAAAGATCATCTGTTGGCCGCGCATGGATACATCACTGAGACAATCTCGGCTTTTCCACATTTCAAGCATATCGCAGCAACTGCCCGACAAGCTTTGAAGCATATCCAACAAGCAGAAGCGAATGCACCCACCGCGATTGCACATCGGTTGACTGCGAAACACCAGCAATTGGGGCATGTTTTGCGTATTGCGCTGGGAATAGAGGCTCGGGCGCGCACAGAGCATATCTGGCTGCGACCGGGTGAAAGTTCGCGTGTTGACGTGGAGTTCGACCGCGGAGACGCCGAAGGTGCGCATTACAGTCTTGATTTGCCATTTGGTTGGGGCCTTGAGGGTGACACGATAACCACCAGCGGTGCTGCACACCAATCAGATCCGTATCGCGCGGAATATGATCCAATTGATCCACCGCTGCCCCGAATTTCGGTTCAGTTTGATGCGGCGACGGTTGCTATTCCCTTTGAGCTCCCACCAATAATCCTGCCAGAACGCGCTGCTGTGATCGCGCCTAATGCGGCTCTACTTAACCTGAAAAATCCGAAAAGAAGCCTATCCGTCGCTGTCGCTGATGTTAGTCCGGCTGGCAGTCACGTTTCGTTCGATCTGCCCGAGGGTTGGGATAGCCAGACGCAGGATGGCGGCCTGGAAATTTCGCTGCCTGATGATGCTCAGACAGGTCTCTATTCATTGCCACTTTATGTTGGATCGGTTCCGGCCATGACAGAGCATCGGATTGCCTATGACCATATTGATCCCACAGCCTATGCCAGCCCGGCCAATCTTATGGTTCGTGTGCTGGATGTCGACATTCCCACTGCCAAAATCGGATATATTGGCAGCGGGCATGATGCGGTGGCGGACTGGTTGCGCGCGCTGGGCGCAGATGTGTCGGATTTGACAGACGAACAGATCACCAGTGACACGGCGCTCGCGGCATTTGATACAGTTGTTATTGGTATCTTCGCGTTGCGCTTCCGCGATGGGCTTGTGTCTGAAATGCCGCGCATCCGGGAATGGGTCGAAGGTGGCGGTACCTTGCTGACACTCTACCACCGTCCTTGGGACAACTGGAATCCAGAGACTATTCCGCCTCGTAGGCTCGAGATTGGGCAACCTTCTCTGCGCTGGCGCGTGACCGATGCGGCGGCGGATATAACTGTGCTTGAACCAGAGCATCCACTGCTGAATAGCCCAAACCAAATCAAAGAAGAGGATTGGGCGGGCTGGGTCAAAGAGCGCGGTCTCTATTTTGCGAAAAGCTGGGATGACGCATACACACCGCTGTTGTCCATTTCGGACCCCGGCGAAGAGCCATTGACCGGGTCAATCCTGTCCGCGGATGTCGGCAAAGGCAGGCACACGCATTGCAGTCTTATCCTCCATCACCAAATGGCAAACCTTGTGCCGGGCGCATTCCGATTGATGGCCAATCTCATCACCCCTCGCAAATGACGCCGGACGCGCCACGCGATAATCTGAAGGGGGGTGCGTGGCTCTTGGCCGATATGGCTTTGAACATATGGGCGTTGGGCATCGTCAAAGCTCTTGGTCTTGGCTATCCGGCGGCGCAGATCGTTTTCTTGCGCGCGATCATCGGATTGGTGATGCTTCTTCCCTGGATTTATCGGGATCGGCAGGTTTTTGCGACGATCCCGTCCTTGCCGCTCCAAATTGTACGGGTGGGGTTGAGTGCGGCCACTCTTACAGCGAGCTATTTTGCAATCGCACGCGTGCCATTGGCCTTGTTTACCACAATGAACTTTACCCGCCCATTGGTCGTCATGATCCTAGCTGCCTTGATCCTGCGGGAAAGGATTTCGGGCGGTCAATGGTTGGCGGCGGCTGTCGCGATGATCGGCGTGGTTATTGCCATCGATCCGCAAGGTACTGTCATTGGGCCGGGGTTGCTGGCGTTGGCTTTGGTGATTTTGACGGGATCGGCTGCCGTTATCATCACCCGGCGTCTGCGCGAAACGCCGACGCTGGTCTTGATGACCTTTTACACAGTGGGTTTGGGTGTTTGTACGCTGCCATTCGCAGTCTGGACATGGCAACCTATCCCAATGTCTCATCTCGGCCCCTTGCTGACGGTTGGCGTGTTTGCTCAGGCAGCCCAAGCTTGCTTTCTCAGGGCGCACTATAATGGTGACGCCGGGGTGCTTTCTGTTCTGGGGTATATGAGCCTGCCATTGTCTACGGCGGCCGGTTATCTGGCGTTCGGTGAGGTGCCGACGCTACGCTTTTTAGCGGGTGCAGTTCTGGTTGTTCTGGCGGCCGGGTCGCTGACGATAAAGCGAACCCCACGACGCATCGTGTCAGAGCGGTAAGTCAACCATTTCTACTGATCGCGGAACGCCAACAATCGTCTCTCGCAAAGCTGACTATCCGTGAAATCAGTGATCGGTCAAAATCTACTGGTAGAGCCATGTTCGCAACCCTAGTCTGTCAGGCAATTGAAATTCGGGGAATGTATCGCGCCGCATGTCAGAAAAATCTTTCGCTTATCTGGTGCCCCAGTTTCCTGGCCAAACCCACATCTTTTTCTGGCGCGAGATCTCTGCCATCGAAAAGCTTGGTGTGACACCAGTGCTATATAGCACCACGTTGCCACCATCGCGGTTGATGTCTCATCGCTGGTCACAAGACGCGATGGCACGCACGACGTATCTTGCATCGCGAAATCCGGTGTCGCTGTTGGCGATCCTGCCCCGTTTGCCATGGGGTTTGATCATGCAGGAAGCCCGCTGTCTGCCGAGTGACGATGCCAAAGCGTTCCTGCGCGACGTTATCATCAGTGCCCCTGCGGCGGAAAAACTGGCCCGCGACTGTAAGCGTCAGGGCATAACGCATATCCATGCCCATTCCTGTGGTCGCGCTGCATTGATTGCCGCGTTGGCACATCATGCACATGGCTTGTCCTATAGTCTGACGTTGCACGGACCTTTGTCGGATTATGGCGTCGGACAAAGGTTTAAATGGCGAAATGCAGCGTTTGTCAGTGTCATCACCAAAGCGTTGCTTGATCTGTTGCCCGGCCAGCTCGAAGATGCGCTTCCTGACAGGTTACCGCTGCAGCCGATGGGCGTTGATACGGAATCTTTCCGTCGCGAGACGCCTTATGTTCCGCCTCAAGCAGGAGAACCTATCCGCATTTTCAGTTGTGGGCGCTTGAATGTGGTCAAAGGCCATCAGGAATTGATGCAGGCGGTTCGATTGATGATCGATGGCGGTCAGTCCGCAAAGCTTGAGATTGCAGGCGAAGATGATGCAGGCGGAACCGGGTTTCGGGCAGAGTTGGAAAAGCGGATCCTAGAACTCGGGTTGGAGGATCATGTTACCCTGTTGGGTGCCATCAGCGCCGAGGCGGTTCGCGACAAGCTGATGTCATCTCATGCGTTTGTCTTGGCCAGTTGGTCCGAGCCTTTGGGCGTCGCCTATATGGAGGCGATGAGCTGTGAAGTGCCCACCATCGGTACCGATGCCGGGGGCGTACCCGAACTGATCACTAATGGAAAGGATGGCCTTTTGGTCCCGCCTAAATCACCTGAGGCTTTGGCAGAAGCCTTGATCAAACTGGCCAAGGACCCCGATATGGCAGCGTCGTTGGCAAAGTCTGGTCGCGCGCGGGTTGTCGCGGATTTTGATTCCAGTCGCGGTGCAGAGATGCTGATCCGAGAGATTTGGCCGGATTAGGACTCTCATCTCGCATGCGCGATGGCGGTTCGGCTCAGGATTTATAGCGGTTGCCGTACATGCGTTCCTGTAGATTAGCATACCACGACTGAAAATCCTTCATGGGATAGAACAAAAAGATCGGGATCTGCGCGATGCCAAAGGCGTATGCACGCACGGTTGGAAAGCTAATCCGTTTTTGCGCAGCATCGATCGCAATATACAGCCCCATGAACTTGGCGAATGATGCCAGACATCGAAAGGCAGACCGAACGCGATTGGGGCTGTGGAGGGCATGAAGAGCCAGCAGATTACGGACACGAATGGTGTTGATCCGAAAGCGACTTGCGGTGCTGTCGTTGCCATCGGCATGGAAAAACCCTGCATCCGGCGCGACGACAAGCCGACCTTTCTGCGACATGCGATAGGAAAAGTCGCTGTCTTCGTGCGTGGCATAATACCTGAGCAATTCTGACCAGCCCGACCCTTGGGCGAAACTACGGCGGAATGTGGTGCGCCCACCATTTATCAAGCCGCTTGGCAGCACGTTCAGGTGGCTTACGGAGGCTGGAACCGGACCTGTATCCACATCGTCGGAATAAGGGACAAAATGGCTGTCTAGTGTCAGTTGTTGCTCGAACCATTCCCGAAGCTTGGATTTCGTTTGACCGACATTCGTATCAAGGTCCGCACCTCGAAGGTCGGGATCGTAAGGGCCGTCAGTAAAGTGGCCGCCAACCATTGCGATCTCGCAATCCGCGTCTGCTTCGTAGATTTTCATGATTGTTTCGGCTGCATCAGGATAAAGGTAGATGTCATCATCCAGAGAAAACACGATATCCGATGTTGCAAGCCGCAGTGCCTGATTGCGTTGGAAGGTCAAAGATCGCACGTCGGCGGGCACGTAGACCAGATTGATGTCGTCCCAATCATCCGGGAAAGCTGCGATCATGGAGTCCCGATGCTCTTCCCAGTTGTCCGAGGCATCCACCACCACAATCTCTGTGGGGCGGCGCGTCTGCTGTAATGCATACCGAAGAGTTTCGACCAAAAACTGAGGACGATTGTACGTACAGATCGTGAGGGTCCAGCTTAACGTCATGGTCATTTTTTGGGTATCACGCTTATCAACTGTCTATTTTTGCGGTCTTACTGGGCTAATTTGACGAAACTGGGGCGCAATCGGCCCGTGTTTAAAGGGTGTTGCATTTAGAAACGGAGATTTTTCTGCGTACTGTACCCAAACGGGCCATATTCCAACATTAGTGCATAGAGACAGGGCCGGATATGCCGGTTACAGAAAGATTGGTTATGAGTTTGTTGAGGGACATCAAATGACACAGCGCATTCTGTTGACGGGTGGAGCCGGCTATATCGGATCGCACACCTATGTCGCTTTGGTCGAAGCCGGATACGATGTCGTCATCCTCGACAATTTCAGTAATGCGGCACGGGATGTTCCTGACCGTTTGGCGCAGCTTGTGAACCACAATGTTCAGGTGATCGACGCCGATGTTTTGGACCGGGTGAAGCTTGATCAGGTTTTCGCCGATACCCGATTTGATGCGGTTGTGCATTTTGCTGCCTTCAAAGCAGTCGGAGAAAGCGTCAAGGAACCCTTGGCCTATATGCAAAACAACATTGGCGGTCTTGTGACATTGATGCAGGCGATGGCAGCAGCAGGTGTTTTCCGGCTGGTATTTTCATCATCGGCATCAGTGTATGGAAACAATGCGCAACTGCCGATCCCTGAAACCGCTGAACTCAGCTTTGGAAATCCTTACGGCCATTCCAAACTGGTTTGCGAACAGATCATCGAACAGACTGTCGCTTCCGACCCGCGATGGACTGTCGGGGTGCTGCGATATTTCAACCCTGTTGGCGCGCATGAGTCTGGTTTGATTGGCGAAGATCCTGCCGGGATTCCGGACAACCTGATGCCCTATATCGCAAAAGTCGCGGCTGGCGAACTGCCGCATATTTCGGTTTTTGGTGGTGATTACCCGACCCCCGATGGAACAGGGGTCCGAGACTACATACATGTATGTGATTTGGCAGATGGCCATGTCTTGTCAGTCCAGTCCTTGTTCCGCGAGGGCAAAGGCCATCTTGTCAATCTGGGAACAGGGCGGGGGTATTCGGTGCTTGAGATGATTGCAGCCTATGCAAAAGCGAGCGGCCGAGACATTCCTTATCAGATTTCGCCGCGACGCCCCGGGGATGCAGCGGCCAGCTATGCTGATCCGAGGTTGGCGAAGGACTTGATCGGGTTTGGTGCAAAACGCGATCTGGAAGATATGTGTCGGTCCAGTTGGGCGTGGATTGTCAGGCATGCCCAGAAGACGGGCGCTTGACCGAAGACTCAGTCACGCAAGACAGCCATACTAGAGCTGTCCCATGCAGCCCAGATCAAATCTTCACCGAGAGATTGACCGATGTCCGCATCGACAAATGCACGTAGCTTTGCCCCGTCGGTCTGTTCAACGATCATATCGACAGCCATACGACTGCCCAAAAAGGTCTTGTTGACGACCCGGCCTTGTACGGCATTCGCCAGATCGGGCTGCGACAAGTGGAAGCCCAGCTTTTCCAGACGGATCGACGCCGTGATCTCTGCACCCTCGGTCGGGAAACCCGAAGGGGCATGACCACGAAGGGTTTGGCCAAACCAATCCATCACCACCGTGCCATCATCGATACCGCGCATCTTGCCGGACAAAAGATTTGTCTCACCGATGAATTCCGCGACAAAGCGACTGGCCGGGTGAAAATAAAGCTCTTCCGGTGTGCCGTCCTGTTCGACACGACCATGGTTCATCACCACGATCCGATCCGACATGGTCAGTGCCTCTTCCTGATCGTGTGTCACGAAAAAGAAGGTCTTGTGAGTTTGCCGTTGTATGGATTTCAATTCACGCTGCACTTGTCCCCGCAGCTTGGCATCCAAAGCACCTAGCGGTTCATCTAGTAACAAGAGCGCGGGATCCGGCGCCAGAGCGCGCGCAAGAGCAACCCTCTGCCGCTGACCCCCTGATAATTGTCCGGGAAAACGGTCGCTATAGGTCCCAAGCTCTAGAAAGGACATGATCTCATCGAGACGCCGTTTGATTGCGGCTTTGTCCATGCCTTTGAGTTCCAGAGCAAATGCGATGTTCTGCCGAACCGTCATATGTGGAAACAGAGCATAGTCCTGAAATACCATGTTCACATGGCGCTTTTCAGGCGGCTGGTTGGTCACATCTTCTCCGTCGAGAATGACGCGCCCGGTGTCAGGCTTTTCAAAACCGCCAAGGATCCGCAGCGTTGTGGATTTTCCGCAACCAGACGGTCCGAGGAAGGTCACGAACTCACCCTGGGCAATGTCGAGCGAAAGGTGCTCTAGCGCGATTGCGTCGCCGAAGCGCTTGGATATTCCGTCGATATGGACAAGAGGCGACGTCATACTTGGCTCTCCTTATTGGTGCGGCGGGTGAACCGTTCGGCCCAGATGCCAATTGCAGCGGTCAAGACAAGTGCCACGGTGGCGATCGCATTGATCTCGGGGGACATGCCTGATCTGAGCATGGCAAAGATCAATACAGGCAGGGTGGGTTCGTATCCTCCAAGGAAGAAAGATCGGACAAAGTCATCAAAGCTCAACAGAAGGCAGAACACACTGGCACCTAGGATCGCTGGGACAAGATAGGGCAGGGTGATGCGCATGAATGCGATTGGGGGGTCTGCACCAAGGTCGCGTGCTGCCTCAATCTGGCTTTTGGGTAATGTGGACAGTCGGGCCATCACGACCAACGACACAAACGGAACATTGTGGACCGCATGTGCCCAGACAATCGCGCCCATCCCCGGTTCAATCCCAAGCCACCGCGCATAGATGCGAAAGGCGATTGCCGAAATGATGCCAGGCACGAGTGCCGGCAGGACCATCAGTCCAAACGTTACCGTGCGGCCCCAAAATTTACGACCCTCGAGAAGAACTGCGATCCATGTTCCGACGATTACCGAGATCAGAGTTGATAGAATGGCGATCAGAACGGAATACCCGAATGTATAGAGAACCTCGGTGTCCGAAAAGACGCCGGTGTACCAATCAAGCGTCCATGACCGGATGGGAAAGCCAATAAATTTGCTATCTTTGAATCCCATGACGATCATCAGGATCAAAGGTACAAAGACGTAAAGAACAAAGGCCCAATAGACACAAGCCAGCGCGATCCGGTTGCCGCGATTCATGCCGTGTCTCCTTTTCGCAAAGCTTTCATCAGCCTTTGAAACACGCCGGTAATCAATAAAGCGGCTGCAAACATGATGACAGCAAAGGCAGCGCCTGTGGGCCATTCATCCCCTGCGACGTGGAAAAAGCCCGCAATGGTTTCGGCGAAGACTGTGGTGGATGGTCCGCCCAAAAGGACGGGTGTGGCGTAGAAGCCGGTCGAGATAAGAAAGACGAGCGTACAACCCGAAGAGATACCTTCCAAGGTCAATGGCAGGGTGACCCTTCGAAAGCGGGTCCAAGCCCCTGCGCCAAGATCAGCGGCTGCCTCGTTATAGCTTTTGGGTAGCTTTTCGAGCGCGGAGTAAAGCGGCAGGAGCATGTAGAGAGCTGTGAGATAGACAATGCCGACGCCCATGGAAAAGCTGGTGTACATGAAAGGAATCGGGCGATCGATCAGTCCAAACCACTTCAAAACGAGATTTACAGCACCAGTATTCCCCAAGAGAATCATGATGGCGTAGGTGCGGACAATCTCACCAACCCAGAACGGGATCAGCAGCAGCAACAGCATGAGCATCTGGTTCTTGCGACTGACATGCCGGGCCAGAAAATATGCGACGGGGTAGGTGATGATCAGCGTGCAGAAAGTGAATACCGCAGCAAAGGTCAGCGTTCTGAAGAATGGCTGCCAAAAGATGCGGTCTCCGAAGAACCTCATGTAATTGTCAAAAGTGAATTCTTGGGGTGTCCCCGGAGCCACTGGATAGGCGTCAAGCAAAGACACACGTAGCATCTGGAGCATCGGCCCAAGGTGCTGGGTCAGAAGCCAGAGAATCGGAAAGGTGGCAAGGATTATGAACTGCCTGCGAGGTGACGCGGTCACAAGTGCCGACAAGGCGCGATATGGCCCCCAATTGGCAACACGTCCCCAGAACGGGCGTTCGCCATCAGAGGACACATGGCCGTCGCCGTCTTTTCGCACGGACGCGTCATAGGTCATCTTGCAGATACCTTTTTGCCGGAAACTGAGTGTGGCCCGCCCCGAAAGAACGGGCCACCGGTTTGAATTGTTCAGGCGGCTTTGACAGCCTCGACTGCCGGATCAACCAACCCGTATTTCATCTCGTTCGCTTCGGCGCGGAAGAACTGGAGATTTGCAAGCTGCTCTTCCGGGAAAGAAGTCGATGCTTTTTCGAGGTCGGTCAGGTAGTTCGACGCGTCCTTGTAGGTCGAGATAAAGCCGGAGGCCTTGGTCATCGCGGCACCGATTTCAGGCGAGGCGAGGATGGCATCCAGGAAGGTATAGGCATTGTCTACGTTAGGCGCGTTATTGGCGACGTTGTACGTATAGACAAACCCGTAGGAGCCTTCATTCGGGATGGTCATGGCAAGCGGGAAACCATCATTGATGAGCGCTGCTGCCGGTCCATTCCAACTATGGCCCAGTGCGATGTCCTGATTGACGAACATTTGCTGCACCTCAGCGCCGCTGTCATAGTATTTACGAACAAGCGGTTTTTTCTCGATCAGGAACTGCTTTGCTTCTTCAACAATCTCGGCGGCCTTCGCGGGATCGTTCATGTAGGCGACCATGTTGCCGTCGTAGCCCATCATGAGCATCACAATCGACATCATGTCCTGAATGATATACGCCGTCTGTCCCGAGTATTTCTCAGAGAACAGAGTATCCCAGGTTAGGGCCTCTTCTTCTGAGACAAGCTCGGTGTTGTAGGCCAAAACCTCCATCCCTGACAGGATTGGCGCGCCCCATTTTTCGCCATTGATTGTCGACCAGTCGCTTTCCGAGAAAGTGGGGTTGATATTGCCCCAGTTGCTGAGGCGGCTGGTGTCCAAAGGTGCCAGCAATTCGCTGTCGATGAATTGCAGGAATCGGTGACCGGCAACAGTCATGATATCGACGGTTGGGTTTGGCTGCTCCGCGGCCAGCAGGTTGAACTGTTTGCCTTGGTCATCAACCAAGCGGATGTTTACCTTGATGCCGGTTTCAGCTTCGAACTGTTCTTTAAAAGATTGAGGGACGAAATCGTTGTAGGTCCAAATGTTGACCTCGCCGCTGCCTTGAGCCGAAGCGCGGCGCAGGTAAGCAGGGCTTGCCAATGCAGCACCAGCCATCGCTGTGGTGCCGATAAAGCGGCGACGATTTAGGATCAGTTTAGTCATTTCAGCGTCTCCTTGTTGTTTCGTTTCTTGTTATTCCGTACTCCCCAGTCTTCATGACGTGAGGTTATCTGTCTACTGCAACAGGCCGGTACGGGCGGCCTGCTGCAGGTCGTCAAGACTATGGCGCTCTAACTCAAGCGCTGTGAGAAGCTCGTTTTCGTCAGTGAAATCCCTGTCATACATGGCCGAGAACATGGCTATCCCGGCTTCATGCAGAATGGCGGGTCGGTTGACCAATCGGCCAAGGACGGCCGTCAGTTGAAGGCCATATGGTACGTCTTCCGTCACATATCGGCTGTGGGCAGTGGCAGGCCCGGTGCCACCATTGCCCTGCGCGTGCATCTGTTGATTCATCTCTGAGATCGATGCGATTGGTACGTGGAAACTGAGGTGAAAGTGTTCAAAGATCGTTTTGACATTCAGCCCCAGGGCGTCTGCAATCGCCAAGCGTTCTTGATCAAGTTTTTCCAACAAGCGCCCGATTTTGGGGGTGACGTTCTGGCCCTGGCTCCAAACCTCTCCGCGTTCCATGCGGGTGATGTTGCCAAGTGCGATGCCGAGATGGTTCTGAGGATTCAGGTTCGACAATGAGATCGCAAGTAGGCCTTCCCTTGGCTGAAAGCGGTCGCCGAAAAGCTGTTGGCATAGTGCCAGTGCGCAATCGGATCGAGTTTCTGGGACTGTGCACAAGTCCACCCGACTGCGGACGGTGTTCACGCGGACGACCGGGCCATCCTGGCGCCGTCCCGTTACAACTGTGGTGCCCCACGCCGTGATTGGAACTGACACATTGCGTGCTTCCAGAAGGCGCGTCAGGTACAGCGCGCCCATAGAAGCATGCGAAGATACAATAATGTGGTGCTCTGATTGTATATGCGGAGCAATTGCGTCCATTACGGCTTTGTGACCGTACGCCGGAAGCGCAATGATCAGAACTTCGTTCTTATCACATAGATTTTGAGCCGACGCCGCGATCCTGGGTTCGAACGTTATCTCAAGCGCACCCTCTGCAGTGACGCCGCGCTCTAGCTCTTTGGTGCCAGATCCAGACGGAGACCACAGCATTGGGTCATGGGCCTGATCCACCAAAAGCGCAGCAGTGCCCAGAGCAATTGATCCGGCACCGACAATTCCAACGCGGACGCTCTTGTTCATGGGGATTCCTCAGGGCGGACTGGGTCGCCAAGCACATGCATCAGCCGGTTTGCCCAGCCAAACAGTGAAGACGACAGGATTAGGTCCAGGATTTCTTCGTCTGACAGCCCTGCTTCGCGGAGGGCTTCCATGTCTTCTGGTCCGGCTGTCGGGGGCGCCTCGGATAGTTTGCGCGCAAAGGCAAAGATCGCGGCATCACGGGGTGACAGATCAGCATCAAGGCCCTCGGCAAAGAGCTTATCAGTCACATCCGTGCTTTTCTCCAGCTTGGCGTGGCGGTCGGCATGTACCGCTGCGCAATAGATGCAGCGATTGACCATCGACGCCGCCAGCGCTCCAAGCTCTCGTTCCGCGCGGGACATACCGCCGTCATCATACATGATTGCATTGAACAGAGGCGACCTGATGGCGAGGCTTTCCACATCATGTGCGAGTGTTAAAACATATGCTGAGACTTTTGTGTTGGACGGTGTGACTTTGAGCGCGTTCAGCTGTTCCGGAGTGGCTGCTTCGAGTTTGACCGGAGTGACGCGTGGCTGCCATTCGGGGACGCGTCGGGTGAACTTGTGGACCACGCGGCTCATGATGTGCGTCCTTGCATCAGGCGTAAACCGGCTGCGACCCGTACTTGAAAGGCCACAAAGGCCACCAATTCGCACAACTTCACGATATCCGCATCCAGGACGCCTCCGTTTTGCAGGTCGCTGATATCTGAGGCCGTAATATCCTTGGTTGCGTTTGCGGCCTTGTCGACAAAGGCGATCAGCGTTCCGTGTTCTGGTCCTCCGTTATTTAGTGGATCGGCCAAGTCTGCCAAAATGCCGGCGAATTTCGCATAATATGCTGCCAATTCGGCATCATCTGCTTGTGTGGCAATCCGTGATGCCAAAGCTGCGCGGAGATCATGTGGAAATGCGCCGATATCTTGGGGCCGCAGAACCGCACCCTCGGCGGCGTGGGTCATTTCAAAGATATTGCTGCGCGTTAGAACGGCTTCGGCAACGGTTCCGACCTCACCGATACCCGCAACAGACAGGGTGGTCGTCGCGAACACGCTCATGCGACTTTTCCTGTACGCTGGGTTTGTTCAAGTTCGGTTGGTTCCCATTCATCGCCGACAAGCTCGGGTTTGTCGTAGTCAAGCATCGCCTGCCAGTGGGTTTCGACATCTTCCGAGTACAGTTTTGCGGCCACCTCGCGCGCCAACCACGCGGCGCCTTCACTGATGCCGGGGATGTCACCGCTGACCTTTCCAAGGCTGGCCGATGCGCCGTAGTTGAAACAATATACGTTGCCGAGCCATTCCGCTGTGCCCGGCTCTTTTTCGCGAAAGGTAAAGTCCTGATTGAGATAGGGGAACCGCCCCAGATCCTCGTTTTTCTCGCTTTTGGGTGGGGTGTACATGTCTTGCCACAGCAAAATATTTCCAGCCGTTTCGCCAAATTCTTTGCGCGCCATCGGGTCGATGACAAAGCCGGTTCCGAGAATGATAAAGTCGGCAAAGTAAGACGTTCCATCGGCAAAGAATATCTCGGCTCCGCTACCCTGTTGTTCGACCCGCACCGTTTCCTTCCCGAAGTGGAAATAGGCGTTGTCGTGCCGACTGACCCGGAGAGTTGATCCATGCGGTGGTGGTGTTTGCGTGGCAAATGAATACTGCATGAACCGCCAACGCCATTCGTCGGGCAACGCCGCATAGCCAGCGGTAAAGCCGAAACTACCGATGCCCATCATTTTGTTGATTGTGGGCATCGTAGAGCGCCGTACCAGATGTCGGACTTCAAGCGCGCCGTGTTCAAGCGCTTCGGCAGCATTGTCGACAGCAGAGGCTCCTACACCGATCACCGCAACGCGTTTGTCTTTTAGGGTGGTAAAGTCGATCTCATCGGCGCTGTGCGCCCAAAGGTGTCGCGGCACCTGAGCCATGAAGTTTGGAATGTTTGGTCCGCCGGTACCATCTCGCCCTGTCGCAAAGATCAGTTTCCGGCACAGGATCGTGCCATTTTCTGCGCCTGATAGGGTCAACCGCAGAAGATCTCCTTCGGGTTCTACGCGATCAACCGACACGCCGTTTTCAATCGGGATATTGAGCGTGTCGCGATACCAACTCAGATAATCCATCCACATAGGGCGCGGAATTTTATCGAGCGCTTCCCATTCGGTTGCTCCGAATTGAGCCCGATACCAAGCCTGAAATGTCAGCGCGCCATGTCCAAAAGCTGGGCCGGTCAGATTTTTTGGCGACCGAAGCGTTTCCATCCTTGCATAGGTCAGCCAAGGGCCTTCGCGACCTGCTTCTGACCGATCTAGGACACGAATATTGCGCATGCCGCCAGTCGTTAGCGACAGCCACGCCACCATACCGCACATGCCGCCACCGATGATGACAATGTCGGTTACACCGTCGCGCGGTGGTACCCAGTCTTTGCCTGGATAGAGCAAGGCTTCGAGGTCTGCACTCAGGCGCGCTTCCAATGCAGGAAGACCAAGATTATCGAAGGTTTCAGTCTTAGGCGAAGGCATCGCAAAGATCCCTTTGGTAGTTGGTATGGATTCGTATCACGTTGGGCTCTCGGCCCAATTGGGATGCAAGTCATCAATTGTGTACGCATGCACGTGGCTATGGTGCGGTCCTGCAGCTTTCGGGTCTTGTAGATGCGGATGTGTGTCCGGCAGTTCAGGATGCGCATGTTCGCGTTCTATCGGATCATGTGCGGGCCAGACCTTCAACGCGACCATTGTCGTTGTCAGGCAAAGCAGGGACAGGGTCAGCATTGCTGTTTCCAACGAGACCCATGTCGCGATCCAACCGGCCAAGGGATAAGCCACAAGCCAGCCTGCATGGCTCAGCGAAAACTGGGCTGCGAACACGGCTGCGCGGTCTTTCTTTTGTGCAGAGCGGGTGAGGACCAAACCGCCTGGCGTCAGAACAAGCGATGACGCCAATCCAAATCCAACCCAAATGACAGCAAGTGTAGTCAAGGGTGGGTTCGGCAAAAGAGCAAAGGTTGCGCCCACCGCCGCAAATAGGACCGTGCCGGTGCTCATGGTGCGACGCTCTGCGAGGCGTTTCACAAACTGTGGTACGAGAACTGCCCCCAAAGCTGCGCCCAAGCCGTAGAAGCCCATGAGGATCGGAAAGTATGTTTCAGACGATCCAAGCCGTGCACCGGCATAAACCACAGTATTCACGAGCACCCATGCCATTGCCAATGACAGTGCCAGGTTCAAAAGAAACAATCCTCTCAGTCGGGGTGTCTTGACGTAGATCGCCAATCCTTTGGACACGCGCTGAAGGAACGGTTTTTTGGTGTTGTCTGAGACATGGGGTGGAAAGGTCGCCATCAAAACGGCGCAGACCGACCCTGCAAAGGCGAGGGCGGCCACAAGGAAAAGCGATGAACCTGCGAGAACCGTCAAGAGCGCTGCTGCAATGACCGGGCTCAGTATCGATTCGAGCGTGTATGCGATACGCGACCAAGACAGAGCCCGCGTATAAGCATCTTCGTCAGACACAACATCGGGGATTACGGATTGGTACAGCGGTGTGAACCCTGCTGACAAAGCAAAAAAAGCAAAAGACAGCAGTACGATGTGCCATGTGGTTTCGGTGAACGCCATTGGCACCAGCAAAAACAATCTGCCCAGATCAAGCGAGACCAAAGCGGTTTTGCGGGTTGCTCCGGCCAGCAGGCTTTCGGCTATGGGCGCTATTCCGACATAGGCAACCATCTTCAGTGCGAGCAAGAGACCCAGTACCTGACCGGCGGCCTCTGCTCCACCAATCCGGTAAGCGGCCAGTGACAGCGCGACGGTCAACAGCCCTATTCCGACAAGCGAGCAAATCTGCGCGCTGAACAGCCAGCGGAAATTCGGATTGGCCAGTGGGCTTGTCACGATGCGAGTGTCTCCTGTGTCCAGTTAACCGGAAAAAACCGGGCTGTTGCGGGGTCTGCGCTGTAGCAAGACTGATAGTCTGCGGCAGATAACGCAAGCCTGTCGACAGCTGCGATTACTTTGTCGGCCTTTGCATCGTCCATAAGCGCCGAAAGATTTAGCCGGACCCAACCGGGTTTCTCAAGCTCATCGCCCTGCGCGATTGCCTGTTCCAACTTAGCAGATGCATCCGGCGCCATGCCAAGCAGACGGTGCGCATAGGAGCCTGCACATGCACATCCGCCCCGCGCCTGAATACCCTCGGCATCGGTAAGCAGACGGGTGAAGAATTGCTGATGAACATACCCACACTGACCGTTCCGGACGCGAAATGAAAAAATCGGCAGAGATGTTGCCTCTTGGTTTCCCAGGATGTCGATCATTGGATTGCGCGACCACACTGCCATGGCACGCTGGCGCAGTTGGTCTTGGCGTTTGCTAAGCCAGTTTTGCCCAAGGGCCTCTTTGATCATAAGAGCCAAGGCAACGCGGATATCACCAATGACATTGGGCGTACCACCTTCTTCGCGCGCCGCAATTTTGGTTGAATACGTATGCCCCCACGGCGAAACAAAACTGACTGTGCCGCCGCCGGGCAATGTGGGCGTTCTACGGCTTGCAATTTCATCGCGTACGATCATCACACCGCTTGCCCCCGGACCTCCGGGGAACTTGTGCGGGGAAAAGACGATGGCATCTTTTGCAGCAGCAGTGCCGGATTTCATGTCCATCGGCATATAGGGCGCGGCGCAGCCGTAATCCCAGATTGCAATTGCATCATGGGATTTAAGCAGCTCGGTCACAGTATCCACATCGCTTATGATGCCCGTCACGTTTGATGCAGCCGAGAATGCGCCAACAATCACATCTGCCCCGGTGGCTTGATCAAGTGCTTTGCTCAATGCAGCCATATCTGGGCCGCCTTGCGGGCCTTCCTTAATCTCGATCACTTCGGCACCGCTTTCGCGCCAAGGCAAGAGGTTGGAGTGGTGTTCGTAGGGGCCGATAAGCACAACGGCTCGTTCGCCTCGTGAGACCGCGCTCTGGATATCAAGCAAGCCAACCAGTCGGTTGATCGCGGCTGTGCTTCCAGATCCGGTAAAAACCACGCTCGTGTCGGAGTCTGCGCCTGTCAGTCGTGCGATTTCCGTCCGTGCTGCCTCCCTCAATTGGGTTATGAAGGAGCCGCAGTAGGATGCCTGTGTGTGGCTGTTGGCATAGAAAGGCAGAACGCTGTTCCGGATGAAGTCTTCCACCTGATCCAAAGCTCGGCCGGAAGCCACATAATCGGCATAGATCATCTGTTTAGGGCCAAAAGGTCCGTCTATGACAACATTATCGCCAATCAAGCCTGACCTGATCCAGTCCACTATGTCGGGGCGCTGCAACGAGCGTCTGAATGCCTCAAGCGGCTGCATTTCGACTCCAGAAAATCTAAAAATCTGAAGTCAGAATGACACAATATTTGAAAGTTTATTCACCATTATATGCCTTTTACTTGGCAACTTTGGGTCATATGATCTGAGTATCATGCAAAAATTAGATCAAATTGACTACCGTATTTTGGAAGAGCTGCAACGCGACTCTGCGCAATCACAACGCGCATTGAGTGACCGTGTCGGGGTGTCTCAAAATGCCTGTTGGCGAAGGCTCAAAGCTCTTGAGGCGAGCGGTATCATCCGCAATCGGACGGTGGTTCTTGACCGGGCGCGGCTTGGCGTGGGGCTGATTGTTTTCGTCATGGTCAAAACGCGGCATCATTCGGCAGATTGGCTCAAACTTTTTCGCCAACATGTGTCTTCAATCCCGGATGTGATCGATTTTTTCCGTATCGGTGGAGAATACGACTATCTGCTCAAGATCGCGACCAAGGACATGGCCAGTTATGATCAAGTCTACAAGCGATTGATCGAAGGGATCGAGCTAGAGACCGTGACTTCTTACTTTGCGATGGAAGCGATCGAAGAACAACGCGCGATTCCGTTGTTCTAAGTCATCCGCCCAGTGATTTGAGGCCCATGCGTACAGCACGGTTCGGGTTCTGTTTGAGGATGTGTTCGCCCAATGATTTCGCCAAGCTTGTGTGACCCTTGTCGACCGCGCGGTTGAACAACTCTCGTTGATAGCGCGGAAAACTGCGACGGGTGCGCAGCAGTTTATAGTATTCGTCACTGCTTAGGGTGCCGTTCAGCGCGCCAAGAATGATTGGGCTCAAAATCCCCATCTGGTTCAAGGAACTGCCCAGACGGTGACCCAATAACGGGGCGCGCAGATGTTGTACGTTTTTGCCGGTAAATCGCGCAGCATGTTGTGCGTCTAATGGTTCGTAAGGATCATAAAGGATCGACACGCGGTTCGCGGCTTTGCTGACGACGGACGCATCGCCGTACTTGCCCGAAAAGTCACGATCCCAAACGGTCTTGTATCGCGTTTCCCAGGGCACGATTTTTTTGTCGACCGTGGATTGCGGAGAAATCGCGACGACATCACATCCGGGCGCTGCGGGGGAAAAGGCGCAAGCGGCATAGCCTCCCATTGATGCTCCATAGAACACCACGCGTTTGAACTGTTTGAAAAAGCGACTCTTTTTCAGGTCGTCGAACTGATCATAAACCCATGGTTCCCTGTACCATGTCCAGCCACCTGCCAGGACACCCAACATCGACCAGCCCTGATCCTTGATAAAGGAATAGCCCCATGGCCTGCGATCTTCGCGTTTGGTCATCGCGATATCAAGATTGTCGAATGTCACAACAAGTGTGTCAGGGTCGCGCGGGACAAACAAAAAGCTGTGCCCGCTGGTGCTGGAACGGTACCAACCCTCCTGACCGGCCAGTTCTTGTGCGATGTCGTCCCAACTGGCATCTGCGACAGGCTCAGGTGGGTTAGGAACAACGCGAATACGGGTCACTTCTTTGCCGTCATCTTCACGGGTCGACAACGCTGTGTTGGATCCGTGTTGCCTTAGAAACGGGAATCCACCCGACCCACGGCGGACGTCCATGAAAACGCGTGTGTCAGAGTGCACGCAGCGCTGCAGGAAAGGTTCAAGAAACTGGGTTTTCCATTGGTCCCCAAAGCCTTGGAGATTGCATAAAACATCCACCGGACGCAGATCTGCTTCTGCACGGATGATCTTGATTTTGTCGGGGTCGACATCGTTCTGGGTGAGGAATGCGGTATAACCTGCAAGCCAGGGCATTTCTTCGTTCTTGAACTTGGCGCGGCGGTTTGTGTTCACCAAATGAATGTCGCAGTCAAACTTGTGGTACAGGGCAAGAACAAAGCTGCGCGCCTGACCCGTCAGGTCCGCAACACTTGTGACTTCGGTCAGATCAAGCTCATCAATCAATGCGCCGTCAAATGTTGTGTTCCCGCGCCCTTTAATCGGAGCAAGCGCCGGGGTGATGCCGTGCTCTAGGACCAGTTTTTCAAGGTATGATCCTTTAGGGGGTAACCCGTCATGTAAATTGCCCAGCTGGCGCTTGTTCGATGCCCAAAGGTGCAAAGCGGTGGTTTGACTGGTGATCAGACCTTCGGCCAGTTCGGCGCGACGCATGAACTTGAACCGTTCCCGAAAGGTGACAGGATAAAACGCATTGAGCGGTTGCACATGCTCTTCAAGCCCAAGGGCATGCACATAATGCGTGACCATCATGGGCCCCCAAACGCCCCAAGGCTGTTCGGTGATGTGCACTGGTTTGCCGCGCTCGGCTTTCTTGCGCATTTCTTCCTTGCGTTTTTTGGGCAGAAACGGCGCAATCGAAAAGCGGTCGCTGGTGAAATCAAGCATCTGACGCAGCGCATCGCTGTCGGCCGGCAAACCAAGTACTGCGTTGTTGACTCGGTGTTCACCGGGCAATTCATAGCCGAACACATAGTCACTGTCGTAGTCTATCGGACGGTGGCAATAGACGTCTGTATCGACCCAGATCATACTTGGGTTCTGATGGATCATATGCAGGCGGAACCAGTCCGCGAATAAAGCGTAGCTGTTCTTCTGTTCGTATTTGATGAAATCGTCGGTATCGATGATTTCACGCCCGTCGCGGCGGATAACTCCCTCTGGGACGTTGGGGATGTCTTCATAGCTGAACAGGGTGATCTTCTGTCCCTTGTCGACAAACGACTTAAGGCAGAGCTGTTCCAGCCAACTCAGCGGTCCCCCGATCCAGAGCGTTCCAACCTCACGCGTGCGCGGCATCTGCTTTACCTCGTTTGCGCCTCTTGTTTGGTTTGGGCGCCTGTTTGGTTGGGATCCTATGCGCAAATTGTCGTGTTGTGTAGTCTGCGTGAATTCTGACTCACTTTTTGCGCCATTCGTGGCTTTAACGGCATCCAGCTTGCATGAAGAGCGGCGGGCACGCTATTTTTTACCAAATTATAAATAATGGCGGTCACACAAAGAACCGCAAGGCGAGGCAAAGATGAGCGGTGACACCTACACGGTTGTCTCAACCATGAAGAATGAAGGCCCCTATATCATTGATTGGGTGGCCCATTACAAAACCCTCGGGTTCGACCACATTCTTGTCTGCACAAATGATTGTACTGACACGACTGTCGATATCTTGCTGCGCTTGCAAGAACTTGGATTGGTTACACAGCACAATACCATCGTGCGTAAGGCAGGAATCCACCGATCTGCATTGCGACAGGCCAGTCGTCGGTATGACATTGTCATGGATGCAAAATGGGTCTTTGTTTGTGATGTCGATGAATATCTGAACGTTCACATCGGCGATGGATCGGTGCAGGCACTGGTTGAAGGGTCTGGTGAAGACGCAGATGTAATCTCGGTCCCTTGGCGTGTTTTTGGTCCCGACGGGGTCGAGCGTTTCACCGACAAACCCGTGACTCAGCAATTCCGCATGGGTGAATACGAATGGGATGCGGATCTGCGCCCCGACACCGGTAAATTTGTCAAATCGCTCTATACGAACCAGCACAAATTCCAGCGGATGGGACTACATGCGCCCGTATCGCTCGAGGAACATGTGGCCGATACACGCCGCGTTTTACCCGGTGGCGCGGACTATATCATTGATGGTGTCCGGACTGGCAATCCACCGCTGTTTACGCATGCGCAGGTGAACCACTACGCGCTGCGTTCGATGGACAGCTTTCTGGTGAAACGCGCACGCGGCCGCGCCAATCACTCACATCACGTGCTCGGGTTGGAGTACTGGGATCGTTTCAATCTGAATGACGAAAAAGACATGTCGATCGATCGTTACAAAACGAAGTCCAACAAGCTTGCCAAAGAGTTGAAATCCGATCCGGTGCTGAAAGACCTGCATGCGCGTGCAGTGGATTGGCACAAGCGTAAGGCGGCTTCTTTGAAAATGGACCCGGACCTTGATGATCTGGTCAATGGGTTGAAAGCTGCTCTGTGATCACGTGGGCATTAGGGCATAGTTTCCATGCGGCAGACGCAATTTTCGGATAGATCGGCTTTGATTGTCTCATGTCCCATTTGACTGAACGCCGCCTCTTGGGTCTTTCCCTTGGGCCCGCCACGCTACTTGACGCTGTCGAGACGGTTTTCGACGGCACACCTTGCGTCACACTTTTCTTTGCAGCGGGTAGCGATGTTAGCGGTCTTGCCCACGCGCGCGGCAGTGCGCCAGTCGCCCAGACGAGCGTGGGTGGTGCACCTTGCTTGACGTACCCAGCGCAACCAGGGGCACCCAGTTCTTTCACACTGAATGGTACGCCAATCGACATCACACCGGCCACGTCAGAACAAAGTAGGTTCGAGGGCCGAAACTGCATGGCCGCTGTGCGCAATGGTGAGAACGCACAAACCGTTGCGATATGGCTTCAGCACCACATCGAAACCCACGGGCTTGAGGCCGCTGTCATCGTGGATCGCGCGCGACCTGGATCAGACCCCGCGTTCGCACATGGCCTCAAAGATGAGATCGAAAGCCGCGGTCTTTGTTGCGATGTCACTCTTCTGAGTAGCGATGTTCCTCTTGGACGGACCGACGCCCCGGCCGAAGCGCATCCATTCTGTGTCCCTGAGGCGCCGGGCAAGGACCGGATGGAGATTCCACCTCCGGCACCGTGGGACTCGCCTCTTGGCGCGATGTCGCTTTACGAGATTTTGCGCGCAAGGTTCTTGGGACAGGCCCGCGCGGTGGCAAATATCGAAGTGCATGATTTGCTCCCTCCTGATGCCCCGAACGTTTTCGACAGCGCTGTCGAGGCTGTTGGCGGAGTGATCGCCCTTTTTGGGCGCCATTGTTACCCATGGCGTGTTCGCAAAGATGATCCTACACTTTTTGCCGATCACATCTGTGTCCAGTTTGATGCCAAAGGGGGGCGTCAGCGCTGGTGTATCGCTCCTGCCAAAGCGCCACTGGCGTCGGTCTGGCGGATGATCCGGATTGGAAATGCAGTTCCTGATCGGACGCGGACGCAATTGTTTTATCGTCATATGGCCCTGCGCCATCCAACACCGTCGATCTCAAAGATTGTGCCGAAAACATCGCTGATCGAACATCCGCCATTGCTCGAGATGGCCGAGACCTACTGGGGCCACAAACCGGTTCGGATGCCGGAACTGGAAACCGACGCATTGCCGAAAGGCAAGGGCCGTAGGGCGATTGTCACAACCATGAAGAACGAGGGACCATTCATTCTCGAATGGTTGGCCTACCACCGTGCCATCGGGTTTGATGACATTCTCGTCTACACCAACGACTGTACCGACGGCACAGACACGATGCTTCAAATGCTCGAACGCAAGGGGTATGTCCAGCATCGCGAAAACCCGTTTCGGCAAAGTGGATTGAAACCGCAGCACGCGGCGTTGCAGGCGTCGGACGACGAAGCGATGATCAAGAACGCGGCGTGGGTCACCTGTATTGACGTAGACGAGTTCGTGAACATCAAGGTGGGTGACGGCACGCTGGACGCGTTGTTCGACGCAGTGCCGGATGCCAATATGATTGCCATGACCTGGCGCTTGTTCGGCAATGGGGATGTTCACGAATACGAGGATCGCCCGATCACCGAACAGTTCTTGCGCTGCGCACCGGAATTTGCGCGCAAGCCGCATCAGGCGTGGGGGTTCAAAACGCTGTTTCAGAACATCGGGTTGTTCAAGAAGATGGGCGTCCACCGCCCCAAAGGCCTCAATCCCCAACTTTGGGAACAGATCAATTGGGTCAATGGTTCAGGCAAACCACTTCCGCGCGAAATGTTCCGCAACGGCTGGCGATCTACCACCGACACCTATGGGTATGATCTGGTCCAACTTAACCATTATGCCGTTCGGTCTGCCGAAAGCTTCTTGGTTAAACGGGACCGGGGGCGCGTGAACCATGTCGATCGGGATCAGGGATTGGCCTACTGGTTTCGCATGAACAATAACTTCGAAGAAGAGCTTTCGATCCAGAAACGCGTACCGATGATGAAGGAACAAATGGCGCAGCTCTTGTCAGATCCTGAGATCAAGGCGGCACATGACAACGCTGTCAAAGCGCACCGTGAAAAGATTGCTGCGCTGCGTGCGACGGAAAACTATTCGAATTTCTATGCTGATCTGACGGGGCCGCGGTTGGAAAAGCTGTCTCGGCTCCATAACCACTTTGGATCGAACGTATTCTTGTCCGGTCCCGAAGTGGTCCCTGATGAGGTTCTTGAGAAAGACCCGCATGAGGATTGGTTCTTTACCGTTGAATTGACGGGCGAGACTGCGCACTGACCGCCCCCTGAATATTGAAGGCCGCCCGATTGGGGCGGCCTGATCATCATCCGCGACGTGGCCTGTTTAGAGGTCTCGTCGCGGGATTTGGTATCCGGCCATCTTGGGCCGTTGTCTGATCACTTTGCCAGAGCTTGGATCAGGGCGCGCTTTTCGGCGGCACTGTCGCCGGAGTGGATGATGGACAGCAGGGTATTCACTTCGGCATCCGACAGGGCCGAAACGTCGACATTCGGTGCGTACTGGTCGACGGCGGATGTGTCTACCATGGCCGATGCGGATACGGCGGTCAGAGCGAGGGCTGCGGCTGCGATGAGAGTTTTCATTGTGTTAATCCTTTTATGTTTGGGTTGGGTTTACTTGATGATGGCTTGAACAAGGGCGCGCTTTTCGCCGTTGCTTTCGACGGAGTGGATGACGGAGAGCAGTGTGTTCACTTCGGCGTCTGTCAGGGCGGAGATGTCAGCATTCGGTGCGTATTGCTGGATCATGGATGTGTCGACCATTGCGGATGCCGAGAAAGCGGTGAGGGTCAGGGCTGCTGCTGTGATGAGAGTTTTCATTGTGTTAATCCTTTGATGTTTGGGTTGGGGTTACTTGATGATGGCTTGAACAAGGGCGCGCTTTTCGCCGTTGCTTTCGACGGAGTGGATGACGGAGAGCAGTGTGTTCACTTCGGCGTCTGTCAGGGCGGAGATGTCAGCATTCGGTGCGTATTGCTGGATCATCGATGTGTCGACCATGGCGGATGCCGAGAAGGCGGTGAGGGCCAGAGCTGCTGCTGTGATGAGGGTTTTCATTGTGTTAATCCTTTGATGTTTGGGTTGGGTTTACTTGATGATGGCTTGAACAAGGGCGCGCTTTTCGCCGTTGCTTTCGACGGAGTGGATGACGGAGAGCAGTGTGTTCACTTCGGCGTCTGTCAGGGCGGAGATGTCAGCATTCGGTGCGTATTGCTGGATCATGGATGTGTCGACCATTGCGGATGCCGAGAAAGCGGTGAGGGCCAGAGCGGCTGCTGTGATGAGGGTTTTCATAAGTAAGGTCCTTTGTTTTGCGTTGTGTTGTTTCGGTGTGTTGTTTCGGTTGCTGTGTCGCCGTGTGGCGGTGTCTTCGTTGTGTGTTGTGCCGGGCTGTCTGTCCGACACCAATCAATCTAGGGGCGGCGGTTCGGGCTTGGAATTCACAGCTGGTGCACAGTGGCTCTCGCAAAAGTGGGCTTGACGAGAGGCGGGCGTGATCGGGCCCTGCGCATGGGTGCACAACAATGGTGCGGGCCAATGTTTATTGGGCGTTCCGGCGTTCGTGATCCGTTAGATTTGACACTGCGGCGTGACGGCGATCACGGGGCATCCTGTGTCTTGTGACATATCAAGAAAATGTGACGGGCTGGAAAAAGCGATTTGTTTCAACAGGAACACCAAAGCGCGACGCACCGAGACCCGCTGCGTGATCCGTATGTCAGGCTTTATGTTCGAGATTGAGCTAAGGAGGGCTCTGGACTCGGGCGTAATGCCACGTGAGTCGGAGCGTGCGTAAAAAAGCCGGGCAAATTGCCCGGCTTCTTTTCTTGGATTGTGTGTCTTTTAGCCGATGATTGCGTTCAGCGTTGCGGAGGGGCGCATCACAGCCGCAGTCTTGGCCGCGTCGGTGTGGTAATACCCGCCCAAATCTGCCGGCTGCCCTTGGGCTCCAGCCAATTCCGACAGGATCGCGCTTTCTTTCTCTGCAAGCTCGGTTGCGATTGGGGCGAAATGTGCCGCGAGGTCCGCATCTTCGGTTTGTGCACTGAGCGCCTCGGCCCAATATCTTGCAAACCAGTAATGGCTGTCGCGGTTGTCGGGCTCACCCACCTTACGCGATGGCGAACGATTGTTGTCGAGGATGCCCTGAGTGGCTGCATCGACAGCTTTGCCCAAAACGCGAGCCTTTTCGTTGCCGCGTGCGTCTGCAAGGAACTGAAGGCTTTCTCCGAGTGCGCAGAATTCGCCCAGGCTGTCCCAGCGCAAGTGGTTTTGTTCCATCAACTGCTGCACGTGTTTCGGAGCAGAGCCGCCAGCGCCGGTTTCAAACAGACCGCCACCGTTCATCAACTTAACGATCGACAGCATCTTGGCCGAGGTTGCGAGTTCGAGGATCGGGAATAGGTCGGTCAGGTAATCGCGCAGGACGTTGCCGGTGACTGCGATGGATGTCTTGCCTTCGCGGATCGTTTCAAAGCTTGCGCGAGTTGCTTCGCGCGGCGCCATGATCTTGAACAGATCAGACACTCCCTTTGCTTCGAGGATCGGTTTGACGTATTTTAGAAGTTCCGCGTCATGCGCTCGTGTCTCGTCCAGCCAGAAGATCGCTTCGCAGCCTTCGGCTTTCTGGCGGTCGATGGCAAGCTGGACCCAATCTTCGATCGGCGCTTTGCGCGCTGATGCCGAGCGCCAGATATCGCCAGCTTCAACCGTATGTTCGTGCAGAACCGTACCATCGCCCAGGATCATCCGTACGGTTCCGTTATGCGGAATTTCAAATGTTGTCGGGTGCGAGCCGTATTCTTCGGCCTTTTGCGCCATCAAGCCAATATTCTGAACCGTGCCGGCGGTAGCCGGGTCAAGCTTGCCGGTTTCTTTGAAGTAGTTGATCGTTTCTTCGTAAACCGGAGCATAGGAATTGTCCGGGATCACACAATTTGCGTCGTGCTCTTTGCCATCCGGGCCCCAACCTTTGCCTCCAGCGCGGATCAGCGCCGGCATGGAAGCGTCGATGATGACGTCGCTTGGAACGTGTAGGTTGGTGATGCCTTTGTCGCTGTCGACCATGTACATCGGCGGCTGGTCCGCCATGACCTTGTCGATTTCGGCTTTGATCTCTGCGTTGCCATCCACACGGTCAAGCAGGTCACCCAGGCCCGAGTTTGGGTTTACGCCCAGCGCTTTCATCTCGTCGCCGTATTTGTCAAAGACGGGCTTGAGGAAGGCTTTGACCGCATGGCCAAAGATGATCGGGTCAGAGACCTTCATCATTGTGGCCTTCATGTGCAGCGAGAAAAGCGTGCCTTCGTCTTTTGTATTGCTGATCTCTTCGGCGAGAAATGCGTCGAGCGCTTTGGCCGACATAAAGGTCGCGTCGACAACTGTGCCCGCTGGATAGCTGAGGCCATCCTTGAGGACTGTTTCGGACCCGTCTTCGCCCACCAGAACGATTTTTGCAGTCGCTTCGTCAACCAGTGTGGCCGACGTCTCGTTCGAGTAGAAATCACCGCCGGACATGGACGCCACGCGTGTTTTGCTGTCTGCTGACCAGTCTCCCATGCGGTGTGGGTTGTTCTGGGCATAGGATTTGACAGCTTTCGCTGCCCGCCGGTCAGAGTTGCCTTCGCGCAGAACCGGATTCACGGCCGACCCTTTGATGGCGTCATATCTTGCGCGAACCGTCTTTTCTGCATCTGTGGAAGGCGCCTCTGGGTAGTCGGGGAGTGCATAACCCTGACTTTGCAGCTCTTTGATTGCTGCAACCAACTGTGGCACCGAGGCCGAGATGTTGGGGAGCTTGATTACGTTTGCTTCGGGCGTTTTCACAAGACGTCCCAGTTCGGCCAGATCATCCGATTGGCGCTGTGCGTCCGTCAGAACCTCTGGAAATGTAGCGATGATGCGCCCGGCCAGGGAAATATCCTTGGTTCCGACGCTCACGCCGGCGGCATTGGCGAATTTCTGGATGATCGGCAGAAACGACGCCGAGGCCAGCTCGGGTGCTTCGTCAACCTTGGTATAGATGATGTCGGGGGTGCTATTGTCAGCCATGGGTCACGCCTTTCCTGATTTGCGTCTGCCATAGGCCAAAGCGAGCGAGTCGTAAACAGCATACAGTGGTATACATTGCCGCAATCGCGCGATCAGATAGAAAAATGCAACGACATCCGGTGTGATAGTAATATGCCTTAATGCGACCGGGGGCGTTGGGGATCATCAAACAGCACTGAAGCTTCTGAGTTCGTGCAGAGTTTCTCTTGGTGGTTCTGATTGGATGATCGTGCTAGGCGGTGATCGTGGGAACAATCAGAGAATAGGCTCGGGATCTTGATGAAAAGAGTTCTTGTCACTGGAACCGCAGGATTCATCGGTTTTTATCTTGCACGGCTGTTGTTGGATGACGGGTTTGTCGTCCATGGCTACGATGCGATCACCGATTATTATGATGTGACGCTGAAAGAGCGACGCAATCAGATGTTGTTACAGTCGCCTGGTTACAGTTTCACCCACGCCACCTTGGAAGAAGACGGGACGTTCGAACATGTCGCGTCCGAGTTTGCGCCTGATATCATCGTGCATCTCGCGGGTCAGGCTGGTGTGCGCTATTCGCTTGAGAACCCGCGGGCCTATCTGGACAGCAATCTTGTGGGCACGTTCAATGTAATGGAAGCCGCCCGCCAGTTGCAGGTAGAACATCTGCTGATGGCGTCCACGTCCTCGGTTTATGGTGCCAATGAAGAGATGCCGTTTAAGGAAACCGATAAAGCGGACACGCAGTTGACGTTCTATGCGGCCACCAAAAAAGCGAATGAAAGCATGGCGCATTCTTATGCCCATCTTTGGAAGATCCCGACCACGATGTTTCGTTTCTTCACCGTTTATGGGCCATGGGGCCGCCCTGACATGGCGTTGTTCAAGTTTACCAAAGGCATCTTTGAAGGAACGCCCATCGATATCTACAATCACGGCGACATGTACCGCGATTTTACCTATGTCGAAGACCTTGTGCGGGGTATCCGTCTTTTGATCGACGCTGTGCCCGGTGGCCCTGATACAGCAGTCGATGGCGACACGCTTAGCCCCGCCGCACCATATCGTATCGTCAATATCGGGAATTCCGACAAGGTGCGCCTGCTGGATTTCATCGAGGCGATCGAGGCAGAGACCGGGATTGCGGCCAAGCGCAACTATATGGACATGCAGAAAGGAGATGTCTTTGCCACTTGGGCAGACGCGTCCTTGCTTCGCAACCTTACGGGCTATGCGCCGAAGACGGATGTGCGCGAGGGGGTGGCAAAGTTCGTGGCTTGGTACCGCGACTATTACCGGATCTGAGATTTATCGGCATCACTTGGCAATCGGGATTGATTATCAAGGAAAGCCGAAAAGTCTTGATTGAGGAAAGGCATGGTCGCCAGAGTTTTGCAGC
This sequence comes from Marivita sp., assembly GCA_043585115.1. Lineage (GTDB taxonomy): Bacteria > Pseudomonadota > Alphaproteobacteria > Rhodobacterales > Rhodobacteraceae > Marivita. The sequence continues at coordinate 2,504,368 of CP121326.1, forward strand.
GCGATACTTGGGCCTGAGCAAGACAGGATATCGCGCATGACCACTTCTTATTTCGCACCCAAAGGCGGGCATCCGGGGCAAGACCAGCTTTTGACCGATCGCGCGATGTTCACCGATGCGTATGCGGTGATCCCCAAAGGTACGATGCGCGACATCACGACCAGCTTTCTGCCCTTTTGGGAAGACACCCGTCTTTGGGTGATCGCTCGTCCCCTTAGTGGCTTTGCCGAGACATTTTCGCATTACATCATGGAAGTTGGTCCGGGTGGTGGATCAGATCGGGCTGAAACCGACCCTGAGGCAGAGGGCGTGCTGTTCATCGTTGAGGGTAGCCTCAATCTGACGGTTGAAGGGAAAACCCACGAAATGGCCGCAGGCGGCTATGCTTTCCTTCCACCGCAATGTGGTTGGACCCTGCGCAACACGGGGTCAGAGCCGGTGCGCTTTCATTGGCTGCGCAAGGCGTATCAAGCGGTCGACGGTTTGGAACACCCCGAGGTGATCGTTACCAACGAAGCAGATGTTGCCCCTACCCCCATGCCGGGGACGGATGGTAAATGGGCGACAACGCGCTTTGTCGATCCTGCGGATTTGCGGCACGACATGCATGTTACCGTTGTGACGTTTGAACCCGGCGCAGTCATTCCCTTTGCGGAAACCCATGTGATGGAGCACGGATTGTATGTTCTAGAGGGAAAAGCGGTGTATCGCTTGAATCAGGATTGGGTTGAGGTTGAGGCCGGGGACTATATGTGGCTGCGCGCGTTTTGCCCGCAAGCGTGCTATGCTGGCGGTCCGGGGCGGTTCCGGTATCTGCTGTATAAAGACGTGAACCGTCACATGCCGCTGAAACTTGGCGGTTGAGAATCAGAATTTTTGCGCTGAATCTTTGAGCATAAATCAATATTCGAAAAACGCTTTCACTCAGTGAAAAATTTAAGTTTTTGATATTGTATCATTTTATCCATTTTTCAAAAATGAAAAATATTTTCGAAAAAATTGCGCGGTTGAGCGCTGTGGCTTAAGTTCCCTGCAATTGTAGGAGAGACGCCATGAGTTTCCAAAATCCCGTATTCATCCCCGGACCGACCAATATACCGGAGTCGCTGCGCAAAGCGTGTGATATGCCGACGATTGATCACCGGTCGCCGCTGTTTGGCAAAATTTTGCATCCGGCGCGCAAAGCAGTGCAAACCATCCTGAAAAGCACGAGCGCCGAAGTGTTTATCTTTCCTGCGTCTGGAACCGGCGGATGGGAAACGGCGCTGACAAATACACTGAGCGAAGGTGATGGCGTTCTTGTTGCTCGCAACGGCATGTTCTCGCATCGTTGGATCGACATGTGTCAACGCTTTGGCCTCGATGTGCAGATCGTTGACGTGGCGTGGGGCCAAGGTATTCCGGCCGATCGCTACGAAGAGATCCTGACCGGGGATACAGCGCACAAGATCAAGGCTGTCTTGGCCACCCATAACGAAACGGCAACGGGCGTGAAATCAGACATTGCGGCTGTGCGCAAGGCAATCGACGCGGCAGGCCATCCAGCGATGTTGTTTGTTGACGGCGTTTCGTCGATTGGGTCTATGGATTTCCGCTTTGACGAATGGAAGATCGATGTCGCGGTAACCGGATCGCAGAAAGGCTTTATGTTGCCTGCGGGTCTGGCAATTGTCGGCTTTAGCGAGAAAGCGATGGCGGCGACTGAAAATGCCGGCCTTCACCGTACGTTCTTTGACGTGCACGATATGGTGAAAGGCTATGCAAATAACGCATATCCCTACACGCCTGCCGTAGGTCTGATGAACGGTCTTAACGAGTCGTGCAAAATGCTGCTGGACGAAGGCATAGAAAATGTTTTTGCGCGTCATACGCGCATGGCTGAAGGTGTGCGCGCTGCGGTTCAGGCATGGGGTCTGGAACTCTGCGCGGCCAGCCCGGACCTGTATTCTGATACAGTCTCGGCCATCCGCACACCCGAAGGCTTCAATGCGACGGACATCGTCACGCATGCGGCCAATACATATGGGGTCGCGTTTGGTGTGGGTCTGGGTGACGTGGCGGGCAAGGTGTTCCGCATCGGCCACTTGGGCAGCCTGACGGACGTGATGGCGCTTTCTGGTATCGCCACCGCCGAGATGTGCATGGTTGACCTTGGTTTGGACATCAAGCTCGGATCGGGCGTTGCTGCGGCACAGGAATACTACCGCCATGGATCGAACGTTTTGCAGAAGGTGGCAGCAGAATGAAAGACACAACCATGATCATCCCGACATATGATGACATGCTGGCTGCGCATGAGCGGATCAAACCGCACATCAACCGTACGCCGGTGATGCAGTCGGCATATCTGAATGAGCTGACGGGTGCGCAGTTGTTCTTTAAGTGTGAAAACTTTCAGGAACCCGGAGCCTTTAAAGTACGTGGTGGATCGAACGCCGTGTTTGGTCTTAGCGATGAAGACGCGCAGCGGGGTGTTTGCACACATTCATCGGGCAACCACGCTTTGTGTCTGTCTTATGCGGCAGGTCGTCGAGGTATTCCGTGCAACGTGGTTATGCCACGCACCGCGCCACAGGCAAAAAAGGATGCGGTTCGCCGTTACGGTGGCACTATCACCGAGTGTGAACCGTCGACCACATCTCGCGAAGCGGTGTTTGCCGAAGTGCAGGAACGGACAGGTGGCGAGTTTGTGCACCCGTATAACGATCCACGCGTGATCGCTGGACAGGGCACCTGTTCCAAGGAGTTCATGGAGCAGACTGACGGTCTCGACATGATGGTCGCGCCAATCGGTGGAGGCGGGATGATTTCCGGTACATGTCTGACACTGTCGACACTCGCGCCGGAAGTGAACATCATTGCAGCTGAACCTGAGCAGGCGGACGATGCCTATCGAAGCTTCAAGGCGGGTCACATCATTGCCGATGATGCGCCGGAAACGATTGCCGATGGGCTCAAAGTTCCGCTCAAGGACCTCACCTGGCATTTTGTATCCAACCATGTGTCCGACATCATGACCGCGTCAGAGCAAGAAATAATCGACGCGATGAAGATCACCTGGAAATACCTGCGTATCGTAATGGAACCCTCCTGCGCGGTGCCGCTGGCTGTGATCCTCAAGAACAAAGACGCGTTTGCGGGAAAGCGTGTCGGCGTGGTCGTAACGGGTGGCAACGTGGATTTGGACAAATTGCCGTGGATGACAGGCGCGTAAGTCCGCGCGCCCTAGATAACAGACGATAGTGTTGGGTGTGTGCTGGATTGCACGGCCCGCAGACCAAAGGAATGAAATCAATGAAAGACATGACCGTATTTGACGATTTCGAAGTGGGCTTTGACATTCCGGCCAAGCCGGGTATGGCCGAAAGCGAAGTCCAGACGCCTGCGCTGGTGCTTGATCTCGACGCGCTGGAGCGCAACATCAAGAAGATGGGCGATTACGCCAAGGCTCACGGCATGCGCCACCGTGTGCATGGCAAGATGCACAAGTCGGTGGACGTTGCGTTGTTGCAGGTCGAACTGGGCGGTGCCTGTGGCGTCTGCTGCCAGAAGGTTTCTGAGGCTGAAGTGTTTGCACGCGGCGGTATCAAAGATGTTCTCGTGTCCAACCAGGTGCGTGACCCTGCCAAAATCGACCGTCTTGCCCGTATGCCCAAGCTGGGTGCGCGGACGATCTGCTGTGTGGATGATCTGGCCAATGTGGCTGATCTATCGTCGGCGGCTGTAAAGCACGGAACCGAGATCGAGTGCCTGGTCGAGATTGACTGCGGCGCGGGCCGTTGCGGTGTGACATCGACGCCTGCGGTTGTCGAGATTGCCAAGGCAATCGACGCGGCTGAAGGCCTCAAGTTTGCGGGCATTCAGGCGTATCAGGGTGCGATGCAGCACATGGACAGCTATGACGAGCGCAAGGCGAAGATCGATGTCGCCGTGGCCATGGTGAAGGACGCTGTCGATACGCTGAAGGCGGATGGCATCGAGTGTGACATCGTCGGCGGTGGGGGCACCGGATCGTACTATTTCGAGTCGAACTCGGGCGTGTATAACGAACTGCAGTGTGGCTCCTATGCCTTCATGGATGCGGATTATGGCCGTATCCTCGACAAGGACGGCAAGCGTATTGACCAGGGCGAGTGGGAGAACGCGCTGTTCATCCTGACCTCGGTCATGAGCCACGCGAAAGCCGACAAGGCGATTGTCGACGCTGGCCTCAAGGCGCAGTCGGTTGATTCCGGTCTGCCTGTGATCTTTGGGCGTGATGATGTCGAGTATGTGAAGTGCTCGGACGAGCATGGCGTTGTGATGGACGCCGGCGGTGTTCTCAAGGTCAATGACAAGCTCAAGCTGGTGCCGGGCCACTGTGACCCGACATGCAACGTGCATGACTGGTATGTCGGTGTGCGCAACGGCGTTGTTGAAACAGTCTGGCCGGTTTCCGCTCGCGGTCGTGCCTATTGATGTCGGTTTGATGTCGACGCGCTGACACGCGTCGATCCGCTGGGGGCGCTGCCCCCAGACCCCCGAGGTATTTTTGAACCAGAGAAGATAAGAGCGGTGCGCATCAGGGGGTGGCGCGCCGTTTTTGCGAAGGGGTGTCCCATGTATATCGTTCCAGAAGCCAAGATTGCCGATCTGGTGTCGCGCGAGGCGTCATTCGACGCGGTTGAGCAGGTGTTTGCCGCAATGGCCGCGAAGGATGCGTACAACTTTCCTGTCGTGCGTGAAGCGATTGGGCATGAGGATGCGCTTTATGGCTTCAAGGGGGGATTTGATCGCGTTGGTGGATCGCTTGGCCTGAAGGCGGGCGGGTACTGGCCGCACAACCTCGAGAAGCGCGGTTTGATCAATCACCAGTCGACAGTGTTTCTATTTGATCCGGACACGGGCAAGGTGCATGCGATGGTTGGTGGGAACCTGTTGACCGCTTTGCGCACGGCGGCGGCGTCTTCTGTGTCGATCAAGCATCTGGCGCGGGACGACGCTAAAGTCATGGGTATGATTGGTGCCGGTCATCAGGCGACGTTTCAGTTGCGCGCTGCGTTAGAGCAGCGGTCGTTTGAAAAGGTGATCGGCTGGAATTACCACCCTGACATGCTGCCCAATATCGAGAAGGTTGCAAACGAGGCAGGCGTGCCGTTTGAGGCGGTTGATCTGCCGGGGATGCGGAGGCGGATGTCATCATCTCCATCACGTCGGCCTTTGCGCCGTCCCTGATGGCCGATCACGTGAGCGAAGGCACACATATCGCCTGTATGGGGACCGACACGAAGGGCAAGCAAGAGGTCGAGGCGGCGCTTTTGGGACGCGCCAAGGTTTTCACCGATGAGGTCGCGCAGTCGGTATCGATTGGTGAGGCGCAGCATGCTGTTGGATCTGGGCTGATTGCCGAGAGTGACGTGATCGAGATTGGTGCTGTGATCAACGGCGCGCATCCGGGGCGGACGTCTGACAGTGATATCACGCTGTTTGATGGCACAGGCGTTGGCCTGCAGGACTTGGCCGTTGCGTCCAAGGTTGTGGAGCTGGCGATTGAGCGTGGCGTCGCGATTGAAGTCGATTTTTAGAAAGGCGCTTTGCGCTAGAGACAAGAACGGGGGCCGCGTAGCCCCCGTTTTTGTGTGTGATTGGTGTTGCGTTTAGCCCGCCATATACGTGCGGAACCAGGCAACCATGCGTTCTTCGGCCAGCATCGCGGCCTCTTCATCGTAGCGCGGTGTGGTGTCGTTGTGGAAACCGTGGTTCACACCCGGATAGATATGGGCCTGATAGCGTTTGTCGTTTTCCTCAAGCGCTTTGTGGAACTCGGGCCACATCGCGTTGATGCGTTGGTCCAAAGCGGCCATCTGGATCATCAGCGGCGCTTCGATCTGGGCAACTTGATCGGCATCGACCGAGGCACCGTAGAATGGCACGCCTGCGGCCATTTCCGGATAGGCCACGGCCAGCTTGTTCACCACGCCGCCGCCATAACAGAAGCCGGTTGCGCCGACTTTGCCATTGGTGCCGTCCAGCGCTTGCAGGTATTCGAACCCAGCAAAGAAGTCGTTGAGAAGCGCGTCGCGGTCCAGCGTGCGCTGCATTGTGCGACCTTCATCATCGGTTCCCGGATAGCCGCCGAGAGAAGACAGCCCGTCAGGGCCCATCGCGATAAAGCCAGCCTTGGCAAGACGACGCACGACGTCGCGGATGTAGGGGTTCAACCCACGGTTTTCGTGGACCACTAGAACAGCCGCTGGCGGGCGGTCGGGGTCGATGTTGGTCGGGCGCACCAAATACGCGGTGATGTCGCCGGTGCCATCCGGGCTTGGGTAGACGATGTCTTCGCCCATGATATCGGGGTCATCGTCGGCCACCTGTTGGGCCAGCGCGTAATTGGGCGATAGCGTGCCAAGGATTGCCACTGCGGTCAGGCCGCCAACGGCCCATTTGCCCGCTTGATCAAGGAACTCGCGCTTCGAGATTTTGCCGTGCGCGTAGTAGTCGTAAAGGTCCAGCAGTTCCTGATCAAAGTCCTTGGCGGTCAGGCGACGTTGGGGGGTTAGATCGTTCATTGACGATTCTCCATGTTGGGTATGTCAATGTATCACGCGGCGTGAACTATCCGGTGGGATTTGTCATCACGTGTCCGTTGGCAATCTGGCTGAAGACCCCCGCATGAAAAAAGCGCCCGGCTGGATGGCCGGGCGCTTTTGTGCGTTTGGAAAGGAAAAGCGCGTTACACGTTTGCGCCGCTGGCCTCTTCCTTGCCTTTCAGGCCGGTGCCGTGACCGGACATGCCGCCCGAGACTTCCTCTGTCGCCTCGCCAGACAGCTCTTGCGGCAGGATCAGGTTGAGCACGATGGCGATCAGGGCTGCAGGCAGGATGCCGGAGGTGGCCAGAACCTTGAGCGTCTGCGGCAGGTATTGCAGCGCGTTGGGTTCCAGTTGAAGGCCAAGGCCCAGCGACAGAGCAATCGCGAAGATCACCATGTTGCGGCGGTTCCAGTTGACGTCGGACAGCATGGAGATGCCCGCTGCGACGACCATGCCGAACATGACGATCACACCCCCGCCGAGGACTTCGATGGGCACCGACGAGATCACCGCGCCGACCTTTGGGATCAGGCCGCAGAGGATCAGGAAGAGCGCACCGATGGTGACGACGCCGCGGCTCATCACACCGGTCATGGCGATGAGGCCGACGTTCTGGCTGAACGAGGTGTTGGGGAGGGCGCCGAAGAGGCCGGAAATGGCCGTGCCGACACCGTCCGCATAGGTCGCGCCCTGAATTTCTTTGTCAGTCGCTTCACGGCCCGCGCCACCTTTGGTGATGCCCGACACGTCGCCGACGGTTTCGACAGCAGAGACAAAGGACATCAGGCAGAAGCCGATGATCGCCGCGACCGAGAATTCGATGCCGAAATGCAGCGGGTTGGGCAGAGCAAACGGTGCTGCGCGGCCAACATTGCCAAGGTTTACTTCGCCCAGCATGAACGCCACGCCATAGCCGACGAGCAGACCGATCAGCACAGCCGAAACCGACAGCATGCCTTTGGTGAAGAATTTCAGGCCCAGTGTGACGATGATCACGGTGCCCGCCATCGTCCAGTTGAGAAGCGAGCCGTATTCAGGCTGACTCATTGCGGGGACGCCACCTGCTGCGTACTGGATACCAACTTTGACAAGGGCGAGACCGATCATTGTCACGACGAGGCCAGTCACAAGGGGCGGCAGGGCAAAGCGTAGTTTGCCGATAAAGAGGCCAAGGAACGCGTGGAACAGGCCGCCTACCACGATGCCGCCCATCAGGACAGCGATGGCGTCAACGCCTTTGCCCGCAACAAGGGGGATCATGATTGGGATGAAGGCAAAGCTGGTGCCTTGTACGATAGGCAGGCGCGCGCCGACAGGGCCTATTCCAATGGTCTGGAACAGCGTCGCGATGCCTGCAAAGAACATCGACATCTGGATCATGTATATCATCTGCGGGAAGTCGGGGCTGTTCGAGCCGAACCCGAACCCTGCTGCGCCGCAGACAATGATCGCCGGTGTGACGTTCGAGACGAACATCGCCAGTACGTGCTGAATACCCAGAGGCACAGCTTTGACCAGCGCTGGCGTGTAGTTCGGATCGCGGAGTTGCTCCGGCGTGCCGATGGTTGAGTCTGACATGGTTCCTTCTCCCTCGTAACCATTATTGTTGCCGGGAGTGTCTCCTCTTACACGTCCCGGATGGATCAGGGTTCGGTCACCTCGCAAGGGGTGTCGAACCAGTGTTCTTGCAGGTTGTCTCCTGCGCCGATGCGGTCGATCACGGCGAACAGACCGTTGCCCGAAATGGGGGTCAGGACGCCGTGCCATGTGTTGCGGTGAAAATTGATCGCCTGCCCCGGTTCGGTGCGGAAAGCTTGGGGCGTGCCGGGCTGGCCATTCGCATCTGGCGCGACAATGACCAAAAAGCCGTCATGGCTCATCGGGACGAAGCACTGGCTGCCTTCGGGGTGGCGTTCCATCATGTCGAGGGTGAGCGGCAGGGTGCGCAGCTCGGCTTGAAACAGGCTGATCCCCGCGCGGCCATCTGCGAAGTCCAGCGTTGCGCGGTCATGGAAACGCCCGCACTTGCCTTGGTTGATGATCTTGTCCGGGTCACCGGCACAGTCGAGGACATCGCCGAAGGGGGCGAACGCCGCTGGACTGATGGGTTGGATCGTGATCGTCGTCATTGGCCCAGCTTCTCGATCAGCCGCAGTTCGGCGATGCGTTCGACCTGTCGGCAGGCCTCTGCAAATTCGGTGTCGCGGTTGTTTTTGATACGGCGATGGAACGCGTCGAGGATGGACGCCTTGGTGTTGTCCTTCACCGCAATGATGAACGGGAAGCCGTGGCGCGCGACGTAATCGGCGTTCAGCTTTTGGAACATTGCGCGTTCGTCGTCGGTGAGCATGTCGAGACCTGCGCCTGCCTGTTCAGCAGTGGACTCGGCGGTCAGTCGACCTGCGGCGGCGAGTTTGCCAGCAAGGTCGGGGTGGGCGTTCAGGACGCCAAGGCGCTCCCCGTCGGATGCGCTGCGGAACGCGCGGCACAGCAGGTTATGCACGCCGCGCGCCGTGTCATGGGTTGGACCGGATTCATAGGCGCAAGCGCGCTCTGCGATCCAGGGCGAGTGCTCAAAGATACCGCCGAATGTTGCGACGAAATCCTCGCGGGACATGTCGGAAGGTCGTTGCGCGGATGGGGCAGGGTGTTCTTTTGCCCAATGTTGCGCGATCTGTTGGCGTGTGGCAAACCAGACGCCCTCGTGCCCCGCCATATAGTCCAGCGCGCGCTTCAGCGCAGCAGCACGGCCGGGGCGGCCGACGATGCGGCAGTGCAGACCGATAGAGAGCATCTTGGGCGCACCTTCGATGCCTTCGGCATAAAGGTGGTCAAAGCTGTCCTTGAGGTAGCTTTCGAACTGGTCACCATTGGTATAGCCCGCCTGAATCCCGAACCGCATGTCGTTGCAGTCCATCGTGTACGGCATAATGAGCTGATCGGTGCCATCGAACGACATCCAGTAAGGCAAGTCGTCGGCATAGCTGTCTGCCACATAGTCGAACCCGCCCTGTTCCGCGACAAGCCGGATCGTGTTGTTCGAACAGCGCCCCGTGTACCATCCCTTGGGTGGTTCCCCTACAATTTCGGTGTGCAGGCGGATTGCCTCGACAATCTGAGCGCGCTCTTCTTCGGCGGGCATGTCTTTGTGCTCGACCCATTTGAGGCCGTGTGACGCGATTTCCCAACCTGCGTCCTTCATCGCGGCGACCTGTTCGGGCGCGCGTGCAAGCGCTGTGGCGACCCCGTAAACAGTGATGGGCAGATGCTCCATCATCCGGTGCAGACGCCAGAATCCCGCGCGGCTGCCGTATTCGTAGATCGACTCCATGTTCCAGTGCCGCTGCCCCGGCCATGGCTGCGCGCCGGTGATTTCGGACAGGAACGCCTCGGATGCGGCATCGCCGTGCAGAATGTTGTTCTCACCACCCTCTTCGTAGTTGAGCACGATTTGAACAGCGATTTTTGCACCACCGGGCCAGTTTGCCTGTGGTGGATTGGGGCCATATCCGGTCATATCGCGGGGATAGCGTTGCACGTCAGTGTCCTCCTGATTGAATGTCGTTCTATTCCGAATAATCGAAATCCTTTTTCAAGAAATCCCGAAAGGTGTCTCAAATAGCTTATCGTTTGCGCATTTCTGGCAGTTGGCCTCATAAAGAGGCAGTGGATCACAGGAGGACACCATGTCCGGCTATTTGACGACACATGTTCTGGATACGGCCAAAGGGTGCCCTGCTGAGGGGATCAAGATCATCCTGTACCGGGTGACAGATAACGGGCCTGAGAAGGTGTCCGAGACCATGACAAATGACGATGGCCGCACGAACAGTCCGATCCTGCCTGTAGATGCCTTCCAGACCGGAACTTATGAACTGGTGTTCTTTGCGGGTGATTACCTGCGCGCCAGTGGTCAGGCGGGGGACGATCCGTTGTTTCTGGACCAGGTGCCGATCCGGTTCGGCATGTCAGACGCCGGTGCGCATTATCACGTGCCGCTGCTTCTGTCGCCCTACGGTTATTCGACGTATCGGGGCAGCTAGGCTGCGCTCACTTATAGGACTCTCTGCGATCCCCAAAGCGCCGCACGCGTTTGCGCAAAGCCTTGTAGCTGCCGCTTTTCAACGAGCGGCGCATCAAGTCCTTCACGTCTTTCTCGCGTAGCCCGTATTCCTTGTGAATGTCCGCAAAAGACACCTGGTCTGAAAGCGCCATCTCTATGATGCCGCTTTTGTGGTCTTCGGTAAGGTCTGTTTTGTCGGACATGCCCACAAAGGTAAGTCAGGCTGTTCCAAGGGCAATTCTGGTGCACGGCGGGTTTGAGGCCGCAAACAGCGTGCCAAAACGCGACACCCTATCGCGTATCGTCTCGTGAGAGACAAGGACCCCACGTGCCGCCAAGAGTTCTTCGACATCACGAAGGCTCAAGGCAAACCGGTGATAGGCCCAGACGGCGTATCCAATGACAGAATGCGGGAAACGGAAGCCCTTGATCCCGAAGGGGTGAGGAACCGCTCGATCCGGCTGTTGCCTAATCGCGGAGCGCTGCGGTGCAGCTTCTCCAGAACGGCTACCTCACCTAGTATTGCAGAGCACCGCGTTTCCGTACCGGATTCTCAAGCTTCCTCCGAGCGATCTGTCGCTGGTGGTGGAGTTGGGGTAAGCGCCGTGAGGCGCGCAAAGGTTTCGTCATCCAGTTCGAAACCAATGGCATCGAGCGATGATTGCAACTGATGGGATGAGCTTGCGCTCAGGATGGGTGCAGTGACAGCAGGATTATTGGCAACCCAAGCGATTGCGAGCGTAATGGCAGACACACCGACTTCGGCTGCAAGCTCTTGTAGTGAAATCGCAGCCTTATGCATCCAGTCCTGACCGTAGCGGGACTTGTACATTGGATCATGGGTCAGGCGTCCTTCTTTCCCGAGATTGTACTTGCCCGTCAGAAGACCGCCGCCAAGCGGGGAATATGGAACGACTGCGATGTTCTCTGCTGTGCACATCGGCAAGATCTCTACCTCGGCCTGTCGTTTGACCAGGTTGTACATCGGTTGCAGCATTTCGATGCTGAGTCCAAAAGACGCCGCCACACCAGCGGCTTTCATCACCTGCCAGGCCGAATAGTTCGAAACGCCGATATGGCGGACGTGACCAGTGTCGACCATTTTTGCAAGCGCCTCGTAAGTCGCTTCAAGCGGAACCTCGTCGGACCAACGATGCATGTATAGCATGTCTACGAAGTCGAGATTGAGACGCCCCAGACTCTCTTCGAGGTCTTTCGCAATGGCGTCCGGAGCGCAATTCCCTGTCGAGGCGCATTTGGTAGCGATGAAAAGTTTGTCGCGCTCAGGGGCTACGAACTCCCCCAATAAGGTTTCGGATGCGCCTCCGGTGTAGCCGTGGGCCGTGTCAAAGAAGTTTATTCCGGCGGCCCGAGCTGCGTCGTACATGGCGCGACTGTCAGTTCGATCCGCCTTGCCACCCCACTGCATGGTGCCAAAGCAGTATGAGGAGATCGGATGGCCGGCGGGTGTGTGAAGCTCTGGTGTCATTTATCGATCATCACATGGCTTCAGCGCAAAGAACAAGTGTCTCCGGTAAAGGGTGTTCGACACCAAGCTTTGGAGTTTGCACGGATGAGGCTGTAGGTGCCACCTTGCTCAAAAGCACTTTGCTGGAGAGCTGTCGATCGCCGCGCAAGCCACCTGGATCGTTCGACTAGATCAACACCCCCTGGAGTACTGAAAATGTGGTGCGTTCAGCAGTTGGCTACTGATCATGTGGCGCGAGAAACCCCAAAAGCGAACGCGCCTGAACCGTCAGGGTCGTGCGGTCACGCATAGCAATGCGAAGCTCCCGGTGGGCCCAGTGTTCATTGATGGGGATCATTGCAAGCTCGGAGTTCTCGATATAGGGCTCCACCGCGCCAAGGGGCAGAACCGCGATGCCCAGTTTGGCTTGTACCATCCGGCGCACGCCGTCAAAGCTCATCACTTCGACACGGGTCTTGAACGTGGCCCCTAACGATTGAGCCTTGCGCTCGAGATAATCCTTGATTGAGCTGCCTTGTTGCAACGCGATAAAATCCTGATTGAGAACATCGTTAAAGGTCACCGATTTCAGGCTGGCGAGTGCATGGTCGTGCGGAGCGGCAATGACGAGCGTATCACGCCGGTAGAGTAGCGAATGCACGCCTTTCGCATCCGTAAAGCCAGAATAGATGCCAAGGTCCACAGCCCCGGAACGAACTGCATCGAGGATGTCGGCACTTGTCTTCTCGACCAGTTCGATATGAAGATCGGGGTGTTCCTTGTTAAAAGCCGCAAGGTCTTCGGGCAGGAATTGCGTGATCGACGAGGTGTTGGCCGCCACGCGGATGGTCCCGCGAATGCCCTGAGAATAATTTCCCATTTCGGATTCCATGCGCTCGACCATCCGCCCAATGGACTGTGAATGGTTGAGCAGCTCTTCACCCGCCGGGGTCAGGCTTACGCCTCGCCGCTGACGGTAAAGAAGCGGCGTTCCGACGAGACGTTCAAGATCGGATATGCGCTTGCTGGCCGCGGATGCGGCAATGTTGTGCCGTGTCGCCGCGCGGGCAATACTGCCCAATTCCGCTACGGCGACAAAGATTTCCAGAGAGAAGAGATCGAAACGCATGATGGGAGCATCGTATTTCGCGATGCCTCAGAATGCATCCCCCCAAATCGGGACCTCGGTTTCCCAATGCGGCGGAATGCGCCCTTGCACGGGCGCAGGGGTCATCGGCAACTTGTCATCCAAAAGATTGCCACACACGATCTGATCGAGCGCCTCGCCCCGAAATGCGACGCTGGCGATATTGCGCAGGGCCTTGGTCGGTGACGTATCTAGGTGCGGGCGCCCCATGTCACCGTCGTCGAAGGCGGTTAAAACTTCGTCGATCCAATCGTCGTGCCGCTCACCCATTATGACGCTCTGACCGCCCTCCGGGTCGATGCGAATAAGCTCTGAGGAGATGATGCAGGCGGCCAGCACGCCGCCCTCGCTGTCAAGCTCGATCCCGTCGACAAAGGCGCCGCGCGGCATTTCGGCGAAAACTTCGGGCGCGCCGTGAACTCCGCGCTCGTCAAGCCTTACACGGCTGATGCGCTGCGCCATGGTCTCAGCGATATAGAGCCAGCCGCCTTCGTAATCGGGGCGCACCTCGTTGGTATAGGCCAGCCCGTCCAGGACTACGCGAAACTTGCCATCTTCGATCACCGCAACATACCCGTTCGCCGTCTGCCAGTTATAAGCCAGACTACGTGGCGAATAGTTCGATGAGACGGTGATCCAGATGCGGCCCGACTCGTCTTGTGTGGCGAAGTTGACGGGGGGCGATGTTTGACCATCCGTGCAAGGGTGGAAAAGACGCACACCGTCCGCATCAAGCTCCAGAAGGCCGCCGGTATCAGAGATATTGGCCACCAGAAAGGAGCCATCGGGACGAAGTGCAATGCCATTGGGCACAATCGGCAGACCGCCGATTTTGGTCGCAGGGGCGAGCAAATGTTGCGTTCCATCAGGCCTGATGCGTGCCACACCATGCCCGCTATGCGAGCAGAATATATCTCCTGATGCCGTGGTCAGGACAGATTCGGGCCGGTTCAGCCCCTTTCCAACATATGAGACTGACGTCATGCCGCGTCGGCACGGGTGACGAGGCTCTCCACCTCCTTGCGCAAGCGATAAGCGTCTGTCGTTTCGTCAATTTCGACATCAGCCCAAGTCACTGGCGAACCCTCTGCAACATCGGATCGCAAGGTTACGTTATGCGCCAGACCAAGAGGCAAATACCCTTGGGCCACGGATGCTGAGGCCGGGCGGAGTCCGCCTGAAACGGTGTAGCCACCCTCGCCATCCAGAACCTCGCCAGCCTTCAGGGCTCTTTTGGCAATAGCCACCACGTCACCGCGGAATTCGCTGGCCACGCCCGTTGGTTCACCGCGGATGCCGATGGACGCGACCGAATAGGTCAGCTCCAGCCCGATAAGGTGCCAGCGGCGGCTTTCACACATGTACCGACCCGACGGATCGGTCACGACCTTGTATTCTTCAAAACAGTTCCTGAGATACTCGGTATCCGCCTCGAAGCAGACCCAAACCCCCTTGCGGATGTCGAAGGGAATCTGGGTGCCGTCTTCGCGCAGGCACGATATGACTTCAACCATACCCTTCCGTTCAAGTACCCCACCCTCGTCGCGGGGCCGCGCTAGCGTCGGAATATCGTCGATGCTTCCGGGCGGAAAAACCAGTCCTTCGGACGGCGCATCCAGACCGCAGACGTTGGCGATCGCGGCACTTTCGATGGCAGGCTTCGACCCGTCCAGGAAGGCGTTGAACATCTTGGGGTTCAGGCGGCCACGTTCGGCTTGCTCTTGTGTCAGGCCCCAGTGGTCCCAGACCGTGTCAGGGGTGGATTGGCGGTAGTGCGGCATCCACTTATGGCCCCGCCCCGCCGCCACCACGCTGAACCCACAGGCCCGCGCCCAATCCACCAGATCCGCCGCCAGCGCCGGCTGATCGCCATAGGCCATGGAATAGACCACGCCCGCTTCGCGCGCCTTGACGCCGAAACCGGGGCCGACAAAGGCATCGGCCTCGACGGTCACATTAATGACGTGCTTGCCTTCTCGGAACGCCGTCAGGATGTGGGTCACCGCAGCCATCGGGTTGCCGGTGCATTCGATGATGATTTCGACCGCTGGATGAGCGACAAGTGCCTGCCAGTCGTCGCCCACATGGGTCGTGCCGTTCCGTGCCGCATCATCGAGGGAGGCAGCGGCGTAGCGCGCGGCGTCCCAGCCCACCAGATCGAAATTCGAACGCGCCGCTGCAGGGTTCAGATCGCAGACCCCGACGATGTGCACTCCGCGCTGGCGTTCCGCCTGCGCCAGAAACATCGTGCCAAACTTGCCCGCGCCGATCATGCCCACGCGGACTGGGCGGCCCTCGGCCTCGCGGTCGGATAAAAGCGCTGCAAGGTTCATCTCTCGTCCTCCCGCCCGAACCGGGCCGTGCTTTCGTGTTGCAGGAAATTGAAATCGACGCCTTCGGGGGCCTGTGTCACGGCGCGGGCGTAGAGGCCGCGATAACCGCGAGGGGGCAGGTCCGGCGGCGTGTGATTAGCAAGGCGCCTTGCGATCTCCGCGTCGTCCACCAGCAGGTCGATGGATTTGTTCCGGACCGACAGGCGAATGCGGTCGCCGGTGCGAACGGCGGCCAGCGGCCCGCCGCGTGCGGTTTCGGGGGCGATGTGCAGCACGATCGTGCCAAAGGCCGT
Source organism: Marivita sp. (assembly GCA_043585115.1). Classification (GTDB taxonomy): domain Bacteria; phylum Pseudomonadota; class Alphaproteobacteria; order Rhodobacterales; family Rhodobacteraceae; genus Marivita. The sequence continues at coordinate 2,520,246 of CP121326.1, forward strand.
GCCGGACATGCGCGCGTCAGAGATGCGCACGATGTCTTTGACACCCTGACGCGCGAGTTTCTTGGGGATCGGTAGATAGCCCGCCTCGGGCATACCGGCGGCCACGGGCCCCGCGTTCTGCAGCACCATGATGTCTTCTGCCGCGATGTCGAGGTCGGGATCATCGATGCTGCGCGCCAGGTGTTCAAGGCTGTCGAAGACCACCGCGCGGCCTTCATGTTCGAACAGGCTTTCCGTCGCGGCGGCACGTTTGAAGATCGCGCCCTGAGGCGCGAGATTTCCGCCAAGCGAGATCAGTCCACCCACTGGCGATACCGGATCGTCCGCGGCGCGGATCACGTCGCGATTGACCCAATCGAGCGGTTCTTCCAGCCGGTCGCCAAGGGTCTGGCCCATGACATCCACCGTATCGAGATGCAGAAGCGGCTTGAGTTCCCGCAACAATGCGCCGACCCCTCCTGCATGGTGGAAATCCTCAAGATAGCCCTTGCCGACGGGTTTCAGGTCGACAAGCACCGGGGTTTCGTCGCTAATCTGGTTCATCCGCTCGGGGCTGATTGAAATGCCGCGCCGCCCCGCCACGGCCGCTAGATGCACCACCGCATTGGTGGAGCCGGAAACGGCCATGAGCACGCGCATGGCGTTTTCCACGGATTTTTCGGTAATGATTTCGGACGGCCTTCGCGGGTGCGTCAGCAAGTGAACCGCGGCCTTGCCGGTTTCCTCGGCTGCGACAAGACGGTCGGCTGCGACAGCGGGGATCGCGGCGGTGCCGGGCAGGCTCATGCCCAGAACCTCGGAGATGATCGCCATGGTGCTGGCCGTGCCCATCACGGCGCAGGTCCCGGCAGTGGCGGCAAGGCGGCCTTCGACGATGTCGATTTCCTCGCGCCCGATTTCGTCCGCGCGATACTTGCCCCAGAACCGACGACAATCGGTACAGGCGCCTAGCCGCTCACCCTTGTAGTGACCCGTGCTCATCGGGCCGGTGACAAGCTGGATTGCGGGAATATCGGCTGAAGCCGCACCCATCAACTGGGCTGGCACGGTCTTGTCGCAGCCGCCGATCAGCACGACAGCATCCATCGGCTGTGCGCGCACCATCTCTTCGGTGTCCATGGCCATCAGGTTTCGATAGACCATCGACGTGGGGTTTAGGAACACCTCCCCGGTCGAGATGGTCGGAAACGCCCGCGGCAGGGCACCCGACGCCAAAACGCCACGGCTTACCGCCTCGACCAACTCGGGCATGGTGCGATGGCAGTTGTTGAAATCCGATGGCGTCATGGCGATGCCGATGATCGGTTTGTCCAGCATATCCCGGCTCAAACCCATCGACCGCGCGAATGAGCGGCGCAGGTAGACTGCGAAATCCTTGTCGCCGTAGTTTGTCAGGCCGCGCCGCAGCCCGTGTTCGTCACTCATTCCCTGCTCCTGAATTCAGCGCCAATCAGGCGTTCGAACACCTTGATCATCGCGCCCTTGTCCTCTGCGCCAAACCCTTCGGCCAGCGCCTGTTGATAAGTCGCCGTCGCCGCTGCAAGGACCGGGGCCGGGAAACCGTTTTCCGCCGTAACTTCTGCCCCAGCGATCAGATCCTTGTAAGCCGCCTTCATCGGATAGCCCTGATCAAACACGCCCCGCAGGATGTTCGGCACAAAAAATTCGCTGGCATAGCTGCGGCCCGTGCCCGAATTGACGATCTCTGCCACTTGATCAGGGTCAAGCCCAAGCTTGGCCGAAACCGGCAAGATTTCCGCAAGCGCGGCCATGTTGATGTTGAACAAAAGCTGGTTCATCAACTTGGCCAGTTGCCCCGCTCCGACAGGGCCAACATGCAGGATTTTTGACGCCATCGACCCGAGCGTTGCGCGGTGGGTTTCCAACGGCCCGGGTTCTCCTCCGACCATCATCGTCAGCGTGCCGTCTTCGGCCCGCTTCTGCATGCCTGAGATCGGCGCATCGAGAAAGGCGATGCCACGCGCCGCAAGCATCTGACCCACACGCACGGCAGTCCCGTGCGAGGTGGTCGAGGTGTCGATGACAAGCGTACCCGCCTCCAGCTTATCAGCCAGACCGCCATTGCCAAAAAGCACGTCTTCCACTGCGGCGCCACTCGGCAGACAAAGGATCACCTGATCACAGCCCGACAGGGCTGACAGCTCGCTGACTTTGGTCAGGCTCTCCGGCGCCTCGCCCTTACGGTCGAATGCGACGCAATCGGCGATTTTGGACAGGTTCAATGCCATGGGCAAGCCCATCTGACCCAGTCCGACGAAGCCCCAGGTCATTCGCGCAACGCTCGCGCTTTTTCACGCTTGTTGGACTTCACTGCCAGCCAGACGGAAAGGGCGAGGAAGGCGATTGTAAGGATGTAGAGCACGATGGAAATCCAGCTTTGAACAAGGATGCTCCAATCTCCGTCCGAGATCGACATGGCCCGACGCAAGTTGCGCTCCATGTCCCCGCCCAGCAGCAGGCCAAGCACCAGGGGAACGAGGCTGATATCCATCTTGCGCAGTAGGTAGCCCAGCACACCAAAGGCGATCATGACTTCCAGATCGAAGATCGAGTTCGAGATCGAAAATACACCTACGAAACTGACGGCCGCGACGATTGGCAAGAGCGCCCAGGTCGGCACCGCCATCAGGCGCGTAAAGATACCGATCAGCGGAATATTCAGAATGAGCAGCGTGACATTGGCCATGTAGAGCGAAGCAACCAGACCCCAGACGAGGTCGGGCTGACGCTCGAACAGGAGCGGACCGGGCTGCACGTTGAGCGAGATCAGCATCGCCAGCATCACCGCGGTGGTGCCCGATCCCGGAACGCCAAGCGACAGCATGGGTATCAGGGCGCCGCCCGACGCCGCATTGTTGCCTGCCTCGGGGGCGGCAACGCCGCGTGGATCGCCCTTGCCAAAGGTGCCGTCCTTGTCGCTGGCCTGCTTTTCCATGGAATAGGACATGACCGACCCCAGCGATGCCCCCGCACCCGGCAAAACGCCGGCAACGAATCCGATGAGAGAGCCGCGCACCATCGCCCATTTCGCAGACAGGATCGTCGCCAGCGACGGCATCCAGCCATCCACCGGAATTGCACCCGAACGATCTTTGAGATGCTTTTCGAGAAGCACGAGTATCTCGGAAATGGCAAAGAGGCCAACCAGAGCAACGATGGGCTCAATCCCGTCATAGATGTGGAAATTGCCGTTGGTGTAGCGCGGAATACCCGAAATCGGATCAAGTCCCACCGTCGCGATCATCAGGCCAATCCCGGCAGACAACAGTGTCTTGCGCGGGTCTACACCCGCGACGCCCCCGATTGTGGCGAAGGCCATGATATAGAGCGCAAAATAGTCCGCAGGTCCGAAATGAATGGCGGCACGCGCCAGCATCGGGGCAAAAAGCGAGAGGCCGATCACCGCAACGGTCGATCCCACGAACGACGCGACCCCCGACAACGCAAGCGCATCCGCCGCGCGCCCCTTCTGGGCCATGGGATAGCCGTCCAAAGTGGTCATCACCGCCGGTTCGTCACCGGGGATATTCAGCAAGATCGAACTAATTCGTCCGCCATACATAGTCCCGAAATACACCGCAGAAAGCAGGATCAGCGAAGAGGTCGCATCAAGCCCAAACGCAAATGAAAGCGGGATCAGAATAGCCACGCCGTTCACCGGCCCAAGTCCCGGTAGGGCACCGATCAAGGTGCCGACAAAGCAGCCGGAAAAAAGAAGAAAAAGGTTGAGAGGCATTAGGGCAACGGAAAAACCGCCGGCCAGAAGCGTGAGGGTTTCCATCTGTCAGCCTCCAAAAACTGAGCCGAGAAAGGCGAGGGGCAAGCCGAGGATCTGGTCGAACAGAACCCACAATGACAGCGACATCGCGCCCCCCAGAAGCAACGATTTGCGGGCGTCCCCACCCAGAACAATGGCGAGCGCCGCAATCAACCCGAAGGTCGCCAACGGAAAACCGAGCGGCTTGAGCAGCCATGCGTAGCCGACCAGCACTGCGATGGCGATCGCCTGTCGCATCAGGTGAGAGCGTCCTGCCCATTCAATGCCACCACCCGGGAAGACAATGAGTGAGCCCGAAAGCACCATCGCTGGAATTCCGACGATGAGGGTAAAGACCGACGGTCCCAGAACGTCCCCGAAGGAAACGGTATAGGTGCTGCCGTACCAAGTGTAGACCGCCGCGACCACAAAGATCGCGGCGGAAAGGATACGTGTGCTGGTCACTCAATCACACCGATGTCGCGCGAGATATCGGCGGTGACTTGCTCTTGCTCGCGGATATAGGCTTCGAAGTCAGCACCACCGCGCCAGATCGGCACAAGCCCGAACTCAACGGCGGCCGTTTGCCAGTTCTCAGAATTGTAGAGCGTCTCCAGATCTGAGACCCACTGGTTGTACTCTTCGTCCGAAACCCCACCGCCGGTGTAGAGCCCACGCCAGTTGTAGCCGGTCATGTCGATGCCCTGCTCTTTCATGGTCGGGGCGTCCGGGAACGCGGGAATGCGCTCGTCCGACATTGCGCCGATCAGGCGAATGTCGCCGGATTCCACGAATCCGCCGATTTCAGAGATGTCGGTGGACACCACATCGACCTGGCCGCCGATCAACTGCGTGACCGCGTCCGTGCCACCGTCGAATTGCACCCAACGGATATCGGAAAGGCCCTCGACTCCGGCTTCGCGTGCCGCGATCAGCAGGCGGATATGATCCCAGCCGCCGATGGACGACGACCCGGCCGTGGTCAGAGAACCCGGATCTGCCTTAAGGGCTGCGTTGAGGTCATCCATAGACTGGATGTCGCTATCTGCCGCAACGGCAACGACACCGACGTCGGCGCCGAGCATGCCAAGCCAGCGCATGGTGTCGACACCGGCGGGGTATTTGCCTTGGGCGATCTGGGTGATGCCCACAGTAGAGGTGGCCACGATCAGCTCCGCATCGTCGGGGCGTTCGCTAGCGACCATCGCGTAGGTCACCGCACCTACACCGCCAGGCATGTTCGTGACCTGGACATTGCCGTCTACCAGATCCAGTTCGCTGAGAATCCGGCCGATGGTGCGGCAGGTGAAGTCCCAGCCGCCGCCCGGATTGGACGGAGCGATGCATTCCGTCGCCGATGCGGGAAGTGCCGAAACGGTCATGAATCCGGCAGCGACGATCCCCAGCTTTGTCGTGAAAACAGTTGTCAGGCGCATTGTGTATTCCTCCCTAAAGCGCATTCCGAAAAACGTAGCGAGGGGACGGTCGAATATGAAACAACGAATAAAGACGGCAGCCATCGCAAAACGAGATGGCAAAATTCCCTTTCGCGTGGCCTTGTGTTAACAACAGTTGGCGCGCGGATCACGTGGCATCAACCCGGTTCGCAGCGCTGGAACGGAGGATGAAAATGGAAGTAGAACTGACCGAAGTGAGCCCGCGCGACGGGCTCCAATCCGAATCCGTTCATGTGTCCGTGGCTGACAAGATCGCGTTGGTTGAGCGTGCAATCGACGTCGGGTTGAAGCGGTTCGAAGTCACCAGTTTCGTTTCTCCGCGAGCCGTGCCGCAATTGGCAGACGCAGAGCGTGTTATGGAAGGCTTGCAAGAGGCGGAAGGCGTTGTGTTTCAGGCACTGGTCCCCAACATGCGTGGGGCGGAGCGCGCCGCCAGGACCGGCGTGCATGAATGGGTCTGCTTCTTGTCCGCAACCGAAAGCCATAGCCGGGCAAACAGCAATTGTTCCGTCGACGACGCGATCGCGCGGCTTGTACCCGTATACGATCTGGCCCTTGCAGAAGAGCGTCGTCCGGTCGCCGCGTTGGCCGCAGCCTTTGGTTGCCCATTCGAAGGTGTGACGCCGACGGCGCAAGTGCTTCGGGTCGTCAACGCTTTGGTCGATATCGGTTTCGACGAGATCAAACTTGGCGACACAATCGGAACCGCCACGCCCAGCCAGATCAAGGAGGTCGTGACGACTTTGCGCGCAGCACATCCTGAGCTGTCTCTCGTCTTGCACTTGCACGACACGCGCGGACTCTCGCTTGCAAATGTCATGATGGGACTGTCCCTGGGGATCAAGCGGTATGAAAGTTCGCTTGGCGGGATCGGTGGCTGCCCGTTCGCACCCGGAGCAACGGGAAATGTCGCGACCGAGGATCTGGTGCATTTCCTGCACTCCGAAGGCTTTGAGACCGGAGTCGATTTCGAACGGCTCGTGGAACAGGGGCGTTGGCTTTCCGGTGTTCTGGGCCGCGAACTTCCCGCGCGACTGCTGAAAGTTCCACCGATCGGGGCCACGCGCCCACTGGATAGCGCGACGCGCGCAGTCGGGTAACACCATGAGCCTGAAAGGAACCCGCATCATAGATTTAACCCGTGTGATTTCCGGCCCGTTCTGCACCCAGCAGCTGGCGGATCTGGGTGCGGATGTCATCAAGGTCGAAGGGCCAAAGGGTGATCCGCTTCGGGAACAGGGCAGCAAGATCGGCGGGATGAGTGCCTATTTCGCGTCGTTCAACCGAAACAAGCGCTCGGTCGTGCTTGATCTTCGCAAGACCGAAGAGATGGACAAGCTCAAGAAACTGATTTCCGGCTCGGACATGCTTGTCGACAACTTCAAACCCGGAACGATGGCGAAAATGGGCTTGTCCGACCCTGTACTGGAAAAACTAAACCCGCGTCTGATTGTCTGTCATATCTCAGGCTTCGGCCAAACCGGCCCTTACGCCGCGCGCCCGTCCTTCGATTTCGTGGCGCAGGCGATGAGCGGATTCATGTGGACAAATGGCGAGGCGGACGGTCCTCCATTGCGGTCAGGATTGCCGATCAGCGATCTGGTCGCCGGTCTTTATGCCGCTCTGGGCTGCGCTGCGGCACTCGCGGTTCCGGCCACGCAGCGTACGTTCAAATCAATCGACATCGCCATGACCGACAGCATGGTCAGTCTTCTCGCCTACATGGCGACAGAGGTTTTCGCCACTGGACAGACTTTGCCCCGTGCCGGCAACGATCATCCGCTCGTCGCGCCTTATGGCCTGTTCGAGACGTCGGACGGACATATTGCGATAGCGGTGTCGAACGACCAGATTGTCGACCGTCTTTTCAGACTGCTTGAGTGTCGCCATCTGTTGGACGATCCGAGGTTTGCGAACAACGAGGCACGGGTGCAGCACCGAGATGAAATCCGCGCAGAGATCCAGTCAAGGCTGATCGGGCAGACCACCGAAGTCTGGTTGGCCCGGCTGAATGACGCCGGCGTACCCGCCGGTCCTGTTCTTGATGTCATTTCGGCCCTGAACGACCCGCAGATCCAATATCGCAACATGGTATTGGAGTCCTCAGTGCAGAAAGGCGAAAACATCCCGATCCTCGGCTTTCCGATCAAACAATCGGTTGATGCGCCAGAACTTAGGTGCTCTGCTCCGGAGTTGGGTGAACATAACGATGAGGTGTTTTGTCAGCTTTAAGTTCATGCACACGGCAAAGAGCAACAGATTTCTGTCAGTTTCCGAGCGGTCAAGGTGAGGTGCCCCTAGATTTGTAGACGCTTTGCTTGGTAATTTTGGAACCAAGGAGAGACGGATATGAACTAGGGAATACGGTTTGCGGACGAGTTCAAGTAGGACGCTGTGGCGCAGGTTGTTGAGCGCGGATACGCGGTCAGCGAAGTGGCCGAGCGACTAGGTATCAGCCCCAATTCCCTGTACACATGGAAGGCTGCCTAAATGAGAAAAGAGACAGGAACTTAAGCGCGACAAGACCAGTCACGGCATTGCCATCGCGCCGACTTACATGGTGGAGAACGATCTTCTGTCAAAGAAACTGGTGGAGATTTGGGTCGATCCCGGCCCCTCTGATGATAGGCTCTATATCTCATTGGCAAAGGTCCATTTGGGCCAGGCGCGCATCAAACGGATCGTTGATTGTATTGTGTCTGAATTCGATTGATGCAGACCTTCGGTTCGGAATAGTGAACAGAAGCAAAGTCCGCACATCAGGCCTTTATAATTCGACGCATATGGCCCCTGACCAATGTCAGGCGCTTTTGATTGCCATTCCGATGCGGCCAATGACGAAATCCATGAACAGGCGCGTTTTGGGGTCTTGTCTGCGTCGGTGTGTGAACAGGCACGCCATCTGGATTGGCACGGGTGGCGTTTGTTTGGCAACCTCGATCAACCGACCTGCGCGCAGGTGGTCTGCGATTTCGAAGATCGGTTTCATCGCGATGCCGTGGCCATTAAGTGCCCAATCGGTCAGGACATCTCCGTCGTCGGATTCGTAGCGCCCTTTGACCTTGAACCGTTTGGGGCCGTCTCTGGTCTGCAACCGCCACTGGAACTCGGTTGCTCCCGGAAAGCGGAGGTTGAGGCATTCGTGGTTCTGGGTGATCAGGTCGTCGCCGGTGTTCGGCATGCCTTTGGTTTTCAGATACTCAGGTGCTGCGCAGAGCACGCGATCGACATCTGCGATATTGCGAATGCGCAGCGTGCTGTCTTCCGGTTCTCCCAGAAAGACCGCCAGATCCAGACCTTCGGTGGTGAGGTCAACCTTACGATCCGTCAGCCTTAGTCGTACGGTCACGTCCGGGTATCGTGCGATGAAGTCGGGTACCAGCGGTGCGATCAGGCGGCGGCCGACCCCCAAGGGCGCGGCGACGTAGATCGATCCGCGGGGGTTTTCGGTGATGTCAACGACCTGTGCTTCGGCGGCTTCTACGGATTCAAGCACTTCGACTGCGCCCGGATAGAACAATCGTCCCTGTTCCGTGGGCGTCAGGTTTCGGGTGGTGCGTTGGAACAGGCGCACCGAGAGGTGTTCCTCGAGCTGGGCGATGCGGGTTGAGGTGACAGCTGGCGAAATGCGCAAATCCCGACCGGCGGCAGACATGCTGCCCAATTCGTAGACACGTACAAAGGTTCGGATGTTGTCTAGGTAGCTCATTATTCGCAGATTTTTGATACAGCTTGGAGTTTCGTTGGAATAGCAGAATAATCCTAGCGCGGATAGTCTAGGTGAAACCTGCCAACAGGAGCCAACTGCCATGTATGATTTCGCCATTCTTTGGGATTGGACCGCTTTCGCGGTGCGCTGGTTGCATGTGATCACTGCGATGGCGTGGATTGGGGCGTCGTTCTATTTTATCGCGCTTGATCTGATGCTGAAGCCTGCCGATGACATGCCCGAAGGGGCCTCTGGTGAGGAATGGGAAGTGCATGGCGGGGGCTTCTATCACACGACCAAGTACCTTGTGGCACCCGCGCGTCTGCCCGAGCATCTGACCTGGCACAAATGGCAGAGTTACACGACATGGCTCTCGGGTGCCGCGCTATTGATGATTGTCTACTGGGTTGGCGGAGAGCTGTATCTTCTGGACCCGACCAAAGCTGATCTGGCGCTGTGGCAGGGGGTCGTGATCTCGGCCCTGTCGTTGACGATTGGCTGGTTGCTCTATGATTTCCTGTGCAAGTCTGCGTTGGGTGAACAACCGACGGTGCTGATGCTGTTGCTCTTCGTGATCCTCGTCGTGATGGCCTGGGGCTATGACCAGGTGTTCACGGGCCGCGCGGCGTTGCTGCATCTGGGGGCGTTCACGGCGACGATCATGACGGCCAACGTGTTCTTCATCATCATGCCGAACCAGCGGATTGTTGTGGCAGATCTCAAAGCAGGGCGGACGCCTGACCCCAAGTACGGCAAGATCGCCAAGCTGCGCTCGACGCATAACAACTACCTGACGTTGCCGGTGATCTTCCTGATGTTGTCCAACCATTACCCCTTGGCGTTTGGCACCGAATTCGCGTGGCTGATCGCGTCGCTCGTGTTCCTGATGGGCGTTACGATCCGGCATTACTTTAACTCGATGCACGCGGGAAAGGGGCAGCCGAACTGGACCTGGGCCGTGACTGTGATCCTTTTTATCGCGATTGCGTGGCTGTCGTCTTTGGGGGACTGGGGCACCTATGATGAAGCCGCAGAGCGTCCCATGACCGCGTTCGAGGAACGGTTTGCGTCGGCTGACGGGTTCGAAGATGCGTATAACGTCGTGCAGGGCAATTGCTCCATGTGCCACGCGCGGGAGCCTTTGTGGGACGGTATCCGCTGGGCGCCGAAGGGTGTGTACCTTGAGACCGAGGCGGATGTCGCGCAGCACGCGCACCAGATTTATCTGCAGGCGGGACGGTCCCACGCGATGCCACCGCCGAACGCGATCCAGATGGATGATGAGGCGCGGGCGCAGATCGTGGCGTGGTATCGGAACGTGGATTGAGTGCGGGAGACTTTTAAACAAGTCTCCCGCAATTCTTCGAAGAAGTGCACGCTCTTAGAGGACGGCTTCGAATAACGCCCGGGTGTTGGCTTCGGTCATTGTGACCGGGTTGCCGCCTGTGGACGGGTCATTCAGCGCGTCGCGGACCAGAACGTCGAGGTTAGCATCCTTTACTCCCAGATCAGTGAGTGTCTTCGGGATCGCGAAGCTGTCGTTGAACTGGTCGACAAAGGCTTGGAAGCCCTCGAACCCGCCGTCTACGCCCAGGTAGCTGGCGGCGCTGTCAAAGCGGTCGCGGATGGCGTCGGCATTGAACTTGAGCACAGCGGGCATGCACACAGCGTTGGTGGTGCCGTGGTGCGTGTGGTGATGTGCGCCGATAGGGTGGCTCAGAGCATGGATCGCGCCGAGGCCCTTTTGGAAAGCGGTGGCGCCCATCGCGGCTGCGCTCATCATGTTGGCGCGGGCGTCGATGTTGGTGGGCTCATTGTAGGCCGTGGGCAGGTTGTCGATGACCAGCTTCATACCCTCCAAAGCGATCCCCTGGCTCATCGGGTGGTAATGTGGGCTGCTGAACGCCTCGACACAGTGGGCAAAGGCATCAAGCCCGGTGCCCGCGGTGATGAATTTGGGCATGCCCACAGTCAGCTCGGGGTCGCAGATCACAACCTCCGGCAGCACTTTGGGGTGGAAGATGATCTTCTTCTCGTGCGTTTCCGAATTGGTGATGACGCTGGCGCGGCCCACCTCGGATCCGGTACCGGCTGTGGTGGGCACAGCGACGATGGGGTGGATGCCGTCGGGGTCGGCGCGGGTCCACCAATCGCCAATGTCTTCGAAATCCCACAGCGGGCGCGACTGGCCTGCCATGAAAGCAAGCGTTTTGGCCAGATCGAGGCCGGAGCCGCCGCCGAATGCGACGACGCCGTCATATCCACCTTCGCGGTAGACGCGTAGGCCTTCTTCGACATTCTTGTCGTTGGGGTTCGGGTCTACATCGGCGAACAGCGCGCGGCCAAGGCCGGCGCCTTCGATCAGGTCGAGGGTCTTGGTCGTGATGTCCATGTCGGCCAGACCACGATCCGTGACGAGCAGGGGCTTTGTGATGTTTGCCGCGATGCAGGCTTCGGCGATTTCCGAGATGCGGCCAGCGCCAAAGCGGATGGCGGTGGGATAGGACCAGTTTCCGGTGAGGGACATTTTCGTCATGCCTTCTTGAGGTGGTAGGATTTGGGGCGTGTCAGGGCCTGATACGCCAGTTTCGATAGACCTTGTCCGCGTCCGGTGTCTTTGCAGCCCGTCCAGCATAGTGCGGGATCAAGATAATCGCAGCGGTTCAGAAACACGGTTCCAGTGTCGATCTGATCTGCAATCTCTTCCGCTTTGGCAGTGTCCTTGGACCAGATCGAAGCGGTCAGTCCAAAGTGGCTGTCGTTCATCAGTGCGATGGCTTCTTCGTCGTCTTTGACGGCCATGATGCCGACAACCGGACCAAAGCTTTCGTCGCGCATCACGCGCATGTCGTGGGTGACGTTTGTGAGGATCTGCGGGGTGAGGTAGGCGCCGCCGTCGTCGGCGGGCATGGTTTCGATATGTGCTGTGGCGCCGTCTGCGACGGCTTCGTCTATCTGGGCGCGGACTTCTTTTGCGAAACGGACATTGGCCATGGGACCCATTGTCGTGTCAGGGTCAAGCGGGTTGCCGAGTTTTTGGGCGTTGACCCACGCAACGGCTTTTTCGACAAATTGTTCGTAGAGGCTTTCGTGCACGTAAATCCGTTCAATCCCGCAGCAGCATTGGCCCGAGTTGAACATTGCGCCGTCGAGCAAAGTGTCCACCGCTGCATCCACATCGGCGTCGGCGCGGACATAGCCGGGGTCCTTGCCGCCCAGTTCGGTTGAGACCGGCATAAACGTGCCAGCCGCCGCGCGTTCGATGGCTTTGCCGCCGCCGACCGAGCCGGTGAAGTTGACGAAATCAACAGCCTTCTCAGAGAGCAACGCAGAGGTGGTGTCGTGGTCGAGGACGAGGTTCTGAAATACGTCCTCCGGCACCCCGGCGGCGTGGAAGGCTTCGGCCAGATGGTCCCCCACGGCAAGGGTTTGGCCCGCGTGTTTCAGGATCACGGTGTTGCCCGCAATGAGGGCGGGTGCGACGGTGTTGATCGCGGTCATGTAAGGGTAGTTCCATGGCGCGATGACCATAACGGTGCCCCAAGGGACCCGCTTGATCACGCGGCGGAAGGTGTCGCTGTCCTCGATTTCCATCGGAGCGAGGCTCTCTTCGGCCACGTCCGCCATGTAGGACAGGCGTTCGTTGAACCCGCCAAACTCGCCGCCATATCGGATGGGACGGCCCATTTGATGCGCGATTTCTTGGGTCATGCGGTCCTGTTGGCCACCGATGATCTCGGCGGCTTTGCGGACCATCGCGATGCGCTCTGAGACCGGGCGTGCGGCCCAGTCGGCTTGCGCGGCTTTTGCTCGCTTGGCGGCGTCAAAAGCAGCCTCTTGGGTCAGTACCTCGCGGGTGAGGTACACCGATCCGTCGATCGGGGAGATGAGGTCGACTGTTTTGGTCATGGTTTAGGCTCTTTCAAATCCGCGCTGGATTTCCCAGTCGGTGACAGCCGCGTCGAACATTTCCTGTTCGACCTCTGCGGCGCGGGTGTAGTGGTCGATGACGTCGTCACCCATGGAGGTGCGCAGCATGTTTGATCCGCGCAATGCCTCGGTGGCGAGGCGTAATGTGTTGGGAATCTCTGGCACATTGGTCATGTTGTAGACATCGCCCGAGACCGGGTCTTCCAAGCTGAGCTTTTCTTCCATTCCGGCGATGCCAGCAGCAAGCTGGACCGCACAGGCGAGGTAAGGATTGATGTCAGAACCAGGGATGCGGCACTCGATCCGTACGCCTTTGGTGCCGTCACCGACAAGGCGGTAGCCTGCGGTGCGGTTGTCGACGGACCATGCGATTTTCGTAGGCGCAAACGTGCCCGCAAGGAAGCGCTTGTAACTGTTGACATAAGGCGCGAGGAACACGGTCATGTCGGGGGCGTATTTGATCAGGCCCGCGACGTAGGATTTCATCGTGTCCGACATGGTGAGCGGTGCGTTGGCGTCGTGGAAAATGTTGGTGTCGCCTTTGAACAGGGACTGATGCACATGCGCGGCACTGCCCACCTTGTCGGCCCGCCACTTGGGCATAAAGGTGACCGCGTGACCTTGCATATGGGCGATCTCTTTCACCGCGTGTTTTGCTATCGTGTGGTTGTCGGCACAGGCAAGCGCATCGGCGTAGCGGATGTTCAGTTCTTCCTGCCCGGTCTCGGCTTCGCCTTTGGAGTTCTCGACAGGAACACCCGCCGCCACCAGATGGTTGCGGATCGGGCGCATCACGTGTTCTTCGCGTGTGGTCTGGAGGATGTTGTAATCCTCGTTATAGCCACTGATCGGGGCAAGGTTGCGGAAGCCGCCCTTGCGGATGTCGTCGAAGGAGTTTTCGAACAGGAAGAATTCGAGCTCGGTTGCCATCATCGGGGTGAGCCCCATCGCGCTCAGGCGCTCAACCTGCTTTTTCAGCATCTGACGCGGAGAATGCGGGACCGGTTCGTGGGTGTGGTGATCAATGATATCGCACAGCACCAATGCGGTGCCTTCTAGCCATGGAACAGGACGCAGTGTCGCCATGTCGGGCTTCATCACGTAGTCGCCATAGCCTGCTTCCCAGCTTGTGGATTTGTAGCCATCGGGTGTGGCCATCTCAAGGTCAGTGGCCAGCAGGTAGTTACAGCAATGTGTCTCTTTCCAAGCAGATTCGAGGAAGTTCGAGACGTGAAACCGCTTGCCCATGAGACGGCCCTGCATGTCGACCATGCAGACCAGAACGGTATCGATTTCGCCGGTCTCGGCTTTGGCTTGCAGGTCGTCGAGTGTCATTATGGCCTCCGGGAGTGGTCAGGGCGGCCAAACCCACAAAAGGATTTGGCCATTGTCTATGAATGGATTGGTGCCCTCGGCTATGCGGGGCACCATTTTGGGTTTTATTCGAAGGTGTACGGAGCGCCCGCTTGGTTGATGACGCTGTTGTACTCGCGGAAGATGTTGATGATCTTCTCTTGGATTTCACCCTCGGCTGCAACCTCGGTCCAGAATTCCTTCGCGGCGTTTTCGACCTCGGCCCATTCGCCAGGAGGAACCTGACGCAGTGCAAGCTTGTCGCCATTGGCGCGCAACGCCGCTTCGCCGCCCCAGTACCACTGGTTGCGATAGGTGTGACCTGCTTCGGTTGCTGCCATCACAACGGATTTGAGGTGATCCGGCAGATCTGCCCAACGTTGCTGGTTTACGAACCACGAACCGATCCATGCGCCAGAGATGTTGTTTGTCAGGAAGTAGTCGGTCACATCGGCCCAGCCGACGGTGTAGTCTTCGGTGATGCCAGACCACGCCATGCCGTCAAGTTCACCGGTCTGAACCGCGACTTCGGCGTCCTCGTAGGGGATCGACACCGGCACGACGCCAAATTTCGACAGGAAGCGACCGGCGGTCGGGAAGGTATAGAGGCGCAGGCCGTCGAGATCTGCGACCGATGTGATTTCCTTCGTGGTGTTAAAGTTACACGGATCCTGACCCGCAGCGGACAGCCATTTCACGCCGACCTTGTTGTATTCTTCTTCCCAGATTTCCTTGAGGCCGTACTGGTTAAACAGCACCGGCACATCGAGGATGTGCTTTGTGGCAAAGGGGAAGTAACCACCGAACTGGCGCAGCGGGGTTGGCGACGCCATGGAGTCGTCATCCGAGTGCACGCCGTCGATCGTGCCACGCTGAAGTGCCTGAAACAGCTCGCCCGTTGGAACGATCTGGTCTGCGTAGAACAGCTCGACCGTCAGCTCACCGTTTGAATTGTTGTTGATGTAGTCGATGACCGGTTTCGTCACGTGCTCGCCAAGGGCAGCACCGGCATAGGTCTGGAAGCGCCACGTGATTGCAGATTGTGCTTTGACAACGGCGGGTGCGGCAAGGCTGCCGACACCGGCGATGCCGGCTGTTTTGAGAAACTTACGTCTTGTGGTCATTTTATTTCCTCTCTGAAAGTGGGTTGTGCTCCGTTACCGAAGTCTTGGTTGTTGTTATTTGCCATATACATATTCCGGCAGCCAAAGCGCGATTTGTGGAAAGATCATCACCACGGCAAGGGCAGCGACCATCACAAGCACAAAGGGGATGATCGACACGTAGATGTCACGTAGGCCAATCTCGGGCGGCGCCATGGCGCGCATCAAAAACAGGTTATAGCCGAAGGGTGGCGTCATATAGGCGATCTGGGTCGTGATCGTATACAGGATGCCGTACCAGATCAGGTCGAACCCAAGCGCGCCGACCAGCGGCACGTATAGCGGGGCGACGATGACCAAGCATGGCGGTGTCGTCAAGGAATGTACCCATGACGATAAAGCTGAGTTGCATCAGGATCAGGATCACCCAAGGGCTGAGACCCAGTTGATCGGTGAACAGGTTCTCAATTGCCTTGACCGCGCCAAGCCCGTCAAACACAGCGCCAAAGGCGAGTGCTGCGAGGATGATCCACATGAACATGCAGGAAATGCCAAGCGTCTGACGCACGGAGTTTTCAAACACTTCGCGGGTCATCCGGCCTTTGAGCACAGCCGCCATGAAGGCGGCAATCGCGCCAATGGCCGAGCTTTCGACCAGCGATGTCCAGCCGTTCACGAAAGGCACCATCATGATAAAGAAGATCGCCAGCGGCAGCAGGCCCGCGCGCAGGAGGCGCAGTTTTTCGGCCCGAGGGATGTCGCGTTCAGCTGCGGGAAGCACAGGACCAAGTGCGGGGTTCAGTTTGCAGCGGATCACGATGTAGAGGACGAACATGGTGGCCATCATCAGCCCCGGGATCACACCGGCAAGCCACAGTTGGCCGACAGGTTGCCGGGCGATCATGGCGTAAAGGACCAGCACAACAGACGGTGGTACGAGGATGCCCAGGGATGATCCGGCTTGGATCACCCCGGTGACCATTCGTTTGTCATATCCTCGCCTTAGCAATTCGGGCAGGGCAATCGTGGCCCCGATTGCCATACCCGCCACGGACAGCCCGTTCATCGCTGAAATCAGTACCATGAGCCCGATGGTGCCCACAGCAAGCCCGCCTGACAGGCCCCCCATCCAGACGTGGAACATCTTGTAGAGGTCATCCGCGATGCGGCTTTCGGACAGGACATAGCCCATGAAGATGAACATCGGCAGCGTCAGAAGGGGATACCACTTCATCAGCTTCATTGCGGCCGAGAAGCCAAGGTCATAGCCGCCCCGATCTCCCCAAAGGAAGAACGCGGCCACAACGGCGACAAAACCGATGGCACCGAACACGCGCTGACCCGTCAGGAGCATCAGCATCATGGTCGAGAACATGAGTGCCGCAATCATTTCATACGGCATCAGATCTTGGCTCCCACATCATGTCCCTTGAGCCGCAAGATATCTTTGGCCAGTTCACACAGCACTTGCAGGATCATCAGCATGATCCCGAACACCATGATTGTTTTGATCGGCCACAGGTAGGGCCGCCAAGATGTCGGGCTGCGCTCCATGAAGCCGATCTCTTCGCTTCCGGTTACCAGACCAGCGAAAAAGCCAATTGGCTCTGACCCGAAGTAGCCGAAGGAATACGCTGTCGATGCGATGCCGCCGTAGAGCAGAAAGCCGAGGTAAACGAGCAGAAAAACAACTGTGACTGTATCAATCGCCGCTTTGCGCCGGTCGCTCATTTCGCCATAGATCAGGTCCATGCGCACATTCGACCCCATCTGGATCGAATAAGGCCCGCCGAGGACGTAGTAGGCGACCATCGCGAACTGGGCCATTTCCAGCGTCCAGAGTGACGGGACAAAGAACGCCTTGCTGACGGATGACCAAAGCAGGATGCCCATCATCACGAAGATACCGTACATTACGACGCGACCGATCATGCGATTCATCGGATCGATCACCCGGACATATGTCTTAAGGACGCCGATCATGACGCACCTGCGTGTCGAGGACGCTGGTCAGCATATTGCTTAAGATCGCGGAGAACCGTGATACACCGGCGGCATCGGAAATGAGGTCATTGCGAACTTCGATCATCACGTTCTGCAGACCGCGCGGGATGGCGTGTTCGCGCAATGTGTGCGTGACGCCATCCGTGACGGAATAGGGTGCATTCAATCGGGTATCCACATTGTTGGGTGCTGCCCCGAGCAACGCCCGCGCCAGTCTGTCATCGGTGTCATGCAGCAGGCCAAGCTCGACCTCGCGTGGCTGTCCGAACCAGAGCGGAGTGAACGAATGAATGGTCACAAGCACGGGCGGGGTACTGTACTGATCCAGTGTATCTTGCAAAAGCATGCGGAACGGATCGTAGATTTCGGTTATACGGGCATTCCGCGCCGGTTCCGGCAGGTCGACATTTCCCGGAACGTCCACAACCTCTGATTTCGCTGGTATGGCCCCCGGCGCGCTGGGCGGACGGTTGCAGTCATAAACAAGCCGCGACACCCGTGATGCAACCAATGGGGCATTCAGCGTCTTAGAGAGTGCCACCGCAAGGTCGCGTCCGCCGATATCCCATGCTGCATGGCTCTTGCGGTATTCTGGTGCGACACCGAGATGGGCAAGCGAGGCAGGTATGAAAGCACTTGCATGTTCACAGACTAGGCAGACGGGTGCCGTGCCTTGCGGGTTGATCACCTCGGCCGCTGGGCCGTCTTCGGTGGTCAGAATCGTATGATTTGCAGCGATGCTCACGGTCGTCATTAGGGTTGCGGTGTAGATCGCTGTCAAGAACTTTTCGTTGATTATTGTACTAAGGTAAGTCAAGATGTAGCGATTGCTACAAAAGGCGTCAGGCGATGGCAAAAGCCCCTTCAGTCAAGGATCGTTTGCACGATAATGCAGGTGTCCTGACCCCTGCTGAACGACAATTGTCGAGCGTCCTGATGCGCGATTACCCGGTCGGAGGACTTCAATCGATCACCCGCATTGCTGATGCCGCCGGTGTTTCGACGCCTACGGTGATCCGCCTTGCACGAAAGCTCGGGTTCGATGGCTTTCCCGAACTTCAGGCGGCGATGCGGGATGAGGCATCGGCGCAGTTCAAGACGCCAATCCGAAAACGCGAGGGATGGGGGGATGCAAAGCCGGGATCGGCTGCGTTCAAAGCTTTTGCAGAAGCGGTGTTCGACAATCTTAGTCGCACCATCGACCGATTGGAGCCGGGTACTTTGGACGCGATTGCGGGTGTCCTCGCAGATCGTCGGAGGCCAGTATATCTGTCTGGTGGGCGGATCACGCGATCCAATGCGGACTACTTTTACAACCACCTTCAGATCATACGACCGGGTGTGACGTTGCTTGGGGCATCGCCGAATGTCTGGCCACAGTACATTCTGGACATGGACCGCGCGTCGGTTTTGGTCTTGTTCGATATCCGACGCTATGAGCGAGATCTGGAGCGGCTGGCCGAGCTTGCCAAAGAGCGCGGTGCCGAGATCATTTTGTTTACGGATCAATGGGGGTCACCGATTTCGGGTCTCGCTGACCATGTGGTCAATGCGATGATTGAAGTGCCATCCAGTTGGGATTCAACGCTTGCGATCAATTTGATGGTCGAGGCTTTGATTGCGGAAATACAGTTGCGCGTGTCCGAAACCGCTGAAGGGCGGATTGAGGCCTTGGAAGAGATGTTCCGCGCCACGCGGATCTTCAGGAAAGGCTGATTACGTCAGAGCCAGGACAGTAACACCGGCTGCGACGACCGATGCTGCGATCAGTCGACGGGTCGCAGGCCCTTCGCCCATCCAGATGACACCGATCAGCGCCGCGAAGATGACCGAGGTTTCGCGGACGGCTGATACGATCCCTATGGGCGCAAGCGTTTTGGCATACAGCGCCAAGCCGTAGGCGAGCCCAGAGATCACGCCGCCTGCAATGCCGAGAAACAGGGCCTTGCTTGCGATCGCTTTGGCCCGGTCAAACCGCGAGACGAGGACAAAGGCGGCAACGCAGAGTTCTGCAGCAAAGAGCCAGACGACATACCCAATGGGCGCGCCTGAGACCCGTATGCCGATACCGTCTACGACCGAATAGGCGGCAATGATGGCCGATGTTAGCAACGCAGCCCCGATGCCACGCTTGTCGGCGTGGCGCACAGTGGCAAGGATCATAATGCCTGCAGACACTGTGAGGATGCCAACCCATGCCCAAAATCCGAGGGATTCATCGGCCCAGATCATCGCACCCAACGCCACCATGACTGGCGCGCAGCCTCGGGCGATAGGGTAGATCAGGGACAAGTCGCCGAAGCGGTACGAGATGTTGAGGTAGTAGTAGTAGGCCCAGTGAATAACTGTCGAGGCAACAATGTACGGCAATGCTGCGAATGCCGGAATGTCGACGAAAGGCAATAAAAGGATCGCTGGCACGCAGTGACCCAGTGCAATCAATCCAAGTGTGATGGCACGGTCTCCGGATGCTTTGACAAGCGCGTTCCAAAGGGCGTGCAAAAGGGCTGCCGTCAAGACGATTCCGAGAACCGGGAGCGTCACTCTGTGCTGACCTTGATCGCGTTGATGACGATGCTGAGGGCTGTGTCGAGGTCTTGTTTTGAGATGATCAGGGGCGGGGAGAGCGTTAGCACATTGCTTGCACTGATTTTAAAGCTCAGCCCTTGGTCAAGGCAGTCATAGTAGATGCGTTCTGCGCGATCTGGGTCGGGGGTGCGGTTGTCACGGTCGGTCACGATTTCGACGCCGAACATCAGGCCGCGCCCGCGGATGTCGCCAACATTTGGGTGAGTGTGCAAGGCGTCTTGGAGCCGCGCTTGCGCATGTGCGCCGAGGGTGGCGGCGCGGTCGACCAAGTCTTCGTCTTGGATGATGTCGAGCGTGGTGAGCGCAGCGCGCGCTGTGACCGGGTTCTTTTCGTGGGTGTAGTGACCAATGGCGAAGTCGCCTGCGACGTCGAGGTCCTTGCGGGCGATCACGGCTGCGAGGGGCAACATACCACCGCCAAGAGCTTTGCCAAGTACAACGATGTCGGGTTCAATCTCGTCGTGGTCAAAGGCGAACATCTTACCGGTTTTGCCGAGGCCGGTTGGGATTTCATCCATGATCAGAAGCGCGCCGTGTTTGTGGCAGGCGTTTTGTACGGCTTGCCAATATCCCGGCGGTGGGACAACGGGGACAGCACGCATGGGTTCGGCGATGACAGCAGCGACATCGCCTTCGCGTTCCAAGGCAAACTCGACCATCTTGGCGCATGCCAAGCCGCAGGTTTCCGGGCCGGGATGGCCGTAGGCGCAGTGGTAGCAGTGGAACGGGGCGACGTGTTCGGCCCCGGGCAGGAGCGGGCCTGCGATGTGGCTGCGGAATGTTGCTTCGCCGCCGACGCTGGAAGCGCCGAAGCCTGCGCCATGGAAGGCGTCCCAGAAGCTAATGGTCTTGAACCGGCCCGTGGCGGCGCGGGCGAGGCGGAGCGCGACTTCGACCGCGTCTGATCCACCCGTAGTGAAAAGGACTTTGCTCAGGTCGCCGGGGGCGAGTTGGCCAAGACGTTCGGCCAGCGTGACCGATACGTCATTGGTGAAGCGGCGGGGAGAGAACGGAAGCGTGTCGATCTGGTCTTTAACCGCTTTTACGAGGCGCGGGTGGCCGTAGCCGATGTGATGCACGGAGTTTCCGTGGAAATCCATGAAGCGGCGGCCAGAGGTGTCTTCGATCCAGATGCCTTCGGCTTTGGCGATTGTGGATAGGCATGGGGAGGAGAGCGACTGGTGCAGGAACGCGTTCGCATCGCGTGCCAGCAGATCGCGCGTTTCGTTATGCGTTTCGCGCGCGGACCAATCAGCCCGCGCGGCGCTGGTGTTGGCTTCGCCTTCGGTGTGGCGGGTTATGGCCACGGGAGGCTGTAGGTCTTCACATTGGTGAAGAATTTCATCGCCTCGATCACGCCCTCTTTGACACCGTTGCCGCTGTCCTTGATACCGCCAAAAGGCGACATCTCGATGCGGTAGCCGGGTTGCTCCCAGATGTTGCAGGTGCCCACGTTCAGCCCATTGATATAGGCAATCGCGCGGTTGAGATCGTTGGTGCAGACACCTGACGACAGGCCGAAATCGGTGCTGTTCGAGATGCGCATCACCTCTGAGTCATCATCCGGCACACGCACGATTGGGATGATGGGGCCGAAGGTTTCCTCCATCACCAATTCGCTGTCGTGCGGGACGTGATCAACCACTATGGGTGGCAGCAGTGCGCCCTGGCGACCGGGATCGTAAAGCACTTTTGCGCCTTGGTCGGCGGCCATGTAGACGCGCTTTTCGAACAGTTCAGCGGCTTGCGCGTGGATCACACAGCCGAGTTCGGTTTCGGGATCTTGTGGATCACCGAATTTGATCTTCTTGGCTTTCTCAACCACCAGCGGGACGAACTTATCGGCAACGCTTTCCTGCACAAGGATACGCTTGATCGCCGTGCAGCGTTGGCCGGAATTGCCGGTGGCACCTGCGACGGCGATGGTTGCGGCTTTGTCGAGGTCGGCATCGGTCAGGTCATTGCAGATGATTAGGGGATCATTGCCGCCCAGTTCCAGCGCGGTGCGCTTGTAGCCCGCTTTGGAGGCGATGAGTTTGCCGACGGGGACTCCGCCGGTGAAGGTGATGATGTCGATGTTGTCGTTCGTCACCATCTCGTCGCCGATGTCGGCGGGCATTCCGGTAACCACCTGGAACATTTCTGGCGGCAGACCCGCTTCGTACAGGATGTCGGCCAGCGTGAGCGAGGTGAGTGGCGTCAATTCCGTCGGCTTGCACACCATGCAGTTGTTGGTGGCAATCGACGGGGCGATCTTGTGGCTGACCATGTTCAGAGGATGGTTGAACGGGGTGATGGCGCTGATGGCGCGGACGGGTTCGCGCATGGTGAAGATCTTGCGCGCCTTGCCGTTGTGGGTGAGGTCGCACGAGAAAATCTCGCCATCGTCCTTGAGCGCCTCGGCGGCGGCGAATTGGTAGACGTCTTGCGCGCGTTTGGTCTCGTAGATGCTGTGCTGGTGGCAGATGCCCAATTCCAGCGTCAGCCATTTGGCAAGGTAGTCGCGGCGTTCGCCGATGATTTCTCCGGTGCGCTGCAGGATCTGGCTACGTTCGTATCGTGTAAGTTTGGACTGGTAGTTTGCTGCGATCTCGAACGCTTTGCGCGCATGTTCGGCGGTGCCCATCGGAACAGTGCCGATGACTTCATCTGTGTAAGGATAGCGGACTTCGAGGCGGTCTTTGGTATCGACCTTTTCACCGCCAATGCGCATCTGGTCGTGACGAATTTCGGTCATGCGGGCACCTCTTCGAGTGCGGCTGCGGTTGTGGCGTAGAAGAATGCATCGAAGTTGCGCAGGGTCGGTGCGTTGGGCAGATCAATCTTTCGGTTCACGATGAACGGTACCTCTTGTTCGGTCAGGCCACCGTGACTGCGCAGCGGTTCCTTGAGCGCGGCAAGATCGTGGCGGTGGGCCGAGGTGCCGATGGTCATGTTCTCGGTCGAGATCATGACGATGTCGCCGATGCGGTCGGCGGGCAGTTCGTATTTTGCGACGGCGGTGGCTTTGTCGACCACTTCGAGCATTTCCGGCAAGGCGGACAGGCGCGTCACAATATCGGCGTGGTCTGCGCTGTCGGGAAGGTAGGCCGTGGCGAAAGCCCCAAGTGCGCCATGGTGTACGACATAAGGGTCGGTGATAGGAAGGATCACCCGCGCCGCGCTTTCGCCAAGCCAGTCGTCAAGGACATCTTGTACGTATATCACGGCGGGATCACCATTGGCGTCATGCTTGGGCTTCATGCCGTGGTCGGCGGTGACGACGATGGCGGCACCCATCGCATCGAGTTCGGTCAGGTACTTATCAAACATCGCGTAGAAGTCTTTCGCACCTTGCTCATCCGGCGCGAACTTGTGCTGGATGTAGTCCGTGGTGGACAGGTACATCACGTCCGGCTTCCACTCTTTCAGCAGTTTGACACCGGCAGCGAAGACGAACTCGCTGAGATCGGCGGAGTAGACCTCTGGCACCGGCATGCCGAGCCATTCGGAGGCTTTGTCGATCCCGTGCTCTGCTTTGGTCGTGTCCCCTGAACGTTCGGACGAAAATGCGATGGCGCGATCCTCGTCGAACTTGAGGCCCGCTCCAAGCAAAGCGCGCAGCTTGTCCTTGGCGGTGACGACGGCGACACGCGCGCCTGCCTCGTAGAATTTGGAGAACACCGTCGGAGCGCGCAGGAAGCGCACGTCGTTCATCATCACTTCTTCGCCCGTGTCCGGCTCATAGAGGAAGTTGCCGCAGATGCCGTGAACGATGGCGGGCGACCTGTGGCAATGCTCATGTTGTTGGGGTTGGTAAAGCTTGGGATCACCGAATGGGCCAGACGGTCTGTGCCCGTTTCGCGGATACGCTTCAGCGTGGGCATCAGGCCTTCGGCAATGGCGACCTCAAGATATTCCGGCTCGCAGCCGTCAAGGCAAATGGCAATCGCGCAGGTTTTGGGCGCGGGGTAGGTGCGGTCATTGGCGACCACGTCTTTTGTTATCGGCATGTCTGGTCCTTCAGGCAGCGAGTTTCTTGCGTTCTTCCAAAGCGGCGGCAGGGGGTGCCGCGCTGCTTACGTTCATTTCGGTCAATGCGTCGCGAGCAGCGTCTACCACTCGGTGCATCACGTGTTCATCCATTTGCCCGATCACACCAATGCGGAAGCTGTCCACAACTGTAAGCTTGCCGGGATAGATGATGAATCCACGGGATTTCATGGCGTCATAAAAACCCTGAAAGGTAAAGTTCGGATCTGCGGGGCAGAAGAAGGTCACGATGATTGGGCTAAGCCAGCGATCGGCCAGCAAAGTTTCAAAGCCCAGATCGCGCATTCCTGTCACCATGACATCACGGTTATTGGTGTAACGAGCGCCACGGGCGGGAACGCCACCTTCGGCCTCGTGGAGGTCAAGCGCTTTGAGGAAGGCGGCCACCACATGGGTCGGCGGGGTAAACCGCCACTGGCCGGTTTTCTCCATTGTGGCCCATTGTGCATGCACATCAAGAGACAGGGAATGGGAGTTGCCCTTGGAGGCTGTGATTTCGTCTTTGCGGGCGATGACAAAGCCGAACCCGGGGACGCCTTCGATACATTTGTTGGCCGAAGACACAAACGCGGCGCAGTTTAGCTTGATCGGGTCGAGTGGAAGCGCGCCGAAAGCCGACATGCTGTCGATCAAGAGCTTGCGGCCTGCCGCTTGAGTTGCCTTGGCGATTTCTTCAACAGGGTTGAGAATACCGCTTGAGGTTTCGCAATGGATTGCCAGCACATGGGTGATGGCTGGGTCATTGGCGAGAATTGCGGCAACCTCGTCACCGCGCGGTGGCAGATAGTCACCTTTGTCGAGCAAATGGCAATCGCGACCGAGATAATCGAGCGTTTGCGCGGCACGAAGGCCGTAGGCACCATTCGCCAACACCAACACTTTGCCGTCCCGAGGCACAAAACTGCCCAGCATCGCTTCTACGCAATAACTGCCGGACCCTTGGATCGGCACGCAGTCGTAGTCAGGTGCGCCAACGCCGATAAGAGCCAGTAAACGATTGCGCATCGTGCGGGTCATCGCACGAAAATCGTCGTCCCAACTGCCCCAATCCTTAAGCATCGCCTGTTTGACGGCATAGGATGTTGTCAGGGGGCCAGGTGTTAAAAGGTAAGGTTCCCCAAGTTCTGGGGTCGGAAGGGGTGTGGCAGACATGACGCTGTTCCAAAGCTGATCTGACATCCGATATGCGATTGCCTTTGTCATATGTAAAATCTTTGTTCTCTATTGATTGATAGTCTTGGGTTATACTTGTGAAATCATCGATCCTGGAGGTTTGATGCGGTACAGCCAATTGCGCGCTTTTCACCACGTCGCTTTGCATGGAGGCTTTTCCCGTGCAGCGCGCGCTTTGAATATCTCGCAGCCATCCGTGTCGGATCAGGTGCGCCAGCTTGAGCAACGCCATGATGTCCTTTTGTTCACCCGTGAGGCGCGGCAGGTGCGGATGACACAGGCGGGCGAAGCGCTTTTTCGACTGACAAGCGAGATGTTCGAGGTTGAGGAGCGGATTGGCGCCTTGTTCGATGAAAGTCGCGCAGCCCTTTCTGGGCATCTGCGCATCATGGCGGATTCCGCGATGCACATTACGGATGCAGTTGGGCGGTTTCGACAAAGCAGTCCCGATGTCTTTGTTACGATACGGACCGGCAATACCGAGGATTTGTTACGTCGATTGCGCAACTACGAGGCCGAGGTTGGCGTGGTTGGCAACTCTGTCTCTGCGCCAGATCTGGATAGTGTCGATTTGGGTCATACGCCAATTTTGGCTTTGGTGGCCAAGGGCTATTTGCCCGGGAACACGCGGTCTTTGCGGTTTCGAGATTTGAAGCAATATCCGTTGATCTATCGCGAGGACGGATCGCGTACGCGTGCTCTGGTTGAAGAAGAGGCCGCGCGGTTGAAAATCGACCTTGTTCCCTCAATCGAAGTGGAGGGCCGGGAGGCGATGCGCGAAGTTGTGGCCTCGGGTGCGGGGATCGGATTTATCAGCGAAGCTGAATTTGGGCATGACCGGAGGCTTGAGGCTATTCCGTTTGATGACGTTGATATCGGAATGTCTGAATCGCTTGTCACTTTGTCCGCAAGGCGGGACGTGCCGTTGATCCGAGGGTTTGTCAAAACCGTGCAACGCGTTCTGGAGGGAGGCGGTGAGACCACGAAGTCATAGTCTGAGGCTATGGTCTTATATCAAACTCTTGTCTTTACATATGACGCCTGCTTGGCATGATCGACTAAATTCTGGGAACCATCGTGCCGAATACCAAGCCCAACACACTGTTTATCGTGATCGATCAGCTGCGCGCTCATTGTGTGTTTGGTGCGCTTGCGCAGCATCTGGACTTGCCCAATATTCGGGCGCTGGCGGATGATGCGGTTTCCTTTGAAAACCACTATTCGGTAACATCGCCTTGCGGCCCGTCACGGGTCTCTTTGTTGACCGCACAATATGCGTCAAACCATGGCGCCACGCGCAATGGAACGCCGCTGAAGCGGGACACTCCGAACCTTGCCAGCGTTGCACGAGATCATGGTTTTGATCCGCTATTGTTCGGGTATACCGATACGTCGCATGATCCACGGTTTTTGCCGGCAGATGACCCAAGACTGTTTTCATACGAGGAACTTGCACCAGGCTTTGACGAAGTTGTTCGTATGCGGCTTGAAGGCGATTCTAGCGAGTGGGAAGCGTATTTGCGTGGTAACGGATACGACGTCCCGGCCTATCCCGATCTTTATCGGCCCACAGGCGACACCCCGGATTCGCCAGCGCTCTATCGGGCCGAGCATAGCGATACCGCGTTTCTAACGGATCGGACCATTGAGGACCTAGATGCGCGATCGCAGGGCTGGTTTGCGCTGCTCACCTATATACGCCCGCATCCGCCCTTTGTTGCGCCTGCGCCTTACAACGCGATGTACGATGCGCAGGGCATGCCGCCATCCCGCGTGGCGGATGATCCCGACTGGCATCCCTATGTCGCGACCGCGCGTCGTAAGAGCAAAGTATCCTCGACGGTTGTTGGGTTTCCCGACCTGCAAGCGTCGGACGAGACGACGCGCATGATCCGGAAACTGTATTTTGGGCTGGCAACCGAAGTTGATCACCATATCGGCCGCGTGATCGATTGGCTTAAGTCGACGGGGCAGTACGACGATACGCTGCTTGTTCTGACGGCCGACCATGGCGAAATGCTAGGGGATTATGGTCTTTGGGGCAAGATGACGTTCCACGATGCGGCGTTTCATGTGCCGCTGATCATTCGAGCCCCGAATGGCGAGCGTGGTAAGGTCGTGACGGTGCCAACTGAGTCGATCGACATCACGCCGACAATTCTTGAATGCCTCGGCATTGCTGTTCCGCATTCCATGGATGGCCATAGCCTTAAGCCATTCCTCGAAGGTGTCACGCCAGAGGCTTGGCGAGAGGTTTCAGTTTCAGAGTTGGATTTCGGTGATCCTTTGAGGCCGACACTTTGGCAGCAGGATCACGGTCTGTCTGTCGACAGCGCGAATCTTGCCGTCCTGAGGCGGGGGAATACGCGATTCGTACAGTTTGCCGGAGGTCTTCCTCCTATCCTTATGGATGTATCGGACGGCGATGAGACCGTGAATCTGACAAAAAATTCAGCACATGTGCAGACAATGCTTGATTTGATGCAAGATATGCTTTGCCATCGCATGGTTAATACCGACGGCACGTTTTCGAGAACGCTTATTACGGATGATGGCGTGAAAGTGGCCTCATGAATTACACCGATCTGGCCCTGTCACGCATATGTCATGGTTGCCAAAGATATAGAGCCCGGCTGTTTCGACCGGGTTGACCACGAGAAGGAGGCGTACCGCCAAAGTTCTGATCCGAGCGCGCATGTATCTGCCGATCGACCTGCGCGAACACATTGGACACCCAAAATGACCGGACAACACATGCTCCGGGACAAAAAGGGGGAACAGCCCCCATTCACTACTTGGAACCAACAGGAGACAAAATGAAACGACTTCTACTTTCAGGCGTGGCTTTGATTGCCCTGCCGGCAGCGGCCTATGCCAACTGCCCAGCAGTCTCGGTCGCCGACCCGATGGGTGTCACCCCCGGCGAATTCCCGCAGCAATATGAACTGAGCGCCTTTCAAGAGGCTGCCGGTTGCACGATGGAGTTTTCCACCAACCCCGAAATCGAAGCGCTGAATGCTCAGATCAAGGGTAACCCCGACCTGCCGCCGCTGGCAGACCGTATTCCGGCCGAGCCTCTGGTCGTCATTCCGTATGACAGCGTTGGCCAGTATGGTGGCGAACTGAACGTTCTGTCCAACGCGACAGAAGCAGGCACATCTGACTTCTTGTCTGTGCGTCACGTGAGCCTGATGCGTTATTCCGATGATCTTCAGACCATCGTGCCGAACGTGGCAAAATCGTGGGAATGGAATGATGATTTCACTCAGCTGACGATCAAGCTGCGTGAAGGTCACAAGTGGTCCGACGGCGAGCCGTTTACCAGTGCCGATATCGTTTTCTACCACGATAATCTGATGCTCGACACGAACATCTTTGAAACGCCCAAGGACTACATCACAGTCGCGGGCGAGCCGATGACCATTGAGGCACCGGACGACACCACGGTGATCTTCAACCTGCCCGCACCCAAGCCGGGTCTGGTTGCGCACTTTGCGACGCACTATTCGCAGCCGTTCCAGCCCAAGCATTTTCTGGGTCAGTTCCATCCGGATGTGAACCCGGATGCGGATGCTTATGCGCAGAGCCTTGGCTTTGAAAACGGCTATGACGCAATCCTTGCCTATTACGGTAACTCGGATTGGACCGACACACCGACACCGATGCTGTCGCGTGCGGGTATCGTCGATGGTCTGCCCAAGGCGACCTATCCGACACTGGAAAGCCACATCTACATCAGCGACACAACCGAAGGTCGCAAGCTGGTGGCGAACCCGTACTTCTTCCAGGTTGATCCAACAGGCCAGCAGCTGCCCTACATTTCAACGCAGGACGAACTGTACATCAACGACAACGAGGTCCGTATCCTCAAGCTCGTGAACGGCGAAGTGGACTACAAGTCCCAGTCGCTGCAGTTGGCATCGGCACCGCTGCTGCTCGAAAATCAGGAAAAGGGTGATTACACGATCCACCTGCGTCCTGAAATCACGCAATCGGTCTTTGGCTTTAACGTCACACACGAAGACGAAGCCAAGCGTGCTGTGTTCAGCGATCTGTCTTTCCGTGAAGCAATGTCGGTCGCGATCAACCGTGAAGAGCTGAATGAAATCGGCTTCTTCGGTCAGGGAACACCGCAGCAGTATGTTGGTTTCTCTCCTCTGCCTGAATTCGTTGATCAAAGCTGGCTTCAGTACAAAGCCGAATACGACCCTGATGCGGCAAACGCGGCGCTTGATGCGCTGGGCATGGCCGATACGGATGGCGATGGCTTCCGCGAATTGCCAAATGGCGACAAGCTTGTGTTGAACCTCAACTTCTCGACGCAGGGTGTTGCGGGGCAGACGGTTGAACTGGTTGCACAGAATTGGGCTGACGTTGGTATCCAATCTGTCGTCAAGGAAGTGACCCCGGACGAGTACCGTTCTGCACAGTCGTCGAACCAGTTGGACGTCGTGATGTGGCGCAAGTCGCAGCCGCTGGCGATTGTTTTGGGCAACAACGAGCTTTGGGTGCCGCCGTATGAGAACTACTTCGGCGTGCGCAACGCGATGCTCTGGGCCGAGTGGATCGACTCTGACGGTGCTGCTGGTGTTGAGCCTCCGCAGTGGGCGAAGGACATGATTGACGACATCAACGCGCTTCAGTCCGCTGCTCAGGGGACACCTGAGTTTGAACAACTTGCAAACGATCTCGTGTCAGCGATGGTCGAGAACATGATGTTCATCGGTACCGTTAACGCACCAGCGCCGATCTATCAGCAGAACAAGCTGAAGAACTTTGCCGACTTCAAGACCCACTCTTACGAGTACTACCGCACGTATCCGTACCGGGCGTCGCAGTGGTGGCTGGACGAGTAAGTCAATCTGACTTTGCTGCGGGCAGGATTCTCTTGCCCGCAGCCCAACAAGCGACGAACGTGATCTGACGAACAATCCGGACCAACCGGGGACGCAGACACCTTGCAGGGGCATCCTTCATGCTGAACTTTGCGCGATTTGTGCTGACACGCGCTCTTTTGGCGATGATCACTTTGATTATCGTTTCGTTGGTCGTGTTCTCACTAATGGAACTCGTGCCGGGTGACTGTGCTGAACGGTATCTGGCGTTCAAAAACACTCAGGGCTCTGGAATTTCGGTCGCCGATATCGAAGCTGAACGCGTGCGTTTGGGTTTGGACCGCCCGTTTCTTGAGCGGTGGGGCAAATGGATCGTCGGGGCCTTCCAAGGTGAATTTGGTGACAGTTGCATTCTTCGTGTGAACATCGCCCAGCTTTTGGGGGACAAATTCTGGATTTCCCTCGGCCTGTGCCTCGCGTCGCTCCTACTTGCGTATTCGATTGCCCTGCCCGTGGGTATCATTGCGGCGGCGTCTGATAATGCAGTTCTGAACAATTCGCTGCGTCTGTTCAGCTATCTTGGCCTTGCCATGCCGAACTTTCTGTTGGCGTTGATGATCATGTTGTTTTCGACCGTCTATTTCGGGGACACCTTAACGGGGCTGTTTTCAGCCGAATACAGGGATGCGCCCTGGAGTTTCGATAGGGTGATGGACCTGTTAAGCAATGCATGGTTGCCAATTTTCATCTTGGGATGGTCGGCCACCGCCTTTGCGTTGCAGACCGTGCGGGCGCTGATGTCGGATGAGATCGGCAAGCTCTATGTTACTGCGGCGTCGGCGCGGGGTGTGCATGGACGCAAGCTGCTTTGGAACTATCCGGCACGCCATGCGCTGGGCCCGATCGTCAACAGCCTTGGATTTGACCTAAATCGTATCTTTAACGAACTGCCCATTGTCGCGCTTATCCTGACGTTGACCGAGGCTGGTGCGCTGTTGATCGAGGCACTGGCCCGGTCGAATGACCAACAGTTGGCTGGGGCCATCATCTTTCTTTTGACCGCGTCGATTGTGACGCTGAACTTCCTAACGGACGTTATGCTTGCGGTGCTTGATCCGCGCGTCCGCAAAAGCATCGTGAGGTGACGCCATGACGACGACACCTGATCCGTTAAAGCCCAACCTTGCTGAAACCACTGGTCCACATGTTCAGGTCGTGGAAACCGAGGCTGGCGTGGAGCGACGTTCGAAAGAGGCGTATTTCACGGCGTCCCAAGGCCAGCTGATTTGGGCGCGTTTCAAGAAACAGCGTGCTGCGATGATTGCGGCCTGCGTTCTGGTGTTTCTGATCTTTACAGGACTGTTTGCGCCGTTCCTGTCGCCGTATGATCCAACAATCGCCGGCAAAAACGACGACTATCTCAACGGTGCGCCACAGGTGCCGATGTTTTGTGATGTCAACGGATGTTCGCTGCGTCCGTTTGTTCATGCCGTCGAAAGAGAGCGGTCATTGGCTACGAATTTCCGTTGGGTGACGACCGTCAACGAAGACCAACGCAACTATGTCTATTTCTTTGTCGAGGGATGGGAGTACAAGCTTTTCGGGTTCATTCCGATGGACACCCATTTGTTCGGCACGGAAGAAGGCTTTGTCCACGTCTTTGGCACAGATGCGAGCGGCAAAGATATCTTTTCCCGTACCTTCCACGCGATCTGGACGTCGCTTCAGGTGGGAACAATCGGCGTCTTTATTGCTTTTGTCCTCGCTTTGGTCATCGGGGGCATATCCGGTTATTATGGCGGGTGGGTCGACAGTTTCTTACAGATGATAACTGACGCAGTCAGGACGGTGCCAGCGATCCCGTTGTTCATGGCGGTGGCGGCGTTTATGCCGCCCGAGATGACGGCGGAGCAACGGTTCTTCTATATATCCTTGATCCTTGGATTGATCGGATGGCCGACCCTGGCAAGACGGGTGCGAACGCATTTGCTGACTGAAAGAAATCAGGAATATGTGCTGGCCGCCCAACTGTGCGGTGCCTCCTCGGGCCACGTGATCCGGCGGCATCTGCTGCCCAGTTTCACGAGCTATATCATCGTCGATCTGGTGATTTCCTTCCCGTACATGGTTCTGTCGGAAACAGCCTTGTCCTTCATTGGACTTGGCCTCAAAGACCCGGTGAACAGTTTGGGCGTTATGCTTCAGAACGTGACCAGCGCAGATGTTCTTCTTAACTACCAATGGTACTTTATCCCGGTGATTTTCTTTATCGCACTGGTGATGGCTTTTGTGTTCGTCGGCGACGGCTTGCGCGACGCAGCAGACCCCTATTCGGATAATAACAAATGACGGCCCTGATCGACGTCGAAAACCTGACACTCAAATTTCGCACCGATGAGGGGCTGATCACCGCGGTGGATGACGTGAGCTTTTCCCTTGGTACGGGCGAGGTCATGGGTCTGGTTGGTGAATCCGGGTCTGGCAAATCGGTGACGGCCAAGGCGCTGATGCATCTGAATGCCAAGAACGCGGTCTACACGCCGGAAAGCAAGATCACGCTGCATACGGATACCGGGCCTGTAGACGTTCTTTCTCTCAAGACACCGCGCGAATTGAACATCGTTCGCGGTGGCGCAGTTTCGATGATTTTTCAGGAACCCATGGCCAGCTTTGCGCCTGCCATCAGCATTGGCAAGCAGATGGTTGAGCAGCTTCAGATGCATGGTGACTATAGCAAAGAGCAGGCAAAACGCTGGTCAATCGAGATGTTGGATCGTGTCGGCATTTCGGACGCTGCCAAGCGGTTCGACCAATATGCGTTTGAATTGTCGGGTGGTATGCGTCAGCGCGCGATGATTGCGATGGCGCTGTCGACACAGCCTAAACTGCTTATCGCAGACGAGCCGACAACCGCGTTGGACGTGACGATTCAGGCGCAGGTGATCGATCTCATGAAAGATCTTGTTCAAGAGTTTCAGATGGGGATCGTGTTCATCACCCATGACCTGGGTGTGGTGGCGCAGACTGCCGACAAGGTGAACGTGATGTATCTGGGTCGCATGATCGAAGAGGGACCGGTACGCGAAGTAATCCGCCACCCAAAGCATCCCTATACCCAAGGCTTGTTGGCCGCTCTTCCCAAACTCGACGATCTTGAGTCACCTCTGACGCCAGTTCCGGGCGACATTCCATCGCCCCTCGAACGGCCGTCAGGATGCGTCTTTCACACGCGCTGTTCAAAAATAGTCGGTGATGTGTGCAAGCAAAGTGATCCCAAGGATCGGCTGATCGATTCAACCCATAAGGTGGCCTGCCATATCTACGACGAGGTGCCAGCATGAGTGATGTTCTGATCCGGGCCAAAGGGCTGTCCGTCGGGTTTCCCATCGGCAGCGGTTTGTTCAACAAGCAGATCCTCAAGGCCGTTGATAACGTTTCGCTTGATATCGAAAAGGGATCGTTTTTTGGATTGGTCGGCGAAAGCGGCTCTGGCAAGACAACCTTGGGACGGGCGCTTCTTAAGGCAGCGCCGATTACCGGAGGTGGGGCGCATTACAGCGATGGCGAGGTGGATTACGACCTTGAGAATATTTCCAAGGATCAGCTCAAGGATTATCGCAAACGGGCGCAATTAATCTTTCAGGATCCGTATGCAGCACTCAGCCCGCGTATGACGGTCCGCGATATCATTGCCGAACCTTTGGAAGTCATGGGGCTGACCAAGAACCGTCAGGAAACTGATGCACGTGTGCGCGAGATCGCGGCCAAGTGTCGTTTGAACCTCGAACACCTGCGACGTTTCCCGCACGCGTTCTCGGGTGGTCAGCGGCAACGTATTTCGATTGCCCGCGCGCTTGTATCTGCGCCAAAGTTTATTGTCGCTGATGAAAGCGTTGCGGCGCTTGATGTGTCTATTCAGGCCGACGTGCTGAACCTGCTCAAGCAGATCCAGTCGGATATGGGGCTTACTTTTATGTTCATTAGCCATGACTTGTCTGTCGTGGCTCATACCTGCGATCATGTGGCGGTGATGTATCTCGGTCGACTTGTTGAAACGGCCCCGACACGCAAGCTTTTCGCAGCGCCACGCCATCCCTACACGAAGGCGCTCTTTTCAGCGATTCCGTCGCTTGACCCGGATGATCGGGGTTCGGCACAGAAACTGACCGGGGAAATTCCGTCTCCGACCAATCAGCCATCGGGATGCAAGTTTCACACGCGTTGCCCTTTCGCGATTGATCACTGCAAACAAGTCGAACCGCAGCTTGAAACCGATGGAACCGGGCATGATGTGTCATGCCACCGCTGGAAGGAACTGATGGCGCCAGAGGCGGCCTGATCACCCGTCCAAAGCCCGTCTGATGGCCACATGGGTCAATGCGCGTTTGAGATCTTTTTCGAGAATTGGTGCCAGTGCCAACGCGCCACTTGGGCTGAGTTGCGTTGAAGTGATGTAGTCGCTCGACAATCCGCCGCGTGCATCACAGCGCGTGCTGGAACAAAAGCTGTCCCAGGAATTCACATAGGTCATTTGACCTCTGGCAGCGAGGGGTTCAAACACTGCGTCAGCCTTGGAATTGAGGCGCATTGCGTCCTCAAAGGACACGGTGTCAGACAATGCGGGCATCCCAAAGTAAAGACCGACACCAGGAAGACTGGAACGGGCGGCCATTTCGGCATCGAAGCGCGGCTGCGCGGGCGCTTGTCTTAGAACAGATACGCGTAGCCCTTGTTTGCCCATTGTTTCGATTGTGTGCGTGGCAGCAGCTGCGACGTATTCAGCTTGCTTCCGGATATCAATTGGACTTCCATCCATCGGACCAAGACGCACGGGAACGCGTCGGAAAAGCTCTGCGTTGGGTTCACCCAGATAATACGTCCAGTCAGCGACCAAGGTGACCTGACGAATGCTGCCCAGATGGCCGAGAGCCTGCAACACTTGTGCGGAGTGACGGTCGCAGTCGCGCCCTGACACGGATGATTCCGCCGAGAAACGGCTTTGGAGCCCATCCAATGGAATGCAATTGGCTTGTGCAATCAGAAGTGTTGGCACCTGCGCTTTGCGCGCGGCCTCTGCAAAACCTGTTCTTAATGTGTCCAGTTGATGATCGCCCCAGACCAACGCTTTGGGTGGGCCCTCTGGGCCCAGCTTACACACGTGCAAACCGGCCAGTGGCCCTTCGGCCACAAGCGGGCAGTCAAAGGCCGGACCATTTACGCCGAGGGCATGGATGTATGCTTTTGCTCGGTCTGGAAAACGCATCTGAAGGCCTTGGGTCGTGAGCCCAATCAGCCCGTTGATGAACAAGACAGCTGCAACAATTGCGCTGATCATCAACTGGTTTGAATTCCGCCGCTGTTCAAAATGCTGCCAGACTGTCCAGGAAAAGATCGAAAACAGCAGGCACGGAATGATAAGCAGGAAATAATTCAATTGGGCCTGTTTAGAAATGCTGAGCGCCATATTCAACTGCGCCAGCGGGACGGCCCATAAGAACGTATGCAGCACCATACCAAACCAACGGCGCCGCATATCCGTCATTTCGGGGCGTGATGTACGGGGGCGACTGCTCAGGTACAGAAATGCAAGGCCCATCGCGATAAGTGCGCGGGCGAACATCGTGTCCCCAGCGGCAGCGATCACCATGACGCCTGCCACCGAGTTGATCACTCCAATCAGCGTGGCGAATTCCAGAACACGAAAACGATTGGTGACGATGAACGGTATCGCACCAAAGAGAAACGCCCAAAGTCCACCGAAGGGAAGAAGATGAATGATCGGGTTGTCGATCAAGGACAGGAACAAGGACATCCCTGCCAGGACAATCAAAACAAATAGCAGGCGCGTCGTATTCTTGGAAAATTGCCAATATAGAATACTGAGGATCACACAGCATTGACCGATCAGCGCCGGAAGCCAGAGGTGATCGAATAATCCATCAAAGCGCATTCCTGTATCGACAGGAAAGAACGCCAATCCCAAATTGGTCGAAAATGTTGCTGCCAGAAGCAGTGCGTGTCCGAGGTTTTTGTATTCTGCTGGTAAGAAAATCATCCAGCCTATGAAAAACAACAGTATCGCGCAGCATAGAACGCCGATGAAATAGGCCTGCAGAACGCAGATGACTTGGGACTTGAAGATTTCAGGGCCACGGATCAGTTGGTTCGCGCACCACGCTCCGCAGAACACCAGAATAATGTCTTTTGCAAATGCGTCCGCGCCGACGCTGCCCGTGCCTAGCGCTGCGATCACAAACGCAAAACATCCCATCGCAAGCAAAAACTGCCGCAGCTCGGAGCGGGCTGCTTCGGTGTCTTTGACGATAAAGACATCTGACAATTTGAGGCGCGATAAGGCGGACACTGTGCAGCTATTCTTCTTGTTCCACGGCCCCCACCGATCTGTAACAAATACCTTCGCAGACCCCTGTTAAGCAATCTTCAATATGGAAACAGTGTTTTATGAAATCTTGGCGATTGTTGCCGGAACTGGCCGTATTCCTGCCTCGAATATGTCGGGTTTTTGATGCGCCTTGTTGGCCAGAACCCAATCATAGACTTGTCTGACTTGTTCAGCTTTACGCGACCAGAGAAAGTAATCATCGACACGTTTTTTGGCATTTTGCGCCAGTATGGCAAGCGATGCAGGATCATCGGCAAGCCGATCAAGCGTTTCTGAAAACGCAGCTGTGATTTCAGCGCGGTTTCCGCAAGGCACTTTGAAACCCGTCTCGGCTGTGACCAGTTCACCCGGGCCGGCGTAGTCGACAATAACCGGCACAACGCCCAAAGCCATTGCTTCAAGGACGACGCCACCGCCAAATTCGCGGATCGACGGAAAGCTCAGGATGTGAGAGCGGCTTAAAATGGACTGAACCTCGGCGTGAGGTATCCATTTGTGGAAAGTCAGGCCGGTTTCACAGTCAAGCGTCTTGGCCTGATCCATCAACTGACCCAACATTGGTCCATCGCCGATAATATCCAATGTCATTCGCCCTGATCGCAACAAATCGGCGGCTGCAGCAATCAGCATGTCTGCGCCTTTGTAGGGAACGAGACGTCCTACAAAACAAGCTTTCAACACAGGCCCGGTCGGAGCAGCGGTTTGGTTGAAACGCGCTGGGTCAATGCCGTTTTCCGGGATGTAGATTGTTTTCGACTGATACTGCGCGGGAAATTCGCTTTGCGTATGGCGCGAACCTACAATGATTGCAGAGGCGCTTTTAATTGTGCTCGATCGACCGGGAATGTGTTTGTAGGCACTTCGAAGATAGCTCAGCCATTCTTTCTCTGCGCGTCGCTCTGCATCGAAATGTTTTGGCCAGGGAACACCGCCATTTAACGGGCCCATGACGAAGGGCACCCCGGTTTTTGCCACCTTGCTTGCGATGGGCGACGTGATGGTTGGGCTGAGTGGCGTGATGCGGTGCACAATGTCAAAATCGCCAGCTTTGATCGCAGGCCCGAATTGCTTCCAGACAAGATGCTCGAACCATGGATAAATTAATGCATTGATCGCTTGTAGCGTCGTCCAGCCTTTGCCTTCGCCCATGCGGAGCTTTTCGGCAAGCGCCCACAAAGGGCGCGCGACGGCTTCGGAATCGATGACCGTAAAGTCTTTGCCCTCAATCAATCCAGCGCGCAGAATTGCGTCTCTGTTTCGGACCTGTGTCACGAGGTGCACATCTGCCACCTTGCGCAAAGCCTGCGCCATAGACCAGCCCACCAGTGGGACACTTACCCATTCGGGATTTGCTGCCTCGGCAATGGCAAGCACGCGAGGCCGGTGTGTTGGGGTTTTCATCATATGGATATTCAAGCCCTACAAAACGGGGCGCCATTGCAACCGCTCTGGCGCTTCATACGCGCCACGGTTGTCACGTAAGGATTCTGCGTATCCGGTTAACGCACCTGCCATCAACCACGTTAGGGGAGTCAGCGTTGCATTGGGCAACATATCAAAGACATTCACAGCCAGGATCAAAGAAAGAGGCACGATGAGCGGAGAGAAATCGCCGTCCTTGCGATGTCGTATCTCGCGCCACAACAGGAACACTGGCAGCAACAGCAATCCGAACTCGGCGACGAAACCAAGCCAACCAAGTTGGCCAATCACGATGATCCAACGGCCATCCGTTATGGTTTCAATCACTCCGTTGGACGGATTCATAATCTGGTTCCGGTCGTAATTCCCCCAGCCAAAGATCGGTTTTTGCTCGGCTCTGTCCAAAAGCCGGTTTTCGTTTGTGAAGCGGAAATCCAGCGATGCCGCACGGTCTGGGTCGATGCTTCCAGCCGCTTCAACAATTGCGGTCTCGGGAACAAGGCCGACACCCTTAAGGGCGGGATAGGTGATTGCAAACGCCGCGATACAGACCGCCAGACGCATCTGCCATCGGGTGCTTAGAACTACGATCGCCGGTATCAAAACGGCAGCGAAAAGCCACGCGCCAAGTGATTTGGCAAGAACCAAGACACCGGTCAGGTAAAGCGCGATTGCAAACAGCTTCCAGCGGCTTTCAACACGGTCTGATTTCCAAAGCGCGAAGGCTGCCAATATCGACATAAGCAAAAAGAAGGCAGCCCAAAGCCCATGGTTGAGGAAGACCATCGGGCGAAAGCCGCCAAATCTGATCGTCTGGATGAAGTCGTGCTGATAATAGCCGTAGATCCAGAGGTTCAACTGTGGTGACAAGCGGATCTCAACCAACATCGGTAGCGAATAGACCAGACCACCAATCATGAACGCATACAACAAATCACGTTGATCGTCGGCGGTGCACAGGAACCGCCGCGCCAACAGGAACGGCATGACCAACAGCCCTTGCTGGATTATGAAACCGATCCCGTCTTTGATTGTCAGTCCCTGAATCGAGAAATCGCCCCAGTATACAGGATGACTGTTCAGCAAGGTTGTCGCGATTGGGGACAGAACGAAAATCAACAACAAACCTACAGCCAGCGGAGACCGGGGGAGGGGCTTGAAGTTCTGTGGATAGAGCGCAAACCACATGATCAGTGCGCTTAGCGCAGGAATTGTGTGTTTGGTCAAAGGCGGAAGCAGAGGAAAGTCAAAACCGGCAGGGGGTTCTGGAAGAAACAGATAGCCGACAAGCAACGTTGCAATCACAGCACGACCATGCGGCAGTTTCTTGAACAGAAACACCGTCACAAGTGGCCATGCAGCCAGGGCTAGTGTTGCCAATGCGTTTGGCATTCAGAGTCCCGCGATACTCATGCTTACAGCACGGTTGATGTTTTAAGTTAACGGATCATCGAGACCCGATGTGACGTCGTCGGTTAAGATTGCATAGCATACTGCAATCAAAATCCGGCACAATTGGTGCGGGAATGTAGCAAATACATGTCGCCGTCGAATGAACATTTTGTGGGTTTCACATGTGAGCATGATGGAATTGGCTATAAACGGCCTGTGAAAGTGGCCCTATTGGCGTCGCAGACTCGTCGCTAGTGTTCGCGCAATTGCGCCGACCCTGCGGTCAGCGCCCTTTTTCCGGGAGAGCCACCATGAAAATGACCACCGAAGAAGCTTTTGTCAAAGTCCTCCAGATGCATGGCATTGAACATGCGTTTGGCATCATCGGGTCGGCCTTCATGCCGATTTCCGATATTTTCCCCAAAGCGGGTATCACCTTCTGGGACTGCGCGCATGAAGGGTCCGGCGGTATGATGGCCGATGGCTATACGCGCGCGTCCGGCAAGATGTCGATGATGATCGCGCAGAACGGACCGGGCATCACCAACTTCGTGACAGCGGTCAAAACCGCTTACTGGAACCACACACCGCTTCTGTTGGTGACGCCACAGGCGGCGAACAAGACCATCGGTATGGGCGGTTTCCAGGAAGTCGAACAGATGAAACTGTTCGAAGACATGGTGGCCTATCAGGAAGAGGTCCGTGACCCAACGCGTGTGGCCGAAGTGCTGAACCGTGTGATCCTGAACGCCAAGCGCGCGTCTGCTCCGGCGCAGATCAACATGCCACGCGATTTCTGGACGCAGGTCATCGACATCGACCTGCCTGAAGTTGTTGAGTTCGAGCGTCCCTCAGGTGGTGAAACCTCGATTCAACAGGCGGCGGATTTGCTGTCCTCTGCCAAGAACCCAGTCATCCTGAATGGTGCGGGTGTTGTTCTGGCGGGTGCGATCCCGGCGTCGATGGAACTGGCCGAGCGTCTGACCGCCCCCGTTTGCGTTGGCTATCAGCACAACGATGCGTTCCCCGGTTCACATCCGCTGTTTGCCGGGCCTTTGGGCTACAATGGTTCCAAAGCGGGTATGGAGCTGATCTCTCAGGCGGACGTTGTTCTTTGCCTTGGCACACGTTTGAACCCGTTCTCGACCCTGCCGGGTTACGGCATCGACTACTGGCCCAAAGACGCGAAGATCATACAGGTCGACATCAACCCTGATCGGATTGGTCTGACCAAGAAAGTCAGCGTGGGCATCGTCGGTGACGCCAAGAAAGTTGCCGAAGGCATCCTTGCACGCCTGTCCGAAACTGCAGGTGATGCAGGCCGTGAGGAGCGGAAAGCAACCATCGCGAAAACCAAATCCACATGGGCACAGCAGCTGTCCAGCATGGATCACGAAGACGACGATCCCGGCACCACATGGAATGAACGCGCACGTGCCGCCAAGCCTGATTGGATGAGCCCGCGCATGGCGTGGCGTGCGATTCAAAGCGCGCTTCCGGAGAATGCGATCATCTCGTCCGACATCGGCAACAACTGCGCCATCGGTAACGCATACCCGGC
The DNA here is from genome assembly GCA_043585115.1 of Marivita sp. GTDB lineage: Bacteria > Pseudomonadota > Alphaproteobacteria > Rhodobacterales > Rhodobacteraceae > Marivita. The sequence goes on from CP121326.1 coordinate 2,560,987, forward strand.
GTTCGAAGAAGGCCGCAAATACCTCGCGCCGGGTCTGTTTGGCCCTTGCGGCTACGGTTTGCCTTCGATCATCGGCGCCAAGATCGGCTGCCCGGACGTGCCGGTTGTTGGGTTCGCAGGTGATGGTGCGTTCGGCATCTCTGTCCCGGAACTGACTGCAATTGGTCGCCCGGAATGGCCTGCCATCACGCAGATCGTATTCCGCAACTACCAGTGGGGCGCGGAAAAGCGGAACTCGACACTTTGGTACGAGGACAACTTTGTCGGCACAGAGCTTGATGAAGGCGTCAGCTATGCAGCGATTGCGTCTGCATGTGGTCTGAAAGGCGTCGTTGCACGCACAATGGAAGAACTGACAGCTGCACTGAACCAAGCGATTAAGGATCAGATGCAGAACGGTGTAACTACGCTGATCGAGGCAATGATTAACCAGGAACTCGGTGAGCCGTTCCGTCGCGATGCCATGAAGGCGCCGGTTGCGGTTGCGGGAATTGATCCCGCAGACATGCGCCCACAGAAAGTCGCTTAATCATGGGGGACCCCGCAGAAGCCACCTCGATTCTGGTGCTGAATGCGGGGTCGTCCTCGATCAAGTTTGCTGTTTTTGATGAGACCGTGTCCGAGACCCTCTCGGGCATGGCCGAAGCCATCGGTGGAGCGTCCAGGCTGCGCATCGGTGATGAAGAGTGGGACACACCGCTGATTGACCATCGCGCGGCGTTGGAAGTCATCCTGAAGGCATTGGCAGAGCGTGGTGTCACTCCTGATACGTTGCGTGCAGTCGGTCATCGCGTTGTGCATGGCGGGCGCAAGCTGACCGCTCCGATGCGGGTCACCGATGAAGTGCGCGCAGAGATCGCCAACTGCACACCGCTTGCGCCGCTCCACAACCCGCATAACCTTGCCCCGATGGAGGCGCTGGCGCGGCTGGCACCGGACGTGCCGCAGTTTGCCAGCTTTGATACGTCGTTTCATGCCACCAATCCAAGCGTTGCGACGCGCTATGCCATTCCCAAGATGATGGAGACGAAAGGCATACGCCGCTACGGGTTCCATGGACTAAGCTACGCGTCCTTGCTGCGCCGTCTGCCCGAGGTGTCCGGCGGGGCGCTGCCCTCGCGCTTGCTGGCGTTCCATCTGGGGAATGGAGCCTCGCTTTGTGCAATCCATAATGGCCAGTCGGTTGCGACCACCATGGGCTATTCGCCATTGGATGGGCTGACGATGGGCACCCGGTCCGGCGGGATCGACGCCAATGCCGTTTTGCGTTTGGTCGAAGAAAACGGGCTTGAGCGCACCAAGGCCATCCTTAACCATGAAAGCGGTTTGCTGGGTCTTTCGGGCGGCAAGTCGGACATGCGCAAACTGATGCTGGATGCCTCTGCTGACAGCGCGTTTGCAGTGGAGCACTTCTGTTATTGGACGTTGCGCCATGCCGGATCACTGATTGCCGCGATGGAAGGTCTCGACGCCGTCGCCTTCACCGGAGGGATCGGCGAAAACGCCGTTGGCGTCAGAGCGCGTATCCTACGTGGACTGGAGTGGGCCGGGGTTCGGATTAACCCGGACTTCAATCACCGGTCTGGCCCACGTCTGCATGCTGACAGTTCGAAAGTGGCGGTCTGGGTTATTCCCGCCGAAGAAGAGCGGATGATCGCGCTTGATGCGCTTGCCCTTCTGGAGGCGGCGTGACTTACGACCCCTGCGCCAATGCAATCGTCACAAGCGTTGAGGCGACGATGTCGTCGACTGTGGCGCCCCGACTAAGGTCACACACGGGGCGGGCGAAGCCTTGCAGGAAGGGGCCAATGGCCTGCGCTTTGCCAAGTTCCTGGCACAGCTTGTACGCGATGTTGCCTGCATCCAATGATGGGAAGATAAGGACGTTTGCGTCGCCCGCGCCGAGCCCTTTCTTTTCGGCGATTGCCCGGTTCAAGGCGGCATCTGCCTGGATGGGTCCGGGAAAGCCGGTGGCCTCAGCCACGGTGCGAACAGTTTCAACACTGTCGCCTGTGCCGCTGGTTCCGGTCGAGAACGACAAGAGCGCGACGCGTGCGTCACCCAACAGTGCCCGTCCTGTGTCTGCCGACGCACGCGCGATGGCTTCCAAGGCATTTGCATCCGGTGCCACATTCACTGCGCAGTCGGCGAAAATGAATTCGCGCCCATCCGGAAAGACCATCAAGAAATACGAGGACGGTACGGAAACGCCGTCGGCAAGGCCGATGGCAATGCTTGCCGCTTCGATCACCCGCCGGGTCGGGCTGTCGGCTCCTGCCACCATCGCGTCTGCTTCGCCCGCCGCAACCATTGCGGCCGCGCGGAACAACGGCTTTTGCAGCATCCGCCGCGCCAGAGCTTCTTTTGTGTCGCGCGCGGCAACAAGGGCGGCAACCTGCGCCTCTGTCACTTCATCACTTACCGGAACTGGTTGGCACATCCCGTCTGCCGCCAAACGTTCTGCCGCGCTCGCAACGCGGGGATCGCTCAGTTCCGGAAACACCACCCGGGCGTTTGCTGTGCGGGCCACGTCGCGCGCAGTGTCTAGGACGCTCATAAATCTCTCCAAATCGTCGTCGCAAAGGAGCCTGCAATGACCGACACCGTCAAGATCAACCGAGGTCTGAAAGGCATTTATTTTGAACGGTCCGGTGTCAGCGACATCGATGGAGCAGCGGGCACTTTGCAGTACCGCGGCTACTCGATTCACGATCTTGCAACGCATGCAACGTTTGAAGAGGTGTGCCACCTTTTGATGCGAGGCGAGTTGCCGACTGCGTCTGAACTGGAGTCCTTTGATGCGGAGATGCGCAGCTACCGGGGTGTTCCGGACGCGGTGCTCGACATCATCCGCACGTGCAAGGATGGCCATCCGATGGATGTGCTGCGCACCTGTGTATCGGCATTGGCAGCGCTTGATCCCGATAGCCAGAACGTGGGCGAAGACGCGTTTCAGCGCAACGGCCTGAAGCTTACGGCGCAGGTTCCAACGCTCATCGCTGCGCATGAAGCGATCCGCAATGGCAGAGATCCAGTCGCGCCGGACAGCGACCTGAGCCACGCAGCCAACTGGTTGTGGATGCTCAAAGGAGAGAAACCCTCCGAAGACGCGGCGCGCTTGGCCGATGTGGATTTTGTATTGCACGCCGAACATGGTGCCAACGCATCAAGCTTTGCGGCGCGGGTGACCGTCGGGACCGAAGCCAATCTCCACGGTGCGATTGTCACTGCGCTGAGCACATTGGCCGGTCCGGCGCATGGTGGTGCTGCGGAAGACGTCATGAAGATGGTGAAAGAGATCGGCACACCTGAAAACGCCGCAGACTATGTCAAAGCCAAACGTAAGAACCGCGAAGCTGTTACAGGCTTTGGTCACCGCGTTTATCGCGCCGAAGACCCGCGTGCGCGCCACATGCGTGAAGGTGTCCGCAAGCTGGGCGAAGAAGTGGGTGCACCGGAGTGGTACGAGATCCTGCAAGCTGTGGTGGAGGCGATGAAGCCCTATAGTCGCCACGGCCTCAACGTGAACGTCGATTTCTATTCTGGCGTCATCTACCAGCTGCATGGCATTCCGATGGACCTTTATGTGCCGATCTTTGCCATTGGCCGTATGCCGGGCTGGGTGATTCAGTGTCTGGAACAGCAGCGCGGGAACATCCTGATCCGTCCGTTGACGCTCTATAACGGGCCGGAACCTCGCGCTTGGGTGCCAATTGATGCCCGATAAACGGGCAATGTAAGCGCTTGCATTTTGTCGCTTTACCATAGAGGTAGAAACGTAAAGACTGGTGCCAAATCTGACCAAGGATAAACTTGGCAGGATAGGGAGAAACGACATGGGTCACGTCCAGCCAGAGCTGAATCTGTCGCCGAAAGTCTCGGACGAGGTGCGCAAGACAACCTGCTACATGTGCGCCTGCCGCTGCGGGATCAACGTGCATATGAAAGACGGTAAGGTGGCCTATATCGAAGGCAACCGTGATCACCCTGTCAATCAAGGCGTACTCTGTGCCAAGGGCAGTGCTGGTATCATGCAGCACAATGCGCCATCCCGTTTGCGCGCGCCGCTCAAGCGGGTCGGTCCGCGTGGGTCAGGTGAATTTGAAGAGATTTCGTGGGATGAAGCGCTTGGGATCGCCAAGGGCTGGTTGGAACCTCTGCGCGCCGAAGCCCCCGAGAAACTGGCCTTTTTCACGGGCCGCGACCAGTCGCAGTCGTTCACGTCTTTCTGGGCACAGAATTTCGGGACGCCCAACTATGCTGCGCATGGCGGGTTCTGTTCCGTGAACATGGCCGCTGCCGGCATCTACACGATGGGCGGCGCGTTCTGGGAATTTGGCCAGCCGGATTGGGACCACACCAAGTTGTTCATGCTGTTCGGCGTGGCCGAAGACCATGACAGCAACCCGATCAAGATGGGCATTGGCAAGATCAAGGCACGTGGTGCCAAGATCATTGGCGTGAACCCGATCCGTACAGGCTATAATGCGGTGGCGGATGATTGGGTTGGGATCACACCCGGCACCGATGGCTTGTTCATTCTGGCCTTGGTGCATGAACTGCTGAAAGCCGGGAAGATCGACCTCGATTACCTCGCGCGCTACACCAACGCTCCGGTGCTTGTGAATGGTGATCCCAAGTCGCCTGAGCACGGTCTTTTCCTGAAGGATGATGACGGCAAGCCGCTGGTCATGGATCGTGTCACGGGCAAGCTCACGCCGTTTGACCAGCCTGGTGTAAAGCCGGACCTGAGCGCCAGTTACCGCCACGCCGGGATCACGCACAAGCCGGTGATGCACCTTCTCGCCGAGCGCTACCTTGATCCGCAATACGCGCCCGAAAACGTAGCCGAGACCTGCGGCGTGTCAGCCGAACGGATCAAGCGCATTGCAGCCGAAATTGCGCATGTGGCGTTTGATCAGGCGTTTGAGATCGATCAGGAATGGACGGATTTCCGCGGCGAAAAGCACGACAAGATGGTGGGCCGACCTGTCAGCTTCCATTCAATGCGCGGCATCTCTGCGCATTCCAATGGCTTCCAGACCTGTCGTGCGTTGCACGTTTTGCAAATCCTTTTGGGCACTGTCGAAGTGCCCGGCGGTTTCCGGTTCAAGCCACCGTACCCAAAACCCGCAACGGCGCATCCGAAACCGCATTGCAAGGTCACGCCGGGCAAGCCGCTGGATGGACCGCATCTTGGCTTTGTGCACGGCCCCGACGACCTGTGCCTGAAGGACGACGGCACGCCTGCCCGCATCGACAAGGCGTTCACGTGGGAAAATCCCATGAGCGCGCATGGGCTGATGCATATGGTGATCTCAAACGCGTATGCCGGTGATCCTTACAAGATCGACACGCTCTTTATGTATATGGCGAACATGTCGTGGAACTCGACGATGAACACGTCGGGCGTCATGAAGATGCTGACGGACACCGACGAGAACGGCGATTACGTGATCCCGCGCATCATCTATTCGGATGCCTATTCTTCCGAGATGGTGGCATATGCCGACCTGATCCTGCCCGATACGACTTATCTGGAACGCCACGATTGTATTTCGCTGCTCGACCGCCCGATCTGTGAGGCCGATGCAGCGGCTGATGCGATCCGCTGGCCCGTGGTAGAACCCGACCGCGATGTACGCGGGTTTCAATCGGTACTCTGCGAACTGGGTGCGATGCTCGACCTGCCCGGATTTGTCAACGAAGACGGCAGCCAGAAATACGCCGATTACGCAGATTACATCACCAATCACCAGCGCCGTCCGGGGGTCGGACCCTTGGCTGGGTGGCGCATGGGTGAAGAGGGCCTGACCGGCGGTCGTGGTGACGTCAACGAGGCACAGCTTGATAGCTACATCGCCAATGGCGGGTTCTGGACAAGCCATGTTCCCGACGAAGGGCTGTACTACAAACCGTGGAACAAAGCTTACCAGGATTGGGCGGTTGAAATCGGCCTCTATGATGCACCCGCACCGTATATCTTCCAGCTTTATGTTGAACCAATGCGCAAGTTTCAGCTTGCGGCCGAAGGGCACGGCGACCGCCAGCCACCGGATCACCTGCGCGAGCGGATAAAACATACGCTGGACCCGCTGCCGATCTGGTATGCGCCGTTCGAAGACGAGCGTGTCGATACCGAGGAATTCTCGATCCACGCTCTGACACAGCGCCCTATGGCAATGTATCATTCGTGGGGTACACAGAACGCATGGTTGCGGCAAATCCACGGCCACAACCCGATGTACCTGCCGACAAAGCTTTGGGAACAACACGGGTTCAACACCGGTGATTGGGCGCGCGTGACGTCCGCCCATGGTGAGATCACAGTACCCGTCGCGCACATGGCGGCGTTGAACGAAAACACGATCTGGACGTGGAATGCGATTGGTAAACGCAAGGGCGCTTGGGCGTTGGACAAGGACGCGCCGGAAGCGACAAAGGGGTTCTTGCTGAACCATCTGATCCATGAACTGCTTCCGCCAAAAGGCGATGGCTTGCGTTGGGCAAATTCCGACCCGATCACAGGGCAGGCGGCGTGGTTTGATCTTCGCGTGAAAGTCGAAAAGGTTGACGCACCGGCTGAGGCGCATCCCGTGTTGGACGAACTGAAATCCCCTGTCGGCAAAGGGCCAGATGAACTGCGTTGGAAGGTGGAAAAATGAACCGAGCAATGAAAGCCACCTTGGTTGCGATTGCCGCAGTGATGATTGGTATGGCCGTATCCTTCATCTGGTTCGTCGCAACTTGGGACAAAGAAGCAGAGCAGCCGATTAGTTTTGATATGTCCCCGCTGCACGCACAGTTGGAGGATCGCCACGTATGACGCAGCTTCCTGAAAAAACAGAGCGCAAGATGGGTCTTGTGATCGACTTGGACACCTGCGTCGGTTGTCACGCCTGCGTTGTGTCGTGCAAAGGCTGGAACACCGAAAATTACGGAGCGCCCCTATCCGATCAAGACCCGTATGGTGCCAACCCTTCGGGCACGTTTCTAAACCGTATCCATTCCTACGAAGTGCAGCCGGAAAGCGGCCCTGCGCAATTGATCCATTTCCCCAAATCCTGTCTGCACTGCGAAGATGCGCCGTGTGTGACCGTGTGCCCGACGGGGGCCAGCTATAAGCGTACCGAAGACGGCATCGTTCTGGTCAACGAGAAAGACTGCATCGGTTGCGGCCTGTGTGCATGGGCGTGCCCCTACGGCGCGCGTGAACTGGATCAGGCCGAAGGTGTTATGAAGAAATGCACACTCTGCGTAGACCGTATCTATAACGACAATCTGCCGGAAGAAGACCGCGTTCCCGCGTGCGTACGGACCTGCCCGTCCAATGCCCGCCATTTCGGTGATCTGGGCGATCCCGAAAGCGATGTCAGCCAGTTGGTGGCCGAGCGTGGTGGAATGGATTTGATGCCGGAGCAAGGCACGAAACCCGTGAACAAATATCTCCCGCCCCGACCGAAGGATACGCTGAACGTGGCTCCTCGCGAAGAAATCGATATTCTCGCGCCGTTGCTGGCTCCTGTCGCTGAAGAAGCGACCGGGTTCCTCGGTTGGCTCGACAAAAAGCTGGAGAAACTCTGATGCACCCGGCACCTTCAATTATCGCGTTCAGCACGTTTTCAGGGCTCGGGCTTGGCCTGTTGTTCTGGCTGGGGATTGATCAGACACCGCCGACCGGTTGGGTTGCCTTTGCATTCTTTGCCATTGGGTATGCCTTGGCCGTCGGTGGCCTCATCTCGTCTACGTTTCACCTTGGGCGCCCTGAACGTGCTCTCAAAGCGTTTACGCAATGGCAAACCAGTTGGCTCAGCCGCGAGGCATGGGCTGCGGTCGGCGCCTTGGTCACAATGGGCGTTTACGCCTTTCTGTTGGTGTTTTTCGGTATCCACTTGGCCGTCTTGGGTGTGATCGGTGCGGTGCTCTGTCTTGCCACGGTCTATACCACGTCGATGATTTACGGCCAGCTAAAGACCGTGCCCCGCTGGAACACGGCTTTAACCTCCGCTTTGTTCATTGCTTTGTCGCTCGCTGGGGGCGCGTTGCTATCGGGGCGCGTGACGATTGCGCTTGTCCTGCTTTTGGTGGCCGGCGCCATTCAGGGGCTTTGGTGGAAGACCGGTGACACCCGGTTCAAGCAAAGCGGAACCGACCTGAAAACCGCCACCGGGCTGGGGACTATCGGTTCGGTTCGTGCGTTTGAATCACCGCATACTGGAACAAACTATCTGCTGAACGAAATGGTTTACACCGTGGGTCGTCGACATGCTCAGAAACTGCGGATGATCGCATTTTTGTTGATGCTGGTGGTGCCGGTTTTCCTTCTTTTGCTTCCGTACCCGCATGTCTTTGGCATTTTGGCATTGATCAGCCATATCGCGGGGGTCTTGGTCTCGCGGTGGCTTTTCTTTGCAGAAGCCGAGCATGTCGTGGGACTGTATTACGGGATGCGTTAACCCGTTCCTCATTATCCGAGAAGGCGGGCCCGCAGCTTGTGTAAGGCCGATGGCGCCATCTACCGATAGGCGCGGTCCATATACAGAAACAGGCACTGACCACATTTGGTGAGAGGCATCGGACATCGCAATGCGGACATGTTCTGGATGCGAGTGCATTCCTGATGGGGTATGGTCGCAGCACCGACCGGGGCCGAGGTTGATATCATTGGGATCACCCATGCCGAGTTTGGTCGCCACGGTCTGAGACGAGAGAGGACGTTGATTGACGAAACGGCCATCTGGAAACAGATCCTGCTGGCAACGGGAAATCTGTAGTCGCTAAGCTGTGCTGCGCCGTATTAAACTCACAGGCAACGGATTGGGTGGTGTAACGTCTTTGCCTTCAATTTCGGAAAGCAAAACCTCGACTGCCGTCGCTACCATTACAGGAGCATCCTGACGAATTGTCGTAAGGCTGTAAGCGGGCCATGCTGCGCTGGGCACGTCATCAAAGCCGATCAGGGCCACGTCTTCTGGTACGGGTAAACCCAGTTCAGCCCGCACTACGTCCATCACGCCAAAGGCCATATAGTCGTTTGCCACGAACACTGCGTCAGGCCGGTTCGGTACGCTGAACATGCGGCGCGCTGCATCCTTGGCACGGGGGAGCCTGTAATCGCCGACCTCTCGGGCAAAAAGGCCCAATCCGGCGGAGCGTAAACCTTCCAGAAAGCCAGCTTCGCGGTCGCGCTGCGTGCTGGCGCCTTCCCATCCAGCGATATGACCGATACGTGTGCAGCCTAACGAGATCAGGTGTTCTGCTGCCAATCGTCCGCCTGCGTGATTGTCGGACACCACCGCCAATTCACCCTCGGTTTCAAGCTTGCGGTTAAACAGGACCACAGGAACGCCGGACGCTCGACAGCGGTTTGCAAGATCAGAGCTTAATGCAACTGAGGCCAACACCAGCCCATCGACTTGATAATCAAGGATCTGGCTCACGATATCTTCGATATCATTGGCCGTATGTGCGGCCATAAAGACCAGAACATGATATCCTTCACGCTCTAAAGCTTCGGAAAGAAGTTCAAGAACGGTTGGGTAAAACTGGTTATCCAGATAGGCCACCACCAGACCGATGATCTTGCTCTTTCCGGTCAGCATCGCACGGGCAAGTACATTGGGGCGGTATCCCAGCGCGGCTGCGGCTTCGCGTACTTTGGATGCCGTGCGGTCACTGACCGATGCCCCAGGTGTAAAGACACGGCTGACTGCAGACCGACTGACCCCGGCGCGTTTGGCCACGTCCAAAGAGGTCACTTTGCGGGTCGTGGTCATGGGGCCGAGCTTAGGACTTCCAGCTGTCCAGCCACCGGCGGAACCCGCTGCGACGCCGCGCGAAGCCATCGCCGACTGATTCAAATCCTTCTTCCACATCCTCCAGAACCGGATCAATCCGCGCGATGCGGAACCGCCGCCAGCGCACATAGACGGCCCATATGAATGCGGCCAAGGTCGTCAGGATAACGATATTGATCCACGGGATAATCCGCACATCCGGCCCGTCCACAGGCCGCACACTGATCGCATTGGGAAAGATCGTCAGGAATTCATTGCGCCAGCCATAATGCTTGATCACCACCCATTGCGGTGCGGCAGACGTGCTGCGCAGATCGGCGGCTTCGGCCTGAAGGTTTGATGTGTCGAACTTGAAATACGGGGGCCAGCCCCAGCCGGTATCTTCGTTGCGATAGACCATCACGTCGCCGCCCGCCCGCACGCCAGAGATGAAGAACACATCGCGGTTGGGCAAGCTGCCATCACTGCCCACATCCGCCGACGCCCAGAACCATCGGTTTTCACCGGGATCAATGCGGCGCACTTCGGTGTCGGTGATCCGCGCGATATCGTGTTGCGGCAGCGTGTAATGCAGGAACGACGCAAACAAGACCCAGAAGGTCAGGATGAAGGCCCACTTGATATAACCCACGGCAGCGTCCCCTAGTAGAAGTTCGTGAAATAGATAATCACAGAGATAACGGTCAGCGGCACGATATACACCCCCAGAATGAGCTTTCGCCGCAGCGATCCGTCATAGTCGCGCAATCCAGCCTGCACAAAGGTGTCGCGATCACCCTGCTGGATCTCTTCGTCCCATTCCTTCTCGAGCTTCTCGCGGCGCACCGCACGCGAATACAGCGACAGGCAGATATAGACCACGCTCAGAACCAGAAATCCGATCACGAGCAACCGACCAAGTGCAAACATACCCTACCTCCGAACTGCGCCCCATGGTCCAACGCGCGTGATGATATCCTCGCGCACGGGCGCAGGCTCTGCAAGGGGCGCGTCATGGCCGAACAGCGCCTCGCGCGCGCCGGCCTTGTCGGCCACGTATTCGCGGGTCAGGAAATCGACCACATAGGCGCGCTTGGTGTCCGTCCAGTCGCGATAGGCGGCGTAGAACGCCTCTTTGTGGCAGATGTATAGCTGCCGGATATCCTTGGGCGACAGCTCGGACAGCAGCATGTTCACCAGCGTCGCGTCGGGCGTGTCACTGGCCCGCAGCGTGTAGAAATACGCCGGATGGTCACTCGCGATCCTGGGCCACTTGGCATCTCCATCGGCCCACTGCACCAACTGGTTCAGCGCGTGCCATTCGGGCGGCAACCGATCCGAATACCGCCGCGCCAGCCCGCGAATGTCTCGCCGCGTGGCCCCGGTCAGGTCGATCTCCGCCTCTTGCGCAATATCCACAACGATGAAATCCATCTTCTGCCGCAGGATGGCCGAGGCATCGATCCCGCGCGCTTTCACAATCGGCTCCACAAACCCGTTCAGGTCCAGAAACTTCGCCACCTTGTTCCGGTCCTGCAGCGTGAAGGTATACGCAATCGGCAACCCCGGCACCGCGTCCCCGGCACAGATCGCAGCCGGATGCTCCACCTGACGGAACACATAGATTCCGCCGAAATGGCTGGTGTGAAAATTCTCCTGCCTGAACTCCATTTGGCGAAGCCGCACCGGATTGCGCACCACATCGCCCGTGCGCTTGGCCAGCGTAATCATCTCCGCGATCAGCACATCATCATGCCAGCCGTCGGGCTCTGTCTTGAACCGATCCACCAGCGCGCCCAGCTTTTCCGCATCGCGCACCGTGCCGCTGGTCGTGTCCGCCTCGATCTTGATCGTGTGAATATCGAACAGCCGCTCCGGGTTGGACACGTCGAACACCGTGTTCACCAACTCCCCCGCCACCGCATCTTTGGCGGTGAGCGCGAATAGCTGGCTCTCATTCGCCTCGATGAACTGCCGCAGAATATCCCGCGAGGTCGAGAATTTCGCATCCAGCAGCGGCGCGGTCTTCTGCTGCGTCGTCAGCAGAATGAACTGCCGGTTCACCCCGTTGTGGTTGAGGTAAAGCGGATCGTCCAACTCGTCCCCCACCTCGGGCGAAAAGCCGGAGATGTCGATGTGAAAATCGGTCTGGGCCGTGGTCTTGCCCGTCAGGTGCTTGAGCGCGCGGTTGTACCGCTCCACCAGCGCCGGCGAGGCGACATGGATCAGGTTGCCGAACATCAGGCCGGATTGGATGAGGCGGTTCATGGTTGAGAAGTACCTCTAATCAAATTTCTGGGAAGCGTTTGTTTTTTGGCAGAATTTGCTCATTTTGTCGCTTGCCCTTGCTATTTTAGTGTTTTGTCAACATATTTATACATACGAACGCAATATGCTCCACATCGTCCGCATCACAATCAAACTCAACTATTGCAACCACAAGGTGAACCTTAGACAGGTCTATGGATATGAATCCTAACAGTCACCCTACACGCGCGATGGCCGTTGCTAACTGGTTTCTGACAAAGTCATGGAGCGATGGAAGCAAGCCGCCGTGTGATCAGATGAAGTTGTACAAGCTGGTCTACTACGCCCACGGCTGGTATCTTGGCAATTGCCATAAGGAGCTGTTCCCAGAGGACGTTGAGGCCTGGCCACACGGCCCTGTTGTTAGGGATCTTTATGTCGAATTCAAAGACGCTGGACGCAATCCGATTACCCACCTCGGAAAACGGTTAGAGGTTGTCGACGGAAGTGTTAAGCGTATCGAGCCAAGGCATGACGGGTCTTTGGATGGATTTTTCGATAGCATTTGGAATGTTTACGGTGGCTACACTGGAATTCAGTTGTCAAACATGACCCATGACCCTGGAGAACCGTGGACAGTAGTTGCAGAACAGTACGGGTACAACTTGGCTAGTAAGCCTACAATTACTAGCGAAATAATTGAGGCGGCTTTTGAAAGAAAAGTCCGAGACGCCAGCTAAACCTCTTGTCGTATCTGAACGGGAGAAGGACGTTCCAGTTCTTCCCGACCAATACACCAAGAAGGATTCCATCTACTTCGATGGTGGAGCGCCAAACCAAGTGTTCAAGTTCGAGCGCTGGGGTTTGTCGTACGGAACAGATGACAAAGGGCATGCGGCTGCAATAATTCTGTCTGTTCTGATCGTTTGCTTGCTGGCTTTGATCTTTATTGGTGGACTATTTGTAGAGAGAGCTTGGATCGCAGACGCTCTTAAGTTTCTCGGTACGGCTTTCACATTCGTAGCGGGAGTTGCGATTGGAAAGAGTAGCAACAAAAAATAAATTTGAATTGCTTCACTTATCCATTACCCCTTCCCCTCCAAATACCTCTTCTTCGCCTCTTCCTGACGCCCAAAGTCCCGCACCATCGCCTCGATCGCTACCTCATCCGACTTGTCCGCATAGCGGAACTCGGAATCCGCGTAGCGGTTGATCTCCTGGATCACCATCTCGACCGTGATCGGCCGCCGCAACTCCTCGATCATCGCCGCCTTCCGATCATAGGGCTGGAACAGGAACAGATCCGGCTGCTCCATCCATTCATCCGGCAGTTCGAAATCCATGGCGCGGACCTTCACCGCGTCGGTGATGTTCTTGATCGCCCGGCCCGTAAAACGCGGGTCGGCCTCCTGAATGGCCTTGAGATAGGTGCCCATCTTGGCAATCGTGTCGAGTGCGCCGATCTGCGACGACACCCGGTCGAACACCTCCATCAACCCCGGCTCCTTGGGCGTGTTGTGCGATTCAAACGACGCCGCCACCGCCTTCTGGATCTGCTGCGCGGCATAAAGCTCGTGATCCCCCAGCGGGATGTCGTGCTTCTTGCCCATGAGCAGCGCAAGGATGTCGATGTAATCCTCCCGCGTCTGCGGCCCGTCCACAAGAAACCGCGCCCCCGCCCGTTGGCGCAGCGCATCGTCCACATTCTCGGGGAAGTTCGAGAACATCCCGAAGGTGCAGTTCCCACGCACCACCGTATTCGCCCCGGCAAACGCCTCCATGAACACCGCCGTGACCTCCTGCTGACCCGCGCTGGACTGTCGATCCCCCCGCTTGCCCGCGATCTGGTCGATGTCGTCAATTGTCCCGAACCCGATCACCGACGGATCAAGCACATTGTTGATAAACGCCTTCGCGTTCTGCCCCGACTTGCCCTGATAGCTGTCGATATTGTCGATGCCGAAGTTCTGATACCGGAACGTGTAGCCTGCGTTCTGGCAGTACTCATGGATCATCCCCGTCATCATCTGGATCAGTGTCGTCTTCCCCGTCCCCGGCGCGCCATCTCCCATGAAGGTAAAGATGAAGCCGCCCAGTTCGGCAAACGGGTTCAGTCGCCGCTCGAAATCATACGCCATGAGCATCTTCGCCAGACGCATCGCCTGATACTTGGCGATATGGTTGCCCACCACCTGATGCGGCTTCTTGAACTGCATGGTGAGCGTGGTGCCTTTGGCCTTCGACGCAGGGGTAAAGCCCCGCAGTGTCAGGTCGTCCGCCTCCACCCGCCAGTTGGCCGAGGTAAAGGCATCGGTTCGCGCCCCGTTTTGCGCCCGCAAAGCGATCCGCTCCATCAATTGCTCGGCAAAGGCCAAAACCGTCGCCACCATGCGCGGCTCGTCCGTGGCGTGCAGCGAAAGCTTCTGGTCCAATTCCCACAGCGCCCCATGCAACGCCAATTGCGCATTGTCGGTCAGAACTTCCTGCACCTCGCCCACATCCACCGTCACTTCGCTGGCTTGTGACGCCAATAGAAACGCCGTCGCGTTGGCAAACACATACCCAACCGCCAGCGCCTCACCTTCAAGCAAAGCTGAAAACTCGGCCTTCCGATCGGCACCAAGCGATCCCTGCAAATTCGCGCGCTTCATCTCGCCCAAAGGTGTCGCATCCGAGAACGCCTCGCCGACCGCGAGCGCAATCCCCAACGCCCGCCGCAGCCCGTGCATCACCGAGGCTTGCGCCGGAGAAACCAACGGATCATCCCCATCCGCTCCCGCAATCCGCTCCAACAGATGCACCCCGTCGGGCCGCGCGGTGGACCGTGTCACCAATCCCGGCGTCGTCGACCGGAACCGCCGCCGTGTGCCAATGCCTGAGGATCGCTCCACCGCTGCAGGCTCGGCTCCGGACGCCACCCGTGGCGTATGGTCGAATCCCTCCAGCATCGCATTCGCTGCCGCATAATGCTTGCGGATCGCCTCTTCGCGCAGCTCCATCAGATCGGACGTTACGGACATCTCCCGACGCTCCTATGCTTCATCTTGCCAAATAAACTCCCGCCGGAGGCTCCCGCACGCAACGAAAGCGCGACGGTCAATAACTCAAAACCCGCCCCGCCTCGTTCACCACGAATTTCCGGACCGAGGCAAATCCCGGCGGGTTCAATTCCGCCAAAGCCTGAAACGGCCGCTCCGGCAGGATCACCATGCGTTCTGTCGCCGTTGTCCCGGTCTCGGCCCCGCGTCCCGCAAACGGGTCCAAAGCGAACACTTCGCGGTCAACGCGCGAAAACCAGCCCGATTTCTCCTGCCGCACCCGTTCGCTTTCCAGCTCCTCCAGCGTCCAGGCCAGCGCCCAATCCTGCCCTTCGGGTGCGCGGGCCTGTTCCAGCACCTCGCGGATCGGGCCGGACTGCTGCGTAAAGGAATGGGAATACATTGGGCCAATGTGAAACCGTCGTAGCCGCTTCGGGTGCAAGTCGTCAAAGGTCTCGTCGAACCCCTGCGCAATGGTCAATAGTTTCAGCCCACCCAGCGATTGCGCCATCAGATGCGCCTGAACCTCGGGCCAGCGCCGATCGTCTTTGGGAAGCGCATCCCGCCCGCTGTCCTCAACCTCCATCAGGTAGATTGTCGGAAGGTTCACCTGGCTGTCATAGACCCCCCAATGCAGCAGATACCGCCGGCGCGGCTCGGTCCCCGAGAGCCACAGGCATTGCGGATCATTGCGCGCCCAGAACAGCTTGCCGCGTGTCAGTTCCTCGTAATACAGTCTTTGGCTTAGGGTGAATTGCAGCCGCGTCGGGATCGCCTGATCGCCGATGATCTCGGCCACCATCTGGTCTTTCAGCGCATCGACCGAGGGCATGCTCCGCAAATGCTGATCCGCCTGCGCGGCATCATTGGCCATGACCAGCAATTCCGTTACCGTCGGAAACCCACTGTCCTTCACGTCCATTGTCAAGGACCCGAAAAACTGCCCCGTATCCCGGCCAACCAGCAGGTACTTCATCGACAGCGCCCGAAAAGTGAGGTTGAGCGCGATCACGTAGCGCGTCAGAACCTCGACCTCGTCCTTGGTCAGCCGCTTTTCCACATGCAGCATCGCTGCGACACGACCCAGATGGGTTAGGATGGTCTCGAACTTCGCAAAATACCGGCGACTGGCCTGAGTGTCAGGCAGCCCCCGGTGATCATTGGCCGCGGTGGTCATGCTCCGTAGAGGTTCTTGTCGTGCTTATCGACAATTGCTTGAAACCGCCGGGCAAAGCGTTCGTCGGCCTTGGCTTTGGCTTCCAGCACTTCGCGGGCAAAGACCATGTGGTCTTCGTGGCTTTCCAGCATATCCGCCATCCGCTGATTGGTCGCGGCGCCGATACCCGCCATTGCGGATTGCGCCTCTTGATCCGTTTGCACGCCGATCTCGTTGATCCGGTGCGCGACGTCCTGCTGCTGGGCCGTCTTCAACGACTTGGAAAGCGCATCGTACAGGACAACCCGCTGCTTCGTGTCTGTTTGCAGCTTGTTGATCAGCACCATCTGCGTCGCCGCCTGGTTCTGTAGCGAGTCAATCCAGGTTTTGCCCTTCTCGATGTACCGCTCCAGAGTTTGGGATTTCGCCAGTTTGACCTGTTCGTCCTGAACCATTGCGTTGTAGGCGGCATTGAGTTCGGCCAGTTCTGTTTCCAGCTTGGTGCGAGCTGCTGCGTCCTGTTCGACGCTGATCTTATTCTCAAGCTCGATGATCTTGGGATCCATACCAAGGATGTCCGCGCGAACCGCTTCGAGTTCGCCAACAGTGGCTTCGCGTTCGTCCAGTGTTTCAGACAGATTTACTTCGACCTTGTCTTTTTGTTCGTTCAGCAGATTCAGTTGCCCCTGCAACAAAGTGACGATCACGTCCGATTTGGCGATCAAATCCTGTAGCTTGTCATCAATGGATGCAGTTTTCATCCGTTCCTGCCGCATCGACTCTGATTTGCCACTGGAGAAGATCCCGACAAAGCTCTCCCATCCGGTCTTTGACCTCATCTCGTCGAAGTCCTTGGAAAACGCGGCGGTCACATCGTCCAGCCCCATAATAAGCTCTGCGATGTTGGCGTTCATCACATCAGTATGGGCGTGGACGTCCTCGAGAGTGGCGTTCTCGATGTCGAACGTAATGTCTGTGCCATCCTTCATTTTAGCACGCGCGGTTTCGATCCGGCTGGTCAGTTCGGCAATCTTGGCCTGTGCCTCGGCCACCTGTGCCTGACTCTCGCGGACCTGTGTATCAAAATCGGCCATAAAAAATCTCCTGTCTTCAAATTGATATCGGGATTGACCCGCCGAAAGTAAAGACGATTTACATTTTGTGTTTTACCGCTGTTTGGAAATGTCGCAAATGGCTGCTGCATTTAAAAGAAAAAGCTGTATCAGGACCGGAAAATACCTGTTTCAAAAATATCGACATGTTGAACCTCCTTGTGCGCGCCGTGCTGTTTTGAAGGGGTTGAGAAAGATACGCCGCCCATAGGTTGCTGTCTTTCGGGCATGTCGGGATTTCGTGCGTAAGAACTGACTGCAAGGAAAAGATGAATGAGCTGGTCGCCTGAGAAAACACAAGTCAAAAGCTGGAATGAATGGGACACGCTGCGCCACGTGATCGTGGGTAAGGCCGATGATTGCCACATCCCGCCAGAGGAACCGGCCCTTGATGCAAAGGTTCCCGAGGACAGCGACATGCGTGGCCAGTGGGGCCGCCGTCCGCAGGAAACAATCGACCGCGCGAACGAGTTGCTCGACAATTTCGCCGACATGCTGCGCAAGCGTGGGGTGCGGGTGGACCGGCCGACGCCGACAGATTTCAGCCTTCCGGTGACCACGCCGGACTTCCACACTGACAGCCAGTTTGGCTGCATGCCGCCGCGCGATGTTTTGCTAACTGTTGGGCACGAGATACTTGAGGCGACGATGTCGTATCGCTGCCGCTGGTTTGAATATTTGTGCTACCGCCCGTTGATGCAGCAGTATTTCGACGAAGATCAAAACTTTCGCCACGAAACTGCACCGAAGCCGCGGCTCACGGATGCAGACTATCATGCCGATTATCTGTCCGAGAAAATCGGAATTGAAAAGCGCCTGAAATGGACGGCTGAAAAACACTTTGTGACGACTGAGGAAGAACCGCTGTTCGACGCCGCTGATGTTCTGCGCTTTGGCAAGGATCTGATCGTGCAGCACGGGTTCACCACGAACCTCAAGGGCATCGAATGGCTGCGCCGTCACTTCCCCGACCACCGCGTCCGCGCAGTGAACTTCCCGGGTGACCCGTACCCGATCCATATCGACGCGACCTTTACACCGTTGCGTCCCGGTCTGATCCTGAACAACCCGAACCGCCGGTTGCCCGAGGAACAGCGCGCGTATTTCAAGAAGAACGATTGGGAGATTGTCGACGCCGCCCAGCCCGCGCATAACGCGCCGCCGCCGCTGTGCTATTCGTCGACATGGCTGTCGATGAACGTTCTGGTGCTCGACCCCAAGACGGTCTGCGTTGAGGCGTCCGAGGTCTACCAGATGGAGCAGATGGACAAGCTGGGTATGGAAGTCGTTCCGGTCGAACTGCGCGACGCCTATGCGTTTGGTGGCGGCCTTCACTGCTGTACGGCGGACGTCTATCGCGATGGCGATTGCGAGGATTATTTCCCGGTTCAGTAAGGCTGGGTGCCACGTGTTTTCGAAAACACGTGGCACGACATTTCGAAATGTCGTGCTGTCCCGAACCGTACGGTCCGCCTGTCCGAACCGTACGGTCCGCCTGTCCGAACCGTACGGTCGGAAAAATCCCGGTCCCGGCCTGAATGTCGCCGTTACTGGCCGAGACTTTGATCAATCGGGGCTGATCTGGATGCTGGTTGCTGTCATTTTCGATATTTTACCATTTGGTAAAATTCCGAGTTGTGGCGCGGCCCGCATTGAGGCCGGTCAGATGTCCAGCGTGTTGTCCTTCTCCCATTGGGTGAAGTGAGACACGTAGGAATTCCATTCCTGCATCTTCAGGTTCACGAAGGCGGATGAGAATTCATCGCCCATTGCGGCCTTCAACTCCTTGTCCTTGTCGTAAGCGCGCAAGGCATCAAGCATATTGAGCGGCAAGCGTGGTGCGCCACGTACTTTGTGGCCTTCGGCATACATATCGATGTCGTACCGCTTGCCCGGATCAGCCTTGGACCTCAGGCCCGACAAGCCCGCCGCGATGATCACCGCCTGCAAAAGATACGGGTTTGCCGCCCCATCGGCCAAACGCAACTCGAACCGGCCGGGGCCGGGGACACGCACCATGTGGGTGCGGTTGTTGCCGGTCCAGGTGACGGTGTTCGGTGCCCAGGTCGCCCCTGACATGGTGCGGGGCGCATTGATACGCTTGTAGCTGTTGACGGTGGGGTTGGTGATTGCCGCCAAAGCGCTGGCGTGTTTCATGATCCCGCCAAGGAAATGCTTGCCGCGTTCGGACAGCCCCACCTCTCCGGTCGGACCATCTCCGTCACCGGCAAAGACGTTGGTCTTGGCCTGATCTCCCGGAGCGTCCCAGACAGAGATATGCGCGTGGCAGCCATTGCCGGTCAGCCCCTCGACGGGCTTCGGCATAAAGGTCGCGCGGAAGCCGTGTTTTTCAGCAACCGATTTGACCATGAATTTGAAGAACGAGTGTTTGTCGGCGGTTTTCAATGCATCATCGAATTCCCAATTCATTTCGAACTGGCCGTTCGCGTCTTCGTGGTCGTTCTGGTACGGACCCCAACCCAGATCGAGCATGTAGTCGCAAATCTCGCGCACCACATCATAGCGGCGCATCACCGCCTGCTGGTCGTAGCAGGGCTTTTCTGCTGTATCGAACGGATCGCTGATCTGGTCGCCTTCGGGGGTCAGCAGGAAAAATTCGGCCTCGATGCCGGTTTTGACATGCATGCCCTCTTCGGCGGCTTCGGCAATCAGACGGCGCAACACGTTGCGTGGGGCTTGGGCCACGTCTTCACCTTCCATCACGCAATTTGCAGCAACCCACGCGACCTCGGTTTTCCAGGGCAGCTGAATAACCGAGGAAGGGTCAGGTACGGCAAGCATATCGGGATGCGCGGGTGTCATGTCCAGCCATGTGGCAAAGCCTGCAAATCCGGCACCGTCTTCCTGCATATCTGCGATGGCCTGTGCCGGAACGAGCTTTGCCCGCTGCCCACCGAACAGATCGGTGAAGGAAATCATGAAGTATTTGATGCCATTTTCTTTGGCGAATGTGGCGAGATCTGTGGTCATGCGATCTGTTCCCCGTTGTCTGTTATCCAATGGAAAAAGGCGCAGCCGTGATGCCGCGCCTTTGCGTGTGTTCTAGAATGTGGTGCCTTGCTTGCCAGGCCACCAGTCAGTTCCGGCCAGCGGCACCTTGGCCATTGCGGCGGCCTCCATAGTAAGCGCGCAGAGATCCTCGGGCTCCAGATTGTGCAACTTGTTCTTGCCGCAAGCCCGCGCAATGGTTTGTGCTTCAAGGGTCATCACCTTGAGATAGTTGCGCAAGCGCCGCCCGCCTTCGACCGGATCAAGACGCGCGGCCAATTCAGGGTCTTGGGTGCTGATACCTGCAGGGTCGTTGCCTTCGTGCCAATCATCATAAGCACCGGCTGTGGTGCCCAACTTTTGGTACTCGTCTTCCCATCTTGGGTCATTGTCCCCCAGCGCAATCAGTGCTGCAGTGCCAATGGACACGGCGTCGGCCCCAAGTGCCATGCATTTGGCAACGTCAGCGCCGGTGCGTACCCCGCCCGACACAATCAGTTGTACCTCACGGTGCATGCCAAGGTCTTCGAGGGCGCGTACTGCTTCTCGGATGCAGGCCAGGATGGGCATGCCGACATGTTCGATAAACACATCCTGCGTGGCGGCTGTGCCGCCTTGCATACCGTCAAGAACAACAACATCGGCCCCCGCTTTGACCGCCAAAGTGGTGTCGAAATAGGGCCGTGCGCCGCCAACCTTGATATAGATCGGGACTTTCCAGCCGGTGATTTCCCGGAGTTCGAGGATCTTGATCTCAAGATCATCCGGCCCG
Source organism: Marivita sp. (assembly GCA_043585115.1). GTDB lineage: Bacteria > Pseudomonadota > Alphaproteobacteria > Rhodobacterales > Rhodobacteraceae > Marivita. Next base: position 2,582,097 of record CP121326.1, read on the forward strand.
GTCCAGTCCGGGTGACGACAGGCTGATCTTTGATCGATGCCTTTCGGCAGATTGCGCATTCCTGCGACCCGATCAGTGATCTTTTGACCCAAGAGCATGCCACCGCCGCCGGGTTTGGCCCCCTGTCCGACAACAACTTCGATCGCGTCTGCTTTGCGCAGGTCGTCAGGATTCATGCCATAGCGCGAAGGCAGGTACTGGTAGACCAGTTTTTCGGAATGGCCGCGCTCTTCTTCGGTCATGCCGCCGTCGCCGGTGGTGGTGGAGGTGCCCGCAAGCGTCGCACCCCGGCCCAGAGCCTCTTTCGCAGGCCCCGAAAGGGCGCCAAAGGACATGCCCGCGATGGTGATCGGAATGTCGAGCTGGATTGGGTTTTTCGCAAAGCGTGTGCCGAGCGTGACAGAGGTGTCACACGCTTCGCGATAGCCTTCGAGCGGATAACGAGAGATCGACGCGCCAAGGAACAGCAGGTCGTCGAAATGCGGAACCTTGCGTTTCGCGCCACCGCCGCGAATGTCATAGATTCCAGTCGCCGCCGCCCGCCGGATTTCTGCGTTTACGCTTTGGCTGAAGGTTGCAGATTGGATCGGCTGGGTGCGCGGGGCGCTGGGTGTCTCGTCTTTCATTTGTCCGGCCCCTAATATGCGTTGTCGATGTTGAAGTTGTACAATTGGCGGGCTGATCCGTACCGTTTGAACTCTTCGGGTTTGGCGTCACATCCGCCGCGTTCGAGCAATTCGGTCAAAAGCGCGATGTGCTCGGGCCGCATTTCTTTCTCAACGCAATCGGCCCCCAATGATTTGACCGACCCGCGCACGAACAATCGTGCTTCGTAGATCGAGTCGCCCAGTGCCTCGCCTGCGTCGCCGCAGACGACAAGGTTGCCCGATTGCGCCATGAAGGCGGACATATGACCGACATTGCCATGCACGATAATGTCGATGCCTTTCATCGAAATACCACAGCGCGAAGAGGCGTTGCCCTTGATAATGAGCGTGCCGCCATGGCCCGTTGCACCGGCATATTGTGACGCGTCGCCTTCGATCACCACGGTTCCGGACATCATGTTTTCGGCCACACCCGGACCCGCGGACCCGTGAACGTTTATCGTCGCTTGTTTGTTCATCCCTGCGCAGTAATAGCCCGTTGAACCTTTGACAGTTACGTCGATTTCCGCATCAAGACCCACGGCAATGGCGTGGCTTCCCTTGGGGTTCACAATTTCCCAAGTTGTTTGGTTGGTCGACTCTGCCTGCGCCTGAAGCGTCGCGTTCAGATCACGCAGGGGCGTGGTTTCCATGTCTATGGTCTGCATCTTAAGCGGCCTTTTCGGTGGGCGTGGAACTGTCCTGATGGCTCCAGAAATAGACAGTGGCGGGTTCCGGCTCCCAGACGCGGGCCTGTTCGATTCCGGGAAGGCTGACAAGCGCGCGGTATTCCGAACCAAACGCTACGTATTGGTCGGTTTCTGCCATGACGGCAGGTTTACAGGCGATTGGGTCTCGAACCACGCCGAACCCGTCCTTGGTGCCGACGAGGAACGTGAAGAACCCGTCAAGGTCATCCAGAGAGCTTTCCAATGCCTCGCCCAAAGTGGCACCGTTCTGCATGCGCCACGTGAGGTAGGCGGCACCCACCTCGGTGTCGTTTTCGGTTTCGATATGTATGCCCTCGCGCTGCAACTTGCGGCGCAGGCGGTTGTGGTTCGACAGCGATCCATTGTGGACAAGGCATTGATCGGGGCCAGTGTTGAAGGGATGCGCGCCCATGGTGGTCACCATCGACTCGGTTGCCATGCGGGTATGTCCAATACCATGGGTGCCCGCCATTGACCGAAGCTCGAAGCGTGCGGCCACATCTTTGGGCAGGCCGACCTCTTTGTAGATTTCGACTGTGTCACCCGAGGACATGATGCGGATATCTGGGTTGATGGTCGTCAGCGCTGCGCGGGCAGGGGTCAACTGACCGCGTGGTATTTCCAGAACTGCATGGGTGTCTTTGCGACGCAAACGGATGGCTGTGCCCAGCGCCGCGCTCAGGTCGTCTTCAAGTGTGGCAAAGGCATGATCCGGGGTGTCCGATTGGATCGTCAGCTTTGACAAGGTTGGGGTATCTTCGCCGTAGATGGCGATGCCTGCACTGTCTGGGCCGCGATCCGTCATCGTAATCAGCATATCGGTCAGCATCGACCCAAGCTGGGGTTCAAGCGAACGGTCCTTAAGGAATAATCCGACGATTCCACACATCACCGCGTTCCTTCTGAGGTGTCAGGGTACAAAACGATGGCGATGGATAGCATTGCCATCCAACCTGATCAACAAGGGGAATTAATATTTCCTGAGAGGAAATATATGGCTGCCTAAAAATTCAGCTTTGCGCGTAGCTGATAATGGACAGATACCGTGCGGGCAGATCGACAAGGGTTTCTGGACCATGTGGTGCGTCTGCTTCGAAAAAGAGAGTGTCACCGGGACGAAGGGGATAGATATCTGCCCCGTGGCGATAATCGATTGCCCCTTCAAGCATGAAAATCGTTTCAATGCCGTCGTGCTGGAATGTCTGAAACGTATCCGATTCCGAGGTCAGAACGATCAAGTACGGTTCAACAATGACGCCGCTGGTATTTGCGCCGATATGCCCAAGCAGATTGTATTGATGCCCCGCGCGCGTGCCTTCGCGTTCAATGGTCAGGCCCTGACCCGCCGGAGTGTGCACAACTTCGCGTTTTTCTTCAAATCCGCGAAAGAACGCGGTGAGCGGCACCGACAGCGCGTTCGCCAGAGTCTGCAAGGTGGTGAGCGATGGCGAGGTGTTTCCGTTTTCAATCTTTGACAACATCCCAACCGAGATGTCGGTCTGTTTTGACAGATCAGCGACCGTCATATTTTTTTGCTTGCGGAAGCTACGCAGTTCACGCCCGATGGCGACTTCCAGAACTTTCTCTTGTAGGCCCGAAATGCGGTGCGGGTTCTGCGTGAGTTTGACCAAGGATCACCCGTTCATCGGCATAGTACCGACACAAGTGTTAGAGAGACTGATTGGAAAAGACCAGCTAAGGAGGTTCGGGAGGGTCAGCTGTGCGGTGTGCCTAAGAGGTGCGAAACGATAACTTGTTCCGATTTTCTTCTTTGTTCCGTCGGAACCCATTGCCTGTTCGAGCGTTTCGCAGTGGGAACCAAAATAAAACTTTCAGGCTGTGAGAATATGTCACCGATGAAAATACAGGCGATCATGACAACGACCGCGCGGTTCCGGCTGCGTGTGTCAGACCTGTATAACCGCGTGCCAGCGGCATAAATTACATGCAAACTGCCAATGATAAAACCGGGCCGAAGCGTAAGCTCAGGGGTGCCAAGGCGCTTCGTCAAAGTCTTGTTGTGCGTATTGCTTTTCTTTTGTCGTTGGCCTTGTTGCCAATTGGCCTTGTTGCCATGGGGCAAACCTGGCGCGCTTTGAGCATCACCAATGATAATCTTGAGGCCTCTATTCACGCTCGTACCAGTGCTCTGGTCGAATCTGAGCGCCGCGAACTTTTTACAAAACTCGGTACAGCCCGGACATTGGCCGATACGCTTGGTGCTGCTGACCTTAGCACGGCAGATTGTGTGTCCATCATGCAGCGCATACGAGCGAACAATCCGCGTCTTGCCTTTGCAGGTTTGTTGGAAGAAGGGGGGGTATCTCGCTGTAACAGTCGGGATCAAGCTTTCGATTTCCCCGACGATCAGAGGGTACGAGAGCTGTTTGCCAATCCGGCTGCGTATATTTCATTTACGCCCGACGGTCCTGCGAGCGGCCTGCCGGTTATGGTTGTCGCGTATCCCGTTTTCGCAAATAACGGCGCGTTGAACGGGTTTGCCACGATTTCGTTCGAGACAGAGCCACTTTTGCAATCAGATGAGGCGACCGGACCGGACGGAGACGTTGCTTTGGTCACTTTCAACAAATTCGGTGATGTTCTCTCGACGTTTACGCCAGATGGTCCAATTGACGATTATTTGCCTGCCGGTCTGGCTTTTGAAGGCTTCGTCAATCAAGACGACTCGTTCTTCACGGCAACCACTCAGTCGGGCGATGTACGCCTGATCTCGGTAGCGCCAATTCTGCCCGGTGAAGTGTACGCGTTGGGCAGTTGGGGGCGGGCCGCCCTTCAACGGACGAATGCGCCGTGGTTCACGGCATCTACGTTGCTATTCCCTTTTCTCATGTGGCTGGTCGGGATCGTCGTAGCGGTTCTTTCGCTGAACCGACTTGTGTTGCGTCACATCCGTGATTTGGGCCGCCGGATGAGCCGATTTGCAACTGATCGCGATGTCGAGACGTCTGAGAAGATCGAGGATGCGCCAAGCGAAATTCAAACCATCAATGGCACTTTCGAGGCAATGGCAGATCAGTTGCTACGCGACGAAGCAGATCTAGAGAATGCCGTTTTCGAGCGTGAGGTTTTGCTGAAGGAAGTCCATCACCGCGTAAAGAATAACCTTCAACTGATTTCCTCGATCATTAATATGCAGGTTCGCCAAGTGGCAAGTCCCGAGGCGATTGCGGCACTGCGCCAGTTTCAAGACAGGGTGACCAGTCTCGCCTCTGTTCACCGGGCCTTGTATCAGGAGCCATCGCTGACGCGTGTTCGGTTCGATGTGCTACTGGGCGATCTGCTAGAGCAGATCAATTCGGTCGGCGGGCCGCACAAAGGTACGGCAAAGATCGATCTTGATCTTGATCCGGTAACCCTGTTGCCCGACCAGACAAGCCCGCTTGCCATGGTGGCGACCGAAGCGCTGTCCAATGCTTTCAAATATGGCGGTCCGGGTGAAGACGGTGTCTTCCATCTGATTGTGAGCCTCAGAGAAACAACCCAAGACGACACCACGCGGGTCAGCTTGACCATCGAGAACAGCATTGATCCAGCGGTAGATACCGAAGAGGGTACAGGTCTTGGTAAACGTTTGATGATGGCGTTCTCCAGCCAATTGGATGGGGAACTGCGGCATGTAGAGCAAGATGATCGGCATACTCTAACCCTGACCTTTAAGTACCAGCCGTTTTCCGCAGAGTGATGGGGGATAAAGAAAACGCGCTCCGAAATAGCGGAGCGCGTTCTTTGAAACTGATCGGTTTTTGATGTTTCGCACTCAGGAATTGGGAGCGTCTTCCGCTAAGCGGGACTTTGGTGCGTTAGGGTCTTCAAGTCTTTGTTCGGTGCGATGTTTGCTGACCAACGCAAAGACAATAGCTGCCAAGATGGTCATCAATGCCAGTAACGGTACAAAAAATTCTGCTGTCATGAGTAACTCCTTTCACCGGACAAACTCACCAGCGCCGCTGAAGTTCCCAAGCGGACATTCACAACTGCTGTGGGGTTGTTACGGCACCTCTTAGAGAGCGGCGCGCATCGCTGTGACAAGCGCGTGATGTAAGGATGCTGCAGAGGAGCGGCCGCCAAGAATGCTGAGCGCATCGGACGTTGTACGGATGACATACACGCCCATATAATGGATCACACTTCGAACCGCATCACCGGGCTGCATCTGCTCGATGTCAATATTCGCGCAAAGCTGCATCACCGCATTTATGCCGGATCCGCGCATCTCAAAGCATACCCATGCATCTGTCTGCTCGGTGATAGACGCGCTGTCCTGAAATCGGGCTTTGAGTTGTTGGGCCAGATTTTCGTGCGACTCAAAAGGGGCCGAAACCATCCACTGGTTCGGGCCTATCCAGAACGCAGACATGACGTCATGTGTTACACTCTTTGCTGGCGCCGGTATCGCGCCAGACATCAGATCAGTCAGGTGCTTTTGGCAGGCGTCTTCTTTGCCCAGGCGGGCTGCAACAGAGGCGTAAGCTTGCGCGGAATTTTCGGTCAGGGTTACGCCGCTGATGATATCGACGCGGTGATCGGAACTGCCAAGCGCAGTCATAGGGGCCAGATCATGCACGGAGACGGTCTCCTTCGGGATCGACAAAATGCGGGCTGACCACCTCAACGTCGTGATCGACCCCGGTCAGCGGGCTAACGAGACGTATCGTTTCTCCGATACGCGTGTCGCCGGATTTCAGAAAGCCCAGTGCGATGTGACAGCCAAGGTTCGGGGAATAACAAGCCGAGGTCACATAACCCTGATCGTTCTTGCCCTCTACCTTGGTGCCCTTGGTCATAAGATGAGCCCCAGCGGGAACTTTGTGGTCAGGGTTCACGGGTTTCAAGCCGATCAATTTCAACGCATCGGGTTCATTCATGCCGGGACGCTCGGACATGACAGAACCGATCGAGTCCTTCGCCTTGGACACCATGCGCCCCATTCCCAGATTCAACGCGGTGGTTGTGCCGTTAAGCTCGTTCGCCGTGGCATGCCCCTTTTCGATCCGCATCACATTTAGAGCCTCAAGGCCATAGGGCACCGCATCAAATTCTTCGCCAGCCTGCATCAAACGGCGCACCAGCGCATCGCCATAGCGGGTCGGGACAGCGATTTCATAAGCAAGTTCGCCTGAGAATGAGATACGGAACAGCCGTGCACGCAGACCGCCGCAAATGGTGATTTCACCACAGGCCATGAACGGGAAGGCTTCGTTCGACAGGTCGAACTCGGCATCCACGATTTTGCGCAGCAATGCGCGCGAATTTGGCCCGGCCACGGCGAATTGTGCCCATGCGTCGGTGGTCGAAATCAACTGCACGTCCATGTCGGGATGCAGGCATTGGCGTACAAATTCCATGTGCCGATAGACACCTACTGCATGGGCGGTTGTCGTTGTGACAACAAAATGATCGTCGGCCAGTCGCGCCGCAGTGCCGTCGTCCATGACGAACCCGTCTTCGCGCAGCATCAGACCGTAGCGCACCTTGCCAACTGGTAGCTTGGCAAAGCCGTTACAGTACACTTTGTTCAGGAAGGCCGCGGCATCGGTGCCTTGAACGTCTATCTTACCCAAAGAAGTCACATCGCAAATGCCAACGGACTTGCGCGTCTGAAGTACTTCGCGGTCGCAGCTTTGCCGCCAATGGGTTTCACCGGGTTTCGGGAACCATTGCGCGCGAAGCCACAGCCCCGCTTCGGTAAAGACGGCACCTTGTTCTTCGGCCCATTTATGACTGGGGGTCAAACGTGTCGGCCGCACCTCTGTTCCCCATGCGCGACCTGCAAACACGCCCATGGCTGTGGGTGTATAGGGCGGGCGAAAGATCGTGGTGCCAACTTCGGGAATGGATTTGCCCGCGACCTCGGCCATGATCGCCAGACCGGCGATGTTGGACGTTTTCCCCTGATCGGTCGCCATGCCCAGTGTCGTGTAGCGTTTGAGATGCTCGACCGAACGGAAGTTTTCCTGATGCGCGAGCTTTATGTCCTTAGCTGTCACATCGTTCTGTTGATCGACCCAGGCCCGCTTGGCAGATTTAACGTGCCAGAACGGAGTGATGTTGACGGGTGTATCTTCGGTTTCGGGCAGGGGCGGGGCTTTTGCCGCGATCCCAAGACCGGACAGGACGGCTTTTGCCGCTTCTGCGCCGGACGACAGTGCACCGTGGGTTGAAAATACACCATTTGCAGCTCCGGCCACCGTCATCCCAACGGGCATTGTGCCACCAGGGACAAAAGCGCATAGCGCGTCGTTCCACACGGGGCGTCCACGCTGGTGGCAGGTCAGATGCACGTTCGGGTTCCAGCCGCCCGACACGCCAAGCGCGCCGCACTTAATCCGGCGAATGCCCCCTTTGGGCATCTTCACTTCGATTTGTTTGAGGCCAAGCCGGCCCCATGTCTGGCTGATGACGCCGCCTGCGATGACGTCATAGTCCGTAGATGTCGGCGCGTCTTCGCGGGTATCGATGACCGACACCACCTCAACGCCTTTGGCGACCAGATCAGATGCAGTGCGATGGCCGTCGTCGTTATTTGTAAAGATCGCCACTTGTTGCGCCGGTGTGACGGCCCAACGGTTTGCATAGGCCCGAACGGCGCTGGCTTGCATGATGCCGGGGCGGTCGTTGTTTTCGAAAACGATAGGCCGCTCCGTCGCTCCGGCACACAGGATCGCGCGTTGCGAGGTAATACGCCACAGGATTTGTCGTGGTTTGCCGTCTTCGGGTACTTTCAGATGATCGCTCACTCGTTCCACGGCACCGTAGACGCCATGGTCAAACGCGCCGATTACTGTTGTGCGCGGCATGACGCGGACATTCGGCATCGCAGCAAGCCGGGCAGTGGCATCTGCAGCCCATGCCGCCCCCGCCATGCCACCGACAGAGTGGGTTTCGAGGTTTAAACGTCCGCCGATGACGAAATCTTCGTCACACAGGATCACCCGTGCGCCGCTTTCCCCAGCAGTCAAAGCTGCGGCCAGCCCAGCGGGGCCGCCGCCAATGATCAGAACATCACAATGGAGGAACCCCTTGTCATATCCATCAGGGTCATCCTGCAGGCTTAGCGATCCCAAACCGGCGGCGCGGCGGATAATGGGCTCGTACAGCTTTTCCCAGAACGCGGCGGGCCACATGAAGGTTTTGTAGTAGAATCCCGCGCTTAGGAATGGCGACAGCAGGTCATTGACGGCCATCGCGTCGAATGCGAGCGCGGGCCAGCGGTTTTGGGAATGCGCCTGCAATCCGTCGAACAGCTCTGCCGTGGTGGCGCGTGTGTTGGGTTCTTTACGCGCACCTTCGCGCAGCTCGACAATGGCGTTGGGTTCTTCTGATCCAGCGGTCATCACGCCCCGCGGGCGGTGGTATTTGAAGGACCGGCCCATGAGGCGAATGCCATTGGCCATCAATGCGGATGCGAGCGTGTCGCCCTTGTGACCCTTGTAGTAATGGTGATCAAACTGGAACGAAAACGTCTCTGACCGGTCGATCAGACCGCCGTCCAAACGGTTCTTCTGGGTCATGCCGATGCCCCTTTCGCCGATGCGACGTCAGAGGCCAGTTCGACCTTTGTGATCTCATGTGTCAGCGTATCCCGTGTGACCACGAGCCATGACCGGTCGCCCTGTTCGTGATACCAAAGCTCTTGATGCATGCCCGCCGGGTTGTCGCGCATGTGGACATATTGATGAAACTGCGCCGCGGAATCGTCGGCTTGCCAGTCGGGACGGTTCAGCAAAGTCGCGTCTCCCAGATAGACAAATTCGCTGCTGTCGCGCGGGCCAAGGATTGGGTGATTGATAATCATCAGTGCAGATTGGGCTGCGCGCCCACCCCTTTTTCATCAATGACATGACCGGTTTCAAACCGGTCCAGACGGAACGCGGTGGCTGTTTCGTGCGGTGTGTCGGTTGCCAGAAGATGTGCGTAGACAAAGCCTGACGCGGGCGTTGCTTTAAATCCGCCATAGCACCAGCCACCGTTGAAATAGAGCCCCTCGATATGGGTCTTGTCGATGATCGGGGATCCGTCCATCGACATATCCATGATCCCGCCCCAGGAACGCAGCAATCTTGCGCGACCCAGCATGGGGAACATAGCAATCGCTTCTTCGATGACGTCTTCGACTACGGGCAGGTTGCCGCGCTGGGCGTAGGAATTGTAGCCGTCAATATTGCCACCGAATACCAGACCGCCCTTGTCGGACTGGCTGCAATAAAAATGCCCTGCACCAAACGTGATGACGCCAGGCAGAACGGGCTTGAGACCTTCCGACACAAAGGCTTGCAGAACGTGGCTTTCAATTGGCAGATGCATTCCGGCATAGGCCATCACCTTCGACGACGAGCCGGCAACGCAAGAGGCCACCTTCTTTGCGCCGATATACCCACGCGAGGTTTCGACGCCCAAAACCTTACCGTTCTCGATCTTGAACCCGGTCACTTCGCAGTTCTGGATGATGTCCACACCATGTTGATCTGCGGCTCTGGCATAGCCCCAGGCAACCGCATCGTGACGCGCCGTGCCTGCGCGTGCTTGCAACAGACCTCCCATGACCGGAAAACGCGCGTTCTTCACGTTCAGAAACGGGTACTTTTCCAGTACCTGTTTCTGGTCCAGAAGTTCGGCATCTGCCCCGTTCAGGATCATCGCATTGCCGCGCCGGATGTAGGCGTCTCGCTGGGCGTCTGAATGCATCAGATTGATGATGCCACGCTGGCTCATCATCGCGTTGTAATTCAGGTCTTGCTCCAAACCTTCCCAAAGCTTCAGCGAGAATTCGTAGAATGGTTCATTGCCATCGAGCATATAATTCGACCGCACAATCGTGGTATTGCGACCCACATTGCCGCCGCCGATCCAGCCTTTTTCCAGCACCGCGATACGGGCCTGCTTGTACTCTTTCGCCAGATAATACGCAGTCGCGAGACCATGTCCGCCTCCGCCGATGATGACGTAATCATAATCAGGCTTGGGGTCCGGATCACGCCATGCAGGCCCCCAGCCACGATGGCCAGTCAGGGCTTCCTTGATCACCCGAAATCCTGAATATCGCATATCAGTCGACTCCTTCCCGGCAAACCTCGCACGGGATTTTGCGGTGTGGGCCGTCTCTTTCAGTCATTTGAACGTCCGAAAAAGACATTGCTCGCGGGCAAGCTCTTGCTGAAATTTGTGGAGTGTCAAGAAAGGACGCCAAGAATTGTATGCATCAGGGGGCTATCCGACCGGGCCATGCCGTTTATGACGTCAAAATGATGGGTCCCGGGGTCAACCACCCGGTCGCAACCCCATGCATCGGCCAACCATTTTGCCTGATCCAGAAAGACGGGGCGCTCCTCTGATCCGACCCAGACAGTCACCGGAACTGCAGGCGGTGCCATAAGCACCGGGCTTTCCGCTTCGGCGGCAGCAGTGTCCAATTTGAAGTCGTCATTCATTGTTGTGTTTATCAATGGTCGAAGGTCTGCCACGGGCGAAATCGGAACGCATTTTTCAATACGTGACAGAATGTCGGACGGCAAAACGTCAGGTGACAACATGCGTGCCACAAGCTGACCGCCTGCGGAGTGGCCCGCCAATCGGATTGGCCCCGGTACATCGTGCGCGATGACGGAAATCGCGTTTGCGACCTGTCTTGTGATATCGGCGATTCGCACGCGGGGACATAAATCATAAGTGGGCATGGCCACGGCCCAGCCATGGTCCAATGCGCCCTGTGCCAGATGAGACCACATGGAGCCGTCGCCCTGCCGCCAGTAGCCTCCATGCACAAAAACGAAAATCCCTTTGGGAGTTCCATCCGGCAGGAAAAGGTCAACAATTTCGCGTGTGCCATGCCCGTACATTACCCCGAGACGGGATCGGCCAAGCACCGACATCCTTTGGCGAAACGCATCTGCGTCGGCGCGCCACCTGAGTGGATAAGCGTCCCCATCGGGTATATGCTTGCTATTTGCGTATGCGTCGTCCCAATCCACAGGGTCGTCTCCAGTTCAACACCACTTGCCAATGCATGTAGCAAGTGATCCACCTTTGTCAGCACAAAACCGGAGGGATATCATGCTCGACCAGACAACAAACCTCGCCAGCCTGCTCAAAGACCCATCGCTGCTGGAAACACGCGCCTATGTGAATGGCGAATGGATTGATGGGGATGACGGCACATTCGAGGTCGATAACCCCGCGCGTGGCGATATCATTGCCAATGTGGCCAACCTGTCGCGCGCTCAAGTCGCGGACGCGATCGCTGCGGCTCAGGTCGCACAAAAGGAGTGGGCGAAATGGACTGGCAAAGAACGCGGGGCGGTTCTGCGCAAGTGGTTTGATTTAATGATCGAGAACCAGGATGATTTGGCCATCATTCTGACGGCTGAGCAGGGCAAGCCTTTGGCCGAAGCCAAAGGCGAGATCGGCTATGGTGCGTCTTTCATCGAATTCTTCGCAGAAGAGGCCAAGCGTGTTTACGGGGAAACGATTCCCGGTCATCTGCGAGACAAGCGTATCACAGTGATGAAGCAACCCATCGGCGTCGTAGGTTCGATCACGCCGTGGAACTTTCCCAACGCCATGATCACCCGCAAGGCTGGACCCGCATTGGCCGCAGGATGCAGTTTTGTCGCCCGCCCGGCCTCGGAAACACCGCTATCGGCAATTGTGCTGGGTGTCTTGGCAGAGCGCGCGGGTATTCCTGCTGGCGTTCTCAATATTGTACCGTCGTCATCGGCCTCCGAGGTTGGCAAGGAGATGTGCGAAAACCCGACCGTGCGCAAAATCACGTTTACCGGATCGACTGGCGTGGGCCGCATTCTGCTGCGTCAGGCTGCTGACCAAGTGATGAAATGCTCTATGGAGCTGGGAGGGAATGCGCCGTTTATCGTATTCGACGATGCTGATCTCGATGCGGCCGTCGAAGGCGCGATAATGTGCAAGTTCCGCAATAATGGCCAGACTTGTGTTTGTGCGAACCGTATCTACGTGCAGGCGGGTGTCTATGATGCGTTCGCAGAAAAACTCAAGGACCGTGTGTCTCAGATGACGGTGGGCGACGGGCTCGAAAGCGGCACTGATCTTGGTCCGCTGATCAACCTCAAGGCCGTCGACAAAGTGCGTGACCACATCGCGGACGCCAAGGCCAAGGGTGCGCAGATTCTATTGGGTGACGAAACGCCAAGCAATGACGGCAACTTCCTTCCGCCGACCATTGTGACCGGAGCAACCCGCGAGATGGCATTCTCGACCGAGGAAACCTTTGGTCCGCTGGCGCCGCTGTTCAAGTTCGAAACCGAAGACGATGTGATCGAATTGGCGAACGATACGATCTTCGGTCTGGCCAGCTATTTCTACGCCAAGGATCTCAGCCGCGTATACAAGGTGGCCGAAGCGTTGGAATACGGAATTGTCGGCGTGAACACCGGCATCATCTCGACCGAGGTGGCCCCCTTTGGTGGCGTCAAACAGTCCGGTCTGGGCCGTGAAGGCAGCCATCACGGCATCGAGGAATTTCTCGAGATGAAGTATGTCTGCATGAGCGTCTGAAAACTCAGTTATTGAAAAATTTGAGGCGACCCTTTCAAGCGGCTCGCAACTTTGATCAACCAAAAAGGCCCGGCATCATCATGCCGGGCCTTGAGCATTTTTGCTCCCGTCGTTTTTAAGACGGGCACTGACGTTCAAAAGTTTGCTGCCGATCAATTGACCGCTTTTGCGTCCACCACGTCTTTTTCGACCGCCTCTGCTTTGGCAATCTCGATCCGGCGCGGTTTTAACGCTTCGGGGATTTCCCGTTCCAGATCGATATGAAGCATGCCGTTTTCATGGCTGGCCCCGACGACGCGGACATGATCCGCGAGGTGGAAGCGGCGCTGGAAGGCGCGAGTGGCAATGCCACGGTGTAGATAAGTGCGGCCTTGGTCCTCATCGACCTTCTTGGCCGATACGTGCAGCGCACCATCTTTGACTTCTACGGTCAGGTCATCATCCGTAAAGCCGGCGACGGCAATCGAGATGCGATACGCATCTTCGGCGGTTTTCTCGATGTTATATGGCGGGTAGGTGGGTTGCGAGACCTCATTGGTCAGAACCCGATCCATAAGGTCGGCGATTTGGTCAAAGCCGACGGTTGCGCGGTAAAGCGGTGCGAAATCATATCCTCGCATAGGTCATCCTCCATTGAGCGATACCAGATGTAAAAAGCCTTCCGTCAAGGACAGGCTTGGTTAAGGCGTCGGACCCCGTCTGGGCATCCCGACACACCAAATCTGGGAAGCGTGGATCAGGGTTTCAAGAGGTCGGATGCAGGCTCTTGTGGGCGCACGAATTTTGCGCCTGTGTCTTTGCGGACATCCTTCTCTGCCCGCAGTGGGCGAAAGACTGATCCTTCGGGAAACCCGGCCCCGTTTTCCATCAAGGTTTGGATGGTCTCAATTTGTGAATCCAAAGGTGCGCCGAGTGATACGGGTCGATCTCCGCTGCGGGCCTTTGAGGACACAACCGACACGATGCGTGGGCCGTCACTGCCAAATGCGAATACCGGGGAGCCGGAACTGCCGAAATCGACTGAGCAGGACATCACCAATACAGTCTCTTGCGCCGACATAATATCGCATGTGTCCTGCATTGATGGCGCTTCGGAACGGTTGTGGGCGTAAGAGACGACGCCGACACTTTCCCCGACTGGCGGACGTTGGCCTGTGACGAAGGGAATAATTGTCGTGTTGCGCACCGGATGCTGCAACTCGATCAGCGCGATATCGTTGTAAACGCGATCCGAACTTGGCTCTGCAGCATAGTCGTAATCGGGGTGCGCAACGGCGCGTCGGACACGGCGATAAGCAGCCGCTCGTCCATTGCGCCAGCCTGCAAGGAACTGAATGTCCTCTGGGGCCAAGAGCGAGCCGGTATCGTCATAAAGGCAATGTGCGGCTGTCAAAACGAGGCCTGGTTCGATCAGGGAACCGGTGCAGAATGCCTTTCCAGCCAGCTCCAGGCGCCCGACAGCTTCCCACGCGCGTCCATCCTGACGGCTCTCCATCGAGAACAGACCGGCGTTTTGTGCTCCAGCCATGGCCGGAAGCACTGACAACAGTAACGCCCCCCAGAGCATATGGCGCACAGATCACCTCCGTTTGAGCCTTCGCAATACGCGTCAAATGGGGCAAAACTGTGACTTGGGGCCAGTTTTATGACGAAGCCAAGGCAGATGGTTTGGGGCCTCCTGTTGCCCAATCCAAAAGCTCGACCGTGTGAACGATCGGGATCTCTGTGCCCGAACCGATTTGCATCATACACCCGATATTGCCTGCGGCGATGATCTCTGGCTCTTTTGCTTCAAGCGTCTGAACCTTGCGCGCCTTCAACTGCTTTGAAATTTCGGGCTGCATCAGGTTGTACGTGCCTGCCGATCCACAACACAAATGGCTGTCGGCTGGTTCGACCACTTCGTATCCAGCAGCTTTGAGCAATGTTTTCGGATGTGTCTTGATTTGCTGTCCATGTTGCAGGCTGCAGGCCGCGTGATATGCCACGCGCTTTCCGCCATGCACTGTTCTTGCCTGTGCAACAGCAGCCTCATCTACCAGATCGACCAGCACTTCGCTCACATCTTTTGCAATCGCCGACACCCTTGCAGCGTCCTCTGCCAATGCATCATTGCGGAACATATGGCCGTAATCCTTGACCGTGGTGCCGCAACCGCTGGTGTTGATGACAATCGCGTCCAAGCCATCACCATCCATTTCACGCGCCCAAGCCCTGATGTTGGCTGCGGCCGAGCCGTGACTTTCATCGACCTTGCCCATGTGATGCGTCAGCGCCCCGCAGCAGCCCGCGCCTTGTGCCACAACCACCTCACACCCCAACCGCGTAAGCAATCGGATCGTGGCATCATTGATGTCTGTGTTTAGGGCCTTCTGTGCGCAGCCCGTCATCAACGCGACACGCTTCTTGCGCGGTTTTTCTGGAATAAAGCTCTGTGGATCGTCGTTGCGGCTGACAGCCGGAATGGTTTTCGGTGCCATCTCAAGCATAGCCTTGATCCGCGCGTCAGGAATGAGAGGCGCGAAAGGCTTTCCGATTTTGGCCAACAACAAAGCCACCCGGAACCGCGTGGGGTAAGGCAGGATCTTCGCCAGCGTCCAACGCAACACCTTTTCATGCCACGGGCGATTATAGTTCTTTTCGATATAGGCACGGGCATGGTCGACCAGATGCATGTAATGCACTCCGGACGGGCACGTTGTCATACAAGCCAAGCAGGACAGACAGCGGTCGATGTGCTTTACGGTTTTTTCGTCCGGCGTCCGCTCGTTTTCGAGCATATCCTTGATCAGGTAAATCCGCCCACGGGGGCTGTCCAGTTCGTCACCCAGCACCTGATAGGTCGGGCAGGTCGCTGTGCAAAACCCGCAATGCACGCAGGTTCGCAGCACTTCGTTTGCACGTTTGATGTCCGGATCACGGAGCTGCTCTTCGGTGAATGTCGTTTGCATTGCTTACCCCATCAATCCCGTGTTCAGGATCCCCTTCGGATCAAATCTCTGGCGGAGCCCTTGTGAAAGCGCAGCAATCGGGGCGGGCTCCGGCTGAAATTTGGACTGCGCGTCGCCGCGAACAAGCGTGGCATGCCCGTCAAACGAGCCCAGGCGGGCGCGCAGATCCGTGCCTGTTGGAACACGGGCCCAAATAAGTCCGCCGCCCCAATCATACAAAACAGCGCTGGCCTTCATCTTGCCGGCAAGTTCGGCAGCATCAGACGGTGTGCATGAGACCCGCCAAACATCCCCGTCCGCGCCATGAAAGGCCTCGACATTGCGAACCCAGGTCCATGTCTTGGCAACCGCTTCTGGATCGCTTTCTATGCGCACGTTCTGATCGCCGAATAACTTAGCAACTTGCTCTGCACGATAGGCGACCGATCCGGCAAAGCCTTCAAGCCGCAGCATCGTTACAGGGGATGCGCCGAAACCATTTGGGATATGCGCCGCGCCGGACACTTCGAACGGAGATCCAAGCGCCTTGGTCATGGCTCGAACGGCGTTTGCATCACTCAGATCGTCGATCATGATGCAAGTCGCCGTTTCCGGTTTCGGCAACACCTTGAGGCTGACTTCGGTCAGAACGCCAAGCGTTCCCCAGGAACCGCTCATCAGTTTAACGAGGTCATACCCGGTTACGTTCTTCATCACGCGGCCGCCGTTTTTGACCACGGTTCCGGTGCCGTCGACATACCGCACACCAAGCATGAAGTCGCGACACGCCCCCACCGATACACGACGTGGCCCGCTGACATTCGCGGCGACGATTCCACCAATTGTCGGCTCACCAGTCGTTCCCATCAAACCACGATGGTCCATCGGCTCAAAAGCCAACCGCTGTCCTTCGCCATCCAGTGCCGCTTCGATATCGGCCAGCGGCGTGCCTGCCTGAGCCACAAGTGTCAGCGACCCCGGTTCATACAGGGTGATCCCCGACAATCTGCCGGTCTCAAGCACATCGCCATTCAGGTTAACGCCACGCGTTCCCCCACCTTTTATGCAGATCGGTCCAGTGGCCGCAGCGATCATGTCAGCCAACTCGGCTTCTGTTTCAGGTCTCATGATCTTCTTCTCTTTTCAAATATGCCGGGGGGGACGCGCAAGGCGCGTCGGGGGCAGAGCCCCCAAGATGATCACTCTGCCGCAAGTGCCGCGCTGCGACGGCTCTCGGACACTGACAAAGGAAAAACTTTGGCAGGGTTCAACAGCCACGCGGGATCAAAGACATCCTTAACAGCCATCTGTGCTTCAAGATCGGCAGGGGCGAACTGGTCGATCATGAGATCGCGTTTTTCGATGCCGACACCATGCTCGCCGGTCAGGCATCCACCCACTTCGACGCACAGCCGAAGGATATCCGCGCCGAAAGCCTCGCAGAGTTCCAGATCGCCTTCCTTGTTGGCGTCAAACAGGATCAACGGGTGCATATTGCCGTCACCCGCATGAAATACGTTGGCGACATCAAGACCATATTCCTTGGACATCTCGCCAATCCGGCGCAAAACATATGGCAACTCGGATACCGGAATCGTGCCATCAAGGCACATGTAATCGTTGATCTGCCCCATCGCGCCAAAGGCCGATTTACGGCCCAGCCAGATGCGCCCGGCCTCGTCGGCGTCCTTGGCCTCGCGCAATTCAACCGGATTATGTTTGCGCGCGATCTCTAGGATCAGTGCCAGTTGCTCGTCAATTTCGGCAGGGCTGCCTTCGACTTCGACGATCAACAGCGCCTCACACATGGGATAACCGGCTTTGGCAAAGGCTTCGGTGGCTTCAATACAAGGACGATCCATGAATTCGATCGCCACAGGCAGGACACCCGCCTTGATGATATCGGCCACACATGCGCCCGCCACCTCGTTTGAGTCAAAACCCATAAGTACAGGACGTGCGCCTTCTGGCTTTGGCAGGATGCGCAGGGTGGCTTCGGTCACAACACCCAGCTGGCCTTCGGAGCCACAAATCAGACCCAACAGATCGTAATTGCCAGCATCCAAATGCTTGCCGCCGATCTCCATGACGGTGCCATCCATTTGCACCATTGTGACGCCCATCAGGTTGTTGGTGGTCACGCCATATTTCAGGCAGTGTGCGCCGCCCGAATTCATTGCGATATTGCCTGCGATGGCACAAGCCAACTGGCTCGACGGATCGGGGGCGTAGAAAAATCCGTCTGCTTCAACCGCCCCGGTTACGCTTAGATTCGTGCGGCCGGTCTGTACGCGGATAAACCGGTTGTCATAGTCGGTCTCAAGCACGTCGCTCATTCGCGCAACACCGAGAAGGACGCAATCGGCTGTCGGCAAGGCCCCACCGGCAAGCGAGGTTCCCGACCCGCGCGGCACAACGGGCACGCCCATCTCGTGGCACAGCTTCAGGACTTCTGCGACTTCTTGTGTGGACGAAGGCAATACGACTGCCAGCGGCGGGCACTTGTAGGCGGTCAGTGCGTCACACTCATAAGCGCGCGTTTCCATCTCGTCCGAGATCACGGCATTCGTAGGAAGCACATCTCTCAAGCGCGCTACGATTTGGGCCTTCCGGGACAGCACGCTGGTGCTTGGTTGGGGCATTTGCATGACGTTTCCTCCAAATTGGTAAAAATATATAACCAATATCAAGGAAGAAGCCAGAGGAAATTTCGGTATGCGCGGCATCTGGGCCTCTTGCCTTTGTGTCAAAGCAAGGCCACCAAGCGCATATGGATTGGATAAAAATCATACATATTCTGTGCGTTATGGGATGGATGACCTCGATCTTCGCCGTTCCGCGGGCGCTTATCTACTGGAAGCGGGAATATGATCGCATCGGCGAATTTGGTCCGCTTGGGGATTTGACGATCCGTCTGTACCGTTTTTCGGCGGGTTTGGGCGTGATCGCTTTGATTACAGGGGTTTGGCTCGGTTCGATCTGGCAATTCCCGACATGGGTGTGGGTCAAGCTAACACTCGTGCTTCTATTGGCACTGCATTACGCGTGGACGGGTCGGCTGGTGCTGCGCGCGAAACGTGGCGTCTTTACCGAATCGGATCGATATCTGCGCATTTTTAACGAAATCAGCGTATTCGGCGCGATCGCAATCCTTTGGGTTGTCGTCGTGAAACCCTTCTGATCCATGGATTGGTTCGACCGCCTGTACCTGTTCACGATCTTGGACGCGGTGGGTCTTGGTCTTCTGATCGGCAGTTGGGTCTTGTGCAGTCTCATCGTCGAGAACGCGCCCAAGTCGCTTCCTTCTACGTCGCAGATCATGGCCGAGTTTCGACGTGAATGGATGCGACAGTTCGTGAAGCGCGATCCGCGTATTTTTGATAGTCAGATCATAGCAAGCTTGCGGCAAGGCACTGCGTTCTTTGCGTCCGCCAGCATGATCGCCATCGGTGGTGGATTTGCGCTTTTGGGCAACGCAGAACGTTTGCGTGGCGTGGCGCAGGATCTGACAATGGAGAGCGACCCGATTTTCCTTCTTGAGGTCAAGTTGCTGGTTTTGCTGCTTTTCGCCGCGAACGCTTTCTTGAAATTTGTCTGGTCGCATCGACTGTTTGGCTATTGCTCGGTGATCATGTCTGCCGTGCCAATTGAGCCAGATGATCCCAAAGCGCTGCCGATGGCGTTGCAAGCGGCTGAGATCAACATCACCGCCGCGCGCGGGTATAATCGCGGCTTGAGGTCTGT
This sequence comes from Marivita sp., assembly GCA_043585115.1. Lineage (GTDB taxonomy): Bacteria > Pseudomonadota > Alphaproteobacteria > Rhodobacterales > Rhodobacteraceae > Marivita. The sequence continues at coordinate 2,601,675 of CP121326.1, forward strand.
GTATTTCGGGATCGCGTCTTCGGCTTGGTTGCTTGGTGCTGGCCCCCTGATTCTGGCCACTGCGGTCACGCTGTTGGTGATCTTGCGGCGCGAGTTCGCATCTCAGTCGCGGCATGTTCTGTTGAATGGTGCGCCGGACGCGAAATCGTGATTTGGGGATGCGGGTCGTTCTGTTAACTTGCTCCTATGATACACAGATTTCTTCTTGGGCTTTGCTTTTGCGCAACACCTGCGTTAGCCGATCCGCCTGAAATTGTCGCTGTCGATGTGTCTGGCACACATGTGTCGGTGACTATTGCGCACCCAGATACTGGCTGGGATCATTATGCGGATGGATGGCGGATCGAGACGGAGGATGGCACAGTCATTGGCACGCGCGAGTTGCTGCATCCGCATGTTGAAGAGCAGCCTTTTACCAGGAGCTTGCGTGTAAACGATTTACCTGATGGGCGGCTTTTCATTCGAGCGAAATGCTCCATCGACGGCTGGTCCACCACGCGAATTTCTGTGCCGCGATAAGATTCTTCGTACGAAGAATCTTAGGCCTGACCTGATAAAAAATCATGAACGGGCATAGGAGCCGCCCCAATGTTTCGCGCGCGAAACAATAGGGCCGGATCGGATCTATTCACGTTTCGTCAACCACATCTGCATGCAGATGCCGCTCACCGCGAGCCTCTGAGAGACGGATCTGCTTCTGCCGTTCCCGGAATCGCGCTTTGTCATCCTCCGAAGTTTCATCAAGGCAGAGATGGCAAGACACGCCGTGTTCATACTCTGGCTTCGTGCGATCCTCTGGTAGGATGGGGCGACGGCATGCATGGCATAACAAATGTGGACCTTCCTTAAGCCCATGGCCGACAGAAACCCGACCGTCAAAGACAAAGCATTCACCATCCCATGTACTTTGCTCCTGGGGTATCTCTTCGAGGTATTTTAGAATTCCACCCTTCAGATGATAGACGTCTTCAACGCCTTGGCTAAGCAAGTAGTTGGTGGATTTTTCGCAGCGAATGCCACCTGTGCAAAACATTGCAATCCGTTTGTTATGGAAACGATCTTTGTTCTTTTCCCACCATTCCGGAAATTCGCGAAAGCTTTCTGTTTTGGGATCAACCGCGCCTTCGAAGGTACCAATCGCCACCTCATAATCATTGCGTGTGTCGATCACCGCAACGTCAGGGCTTTGGATCAGCTCGTTCCATTCGGATGGCTGCACATAATGGCCAACCTTGGCGCGTGGATCGACATCCGGGACGCCCATTGTGACAATCTCTTTCTTGAGGCGAACTTTCATACGCGCAAATGGGCGATCTTGCGCATAAGAAATCTTCCATTCCAGATCGGCGCAACCGGGCAAGGTCCGCAGGAAGGTTAACAAATGGTTAATTCCAGCTTCTGGCCCAGCGACTGTGCCGTTGATCCCTTCACGTGCCAAAAGCAGGGTGCCCGTGATGGCATGATCGCGGCATAAGGCCAGCAGCGGCTCTCGCAAGGTGGCCGGATTTTCGAAGCGGGTGAAGTGATAAAGTGCGCAAACCGTAAACATGGACGCCGAATTACGCCCGGTTGCGGCCCCTTGCAAGGATCCGCAATGCCGCAACCCTTGACCCTTGGGGGCGGTGTTCTTACCCAAGAGGTGCCCAACAGGAGGTACGCCCCATGTCCGCTTTGATCGTGATTGATGTGCAAAATGATTTCTGCCCTGGCGGCGCCTTGGCGGTTCCCGAGGGGGACCTTATCGTGCAGGACATCAATGCAATGATGACCGAAGCAGAGGCTGTGGTTCTAACGCAAGATTGGCACCCGGAAGGGCATTCAAGCTTTGCGTCTGAACATGTGGGCCAAGAACCCTATAGCATGATCGACATGCCTTATGGTCCGCAGGTTCTTTGGCCGGATCATTGCGTGATTGGGTCTGCAGGCGCCGCTTTCCACACCGACTTGCACACTGACCGGGCTGAAATGGTGATCCGCAAGGGGTTTCGTCGTGCCATCGACAGCTATTCGGCATTCTTTGAGAACGACCATACCACGCCAACGGGTTTGGACGGATACCTTCGTACGCGACGGATCACGCAGGTGACGCTTGTGGGTTTGGCCACGGATTTCTGTGTTGCCTATTCCGCGATCGATGCAGCCAAGCTTGGCTATGATGTCACAGTGCGGATGGACCTGTGTCGCGCGATTGATCTGAACGGATCGTTGGACGCAGCCAAAGAACAGATGCTGCAGGTTGGTGTGACCTTGATATGAGCAAAGCCCAATCGCTTGCCGAACGTTTGCAAAAGGCGCGTGTCGCGACGCTGCCCCAAGTGGCCGATCGGGCCAAACGTGGCCTGATAGCCTATATCGGCGCACAGTCTGATGCAATGCAGGCTGTTTCCGATCTGGCGGACGGAAAGGCGGCGACCGGGATCGGCCGGATTGGGCTGTCCACAGTATCGCCCGGTGGATTGGCCTGCGCAGAAGGTTGCGCGTTCTGTTGCATCCTGAGCGGTGACGATGGCGGGACCATCACTGAATCCGAAGCCGAGGCGTTGCATGAGGCGTTATTGCCGTTTGCCGGGCGGCCGGACGGCAGAGAGTGGCATCCAAAGGCCTGTCCTTCGCTTGATCCGGAAACCCGGATCTGCCGCGCCTACGAAGCCCGCCCGACGATTTGTCGTGCGTATGTATCGACCGACGTGGCTGCTTGCGAAGCGGTGGCCAAAGGGCAAGCAGTGACGGGACCGGGAACGCTTGGTCCGTATCATACCTATCTTGCGGCCATCGGGCTAAGCCGTTCGGCACTTAAGGGTTCGAAACGTGTCGCGACTTATGCGCTGGCTCGTGTGGCGGCGGCTGCTGTGGAGGGTGAACGCCTTGAGGCGGCTTTGACAAAAGCCCGACACAAGCCTTCCGAGTTGGATGCGGAACTGAAACGCAGCAAGCGCGACCTGTCGCGCTCATAAGCGCACAGTGTTTCCGAACATCCACGGTTGTGGATTTGCGCAAAGACACGTTTGGTTTCCCCTTTTGTCCGAATGCGCAAGTTGCGTAAGCTGGCTTATATCCTTTGTTTAAGGCGCTCTGCCATGTTTGACCGTATCCTTGCTCTTTTTGACAAAAAGACCGTGAAAACCGAATTGCCGCCTGCGGACGCAAAATACGCATTGGGTGCGTTGATGGTGCGAACAGCTATGGCGGATAAGGCTTACCTGTTCCAAGAGGTTGAAGAAATCGATCGTGTCTTGGCGAAAATGTATTCGTTGAAACCGATCGAGGCCGCCAAAATGCGGGCGCAGTGCGAATTGCTGGAACATGAGCTGCCCAAGACAGAAGACCTTGCTGCCATCCTGACGGAAAACATCAGTCAGGAGAAACGCGAGATGGCCGTGGCGGCACTTTGGGATGTGGTCTATGCCGATGGCAATCGTCACGCCAAAGAAAACATGCTGGTGGGCGAGATTGCCGATTTGCTGGGAGTGGAGGAAGCGACCTGTGAGCGCATCCGCGACGAGGAAGTGGCAAACTGGAACAAGAACCACTGAGGCTGGACATACGTGGCCGCGATTGGTCTAAACAACGCGCCTGCGCAATCGGAGACAGCCATGGTTGATATCGCCACCCGTGTGTGGAACCACAAATGGAAGATCGACCCGATTGTGCGGTCGCTCATTGATACGGATTTCTACAAGCTGCTGATGTGCCAGTCGGTGTTCCGCAACAAGCGTGACACGCAGGTCACGTTTAGTCTTATCAATCGGTCCTCACATGTGCCCCTGGCCCAGTTGATCGACGAAGGCGAGTTACGCGAACAGTTGGATCATATCCGGTCGCTGTCTTTGCGGCGCAACGAAAGCACATGGCTGCGCGGGAACACGTTTTATGGCAAACGCCAGATGTTCCGCCCGGATTTCATGGAATGGTTCGAGAACCTGCGCCTGCCGCCCTATCATCTGGAGCGGGTGGGTGATCAGTACGAACTGACCTTTGAGGGTGCTTGGCCCGAGGTCATGTTGTGGGAGATCCCGGCGCTTGCGGTGCTGATGGAATTGCGCGGGCGGGCGGTTCTCAACGATATGGGGCGGTTTGAGCTTCAGGTGCTTTATGCCCGCGCGATGACCAAGCTTTGGGAAAAGATCGAACAGTTGCGTGAGGTACCCGAACTGCGGATTGCCGATTTCGGCACCCGGCGGCGGCACTCGTTCCTGTGGCAGGACTGGTGTGTGCAGGCAATGTACGAAGGGCTGGGTGACAGCTTTGTGGGGACGTCGAATTGCCTGATCGCCAAGAACCGCGACCTAGAGGCGATAGGCACCAATGCGCATGAGTTGCCGATGGTCTATGCTGCGCTGGCCGAGGATGACGCGGCATTGGCAAAGGCACCCTATGATGTTCTGGCTGACTGGCACGAGGAACATGAAGGCAATCTGCGGATGATCTTGCCCGACACTTATGGAACCGAAGGGTTTCTGAAGAACGCGCCGGATTGGTTGGCCGGATGGACTGGCATCCGCATCGACTCAGGAGATCCTGCAACCGGGGCAGAGACTGCCATTCGTTGGTGGAAGGACCGTGGCGAAGATCCAACCAAAAAGCTGGTGATCTTCTCGGATGGATTGGATGTGGACAAAATCTTGGAGTTGCAACGCCAGTTTGCCGGTCGGGTGCGAATTTCGTTTGGTTGGGGCACGCTTTTGACCAATGATTTCCGTGGCTTGACCCCGGATGATCGGCTTGCGCCGTTCAGTTTGGTCTGCAAGGCGGTTGAGGCGAATGGACGAGCAACTGTCAAATTGTCGGACAATCCCAACAAGGCGATGGGCCCAAAGGACCAGATCGACCGGTATAAGCGTGTGTTTGGCGTTGGGGATCAAGACAGGCTTGAGGTTGTTGTCTAAGCGATCTTCATTGCTTTGACGAACGGAGCGCGGCAAGTTCTCAAGCCGTGGCATCAATCCTAAAAAACAAGACTGCCTGCAGCGCTTTGTGCGGTGCAGGCAGTACTCAATTCACTTCAGTGATTGGCAAAGCATGGACGCCCCGGTCGGCGCGCCCAGTCAGTGTTAGCCCTTTTTCAAGGCGTCGCGGATTTCAAGCAGCACGTCCAGCTCGCTTGGGCCGGTGTCCACTTCGGGGGCCACGTCTTCGGGCTTTTCTGCAGCTGATTTGATCCGATTGACCATCTTGACCAAAAGGAAGACCACGAACGCGATGATCAAGAAGTTGATCACGGCCATGATAAAGTTACCGATGGCGAATACGGCTGCGCCTGCTTCCTGAGCGGCGGCCAACGAGGCATGTTCACTACCGTCGAGCGTGTAGAACCAGCCCGAGAAGTCGATCCCACCAGTGAACAACGCGATGATCGGGTTGATCAGGTCGCCGACCAAAGATGTGACGATGGCGGTGAACGCGGCACCGACGATGATACCAACGGCCATGTCCATGACATTGCCCTTGGCGATAAAGTCTTTGAATTCTTGAATCATTACTAATTTCCCTCGTGTTGGCTTGCCCGGACGTTACAGCCGTGGCGATGATTTGGATATCATTGCCACGGTCATTGTCACGTATGGGGAAACAATCCACGGGGAAAATCCGAGCGGCTGCAGCAAAAATACAGCATCACAGACTCATCTTTAGTGGCTGGCCTAGGACGGTAAGGCACCTGTCAGGACATATCGCAGGATTTGGGCCACTTCTTGTGGTGACCGGGTCATGGCCAAGGCGGCGGCATCAACCTCTTTGAGGGCATGATCATGCTCTGCCTGTTGCAGAATGATAAGTGATTTACCCAAGGCCGAGGCGTAGCCCGCATCAAACGCGGCGTTCCATTGTTTGTATTTTTCACCAAAGCGAACAACCACCACATCGGCATCGGCAATGCCTTTGCGGGTGCGGATTGCGTTGACCATCGCGCCTTTGTGGTCGTGCCAATACTTGTTTTCTTCTGCGCCAAGGATCGCAACACCGCAATCGTCGCTGGCGGCATGGTCCGTCACGGGGCTGTCAAAGGTCACATCAAGCCCGTCGCAGGCCTCGATAATCTGTTCACGCCAATCGGTGTGGATTTCTCCGGACAGGTAGACACGCAATCCCATGGGGCACTCCTTTTGTTTGGTCACAAGGGGTAGCGCAGTTCGGGCAAAAGGCCAATCAATCAGCGCGTCTGGCAATAATTGTGCGGCGTGGGTCCTTGCCCGGTGCCATCTCGGTGTGGGCAATCGAGAAGCCTGCACGCGTGATCGCGGCGTCCAGTTCTGTGGTCGAAAGCTTGGCAAAATATGGGGTTTTGCCAATGGCTTGCATGGCTGGAAGGCCAAGCTGAATGAACCACCAGACGATGTTTCGCTTTTCCGGCATGCAAAACGTCTTGGAGACGAAGACCCCTCCGGGTTTAATCCGCGCGGCGATTTCAGACAGGGCGCCATCCATATCTTTGATCAGATGCAGCAGGTTGAACGCCAATACGGCGTCAAATGGCCCTTGGGGCGCATCCGCCGCATCCGTCTGGATGAATTCGACATTTGCTGCCCCGGCCTCGTAGGCCCTTTCGCGGCCTTTGCTCAGCATTGCTTCCGAGACATCGGTTGCGATGATTTTGCCAACACTGGCGGCAAGCGCGATCGCGGTCGACCCTGTCCCACTCCCGAGTTCCAGCACAGTGTCGTCTGGGCCGATCAATGCCCGGACCTGATCAAGGGTTGCCTCATAAGCTTCTGGATTACGGATCGGAGTCGCCGCGTACTTGTCGGCGATGCGATCCCAGAACTTTGCTGACTTATACATCGCCGACCTCGTAAGTTGTGTTTCCGTATCAGCCGCGTAGGACGCCTCCGGTGGCTTTTTCGACCTTTTCGATGATCTTCTTTCCAACCGCTTCGATATCGGCCTCTTTCAGCGTGCTGCCGGTCGGCTGAAGCCGAACGGTGATGGCCAGGGATTTCTTTCCCTCACCCAAAGAACCGCCAATGAACTCGTCGAACAGCCGGACATCCGTGATTAAGGCTTTGTCCGCGCCAGCCGCTGCGTTCATCAGGTCAAGCGCTGCGACTTGGGTATCAACCACAAAGGCGAAATCCCGTTCCACTGGCTGTAGGTCATTCAGCGCCAACGCGGGTCTTGTCGCGCCAGTTTTGCGGGGCAGTGGGATTTCCTGAGGCCACAGGGTGAATGCGACAGCCGGACCTTTGACATCCATCGCCTTCAGAACTTTTGGATGGAGTTCACCAAACACGCCCAGCACCTTTTTGGGGCCGAGGCAGATCATACCATGACGGCCGGGGTGCCACCAATCGCTGGCGCCGCGCAGGATCTGTGCCTTGGCCGGTGCACCCATGGCGGCAAGAACCGCTTCGGCGTCGGCCTTGGCGTCGAACACATCAACCGCGCGGGATGTGCCGTGCACGTCCTTGGGGCCGGTCCGTCCGACCAAAAGACCAGACAGTTGCAGATGTTGCTCTTCGGGTTCACCGCCGTGGAAGGCGTGCCCCAGTTCGAAAAGTGCGACATCCATAAAGCCACGTGCCTGATTGCGGGCGGCGGCCTGCAAAAGACCGGGCAGCAAGGGCGGGGCGCATATGGCTCATCTCGGAGCTGATCGGGTTGGCCAGCATCGTGGCGTCATCGCCGCCCCCAAAGAGTTCGGCCGCAGCTTTATCGATAAAGGTGTAGGTCACACATTCATTGTAGCCGAGCGCTGCAGTGGTGCGACGGGCAGACCTCTCACGCCGCTGCATCGGAGACAGGATCGGCTTTGGGACGCCGGGATCCATCCGGCGCATTGGCCGGCCTTCAAGCTTGGTCAAGGACGCCACGCGCGCCACCTCTTCGACCAGATCGGCCTCGCCCATCACATCGGGGCGCCATGACGGCACATGCGCCATGTTCCCTTCAAGGCGGAAGCCAAGCGCGGTCAAGGTCTGGCGCTGTTCGGATTCCGGTATTTCCATGCCAACGAGCGAAATCACCCGCGCCGGATCAAGTTTGTAGGCGCGGGATGTGTCAGGCACGGCGCCTGCCATGATCACTTCGGAGGCTTCACCCCCGGCATGGTCGACGATCATGCGAACGGCATGTTCCAGACCTTCGGGCGTAAACGCGGGATCGACACCGCGTTCAAAACGGTACCGAGCATCAGAGTTGATCTTGAGCGCGCGGCCTGTGTAGGCGATCTGGATCGGGTCCCAATAGGCGCTTTCGACAAAGACATCCGTGGTCTCGTCGGTGCAGCCCGTTTCTTCACCACCCATGATGCCTGCGATGCTTTCGGGTCCATTAGCGTCTGAAATGACCATCTGGTTTGCCTGAAGCGTATAGGTCTTGCCGTCGAGCGCCAGCAATTCCTCACCACCAGCCGCACGGTGCACGCGCAGATCGCCTGACACTTTGGCCATGTCAAAAACATGCAAGGGGCGGTTGCGGTCGTATGTGAAGAAGTTCGTCACATCGACGAGAAAGTTGATCGGGCGCAGGCCAATTGCGCGCAACGCGTCCTGTAGCCAAGCAGGACTTGGGCCGTTCTTGACGCCGCGAATGATACGGCCGCAGAAAAGCGGACAGCCATCCAGTGTGTCGTCGTCGATGGTCACCTTGGTGTCGGCGGTAAAGCTTGCAGGCACCGCTTCAACGGCGCGTGTCTTAAGCGTGCCCAGACCGCGGGCGGCCAGATCGCGGGCGATGCCCTGCACTCCCAGCGCATCGGGGCGGTTCGGAGTGATGGCAATTTCGATCACCGGGTCCACCTTGGCCGGATCGTTTTCGGCAAGCCAGTCGATGAATTTCTGACCGACCTCGCCCGAGGGCAGTTCGATGATCCCGTCATGTTCGTCGCTGAGTTCCAGTTCACGTTCCGAGGCCATCATGCCATGGCTTTCGACACCGCGGATGTTGCCAACGCTGAGGGTTACGTCGATGCCCGGCACATAGTCGCCGGGTTTCGCCAGAACGACGGTGATGCCCGCGCGCGCATTCGGCGCGCCGCAGACGATCTGCTTGTCGCCCTCGTCGGTCTCAACCGTGCAGACGCGCAGGCGGTCGGCATCGGGGTGTTGTTCGGCGTGTTTCACCTTGGCCAGCGTAAACGTCTTGAGCTTGTCCGCAGGGTTTTCGACGCCTTCGACCTCCAGGCCCAAATCGGTCAGGGCATAGGTGATCTCGTCCACGGTCGCGGTGGTGTCGAGGTGGTCTTTCAGCCAGGAGAGGGTGAATTTCATGGTCAGTCTCCTTTGAACCTTTGAGCGAGGTCCTTGTCATCGCCAATCGCCGCGAGTTTCAATTCTCGGATCAGGCGGAGTGTTGGTTTAAGCGCGAAACAGATCGAGCCGATCAAAAAGAGCCAGGTGCCGAAGGTTTGCCAGTCCTCGGAGAAGAACATGACAGACCCAACGACGAAACAGAGTGCAGCAGCGAAATCGACAAACGTGTAGGCGATCTCAAACGACGCATAGATGCTGCGCTGCCGGTCGGTACCTTTTCTGTGATCGTGGATGAACAGCATGGTCTCTGCTTGTGCTGATGTAAGTTGGGCGGATTGGCTGCCCTGAATGTGTGTCCTAGCTCAGCCCAGCGTGCAGCGTCGGCACGTCGAGCGCGGCAAAGCCGTAATGGCGCAGCCAGCGGAGGTCTGAATCGAAAAAGGCGCGCAGGTCGGGGATGCCGTATTTCAGCATTGCGATGCGGTCGATGCCCATACCAAAGGCAAAACCTTGCCATTCGTTCGGATCGACGCCCGCGTTTTGCAGGACCTTCGGGTGCACCATGCCGGAGCCGAGAATTTCGAGCCAGTCGTCGCCTTCGCCCACTGTCAGCGTACCGCCTTCCCAAGAACAGCGGATGTCGACCTCTGCCGACGGTTCGGTGAAGGGAAAGTGCGAGGCGCGGAAGCGCAACTCGACATCGTCGACCTCGAAATAGGCCTTCACGAATTCTTCCAGCACCCATTTCAGGTTCGCCATGGAGATGTCCTTATCGATGGCAAGGCCTTCGACCTGATGGAACATCGGCGTGTGGGTCTGGTCATAGTCTGCGCGGTAGACGCGGCCGGGTGCGATGATGCGAATGGGCGCGCCGGTCTTTTCCATCGACCGGATCTGCACCGGTGACGTGTGCGTGCGCAACACATGCGGCGGGCGGTCGTCATCTTCGGCGCGGTACATATAAAACGTATCCATCTCGGCTCGTGCGGGATGGTGGCCGGGGATATTGAGCGCGTCAAAGTTGTACCAATCCGTGTCGATCTGCGGCCCTTCGGCGACCTTGAAACCCATATCGGCGAAGATCGCGGTGACCTCTTCGGTGACCTGGCTGATCGGGTGGATGGTGCCATGTCGACGCCCGCGCCCGGGAAGGGTCACATCCAGCCATTCCCCGCGCAGACGCTCATCGAGCGCTGCATCTTCGAGCGCGGCTTTCTTCGCGGACAGCGCCGAGTTGATCTCATCCTTGAGCGCATTCAGCGCCGGCCCGGCTGTTTGGCGTTCTTCGGGACTCATTTTGCCCAATTCGCGCATTTTCAGGCTGATCTCGCCTTTCTTGCCGACTGCTTGAACTCGCAGGTCCTCAAGCGTCGCCTCATCGCTTGCGGCTGAAATCAGCCCTATGTATTTGTCGCGCAGATCGTCCATGTCACCCTCCGGCTCGTGTTGTGCTTTCCCTAGCCGCGACCGTGCAGGGACGCAAGGCAACCCAAAAGCCAAGCGGGATTCTTTCATTCTGGCACGGGAAAGTGACAGGCAACCAGAAAACTCTATGCCTGAGTCGGCACTCGCCACATAGATGTTGACCCGAGTCCCAAATTAAGCAGTATCTAAAGATACTATTGTCAATATGTTGAGCGAAACAACGCTCACGATACTGCTTCAGTCTGGGGGAAGAGCATGTCGTTACGAATTTTGAAAGAGCATTTGCCGTGGATCGCGCCGACCACCGCAATTGTTTTGGCGGCTACAGGTGTCATAAATCTTGGTCCAAAAGATGCAGTCTTGCCTGCTTCGGATTTCGACACGGTCGAGGTGTCACGCAATATCACACAAAACCCGGTTGCGATTGGTGGGCCAAGTGATGGGATCGCACCTTTGTCAGCGGGCAGCGTTGAAGCGGTACAGGCCGCTGTGTTGCAAGCACCTACCACGCCGGATTTGATCCCGACGCCGGTTGAACCTGCGGTCGTCGCGCCGACAACGCCGCCGGTCGAGCCGCAAACCGTGTCGATTGAGCCTGTGCAAGAGGACAGTCCAACGAGCAATCCGGGTGCCTTTTTTGCCGCCGCTCAGGCCAAGCTGGGGCAGGACCAGTCTTGTGTTGAAGACCTGCAAGTGCTGGCCAATGAAGCCCGGGTCTATTTCCCAAGTGGCGGCCTAACTGCTGACGACGCAGGTATGGCCCAAGCCCGTTTGATTGGTCTTGTTGCGCAGGATTGTCCCAATGTTGAAATCGTGGTTGAGGGCCATTCCGATCCCTCGGGTGACCCGGCAGCCAACTTGCGCCTGAGCAAGCAGCGAGCAGATGCAGTTCTCAAGCGCATTGCGTCCGCTGGCATCGATGTGACACGGTTCTCTTCTGTTGGTATCGGCAGTCAGGAACCGTCGGGTATCACAGGCACGCAATCGGCTGCATTTTATGATCGTCGTGTTGAATTCGAAATTCGCCAAAGATCACAGCAGGCGGGTTTGACCGGATTTGGGCGTGCGACCGTCCCGGCCCCGTCAACATGTGCGGCGCAGCTACAGGCTGCTGTTGCTCAAACAAAGCTGTTCTATTCCCCGCGCTCGATCACCGCGCCGTCCGATGGCATGCCAGCTGTGGTCGATCTGGCCTCAAAAGCTGCTGCATGCCCCGAGGCCCGGCTGCGCGTTGTCGGTCAGTATTCGGATGAACCGGGTTCTGGGGAAACTCCCGCAACCGCCCGACTGCGTGCGGTCGCATTGATGAGCTCGTTGGTAGGCGCCGGGTTTGCCCCCGAACAGATCATTATTGCAGCACATTCCACCCCTCAGATTTTGGCTGGCCAACCCGGCCTGAGCGAGCGCCGCGTGGATTTCGACGTGATCCTTGAAAACTGAAGCGATGTCAGCTTCGAAACGAAAAAAGGCAGCCCGCTTGGCTGCCTTTTTTTCTTGTCTTGAGTGGCACTCCTGAAAGTGGCGTTATGGAAAGTCGCTTTAGTACCCACATTCCTGCAGTCGCTGCAGCAGATCATCTTATGGGTGCAATTTTGCTATACATACCACTTTTGAGATGTTACCACTGACGCTGTTTGTGGATGGCTGCCGTAACAATTTGGATCTCAAGATGGTCTCAAACATCACAGAGCTTGGTCTTTTGGACAACTTCAGGACCAATCTGAAAACGATCATGCAAGCGCAGAATCTCACTGAGGAGGAATTGGCCGTTCGCGCGGGCTTTGAGGAAGAGGGTGCCATTGCTGCGATTATGCGGGGTGGGGCAATGCCGAATATGGCGGCTCCGGTTCGGCTTGCTGATGCCTTGGGTATCCCCGTGGACGTTTTACTGCGTGATCGCACCGACCATCTGCAACATGAATTTGAAGCACTGCCAGTGCAAGAGGTTGATCGCCAGGCTGCACGCCTTTTGTCAGCGGTGTTTAAAGCCACCGAAAGGTCGCTTGATCGCATTGGGGACAGACCCACGCTCGATTCTATCATTTCATGGTGGAAAGACACCGACGGTGATCTTTCGCTCAGCGAACAGATCGCGCCGCATTTCGACTTGGTAAGTGCTGCTGAAGCGCTGACGTCGGTGCCTCGTATTCACCATGTCGGTGCGCTTGGCCTGTCGGCGACAACATTGGGATCGGCGGAAAATTCGCGTTTGGAGACCTTTCTCGAAACATTGAGCACTTCCGATTTGGCCGAACTGAATGGTCAGATCAGATCCGTTGCACATTCCGGTGTCGGGATGATCACGCCGTTGAAGCGGATTGTAGAATTCCCGGAGACGAACGAAACTGTCGAAGTGAGCTTCGTTCGCCTCATGCTCCCTGTCAGAGATACATCCGGGACTCTTTTTGTCCTGAACTATTCCACTCTCTTGAGTGAATCGACGCCCAGAAGACAAGACGGGTGATGGTTAAAGAACCGGGCCATGTCAGTGAGTTCGCTTGATTGCAATGCCACAAGATATTCTCCGACAGCCCGCCCCTTTGGCAGTGCGCCCCAGACATGAGCGCCGGGATACTGGCGCGTAAAGCCATACTCGGTTGCGTAACCTAGCCGAGCATCGTCAGCGCGGACAAAGGCATAGAGCCAGTCAGGGTGCCAGCGCAGTTGGCAGTAGGTGAAGAGCAGGTGGGTGTAGAGCGACAACAAGTGTCGCGATCCCCGCATGTTTTCCGCGATAAAGAACTCTCCCATGTAGATTACGCTTCCCGAGATTTCGTCACATGGGCGTGGCCCGTCAGAGACGACATGGAGATGTCCCTTACCTTTGTAGAGCCTGCCATAACTACGGGTCCAAAAGCTTGATAGCGTTTCCGACACGAACAAGTCATGCCGCGCTGCCACTCCGCCGATGTCTTGACCGTCTTTCTGCAAGATCAGCCATCCCGCGTTGTCTTTGGACAAGTCGTTGTGTTCGTAAGAGATCATCGGCGTAATCGATTTTTTGCCAATTGCGCGCATCCGGTCTTCGCAGGTTTCAAAGTCTGAAGAAGCTTCGATGGTGATGCCCCTCTCTTCGAGCGTGGTCAGGCAGATGCTAAAGAATTTCATGAGATCTAACGTTGCAGATTTGGTCACGGGTTTCTCCTTATAGGTGTGTAGGCAACGTCATCAGACCACCTTATTCGCGCGGCATCGCCAAGCCTTAAGGTTGTTTTGTGATGTATTGGACAATTTTTGATAGCGTCTGTTTGTTTCAGAACGCTACCGGATCACAGGGGATCCCGTGATCAGAAGTTGGTCTCCGCCACTTACGCAGTGGCTGGCTTGAGTGTTCCGCCGCGTTGGCCGCGAAGCAATATGAGGATCATGATTCCGATGTTCATGCTGTTCCACACAATGCCGTTTATGAAGGCCCATTGGTAGCTTCCGGTGAGATCGTAAATCCAACCAGACACCCACCCGCCCAATGCCATGCCCATAATGGTCATCATCATAACAAAACCAACGCGTGCTCCGGCCTCTCGGGAGGGCATGTATTCGCGAACAATGACAGCATAGCTTGGGACGATGCCGCCTTGGCTAAGGCCAAAGATCAAACTTACGACATACAGAGAGACAAGACCGCCAGCGGGCAGATAGAGGAACAGTGCAATAGCCTGTAGGGTTGAGCCGATCAGGAGCGTTGGCACGCCGCCGATGCGATCAGCCAATGTGCCCGAGATCAGGCGTGACACGACACCGCCCATGAGCATTAGTGAGAGCATCTCGGCCCCGACAGCAGCGCCGAAGCCGTAATCGACGCACAGTGCCACGATGTGAACCTGTGGCATCGACATCGCGACGCAGCAGCCGATACCTGCAAGGCCAAGCATCCACTGTAATTGGCGCGGCGTGAACCCGGTGGCGCGTGTGCGGTTGGCGGATTGCGTATCGGCGGTTTCGATCGCCTCGACCGGGACGCGGTTGCGCAGCATCATCGCCAAGGGAGGGATGATAATCAGCGTGAGAACTGCGAGCGCCGTATAGCTCCAGCGCCAGCTTGCATCCCCTGCAAGAGTGCCCAACAAGAGCGGCCAGATCGCGCCCGATAGGTAATTGCCAGAGGCGGCAATGGCGACGGCGATCCCGCGTCTTTTCAGAAACCATTGCGAAATGTCGGCAATCAGCGGGCCGAAACTACAGGCCGTTGCAAAACCGATGATAAATTGCAGACCAGTCAGAACCAGCAGCGAGGGGCTAGAGGCTGCAAGACCATAAGCCACCGTCAAGGTCAGGGCGCAGGCAATCAATGAGGTTGTGATGCCAAAACGATCGACCGCGCGTCCCACATAGAAATTGCCAAGAGCAAATCCAATCATTGTGAGGGTGTAGGCCAATGACACATCGGCGCGCCCTGCTTCGAATTCAGTTTGGACTTCGGGCATTACCACTATGATCGCCCACATGCCGACATTGCCCATCACCGCAATCAGCAGTGTGACCAAAAGTCTGGTCCATGAATATCGGCTGTCGAGAACGGAAGGCGTTGTCATTGTCCCACTTTAGGCGGAACGTTCATAAGGACCAGCGGAATTTGCGTGGCTTGACGGTTTGGTCGCTGATCGGTCTGTTGGAAGCCGGAGGACGTATGGATCAGATTGTGTCGCATAGTTTGCGGGATGGTGAAACCGAAGTGACGGTTTTGTCGATGGGTTGCGCCGTGATGGATTGGATTGTGCGGGGGCGGCATGTTGTTCTGGGGTATTCTGAGCCGGAACACTACCGAGCCAACCCTGCCTCAATGGGGGTGATCTGCGGTCGTGTCGCCAACCGCATTGCGCAGGCCAGATTTGAACTGAACGGGACAGAATACCGCTTACCCGCAAATGCGCCGCCGCATCATCTGCATGGTGGTCCGAGTGGTCTTGGGCGTCGCAATTGGGAAATGTCGGCGGATGGGGCACGGGCAGTTGAGCTTCGTTTGGTCTCTGAAGATGGGGATCAGGGGTATCCGGGCCGCGTAGATTTTCGCGTTGTCATGCGTCTTGATGGTCCACGGCTGACATGGGAGATGGACGCTGTTCCCGACCGGGTGACGCCGATCAACCTTGCACAACATCTGTATTTTAATCTTGCCGGGGCGGACAGTGTGGCGGAGCATGTTCTTTGGGTGGATGCAGACACCTATACACCCAACGGATCGGATCTTGTTCCGCTTGGGCGCATTATGCCGGTGGCTGGAACCGAATTTGACTTTAGAACACCCCGAAGGCTGGGTGATGGAGATGGTTGGGATGGCAACCTTATGTTGAACCATACAGCCGATACGGCAGCTGATGTGGTGGGCCCTGATGGCATGCGGCTACGTGTTAAAACCAATCAGCCCGGGCTTCAGGTTTATACATCCAATACACTCAAACCAGAGTTGCCGTCAGGCCCCGGCGCGGATCACAATCCTTTCGCGGGTCTGTGTCTGGAAGCGCAAGGCGTGCCAAATGCAGTGAATGTATCTGACTTTCCATCGATTTTATGCTCGCCGGACATGCCGTACCGACAGGTTACATCAATCGAAATCTGCTGATTGCGTATGGCATTTCCAAAACCCATTTGCACACGCTTAGTGTTTGCCGGTCGCCAGATCGCTTAGGATCGGACAGTCTGGGCGATTGTCACCAGCGCAGCTTTGAACAAGTTCCGAAAGAGTGTCGCGCATGGATTGAAGCTGTGAAATCTTGTCTTCAATCTTGTTCAGATGGGCTTGTGCCAAATCTTTGACGTCCGCACTTGCGCGGGTCTTGTCGTCATAAAGCGCGAGCAACGTGCGGCAATCTTCGATCGTGAAACCAAGGGCGCGGGCGCGTCCGAGAAAGGCCAGCTTGTGTAAATCGCTTTCGCGGAACCGGCGATATCCATTGGTATCGCGCAGTGGTGTGATAAGGCCGATTTCTTCGTAATACCGAATGGTTTTGGGGGGCAGGCCTGCTCGCTGTGCGACATCTCCGATATTCATGCTGGAGCCTCCGTGAAGGTGTGTGTGGGGGCGTCAGTTTGTGCAGGTGCGATCTTTCTCAGGCGGAGTGCGTTGGTGAGCACAAAAATCGAACTGAGCGCCATGGCTGCCGCGCCAAGCATGGGGGACAACAAAAGCCCGAACGCGGGATACAAAGCGCCGGCCGCTACCGGAATGAGGGCCACGTTATAGGCAAAGGCCCAAAACAGGTTTTGTCTGATATTGCGCATTGTATGCCGTGATACTTCGACCGCATTTACAACACCCGATAGACGACCAGAGGACAGGACAATGTCTGCGGCTTCGATGGCGACATCCGTGCCTGTCCCGATGGCAAGACCTACTTCGGCTTCGGCAAGGGCCGGGGCATCGTTGATACCGTCGCCTACAAAAGCCACCGCGCCGAACTGGTTGCGCAGTGCTTTGATTGCATCGACCTTGCCGTCTGGCAAAACGCCGGCTGTGACATGATCAATTTCGAGTTGTCGTGCGATTGCACTTGCCGCAGCCGAGCTGTCGCCAGAGATTATGGCGACTTTGAATCCGGCTTTGTGCAAAGCATCGATGGCCGGTTTCGCGCTCGGTTTGATTTGATCGGCGACGGCAAAGACCCCAGCGGCCTTTCCATCAAAAGCAGTGCACACGAGTGTATAGCCTTTATCAGAAAATCGCGTGATTGCGTCAGAGAGTGGCGTTGTGTCGATGTTGTGTTCCCTGAGATGCCGCTCCGAGCCGACAAGCAGAGTTTGTCCTTCGCTTTTGGAGATGAGCCCATAGCCTGGTATTGTCTCTGTGTCCGAGATCGCTGGTAAAGGTTCTGATATTGCCGCCCCGATGGCGCGTGCGATGGGGTGATCCGAACTTTGTTCCGCTGCGGCGGTGAGCCCAAGAACGCCTCTGGCGTCAAAGCCGTCTGCCGTGAATTGATCGACCAAGGTTGGCCGCCCTTCGGTCAATGTGCCGGTTTTGTCGAACGCCACCACCTTTGCACCATCAAGCCGTTGCAATGCGTCGCCTATACGAAAAAGCACGCCCAGTTCAGCAGCGCGTCCTGTGCCGACCATGATCGATGTGGGTGTCGCCAGGCCCATGGCGCAGGGGCAGGCGATGATGAGAACGGCTACGCCGGATACCAGCGCATAGCCAAGGGCCGGTGATGGGCCCATGCTGACCCAGACAATGACCGTCAGAAGCGCGACGGCAAGAACAACTGGCACAAAGATGCGGACGACCTGGTCGGCAAGGGCCTGAATAGGCAGTTTCGCGCCCTGAGCGGTTTGGACCATGTCGATGATCCGCGCCAGTACGGTGTTCGAACCGACAGCGGTCGCACGGTAGATCAGGGTTTTGCGACCATTGATGGTGCCGCCTGTGACGGGGTCGTTTTGGCGTTTTGCGACTGGAACCGGCTCACCTGTGATCATGGATTCATCAACGTAGGAGTCGCCTTCGACCACAAGGCCATCGACTGCGATGCGCGCGCCGGGCAGGGCCTTTATCACGTCTCCAGTTTTGATTTCGGCCAGAGGCACCTCATGGGTCTCCCCATCAGTTACCAGCAGGACGGTATCGGGGCGCAGGCCGATCAGGTGCCTGATCGCTGCTCCGGTTCGCCCTTTGGCGCGGGCCTCCATCCATCGGCCCACAAGGATCAACGTGACGATGACACCGGCAGCCTCGAAATAGACCGCGCGTGTGCCTTCTGGCAGCAGTGCGGGCGCAAAAGTAGCTACGGTGGAAAAACTCCATGCGGCCAAGGTGCCCAAGGCAACCAGACTGTTCATGTCTGGGCTTCCTTTGACCAAAAGCGGCAGTCCAATTCGGAAAAAGCGGCGTCCCGGCCAAGCAAGAACCAGCGTAATGAGTAAAAATTGCAGCACCCAGAAGGTCTGCATTCCGATGGCGCCCATGATTGCGTGGTGGATTGGTGGAAACAGATGTCCACCCATTTCGGTTAGAAACACCGGAAAGGTCAGCACCGCCGAGATCAGCGCATCGCGCCTTAGCTGCTCCGATTCGGATTGGGCCACGTCAGGGGTTTCTGCAGTGACCGGGGTTGCCGGATATCCGGCTTGTGTCACGGTGTCGGCCAGACTGTCCACGGTCACGGCGCCATCCAGAACTGTCACCGTAGCCGACTGTGCCGCCAAGTTGACGTTGGCAGACAAAACCCCGGATACATCCTGCAGTGCACGCTCTACGCGGCCAGTGCATGACGCGCAGCTCATTCCAGAGATCGAGAGCCGAAAAGTGGTTTCCCGTGCCGGATAGCCCGCCGTTTTGAGCGCATTTCGTAGGCTGTCGGGAGTTGAGCTTCCGCTTACAGTTGCGATGTGATTGGCGATGTTTACCGAGGCTTCGGTCACGCCCGGAGTTGCCGCCAACGCCCGTTCGGCACGTCCCGCACAACCGGCACAGCTCATGTTATCGACGGCAAAGCGGAGTGTGGTCATTGGAAGTTCCTTGTCTGATGAGGATCAGATAAGGTTTCCAGTCGCTGGAAGGTCAAGCCATGTTTTGCAGATATTGGGAGTTGAGCTTTCAGCTGGTCGCTCAATGGAGCGGCGGATTAGGAACCTTTGGCAATATTCTGGACCGGCATTCTTCGCACAAAAGAGGCAAACCAACACGTGAAGCTGCACAGAGCAGCGGTAGCAACCCTGCTGGAGAGATCAGAAACCCAGCTTCGGCCAAAGCGGCCTCGCGGCGTTGCTCGGTTGCGGCCATCACGAACCGGGCGATTGCGGCTTCATCGGATGACGCGCCTTTTGTGCCGATTGGGAGAACTGACAGCTGCTGCCATCCATGTGTGCGCAGCAGTTGAAGCATATGTTCAAACCCTTGAAGGCAGGAGCGCGCGCGGGTTTCGCCCAGGGACGCGTGCAAGTCGTCCCAAATATCTGACTGGGCTTCGGCACCCGCTTGCCAAGCGCGCAGCAGTGAAATCACGCGCTTTTCAGGACCACGCAATGTGTCGTCATCTAAAAGAATAGGCGCGTGATGCATGCGAACACCTTTGGAAAATTGGAGCCGTAGGTTGAATAGCGGCTTTTTCTGATTAAAACAATCAGGAATAATTTTCGCCCGTGCAGGCGACTGCCGAACAGTCACACTGCCGCTGAAAAATTCATCAGGGGCGCGACTTTTCGTCAGGAAATAATTTGGTGGCTTTTGGAATGCTCAGTACCAGCAAACACATTGTGTTTGTTTCATCCCGTCCCGGTTTCCGCCGCGATTTGCGCTTTGCTCTTGCGAGCGCGCTCGGTCGCTGACTTCAACTGGCCACACGCCGCCATGATATCCTCGCCGCGCGGGGTGCGGATGGGGGAGGCATAGCCCGCCTTGTAGATGATGTCGGCAAAGGATTCGATGCGGCTCCAGTCCGAGCGTTCGTAGGGCGCGCCGGGCCATTCGTTGAACGGGATCAGGTTGATCTTGGCCGGGATGCCTTGGATCAACTTGACAAGACGACGGGCGTCCTCGTCGCTGTCGTTTACATCTTTGAGCATCACGTATTCGAACGTGATCCGTTCAGAATTTGATTTCTTCGGGTATTCCCGCAATGCATCGAGAAGCGTTTCGATGTTCCAACGCTTATTGATGGGCACCAGCTTATCACGCACCTCGTCGGTCGTGGCGTGGAAACTGACAGCCAGAAGGCAACCGATCTCTTCTGCAGTTTTGGCGATTTCAGGCACAACGCCGGATGTGGACAGCGTGATCCGACGTCGCGACAAGGCGATGCCTTCGCCGTCCATCGCGATTTTCATCGCATCACGCACGTTGTCAAAATTATAGAGTGGCTCTCCCATACCCATCAAAACGATGTTCGACAAAAGACGGGGACCGTTTTCGCCTGTGCCGACACCGGGTTCTGGCCATTCATCCAGATCATCGCGCGCCAGCATGACTTGGCCGATGATTTCGCCCGCCGTGAGGTTGCGCACAAGCTTTTGCGTGCCAGTGTGACAGAAGGAACAAGTAAGCGTGCAGCCAACCTGAGACGAAATGCAAAGCGTTCCCCGGTCAGTCTCTGGGATGTAGACCACCTCAACTTCGTGACCGCCGGCGATGCGAACAAGATACTTGCGGGTGCCATCAGCCGAGACATTCTTTGACACAACTTCCGGGACCGCAATTTCGAAATGCTCGTCCAATTGCGCGCGATATGCCTTGGAGAGGTTCGTCATCGCATGAAAGTCACGCACGCCCCATTGATAGACCCACTGCCAGATCTGGTTGACCCGCATCTTGGACTGTTTTTCAGGCGTTCCCATTCCGATCAAAGCCTCGCGCAGCGCGCCGCGAGTCAGTCCGACAATATTTGTTTTGCCACCCTCCGGCAGTTTGCGGGGGAGGGTCATAACGTCTTGCGTGATCGGTGCAGAGCCGGTCATGGAGTCAGCCTTTCTCAAAAGAGATGGGCCACATATAGGATTCTTTGCGCTTTGCCAAAGGGGAAAGCTGTTGCAAGGCAGGTACGAGCGTCTCCGACGACGCTTGCCAGTTCTTAAATCAGTGTCCAGCCCTGATAAGCCAATCCGATCAGAAACGCGCCACCAAGGGAAATGGCGATATAAAGCGTGAACACTCGGGGTTTGACCAGCGCCCAAACTGCGATGGCGGCCGGCAAAGACGTCACACCGCCTGCCACAAGAAACGCAAGGCCTGCTCCGGACGCCATGCCTTGTTCCATCAGCCCACTGATCAGGGGAAGCGCTGCATAGCCGTTCAGGTAAGCAGGGACACCGACGATCGTGGCAATTGCGATCGGGCCAATGCCCGTACCACCCAAGACCGACGTGATGGTTTCGGCGGGTATATAGGCCAGCATCAGGCTTTCCAGCAAGAAGGCCAGTGTCAGCCATTGAGCGAGGAACAATGTGGTTTTCACGGCTTCTTTGCCGAATTTCTCGATCCGGTCCGAATGTTCCCAAAACCGCCAAACCACTGGCTTGGGATTGCGGATTTTAGCCGAGCCACAACCTCCGTTTCCAACACCTTCGCGCAATGCGTCGTGCAGGATGTGGCTGCCAGCCAAAAGATACACGATGAATCCTCCTGCAACACCAAGGCCAATCGCCGCCAGGGTTTTGGCGATTGCAAATTCCAGCCCCAATACACCCGATGTCAGTAGAAACATGGACGGGTCCATAACCGGAGAGGCCAGCCAAAATGCCATAACGGCAGACAACGGAACTCCCATGGTCAAAAGGGCGGCTATCAAAGGAATGACGCCGCATGAACAAAATGGGGATAACCCGCCTGCCAACGCCGCGAGAAAGATCATCAATGCCGGAGACCCGGTAAACGCCCGGGCGATCAGGTTGTCTGCACCCGTTGCAACAGCCCAGGCTGCGATCCCGATAGACAAAAGCAGATACGGACCGGTCTTCATAAGAGACTTCATCGTAAACGCCACGCTGTCAGATGCCTGGTTCGGGGATAAAAACGCCAGCAATAGGACAATCACGCCCGAGGCGATCCAGACCTTCTGCTTTTTAACAAGGGTCCAAACCTGGTGCGGTGGTGCATTTGAAGAAAGGTCGGCCATGTCGTGTGTCCTTGATCTAGGCGGCAGTGTCAGAGCTATTGATGCTGAAACCCATGCAGCAGGCGTCTGAAAGAAAGCTGATCACACCATTCATGCGGTCAAAGTCGGCAGTGTTGATCACTTCGCGACCCTGTTTGGTTTGGGTTACCAATCCGGCTTCAACCAGCATCTTGAGGTGATGCGCCTGCGTCGACGCGGGCAGGCCGCTATGCTCGGTGATCTGGCTTACCGTCAATCCCGCATGCCCGGCGCGGACCAGAAGACGGAAGATCTGTAAGCGTGCTTCGTGTCCTAGCGCTGCTAACGCGCGGGCGTGGTGTTGAGTCTGATTCATGAAACTATAAAACTAGAAATATAGTTTTATTGCAAAGACTATTTTCAGATAGGCTTTGGAGCAAATACGGCCGAGCAATGTGCCCGGCCGAATACTTCGAATTCGAAAATGTTAGAGGATCGCTTTCGGATCACCCGGCCGAGCAGCGTTTCTCCGCATCTTCGACGGCAGCTGTGAAGCCCAACAGCGAGAATGTGTCTTTTGTGGTCGTGCCACGCGCCGATCGCGCTGTCAGGATGGCGTTTGCGCCACGCTTCATCGCGGTGACAATCTTGGCATCGTCCTGAGGCGTTGCCGGCCAAGCCCATTCACCTTCGGTGAACAGCTCGAACTCCGTGCCGCTGATGTTCACATTGACGGTCGATCCCGGGGCGAATGGATAACCGCCGGTAAAGGCCACTTGCCCCTGAACCTCGGCGCCAGGTCGGTAAAACACCATCAATAGGATTTCGCCTCGCGTCACGGCGACAACGCGTCCACCGCGCGTGTTAACGCTTTCTTTATACGTGGTCACCGCCCAGCATTCGCGCGGGTCTTGCCCTTCGAATACGCTCCAGTCGGTGATGGCATTTACACGGTTGGTGCTTGTTTCCTGCGCCATGCCTGTGCTTGCCGCTATCAGCCCAAAAGCGCCGATCACCACACCGCCAATCCATGAATTCATCCGTCCAGCCTCCAGACTGTCCTTAGCCTCAATTCGTTTATCGGTCACAGATATGGGTTTATCCACCCTTATGTCACTGCAACTTTGCCCTCGACCAATAGAGAATAGACTGTTTTATGGAGATCTTAAAAGCCCAATTGGCAGTTTTTTGCCACCGAAGATGGAGTGGAGCGATGACAAAACCCGCACCCTTGGCCGAGATTTGGAGGGGCCCGTTTTGCGAGAGCCATCATTTCGGCCACGCTGTCATCTGTGATGGCTCGGGGCAGGTTCTTGCGGCATGGGGGGATGCCGACGCGGTAGTGCTGCCGCGCAGTTCTTCAAAGATGATTCAGGCGCTGCCTTTGCTGACTTCTGGCGCCGCCTCTGCCCATGGTCTGACGCGTGAACATCTGGCATTGGCCTGTGCGTCACACCAAGGTGCCGCAATTCATGTCTCGCGCGTGTCGAAATGGCTCGAGGATTTGGGTCTGGAGGATCAAGCATTGTGCTGCGGTCCGCAGCCAAGCCGCGATAAAGATCTGAGGTTTGGTATGATCCGCGCAGGTGAGGCACCCTGTCGTGTTCACAACAATTGCTCTGGCAAACACGCGGGTTTTCTGACTCTGGCGCAGCATCTGAAAGCAGGTCCGAATTACGTTGACCCAAACCATGCCGTCCAAAAGGCCTGTCTTGATGCGTTCGAGACCGTCACGAACGAAACCAGCCCCGGATTCGGAATTGACGGCTGTTCCGCGCCAAACTTTGCGACGACTATGCACGGAATGGCACGGGCCATGGCATGGTTTGCGACTGCCAGCCAGCGATCTGATTCCCTCAGCAATGCTGCTTCCCAGCTGGTTGAGGCGATGTATGCCCATCCCGAACTGGTCGCGGGCGAAGGTCGCGCTTGTACGCGGCTGATGCGCGCGGCCAAAGAGCCGGTGGCGCTGAAAACGGGGGCCGAGGGGTATTTCATTGCGATCTTGCCGGCGCGTGGGCTTGGCATTGCGCTCAAGGTCTCGGATGGGGCCACCCGCGCTGCGGAATGTGCGGTTGCGGCCCTCTTGGTCCGACTGGATGTGCTCGATGCCGGTCATCCAGAGGTTGCGGCCTTTTTGACCCCTGAAATCAAGAACTGGGATGGCCTTGTGACTGGTCAGATCAAGCCAGCGCCGGGTCTTCTGGTGTGACAAACGCCTCGCGGCTGTAGCCCTGAAGGAAAAGCAGCGCGCTCAGGTCGCTGTGGTTGATCCGCAGTTTCGCCTGAGCCTGAACGCTGGGTTTTGCATGTAGAGCAACTCCGGCACCTGCACGTTGCAGCATGCCCAGATCGTTTGCCCCGTCCCCGACAGCCATCACATCGGCTTCTGTCAGGCCCAGCCGTTCGGTGATCTCTTCCAGGGCGGTGACTTTTGCTTCCCGACCAAGAATTGGCCGCGCTATATCTCCGGTCAACGTGCCCTTGTTTGTCAGCAACGTATTCGCGCGGTTTTCGTCAAAGCCAAGTGTCGCTGCAACCCTCTGGGTAAAAGCCGTAAAGCCGCCAGATACCAGTGCCGCATAGGCGCCATTGGCTTTCATTGTGGCAAGCAAAACCCCGCCGCCCGGCATCAAGGTAATGCGCGTTTTCAGCACGTCGCCTATCACGGTTTCCGGCAAACCCTTCAAAAGGCCAACGCGTTCGATCAGTGCGCCTTCAAAATCCAGATCGCCATTCATGGCCCGTGCGGTGATGTCTTTCACTTGTGCGCCAACACCGGCAACTTCGGCCAGTTCGTCGATGCATTCCTGCTGGATCATCGTGCTGTCCATGTCAGCCAGCAGCATTTTCTTGCGTCGCTCTCCACTGGGCTGAATGGCGAGGTCAACGCCCTGGTCCTGAAGGCTGGTCCAGCTGCTTTGCGCGGTGTCGGGCACATGCGCCATTTCAAATTCCGCAGCCTCGTCCGGGGACAACCAAACCAGATCGCCACCGCCCCATGCGTTACGGAGTGCTTCGGCAAGCGCGGGATCAAGCATGCCCGGGCGGGCAATCAAGGTCGCTGTGAACATGGCGGGGCTCCTTTTAGAATGTGCGGCGATGTATCGACCGCTGTCTGAAAAGACCAGATGGAACAATCGCGCAGGTCTTTTCTTCTTCTCTTTCAAAATACGCCCGCCGGAGGCGTCCGGGGCTGCCACAGGAGTAGACAAAGGTCAGGTTTCCGATCCGCAACACGCATGCTGCTGCAAACTTCAAATGCGTCACATTGGTCGCATTTTCCGACTTGCGCGTATCGATCGTCCCGCATAGACCCGCCGGCGGGACACCCCTCCCCAACGAGGGGCGCTTATCTGGAAGGGTAGCATCAATGGCTATTTCACAACCGGCAACGCGGCCGGCAAACCCGCGTTTTTCTTCTGGCCCTTGCGCCAAACCCCCCGTTTTCAAACTGGACAATCTTGCTGACGCCCCGCTGGGCCGTTCGCACCGGGCTGCTGTCGGCAAAGACAAGCTCAAGGCCGCGATCGAAGAGACGCGTGCGATTTTGGGCATTCCAGCAGACTACAAGATCGGCATCGTACCCGCGTCGGACACTGGTGCGTATGAGATGGCCATGTGGACCATGCTGGGCGAACGCCCGGCCGAGATGGTCGCTTGGGAAAGCTTTGGTGCGGGCTGGGTGACCGACGCGGTTAAACAGCTCAAGATCGAACACACAGTTCACACGGCCGAGTATGGCGAGATCGTCGATATGGCGGCGCTGAACTATGACAATGATGTTTGCTTTACCTGGAACGGCACGACATCTGGCGTGCGCATGCCGAACGGTGACGCGATCCCGGCGGATCGCGCTGGTCTGACACTGTGCGACGCGACCTCTGCTGCGTTTGCGATGGACCTGCCGTGGGACAAGCTCGATGTGACCACGTTCAGCTGGCAAAAAGTGCTGGGCGGGGAAGGCGCGCATGGGATGCTCATCCTGTCGCCCCGCGCGGTTGCGCGGCTGGAAAGCTACACGCCGCCCTGGCCGCTGCCCAAGATTTTTCGCCTCACTAAAGGCGGCAAGCTGATTGATGGCATTTTTAGCGGGGCGACGATCAATACTCCGTCGATGCTGTGCGTGGAGGATTACCTGCAGGCGCTTGATTGGGCGCGGTCCGTAGGTGGATTGAAAGGTCTGATGGCGCGGGCGGATGCCAATGCGCAGACGATCTTTGACTTCTGTGAAGCCAATGACTGGATCGACAATCTGGCGGTGGACGCGGCGACGCGGTCGAATACCTCGGTTTGCCTGAAGTTCTCCGATGAGCGGATCACCGATGGCGCAGTCTTTGCCAAGGCTGTGGCCAAGCGACTTGAAGCCGAAGGCGTGGCTCTTGACATCGGGGCCTATCGCGACGCTCCGGCGGGTTTGCGCATCTGGTGTGGTGGCACAGTCGAAACTTCGGACATCGAAGCGATGTTGCCGTGGCTCGATTGGGCGTTCCACGCAGAAATCGAGGCGCTTGCCCAGGCTGCGTGAGCGATCTGCAAACACGCATCCTATCACATGACATCCAGTAGGGTGCGTGATGTCACGCACCTTTCCCCGACAGTTAAAAGGACCACTGAAATGGCCCCCCGTGTACTCATTTCCGATAAACTCTCTGACGCCGCTGTTCAGATTTTCAAAGACCGTGGCATCGAGGTAGATTTCCAGCCCGATCTGGGTAAAGACAAAGACAAACTGGCCGAGGTGATTGGCCAATATGATGGTTTGGCCATCCGGTCGGCGACCAAGGTCACACCGACGATCCTTGAAAACGCGACCAATCTCAAAGTCATTGGGCGCGCCGGGATCGGCACCGACAATATCGATAAGGAAGCCGCGTCGAAGAAAGGTGTGATCGTCATGAACACACCTTTCGGCAACATGATCACCACTGCCGAACACGCGATTGCCATGATGTTCGCCTGCGCCCGTCAAATCCCCGAGGCGTCTGCCTCGACACATGCGGGCAAGTGGGAAAAGTCCAAATTCATGGGCGTTGAGCTGACCGGCAAAACGCTTGGCGTGATCGGTGCGGGCAACATTGGTGGCATCGTCTGTGATCGCGCACGTGGTCTCAAAATGAAGGTGGTGGCCTATGACCCCTTCCTTGGCGAAGAGAAGGCCAAGCAGATGCAGGTCGAGAAAGTCGAGCTTGATGACCTGCTCAAGCGCGCTGACTTCATCACCTTGCATGTGCCGCTCACAGACCAGACCCGCAACATCCTGTCTGCTGAGAATCTTGGCAAGACCAAGAAAGGTGTGCGGATCATCAACTGCGCCCGTGGCGGTCTTGTGGACGAGGCGGCTTTGGCCGAATTGTTGAAGTCCGGTCACGTCGCGGGAGCGGCGTTTGACGTATTCAGCGAAGAGCCCGCCAAGGAAAATCCGCTGTTCAACCTGCCCAACGTGGTCTGCACACCGCACCTTGGCGCTGCAACAACTGAAGCGCAGGAAAACGTCGCGCTTCAGGTGGCTGAACAAATGGCCAACTACTTGCTGACCGGTGCTGTCGAAAACGCGCTGAACATGCCGTCCGTGACCGCAGAAGAAGCCAAGATCATGGGTCCATGGATCAAGCTGGCCGACTACCTTGGCAGTTTTATTGGTCAGATGACCGACGAGCCGATCAAGGCGATCAATATTCTGTATGATGGTGCGGTGTCAGAGATGAACCTCGAGGCGCTGAACTGTTCCGCGATTGCGGGCATCATGAAGCGCGTGAACCCGGACGTGAATATGGTCTCCGCCCCGCTTATCGCCAAAGAGCGCGGTATCAAGATCAGCACCACCAATCAGGCGAAATCCGGTGCGTTCGATGGCTATGTCAAAGTAACCGTTGTGACGGCCGAACGTGAACGCTCGATTGCTGGTACCGTCTTCAGCGATGGAAAGCCGCGTTTCATCCAGATCAAGGGGATCAATATCGACGCTGAAATTGGTGAACATATGATCTATACGACAAACGAGGACGTGCCGGGGATCATTGGTACTCTGGGTATGACCATGGGTGAGAACAACGTGAACATCGCAAACTTCACCCTTGGTCGCTCGACGGCAAAAGGCGAGGCGATCGCGTTGTTGTATGTCGATGAACCTGTGCCCGCCGACGTGGTCAGCAAGTTGCAGGACACAGGTCTGTTCAAGCAGGTCAAGCCGCTTCAGTTCGACGTGGTCTGATCTAACACAGCATTGCACCCATATCTGGCCCATGCGAAAGAGCGCGTATGACACGCGCTCTTTACGCTTTTGGGGATATCCACGGCCAGCTTGGCATGCTCAAAGAGGGCCTCGCCTGGATCGAGGCGGATGGTGGTCCCGATGCCCGTATCGTCTTTGTGGGCGACTACGTGGATAGGGGGCCGGACAGCAGAGGTGTGATCGACATTCTGGCCAATGGCTTGGCAGATGGGCTGAACTGGGTGTGTCTCAAAGGCAATCACGACCGGTTTTTTGAACGGTTCATTCATCCTGAAGGTCCGCAGTTCGATCCACATCTTCTTGTTGGGTATCATTGGTTTCATTCTGCCATTGGCGGCACTGAAACGCTTGCATCTTACGATACATATATTCCCGACCGTATCCGCCAGACTGACCTTGCAGCAGTGTTTCGCGATAACGTGCCCGAGTTGCACAAGCGCTTTTTGAGAAACCTCAAGATCTCACATCGCGAAGACGGTTTGTTTTTTGCGCATGCGGGTATCCGCCCCGGCGTGCCGCTGGATCAGCAGCATGAAAACGATTTGCTTTGGATTCGTCAGGAATTTCATGCAGACAAACGCGATCATGGCGCAGTTGTGGTGCATGGCCATACTCCTGTGGATGCGCCGGAGCGTTATTCCAACCGCATCAATCTTGATACGGGCGCCGGGTATGGGCGCCCGCTCACTGTTGCGGTGTTCGAAGGGACCGACGTGTTCCGGCTGACCGCCAAGGGTCGGCAGCGTATTCCTATTCGTAGCTGAGTGCAGTCGCCTTGCCGCGGAAGATTGTATAGGCCAGCGCGGTGTAACCAAGGATCATCGGCAGGACAAAGATTGTCCCGATCAGGATGATGAACAGGCTTTCCGGTGCGCTTGCAGCTTCGTAGATGGTCAACTGTTCGGGTACGATGAACGGGTAAAACGAATACGCCATCCCGAAAAAGCCCAGCACGAACAGAACGATGGTTGCTGCGAAAGGGAACCACGCAAAGCTGTCGTCGCTGGTTGGTAAACGACGGAGTGCCAGCCAAAGCAGCACGATCAACGCGCCGGACATCAGGGGTAACGGCATGAGCAGAAAAAACTCTGGCATAGAGAACCATTTGTCGAAGATACGTTCGCTCACCAATGGGGAGGCAAGTGAAACCGCGCCCATCCCAAGGACAACGCCCCAAATGCCGCCCTTTGACCAAGCCACCGCTTTTAGCTGGAGCGCGCCTTCGGTTTTGAGGATCAACCATGTCGCGCCAATAAAGCTGTAGGCAACAGTCAGGAAAACAGCAGTTACGGCCGAAAACGCCAAAGTAAACGCCGTGACCTCAAGCCCCATGATATACATACCCAGCATGTATCCTTGGCTCAGGGACGTCATCATCGATCCAATGTAAAACGCCCGATCCCATGATTTCTTGTGTCGAGCGGGTGCTTTCACCCGAAATTCGAAAGACACACCACGCAAGATCAGGCCGACCAGCATCACTGCAACGGGCAAGTAAAGCGCGGTCAGGATGGTTCCATGTGCCGTGGGAAAGGCCACCAGCAAGATACCGATGGCCAGAACCAGCCACGTTTCGTTGGCGTCCCAAAACGGACCAATGGACGCAATCATACGGTCCTTTTCGTCTGGCTCGGCAAGGGGGAAAAGAACCCCGACGCCCAGATCAAAACCATCCAGCACAACATAGATGAGGATCGATAGGCCCAGTAGTGCTGCAAAGGCCAGCGGGAGCCATGTGGCGGGATCTCCGAACAGATACATGTGGTCTACTCCGCTGCGACTGTGACTGTGGCTTCATGCGAAGCCGGAACGCGCTGGCCAAGCGGCTCGCCTTTGGCCGCTTTGCGGGCAAGGTAGAACAACACGCCGATATAAGCCGCAAGCAAGGCCGCGTAGATCGCTAGGTAGACGATCAGTGTCGATGCAACCATCGGGGCGGGTACGTCTGCCACGGCAGCTTCGGTGGTCAGCACGCCTTGCACAAGCCATGGCTGGCGGCCGATTTCGGTGGTGTACCAGCCTGCAAGTGTGGCCACCCAACCCGAAAAGGCCATCGGCACCATGGCCCAAAGCATCGGCTTCGGCAGGCCTTCGACGCCGCGTTTTTTCCGCGCCATGAAAAAGACACTCGCCCAGCTCAGCAGCAGCATCGCCATGCCGGTGGCCACCATGATGCGGAAGCTGAAAAACACGGGCGCCACCGGGGGGTGCTCGACTGTTCCATCCTCTGCAATAAAGTCGTTCAACCCCGGCACGACCCCATCCAATGAGTGGGTCAGGATCAAAGACGCCCCGTTTGGAATGCTCACTTCGTAGTCATTCGACCGGGTTTCTTCGTTCGGGATGGCAAACAGGACCAGCGGCACGTTTGGCCCGGTGTCCCAGTTGCCCTCCATTGCCGCCACTTTTTGTGGCTGATGTTCCAGAGTGTTCAAACCGTGAAAGTCTCCGGCAAGGATTTGCAGCGGGATCAGGACCGCGCCAAGGGTCAGGCCTGTTTTGATCGATGCGCGGACGCCATTGGATCGATCTCCAATCAGCCAGCGAAACGCGCTCAGGCCAGCCAACAAAAATGCCACTGTCAGGCCGGATGCCAACAACATGTGCACGAGGCGGTAAGGCATGGACGGGTTAAAGATGATTTCCCACCAATCAGTTGCGAAGGCAACGCCATCACGCATCTCAAAGCCAGCAGGAGTGTGCATCCAGCTGTTCAAAACAAGGATCCAGAAGGCTGACATTGTTGTGCCGAACGCGACAAGGAAGGTCGACAAGGTGTGCAGCCAACGTGGCACTTTGGACATGCCAAACAGCATGATGCCCAAGAACACAGCCTCTAGGAAGAATGCCGTCATCACCTCATAGGCGAGAAGCGGACCAGCAATATTGCCAACGCTTTCCATAAAGCCCGGCCAATTGGTGCCGAACTGGAATGACATGGTGATGCCTGACACAACGCCCATTGCAAAGCTCAGGGCGAAAACCTTGACCCAAAAGCGATAGGCGTCGCGCCATTTCTCGTCACCGGTGCGGTTGAGCTGAAGTCTGAAGAAAAGCAACACCCAACCGAGCGCAATCGTGATCGTCGGGAAGAGAATGTGGAACGAAATATTGGCACCGAATTGGATGCGGGAGAGAATGAGCGTGTCCATTTGTGGCCAACCCTTTGCGAAACTCTTTCAGTCAGGAATTAAGGTAGGTCACAGATGCAGGTTTGCCTGTGCCTGCGACAGCGTTGCACACCGATTTCGGATAACCCGTATTCCCAAAGTTCCATCTGCAGTTGCGTATTGTCAGAACCGGCATTCAGACCGGAAAGAATGCGCAGGTATCGTCTTTGCGGGGGCCTTCACCGGGCTTGCTGTGGCAGGTGGATTTGTCGGTACGCTGATCCATGGATTAATTGGGCGGCGTTCTCGTCCTCCATTGGTGGGTTCAAAGGTATCGCCGCGCTGGTGGTTATCGCGTTTGCGTTCTCCACTCTGATGTCTTGGTCCGCCCTTGTTTTTGCCAAATCGCAAAACCGGTTTCAAAATTAGATCGACATCTTATATCAGTATCTCTCGCGGGCCAAAGGAGACCGCATCGATGGCAAAGCCGAAGGAAAATCCGAACTACAAGGTGATCGCCGACAATCGTCGCGCGCGGTTCGACTATGCCATCGAGGATGATATCGAAGTGGGTATCATGCTTCAGGGGTCCGAGGTGAAATCCCTGCGTGAGAACAGCGCAAACATCACCGAATGTTATGCCGCTGTCGAAGACGGCGAACTGTGGCTCGTGAACTCGTATATCGCGCCGTATAACCGTGCGATGTTTCCACATGACGAACGTCGTCGGCGCAAACTTCTGGTGTCCAAAAAAGAGCTTTCGAAGCTTTGGAATGAAACCCAGCGCAAGGGCATGACGCTTGTTCCGATGGTGCTCTACTTCAATCACAAGGGCATGGTGAAAATGAAGCTTGGCATCGCCAAGGGCAAAAAGAACCATGACAAGCGCGAGACCGAGGCCAAGCGCGATTGGGGCCGCCAGAAACAGCGCCTTCTCAAGAACGCAGGCTAATCAACCACGGCGTTTCATGACCGGACAATCGTGGGTGTCCTGACCCATGTTCACATGACGCGCGGTCAAACGCTTGCGAGTCGGACCGCTGGGTTCTATGCAGAACCGACCCTTTCCAGAGGTGGCGACAGACATGGCACAGGACGACCCAAAGACCCTTGTTTCGACGGAATGGCTTGCGTCGCATATGCGCGACCCCGATCTGCGCATCCTTGACGCATCCATGTATATGCCCGGCAGTGAGCGTGACGCGAAAGCCGAATACGCTGCGGGCCATATTCCCGGCGCACGCTTCTTTGATATCGACGACATTTCGGATAGCAGGTCCGACCTGCCTCATATGGCGCCCCCGATTGAAAAGTTCATGTCGCGGATGCGCGCCATGGGTGTGGGCGATGGCCATCAGGTTGTCATCTATGACGGGGCCGGGCTTTTTTCTGCAGCACGTGTTTGGTGGCTCTTCAAGCTGATGGGGCAGAACGATGTCGCCGTACTGGACGGTGGCTTGCCGAAATGGGTTGCCGAAGGCCGCGAGGTTGAAGACCTGCCACCGATCGTGCGCGACCGGCATATGACGGTCCGGCGTCAGGCGCATTTGGTCAAGGACGTGACGCAAGTGTCGGCGGCATCGAAGCTGCGGGATCAAGAGATCATTGATGCCAGATCTCCGGGCCGCTTTCGCGGCGAAGAGGCAGAGCCTCGTCCCGGCATGCGTGGCGGGCACATTCCCGGATCTAAGAATGTGCATTACGCGTCTCTTTTGAATGCCGACCAGACGATGAAATCGCCAGATGAGACCCGCGCAATTTTCGAGGCGGCAGGCGTTGATCTGACGAAACCTGCAATCACGACATGCGGCTCTGGTGTCACGGCGGCGATCCTGTCGCTGGCTATGGCGCGCATGGGCAAAGATGACCATTCCCTTTACGACGGCTCGTGGTCCGAATGGGGAATGTTCCCCACGGTTCCCGTGGCCACAGGAGACGACTGATGTTTGAAACCCTCAAGGAACAACCCGCAGACAAGATCCTCGCCTTGGTGCAGACCTACCGCGAAGATCCGCGCGATCCCAAGATCGATTTGGGTGTCGGAGTTTATAAAGACGCATCCGGCAATACGCCGATCATGGGGGCGATCAAGAGCGCAGAACAAAAGGTTTGGGAGGCACAGACAACCAAAGCCTATACCGGCCTTGCTGGTGATCCGGCCTTCGCAGACGCCATGATTGCGATGGTTCTGGGGGATGCGGTGCCACGCGCCAATGTCGCTGCTGTGGCAGCACCGGGTGGCACGGGGGCGGTGCGTCAGGGGTTTGATCTGGTGAAGATGGCCAGCCCCAATGGCAAAGTCTATGTCAGCGACCCGACTTGGCCGAACCACCTGTCAATTCTCAAGCACATGGGTATGGAAATGGTGCCCTACCGCTATTTTGACGATGAAAGCCGCGGTGTCGATTTCGACGGCATGATGGCTGATATCGCCAAGGCGGGTCCGGGAGACATTGTTCTGGTCCATGGATGTTGCCACAATCCGACCGGGGCCAACCTGAACATGACTGAGTGGCAAGCGGTTGTGGACCTCTTGCTCAAAACAGGCGCAACTCCGATGGTGGATATCGCCTATCAGGGATTTGGCGACGGGCTTGAAGAAGATGCAGCGGCGACGCGTTTGATCGCGGCGTCGGTGCCCGAGACCATCATTGCGGCAAGTTGCTCAAAGAATTTTGGCATTTATCGTGAACGTACCGGACTGTTGATGGCGGTGTCTCAGAACGAGGCCTCTCAAAAGCGGACCCAAGGCACATTGGCCTATCTGAACCGGCAGAACTATTCCTTCCCGCCGGATCATGGCGCCCGTTTGGTGACGACGGTTCTAGGCGACGATGAGCTTCGTGCGGATTGGGCGAAAGAGCTGGAAGAAATGCGCACCGGAATGCTTGCCTTGCGCGAGCAACTGGCGGCTGAGTTGCAGCGGTTGTCAGGGTCGGACCGGTTCGGCTTTATCGCGCAGCACCGCGGTATGTTCTCGCGGCTTGGCGCAACACCCGAACAGGTCGACCGTTTGCGGGATGAGCATGCGATCTACCTTGTCGGGGATTCCCGTCTGAACATCGCCGGACTGAACAAGGATTCGGTGCCGGTTCTTGCCAAGGCGATGATCGACGTCGGAATCTGATCGCGCGCCGAGCATGAAATGAATGAGCGCCTGCGGGCGCCCATGCTTTTTGTCTCGTCCGCCGCCTTCGGCTTTGTCCTCGGGCTTGTTGAAGCGTGACATGGTTTCCGGTCGTGGTGAGGTTTGCAAAGTCGTATTTGCGTATTTGCAAAGAGAAGAAGCCGTTAGCTGTGCGCCTTTATGCTGTCTTCGGGCGCCTGTTCGCGGTCAGACATTCCGTAGTCGCGCATCACGTGACACACGCGCAAACGGTAGTCCGAGAAGATGCCGTTCCGGCCTTTCGATTGGGCGTTGCGATGTGCGGCCAGCTTGCGCCAGCGTTGGACGGCGTCTTCGTCTTCAAAGAAACTGATCGACAGGAGTTTGTCGGGGTTTGTCAGGCTTTGGAACCGTTCGACAGAAATGAAGCCTTCGACCTGTTCGACCATCGGTCGCATGGTGGCGGCAATGTCGAGATAGGCGTCTTTCTGGCCCTCTGCGGGCATGACTTCGAAGATGATGGCGATCATGATCGGCCTCCTTTTGGATGCAGAATGGCGTGACCGGGTCTGGCAATCAATCCGGGTTTGCGCGGGTGATCGGAATCGGTAAGGCGCGGGTGTCGGGGGGGTCGTACGAATGGGACGGTTTGTACGGCTGAACTGTACGGTTGGCCATTGGTGTCAGGATATGCCGCAAGAGAGCGACCGGATGGCGGCGCAGGCTGAGGCGCATGGCGACGTAATCTTCGACCACCTGTTCGCCTTCGGTCATCTGTGGCAGGTGGGCTGCGGGTTCATGGATGGCTTCGCCGTCGATATCGCCATCAAAGAGCGGCAGGGTCTTGCGGGTGGTCAGTGCCTTGGCTTCCCACAAGGCTTGTCGGCGGGAAAGGCCGATCTCGCGGAAGGTGTCGGCCTCGGCAAGACGGGCGATGGTGGCGGGGTCCAGCCCGGCACGGCGCCAGAGGTCGTTTACGCTTTGGTACCCGTTGCCGCGTCCCGCAGCGATCCATGAGGCGTCTTCCTCGTTCAGGCCTTTGATCTGACGAAACCCCAAACGCAGGGCGAGACCGCCTTTGGCGTCAGGTTCCATGGTATTGTCCCAGAAGCTTGCGTTGATGCAGACGGGTCGGACGGTGACACCGTGTTCGCGGGCGTCGCGGACAATTTGGGCCGGGGCGTAGAACCCCATCGGCTGGGAGTTGAGCAGCGCACAGGCGAAGATGCCGGGGTGGTGGTGCTTGATCCAGGCAGAGGCATAGACCAGCAGGGCAAAGCTGGCGGCGTGGCTTTCGGGGAAGCCGTAGGAGCCGAAGCCTTCGATCTGGGAGAAACAGCGTTCGGCGAAGTCTGCGTCATAGCCTTTGTTGCGCATGCCGCGCATGAAGAGGGTGCGGAATTCGCTGACATTGCCGTGTTTCTTGAAGGTGGCCAGAGAGCGGCGCAGGCGGTCGGCCTGTTCGGGCGTGAAGCCTGCGCCGACAATGGCGATCTGCATGGCCTGTTCCTGAAAGAGCGGCACGCCAAGGGTTTTGCCCAGCACGGCGCCGAGTTCGTCCGAGGGAAAGCTGACCTCTTCTTCGCCGTTGCGGCGGCGGATATAGGGGTGGACCATATCGCCTTGGATAGGACCGGGGCGGATGATCGCCACTTCGATCACCAGATCATAGAAGGTGCGGGGTTTCATCCGCGGCAGGAAGTTCATCTGTGCGCGGGATTCGACCTGAAAGACACCGATGCTGTCGGCGCGGCAGAGCATATCGTAGACCTTGGGGTCTTCGGGCGGCAGGGTGGCGAGATTGTAGGTCTGGCCGTGATGCAGGGTTATCAGATCGAACGCCTTGCGGATGCAGGAGAGCATCCCGAGCGCCAGCACATCGACCTTGAGGATACCCAGAGCGTCGATGTCGTCTTTGTCCCAGCAGATGACAGTGCGGTCCTCCATCGTGGCGTTTTCGATCGGGACCAGTTCGTCGAGCCGCCCTTCGGTGATGATAAACCCCCCGACGTGTTGGGAGAGGTGACGCGGGAAGCCGATGATCTCGAAGATCAGCTCCATTGTCAGTTTGAGGCGGTGATCGTTCGGGTCGAGGCCGATTTCACGCATGCGGTGTTCTTCCAGCCCGTTGGTCGAGAAGAAACCCCAAAGCTGAGAGGAGAGCGCGCCGATGGTGTCCTGGCTTAGGCCCATGGCGGTGCCGACCTCGCGGATGGCGCGTTTGCCACGATAGTGGATCACGGTGGCACAGAGGCCGGCGCGGTGCCGGCCATAGCGGTCGTAGATGTGCTGGATCACCTCTTCGCGGCGTTCGTGTTCGAAATCGACGTCGATGTCAGGCGGTTCATCGCGGGCCTCAGACACGAAGCGTTCGAACACCATTGTGCCGATTTCGGGGGAGACCGAAGTCACGCCGAGGCAGTAGCAGACGACGGAGTTGGCGGCGGACCCGCGCCCCTGACACAGGATGCCCCGTTCGCGGGCGAAGGCGACGATGTCACGGACCGTGAGGAAATAGGGTTCGTATTTGAGTTTGCCAATCAGGGTGAGTTCATGGGCGAGCAGCTTTTTCACCTTGTCGGGCGCACCATGCGGGTAGCGCCATTTCAGCCCCTCATGGGCGAGGCGGGACAGGCGCTGGGATGCTGTCTCAGATCCGGTGATTTCGCTGGGGTATTCGTAGCGCAGCTGGCCAAGATCAAACTGACAGAGTTCCGCCAGTTCGGCCGCGCGGCCGACCGCGTCGGCATGGGGGCCAAGGAGGCGGCGCATCTCGGCCTCGGAGCGCAGACGTTGTTCGCCATTGGCAAGCGCCTTGGTGCCCAGTTCGTCGACGCGGCAGCCTTGCCGGATTGCAGTGACCACATCGGCCAGTTTGCGGCGGCGTCCATGATGCATGATCGGGGTTGCAGAGGCGATGGTGGGCAGGTTCAGGCTTTGGGCGAGATCCGCGATCCGGGTGAAATGTTGCTGGTCCTGCCCGTCATAACGAGGGCTGAGGACGATATGGGTGTGCCCGGGAAAGCGGCGCGACAGCCGTTCCGCGTGTGACATCCAATCACCCGCGCCGGTTTGGGATGTTGGTGCCTGTGTCGGCGGCTGCAGGAGCCAGTGCAGGCCGTCCGAGCATTGGACCAGATCGTCAAGCGTCAGGTGGCAGTCGCCTTTGGGGGCGCGGCGGCGGCCCGTGGTGATCAGGCGGCACAGCTGTGCCCAGCCTTGGCGGCTGGTGGCGAGCGCTGTGGCGGTAAAGCCGGTGTCGGTGACGATGCGCGCGCCGGGGATCAGCCGGGGTACATGGGTGAGGATATGGCTGCGCTGGTGGCCGAGGTGATCCGGCGCAGGGGGACCGATGATTCCCTGTCGCGTCTCGCGTTCAGCGCGTTCGCGCAGCAGGCGGGCGATCTGTTTCCCCTGGGTCCAGGCGCGGACGATTCCTGCCACGGAATTTGTGTCGGTGATGGCGATGGCCGAGAGGCCCAGGGTGGCGGCACGCTCCATGTATTCCTCGGGGTGGGAGGCCCCGGTGAGGAAGGTGAAGTTGGAGGTGATCGACAGCTCTGCGAACATGCCTTTCTTTATGTTCTCATTTTGTTCTTTTTCAAATGATTCGCTTCAAACCGGTGTTTTGCGCTTTGGCAGCGGGTGTCGGCGTATTTGGAAAGAGAAGAAGATCAGGCGACGCGCACGGCCAGCCATGTCAGCACATGGGTGTTTGACAGGCGGTGATGGATGTCGAAGCGCCGGCCCTTGGTCAGGTTTTCGGTGAGATCGGTGGCCAGTGCCAGCGTCAGGATGTCCTGACCCGGCGGGGAGGTCAGTTCGGCGGCGTCAAAGCCGAAATGGTGGCCGACGCCTGGATACAGCGCTTTGAAGAGCGTTTCCTTGGCGGAGAACGTGAGTGTGGCATTGGTCGCTGGGGGCAGTATGCCTTGGGTTATGGTTGCGCGTTCGTGGTCGTTCAGGGTTTCGGTCAGGATGGCTGTCAGGCTGCGGTCCCGCGCAATCGCTTCGGTGTCGACGCCGTAGGAGCGGGTGGTGTCCCGAGACAACAGACAGGCGCAGCGGCCCCGAGCGTGACTGATTGATCCGACCAGACCTGTGGGCCAGACGGGAGCACGGTTGGCCGCAATGGTGACGGGCTCGGGTGGGATATCCAAAAGCGTCATTGCGGCTTTGGCCATTGCGCGGCCTGCCAGGAAATCGGCTTTGCGCCTGGCCACAGCGCGGTGCAGTTGCGGCGGGAGCAGAATGCCCAGCCGGTCGAACAGAGCGTCGGAATAGGTGGTGGTGTCATAGCTGCCGGTCACAAGTATCGTGCCGTCGATCCGGCTGTGCTGGGTCACAATATCTGTGAGGAAGCCGTTAGCGCGATCCTGTAATGTGTTGAGCGGTGTTTGATCCATGACATGCCTGCAATCCCTGCAAGTCCCCTTTTGGTCAAGCAAAAACCGTGAGACGGATTTACTTGGTCGGGTGGCGGCGCTAGGCCTTTGATACGAGAAGGAGGCGTTGGGATGTTGGAGCGGACCCGATCCCGCGGGGTCATGTATGTGGCTTGGGGCAAGGCGCATGTGGATGTGGCGCGCCGGTCGGCTGCGTCTGTCAAAATGCACAATCCGGACCTGTCTTGTGCGATCTGGTGTGCCGAGGATGACGACACAACGGGGTTTGATCAGTCTTTCGTCATCCCGGCTGATATGACCCGGCCCAAGGTCGGGGCGCTGAAGTTGAGCCCCTATGACGAGACCCTGTATCTGGACAATGATACGATGATCCGGGCCGATCTGTCGTCTTTGTTCGACCTGTTGCAAAAGTTCGATCTGTGCGGCGCACATGTGATGCTCTGGCATCGGCCGCGCCATAAGCGCAGATGGCAGACAGACGTGCCCGAGACGTTTCCCGAGATCAATTGTGGGGTGCTTTTGTACCGCAAGAACGCGGCGACAGAGCAGTTCTTTGACGAATGGCAGGCAGCCTATGACGCGGCTGGATTCAAGATTGATCAGCCGACATTCCGCGAAACGCTTTGGTCTTCGGACCTGCGGTTTTACGTGTTCCCGCCGCAGTTCAACAAACGTATCTTTGAAGCATCGGAGTTGATTTATTCCGACCAGCCGAA
Source organism: Marivita sp. (assembly GCA_043585115.1). Classification (GTDB taxonomy): domain Bacteria; phylum Pseudomonadota; class Alphaproteobacteria; order Rhodobacterales; family Rhodobacteraceae; genus Marivita. The sequence goes on from CP121326.1 coordinate 2,641,359, forward strand.
GCCGCGCATCCTGCATCTGCCGATCCTGCGTCCGCAGAAGAGCGCCTTGAAGCGATGGTTCTCGAACCTGATCCGATGAGTGGAAGGCGACGCCGCGTTGCGGCTTGTGCGTGTACAGCGACCGTGTCAGGTTTCGTGTTCCAGGAGTGAGTGTTTCATGCAGACCCAGACATCGCAGACAGAGACCCTGCAATTGCCGCAGACACTTGAGCCGCGCAATCCGGGGATGGAGTTGGACCTTGATTGGGTGATGCGGGCCACTGCGAACCGGTCTGCCATTGAACGCCGGGCGGCGACATTGCCGGGGCGGCGGTCGGTCAAGAAAGACTATCAGGCGGCATGGTTGTGCCGCGCGATCACCTGTATCGATCTCACGACATTGGCGGGGGATGATACGGCGGGTCGGGTCAAGCGGCTTTGTGCCAAGGCACGACAGCCGGTACGGGGCGATCTTTTGGCGGCGCTTGGGATGGATGGTCTGACCGTGGGTGCGGTCTGTGTCTATCACGACATGGTCGAGACCGCCGTCGATGCATTGGCCGGGTCAGGTATACCGGTGGCCGCCGTTTCGACCGGGTTTCCCGCGGGATTGTCGCCGTTCCACCTAAGAGTGGCCGAAATTGAGGAAAGCGTGAAAGCCGGCGCTGCCGAGATCGATATTGTGATTTCGCGTCGGCATGTGCTGACCGGAAACTGGACCGCGCTTTACGACGAGATGAAAGCCTTTCGTGCGGCCTGTGGCGAGGCGCATGTGAAGGCCATTCTGGCCACTGGCGAATTGGGCACGTTGCAGAATGTCGCGCGCGCCTCGTTGGTCTGCATGATGGCGGGAGCCGATTTCATAAAGACCTCGACCGGCAAGGAAAGCGTGAACGCCACCTTGCCCGTTTCACTGGTTATGATCAGGGCAATTCGAGACTATTTTGAACAGACCGGCTACCGTGTTGGATACAAGCCCGCTGGCGGGATATCCAAAGCCAAAGATGCACTGGTTTACCTTGCCATGATGAAGGAAGAACTTGGCGATCGCTGGGTGCAGAACGATTTGTTCCGCTTTGGAGCGTCTTCGCTTTTGGGTGATATCGAGCGACAGTTGGAGCATCATGTTACCGGAGCGTATTCCGCATCCTGGCGGCATGCCGCGGGATGATGATGTCTTGCGACGACAAAAGCGGGTGCGTTGAGATGAGGCGACGCGATGGGCAATAATCCGGTTGTTCTGTTGTTTGGTCTATCGGCCCTGATGTGGCTTGGCGCCCAGAATTGGCGGCGGCGCAAGCTCAAGCGGGCGGTCCGCGATTTGCCGACCTTGATGCAGCGTATGCTTGGGCCTGAACCTGCTTTCGACCCCCCGAAAGATACGCCGGATGGATTGCAAGGATTTGCAGTGCTGCATGATCGCACGCGCCGGGTCGAATGGATTGTCCGAGGCCTTGCGGTTCTGTGGCTGGCCTATGTTGTTTTCCTGCTTTTGAAAGGCACCTTCGAATGACCGTCCAAGAGATCTTTGAGAGTATGGACTACGGGACAGCGCCGGAGTCGGCAGGCGATGCATTGGCATGGCTGGTCGATCAGGGAGATCGCTTTGGCCATTTCATCGGTGGTGCAATGACAAGCCCGGGTGATGTTTTCGAAAGCCGCAATCCGGCGACAGGAGAGGTTCTCGCGCATGTGACGCAGGCCACGCAGGCGGATGTGGATGCTGCGGTGGCTGCTGCGCGCAAGGCGCAGAAAGGCTGGTCCAAGCTGGGCGGTGCTGGACGTGCGCGGTACATCTATGCGCTGGCGCGGCTGATGCAGAAACACGCGCGGCTGTTTGCGGTGCTGGAGACGTTGGACAACGGTAAGCCGATCCGGGAAAGCCGGGACATTGATGTGCCGTTGGCGCAGCGGCATTTCTACTATCACGCCGGTCAGGCGCAGTTGTTCGATAGCGAATACGCTGGGCGCGAGGCGCATGGTGTGTGCGGTCAGGTGATTCCGTGGAATTTCCCGCTGCTCATGCTGGCGTGGAAGGTGGCGCCTGCCTTGGCGGCGGGCAACACAGTGGTGTTGAAACCGGCGGAATACACATCTCTGACAGCACTGCTTTTTGCGGATGTCTGCCGTCAGGCGGGATTGCCCAAGGGTGTGGTGAACATCGTCACGGGCGACGGAGCGGTGGGCGAGATGATCGTCACACATCCCGATGTCGACAAGGTCGCGTTTACAGGATCGACCGCCGTGGGGCGTCGTATCCGCGAGGCGACGGCAGGATCGGGTAAGGCGCTGACCTTGGAGTTGGGCGGCAAGTCGCCATACATCGTATTCGAGGATGCGGATCTGGATTCTGCGGTTGAGGGCCTCGTCGATGCGATCTGGTTAAATCAGGGGCAGGTCTGTTGCGCGGGGTCGCGCCTTCTGGTGCAGGAAGGTGTTGCGGATCGCTTCTATGCCAAGCTGAAGGCGCGGATGGACAAGCTGCGGGTCGGCTCACCCTTGGACAAGTCGATCGACGTGGGAGCGATTGTTGATCCCAAGCAATTGGAGACCATCACGCGCCTTGTCGAAGCAAACCGGTCTGGTGAGACCTACCGTGCGTCTTGCGATATGCCCGAAACCGGCTGTTTTTATCCGCCAACCCTGATCACAGGTCTGAGCACAGCCGATACCCTGATGCAGGACGAGATCTTTGGTCCGGTTCTGGTGAGCACCACCTTCCGCACGCCGTCTGAGGCGGTCGATCTGGCGAACAACACGCGGTACGGTTTGGCGGCGACACTTTGGTCGGAAAATATCAACGTCGCTTTGGACATCGCCCCCAAGCTTGCGGCGGGTGTGGTTTGGATCAACGGGACCAATATGTTCGATGCGGCGGCCCCTTTTGGCGGGGTGCGCGAAAGCGGCTTTGGCCGCGAAGGCGGGCCGGAAGGCATGATGGCCTATAGCAAGCCGGTTGGCCGTGCCAAACCTTTGGCAAAAGTTGAGGGGTTCAGCAGTGGGCCGGATACCGAGCCGCAGGCCGTGGACCGGACAGCCAAGCTTTATGTCGGGGGTAAACAGGCGCGGCCCGATGGCGGCTATGCCTATGAGGTTTTTACCAAGGCAGGCAAGCTAATCGGTCAGGCGCCGTTGGCCAATCGCAAGGACGTGCGCAATGCAGTTGAGGCGGCGCGCGCGGCCAAGGGGTGGTCTGCAACCACAGCGCATTTGCGGGCGCAAATCCTTTACTACATCGCAGAAAACCTGGCGGCGCGGAAAGACGAGTTCGCAACACGTCTCAATCAGATGACAGGTGCGAGAAACGGCGCGAAAGAGGTGGACGTGTCGGTGAACAGGCTTTTCACCTATGCTGCCTGGGCCGATAAATATGATGGCCGGGTGGCACAGGTACCTTTGCGTGGTGTGGCGCTCGCGATGGTTGAGCCGTGCGGCGTGATCGGAGCGTTTTGTCCAGACGATCATCCGCTTCTGGGCTTGGTGTCGGTTATGGCGCCTGCGATTGCGATGGGCAATCGTGTGGTGCTTATGGCATCGGAGCCGTTCCCGTTGGCAGCGACGGATTTCTATCAGGTGCTTGACACTTCTGATGTGCCGGCAGGTGTCGTCAACATTCTGACCGGGCGGCATTCCGAGGTTGCGTCGACATTTGCGCAACATATGGATCTTGAGGCGGTTTGGACCTTCTCGTCGTCGGACTTGTCGGCCGAGATCGAACGCGGGGCTGCGACGAATCTCAAGCGGACTTGGGTCAATACAGGCGTTGCGCGCGATTGGACGGGGTCTGACGGCGAGGGTTCTGCGTTCCTTGATGCGGCCACGGAAACCAAGACTGTTTGGGTGCCATACGGCGCCTGATTGCCATTTTTTTCGAGGGTCATTGAGAATTCACCGATGCGATGCTATTTTCAGGGTACCCAGCGCCGGGGCGGAACGGCGTGTATGCTTAGGAGGACGATGTCCTGTCTCTTCAATCGGATGTGGCACATGCCACGGACGGGGGTTTGCCAATGACAGGCACGCCCGGAACCGGATCAGCCAGCGACGCGACGCTCGCGGCGATTCTCTCTGAACTTAACGACAACAAAGCCGAAGACATCGTGCAGATTGATTTGCGCGGAAAAACGTCGATCGGTGACTACATGGTTGTGTGCTCGGGTCGGTCGACCCGTCAGGTGTCTGCCTTGGCTGAAAAGCTGCTGGAGATGCTCAAGTCCGAGCGCGGTATTCTGTCCAAGGTTGAGGGCAAGGAAACCGGCGATTGGGTTTTGATCGATACAGGGGATGTGATTGTTCACATCTTCCGGCCTGAAGTGCGCGAATTCTACCAGTTGGAAAAGATGTGGCTCCCGGCTGGGACGGCGCTGAACAACTAAGATGCGCGTGCATCTTCGCGCGGTGGGGCGGCTTGCGGGCCGCTCCGAAGAACGCGCACTGACTGACGACTATCTGTCCCGCTTTGGCCAGACAGGGCGCGGGCTTGGGTGGCGCTTTGAAGGCGAGACCGAGGTCGAAGACAAGAAAAATGGTGGGATGCTGTCCGAGGCCGCTTTGCTGAGGACGGCCATTCCGTCCGGGTCTCTTGTTGTGTGTCTGGACGAGCGCGGGACCGTGATGTCTTCGCCGGAGTTTGCCAGGAAATTGCAAGGCTGGGCTGATCAGGGACGATCGGATGTCACTTTTGTCATTGGTGGCGCGGATGGGATTGATCCTTCGCTGCGCCAAGAGGCGGATTTCCTGTTGTCGTTTGGCAAGATGGTCTGGCCACATAAACTGGTGCGGGTGATGATTGCGGAGCAATTGTATCGTGCGGCGTCGATCGTTGCGGGCACGCCGTATCACAGGGTTTGAGGGTCGCATTGGCTGTGCCAATCCGATCCGCTGGGGAGGCGCTGCCTCCCCAGACCCCTCCGGGATATTTTTGAAACAAAGAAGATCAGGTATACGCGATGACCAGCAGGATCACGCCCAGAATGACGCGGTAGATCACGTATGGCGTGAAGCTCAGGGATTTCAGAAGTTTGAACATCAGTGCGAGGGCTGCGAGGGCGGCCAGGAAGGCAAAGACTGCCGCGATTGCGCCATCGCGGGCAACAGCCATGTCTGCGGTTTGTATGACTTCGATCCCGAGCAATGTCCCCGAGGCCAGGATTGTCGGGATGGACATCAGCATTGCAAGCCGTGCCGCGCTTTCGCGGTCATAGCCAAGTTGGCGGCCTGCGGTGATGGTGATGCCCGAGCGCGAGGTGCCGGGGATCAGGGCGAGCGCTTGCCAGAGGCCCATGATCGCGGCGTCCTTGATGCTCCAGTTTGCGGCTTTCTTGACGGTCGGGCCTGATTGGTCGGCCCAGTACAGGACAATGCCGAAGATCAGCATCGTCCACCCGATCACGGCTGTAGAGCGGAGCATATCACTCAGCCCGGTGATTTTGAGGATGAGACCACAGATGATGACCGGAATGGTTGCGATCAGAAGACAGAGCGCCCAGAATGCGCCTTGTGTGTCGATTTTTCCGCGCATCAGGCGGGTGGTGCCGATGCCGACGGTTTTGACGTCTGTCCAGAAATAGAGAATGACGGCAAAGAGTGTCCCGACATGCACGGCCACATCCAGCGTCTGCCCCTGATCGGCCATTCCGGTGAGATTCGGCAGTAGAATCAGGTGGCCAGAGGACGAAATTGGCAGAAATTCCGTAACGCCCTGAATCAACGCGAGGATCAGCAAATGAGTCAGTGGCATATTGGGTCGTCCGGCTGAAGTGGTTGTTTGGGGTATAAAGTCTTTAAAACCAATAGGAAGGTTTATTTTAGGTCCGGGTCGGACCTAAAATAGCTGCATTGCAGCATGTTTTCGTGTCGGGTTTCGCAAAAATACAAAAAATAGGTCAGCATAAGTTACTTTTCTTTTTGATCAGTCTTCTATAATCAGGCGCGACCACATGAAGGGAAGGATGTGAGCCATGGCAAAACAGCCGATGTTGAAGTTCGTCAAAGTTGAACGCGACATGCCCACAAAGCGTGCCGCGGATGAGCGGCGCGAGGACTTCCATGAAATTTACGCGGAATATGCTGATGCGAAGGCAAAGGAACAGGCAAGTCGCTGTTCCCAGTGCGGCGTGCCCTATTGCCAGTCGCATTGCCCGTTGCACAACAACATTCCCGATTGGCTGCGATTGACGGCAGAAGGCCGGTTGCAGGAGGCCTATGAGGTCAGCCAGGCGACCAATACCTTTCCCGAGATCTGTGGCCGTATCTGCCCTCAGGATCGCCTGTGCGAAGGCAATTGCGTTATCGAACAATCCGGCCACGGCACCGTGACCATCGGGTCGGTTGAGAAATACATCACCGATACAGCCTGGGAAGAAGGTTGGGTGCTGCCGATCAAACCTGCGCAGGAGCGCAAGGAAAGCGTTGGCATCATCGGGGCTGGCCCCGGCGGTTTGGCTGCCGCTGATGTGCTGCGCCGTCAGGGCGTTCAGGTCACTGTCTATGACCGCTATGACCGCGCGGGCGGGTTGCTGACATATGGTATTCCGGGTTTCAAACTGGAAAAACCCGTTGTCATGCGCCGTAACGAGCAGTTGGAAAAGGGCGGTGTGCGTTTTGTTCTGAACTGCAACATCGGTGAAGATATGTCGTTTGAGGAGATCCGCGAACAGCATGACGCCGTGATCATCGCAACGGGTGTTTACAAGTCGCGTGATCTGGGTGGTCCGGGTTCGGGTGCGGATGGCATTGTCAAAGCGCTGGATTACCTGACTGCGTCGAACCGGAAGAGCTTTGGCGATGACGTCTCCGAATTTGATAGTGGCAAGCTGAACGCCGAGGGTAAAAAGGTCGTCGTGATCGGCGGTGGCGACACGGCAATGGACTGTGTTCGCACGGCAATCCGTCAGGGCGCCGAGTCGGTGAAATGCCTGTATCGCCGCGACCGCGCCAACATGCCGGGATCGCAGCGCGAGGTACAGAACGCCGAGGAAGAAGGCGTGCAGTTCGAATGGTTGACGGCGCCCAAGGGCTTTACCGGCGATCCCGTGGATGGCGTGATTGTTGAGCGGATGCGTCTGGGGCTGCCCGATGCGACAGGTCGGCAAATGCCCGAGGTGATAGAGGGTTCAGACTATGTCGAGCCTGCGGATATCGTCATCAAGGCATTGGGTTTCGAGCCGGAAGAATTGCCCACACTTTGGGGCGTGCCGGAACTGGAAGTGACCCGTTGGGGTACGATCAAGGCCGAGTTTACCACGGGTGCCACCGCGCTGCCGGGTGTTTACGCGGTGGGCGACATCGTGCGTGGTGCGTCGCTGGTTGTCTGGGCGATCCGCGACGGGCGCGATTGTGCCGAGGCGGTTCTGCAGCAGTTGAACGGCGCAAGCGCCGTCGCGGCGGAATAACCCGAGTGGGAGTTCGAACCGGACACTGTCTGTGTGGCGCGGTGACTGTGAAAGGCGATGTGTCGGATGCGGCGCAGGCCTGTCACTGCCGGCAGTGTCAACGTTGGACAGGCGGCGGACCTTTATATGCGGTCCGCATCCGCGGTCTGGAGATAACGGGCGAGGACAATATCCGCGCCTACAATCATAGTGATTGGGGTGAACGCGCGGTTTGCGAGACCTGTGGTTCAACGCTTTATTGGAAGCTGCAGGGACGTTCGATTGCCTTTGTCGCACTTGGTCTTTTGGACGATCAGAGCGGCATAACGATCACGGAAGAGATTTTTGTTGATTCACGGCCTGACTGGTTGCCGCCTATTGAGGGCGCGACCCAGAGGACCGAAGCAGAGATGAAAGCGCAGCTTGCTGCGTTTCTGGAAAAGGAGACACGCCATGACCAAATATGATGCTGAATGGGTTCGAGCCGAGGAAGCCAAGCGTACGTGGATGGCCGAGAACGGGCTGTACTCGGAAGAAGACGAGCATTCGTCTTGTGGCGTCGGCCTTGTGGTCAGCCTTGATGGAAAGCCGTCGCGCAAAGTGGTCGAGGCGGGCATTGATGCCCTGAAAGCGATCTGGCACCGGGGCGCTGTGGACGCCGACGGTAAGACCGGCGATGGTGCAGGCATTCACGTGCAGATTCCGGCCCCGTTCTTTTATGACCAGATCGAACGCACTGGCCACACGCCGCGCAAAGACGAATTGATGGCTGTGGGTCAGGTGTTCCTGCCGCGGACCGATTTCGGTGCGCAGGAAACCTGCCGGACCATTGTCGAGACCGAAGTTCTGCGCATGGGCTATTATATCTATGGCTGGCGACATGTGCCTGTCAGCATTGATTGCCTTGGCGAAAAGGCGAATGCCACACGGCCTGAGATCGAGCAGATCATTATCTCGAATTCCAAAGGCGTCGATGAAGAGACTTTCGAGCGCGAGCTTTATGTCATCCGTCGCCGGATCGAGAAGGCCGCAGGGGCGGCCGGCATTGGTCAGTTGTATATCGCGTCGTTGTCGTGCCGGTCGATCATCTACAAGGGTATGATGCTGGCCGAGCAGGTTGCGGAGTTTTATCCCGACCTTCAGGACGAGCGGTTTGAAAGCGGATTTGCGATTTATCACCAGCGCTATTCGACAAACACCTTCCCACAGTGGTGGTTGGCGCAGCCATTCCGCATGTTGGCGCACAATGGTGAGATCAACACGCTCAAGGGCAACGTCAACTGGATGAAAAGCCACGAGATCCGCATGGCGTCGTCTGCGTTTGGTGACATGGCCGAAGACATCAAGCCGATCATCGCCAATGGCGCGTCGGATTCGGCGGCTTTGGACGCGGTGTTCGAAGTGCTGGTTCGCGCCGGTCGCAATGCGCCGATGGCCAAGACCATGCTGGTGCCTGAGTCGTGGTCGAAGCAGGCCATAGAACTACCCGAGGCGTGGCGCGACATGTATTCCTACTGCAACTCGGTGATGGAGCCGTGGGACGGTCCAGCTGCACTTGCCATGACCGATGGGCGTTGGGTCTGTGCGGGTTTGGACCGCAACGGCCTGCGTCCGATGCGCTATGTCGTGACCGGTGATGGAATGCTGATTGCTGGCTCCGAGGCGGGCATGGTGCCGATTGACGAAGGCACTGTGCGTGAAAAGGGCGCGCTTGGGCCGGGGCAATTGCTGGCTGTCGATATGAAAGAAGGCAAGCTTTACCACGACGTTGAAATCAAGAACAAACTGGCTGCCAGCCAGCCATTCGGTGAATGGGTTGGCAAGATCAACGAGCTTGACGAAGAGCTTGGTAAAGTGACCGAAGCGCCGATGTTCGAGGGAGGAGAATTGCGCCGCCGTCAGATCGCGGCTGGCTTCACCATCGAAGAGCTCGAGCAAATTCTTGCGCCGATGGCCGAGGACGGCAAAGAGACTTTGGCGTCGATGGGGGACGATACCCCCTCTGCGGTTCTATCGAAAAAATACCGCCCGTTGTCGCATTACTTCCGTCAGAACTTTAGCCAGGTGACGAACCCGCCGATCGACAGCTTGCGCGAATTCCGCGTGATGAGCCTGAAGACACGGTTTGGCAACTTGAAGAACGTGTTGGACGAATCCAGCGCACAGACCGAGATTCTTGTTCTCGACAGCCCGTTCGTGGGGAATGCACAATTCAAGGAACTGGCCAACCACTTCAACGCGGGCCTTTGCGAGATCGACTGCACCTTCCCGGCCACCGGCGAACAGGGGGCGTTGCAGATCGCGTTGGAGCGTATCCGTTCCGAGGCCGAAGATGCCGTGCGGTCGGGTGCAGGACATATCACGCTGACTGACGAATATTGCGGCGAGGGCAAGGTGGCCATGCCGATGATCCTTGCGACGAGTGCTGTGCACAGCCACCTGACGCGCAAGGGTTTGCGGACTTTCTGTTCGATCAATGTGCGGTCGGCGGAATGTATCGATCCGCATTACTTTGCCGTGCTGATCGGTGCAGGCGCGACCGTGGTGAACGCCTATCTGGCCGAGGATTCATTGGCGGACCGGATCAACCGTGGTCTGCTGGATATCTCATTGACCGAAGCCGTGGCGAAGTACCGGGAAGCGGTGGATCAGGGTCTGCTCAAGATCATGTCCAAGATGGGTATCTCGGTCATCTCGTCCTATCGTGGCGGTCTGAACTTTGAGGCTGTGGGCCTGAGCCGCGCCATGTGTGCGGAATACTTCCCCGGCATGCTGAGCCGTATTTCGGGCATCGGCCTGAACGGCCTTCAGCGCAAAGCCGAGGAAATCCACGCGCTGGGCTTCCAGGGTGGTCAGGATGTGTTGCCGATTGGTGGTTTTTACAAGGCGCGCAAATCTGGCGAAACTCATGCTTGGGGTGCGCAAACGATGCACCTAATGCAGGTGGCGTGCAATAAAGCGTCTTACGAGATCTGGAAGACCTATTCCAAGGCAATGCAGGCGAATCCGCCGATCCATCTGCGCGATCTTCTGGCGATCAAGCCGCTGGGTGAACCGATCCCGCTGGAGCAGGTGGAAAGCATCACCTCGATCCGCAAGCGGTTCGTGACACCGGGCATGTCGCTGGGTGCGTTGTCACCCGAGGCGCACAAGACGTTGAACGTGGCGATGAACCGGATCGGGGCCAAGTCCGATAGCGGTGAAGGCGGCGAAGACCCGGCGCATTTCGTGCCAGAGCCGAACGGCGACAACCCGTCTGCAAAGATCAAGCAGGTCGCGTCGGGCCGCTTTGGTGTGACCGCTGAATACCTGAACCAGTGCGAGGAACTTGAGATCAAAGTCGCTCAGGGGGCAAAGCCCGGTGAGGGTGGTCAGCTTCCGGGTATGAAGGTCACCGATTTGATTGCCCGCCTGCGCCATTCGACCAAAGGCGTGACGCTGATTTCGCCGCCCCCGCACCACGACATCTATTCGATCGAAGACCTTGCGCAGCTGATCTACGACCTCAAGCAGATCAACCCGCGCTGCAAGGTGACGGTCAAGCTGGTCGCGTCCTCGGGCGTTGGCACGATTGCCGCGGGTGTGGCGAAGGCCAAAGCTGATGTGATCCTGATTTCCGGCCACAATGGCGGCACCGGTGCGTCGCCCGCGACCTCGATCAAGTACGCCGGCCTGCCGTGGGAGATGGGCCTGACCGAGGCGCATCAAGTTCTGTCGATGAACAAGCTGCGGGATCGTGTGACCCTGCGCACCGATGGCGGTCTGCGCACCGGGCGTGATATCGTCATGGCAGCGATGCTGGGTGCCGAGGAATACGGCATCGGCACAGCAGCACTTATCGCCATGGGGTGCATCATGGTACGTCAGTGCCAGTCGAACACCTGCCCGGTCGGTGTCTGCACGCAGGACGAGGATCTGCGCGCGAAATTCACCGGCAACGCAGATAAGGTTGTGAACCTCATCACCTTCTACGCACAGGAAGTGCGGGAAGTGCTGGCCTCTATCGGGGCGAAATCGATTGATGAGGTGATTGGCCGTGCGGACCTGTTGTCTCAGGTCTCGCGCGGGTCGGATCATCTGGATGATCTGGACCTCAACCCGCTTCTCATCCGTGTCGATGGATCGGACGACATCGTGTACGACCGCAACCGCCCGCGCAACGCGGTGCCGGATACGCTGGATGCGGAAATTGTTCGCGACGCGGCACGCTTCCTTGAGGATGGTGAAAAGATGCAGCTGTCCTACGCGGTGCAGAACACGCACCGGACCGTGGGTACACGGACGTCAAGCCACATCGTCAAGTCGTTTGGTATGCGCAACGCGCTGCAACCGAACCACCTGACGGTAAAGCTAACCGGCTCTGCAGGTCAGTCTCTGGGTGCATTCGCAGCACCTGGGTTGAAGCTCGAGGTGTCGGGTGATGCCAACGACTATGTCGGTAAGGGTCTGTCTGGCGGCACAATCGTTGTGCGCCCGCCAATGATGTCGCCGCTGGTGGCTGCAGATAACACCATTATCGGTAACACCGTGCTGTATGGTGCGACCGACGGTTATCTTTTTGCTGCGGGTCGTGCGGGTGAACGTTTCGCTGTGCGGAACTCTGGCGCGCGCGTCGTGGTCGAGGGCTGCGGATCAAACGGGTGTGAATACATGACCGGTGGTGTGGCGGTGATCCTTGGTGATATCGGCGCCAATTTCGGCGCGGGTATGACCGGTGGTATGGCCTATCTCTATGACCCGGACGGCAAGGCGTTGGCGCTGATGAATATGGAGAGCCTCGTGACCTGTCCGGTGACCGTCGACCATTGGGTCGGGGAGTTGAAAGGACTGATCGAGCGCCATGTCGAGGAAACCATGAGCCGCAAGGCACAGGATATTCTGCAGCATTGGGACCTTGAGCTGGGCAACTTTGTGCAGGTCTGTCCCAAAGAAATGCTGGACAAGATCAGTCATCCTCTTGGCATTGAACAGCAATCCGTGCCCGCGGAATAAGCGCGGATCACAGATACTGAGCGACCCGGCCATTGCGCCGGGTCGTTTCGTTTTTGGTAGGTGACTCTGGTAAAAAAGTTTTTGCCTGAGGTTAGCTTGTAAACAGTGCTGACACGGCAGGTGCTGCCGCGCCGAAACAGGTCAGCCACGGGTCTACGTATCCAGCGGTTGCCAAAAGCCAGGGTCACAAGCAGCAGAAGCATGTGATTTGTTTCCGGAGATGTGGTGGAACGTAAACAGGTTTCATCGTGTTGCCACGGTGATGTCCAGCTTGTACCGGATTCGGCTGCTAAATGACCGGTGGATCTGGACAGAGGGATGTTTTCTTGGATGGCTGTAGCGCCTAATGTGCCTGCAATGGCAGGCGGAAAATCCAAATCGACTTCTCAGCAAGGGCCTCGGCTGGACAAGCCGAAGTCCAAACGCGCACGCAAAGGCAAAGAGCCCGGCATTGTCGACAAGATCCTTGCGCCGTATCGCTGGCTGGTGAAGTGGAGCTTTCGTACTGCGCTGGCTCTGATTGTTCTGACGCTTGCGATTGTCACACTGTTTGGTGTGATCAGCCCACCGACAACACATACCATGTGGTCAGAGGGCCGGCGCCTTGGTGCCCCGGTTGATCAGGTTTGGGTGGATGCCAGTCAGATCGCGCCGGTGATGTTCCGGTCCGCTGTGGCCGCCGAGGATGCGAATTTCTGTCTGCATTGGGGGTTTGACGTCGAAGCGATACAGGCCGCGATTGAAGCGGGTGGATCGCGCGGGGCGTCCACCATTTCGCAGCAAGTGGTGAAGAACGTGTTTTTGTGGCAGCAGAGATCCTGGTTCCGCAAAGGCATGGAGGCGGTGCTCACGCCGGTGGCCGAAGCGATGTGGTCAAAGCGGCGCATTCTGGAACTGTATTTGAATGTAGCGGAATTCGACGAAGGCGTGTTTGGCGTGCAGGCCGCGGCGCAGCATTATTTTGGTGTCAATGCGCGTGACCTGAGTGCGGTGCAGGCATCACGGCTGGCGGCGGTTCTGCCTTCTCCGAAAAAGCGATCTGCGTCGAACCCGAGCAACTTTGTCGAACGTCGCGCGCGGTCGATCCGGGCCGGGGCAGAGACGATCAATCAAGATGGACGTGCGGCCTGCTTTCAGGAGTGATCCGCGCCGAGTGAGACGAAAACCGCGCGTCTGAGATTAAACCGGCGCGGGACCATTGTATTGCAGGACGCTTCGCGGCAATTAGAGGTGGATTAACACATCATCTTCTGGACCCGCTTCGCATGGCCAAATTGTATCATGTTCCGTTGTCGCCGTTCTGCCGCAAGGTTCGGTTGAGCCTTGCGGAGAAAAAGATCGAGTGCGAGCTTATTGAAGAGAAATACTGGGAAAAAGACCCGGATTTCCTGCGCCGTAACCCAGCAGCCAAGGTGCCGGTTCTGAAGATTGACGGGCGCACGATGGCCGAGAGTGCGGCGATCTGTGAGTATCTCGAAGAGAAATATCCCGAACCACCCTTGATGCCACGATCCCTGGATGCGCGCTATGAGGTTCGCCGTTTGGTCGGATGGTTTGACGACAAGTTCCACAATGAGGTGACGTCCAAGTTGCTTTATGAGCGGGTGAACAAAAAAGTCACCAAACAAGGCTTTCCGGACAGCGGCAACGTCAAAGCCGGTGCCAAAGCGATCAAATATCATCTGGATTACATGGCGTGGCTGCTTGATCATCGCCGCTGGCTGGCTGGTGACACCATGACACTGGCTGATTTCGCGGCTGCTGCGCATTTGTCGTCGCTGGATTATATTCGTGACGTAGACTGGAACCGAAGTGAGGCGGTGAAAGACTGGTATGCGAAAATCAAGTCGCGTCCGGCCTTCCGGTCGATCCTCGCGGATCAGGTGCCGGGGTTCCCACAGCCGCCTCATTATGCCGATCTGGATTTCTAAGCCGGATGCCGGAGTGAGGGGCCGCACGCTCGCGTTTCCAAAGGTATTTTGCACCCGAAGAAGACTGTGTGTGTCATGGATTTGACCGCGCGCCTCAAGGCTCAGGCTCTGGCGGAGGGGTTTTCTGCCTGTCAGATTTGTCGTCCTTGGGATGTGCCAGAGGTGCCAGCGCGATTGCAGGCGTTTCTGGATGCGGGGCATCATGGGCAGATGGGATGGATGGCCGAGCGCACACAGTGGCGCGGGGCGCCGCAGGTTCTTTGGCCAGAGGCGCAGTCGGTGATTATGCTGGCCGAGAATTATGGGCCTGACCATGATCCGCTTGAGGTTTTAGAGCATCCCGAGCAGGCGGCGATTTCGGTCTATGCGCAGCACCGGGATTACCACGATGTGGTCAAAAAACGGCTCAAGCGGTTGGCGCGTTGGTTGATCGCCGAAGCCGGTGGAGAGGTGAAGGTGTTTGTCGATACGGCACCGGTGCCGGAGAAGCCTTTGGGGCAAGCCAGTGGTTTGGGCTGGCAGGGCAAGCACACCAATCTGGTGTCACGCGACCTTGGGTCATGGTTTTTTATCGGATCGGTTTTTACAACGCTGGATCTGGTACCCGATGCGGCAGAGGTTGATCATTGTGGGTCGTGTCGGGCCTGTCTGAATGTGTGCCCGACTGACGCCTTTCCTGCGCCCTATCAGCTGGATTCCCGACGCTGCATTTCATATCTGACCATTGAACATCACGGTCCGGTGGATGAAGAGCTTCGTGGGTTGATGGGCAACCGCATTTATGGCTGTGATGATTGTCTGGCGGTATGCCCTTGGAACAAATTTGCCAGCCGCGCTGCCGAAGTGAAATACCACGCGCGGGATGATCTGCGCGCGCCGCGCCTCGAGGAGTTGGCACAGCTGGATAATGCCGCTTTTCGGGCGATGTTTTCAGGGTCGCCGATCAAGAGGATCGGGCGTAACCGGTTTGTCCGCAATGTGCTTTATGCCATTGGCAATTCAGGCGCGCCGTCCTTGCGGCCCGTCGCGCAAGGTTTGGCGAATGATCCTGACGAAACCGTTGCCGATGCTGCGCGCTGGGCCGTGTTGCGTCTTGCCGATGTCGCAAATACGCGGGCCGGCTCTGACGACTAGGTTAGGTCAGGTTCGGGAGGCGAGTTTATGGCAATACTTTTGGGCGTCGATACCGGTGGAACTTATACCGATGCGGTGCTGATGCGGGATGAAGAAGCGGTGATTGCCAGTGCCAAGGCGCTGACCACGCGGCAGGATTTGGCCATCGGGGTGCGTGAGGCGGTAAAGGCCGTCTTGTCGGTCTCTGACGTGGCGCCCGGTGAAATTGCGCTGGCGTCTTTGTCGACCACATTGGCCACCAATGCGCTTGTCGAAGGGCAGGGCGCGCGGGTGGCCTTGATCTATATCGGCTTTGCCGAGCGTGATCTGGCAGCGCAGGGATTGGCGGATGCACTTGCCGGAGATCCCGTTCTGGTCATGGCCGGAGGACATTCCCATAGCGGCGCCGAAGTCGCTCCTTTGGATGTCCAGAAACTTGCGGATTGGGCGCGCACGCAGGATGTGTCTGCTTTTGCCATTGCGGCCCAGTTCGGGACGCGCAATCCGGCCCATGAGAAAGCTGCGCGGGATGCGGTGCGCGCGGCCACGGACCGACCTGTCACCTGTTCACACGAGTTATCGGCGAAACTGGGCGGGCCCAAGCGTGCGTTGACGGCTGTATTGAATGCACGGCTGGTCGGGTTGACGCATCGCTTGATCGGACGCGCAGAGGGCGCGTTGCGCGACCTTGGGATCGATGCGCCCTTGATGGTGGTGCGCGGTGATGGGGCGTTGATGTCCGCCGAACAAGCTCAGGAGCGGCCGATCGAGACCATTCTGAGCGGACCGGCAGCGTCGATTGTTGGCGCGCGCTGGCTGACTGGAGCGGATGAGGCGCTTGTGTCTGATATTGGCGGGACCACCACTGATATTGCCGTATTGCGCAACGGGCAGCCGGTGATCGACCCGGACGGTGCGCAGGTTGGCCCGCATCGCACCATGGTCGAAGCAGTGGCAATGCGGACGCATGGGCTTGGCGGTGATAGCGAAGTTCGGCTGGCCACTGATGGGCTCAATGGCGAAGTGACCCTTGGGCCGCGGCGTGTGCTGCCGGTGGCTCTGGTCGCGCAAGATGCGCCAGAGGTTGTGCATCGCGCGTTGGATGAGCAACTTAATTGCAGCGTACCGGGGGAATACGATACGAAGTTTGTACGCCGCGTCGAGGGGCAGGATGCGATCGGTTTGTCGGAACGGGCGCAGGCAGTTCTGGCGCGCATCACATCTTCGCCGCAACCCCTTGGAGCGGTGTTGGCAAGCCGTTTAGAGGCCCAGTCGCTTCGGCTTTTGGTATCGCGCGGTTTGGTGCAGGTTGCCGGGCCAACGCCAACGGATGCGTTGCATGTGTTGGGGCAGTTTGCCCATTGGGATGCCTCTGCTTCGGAAAAGGCACTGGCTCTGTTGGCCCGCAATCGGACCGGATCCGGCGAACGGCATGCGCGCGATGCGCAAGACATGGCGCGGCAGATTGTCGATGCGTTGACGCAAGCCACAGGGACTGCCTTGCTTGAGGCGGCGTTCGCTGAAGATGGGATGGACGATCCAGCAGCGCTTGCCCGGCATCCGCTTTTGCTGCGGGGGCTGCAACAGGCGACTGGATTGGTTCGTCTGACTGCGGGTCTGGCGGTTCCCGTCATCGGGCTTGGAGCCTCGGCGCAGACGACCTATCCTGCGGTGGGTGCATATGTGAATGCTGATATGTTACTGCCCGAGCATGGTGATGTTGCAAATGCTATTGGTGCGGTGACGGGGCGTATCCGGATGATGCGCGAAGGCCTGATTAGTAGCCCATCCGAGGGTGTCTTCCGCGCGCACCTGCCAGAGGCTCCGCAGGATTTTGACGATGCCAATGCGGCGATGGAAACTCTTGAAGCCGCATTGAGCGTGGCGGCGACACAAGCAGCCGAAGCAGCAGGTGCGGCATCGGTGCATGTGCAGGTTTCGCGCGAGGTTAAACGCGCCGAGATCGAAGCGCGCGATATGTTCGTCGAGGCGCGTATTGTGGTTGAGGCCACAGGACGCCCGCGCATTGCGTCTCACGAGGGGGCGACGCGACTGTAACAAGGGTTGGACTTGTCGTCGTTTGCTCCATTTATAGGACAAGCCGTCGAATGGAGGTGCCCTATGGCAAAATACGAAAAAAACCCTGATGTGATCGCAACGCTGACGCCGGAGCAATTCTATGTCACGCAGGAAAGTGGCACAGAGCGTCCCGGGACGGGCGAATATCTTGATAACAAAGAGCCGGGTATTTACGTGGATATCGTCAGTGGTGAGCCCCTGTTCGCCAGTGCCGATAAATACGAGTCCGGTTGTGGCTGGCCGAGCTTTACCAAGCCGATCGAGCCTGCGCATGTGACTGAGTTGCGTGACATGAGCCATGGCATGATCCGCACCGAGGTCCGTTCGGCACATGGGGACAGCCATTTGGGCCATGTGTTCCCGGATGGTCCGCAAGACCGGGGTGGTCTGCGGTATTGCATCAATTCCGCCAGCCTTCGGTTTATCCATCGCGACGACATGGAAGACGAAGGTTATGGCGCTTATCTGGATCAAGTGGAGGATGTGGCATGAGTGAACGTGCTGTTCTGGCCGGTGGCTGTTTTTGGGGCATGCAGGATCTGATCCGCAAGCTGCCCGGTGTGGAGGCGACCCGTGTTGGATACACGGGCGGTGATGTGCCGAACGCGACCTATCGCAATCATGGCACCCACGCCGAAGGGATTGAGATTATCTTTGATCCGACGAAGATTTCCTATCGGCAGTTGCTGGAGTTTTTCTTTCAGATACACGACCCCACCACACTGAACCGTCAGGGTAATGACCGCGGAATGAGCTATCGCTCGGCGATCTATTACGTTGACGGGGCGCAAAAAGATTGTGCTTTGGATACGATTGCAGACGTAAATGCGTCAGGCATCTGGCCCGGCAAGGTGGTCACTGAAGTTGAGCCTGTGGGTGACTTCTGGGAGGCAGAGCCCGAGCAT
The DNA here is from genome assembly GCA_043585115.1 of Marivita sp. Taxonomy (GTDB): domain Bacteria; phylum Pseudomonadota; class Alphaproteobacteria; order Rhodobacterales; family Rhodobacteraceae; genus Marivita. The sequence continues at coordinate 2,659,731 of CP121326.1, forward strand.
CAGGACTATCTTGAGCGGATCCCGAACGGGTACACTTGCCACTTTCTGCGTCCGGACTGGGTGCTGCCCAAACGAGATGCGGCCGAGTAGGTGACGACTGGCAAAAAAGGACGGACCGGACATGACGCCGGTCTGTTCCCTTAGGTCTTGTTACCGCCGATCCGCGGTTCGGTGCCATCTTTGAGGCGCGCCAGATTTGCGCGGTGCCTAATAATGATCAGGCTGGTCAAGATCAGTGTCAGAAAGAAAATCTGACCCTGCCCCACCATCAGGCTGATTAAGGGGGACCATGCCGCTGCTACCAGCGCGGACAGACTTGAGATGCGGCTGATCAGGGCGGTGGCGAGCCATGTCGCGCAAGCAAGGACACCGACAGGCCATGCCAGAGCGAGCATCAGCCCAAGGAAGGTTGCCACACCTTTACCGCCCTTGAAGCCAAGCCAGATTGGAAAGCAGTGTCCTAAAAATGCGGTCAATGCAGCGATTTGTGCAGCGTCTTCGCCTGCGAGGGCGCGGGCCAAGAGCACCGCAATAGCGCCTTTGGCGCCATCCAAAAGCAATGTCGCGGCTGCTGCGCCTTTGTTGCCGGTGCGCAGGACGTTTGTTGCGCCGATATTGCCGGACCCGATTTCACGCAGATTGCCAAGGCCCATTGCTTTGGTCAGGATCATACCAAACGGGATCGAGCCCAGCAGATAGCCAAGGCCCGCCCACATGGCGAGGACAGCAAGGCTCGATTCAAGCGTTGGCATTATGTGCTCCGGTAGACCGAGGTTCCGCTGACGAAGGTTTCCAGGACTTTACCCTGAAGCCGCGCGCCGTCAAAGGGCGTGTTTTTCGACTTTGACTTGAGTTCGAACCGATCAAGGACAATTGGCTTGTCGGGATCAAATAGTACCAGATCGGCGGGGGCGCCTTTGGTCAGGCGACCACAGTCGAGGCCCAGCCGCTTTGCGGGATTCAAAGACAGAGCGCGGAAAAGTGTTGGCAGTTCCAGATCTCCGGAGTGATAGAGGCGCATCAACACGGGCAGCATGGTTTCAAGACCAACAGCACCGCTTGCAGCTTCTTCAAAGGGCAGACGTTTGCTTTCTTCGTCTTGAGGTGTGTGAAAAGAACCGATCACGTCAATCAGGCCGGTTCTGACGGCTTCGACGACCGCATGCCGGTCGTCTTCGGCACGCAGCGGCGGTTTCACCTTAAAGAACGTGCGATAATCCGCGACGTCGTATTCATTCAGTGTCAGGTGATGCATCGACACCCCTGCGGTGACATCAAAGCCATTACGTTTGGCCCGGTCCAGTGCGGGCAAAGCGCGGGACGTGGTGATCTGGTCGGCGTGGTAGCGGACACCTGTCATTTCGACCAAGGCGATGTCGCGGTCCAGCCCCATGCGTTCGGCCATTGGTGTGACGCTGGGCAGGCCGCGCAACGAGGCGAATTTGCCCGATGTCGTTGCTGCGCCTGCAGACAAGGTGGGCTCTTGTGGATGGCCCACGACCAATGCGCCCAAGGCTTTGGCATAGGTCATCGCACGGCTGAGCACTTTGGTGTCGCGGACCACACGGTCGCAATCGGTAAAGGCGATCGCCCCTGCATCCATCAGGAACCCGATCTCGGTCATTTCGCGCCCATCCCGACCTTTGGTCAGCGCTGCCATCGGCAAAACGTGAACCGGGGCCGCCTCGTTGGCGCGGCGACGTACGAATTCAAGCGTCTCGGGCGTGTCGATGGCCGGGGTGGTGTCCGGTCGGGTCACAATTGTGGTCACACCACCAGCCGCTGCCGCTTGTCCTGCAGAGCCGTAGCTTTCCTTGTGTCGTTCGCCGGGTTCACAGATCTTCACACCGATATCGACAATTCCCGGCGCAAGGTATTTCCCATTGGCGTCGATGCGATTGTCCATGGGGACATTGTCGGCGCTGATTTCGGGGAACGGAGTGTCGAACACTTCTGCAATCACACCGTTGCGGATCAGAACTGCGCCCGCGTTTACGGTGCCGGCCTCGGGGTCGATCAGGCGCGAATTGGTGATAAGGGTTGTCATGTCACGCCGCCTGTTTCTGCCGCGCCGCGTTGATCTGCTCGATCACCACGCTTGGATCAGGTTGGTATTTGATCAGGTGCTTGTAGCCAGATTTGGTGATGATCTGAACCGATCCCGCGATTGTGCGCAGCTTTGCGATTTCATCAAGCCGCGCCTTGCGCTCGTATGGGCCTTTGAGGCTTGTTCCAGACAGGGTCCAGACCTCTTCCATGACCTCGTCCGCCATGTACCAGCCGCGCAAGGCGACAGCCGCAAAACCGCCGACAGCGCCGGTCCAGATGTGTGGGTTGCCGAGCGCCCACAAAATCAGCATTCCGGCCGCCATGGCGATAGCCGTCATGACCGCATGGGCGCGTATGTAAGTGGCCATATCTGGTTTGAAAGTGATCATAAGGGCTTTCGACGGGTGGTCAGTTGATCAGGAATTTAGCGAGGATGACCGCTACTGCGATCAGGAAAAACAGAACAATCGCGATCCAGAGTTTGTTGTTGGATTTGGGTGCTGAACCTTTTGCAGCGCTGCTGATGCTGCCTTTGGCCGAATTGGTGCGGATTGGGGTGCTGCCGGAGGCGGGCAAAGGTTCGTTAAACGTGCCAATCCAGCGCAGTGGTGTGGCAATGCTCAGGTCTTGTTCGGTCTGACCAAAGGCTTGCGAAGGTAGCACAAGGACAAACCCCTTGAGCGCATCCAGGGTCGGACGCATCGATCGGAAGTCTTCGCCGCTGACATCATGGGCGTTGACCAGGTATTGCGACAGCGTCATTTCGCCCAGGTCGCGAATATCGATGACCTCGACAAAAGCGGCGCGCAGGGTTTTTGCACCAAGGGCATATTGCAGCGGCCATTCCCCGGTACCGGCTTGGGTCGTAAACCGTTCAATGGCTTCGCGTGGCAAGTCGATGTGAAAAACCCGGATCACGCCGCGCTCGCTGCTTTTGATGTGCATCGTTGTGCTCAAACCATGACACCTTTGTTCTGTTGAGAGCGCCTTTCACGCAGGGATCTCGCCAAAAGATCCATGGCTGCCATGCGGACGGCAACGCCCATCTCGACCTGTTCCTGAATCACCGAGCGGTTGATGTCATCGGCCAATGTGCCGTCAATCTCGACCCCGCGGTTCATTGGGCCGGGATGCATGATGATCGCGTCTTCCTTGGCATTGCCGAGCTTTTCCGCGTCAAGACCGTAGCGGTGATAATATTCTCGCTCAGACGGGATGAAACCGCCATCCATGCGCTCTTTCTGCAAGCGAAGCATCATCACGACATCGACGTCCTTGAGGCCCTCGCGCATGTCTTCAAAAACTTCGACGCCGAATTCGCTGATACCTGATGGCATAAGGGTTGGCGGACCCACCAACCGAACGCGGTTTTCCATTTTGCCAAGTAGCAGGATGTTTGATCGTGCAACCCGGCTGTGTGCGATATCGCCGCAAATTGCGATCGACAGGCGGTGCAGTCGCCCCTTGGCGCGGCGGATCGTTAACGCATCCAAAAGCGCCTGTGTCGGATGTTCGTGTTTGCCATCGCCCGCATTGAGAACCGCGCAGTTCACTTTCTGAGACAAGAGGTCCACAGCCCCTGAATGCGGATGCCGCACCACCAGCAGGTCGGGATGCATCGCGTTCAGCGTGAGCGCTGTGTCGATCAGGGTTTCCCCCTTTTTGACCGAAGAGGCTTGCATTGCCATGTTCATCACGTCCGCCCCCAACCGTTTGCCTGCCAGTTCGAAACTGGCCTGCGTACGGGTGGAGTTCTCAAAGAACATGTTGATTTGCGTCATGCCTGCCAGCACATCGGTGCTGGGCGTCCGTTTGCGATTCCGATCAGCGTACTGATCCGCAAGATCAAGCAAGGTCGTGATTTCGTCAGGGCGAAGTGGTTCGATCCCAAGCAGGTGTCTTTGTGAGAAGATCATATGTGAACCTTAGAACCCAAGCAGTCTGCTTATAAGTGCCCTCTGGCAAGGCGGCAAGCCAACACCTCGGGGCAAATGCGATGTAACGCCATCGCTAAATATAGTGTTACGAATAAATTTCTACTCTCCATATGGTTGACTGCCATATTATCCCAGAATAGACAAGATCTTGGAATCTGTGGGGAAAACATGAATATTATTAATATCTTCACTGGCCTCGCGCTCGGGGCCGGGCTCTTTCTTTCTGGCTGTGCGGAACAAGCGCAGCGAGTGCCTGCAACCTACATACCCAGCATTGTGTATCGAGGTGCAAACTGCCAAGAGCTTTACAATGAGCGTGTCACGTTGGCGGGATATGTCCGGCACGTCACGGCGGAACAGCGGAAAGCTGCTCAATCCGACGCCGTGTTTTTCACAACAAGTGCGTTGATTTTCTGGCCCGCGATTTTCGCGTTGCCGATCAGTGTGGACCAATCCGCACAGCTTGCCAGTGCACGGGGCCACTATGATGCAATCTCCAAGGCGATGGTCGAACAAGGCTGTGTTGTCGGGGCAGGCCCCGCCAAGCATGCGCCTGCGGTGATGGGTAAGGGGTATGCCGCGCCGTCACGCGTTCAGACCTATTCTGCGCCTCAACCGGGGCTACCAAACTGGAAGCGGTATCCCGGACAATTTCCTCCGCTTTGACCCGATTGTGAAAAGCGGTTTTGCAACGCCGCTTTTGTCGGCCTGCTGGTCACGCTAGATTGCGGATATGGATTCGCAAATAGACTGGCATGTGGCGCGCGCTGCACTTGAGTGGCAGCTTGAGATGGGTGTGACCGAGACGATCTCGGAAGCGCCCATCAATCGTTTTGAACAGGTCGCGCCGCCTCCCAAGGCAGGGGTTGCGCTGGGCATGCAGGCTCCTGCGGTCCCGGTTCAGCCAGTCGCCGAATTTGACTCGGTGGCCGAAGCCGAGAAGATGGCGCGCGCGGCTCAGGACTTGGCAGGTTTGCAGGCGGCAATGTCAGGGTATCCACATTGCGACCTGCGCAAAGGTGCCCGCAATCTGGTCTTTTGCGACGGTGTGCCGGGGGCCCGTGTGATGATTGTGGGCGAAGCGCCAGGGCGCGATGAAGACCGGATCGGAAAACCGTTTGTCGGACGGGCCGGGCAATTGCTGGACAAGATGCTGAACGCTATCGATCTCGGACGGGATCGAGACGTCGAGCAGGCAGTGTATATCACCAATGTCCTGCCGTGGCGGCCGCCACAGAACCGCGATCCAAAACCCGATGAGATGGCCATGATGTTGCCGTTCCTGAAGCGGCATATCGCACTGGCCAAACCTGAAGTGTTGGTCGTTATGGGCAACATCTCGTGTCAGGCATTGCTGGGCAAACGCGGGATCACACGTCTGCGCGGGCAATGGGCAGAAGCCGAAGGGCTGCCGGTGATCCCGATGTTCCATCCTGCATATCTGTTGCGCAATCCTGCCGCCAAACGCGAGGCGTGGGCCGATCTTCTGGATCTGCGCATGCGATTGAACAAGAAGGCCTGAACCATGAGCCGTATCGACGAAACCAAAGAATTTCTTTCCATTCGCATCGCAGTGCTGACTGTCAGTGACACGCGCACCATTCATGAAGACAAGTCAGGTGATACGCTGGTCGGACGCATCGAGGCTGCGGGGCATATCGTGGCGGATCGTCAGATTATCCAAGACGAACGCGATCAGATCGCGGCTCAATTGCGGACATGGTGCGATCAGCCTGATATCGACGTTGTGATTTCCACTGGTGGCACAGGTTTGACCGGGCGTGATGTAACCGTCGAAGCGCATCGCGATGTCTATGAAAAAGAGATCGACGCATTCGGCACCGTTTTCACCATGGTGTCGTTCCAAAAGATTGGCACCAGCGCGATCCAAAGCCGCGCCACAGGCGGTGTGCGCAACGGAACCTATCTGTTTGCGCTTCCGGGCAGCCCCGGTGCCTGCAAAGACGCTTGGGACGAAATCCTGAGCTTGCAGCTCGATTATCGGCACCGTCCTTGTAACTTTGTCGAGATTTTACCGCGATTGGACGAACATCTGCGACGGAAATAGCATTTATCTTCGTGTAACGAAGAGATGTGTTATTGGAAAACATTCAGTTCTGGCTATCTGTTACCATGAACTGGTCATGAGGATTTTCGTCCATGCGGTTTTTACGCCGTAGCCTGACAGGGCTTTTTCTACTTTCAGTAACGCTGGGTCTCTTGGCCTATGCCGGGGTTCAGGTGCGGGACGCGGTGCAAGACCGTATGGCCCAAGAGCCGCGCAGCTTTCCACAGCGCGAACGCGTGTTTGCGGTCAATGTGGTCACGGCCGAATTCGAAACCGTCACGCCCGTTCTGACGGCCTTTGGTCAAATCGAAAGCGTCCGTACGCTTGAACTGCGCGCAGCGGCAGGTGGTCGCGTGATCGAAATTGCACCCGAGTTCGTCGAAGGTGGAACCGTGGATGCGGGTCAGGTGCTGGTTCGAATTGATCCCACAGATGCAGAATCCGTCTTGCAGCGGGTTCAAAGCGATATTCTCGACGCCGAAGCAGAGCAGCGAGAGGCCGAGCGCGCAATCGTGCTTGCGCAGGACGAGCTTGCTGCCGCTCAGGAACAGGCTGACTTGCGTGAACGGGCTTTCCAACGTCAGCGCGACTTGCAGGAGCGGGGTGTCGGCACGGCAGCTGCCGTAGAGGTGGCCGAGTTGGCCGCAGCGCAATCACGTCAATCAGTCTTGTCGCGCCGTCAGGCGGTTGCACAGGCCGAAGCGCGGATTGATCAGGCCACCACACGTCTGTCCCGTGCCACCATCGCCGAAGCCGAGGCGCAGCGCCGGCTGGACGACACCATCGTCACCGCCGATTTTTCGGGTACGCTGTCTGATGTGTCCGTGGTGCAGGGGCGGCTTGTGTCCTCAAACGAGCAGCTGGCCCGCCTGATTGACGGCGATGCGCTTGAGGTGGCGTTTCGCGTCTCGACACAGCAATTTGCACGTCTTTTGGATGAGGCTGGCAATCTGTCACAATCTGATGTGACCGTGGTGCTGGACGTGTTTGGCACCAATCTGACCGCAAAGGGAACGCTCAACCGGGCAGGTGCCGCGGTTGGCGACGGCCAAACGGGGCGTCTCTTGTTTGCGACACTGGACAGCGCGCCGGGGTTCCGTCCCGGGGATTTCGTAACAGTTCAGATTGATGAGCCGCCGCTTGATCAGGTTGCGCGTCTTCCTGCATCAGCGCTGAACGCGGCAAACGAGGTTCTGGTTCTGGCTGACGAAGACCGGCTTGAAGTCATCCCGGTCAATTTATTGCGGCGGCAAGGCGACGATGTTCTTGTTCGCGCCCGTGGTTTGCAGGGGCGCGACGTTGTGGCCGAACGCACACCGCTTTTGGGCGCAGGAATCAAGGTGCGCCCGTTGCGCGACGCAGGGCAAGCCGTCCCGGAAGAGCCAGACATGGTCGAACTGACCGAAGAGCGCCGTGCGCGCCTGACGGCGTTTGTTCAAGCGAACACACGCATGCCAGAAGAGGCACGGCAACGCATTCTTCAGCAGCTGTCGCAAAGCACGGTGCCTGCGCAGGTTGTCGAACGTATCGAATCCCGGATGGGGGGCTAAATTATGGTGCGTACGCTGTCTGGCAAGGCGGGGGGAATTCTAAGCTATTTCGTGCGGCACCGCACGATTGCCAATCTCTTACTGATCCTCCTGCTGGCTGCAGGGGCGTTTTCGATACCGAACATGCGGGCGCAGTTTTTCCCCGATGTTGTGGTGGATGACGTGGATGTGTCGGTCGTTTGGGATGGCGCCGGGGCCGAAGACGTCGATCGCGGGATTGTGCAGGTTCTGGAGCCGGCCGTTCTGTCAGTTGAAGGCGTCGAAAGCTCTGAAGCATCGTCGCGCGAGGGGCGTGCCACCATACGTCTGGAATTCGAACCCGGTTGGGACATGTCGCGTGCCGCCGATGACGTCAAAACAGCGGTTGATGCGGTCACAACATTGCCTGCCGATGCGGAAGACCCTGTCATTCGCCGAGGTGGCTGGCGCGACCGTGTGACGGATTTGGTGATTACCGGCCCTGTCGGTGTCGACCAGTTGGCGCGCTTTGCCGACGAATTGACGGCGCGGCTTTTTGCAGAAGGTGTGACCCGCACCACGATCCGTGGTTTGTCTGCCCCGCGCACGGTGATCGAAGTGCCATCCGCCAATCTGATCGCATTTGATGTTTCTATGCGCGACATTGCGGATGCGATTGCACAAGAGGTTGATGCCGACCCGGCCGGAGACGTGGGGAATGCCAACACGCGCGTACGGACCGGTGTGGAAAAACGCAGTGCGGAACAGATTTCAGACATTGTATTGCGGTCGAACCCGGATGGATCAAGCCTGACAGTCGGCGATGTTGCGACGATTTTTATTGAGGGTATCGATCGGGAGCGCAGTTATTTCGTAGGCGAAAACCCCGCAATCTCGATCCGCGTGGACCGAAGTGATCAAGGCGATGCGATTGCGATCCAACGCACTGTCGAAGACGTGGCGTCAGAGTTTGAAGCATCGCTGCCCGATGGTGTGACTGTCGATCTGATCCGCACGCGCGCCGAGGCGATTTCGGGGCGCTTGGACATCCTGTTGGACAATGGTCTGACGGGACTTGCGTTGGTTGTTATGCTTTTGTTCCTGTTTCTCAACGCGCGGACTGCGTTTTGGGTGGCTGCGGGAATACCGGCGGCAATGATGGCGGCGATTGCGCTGATGTATGCGGCGGGGATCACGATCAACATGATCTCGCTGTTTGCGTTGATTATCACGCTGGGCATCGTTGTGGATGATGCCATCGTGGTGGGCGAACATGCCGATCACCTCTCCCGGACTGGACTAACCCCGGTCGAAGCAGCGGAACGCGCGGCTCAGCGAATGGCGCTACCGGTCTTTGCAGCAACGTTGACCACGATCATCGCTTTCTTCGGGCTCGTGGCGATTGGTGGACGGTTTGGCGATTTGATCGCCGATATTCCTTTTACGGTAATTGCGGTGTTGGCAGCGTCGCTGATCGAATGTTTCCTCATCTTGCCCAACCACATGGCGCACGCGATTGCGCATAGTGCGAAGGAACACTGGTACGATATGCCGTCGCGCGTGGTGAACCGTGGATTCCGCTGGATGCGGGAAACCCTGTTCCGTCCGCTTATGGGATTGGTCATTCAGGCGCGTTATGCAGTTCTGGCTGGCGCTGTGGTGCTGCTGGCCTCTCAGGCTGCGCTGTTCATCCGGGGCGATGTGCAATGGCGGTTTTTCAACTCGCCGGAACAAAGCTCTGTCACAGGCAATTTCGCCATGGCGCCGGGGGCCACCCGCGAAGACACGTTCGAGATGATGCGCATCTTCCAGAAATCGGTCGAGGACGTGGCCAAGACATATGAAGAGCGTCACGGGGTGAATCCTATTGACTATGTTATTGCCGAAGTTGGCGGCAATGCAGGCCGCGGGATCGCCGGATCGGACACCAAAGATGCCGACCAGTTGGGGGGAATCTCGATTGAATTGATCGATGCTGACCTTCGGCCTTTCTCGAGCCGGGCATTTGTCAGCGAATTGCAAGACAGCGTACCGCGTCACCCAATGGTCGAAACCATCAGCTTTCGCAGTTGGGGCAGCGGACCCGCCAGCGACGCGCTGGACGTGCAATTCTACGGCGCAACAGCCGACACGCTAAAAGCGGCGTCAGAAGATCTGAAAACTGCCATGTTGCAATACCCAGAGGTCTCGGCTGTTGAAGACAATCTGGCCTATGACAAAGAAGAACTGATCCTCGAACTGACACCACAAGGGCAGGCATTGGGCTTTACCATAGACGGGCTGGGCAGTGTCTTGCGGGCGCGTCTTGGTGGTATCGAAGCGGCAACCTATCCCGATGGGCCGCGTAGCGCGCAGATCCGGGTGGAATTGCCATCTGATGAGTTGACGGCCGATTTTCTTGAACGGACACAGATGCGCACACCCGAGGGTGCCTATGTTCAGCTTGCCGATATTGTGAGCGTTGAACGCCGCACCGGTTTTTCAACGGTGCGGCGCGAGAATGGTATCCGGTTGATCTCGGTTACGGGGGATATTTCCGAGGACGATCCCGCGCGCGCCAACGAGATCATGCTGGCGCTCGAAACTGAAATTCTGCCCAACATCGCAAGCGAACGTCAGGTCGAATACCGTTTGTCCGGCCTTAGCGAACAAGAGGGTCAGTTCCTGAATGATGCACGCACCGGGCTAATCCTATCGTTGTTGGCGATTTATCTGGTGCTGTCTTGGGTCTTTGCCAGCTGGACGCGGCCCGTGGTGGTGATGGCGATCATCCCGTTTGGACTTGTTGGCACGATCTATGGCCACCATGCGTGGGACGTGCCGCTCAGCATGTTCACGGTGGTGGGGCTTCTGGGGATGACGGGAATCATCATCAACGATTCCATTGTTCTGGTCACCACGATTGACGAAAAAGCGCAGGAACGCGGGTTGTTTCCATCCATCATCGACGGTGCCGCTGACCGGTTGCGGCCTGTATTTCTGACCACGGCAACCACAGTTCTTGGCCTTGTGCCACTGCTCTATGAACAGTCCAGCCAGGCGCAGTTCCTGAAGCCCACTGTTATTACATTGGTCTACGGTCTTGGCTTTGGCATGTTTCTTGTGTTGCTGATCGTGCCATCCCTGATCGCCATCCAAAGCGATATAGGCCGTCTGACGCAAACGGCGCGGAGGGGGCTGCGTTTCCGTCAGAGGGGTGTGCGGGCTGCGTTGAGTATCGCGTCGGCGCTGATTGTGGGGTGGCTTGCGGTGACGATGGGCGCGTTCGCGCTGAACGGGACGCTGCCGCAAGACCTGACATCCTTGCTCGTCGGGACGCCGTTTGACGGCGAGCCGACCTTGGGCACAAGTTTTGGCCTGTTCGTTGTTGGTGCGGCAGTGATTTGCGTGCTGCTTTATGTGCTATCGGCTATCTCGATGGCTGTGTCACGGTTGCGGCGCCCAGCGTAAACTTAGCGGGTGCAGCCCTGAATATCGACGGCGCGACCATCGCTTATGACGGTGAACCGCAGGTCAGACCGTTTGAGAGCAAAGCTGCCGCCCTCGACATGGAAAAGCCGCGTGTTGGCAAAGAGCGTGTCGCCCTCGCGTTTGCTGTCAGGCTCGGCGACCCAGACATGCGGATTACCAGCTTCGACCACGACGTATTCGGTGCTGCCGGGTGCTGGCATCTTGATCTCGGCATGAAGCACCATTCCACCATCACTGGACGGTTCAATATGGCAGGTCGTGGTGCGCACACCGGCTTCTTTGGCTGTATACGGACGGTCGGTCAGGGCCGCCGCGATCATTGGGTCGGGCCGTTTCGGTGACGGTGGCAGCGTCGCGGCAAAGGAAAGATGTGCGGGAATGCAAATATCCTTGCAGATGCCAATCTGCATTTCTCCGTTTAGATGCATTTCGGCGCCAGCCGTTTGCGCGGTCATGTTCAACGGGATGATGACTTCGGTCGTATAGCCAACAGATCGCATACCCTGTTCAAAGAACACCTCAGGCGTGGGCCAATTCGCTGAAATCGCGTGAATGTTTTGTGACCCACTCCAGTCAAATTGCGGAGGAATGCCAACATCACCGGGCGCGCGCCAATAGGTTTTCCAACCCGGCTCCAGCACAATGTGCAGCGCTGCCATATGGGTGCCATCGGCCTGACGCCATCCGGGGCGGAGTTCGACCTTCGACAATCCTGTCATATCGTCCGCCGTTGCAATGGTCGGCGCGACAAGGGACATGGCTACGGCCAGTGCGGAAACTATGGGGCGATTGTGCTTCATCCTTTAGGAGATGGCGGTTTTCTATCGCGATGAAAAGTCACAAACCAGCGATCCAGCGTGTGCAGCGCTGATCTGTGCTCTTGCAACCCCATGCGGCTCTCTCCATGTTCAAGGAGTGAGCGTTACAGAATCCATGACTGATCTGACCGGACAGCTGTTGATTGCGATGCCGGGGATGCCCGATCCCCGCTTCGAACACAGCCTCATCTATTTGTGCGCGCATTCGTCTGACGGTGCGATGGGCTTGATCGTCAACAAGCCATCGCGCGACATGAGTTTTGAGAACCTGATTGATCAGTTGCCGATCGAAAACACCGGCAACCTGTCCGGGATCAATGTCCATTTCGGCGGACCGGTAGAATTGGGCCGGGGGTTTGTGCTGCATTCGCCCGATTTTCAGTCTGATATGACGACACTGCAGGTCGATGACGATTTTGCCATGACGGCAACCTTGGACATTCTGGAAAGCATTGCCAAAGGCGATGGCCCGAAAAGGCGTTTGATTGTTCTGGGATACGCGGGTTGGGGGCCGGGACAGCTTGAGAGCGAGATTGCGGCCAATGGCTGGCTGTTGTGTGACGCAAGCACAGAGTTGGTTTTTGACACCAAGGATGCGTCCAAGTGGGAAGCGGCGCTTGGGTCTTTGGGTATCTCGCCCTTGGCGCTGTCATCCGAAGGCGGGCGTGCCTGACAGCCGTTATTCAAGCCAACGCAAGCTGCGCACCGGTCGAAGACTGCTATGTTCAACGACTCAGCGGATCACCTGAAAAAGCCAGGCATTCCTGTCGCTCAGGACACGTGATGCACGGCCTTCGTGCCAGAGGTGTTGGCAATGTGCCATCGCTTCAACCAATGCCAGACCGTATTCCCCCTCACCGATCGTGCGCTTGAAAAGGGGCGCAAAACAGTCACCTGCGGATTTTGGCGTTTCGAGATGCGCTTCAAGCCGGCGCAACGCGCCATGGTGGTTTTCGATCAACTGGTGCAGGCGCAGCGGAAGTCCGGTGAAGGGCAGTTTATGGCCGCCAAGAACCAAATGGTCATCCCGCGCAATCGTCGACAGCCGCTCGCAAGCTTCGAGCCAGTCAGCAACAGGATCAGCTTCGGGTTCGGTGGCGTAGACGCCGATATTCGAACTGATTGACGGCAGTATCTGATCGCCTGCAAGGATCAGGTTATCATCGCGTGACCAGAGTGTTGCGTGCTCGGGGGCGTGCCCATTGCCGATATGGACGTCCCATGTTCGTCCGCCCGCCGTGATTGTGTCGTCCTGTTTGATCCGGGTGAATCCCAAAGGCAGAGGAGCAACGCAATCGGCAAAATTGAACGGGCGTTCGGATTTGCGTTTTTCGAGCAGATCAGGGTCCATCCCGCAGCGTTCCCAAAAGCGCAGTGTTTCCGCGCTGGGTGCCGCTTGTTCGTCAAGCTGAAGCATCCTTCCCAGCAACCATGCGGTGCGGGTCGTGATCAATTCTGCCCCGTGCTCGGATTGCAACCAGCCCGCCATACCGATGTGATCCGGGTGATGGTGGGTGACGATTACGCGGGCGATGGGTTTGCCTTGCAGCGGTCCTTCCATCAAACGCGACCAAATGGCCTTTCCTCTGTTTGAGGAAAAACCAGTGTCAATGATCGTCCAACTGTCGCCATCATCAAGCGCGTAGACGTTGACGTGATCCAGCTTCATCGGGAGCGGTAGGCGGATCCACAAAACGCCATCGGCAATTTCAGTCGCCGCTCCGTGCTCTGGTGGGGTGTCCCACGGGTAGCGAATGCCGATGGTGCTTTTATCCTTCATGCAGCGAGATCATCCATGCTGAGCTTATAGAGCGCGTCGGCGCCCTGACGGGCATGGGACAACAGACCGATATGCTCGGGTAGCAAACGGGTGATATAGAACCCGGCCAGACGTTCATGTGTGCCACCCTTGTCAGCACGCGCCGCCTTGAGGTGGAAATGTGCGCCCAGAACGCGGGCAAAGCCACGCAGATAGGGCACCGATCCGGCAAAGCGGTCTTGGGCCCCCTGAGCCACCATCCATTCTGTGGTTTCGCGCAGGGTCTCACATGCTTGCCAGACAGCTTCGGCCAAGTCCGGAAACACAGCACGGGCGGATTCGGCCTCGGCTTCCATCTCGTCCAAAAGGTTATAGGCCGCCTCGCCACCATCCATCAGTTTACGGCCCACAAGATCCATCGACTGAATGCCGTTGGTGCCTTCATAGATCGCGGTGACCCGGACATCGCGCGAGTACTGAGCTGCGCCGGTTTCTTCGATGAATCCCATACCGCCATGCACCTGCACGCCCAGTTCCGCAACGTCAATCCCTGTCTCTGTTCCGAATGCCTTGGTGATGGGGGTAAGCAGCGCTGCGCGTGCGGCCCAATCGGCGTGGCCGGTTGCCGTTTCCATGTCGATGGCCACCGCATTGGCCAGCGCAATGGCGCGGGCGGCAAAAGTGTCGGCTTTCATGGTGGCAAGCATGCGACGCACATCGGCGTGATCAATGATGGTGTTGTTTTCGGTTCGCCCCTGTTTGCGGCCCTCGGCATAGGCAAGTGCATGTTGATATGCGCCGTCGGCCACGCCAATACCTTGCGTACCAACACCCAGCCGCGCGTTGTTCATCATAGTGAACATGGCGCGCATTCCGTCGTTTTCTTCGCCAACCAGCCACCCGGTTGCGCCGTCATATTGCATCACGGCGGTCGGGCTGCCGTGCAAACCCATCTTGTGTTCCAGGCTCACGACCTTGAGATCATTGGCAACGCCAGGCACGCCGTTTTCGTCGGGAATGCGCTTGGGCACGAGGAATAGGCTGATGCCCTTGGTTCCGGGAACTGCATCGGGCAGACGTGCCAGAACAAGGTGGCAGACGTTTTCGGTAAAGTCGTTGTCACCCCAGGAAATGTAGATTTTCTGCCCGGTGATGGCATAGGATCCGTCACCTTTCGGTTCGGCCTTTGTGGTCAATGCGCCTACGTCACTGCCGGCGTGCGGTTCGGTCAGGTTCATTGTTCCCATCCATTCGCCGGAAATCAGCTTGGGCAGGTAAAGTGCTTTGATGGCGTCGCTTGCGTGATGCTCAAGCGCCTCGATCTGGCCCTGTGTCATCAGCGGCGCGAGCTGGATTGAAAGGCAGGACGCGCTCATCATCTCGTTTACGGCGGTTGTCATCGTCATCGGCAGGCCCATCCCGCCATGTTCCGGATCTGCAGCGATGGCGATCCAACCGCCTTCGGCAATGGCCCGAAACCCGTCGTCAAAACCTGGGGATGTACGGACTGTACCGTTTTCCAACCGTGCTGGGCTCAGGTCACCGGCGCGCTGAAGTGGGGCAAGCACCTCTTCACACAGCTTTCCGGCTTCGGTCAAAACCGCCTCTACGGTTTCGGGCGTGGCTTCGGCAAAACGCTCGGTGGCTGACACCTGATCAAATCCGACAACGTGATCAAAGAGGAAACGGAATTCAGAAACAGGGGCGCGATACGACATGGGCGGTAATCCTTCGGCGGCGGGCTATCTGTGCTGCGGCTTGGCAATCTGGCTCGGGAACGATAAGCAACCGTCAGCTTTGCTGCGACCCTGACGAATGCAATCGACCCCATCAACAAAAACGCGGCGTCACGACGGATGAACCTTTCTTCTCCTGAGACCCTTTCTGACAATGATATTGGCCACGCACGCGCAGCCGAGGTTTTGCGTGCTGGTGGCTTGGTCGCGTTTCCGACGGAAACTGTCTATGGCTTGGGGGCAGACGCCTGTGATGATCGTGCCGTTGCGCGGATTTACGAAGCCAAGGGCCGCCCGAGTTTTAACCCGTTGATCGTTCATTTCGCGGACCTGAATGACCTTAAAAAGCACGTCGTCTGGACACCAGAAGCAGAGCTTCTGGCGAAGACCTATTGGCCCGGTCCGATGACGTTGGTTTTGAAACGGCAAAAGGACAGCCCGATTTCGCCATTGGTGTCGGCCGGTCTGGAGACGATTGCGGTCAGAGTACCGGCTCATGCCACGGCGCGGGCGGTGTTGCGTGCGTTTGGGCGCGGCGTTGCTGCGCCGTCTGCCAATCGGTCCGGGCAAATCAGCCCGACATTGGCGCAGCACGTGATCGACAGCCTTGATGGGCGTGTCGACGCGGTGCTGGATGGCGGTCCTTGTGCCGTGGGCGTTGAATCAACAATCGTTGGTTTGATCGACAAGCCGGTCCTTTTGCGTCCGGGGGGCATCACCGAAGAACAACTGGCCGCGACCCTCGGGCGTCCCATCGCGATACGGCACAAGGCCGAAGCGATTTCCGCACCCGGTCAATTGATGTCCCACTATGCGCCCGACGCGCTGGTGCGCCTGAATGCAACCGAATGGGATGCAGGTGAGCTGCGCCTTGGCTTTGGTGATGTTGATTGCGATCTCAATCTTTCGAAAAACGAAGATCTGGTAGAGGCGGCGGCGCATCTGTTCGATTATTTGCACCGTCTGGATGCACTGGGCGGAAAGGTGATTGCTGTCTCGCCGATTCCGCACGAAGGTCTTGGTATAGCGATCAATGACCGCCTCAGCCGTGCGGCTGCTCCGCGCGAAGGATAACCCAAATGGCACCTCAATCAGATCAGGGCCGGCCACCCGTCGGGCTCATCGCGTTGCTGTCCGGGTGCAATTTCGTGATCGGTATGGGGGCCTTTGTGATCATTGGCATGGTGCCGCTTTTGGCGTCTGATCTGGATATCAGCACAGCGGCCGCCGGTGGTGCAATGACGGCGTATGCCTTGGCGTATGCGGTGTTGTCCCCGCTTTTGGTGTCGCTGACCGGACAAATCGGACGCCGCAGGGTGATTGCCGCGGGCATGGGCCTTTTTGCCTTTGCTGCGCTTTTGTCAGCCATCGCGCCGAATGTGACCGTTCTCTACATCGCGCGGGCCTTGGGGGCTGCGGGCGCGGGAGTGGTGACGCCGGTCGGTGCTGCTGTTGTGGCGGCGTTGGCTCCGAAAGCCACACAAGGCAAAGCGATTGCAGCCTTTTATTTTGGACTGACCCTGTCGCAGGCCTTGGGAGTTCCAATCGGTGGCTGGATTGCGTTCACCTTTGGATGGCGGACGGCTTTCTGGATCGTGATGGTCCTTGCCTTGCTCTCGACCATTTTGATCTGGGTTCGTGTTCCGGCAGGGTTGCGGTTTACGCCGGTCACGTTGGCCGATCTGGGGCGCACATTGAAAGACGGTCTGGTGATGGGCGCGGTATTGTTCACAGCCAGTTTTCTGGGCGCGTTTTACGTGTTGTACACCTATCTTGCGCCATTGTTAGAGCAGACTATGGGCTATGGCCGTGATGGCATCACACTGGTTTTGTTGGTGTTCGGGGCAGGCGCGGTTGCAGGTAATCTGATGGGTGGCGCGCTGACGGACCGGTTCGGCTCGGTCAATTCGCTGGTAATGCTGTGCCTTGGGCAAATCCTGTTAATGCCGTTGTTTTCGGGTTTACCGATTGGCACAGGGTTTTTGCTCGCTCTGGTATTTACGTGGTCCGCCGTTGGCTGGTCTTTTGTGGCCCCGCAGCAGGTGCGCCTGTTGCAATTGGCGCCAAATCTGGCTGGTGTGGTGCTCTCTCTCAATGCTGCGGCAATTTATGTCGGCACCGCATCCGGCTCTGCGCTGGGCGGGCTGGTGCAGACGGTTGGAGATCTCACATGGCTGGGTGCGGCCGCTGGGATTGCGGTGTTTGGCGCGCTGGGACATATCCTTTGGTCCCACCGCGCCGCCAATTTAAAGGCCGCTGGCCGTTAGTCGAATTTCCAGAGCGCCGGGACAAAGCTATACGCATCGCCGTCGCGCATGACATGACCAACGCCCGGAAACGGGAAGTGATAACCCAGCACAGCCATCCGGTCGGCTGCCGCCATATCCAGCAGACGCGTGCGCGTTGCCACCGTCTGATCCCCATCGGCGTCGAAACTGTTGTACCAGCCGGGATGGACGAAATTTGTGTAGGCGTGGCTCATGGAATCGCCCAATGCGATCAATTGCTGACCGTTGCTTTCGACAATCACAGCCATATGCCCCGGTGTATGTCCCGGTGTGTCGATGACCCGAACGCCGGGCACCACTTCAAACCCGTCGGACATGAGTTCCCACTCGGCCCCGTCAACATTGATCGAGTTTTGCGCGCCGACCACGAATTGCTGCATCTCTGCGGGTACTTGCGATGCAAGACCATCCTGCATCCAGTAGGTATGTTCGGCTTCCCCCAGATAGTAGGCGGCGTCGGGAATGATGGCTTCGTCAAAATCGTCCCGTACGCCCCAGATGTGATCCGGATGCGCGTGGGTGATAACCACATGAGTGATGGTCGACGGATCAATTCCGGCAGCCTCCATATTTGCCCAAAGCCGTCCTGCGGTTGGCATAAAGCGGTTGCCTGACCCGACATCGACAAGGACCGTGTTGCCGCCAATTTCGACAATCAGGTGGTTGGTGTGCGACGTGTTGGTTTCGGTCGACAAGTAGTGGGCAGCAAGAAAAGCCTGCACCTCGGCCGGATCGGCATTCACGCCAAGACCATCTGTCGGCAGGCTCAGATACCCGTCGGATACAATGGTGATTTTGGCGTCGCCCATTGTGAAACGGAAATGCCCCGTATTGCCTCCGTCCGGACCTCCAAGTTCGGCAACGGCCTGCGCGCCCGGAAGCGCAAAGGCTGGCATGGCGGCAGCTGTCTTGAGAAATGCACGGCGGGTTGGGCGCAAAAGCATGATGTCTCCTCCCAGAGATAAATTCAATTTTATGAATAGCATCCTGTGGGGATGTGCTGCAATTCGGTTTTTATGGTTTGCCAACATGGGGAAAGAGCACTCCGAATTCCCCCAAAACGGCGATTTAGATGTAATTTCATCGGGTTGGTAAGAAACAGTCCAGCCACATAATTGCGAACCGTTTGCAACAAGTCCTGTATGCGCATAGATACAGGTTGCGCTGCAGTGCAGCAGTGCATGACCCCAGCTTCATACAGGAGGCGCGGAGATATGACGTTTCTCAAAACCGCCGCTCTCACCGCCATGCTTGGCATAACTGCAACCACCGGATTTGCTCAGGACGTGACACTTCGGTTCCAGCACTTCGTTTCGCCAAATTCGGCAAACCCGAAATACTTTCTAGATCCCTGGGTCGAAAAGGTCGAATCTGAGTCGAACGGTCGGATCAAGATCGAGATTTATCCGTTTATGCAGTTGGGTGGCAAAGCCACTGCGCAATATGATTTGATCCGTGATGGCGTGATTGATGGTGGATGGGTCATCCCCGGCTATACGCCGGGTCGCTTTCCCGAAGCCGAAGCGTTGGAGTTGCCTTTCATGGTCACCAAAAGCGCTGAGGATGCGTCTCGTGCCGCTTGGGAATTTACGCAAAAGCACCTGATGGACGACTTTACGGATGTACACCTGATTGCCGCGCATATGCACGGACCGGGAATCGTGCATAAAACCGGAGGTGCGATAACGGACCTAAGCGATTTTGCGGGGCTCAAGCTGCGTGGCCCGTCGCGACCTGCGACGCTGCTGCTCGATAAGCTGGGGGCCGAACCAATCGGACTTCCTGTCCCGCAATTCCCAGAGGCCTTGTCGAAGGGTGTCGTGGATGGTGGTGTGATTACGTGGGAAATGTCGCCATCCCTCAAGCTGGATGAACTGACGGACAGCCACACGGACGTGGCAGGCGACAAGTCATTGTACAACCTCTACTTTATCTGGGCGATGAACAAAGACAGCTACAATGCGCTGCCCGATGATCTGAAAGCCGTGATTGACGCGAATTCCGGATTGGAGACCTCGGCCATGGCCGGTCGGGCACATGACACCGGTGACCGCGTTGGACGGGACTTGATGGAAGACGCGGGCAACGAGATCGCCACTTTAAGCGATGCCGAGACCGCGCGGATTGTGGCGCTGGGCGAAGAGGTCACACAAGAGTGGATCTCCGAAATGACCGCACGGGGGCTGGACGGGGCGCAGTTGGTCGAAGATGCGCGCGCAGCCGTTGAGGCCACGCATGGTACATCGGCTGGAACCGACGGCTAGGGACGCAATAATCCATGAGGGCGGCGCGGTCTGAATGCCGCGTCGCTCTGGGTCGATGCAGAACCCCTCCCGGCCGGATCAGTCTGGGTTGTCCCAGAGTTTCCACAGTAAGGACAAGAGCGTCTCGCCCGCACAGGGTGTCGTGCAATCCGCAATCAGAACCGGACCTCCTTTGGGTGTGGGCCTTGGCGCGGTTCGAGCGGTGTCGTCGATCTGCCGGACATCCTGAGCGGTTGGTGTATAAACTGCCATGCCGTCAGCATATCATGCGTCGGGATCATCCCCAAATCGCAAAACGGTCACATGCGTGTCGCCGTAACGACGGCTATCCAGTCTTGTGAATCCATCTGGGGCCAACTGTGGGGTGTTCTCCTCCCACACGATCAAAGCACCATCCGCGATCCAGCCTCCGGCGATAGCGGCGGTCAGTGCTTTTTGACCCAATCCTTTGCCATAGGGGGGGTCAAGAAAGACCAGCGTCGCCTTTTCCGTGTCGCACGGAGGAAGCCGTGTCGCGTCCCTTGAAATCAAACGTGCTGCCTCACAGGCCAATGTTTTGATGTTGGCTTTGATCAACGATTGGGCTTTGCGCCCATCATCAACAAATACAGCCGACGCCGCGCCGCGCGATAGCGCCTCTAACCCCAGCGCACCGGTTCCGGCAAACAAATCCAGTACATGTGCACCTTCAAACGGCTCACCAAAACGCCCACCCCCAAGCATGTTGAACAGGCTCTCGCGGACCCTGTCGGTGGTTGGCCGCAGATGTGCACCGGGATCACCTTTGCCGACATTGGCAAGCGGTCGCCCGCGATAGAGGCCCGCAATAATCCTCACGCCTTGAGCAATTCCTTCAGGTTGGTTTCAGGATCACCGACCGCCTCGGGGTCAGGTGATTTGCCCATCTCGATCATGCGCTTGCCCACCATATAGGCGCGTGGATCGTTCATAGCGTCGATGGCCAAAAGCCGATCACCCGCAAAGTACCAGTGGGACACCACATCGCCCTCGCCTTGGCGCACGATGATTTTGTCATAGCCTGTGTTCAGCCCTGCGATTTGAAGTTTGACGTCATACTGGTCAGACCAGAACCATGGCTTTGCAATATAGGGTTGATCAGCTCCCATGATGTTGTCGGCCACGCATTCGGCCTGATCAATCGCGTTGCCCACGCTTTCAAGGCGAAGCTGCTGCCCGTTCAACGGGAACGACGCGCAATCGCCTGCTGCCCAGATATGAGGATCAGACGTACGGCCCTGTGCATCTGTCGCAATGCCATTCTCCAACCGCACCCCGGCGGCTTCGGCGAGAGCGGTGTTCGGGGTGATGCCAACACCGACCAGAACAAAATCAACCTCAACCGTGCTGCCGTCCGTCAGAACCGCACCTGTGACGCGTCCGTCGATGCCGGTCAGGTGGTCCAATCCAACAGCTTCGCGCAGATCGACACCGTGGTTGCTGTGGACCTTGCGGAAGAAATCCGATGTTTCCGGGGCCGCAACGCGTTGCAGAATACGGTCGGCCATTTCCACCAACGTCACCTTGAGCCCGAGTTTCGCAGCGACGGCAGCCGCTTCGAGGCCGATATAGCCACCCCCTACGATCAAAACGCGCGCATCCTTGGTAAAGCGGGGGGCCATGGCATCCACATCGTGCAAGCCGCGTACAACCATCACGCCGTCCAGATCGCCGCCAATCGCAGTTGGTAGCCGGCGTGGCGTGGAGCCGGTGGCCAGAACCAGATCATCATATGCCAGCAATTCATCCCCAACAGTCAGCTGTCGCGCCCGGGGATCGATCGCTGACACTGCCGTACCAAGCTTCAGGGTGATCTCGTGTTCCGCATAATAGGTTTCCGGCCGCAAGTAGAGCCGATCGCGTTCCATCTCGCCCAGCAAATACGCTTTGGACAGGGGGGGGCGCTGATACGGGGGAAAAGGTTCTTCGCCGATCAAGGTGATCTGACCGTCAAAGCCTTTGGCGCGCAAACGGGCGACGCAGGACGCGCCCGCTTGGCCGGCGCCGACAACAATTACATGACTCATTGCTGAACCTTTTTGCACAATGCCATTGGTCTCGTTCCGCGCGACCCTATATGGCAGAGCATCGAGAATGCAATTCATCAACGAGGGACTGACGATGACAATCGCACCGGGTGACACACTTCCAGAGGCAACACTTGTGAAAATGGGCGCGGACGGGCCCGAGCCTGTCGCATTGGCGGAACACGCCAAGGGTAAGAAACTGGTGGTTTTCGCCGTTCCGGGCGCGTTCACTCCGACCTGCCACGCGGCACATGTGCCGAGCTTTATCCGCACCAAGGACGAATTCATGTCCAAGGGCATTGACGAAATCATCTGTGTTTCCGTCAACGACCCCTTCGTGATGAAAGCCTGGGGCGAAAGCACTGGCGCGACAGAGGCAGGGATCACCATGCTGGGCGATGCCGAAAGCACCTTTACCAAAGCGATTGGCCTTGATTTCGATGCGCCCCCGGCGGGCCTTATCGGGCGCTCCAAGCGCTACGCGATGGTCGTTGAAGACGGCACTGTGACGAAGCTTCATGTCGAAGAGAGCCCCGGCGTCTGTGAAGTGTCCGGCGGTGAAGCGCTGCTCGCCGAGCTGTGATCAGAGCGCAATCCGTAAAGGGATTGCAAAAAACGTCTTGAAAGTTTCAGGCCCGGTTTCGGATCACACTCCGTGCCGGGCCTTGTTGTATTCAGACCAGTCGACGATCTCTGGGTAATACCGTTCGCGCCATGCCTGAACTCGGGGGTTCATCATCGCGCGCCACTTGCGGGGGAACAGCGCGAAAAAGGTCATCACCGGGTACCCGTACGGCAGTTGTGGGGCTTCGGATTCGTCATAGGTCTGCAGCAGTGGAAACCGGCGGTCGGGTTTGTAGTGGTGATCCGAGTGTCGTTGCAGGTTGATCAGAAACCAATTCGACGCGGTGTGCGATGCATTCCAGCTGTGCCGCGGTTTGACATGTTCGTATTTGCCATCACCCAGATATTTGCGCGTCAGCCCATAATGCTCGACATAGTTTACCACCTCGAGCTGAAAGATCGCCGCAAGCGCCTGCAGCACAAAGACCAGCACACCCAGCGGGCCTCCTAATGCAAAGGCCAGAATGAGAAAGGCCATTTGAAGGCCCAGGTAGCGCCAGAAGGGATTGCTTGGATGCCACCACGCCAGTCCTTTGCGGGCAAGCATATCGCGTTCTGCCTTGAATGACGAAACCAGGCAGGCCTTGAGCACACGGGGATAGAAGCGCCAGAAACTTTCGTTGTAGCGTGCCGTGACGGGGTCACGCGGCGTGCCGACATATCGGTGGTGGACCAATAAATGTTCTGACCGGAAATGCCCGTACAATGTCATGCACATCAACAGATCGCCCAGCCACCTCTCAAGTTTGTTCTTCTGGTGCATCAATTCGTGCGCGTAGACGATCCCGACACTGCCCGACAAGACCCCCATGCTGATGGTCACAAGGTATATTTCGAGCGGGTTCAGATGATCGACCCGAGGGATGTACCAGACCAGCCAAAAGATCATCAGGAATTGTAAGGGTGCCCAGATCAAGGTGATCAGCCGATGCCAGAAAAGAGCGCTGTCCTGCGTCTTGGGGTCAAGCCCGCCGGTGTCGAGGCCAAGCGCGGCGTCCAAAGTTGCAAAGACGCCCCAAGCTGCAACGATCGGAACCACCACCCAAATTCCACCAACCACGGCTGCGGACATGACCAACGGGATCATGGATAGCGACAACCAGAACGGCAGCGCCGTGCGAAGCGGCAGTCGCGGTGATGGCGTTTGAAAGCTGCTGTCAGTCATGGTTCCGGCATGCCTTGATAGGTGTCTGCGAGTGTAGCCTCGCGGTTGGCGTTCACCAAGGTTTTCGTTGCGCCAGCTTATGCGTCTTTCGTCAGCGCATAGGCTTTGCGCATCACCGTTGGCAGGTCATTCGGGTCAAAGCTGTCACTATCAACAAAATGCCCGCGCACAGGTGTGCGATCCATAGGAACCAACGCAGTTTTCACGATCAGTTTTAGGTGAAAATGCGTAAAGGTGTGTCGCGCTTCGGTGGGCAGTGTGTGCCATTCGGCACGGATTGGCGGGTTTTCTTCGGGCGGGACCTCGGTCCAGTCGCTTCCGGGCCAACCCAGCATGCCACCCAAAAGACCGGTATTGGGGCGTTGCTCTAGCAACCATGCTCCGTCCACCCGCCGCGCAAGGTATGCGACGCCAAGACGAGTGGGTTTGCGCTTTTTGGGCGTCTTCTTGGGCAGTTCTCTGGCTGTGCCTGCGTCCCACGCCGCGCAGGATTTGCGCCATGGGCACAGACCGCAAGCCGGGTTGCGGGGGGTGCAGGTGGTGGCGCCCAAATCCATCACCGCTTGCGCATAGCAACCGGGTCGCGTTTTGGGTGTCAGGGCCGACGCGTATTCCATGAAAACAGGTTTCGCAGCGGGCAGTGGGGTGTGATCGTCATAGAGCCGCGCCATCACACGCTCTACATTGCCATCAAGAACGGTTTCGGGCAGATCAAAAGCGATCGACGCAATGGCTGCGGCCGTATAAGGGCCGATCCCCGGCAAAGCGATCAGCCCGTCATAGCTTTTGGGAAACATCCCGCCATGCTCGGTGTGGATCACCCGGGCACATTTCAAAAGGTTCCGCGCGCGGGCATAGTAGCCCAGGCCAGCCCATGCAGCCATGACGTCGGCATCGTCGGCCTGCGCCAGATGGCTGACTGTTGGCCAACGCGTGGTGAACGCTTCGAAATAGCTTTTGACGGCGGCAACAGTCGTTTGTTGCAACATGATTTCGGACATCCACACTCGGTAGGGATCCGGACGTATGCCTTGGGCACGCGCCGAAGGACCGACACGCCACGGCATGGTCCGGGCATGACGGTCGTACCAGTCAAGCAGCAAGGACGGATCGGGTGGATCACGTAGGTCTGACATACCTTTGATTTCGGCTCTCATTTGTGGGGTGGTTGCAACGGCGTCGCGCCACTAGAATAGCGTTCGAGAGAGGGAGTCAAACATGGCGCCACGCAACAGTCAGACGCACGGGTTCAAACGGACATCGAGCCTCTTGCAGACGCAGATTCGCAAGACCTCGGAAACCCGTGGTTTTGCGCAATCGCGCCTGCTGACCCATTGGACTGAAATCGCAGGCGAGGACATCGCTGCGATCAGCCGTCCTGTCGAGGTAAGATACGGGCGCGGTGGGTTTGGCGCGACGCTGACGCTTTTGACGACTGGTGCGAATGCACCGATGCTCGAGATGCAGAAAGAAAAACTGCGGGAAAAGGTGAACGCGGTCTACGGATATAACGCCATTTCCAAAGTTAGAATCACACAAACCGCGTCAACCGGATTTTCCGAAGGTCAGGTGAGCTTTGACCACCGTCCCAAATCCGGTCGGGACGACGCCCCGTCCACGATCTTGCCGCAAGCCCAAAAGCTTGCCGGTGACGTTCAGGATGACGGGTTACGCGCGGCTCTGGAACGTTTGGCGACAAACGTCTATTCAAAAACGCAAAAACGGACCTAGGTCCTACGGCAAACAGCACAAAGGGTTTCTCGATGAA
Source organism: Marivita sp. (assembly GCA_043585115.1). GTDB lineage: Bacteria > Pseudomonadota > Alphaproteobacteria > Rhodobacterales > Rhodobacteraceae > Marivita. The sequence goes on from CP121326.1 coordinate 2,685,231, forward strand.
ACAACGGTTGATGACGATTGCACTTGCAACAGCCCTCGTGGCGGGTGCGGGATGGTGGGTCGCAGGCACGAACAGCACACCCACGGTGAACGGTCAGGAGATCAATTTGCCGGGAGCCGCCAATGCACAGGAAAGCGCTGCGGCGGATGTGACCGTTCAAGACATGGTGCTTGGTGCCGAAGACGCACCTGTCGAAATCATTGAATACGCATCATACACCTGCCCGCATTGCGCAAGCTTCCATGAAGGTGTGTTTAAGGATCTGAAGAAGGATTACATCGATAACGGCAAGGTCAAATTCACATATCGTGAGGTCTATTTTGATCGCTACGGTCTCTGGGGGTCCCTCGTCGCGCGATGCGGCGGTGAAGATCGCTTCTTTGGGATCACCGAGATGATCTACGACACGCAAAGCGAATGGAGCCGCGCGGGGTCAGAGGCGGCAATTGCTGATGAGCTGCGCAAGATCGGACGGATTGCCGGGATCGAGAATGACCAGCTTGAGGCGTGCCTGAGCAATGGCGATAAGGCGCGGTCTTTGATCGAATGGTATCAGGCCAATGCCGAAGAGCATGGGATCAGCTCGACCCCGTCTTTCGTGATCGACGGGGAGACCTATTCGAACATGAGCTATGACAAGTTCCGCGAAATCATCGACGAGAAATTGGGAAGCTGACACCCTCTCTTAAAACACTTTTGACAAACGGAGACCGGTCTTAATTGAGGCCGGTCTTTTTTTTTGACACCTCCGCAGGGGTGATTAAGCTACTCTCATAGTTGTAACGATTTTAGAAAGCATAATCTGTGGCATATTCCCTTTCGATTTTACAAAATGATCGCGTCGGCTCTGTCATTGTCAGTTTGACTGAAAACGTCGATCAGAATTTCTCGTTTTCTTTTGATATCGAGATGATCGTTCAGGATGTCCTGCCAACCGGCATCGATCTTTTGACGAGTGGTGAAATTTCCAGCAATATCGACTTCCAGATGCTCGACTATTCGGCCACTGCCAGTGGTATGTTTGTTGGGCCGCTGACTGCCGGCACGCGACTTTTGTCCTTTGAGTTTGAAATTCTCGAAGCTGGGATCATCGATGTTACGTCATTCAATGCGACCTTTGACGGTGTAGTTCAGCCTGATCGGGCGTTGCCCGAGCTTGATCTCGAGGTGCCGAGCCTGTTGGAAGCAGACTTTATCGTCGGTTCATTCGAGGTCGGTGAAACCTTGTCGATCAATACGGACCTCCTGCCTGGATTCAACGCGTTTTCCGAGCAAACGCTACAATACACCTGGATTCGGGACGCATCGATTGTACAGATCGGTGAGGCGGAGGCGGCCACCTACCTGGTGACGCAAGCCGATGATGGCGCTGTCATTTCTGCTGACGTTCGTTATGTCGACGAGAATTTCATTGAACGCGTCGTGGTCAGCAGCAATGAGCAGGTTGTGGGTGATGGGCCGGATGAAAACCGCGCGACTTCTGGTGACGATACGCTTTTCGGGATCACGAATTTTGAGGAGGTGATTTCGGGGGGGAATGGCAACGATACTATTTTTGGCGGTGAGGGCGTAGATTTCATCAATGGTGACGCGGGCACGGACACTGCCGTCTTTTCTGGGCCTCAGAATGGTTACACCCTGTCTCTGTCGATAGGCGCGGCACGCATAGACGACCGCACGGCAGATCGTGACGATTTTGATTTGCTGACTGGCATCGAGTTTCTCAAGTTCGAGGGTGATGCCGCGATACCGGCGTTCCATCTCGACCGGTTCGACTCTGGGTCACAATTGACCGAAGCACAGTTCAAAGAGGTGATCGAGCTTTACATCGCCTACTACAACCGCGCGCCGGACTCGCTCGGGCTTGCCTTTTGGACAAATGCATATGCTGAAGGGGGTGTCACTCTTGGTGACATGGCCAATGATTTCGCCACCCAACCCGAAACGCAATTGCTCTATCCGTCTGGTACCAGCGATAGGGTGTTCGTCGAAGCGGTTTATAACAACGTGCTTGGACGCGATCCTGATGCGTTGGGATTGGAATTCTGGCTGGGCCAGTTGGGAAGTGGGGGATCGACCCGGGCCGAGTTCATCCTAGACATTCTGGAGGGCACGCGTGCGCCGCTGCCTGCGGGAACACCGCAGGTCACCATCGACCAGCAAGCCGCAGACCGGTCCTACCTTGGAGAAAAAACCGATGTTGGCGCCTACTACGCCGTGGTGCTCGGGATGACGAATCCGGATAATGCACAAGCTGTGATGGACGCATTCGGCGATGCGACCCAGGCCGACGACACGGCGGCGCGCGATCTTGCTGATGGGTTCCTAAGTGCCGCAACCGACCCGTTGTCGGGAGAGTTCCTGATTCAGATCACTGGCGTTCTCACCGACACTCTTAACCCGGAGATCCTGTAGATCGAGATAGGTCCGTACCGGACCTTTTAACCAATTGTTAATATTTAGATAAACTGGGCGATCAGATTGAAGAAAACCTTCGTTCGTAAAGATTTCCCTCTTTGAAAGGAATGCATCATGCCGTTCAGATTAGAGACAGGCCAATTCGCGAGTACGTTCTTTATCAATATCGTCGCGGATCAGCCGCTTCCTGAAGGCACTGTCTTCGAGTTATTCATCCGAGGCCAGGCGTTTTCAGCGCCGGGCACTGGCGCGCTTCCTCCGACATTTGTCGGTATCGTCGAGAACGACGCGACGCTGACAAGCAGCGGATTCCTTGATCTTGACGAAGCATTTGTTGACGGCGCGGTTGGAGTTGTAGATGGCGGAGCGTCTGCCGGAGACGTTTTGTTTGCCTATGAATTTTCGCTCAACGGCCCCGGGTTTTACGACATCGACAGCTTTGAAGTGACCCTCGACAACTCGGGGATCGTGAACACGATTGTCGATGTCGTGCAGCGCTTGCCCTACGATGCGCCGACCACTGATGTGATGCCGACAGATGGGCCGGACAGTCTTGTGGGCACGGACGGTGCAGATACGCTGGCAGGTGAACAGGGAAATGACACCCTTGAAGGCGGCACTGGCAACGATGTGATCAATGGTGGCCCGGGTGTTGATACCGCGTCCTATGATGCACCGCAAAACAGTCACACGATCACGATCTCCCCGTCCGGCACCACGGTCGAAGATCGTCGCATGGACGGTGCTGGCACGGACACGTTGACCGAGATCGAATTGATTGACTTCAACGGGCCTGCGGATTCGATCACGTTCGAACTGAGTAACTTTGGCGGTGCGGCGCAACTGACTGCCGAAGAGATGGAAGCGATCATTGAGCTTTATATCGCGTATTTCAATCGCGCGCCGGATGCGGTGGGTCTTAATTTCTGGGCGACGGCCTATGCTAATGGATTATCCTTGGAAGGAATGGCCGAACAGTTTGCACCGCAACCCGAAACCGTGGCGGCTTATCCCGAAGGGACGTCCAATCTCGATTTTGCAACGATCGTTTACAACAATGTGCTTGGTCGGACGCCGGATCAGGGCGGTTTGGATTTTTGGGTGGGTGCTTTGGATAATGGCTATCCGCGTGACAGCTTTATTCTTGCGGTTCTTGAAGGGGCCAAAGCGTTGCCGCCAGCCGGTGCGACACCGGAGTTTGTGGCTCAGCAGATTGCAGACCGGGCGTTTCTGGAAACCAAGACTGACATCGGGGCCTATTTTGCTGTCCACCTTGGAATGTCTGACGTGGACAATGCGCGCACCGTTATGGACCTGTTTGACGGTTTTGCCGTAACGGAGATAGACGCACGCGATCAGGCGGATGCCTTTTATCAAAACGCATTGGACCCAGTGAGCGGAGAGTTCCTGCTTCAGATCGTCGGTGTGGTGACGGACGATTTCAATCCGTCGAGTATCCTGTAGATCAAGAGTCCCGCCGCCCCTCGCGCAGCCATGCGCCAAGGATCAAACCCGATGCCAGCAGCAGAACCAGCCAGCCGGGCAGCATTGGCGTTTGGGTCACATCCAGTGTCTCGAATGCCTCGCGCGGGGTGATGCCCAGCCAGCCACGGCCAGCGGCGGGGCGGCCTTCGCCGACGGTACGGATGGTGGGCAGGCCGTCTTCGAGTCGACGCACACCGCCATTGGTGCCATCAACTGTAGGCTCCAGGACTTCACCGCTTGCGATGGTTTGTTCGAACTCGCGCGGCGCGGCGGGGCCAAGGCCGACAACTGCTTCCTGATCCCCTTCGGCCAGACGATACAGACCAATTTCTGGCCCGGTATAGAGCGCCTCAAAGCGGCCCGGAGTGACCTCTTCCAGCGTGATCTCTTCTTCGGTGCCATCGGGGCGAGTGACGGTGACGGCGCCGATGGTCTCGTCAAGCGTGCGGCGGATGATGCGCATGGTCTGACCGGTGGGTTCGGCCCAGAGCGCTTCTTCCTCAAGCTCGGGTTCCTTCATCATCCAGTGCGCCAGACGCCGTAGCAGGTCGAGCTGTGGGCCACCGCCTTCGAAGCCGCGCGACCAAAGCCATGCGTGATCCGAAGCAATCAGCGCCACCCGACCTTCGCCGACGCGGTCGAGCACCAGAAGCGGCTTGTCGTCAATGCCGTTCATGACAACGTCGCCGCCGATCGGTTCAACCTCGATCTGGCGCATCCAGCGTCCCCAAGTGTCGGCTCCGGAAAGACCCGATGTGACAGGGTGACGTTCGCCCAAATCGGTGATGCCGGGGCGGTATCCGCGTTCGATGACGCGGGCTGTAGGTTCGGCAGGAATGATATCCGCCAGGGGCGAGCGGTAGAGGCTGTCGGCGCTGGCAAAATCAGGGCCTGCAGCGACCAGAACCGCGCCTCCTTCCTCGACATAGTTGCGGACATTGTCGAGATAGATCGCAGGAAGGATGCCGCGTCGTTTGTAACGATCAAAGATGATCAGATCGAAATCTTCGATCTTTTCGAGGAACAGTTCGCGTGTGGGAAATGCGATCAGAGACAGCTCCGTTACCGGCACGCCGTCCTGCTTTTCCGGCGGCCGCAGAATGGTGAAGTGGACCAGATCGACTGAACTGTCCGACTTGAGCAAGTTGCGCCATGTCCGGCCGCCCGCATGAGGCTCGCCGCTAACCAGAAGCACGCGCAGACGGTCGCGGACGCCGTTGATCTGAACCAGCGCGGTGTTGTTGCGGTCGGTCAATTCGTCTTCGGCGGTGGGCACAGTGAACTGGATCACGTTCAGCCCACCATGGCGCAGAGTGATCGGCAGTTCGATGTCTTGCCCGATTGGCATATCAAAACGCTGAGGCTCTTCTCCGTCGACGGAAATGTCGATCACGGTCGAGCTTTCCTGCGGCGCCGCGCCATCATCCTCGACCCGTAAGGTAAGGGTCACCGGTTCGCCCAGAATTGCGAACGCGGGTGCATTTTTGACAATGAGGCGGCGGTCCCAGTCGGTTTCTTTGCCTGTCAGCAAGAGGTGCAGTGGTGCAGGCAGGTCGGGCGTGCGTTCAAGATCGTGGACGCGCCCGTCGCTGAGCAAAAAGATACCCGCGATGCGTCCGCGCGGTTCCTCGGCCAAGGCATCGGACACGGCAGACATGAGCAGCGTTCCAGTGTCGCCTTCGCCATCGCGCACTTCGATCCGCCGGATTTCCGTGTTGTCGCGGGCGTTCAACTGAGCGGCCAATGCGACCGCCGCGTTAGTGGTTTCGTCCAGCCTGTCACCCAAGGATTGGCTGGCGCTTTTGTCTTCGACAATCAGAACGATGTTCGATAGCGGAGCGCGATCTTCAACCTGATACGACGGCTGCGCCATCGCGGCCAGTACCACCAGTGCGGCGAGCGCCCGAAGCGCCCAGCCTTGCAATCCGCGCCACAGGGCAAGGGCCACACCAAATGCTGCCATCGCGGCCAGAACGGCGATAATCACCCACGGAAGGAGAGGATCGAAAACGATGCTGCCGGTCATCAATTGCCCAATCTGTCAAGAAGCGCAGGCACGTGAACCTGGTCGGATTTGTAGTTCCCGGTCAGCACGTGCATGACCAGGTTGACCCCGAACCGATAGGCGATTTCGCGCTGGCGTTCGCCTGAGTATCCGCGCCCGATGGGAACAAGCGGATTGCCACGGTCGTCCATCGCCCAGGCCGACGCCCAGTCATTTCCGCCAATTATCACGGGTGTGACGTTGTCGTTCAGGTTGCGGAACGGCATGCCCTCGACAAGTTCGGCATCGGGTGGGGCGGCTTCGACCCAGACATCGCGGCTGTTGTGGCGACCGGGAAAGTCCTGCAGCAGATAGAATGTGCGCGTCAGAACGTGGTCTTCGGGGACCGGTTCCAAAGGCGGGATGTCCAGCGGTGCCGCAAGTTGCTGTAGTTTTCGCCCATTCGGACTGCCTGTGCCAAAACGGGCAATGTCGGCATCGCGCGTATCGAACAGGATCATTCCTCCAGATCGGAGATACGTGTTCAGCTTGGCATAGGCTTCGGCGGATGGGGTCGGTTGATCCGGTGTGATCGGCCAGTAGAGGAACGGGAAAAACGCCAGCTCATCGGTTTCGAGGTTCACTGCCACCGGTTCAGCGGGTTCAACAGACGTCCGGAAGAACAGGGTTTCCGACAGGCCCACCAATCCGGCATGCGCGGTGCGATCCAACGCGTCATCGCCAGTAATGACATGGGCAAAGGTGACTTCTGCGGTCGCCTCAAGTGCAAAGATGTCATCCGTGGTTTGTGCCTGTGCCGGTGCGGAGGGCATGAGTAGCACTGCCATCACCAGCCCCGCTGCGCTTGTGGCGCGGGGACCGGCCAAACGGCCGGACAGAAACAGCGACGCAATGATGTCCGCCAACAAGAGGAGGATCGCCAATGCCAAAAGCCATCCTGCCAAGGGTGTTTCTTCGGATTGGGTCAGGCCTTCGACCGAAATATCGGACGGCCATGTGGCTGGTGTCAGGGTGGCGTCGGCCTCAATCACGTTGCGGGCCAAAGTCCGGTCTTGGCTTTGGTAGAGCCCCGGGCGCAGGTCAGGTCCCAAAGGGGCATCGACGAGGTCTTCGCCGGTCACACCGGGGAGCGTGCTGCCATCTGCCAACGCACCAAATCCATTCAGCACCAAGTTCGGCTGCCAGATGGTGCCAGCGAGGTCTTCCGCGCTGGGTTGCGATGCGGTCCCTGCAGCAATTGCCAGACGTTCCAACATTTGCACAAAAAGACCCGACAGCGGCAATGATGACCAATCGGCATTGGCGGTTACATGGAACAGGATAATTTGACCCTGACCAACCGCCTTGCGCGTGACCAGCGGGGTGCCGTCGCTTAGTTGTGCAATGACCCGTTCGGCCAAGGCGGGGTCAGGCTGTGCCATAACTTGTGCAGAAATCGTCACATCAGCCGGGACAGGCAAGCCAAAAAACGGGCTTTCTTCGTTGAATTCGGCCAGCGATTTAGGTTCCCCCCAGCTCATCGCGCCGCCAACGCTGCGGCCGCCTGCGCGCAGGCGGACCGGTAAAAGCGGATCTTCGGTTTCGCGGCTGACGTCGCTCGCGGCCAGACGCGGCCCCGCAAAGCGCAACAGGATGCCACCATTCTCAAGCCAGTCCAGCAGCGCCTCTTCTTCGGCTGCGCCCAGTGTTGCCACATCGGCAAGCGCGATGACATCAGGGTTCGCCGGGATCATATCCATTAGCGATCCGGTCAACAGGTCTGCGCTGGGTTCAAGCGCTTTTTCGAGGTAGTGAAGTGGAGACAGCAATTGCAGACCTTCACGGTCTTCGCGCCCGGCCATCAACGCGACTTCGCGACGACGCAGACTGTCGTCGGGCAATGTTGTCGCCCCAGCGCTTCGGTTGCCTTCGATTTCGAACCGGGTGATCCGCGCGCGCAGTTCGGACGGAAGCGCCAGCGCGGTTTCGGCTGATGTGGCTTCGGCGTCAAACGTGGCTGTGGCGCGGGCCAGAACCGCGGGGTTGCCAGCAGGGTCGCGGCCCTGTGCAAGGATCGTGACCTCGCGCTCGTTCCCGGATTGGGCGCGCAAGGCGGTCAGGACGATGTTCCCGTCCTCAAATCGGGCAGGTGCCAAGCCGAGTATGGTTTGGCCTGCCTGGAACACGGTAACCGTTCCACGGGCTTCAAGCTCTGCCAGAAGCGGCGCACGCGCCTCACGGTTCAGGCCGTCGGACATCCAATAGGTGTCGAAATTACCCTCTGGCAGCAGGCTTAGCGTACGATCCACCTGTTCCATGTCGGGCTCCCATGGGTCCGGGGCCAGCCCGACGATCCGGGTGCGCAGATCGTCTGCTGTTTGAAAACTGGTGGGTTCAGGGCTGGTGAGCTTGATCAGGGCCACACGGCGATCATCGCGCGCTGCTTGGATCATCAGTCCGTCCAGCGCTTGTGTCCGGGCGCGCCAGCTTGCAGCGCTGACCCAAGAGCCGTCCATGACCACCAGCAGCGGTCCGTCATTGGCCGCAAGATCATCGGTTTCCGGGTTCAAAATCGGACCTGCCAAGCCGATGATCATCGCGGCAACCGCCAGCATGCGCAGAAGCAAAAGCCACCACGGCGTGCGATCGCTGACCTGATCGTCATCCTTGAGGCCAAGCAGCAAGACAACGCCGGGAAACATCCTGCGGATCGGGGCAGGAGGAACGGCGCGCAAGATCAGCCACAGGATCGGCAGCGCCAAAAGCGTCAGCAAAAGCCAAGGTGTTGCGAAACCGATGCCAAATAGCGTCATCCGTGGGCCCCATCCATAGCTCGATATATCCAGAGAAGCGCCGTTTGCGCGCTGTCACTTGTATGGTGGCATGTGTACTGCCAGCCCGTCAGGCGGGCCAGTTGTTCCAGCCGGTCTTTGCGTTCTGCCAACCGATCCAGATAGCGTGCACGCAGGTCGCCAGCTTTCAGGGTCTCGTGCACGACACCGCCGCCGATGCTCTGGAAAATGGTGCGCCCGTCAAAGGGAAAGTTCTCTTCGCTCGGATCGAGAATCTGAACCAAGGCCCCGCGCACACCGCGATCAGCGGCTTTCGTAAGCGCTGCTTCGACAGGGGCGGGATCGCTCAGGAAGTCGGAAAAGAAGATCGCGCGCGATTGCGGGATCATGCCTCGTGCTTCGGGCTCTGAATATTCGTCACCATGATCTACGGACAGCATTTCGGCCAGTCGGGTGATCTGGGCCTGACCGCGCCGGGGAGGCAGGTCAAACCCGGTCAGACCCACGCGTTCTCCACCGCGAACGAGCAGTATCGAACACGCCAATGCCAACGTGCGCGCACGATCCGCCTTGGTGCTGAGGTCCGGATGAGAAGCAAAGCGCATCGACGCCGCCTGATCGACCCAGAGGATCACGCTTTGGGCAATTTGCCATTCGCGCTCGCGCACAAATTGGGTGTCGCTGCGTGCCGACCTCCGCCAATCAATATCGCGCAAGGCATCGCCCTGTTGCATTGGACGATACTGCCAGAAGTCGTCCCCCAACCCCGCGCGGCGCCGACCGTGTTCACCCAGCAGAACAGTCCCTGCTAGGTGTTCGGCCCGTGCGAGGAGCGCGGGGAGTTTGGCGGCTTCTTCTTCCGAACGTTGGCGAAGGGCGGTGACTGGTGTCACGCAGCGGCCTCTGTCGCCACCATTCGGTGCGCCACTTCGTCGATAAGATTGCCCAAATCCTCGCCGCGCGCGCGGGCCGAGAAGGTCAATGCCATACGGTGTGTCAAAACGGGGCGTGCCATGTTGATTACATCCTCGGGTGCGGGCGCAAGGCGCCCTTCAAGCAGGGCGCGCGCCCGAACGGTGAGCATAAGCGCCTGTGCCGCACGCGGGCCGGGGCCCCACGCTACGGTGTCTTTGACGCGGTCACTGGCCAGCGGGTCATGCGGGCGGAAGGCGCGAACCAGATCAAGGATCATCTCGACGACGGCATCGCCGACAGGCATGCGGCGTAAAAGCTTTTGCGCCGCGATCAGTTCCTCGGCGGTAAAGACCCCATACGCGTCTGCCTCATCTGCGCCAGTCGTGGCCAAGAGAATCTCTTTTTCGGTCTGGCGGTCGGGATATTCGACATCGATCTGCACCAGAAAGCGGTCAAGTTGCGCTTCGGGAAGCGGGTAAGTGCCTTCCTGTTCGATCGGGTTTTGTGTGGCCAATACGTGAAATGGTGCTTCAAGCGGACGGGTTTCGCCTGCAACCGTCACCACCTTTTCCTGCATCGCCTGCAACAAGGCTGACTGCGTACGAGGAGAGGCGCGGTTGATTTCGTCGGCCATCAAAAGTTGGCAAAAAATCGGCCCGTGAATGAACTTGAAGGCGCGGCTGCCATCGGCGCCCGTTTCCAAAACTTCTGACCCAAGGATGTCGGCGGGCATCAGATCGGGCGTGAACTGAACCCGGCTGCCATTGAGTCCCATGACCGTCGACACCGTTTCGACCAGACGGGTTTTCCCGAGCCCGGGAAGACCGATCAGCAAACCGTGTCCACCGCACAAAAGAGAGGTGAGCGTGAGTTCAACCACACGTTCCTGACCGATGAAGCGGCGGGTGATTGCCGTCTTGGCCTGCGCCAGCTTGTCTTCCAGCGCTTCGATCTCAGCGACCAAATCTTCTGCTGCGACCATGACGTCTCTCCCTTGCGCATTACTTTGGTTTCAGGAAAGTGTAACGCGCAAAGGGAAAATGGCAAAAGCAATGAGCGCACAAGATCGTGTTATTCCATCCGCAGACGGCATTGCTGCCTCTGTTCGCGCCATCAAGAGCAAAGGTTCGCCGCCTGTGCACCTGTGGAATCCGCCCTTCTGCGGCGATTTGGACATGCGCATCGCGCGGGACGGGACGTGGTTCTACTTGGGGACACCCATTGGACGGGCGCCGTTGGTCAAACTGTTTTCATCCATTTTGCGTAAAGACGGGGATAAGTATTTTCTTGTTACGCCGGTCGAAAAGGTTGGAATCGTTGTCGAGGATGCCCCCTTTGTTGCCATTGATTTCGACGTATCCGGCAGGGACGAGGCTCAGGTTCTGACGTTCACCACCCATGTCGGCGATACGGCAGTTGCGGGGCCAGAGCACCCAATTCGGGTTGAGCGTGATCCTGAGACGGGCGAGCCGTCGCCCTATGTGTTGGTCCGCGCCAACCTTGAAGCGCTGATCGACCGCAAAAGTTTTTATCGCCTGGTGGATGTCGGTACGCACCACGATGTCGATGGGGCAAGCTGGTTTGGTGTCTGGTCGGGAGGCGCATTTTTCCCGATCATTGCGTCCGAGGAATTGCCGGACTGATTGGGCGTGGCCCGATCGGAAATGCTTTTTTCAGGGTGGACTTCAGCTGATCGTCAGTCGCCAAGCTTTGCGTGAACTTCGTCCAGATCAATCTCACCAATCGGCATTTTGTTTCCCGGGTTCGCGAAGTCGTATTTGAACAGGTCGAAATCACGTTTGTAGATCTCGTAGACAAGATGCATCGACAGGTCGTCGAAATAATCTTCGACAGGGTGCGCGCGCTTTGGGCCATGGCCCTCGGATTCGTTGAACCGCGGAATTTTCTTAAGATCGACTGTCTTCTTGGTGTCTACATGTTTGAGAACATCTGCCATGCCGTCGTTAAAGCTCTCGGTCCAGAAGATATTGTCGTAGCGCCCGCCATTCACGATGAACGTGCTGATATGACCGGACATGGCCGACCAGTGAATGTCAGGGTCCATAGGACGCCGCCAGCGGATGGTGTCACGCGCGAATAGCAGAAAGCGACGGAAGCTTTTGATCTGGTCGAAGTCTTGCTTGCCGTCGTCGCCGCCAACCTCGATCCCGTATTTCTGGATCAGCAACGGAACAAGGTTGCCGCGATACCGTTTGCCGTTGCGCTGGATGCCGCAGATCTTGTCAAAGAACGAACTGAGGATGCGCGTGTAAGGGTTTCGCACACAGGTGAACGCGTATGTATCATGAGCCTGAATGCGCTGGGTGATGGGATCCTTGCTGTGATCAAGCGCCCATTTGTGCAGCCCGTTTTGCGCATCATGGATGTCGCCATCAAAAAATTTTCCGTGGTCGGAAAAGAACATGATCTGACCAATGGTCGAACATGCACATTTGGGAACCACGCGATAAACCATGCTTTCGCTTTCGGTCATCCACGTTCCGGGAAACCCCATAGTCTGCTGCCTCCAGCCTCGGTCCGGGCTCTTGTCGTCCGGTAATCTAAACAAAAAATCAAATAAAGTCGGTTTATTCAATGACTGAACATGCTTATCACTACAAGAAAGAGGTGAAAATAGGGCAAGTGCAGACCTGAATGGCGAATATTGCCTTCATACTCCTGTGTCACAAGGACCCCGACGCAATTATCCGACAGGCGTTGAGCCTGACAGCGGTCGGAGATTTTATTTCTATCCACTTTGATGCACGCGCCGATGCAGAGGCGTTCAAGGCGATCCACACGGCCTTGTCGGACAATCCCAACGTCACTTTCGCGAAGAAACGGATCAAGTGTGGGTGGGGTGAATGGTCTTTGGTTCAGGCGACACTCTACGCGGTAGAGGCGGCAGTCGAAGCGTTTCCGCGCGCCACGCATTTCTACATGCTATCCGGAGATTGCCAGGCGATCAAAACGGCCGAGTATGCACATTCCTATCTGGACCGGATGGATGTCGATTTTATCGAGAGCTTTGATTTCTTTGCGTCCGATTGGATCAAGACAGGGATGAAGGAAGAGCGGCTGATCTACCGCCACTACTTTAACGAGCGAACGCACAAGAAAATCTTTTACTACAGCTTCAATCTGCAGAAAAAGCTTGGTCTGTCGCGCAAAATTCCCGACGATCTGGAAATCCAGATCGGCAGTCAGTGGTGGTGTCTGCGGCGACGTACGATCGAGGCGATCCTTGATTTCGTCAAACAGCGACGCGATGTGATGAGCTTTTTCAGCACCACATGGATTCCGGACGAGACCTTTTTCCAGACGCTCGTGCGACATCTTGTTCCTGAAAACGAGATCGAGTGCCGGACGCTGACCTTCCTGATGTTCTCTGACTATGGAATGCCGGTCACGTTCTACAACGATCACTTCGATCTGTTGCTCAGTCAGGATTTCCTGTTCGCCCGCAAGATCAGCCCCGAGGCGCTTGAACTCAAAGAACGGCTTGGTTCGTTGTATTCCGCCAAAGGCATCAATTTCGAGATCTCGAATGAGGGACGGTCGCTATATAAATTTCTGACCGGCAAAGGCCGGATAGGTCGTCGCTTTGCTCCGCGCTTTTGGGAAACGGAAAGCACCTTGGGCCGCGAACGCGAGTTGCTGATCGTGGTTTGCAAAAAATGGCATGTCGCAAAGCGTCTTGTGTCGCGCATCCGGCAACTGACCAACGTGCCTTGTATCGAATACCTGTTTAACGAAGAAGACACTGATCTGCCGGATATGGGGGGTATCCAATCCACCTTGGGCAAGCGTCATCGCCACCGTCGTTCTTTGATGCGGATGCTGTTCGATTACTTTGATTCGGATCGTATGGTGGTCTGCATGGACCCCGGAAATCTGGATTTGCTAGAAGATTTCTGTCGCGATCGCGCCACGACCCGGCTGCTTGAAATCAACTGCACCTTCACCGACGATTACCTCATCGGTCATGCGATGCGCGTTGGTCTGGCGGGCGAACGGACGCCACAGGAAACGCTTGAGCGGCTTTTGCCGACGATCCGTAATGACATCGTGCATGAAAGCGACCGCATCCGCGACGCCGAATTCGAAAACCACATGCGTATCCGCGAGGAAGACAGCATAGAAGCCAACGCGACTGCGTTAGAGAAATTCTTGTCAATCACACCGGATCAAGCGCTTGAGATTGCGCGCACCGACCACTTGTTTGCAGACTAAGGAACCGCTGCATGACTTACGTCTATGACGACCAAAACATATTCGCCAAAATTCTACGAGGCGAGATCCCGAATGCGACCGTTATGGAGACAGAACATTCGCTGGCGTTTCGCGATATCCAGCCGCAGGCGCCGGTGCATGTTTTGGTAATCCCGAAGGGCCCGTATGTGTGCTTTGATCACTTTGCCAGCGAAGCGAGCGATGCCGAGATCGTCGATTTCAATCGGACAATAGCCGAGGTCTGCAAGCAAGAGGGGCTTGAGGACGGGGGCTACCGGATCATTTCGAATGCGGGCGATGCAGGTGTGCAGGAAGTGCCCCATTTGCACATCCATGTTCTGGGCGGTCGCGGTCTTGGCCGGATGTTGCAACCTGCCAGGTAACACTCGGTTCTACGCGCGACCCCCGTGGGCGTTGTGAACGCGGGCCGCGGGGGGTTACGCTGACCGTGTCAGTGATAAAAAAACGTCTTCCAGATCGGCTTGTTCGGTTCGCACATCGCGAATTCGCACGCCGTTTTCGCGCAGCATGGTCAGCACGTCTTCGGCTGTGGTCTGGCGGGCGCGATAACTGACTGCCAACGTCCCATCATCCCGCAAAGTCACACCAATTCCGTCGACCTCTGGCAAGGTGCCAAATTCTGCGTCGGGCTGAATCACCATTGTTTTGGCATCAAGCGCACCCAGCAGATTGCTTGTGCTGTCGCGGGCCACCACTTCGCCGTGATTGATGATCGCGATCTCGTCACACATTTCCTCGGCCTCTTCGAGGTAGTGCGTCGTCAGGATGATCGTCATCCCGTTTTCCTTGTTGAGCTTGCGCACGTTTGTCCAAAGCATCTGACGCAGTTCGATATCCACGCCCGCTGTCGGTTCGTCGAGGACAAGCACATGGGGTCGATGAACCAGTGCTTTGCCCAGCAGCAGGCGTCGCCGCATGCCCCCTGACAGCGTCCGGGCATAGGCTTCGGCCTTATCGGTCAGGCCAATCATTGACAGGATTTCATCCGAGCGACGTTCTGATTTCGGCACGCCGTACAGTCCGGCCTGTACTTCCAAAGCGCCGCGAGGGGTGAAGAACGGGTCCAGGTTCAATTCTTGTGGCATCACCCCGATGGATGCCCGCGATTGCCGCGGGTTCACATCCTGATCCCAGCCCCAGATCGTCACTCGGCCCGCGCTTTTGGTCACCAAACCGGCCAGAATATTGATCAGCGTCGACTTGCCTGCGCCATTCGGGCCCAAAAGGCCGAACACCGAGCCCCGGGGCACGGTCAAATCTATGCCTTTCAAGGCTTCTTTGCCTCCGGCATAGGTTTTGCGCAGACCTTCGATCTCAATGGCGTCCCGTGTCATAGCTGTCTCTTGCTCCTCTCGCCTCGTCGTCTTAAACCGCACCTAGTGGAAAACACCAATGAAGGAAACGCAGCAGATGGCAACGCAAGCGCCCGAAACCAAAATCGTGGACAGCTACCGCATCGCCTGTGATGGCGGTGAAGGAGCCTTGGGTCACCCGCGTGTCTGGCTGCAAATCCCGCATGACACTGGCTGGGTCGAATGTGGCTATTGCGATGCCAAGTATATCCACCGGGATTTTGCCGACACAAAGGACTCGTGAAAACGAAGGCCTTCTGGGCTGGCGTTCTGGCGCTGGCGGTTCTTGTGACGATTGTCACACGCGTTTGGCTGCGGATTGACCGATACGATATCGGTCTGCTTGAAACCCTCGCGTTCAATTATCGCTACTTTACAATCTGGACCAATACACTGGTCGGTCTAAGCTGCGCTGCCGTTGTGGTCGGCTGGCGCGAATCCGCAAAGCTGCAAAGCGGTTTGCTGCTGTCGATCTCTATGGTGGCTATCGTGTACCATGTTCTCTTGGCGCATCTTAGGGATTACCAAGGCATCGACATGGTGATTGACCTGATGCTTCACACGCTGATCCCAATTGGCTTTGCTGTGTACTGGCTGGTTTTCGTGGACAAGCGTGATTTGCGCTACCCTGACATTCTGCCATGGCTGATTTTGCCGCTGCTCTATTGCATTGCTGCGATGGTGCGGGCGCAGTTTGATGGCCGCTATCCCTACCACTTCCTGAACTATTATGATCTTGGCCTGTTCCGCACGGCCGTGAACATCTTCGGGTTACTCGTTGTGTTCTCGGGCTTTGGCGCTTTGATCGTCTGGGCGGCACACCGCTTGGGGCAAACAAAAGCGTTCGCCGGGCGTCCCTGACCGCGAGCGCTGCTTTAGCTGATCGGGATCGGGGCTGGTCCGCATGGCAACACCGGCGAGTCGTCATCAGCGCCGGTCAGGAACTGCAACACCTTTTCCCCGGACCATGCCGTGATTTCGCGGCCCTGATTGTCGAGCCCGCTTCCGATGACAGTGCCTGTCTCGTTGTTAAGAGTATGGTAAAGCACATTCACTTCTGTGCCTGTTACAAACCCCGTATCCGCACTATCGATATGAATTGATATAGGCGGTGCGATAAGCTGCTCCAGAGCCAAGCACATCTTGGTCGCGTCAGATGAGGTTCCTGCTGGCACCCTTGCGCCGTCCGTGGCAAACCTTGGGCCAGCATGAAACAAGGACGCGCGACATGGCATTTGGCAAAGGACATCACCTTCACCTGATCGACGGCTCGGCCTTCATTTTCCGCGCTTATCACGCGCTGCCGCCGCTCACGCGCAAATCCGATGGCTTGCCCATTGGCGCTGTCAGCGGCTTTTGCAACATGCTTCAGCGTTATGTCGAGGGAAACACGGGGCCCGATGCGCCGACCCACGTGGCGGTGATTTTCGACAAGGGCAGCCATACGTTCCGCAACGATATGTACGATCAGTACAAAGCCAATCGCGAGGCCATGCCAGAAGACCTGCGCCCGCAAATTCCACTGACCCGCCGCGCGACCGAAGCCTTCAACATCGCCTGCGAAGAGTTAGAGGGCTACGAGGCGGACGACATCATCGCGACCCTGTCCGTGCAAGCGCGCGATGCGGGTGGGCGTGTGACGATCATCAGTTCGGATAAAGACCTGATGCAGCTTGTTGGCGATGGCGTCGTCATGATGGACGCGATGAAAGGCAATCGCGTCATTGACCGCGACGGTGTCTTTGAGAAATTCGGCGTCTTCCCTGAACGCGTCGTCGACGTGCAAGCGCTGGCGGGGGATAGCGTCGACAACGTGCCGGGCGCGCCGGGCATCGGGATCAAAACTGCTGCATTGCTGATCAACGAATACGGCTCACTCGAAGATCTGCTCGACCGCGCCGGAGAGATCAAACAACCCAAACGCCGCGAAACCCTGATCGAAAAGCGTGACCAGATTGAGTTGTCGAAAAAGCTTGTGTTACTGGACACCAACACGCCCCTTGGCTTCACGCTTGATGACCTCGAAGTGCGCGATCCGGACCCCGAAAAGCTCATGCCATTCTTGGCGGAAATGGAGTTCCGCACTCTCACCAAGCGCATTGCCGAGGCGTTGGAGGTCGAACCACCCGTCATCGAAGACAAGACACCCGAAGGCGCAAACCCGCCAGCCGGCGACACGCCGGAGCTGCCACCGATGGACCCCGCAACGTATGACTGTGTGCGCGACCTGTCGGCCTTGCAGGCCTATATCGACGCTGCCGATGAAAAGGGCTGGGTTGCGTTCGACACCGAAACCACGGGCCTCAACGACATGACCGCGGAATTGGTCGGCATTTCGCTCTGCGTTGAACCGGGCAAGGCCTGTTACGTGCCTCTGACACACAAGGCCGATGGCGGCGAAGGGCTTTTCGGAAACGACGATCTGGCTGAAGGACAAATCCCGCTGGACGATGCGCTCAACGCTCTGAAACCGCTGCTCGAAGATCCGGCGGTGATCAAAATCGGCCAGAACATGAAATACGACACCAAGATCATGTCGCGCTACGGGATCGATGTGCAGCCCATCGATGACACGATGCTGATGTCCTACGCGATGAATGCGGGCCTTCACAGCCACGGTATGGACACGCTGTCCGAACGCTATCTTGGCCACACGCCGATCCCGATCAAAGAACTGTTGGGAACAGGCAAAAGCCAGATCACCTTTGACCGCGTGCCCATCGACAAGGCCACGCCTTATGCGGCCGAAGATGCCGAAATAACCCTGCGCCTCTGGTTGATGTTCAAGCCGCAATTGCATCAGGTCAAAGTCACCCGCGTCTACGAGTCGATGGAACGCCCATTGGTTCCCGTGCTGGCGCAGATGGAGCGGAACGGGATCAAGGTCGACCGCGACACGCTCAGCCGCATGTCCAACGCGTTCAGCCAGAAGATGGCGGGGCTGGAAGACGAGATTTACGAACTTGCCGGGCGCAAGTTCAACGTTGGCTCGCCTGCGCAGTTGGGTGACATCTTGTTCGACGAGATGGGCTTTGAGGGCGGCAAGCGTGGCAAGAACGGCAAGTATGCCACGGGTGCGGATGTGCTCGAAGACCTTGCTACCGAACACGAACTCCCTCGTCGCGTGCTGGACTGGCGACAGCTTTCGAAACTTAAGTCGACCTACACGGACGCGCTGCAGGACCATATCAACCGTGAGACAGGCCGCGTACACACGTCCTATTCCATTGCCGGCGCCAACACCGGGCGCTTGGCCTCAACCGATCCAAACCTTCAAAACATCCCGATCCGGTCCGAAGAAGGCCGCCGCATTCGCGAAGCTTTTGTGGCTGAAGAGGGCAAGACGCTCGTCGCGCTGGACTATTCCCAGATCGAACTGCGCATCCTTGCGCATATCGCTGATATCCAAGCGCTGAAAGACGCGTTTAAGGATGGGCAAGACATCCACGCTGCCACCGCGTCCGAGATGTTCAATGTGCCGCTCGATAAGATGACGCCAGACGTGCGCCGCCAGGCCAAAGCGATCAATTTCGGCGTGATCTACGGCATCTCTGGCTTCGGCCTCGCCCGCAACCTGCGCATCCCACGGGCCGAGGCGCAGGGCTTTATCGACCGCTATTTCGAAAGGTTCCCCGGTATCAAGGCGTATATGGACGAGACCACGAAATTCGCCAAGGAGCATAACCGCGTCGAAACCCTGTTCGGTCGCGTCATCCACACGCCCGAGATCAACGCAAAAGGCCCCCGTGCAGGTTTTGCCAAACGGGCCGCTATCAATGCGCCGATTCAGGGCACCGCCGCCGATATCATTCGCCGTGCAATGATCCGGATGCCGGACGCAATTGCCAAACTGCCGGTCAAAATGCTGCTGCAGGTTCACGACGAACTTTTGTTCGAGGTCGAAAAAGGGGCGGAAGACGAACTGATCAAGGTTGCCCGCGAGGTTATGGAAGGGGCGGCAGATCCGGTTGTCCACCTGACCGTTCCGCTGGTCGCTGACGCCGGGCAGGGGGCGAACTGGGCCGAGGCACACTGACGGTGGGAAGAGATTTCCCGATCTCTTTCCATGGCTCTTGGAAGGGCCGTTCGCGCGGACCTCGGAGGCGGGTTTGACGGCCCTGAAGATCCCGAACCGCACCGCGCGGCATCTGTGGCTTGCGGTGAATGGTCTGGGCCATGCCCCAACCGGCCCCTTGGATTTGGCAGCTCTGATCAACACGCTGGGATTTGTGCAGCTCGATACCATTCAAGTGGTGTCGCGTGCGCATCATCACATCTTATGGGGCCGCAATCAGAACTATCGCGAGCCCATGTTGAACCGGATGCTGGCCAAGGACCGTGCGGTGTTCGAACATTTCACGCATGATGCCTCTGTCCTGCCGATGGGTATGTTGCCGATGTGGCAGCGTCAGTTTCGGCGCATGAAGGAAAAGGTGGGGCGCGCGTCGTGGTATGGCAAACACCTTGATCCCGATCACCTTGCAGATATCAAACGCCGGATCTCTGACGAAGGCCCGCTTTCGACGCATGACTTTGACACCAAAATCGAAGGCAAGCGCGAGATGTGGAAACGACCTCCGCATAAGATTGGGCTTGATTACCTTTGGTATGCGGGCGATTTGGCGACGTCGCACCGTGATGGATTTACCAAATACTATGACCTGGCCGAACGCGTTTTCCCGGATCATCTGCGCGAGCAAGAGGTTCCCGACCGTGACCAGATCGACTGGCTGTGTCAGGCGGCTTTAGCCCGTATCGGTATCGGGTCATTGGGAGAAATCCGCAAGTTCTGGGATGCAACCGAGGTTGCCGAAGTTTCGGGCTGGGCGGACCGACACGGGTCATCCCTGATCCCGGTTGAGGTCGAAGCATATGATGGCTTGTGGAGCAAAGCCTTTGCCGCAGCTGATATTGAAGCGCTTCTGGCCGAACTTAAACCGCCCACGTCGCGGCTGCGCATCCTTAATCCATTTGATCCTGCGATCCGGGATCGGACGCGACTCAAACGGTTGTTCGGGTTTGATTATACGGTGGAAATGTTTGTGCCCGCCGCCAAACGTCAGTGGGGGTACTATGTGTATCCCCTGCTGGAAGGAGACCGCATGGTGGGCCGGATCGAGGTGAAGGCGGATCGCTCCAAAGGCGGTCTGCATGTTCACAAGCTTTGGTGGGAGCCCAAGGTTCAGGTCACACCGCAGCGACGCGCAAAGCTTGAGAGTGAACTTGGACGTTTGGCGCGTTTGGCTGGGGTTGATGACCTTCACTGGCATTGCTGATGCCGTTTTGAACGGGGCAATTGGCCTTGAGATGGAGTGAGAAACGATGCTTTTGAGCGTGCATCACGCGGCGATAATCTGTTCTGATTACGAGCGTTCCAAACACTTCTACACCAAAGTGTTGGGGCTTGCCGTCTGCGACGAGAATTATCGTGCCGAGAGGCAATCATGGAAGCTTGATCTGGCGCTGCCAAATGGGACGCAGATTGAACTGTTTTCGTTTCCCGACGCCCCGCCCCGTCCATCTTATCCAGAGGCGCAGGGCCTGAGGCACATTGCTTTTGCAACGGCGGATATCGAAGCAGCCAAAGTCCGTTTGGAAGAATACGGGATTGTGGTGGAGCCGGTTCGGACCGATCCGTATACGGGACGGAAATTTACGTTCTTTCCTGATCCCGATGATCTTCCCTTGGAGCTTTACGAGGTTTGATCACATGGTCGGCAACGCCATCAGAGTGGCGTTACCCCATTTCATGCAGCATCGTTTGTACATGACGCGCTTGGTTCAGATCAGGCCAGCATCCTTGAACAACAGCTTGAGGTCTGCCTCGGGACGCGGCCCGATATGTGAAATGACCTCGGCCGCGGCAACACAGCCCATGCGTCCGCAAGTTTCCATGTCCCGGCCTGTTGCCAATCCGTAAAGGAAGCCCGCCGCAAACTGATCGCCTGCGCCAGTCGCATCAACAGGGACAACCCGTTCAACCGGAATATTGACGCGCTCTCCATTGTGAATGATCGACACGCCGTCGCCCGAGCGGGTACAGACCACCAATGGGCAAATCGCAGCGACAGCGGCCAGATCGGTTTCCAGATCATTGTTCTGGAACAGGGACATGATTTCGGCTTCGTTGCCGATCACATAGTCCATTTCGTTTTCGATCAGGTTCAAGAAATCATCGCGGTGACGTTCCACGCAAAACGGATCGGAGATGGCAATGCCAGCCTTGCCGCCTGCGGCGCGACAGGTGCGGGCCGTGCGGATAAACGCGTCTTTGCCTTTGTCCTTGTCAAAAAGATAGCCTTCAAGGAATACGATCTCGGCTTCGGCTGCGACATCGTCGGACACGTCATCCACGCTTAGTTCAGCCGAAATGCCCAGATAGGTGTTCATCGACCGCTCTCCATCGGGCGAGACAAAGATCATTGACCGAGACGTCGGCAATTCGCCGCCCGCGACAGGCGGGTTCACAAAATCTGTGCCGTCGGTCTTCATCGCATCCGCATAGAACCGACCCAGAGCATCATCGTGCACCCGCCCGATAAAGCCGGTGCGCAGGCCAAGATTTCCAAGTCCAGCCAGTGTGTTGGCCACCGATCCGCCGGGCGTTTGGACCCGCTCTTTCATTGCAGCATACAGCGTTTCACCGCGATCGCGCTCGACCAGTTGCATGATGCCTTTCTGAATGCCCATAAGGTCCAGAAACGTGTCTTCAGCCCGTGCGATAACATCGACAACGGCGTTGCCGATGCCGACAACCTGGTACTTTTTGCTCATTCGGTTTTGTCCTCGAATTGACAGAGATCGCGGATCAGACAGGCTCCGCATTTGGGTTTGCGCGCGACACAGGTATAGCGCCCGTGCAGGATCATCCAGTGATGTGCGTGTTGCTGAAAGTCGACCGGGATGTTGTCTTCGATGGCCCTCTCGACTGCGACCACGTCTTTTCCGGGGCAAATTCCGCTGCGGTTTCCAAGGCGAAAGATATGCGTGTCGACAGCTTGGGCCGGATAATGCCACCACATATTCAGCACCACATTGGCGGTCTTGCGTCCGACGCCCGGCAGGCTTTCTAATGCGGCCCGCGAATTCGGCACTTCGCCATTATAGTCTTCGACCAGAATACGGCTCAGCTTGATGACGTTCTTGGCTTTGTTGCGATAGAGCCCGATTGTCTTGATGTGTTCAATCACACCCTCTTCGCCAAGCGCCAGCATCTTGGCCGGTGTGTCTGCGATCTTGAACAGGTCTTTGGTGGCTTTGTTTACGCCCGCATCGGTGGCCTGTGCAGATAGGGCCACCGCAACCACAAGGGTATAGGCGTTGACGTGATCCAATTCACCTTTGGGTTCGGCTTCGGCCGCCTGAAAGCGGGTAAAGATCTCTCGGATGGTATGATAATCAAGTTGTTTGGCCATGTCTGACCATATGCCGCGCTGGCGTCAGAGGGGCAAGCATTCACCTTGCGCAGGTTTCGGGTCGCTGAAGGCGTGCCCTATCGGTTACATCTGATGCGACGAACACGGAAAGGTTGGCCAGATGAAACACCTCGCAGAAGACAGCCAAGGCTATCATTTCAATGTCATGCGGCGGGCTTTGGATGTCATCGACGAAGCGGGGCCGACGGTGTCTCTTGATGCTCTGGCATCAGAAATGAACATGAGCCCTGCACATTTTCAGCGTGTGTTTTCCCGTTGGGTCGGTGTTAGCCCCAAACGATATCAACAGTATCTGACACTGGGGCACGCAAAGGCTTTGTTGTCCGAGCGCTTTACCACGCTTGAAGCGGCGCATGCCTCTGGGTTGTCGGGTGGTGGCCGGTTGCACGATCTGTTCCTGCGTTGGGAGGCGATGAGCCCGGGAGAGTTTGCGCGAAAAGGGGACGGCTTGACGATCTTTTGGGGTTGGTTCGACAGTCCGTTTGGCCCTGCATTGGTGATGGGAACCGAAAAAGGTTTATGCGGAATTGGTTTTACCTCCGAATGTACAGAGGCGGAGGCGATGCACGATCTGCAAAGCCGTTGGCCAAACGCCACGTATGAGGAAGCACCGGACCGGCTTGCGCCTTGGGTGCAAGCTGCTTTTGGGCAGGCCGAAGGCGACGTGCCGCTTTTTATGATCGGTGCGCCGTTTCAGATCAAAGTATGGGAAGCGTTGATGCAGATCCCCTCGGGGCATGTGACCACCTATTCAGAGATCGCGGACTATATTGGCCACCCCAAAGCGGTGCGCGCGGTTGGAACAGCCGTTGGGCGCAATCCGATCAGTTACCTGATCCCCTGTCATCGGGCCTTGCGTAAATCTGGTGGACTGGGGGGCTATCACTGGGGTTTGCCGGTGAAGCGCAGCATCCTTGCCTGGGAGTCGGCGCGCGCCGAAGCCTGATGATTGGGCGGAAACCAGCCGATTTCACCGCGACAAACGGGTTCTGGCGGGCTATGTTATCGCATAGCAGAGACAAGACCCCTACAATCGGGCAAAGTTAAACGAGGCGAACCTATGACACTTTCCAAACTTTCATTGTCGACAGCCCTGTGCGGAGCGATTTTCCTGTCGGCCTGTACAGACCCGAATGATCCTAACCGTCAAACCAAAACCGGTGCGCTTGTTGGGGCAGGCGCAGGTGCGGTTGTTGGCGCGCTGATGGGCAATGACCCGGAAGAGCGTCGCCGGAATGCCGTTCTTGGTGCGGCCATTGGCGGTGGCGGTGGCGCCATCATCGGCAACCAGCTTGATAAGCAGGAAGCCGATCTGCGGGCCCAGATGGGCAACAGTAACGTGACAATCCGTAACACGGGTGACCGTCTGATTGTGACCTTGCCGCAGGATATCCTGTTCGCAACCGACAGCGCCACTTTGCGCCCCGATTTGCAGCGTGATCTGCGGACCGTCGGTCAGAACCTTTTGGCCTATCCCGACACCACGGTTCAGGTTCTTGGCCACACCGACAACACCGGTGATGCCAATTACAACCTCAACCTGTCTCGCGAGCGTGCACAGTCGGTGGCGAATATCCTGATGAACGAAGGTGTTCCGTCTTTCCGCATCCAAAGCATCGGTCGCGGCGAGGATCAGCCCATTGCCAGCAACCTGACACCCGAAGGCCGGGCGCAGAACCGTCGCGTGGAAATCGTGATCCTGCCAAACGCCTGATCCAAAGATCAGCCTGATTATGCGGCCCGCACCAGACCGGTGCGGGCTTTTTTATGTGGGTACATCACGGTTGGCTTGTCATCCTCCGGACGTGCGCCATCTGCGTTGACTAGTCAGACAGGAGAAAAAGAATGCCAGATTTGAAACTCGTGGGCCTGTGCGGCTCTTTGCGCAAAGCCTCGACCAATCGGTTGCTGATGCTCGAAGCCGTGCGCCGTTTCGGAGAGGCACAGTTCACAGAGGGTGATCTGGATTTGCCGCTCTATAATGGCGATGTGGAAAGCGAGACCGGTATTCCTGCGGCTGTTCAAACGCTTTCGGACCAGATCGCAGCAGCCGATGCGGTGATCGTGGCCACGCCTGAATACAACAAAGGAATGTCTGGGGTTCTCAAGAATGCTTTGGATTGGGTCAGCCGCACTCAGGGGGCGCCCTGGGCAAACAAACCGGTCGCACTTGTCTCAGCAGCAGCCGGACGTGCCGGAGGAGAGCGGGCTCAGAATATGGCGCGTCTTTGCCTGACACCGTTTCGGCCGCTTTTGTTGACTGGGCCGGAAGTCATGGTCGCGGCAACATCTCAGCAATGGGATGAGAACGGTAACTTGCAGAACGAACTGAATGCCAAGGCGTTGGATGAATTGATGCAAACGCTGCGCAGATACGCCGAGGCGCGTGAGCGGGCTGGCTGATTAGCAGCCAGTCCCTTTCGTCACGACGCCAACGGTCTTCAGCAAGACAGAGCAGTCCTGTACCAGCGTCACCTTGCGCAGGTAGTCGGCGTCGTATTTCGCACGCTCTGCAAAGCTGCTTTCGTTGCGGACAGACACCTGCCAGAAGCCGGTCAGGCCGGGACGCAGTGCATAATATGCCGAGCCAGGGTACATGAACTGCTGATCAACCATCATCGGACGCGGACCCACCAGCGACATCTCGCCTTTCAGCACGTTCCAAAGCTGTGGGACTTCATCAAGCGAGGTCTTGCGCAGGAATTTTCCGATCTTCGTGATCCGCGGATCATTACGGAGCTTCTGGTTGCGGTTCCATTCGATGCGCGCGCTTGGATTGTTCATGAGGTGCTCTTCAAGCGCCTGATCGGCATTGGCGACCATGCTGCGCAGCTTCCACATTTTGAACGTTTTGCCGAACTGGCCGATCCGTGTTTGGCAGTAGAATGGCGATCCGCCATCACGTGCCACCATCAATGCGCAAATGGCCATGACCAAAATGACTGCCGGAGCCGCCATAATAACCAGAGTCACATCAAGCACCCGCTTGAAGTGATCGCGGTACATGTTTTTTGCCTCATTCGTAGAAAAGGCAGCGTTGACGAGTGTCTCGATTTCGGCGCGAGGCCCGGCTTGACGAATGTGCAGTGTCATTAGAACACCCTGTTGACCCTAGGCGATCAAGCTCTTTACTGGGTGCCGCAGGCATGAAAATATCGCTTGCTCACAGCGTGGGCAGTGAACAATGGAACCGAACCACTGGTTCGAGATTCAGGTTTTCAAGCTATTTGGCAGACTTCAGCAGACGAACCTTCACGCAACTCCCAAGTGGAAGCACCAACCCCCAAGTGCCTTACGAAAAACGGCAGGATTGTGACCTGCCGAAGCATGTCCTCTTTATGACGATGTGCCTTATTTAGGTCAACTTTCGGATCGCGGGGAAACTTTTGCGTGCATTCCCATAATTAAATAAACTCTAGGTTGTGATCTCTTGGGTGTGTTTGATCCCGAAAAATGCCCCGGCAATCACATTTTTTATTTTAGACCTAAAATGCAAAAAATTTTGCCGTATAGCCCTGTCTTCATGAGGTGGTCGGGGTGTGATGGTCTGGCCGTTTGACGTGATTGTTCAAATTATTGAGCCAAAGTTCCCGTGTATTAAAGATTGGCTTCAAATTTTGTCATCGTTTGTCGTCAGTCGCTCTCACCAGTCGCGATTGTTAAGTTCTCGTGAACATTGATTACGTTGCGTCAATAGACATGTCCAAATGTGATTGTTCACGCGCTTGCAACAATTGAGGTGCCCAATATTTCAAATCTATCCGAAAGATATGAAATAATTGGCTGTATTGCTGGCGAAACGGCGTGAGATCACGCGATGTCACATATTGAAATATATTTGGCGTAAATTGGACTATCTTTAGACACCTCATGACACGAATGAGTTCGAATCGTGTCCAAAATTCCCGAATCGGGTAAAAGTGCGGCAGACATGGGCAGGTTGCGCCACAATCTGCGAAGGTCTATCTGCGCACCAACACATTTGAGCAGGATGGTATTCCATGTCCCACCAAGTCCACGCCCGCGATCTACCCGATGATCTAGACCTTGGCCCCGAGGTCGCCATCGATTGTGAGACGATGGGGCTTCATCCGCATCGTGACCGCCTTTGCGTTGTGCAACTGTCTAGTGGCGACGGCACGGCACATCTTGTTCAAGTCGAAAAGGGGCAGACCTCTGCACCAAATCTGGAAAAACTGCTCACCGACCCGAATGTGCTCAAGCTGTTCCATTTCGGGCGGTTCGACATTGCCGCGATGGAGAACGCATTCGGTGTCGTTACAGCCCCAGTGTATTGCACCAAGATCGCCAGTCGCCTCGTACGCACCTACACGGATCGCCACGGGCTCAAGGTGTTGTTGCAAGAACTGGTTGGTGTCGACATTTCCAAGCAGCAACAATCAAGCGACTGGGGCTCCGACAAACTCAGCCAGGCCCAAGTAGACTATGCAGCATCGGACGTGCTGTATCTGCACAAGCTGCGGGACGCCTTGAATGCGATGCTTGAACGCGAAGGTCGCGCCGAACTGGCACAGGCCTGCTTCGATTTCCTGCCAACACGCGCGCATCTTGATCTTGTGGGCTGGCCAGACACCGACATCTTTGCGCATAGCTGACAGCGCGGGCCCTGATCCATGTACTCGCGTTTAATTGCCTGGTTGAAGATCCTGCTTCCGCTGGGCGCGCTCGTGCTTTTGTCGACTATTTTTCTCTACTCGCGCGGAACAGACCCTATCGCCACGATCCCTGTTCTTACAGGCGGTGCCGATCCGGCCAAAGCCGAACAAATCGGCAGCCCGTTCTATGCCGGTACGACCGAGGGAGGGCAGGGCCTGACGCTTGCAGCCCGACAGGCCCAGTTCACGGGTTCCGAGAATATGGGCATGAATGCGGATGACCTGCGCGTGGTCATCAATGTCGAAGACGGCAATCAGATCGTCATCGAGGCACTTGTGGGGCAAATGGACGACGGCGATCAATTGCGTCTTCGCGATGGTGTCACGATACAAAGCAGCTCGGGCTACACGGTGCGCACCGACGGTTTGAACGCTGCGATTGATCGGGTCGACATAGAAAGCACGGATAGCGTTGAGGCTGATGGTCCGGGTCTGACCTTATCGGCGGGAAAGCTCCGAGTCCAAGACACGAACAACGCCTCTGATATTCAGTTGCTGTTCACGGAGGGGGTAAAGCTGATATATGTGCCTCAACAGGACGGGGCCGAGTAATGATCAGAACAGTGATGACCGTTGTGGCGTTTGGGGTTGCCACTATTGCACAGGCGCAAGGTACCGAAATTGCCTTTGGCACGGTTCAACAAGACACATCGCTGCCGGTTGAGGTCAGCGCCGACGCGCTTTCGGTTTCGCAGAATGACGGATCGGCACTTTTCACCGGTAACGTGATCATCGGGCAGGGCGAAATGCGCCTGTCGGCGCCGCGCGTCTTGGTCTTTTACACCCAAAACCAAAGCGGCGTTGAAAGGCTCGAGGCGACCGGTGGTGTAACCCTCGTTAATGGCGATCAGGCGGCCGAAGCGGATACAGCAGAATACCAGGTCAACCGCGGCACCATTCGCATGGTGGGCAATGTTCTACTGACACAGGGCGCAAACACCTTGGTGTCTGACAGTATGGACGTCGACCTCGAAAACGGAACCGCCTTGATGAATGGGCGGGTGCGCACGGTGTTTCAGTCGGGAGACAACTGATGTCATCCGAGCCACATTTATCCGTAACCGAAGGCCAAAGTGGCCTGATGGTTCGGCATCTGCGCAAAAGCTATAAAAAGCGTGTCGTCATCCGGGATGTCTCGCTCGAAGTGCGCCGCGGTGAGGTGGTGGCCTTGTTGGGGCCAAACGGCAGCGGCAAAACCACATCGTTCTATGCGATTGCCGGTCTGGTGAACCCCGAGGGTGGTCAGGTCCTGATCGACGGGCAAGACGTCACCTACCTGCCAATGTACCGCCGCGCGCGCTTGGGCATCGGGTATCTGCCGCAAGAGATGTCGATCTTTCGGGGGATGAGCGTCGAAGACAATATCAGCGCCATTCTCGATATCAGCCAGTCGGACCGCCACAAGCGGCGTGAACGGCTTGAGGAACTGTTGGGCGAGTTTTCGATTGAACATCTGCGCCGCGCTCCTGCTTTGGCACTATCGGGAGGGGAACGCCGCCGCGTGGAAATCGCGCGTTGTCTTGCGGCTGATCCAAAATATCTCTTGCTCGATGAACCGTTCGCAGGGGTCGATCCGATCAGCGTAGGTGACATTCGTCATCTGGTGGCGGATCTCAAAAAACGGGGCATCGGTGTTTTGATCACCGATCATAATGTGCGCGAAACCCTCGAAATCGTCGATCGTGCCTACATCCTGCACGATGGCAAGGTTTTGATGTCCGGCTCGCCGGACGAGGTCGTGCGAAATGAAAACGTCCGCCGTGTCTATCTTGGGGACAGTTTCCGCATCGGATAATTCCTTTGGCATTTGACGGAAACCATTGACAGGCAGCCTCGACAGGATTGAAATGAAGTCATGGCGTTTGAAGACTCAGACCGTCAATTTCCGCGCTGCCTGCCACACTGGCTGGACAATGAAACACAGCGGTCAGACTGCCATATTCCTTTTGTGACGGAACACGGTATCGGCTTTGCCGGTCCTGTTCGGGTGCAAAATTAAAACAATAAAAAGGATATCCTATGCGTTACCAGATAACCGGCAAGCAGATCGACGTTGGTGAAGCACTTCAGACTCATGTGAAGACTGAGCTGGAAGCAATGCTTGGAAAATATGCCGGTCGTCCGACAGACGCGACTGTCGTATTTTCCAAGAGCGGCCACGAATTTGTGTGTGAGACAGTGGTTCATCTGTCGACCGGTTTGAACGCAACGGCAAAGGCCCATGCGACCGAGATTTACGCGGCATTCGACAGCTGCTGCGAGAAAATGGACAAACAACTACGGCGCTACAAGCGACGTCTGAAGGACCACCATAAGGACCGTTCGGAACCTGTTGAACTCTTCGGGGCATCCTCATATATCCTCGCCAGCGAGGTCGACACACAAGACGACGAACCGGAATCGCTGCAGCCGATCATCGTGGCCGAGATGGAAACCAAGATCCCATCGCTCACGGTCGGTGAAGCCGTGATGCAAATGGAGTTAGCGGGATTGCCGGTTTTGGTGTTCCGAAATGACAAAAAGGACGGTGTTAACGTCGTGTATCGTCGCGAAGATGGAAATATCGGCTGGATTGATCCATAAAATCGGTATAAGGGCGCCCTTCGTCCCAAAAACGAGCAGTGCATGAAATTTGTAGACTTGTTAAATTCAAAGGCCGTTAAGGCCGTGACAACCGCATCCAGCAAGAAGCGCTTGATGTATGATATCGCAGATGTGGCAGAGTCCGCATACGGCATCTCTGCGCGCCGCGCTGTTGAGGCACTGCTCGAACGCGAAAGCCTTGGCCCCACTGGTGTGGGCCATGGCGTTGCCCTGCCGCATGCGCGGCTCGAAGGGGTCGAAGCGGTTGTTGGCGTGTTTATTCTGCTGGAAAAGCCGATTGATTTCGACGCTGTCGATCGTCAGCCGGTGGATGTGATCTTTGCGCTTTTCGCGCCCGAAGACGCAGGTGTGGAACATCTCAAGGCGTTGGCCTTGGTGTCTCGAACGCTGCGGGATCAGAATTTCTGCGCCAAATTGCGTGCAAACCCTGACCCTTCAACACTGCATACGATTATCACGGAAGCGTCCGTCGTACAGGCCGCGTGAAACAGGACCCCGCTCAGGCGGGGTTTTTTGTGTCAAAATCCGAAAACCCGAACATCATGTAATCGCGTGGATAGGCATCGCGACAGAGCTTGTCCAAATGCGGGCTGTAGATTTGCGTCAAGCGGTCATGATACGGATCGCTGTTCTGGCCAACGGGCGGAACGTTCTCCAGTCTGATACTGTCTGCCAACCGTGGCAATGCTTCGGGCAGATCAGGTTCCCGTAATATGTGGTCTGGCAAACAAAACTCTGACATGCCTTGTAGACAGGTCACCTGACTGGCCCAATGTGCATCGACACGAATGCTGGTTTGCCCATTCAGGTTCAACCGCAGAAAGGTCAAAAACCCTTCGAATGCCCGTCTGTACGCCATCGCGTCAAAGCCCGGATCAGCCGCGTCTTCGGGCAATTCAAGCCCGTGAAAACGCATCAATTGAGTGCGTATTTTGGCAAAACTGCCCGGACCCGTGCTCAGGATTTTGTCGCAAAACGCAGCATGGGCCCGCGCCAAGGGGTGCCGCAGCACGGTGAATCTTTGATGGCCGGGATTCTCTTGTAACCACCCACGCAGGGTTTTTTGATTGAACTTGGTCACCAAGTCTGCGCCATGGCCGTCCAAGGCCTGCATCCATGCGGTGACGTGTTCCTCGGGGCCGGACCGTACGGGCATATACAGCAAAGGATGCCGTGCGCTTGCCACATACGATGGCACAACAGGGCCGCGGCGTGGTTCGAAATTGGGGGTGCGGGTCAGGTCGAACCGATCGAGCGCCCGCAATGCTGCGTCCATCTGCGGAAAGTTGGCGACCTTCTCGGACAGAGGTTGAGGGTTTTGCGGTTTCAGATTGGTTTGAAACTGATCTGGCTCGGCTTGCTTGCCCAGCCAATGGGCCAACCCGCTCAGGACTTCGGTGTCGTGCAGATCGTCGTAACCGACATAGAAGGCGCTTTGCCCCGTCACCTGTAACGCGCGCATGATCTCAAGTTGGAATCCCTGCATTTGACCAAGATGCCGTTCAAATTCGTGCAGATCGAAATGCGCTTGCGCATCCTTGCGGTTCTTGACGTTTGTCAGCTTCCACTGATCGGTTGCCCGCGCAATCTTGAGGCTGATGTAGCTATCGACAGGGTTCCGCGTGAGAATGATCTTCGCGCAACGTGGGTCAGACAGGATTGTCGCCAGAACACGGGGATCGTGGTCGTGGAAATACCGAAACCCGCCCAGCCCATCGGTTTTGGTCCGAATGCTTCGCAAAAGGCGGTCTGGATTATCTTCGCGCTGGCGATGGGTGACGCCAAGAATATCGTCGCGGTTCGGGTAGCCGATAAAGTTTGGATTGAACGCCTCACCATGGCAGGTGATGCCGTCTATCTGGTTCAGGTAATCTTCAAGCAGATTGGACCCTGTTCGCATCTCTGCAAAGACAACAAAAAGATCGTATTCCGCAGCCATGCCTTACTTCTTGACCAAATAGGGCCGGGGGCGCGCGCTGTCGTGGACAGGGCCCTGAGCAATCGGATCGGCCGGAAAATCGCCCATCAAATAAGGGTGCATCCCTTGGTTTTTGAGGTTCTGCAAGAACTGGCCAAAGCCAGTCAGGTCAACCATCTTGGGCGCTTCGGTCAGCCGCCGTGTGGGCTGCGTGCCGATTTCATCCACGATCACCTGAATGGCTTCCATCGGGCTTTCGATGAACTCTGCCATGGTCCAAATGCGCCGCCGACATTTGGAATAAGGAGAGCGCAGCGCATCCAGCATTTCGGTTTCGATTTTTTGCAACTGAGCCGCCTCGCGTCGCAACTCTGCAAAGCTTTGGTTCGATTGAAACAGCGGAATTGCCCATGCGCCGCTGATCACCGACACCTGCGCATTGGGGTCTTTGGCAATGTCCCAGATCACATGCCGCGTGCTGCGTGGTCCAAGCTGAAAACACTGCCGTTCGCCCCGTGTGTTCCACAGCAGGTTCGTGAGGAACATCTTTGTGTCGTAGTCCCGCAATGTCGCATTGTCAGACAGAGATCCGTTCATTGCGGTCTGGCCATCGGCAAAATGCGCGCGGTCCGGTGCAAATAGATGCCCGTGCACACGCGCGCCCGTGACTTGCGCCAGCCAAGGCTCAAAATCGGAAAAGAGTTCTGTAAAGCCCTGAAACACCGAGTACTTGGCGGCCGTGACGCCATTCTCCCAATCTTCGTTCGGGAAACGGCTTTGCATGTAAAGCCCGGCACGACCGCGAGTTCTGCGGTCCACCGCTTTGGCAAAAATGCGGTCAATCTTGCCGGGGTTTGGTTCCTGCAGGCTAAGTTCGCCGGGCTTGGGGCTTAGAAACGTTTCGTAGAGGCGGTCGGCATTATGCCAGATTTTCCGCGCGACAAAGCAATCCGACCGCCGCAGCAATTGCAGGTGGTCATCGTAAAAGATGTGCGGCTTGCCTTGGAAATCGAACTTGGACAAAGTCAGCGACCGGCTGACGATGTTCGTCGAATAAAGCCGCGCCAGCGTCTGGAAATAGCTCTCATCCGGAATCCAGACATGTCGGAAATAGCGGTCATAAACTTTGCGCTTGGGATCCTCGAGGATCGAGGCCAGTGTTTGTCGTGTCAGACACCACCACTGGCTTCCCATATGCGGCGTCAGCCCGGCGGGGATCTCGCGGGTGTATCCGATTTTGCGCTGCAATTCGACAAAACGGTCGAACAGATAACGATTGCGCCGCCACGAGAACGGGAACCGCATGGTAAATCGCTCTTCGTCAAGGCCGCCAACAGTCCACGGCACATCCGCTGTCGTCGCGCTTTCGATGTGATCCGTCCGGGGGCGGGCCTTGAGGTAGTCAATCAATTCCTGAACAGGGCGCAATGGCAGGCATGACCCAGAGCTCAGGTAGACATGGCTGACATCCTCGAACTCTGCCAGCATAAGCTCGCTGGCATCCTGGCTGGCTGCGACCAGTCCCCATGTTCCCCAGTCACAGCGATGACGGCGCGAAAAGCGGATCAATGGATCGTCGCTCAGCCGTTCCGTGAAAATCTTGTAGCGCTTTGAGGAAACGATCTGATCCACATGGATCACGACCGGACACCCTGCTTTGGTCCAATGACGCGCAACCTGTTCGGCCCGGTGCAGCGCGGTATGCGCCAACATGATGATCCCGATGCTCACGCCCAGTTGCCCATCGACATGAGGCCCAGAATTTCAAGCTGTCGCCAGTTGATGTATTTCTCGGACCATTTGCACCAAAGCTCGGGATTGTCCTGAATCGCATTGGCGTAGGCCACGTATTCAAGGCTACCTGCATAGTGCTCGCGGCGTTTCAGCTCTTCCATGGCCTTTTCGTTGAACGTGCTGATGAACTTGGTATGGAGCAAAGCGCCAGACGCTTTCTCTCCGCCCCATTCATCGTAGACGTAATTCAGACCCCGCGGCAAAAGCATGTGGGTCGAACTGGCATACGCATAGCGGTGGTGCCATTTCACCAGCGGTATCTTGTTCAGCGCAGGAGCCGCCTCGGGCCTGTCGGCAAAGAACACACGCGCCCGCGGGCCGCCCTGAATCCACAGATTGCCCAAAAGGTGGTTGCGTTTGAGCGTGTAATTCCCTGAGTCAAACCACGATGCGATTTCCAGTGGATTCTGGCCTGCTTGGTACGGGACCGCATCAATCCGACCTTTTGGATACATATCCAAAAGCATCGCACTAAAAGACCGGATCGACGACGCCTCAAGCCAATCGGTCAGCGCGGGCAACGGACGCGAGTCACAGAACGGATAAACGAAAAGTTCGTCAGGATCGACGGTGAGACACCAATGGTCGTGGCCATATTTGCGCAGTAGCCAGTTCATCCAGTCCATACCGAACCGGGACCGCTTATAGCTTTTGCGCGTGTGCCAGACCGACACGTCGGGCTGCTGCGCCAAAAGCTCGGCAGTGCCATCTGTGCTGTCGTTGTCCACGAAAAAGAAATGAGATACCCCCATTTCCCGATAGTATTTCAGAAAGTAGGGCAGGCGGACGCCCTCGTTCCGCACCGTACAAAACAGCAGAATGTCGGATTTGCGAATAAGATCAGTACGATTGGATACAGGTTTAAGTTCGCGGCGTTTTCGGAACGCGCGTAACCTCCAGCGTTTGCGCTGGAGTCTTAATCCATATCTCTGCACCACTCCCAAGGGTTAGCTGCCTGTTTTTGCGGTCGAAATCCACGCTTCCGTATCAGAGGATGGTAAATAGTCGATTGAAGTGCCCCTGCCAAGTCAAGCTCTCTAAAGACACAAATCCATTCTGCTCACCACCTACCGCCCAGCGCTTCGGCACCAGTTTCTTGATCTTGTTATGCCAATCGTAACGATTTGATTCGGCTGCGTAAATAGCGCTGTGCCCCAGGACTTCCTTGAAGACTGGCAAAGGGTTGCAAATTATCGGCACTTTCAGGTGCGCGGCCTCCATTGCCGGGTATCCAAACCCCTCGGCAAAACTAGGAAACAGCAATCCATTGCTCTCTTGTAGCAACGCCCACATGTCCGCATCCGCCAAATCTGCGATTTCGTGCACATTTGCGGGCTTTCGGTCCAGCCGCTCAAAAACCTTTTCGTTCATCCAGCCACGACGGCCGCAAAGGACCAGTTGAGGGTCATCAGCACCGGTATAGTCTGACCAAAGGTCCAGCAAAAAACCGATGTTTTTGCGTGGCTCAAGGGTGCCGATTGCCATGAAATAGGGTTTGCCGGTCCATGGCCCCTTCGGTGCTGTGCCAACGCGCATCTCTGGCAGACCGGGCAATACCACGTGGATTTTGTCGTCCGTCAGGTGTTTTGCGTGTTTGAGCACATGCGACTTGGTGTCGTGGGAATTGCAGATCACGAGATCTGCATGTCGGTCCACGTGTGAAAAGAAACTCTTGAACCGCAACCGTGACGTATGTGTCTGCAAGTCCGGCCAATCCAAAGGGATTGTGTCGTGCAGATAGAGTCCGATGGTGAGCCCGTCACATCCTCTCAATGCGTGCAGGACGCGATCGTTGAAGTTGGTTTGGCCGACATTCAGGTACACTGTGCCATGCGGTAAGTGCCTGCGCAGGATGTTGGTCAGCCGCAAAGGTACCGATCGATCCAGTGCAATCCGACGTAGTCCACTTTCGGTTACGGCCCGCGCCTTGTCGGTGCTGCGTGTCAGTTGCGCGATCAGGTCAGGTGTTTTCCAGATAGGCTGGTCGCAGTGATCCAAAAGTGCAGCACAGCCGCCTTTATCCAGCAGAAGAAAACCAAGCTTGGTCCGCACCAACCCGAAAAGAGGCGCCGGATCATCGATAAGATAGTCGATATAGGACCGCTCTATCCGGTCTATTCCCGTTGCGCGCAGCCCGGCACGCCGGACCGTCCGTGTGATATCCAAAAGATGTGCAGCGGCGGGACTGCGGGGAAACGGATCCAATACGATACTACACTCTCATAAGATCATGGTCGCGGATTTGATATTAGTGCCGACCCAAGCGCCCAATCCGTTTGACCGGGCGCTGCATCTGATACGGCAGATGCCAGACCTATTCAGCCGCGTTGTCGATCTGCATGACAGAGTCAAGAAACCCGCGCAGGTCGTCTTTGAGGTCATCTCGCGCCAGTCCGAATGCCACGGTCGCTTGCAAAAACCCTGCCTTTGATCCGCAATCAAAGCGTTGACCACGGAACCGGTAACCATAGACACCGGTGCCGTCGATTTCTTGCGCAATCGCATCGGTCAGTTGGATTTCGCCACCGGCTCCGCTCTTGAGCTTATTGAGGTTCTTCAAAACCTTCGGATCAAGAATATAACGCCCGATCACGGCAAGGTTTGACGGGGCGTCTTCGACCTTGGGTTTTTCGACCATGTTCTGGACCGACACCATCGCGCCCATGTCTTCTTTTACGTCCAGAATACCATAGCTCGACGTGCGGTCGCGGGGCACTTCCATGGCGGCAACCATGTTGCCACCGGTCTCTTCGTAGGCTTCAACCATCTGCTGCAAACACGGCTTTTCGGCCGAGATCACATCGTCTGGCAGCATAACGGCAAACGGTTCATCGCCAATCAGACGGCGCGCGCACCAGACCGCATGGCCCAAACCCAATGCCTTGTGCTGGCGCATATACGCAATCGCGCCGCTTTCCATATTGGTGGATTTCAGATCCTCAAGGATGTCCATCTTGCCTTTCTTGCGCAGCTCTCGCTCAAGAATTGGGGACTCATCAAAGTAATCCTCAAGCGCGCTTTTCCCGCGCGAGGTGATAAAGATGAACTCTTTGATGCCTGCCGCGCGCGCCTCATCAATGGCGTACTGAACCAGCGGGCGGTCAACGAGAGTCATGATTTCTTTTGGGACAGATTTGGTCGCAGGCAGAAAGCGGGTGCCGAGGCCGGCCACCGGAAATACCGCCTTTGTCACTTTTCTTCGCATCGCTCTGTTCCTCCGTTATCGCGTCTTACTGCGCGTCAATGGTTACGTTACACCCACCCACATTACAGTACGGCTTTCATCGGCGATTAATAAGTATCTGTGTCGAATTTATGTCTAATTCCCAAAGATTAGCTGCTTTTTTGATCGAATTCCTGTAATACGTTGCAAGGTTTTCGTGATCCGCTCCTGACGCGTGCTCCTGCGAAACAGGGGTTCTGACCGCAACTCACGTCCAAAAATCCCTCCGCTATGAAGCCAATATCCGTCTCTGTAGGTAACCCTATGATAGCGTGCATTGGCTCTGTAGTCGAACACAGTGACCCGATGTCCGTCCAACGCCAAAGCTCTTGCTTTTGCGGACAGGTCGTCTTGCCCATTGGTCGAACAAACCAAGTAAATATCACGTGCAGACAATGACTTGCTTGGGATTTCACCCTGTTCCTGTCTCCCGGTGGGTTCAGGCCTCTCTGTGCAATTCATGCCTTGGGCATATCCCGTCGCAAGTTCTTTGATCAGCGCAAGAGCCGTGTCCGGCGCCAGCGCTCCGCTCTGCATGTGGCGTAGAATCCAGTTTCGACGTTCGACCAAAAACGCCGCCTGAGCCGCGTTCCGGTCCTCGGGCGGGCAATGCGCGCCATGAAACACCGCGGTTGATGCCGCAATGTCCCAAACACGCCGCGGCGTCCGGGCGTGATCTCGAAATCGGCTTGGACCTGTCGCGTGATGCACCACGGCTTTCGGAACAAACTTGGTCTGCGCACCGGCACATGACAGACGATAGCTGAGATCGGTTTCATCAAGGAAAAACGAATACCGTTCATCAAAACCACCGTGGCGTATGACGGCGCTGCGCCTCAGGGCCATATTGGTTCCGTGCACCCGTGGATGACGATCCGCTTCAACAGCCACGAGGAATGGCGCGTCCCCGAGTTGGGCAACAGGATACGACCGCCCCCAAGCGTCCACCCGCGACGCACCATGCTGCACCGATATTCCGTTGCGACCTAGGGTCGTTCCCCCGGCTTGGGCCACGTTCTGATCTTCAAAGGCAGGCGCCAGATGGGACAGCCATGTGGGCTCTGCCACCGCATCATCATCAATGAAGGCAACGACCTCGCCTGATGCTACATCCACCCCGATATTGCGCGCTGCCGAAATATTGGCCTCGTCGAAATCACAGACGTGATCAACGCCGCTTTCGCGTGCAATGGCGGCG
This sequence comes from Marivita sp., assembly GCA_043585115.1. GTDB lineage: Bacteria > Pseudomonadota > Alphaproteobacteria > Rhodobacterales > Rhodobacteraceae > Marivita. The sequence goes on from CP121326.1 coordinate 2,723,280, forward strand.
CCAGACGGGCAGGCCACCACGATGGTCTCAAACCTTTCGTAATCCAGTTGCCTCAATGCGCTCAGACACCGTCGCAGCCACTCCGGTCGGTTGCGGCTGACGACGACAACGCTGATCGCAAGAGACGCCATGGTCACGATCAGACAGGAGTCAGGTCAATGCCCGGTGCGGTCGCAACAAAGAAGGGATTGGCAAATGTCGGCTTGCCATATGTTAGCGTTTGCAGATCATCCAACCGCAACACGGCCCCTCCGGCCCCGTTCAAAACGGCATGACCCGCTGCCGTATCCCATTCCATGGTGCGGCCAAGGCGCGGATAGAAATCGGCCTCACCCGTCGCCACAAGGCAGAATTTCAGCGATGAGCCCGCGCTTTTGCTGTCCTGCACCGCATAGCGGTTGATGTAATCGTCGGTTGCCTGATCCCGATGCGATTTTGACGCGACAACCATAAGAGCACCCGTGTCCGGTGACGAAACATGAATCGGCTTTTGCTGGCCGATCTGGTCTTTTGCGAACGGACCGGTTTCCTCAACGCTCTGGCCTGATGCATCCGTATAAAACAGCCGGTCTTTGGCGGGCGCATAGACCACGCCACGGGTGGGCGTCCCGCTTTCAACCAACGCGATGTTCACCGTAAAATCGCCACGCCGGTGAATGAATTCTTTGGTGCCATCCAGCGGGTCAACGATCAGAAAATCCCGGACATCCAGATCATGCGTGTCTGATTGCTCTTCGGTGACAAGCGCAAGATCGGGGAAAGCCGCCCGAAGCCCTGCCGAGATCAGGGCATCTGCGGCCTCATCCGCCTCTGTGACAGGGCTGTCATCGGATTTTGATCGCACGTCGAAATCGTCGGCGTGATAGATGTCCATGATCTTGTCACCAGCCTCCAGCGCAAGCCGACGCATCTCGTGCATCAATGCTGCATAATCCATAGCCGTCCGTCCTCACGTCGATTGATTTAAAACTGCGCTTCTCTTATCATTCGCTTAATGAATGTCCGCAACAACAGTCAGGAAAATTGACGGAAAAACGCGGGCAGCGGCAGAGGCAGACAACACATGTTCCAGAAAACGGTGCCGACGAACCGTGCGTCTTCGGCCGTCAATATCGCCGAACTGATCTATCACAACACTGTCCGTTCCATCCGGAAGGCGCATGGCAACGCCTTCATGTCGATCGCCATGAGCGTGTTCCAATCGCTGATGTTCGTCCTGTTTTTCTATATCATGTTCACAGTCATGGGGATTAAGGGCCTCGCTCTGCGGGGGGACTTTGTGATTTTCCTGCTGACCGGCATCTTCATGTTCATGACCCACAACAAGGCAGTGGGCGCCGTTTTGGGAAGCGAAGGACCATCGAGTCCGATGATGCAGCATGCGCCGATGAACACATTTATATCCATTGTCGCAGGAATGCTGTCGACGCTGTATATCCAAATGCTTGCAGTGTTTTTTATCCTGTTTGTCTATGACGTCGCGGTTAACCCGTATGTTTTGAAAGAAATCGTCGATCCTGTTCCGGTCATGGGGATGCTGTTGTTGTCATGGTTCTCTGGCGGCACAGTGGGGCTTGTGTTTCTGGCGATGAAACCGTGGTTCCCCGGCCTGACGGGAACGCTCTCGACCTTATACAAGCGGGCCAACATGATCGCGTCGGGAAAGATGTTCGTCGCAAACTCCCTACCGGCGTTCATGGTGTCGATGTTTGATTGGAACCCGTTGTTCCATACAATCGATCAGGCGCGGGGATTTGCCTTTATCAACTACGTTCCGCGTAACTCGAATTGGGAATACGTGATGTATTTGTCGCTGACCCTTCTGATGATCGGGCTGATGGGGGAATTCTACACGCGCAAGCATGCGTCTGCTTCTTGGTCTGCGCGCCGGTAATCAGGTCACTACCCTTAGCGTCAGATTGATCCGACCACCGTTCGGCAACAACGTCGAACTCTGAGCGCGTACGCGGTCAATGCCGTGATACGCGGTCCGCGCGGCACCCGTCATCACCACCACATCGCCGGACCGCAACCAGATCGACTCGGTCTTGCCGCCCCGCGTTTGGTTGCCCATTCGGAACAATGCGTCGTCACCCAGCGAAACAGACACCACCGGTTGCGTGAAATCGGCCTCGTCACGGTCCTGATGCATCCCCATCTTTGCAGTCACATCGTACCAGTTGATCAAACAGCATTCGGGCGCGCGCGCATTAGGCACCAAGGCTTGCCACATTTCTGACAATGGCTTGGGGATGGCGGGCCATTTGCGGCCCGAGGGATGCACCGGCTCGTACCGGTATCCTTTGCGATCACTGATCCATCCATAATCCCCTGCCGCACTCATTCGAACAGACATTGGTGTGCCGCGTGGTGTCACGGGCTGGACAAGAGGCGCCTGGGTTAGGCATTCGCGCAGACTGTCGACCAAGTTGCGTTGCTCGTCTGGCGAAAAATATCCGCTGTAAATCTCGAAGTCGCGCACGTGCAAAGGGGTCATGCAAAAAGGATAATTCGTTCAAACCCGAAACACATACTCAATTTTCAGAAATTCACTTTAACTGGGGCGCTTGCAGGCGTCCTGATGCCTCCTTATATACCCATCGGACCCGCTGAACGGTAACGTCAGTGGATTGAAATGCGGGGCGGGATGCCGAAATGGGTCATCGTCTCGTGACATCGCCTTAAGATATGAAGGGATCAAAAACATGGCCAAAGTGATTGGTATTGACCTCGGTACAACAAACAGCTGCGTCGCGATCATGGACGGATCGCAACCGCGCGTTATCGAAAACTCCGAGGGTGCACGCACAACCCCGTCCATCGTGGCGTTCACCGACGACGAACGCCTCGTCGGTCAGCCGGCAAAGCGTCAGGCTGTCACCAACCCGGAAAACACCGTCTTTGGCGTCAAGCGTCTGATCGGTCGTCGCAACGACGACCCGGATCTGGCCAAAGACCGCAAGAACATGCCGTTCGAAGTGATCGATGGCGGCAATGGTGACGCATGGGTGCGCGCCAAAGGCGACAAGTATAGCCCGTCGCAGATCTCGGCGTTCATTCTGCAGAAGATGAAAGAAACCGCCGAATCGTACCTCGGCGAGGAAGTAACCCAAGCGGTCATCACCGTTCCGGCCTACTTCAACGATGCCCAGCGTCAGGCGACCAAAGACGCGGGCAAGATTGCTGGCCTCGAAGTGCTGCGCATCATCAACGAGCCGACAGCCGCCGCTCTGGCCTACGGTCTTGACAAGAAAGAAGCACGGACCATCGCGGTTTATGACCTTGGTGGCGGTACATTCGACGTGACCATCCTCGAAATCGACGATGGCCTGTTCGAAGTGAAATCCACCAACGGGGATACATTCCTCGGTGGTGAGGACTTCGACATGCGCATCGTGAACTACCTCGCAGAGGAGTTCAAAAAAGAGAACGGCGTTGACCTGACGCAGGACAAGATGGCGCTTCAGCGTCTTAAGGAAGCGGCAGAAAAAGCCAAGATCGAACTTTCCTCCTCGAGCCAGACAGAAATCAACCAGCCGTTCATCTCGATGGACGGAAAAACAGGACAGCCGCTGCACATGGTCATGAAGCTGACCCGCGCAAAGCTGGAAAGCCTTGTTGGCGACCTGATCAAGGCATCCATGAAGCCTTGTGCAGCCGCGTTGAAAGACGCTGGTCTCAACACGTCTGACATCGACGAAGTTGTGCTTGTGGGTGGTATGACCCGCATGCCCAAAGTGGTTGAGGAAGTGACCAAGTTCTTTGGCAAGGAGCCGCACAAGGGTGTGAACCCGGACGAAGTTGTGGCGCTGGGCGCGGCCATTCAGGCTGGCGTTCTGCAGGGTGACGTCAAAGACGTTGTCCTTCTTGATGTGACACCGCTGTCGCTGGGCATCGAAACGCTTGGTGGTGTGTTTACACGCCTGATCGACCGCAACACGACGATCCCGACCAAAAAATCGCAGATCTTCTCGACGGCCGAAGACAACCAGAACGCTGTGACGATCCGTGTGTTCCAGGGTGAACGCGAGATGGCAGCCGACAACAAGATGCTCGGTCAGTTCAACCTCGAAGACATTCCGCCCGCACCGCGCGGCATGCCGCAGATCGAAGTGACGTTCGACATCGACGCAAACGGCATCGTGTCCGTGTCCGCCAAGGACAAAGGCACCGGCAAAGAGCAGAACATCACGATCCAGGCCTCTGGTGGTCTGTCGGATGAGGACATCGAAAAGATGGTCCAGGATGCCGAAGCCAACGCCGAGTCCGACAAGGAACGCCGCGAAATGGTCGAGGCCCGCAACCAGGCCGAAAGCCTTATCCACTCGACCGAAAAGTCCGTGGAAGAGCATGGCGACAAAGTCGATCCGACAACTGTCGAAGCGATCGAACTGGCTATTGCCGCGCTCAAGGATGACCTCGAGGATGAAAAGTCCACTGCAGACAAGATCAAGTCTGGCATCCAGAACGTAACTGAAGCGGCGATGAAGCTTGGTGAAGCGATCTACAAAGCGCAGCAGGACGACGGCGGCGAAGCCGAACCGGCAGGTGCAGATCGCGGCGGTGAAGACGATGACACCATCGTCGATGCCGACTTCGAAGACCTCGACGACAGCAAGCGCGCCTGACGCTGGTTGGGCGGAACTGAATTGAGGCCGGTCCGGACGCCGGGCCGGCCTCACTCGTTCCGTAGAAGGAGGGCATGATGTCCAAACGTGACTACTACGAAGTGCTCGGCCTCAAGAAAGGCGCTTCCGCTGACGAGATCAAGAAAGCCTATCGCACCAAAGCGAAAGAGCTGCACCCGGATCGCAACGCGGACAATCCCAAGGCCGAAGACCAGTTCAAAGAGGCAAACGAGGCCTACGAGGTTCTCAAGGACAGCGACAAGAAAGCTGCTTACGACCGCTATGGTCATGCGGCCTTTGAAGGCGGTATGGGCGGCGGCGGGCGGCCCGGCGGTTTTGGTGGCGGACAGGGGCAGGGCGACTTTGCCAGCGCGTTCTCTGACGTCTTCGACGACTTGTTCGGCGATTTCATGGGAGGCCAGCGTGGTGGCGGGCGGCAACGCGCGTCGCGTGGCGCTGACCTGCGCTACAACCTGCGTGTAACACTCGAAGACGCCTATGCCGGCATGCAAAAACGATCCAGGTTCCGACATCCGTTCAATGCGGATCGTGTTCCGGGTCGGGCGCCGAAGGCGGGGCTGAACCCACAACCTGTCCAACCTGTTCCGGAATGGGCAAAGTTCGCGCAACCCAAGGGTTCTTTACCGTTGAACGCACCTGTCCGACCTGTTCGGGTCTGGGTCAGACGATCAAGAACCCTTGTAAGGAATGTGCGGGCGCGGGCCGCGTTCAGAAAGAACGCGCCTTGTCTGTGAACATTCCCAAGGGCGTCGAAACCGGCACGCGTATTCGTCTTGCGGGCGAAGGTGAGGCGGGCTTGCGCGGTGGGCCTCCGGGGGACCTATACATCTTCATTGAAGTTGCCCAGCACGAGCTTTTCGAACGTGATGGCGTGCACTTGCATTGCCGGGTGCCTGTATCGATGACCGTGGCTGCGCTAGGTGGCAACATCGAAGTGCCGACCATCGACGGCGGACGCAGCCGTGTGGCCATTCCGGGCGGCAGCCAATCGGGTCGCCAGATGCGTTTGCGGAGCAAGGGCATGCCTGCCCTGCGTGGCGCTGGCCAAGGCGACATGTTCATTGAACTCGCGGTCGAAACGCCGGTCAACCTGACGTCGAAACAGAAAGAGCTGTTACGCGAATTTGAAGAGTTGAGCGAAGATAACAACCCGGAATCAAAAAGCTTTTTTAAATCTGTCAAAGGCTTTTGGGATTCCATGAAAGGCTGATCCAACGGCCCCGCCTTGTGCGGGGCCGTTAGCGTTTCGTTAAGAGATGATGCGCCATGATTGTGACATGGCGCTTCCTCACTCGTCTCAGCTCTCTCTTTTCGAAACTGCCGCTGCCGCACCGGTGAGTCGCAAAGAAAACAACCCTGCGATCAGTCCCCAAGCCAGACAGCCCTCTTATATTGCGGGCCATCGCAAACGCCTGCGGAACCGTTTTTTGATGGGTGGCGCAGACCCTCTTCCAGATTATGAACTCTTGGAATTGCTGCTGTTTCGATGCCTCAAAAATGGCGATGTCAAACCACTTGCCCATCGCCTTATTGATCGCTTTGGCGATTTTAATCGTGTCCTGTCCGCGCCCGTCGAACGCCTGACCGAGGTTGAAGGAATTGGTCCCAAAATCGCGCTTGATTTCAAACTGATCGAGGCGGCAACCCATCGCATGTCCCAGGGCAAAGTCCTCAAACGATCCGTGATCTCAAGCTGGGCCGCGCTTTTGGATCATTGCCGTGTGACCATGTCCCACAGTGAAACTGAACAATTCCGCATCCTGTTTCTTGACCGTAAGAACGTGCTGATCGCTGACGAGGTTCAGGGCAAAGGCACAGTTGATCATGTGCCGGTCTACCCGCGCGAGGTGATCAAACGCGCGCTTGATCTGAACGCGACCGCACTCATTCTTGTCCACAACCACCCTTCGGGGGATCCGACACCTTCGAACGCGGATATTGCCATGACAGAAGACATCGTTCGCGCCTGCGGGGCAGTTGGTGTCCAAGTGCACGACCATCTGATCATCGGGAAATCCAAAGAGGTGAGCTTCAAATCCGAGGGCTATCTCTAAAAGCCTGTTGGCTAACGCACCCAGACTTCGACGCGCCGGTTCACCTGACGCCCCCAACTTGTGTCGTCGCAGGCCATTGGCATCGCCTCGCCAAAGGCATCCGTCGAAAACCGCACTTGTGTCAGGCTTGATGCCTCAATCGCCGCCTCAACCGCCTGCTTGACCGCCTGCGCCCGCTGTTGGGCGATCCGCAGGTTGCCTGCGGCAGGGCCTTCGCCATCAGAGAACCCGACAAACACCAATTGACGACCATCATAGACACCTGCCTCGATCGCGTGGGCCAGCTGCTGCACATTGGACCGTGACTGTGCGTCCAATCGTGCAGCACCTGCTTCGAACCGGAACGACGTCGACAGCCGCCGCAGCGGTGCCAAAGTGTCAACCATCCGCTTGAGTGCGGCCAAATCCGTGTCCACCTCAGCCACACGTATGGCATTGGCAAAGCGGTCACCCTGCGCGTTGATGGCAATTTCTTCGGGCGCCTGATCCACGAATCCGGCTCTCCGCGTGATAATTTGCGCGGGGGCGGTGCGGGTATATGCCAGAAAATCCCGTGCCAGTTTTGGCAGACGCCGCGCTGGGATATATAGAAACATCGGCGCGGTTAGCGGGTAGTCCTCGGTCTTGATCGTCAGTCGGTTGGCCCGCAATTGAAACCCGCACGGACCCGTCAACGCCAGTGGCTTGCTGTTGCCGATTTCCGAATAGCTTGCCACACCAAGCCCGAGCTGATCGCGGGCCACGGCCTCTGCCAACGCTTTATTGGTCTGGTGTCGGGCGATATCTTCCACAAGTGTCGTGCGGGCCTGTTTCAAAACCCTGTCTTCGACGGCTTGGGCAATACCGGATTGCGCGTCGCGCATATGGATCGAAATCGGTGCATCCGGCCCCCCCAAGATACGCCAATTGTCAATTTCGCCGGAAAGGATGCGGGCCAAATCAGAGACGGACAACGCTGAAACTGGGTTCGTCGGTGACACGATCACTGTCATCGCATCCAATGCCAAAACCCGGCTTCGGTTGACATCGTCCAACTGACCCAGCCCCACCTCTTCCGCCAAAGCCAATTCACCGGGCCGGATCTCGCGCAAAGCCATCACAAGGTCTGCCTCGTCGGCCAGAAGGTCGGCAAAGCCTTCGTCTGTGCTGGACACACGAAAGGTGAAACGACCCACGGGTTTGGCATCTTCGCCTTTTGCCAACACATATTCGAAATGCGTGTCGTCGATCCTGATCCGCTCGGCCTTCAGTCCGCTCTGCATCGCAAAGCCTTCGACCAAGGCAGGCATCAGAACGTCGCCCACGGTCGAAGAGCCGGAAATCGAAAGCTCTGCCACAAAGTCGATAAGGGACGGACATCCCGGGCCTTCGCATGATACGCCAGACCCATCCACAGTCAGTTCGCCATATTGGGTCTCGACGCGGTAAAAGTCGCCGTCAAAACCCAGCAAGGTGCCGGACAATTCAATCGCCCCATCCCGCGACCGCAGGGTCACATCATCTGCCAAAGCGGAAACACCGGTCAGCACTAGGAAAAGTGCGGCCAAACCTGCCGCACATACATGTTTCATCAATAACGCCTTTGAACCGCCCGCTTATTTTGCGGCGATTGTCAGGTCTTCGACAAGATTTTTCAACAGTAAGAAATCACCAACAGTCTCGCAGCTTGGAACATCAATGGTCAATTCCTTGGATGCCAGGTCTTGCCCACTGCGCATTTCAAGCGTTTGTGCCTCAACGATCCGGTCACAATTGGATTCGATGATTTCTGTTTCGACAGTCAGCGCCACGGTGCCTTCGCGGTCGGTCATACCTGTTGGAAAGGTATAGACCTCAGCCAGCAACGCATCCGGCGCATCCGCTGTGCCAAGCGTGGTCAGAAAGCCGCCTTGTCCGGTCGCTGCACGGGTCGCGTCAAACCCGGCACCCTGCCAGACATGGCCGTCGGTGAAATAGTCTGCGTTAAATTCACGGGCGTGCAGTTGTAGCCCGGCATTCCCGCGCCATTGCAGAACCACGCGATCGTAAAAGGGGACAGATGTCACTTTGGCCATTGTCACAGCACCACCACCGTCCAGAAAAGAAGCAATGACAAGCGCATCTTCGGTCAGGGCCGGAATATCGACAGACAACGTGCCGTCAGGCTGCATCAATGTGGTGAACATGAGGCCATTATGGTGCAGCGTCACACGCTCACTACCATGACAGGGGGCGGTCACCTTAACTGACATCATCGCTCCGGCAATCGGCGTCGCGGTCATCTCGACGTCGCAGGCAAAACCCGTTTGGTCGGGCGTTTCAGGGATGACAATCTCGGGAATTTCGACAGGCTCAACCGCGGCCGAAATGATTTGATCAGGCAGTGTCGCAACCACCGGCATATCCATTGGAACCAGTCCGCGCGGCGCAGATGACACCTCTTGCACATCCGACACAACAACTGGCGTTTCAACACCGGCGTGCCGACCAGAGGAAGGCCATGCTTGCATCAGCGCGCCCACACCAAGTGCGGCACACAGCGTGATGGCTGCGATACGGATTGAGGACTTGCGATTCATGCCAGACTCCCGATGCATTGACTGCAACGGTCTGTCTGACAGAGGAATTTGGTGCGCCTAGGGCAACGCTTGGGTGACTTTACGGTCGCAATGTGGCGGTTTTGCCTTAGGCGAGCCGCCCGTGGCAGTGCTTGAATTTTTTACCAGACCCACAAGGGCACGCGTCGTTTCGACCGGGATTGCCCCAGGTTGCCGGATCATTCTCGTCAAAGCCCTCGACTGCAGCTTCGGGGTTCGCCGCAGCGGCATCAGGTTGCTGTGGCGTGGCGGCCTCGGCAGCTTTGGCCATGGCGGCTTGCTGGGCGGCAAGCTGCTGCATCATCGCTTGCTGCTCTTCTTCCGTCATCGGACGCACCTGACCCAGCTGCTTGCTGACATCTTCACGCAAACTGTCGAGCATAGACTCGAAAAGCTGGAACGCTTCGGATTTATACTCGTTCAGCGGATCACGCTGGGCATAGCCGCGGAAACCAACAACCGACCGTAGATGCTCCAACGTCAACAGGTGCTCTCGCCACTTGCTGTCGATGGTCTGAAGCAGAACCTGCTTTTCGATCTGGCGCATCGTGTCCGGCCCAAAAGCTTTAGCCTTTTCAGCCATCATCTCGTCCGATGCGTCCTCAAGACGTTCCCGGATCACTTCGGCATCGACACCTTCTTCGTCACCCCAGGCAACGACAGGCGCGTCTACACCAACCAGTTCCTTGGCGGCGGTTTGCAGCCCTTCGGTGTTCCACTGATCAGCATAGGTCTTTGGCGGGATATACGTGTCGACCAGATCGTCGATCACCTGATGGCGCATGTCGCGCGCCACCTCGGCCAAGTCCTGCGCTTCCATGATTTCACGACGCTGGCTAAAGATCACCTTACGCTGGTCATTCATCACATCGTCGAACTTGAGCAACTGCTTACGAATATCAAAGTTGCGCCCTTCGACCTTGGCCTGCGCCCGCTCCAACGATTTGTTCACCCATGGATGCACAATCGCCTCGCCGTCTTTCATGCCCAGCGTCGACAGGACCTTGTCCAGCCGCTCAGAGCCGAAGATCCGCATCAGATCATCGTCCAGCGACAGGAAGAAAGACGACCGGCCCGGATCACCCTGACGGCCCGAACGTCCGCGCAACTGGTTGTCGATGCGGCGGCTTTCGTGCCGTTCTGTGGCCAGAACGAACAAACCACCGGCAGCCTTGACCGCCTCTTCGTCCGCAGCGTGGCCCTCTTCGATCCGTTTCCGGATCACCTCGGGGTCGCCTTCAGGATCGGCAGCAATCGCTTCCATGATCTTGAATTCGACATTGCCGCCCAGTTTGATGTCGGTTCCGCGACCAGCCATGTTGGTCGCAATGGTGACAGCGCCCAACTTGCCGGCATCGGCGACGATCTGCGCTTCCTGCTCGTGCTGGCGTGCGTTCAGAACGTTGTGATTGAGTCCGGCTTTGGTCAGCAACTGGCTCAGCATTTCGGATTTTTCAATCGAGGTGGTGCCCACAAGCACCGGCTGGCCCTTTTCGTGCGCCTCTTTGATCTCGCCGACGATGGCGTCGTATTTTTCCTGCGCCGTACGATAGACTTTGTCGTCTTCGTCGATGCGGGCAATGCCCCGGTTGGTCGGCACTTCGACCACACCCAAACCATAGATTTCGGCGAATTCGTCGGCCTCGGTCACCGCGGTGCCCGTCATACCCGCCAGTTTTTCATAAAGGCGGAAATAGTTCTGGAACGTCACAGACGCCAGCGTCACGTTTTCGGGCTGGATTTTGCAGCCTTCCTTGGCTTCGATGGCCTGGTGGAGGCCTTCTGACAGGCGGCGTCCGGCCATCATACGCCCGGTGAATTCGTCGATCAGTACGACTTCGCCATCACGAACGATATAGTCTTTGTCCCGCTGGTACAGCTTGTGTGCCCGCAGGCCTTGGTTCACGTGGTGGATCAAGGTGGTGCTTTCGGGATCGTAAAGGGACTGTCCCTCCGGCAACTGCCCGATCTCGGTCAGTAACTCTTCAAGAAATTCGTTGCCTTCATCGGTAAAGGTCACGTTGCGCGTCTTTTCGTCCAACGTGAAGTGTTCGTCCGTCAGCGACGGGATCACCTTGTCGATCGCGGTATAAAGCTCGCTACGGTCCTGCGCCGGACCAGAGATAATCAGCGGCGTCCGCGCTTCGTCGATGAGGATCGAATCCACTTCGTCGACAATCGCCATGTAATGGTCGCGCTGATACATCTGAGCCAATTCGGACTTCATGTTGTCGCGCAGGTAATCGAACCCAAGCTCGTTATTCGTGGCATAAGTGATGTCGCAGGCATAGGCCGCCTGCTTTTCGGCATCCGGCTGGCGCGGGTAGACCACTCCCGTGGTCATGCCAAGCGCGCCATAGACCTTGCTCATCCATTCGCTGTCGCGCTTGGCAAGATAGTCGTTCACCGTCACGATATGCACACCGCCCCCGGTAAGTGCGTTCAAATACGCAGGGAAGGTCGCAACAAGCGTTTTGCCCTCACCCGTCTTCATTTCCGAGATATTGCCCTGATGCAGGAAAATCCCGCCCATCAGCTGCACATCAAACGCCCTTAGGCCCAACGCACGCTTGGCAGCTTCGCGGCAATTGGCGAACGCCTCAGGCAGCAGGTCATCCAAGGCCTCGCCATTGGAGATCCGCGCCTTGAATTCGGCCGTCTTCTCTATCAGCTGTGCATCGGACAGCTTTTCAAACTCCGCTTCCAGTGCGTTGACCTTTTCAACCAGCGGGCGGGTCGCCTTGACTTTACGGTCGTTCGGCGTTCCGAACACCTTGCGCGCGACTTTACCTAATCCCAGCATGCACTCACTTTCAGCTTTGACATCTTCGTGTGCGGCATCTGCTTGCCCGCCTCGCACACAGCCCATATGTCACAGGGGAACGACTGGCTTAGCAGCGCCTTCAGGCGATGTAAGGTCAGGGAAATACACTGTCAATGTCGCCCCCACTGTACGGGCGGCTCTGGAAGGAACAAACATGACGAATCTCATCACGAAATTGTCTGCAAGCGCGTTCGCTCTGATGCTGGCCCTGCCAGTTCAGGCGCAGGATACGCTGACGGCCGACTCGGTGGTGGCCACGATCAATGGCACCGAAGTCACACTGGGACACATGTTGATGATCCGTGCGTCCTTGCCGGAGCAGTATCAGCAACTTCCCGATGACGTTCTGTGGGATGGCATCATGGACCAGATTGTCCAGCAAAGCGTTTTGAGCCAGCAAGATTCCGGCGAAGACAGCCGTCGCGTTCAGCTCGCACTCGAAAACGAACGTCGTGCCTTGGTGGCGGCACAGGTCATCGAAGGTCTTGTCGCAGATGGCGTGACAGACACCGCAATTCAGGCACTTTATGAAGAAAAGTACCTGCAGGGCGAACCGACCGAAGAATTCAATGCGTCGCATATCCTTGTCACAACACAGGAAGAAGCCGCCGCTATTGTCGAAGACCTGAAAGGCGGCGCCGATTTTGCAGAGGCCGCACGCGAAAAATCCACCGGCCCGTCGGGCCCCAATGGCGGCCAGCTTGGCTGGTTTGGCGCGGGCATGATGGTTCCTGAATTCCAATCCGCAGTCGAAGCCATGGAGGTCGGCGCGATTTCCGAGCCGGTGCAAACGCAGTTTGGCTGGCACGTCATCACGCTGAATGAAAAGCGCAACAAAGAAGCGCCGTCGCTCGACTCCGTGCGTGCAGAGCTTGAAAACGAACTCAGCCAGCAGGTGGTATCACAAAAGATTGAGGAACTGACCAGCGCAGCAGAGGTCACACGCACAGCCAAGGAAGATGTGGACACGTCTGTCCTGAGCAATCTTGGTCTCTTGGAGGATTAAATCGTGGCCAAAATCACATCGGTCTCGCCCTTGGCGCCCGCCAGCTTTCCAACGCTACCGGTCATCAAGGGCGCAAGGTTTGCAACCGCTGCCGCCGGCGTCAAATACGCTGGAAGGACCGACGTGATGCTCGCAGTCCTCGATCCGGGATCTTGTGTGGCGGGTGCGTTCACCAAATCCGCCACACGCTCGGCCAATGTGCTGGATTGCCAGTCGAAAATCCGTCTCGAAGATGGGGCAGGGGCAGCAATCATCGTGAATTCCGGCAACTCGAATGCGTTTACCGGGCGCGCTGGGGACGAGTCTGTTCAGGCCATATGTGCGGAGGTCGCCAGTGTAACCGGCCTGCCCACTACCCGCGTCTTCACAAGCTCAACAGGTGTGATCGGGGAACGCCTGCCGCATGACCGCATTCAGGCCAAGGTGCAGGAATTGTTCGAACGTCTTGATGAGGCGAACTTGCCCGCCGCCGCCAAGGCGATCATGACAACCGACACGTTCCCCAAAGGCGCCGCCACCAGTGTGGATTTGCCCGGCGGCACAATCCGTATCGCTGGTATCGCCAAAGGCTCTGGCATGATCGCGCCGGATATGGCGACGATGCTGGTGTATATTTTCACCGATGCCAAGATCGCCCAGACCGATCTGCAAACGCTGGTATCCGATCTGAACGAAAGAACGTTCAACAGCATTACCGTCGACAGCGATACGTCCACGTCGGACACCCTGCTGGTCGGTGCCACTGGCGCATCCGGTGTGTCGGTGACCGCTGACGATGCTGCATTTCGGGATGCCCTGCATGGCGTCATGCGCGACCTTGCACATCAGGTGGTCCGCGATGGCGAAGGGGCAACAAAGTTTGTTGAAATCACCGTCAAAGGCGCGCTCAACGATGCAGATGCAAAAACCCACGCAATGTCCATCGCCAACTCTCCATTGGTGAAAACGGCCATCGCGGGTGAAGATCCCAACTGGGGCAGGGTGGTGATGGCGATCGGCAAATCCGGTGCGCCCGCTGATCGCGACACGCTCAGTATTTCTTTCGGAGATGTCAAAGTCGCCTCGAACGGATGGGTTGATCCGGACTATCGCGAAGAACAGGGCGCGGCGATCATGAAGGAAGAAAACATCTCGATGACCGTAGATTTAGGCATGGGAACAGGTTCCGCGACCGTGTGGACCTGCGATTTGACCCATGGCTACATCTCGATCAACGCGGATTATCGGTCCTGATATGAAGATCGTTCTTGTTTCTGCTGTCGCCCTGATCGACCCTGATGGACGTATTCTTTTGGCCCAGCGTCCTGAAGGTAAATCAATGGCGGGCCTATGGGAATTCCCCGGGGGTAAGGTCGAGGCAGACGAAACGCCCGAACAAGCATTGATCCGTGAATTGCAAGAAGAGTTGGGCATCGACACTTGGGAAAGCTGTCTTGCTCCGCTGACATTTGCGTCTCACAGCTATGAGAAATTCCATCTTCTGATGCCGCTTTTTGCCTGCCGCAAATGGAAAGGCACCCCCGAATCGAAAGAAGGACAGGCGCTGAAATGGGTGCGTGTGAACCAGCTCAAAGACTATCCCATGCCGCCAGCCGACATTCCGCTCATTCCAATTCTGCGGGATTGGCTCTAGGAAACTGCGACTTTCGTGTAAAAGTTGCGTGAAAACTATTTTTTCCCTAGAAATATTATTAGCAACGATTTACGAACAAACCGTCAAGACTTGGGGGAGATTTGACGTGCTGAAAACAATTATTGTCGGTAGCTGCATGTCTGTGCAGGGTATTTTGGAAAAATCTTTGCCCGATGGACGCATTTCTGTCCGCGTCGGTGATCGGATTTTCACTGGACGACCCGTCGTAGCGACATCTTAATCCATTCAATGGAACGGAATGAAAAAAGGGCAGCGTTACCGCTGCCCTTTTTCTATTTCTATATGTCTGAACTTTAGTCCAGCGCGCGTTCGACTTCTTCACGCTCGAAAATCTCGATCACATCGCCCTGGCGAATGTCTTCGTAATTCTCAAACGCCATACCGCATTCCTGGCCAGACTGAACTTCGGGCACTTCGTCCTTAAAGCGCTTCAGCGTCTTAAGCGTGCCTTCATGGATCACGACGTTGTCGCGCAGCAGACGCACACCGGCGCTGCGACGTGCGACACCTTCGGTGACCAGACAGCCTGCAACCTTACCGACGTTCGATACTTTGAAGACGTCTTTGATCTCGGCATACCCAATAAAGGTTTCTTTGATCTCGGCGCTCAACAGACCGGACGCCGCCGCTTTCACGTCATCCACAAGGTCATAGATCACGCTGTAATAGCGAATCTCGACGCCCTTCTGGTTGGCTGTGTTCCGCGCTGACGCATTGGCACGTACGTTAAAGCCGAACACCGGAGACCCCGACGCTTCGGCAAGCCCGATATCGGTTTCGGTGATCGCGCCCACGCCCGAGTGCAGAACCCGAACGCGTACTTCGTCGTTGCCAATCTTTTCCATCGCCTGAACGATCGCTTCTGCCGAGCCCTGCACGTCCGCCTTGACCAAGATCGGAAGCTCCGAGACATTTTCGTCTTCCTTGGCCTTCTGCATCAGCTGTTCCAGCGTCGTCGCAGCACCCAGTGCCGCGCGCTTTTCCTTGGCGACGTTGGCACGGTATTCCGCGATCTCGCGCGCCTGCGCTTCGGTTTCGGTGACGTTCAGAACGTCGCCAGCTTCGGGTGTTCCGTTCAGACCAAGAACCTCAACAGGCACCGATGGTCCTGCTTCTTTGACGCGCTCACCCTTGTCGTTGATCAGCGCACGGACCTTACCGTACTGCTCACCGACCACAAAGATATCGCCCTGACGCAGTGTTCCGTTCTGAACCAGAACTGTGGCCACAGGCCCGCGTCCTACGTCAAGCTGCGCTTCGATCACAGCACCCATCGCAGCCCGGTTCGGGTTCGCTTTGAGCTCCAGAATCTCGGCCTGCAAAGCAATCGCTTCCAGCAGTTCAGGCAGACCCTGACCGCTGATTGCCGACACTTCGACGTCCTGAACTTCACCGGACATCTGCTCAACGATCACTTCGTGTTGCAGAAGGTCCGTGCGCACCTTGGTCGGGTTTGCACTTGGCTTGTCGATCTTGTTGATCGCCACGATCATCGGCACCTTGGCCGCTTTCGCGTGATTGATGGCTTCAACCGTCTGCGGCATCACCGCGTCGTCGGCAGCAACCACCAGAACAACGATATCCGTCACCTGAGCACCGCGTGACCGCATTGACGTAAAGGCCGCGTGGCCCGGAGTGTCGAGGAACGACAAAACCGCCCCGTCTTTTGTGGTCACCTGATACGCGCCAATGTGCTGCGTGATCCCGCCCGCTTCGCCAGATGTGACGTTTGCGTCGCGGATCGCATCCAGAAGCGATGTTTTGCCGTGGTCGACGTGCCCCATGATGGTGATCACAGGCGGACGCGGCTCAAGGTCTTTGGGATCGTCTTCGATCTCTTTGATCACATCCTCGACGTCAGCATCGGATACGCGTGTCACTTTGTGACCGAACTCTTCAATGATGAGTTCCGCTGTATCCTGATCAATTGTCTGGTTCTGCGTTGCCATGATGCCGTTGTTCATCAACGATTTCACAACATCACCCACACGTTCGGCCATACGGTTGGCAAGTTCCGCCACCGTGATTGCCTCAGGAAGCTGTACGTCACGCACAACCTTTTCGCGCGGCTGGCTTCCGCCCATGGCTTTCTGACGCGCACGCTCTTGCTTGCGCTTCATTGCGGCCATTGATTTCTGACGACCACCTTCGCCACCAAGCGCTTGATTCAGCGTGAGCTTGCCGGAACGGCGTTCGGAATCGTCTGTCTTGCGGCGGCCACGATCGTCGCGGTCGCGGTCCGTCTTGCGCGGTGTCGCCTGCGAAGGCTTGGGACCACCAGAGGGCTGGCGCGGCGCGGGGGCCTCGACAGGTCCGGCAGCGGCCTTCTTGGCAGCTTCAGCCGCTTCACGCGCCTTGCGCTCTTCGTCTTCTGCCTTCTGGCGTGCGCGCTCTTCGGCCTCGCGCTGCTCGCGCTCCTTGGCCTCTTTTTCCGCGCGCATGCGGTCACGCTCTTCAGCGCGGGCCTTTTCTTCGGCTTCGCGCTGTGCGGCTTCTTCGCTCTCGCGGGCCTTGGCAGCCTGAAGCGCCTTCAGACGCCGTTCCATTTCCGCGTCGGAAATCCCGGCGGGACGCTTGTTCCCCGAAGCCGCGACTGCTGCTTTAGCAGACCCTTCGGTTCCACTTTTTACTGTGTTGGGTTTCGGCACCACAACGCGCTTGCGCTTGGTCTCCACCACGACGTTTTTGGTACGCCCGTGGCTAAAGCTCTGCTTTACGTTCCCTGCCCGGGGACCGCCGCCGCGCAAACCCAAAGTCTTTTTGCCGTCGTTATCGCTCATTTAGCTCTTTTTTCCTTCCCAGCGGCCCCTGCCGCTGTCTTTGCATCAGACGTTCCGATGCGAAAGCCCTTCAATCTTTGGGCTTCCTCTACAACACGTTGCGTGAGTCCGCCAGCGCCAAGCGCGGCATGTATCACAGTTTGTCGCCCAAAGGCCATTCCCAGTTCATCTGCAGTCAACCATCCGATGTAATGGCCATAGTGCGGAGTGCTGAGTTTCGATTTCCCGCGACTCGATCCGTCCTCCGCCTGCAAAAGCACTTCAGCGGTTTCTTTGGACAAGGCGTCTTTGACCTTTTCATAGCCAGAGATCGCCACACCGGATTTGCGACTTAAACTTATCAGATCGACAACACGGCGTGCAAGCTGCTGCTCAAGATCATGCACAAGGGTCTCCGAGACGCGCAATTGCGTCTTCGCCGCCCGATGAAAGATGTTCTTTTTCACCGCAGTTTCAAGGGCAGTGCGCGTTGCGCTCACCCAGATACCCCGACCCGGCAGTTTGCCTGCAAGGTCGGGAACAAGCTGTTCGTCAGGTCCAACGACAAAGCGGATCAACTCGGCTTTCGGGCGCACGTCTCCCGTCGCAACGCATTTGCGCTCCGGGCCACTTTCCCGATCCTTGTCTTTTCCACCGCGTGCCACGTGTGTCGTCGTCCCTCAATCAATCCTGCGCGTCAGGCCCGTATCAGGCCTGCTCGCTTTCCACTGCATCAGCGTCCAGCTCTTCGTCGTCCGCACTTTCCTCAAGCTCGGTCGGATCGACCCAGCCCAACAGAACACGTGCGGTCATAACCAGAGTCTGGGCCTCTTCGAGCGACATATCAAACGGCTCAAGCAGGCCGTCATCCTTGTGACGCTCACCGTTTTCTGTGGTCCAGCCACCAGCCAGTTCCCAGTCTGCGCAGGTCGCAAAGTCTTCCAAGGTCTTGATGCCGTCCTTGGCCAAAACTTCAATCATCTGCGGCGTCAAGCCTTCAAAGTCGATCAGGCTGTCTTCTGCGCCCAACTCACGTGCCGCTTCAAGGGCTTTCTTGGCCTGTGCTTCAAGGCACTCGCGCGCACGGGTCTGCAATTCGGCAGCGGTGTCTTCGTCCACACCGTCAATCACCAGCAGTTCGTCCAACTCGACGTAAGCGACTTCTTCAAGGTTGGTAAACCCTTCGGCCACCAGAAGCTGCGCAAAGAATTCGTCCAGATCCAGCGTATCCACAAACAGCTGTGTCCGCTCTTCGAACTCTTTCTGACGACGAGCCGATTCTTCTTCTTCGGTCATGATGTCGATATCGAGGCCCGTCAGCTGCGATGCAAGACGTACGTTCTGACCACGGCGACCGATTGCTAGCGACAGCTGCTCATCAGGAACAACCACTTCGATCCGCTCGGCGTCCTCGTCCAGAACCACCTTGCTCACCTCAGCAGGCTGCAGCGCGTTCACAAGGAAGGTTGGCACGTCTTCGTTCCACGGGATGATGTCGATCTTCTCACCCTGCAATTCGTTCACAACGGCCTGAACACGGCTACCGCGCATACCCACACAGGCACCCACCGGATCAATCGACCCGTCATAGGAAATCACGGCAATCTTTGCGCGCGACCCCGGATCACGGGCCACCGCCTTGATCTCGATGATGCCATCATAGATTTCCGGCACTTCCATCTTGAACAGCTCGGCCATGAATTCGGGCGCAGTGCGTGACAGGAAAATCTGCGGCCCGCGTGTTTCGCGGCGCACATCCTTGATGTAGCAGCGGATGCGGTCGCCATTGCGATAGCTTTCGCGGCCGATCTTCTCGTTGCGGCGCAGGATGCCTTCGCCCCGGCCCACATCGACGATGACGTTGCCGTATTCCTCGCGCTTGACCACACCGTTGATGATGGTGCCGGCACGGTCCTGGAATTCTTCGAACTGCCGGTCGCGCTCTGCTTCGCGCACTTTCTGCAAGATCACCTGCTTGGCCGACTGTGCCGCGATCCGGCCCATTTCGACCGGTGGGACTTCCTCGGTGAGCAGGTCACCAACCTGCGGCATACCTTCGAAATCCGAGACCGGCTGTCCCTCACGAAGCCAGACAACATTCTGGTTGGCTTTCGGAGCCACAAAATAAGGCTTTGCCTGTTCAGGCGTCATTTCCGCCTGATAATTTTCCAGCTCTTCCTCATCGACCACGGTGCGGACGCGGGTAAAGGTCGCGCGACCGGTTTTGCGGTCGATAGACACCTGAATGTCCATCTCGCTGCCATAGCGGCTCTTGGCAGCACGCGCGAGGCTCTCTTCCATCGCTTCAACAACCAACCCGGGGTCGATCATCTTTTCGCGCGCCACCGCTTCGGCGGTTTGCAACAGTTCCAACTGGTTCGCGGAGGTGATTGCCATCGGTCTTACTCCTCTTCGGGCCCTTCGGCCTCAATCACGTCGTCAAATGTGGTCTCGTCAAAACCTTGGGCCTTTCGGGCCTTCAGCATTTCCTTGATCAACTCGTCTGTCAGGACAAGCTTGGCATCCGTCAGCCAGTCGAACTTCAGACCAACCGTGCCTTCGTCGATATTGATCAGAACCTCGTCTTCCTCGACCCCGGCCAAAACGCCCTTAAAGCGCTTGCGCCCGTCGATCAGTTCAGAGGTCTCGATTTTGGCTTCATAGCCTTCAAACGTCTCGAAATCCTTGAGGCGGGTCAAAGGCCGGTCAATGCCCGGCGACGACACTTCCAAAGTGTAGGTATCAAGGATCGGGTCCTCGACATCCAATGTCGCGCTGACCGCCGTGCTGATGGCAGCACATTCGTCAACTTCGATGCCGCCTTCGGGGCGTTCCGCCATGATTTGCAACGTGGCAACCTTGCCGCTCATCAAACGGATGCGCACGAGTTCAAATCCCATGTCTTCAATGACAGGGGCAACGATTTCGGCCAGACGTCGGTCCATCGCGGCTTTTGCGATCAGGTCAGACATTGTCTTGCAGTTCTCCAGACACAAAAAAACGGGCGCGCGGCCCGTTGAAGATTTCGGTGGGTGCCGACCGGAGCCAACACGCCGCTGTTGAGGTGCATATAGGCAGCGGTATCCGAGTCTGCAAGGACTTTCGTGCGCCGCCTGGGCGCGGTGCACGGGGCGGACAGGTCCAGCACGCAGACCTTCCCCGCCGTGCTTTAGTAATCGCGCTCGAAAAAGATGCCCAATGACGAATTGCCGGTATTGTCCACGCTGCCCCGCGCGGTGATATCCGAAGTCACATCCAGGTTCAGGTTGATCTCGGCCCGCCCGCCGCTTTCTACGACCACGTCGGAATAAATATTGTCCGAGATGTATTTCCCTGCGCGCACGGCGGTGTTGCCGTCTTCGGTCTGGCTCACATCCAAATCGTCCAGTCCGAACCCGTCCCGCAGCCGCGACAAAATCCCCATGCCGCCGCGACCTGCCAAGGTCGCCACCGCATTCGCCAATTCCAGCGCCTGCAACGCCGACAGGTTCGACAAATTCCGCCCGAACAAAAGCTGCGCAAGCACCTCGTCCTCGGGCAATTCAGGGTTGGACGAGAATGAAATGTCAGGCGACGACGCGGGGCCATCAAGAATGACCATAACCCGGATTCCGTTGGCTTGGGTTTCTGCCACAAACCGCAAAACCGGATTAAAACTGCCACTTAGCTGAATGCGCCCTTCGTCCAGCGTGAACCGCTGGTTCAAGATGTCCAAGCGCCCGCGAACCAATTCAAAACCGCCTTGCGGAATGATGTCCGATGTTGGTCCGGTCAACCGCAATTGCCCGGCCAGTTCCGCATCCAGCCCGCGGCCGCGCACAAACACCTGACCCGGTGCTGTCAGCGTCAGATCAAGCCGCGTGGTCGACGGCCCGCGTGTTTCTGCAACAGCGGTCTCTGCGGCTCCGGAAATGCCGGCGCGCTCCAGTGTCCGCATCACCGGGCGGGTTGCCCCCAGATGGTCAATCGGAGGGATCTCTCCAAGCGCGGACACACCAGAAGACGGCACCTGGATCTCGGTCTCGTTCAACCGCAAATCGCCCGTGATCAGCAAATCCCGCCCGATACGCCCGCTCAAGGACACGGTGCCATCAACACTTGTATTGTACAGGTCGGGATCAAGCACCCCAAACCGGTTCAGCGTGGCGGTGATATTCGCATCCAGCGATGTCAGGCCCAGCCGCCCGTTCACATCAATTGACCCGCCATTATTGCCCTGTGCGGCAAGCCCAATCTGCGCTGCACCGTTCACCAGTTGGATCTGTCCGGTGATCGGCGAAAGGATGATTCCCAGCGTTGGCGCACTGAACTCTGCACCTTGTGGCACAATCGTGCCCGCCACGCTGCTCAGAGCCAGCGGTCCTACCACGCGCAAGTTCAACTCGGCCCGCCCGTTCAGGCGACGCGGCGAGATAAACACATTCGCAAGACCCAATGGCGCCGACCCGTTCACACTCAGATTTGCAGTTCCGCTATTGGCAACACTGCCATCAACGGCAAGCGTTGTGCCTCCGGGCCCGTCCAGGTCAACATCCACCGCATAGCCGGTGCTTTGCTGCCCGACAGTGCCATCTACAACCAAAGCGCCCTGAAAATCAGGCGCGATCAACCCGACATTGGCCAGCCGCGCATCGATTTGCAGGTTGCTCAACGGCCCACTGACACGTGCGCTGATCTCGGGGTTCTGCACGTCCGCCGACAACTGGCTCAGCGATCCGTTCCGCCCCGCGGCGCGGGCTTCAAACCGGGTCACACCCCGCAAAAGCTGATCGATCGTGGGGTTGTTAATGCCCAGTCCCGCACCTTGGCCGCGCGCGGTGATGTCGAAATCGCCACCGTCCTGATAGGTGCCGTTCACATCTATGGTTGCAGTGCCGCGCAACTGTTGTCCGGCCAATCCGGACAGGGGGGCAAGGCTATCCGCCACAAGCGACAGCGCAAATTGTGCGTCCGGCGCACTGAGCGTTTGCGACACCATCGCCGAGCCGGTCGCGTCAATCGATCCAGTGTTCAGGTTGAACGCCTGCAGCGTCAGACGCTCGGCGTCTTGCAGCCAGTCAAACGTAGCCGCCAGCGTCGGCGCGGTGCCAATCGCCTGCGCCAAACGCGCGTCACTCAGGCGAAGCGCTGACCCGTCCATGGTCAGATCACCGCGCACCGACACCAGCCCGCCGTCATCGGTTTGCACGATGTCGCCGTTGCCGGACATCTCCAAAACAGTCGCCGACACCTGCGGGGAGTCCAGATCACGAAACGCAATATCCGCGTCCCACTTTCCATTCGGACCACCCGATGCAGTGACGTTGACCTTCCCATCGCGCAACGTCAAACCGCCCGCAAAAGGCAGGCGAACGGGTTGCTGCCGGTTCGACAGATCGGCTGTCAGTTCAAGATTACGCAGCCGCGTTCCGGTCAGCCTCACCGCCCCGTCCACGACGGCTGCCCCCTCGGCCTCGCCGGGGTAAATACGGTCGAGATTGGTCACGACACCATCAAACCGCAGCGCCGTTTCGGCGCTGGTGATCTTGCCATTTGCTTCGACATTCGCCGCAGGTGTCACCACCCGTGCCGACCGGATTGTTGTTCCGGTCTCATCCCGGCGCACGTCCACCCGCGCCGATCCGACACCGGACAAAACACGGTCTGCTACATCCTGGCCAATGGCCAGATCCAGCGTTGTGGCATCAACGACCAGATCGATCATGCCCGAAACAGGTGCCACCGTGCCATCGACTGTCATGTCGATCCGACCATCCAGAGACCGCCCTGCCAATTCAGAAAACCGCGTGATGTCCTCGGACACAATCCGCAGGTCCACCGTAAGCGGCATGTTGTCCCCAACGGTCCAGGCCGCAGTGCCCCTCAGCCCGTATTGATCTCCGTTGGCCTCAAGCCCGGTGACGCGGATCGGTTGACCACTCTGATAATCAACCCGCGCGGCACCAGACAATTCGCTGCCGACAGCTTCGGCAAGGCCGGGGTCGGTCAACGCCAACGCCTCGGCGGCCCAGCTCAGGTCCAGTTCGAATGTTCCATCCTGTTGCGCAAAGCTGGCCTGATCAATCATCCCGCGTCCGGTCAGCGTCAGGGTGTCAAGGCTGGCATCCGGGCTGCGAAACTGGTCCAGCCGCGCATCAAAGGTCAGCTCGCCATTCAGGGCAGCATCAAACGTGATAGACTGCACCTGCGTGTCGCCACCGCCGGTCGGCAACACCACCGGCCCGCCATCGGGGTTCGAAATGCGCCCCTCGGCGTTCAATGATTCAAGCCACCCGCTTTCGGACACAACAGCACTGCCCGTCATCGACAAGGTGTTCGCGGTCAGATCGAATTCCGGCAGCTCTGTTCGTCCCGCCGCATCGCGGATCACACGTGCCTTTAGCCCGATATCGGTGCCGAAAAAGTCGCGTGTTTCCTCGGTCAAAAGCGGCGTCGGGTCGCCGGTGATATCAACCCGCGCGTCCCAGCTGCCGGTCTCTTGGGGCGCAAGAATCTCGACCGTGCCAGTGATGCGTGGCTCGTCATCGGTCGCCAGTGAAATTTCAGCAGTGAAATCGTCGACCGGCCCCTCGCCCTGAACGGTCAAAGCTATCGACGGCGCGCCGGGAATCCCCAAAAGGGTCACGGCCAAACCGTCTGCGGGTTCTTCGGCGTTCAGATCAACTGCCAATTGGCGCGATGACGGATCATAACTTGCTGCCAGCGCAAACTGCGCCTGTTTGCCGTCGATCCGATCCAGATTGAACTGCAAATCGGCGCCCCCACCTTCAAGAGAAGCCGCCCCTGTGATGGTGAATTCAGCAGCTTCGCCCAAAAGAGGCGCGCCCAACTGCACAGATTGCACCAGGATTTCTTCGATCTTGATCGATACCGGCAAGTCAGGAATGGTGAAAGGCGTGGCCTCGGCGCTGGGCACATCCGGCCCCGCATCGGGCGCGCGTGCCACCACAACCTGTTCAGCGCGGAACGCGGTCACGTCGACAATGCCCCGAAGAAGCGCCGACCGGTTCCAGTCCAACACCACGTTTTCGGCGCGGAACCACTCTCCGTCTGCATCTGAAATGGCGATCAGATCAATCGACGCCTCGCTCGACAGGGCACCTTGAAATCCGCGTATGCGCACATCGCGTCCGGCACCGGACAAAGCGTCTTGCAAAAGCCCGGCAAGATAGCCGGGGTCTTCGTCACTGTCCTGCGCAAAACTGGCCAGAGGCCACCACAGCAAGACAAGAAAAGCGGCGAGTAAGCGCATATCAGAAAGCCTGACCAATACCGATGTATAGTTCGTAGTCCTTGCCCGCACCGTCACCGGTCACAGGGGTCGCGATATCAACGCGGATAGGTCCGATCCCGGTGTTGTACCGCAATCCGAACCCGGCACCTGCATGATACTCGCTTTCACCGGAAAACCCGCTGTCTTCGGTGATCATCCCGGCATCGTAAAACCCGACCAGTCCAATGTTTTCGCGCACGCTGGCACGAAATTCGGCCGACAGCCCGGCAAAACTCTGTCCGCCGGTAAACTCGCCGCTCTCCGTTGTCACACCCAAAGACTGGTAAGGCTGCCCCCGTACCGTTCCCCCGCCGCCCGAATAGAACAGGTAATCGGGAACCGTATCCTCAAGGCTTGGCCCCCAGACCGTTCCAATCTGCGCCCGACCAGCCAGCACAAACCGGTCGTTTGTACCAAACCCGAAATAGGCCCGCGCATCCGAGGTGAAATGCAACCCGCTTTCGGTTTGATCGAGGCCCAGAAACGGCGTGGCCGTAGCAGACAGATAATACCCACCCGTTGGGTTCAGCGGGACATTGCGCGCATCATATGTTGCGCCCAGATTTGCGGTCAGCAACTGAAACTCGCGCTCGCCAAAGGCATCTTTGGTGTCGATATAACGATAGCCCAACCCGAATGTCGCGTTCAGTTGATCGGAAAACCGATGCGACAGACCAGCTGATATATTGGCCTGATTGCTCGAAAAGCCCGGCTCGTTCAGCTGCTCGATCCCGGCAGTCAGATAAAACTCGGTATCCGGCGTAAACGTGGCAGGCCGTCCATAGGTCAGCGTCAGCGCATAATCCATTTCGTCAGCATCGGTGCCGATCCCCGAAACCTCGCCGTCGACACGCAATCGCTCTGCGCCCTGAAACAGGTTGCGATGCAGCCAGAACGCACTCAGCTTGCCGCCTTCTTGCGTCGAGA
The DNA here is from genome assembly GCA_043585115.1 of Marivita sp. Taxonomy (GTDB): domain Bacteria; phylum Pseudomonadota; class Alphaproteobacteria; order Rhodobacterales; family Rhodobacteraceae; genus Marivita. Next base: position 2,749,002 of record CP121326.1, read on the forward strand.
CCTCGGCACCAAAGCCGAACCGACGCGGCTTTTGCTCGGCCACCTGCAAAGCAAGGTCCAACGTTCCGTCGGCATTGGGGGCCTCTGCCTCGGATATCGCAACCGAACTGAAAACACCTGTTTGGCGCAAACGGCGTTCGGCATCGGCGATCTCTTGCGGGTCAAAGACCTCGCCCTGCGGCAGGCCAGCGATTTCACGGACACGGGTGCGCCGGACACGGTCATTGCCGGTCACGATTATATCGCCGAACCGCAACCGTGGCCCCGGTGTCAGCCCCAGCCTGACGTCCAGTTCTCGGTTCGGATGATCCGCCACGATCTGTTGCTCTGACAAACGCGCTTTTGCATGTCCGATGGTACGCCAGCCCTGAATACCTGCATCCGCAGCGTCCCGGATCGGACCGGTTGCCGCGCGCATGCCGGGGCTGAACGTGTCGGGGATCTCAGTGCCCTCTGCCAGCGGGGCGATCTCGGCCTGTCCGAATTGGAACCGCGGGCCGGGGTCAACCTCGATCAGGACCGTCGTGATGGACTTCGGCGCTTCAAACGGTGAAATACCTGCTGCTTCGCGCCCGTCGACCTTGATCGACACAACGGGCGAAAACCGCCCGCCCCCGTACAGCGCGGCAACAATCCGCCCGTAGTCGGCCTGTGCGGCCGCAATCAGCCCTTGCGGGGTCGCCTCTCCGCTGTCGACCAACGCATAAATCGACATCGCGTCTTTCAGTTCGCTGCGCAGTTCGTCGCTGCCGCCGGTTACATTGAGATCCAGGTTTTGGGCCGTCCCCACACAGGGGAGTCCCATCAGTGCCGCGCACAACATGGTGCGTTTCAGACAGCTCATTAGCCCTAAACCTCGTATTTTGCTTGAGTTCAGCTTAGCAGTCCAACGACCCTCCGTGCAAACGAGTTCCGTGCCCGAGGACCGCTTTCGCGTCAATTTGAACCGTATCAGCAAAAAAGCACGCATGGCGGGGGTTACCACACGTGCAGGTGCGGGGGGCAAAGGACCAAAGCCCCCCGGAAATCTGGCGCGATTTAGTAGCGCGCCACTGTGTATCCGCGATGGCGCAGGCAAGGCAGGGCAAAGGCCCGTGTTGTGCCGCGCCGGGTCTGGACCTCCATGCGGCACGCTCTTGGCAGGGACCGGGCGCTGATATCGTTGCGCTTGAGGCACCGGCTCATCACCACGCGTTTCACCTTGCCGCCTTCGATCCGACGCACACATTCGCGCGGCAGGTTGGCCTTGCGGTGCCGTTGAACATCACGCGGCACCACCTTGGGCAGCGGCTTTTCGTGGTAATACACGGGCGGCTGTGCCGTGTGACGCGGACGGTGGTCCGGCTTGAAATGCGTCACCTCTTTGGATGTCTTTTTGCGATCCGAGTCGCGTGAACTCTGAATGGCCTTGCCAATGATGAACACAGTTGCCGCGCCCGCCAGCAGCTTGGCGATATCGTCCTGTGATGCGGCCCGCGCCGGCAGCGCCGAAACTGCGGCCAATGTTGTGGAAACGGCCAGAACGGCTGCGATGAATTTGCGTGACATGGTTGGGTTCCTTTCCCTGTCTAAGCCAGCGATGGCGGTCATGTGGCCGCTACGGTCAGCGCCACTTGTGACATCCATCTCGGTCTGACCCGCAAAGACAGGCAATATCGCCCCCCGGTTATCCGATATCAGCGCCGCCGTTATTGAATTTCACCCCTATTCGCCGCAGTTTGATCGCATGAAACATATTCTCCCCTTTCTGGTTGTCGCGGCGCTAAGCCTGCCTGCCGTCGCACAGGCCGCGTGTTATGCGGATTACAAAGCCAAACAGGACGCCCCCCTGCGGTTGCACTATGGCGTTGCCAGTATTTCCGGTGACTGCACTGTTGCCGCCGCGAGCAAAGATCTTCAGCCACGACTTGCGCAGGCGGGCTGGACATTGCTCAATGTGGTGTCGGTCTTTGATGAAAACGGGCTTGCCGAAAGGAAAGAAAGTGCCGGACCTCACTTCCTCCGCTACTGACGCACGCCGTTCTGGCAATCGGATTGTTGTGATCGGGATCAGCGTGATTGTCGCTTTGCTGGTCTTGGCCGGTGTGTTTCTGGTTTTGACACTGCCTGACGCCAATGCGTTCAACGCCAAGGTTGAACAGATTTTTGTCGAAAACGACGATTTAACGTCGCAGGCCGAGGTCAAACTGCTCGAAATCCTCGCGCAATCGGGAACCGCGTTTTCCGATACACTTGCAGGGTATCGGACCACGATCTTTGTGCTTCTGGTGTTCGCCACCGCGATGTTGATCGCGGCCTTGGTGTTTCTGGTGATGTTGGTCACGATGAACCGGCGTATGGCTCAGATCGAACGTTCGGGCATTCAGGTGAATTCACTGATCGTCAGCCGCGAAGAAAACACGGTCTACCTGAACACGATGGGTTTCAAACTCACCGATGCGATGATGGAAACCATTTCGATTCTCGCCGAAGCGCGCATGGACGACGAATTGCTCTCTGGCGCCCAGATCGAGGCCATAGTGTCAGGCCGCATCGCAAGCGATTGTGACGAAGCCGCTGGCGCGACACGGATCAAACGCCTGCGTGACGGTTTGGGCAATCAACTGGTCAGTGAATTGCTGATCAAGAACATCGCCCGGCGCGGTTATATGCTTGCCATCGACAAGGACGTGATCGAGGTTCTCTGACCTGACCTGACCTGACCTGACCTGACCTGACCTGACCTGACCTGACCTGACCTGACCTGACCTGACCTGACCTGACCTGACCTGACCTGACCTGACCTGACCTGACCTGACCTGACCTGACCTGACCTGACCTGACCCGAGTCCGGATTTTTGAACCCCGCGGGTTTGCGATGTCCCGACCAAAAAAGGTGCCTCCAAAAAACCGGGAATTGGCTAAAAATCTTGTCCCCGCAATTCAGGTGCCAACGGCGTTCCGCATCTGACTGCTGCGCCAACTGCGAAATCTCAGGCCTCGTGTGCCTCCAACAGTACAACCGTACGATCCGAGCGTACTATTCGTACGGATCACGTCTTGGAGCATGGGATTTCCATCCCAAACCCGTGAGACCCACAATATCTTGCTATTCCGCCGCATATGGTCATAGCCAACCGTACGTTTGACGTGCTTGGTTGTACGAACCGTACGTTTCGATCAGGAGTAAACAAGTCTTTCGGCAATCTGGTTATGCAATCCTTGTGATGCACCCAAGACACCTGCGGTCTGAGGAACCCGATTGTTGAACCGCAAAGCCACACCGTGCCTGTCCGTCACGGTTGCGCCCGCTTCGGACAAGATCAACGCACCTGCAGCAATGTCCCATTCCCAACTAGGCCGGAGCGTCAACATCGCATCATAGCGCCCTTGTGCCACCAGACACAGCCGATAGGCGAGCGAGGGGCGATGCGAGCGGGCAAATCCGGGGACCGCATCGCGCCAGTGAATCGGGTCCATGTTCGGCTTGGTTGCCAGAACACGGGCATCATCAATTTCCAATATATCAGAAGCACTTAGCTGTTCCCCATTGCAAAATGCGCCCTGCGTTATGCTTGAGGAATAAAGCAAGTCCATTTCCGGAAGGTAAACGACGCCATGGGTGACCACACCGTTTTCCGCAATCGAAAGCGAATGCGCCCAAGTGGTTTCGCCGGCAATAAAACTGCGGGTGCCGTCAATCGGATCGACGATAAAAACGCGCTTTTTCTCAAGCCGGTCTGGCGTGTCTTGGGTTTCTTCGCTCAGCCAACCATAGTCGGGCCGCGCAGAAATCAACCCGTCACGCAGCGCCATATCGACAGCATAATCGGCCTGCGTGACCGGCCCTGCATCATCAGGTTTATGCTCTACATTCAGACCCTTAGCCTTGTGATGCAAAGCGATTTCACCGGCGTGTTTCGCGGCGTCGATCAGAAGATCAAGATCATTCACCGGCAAGCGTCAACCCTTCGACCAGCAGGGATGGCACAACCCGGCTGAGCCAGGGTCTTGCGTCATTGGCCGGAGTGATTTTTTTCAACATTTCAATAAGGTTGCCAGCAATCGTCACGCCGCTGACCGGATAAGCCACTTCGCCATTTTCGACCCAAAATCCCGCAGCTCCCCGCGAATAATCGCCCGTGTTTGGATTAATGGTCGAACCGATCATCGATGTCACAACCAGCCCGGTTCCCATGTCAGCGATCAGACCAGCACGGTCTTTAACACCTTGGGTCAAAGCGACATTTGACACGCTCGGAGATGGCCCGCCACTGGTCCCGCGTGCGGCATTTCCAGTAGGGTCAAGCCCCAGTTTCCGAGCAGTTGCAAGATCAAGCGTCCAGCCGGTCAAAACGCCATCTTTGACGATGTCGCGCTTTTGTGTGGCCAAGCCTTCGGCATCGAAGGGTTTTGATCCGCCAACGCGAATGCGATGGGGGTCTTCGGTCAGACTAAGTCCTTTGGGCAGAACCTCTTTTTCCAAAAGATCCAGCGCCCAAGACGAACGCCGCGCAATCGCCGCGCCATTTATTGCCATCAATAGATGACCGATCAAGGACGATGAAATCCGTTCATCAAACAGCACCGGGTACGCGCCAGTTTTTGGTTTGCGCGGGTTCATGCGCTCTAACGTGCGCTCTGCGGCGATGCGGCCAATGTCCGCTGCCGACCGCAAGTCACGTTGGAAAATCCGCTGGTCCCCGTCATAGTCCCGCTCCATGCCAGTCCCGGTTCCGGCAATGGCAACGCAAGACACGGACCGTGACGTGCGTTGATATCCCCCGGAAAAACCGTTGCTGGCTGCAAGATGTATGGCTTGTGATCCATAGCCTGCAGACGCGGCTGAGACCTGTGTGATCCCGTCAACCGCTAAGGCTGCGCTTTCCGCGGTTCGCGCGTCATTCTCCAGCTCTGCAGGGGATGGTTCGGGTGTCGGATCAAACATCTCGAGCCAATCAGAGGCCCGGTTTTCGGCAAGCTGATCTGGGTCCGCCAAACCGACATAGGGATCTTCCGGCGCTTCGCGGGCCATAGCAACGGCGCGGTCCGCCATAATTGCCAGGCTCTCTGGCCGTACATCCGACGAAGACACGTTGGCGACCCGTTTGCCGACAAGAACGCGCAACCCGATATCTGTTGCCTCGGACCGTTCGGCTTGTTCAAGAACACCGTTGCGCACGTCAATCGATATGGAGTTGCCCTGCACGACAAGCACATCGGCGGAATCGGCTCCGGCGGCTTGGGCGCGGTCCAGAAGGCTGTGCGTTAGGTATTCAAGCGAGTCTGTCATGGGGCCTCCGGTGCCAGGGGTCGTGCCGCAGAGAGGTAGAGCGGCAAGCGCATCACCGCAACCCTGCTAGCGATCAAGCGGTTCAACCACGCCCACAATCGGCCCCAGCCAGCGTCCAAAATCGGATCGATTCAGTTGTGGCGCATGTAAGCGCGACACGCTGCCATCAAAGAAAAGTGCTTGTGGCAAATCAAGGTCATCGCGAAAAATGCGCCCGAATTCGTAAAAGGTCACGGGCTGATCCGAGATCACGAACACTACCCGCGTTCCGTTTTGCGACGTGCCAACCCCGTTACGGGTATATCGCGATGTGCTGTCAGGCAGAAACCGCGGGTGTAGCTCTCCGTCGATGACGAGCATTGGACCGGACTGCGTGGCATAGCGACATTGGGGGCGCGCCGCATCGTATGTCAGTGTTTCGATGACATCTGCCCGCCCGTCCCGCACGCAAAATACACCATTGGGCAACAGGCCGAAATTTCCGGGACCAGCGTTCGGGATTACCCGCATGATTTGCCGACCGTCTTCGATGTAGTGGCCCACAGGTCCGCGATCATCGTGGTACATGCCGCCATTCATGGCAAAGGCCAGTGTTTGGCCGTCAGTGGCCAAATCTGCATCAATACTGGAGAACTGTCCGTATTTTTCGCCCGACGGTCCATCAAGGAAAAGACGAATGTCGTCTGCGCGGGGGTCAACCTCGCAGGCAGTATAGTCCAGCCCGTCAAAACTGCGTTCGGTGCAGACCACTTCGGCGCGCGCGGAATGCGCGCAAACCACCAGCCCGACCACGGCCAGTGCGATCTTAGCTCTCGATATCACGGCGCACATCGTCTTGTTCGAACATACGGCGCGTGTCGTCCATGCGATCGAACGTATCATCCAGCCGGAACCGCAGTTCCGGAGAAAACTTGAGCGTCAGGTTCTTCGACACCGCACGGCGCAGTTCGCCGCGATTGCGGTTGAGCAGTTCAAGAATGTCGTCTTGCCCCTTGCCGCCGAGAGGCACCACAAATGCGGTGGCCACGCGCAGATCGGGCGACGTGCGCACTTCGCCAACTGTGATGGAGTAGCGGTTCAGATCGGGATCGTGAATATCTCCGCGTGCCAGCACATCGGCCAGCGTTCGACGGATCAATTCACCCACGCGCAGCTGTCGCTGGCTGGGACCCTCAGAGCTATGAGATCGGTTTTTTGCCATGTTCGGCACATAAGACGTCTGGCGGCCTTTGCCAAGCAGGAGGTCTGCCGCTATTCAGGCGAAAATCCACCAGCGGAGTTTGGACATGAGCGAAGATATCGGGGTTGTCGTCACGGGCGTGTCCGGACGGATGGGGCAAATGCTGGTCACTGAGATTGCCAAACATCCTCGCATGCATCTTGCCGGGGCAGTCGAACGCGCGGGGCATGACTGGGTTGGCCAGGATGTTGGAACGGCCATGGGTGGCGTAGCGATGGGGGTGATCGTGGCGGATGATCCGCTGGAATGCTTTGCACGCGCGCAGGCGGTGATTGATTTCACGGCACCCGCCGCAACGGTTGCTTTTGCCGAATTGGCGGCGCAGGCGCGAGCTGTTCATGTCATTGGCACCACAGGTTTGTCCGAAGAAGACCTGACCAAAATCAAGGCCGCTGCGCGTCACGCGGTGATTGTGCGGGCCGGAAACATGAGCCTTGGGGTCAATCTTTTGACGGTTCTGACCCGCAAGGTCGCGGCGGCACTGGATGAGGATTACGATATCGAAGTGATCGAATACCATCATAACCAGAAGGTTGATGCACCGTCTGGAACGGCCTTGATGCTGGGCGAGGCCGCTGCCGAAGGACGTGGTGTTGACCTGCGCGAAGTCTCTGACCGTGGGCGCGATGGCATCACCGGAGCCCGCACACGCGGCGATATCGGTTTTACCGCTATTCGCGGAGGAGACATTGTCGGCGAACATGATGTTCTGTTTGCTGCCGCGGGGGAACGCATCACGCTGCGCCATGTCGCGAGTGACAGGGCGTTGTTTGCACGTGGCGCGCTAAAGGCAGCGCTGTGGGGTCAGGACAAGGCGCCGGGTGAATATGACATGCTTGATGTGTTGGGCTTGTCCGACGACTGACCCAATTGCCTCTGGTGGGAACTGTTTGATCTAATCGTGCATTTGTCACGTATCTTAAAACAGGAACCTGCTCGGAGGATCGACCATATGACCCGCACTCTCATGCTTGCCGCCGTTGCTGGACTGTTCGCATTGCCCGGCATTGCGATGGCCGAACTTAAACGGATCGAAAGCAAATCGGAATTTGTGCAGCTTGTTCAGGGAAAAACCCTGGCACGCCCCCTGGTGCGGTTGCAGGTTAGCCCGAATGGCCAGATTTCCGGGCGCGGCGCGACATGGGACGTTACAGGGTCATGGACTTGGCAGAATGGGTATTTTTGCCGTGATCTAAACTGGGGTGGTGACGACCTTGGCTATAATTGCCAGGCCGTTCTCGCCAACGGTTCCGAGATGCGCTTTGTCTCGGATCAGGGCGCTGGCGACTCCGCCGATTTCCGTCTGCGCTGACCTTTTAAAAGTCGATCGCAAGACCACCCTTTTCCCAGTCGCCGTAGCGCACCGGTTCCGGCCCGTCGCGGCCACCCAGTTCTTTCGGCAAAGGCTGTTCTGCGGCCGCCTTCTTGCGGCGCTCCTCTGCTTCGGCAAGGGCGCGTTGGGCGGCGGGAGGCAGGTCTTTTGAGGTGTCAGAGCTCATCGCGGTCTTCCATATCTGTTGTCTTTGATATACGCGCCTTCCGGTCCGGGACAACCCCGGCCCGACACAGGATATGTCATTGCCCGCACCTGCCTCACCTCGCCTTGTCGCCCTTGATGGTCTCAGCCAGATTATTGGCGAAGGCCGAATGTTGTCCGACGTGACCAGCGATCAGGTCTGGCTTGAATTGACTCCGCCAGAACGGGCAACTGCGCAGCGGTTGATCTCGGAAACGCTGCGGTTTCTGGGGCGAGCGGATCATGTGCTCACTCCGAATCTTCAGCGGCAACCACCACTGCGGGTGATGAACCTACTGCGCATGGCAACCGTGGAATTGATGACGGGCGGCGCTGCGCACGGGGTGGTCAACGAGGCCGTCAAACTGGCGGGACGCAACAAAAAGACCGCACCGATGAAAGGCTTGGTCAACGCGGTTTTGCGCAAAGTGACCGCTTTGGACGAAACGGCATGGGACAAGGCGCCGGATACACTGCTGCCAAGATGGCTGCGCCCCAAATTGGCAAAAGCCTATAGCAAAGCCGTGGTTGCCCAGATCGAGAGCGCACATGCAAAGCTGCCGCCTGTCGACCTGTCGGTGAAATCAGACCCCGAAGGATGGGCGGAAAAGTTGGGTGGCACGGTCTTGCCAACAGGATCTGTACGTCTTTCTGCGCGCGGGCAGCTTTCGATGCTTCCGGGTTTTGAAACGGGAGAGTGGTGGGTTCAGGACGCGGCGGCGGCGCTGCCTGTCCGGTTATTGGGCAATGTGACGGGCAAGCGCGTGCTCGACATTTGTGCGGCGCCCGGTGGCAAGACGATGCAGCTTGCCGCAAATGGAGCCAATGTCACTGCGCTTGATATTTCCGACACGCGGATGGCACGGTTGACCGAAAACCTGACCCGCACGCATTTGACAGCCGAGACTGTTGTGGCAGATGCCCTGAGCTATGATGCCGATCCGTTCGATGCCATTCTGTTGGACGCGCCGTGTTCGGCCACGGGAACGATCCGGCGACATCCGGACCTGCCATATGTCAAATCGCAGACCGGGATCGACGATCTCGTAAAACTGCAACGCGCGATGTTGATCCGTACAATTCAACTGCTCAAACCGTACGGAATGCTGGTCTACTGCACCTGCAGTCTGTTGCGCGAAGAAGGTGAGGATCAGATCAAGTGGCTGCTGGGCCAGAGCGATGATCTGGAGATTCAGCCCGCTGAGGCCCCCGGTCTTGACCCCGAATGGATCAGTTCCGAAGGCGGTGTTCGGTTGCGCCCGGATTATTGGTCGGACCAAGGCGGCATGGACGGGTTTTACATGGCGGTGTTGCGTCGTAGGGGCGATCCGTCGCCGGTGTGACATTTGTACCGTGACTTGGGGTGATCTCAAAGCTATGGTGTCCGCATAAGAACGCTTGCGCAAAGCAAGTCAGAGGCAGAGCTGATGTTCCGACTGGACGCCGCAAAACGGGCGCAGACCCGGCTTTTGAACCGTGTTCACGCGCGTCTTTCCACGCGCGTAAAACCTGCTACGGCTTTTGTTGGACACCCCGAGCCCCGCACCGTGGGCAGCTATGCACGAGGTCGGCAGCTGACGGCGGGCAATCTGCTATTTGCCGGGCATCTGGTCGAAGCGCCAGGTGCGATCTTGTGGGACATCACACCGCCGGACGATGCGTTTCTCGAAGAGGTTCATGGCTTTGTCTGGCTGGATGATCTGGCGAGCGTTGGGGATGCGGCCGCGCGGAAAACTGCGCAGGCCTGGCTGTTTGACTGGATCGCACGATATGGCAGCGGTTCTGGCCCGGGATGGACGCCGGATTTGGCGGGACGGCGCGTTATTCGCTGGCTGCATCATGCGTTCTTCGTGCTTGGGGGCTGTTCCCCGGATCAGTCGCGGGCGTATTTCCGATCAATTGCGCAGCAGACGATTTTTCTGAACCGCCGCTGGCACGCATCGCCTCCCGGTTTGCCGCGGTTCGAGGCATTGACCGGACTAATTTCTGCCGGTTTGTCGCTGCAGGGGAAGGAGGGGCAAGCGGCGCCGGCGATCAGGGCGCTTGGGCAGGAATGTGCGCGTCAAATCAACGAGGCTGGCGGGATACCGACGCGCAACCCAGAAGAACTGATGGAAGTTTGCACGCTGCTGATCTGGGCACGCGACGCCTTGCAGGAAACCGGTCGGACGCCTGAATTTGACCACATGCAGGCAATCACAAAGATTGTTCCGACCCTGCGTGCTTTGCGCCATGCGGATGGTGGATTGGCACGGTTTCATGGTGGCGGGCGCGGCGCCGAAGGGCGGCTTGATACTGCTTTGGCCGCCGCCGGTGTAAAAGCGCAGGCGGCCAAGGATTTGGCCATGGGCTATGCGCGTCTTTCGGCGGGGCGTACAACGATGGTGATCGACGCCGCTGCACCGCCAAGCGGCATGGCAAGTTTTAATGCGCATGCCTCAACGCTTGCGTTTGAATTGACGTCGGGGCGGCGTCCTTTGATCGTCAATTGTGGATCAGGATCAACATTCGGCGAAGACTGGCGCCGCGCCGGGCGGGCAACGCCATCGCATTCGACGCTTTGCCTGGACGGATTTTCCAGTTCCCGCCTTGGAAAAACATCACGGATTGGCCCGATTGAACGCGAGCTTCTGGACGATATTCCGACGGGTGTTCCCTTGGAAATGTCGCGTGCAACGGACGGAATGCGATTTGAGGGTGGGCATGACGGCTATCTCAAGTCACACGGCCTTACCCATGCCCGCATATTGGAACTGACCTTTGATGGCCGGGGCGTGGTTGGCGAAGACCTGCTTGTTGCGCTTGATGGCTCTGGCAAGGCCCGGTTTGAGCAAAAGATCGAAGACACGCGGCTGAATGGTCTGCCGTTTGACATTCGGTTTCATCTGCATCCCGAAGTCGACACGGCCATCGATATGAACGGCACTGCAGTGTCGATGGCGTTGCGCAGTGGCGAAATCTGGGTTTTCCGGTTTGACGGGCATTGCAATCTGGCGCTGGAGCCATCTGTCTATCTCGAAAAAGGCCGTCTGCGGCCCCGCGCGACGAAACAGATCGTTTTAACTGGTCGCGCAATAGAGTATGCGACCCGCGTTCGCTGGTCGTTGGCCAAGGCGCAGGAGACCGCAATCGCGGTCCGAGACCTTGTTCAGGACGATGCGACGCTGCTGAATTGAACACTGGGATCCCTTGCTGCCATGACCAATCTTGCCCCCCTTCGCCGTGCGCTATTGTCTGTTTCGGACAAGACCGGACTTGTTGACCTCGCCAAGGCGCTGGATGCGCGGGGCGTTGAAATCCTGTCCACTGGCGGTTCTGCCAAGGCGCTGCGCGATGCGGGTGTGCCGGTCAAGGATGTGGCCGACGTGACCGGTTTTCCTGAAATGATGGATGGTCGGGTCAAGACGCTGCATCCGATGGTGCATGGTGGCCTGCTGGCGCTGCGCGACAATGACGATCACGTCGCCGCCATGTTCGAGCATGACATCAAGGCAATCGATCTCTTGGTCGTGAACCTTTACCCGTTCGAGGAAACCGTCGCCAAAGGTGCCGATTATGACACCTGCATAGAAAACATCGACATTGGCGGCCCTGCGATGATCCGTGCGGCGGCCAAGAACCATGCGTTTGTCAGCACGGTCGTGGATGTCGAAGATTATGATGCGCTTTTGGCTGAACTGGATTCCAATGATGGCCAGACAACGCTGGCCTTCCGCAAGAAACTGGCACAGATCGCTTATGCCCGCACGGGTGCGTATGACGCGGCTGTCAGCACTTGGATGGCCAATGCGATCGGTGAAGAAACGCCGCGCCGCCGCGTGTTTGCGGGCAGCCTCGCACAGACATTGCGCTATGGTGAGAACCCGCATCAGGGCGCTGCATTCTACCACGATGGATCGGCGCGTCCGGGTGTCGCTGTGGCAGAGCAGCTTCAGGGTAAAGAACTAAGCTACAACAACATCAACGACACCGATGCAGCCTTCGAACTGGTGTCGGAATTCCTGCCGCGTGACGGGTTTGCTTGTGCGATCATCAAACACGCCAACCCCTGTGGTGTGGCGACCGGTGCCACACTGAAAGAGGCATATCAGAAAGCCTTCGATTGCGACCGCACGTCGGCGTTCGGTGGTATCGTGGCGTTGAACTCTACTTTGGACGGCGACACTGCCGAAGCGATTGCCGAAATCTTTACCGAAGTCGTGATCGCTCCCGGTGTGCATCAGGATGCGATTGACGTCTTTGCCAAGAAAAAGAACCTGCGGCTTCTAAAAACCCCGGGCCTTGCCAACACGGCAGAGGCGGGAACAGCGTGGAAACAGGTGTCAGGTGGTGTTCTCATTCAGAACCGCGACAACGGGCGCATTGATATGGATGACCTCAAGGTCGTGACCAAGATCGCACCAACGGACGATCAGATGCGCGACCTGTTGTTGGCGTGGAAGATTGCCAAGCACGTGAAGTCCAACGCCATTGTCTATGTCAAAGACGGCGCGACCGTTGGTGTCGGGGCCGGCCAGATGAGCCGCCTAGACAGCGCGCTGATCGCTGCCAAGAAAGCCGAGCGTATGGCAGAGGCGCTGGGCCTGCCCGAACCGCTGACCAAGGGCAGCGCAGTTGCGTCAGATGCGTTTTTCCCGTTTGCGGACGGCCTGCTTGAGGCGGCCGCCGCAGGGGCCACATCGGTGATCCAACCGGGCGGATCGATGCGGGATGACGAAGTGATCAAAGCGGCGGACGAGGCCGGACTGGCAATGGTGCTGACAGGAATGCGCCACTTCCGACACTGATTTTACCATCTGGTCAAAAACCGGAGCAGGGCAAGGATCTTTACATGCGATTGGTGGCCATCATTGCGGCAGCGGTCTTTATCATTGACCAGCTTACCAAATGGTGGGTCGTGCATGTGATGGACCTTGCCCGTGTCGGCGCAATTGATGTTTTTCCGCCCTATCTGAACTTTCGGATGGCGTGGAATACCGGGATTAATTTCGGACTGTTTTCGGGCAATGCCGACTGGACTCGCTGGGTGCTGATCTCGGTGGCGATGGGGATCGTGTTGTTTGTGCTTGTCTGGATGCGGCGCGATCCGCCGGGCCGCACAGGATTGATCTTTGCAGGATTGCTGATCGGAGGGGCGCTGGGCAATGTGGTGGACCGGGTGTGGTACGGCGCGGTTGCGGATTTTCTCAACATGTCCTGTTGCGGCTTTACCAACCCTTATGCGTTCAATGTCGCCGATATTTCGGTGTTTTTAGGGGCCATTGGGCTTGCGTTGTTCTCGGGCGGTAAAAACGCCTCGTGACGGGCGCGGTTTGATGCGTTAAAGCAAGGTTGAGGCGACTACGGAGGCGGGCAGACAACATGATGCCGCGCGCATTGATCATACTGGCACTGGTGACGCTGACCGCTTGTGGAACGCGTCAAGACACGAGCGACCGGGACACCAATCTGCGCCAATTGCGCAATCCCTCAGGCACGCCCGAAGAGTTTTCAATTGTGCCACCGAAACCGCTACAAGCGCCCGAAAGCTTGACAGAGCTTCCGACACCCACGCCGGGTGGGACAAACCGTACAGATCAAACCCCTTTAAAAGACGCGGTTGCGGCTTTGGGCGGTGCGCCATCGCGGCTTGATCCGCAGGCAGGCATTGGAGCAGGCGATCAAGCATTGGTTGCGCGGGTGTCTCGTTTCGGGCGTCAGGCCAATATTCGCGAAGAATTGGCTGCTGCGGATCAGGAATTCCGCGAACGTCGGTCGTTGTTCAACTGGCGACTTGTGCCGCAGGATACCTATAACCGCGTCTACCGCAGCCAGATTCTTGATCCCTATGCGACTCTCGAGGCCGCGCGTCGCGCGGGCGCGCTGACGCCGTCGGCCCCGCCGCGGTGATCATTCGCGGGAATTCGGCGGCGAAATTTGCCGAATTCGATTGATCCGGGCTGATGTTGCGCTCACGAAACTGTTGGTGCGCTTGAAGTTGGCGTTACGGAACGTACCTTATCCTTGAACCAAGGAGTGTTGCCGATGCGTTGCCTGATAGCCCTTGCCGGGGCGTGTTTCCTCGCCGCTGCGCCTTTGTCCGCGCAAACGATTGAAGATCAGGTCACCACCTTCCAGCTAGAGAACGGTATGGATGTTGTGGTGATCGAAGACCACCGTGCCCCTGCCGTCGTGCATATGGTCTGGTATCGCGCCGGATCAGCAGACGAACAACCGGGCGTATCGGGCGTTGCGCATTTTCTGGAACATCTGTTGTTCAAAGGCACGGAAAAGCTGGCACCGGGTGAATTCAGCGAAATCGTCAAGGCTAATGGCGGGTCGGACAACGCGTTCACCAGCTTTGATTACACCGCCTATTTCCAGCGCGTTGCGGCAGACCGTTTGGGTCTGATGATGGAATTGGAAGCGGACCGGATGAAAAACGTCCAACTGGACGGCGAAGATATCCTGACTGAACGTGATGTGATCATTGAGGAACGCAACCAGCGGGTCGAAAATGATCCTGGCGCGCTTTTCCGCGAACAACGTATGGCGGCGCAATATCTCAACCATCCTTATGGCACGCCGATCATCGGGTGGCAGCACGAGATGGTGAACCTCGATCTGGATGATGCGCTGGCCTATTACCGGCAGTTCTATTCGCCGAACAACGCCGTCCTTGTTGTTGCAGGTGATGTCTTGCCCGACGACGTGCTGGCCCTTGCACAAGAGCATTATGAGCCGATTCCACGCAATGACGCCTTGCCCGAACGGGTTCGCCCCGCCGAGCCCCGGCAAATGGCAGAGCGCAGGATTTCATTTGAAGACCCGCGTGTTGCACAGCCGTATGTGATGCGCACGTATCTCGCGCCCGAACGCGATCCGGGTGACCAGCGCAAAGCTGCTGCTCTGACGATGCTGGCCGAAGTTCTGGGTGGATCGCAAACATCCGTCCTGCCCCAGCAACTGCAGTTCGAAGAAAAGCGTGCGGTCTATGCGGGCGCATTTTACAATGGCCTGTCCTTGGATGACACAACATTTGGCATCGTGAACGTACCTGCCCAAGGTGTCTCGCTTGACGAGGCCGAGGCAGATATGGACCGTGTGGTTGCCGAATTCATCGAAACAGGCGTCGACCCTGAACAGCTTGAGCGGATCAAATTCCAGCTTCGCGCGTCACAGGTTTACGCGCTTGATAGTTCGAATTCCCTGGCGCGTCGCTATGGGGCCGCTTTGACGTCGGGTCTTACTGTGGACGATGTGCATGCCTGGCCCGAGATTCTGCAATCCATCACACCAGAGGAAATCGTCGCCGCTGCGCGCGAGATTTTTGATCGGGACAATGCGGTGACCGGATTTCTGCGCACGGCCGAGGAGGTGACACAATGAAGTTCTTTGGACACTTAATTGCTTTCATGCTGGCGGCCGCACCTTTGCGGGCCGAGATCGACATCACCGAAGTCACCAGTCCGGGGGGCATCAATGCTTGGCTGGTCGAAGAAGATTCCATTCCCTTTGTCGCGCTTGAGCTTCGGTTTAAAGGCGGTGCGTCTTTGGATCTGCCGGGGAAACGTGGCGCAACCAATTTGATGGTCGGCTTGCTCGAAGAGGGGGCTGGCGATCTTGATGCACGCGCTTTCGCAGAGAAGGCCGAATCCCTTGCGGCAAGTTTTGATTTCGATGTGGGCGATGACTCTGTGTCGATCTCGGCGCGGTTTCTGACCGAAAACAAAGACGAAGCCCTAGCGCTTTTGCACGATGCAATCACCAAGCCGCGTTTTGATCAGGTGGCGATTGAGCGGGTCAAGGCACAGGTCGATTCCGTGATCCGATCCGATGCCCAAGACCCCGACACCATCGTTGGGGCGGAGTTCGACAAAATGCTATTCGGCGATCATCCCTATGGATCGGCGATTGAGGGCACCGAAGAAACTGTTGCCGCACTGACGCGAGAGGACCTGATCGAAGCGCATCAGGGCGCTCTGGCCCGTGATCGGGTGTATGTCGGCGCCGCTGGCGACATCTCGGCAGAGGAACTGGCCGCAGTGCTGGACAGCTTACTGGCGGATTTGCCGGAAACCGGAACGCCGCAAGCGCCGGATATCGACGTGGCGACCGAAGCGGGCGTGACCGTTGTGCCGTTCGATGTACCGCAATCGGTCGCAATCTTTGGTCATGAGGGTCTCGCCCGCGATGACCCTGACTTTTTTGCCGCGTATGTCCTTAATGAAATTCTTGGTGGTGGCGGCTTTGAGGCGCGGTTGATGGAAGAAGTGCGCGAAAAGCGCGGCTTGACCTATGGTGTTTATAGCTACCTTGTGCCCAAGGATCACGCTGCGCTGTACCTAGGCCGAGTGTCTAGCGCCAATGATCGCATTGCAGAGGCCATTGCGGTCATTCGTGACGAGTGGACCAAGATGGCTGAAATGGGTGTCACTCAAGAGGAATTGGACGGGGCCAAAACATACCTGACCGGCGCCTACCCGTTGCGGTTTGACGGCAACGGGCCGATTGCGAATATTCTTGTCGGGATGCAGATGGACGATCTGCCGGTAGATTATGTGAACACCCGGAATGCTAAGATCGAAGCGATTACGCTTGATGATATCAAGCGCGTTGCGGGGCGGGTTCTGAAACCTGATGCTTTGCGTTTTGTCGTTGTCGGGAAACCGGACGGGCTTGATTCCTGAATTTTACCGATAGGTAAAAAAGGCCGCGCCATTAAAGCGCGGCCTTTTCTTGTGGAGCTGAGCGCATCCCTGAAAGGATGCTGGCTGTCGCTTTTGTCTGTTAGTTCAGCAGGCCAGCATGCCGCAGACCGTTGTCGATCAGATCGCGGGTTGGCTGCGACACGGGGAACAGCGGCGGGCGCATTTCCTCGTCGCATAGTCCCAGACGGCTCATCGCATATTTCGCGCCGCATAGACCCGGTTCAACAAAGATGCTGTGATGCAGCGGCATCAGACGATCCTGCACTTCAAGTGCTGTTACGAAATCGCCTGCCAGCGTTGCCTCTTGCATCTGGGCGCAAAGGGCAGGCGCGACGTTGGCAGTGACCGAGATCATGCCAACACCGCCCTGTGCGTTGAATCCGTGCGCGGTCGCGTCTTCGCCGGAAAGCTGGACAAAGTCCGCCCCGCAGGTCAGGCGCTGCGCGCAGACGCGCGCGAGATCGCCGGTTGCGTCTTTCACGCCGATGATGCGTGGCAGTTTGGCCAGTTCGCCCATTGTTTTGGGCGACATGTCGACCACTGAACGGCCGGGAATATTGTAGATGATGATCGGCAGGTCACAGCTGTCATGCAGCATCGTGAAATGCCGGATAAGACCATCTTGTGTTGGTTTGTTATAATAGGGCGTTACCACAAGACCGGCCTGCGCCCCTGCCTTTTCGGCATGCTGCAGAAAGCGGATTGCTTCGTCGGTGTTGTTCGAACCGGCGCCTGCAATCACAGGGATACGGCCCGCTGCAGCCTTGACCACAAAAGTAACGACCTCTTCGTGTTCGGAGTGGCTCAGGGTCGGGCTTTCGCCGGTGGTGCCCACTGGCACGAGACCGTGACTGCCCTGATCGACATGCCAATCAACAAGACGTTTGAGCGTGTCAAAATCCACTGCACCGTTTTTAAACGGTGTGACCAGTGCAGGCATTGACCCTTTGAACATCGTCACGCTCCTTTTTCGTGTGTGGCGCTTGCGCCGTTTCGCCCGTCCCGCGAATGTGAGTTGAAGGTCGCCGGGTACGGGTTATCCTTTAGCGAGCCGTCTATCCTGTTTCAGTGGGGAAAATGCAAGTCATGTTTCGGCGTATCGCGATCCTGATGATCGTTCTGTTTTTCCTTCCGTTGGCGGTTTCAGCGCAAGACGGGACGCGCCCGCTTGAGCGGGCGATGGACCTGATGCGATCTGGCAATTGGGCGGCGGCGCAGATTGAGGCGCGTGGTGACGGGCAGCCCGCTTTGGATGTGGTGCTGTGGCACTATCTGCGGGCGGGCCTTGGATCACCGCGTGAAGTGCAGGATTTTCTGTCCCGCAATCCCGATTGGCCGGGGTTGCCGTTCCTCAAGGAGAAAAGTGAAGGCGCAATGGCCGGGGCGTCCGCCGACGCGATCCGCGCGTTTTATGATGACCACATCCCGGAAACCGGGGCAGGGGCGCTGTCATTGGCGAGGGCGTTTTTGACAGCCGATCAGCGCGAGTCTGCTGATGAGGTGATCGTGCAGGCTTGGAAAACGCTTTCATTGACCGCGGAGGAGCAGGCGGCATTTCTTTCGGAGCATGAAAATCGTTTGGCAGTGTATCACACAGAACGGCTTGATGCGATGCTATGGCGGGGCAGTGTTCGAAACGCACGGGCGATGTTGCCATTGGTCGATGACGATTGGCGCGCCTTGGCCGAGGCGCGTTTGGCTTTGCGTGCTGACACGGCTGGTGTGGATAGTTTCATCGATGCGGTTCCAGCAACTCTGAGTGCTGATGCTGGATTGGCCTATGAACGGTTTGCTTGGCGGATGCGCAAAGGCCGGACAGATGATGCGGTCGAATTGATGTTGGCACGCTCGTCATCTGCCGAGGCTTTGGGGCGCCCTGATATCTGGGCGCGGCAACGGGATGATCTTGTGCGTCGACTGATGCGCGCAAAAGACTATGAAACGGCTTACAAGGTGGCGTCTTCCCATCATCTGACGGAAGGGTCGTCTTTTGCCGACCTTGAATGGTTGTCGGGGTATCTGTCGCTCCGGTTCATGGATGCGCCAGAACGGGCCGTTGGACATTTTCAAGCTTTGCGAGGAGGTGTGGAAACACCGATTTCGCTGGGCCGGGCCGGATATTGGCTTGGGCGCGCGTATGAGGCTGCGGGCAATGCCGAGGAAGCCGCACAGGCGTTTGCCTTTGGTGCGCAGTACCAAACTTCGTTTTACGGTTTGCTGGCCGCTGAAGCAGGGGGGCTGCCGCCAGACCCGATGCTTGCAGGCACCGAAGTGTTTCCAGACTGGCGCGACGCCGCGTTTACCGATTCGAGCGTGTTCAATGCCGCAATCCTGTTGCTCGATGCCGAAGAGAAGGTTCTGGCAGAGCGGTTCCTGACTCATTTGGCAGAATCGCTGGATCGGACGCAAATCGGCCAGATGGGGCAGTTGTTAGAGGATCTGGCGTTGCCGCATGTTCAGGTGATGCTGGGCAAGCGCGCGGCGCAATATGGGCACGAGGTGCATGCCCCGTACTACGCTTTGCACGGTTTGGCGCAGTTGGAGCATTCGGTGCCGACTGAGCTTGTTCTGGCTATTGCGCGCCGCGAATCCGAATTTGATCCTCGCGTTATTTCCCCGGTCGGAGCACGGGGTCTGATGCAGGTCATGCCGGGCACAGCGCAAGAGGTCGCGGGCTGGCTGGACGTCGAATACTCGGAAACCAAATTGCTGACCGATCCAATTTACAACGCCGTACTGGGTGCCACCTATCTTGAGCGGTTGTCACAACAATTCGATGGCAATGCAGTCATGATTGCAGCCGGATATAACGCTGGGCCAAGCCGACCGATCCGCTGGATGGAAGAGCGCGGCGATCCTCGGCGGGATCAGATGGATGTAATCGATTGGATCGAACATATTCCGTTTACCGAGACGCGGAACTACGTGATGCGGGTGACGGAAAGCCTGCCGATCTATCGTGCGCGTTTGGGGCGTGATCCCCACCCGCTGCCTTTTTCCGAGGAGCTTAAGGGGTCAAGCCTTTTGCCGCTGACGCCAGAGGGTGAATAGACCCGCGCCGACAATCAGGCTTGCGCCAAAGACAACATTTGGTCGGATCGCTTCTCCGAACACCATAATACCAAGGCTCGCTGCGAAGGGCAGTTGCAGATAGGCAAACGGCTGTACTGCGCTGGCTTCGGCCGCGTCATAGCATTTGATCAGCAGGTAGTGGCCGGTTGCTCCGGTGACGCAGAGCAGCGCCATCATGCTCCAGTCTGAAGCGGTCATTGGCTCCCAGAACCAGATGCCGATCAGTGTCATGAACACGGCACCAACCGTTCCGGTCCAGAAAAAGCTGGTTGCGGCGCTGTCCTTGCGGGCGGCGTAGCGGGTCAGGAGGCCATACAATGCGAACATGAGTGCGGAAACCGCCGGTATGATGGCAAGCGGAGAAAAGACGCCAAAGCCGGGTTGCAAGATGATCAAGATGCCGATGAAACCGACCCCAATCGCGGTCCAGCGCCGCCAGCCGACCTGTTCCCCAAGGATTGGTCCGGACAGGGCCGCGATGAGCAACGGGTAACAGGCAAAGATCGCGTGGCTTTCGACGAGGCCGAGATATGTGAAGCCGGCAACCATAACGCAGATCTCGGCAGCCAGAAGCAATCCGCGAAAGCCCTGCAGCCAAGGTTGGGTGGTCGCTGCGGCGGCACGTAGACCGCCTGCGCGCCGACTGGCGACAAACATCACGAAGGCCGCAAAGAACCAGTAGCGGATCATCACCACCATCAGAACGTTGTATTCGCTGGCCAGATGTTGGGACAGGCCGTCCTGCATCGCAAAAACGAAGGTGGTCGCGACCATGAGCCAGATGCCCAGACGGTTGTTGCTCTCGGTCATGTCAGGTGATTTTCCGCGCAATGGTCATGTGACGTTTTCGCCCAAATCCCGGGATGCGGGTGGTGACCAAACCGGCCGCATCCAGTGCGCGGCGTACGTGACCGGCGGCGGTATAGGTTGCGGCCGTGCCATTGGGTGCAGTTTTTTCGGCGACGCGGGACAAAAGATCAGGCCCCCAGAGTTCTGGGTTCTTGGCAGGCGAAAAGCCATCAAGAAACCATGCATCGGCCAGTGTTGTCATGTTTGGCACTGTGTCGCGCGCATCGCCCTCTACAAGCGTGAAGTGCAGGTCGGGCAGGGCGATCTCGTGAGTGCCATTTGACCAGAAGGGCGCCAATTCATTGGCTATGGAGCTTAGCTCTGGAAACGCGCGTTGGGCGCGAATCATGTCGTTTGGCGTCATTGGATAGGCTTCGAAACTCGTGAATCGGAGCGTTCCGGGCTGACGGCTCGACCTCCAGAGGGCGACTGTGGCCAGAAGGTTCAATCCGGTGCCGAACCCAAGCTCCGCAATGTGAAAGCCATCGGTAAATCGTGCAGGCAGGTCATTCCCGTCCAAGAACACATGCTGTGTTTCGGCCAGCCCGTTGTCGAGCGAGAAATATGGATCGTCAAACCGGCGAGAGACAGGGACATCCCCATCGCGCCAGTCGAGCGGTTCCGTCTGGAGTTCCATGATAAGATACCTTAGCGACAGCGCGACCTTGGCGAGGAGACAAAGAATTGGCAATGCCCGAAATCACAGTGCGCGGTGCCGGAATATTTGGCCTTAGCCTTGCGTGGGTTCTGACCCAACGCGGCGCGACGGTACAGGTCGTTGATCCGTTCGGAGCGGGCGCCGGGTCAAGTGGTGGCCTTGTGGGGGCCTTGGCACCGCATGTGCCTGAAAACTGGAACGACAAAAAAGCGTTTCAGTTGGAGAGCTTGCTGATGGCCGAAGCGTTCTGGACCGAGGTGCAGGAGGCCGGAGGTGTTGATCCGGGCTATGGCCGAACGGGTCGCTTGCAGCCGATCGCTGATGAACACGCGCTTGGTCTTGCAAAGGCGCGAACCGAAGGCGCGCGGGATTTGTGGCAGGGTCAGGCCGTATGGGAGGTGATCCGTTCCACGGATGCGGGGGCATTTGTACCGGCATCGCCTTCGGGTTTTCTGATCCACGATACTTTGACCGCCCGAATGCACCCACGTCAGGCATGTGCGGCTCTGGTCGCTGCGTTGCGAACCCGTGGCGTTCAGATCGTGACAGACGCGCCCGATGGGGATTGCGTGATCTGGGCAACCGGCTGGCAGGGGTTGCTGGACCTGTCAGAAGACATTGGCAAATCTGTCGGGGCCGGCATCAAGGGGCAATCGGTCGCCTTGGCCTATAATGCGGGGCCGGTGCCACAGGTTTTCGTTGATGGATTGCACATCATTCCCCATGCCAATGGCACTGTGGCGATCGGATCAACCAGCGAGCGAGAATTTGACACACCGGATGGATTGGATGCGCAATGCGATGACCTGGTCACCCGTGCGGTTGCAGCGATGCCGGAATTGGCGGACGCGCCTGTGGTGGATCGTTGGGCCGGAGTGCGCCCGCGCGCGCGGTCACGTGCCCCAATGCTGGGGGAATGGCCGGGCCGTGCGGGACATTTCATTGCCAATGGCGGCTTCAAGATCGGGTTTGGTATGGCACCCAAGGTGGCGATGGTCATGTCTGATCTGGTTCTGGAGGGAACCGACACAATCCCTGACGGATTTCGGGTTGCGGCCTCTATGTAAATGGGGTCGCCTCGATTGCTTTGGCGATTTCTGCTACGCCGGGATCAATGCGCACTTGGGCAATCGAGCTATAAGCAAGGCGATAGTAATTGCGCGCCGGATTTTCGCCCGCAAAAAAGGCTGTGCCGGGTTCGATCAGAACGCCAGCGCTGCTCAGACGTTTGGCCAAGCTTTTGCAATCGATGTGATCCGGCGCACGCATCCAGAAACTTGATCCGCCATATGTCCCTTTGCCAGCAATGGTCAGCCCGTATTTGCCGATGGCATGCTCCATGATCACCCGCCGGTCATTGAGCGATTTACCGGTGCGGCGGATCAGGCTGTCATAGTGGCCGAGGCTCAGGAAATAAGCGGTGGTGCGCTGAGTCAGACCGGGCGGATGGCGCAAGATCGAGGCGCGGAGCGCACGAACTTCACGAATAAACGGGGCTGACCCGACAAGGTATCCCAGGCGCAGGCCAGGAAAGAGCGATTTGGAGAAGCTGCCAACATAAATCACGCGCCCGTCTTCATCGAGGCTCTTGAGCGCAGGCATTGGTGGCTTCAGATAAGCCATTTCGAATTCGTAATCGTCCTCGACAATTAACGCGTCCAAGGCGCGCGCCCGCGCCAGAAGCGCCTGCCGCCGTGTCAGAGGCATCGTGTAGGATGTCGGGCATTGATGGCTGGGCGTGGTGAAGATTACATCCGTGTTTTCGGGAATTTGGTCTGGCGGCAATCCATCCTCGTCCACGTCAATCGCACTCAGGTGGCAACGCGATTGGGTCAGCACCCCGCGCAAAGCCGGGTAGCAGGGATTTTCGATCACCGCATGACGTCGCTGGGTTAAAAGAACCTGCGATGTCATCCAAAGCGCGTTTTGGGCGCCCATTGTGATCAACACCTCGTCCGGATTGGCGGTGATGCCCCGTCTGGGCAATGTGTGGCGCAGAATGAATTCAACCAACTGCGGGTCGTCCTGATCGTAATAGTCGCGGGTGAGCGCCGCAAAATCACGGGCGCCCAAGGCCTGCAGCGCACAGAGGCGCCAATTGACGTGATCAAACAGTTGTGGATCGGTCTGGCCGTAGAGAAAGGGATATCGGTAATGTGCCCAGTCCTGTGGCTTGTCGAGTGTTGCACCACCGGTGAATTTCTGGCCGATCGCCCGCGACCAGTCGACGGCATCTTCACGACGCGGTGTGGTTTGAAAATTTGGCGGCTCTGGCGCGTCATCTGAGACGTAATATCCGGATCGTCCACGAGAGGTGAGATAATCATTTGCCAGCAATTCGGTGTAAGCCAGTGTCACAGTAATCCGGCTTACGCCCAGATGCTGAGCGAGTTTGCGGCTGGACGGGAGCTTTTCTCCACGGCGGAACCTACCTGACAGGATGCCTTCGGCAACCATCTGCTGGATACGCGATTGCAATGTGCCCTTGGTATCTGGCTTGAGAAAGAAGTTTTCGACTGGGATTGCCATGCGCAGAGCCTAGATTGGACTTATCTGGTTGGCAATCTGGTCCTACAGTGGAATTTGCGCATGTTTTCCCAACAGCGTCTCAGAATTTATTGGGCGCGACCAAGAAACTTCGTACGAAGTTTCTTTCAGGTCGGTGTGGATTTTTCGTTAAGTTGTCCAGTGGCTGAGGCACGGATGTGGTGCTGTTTTTGCAGCTTCACCCGTGCCCCTGTGCGTCTTGCGTCTTAGTCAGACCAGCTTACGCCCGTCAGGTCTGTCGCCTGTGTCGGTGCGTTCTGCCACAACCCTTTGATCCGGGCATCTGCCACGGTTGGGAAAGCCAGCTGGAAGAGATACCCGTTAACATAATCGTCTGCGATCATGGTTTGTGCTTGTGCCAGCAATTCGGACCGTGCGTTCGGGTCACTTGTTTCACCCAGCGTGGTCATCAACGCCTGGAAGTCCGGGTTGTCATATTGGAAGTAGTAATCGGGACGCGCGTAGATACCGATGTCGAACGGTTCCGTATGGCTGACAATGGTCAGGCCAAAATCCTTGCCACGAAAGACCTCTTCGAGCCATTGGGCCCATTCGAGATTGGTGATTTCGGTTTCAATACCCACGGCGCGCAATTGAGCCGCGATGATTTCGCCACCACGTCGCGCATAAGAGGGCGGAGGCAGTTTTAGCGTGGTGGTAAACCCGTCAGGCAAACCGGCCTCTGCCAAAAGCGCTTTCGCTTTTTCTGGATCATAGGCGGATTGTGCTGTCAGATCGACATAGTCGGGATTGTGCGGCGCGAAATGGGTGCCGATCGGAGTGCCAAGGCCAAACATCGCTCCGTCAATGATTGCCTGACGGTCGATGGCATGTGCAATGGCCTCGCGGACGCGAACATCATCCAGAGGCGGCATTTTGTTATTCGTGGATAGAATCGTCTCGCCCTCGGTGGAGCCGACAAGCACCTGAAAGCGTGGGTCTGCTTCGAATTGCGGAAGGTTTTCCGGCGCAGGGAAGCCCGCGAACGCGTCGATATCCTGTGCCATCATTGCTGCAAAGGCCGCGGTTGGATCGGAAATGAACTTGAAGGTGGCAGACTCGAGTGCCGGCGCCTCGCCCCAATAATCGGCGTTGCGGCTGATCTCGATCCGGTCGCCTTGCACCCATTCGTCGAATTTGAATGGGCCGGTGCCGATTGGGGTTTGTTTGATCCCTTCGATGCTTTCCGGAGCCACGATCACGGCGTCACCCCACGCCATGTTGAATAGGAAATTGCCGTTTGGCGCCGCAAGCTTCACTTCGACTGTGCTTGGGTCGATGACCGTGACCTCTTTGATGCCGTCAAAGAGCGCCTTTTGCGCGTTTGCACTCTCTTCGGCACGGGCGCGGTCGAGAGAGAATTTGACGTCTTCGGCATCCATTGTGGTGCCGTCATGAAAGGTCACACCGTCGCGGAGTTTGAACGTATAGGTGGTGCCATCTTCGCTGATGTCCCAGCTTTCGGCGAGGCCGGGCACAACCGCGCCATCGGACATGAAACGGGTTAATCCTTCGAACACGTTGGAATAGAGCACCGAGTCGATGGCACCGGCGGCGGCACTTGTCGGGTCGAGATGCGGAGGTTCGAGTTGTAAGGCGATGGTAAGGTCGGTTTGCTGCGCCAATGCAGGCGTCGTCAGCAGCGCGGCCAGAGCGGCCCCGCGAAGGAAATGAGTGGTCATGGTGTCCCTCCAATTGTCGAAGCAAGTGTCACTTCAAATCGCTCTGTGATCAAGTCTCTGCTTTTCAGACAGGTCTTGGTCTTTCATAGGCGTCAGAGCAAAGGACTTTGCCCGTCGCGCTCTGAGATGTTCGTCACCCCGAGAATGCCTAAGGTAGCAGCAAGGTTTCGAGCGCCCGGGACATGACCTTGGCGCTGTCGAGCATATCAGTGATTCCGATCCATTCGTCCGGTTTGTGCGCCAGTTCCAACACGCCAGGACCGTAGGCGATACAATTCTTCAGCTTTCCGATGCGGTCGATGTGTTTCTGGTCATAGCTGCCGGGCGACGCGACATAGGTTGGGTCATGCCCCAGCACATGGCGGATGGCATCATGAATCGTGGTGACGACGGGGGCGGATTTGTCAGTCATTGATGGGATGACGCGGTTGATCTCGCGAATCTCATAGTCGAAATTGTCCCGCCGCGCCTTGAGGTCGTCGAGCAGATCAATCACCTCTTGGCGGACTTCTTCGATCGGCTCTTCCATTAAAAAACGGCGGTCAATCACTATGCGGCAGCTGTCGGGAACGCAATGTGCAGGCAGGCCTGTATAATCGGTTGCTTGTTCAGGCTGACCGCCATGGATGGAATTGATGTTCATTGTCGATTGCCGCGCGCCTTCGGGAACCACGGGCATTTCGGTCCGGCGAGAGGCCATCGCAGGGAAGAGTGTTTCCTCGAACGCGTGTAGCACTGCCCCCATGTGGCGTACCGCACAGTCACCTAGAAATGGCATGGAGCCGTGCGCGATTTCGCCTTTGGTTTCGATCTCGGCCCACCATCCGCCGCGATGGCCCAGGCAGATGCGATCCTTGTTCAAAGGTTCTGGGATGATCACGTGTTGTACGCGGTTTGGATCAAACCAGCCCTTTTCAGCGAGGTAGGCCACACCACCATACCCGCCTGATTCTTCGTCCGCCGTTCCGCTGATTTCGATGGCACCGCAATAGTCGGGAGTATTGGCGATAAAGGCTTCGGCGGCGATGATTGACGCGGCCAACCCGCCTTTCATATCACAGGCGCCCCGACCGTAGATTTTATCGCCATCTACCTCTCCACCAAAGGGATCCCGGGTCCATCCGTGTCCGATTTCGACCACGTCTGTATGCGAGTTGAAATGGACGCACGGGCCGGGACGCGTGCCCTCGTGGCGCGCGACGAGGTTCCAGCGCGGGTAGCGTTCGCTGTCCCCGGGAGCCCCTTCGGCGCGGACCCACGTTGTCTCGAACCCGGACTGTGACAGTCGTGTATCCAGCAGATCGCAAATCGCGGCATAGTTTTCGCCCGGTGGGTTCAGGGTTGGAATACCGATCAGATCTTGCGTCAATGCGATGAGATCTTCACGCGCATCGTCGATCCGTTGGAACAGACTGTCCGCCATATAGTACCTCGCTTCTGCGCGCAGTGTTGCGGGCAGAAGCCGGGTTTGCAAGGCTTAGCGCCAGCGCAGCGGCGGGACTTGACCAACAGGCAGCGGGCCAAGCAAAACCGTGCCGCCATCCAAGCCGAGTGTCACATCAAGTGCGTCGCGGCTCCCTCCGAAGGTCGCGAGCATGGACAGCAGGTCGATCAGAGCATCGCCCAGACCCGGGGGCAGATCGCCGGTGTCGCGCGCATGAGCAATCGCATCGCGCCAGTTCTCTGCTGTGACCGTAACCTCGCCGGTGGGTCTGCCTTGGCTGTCCAGCGTTGCAGAGCCGCTGAGTTTGAATGTGACCGAACCGTAAGTGATTTCCGAGCGTGTCAGCGTGATTTCCGTGGGCTGCAACGGGGCATCCTCAAAGGCCGCAAATGTCACGGGACGATCAAGGCTCAGGTCCAGTTCTGCCCGGAAAGACGCCAGCGAATCTGGGCCGATAGCGGGTGCCCCTTGTGACGACGTGGCGGCGATGCTGCCGACTGACACGGCAAGACGGTAAGACGCCGGGGTCATTTCGATCTTTTCTATAGCCGCGTTCACATTCGCCATGGCGATGGTGCGATCAGAGCCGGCCATATTGAGCACGATCGCTTCGAGGTTGCTGCGCAAGAGCGTGCCATTGTCGTGGACGACACTGGCGCGCAAGCCATCAGACGATACCGCGATGTCACCGTCGGGTGTGGTGACGGTTTGGGTGTCAGGCCACGCGACAATCACGTGCCCCTGTTTGTAACTCAGGCCGAGGACTTGCAGGAATGGGGCCTGCCAACCAAACCCGTTATCCGGATTGGTCAACGCCGGGTCGGTGATCGTAAGGTCGGTGCGGTTCGGAAAGCCACGCACGGTTAGGTCGGCATAGCTCGCTTCAAGCCCGGCTGCATTTTGTTGTTCGAACCATGTCTCGACATTGCTGCGCAGCGTGTGCGCGGCGTAGAACCACCAGCCGCTATACGCCAATGTGGCCACAATTATCACCGCCAGAAGCCGTTTCACCCGCGCTCCCCCTTTTGTCTGTCGCGCCTTTGGTGTTTACCGCGCGCAGAAAGGCAGGGCCAGCAACATGACGCTTTGGGTATTCGGATACGGATCGCTTTTGTGGAATCCCGGGTTTACGCCTGTGGAAACCGCACATGCCAAGCTTGATGGCTATGCGCGCAGCTTTTGCATGCGGTCGATACACCATCGTGGGACAGATGACGCCCCTGGGCTTGTTTTGGCGCTGGATGCGCATCCGGACGGGGCGTGTGACGGGTTGGCCATGCAGATGCACGAGGCCGACTATGATGTCACAATGGCTTATCTGCGCGAGCGCGAGCTTGTGTCGTCGGCCTATCTGGAAAAGATCCTTCCACTGACATTTGCAGACGGGCGAAAGGAACTGGCGGTCACATATGTGATTGATCCAGACCATGTGCAGTATTGCGGTGACCTCGATCTGGAAGAGCAGGCCCAGATTATTGCGACAGCCGTTGGGGGGCGCGGTCCGAATAGCGAATATCTGTTCAATACAGCGGCGCATCTGGCAGAATTGGGCATTCCGGATGCAGAACTGAACTGGCTCTGTGACCGTGTCCGCACACTGATCGCTTAACCGCTTGGCGATTGGCGGCGAACCGCCTAGAGTTGCCTTCGAAGAAAAAGAAACGCGTCAGGAACTGTCCGAATGGATCAGCCGGGCATCGAGGCCGAGCCACAATTCTCTCAACCTGTCCGACAGGTGCTGATGATGCTCCTTGTTCTGGGGCTCACAGGGTTTGGCGGCTTTCTGGCTTTGCCACGTGTTTTGCCTGTGTTTCAGGCAAACCCTTACCTGAACGGCTTCATCGGTTTTGTGTTTGTGATCGGGGTGCTGGCCTGTTTCTGGCAGGTCTGGCAATTGATCCAGTCCGTGCGTTGGCTTGAGGATTTCGCACGCAAACCGAACAGCGAGGCCCAGATCAAAGCGCCTTTGCTGCTGGCGCCATTGGCAACGCTCTTGCGATCGCGCGGCCAGCGGATGCAGATCAACACGACCTCTACCCGCTCTATTCTGGATTCGGTTGCAACCCGGATCGACGAGGCGCGCGAGATCACACGGTATATCGTGAATTTGCTGATCTTTCTGGGATTGCTGGGCACGTTTTATGGGTTGGCCACGACGGTGCCTGCGCTGGTTGATACCATCCGGGGGCTTGCGCCAGAGGACGGTGAAACCGGAACCGAGGTATTTGCGCGGTTGATGAACGGTCTCGACAGCCAATTGTCGGGTATGGGCGTGGCGTTTGCGTCCTCTCTTTTGGGATTGGCAGGGTCGTTGGTTGTCGGCCTGTTGGAGCTGTTCGCAGGCCATGGCCAGAACAGGTTCTATCGCGAATTGGAGGAGTGGCTCAGTTCGATCACCAAGCTTGGCTTTTCCAGCGGTGACAGTGATGGCGCTGGCGACATGGGGACAGCGGGTGTCATTCTTGACCAGATGGTCGAACAGATGGAAGCAATGCAGCTTTTGTTCGCGCGGTCCGAGGAAGGCCGGTCCGAAGTGGAGTATCGGTTAGGCCAGCTCAGCGACACGCTCGAGCGGATGACGGAACGGTTGGAGGCGACCGCGCCAAGTGCCACAGCTTTTGCGCGGATCGCTGACAGTCAGGACCGGCTGATTGATGTGTTGACCCATAAATCCGAAAACGAAGGTCTGGATTCGGAAAGCCGGATGCGGCTGCGGTCGATTGATGTGCAGATGCTGCGCATCCTCGAAGAGGTGGCCGCAGGGCGTCAGGAAACCATGGCCGAACTGCGCACCGATCTGAACGCCATTGGCCGGGCGCTGGATCGTATGGCCCGCAACGCAGAGCGCAAGGCCGACAGAGGCGAGGGCTAAGCGATGGCCCTTTCGCGGCGCACCGGAGCCCGGTTTCAGGCCTCGATCTGGCCCGGCTTTGTTGACGCTATGACCGGGCTTTTGCTGGTGCTCATGTTTGTACTGACCATTTTTATGGTCGTGCAGGCGGTGCTGCGCGACACGATCACAGGGCAGGAAAACGAACTTAATTCGCTATCGTCCGAGATCGCTGAACTTGCGCGTGCGCTGGGCGTGGAGCAACAGCGCACCACCTCGTTGACCAACCAACTGGGCGCGCTGAACGCGACACTCGATGACACACAGGCGCGGTTGACCGAACAAGAGGCGATCATTGCTTCGCTGTCTGCGACCCGCGATCGGCAGGCCGCTGCACTTGAAGCGGCAGATGCACGGATCGCGTCGTTTGAAGAGCAAGTGGCGGGGCTTTTGTCTGAACGCGATACCGCCCGGGATCAGGTTGCTGCGTTGACGGAAACGCGGGACGCCTTGCTGTCCGAGCAAGAGGCGTTGAACCTGGCCCTTGCCACCGCTCGAAGCGAGATCGACGAACAAGTCGAAGCAGCACGCTTGGCGGCCGCCCGGCGCGAGGCCCTTGAGGCGTTGGTTGCGGACCTTCGATCTGAGAATGCCGAGACGACCGAACAGGTTGGGGCTCTGACCACGCAAGTTGCCGATTTGGAAACCGCGTTGAGTGAGGAGGAGGCGGCAAAACTGGCTGAAGCCGCCGCTGCAGAGGCGCTTCGCGAGCGGTTGGAAAACGCCGATGCCGAACTGACGGCAATGACCATGGCCCTTGAGGAACAACGGGCGCGTGCGGAAGAGACACTTACCTTGTTGGCAGCAGCACGCGCTGCAGAAGAAGACCTGAACGCGCGTTTGGCTGCTGCGTTGGTGGAAGGGCAAGACAGGCAAGCGGCATTGCAGGCGCGGTTGGATGCGGCGATTACCGAAAGCGAAGACAGACTGGCCGCATTGCAAGCCCAGCTTGAGGCCACTGAGGCGGCGGGTGACGAGACCGAGGCGTCCTTGCGAGCGCAATTGGCAGATCAGGCAAGCCGAATTGCATCGCTCGAACAGGAGCTGGCGACAGCAGGCGTAGATCGCACAACGCTGTCATCACTTGAGGCGCAATTGGCTCAGGCGCTTGTGCGCGTGACCGAAGCGAATGCACTCGAAGCCCGTCTTGAGGCGTTGCGCCAAGAGAATGTGTCCCTGTCTGCTGATTTGTCAGAGTCGGAACAAACCACGGCCGAAATGCAAGCCTCGCTTGATGCGCTGCGTCAGGCTTTGACCGAAGCGCAGGCCAATGCGGCCGCGCGCAGTGAAAGCGAACAGTCGCTTGAGCAGCGCCTTGCTGCCGCATTGGCGCAGCAAAGTGCCACCGAGGCAACGCTGGAAGAGACGCGCAACCAATTGGCGGCGGCGCTGGCAGCACAAGTCGCAGCAGAAACCGCGTTGGGTGACCGACTGACCGAGGCAGAACAACGGCAGCTTTTGCTGGAACAAGCCCGACAGCAATTGGATGCTGAAACCCAGCGCGCGACGCAGGCACAGCAGCAGACCGAACTGCTCAACCAGCAGGTTGGTGCTTTGCGGCGGCAGTTGTCGTCTTTGCAGGCGTTGCTGGACGAGGCCGAAGCGCGCGATGCGGACGCGCAGGTGCAATTGGAGAGCCTTGGCAGCGAATTGAATACAGCTCTGGCACGCGTCGCGGCAGAAGAACGGCGCCGTCGGCAGCTTGAAGAGGCCGAGCGTCAGCGCCTAGAGGCCGAGCGCCTGCGATTGGAGGAAGAAAAACAG
The DNA here is from genome assembly GCA_043585115.1 of Marivita sp. Classification (GTDB taxonomy): domain Bacteria; phylum Pseudomonadota; class Alphaproteobacteria; order Rhodobacterales; family Rhodobacteraceae; genus Marivita. The sequence continues at coordinate 2,780,626 of CP121326.1, forward strand.
CGCCTGGCCGGTCAGAACCAAGATTTGGAACGCTATCGTTCCGAATTTTTTGGGCGTCTGCGAGAGGTGTTGGGCAACCGGGAAGGTGTTCGGATCGAAGGGGACCGGTTCGTGTTCTCGTCCGAAGTCCTGTTCCCCCCTGCAGAGGCGGGTTTGTCAGCAGGAGGACGGGCACAGATCGCAAATGTTGCAACCATTTTGCGCGACGTGGCACAGGACATTCCGGACGGGATCAATTGGATTATCCGTGTCGATGGTCACACTGATAATCTGCCGCTATCGGGACAAGGGCTTTATGCGGATAACTGGGAGTTGTCGCAGGCGCGCGCGCTGTCAGTGGTTCGCTACATGATCGAAGACCTTGATATCCCGCCACAGAGATTGTCGGCTAACGGCTTTGGAGAATACCAACCCGTGAACACCGAGAACACGCCAGACGCGCGGGCGCAAAACCGGCGGATCGAACTGAAGCTGACCGAACAATAAGAGCTATTGAACAATCACGTCTGCGTGGCGCACAGCAAGAACGGTGTCGCCACGGATCAATCGCGCATAACCGCGATAAGCGCCCGTGGGCCATCCTTGGCTGGGTGCCCTTCGTCCGTAGGCGCGCATAAGCTGAACCTGATCTTCGTCCAGGCGCGCTGTGTGTTCGAACACGATACCTTCGGGGCCGGACATTTCAAATTCGATACGATCGTGTCTATTGCCGTGAAATGCATGGGCATAAAGAACCAAGGAATCGTTTGGCGACAGAGTTGCCCGCCGCGCAGAACCAGATTGCACTGCCTGTAACTCTGGAACTGCATCCGAGACGCCAACGGTTGCCAGCCCCGCGTCTGTGTAAGGCGGTGTGGTGATCCAAAGAGTCTCTAACGGTTCGCTGCACGCATTTGTCTGACTGGGCGCAAAAGGGTCCACAACGTCACCGCCTTGGGTGATTGTCAGGTGCAAATGCGGATAGTTGGTTAATCCGCTCAGACCGACCTCGCCCAACAATTGGCCCTTCAGAACGCGCTGACCGGGGGTTACGCGCACAGAGCCCAGTTTCATGTGGCAATAGACGGATTGATACCCGTTTCCATGGTCGATCCGCACCGCGTTGCCGCATTCCTGACCGTTCAGATTTGTGCCGGGCACATACGGTTGGTCGGGTAGGGTGTTGCGGATCGCCTGAACGCGGCCATCGGCGGCGGCAATAACGCGCACGCCTTGGGTCATCTGGTCAAAGTTCAGAAGCGCAAAATCGGTGCCGCTGTGTCCATTTCGGGATTTCAGGCCGCAGCGATAATCCGCCGTCGCATCGCTTGGGTCAATGTCTGGGTAATCTTCGATGACGCATGTTTCGCCCAACACACAATCAAGCGGCATACCCAAAAAGGAAACGTCCGCCACAACGGGTGTGGCGGACGCAAGGATCAATGCAAAGACGCCGCGGATCACTCCGCCGTCAGAAGCGGTGGCTTTTTACTCGACAGGCGCGGGTTGTCCGGGCCGGACAGATCAAGCGTGAGCTTGCCATCTTTGACCGCCACTTTGACAACGCCGCCTTTGGCAAGCTTGCCGAAGAGCAATTCTTCTGCGAGCGGTTTCTTGATGTCTTCCTGAATAACACGGCCCAAAGGACGCGCTCCCATTTTGTCGTCGTAACCTTTTTCCGCCAGCCATTCGGCTGCAGGTTTGGTCAGTTCGATGGTCACGTTGCGATCCATCAGCTGCGCTTCGAGTTGTAGCACAAACTTTTCAACGACCTGCAGGATGACCGACTTCGGCAGCGGTGCAAAGGAAATGACCGCGTCCAGACGGTTGCGGAATTCCGGCGTGAAGGTGCGCTCGATCGCGGCGGTGTCTTCGCCTTCGCGACGGTCGCGGCCAAAGCCGATGGCCGCCTTGGCCTGTTCTGCTGCACCGGCGTTCGACGTCATGATCAATATCACGTTGCGGAAGCTGACCGTGCGTCCGTTGTGATCGGTGAGCGAGCCGTGGTCCATCACCTGCAACAGGATGTTGTAGACATCCGGGTGTGCCTTTTCGATTTCGTCGAGCAGCAGCACACAATGCGGATGCTGGTCCACGCCATCGGTAAGCTGACCACCCTGATCAAACCCGACATAGCCCGGAGGTGCGCCGATCAGACGGCTGACGGCGTGCTTTTCCATGTATTCGGACATATCAAAGCGCAGCAGTTCAACACCCAAGGTGTCTGCCAGCTGCTTTGCCACTTCGGTTTTGCCGACGCCGGTTGGACCCGCGAACAAGTAGTTGCCGATGGGCTTTTCAGGTTCACGCAAGCCAGCACGGGCTAGTTTGATCGCTGATGACAAGGCATCGATGGCCGCGTCCTGGCCAAAGACCACGCGCTTGAGACTTGCTTCAAGATCCTTGAGCACCTCTGCATCGTCTTTGCTGACGTTCTTCGGCGGGATGCGGGCGATCTTGGCGACAACAGCTTCGATCTCTTTGGCACCCAGCGATTTGCGACGCTTGGACTCAGCGACCAGATGCTGCGCGGCGCCCGCCTCGTCGATCACGTCGATTGCCTTGTCCGGCAATTTACGGTCGTTGATGTAACGAGCGGACAATTCGACGGCCGTTTTGATGGCGTCTGCAGTGTATTTGACGCTGTGGTGTTCCTCAAAATAGGGTTTGAGGCCCTTGAGGATTTTGATTGTGTCTTCAACGGACGGTTCGTTCACGTCGATTTTTTGGAAACGACGGCTCAGCGCGCGGTCTTTTTCAAAATGCTGACGGAATTCTTTGTAGGTGGTCGAGCCCATTGTGCGCAGTTTGCCGCCCTGAAGCGCCGGCTTCAGAAGGTTGGACGCGTCCATTGCGCCACCAGATGTGGCACCTGCGCCGATCACTGTGTGGATCTCGTCAATGAAGAGCACCGCGTCGGGGTGTTCCTCGAGTTCGTTTACAACAGCCTTCAGGCGTTCTTCGAAGTCACCGCGATAACGTGTGCCCGCCAGAAGCGCGCCCATGTCTAGCGAATAGATGGTCGTCTTTGACAGCACTTCGGGTGTTTCGCCAGCGACGATCTTGCGTGCGAGACCTTCGGCAATGGCCGTTTTGCCCACGCCGGGATCGCCCACCAAAAGCGGGTTGTTCTTGCGGCGGCGACACAGCACCTGAATACAGCGTTCAACTTCGGAATCGCGACCGATCAGCGGGTCGATATCGCCCTCGCGAGATTTGGCGTTCAGATCGACACAGTATTTCGCCAGTGCCGATTCTTTCTGTTCGCCCTGCGGTTCTTGAGGTTGTGCTTCTTCTTCATTGTCGGACGCGCCGGTGACCGGGCGGCTTTCGCCGTATGCCGGGTTCTTGGCGACGCCATGTGCGATGAAGTTGACCGCATCATATCGGGTCATGTCTTGATCTTGCAGGAAGTAGGCGGCGTTGCTTTCGCGCTCAGCGAAGATTGCAACGAGCACGTTGGCCCCGGTTACTTCAGAACGGCCCGAGCTTTGGACATGGATCGCGGCGCGCTGGATTACGCGCTGGAACGCGGCTGTGGGAACAGCTTCGGACCCTTCGATATCTGTCACAAGGTTTGACAGATCGTCGTCGATATAATCGACCAGCGTGGTGCGCAGTTCTTCGGTATCTACCGAACATGCTTTCATCACGCGGACGGCGTCAGGCTCATCGATGAGGGCCAGCAGCAAGTGTTCCAGCGTGGCGAATTCATGTGATCGGGAATTGGCCAGCGCCAAAGCCGAATGGATTGCCTGCTCAAGTGTATTCGAAAATGAAGGCACGGTTGAGTGCTCCTTCTTTTGTGCGTTGCGTCGCAGGGTACGATGCAACTGTCATCTTTCTCTTAAACTTTGGTTGTTACCAGCAAACCTTCAAGTTTTTTCTTTGGCTTGACATGGTACACAAGCCCGATTGCGCACAAGTTCTTGTGAATTTGCCTCAGAAGCGATCTTTGCGGCTGCGAATTTCGGCAAAAACTTCAACCGGCTCGGCGCCGATCATGTCTAGATGAGCTTGGATCCCCGGGTCGGCCGCGCGTAAGAACGGATTCGTCGCTAATTCTTCAGAGAGTTTACTTGGAACGGTGGGTTCATCAGCGCTACGCAATTCATTTATTCGTTCAACGCGCATTTTCAAGTCGGCATTGTCCGGGTCAATGGTGATTGCAAAGCGCGCATTGGCTTGGGTGTACTCGTGTCCCGAACATATGAGTGTCTCCGGGTCGAGCGCCGCCAACTTCTGAAGGCTGTCCCACATTTGGCTTGCCGTGCCCTCGAACAGGCGACCACAGCCCAGAGCCATCAGGCTGTCTGCGGTGAATGCAAAACCTGATTGAGGCACTACAAAAGCAATATGGCCGACGGTGTGGCCAGAGACATCAAGAATGTCGACAGTCTCGCCGCCGAAATAAAAGCTGTCTCCATCTTGGACTTCGCGGTTCAAATTTGGAAGACGATGTCGGTCGGCAGCGGCGCCCGTCACTTTGGCATCATATACCTCAAGCAGGTCGTCAACACCGCCGATGTGGTCATGGTGATGGTGGGTCAACCAGATATCCGTCAACGTCCAGCCGCGTGTCTTGAGCTCGTTCAGGATCGGATCTGCCTCTGGGACATCGATGCACGCCGTGTCCCCGCTGCTGCTGTCGTGCAAAAGATAGGTGTAATTGTCCGACAGGGCAGGCAACGTAACGAGTTCAAGGGGCATGGCGTTTCTTTCCGTGGTGGTTACACTCGAAACAACCTAGGCCAAATTTCGCGGAGGCCCAAATGCATCTGGACGTCCAGCGTCTGCATAATTTCTACTATCGCAGCGCGATTGGTCGGGTGGCGCAGCGCGTGGTCCGGGATCAGGTCCAAACATTCTGGCCCGAAGCCAAGCAGCAATCCATCGGCGGGTTCGGTTTTGCAGTGCCGTTGTTACGCCCCTATCTGTCTGATGCCCGTCGGGTGATTGGATTGATGCCAGCACAACAGGGCGTGATGCCGTGGCCCGCAGGGATGCCGAACGTGTCTGTCCTGTGCGAAGAAACACTGTGGCCCATTGAAAACGGGCGGTTCGACAAATTGATCCTGATGCACGGGTTGGAAACTTCTGAACGCCCGTCGGCACTCTTGGAAGAGTGCTGGCGTGTTTTGGGGCCGGGTGGCAAAGCGTTGTTCATCGTGCCGAACCGGTCAGGTTTATGGGCGCGGTCTGATGCGACTCCCTTCGGGTTCGGGCGTCCCTATTCCATGGGTCAGCTTGAGTCGCAGCTGAAGGCGCACAATTTTGCACCACAACGCCATACGGCGGTCTTATATCAGCCGCCATCAACCCGACGTTTCTGGATGAAGACGGGGCGGTTCTGGGAACAGATGGGTCGCAGCGTGTCGGCGCTGATCGCAGGAGGGGTGCTGATGGTTGAGGTGACAAAAACCAATCCGACCCCGCGTGGTACAAAATCAGAGAGCCGGGTTCTTAATCCGCTGGGCAACCTTGTTCCGTCGCCCTCGGCCAAACCGGCCCGGGCGCGCGTGCGAGGGGAAACCGCTGCATTTGAGCGTGGAAATCAGTAATCGTGTTTTCGCCGCGCCTATTTTTTGTGCAGACTTGGCCGTCGGTAACGCAACCGTCCTTGCGGCCAATATGGGGGGCTTTGCGCTAACAGGAATCGCCAAAGACGACCAATCTTCTCGGAAAAGATGGAACTTTCTGAGGCGCATTAGGTCGCACTTGCGGTTAACCCCCTATAAACAAAGGGTATCGGGGTGATTTCAAAATCACCATACCGTGTTGCGGGCTGAGGAAGCCTCTGCTACATCCGCGCTGATTTCTATGCCTTGCGGCATTTGCCAAACTGAAAACGCCTCTGACCACCGGTAATTCGGGGGATCGGAGGCAGAATAGCGGAAGGGTGGACGTGTCTGAATCAGCATCCATTTCCTCTGGCATCGCGGATCGCTATGCCACGGCGGTCTTTGATCTCGCCAAAGAGGGTAAAGAGCTTGATAAGCTCGAAGCGAACCTCGACGATCTGTCGGCCGCGCTTGCCAGCAGCCCGGAATTGACTGACCTGATCCACTCGCCAGTATATAGCCGGGACGCACAATCTAATGCGATCTCTGCTGTCTCGGCCAAGATGGGTCTTACCAAAACTATGCAGAACGTGCTGGCGCTGATGGCGTCCAAGCGCCGCCTGTTTGTTCTGCCGCAGATGATCAACCGTCTGCGTGACCAGATCGCGGAAGAAAAAGGCGAAGTGACTGCGGATGTCGTATCTGCTGTCAAACTGACCGCCGCGCAGTCGAAAGAACTTGCTAGCACGCTGAAAGCGAAAGTTGGCAAGGATGTCAAAATCAACGCGACCGTCGATGAAAGCCTCATCGGTGGTCTTATCGTCAAGGTGGGCTCGAAGATGATCGACACGTCGATCCGCTCCAAGCTCTCATCCCTCCAGAGTTCAATGAAAGAGGTCGGATAAATGGGTATCCAAGCAGCCGAGATTTCTGCGATCCTAAAGGACCAGATCAAGAACTTCGGGCAGGACGCCGAAGTCACCGAGGTGGGCCGCGTCCTGTCCGTTGGTGACGGTATTGCGCGCGTTTATGGCCTCGATAACATTCAGGCCGGTGAGATGGTCGAATTCCCGGGTGGAATTCGCGGCATGGCGCTGAACCTCGAAGCTGATAACGTCGGTATCGTTATCTTCGGTTCTGACCGTGACATCAAAGAAGGCGACACGGTTAAGCGCACAAACGCGATTGTGGACGTGCCAGTTGGTGACGAACTGCTGGGCCGCGTTGTTGACGGTCTGGGCAACCCGATTGACGGCAAAGGCCCGATCAAGACGGCCAACCGCTCGATTGCGGACGTCAAGGCACCGGGCATCATCCCGCGTAAATCGGTTCACGAACCGATGGCAACAGGCCTCAAGGCCGTTGACTCGATGATCCCGATTGGCCGTGGCCAGCGAGAGCTCATCATTGGTGACCGTCAGACTGGTAAAACTGCCGTTGCTCTGGACGCCATCCTGAACCAGAAATCCTACAACGACGCGGCTGGCGATGACGAGAGCAAGAAGCTCTACTGCGTCTACGTTGCGGTTGGTCAGAAGCGTTCGACAGTGGCCCAGCTGGTCAAAAAGCTCGAAGAGAGCGGTGCGATCGAATACTCGATCGTGGTTGCTGCGACAGCGTCCGATCCGGCGCCGATGCAGTTCCTCGCGCCCTACGCCGCGACCTCCATGGCCGAGCACTTCCGTGACAATGGCCGTCACGCGCTGATCATCTATGATGACCTGTCCAAGCAGGCCGTTGCTTACCGCCAGATGTCCCTGCTTCTGCGCCGCCCGCCGGGCCGCGAAGCGTATCCGGGTGACGTTTTCTATCTCCACTCGCGCCTGCTGGAACGTTCGGCCAAGCTGAACGAAGACAACGGCTCCGGCTCCTTGACAGCTCTGCCGATCATCGAAACCCAGGGTGGTGACGTTTCGGCGTTTATTCCGACCAACGTGATCTCGATCACCGACGGTCAGATCTTCCTTGAAACAGAACTCTTCTATCAGGGTATCCGTCCTGCTGTGAACACCGGTCTTTCGGTGTCTCGTGTGGGTTCGTCCGCTCAGACAAGCGCGATGTCTTCGGTTGCTGGCCCGGTCAAACTGTCGTTGGCTCAGTACCGTGAAATGGCTGCCTTTGCGCAGTTCGGTTCCGACCTCGACGCCTCGACCCAGCAGCTGCTGAACCGTGGTGCGCGTCTGACCGAGCTGATGAAACAGCCACAGTATTCGCCGCTGACCAACGCGGAAATCGTGTGCGTCATTTTTGCAGGCACAAACGGTTATCTCGACAAGCTGCCAGTCGACCGGGTCAAGGACTTCGAAGAAGGTCTTCTTGGTCACATGCGCGGCAAGCGTCAGGACATTCTCGATTGGATCACCAACGAAGATCCGAAGATCAAGGGTGACGCTGCCGACAAGCTTAAGGCCGCGATTGACGAATACGCCGCCGACTTCTCGTAAGGAGACGAGGCAATGCCAAATCTCAAGGATTTGAAAAACAGGATCGCGTCGGTCAAATCGACCCGCAAGATCACCAAGGCCATGCAAATGGTGGCCGCCGCAAAACTGCGGCGGGCACAGGATGCTGCCGAAATGGCACGTCCTTACACAGAGCGGTTCAATGCGGTGATGGGTGCTTTGGCAGCCAGCGTTGGTGACAGCGACAGCGCACCAAAGTTGCTTAGTGGTACCGGCAAAGACGATGTGCACCTGCTGATCGTTATGACGGCAGAACGCGGTCTGTGCGGTGGCTTCAATGCGAATATCGCAAAGCTGGCCAAGCAGAAAGCAAGCGAGCTGAAGGGCAGCGGCAAGACAGTCAAAATCTTGACGGTCGGTAAAAAAGGCCGTGACGCAATGAAGCGTGACTTTGGCGACTTGTTCGTCGGTCACATTGACCTGAGCGATGTAAAGCGTCTTGGCTACGCTGATGCGCAGGGCATTGCCAAGGATGTCCTTGGTCGCTTCGATGCGGGCGAATTCGACGTTGCAACGATCTTCTTTGCGGAATTCGTGAACGTCGTCAGCCAGGTCCCAACTGCCCAGCAAATCATTCCGGCCGCCTTTGAGGCACCGGAAGGTGATGCCGGGTCAAGCACGCTTTACGATTATGAGCCCGATGAAGAGGCGATCCTCGCCGATCTTCTGCCTCGCGGTGTGGCGACGCAGATCTTTGCGGCGCTTCTGGAAAACGGAGCTTCCGAACAGGGTGCCCGGATGAGCGCTATGGACAACGCGACCCGCAACGCGGGCGAGATGATCGACAAGCTCACCATCGAATACAACCGTTCGCGTCAGGCCGTGATTACCAACGAACTGATCGAAATTATCTCGGGCGCCGAGGCGCTCTAAGAACCGGAGACGAAACATGGCAAACGCAAAAGGCAAAATCACGCAGGTGATCGGTGCCGTCGTGGACGTTCAGTTCGACGACCATCTGCCGGCGATTTTGAACTCGCTGACCACTGACAACAATGGCAAGAAGCTGGTGCTCGAAGTGGCCCAGCACCTTGGCGAAAACACCGTTCGCACCATCGCGATGGACGCAACAGAAGGCCTCGTTCGGGGTCAGGAAGTTGTCGACACAGACGGTCCGATCTCGGTTCCGGTCGGGGCCGCAACACTCGGTCGTATTCTGAACGTCGTTGGTGAACCGGTCGACGAAGGTGGTCCGGTCGAAGCGGACGAATTCCGTCCCATTCACGCACCTGCCCCGGAATTCGCGGAACAGTCGACAGAATCCGAAATCCTTGTGACAGGCATCAAGGTCATCGACCTTCTCGCGCCTTACTCCAAGGGTGGTAAGATTGGTCTCTTCGGCGGTGCCGGTGTGGGCAAGACCGTTCTCATCATGGAACTGATCAACAACATCGCCAAGGTGCACTCCGGTTACTCGGTGTTTGCGGGTGTTGGCGAACGTACCCGTGAGGGTAACGACCTCTATCACGAGATGATCGAATCCAACGTTATCAAGCCGGATAACCTCAAGGAAAGCCAGGTGGCCCTTGTTTACGGCCAGATGAACGAACCTCCCGGAGCGCGTGCACGTGTTGCCTTGACCGGTTTGACACTGGCGGAACAGTTCCGTGATGCATCCGGTACAGACGTTCTGTTCTTCGTGGACAACATCTTCCGCTTCACACAGGCTGGTTCCGAGGTGTCCGCTCTGCTTGGTCGTATCCCGTCTGCTGTGGGCTACCAGCCGACACTGGCGACCGATATGGGCCAGATGCAGGAACGTATTACATCGACCAAAGCAGGTTCGATTACATCGATCCAGGCCGTTTACGTGCCTGCGGACGACTTGACCGACCCGGCGCCTGCAACAACCTTCGCGCACCTTGACGCAACAACCGTTCTGTCGCGTGCGATTTCCGAGCTTGGTATTTATCCTGCGGTTGACCCGCTCGACTCCAACTCGCGTCTGATGGACCCGCAGATCGTGGGCGAAGAGCACTATCAGGTGGCGCGTGACGTTCAGGGTATCCTGCAGCGCTACAAGTCGCTTCAGGACATCATCGCGATCCTCGGCATGGACGAACTGTCCGAAGAGGACAAGATGACCGTTGCCCGCGCCCGTAAGATCCAGCGCTTCCTGTCGCAGCCGTTTGACGTGGCGAAGGTCTTCACCGGTTCTGATGGTGTTCAGGTTCCGCTCGAAGATACAATTTCGTCCTTTAAGGCGGTTGTTGCTGGCGAATACGATCACCTGCCCGAAGGTGCCTTCTACATGGTTGGCGGCATCGAGGAAGTGAAAGCCAAAGCCGAGAAAATGGCCGCTGACGCTGCTTAATCCGGGGCTCATCAACCCTCGCGGGATGCTTCGCGAGGGTGCCCGTAAGGGCAAACGAGTGTCCCACCCAAAAGGAGATCACCCATGGCAGAGACCATGCAATTCGATCTGGTCAGCCCCGAGCGCAGCCTGATGTCGGCGCAGGTCAAATCTGTGCAGATCCCGGGTGCCGATGGCGACATGACGGCGATGCCGAACCATGCGCCTTTGATCACCACGCTGCGTCCCGGTGTCCTGAAGGTTGAAACCGACAAGGGCGTCGAGGAATTCGTTGTGACTGGTGGCTTTGCCGAGCTGGGCGAAGGCCTGTCGGTGCTTGCCGAACGTGCCGTGCCGCGTGCTGACGTGGATCAGGCCGCCTACGAGGCGATGGTCGATGAGGCACACGAGACGTACAAGCAGACCAAAGAGGTCTTTAAGAACGAACCGGGTCCGGTTGATGACGCAGCCAAGCTGCTATCGGACATGGTTGCGATTGGCGGTCACATCGGGCTTTCCCCGAAACAGCCGTCGCTCTAAGCCACCCGCGTTTCCTAAAAAAGAGCCTCGCAGCAATGCGGGGCTTTTTTCGTTTTGTCCCCGCTCGCCTTGCGGTAGTACATGCGAACGTCATGAGGCAGTAACATGCAAATCATTAACAGTTCACGCGTTGGGATCGCCCAAGGGTCGATCGATCTGTTCTCCGACTTCGAGGAAGGCGGAGAGATGTGGACGGGTGAAGGATCGCGCACGCGTACGCAATGGATCGCTTTTGACCAGCCGTTCATCTCCCCACCGGTGGTGCATGTCTCACTGACCCTCTGGGACATGGACAGCGCGCATAATGTCCGTGCCGATCTTGCGGCAGAGAATGTGTCGGATCTGGGTTTCGATGCGGTGTTCCGCACATGGCTCGACACCAAGGTGGCGCGTGTCCGAGTGTCATGGATCGCGGTTGGAGCGGTTGCTGATGACGAGGCGTGGGACGTTCCGTAAGTCGAGGCTGGTTGGCAGGCCCTTAATCGGGTATCACAAGTTGCCGGACCTGTGCCATGATCGCCTCATGGCATTCCCGTGCAGTTGCACCTTGAAACACTGCGGCGCGTGTGCCCCACGTGTAGATGGCCCAGATCGATTTGGCCGTCAGCGATGGATCAAGCGATTTCCGAAACTCACCGCTTTCGCAGCCGTGCTGTATAACCATTGAGACCGACTCTTTGAAACCGGCACGCACGGTTTCGTTGTCGGTTTCCGTCTCGGGCGGCCAGACCCACGAATAGGACTGCATCACGGCCAGAAGGCGTGTGTCTTCAATGTCGCCATCCAGCCAAGACCGCAGCATTTCGTCCAGTTGCGCCATGGCGCTTTTCGAACTGGCGCCGGATGCGACCGTATCGACATATTGCAACGCGTTGTTTTGGCGAATGATCTCGTAGAGCAAGCCCGGTTTGCCGCCGAAATAGACGTTGATCATACCGTGCGTAACCCCGGCTTCGCTTGCGATCTCTGTGACCGATACGGAATCGTAATCCCGCTCGGCGAATAGCCGTCGCGCAGCATCCAACAGACGCGCGCGCGTTTCTTCGCGGCGAATATCCTTGGCGGTACGGCGATAGCCAGCTGGGCGTTGGTTCTGCGTCACCTTCTCTGGATAGCAATTGTTACATTTCAGTCAATTCTATTCGAATGGCCCAATCGAAAGATAACATTGTCATTGACAATGTTATAAACAATGATAGTAAGGAGTCAGCAAAGGGGATTTGCAATACTGGTCTACCTTGCTGGAGCCTGTCTCTGTTTTCGATTAACCCCAACTGTGTGAAAACAGAGGCAGGCTCTTTAAGCGCATAACGAAAAACGCCGGGCGCTCATGCCCGGCGTTTTTTGCGTTCGATTTAATCCAAAGGTTTAGGTCAGAGGATGCCTTCGTAGATCGGGCCAAGTGTGTCCGTCTCGAACAAGGACGATACAGACGTTCCGTTCCAGATGTTCAGGATCGCTTGGGCAAACATCGGTGCTGTGGGAACGATACGGATGTTCTTGGCACCGGCGACTGCGTCAGTTGCCTGGATCGAATCTGTGATGACCAAGGATTTCATCACCGATTTTGTGATCCGGTCTACAGCAGGGCCGGACAGAACGCCGTGCGTGATGTAAGAATGCACTTCGGTTGCGCCATGCTCCATCAGCACTTCGGCAGCTTTGCAAAGCGTACCGGCCGTATCGCAAATGTCGTCGACAATGATGCATTTCTTTCCCGACACATCGCCGATCACTGTCATTTCAGCAACCTCACCCGGCTTTTCGCGACGCTTGTCGACAATCGAGAGCGGAGCGTTGATCCGCTTGGCCAATTCACGAGCGCGCGCCACGCCGCCCACGTCCGGGGACACGATCATCACATCGGACGTGTCGCCTTTGAACTGCTCCAGAATATCCAGCGCAAAGATCGGCGAGGCGTAAAGGTTGTCTACGGGAATGTCGAAAAAGCCCTGAATCTGAGCGGCGTGCAGGTCCATGGTCAGAACCCGTTCGATCCCGGCCTCGACAATCATATTGGCAACCAGTTTTGCGCTGATCGGTGTGCGGGCCTTCGATCGCCGATCCTGACGGGCATACCCAAAATACGGAATGACTGCAGTGATGCGTGCAGCAGAGGACCGCCGCAGGGCATCTGACATGATCAGAAGTTCCATCAGGTTGTCATTCGCCGGGTTTGAAGTCGGCTGAATGATGAACATGTCCTCACCGCGGACGTTCTCATACACCTCGACAAAGATTTCTTGATCGTTGAAACGTTCGACGCGGGCGTCGACCAGACCAACGTTCATGCCGCGATACATGGTCATGCGGCGGGCGATGCCCTTGGCCAATGGCATGTTGGCATTGCCGGAAATAAGTTTGGGTTCAACAATGCTTGGCATGGCGGCAGGCTCCGTAGGGCAGTCGGTTATGACAGATTCGTGACGTTGCGCTCGCCTTAGCATGGGCCTACCGTCGCGCAAAGCAGCAGACGCCCGGAGGGACCAAATGGCTCACATTGATTACTTTTTCTCAACACTGTCGCCATATGCCTATCTGGCGGGAACAAGACTGGAAGCCGTGGCAGCCAAACACGGGGCCAAGATCATCTATAAACCGCTGGATGTGGTTGCTTTGTTCGGGCGCACGGGTGGCGTTCCTCCGAAAGAACGGCATCCCAGCCGTCAGGAATTGCGCGCTCAGGAACTCACGCGGCAGTCCAGGAAACTTGAAATGCCGCTGAACCTGCAACCGGCATTTTGGCCGACCAATGCCGCCCCTTCTTCTTATGCGATTATTGCAGCACAGAATGCCGGTGGTGGAGATTTGGGCAAGCTTGCGCATGGTTTTCTCCGCGCTGTGTGGGCCGAAGAGCAAGACATCTCGCAGGATGACGTGGTGCGGGCAAAACTGGCTGATGCCGGTTTTGATCCCGGTTTGGCCGATAGTGGCCTGCTGACCGGGGCAGAAACCTATGCCGCCAATCTTGAAGAGGCCGCGTCCCGCGGCGTGTTTGGCGCACCATTCTACATCACAGATACCGACCAGCGGTTTTGGGGGCAGGATCGCATTGAGGACCTGGATCTGCATCTCTCCGGCAAGCTTTGATGCGGGACGACACAGAGGGTGCAGCACAGATTTATGTGCGCGATTTTGGCAGTGGTCCAAACAAGGCCCTGCTTTTGCACTGTGCGTTGGCCCATTCCAAAATCTGGACGGCTGTGGCGGCGGAACTGTCTGACCATCTGAAGATGGTGGCACCCGACATGCCGGGACATGGGCGCAGTGCGCCTTGGGATCAATCAAGCGATTTGCATGATCACGTCACACGCGTTGCATTGGAAAACCTTGGTTCAGGTGGTCACGTTATCGGTCACAGCTTTGGCGCCACAGTGGCGCTGCGTTTGGCGATGGAAGAGCCTGAAAAGGTGCACAGTCTGACTCTGATTGAACCCGTTCTCTTTGCGGCCGCTGGCGAAAGCGACCCGGCTGTGTTGAAGGCCTATATCGACGCGGGACAATCGTTCAGCGCCGCGCTGCAACAAGGCGATTGGATAAGCGCAGGGGCAGATTTTATCGCAAAGTGGGGCGGGGGCCGCGACTGGTCGCAACTTGGTGAAAAGGAACAAGCCTTGTTCGCCAGCCAAATGCGGTTCATCCGCGAAACCGAGCCATGTCTGCTCTACGATGCAAACGGGCTTCTGACGCCGGGGCGGATGGAGGCTATTCGCTGTCCGACACGCCTGATCCGAGGCGCCGAAAGCGAACCTGTGATTGCGGCAATCCACGCAACATTGGCGCGTCGCATTCCGAATGCGCAGGACGTGGTGATCCCGAAAGCGAGCCACATGCTACCGGTCACCCACCCGACGCTGGTGGCAGACCAGATCCGAAGTTTGCTGAAGATCGCTGCAGCCTGACCCCTTGCAAGACCGGGTCGTGTGCGCCATCTACGCCTTGATACGACGGTAGCGGCGATAGGAGACAAACATGATCGAACTCGGACAAGGCCCCGCACAGGCAGACCTGATCAAGGATGTGTCTCAAGAGTCCTTTATGGCCGAAGTGGTCGAAGGCAGCATGGAAACCCCGGTCATTGTGGATTTCTGGGCGCCGTGGTGCGGACCGTGCAAGACGCTGGGTCCCATGCTCGAGGCTGAAGTCACCGCCGCGCGTGGTGCAGTCAAGATGGCCAAGGTCAATGTGGATGAGGCCGAGGCCTTGGTTCAGGCACTTGCTCAACAAGGCTTGCCAATCCAGTCGATCCCGACCGTTGTGGCCTTCGTCAAAGGCCGCCCCGTCGATATGTTCCAGGGCGCACAGCCTGCGTCAGAGGTCAAAGCGTTTGTGGAACGCACTGTCAAAGCAGGCGGTGGCGATGCCAGCGGCGGCTTGGACGACGCGCTTGATGCCGCAGACGAAATGCTCGAAGCGGGCGCTGCTGTGGATGCGATGCAGACGTTTTCCGCCATACTTGAGGAAGACCCGAACAATGCGCGCGCCTATGCTGGTCTGGTGCGCTGTGCGCTGGCCGTCGATGATCTGGAACAGGCCGAGGCGATCCTGAACGGAGCACCTGCCGAGATCGCCGAGACCTCCGAACTTGAGGCCGTGCGTGCGCAGATAGAGCTTGCCAAACAGGCAAGCAACTCGGGTCCGGTGGCGGAACTTGAGGCGGCAGTCGATGCGAACCCTGACGATCATCAGGCGCGCTTGGACCTTGCCCAAGCGCTTTATGCCAAGGGGGACGGGCAGGCTGCAGTTGACCACCTGCTTGAACTTTTCCGTCGGGACCGAGAATGGAATGATCAGGCGGCGAAAACGCAGTTGATGACAATCTTCGAGGCGCTCAAACCGAATGATCCGGTTGCTCTGAATGGACGCCGCCGATTGAGTTCGATGATATTTGCCTGATCGCTACGTCAGGCTACGTCTTGGGTCATGACAAAAGTCACCGAATTACCGGGGTCCATCCCCATGTTTCCGTTGCCCGGGGCGCTTTTGCTGCCTCGCGCTCGGTTGCCGCTGCATCTGTTCGAGCCGCGTTACCTGCAAATGCTTGAAGATGCTATTAAAACACCCGCCCGTTTGATCGGTATGGCGCAGCCAAACGCCCGTCCGAATGGTGACAAAGATGCCCTGCATCGGATCGGATGTGCAGGCAGGGTCACCCAGTTCTCTGAGACCGAAGACGGGCGCTACATGATCACCCTTACGGGTATCTCGCGGTTCCGCATCGGGAACGAGGTCGAAGGCTTTACCCCCTACCGTAAGTTCGAAGTGAACTGGGATGGGTTTGACCGCGACCAAGGTGGGCCCGAGCATGATCGCGGGTTCAATCGTGACAGCTTTATGGATTTGCTGGACAGATATTTTGCGTCCCGCGATTTGTCGGCCGACTGGGCAACATTGAAAGACGCCGATGACGAGTTGCTCATCAATTCGTTGTCCATGCTTCTGGATTTTGAACCCGAGGAAAAGCAGGCACTGCTTGAAGCACCTTCCCTGTCCACGCGGCGCGAGACGCTTGTGACATTGATCGAATATGCGCTGCGTGGCGGCCAGTCCGAGGATATCCTGCAATGACCGAAATACCAGGGTTTGATCGCAAGATGCTGGAAGCGCTGGTGTGCCCGCAGACGCAAGGCCGTTTGGAATATGATGCCGCAAAGCAGGAACTGGTAAGCCGGTCTGCGCATCTGGCTTACCCGATCCGCGATGGTATTCCGATCATGCTGATAGACGAAGCGCGCGATATCGACTGACAGATGCGTTCCCTGAATTGACAGGCTCTTAGCCCTGCGATACCTCGCCGGTCTTCCAGACACGTGAGAGGCAGTATGGGACGCAAACGCAAAGGGCGCGATATTTCCGGTTGGCTGGTTGTGGACAAGCCCGCAGGCCTGACTTCGACGGCAGTGGTCAACAAGGTGCGTTGGGCATTTGATGCCAAAAAGGCAGGACACGCCGGAACGCTGGATCCAGACGCGACAGGTGTTCTGGCAGTCGCTTTGGGCGAAGCGACGAAAACGGTTCCCTACATCACGGATGCGCTCAAAGCGTACGAATTCACCGTACGGTTCGGACAGGCTACCCGTACGGATGATGCCGAGGGCGATGTCATAGCAAGCTCTGATCAACGTCCGGCGGATGACGACATCAAAGAAGCGCTGCATCAGTTTGTCGGCGACATCATGCAGGTTCCACCGCAATTCTCGGCTGTGAAAATTGACGGCGAACGGGCCTACAAACGGGCTCGTGACGGTGAAGACATGGAGATCGCACCGCGCCCGTTGTTTGTTGAAGAACTGACTCTTTTGGATCGGCCTGACCCAGATCATGCGGTATTGATGCTGGTGTGTGGCAAAGGCGGATATGTCCGATCAATCGCCCGCGACCTTGGCGAAGCCTTGGGGTGTCTGGGTCATGTCCTAAAGCTGCGCCGGATATGGTCAGGCCCTTTTGAAGCCGAGGATGGTCTCAGCCTGGAACAAATTGATGCTATGGCGCGAACGCCGGAATTGGATGGTCACCTCAAGCCATTGCAAGAAGGTCTGGCCGACCTTCCAGAACTGACCTGCACACCAGAGGCGGCGGTCAAGCTGCGCAATGGCAACCCGGCCATGGTGATCGCATCGGGGATTGAATATGGCGATGAGTGCTGGGCGTCCTGTGATGGTGTTCCGGTCGCTGTTGGCCGCTACAAATCGGGCGAATTACATCCGTCACGGGTGTTCGTGACCGCATGACGGATCTTCCATCAGAGCTGCACAAGGCTTTGGTTTACCGCGCGCACGAGGCTGAAGGGTGTTTGTCGCGTGTGTGGTATTCGGACTGTGACCAATATCGCTACGGGTTGTCCCGCGTTTGGAATACCGACACGCCGCACCTGCTGTTTATCATGCTGAATCCATCGACCGCCGATGAGCATCGCAACGACCCCACAGTTGCCCGATGCGAAACGCGGGCGCGGTCTATGGGGTATGGTGGCGTGATGATCGCAAACATCTTTGCGTTTCGTGCGACGCGTCCTCAAGACCTGAAGTTGGCTGATGCGCCTGTCGGTGCGCTGAATGATGCGGTGTTGACCCATTGGACGCGACAAGCTGGGATGACGATTGCGGCGTGGGGTGTGCATGGCGGGCATCAAAATCAGGCTCCGAAGGTGGCCCAAACACTGGATGGACCTTTGTATCATTTGGGTTTGACCAAAGACGGGCATCCGCGCCATCCGCTTTATGTTTCTTTCGCGACCCAGCCTGCAAAATGGCGGCCCGAAGACAGGTATCCGCAACGCTGATCTTTCGATTTGATCTGTTCTTCCAAGGTCACATACGGTTCATTTACATTTTGTGCGTAGCGTGACGAGACATCGCTTTCGGGGCTGGTCTCTATGTTGCTTTTCTTGTGTGTCCTTGTTGGCTTGTTCGGGGTTTCGCTTTTGACATGGGGTGCGTCGCGCCGGGCGACCACTCTGGAACGCGGCAGCTATGGAAAACCGCCTGCCGATTGGCCTGACATCCCGGTTGAGGCGCTTGGTTTGTTTCGGCGTAGCGGTTTAATCAACCAACCCTGTGCTAGAGCCGCCGTCCCCGTGCGTGTGACCTCTTTTGAAGCAGCACAACAACAGGTACTTGCCTATGTCAGGCCCACAGGCAGCGATCCTCCACATATTGCGCTGCGTTTATCCGATGGGGGTTCGGACTGGACGGATGTATTGATTGACGGTGCGCTTGTCGTGCAGGTTCCAACAGCGACTTTGGTAGCCCGCATCGGATAGACGGGGCTGATGTGGACGGGTCCTGTCAGCGCATGTGCTGCGGCCATGCCAAAGGGCTTTTCATGTGCCTGATAATCGCCTATACGCCCGCATCCGCTGTCATGGCGGAGATTCTCCATGGGCCCTGCTGGACGACATCCCGGCTTGTGCCATCCACACTAACCTTCGAAAGGAGACCCCGATGTCGATCACTGTTGAAGAAAAGAACCGTCTGATCAAAGAATTCGCCACCAAAGAAGGCGATACAGGTTCCCCCGAAGTGCAGGTCGCGATCCTGACAAGCCGGATTTCTACCCTGACCGAGCACTTCAAGACTCACAAGAAAGACAACCACTCCCGTCGTGGTCTGCTTAAGCTTGTGGCTCAGCGTCGTAAGCTTTTGGATTACACCAAAGCCAAGGACGAAGCGCGCTATCAGGACCTGATCAAGCGTCTGGGCATCCGCCGCTAAGGCTTTGCCGAATGATATGTCAAAGGGCTCGCTTTGCGGGCCCTTTTGCGTTTTGGGGAAGGGTTTCGTCGTAGAGGATCTGCAAAAAATTTCCTGAGACCGTCAAAGGTTTTCGGCTTTTGCGTCATTGGATCCCAGACTGAAAACGAACGGTTCCCCTATGTGTAAAAATCCTGTAATGCGCGTGCATCTGAGACGTGACGCTTTGACTCCGGCGCATGACATGGATGAAGGGGTCGGCGGCAATGGGGCCGCCATTCAAACGGGGGACCCGGAACGCCGGGAGCGCCCCCATACAGGAAACGATAGATGTTCAACGAAGTGAAAAAATCAATTGAGTGGGGCGAGGAAACGCTGACACTGGAAACGGGCAAGGTTGCCCGTCAGGCCGATGGCAGCGTGATTGCGACCCTCGGTGAGACCTCGGTTATGGCCAACGTGACGTTCGCCAAGCAGCCGAAACCCGGTCAGGATTTCTTTCCGCTGACTGTCCACTATCAGGAAAAATACTATGCCGCCGGTAAAGTGCCGGGTGGCTTCTTCAAGCGCGAAGCGCGTCCGACGGAAAAAGAAACGCTGACAGCGCGTTTGATCGACCGTCCGATCCGCCCGCTGTTTGTTCCGGGCTTCAAAAACGAAGTTCTGGTGATGTGTACCGTTCTGTCGCACGATCTGGTCAATGACCCGGATATCGTTGCGATGATCGCCGCGTCTGCCGCGCTGACCATTTCGGGCGCCCCGTTCATGGGCCCGATCGCGGGTTGCCGTGTGGGCTATGTGGATGGCGAATACATCCTCAACCCCGAGGTCGAGGATATGGACCAGCTGCGCAACAACCCCGAGCAGCGGCTCGATCTGGTTGTCGCAGGCACCAAAGACGCCGTGATGATGGTTGAGTCCGAGGCCTACGAACTGACCGAAGACGAAATGCTGGGCGCTGTGACATTCGCGCACGAACAAATCCAGCCGGTCATCGATCTGATCATCGATCTGGCCGAAGACGCCGCGAAAGAGCCGTTCGATTTCCAGCCGCCGGATTATTCCGAGCTGTACGAAGCGGTGAAAGCTGCGGGCGAGGACAAGGTCCGCGCGGCTTATGCCATCACCGACAAGCAAGAGCGCACAACTGCTGTGGCCGAGGCCAAGGCGGCTATTCAGGCAGCCTTGACCGAAGAGCAGCTTGAAGATCCGAACTTGGGTTCTGCGCTGAAAAAGCTCGAAGCGTCTGTTCTGCGTGGTGACGTTGTCAAAACCGGCAAACGGATCGACGGGCGTGCGCTGGACAAGGTGCGCGATATCGTTTGCGAGACTGGCCTTCTGCCACGGACACACGGCTCTGCCCTGTTTACTCGTGGGGAAACGCAAGGCTTGGTTGTGACGACGCTGGGCACTGGCGACGATGAGCAGATCATTGATGCGCTGCACGGCAACTACCGGTCCAACTTCCTGCTGCACTATAACTTCCCACCCTATTCGGTTGGTGAAGCAGGCCGCGTGGGCCCTCCGGGACGGCGTGAAATTGGTCACGGTAAACTCGCATGGCGCGCGCTTCAGGCAGTTCTGCCAGCGGCAACCGACTTCCCGTACACGGTGCGTGTCGTTTCCGAGATCACGGAATCCAACGGGTCTTCGTCGATGGCATCGGTTTGTGGTGGCTCGCTCTCCATGATGGACGCGGGTGTGCCTCTCAAGTCCGCCGTTGCCGGTGTGGCCATGGGTCTGATCCTCGAAGAGGACGGCTCTTATGCAGTTCTCACCGACATTCTTGGTGACGAGGATCACCTTGGCGATATGGACTTCAAAGTAGCGGGTACCGAGAACGGCATCACGTCGCTGCAGATGGACATCAAGGTTGCAGGTATCACGCCTGAAATCATGAAGAAGGCTCTTGCTCAGGCGAAAGACGGCCGGATGCATATCCTTGGTGAGATGAACAAAGCGCTGACTGGTGCGCAGGAATTCTCTGTCCACGCGCCGCGGATCGAGACCATGCAAATCCCGACCGACAAGATCCGCGAAGTGATCGGTTCGGGTGGTAAGGTCATCCGCGAGATCGTGGAAGTGTCCGGTGCAAAGGTCGACATCAACGACGAAGGTATCATCAAGATCGCTTCGCCGAACGGTGAAGCCATCCAGAAAGCCTATGACATGATCCATTCGATCGTGGCAGAGCCGGAAGAAGGCCAGGTCTACAAAGGCAAGGTCGTGAAGATCGTCGACTTCGGTGCCTTCGTGAACTTCTTCGGAAAGCGTGACGGCCTTGTGCATGTCAGCCAGATCGAAAACCGTCGCCTGAACCATCCGTCGGATGTGCTCAAGGAAGGTCAGGAAGTCTTTGTAAAGCTTCTGGGCTTTGACGACCGTGGCAAGGTACGCCTTGCGATGAAGATGGTAGATCAGGAGACCGGTGAAGAGGTCGCACCTGATGCCAAAAAGGAAGACGCGGAATAATCGCGGCCTTTTTTGAATTCTGGAAAGGCGCTCCTGCGGGGGCGCCTTTCTTCGTTTCAGGACCGCGCTAGATGTCTGGCATGTGGATATTCAGTTTAATTGCAGCAGTAGCGATAACGGGGCAGGCAATGGCCGATACGGTGTTTGACGATTTCTCTGGCGATGCCGGTGCGCGCTGGGACTATGTGGCTGACGGGGTCATGGGGGGTGTGTCTTCGGGTGGGGCCGAGATTCGCGGTGCCGGAACGGATGCGGTGTTGCGGTTGCAGGGCAACGTCAGCACAGCGAATAACGGCGGATTTCTTCAGGTCCGCCAAAGATTTTCCGATACCTGGCTCCAAAGCGCAAATGGTCTGTCTCTGCGGGTCAAAGGTAATGGTGAGGCCTATTACGTTTTCCTCAAAACACCCGGGCTTTCGCGGGTCTGGTATTCTTATCGCGCGTCCTTTGTCGCGACCGAGCAATGGCAGACCATAAAGTTGCCGTTCTCCGGCTTTGCCGCTTCGCATGGTGGGATGCCGCAATCGTTTTCGCCAAGCCAGGTCAACAGCATCGCGATTGTCGCATATGGCGCAGATTTCGAGGCGGATGTTTCGGTGGATCGCATTGATCTCTATTGACCGCATGACAAAAAAAGACCCCGGATAAAATCCGGGGCCAAGTCCAACAGGGAGGTGCATATGATGACCCGCATATGCGACGGGAACTGTTAGACCCTAGATAAAAGATGCGCAGTCCATGCCTCTTTGATCTGAATCAAAATAGACCAAGGTCTTATGAGACGAGGCGATAGCCGCCTGACTCTGTTACCAGCAAACGCGCGTTCGAGGGGTCGGGTTCGATCTTTTGTCTCAGGCGATAGATATGGGTCTCAAGGGTATGTGTCGTGACACCCGCATTGTAGCCCCAGACCTCGTGCAGCAGCGTATCCCGGGCGACGACACCATCGGTCGAGCGATAAAGGAATTTCAGGATATTGGTCTCTTTTTCTGTCAGACGGATTTTCTTTTCGTCTTCGGTTAACAAGAGCTTCATTGAGGGTTTGAATGTGTACGGTCCAAGCGTGAAAACAGCATCTTCGGACTGTTCATGTTGGCGCAGCTGGGCGCGAATCCGGGCAAGAAGCACGGGAAACTTGAACGGTTTGGTCACGTAGTCGTTCGCGCCAGCGTCGAGACCCAGAATGGTGTCTGCATCAGAATTATGACCGGTAAGCATCAGCACGGGTGCCTTGACGCCTTGCTTGCGCATCAGTCGGCACAGTTCACGACCGTCCGTGTCAGGCAGTCCAACGTCAAGGATGATCAGATCGTAAAGCTGTTCCTTCACGCGCCCCATTGCGGCGGTTCCGCAGTCGGCCTCGAACACTTCAAAGTCTTCTGTCATCACAAGTTGCTCGGCCAAAGCCTCGCGCAGATCGTCATCGTCGTCGACCAGAAGTATATTCTTAAGCTGTGCCATCGTGTTGTCTCTCCGTCGGTTTCAAGACAGATGGGCAAGACGTTGCGTGCGGGCAAGAATTGCTGCAAGTGTTTCACGGCCTCGTGTATGCAGGGGCCAATTGTTTCATAAATCGGGGCCTTTTGTTGCAATTGTCCCCATCAGGATAGCTCTCGTTTCATGACACTCGCCCCTGACATCACCGATCTTCTGGCACGCGCACGGGCTGATTTGCGAATGGGTGTGCCGATTGTTCTGGGCTCGGATCACGGGCTTTTGGTGCTGGCGGTTGAATCCTTGGGGGACGAGCGCTTGCGTGACGTGATGGCGTTGGGTGCGGATGTCGACCTTGTTCTGACCGGGCGTCGGGCAGCAACGCTCAAGGCGCGGGCCTATGATGGCGATGTGGCGCGGGTCGCCTTACCACAAGATGCGACCCTGCGTTGGGTGCAGGCGGTGGCAGACCCCGCTGATGATCTGACACATCCTATGAAGGGGCCGTTGGTCACCCGTCGTGAGGGCGATCCAACGTTGCATCGGATGGCAGTGATGCTTGCCAAATCCGCGCGCCTCTTGCCTGCCGTTGTCACCGTGCCGCTAAACAATCCGGCGGATTTCGCCGCGACCCATACGTTGACCCTTCTTGAACCGGCGGCTGTTGCGCCGCGTCTTGGGGCATCCGTTGTGTTTGACAGTGTTGTATCGGCTCGGGTGCCGCTGCGGGCGGCCCAGAATGCGCGGTTACACGTGTTTCGCCCCGAAGACGGGTCTGAAGAGCATTACGCGATTGAAATCGGTCGCCCGGATCGATCAACACCGGTTCTGGCGCGATTGCATTCGGCGTGTTTCACCGGAGACCTGCTGGGCAGTTTGAAATGCGACTGCGGTCCGCAGTTGAACGCTGCGCTGGCCGCGATGGGGGCGGCGGGTGAGGGTGTCCTTCTGTACCTGAACCAGGAAGGGCGGGGCATCGGGTTGGCCAACAAGATGCGTGCCTATGCGCTACAGGATCAGGGCTTTGACACGGTCGAGGCCAATCATCGTCTTGGTTTTGAGGATGACGAGCGCGATTTCCGCATTGGCGCCGAACTATTGCGCAAGCTGGGTTTTGGCGGGGTACGGTTGATGACGAACAATCCCGCCAAGATTGCAATGATGGAAAAGCAGGAGATTAGGGTTGCCGAACGGGTGCCACTGATCGTTGGGGAAAACCCGCACAACACCGAGTATCTTGCTACCAAAGCTCGCAAGTCAGGGCACCTGCTATGACCGCGCTTGATATGGTGCTGACGCGACAGGGCGTGCGGTTCATGGGCCGTATGTGGCCTTGCACCATAGGGCGCGGGGGTGTGCGGGCTGACAAGAAAGAAGGTGATGGGGCCACGCCTGTTGGCGTGCATCGGATTGTGGGATTGCTCTATCGTCCTGATCGTATTGCGCGGCCAAATGATTGGGCTGTTCCGATCCGGCCAGGTGATCTGTGGTCAGACGATCCCAGCCACGAAGATTACAACCTGATGGTGCGCGCACCCTACCCGTATAGCCACGAAACGCTTCGGCGGGCTGATCCGCTATATGATCTGGTTTTGCTCACTGATTGGAATTGGCCCTATGCACAGTCGGGCAAAGGTTCTGCGATCTTTTTGCACCAATGGCGCAGGCCGGGGTTTCCGACCGAGGGCTGTGTGGCGTTTCGGCCGGATCATCTGCGCCGGATCGTTGGTTTGATCCGATATGATACGCGTCTGATTGTACCAACCTCATTGACCTGAGCGCGCTTGCCTTACATCTGACCGCATGACCGTTCAGGACCGCCTTTCCAAATGTAACCTGTGCGCTGACCGTTTTGCGACGACAGCCACGCGGCATCGTCCCAAGCCTGTTGTATGGTTTCGCCCCGGTGCGCGTTTGCTGATCTGCTCACAAGCCCCCGGGATGCGCGCGCATACCAGTCGTATTCCGTTCGATGATCCGTCGGGGGACCGGCTTCGTGAGTGGTTGGGTCTGGACCGAGCCGCATTCTATGATCAGGCCCGCATTTCAATTGTGCCGATGGGGTTCTGCTTTCCGGGGTATGATGCAATGGGATCAGACCTTCCACCGCCCGCGTTGTGTCGGCAGACATGGCACTCCGAGGTGCTTGAGCATGTCGGCAACGTACCCTTGAAGCTTGTGATCGGTGGGTATGCGCAAAAATATCATTTGGGCACAAAGACTGGTGTGACCGAGACAGTGCGCAGATGGCGCGACCATTGGCCGGGGCTTATGCCCTTGCCGCATCCAAGTTGGCGCAATACCGCTTGGCTGAAGAAAAATCCGTGGTTCGAGGCCGAGGTCTTGCCCGCGTTGCGCACACGGGTGCAGGAGGTACTGGCATGAGTTTGGAAACCCCATTGGATCACGCGCATGCCGCGATGGAGGCCGCGCCCGAAACGGACGCACCGCGCTTGCGGTTCTATGACCGGCTGGCCGAGGCGGAACTGTATCTTATGCTGGCGCGCGAGAGCGAAGGCGATCAGGTGGAGCCGGAACTTTTTGATCTTGGCGATGCGCGATTTGTCCTCGCTTTCGATACCGAAGACCGGATGAGCGGTTTTGCCGGTCGCGCCGTTCCTTATGCGGCGTTGTCTGGGCGATCGATTGTTGGGATGCTATCTGGACAGGGGATCGGGATTGCCCTGAACCCCGAGGTTGCGCCGTCGTCGATCCTGTTGCCGTCTGACGCAGTGGACTGGCTGGCAGAGACCGTTGCCCAAGGCCCCTCGGAAGCCGAAGCGCGCCCCGAGGAGTTTCGGTCACCTGCAGGGCTTCCGGACGGATTGCTTGATGCGATTGACGCGAAATTGCGGACAGCGACGGGTTTGGCGCGACGGGGATATCTTGCCGAAGTGGTTTATGACAACGGCGTCCGTGGTCACCTTATCGGTTTCACGGGGGCTGTGCCCGGAGCCGAGCCTGCGTTGGCACGGGCGATTCAGGAGGCGCTCATTTTCTCAGGCCTCGAAGCTGCCGCGCTGGACGTTGTTTTTTTGCGCGACAGTGATCGGGTCACAGCCCAGCTGGCGCGGGTTGGCCTGCGGTTTGACTTGCCCGAGCCTGCCACGGCGACGCGCGTGGAGCGTATGGCCCCTGGGGCGGATCCAGACAAACCTCCGATCCTGCGCTAGGGCTAACCGGTCACTTGCAGTGATAAAGCTGAGTGATCAGCTTTGCCCCAGCGTCTGGCGAAAGGTTGGCAAAGCGTCATTGTCACTTGGCGTTGCTTCCCAAATTGCGCGGGCAATTGCGCGGGCCATGCATATTGCGGCGTAGTGGCCGAGCAGTGGCATAACGTCTTCTGCCGGTGGACCACGTCGCGCTGTGCTGGAGGCAAAGATCAGGTCACCGTCATATGGTGTATGCGATGGCACGAGGGCGCGCGCAAAGCCGTCATGCGCGGCTGTGGCCAGTCGTTTGCAGGCCGCCTTGTCCAGCGTTGCGTCTGTTGCGACTACGCCGATGGTCGTATTCCCATGTTGCGCCATTGCTGCCGCTTTGCGACTTGGCGGTAAATGCTGGAGTCCCTGCGCCGGGTCGGAACCAAGCCCGCCGAATTCAGTGCCGATTTCAAACGGCGCGGCCCAGAAGTGTTTGCCTGATGGCGTCGTCGCACTGCCAAGCGCGTTGACGACGACCAATGCGCCGATCGTGCTACCATCCGGCAAAACCAATGAGGCAGACCCCAATCCGCCTTTGTGTTGCGCGTCGGTGGCGCCCGTGCCGGCGCCAACGGTGCCAAGGGCGGTTTCGTGCCCGACATTGGCAAGAGCCTTGCGCCCTAAGGTGGGATACGGGTTTTCACCCCAAGCTTTGTTTCCATTGTTGAGCAGGTCAAAGATGATCGCCGCCGGCACTATGGGCACACGCGCGGCATGGATTTGAAAACCGCGCCCTTGTTCAGCCAACCCATCCATAACCCCTTGCGCAGATGCCAGACCAAAGGCGGACCCTCCGGAGAGCACAAGCGCATCTACGCCGGGCACAGTCTTGTCCGGCTCCAACAGGTCCGTGTCACGGGTTCCGGGTGCGCCGCCCATCACTGCGTAGCTGGTGGTCATGGGGCCGTCCTCGGACAGCAGCACAGTGGTACCAGATTTCAGCGCTGCGTCCTCGGCGTTGCCGATAGAAAGGCCTGCGACGTCGGTGATCAGATTGCGTGGACCGGGTGTCATCTGACCGGCCCGTCCTTGTTGGTGTCGGAGCGCGGGGCCAGTCCCTCAAGCGCCCCGAGAGGTTTTTTGCCCGAGGAAACATCAATCATATGCACCGGCCTCCGTCGACTTCCATGCAGACGCCGGTGATCATGCTGGCTTCATCAGAGCAGAGAAACGCGGCGGCGTTGCCGAGATCTTCGGGTTGTGAAAAGCGCCCCAGCGGGATGGTCGAGAGGAATTTTGCTCTTATTTCAGGTGTGTCTTCTCCCATAAAGCTTTTGAGCAACGGGGTTTCCCCCGCGACCGGATTGAGCGCGTTCACCCGGATGCCATCCGGCGCCAGTTCGACGGCCATCGCCCGGGTCGCTGTGATCATCCAACCCTTGGAGGCATTGTACCAGTTCAGCCGCGGTCTGGGAGATACACCGGCCGTCGAGGCAATATTCAGGATCGCGCCGGTTTGCCGGTGTTTAAAATGCGGAACAAGGCTGCGGGCGGTCAGGTAGACGGATTTGCAATTGACGGCAAACACGCGATCAAAGTCGTCTTCAGTGACATCCTCCATTTGCGCCGGTAAATGCGTAATCCCGGCGTTGTTCACCATAATATCGACATGGCCCATCCTCGTGATCGCGGTTTCTATCATGTCTGCGACCTCGTCACCGTTGGATACGTCCGCCCTGTAGGCGGTGCCGCCGATGTCGGACGCGATACCCTGAGCTGCGTCTTCGTTGAGGTCGACAATCATGACCGTTGCGCCCTCGGCTGCGAATTTACGGGCGATGCCAGCACCAAATCCCGAAGCCGCTCCTGTGACGATGGCGGTTTTGCCGTCAAGTTTCATCTGTCTCCTCCCTTATCCATGTTTTGCGGCGACGGTTTTCATGGTTGAAAAGCCGTAGAGCGCTTCAAAGCCTTTTTCCCGGCCATGACCCGATTTGCCAACGCCACCGAAAGGCAGTTCAACCCCTCCGCCCGCGCCGTAGTTGTTCAGGAAAACCTGTCCGCTTTTGAGAGCCTTGGCCAACCGCATCTGCCGTGCACCATCGGCGGTCCAGACGCCAGCCACCAGCCCGTAGATTGTGCCGTTGGCAATCTGTACGGCCTCGGCTTCGGTGTCGAAAGGTATGAGCACCTGAACTGGTCCGAAAAGTTCGTCTTGGGCCAGGGGGTGATCGGGTGCCACGGGGCCATAGAGGCGTGGCTGTACATAGGCCCCGTCTTTTGGAAGATCGTTGGGCATGGGGCTCTCGGCGATGCAAATGAGATCATTGGCAGCGGTAAGCAGAGACTCAAATCTTGCCTTTTGTTTGGAAGATATCAGCGGCCCAAGATCCGGATCGCTGCTGGCTGGGCCGATGCGCTTGGCGCGATAAACTTCGGACATCAGGTCGGCCACGTGGTCGAAGATGCCGCGCTGTATCAGGATGCGGGAAGCGGCAGAGCAGGTCTGACCGGCGTTCTGCAGTCCGGCATTGACCAAAAACGGAAGTGCCGCGTCAATATCGGCGTCTTCGAATACGATCTGCGGAGATTTCCCACCAAGCTCGAGGGTGACCGGGACGACATTCTCGGCAGCCAGTGTTTGGATGGTCTTTCCGGTTTCGACCGATCCGGTAAAGCTCAGATGGTGCACACCGGGATGGCGGGCAAGAGCTGCGCCCGCCTCGATTCCCAGACCTGGGACGACATTTAGCGCACCGTCTGGAAACCCGGCCTCTTTGGCGAGATGGGCGAACATCAGCGCTGTCAGGCAGGCGTCTTCGGCTGGTTTCAGGACGCAGGCATTGCCCATTGCAAGCGCGGCCCCGACCGAGCGACCGATAATCTGCATCGGGTAGTTCCATGGAACGATATGTCCGGTCACACCATGCGGTTCGCGCAGCGTGTAAACCGTGTATCCGTCAAGATAGGGGATGGTATTGCCATGCACCTTATCTGCGGCCCCGCCGTAGAACTCGCAATAGCGGGCCAGAGCGAGGGCGTCGGCGCGGGCTTGGGTAACTGGTTTGCCCACGTCCAGTGTTTCGAGCGTGGTCAGCAGATCGACATGTTCCAATACCAATTGCCCCAGCCGTGTCAGGCAGCGACCGCGTTCAAGGGCCGTCAATGTACCCCATGAGCCATCCAGTGCGGTTTGTGCGGCGGCAACGGCTGCATCGACATCCTGTTGGGTGCTTCGGGCGATGGTGCAGAGCGAGCTGCCGTCAGAGGGGTTGATCAGGGGCAACGTTTCTGGCGTTGCACGCCAAGTGCCACCGATCAGAAGGTGACTGGGGTCAAAGGGCAGGGTTGGGAGCATCTTGGGCCTCTGGGAATTCGGGCAAACGAGGAGCTGCGTCGATCAATGTTCGGGTGTAGGCATGGTCCGGCGCGTCAAAGATATCGGCTGTTGCCCGGTCTTCGACGATTTGGCCGGACTGCATCACCATCACCCGATCGGTGATAGAGCGCACAACGCTGAGGTCGTGGCTGATGAAGAGATAGCTCAGACCGTAGGTTCGGCTGAGTTCCGCCATGAGATCAAGGATCTGCGCGCGCACCCGTACATCGAGCGCCGAGACTGCTTCGTCAAACACGATGAGATCTGGCTTGATGATAAGCGCACGGGCAATCGCGATGCGTTGACGTTGACCGCCGGAAAAGGCGTGAATGTGTTTGTCGGCGTCTTCCGGTTTCAAGCCCACGGCGGTCAGCGCCTCGGCGATTGCGGCGTCACGGTGGGAGCCCTTTGGTGGATCGGCCAAAAGATGGAACGGCTCGGTGATGAGCCGTGCCACCTTGTGACGCGGGTTGAAGCTGCCATACGGGTCTTGGAACACAACCTGCATTTTGCGGCGCACGGTCAGGTTCGGGCGGCCAGATTGCCAGACAGGGTCGCCATCAAGCGTGATCTGGCCGTCTTGGGTCGGCTCTAGTCCGAGGATAGCGCGTGTCAGGGTTGATTTTCCACAGCCGGATTCCCCCACAAGGCCCACGCGTTCACCGCGCCGGATATCAAAGCTGACACCGTTCACGGCCCGGAAGATCGGTCTTGAGCCAAACAGCGTTTTACGTTGAAGCGGGTAGTCACGGCTTACGTTTTGCACCGATAGCAACGGTGCTTCGGCTTTGGCCGGACCAAGATCGGCCTGATGGCGGGACGCTTCGAAAAGCTGGTGTGTGTAGGGGTGGCGCATTCTGCGCAGAATGTCCGTTGTCGGTCCGGCCTCTACGATTTCACCGTGCCGCATTACATTCAGTGTGTCCGCCATATCGCTGACCACAGCGAGGTCATGGGTGATCATCATCAGGGCCATGTCCTGTTCACGGGCGAGACCCTTGAGCAGATCAAGAATCTGAGCTTGTGTCGTCACATCAAGCGCGGTTGTCGGCTCGTCTGCGATCAAGAGCCGCGGGCGCAGAGCAATGGCCATAGCAATGACCACGCGCTGTCGCTGGCCGCCGCTCAGTTCATGCGGGTATCGCGACAGGGGAAAACGGTCTGGCGGAAGGCCGACGCGTTCAAGCACTTCACAGGCGCGCGCCTCGGCTTGTGCAGGCGGCATCGCCTTGTGGATGAGAATGGTTTCGGTCACCTGGGCGCCGATGGTTTGTACCGGATTGAGCGCGGTCATGGGCTCTTGGAATACCATCCCGATTTCGCGGCCACGCAGATCGCACAGTTCCGGTTCGGTAAGCTCCAGAAGGTTTCGGTTTTCAAATCGAATGGAGCCGCTGGTTTTGGCGCCTTTGGGCAACAATCCCATTGTGGCGAACGCGGTCATGGACTTGCCTGACCCGCTTTCACCGGTCAGCGCGGTGATCTCGCCTGCTTTGATTTCCAACGAAATACCGTGCAGGATCGGCGTGTCATGTATGGAAAGCGAAAGGGTGTCGATACTCAGAAGGGTCATGCGCGCACCACCTTGAGGCGCGGATCCAGCGCGTCGCGCAGCCCGTCGCCCAACAGGTTCAGACCCAGAACCATCGCGACGATGGTCAGGCCGGGGATTAAGGCCACATGCGGTGCCAGTGACACCATGGTCTGTGCATCCGCCAACATGCGTCCCCAGCTTGGGATCGGAGGCTGTGCACCAAGGCCGACATAGCTCAGGCCCGCTTCGGCCAGAATGCCAAGACTGAACTGAATGGTGCCCTGTACGATGAGCAGATTGGCGACGTTGGGAAGGATGTGTTCGACACTGATACGGGTGCGGGTTTTCCCCGCCACCTGTGCCGCCATTATGAATTCGCGCTTCCATAGGCTTAGCGCGGCACCACGCGTGATGCGGGCAAACACAGGTATGTTGAAGATACCGATGGCTATGATGGCGTTTGTGGCGCTGGGTCCAAAGACGGCGGTGATCAGGATCGCAATGACCAGTGACGGGAAGGCAAAGATCAGATCGTTCATCCGCATGATGACTTCATCCAGCATCCCACCGCGCCGGGCGGCTGCCGCGAGGCCCAAGGGCACGCCAAGGCCCATACCGATCCCGACAGCGACCAAGGCCACGGCGATGGATGTGCGTGCGCCAACCATCAGCATCGATAGAATATCACGCCCGAAATGATCGGTGCCCAACACGTTGTCGGTGCTTGGTGGTTTAAGGCGGTTCGCGATGTTCATCGCCTCGACGCTGTCTGGTGTCCAGACAAAGGACAAAAGGGCAGCGATGACAAAAACGCTGGTAAGAAGCCCGCCAAGGATGAGGTTGCGGCTCATGTGCGCGTTCTCAGTCGGGGGTCGACGGCGGCGTAGGCCAGATCGACCAGAAAGTTCACCATAATGACTGCAAACACCAAAAGCATCACAACGGATTCAACCACAATCAGGTCACGTTGCGTGATCGCCTGAAAGATCAGGCGCCCAAGGCCGGGCAAAAAGAATACCTGTTCGATAATGATCGCGCCTGCCAGCAGAAACGCAAATTGCAGGCCGATGATGGTCAGTACGGGGATCAAAGCATTGCGCAATCCGTGCCGCCACAATGCCTGCCGAGAGGACAGCCCCTTTGCACGTGCCGTGCGCATGAAATCCTCGCCTAAAATGTCAAGCAGCGAGGATCGCATGACACGTGTCAGGATTGCAGCTTGAGGGAGGGCCAATGCGATCGCGGGGAGGGTCAGCGCTTTCATGCCGCGCCAGAAGCCGTCTTCCCATCCCGGGAAGCCACCCGCGCTGAACCAACGCAGGTTGATGGCAAACACCAAGACAAGCATCATCGCAAACCAGAAATTCGGGATCGCGACACCCAACTGCGTTGCGCCCGTCACGGCAAGATCGCCGGGGCCGCCGCGACGGGCCGCTGCAAAGATACCGGCCGGAAACGCGATCAACGTAGACAGGGTCAACGCATAAAGCGCCAAAGGTAACGACACCCACATCCGATCCGCGATCATCTGTGCCACGGGTGTTCGATACGTGTAGGACATGCCGAAATCACCGGTCAGCATGCCTCCAACCCAGCTTAGATATCGGTCGAATTTTGACTGATCCAGACCAAGTTCGGTGCGTAGGGCTGCAATCGTGTCTGGTTGTGCATTGATGCCCAGCATGAAGCTGGCCGGATCGCCGGGCGCGATTTCGACCACAGCAAAAATAACCACCGACGCCACGATCAGGCTTATGGCAAGTGAAATCAGTCGTTTGACGATATAGCCCAGCATTGCGGGCAGGTTAGGACAAGCCGCACGGCAAGGGAACGTAGAAAAAGCCCCGCTGCCCTGCGATCCGCTGATCTCTTTCAGAGGGTATCCAGTTTCCGGGCCAGTTTAGCGTCCAATGAGGACAAACCGTCGACATCATGTGTGGTCAAGGTCACCTCGACCCGGTTGTAGACGTTTGACCATTCCGGGTGGTGATCCCATTTTTCGGCCCAAAGGGCCGCGCGGGTCATCCAGCTAAAGGCTTCGGTGAAATCCTTGAACTTGAATGTCTTGGTGATGGCATCGCGGTCTTGGACGAAATCCCACCCATTCTCGAGCAATGGCGCCAAAATCGTCTTGCGCGCGATGTCTGATAGCTTCTCGGTCATTGGTGGTCCTCTGTGGTGTCTTTGCGGAACGGGCCATAGCTGGTGAGCACTTCGATATCTTCGCCAACAGCTTGGGCTTCGGCCTCGAGATATCGTGCGACAGCTTCGGAAAAACCGGGGTCACCGATCCAGTGTAAGGAATGTGTATAAACCGGCAAATAGCCGCGTGACAGTTTATGGTCTCCCTGAGCTCCTGCTTCGACACGGGATTGACCGTGGGCAATCGCATAGTCCATCGCCTGATAATAGCAGAGCTCGAAATGCAGGCACGGGTGATCTTCGGTGCATCCCCAATAGCGACCATACAAGGTGTCCCGACCGATGACATTCAACGCGCCTGCCACCCATGCGCCATCGCGTTCGGCCAAAACCAAAAGGATGTCATCGCGCAATTGTTCTTGGGCAATGTCAAAGAAGCGACGCGTCAGATACGGCGTGCCCCATTTGCGCGCGCCCGTGTCCTGATAGAAATCCCAAAACGCATCCCAATGCTCTGGTCGGATCTGATCGCCAGTGAATTGATGGATCGTTCCGCCAAAGTCCTGTGCACGTGCGCGTTCCTTACGGATGGTTTTGCGCTTACGCGAACTCAGATCGGCCAAAAACGCATCAAAGCTGTCATAGCCTCGGTTTTCCCAATGGTACTGCTGGGTCCTGCGTCGCAAAAGACCAATCTGCTCGCCAGCGATGGCTTCGGCTTCGGTGCAGAAGGTGACATGCAGCGACGATAGCTCATTGTCAGCGGCTACCTGAATGGCACCCTGAACCAAAGCGCTGATCCCTTCGGCTTCGGACCCCGGACGTGTCAAAAACCGGCGGCCTGTGGCCGGTGTGAACGGTACCGCGATCTGGAGCTTGGGGTAATAGCGCCCACCCGCCCGTTCCCATGCATGGGCCCAATTGTGGTCAAATATATATTCGCCCTGACTGTGGCTTTTGGCGAAAAGCGGCGCGCAGGCGATAATCTGACCGTCCAACTCGGCCGTCAGATAACGCGGGTCCCAACCGGTGCCTGTTCCGACTGATCGGCTGTCTTCGAAGGCTTTCAGCCAACGATGGGTGGTAAAGGGGTCGTAGGCGCGCCCGCCATCTGCCACTTCGGGACACGCGCACGCGTCCCAGTCCTCTGCCGCAATCTGCGCGATAGAGCTGTGCATATTGATGGTGACTGTTGGCGCGTCTGGGTCGGACATGTCCGTTCCTTGGTTACGCCTTGGTACTTGGGCTTGATCCGTCGTGGATCAAGCCGCGTAGCCTTCAAAGGTGATATTGTCTGCCACCTTGCGGGCCTGATGTTCTTGTTCGGCGCTTCGAACGGTCCAACACAAGATCGGAACACCTTGTGCCTTGAGGAATTCCACACGCGGTGCGTCAAGGTTGGTCATATCGTGACTGAGGAAATCTGCGCCAATCCGTTCGAAATCCGGCATTCCGGAAAGTTTAGCGCGCCGTGCGACAGGGACATGCGGTTCGTCGATTTTGCGCCAAGCCGAACTGATCAATCCGCGTGGTGTGGCGGGTGCAAGCGTTGCCACCTTGGCGACCATCGACGGATTAAACGACATAAGCGCATAAAGGCCCGTATAATCGGCAAGGATGCGTGTTGCCGCGTCTTCCAGCCGACCGTCGGTTTCGCCCATTTGCCCATGTTGGTCTTTTAATTCGATCAACAAGGGCACGGCACCGTTCACCTGTTCCAACACTGACGCCAAAGTCGGAATGGTTTCGTGGCTCCCTTTCAGGGGGATTGCCTCCAAATCCTTGGCGTCGCGGTCGCGTACCGGGCCTTTTTCTGCGGTTAGGCGATCAAGAAGATCATCGTGAAATACCATCGGCACGCCGTCGCGTGACAATTGCAGATCAAGTTCGATCGCATATCCAGCCGTTTTGGCTGCAGCGAAAGCGGCGGGGCTGTTTTCGATCACCCCGTCCGCTTTGTTGTGATAGCCCCGATGTGCAATCGGGATGGTCAGGAACTCGGATGGCAGGCGGCTCATATGATTTCGAAAATGCCTTCGACTTCGACTGCGACGCCAAATGGCAGGGATGCCGCCGAAACCGCCGACCGCGCATGGCGCCCGTTTTCGCCCATCACTTCGACCATCAGGTCAGACGCGCCATTCACCACTTTTGGCTGATCGCCAAAGTCGGCGGTCGAGTTAACAAACCCAACAAGTTTGAGCACGCGCACCCGGCTCAGATCGCCATCGGCGGCCTTGCGGGCCTGAGACAACAAAGCCAGCGCACAGTATTTCGCGGCTTCGGCGCCTGCATCGGCATCAAGATCGTCACCCAGTTTGCCTTTGATCAAGCCGTCGGGGCCGGTCGGCAATTGGCCAGAGACATAAACCTGGTTTCCGGTTTTCACGAACGGAACATAGTTGGCCGCAGGAGCAGGTGCGTCGGGCAAGGTCAGGCCAAGTTCGGCAAGGCGGGTTTCAATAGCATTGGACATGGGTCTCTCCCGTTTTTCATTTGGCGCGACGCTATTGTGCGGCGCGTCAAATGGGAAGAGGCAAGACAGACAGAAATGTCCTCTTTTGCCAGCGTCAGTTGTTGCCCAGAATATCCCTGAGAAGCTGGTTCAGCGCGTTCTCAAGTGCATTGCCGCCGCCTTGTTGCCGTTGGGGCGCTTGTTGTTGCGGTTCGCGTTGGGGCTGGGCCACTTGGCGGGGCTGCTCTGGCGTGATCATCGGCAGCGGTCTAACCGGCAAACCTTGGTTGATGCGGACCATCGCCTCATGCCAGATCTCTGCTGGTAGACCACTGCCCGTCACGCCGCTGAGTGGCGTGTTGTCGTCATAACCCATCCAGACACCGGCCACATAATCCGCCGTAAACCCGATGAACCATGCGTCACGCGCCTCTTGAGAGGTTCCGGTTTTGCCAGCAACCTGACGGTCGGGCAGCTTGGCCCGGCCACCTGTGCCGTCGGTCACAACCTTCTCCATCATCCAGATCAATTGCCGGGCAGCATCTTCCTGGATCACGCGCTCACCGATGCCGCCACCGGTTCCCATGAGCGATTGATCGTCGCCAACAAGCCGCAAGTCGATCAGCCCGTAAGGTGTGACCGAGGACCCGCCGTTTAAAATACCGGCATAGGCTCCTGTCATTTCGAGAAGGGACGCCTCGGATGCGCCAAGGGCAAGTGCCGGCGTGTCGGTCAGCGTGCTTTGGATGCCAAAATCTTCGGACACTTTGCGAACCAGATCGCGACCCACCGATTCCGACACCTTGACCGCAGGGATGTTCAGGCTTTTGGCCAATGCGTCGACAAGCGTTACGCGGCCGTAATGTTGGTTCGAATAGTTAGACGGGCACCACTGCCCAGAGCCTGGAATGCTCATGCAGAACGGTTCGTCCATCACTGTGTCGTAGGGGCTGTAGCCCAGCTCAAGGGCGGTGGCGTAAACAAAGGGTTTAAAAGCAGAGCCGGTCTGGCGCTTGGCCTGAGTGGCGCGGTTGAACACGCCTGACACATTGGTCTGTCGCCCTCCGACCATGCCCCGCACTGCGCCATCTG
Organism: Marivita sp.; assembly: GCA_043585115.1. Lineage (GTDB taxonomy): Bacteria > Pseudomonadota > Alphaproteobacteria > Rhodobacterales > Rhodobacteraceae > Marivita. The sequence goes on from CP121326.1 coordinate 2,817,304, forward strand.
CCGACATCACGACAACCGCCGCCTGTGCTTTTGACCCTTCACGGACCTTGGTCGCAAACACATATTTAACCGCATCTTCGACCGCTTTTTGGATGCGTTGATCCAATGTGGTCGAGATGATCACGTCTTCGGTTGTGTCGCGGGTGAAGAAATCCGGACCTGATTGCATGACCCAATCTGCAAAATATCCGCCCGTCTGGGTTTTCGCCTTTTCAGACAGTGTGGCTGGATTGGCCTGCGCCGCGCGGGTCTGTTCATCTGTCAGATAGCCCTGTTCGTTCATCAGGCGCAGCACCGTTGCCGCACGCGCCTGCGACCGTTCAAGGTTGGATGTCGGGGCGAGGCTGGAAGGGGCTGTCAAAAGCCCGGCGATCATTGCGCCTTCTTGCGGGGTCAGCGCGGATGCGAGTTTTGAAAAATATCGCTCGGCTGCGGCGGCTGCGCCATACGCACCTCCGCCCATGTAAGCGCGGTTCAGATAGATCGAAAGGATTTCGTCCTTGGTATACTTCAACTCCATTGCCAAGGCGTACACAGCCTCTTTGCCTTTGCGGTACAAAGACCCGCGGCGGCAATCCGCGACGTATTCTGCCTCGTTTTTCCAGTCGTCGGGATCATAGGCCACACCGAGGCAAAGCAGCTTTGCCGTTTGCTGCGTGATGGTTGATCCGCCGTGACCCGAAAGTGGGCCACGCCCTTCAGAGAGGTTGATGCGCACCGCCGAGGCAATGCCGCGCGGGGACAGGCCCAAATGGCTGTAGAACCGGCGGTCTTCGGTCGCGATCACGGCATTCTTGAGGTGTGGAGACACTGTATCAGCGGTCACGATCCCGCCGAACTGGTCGCCGCGCCATGCAAAGGCCACTCCGTCACGATCCAAAAGCTGAACCGATCCCCGGGCGCGTCCGTCCAACGCGTCGGTGAAGTTCGGCAAGGTGGTGTATTCGTAGGCCACGAACAAGCCGACGATCAGCGCCGCAACCAAACCCGCGCGGATGAACAGGCGCATGAAAAAGCGAAAGACCCAGCCAATGATGCCGGTAAAAAAGCCGATGATCCCGCCGCGCTTTGCTTTGGATCGTGACTTCTTGCGTTTGGCTGGCGCTGCCTTTCGGGGCGCCGCTGCCTTGCTGGGCTTCTTGGGGTATCGTCGGTCTGCGACCAGACGACTTTTTCCGCGTCGTGAATCAGTCATGCCGACCGCCTGTCTTGCTGCTCTTTTTTTCTAATTTAGTGGTTTTTGATGGCGATGTGGACCGGTCAAGATTGGGTTACTTCGTTTTTTGTTTGATTAAAAATTAATCAAATAGGAAAAACTGTGCAAAATTTGTGCATTTTTTGGAGTTGTTCGCCCGAGTCCGGCGGCTCTCACCTTTCCTTACCCGCTTATGTGCCCCTTTTCTGCGCTTGCAAACAGATCGACCTGTAAGGGAAAGGGACCGAGGTGAAGTTCATCATAGCGACAATCAAGCCATTCAAGCTTGAAGAGGTCCGCGAGGCGCTCACAGACATTGGCGTCCGCGGCATGATGGTAACCGAGATCAAGGGGTTCGGCTCACAGTCGGGCCATACAGAGATTTACCGTGGCGCGGAATACGCGGTGAACTTTGTGCCGAAAATCAAACTCGAAATCGTGGTTGCTGCCGATATGGCCGATCAAGTGATCGAAACCATCACCAAGACTGCACGCACCGGGAAAATCGGTGACGGCAAAATCTTCGTGCTCGATGCGCAGCAGGCCATTCGCGTGCGCACAGGCGAAACCAATGGGGATGCGCTCTGAACCAGCGCTGTGACAGAGACTAGGGGACACATACAGATGAAACTATTCAAGACACTCCTGCCCGCTGCCGCGCTTGCTGCGTTGCCAGTTATGGGCATGGCACAAGAGGCCGCCGCGCCGACCATGGACGAGGTCGGCCCGTATATCTTCACAACGCTGCTGTTCCTGATGGCAGGCTTCCTGGTGTTCTTCATGGCCGCTGGCTTTGCCATGCTTGAAGCGGGCCTCGTGCGTTCCAAGAACGTGGCGATGCAGCTGACAAAGAACATCGCACTCTTTTCGATCGCTGCCATCATGTACTGGCTGGTCGGCTTCAACACGATGTACCCGGGCGACTTTAACGGCTTCTTCGCCCTTGGCGGCCAAACCGTGCTTGATCCGGTTGGCGTTGCTGCGGCGGATGCTGCACTTGACTACGCTTCCGTTGGCTCTGACTTCTTCTTCCAGTTGGTGTTCGTTGCCGCAACCGCGTCCATCGTGTCCGGTGCCGTGGCTGAGCGCATCAAGCTGTGGCCGTTCCTTGCCTTCGTTGTCGTGCTGACAGGTATCATGTACCCGATTTCCGGTTCCTGGCAGTGGGGTGGCGGTTGGCTGTCCGAAATGGGCTTCTCCGACTTCGCTGGTTCGACTGTTGTTCACTCCGTGGGTGGCTGGGCTGCTCTGGCTGGTGTGATCGTGCTTGGTCCGCGGATCGGCAAGTACAAAGACGGCCGTGTGAACCCCTTCCCGGGCTCGAACCTGGCGCTCGCAACTCTCGGAACGTTCATCCTGTGGCTCGGCTGGTTCGGCTTCAACGGTGGCTCGCAGCTTGCAATGGGCACTGTGGGTGATGTTTCCGACGTGTCGCGCATCTTTGCCAACACCAACATGGCCGCTGCTGCGGGTGCTGTAACTGCGCTGATCCTGACCCAGGTGATGTACAAAAAGGTCGACCTGACCATGGTGCTCAACGGTGCTCTCGCAGGTCTCGTGTCGATCACAGCTGAACCGCTTGCTCCGACGCTCTTTGGCGCGCTCTGGATCGGTGCTGTTGGTGGTGTGATCGTGGTCTTCGCGGTTCCGTTCCTCGACAAGCTCAAGATCGACGACGTCGTCGGCGCCATCCCGGTTCACCTCTTTGCAGGTATCTGGGGCACCATCGCCGTCATCTTCTACGGTGAAGCACAACTGATGACCCAGCTGACCGGTATCGTGGCTTACGGTGTGTTCACCTTTGTCGCCTCGCTGATCCTCTGGTTCATCCTGAAAGCAACCGTGGGCATCCGCGTCAGCGAAGAAGAAGAGATCAACGGTCTCGACATGGCTGAGCTGGGCATGGAAGCCTATCCTGAGTTCTCCAAAGGCTGATCTCCTCCTTCCTATCAGTCTTTTGTGACCAACTGCCCGGGCGTTCGCGCCCGGGTTTTTTGTTTGTCGATATGCCTAGCCGCTGCCGATCAGAACACCGGCTGCAAAGACCAATGCGCCGCCCAGAACAACCTGAAAGGCCGCGCGGAAGAACGGTGTGTCCATCCACTTGTTCTGGATCCATGCGATCGCCCAAAGTTCGATGAACACCACAACAAACGCGGTGATGGTCGCTGTCCAGAAATCCGGTATCAGATAGGGCAGGGCGTGTCCCAAACCGCCAACCGTGGTCATAATGCCAGAGGCAAACCCACGCTTCCAAGGCGATCCGCGACCCGATAGCTGGCCATCGTCAGAGGCCGCTTCGGTAAAGCCCATCGAAATGCCCGCGCCGACCGATGCGGCCAGACCGACCAGGAATGTGGTCCATGTATCTTGGGTTGCAAAGGCGGTGGCAAAAATCGGTGCGAGTGTCGACACCGACCCGTCCATCAGCCCCGCAAGGCCCGGCTGCACCCATGTCAGTACGAATTGACGACGCGAATTTTCCTCTTCGCTGTCACGGGTGTCTTCAGTCAGATGCTGCTTTTCCAGCGCCTCGGCAGTGCTTTGGTGTCCTGCTTCTGCCGCAGCGAGATCGCCCAAAAGCTTGCGGGTCGCTGCGTCAGACGTGCGTTTGGCCGCGTTCAGATAAAACCGTTCTGCGTCGCGCTCCATTCCTTCGGCTTCGGCGCGGATGCGCTCAATGCCAAGATTTTCGATCAGCCAAACAGGCCGGCGCGCATAGTAACCGGCGACATGTTCGCGCCGGATCAGTGGAATGACGTCGCCAAACCGGTCACGGTGTAGATCGACCAATCGTTTGCGATGCTCGTCTTCTTCGGCGGCCATGCCATCAAATACTGCGGCAGTCCCTGGAAACTCGGCCCGAAGGCGTTCTGCGTAGTTGCGATAAATCTGTGCGTCGTCTTCTTCGGAGGAAATCGCCAAGGCGATAATTTCCTGTTCGGACAAATCTGAAAAACGCCGTCGGTTAAAAGAAAATCGCATGGTCTAATCCTTCTATCTTGCAGGATGCGCGCATGTTCTGGGTGATTGTCTTGCAATCCAGCTCGAGGGCAACACATCCCTACTTGCTAGACTAAACCGATCTGTTTAGCTTTTGAACGTGACAAAAGGGGTGGGAATGGCAACGGCGCAGGCACAGATCCGAAAAGGCCGGAAATTCGATCAAGTGGTCGATGGCGCGCGCGAAGTGTTTTTGCGTGACGGCTTCGAAGGTGCAAGCGTTGACGACATTGCTCGTGCGGCCGGTGTGTCCAAGGCGACGCTGTACAGCTACTTTCCCGACAAGCGCTTGCTTTTCATGGAAGTGGCCACACGCCAATGCAAAGAACAGGCACGCATTTCGATAGAAAGCATTGATAGTTCGCGGCCACCGCAAGAAGTGTTGTCACGTGTCGCACATCAATTCCTTGGCTTTATCTATTCAGATATGGGCCAACGCATCTTTCGCATTTGTGTCGCAGAGGCGGATCGCTTTCCCCAATTGGGGCAAGAGTTCTACCATTCCGGCCCGATGATCATGCGCGCGGCTTTGGTGGATTACCTGCGTAAAGCCGCCGACCGGAAAGAGTTGAAGATCAGCGATTTCGATCTTGCTGCCGATCAGTTTGCAGAGCTTTGCAAGGCCGATCTCTGGCCAAAGCTGGTGTTTGGGATCATCCGTTCGGTGGAGGAAGAAGAAAAAGCCCGCGTGATTGAAGGCGCTGTGACCACCTTCATGGCCCGTTACGGCGCACGGGATGCCGCGCTAAGAACCGCCTGATACAGCGACTCGAGCGTTTCCAGACAATGCTCCATTGACGCCGCCGCTGCATCGGCCCCGGTTTGGATTGCGATGTCTCTTTCGATCTGAGCTATATTTCCACTGATAAAGATCAGCGAGCGGGGTGCGGAAATCCGCAATTCAACGATGGTTCGGGCCAATGCTCTTACTTGTTCGGCTCCGGACGCAGACAAGCCGATGATTGGATATCCCCCATCATGTGCGATCTGGCAGAGGTCCGTTTCGTTTCGCCCAATCTGCAGATCGATATCCCATCCCTTTGAACGCAGGATATCAGCGGCCATCGTCACGCCCAGAACATGTTGTTCACCGGGCACGGCCGCAAACAACGCTTCTCGATTACCGCGTATGGGAACCGGGGGAGTCATCATGCGAATGTCCCGCAGCATGTGCAGCATTCGTCCTGCCGCAATCGCCATATCGCTGAAATGAATAACGTCCTGTTCCCACCATTTTCCCAGCCGGTTCGCGGCCGCTGCGATGTAATTCACGCAAAGGCCTTTGTGATCGACGCCCCGTTCCTGGGCACGTTGCAAAATGCGTTTGGCCTCCTCGGCTGTGGGTTCGATCAAGGCTATGCAAAAAGCATCAAGATCAACATCGCTTAGGTCTGGAGAGGACTGGCGCGAAATTGACGACAGCCGATTTATAACCTCTTGCGCCATGACAAGAAGCGATGCGTCGGAAAGTCGTCTGTCCTGGCCATGCGCATCATCGTCGATGGCACGCACCAAGATCGGTGTGTCTATAGTCAACATAGTCAGGTCTCCAACGCGCCAAGCGCAGAAAACCCCTCGTCCCCGAACAGAGCATGACACGCTGCCGACCGGGCTGCAATGACCGTTCTGTCTGACCGGTCGAGCGCTTTCAATCGCGGCGGCGCACCATCAGTTGGTTGTTTGGCCCTCGTTTCACCTCAAGCACCTTCATATCGGCAACCAGATCGCTCAACTTGCGCTTGCCATAGGTGCGCGTGTCAAAATCCGGATTGGCTGACACGATGTGCTGGCCCAACTGCCCCAGTCGATACCACTCGTCATCCTGATCGATCGCGTCCATCGCCTTGAGGATCAGGTTCCGTGCTTCGTTGAGATTGCTCTTCTTGGCGGGCTTGACCTCGGTGTTGCCAGTCTCCGGACCACCCTCCAGATTCTCAAGGAAGATAAAACGCTTGCACGCACGGCGGAACGCCTCGGGTGTCTTTTGCATGCCCATGCCATAAACATCGAGCCCTTGTTCCCGAAGCCGCTGCGCCAGACGGGTAAAATCGCTGTCAGAGCTGACCAGAACGAACCCGTCAAAGCGTCCGGTGTGCATCAGGTCCATCGCGTCGATCACCAATGCAATGTCACTGGCATTCTTGCCCACTGTGTTGGCGGGCTGATGGTGGGGCACAAGGCCAAACTCCGCTTGTACCTTGGACCAACCCGACATTTGCTGACTGGAAAAGTCACCATAGCAGCGGCGGACGCTGGCCTCTCCCAAGGATGCGATTTCTTCGAAAATGGCGCGTGCGTATTTCGGCGATGTGTTGTCAGCATCGATCAGCACGGCAAGCAGGGGCGGATTATCGGACATGGGTTGGAAACCCCTTTCTGTCTGGTCAGGTTCCCGAAAGCGGGTCGCCCGCAATGCGGTGGTGACGAGTGACAGCAGATACCGCCCTCGTCACGCCATTTGACACATCACTCACCAAGCGCAATCCCTTCGCGGCGCGGATCAGCCCCACCAGAGAGCGTTTCACCAATGGCGATGGCGTGCAGGCCGGAATTCAGACCGCGTAGATTCACTTCGTACCCAAACCCGACCAGCGCTTCTTCCAGATCGGATGCGGTTGTGCCGTCTTCCAGATCGTAGGTACCAAATCGGTTGACCAGATGTGGCATCGAAACGGCTTGCTGTACGTCCATTCCCCAATCGACATGCGCAATGATGGCCTGCGCTACATAGCCAATGATCCGGCTGCCACCGGGCGAGCCGATCACCAGAGATGGCGCGCCGTCTGTCATGACAATGGTCGGTGCCATTGATGACCGGGGTCGCTTGCCGGGCTCAAGCCGATTGGCGATGGGGCGACCATCACGGTGGGTCCGAAACGAAAAATCCGTGAGTTCGTTGTTCAGCAGGAACCCCCGCACAAACAGCCGCGATCCAAAGCCGTTTTCAATTGTAGTCGTCATCGACAACGCATTGCCATAGCTGTCGACAATCGAGATATGCGAGGTCGATGGCAACTCGAGGCTCTCATCAGGAGCCAGATCAAACGCGTGATCCCATTCCGGCGACCCGGCCGAGACTTCGGGCAACGCGTCATCCCCGCTCAGAAGCTGGCCGCGGTCTTGCAGGTAGTCTGGAGCCACAAGGCCCTTTGTCGGCATTGGCACGTAATCACTGTCGGCCATGTATAAACCGCGATCTGCAAACGCGAGCCGCGAGGCATCGCCGATCAAGCGCCAGGCGTCGGCGCTGTCGGGACCAAGGCTGGCAAGATCATATCCGTCCAGCATCCCGAGGATTTGCCCAATCGTCAGAGCGCCGGAAGAGGGCGGGCCCATGCCACAAACCTCATGCGCGCGGTAGGGAACGCACACGGGTGCGCGTTCCTTGACCTCGTAAAGCGCCAAATCCGCTCGGGACAACACGCCAGGATTGCCCGCAGCGGTGCGGACGGTGGCCACGATATCAGACGCAATCGGCCCGGTATAGAACGCCTCTGCCCCTTCGGCGGCCATCAGGCGCAGAGTGTTTGCATAGTCTGTATTGACCAACGTGTCGCCCGCAGCAATCGCGGTGCCACCGGGAAAGAAATAGTCTTGTGTTGAACGGAAGCGGCCCAATCTGTCCGCATCGCCAGCCACCAAGTCCGCCAAACGCGGCGACACGGTGAACCCGCCTTCGGCGAGATCAATGGCTTCGGCAAATAGCGATGCCCAATCCGACTGCCCCCATTTGTCATGTGCGGCTTGCATGAGTGCCGGCGTTCCCGGCGTGCCGACAGACCTGCCGCCCACAACCGCATCGAAAAAGCCCATCGTTTCTCCGTCAGGGGTCTGGAACAGTGTTGGTGTCGCGTCCAAAGGCGCTGTTTCGCGTCCGTCCAGCGTTGTCACCTCGCCTGAATTGGCGTCATACCAGACAAGAAACGCGCCACCGCCAAGGCCCGAGCTTTGTGGCTCGACCAAGCCAAGGACCGCTTGTACGGCCACCATCGCATCCGCCGCTGTGCCACCTTCACGCAAAACACGCGCGCCTGCCTCAACAGCAAGCGGGTTCGCAGCAGCGACCATCCAATCCTTTGCCTCTACGGGCGAACCAGCTTCTTTCGTAGCAAGCGCCGCTTGAGCGGCATCGGACAGTCCTCCGAATGCGCTGCTGACCTCGGTCGAAGCTTCAGGCGCGACGGTATCGGTCGTCTGCTGGGCAATTGCAGAGCTTGTCATGGTCAGCCCGAGGGCCACGGAAATGATTAAATTCGGATTTATATAGAAACGTATCACTGTAGTCCCTTTCTTTGAAAATAACGCATCCATCGCGCGAGATGCCCCGCGCGGGAAAGGCTTGATGGCTTGAATGTCGGGGGCGGGTGGCCCCCGAACAGCGTGATCAGTAAATCACAACAGAGCGGATGCTTTCGCCTGCATGCATCAGGTCGAAACCCTTGTTGATGTCATCCAGTGGCATGGTGTGTGTGATCATTGGGTCGATCTCGATCTTGCCGTCCATGTACCAGTCTACAATCTTCGGCACGTCTGTCCGCCCGCGCGCACCGCCAAATGCCGTACCCTTCCAGGTGCGGCCCGTGACAAGCTGGAACGGACGTGTCGCGATCTCGGCACCGGCAGGTGCCACACCGATGATGATGCTCTCGCCCCAGCCTTTGTGGGCGCATTCCAGAGCATCGCGCATCACTTTGACATTGCCTGTGGCGTCAAATGTGTAATCCGCACCGCCTTTGGTGAGGTTCACCAGATACGGAACCAGATCGCCCTCGACTTCGGACGGGTTCACAAAGTCGGTCATGCCGAATTTCTCGGCCATCGCGACTTTGTCGGGGTTCAGGTCAACACCAACGATCTGGTCAGCTCCGGCAAGGCGCAGACCCTGAATAACGTTCAGGCCGATGCCACCCAGTCCGAAGACCACCGCACGGCTTCCGATCTCGACTTTGGCAGTGTTGATCACTGCTCCGATGCCTGTGGTCACACCGCAGCCGATATAACAAACCTTGTCGAACGGCGCGTCCTCGCGGATTTTGGCAAGCGCGATTTCCGGTAGAACCGTGTGGTTCGAGAATGTTGAACATCCCATGTAGTGCAGGATCGGATCTCCATCCAACGTGCTGAACCGCGATGTGCCATCCGGCATAACACCTTTGCCTTGGGTTTCGCGGATCGACTGGCACAGGTTGGTCTTGGGATGCAGGCAGTATTCGCATTGACGGCATTCCGGCGTGTAAAGCGGGATGACGTGATCTCCGGGCTTGAGGCTGGTGACGCCGGGTCCGACCTCGACCACCACGCCCGCGCCTTCATGACCGAGAATCGCCGGGAACATGCCTTCGGGGTCGGCACCTGACAGGGTGAACTCGTCAGTGTGGCAAATTCCGGTTGCCTTGATTTCGACGAGCACTTCACCGGCGCGGGGGCCGTCAAGGTTCACGTCCATGATTTCCAATGGTTTGCCGGCTTGAACGGCGACAGCAGCGCGTGTGCGCATGATGACTCTCCCTCGTTTGTTTAGCAAAACCTTGCGGGAAAGCGCGGGGTTTGCAAGCATTGGCTTGGATATTGGAAAGGTTTCTCACATGCGTATTTATTCAATCGTTGGTCTGTGTCTTGCGCTCGCAGCCTGTCAGGAAGCCACCGTTGCGGAAAAACCGGTGGAATCCTGCGGTGCCAAAGAGATGTCCCACCTGATGGGGTTGCAGCGCGCACAGCTTGAAAACATCGCCTTCACACAGCCGCATCGGATTCTGGGTCCAAATGATCCGATGACAAATGATTACCGGTTGGATCGCGTGACTTTCCGTCTCGATGACAGTGGTACCGTGGTGCGGATCGACTGCGGCTGATCCTGGCGTATTCCATCTGATGCAAAGCGGCGCTCTGATCTCGACTTGTCGGGCAGAAAGGGTATATAGAACAAAAGAAGAACAAAAGCTGCCGCGAATCTCATGCCCAACCGTCGTATCCTGTCCATCTGGTTTCCCCGGCTGGCCGCCGAACGCCATATCCGGCGTGACCCCAACCTGGGGGAAGTGCCGTTTGTCGTGGTGCGCGATGTGGGACAAGCGCAGGTGGTGTCGTCGCTCTCGCCGCTTGCACAAACCGCGGGAATATACCAAGGCCAACCCTTGCGCGATGCCCACGCCATGTGCGCCGATCTTCTCACCCGGTTGTCGAATCCCCATGCCGAGGCGGCGTTTCTGGGGGTGTTGCACCGCTGGGCGGGCAAGTTTTCCCCATGGGTCGCCCGCGAGGTGCCAGATGCGCTGGTGATCGACCTGACGGGATGTGCGCATCTCTTCGGAGGTGAGGAACAGCTTGCACGTCAGGTCGAACAGGATTGTGAAGAATTGGGTCTTTCGGTCCAGCTTGGCATCGCCGACACGCTGGGCGGAGCTTGGGCGCTGGCCCGCTTTGGTGGCGGGCAGGGGGGCGACCACCATCGCAACGGCGACGCGATCGACCAGGAAGCGCGGGCAACCCGATCTCGTGCGGGCAAGCGGCGGCACTGGGAACGGGGCGGGGCCGCACCTGCTGTGACGCTGGTGCGCGAACATGGTCGGGCGCGAATTGCGGCCCCGGGCGAGACATACAAAGCCTTGGCGCCTCTGCCGATTGCTGCGCTACGGTTGGATGATCATACAATGGCGCAGCTTTCCCGTCTTGGCCTGCGCCGGGTGAAGGATCTTGTGGAACAACCCCGCGCAAGCCTTGCCCGCCGCTTTGGGCGGGGTCTGGTGGCACGTCTGGATCAGGCGCTGGGCGCCTTGCCAGAACCGGTCAGCCCGGCCCCGCCTCCGGATCGTTTTGCCACCCGCATGAGTCTGCCTGATCCCATCGGGTTAGAGGAAGACGTCATGGCCGCGCTTGACCGTCTGCTGCCGCGTTTGTGCGCCGCGTTGCGCAACAAGGGACGCGGCGCGCGGACCCTGCGGTTCGAGGCGTATCGCGCAGATGGCACCATGCAGTGGATGAATGTCACGATGGCCAAACCGTCCGACGATCCCGATCACATTCGCCCGCTATTGCGGCTCAAGGTCGAGGATCTGGATGCGGGATACGGCATTGATATGCTGCGGCTAGAGGCCGTGTTGCACGAGCCACTGCATCTCCGCACCGCGTCGGGACATCTTGAGGCAGCTGCAGATGGGCGTGCCCGTATGGCAGGGCCAAAACCCGGATCGCTTGACCGTCTGATCGGGCGTCTGGGCACACGTCTGGGCGTAGAGGCGGTCACCCGCGTGCAGCCCGCCGACAGTCATATCCCGGAAAAGACATGGGTGACTGTCGCCGCCGCATGGTCTGAGCCGGTTGAGGATTGGCCAAAACCCACCAAACCGCGCCCGCTTCGGATGTGGCCACCAGAGCCAGTGATGGTCCCGGATGTGCCGCGCCTGCCCGACAGTTTTCGATGGCGTGGGCGTCGTCACCATGTGCATAGCGTGCGTGGCCCCGAACGTATCGCACCCGAATGGTGGCTTGATGATCCCGCATGGCGCAGCGGGCAGCGTGACTATTGGGATGTGATCACCCGCGATGGTCACCGTCTGTGGCTGTTCTATGCCCATGGCGCGTCAAAATCTTCGGGGTGGTTTTGTCAGGGGGCGTTTGCATAAGAACGAACGGGCCGGTTACGGCGTGTTACGGGTTGATGCAGCCGCGTTTCCGATTACGATTTTGCGGCGCATGTCATGCGCAAAGCTCGCTTCAAGCGCGCTCCAGATCGTTGGATGGTCATCGCGAAGACGTTCGAGTTTCGCGGTTTCAACGCGCCAGACCCGCGATGGCGCGCTGAGTGTGACCGTCGCAGACGCGGTATTGTTCCCGAGAAAAGACATTTCTCCGACATAGTGCTTGGGCTTCAGGTCCGCGATGATCCTGTCATCCACCGCAACTGATGCATACCCGGTGGCCAGATAGCTTAGAAAATCGGGTGGCTGGTCTTGGACTATCAAAACCGTTCCCTCGGATAGATTTTCCCATCGCCCCAGGTCAAGAAAGCGTCGGCAGCGACTGGGCGACAAGCCCTCAAGGTGCTCGCTGACAAACGCGTCTTCCTCAGTCGAAAACCGTGCGTTCCGATCCCTGCGCCACAAAAGATAAAGCTGGACCGCGTTCACCAAGAGCAACAGCCCTTCCCAGAACACACCAACCGGATTGCGAAGCCAGAACAGGTCATAGGCGATCCCGGTCAATGCCGATGCGATCACCAAAAGGCGCAGCACTGAGATGTCCCGCATCATCATCGAGATGACGAGAAGCACATATGACAGATGACCAACGAACCCGCCGATCGAAAAGGCCGAGTCTATCCAATAATCCAAGAGAAGCAGGTCTTTCCGGAGAAGAAAATCGCTGTGAAAACACTAGGCGCAGAGCGACCACTGGGCAAATGCTATTGTTGCGGCGGCGTGATTTCTGAACCGACGCAATGGTTAATGGAAAGTTAAACGGTCCGATCCGGACCCAATGTTTCGCGCGCGAAACAAAAGGACCATTTCGGACCCAGTTTGCGGCTTGTTTCAGGTCTATTTTGCAACGCTGCTTTCCGCGACCTGTCAAAATGCTTGATTTACCGCCACAGCTGCACACATCATGGGGTATGAACAGTATCACACCGTTCCCCAAGCCCCACTCCGCACCTGAACAGGTGGCTTTCCATCGAACCGAGTTGAGTGTGATCCTATCGCTCTACGGGCAAATGGTCGCCGCAGGAGAATGGCGGGATTACGGGATTTCAACGCTTCGCGATGTGGCAGTGTTTTCGGTCTTTCGGCGCACGGCCGAAAATCCGCTCTACCGGATCGAAAAGCGCCCCAAGCTGCGCAATCGCCAAGGCCAGTATGCGGTGATCGGTATTGATGGTCAGGTGCTCAAACGCGGGCATGATCTTCGGACGGTGCTGCGCGTGCTTGAACGCAAATTGATCCGCGCGGTGGAATAACACCTCTCCACAAACCGACAAATACGCGGTAATCGGCAGGAATGACAAGCTTGCCTGACATCTACGCCGCGCGTGTGGCAGAGGGGTCATTGACCCCCGATCCCGCGCAACAGGCGGTTCTTCCAGAATTTGAACGCATCCGTTCGGCGTTGTCGCAGCCGGTCAAGAAAGGTTTGTTTCGCAAAGCGCCCGAGCCGCCAAAAGGTCTGTACCTTTGGGGGGGCGTTGGGCGCGGTAAGTCGATGCTCATGGACCTTTTTGTCGAAAGTCTCGACGTTCCAGCCCGACGCGTTCATTTTCATGCCTTCATGCAAGAGATCCACGCGGCCATTCACAAGGCGCGGCAAGACGGCGTTGAGGACGCGATCAAGCCGGTGGCAAAATCCGTTTCGGACTCGGTTCGCCTTTTGGCGTTTGACGAAATGCAGATCACAGACATCACCGACGCCATGATCGTCGGGCGACTGTTCGAGAAACTTTTCGCAGCGGGCGTTGTTGTTGTCACAACGTCAAACCGCGTACCGGACGATCTTTATAAAGATGGGTTGAACCGACAAATCTTTCTACCGTTTATCGAGATGCTGAAAGACCGCATGGTTGTGCATGAACTGTCTTCGCCAACCGATTATCGGCAAGATCGGCTGGAGGGGGCGCAAGTCTATTTCACGCCGAATGATGCAGCTGCGAAAGATGCGATTGATCTCATTTGGGCAGAGCTGACAGGCGGCGAACAACATAGTCTGACGTTGCATGTGCAGGGTCGCGAGATTGAATTGCCAAGGTTCCACAACTCGGTCGCCCGTGCCAAGTTCTATGACTTGTGCGGCCGTATGCTTGGGCCGGCAGATTATCTTGCGTTGGCAGATGCTGTGCGCGTGCTGATCATCGAAGACGTGCCACGACTGAGCCGACAGAATTTCAACGAGGCAAAGCGCTTTGTTACGCTTGTTGATGCGCTTTATGAAGCCAAGGTCCGGCTGATTATGTCAGCGGCCGCAGAGCCCGAGATGCTGTATGTCGAAGGAACGGGAACGTTTGAATTTGAGCGAACCGCAAGCCGTCTGCGCGAGATGCAGGCCCAAAGCTGGGCCGAGCCGTAGACAAAAAAAGAGGTCCCGAAGGACCTCTAAGGCTGCTCGATAATTCTCGCCTGTGTTCAGGTCCTTGCTATACCTTACGTTGATGGTGGCGCGAGGGCGCGCCCGAGGGGTCGTTGAGGTCTTGGTGGTCGTGCCGTCCGGTAGTCTCAGGCGTTCTGTGGCTTGCAAAAGCCCTGCAGACACAAACTTGAACACTTGTTAACACCGGTACATCCCCCGTTCCGTGTTCGCCAAAACAAGCAACTCACGAACTCTGACAATCTTGTGCCATAGTGATTCGCACCGGTCAACATTTAGCTGAGTCGGGTAGGTATTTTTCCGAATATTGCGCGAGTACCTAGATGTGGTGGCCTATGGGGTCGGCAATTTCAGCACCATTCCCGGCTTCAGGCTGTCCGGGCTTGAGATGATATTGGTGTTCTGCCGATAAATTTCTGCGGACATTGATGTATCGCCGTAGACCTCGTTTGCGATGCTTAGCAAGGTGTCTCCGGGGCGGACAAAATACGCCCCTGCCTTTGGCGCACGCGGCCTGGTTGTGCTTACCGGTTCGATTTGAGTAACGGCAGGTGGCGTTGTCTGCGTGCGCGCTTCGTTGGCGATGCTGCGTTTTACGACGCTGTACAAAAGGCTGCCCGGTTGGCCGGGGGCCGGGGCTTCGCCGGTGGTGACGGATTTCAGGTTCGAGATAGCGCTGAACGTCATGTCGCGCATGTTGGCCGGCTGCTCTGAAGCATTGGTCGTTGCCGCGATTTGCGGGATGGTCGGGATTGGCGTTTCCACAAGGGCTTGCGACTCTACTGTGACAGGCGCGGGCTCGACCGGGGTGGTATCTGCAGGCGCAGCTGTCAACGGATCGGCCACGCGTGTGACGCTGGTGGTTGCCTCGATGTCGAGGGTCGTTTGCGCATTGCGGGGCGAACCGGGCTGGAACACGATGAGGATGACGGTCAATGCAATGAAGGCAACGCCCATCAAGGCCATCCGGATCAGGCCGGCGCTCTTGCTTGTTTCTGTCATTGTCCCACCGAAATATTGAGGCCGAGCGCGCTCCAGCTCGTGACTCCGCCGCGGTAATACTTGATCTTGCTTGGCGGATAGCCCGCACCTAGCAGATGCTGGATGGCGTCTTGCGCGGCTCTGTCATCAGGGCCATTGCCAAAGATTGTCAAACTGAACGCTGCGCCGAACCCCGGACTGCTGTCAGGTGTGTTTACCCCAAGGGCCGACAAAAGATCAGAGCGGTAGGGATTGTCCGGCATAAACGTTGCCACCGGCACATTCACTGCACCGGGGACAGAACCTGACGAGAACGTGCCGGGCATGCGCACATCGACTAACAATCCAGAGCCATTGCTGACCGCGTTTTGCAAGAACCCGATGACTTCAAGTTCGCCAAGCGTATCAACGCCCGCAGCGGGGGTCATTGGCTGTATGCAGGATGAGGGACAGGAGGGACCGCTTCGGGTGATCGTCATCTCGGCCCCGTTCATGGTAAACGAGAACGCAGACGCATTGTCTGTAATCGCTGCCGTTTGGGCGGCCAACGGGCTGCCTGCAGCGATGACTGCCGCAGTTACGGCGCATCGTACTGATACCATGTAGCCACCTATTCGTCCCGCTTGTGCGGATACTGCTCTTTTTTACGATATATAGGCGATTTTTGTGAATCTGGTCAATATAAAGTGACCCGATCCAGTTTTAGGTTAACCAATCTGCCGCAAGACGTGACCGGCAAGGTACAAGGAACCGCAGATCAGTATCCGTGCATGTGGCTCAGTTTCAGCAATTTGGTGTAGTGCCGATTCAACGCTATAGGCTTCGTCGGCGGCCAGACCAACGTCGCGCGCGGCTTTCGCGGTTTCCGGTGCGGTAAGCGTGTTGGCTTCGCCGGGAATAGAAACCGCTGTCAGATGCGACGCGACGGTGGCCAACGGGCGCAGATACCCGCGCACATCTTTGGTGTTGAGCATTCCACAAATCAGACGGGTTGGCCGCTGGTGCAAGCTTTTCAAATGTGCTGCAAGTGCCTCTCCGGCAGCGGGATTGTGCCCGCCGTCCAGCCACAGGTCTGCCTGCGGGACGAACTCGTTCAGCACGGTGCCCTTAAGTTGCTGCATGCGTGCTGGCCAGAAGGCGTCACGCATGGCCCCATCATAGGCTGCCTCGGGCATATTCAGATGCCGTAACGCAGCAAGCGTGGCGCCCGCGTTTTGAACTTGGTGTTGGCCGGGCAGGTTTGGCAAATCGAGGTCGAGCAGACCGGTTTCATCCTGATAGATCAGTCTGCCGTGCTCTTCGCTGACATGCCAGTGTTGGCCGTAGGCCAAAAGCGGAGCGCCCAGACGTGCGGCCTGTGCTTCGATGACCTCCAGCGCATCTTCTTGCTGTGGGCCGACAACACAGGGCACGCCGCGTTTGATGATTCCGGCCTTTTCACCAGCGATCTTGGCGATCGTGTCACCAAGGTATCCTTCGTGATCCATCGAGACCGGTGTGATGATCGTCAGCGCGGGCTTGTCGATCACATTGGTGGCATCGAGCCGCCCACCCAGACCGACCTCAAGCAGTGTGTAGTCTGCAGGTGTTCGGGCGAATGCCAACAAAGCGGCGCATGTCGTGATTTCGAAATATGTGATGTCCGCGCCATCATTGGCGGCGTAACAGTCGTTCAGCACTTCGGTCAGGTGGTCTTCGGTGATGAATTCGCCTGCCAGCCGAATACGTTCATGAAACCGGGCCAGATGTGGTGAGGTGTAGGCATGCACGCTTTTGCCAACCGCTTCGAGCCCGGCGCGCAACATGGCTTGGGTAGAGCCTTTGCCATTGGTGCCCGCGATGTGGATCACGGGTGGCAGTGTGCGTTCTGGATGATCCAGTGCTGCAAGGAGGGCCCAAACCCGGTCCAGCGTCAGGTCGATGATCTTGGGGTGGAGGGCCATCATCCGTTCAAGGATGACGTCCGAACCCACCGTCGCGATCATGGGGTTTCGTCGGGTGTGACGGGGTCAGCCGGTGCCATGTCGGCCGGTCCGGGGGCGGGCAAATCTCCTGCGACCGGGGGTGGCATTTGCATCAGCATGCGGATGATCTGAACCAGTTCTTCGCGCATCTTACGACGGTCTGTGACGCGGTCAAGCATGCCGTGGTCAAGCAGGTATTCAGCGCGTTGAAAGCCTTCGGGAAGTTTCTCGCGGATCGTTTGTTCGATCACTCGGGGCCCGGCAAAGCAGATCAGCGCACCGGGTTCCGCGATCTGCACATCGCCCAACATGGCATAAGATGCTGTTACGCCGCCTGTGGTCGGATGGGTCAGGACAACGATATAGGGCAGGTTTGCTTCTTTGAGCATTTGCACCGCAACCGTGGTGCGAGGCATTTGCATCAGGCTCAGAATGCCCTCTTGCATGCGTGCGCCACCGGCTGCCGAGAACAGAACCAGCGGTCGACGAAGTTCAACGGCTTTTTCTGCAGCTGCAATGATTGCGTTGCCAACATACATGCCCATGGACCCGGCCATAAAGCTGAAGTCTTGCGCAGCAGCGACGATCGGTGTGCGCCCGACTTCGCCGGTGGCGACCAGCATCGCTTCTTTTTCGCCGGTGGTTTTTTGTGCTGTGCGCAGACGGTCGGGGTATTTCTTTTGATCGCGGAATTGCAAAGGGTCGGCCAGCGGTTCAGGTACCGACACTTCGGTAAAGATGCCACCATCGAACAGACCCAGAAAGCGATCCCTCGGGGTGATGTTCATGTGATGGCCGCAATTGGAACAGACGTTCAGATTGTCGGACATCTCGCGGTGAAACAGCATTGTGCCGCATTCATCACATTTGACCCAAAGGTTCTCGGGAATTTCGCGGCGCGAAAAGATCGAGTTGATCCGGGGTCGGACGTAGTTCGTGATCCAGTTCATGCAGTGCGGCTCCCGTCACCCTGTCGTAGCTTTTGGTGATCTAAGACCCATTGGGTGGAAATGCAATCAGCCCTGCGGCGTGAGGTTTGACCGAGCAGGGCCGCGCTTGACGCCGAGTTGGCGTTCTCGCCATATGATCAACACCCCTGCGCCGATGATTACGATTGATCCAATGATGGTGTGCAAGGTCGGCGTTTCGTCAAAGATCGTATAGCCGATGACCAGTGCAAAGAGGATCGATGCATAGTCGAAGGGGGCAAGAAATGCCGCTTCGGCATGGCGATATGACGAGGTCAGAAGGATCTGTGCCACGCCGCCGACAATACCGGCGCCGATCAATTGGCTTGCGGTTACTACATCAGGCATGACCCACCCAAACGGAGAGGTCAGCAGTGACAGGCACGAGGCGGTGACCGCAAAATAGAAGACCACCGCCGACGTGGTTTCGTTCTGCACCAGTTTGCGGATGTGGACATGCGCCAAGGCGCGCAAAGTGGCCGAGGCGAGGACCAACGCAACACCCCATCTGGCGGCCGTGCCCATGTCTTCGTTGCCAAGTTGCGGCAGCATAACGATCACAACGCCAATCAGTCCGATGACAACAGCAGACATACGCACAAGCCGGATTTTTTCGCCGAGCAAGACAGCAGCGAAAATGACCGTCATGATGGGGGCGGCGTAACCAAGCACTGTCACTTCGGGCAGCGGCAAAAGGCCAAGGGCGGCAAAGCCGCAGGCCATGGCACTGACCCCGAACAGCCCCCGCCAGAAATGGCCTGACGGATTTCGTGTGCGCAATCCCGTGCTAAGTTCACGACGAAATGCCAGCCATGTCAGGATGACGGGGATTGCAAAGAAAGAACGAAAGAAGACGGCCTCACCCGGTGGCACAACGTCCGAGCTGGCTTTGATCAGCGACGCCATGATGACGAATAGCAAGACAGCGCTGAGTTTCAGCATCATGCCGCGCAGCGGGGACATATCTTCTCCGGGGCTGGGTTATAACACTAACGTGCCTGCGCTGCAGACGAACGTCAATCCGGCTCGGTGCGGGGGGCGGGCATAGCCGCTATGCGATCAAAACCTCATAGAGCAACTTGAACGACACAACGGCCAGAGCGACCTCAATAAGCGCAAAGAAAACACGGTCTGACAAGGCGCGCGAAACAGCGGCGCCGCTCCACGCCCCGGCGAGCGCAAAAGGGGCGAGCCAAATGGCCTGAGCGGCGCTATCCCAAGTGATTTGTCCGGCCAAGATAAACGGGGGCACCTTGAGCAGGTTCACCACAGTGAAAAAGATCGTGTTTGTGCCAAGATACACCATCTTATCAAGGCGCTGCGGCAGCACATAGGCTTGAAAGGGTGGCCCCCCTGCATGCGAGATATAGCTTGTCAGCCCGGCGATGGCTCCCCAGAAAATGCCACGCGGGATATCGGCAGAACGGGCCGGGACCTCGACTTTGGAAAAGCGCCGCCGCAAGGCCGTGACGAGGTAGAATAACCCGATTGCTGCCACCAGTAGTTTGCCTGCGTCGCCGGGGACGTAAGACACGGCCGCGAACCCGATCAGGATCCCCACAATTGCTGCAGGCAGCAAAACCTTGAGATTTCGCACTGAAAACGCGCCTCGAAACAAGTAGACCGCGTACATATCGGCCACGATGTAGATCGGCAAAAGCAAACCTGCCGCCAAAGCGGGATCCATGAAAAGCGACATTAGCGGAACGGACAAGAGCGCAATCATCGGCACCCCACCTTTCGACAGCCCCATGAGAAAGGCCGCCAGTCCCGCAACGATCCAATATTCCAAAAGATGCCTCGCTTGTTTCGCCGACTGGTCTCACGTCATGGAGCGAAAGCCAAGCCAGCTCAGTCACGTATGAGCCAAGGGTGCGGCTGTGCGGTCCTTGTCGGGCAAGTTCGAAACACGCTAAGCAGAAACGCAGGCCATATGAAAAGTGGATCCAAAGATGCTGGACGTTGCGATATTGGCAGTGGTCATCGCGACCGGTTCACTTTTGCTATATCCCCGTCTTGCCAATGCGCCTTTGTGGAAGGCGACGATCACGCCTCTGGCCTCTATCATCGGCAGCGGTTTTCTGGTGATCGGACCCATCCTTGAGGTGAATTTTGGTCTTTATGCGCCGCTTGTGATGATCGCTCTGACGGCGACGGCATATGCGTTCGGTGGTGCGATCCGCTACAATATCAGCCGGATTGCTTTGGAGGATAGAGCTCCGCGCCTGTTTAGCCGGATCGAACCTGTTGCGTCCCTTGTTCTGGCCTTCGCCTATGTCATTTCGGTGGCCTATTATCTGAATCTGTTCGGGGCTTTCGCGGTCAGTCTGACCACTTTGGATGATCCCTATCATGCCCGATTGATCACGACGGCGATCTTTATGTTGATCCTGTTTGTCGGTTGGACCAAGGGATTTGCCGCACTGGAGCGGTTGGAACAGATCGCGGTTGGTTTGAAGCTCACGATCATTGCCGGGCTGTTGTTCGGGCTTGCCGTTCATTTTGGCACCACTGCCAAAACCGGCAATCTGGTGCTGAACCCCACGCAGATATCCGGCTGGCCCGCGGTCACGCTCATTTTCGGTTTGATTGTAACTGTGCAAGGGTTCGAGACATCGCGCTATCTGGGCGATGTGTATGACGCGCGCACGCGGATCAGATCCATGCGATTGGCTCAAGGTCTGTCGACGCTGATCTACGTGGCGTATATCGCACTCTTGGCCTATGCGTTCGTGCCGGGAACGATGACGCTGAATGAAACAGCGATTATTGACATGATGCAGGTTGTGGCGCCGATCTTGCCTGTTTTGCTTGTGGCGGCCGCACTCAGCGCGCAGTTCAGTGCAGCCGTGGCCGACACGAGCGGATCAGGCGGGTTGATCGCGGAGATCAGCCAAAATCGCATACCGCCGCGTTTGGCTTATACGCTGCTGGTTGCCGTCGGCTTGCTTTTGACGTGGACCTTCAACATTTACGAGATCATCACCCATGCGTCGCGCGCCTTTGCGGCGTATTATGCGCTACAGGCGGTGATTGCGGCGCTTTTCGCGTTCGGTCGAAAAGAGACGTTGAAAGGAGCGCTTTTCTTAACGTTGGCAGGGCTGGGTGTCGCGATTTTATTGTTCGGGCAACCCGTCGAATGATCAAAGAACTGCCGGTGAATTGGTTGCGGTTTAACCGGTTTCCCGACAATGCCGGCGAAACGATCGTTTGAGCATGTCAAGTTCGGCACGCAGGAGCGACATTTCTGCGCGAATGTCCTCTCCGGCGGCGTCACCTGCAATAATTGCAAAATCTCCGAGTGCTTGGCCAAGCGTCGTTTCGGAAATCATGAACGTGTGCACGCCATCTGCCAGCAAGTTGGACGGCACTGGGACCTTGAGCAGCCAAGATGCAGGATCCGGCAAAGGGTCAAGCGTAACATTTGGGATTGGTTTGTCATGTACCCGCACTTCGATCTTAGGGGGCGGGCTGTCGTCTGCATCACCCGCGATCACAGCTTCCCAGACGCCTTCGAAAAAACGAGATTTGGACAGGGAATAAGCAGTCATGGTCAAATCCTCACATCTCGGCCCGTGGGCGACGGCTGAAGAACAGGTCACGCAGGATCACCTGGCTCATTTCCGGGTTTTCGAAAATCAGGTCGATCCAAACTTTCTCGACCCGCTTTTCGTTCAGCTTGGTGTAGGCCAGATCGAATTCTACTGCCAATTCCCGATCATTTAGCGGCAGTTCGCGGACAATCTGTTCTGTGTTGGGGCCATGTTGGATGTTAAGCCGGGCAAATATTTCCAAGGGCCTCTCCAACTCGACAATCAGGTCGCAGCGGACAAGGTGCTTGCGTTTGAGATCAACTGTTGCCTCTGTCGGAAGGTCGATCACCAGAGACAGGTACGATCCGTCAAAACGGAACACGTCAAGCCGTAGGCCATAGGCTGCCAAGTCCTCGGCGCTGGTGTTGCGAAGCTGGCGGAGTGTCAGTTCGGACTGCGCACAGTCGTGGAATAATGTCACCTCGCGCCCGAGCATTGATTTGTTTTCAACAGCCGAAACGCCCTGTACGGGCAACGGGCCGCACCAGATTTCCGGGCGCCATGACCAATCCGCGTCATAGGGAATTGGAACGGCCTGATTGCCAATGATGGGCAGCGACAGTCTTTCGTCGGCCACGTGCAGCAATTCATCAAGGAAATACTTCATCCGTCGCGCTGAGGCCCTGGTCCGACGCAGGTCACGCAAATCCATGTTGCGTGCGGTCTCTGCCCAGCGGCGGAACCGTCTAAGCGCAGACTGCTGTAGAACGCGGTCAAACAGACCGGGTTTCATTTCCGACATGAGCTGCTCGCTCCTGATGATGTTCTTGGCCCGTCACTTTTCGCACCGGTTGAATGCTATATTACAGATCACGCCTTGCAAATAAACGGCCAAGTCGCTGTGTCAGCGGATCAACTGCCGATTGCGACTGTTGTGCACTTACGGCCGGACCCGGATCCGACTTAGCGCGGATAGCTGAAGAAACCGTGTTCAAAAAGGCAGCGCCTTGAGAGCCGAGCAGCGGGCTCCCTTCTGGCGCATAAAGCGTGACACCGATCAGGTGACGGCCCAAGACGAATGCCCCCCGCCAGTGTTTCGGGTCACTCCCCGAGAACGCCTCTGCTCCGCCATCGGCCATTTGGCCAACCGCCAACCCGCTTAGTTCGCGGCTTTGTAAAAGCGTGGTGCCCAGTGCGTCTGCAAGTTCGGCCGGTGATGGCTCGCCCTTGTCGGCGGGGCTGACGGTGACGGTCACAAGAGCCGGCTCAACAATCGGGCCCTCTTTGCCGTCGGACAGGATATGGCAACTGGCGATGGCTGCAAAACCGCCAGAGGCTGTGCTGCGTAGTGTCGTCGGATCAATGCAGTACCCGTTGGGACCGGCAATGGTGATCTGGCCGCGTGCGACAGTTGCTGTTGCCAGCAAAGGCGCGTCGGCTGTCGTATCAGTAGGCAACAAAGACATAGTTCCGATTGTGCCGATTTCGGCGCAACCGGTTACAAATGCCGCGCTCAAAAGCGCGGCATACAAAGGTTTACGGGACCGGCTCAAAGATCTGCGTACACGTGCTTTTCGCCGTCGGCCCCGGGATGCGTGACCGCACCCTTATAGGTTGGACCAACAAGTTTGGCGAATTTCCAGACAGCACCCGACGTGTAAATCGTCTCGCGTGGGCCGGTCCAATCGGCTTTGCGTTGGGCCAGTTCGTCGTCCGACAAATCAACGCTCAGCGACCCAGACACAGCGTCAATGGTGATCATATCGCCGTTCTTGAGCAGCGCGATTGGACCACCTTGGGCTGCTTCCGGGACCAACATGACCAACGCAGAAACCGCGTGTCGCGCCAGAGAAGCGGCCATCTGTGATCAGCGCGACTTTCTTGCCCATGCCCTGACCCGAGAGCGCCGCCGTGGTGGACAGCATTTCGCGCATTCCGGGGCCACCAGCGGGGCCTTCGTTGCGGATCACGATGACTTCGCCTTCTTTATATTCGCGTGCCTTGACGGCGGCAAAGGCATCTTCTTCACATTCGTACACGCGCGCGGGACCGGTGAAGACCTGATCCTCTGCCGAGATACCCGCGACTTTCACGATGGCACCTTCAGGTGCAAGGTTGCCCTTGAGGCCAACAACGCCGCCGGTTTTGGTGATCGGTGTTCTCGATGGAATAGATGACTTTGCCGTCTGCTTCACGTTCGATGCGATCCAGCTCTTCGCCGATGGTGCGGGTCGAAGCAGTGACGCAGTCTTCGTGGATCAAACCTGCTTTACGCAGTTCTTTCATCACAACAGGAATACCGCCTGCGTCGTACAAGTCTTTCGCCACATAAGTGCCGCCGGGTTTGAGATCGACAAAATAGGGCGTGTCTCGGAAGATTTCACAGACGTCTTCAAGGAAGAAGTCGATCCCGGCTTCATGCGCGATTGCTGGCAGGTGAAGACCCGCGTTGGTCGATCCGCCGGTGCAGGCCACCACCCGTGCGGCGTTTTCCAAAGCCTTGCGTGTGACGACATCACGCGCGCGGATGTTCTGTTCGATCAGGTCCATGACGGCACGACCCGACGCTTCGCCATAGGCGTCGCGCGACTCGTAAGGTGCTGGCATGCCCGAAGAATTGAACAATGCCAGACCGATGGCTTCGGACACACAGGCCATGGTGTTAGCCGTGAACTGCCCACCGCAGGCACCGGCCGACGGACAGGCTACGCGTTCCAGCATATCGAGCGCTGCATCGGACATCTGGTCGTTCTGATGACGGCCAACCGCTTCGAACATGTCTTGAACGGTCAGGTCACGGCTGCGGAAATCTTCGGGGATTTCCTCAACCTGCGGCGCGCGACCGGGAAGGATCGATCCGCCGTAGATAAAGACCGATGGCACATTAAGGCGGACCATTGCCATCATCATGCCGGGCAGGGATTTGTCACAACCTGCAAGGCCGACAACCGCGTCGTAAGAATGGCCGCGCATGGTCAGTTCGACCGTATCTGCAATCGCTTCGCGGGATGCCAAAGAAGACCGCATGCCTTCGTGGCCCATCGCGATGCCGTCGGTGACGGTGATGGTTGTGAATTCGCGCGGAGTGCCCATCGCTTGCTTCACGCCCATTTTCACCGCCTGTGCCTGACGGTTCAGAGCGATGTTACACGGTGCCGCTTCGTTCCAGCAAGTGGCGACGCCGACCAACGGCTGGTGGATTTCTTCCTCGGTCATGCCCATCGCGTAATAGTACGACCGATGCGGCGCGCGCTCTGGCCCTTCTGTAACGTGACGGCTGGGCAGTTTCGACTTGTCGAATGGACGCTTGAGCATGACGCTCCTCCCTCATTTTTGCTTGTATCCGGAATAGCGAAGCGAAACGGGAAAGCCAATTCTAATTGGCTTTTTCATTCGGTTTCGAAACCGCATTTTGACGTTTTTCGAAAAACGGTCTTACCGATCAAAGAGAGCAGCCGCTGCGTAGGCTGGCGCAAGCAGACTGCGCCGGATCGATCCCAGCGGGAATCGTCGGGGTATTGCGCCGATAAAGGCGGGCATAGGACCACGCGGATCACGCCCAAGCACACAATCCGCCAGACGCGCACCGAGATAGCTGCCCATGGCAACGCCATTGCCGTGATATCCCATGGAAGCATAAAGGCCGGGCCTGTCCGGAACCGGACCGCAAAACGGGGTCAGGTTGCGCATCAAGCAAAGTAGTCCGGACCATTCGTGGGTGATCTCGACCTCGCGCCATTCTGGGAACATCGTGTGAAAATCCGAGCGGATTTTTCGCGAGAGTGCGGCTTCGGCATTGGGGGTCGCGCGCAGTCCGCCGCGCATCCCGAACAGAAAGCGCCCATCAGGCATCAGACGGAAGTAGTGCAGCAAAATCCGGCTGTCGTAACACATCTGGAGGCTTGTCCAGCCTTGCTGACTCTGCTCGGACCGGCTGAGCGGGCGTGTGACGATGACAGTGGATTGCACCGGCAGATAACGCGCACGGAGCCAATCGGGCACGTCCTCTGACGAGTAGCCGTTGGTCGCAAGGATTACCTTGTCCGCGGTTATTGTGCCCTTCGGCGTTGTGACTTTCCACTTGGTGCCGGTGTGCTTGAGCGCGAGGGCAGGGCTTTGTCCATGAAGCTGAACACCCGCCTGTTGTGCGGTTCGGGCCAAACCCGCGTGGTATTTCGCCGGGTTCAAGGCAAATCCGAGCGGTAGCGTCATCCCGCCAAAGAATGTTCCACCGAGGCCAAGCTGGCGTAGTTCTTGGGCCGGGTGAATTTGGGGTGCCACGCCATATGCCGCCTTGCTTTCGCCTGCGCCATTGACGATTTCGTGCATTGCTTTGGGGGTATGGGCCAAAAGGGTTTCGCCGTCGGAATGGCGATCAGCGTCGATCTGGTTGTCGGACAAAAGCGCATCTACGTGGTCAATGGCCGCGCGTTCGGCTGCGTGCCACTGCCTACGGTCCTGTTCGCCATAGCGTCTCGCGATAATGCCGCCGCTAAGTTTGGAGCCGCCCAGACAGCAAAAGCCACCGTTGCGGCCAGAGGCGCCCCATCCCGGCTGTTCGGCGTCGATCACGGTGACGCCGACACCGGACTTGACCAAAGCCAGACCTGCGTTCAAACCGGTAAAGCCGCCACCGATCACGGCCACTTCGGTTGTTTGGTCGTGGTCGAGTTGTGGCCGGTCTTGCGGCGGTTTGCTATCGCGCCACCAGCACAATTCCGGTGTCGTATATGCTGCGTCTTCGTAGATGCGCCTCATGCCGGCCGTTCGGCCATGCGTTCATCGCGGGCCTGTCGGACCGCCGCTTGTTTGGTGACCAGCGACGCGGTAATGACGCCGATTGTGACGATTGCGATCATGATGGTCGACAGAGCGTTGATTTCCGGGCTGACGCCCAAACGGACTGCCGAGAAAATCTTGATCGGCAATGTCGTGGCAGAGGGGCCAGTGGTAAAGCTGGCAATCACCAGATCGTCCAATGACAACGTAAACGCCAAAAGCCAGCCAGAAATAACCGCCGGGGCAATGATCGGTAACGTGACAAGGCGGAACGCCTCAAATGGGGAACAGCCCAGATCAAGCGCGGCCTCTTCCAGTGATTGATCAAAGCTCATCAGGCGCGAGGACACCACGACCGAGACGTAGCACATTGCAAAGGTCGTATGTGCGAGCACGATGGTCAGCACGCCGCGATCCAGTCCGATGCCGATGAACAACAGGAGTAGCGACAGACCTGTAATAACCTCTGGCATCACCAGTGGCGCGTATATCATACCCGAAAACAGCGTACGCCCCGAGAAACGTCCAGCGCGGACGAGCACATAAGCGGCCATTGTGCCCAAGACGGTTGCGATGGTTGAGCTCATCACGGCCACTTTGATTGTGACCCAAGCTGCATCGAGGAATTCTTCGTTGCGAAGCAGTTCGCCGTACCATTGGGTCGAGAAGCCCGCCCAGACCGTGACGAGCTTGGACGCATTAAAGCTGTAGACCACCAGAATGATCATCGGGATATAGAGAAACGCAAACCCCAAGGTCAGGGCGGTTGCGTTGAACCAGGAAAACCGCTTCATCCCTCGGCCTCCCGCTGTTTCTGCTCGTTGCGCTGGAACAGAATGATCGGGATCACAAGGATCAGCAGCAGGATCACCGCCACGGCAGACGCCACAGGCCAATCACGGTTGGAGAAAAATTCCTCCCACAAGACCTTGCCGATCATCAATGTCCCGGAACCGCCAAGCAGCGATGGGATCACAAATTCCCCAATCACCGGAATGAAGACCAGAAAACAGCCGGCGATGATGCCGTTCTTGGACAATGGAATGGTCACCAGCCAGAATGCACTGGCACGCGAACAGCCAAGGTCTTCGGCCGCTTCAAGCAGGCTGTCATCCATTCGCTCCAATGCGGAATAGATCGGCAGGATCATGAAGGGCAGGTAGGTGTAGACGATACCAATATAGACGGCGGTGTTGGTGTTCAGAATGGTCAGCGGTTCGCTTATGACCCCTGTCCATAACAGGAATTGGTTCAGCAGGCCTTCGTTCGACAGAATACCCATCCACGCATAAACGCGGATCAGAAAGCTGGTCCAGAACGGCAGGATGACCAGCATTAACAGGGTGGGGCGCCATTCCGGAGCGGCGCGTGCCATCGCATAGGCGATCGGATAGCCAACAAGCAGCGTCATCACTGTCGAGACCAGCGCAATCTGAAGCGAGCTCAGATAGGCTTTCCAGTACAGATCATCGGTTGTCAGAAACCAGAAGTTTTCCAGATCAAGCGCGGCAAAGAATGATTTGATGCCGTCCCAACCCGCCGCGAGATCAAGTTGCGGCATGTAGGGAGGGCGGGCCAGCGCGATGTCGGACAGCGCGATTTTCAGAACAATCACGAACGGGATCAGAAACAACGCGATCAGCCACAGATACGGCACCGCGATAAGGATGAAGCGGCGCATTCCCTAGCGCTCCAACAAGACACCGGCGGTGTCTGTCCAACTGATCCAGACCGGGTCTTCCCAAGTGATTTGACGCCGCGACAGGCGGCGTGTGTTTGCGGTTTGCGCCTTGATCACATGACCGGTCGGCAGTTCGACGTGATAGGTCGAAATGTTGCCAAGATAGGCGATATCCAGAACTTTGCCTTGGGTCATGTTGGCCGCATCCCGGGGTTCTTCGGTGTTGATCGCGACCTTCTCGGGACGGATCGCGAAGTGGATTTCCTGACCATCTGTAAAGGTCTTGGTTGTCGTGCCAATGATGTCTGGCTGGTTTTCAGCCCAGTGCACCGAAACCTTTTCGCCGTTCGGCTTCGCACGACCAGAGATGATGTTCACATCGCCGATAAAGTCGGCAACGTAGACCGAGTTTGGTGCCTCGTAAATCTGGGCAGGCGTCGCCACCTGAATGATGCGGCCCTCGTCCATCACGGCAACGCGGGAGGCCACGGTCAGGGCCTCTTCCTGATCGTGGGTCACGAACACAAAGGTGGTGCCCGTCTTTTCCTGAATGTCCATCAGTTCGAACTGAGTGTCTTGCCGCAGCTTTTTGTCGAGCGCGCCCAGCGGTTCATCCAGCAGAAGGAGCTTGGGCGCTTTGGCCAGCGAACGGGCCAGTGCCACGCGCTGTCTTTGACCACCTGAAATCTGGTGCGGTTTGCGTTTCGCAAATTTGCTAAGGCGCGTCAGTCGCAGCATCTCGTCAACGCGTGCCGCAATCGCATCTTTGTCCTTACCTTCGCGTTTCAAGCCAAAAGCGATGTTGTCCCAAACCGACAGATGCGGAAACAGCGCGTAGGACTGGAACATCATGTTCACGGCGCGCTTGTTTGGGGGTATTTTGGCCATGTCTTGGCCAGCAATGAAAATCTGACCCTCGGTTGGGGTTTCGAACCCCGCCAGCATCCGCAGCAGCGTCGTCTTGCCGCAGCCCGACGGCCCGAGCAGGGCAAAGAACTCTTTCGCGAAGATATCCTGCGTGAGACTGTCAATCGCAACGAAGTCACCGAAGCGCTTGGTGACGTTCTTGAACTGGATAAGCGGTTTTTCGTTGGGGTCTTCCCACGGGGCGAAAACGGTTTGCGACACTTGAGGCACCTCCGAGCCAAGACACTATCCGGCGGGGAAACCCCGCCGGATATTTAGAGCGCTTCGGATCAGGTGCCCGACTTGACCTTGGTCCACATCCGCGTCAGCGACCGCTGTTCGCGAGGTGGGAAGGGTGTCACGGTATAAAGCTTTTCAAGTGTCGCTTCGTCCGGATAGATCGCTGTGTCGCCGATCACATCCTCGACAAGGAACTCTTTGGACGCTGCGTTGCCGTTGGCATAGTAAACGTAGTTCGATGCGGCGGCCATGTTCTGCGCGTCCATGATGAAGTTCAGGAATGTGTGCGCAGCCTCTGGGTTCGGGGCATCAACCGGGATCGCCATTTGGTCGAACCACATCAGAGCCCCTTCAACCGGAGCGTTATAGGCGACTTCGACGCCATTGTCGGCTTCGGCGGCACGGTCGCGCGCCTGAAGGATGTCACCCGACCAGCCGAAGGCCACGCAGATGTCACCGTTTGCCAGTGCGTTGATGTATTCAGAGCTGTGGAATTTCTGAATATAGGGGCGAACCGCCATCAGAGTTTCTTCAGCCACAGCCAGCGCTTCGTCGTCCTTACGATCCGGATCGAGACCCGCATAGGTCAAAGCGGCTGGAATCATTTCCGTCGGAGCGTCAAGGAAATGCACGCCGCAAGAGGACAGCTTTTCCATGTTCTCTGGGTTGAAGACGAGGTCCAGCGAAGTGATCGGCGCGTCGGCACCCAAAACTTCGGTCACCTTGCCGGTGTTCACACCGATGCCAGTGGTGCCCCACATGTAGTTGATCGAGTATTCGTTGCCCGGATCGTATTGCGCGGTGCGCTTTTCGATCACATCCCACATGTTGTCTTTGTTCACCAGCTTGGACATGTCCAGTTTCTGGAATGCGCCCGCTTGGATCTGACGCTGAAGGAACGTGCCGGTTGGCACCACAACGTCATAGCCCGATCCGCCGGCCAGCATCTTGGTTTCCAGCAGTTCGTTGCTGTCAAACACATCGTAGATGAGGTCGATTCCGGTTTCTTCCTCAAATTTGGTAAGCAGTTCTTCGTCGATATAGTCAGACCAGTTATAGACCCGCACTTCCTCGGCATTGGCGAGCGAAGCCATCAGTGCGGCACCTGCGGTCATGGTCAGCAGATGGGTTTTCATGAAAGTCTCCCGTTGATCCTTGGACGCTTGCGGTCCAATGGACTTGAATTTGATCAAATCTTGCCTGACCTGGCAATAGCTATGATGTTTCCATGCAAAGATTGAAGGTGCAAGATGACTTGTCAGGGGCACGAATTCGGGCATTGTGCCCAAAGCATCAGCACAATGCGAGGCGTAGAATGACTGGTCCGACATCTTTGAAGGGTCCAAGCGATCCGGTGCGTTTGCCAGCGCATGAATTGGTGTATCGTGACATCCGCGATCAGGTCTTGTTCGGCGAATTCGAACCGGGGCAGCCTGTAACCATACAAGGGTTGACCGACGCGCTGGGCGTCGGAATGACCCCGGTGCGCGAGGCTTTGCGGCGGCTTACGGCAGAGGGAGCTTTGGAATTTCTGGGCAACCGGCGAATCGCGGTTCCTGTGCTTGACACACAGGCGATTGAGGAGCTGACCATTGCCCGCAAGGCGCTCGAGCCCGAGTTGGCCAGTCGGGCCGCAATGCGCGCAACGCCAGAAGCTGTCTCGCACCTTACTAAGGTCGACGCCAGTTTGGATGATGCAATCCGCCGTGGGGATGTGCGGCGCTATCTGGTCGAAAACCATCGTTTCCACGCCGAGCTTTACAGCCTTGCGCAAGCTCCGATCCTGACGGAAATGGTTGATCGGCTCTGGCTGCGGTTTGGTCCTTCGCTGCGTGTGGTGTGTGGTCAGTTTGGCACCCGCAACCTACCCGACCGGCACAAGGATGTGCTTGCAGCGCTGTCTGGAAAGGATGGTGCCGCGGCTGCGGAGGCTATGGAAGGCGACGTTCTACAGGGCATGGAACAAATCCGACAGGGACTCGTCTGATTCGATTGACTTGAAATAATTTGATCATATTTTGACGGCAGACCGTCTGAAAGGATCTCTCCCCATGACTTTGATCACCAATCACATGCCCACTTCCGAATTGCAGGCGCTGGATGCCGCGCATCACATGCATCCTTTCACGCATGGGGCAGGCCTTGCTGACAAAGGCGCGCGGGTGATCACGCGGGCGGATGGTGTCTGGCTGAGCGATAGCGAGGGGAACCGCATCCTCGATGCCATGGCAGGTCTGTGGTGCGTGAATATCGGCTATGGCCGAAAAGAACTGGCTCAAGCAGCGGCCCGTCAGATGGAAGAGCTTCCGTATTACAACACGTTCTTCCAAACGACCCATGTACCGGCGATTGCGTTGTCACAAAAACTGGCGGAACTGGCACCGGATGGGTTCAATCAGGTCTTCTTTGCCGGTTCCGGGTCAGAAGCGAATGATACCAACCTGCGTCTGGTGCGCACCTACTGGGCCGAAAAGGGCCAGCCCGAGCGGAACATCGTGATCTCTCGCTGGAACGCATATCACGGGTCGTCGGTTGGCTCGGGATCACTGGGCGGCATGAAAGGCATGCACATGCAGGGCGGCCTGCCGATCCCCGACATCCACCACATCGACCAGCCGAACTGGTGGGCCGAAGGTGGAGACATGACGCCCGAGGAATTCGGTCTGGAACGCGCGCGCCAGTTGGAAGAGGCCATTCTGGAACTGGGCCAGGACCGTGTCGCGGCCTTTATCGCCGAACCTGTGCAGGGCGCAGGCGGCGTGATCATTCCGCCGGACACCTACTGGCCCGAAATCCAGCGCATCGTCGACAAATACGGCATCCTGTTGATTGCCGACGAGGTGATCTGCGGCTTCGGGCGCACCGGCAACTGGTTCGGGTCGCAGACGATGGGCATCCGCCCGCACATCATGACCATCGCCAAGGGGCTGTCCTCGGGCTACCAACCGATCGGCGGATCGTTGATCTGTGATGAGGTGGCCGAGGTCATCAATTCGGTCGAGTTCAACCACGGTTACACCTATTCCGGCCACCCGGTCGCCTGCGCTGTCGCGTTAGAGAACCTGCGCATCCTCGAAGAGGAAGGCATCGTCACCCGCGTCCGCGAAGAAACCGCCCCCTACCTGCGCGAGAAGTTCGAGTCGCTGACCGACCACCCTCTGGTGGGCGAAGCCAAGATCGTCGGCATGATGGGCAGCATTGCCCTCACCCCCGACAAAGCGTCCCGTGCCAAGTTCGAGGCTGACGAAGGCACCGTCGGCTTCATCTGCCGCGAACGCTGCTTCGCCAACAATCTGGTGATGCGCCACGTCGGAGACCGCATGATCATCTCCCCGCCTTTGGTGATCTCGAAAGAGGAGATCGACGTCCTGATCGCGCGGGCGTGGAAGTCGCTGGACGAATGTCATGAGCGGTTGAAGGCGGAAGGGCTGATGAAGGCGCGCGTGACAGTCTAACCGCCTTTCAACGCACCAGCGCGGAACCAAGGCCAAAGGCCGCCGCGCATCGCCAGACCGCCCCCCGGGCTGGCGATATGTTTGGTGTGGGCGCATCGTTCGAATGAAAGACGAAGCTGTCTTCTTGATGCCTAGAAATGCGCCTAGACAGCTTTCTGCGATCTTCTTGATCTTCTCTCATAGATCAATACGGACTGAGTTGGGGCATTTCACATATTTCAGATGTTACACTTATTTCCCTTGATTGCGGTGGCCGGTTGACTCATATCTGTTAACATGAAGGAGACATGGCATGAATGACACGTTGCAAGCAGAAGCGGAGCGAGGGCTGGAAAAACGCCTGCCCACTCCTGAGGAAATCAACAGCGCAGCGCATGCAGCAACTGCAGTCGCAGTCGCGATGGATGCTGACGGTAATCTTAAGATATCGGGCCAGAACGGCGATCAAGTCCATATAGCCCCGGCGGTCGGACATCTGATTGTTGACCTGCTTGGTCATGTCGCTTCAGGTAATATGGTTACATTGGTTCCTGTGGGCACAATGCTCACAACACAGGAAGCAGCCGACATGCTCAATGTGTCACGTCCTCATCTGACTAAGCTTCTGAAGTCGGGACAAATTGATTTCGTCGAAGTTGGTAAACACAGGCGCGTACCTCTTGAAGCTTTGATGTCATATCGAGATAAAAAACGGCAAGAACGAGAGACTGTGTTGGACGATTTGGCTCGTCTTGGTCAGGAGTTCGATGCAACTTGAGTATCTTGGCCAATCCATTCGTTGTAATTCTGGACGCCAACGTACTGTTCCCATTCCGCGTGAGAGATGTCCTTCTGACCTTCGCTGATGAGGGACTTTTCCGTGCTCGTTTTACAGACGAAATAGTCGAAGAGTGGACGAGAAATCTGATCCAACTGCGCCCTGAGCTTTCGGAGAGTGTGCGGTCTCAAGTAGACAAGATGCGACTGACCTTCGACGAGTGCTTTGTGACCGGACACATGCCGCTTGTCGAGGGATTGAACATGCCAGATCCGAACGATCGACATGTTCTTGCTGCTGCCATACGTTGTTCTGCTCAAGTTATTGTAACTGAAAATAAACGTGATTTTCCCGATGAGCTTTTGGACGAATACGACATCGAAGTCCTCGGCGCTGACGACATGTTGGTCACCACATATGAGCTATTCCCAGCCAACGCGGTCAGAGCGCTGGCTAAGGTCCGTAAGCGATACAAGAAACCTCCGATGAACAAATCCGAATTCTTACTGGACCTGACTAAAGCTGGCCTACCGAAGCTTGCTGCTTTCGCGCGTCGTGACATTGAACAACTGTAAACATACTAAATCCATGATTGCCCTCACGAAGTAGCGTTTTGAGACTTGGGATTGCAGACTCTCACCCCTTCCCCCCAACATGCTCCAGCCTCTGCCGGGCGACCGCCTCGTGCGCTTCGGCCTTGCGGTTGTCGGCCAGACACGTCTCGACATAGGACAGATGATCCACCACCGCCTGTCGGGCACCAGCAGCATCCCGCGCTTGCAACGCATCGTTGATCGCCCGGTGCTGGTCCAGCAGCGTCGCGCGGGTGGTCTTCTGGCGGAACATGATCTGGCGGTTGTAGAACACGCCCTCGCGCAGCAACTGATACATCGACCGCATCATGTGGAGCATGATGACGTTGTGGCTGGCCTCGATGATGGACAGGTGGAACTCTGCGTCCAGCGCTGCTTCGTCCGAAGGATCGCGCTTTTTGTGTGCGGCTTCCATCCGTTCGAACACGGCGTTGATGACTTTGAGGTCCGTGTCAGACCCCAACCGCGCCGCGCGTTCTGCCGCCAGCCCTTCCATATCCCGACGGAAAGACAGGTAGTCGAACACTGCCTCGTCATGGTTGGCAAACAGCTGGATCAACGCATCCGAAAAGGCCGAGCCCAGAACATCAGCGACATAGACGCCGGCACCTGCGCGGCTGGTCAGCAAGCCGCGTTCAGACAGTTCCGCAATCGCTTCGCGCAGTGAGGGGCGGGACACAGCCAAACGGTCAGACAGCTCCCGTTCCGAAGGCAAGCGTTCGCCGGGGCGCAGGATGCCTTGCAGGATCAGCTTTTCAATCTGACGTGTGACCGTGGTCGACAGTTTTTCCGGCGTGACGGGTTGAAAGGGCATGATGCTCGCAATTGGTTTGATTGGTCAAATCATATGACCGATCCGGCCCTCAAACAAGCTACCACCGTGTCAGCGCGTCTTCGTCCTCGTCTTTTGCGGCGACCCAGTTGGTCTCGCCCGTTGTCGCGTGTTCCTTTTTCCAGAACGGCGCGCGGGATTTGAGATAGTCCATCAGGTATTCCGCCGCTTCGAACGCATCTTTGCGGTGTGGTGCGGCGGTGGCGACCATCATGATCTTTTCGCCCGGTTCCATCCGCCCGTAGCGGTGGATCACCAGAACGTCGCCCAACGACCATCGGGTTTGTGCGTCTGCTGCGATGGTTTCCAGCGCTTTCTGGGTCATGCCGGGGTAGTGTTCGATCTCCATCGCATCCAGCCCGCCATTGCCGAAATCTCGGACGACGCCGGTAAAGGTGACGATGGCCCCCATGTCGTGACGGCCATTGGCAAAGGCTTCTGCCTCGGCTCCAAAATCAAACGGGGCGTCCTGGACAATGATCCGCATCGAGATCAACCGCCTGTCATCGGTGGGAAAAACGCGACCTCGCGCGCTCCTTTGATGGAGGCTTCAAAATCGGTGAGTTCCTGATCCACAGCCACACGCAGCGCGCTGAGATCGGAGAAGGCGAGATCGTAACGGTCCTCGCGTGCGCGCAGTTCTGCAATCAGATCTGCCACGGTTTCGGCCTCTGTTGTGACCGTTTCCTTGGGCAGTCCAATCCGCTCGCGGACCCAGGCAAAGTACAAGACATTCATCCGATCAATCCTTCAAAAACGGCGTGGCCTTGCGGAAATAATCCCAGCCCGTGATCAGGGTCAGAAAGGCTGCGATCCACAGGAGAAGAAGCCCAATATTCCCGGCCCAGACCATACCCGCATGTTTCCACCACAGGCCGTGCAGGTCTTCGATCTCGCCCATCATCACGCCCTGGAATATCTCACGGCTCATGCCCATGGCAGACATACCAAGGTAGTGTTCAAAAACGCCTTGGGCGAACAGGACCGCGATTGCGACCATCTGCAAGGTGGTCTTCCATTTGGCCAGTGGTGTCACCTTGAGTGTGCCAGCAGTGTCTCCAAGGAATTCACGCAGGCCGGAAACGAACACTTCGCGGAACAGGATGAATGTTGCGGGCAGGACCAACCAAGGAGACATGGATGAATAGCCTACGATCACCATCAGCGCGATGACAACCATTGCCTTGTCGGCGATCGGGTCAAGCATTGCGCCCAGCTTGCTTTCCTGTTTCCAGGCACGCGCCAGATAGCCGTCAAACCAATCGGTAATTGCGGCTGAGACAAACAGGATCAGGGCAAACCAATCGGCAGCGGGGCGAGAGAAGTAGAGAAACATCAGTGCCACACCTGGCGCAGCCAGAAGACGCAGGACAGTCAGAATGTTTGGCACCGTCATTTTCATGACCATTACCTAACGCGCCAGTGGGAAACTGAAAAGGCGGCGTTTTGGTGTTTTCAGATCTTCGTCCATTTCCTGTGAACGGGCTGCGATTTTGCCCTCACGGCGATGGCGGCGGCACGCGATTTAACAGATCAACATAGCGCGCCCGTGCCTCTGGCAGCGGTTTGCCCACTTGGACGGCGGCCAATTTGTGTTCAAGGAAGTAGCCCGTCAGTCCCAAAGCCTTGGCAATGTCCGGGTTTTCGGTAGCGCCGCCGTCGCGGAACGCATCGGGCAGGGGCAACAGGCGGTCCGCCCAATCTCCGGCGCCGTTGGCCGACACCGCCCGACCCGATTTGGGCGAGACATAGATCAGATTGTCTGTCGCTCCGGTAACGGCGCAGGCGCTTAGGTCGAGTCCATATCCAAGATCGTCCAAAAGCGCGGTTTCCCAACGAAGATAGGCCAACGGCCACAGTTCTGTCTGATCGAGCAAGTCCAACAGGTTTTGCGTTTGAGCGTAGAGCACCGGGTGTGGTTCTCGCTCTGGCAGGACAAACGCCAAAAGTGCGAGCGTTGCGTTCAGCCCGGCCAGCGAGATGCGGTTCTGCATCGCAATCGCGGCGCGCGACCGTTGTAATTCGACGGTGAAACTCCCCAGATGGTCCTCGAGCCGTGCGCGCCAGACCAGATCGAGCTGCGCGCCCGGCTGCAGGATCGGAGCCACCTTTCGCGATGCGCCGCCGCGTACCACACCGGAATGGCGGCCACGTTCGGGCGTGAACACGTCGATGATCATCGCGTTTTCGCCATGTCGGCGAGCGTTCAGAAGAATGCCTGTATCGCGCCAATCCATAAACGGAGGTTACCCCGACAGCCCGTCTTCATCCAGAAGGTGCCGTCCGGCACGGTCTTCCACCTCGATCACCCAGAGGTCACTGTCAAAACTGCGTTGTTTCGCGATGCTGGCGTCGACGTCGGCCTCGGAGCCGTCTGCCAGCACCTGCCACGCGCGGGCACCGGTCATCAGCTCGTATTGGCGCATGAATGCCTTGGCCCGACCATCCAGCGTGTTGAGTTTGACAAGAACGGCCCCGGCAGTGTCGTCGCCGTGGGCGGTGACAAAGGCGGGAATGTCGAACAGGGACAATCGGCGCAGATAGGCCTGCACCCAGAACCCACTGGCAAGGCGTATCTCAGCCATTGCCATCCTTGAAATCGAGGCCCATCTCGGAATAGCGCTCGGCCTCGTCCAACCACTTTTCGCGGACTTTCACCTGCATGAACAAATGGATACGACGGCCCAGGAACTCTTCCAGTTCCTCGCGCGCGGCCTTGCTGATGGCTTTGATGGTTTCGCCTTTGTTGCCCAGAACAATGCCTTTGTGACCATCGCGCACAACGTAGATGATTTGGTCGATCCGCGCCGATCCATCATCTCGTTCTTCCCAGCTTTCGGTCTCAACGGTGAGTTGGTACGGCAGTTCCTGATGAAGCCGCAGTGTCAGCTTTTCGCGGGTCATTTCCGATGCGATCATGCGCAACGGCAGATCGGCAATCTGGTCTTCCGGATAGAGCCATGGGCTTTCGGGCAGTTCAGCCGCCAGCCATTTGCGCAGGTCTTTGACGCCATGGCCTTTCTCAGCAGAGATCATGAAGGTCTCGGTAAACGAAAACTTCTCGTTCATGTCTTGCGACAGCTTCAGCAGGTGCTGAGCCTCGACGCGGTCAATCTTGTTGATGGCAAGCGCGACGGGGCGCTTGCCCGCAACCTCGGCAAGGTTTTCGAGGATCGCCTCGACGCCTTCGGTGATGCCGCGATGCGCTTCGATCAAAAGCACAACGATATCGGCGTCCGATGCACCGCTCCAAGCTGCAGCCACCATCGCGCGATCAAGACGTCGGCGCGGTTTGAACAATCCGGGCGTGTCCACGAGAACGATCTGCGCGTCACCTTCAATGGCGACACCGCGAATGCGGGCACGGGTGGTTTGGACCTTGTGGGTGACAATCGACACTTTCGCGCCAACCATTTGGTTGGTCAGCGTAGATTTGCCCGCATTGGGCTCTCCGATCAAAGCGACGAAACCGGCGCGTGTGGTCATAGTGTCATCCATCTCCAGAAGTCCGGCGTCATACGCCAGATCGGGGTGCAGAGCCAGCCCCGACTTTGCGCCCGCTGCGCACCAAAGTGTAGACCCCGCTGCCCACAATCAAGGTTGCACCGATTAATGTCAGCGCATCAGGGCGTTCGCCGAAGATCAGGTAAGCGAACACCAAAGCGATCAAAAGGCGCGAATATCGGAACGGGGCCACAACCGACACTTCTCCGGTGCGCATCGCTTTGGTCAATGCGCTATATCCAACCAATCCGGCAAGGCCGGTCCCCATCAGCATCGTCAGGGCTGACAGGCTTGGCGCCGCAAGCGGGGCGCTTTCAAAGATCGTAATGACCACACCCGCAATAAAGACCATCAGAAATCCCAAGATGCCCAACTGCGTGGCGGACACTTCGGGTGGGCTGGCGCGGGTCATGAGGTCGCGTCCGGCGAAACCGATCATGCCAAGAACGGCAAAGATCACGGTGGCATCAAACCCGGACGGAGGCGGGCGCAGGATCAACAGCACACCTGCAAAACCGATCGACATAGCAATCCATCGCCGTGGCCCAACCTTTTCCTTGAGTACCAGAGCAGCGCCAAGTGTCACCACCAATGGCGCGGCCTGCAAGATAGCGGAAGTGGTCGAAAGCGGCACAAAGGCAAGGCTCAGAGCAAAGAACAGACGGCCAAGAATTTCAAAGGCCGACCGGATCAGCAAAGGCCCCTCTATATAGGTGTGGCTGACCAAGGGTTCTTTGCGCCAGATCGCGTAGAGCACAAAGAACGAGGTGCCAAAGATCCCAAACAACATGGTTCCAACACCCGCAGACACCTCGCCGGTTCCGGTGGCTGCTTTGAAGAATGTATCTTCAATAGCAAAGCCCAACATGGCCAGAACCATGAAGAGACTGCCGCGCAGATTGTCGGTCAAGACGGGCTCTTTTCGACGGCCGCCAAAAGCGCCTTCGCGGCCGCTTGTTCTGCTTGCCGTTTTGAACCAGCTTTTGCTTTGGCGGATTGTCCATCTTCCAATCGCACTTCGATCACGAAAATCGGTGCGTGATCCGGCCCGTCCCGCGAGAGTTCGATATATGAGGGGGGCGGCATGGCGCGGGCTTGTGCCCATTCCTGAAGAGCGGTTTTGGCATCGCGTGCGTCGTCTTCAACAGCGCCGATCCGGTTGCCCCAGAGGCGCAGCACCATGTCTTTGGCAGCGTCGAAACCGGCATCCAGATAGACGGCTGCGATCACCGCTTCCATTGCGTCGCCCAACAACGCCTGTTTGCGGCGTCCGCCCGACAGCATTTCTGACCGACCAAGTTTCAAGGCAGCACCAAGGTCAATCTCGCGGGCAACATCGGCACAGGATTCCTTGCGCACCAAAGCATTGAACCGAGGCGCAAGCTGACCCTCGGAGGCGGTTTTGTCACCGGCCAACAAAGCTTCGGCCATTACAAGGCCAAGCACGCGGTCGCCTAAAAATTCGAGCCGTTGATTGTCTTCGCGATTGGCCCCGGCACGCGAAGAATGGGTCACAGCGCGGACCAGCAATTCGGGGCGTTTGAACGAATGCCCCAAGCGCTTGGAAAGCGCCTGTAGGTCAGCCGAAAGTTTCACTATTCAATCTTCTCGAAAAAGCGGTCGCCGCGCCATGTCCAGAAGAACAGCATGGACGATCCCGCAGATGAGAACATCACACGGTTGGCTTTGCCGACGAGGTTCTCAAACGGCACGAACCCCACACCTCCGGCAACGCTGGGAACACGGCTGTCCGAAGAATTGTCGCGGTTGTCACCCATCATAAAGTAGTGGCCCTGTGGGACGGAATAGACCGGGGTGTTGTCCGATCCTTGGTTGCCGATATTCAGGATCGAGTGGACAGAGCCATTCGGCAGCGTTTCAAGGAACCGCTCTTTGATGCACTCTCCACCAGTTCCGACAGGGCCATTTGCGCAACGTGGGCGCAGGCCTTGCGGACCTTGCGGAGCGGCGGTTTCGATAAAGTCGGGCTGCTGCTCCAGTTCGACGGCAGTCCCGTTGATGTGAAGAACACCGCGGATCATTTGGATTTCGTCACCCGGCAGACCGATCACGCGCTTGATAAAATCGCGCCCTGTGACGGGGTGACGGAACACGGCTACATCGCCGCGCTCGGGCTCGGATCCGAAGAGACGACCATTGTCGCCATCCGCCCATCCACACAGGTCTGTGGCATCCACATCAATTCCGAAATTCGGCAGGTAGAGAGAGGGGCAAGAGGCATAGGAATAGCCGTAGGACATCTTGTTGACGAAGAGGAAATCCCCGATCAGCAATGTGTCTTTCATCGACCCTGACGGGATCCAGAAGGGCTGGAAAAACAGGGTCCGAAAGACCCCTGCAATCAAAAGCGCATAGACGATGGTTTTGATCGTCTCGACGATCCCGCCGCTTTTCTTGGATTCAGACGCCATGTTCCTGCCTTTTGATCGACTGTCCCGCGCTACATGAGCGGGGGCGGCGCGGGTGTCAAGCCAACGGCGTGTTACTTGGGGCGGGCCTCGATCAACACGGTTGCTTGCGCCCACGGGTGGTCATCGGTCAGGGTGACATGAATGATTGCCTCATGACCCGGTGGCGTCAGGTCTTCCAACCGCTTTTTCGCCCATCCCGTGACCTCCATGACCGGCTGTCCGGTCTGCAGGTTGCGCACCGACATATCTTTCCACGCGATCCCCATCCGCAAACCTGTGCCAAGGGCTTTGGAGCATGCTTCTTTGGCGGCCCACCGCTTGGCGTAGGTGCCAGCAACATCGCGCCTGCGTTCAGCCTTGCGTTGCTCGGTCTCGGTGAAGACACGGTTGCGGAACCGGTCCCCAAAGCGCTCCAGCGTGCCAGCGATGCGGTCAATATTGGCGAGGTCCGTCCCAATGCCAATGATCATATGCTGCCTCTGGTCGTTGCAAACATCGGAAAACTGACGCCAAGCGCCCATGCCAGAATGAACCCAAGTGCCAGTCCAGCAGCCAGCGGTCCGACGCGTTTCCCAAAGGCGCGGCCCATTGCACCGTGCACAAAGAAAAAGAGAACGATTACTGGCGCAATGATCAGCAAAAAGAACAGGCCCTCTAGATCAAGTGCCACCGCGATGCCCAATGACACAAGCAGCGCCAGACGCGCCAAGACCCGCCGTCCAAGCGACGCTTTCCAGACCAACTGCGCGTCCGCTACCATGAATGGGACCGCACCTATGATCAGGGCTGCAATGATCGGCAGGCGCTCTGCGATTGGGAAAAAGTTTGCCCCGTAACGATCAAGTGCAAACCCAAAGAC
Source organism: Marivita sp. (assembly GCA_043585115.1). Taxonomy (GTDB): domain Bacteria; phylum Pseudomonadota; class Alphaproteobacteria; order Rhodobacterales; family Rhodobacteraceae; genus Marivita. The sequence goes on from CP121326.1 coordinate 2,859,054, forward strand.
CCCGATCCCCCATACCAGTAACAGGACAACAGACCCGATCATTGCGCGTGTACCGGTCCAGCCGAAACCGGTACGCCCCCACAAAAAACGCTGCATCGAAAGGCTTAAGAGGCCGAAAATCCCTAGATGAATTGCAAGGTAGTCGGCGACCAAAACAGGAAGCACTCCGAAATCCAGCGGAATAGCGAGAAAGGGCGTGGCAAGCGCAGGCACCGCAAGCGTGATCAGGTACCTGCCAAATGTCGGTTGTGCGCTGGGCGGCAAAGGGCGTTCCCGCACACCGAGCCGCGCCACTGCGGTTGAAAGGACGGTTATCGACGCCATTAACGCCAGAAATGCCCATCCTGTCGGAGGTGCGGAGGTTGTTGCGCTGCGGTCGTAATAGGTGTTCAGCCAATCAAGGGCGGCAGCCCGCCCGTCACGGGATTGCAGGATCGCCACATGCTCTGTCCATGGCGCAAACATGGCTTTCCGGGTCACCGTGTCGGTCGCAACGCGTTGGCCCTCTTGCGCAGTTGGGTCCACCATCTGAACGGCAGTCACGCCAAATTCGCGCAGGTGTGGCTCCCATTGGCCAGAGATCAACAGCATGTTCTCAGGTGCGCTTTCCGTGACGGCTTGGGAAAAAGCCGATAGCAACACCAACGGGCCGGTTTTTGTCTCTGCGGCGACGCGGATCAGCACATCTGTTGCCATCGAATGCCCCAGCAGGGCGACAGGCGTGTCGCGGGCAACCGCATCGATGACGGCTTGGGTTTGCACCATCAGTTTGCGTGTGGTGCCGTCTATTGAAGTCACGTCGCCCGACATCGGAACCGGATGAGCACCATGGCCCTCAAAGTCGAACATGTGCACTCTGTATCCCGCCTGTGCGAGGATAAGCCCGTAGCCCTGCATCATTTCCCGGGATCCGGCAAACCCATGGGCGATCACCACATCGGGGCCATCTGCATTGTCACGCGCAAGCGTGGTCACCGGGGTTTGTCCTACGACATATTCGGAATACGCCACCCCGTGCCGCGCCGTTTCGAGTACGAGTATCGAAATGGCAGCAACCAGAAGTGCCACGAGGCTCAGAACGGGGCGTGCCATGTCTATCGGTTACGCCCGGGCAGCGTCCATAAGACGGCGCATTTCGGCAATGGCCGGACCAAGGCCGCGAAATACGGATTCGCCGATCAGAAAGTGACCGATATTCAACTCCATAACTTCGGGAAACGCGGCAACAGGCGTGACAGTGTCATAGGTCAGACCGTGACCTGCATGTACCTCAAGGCCAAGCGAATGCGCGTAGGCTGACATCTCGCGCATCATCTCTAGCTCGCGATCGCGTTCATCGAACCGGCCCTCTGCATGGGCATCGCAATACGCACCGGTATGCAGCTCGATGACTTGCGCACCGATGCGGTGGGCCGCTGTGATTTGGCGCTCATCGGCGGCGATAAAAATTGAAACGCGGCAGCCTGCATCCAGCAATGGCGCAATATAACCCGCCAACTTGTTCTCGTCTCGCGCAACCTCAAGCCCGCCTTCGGTCGTGCGCTCTTCGCGTTTTTCCGGAACGATGCACACCGCGTGCGGTTTGTGGCGTAGCGCGATTTCCTGCATTTCCTCGGTCGCGGCCATTTCAAAGTTCAGCGGCACGCGCAAGGTTTCCATCAGGCGATCAATGTCGCTGTCGATGATGTGGCGGCGGTCTTCGCGCAGGTGAGCGGTAATGCCGTCTGCGCCTGCCTCTTCGGCCATTTGTGCGGCGCGCACCGGATCGGGCAGGTCTCCTCCGCGCGCATTGCGCAGGGTCGCCACGTGGTCGATGTTCACTCCCAGCCGCAAGCGGCCCGCATTGTCAGTCATTCTCGCCTCCATCATTGAGGCTGAACCTAGTCCGCTGCTTGCCCGTCGTCAGCCTGTTTCTTCTTTTTCTTCAGAGCAGCCAGTTTGTCTTTCAAAACGCCCTTCCGGCGGTTTTGATAGGCGCGGATCAATGGGACCGACAGGTAATAACAGACCAGGCCACAGATGATCCCCGGAAGGATGCCGCCCACCAGCCATGGAAAGAACACCTCGTGATAGAATATCGTGAGGCTTTCCCAATTTGCCTTGGAATCCGTGAATATCGCTACAAAGTTTCGCCAAAGGTCTTCTCCGGCCTTGGCAAATTTGTAGCCTATGCTGCCATGGGCGTGACGGATTTCGCCCAATCCCAAGAGCCAATAACCGGTTTGAAGCGACGCAACGCTGATCGGCACATATGTCAGCGGATTGCCAAAGAACGTTGATAAAAGTGCGGCCAGAATATTGCCGCGCATCACCCAGGCGATGATGGCGGCCGTAACGAAGTGTAAACCGTAAAATGGCGTAAAGGTTGTCAGAACGCCTGCAAAAATACCACGCGCGATTCGTTCCGGCGGATCGGGAAGTCGGTTCAGGCGATGTTGGACATAGCGGGCTGCACGTGTCCATCCACCGCGCGGCCAAAGCGCCTCGCGGAGGGTGGTCCAAAGTGACCGCCTGTCCCGCCGTTTAAATACCAACTCGCGTCCCTTCGATCTTTCTATTCGGCCGCAGCCGCTTGCATCGACAATGCCGGATCCCGTCGCCGGACGACCGACGCCACATCACTCTCTGCTTCTAATGCTGACATGACCGCGTGTAGATGATTTGCATCACTCAGGTCGATATCTAGAAGCAGTTTGTAAAAATCGGGTTTGCGATCCACAAAGATGAGGTCCGAGATATTGGCCTTTTTTTCGCCAATCAATGTGCAAATCCGTCCCAGTACACCTGCATCGTTCCCAATCGTCAGTTCCAGTGACACAGCATAGACTGCGGGATGGTTCCCGGCTGCCCAATGCAGATCAAGCCAGCGCGAGGGTTGCTCTTCATAAGTCGCCAGCGCGCCGCAGTCGATCGAATGCACAACCACGCCCTTGCCGCGCTGTACAATGCCGACGATGCGTTCACCCGGTAAGGGTTGGCAACAAGGAGCACGGTCAAAGGCCTGACCGTGATCCAGTCCGATCACCGCGCTCTGCATTTCGATGAATTCCATCGGCTCTGGGGCAAGATCGGGATAGACGGCTGCTACGACTTCGCGGGCTGACATCTCGGCGCTGCCAAGACGGGCCAACAGCTCTTGTGAGTCGGAAATACGCAGATTGCGGGCGGCCATTTCCAAGACCTTGTCGCTCGCCTTTTTGCCGACATTTTCAAACGCCGAACGGGCCAGCTCACGACCCAGTTGGGCAAACCTTTCACGTCCGGCTTCGCGCAGTTCACGGCGAATGGCGGTCTTGGCTTTGCCTGTCGTCGCAATGTCGAGCCATGTCGCCTGAGGGGTTTGGCCCTCTGCTGTGACGATGTCGACGGATTGCCCGTTTTTAAGTCGGGTCCACAACGGCACGCGAATGCCGTCTACCTTTGCGCCCACGCAGCCCGATCCGATTCGCGTGTGAATGGCATAGGCGAAATCCAAAGGCGTTGCCCCGCGCGGCAATTTCACAACGTCGCCTTTTGGCGTGAAACAGAACACCTTGTCCGGATACATCTCGAGTTTCACAGCCTCGAGGAAATCCTCGTGATCGTCTTCGCCCACGAATTGCTCGGTCAACGACGCAACCCATTTTGCGGGATCAACTGCAAACGGGTTTTCGCTGCGAACGCCATCGCGATAAGACCAGTGCGCAGCGACACCGGTTTCTGCAACGTCATGCATCTGGCGCGTCCGGATCTGAACCTCAACTCGCTTGCCGTCACGGCCGGACACTGTTGTGTGAATTGATCGATAGCCGTTCGACTTGGGCTCGCTGATGTAGTCCTTGAAACGCCCCGGGATCGCGCGCCAGCGTTGGTGGATCACGCCAAGTGTGGCGTAGCAATCTGCCTTGGATCGCGTGATGATGCGGAAACCGTAGATATCTGAGAGGCGGGAGAAGCCGATTTCTTTCTCCTGCATCTTGCGCCAGATCGAATACGGCTTCTTGGCGCGGCCAAAGACCTCTGCTTCGATCCCGGCTTTTTCGAGTTCCGTCCGCATATCCCCGGTAATCCGGTGAATCACGTCGCCGGTCTCTTTCTGCAACGTTATGAAGCGTCGGATAATGCTCGCGCGACCTTCGGCGTTCAGCACGCGGAATGCCAGATCCTCAAGCTCTTCGCGCATCCAGTGCATACCCATGCGGCCCGCAAGCGGCGCATAAATATCCATTGTCTCGCGCGATTTCTGGATTTGCTTTTCCGGCCGCATGGCCTTGATCGTGCGCATATTGTGCAGACGGTCAGCCAGCTTGACGAGGATGACGCGCAAGTCTTTGGACATTGCCATGAACAACTTGCGGAAATTCTCGGCCTGCTTGGTTTCCGAGCTGGAAAGCTGCAGATTGGTCAGCTTTGTGACCCCGTCAACCAACATGGCAACCTCATTGCCAAAACGGTCTGCAACCTCTGAATAGGTCGACTTGGTGTCTTCAATCGTGTCGTGCAGCAGCGCCGTTATGATCGTTGCGTCATCCAGTTGTTGTTCGGTCAGGATGGCGGCCACAGCGACAGGATGCGAAAAATAGGGTTCGCCCGAATGGCGCACCTGACCCTCGTGCATCTCGCGGCCATAGTCATAGGCCGCGCGGATGAGCGCTTCGTTGGTCTTCGGATTGTAGTTGCGGACAAGCGCAACAAGGTCGTCAGCCGCGATCATCGGCGCCTCATTTTCATGCGGCCCGCATCGCGGCAGGCCTTAGCCTTGGCCCTGAGCTTCCATCAAGGCCCGGAGCAATTTTTCTTCGGAAAGATCGTCTTCGGCAGGCTTGTCGGGTTCTGCCCCCATAAGCAACGCCATCGCGTCTTCTTCCGGCTCGTCAACTTCGATCTGGGTCTGGTTCGATTCGATCAGACGCTCGCGAAGTTCATCCGCTGACTGAGTTTCGTCCGCAATCTCGCGCAGTGCAACAACAGGGTTCTTGTCGTTGTCACGATCCACAGTAATTGCAGCACCAGCAGACACTTCACGAGCGCGGTGCGCCGCTAGCATCACCAGCTCAAAACGATTTGGGACTTTATCAACGCAATCTTCAACCGTCACGCGGGCCATGGGAACTCCAATTCATCGGGTAGCCTTCGAGAGGTTGTAAATATCGCTCTGAAACGGCGAATACAAGTCAATATCAGGATTCAAGCTTAACTATCTCGGCCAGAGCTTCTGGCGAGAGCGCGTTGCACAGGTCTTCGACGGTTTTGTCCAAGACGGGATGCCGCCACTGTGCCGCAATATCCCTGAGTGGCACAAGAACAAATGCACGGTCCTGAAGACGCGGATGCGGGAGAATCAGCTCATCTGGCGCAAGTGTTCGCTGATCAGCGGGCGAAAGCCGTAGCCAGCGGGTGAAGGTTTGCATGTCAGGTAACACGGATTCACCGCAAGCGATCAAATCAAGATCCAAAGATCGCATGCCCCAGCGCTCTATTCGCTTTCGACCAAAGTCAGATTCGATTTCATGAAGATGTGAAAGCATATCTTTGGGCGGCATGTCGCACTTAAGATGGGCGGCTCCATTTACGTAATCAGGCCCTGCGCCCGGAGGAAAACAAGGTGTCTGATAGAACGCACTAACAGCCAGTATGTCTATGTTTTTAAGGCGAATTGCTTCAAGTGCCGCGGCCAGGGTTTCGCTCGGCGGATGTCCGCCAGACGGCAAATTAGCTCCCAAAGCAATAAAAAACTCGTTCATAAAGTCTTCACATATGCGAAAGTGACCAGGAAACGCACCTTGCGATGCTTATTGAAACCATTAAATGACGCATCTCGACATGGCCATATGACGTTGGACCCACCACTCCCGACTGACGGCTGTTTCGTGAAGATATTTTGAAAGGCTCAATTCATGTTCTACAAAGATGAGCGTTTGGCGCTGTTTATTGACGGCTCCAATCTATACGCCGCCGCAAAGTCCCTTGGCTTTGACATCGACTACAAGCTCTTGCGTCAGGAATTCGTGCGCCGCGGCAAGCTTCTGCGTGCATTCTATTACACCGCGCTCTTGGAAAACGACGAATACTCGCCGATCCGACCGCTGGTGGACTGGCTGCATTACAACGGTTTCAACATGCGGACGAAGCCGGCCAAGGAATACACCGACAGCCAGGGCCGCCGGAAGGTCAAAGGCAACATGGATATCGAGCTCACGGTCGATGCCATGGAACTGGCCGATCATGTCGATCACGTTGTGCTGTTTTCGGGCGACGGAGATTTCCGGCCGCTTGTTGAAAGCCTGCAGCGCAAAGGCGTGCGCGTGTCAGTCGTGTCGACCATTCGCAGCCAGCCGCCGATGATCGCTGATGAACTGCGCCGTCAGGCCGACAATTTCATCGAACTGGATGAATTGCGTGATGTGATCGGGCGCCCCCCGCGCGAGCCGATGCCAGAGCGCCAGCCTGTTGCGGCTGAACAGGACTAAGTCTTGATACCCAGCCCGGCCCACCATGTGGAGTGATCTGCTCGCACTTGGTGGGCTGTTTATTGTTGCTTTCGGAGCGGCAACCATCTTGCCGTTCCAATCCGAGATCGTGTTTGTCGCGCTTCAATTGCGCGGCGACATTCCAATCGAATGGATCGTGATCTTTGCCAGTGTTGGAAATATTCTCGGCTCTGGCCTTAACTATGGGTTGGGCCGTGTGCTTGAACGGTATCGCGGCCGCCGTTGGTTTCCCGTCTCAGAAGCTCAGCTTGATCGCGCGCGCGAATGGTACCTGAAATGGGGTGTCTGGACGCTTTTGCTGAGTTGGGCACCCTTGGGGGACGCCTTGACCATCGTGGCGGGCGTGATGCGCACGAATGTCTGGTTGTTTTTTCTACTGGTCGGTATCGCCAAAACAATTCGCTACATCGTGGTTGCGCTGATCACCGCTGCGGCGTTCTAAGGTCGGACGGGGTTGTCGCGACTGGCAGGTCTCGGGCTGCCCGCGTGATACCCCATGCCATCAGCACTGTGGCCAGGCAGAAAAAGCCTGCAATCCCGATGAATTGCGTTTCAATCCCCACTCCGAAATCAATCAAAGCACCCGTTAGTCCGGGGCCGATCGCAGACCCCAACACCATGACTGCCGTTGCCATCGATTTGATCGATCCAATATGCGCGGTGCCGTAGAATTCTGCCCAGAACGCGTTGGGCAAAGTGCTGTTCGCGCCAGAGGTCATGCCCAAAAAGACAAAGCCAAGGGCAAGACCCAAGGGGCTTTGCGTGACCGCAAAGATCAAAAATGCGACCACCATCGGCAATTGGTAGAAGGGTGTCAGCCGGGCAGTGCCCAAACGGTCCAATGCCCAACCCGACGCCACCATCGAGGCGATACCAACGGCGGTGTAGATCGGAAAGAAACTGACAAAGACCAGATGCTCAAGGCCTTTGACCTCGGCCACATGCACCTGGTGAAAAAAGAAAGCAGTGTTGAACGCACCGGGCCCAAGAACGGCAGGTACCATGCACCAGAACAGCGGATGCCGTAGGACCTGGCGGCGCTGCCAGTGTCGGCCAGACATCCCAAGCGACACGTCCGATGCGGCATGGGATGCAGGCGTGCGCTCTTGCGCCAAAAGCTTTGACAGGATCGGAATGGCCAACACGCAAATGATGGCCCCAATGATCCAAAGGTTCTGCCACGCCATAATCGTCATAGCGGCGACGACAAGGATGGGAACCAACGCCTCGCCCAGTGCAAAACCCAGCGATGCGATCGACAAGGCGCGGCCGCGCGTTGCAACGAACCAACGGGCCATGGCGATCACCGCAATATGCGAACACATGCCCTGACCGAAGAACCGCAAGGCAAAGACGATAAACGGCAACGCCCAAACCCAAGGATTAAACGCCATTGCAAGGCACGCGCTTGCCAGTCCTGCAAGAACGACGGGGGCCAGAATGCGCACGCGGAACAGGTCGGTCAAACCTCCGGCCCAGACCATGATAGCCGCCGAAGCCATCGTCCCGATCATATAGATGCCGCCCCAAGCGCCATGACTAAGGTCATAGGCAAGGCGCACCTCTCCGGCGAAGAGGGAAATGAAATAGGTCTGGCCGAACGACGACAGGAAGGTGAGCATGGCACCTGCCGACAAAAAGGGCGCATTCGCGCGAATGAATTCGGACAGCCGCATGCCGCCGCAATGACTCCAAGCGCGCGCCGTTGCAAGCGTCAAACGGTTCCGTTCATCAATCCATCGGGACTTTGCTTCTTACGGCAGGACCCGTGCGTTGATCTCGTTGTGGATGTCCTGAATTTCAGTTGGCCACGTGCTTTTGATGTAGCCAAGCACGCTGGCAATCTCATGGTCTGTCAACACGTCACCAAAACCGATCATGTTGGATGTGTAGGTGCCTCCTACAATCGCTTCGGTGCCGTCTCTTACAATCCGCATCAGCAACGCATTGTCGTGATGCCATGTGTGCCCCGACGCATCATGCGGTGGCGCGGGCAGATACCCATCGGCATCGCGATCCTGCCAGTTGGGTTGCTGCCCCTCAAGGTTGGCGCCATGGCAGCTTGCACAATAATCGGCATAGAGCAGTTTGCCTTCTGCAACGCGCTCTGCGTCGGTGTAGGGCAGGGTGGGGTGCGTGGCATTCTCGGGCCACGCCGCAAAGGCAGCCCCGATTGCCACCAGAATGACCCCTCCTCCAAGACTGACGCGCATCGGCTTGAACATTCAATTTCCTCTCTGGTTGCTGCTGCGACATCAGGGGGTCCAGCGCAGGAAGGTCAATTCACGCCGGTGTGAACACCGCATTGCACTGGAAACGCGGGCTTATAGGCTTTAGGTCTTGGGCAAGACGGAGAAAACTATGACCAAACCGCCCCTGACCTTGTACCTTGCCGCCCCGCGTGGGTTCTGCGCGGGTGTCGACCGTGCAATCAAGATCGTTGAAATGGCGCTCGAGAAATGGGGCGCACCTGTCTATGTTCGGCACGAGATCGTGCACAATAAATTTGTCGTCGACACGTTGCGGGACAAAGGTGCGGTCTTCGTTGAAGAATTGCATGAATGTCCTGATGACCGTCCGGTGATCTTTTCCGCTCACGGTGTGCCCAAAGCCGTGCCTGCCGAAGCTGCCAAACGCGAAATGATTTATGTAGATGCCACCTGCCCGTTGGTCAGCAAGGTGCATATCGAAGCGGCCCGGCACCATGACAACGGCCTTCAGATGATCATGATCGGCCACGAAGGCCACCCTGAAACGGTAGGCACTATGGGCCAGCTTCCCGACGGCGAAGTGCTGTTGGTCGAAACCGTCGAAGACGTGGCAACTGTCGACGTGCGTGATCCTGAAAAGCTTGCCTTTGTGACGCAAACCACTCTGAGTGTGGATGACACGATCGACATCGTCGCAGCACTTCAGGCACGCTTCCCCAAAATTGTCGGCCCCCATAAAGAAGACATCTGCTATGCCACAACCAACCGCCAGGAAGCGGTCAAGGCCATGGCGCCGAAATGCGACGCGATGCTGGTGGTCGGTGCGCCGAATTCATCGAATTCGAAACGATTGGTCGAAGTGGGTAGCAAGGCAGGCTGCGCCTATTCCCAACTCGTTCAACGGGCTCCGGACATTGATTGGCGTGCGCTGGATGGAATTGGCAGCGTCGGCATCACCGCCGGAGCAAGCGCCCCCGAAGAGCTGATCACCGAAGTGATCGACGCGTTCCGGGACCGCTATGATGTGACCGTCGAAATGGTCGAAACCGCGGTCGAGAACGTCGAGTTCAAGGTGCCGCGCGTGTTGCGGGAACCCGCCTGACGGCGGGGTCTACCGTGTCAGCGTTTCCCGCCTGGCTTTCCGCCAAATTTACCTGACGGCTTTCCGCCGGGTTTACCGCCGAATTTTCCACCGGGTTTGCCCCCGCCCGCACGTGGCTTGCGCATGCTTTGTGACGGATCACCAGCATTTGCACGTGCGATATTCTTTTTACTATTAGGCTTGCCGTCAGGCGGCGGCGGGCCTTTGGGCTTGCCTTTCCCCTTGTAGGGCTGCGACTGAAATTCGCTCTCGGATCGACGTGGTGGACGGTCTCCGCCGGGTTTGTCGCCATAGGGCTTGCGGTCACGCGATGGGCCGTCGGATTTGCCCTGATACGGCTTACGTTCGCGGGCAGGGCCATCCGATTTGCCTTGATACGGCTTGCCTGCAGGCTTTCCGCCTTTTCGATCCGCCGGCTTTGGCTTGCGCGCGCGCGGGGTCGGTGCGTCGTTCCAATCGATCGGCGCGCTTGGGTTTGGGGCGGGTGTCGGCTTTGCCGCCGCATCTGCTTGCGCCTTCGCAGGTTCAGGCTTGTTCCGATCGTCAGCTGGCTTGCGCTTTGGGCCGTCGCCATAAGGCTTGCGTTCTGGGCGTGGGCCACCTTTGCCAGCGGGGCGTGGACCACGGTCAAAGTCGGGCGCCTTGTCCAGGCGGGTCAGGGTAACGCCCTTTTCCAGCTCCATCTCTGGACCAACCGCATTCAGGAACCGTGCGACCGATGACTCCTTGATCTGAACCAGCGAATGGTCCTGTTGAATGCGGATCGCGCCAATATCATCCTTGTTCAGATCACCTGCACCGCAAACCATTGGCAGGATGCGGCGGGGTTCGGCCTCTGCGGCGCGTCCGCCCGAAACGGCAAACCAGACGCTTGGTCCAAATTCCTGGCGTTTCTCGGGCTTCGCATGTGGGTCAGACAGTTCCTCTGGTGCGGTGTGTTGTTCCCGGAACAGCCGCAAATAGGCCGCTGCGATTTGCTCGGGCGACTTTTCCGCCACCAGACGGTTCACCACCGATTCTTCAGAGTCACCAACAGGTGTGTCCCAAGCCGGGTCCGCAAACATACGGTCTTCGTCCCGTGCCAACACCTGATCTGCGGATGGCGCAGGGCCCCAGTCAGATTTGAGCTTGGCCATGCTCAGAATACGTTCCGCTTTCTTGCGCACTTTCGGCGTCACGATCAGTGCCGATACGCCTTTGCGACCGGCACGCCCGGTCCGGCCAGAGCGGTGAAGAAGCGTTTCATGGTTCGACGGCAGTTCGGCATGAACCACCAGATCGAGATTCGGAAGGTCAATCCCGCGGGCTGCAACATCGGTGGCTACACAAACCTGAGCCCGCCCGTCGCGCATGGCTTGCAGCGCGTGGGTGCGTTCGGTCTGGGACAACTCGCCCGACAGCGCCACAACCTGAAAACCTCGGTTCGACAAGCGTGTGGTAAGGCGGTTCACCATCGCGCGGGTGTTGGCAAAGACGATGGCATTCGGGGCTTCGTAAAAGCGCAGCGTGTTGATCACGGCATTGTCTGTATCGCGATCGTTCACCTGCATGGCGCGATACGCGATATCGGCATGCTGGCTGGTTTCGGATTTGGTAACCACGCGGATGGCATCGCGCTGATAGCTTTTGGCAAGCTTTGCAATCTGTGGCGGCACCGTGGCCGAGAACAGCAGCGTCTGCCGATCTTCGGGCGCTTCGCCCAAAATGAATTCAAGGTCTTCGCGGAAGCCCAGATCAAGCATCTCGTCCGCCTCGTCCAACACCACGGCGCGGCACTGTGACAGATCAATGGAATTGCGCATGATGTGATCGCGCAAACGGCCGGGGGTTGCGACGACAATATGCGCCCCGCGTTCCAGCGCGCGGCGTTCGTCACGCATGTCCATGCCGCCCACGGTCGAGGCCATCACCACGCCTGCCTGCGCATAGAGCCATGCAAGTTCGCGTTTCACCTGCATCGCCAATTCACGCGTTGGTGCGATCACCAGCGCCAAGGGCGCGCCGGCGGGGCCAAAGGTTTCTTCTTCCAGAATGGTCGGAGCGATCGCAAGGCCAAAGCCCAGTGTCTTGCCTGATCCGGTCTGTGCCGAAACCAAAAGGTCGGCGCCGACATAGCCGGGATTGAGAACAGCCTCCTGAACAGGGGTCAGCGTGTCGTATCCACGGGCATCAAGGGCATCTTGCAGGGCTTTTTTCACGAGTGTCGTCTTCTTTATGTCAGCGGCCAACAGACGGCCAAAGCGCGCGTCTAGATCATTGGCGCGCAAATGTATAGCGTCATGGCAGCACACCCAGCGAGGACCCGCTATGCTTTCTCTGCAATTCCTACTTACGGCATTGGTTGTTGTCGTGGCCCCCGGCACCGGCGTGATCTACACGCTGGCCATTGGTCTGGGGCAGGGACGCTGGCCGTCGATCTGGGCTGCATTGGGATGCACCATTGGGATTGTGCCGCATCTTCTGGCGGCGACACTGGGGTTGGCAGCGGTGCTGCATACGTCGGCGGTGTTGTTCAATATCGTGAAATTTGCCGGTGTTGCGTATCTGCTGTGGCTTGCATGGCAGGCTGTGAAATCCGGCGGTGCGTTGACGGTATCTGCCGAACGCATAACCGAAAGCGGCCTTCGCATCGCCCGGCGCGGTGCGCTGATCAACATTCTCAATCCCAAACTGTCGATCTTTTTTCTTGCCCTTCTGCCGCCCTTCCTGTCCGGCAATCCTGCGTCGGCAACCCTCGAGATGGCGGCGATGGGCGGCATCTTCATGCTGATGACGTTTGGCGTATTTGTTCTTTACGGCGTCTTTGCCGCAGCGGCGCGCACGTGGCTTTTGGGCAGTGAACGGGTCATGCGCTGGCTCAACCGATCCTTTGCAGGTCTCTTTGCGGCACTGGCGGGACGGTTGGCGCTGGAACGCGCCTGAGCTATGTCGCCGCCCAGCACTTAAAGATGGACCAGCCATGACAGATATTCCCCGCTCCGCTTTGATCCTTGGACTTGCTGGCGTGATCCCCTTTGCGTGGGGCGCGTTGACGTTGGTGTCGGACCCTGCTGCGCAATGGGGTCTCGATTCGCTCGGTCCGCGCTTTATCGGGCCGTATGTGCAACTCAGCTATGGCATGGTGATCCTCAGCTTCATGTCCGGTGTCCTTTGGGGATTTGCCACCAAGGCAGAGGGCGGGCAGGCGGCGACGGGCTATGCGCTGTCGGTAATCCCTGCGCTGTGGGCATTCTTCATGACGGGCGGCGGGCCGGTGTCCGCAGGCACAAACCTGATTTTCGGTTTCCTTGGCCTGCTTGTACTGGACTATGCCTTCTGGACATGGGGGCTGGCACCGAAATGGTGGATGCAATTGCGCGTGTTGTTGTCTGCGCTGGTTGTGATCTGCCTGTCCGTGGGGGTGTTCCTGTGACCGACCGTGAAACCATTGCCGTCTACGATGCCCGCGCGGGTGACTATGCCAAACTCGAGCCGTCACAGGCCCCGAGCGAAACGCTTTCCGCGTTTATCAAGGCGCTGCAGCAGTTTGCGCATGTGCTGGATGTCGGCTGTGGCCCCGGCACATCAGCCCGTCACATGGCCCAGTCGGGCTGCACTGTCGATGCACTTGATGCCTCTGCCGAAATGATCGGTCTGGCCTCGACCATCGAAGGCGTCACAGCGCGACAGGCGAGCTTTGACGATATCAGCGGCACAGCGATTTACGACGGCGTTTGGGCCAATTTCAGCCTGTTACACGCGCCACGGGCAGACCTGCCCAACCATCTGGCAGCCATTCACACGGCGCTCAAACCGGGTGGGCTGTTTCACATCGCGGTCAAAGAAGGCACCGGCGAGGCGCGTGACAGCATCAACCGTCTTTACACCTACTACACCGAGGTAGAATTGACCGGATTGCTTGAAGCGGCCGGTTTTACCGTCGGCCCCTATCGACGCGGCCGGGACAAAGGGCTAAGCGGCGAGGACGCTGACTGGATATCTGTGACTGCTCATGCCTGATCTATACGCCTATACAGACGGAGCTTGCTCCGGAAACCCCGGCCCCGGAGGCTGGGGGGTGCTGATGCAAGCCAAGGATGGTGACGCGATTGTCAAAGAACGCACCCTGTCCGGCGGTGAGGCCAACACAACGAACAACCGCATGGAACTTTTGGCGGCGATCCATGCGCTCGAAACGCTGGCACGCCCGTCATCGCTCACCATTGTGACCGACAGTGCCTATGTAAAGAACGGCGTCACGGGCTGGATCCACGGCTGGAAGCGCAATGGCTGGAAAACGGCCAACAAAAAGCCCGTCAAGAATGTCGAACTCTGGCAGCGGCTGGACGAGGCGCAGGCCCGCCACGATGTGACGTGGGAATGGGTCAAGGGGCACGCTGGCCACCCTGAAAACGAACGCGCCGACGAACTGGCACGCGAAGGTATGAAGCCGTTCAAAAAAGGCGCAGCGTGAGCCTGATTGCACTGGTCGACCATGCGGCGGTGTTGGTCTTTGCCCTGACCGGTGCCTTGGTTGCCAGTCGCGCACAGCTCGATATTATCGGCTTTGCCTTTCTGGCGATCCTGACCGGGGTCGGCGGAGGCACTCTGCGGGATGTGCTGCTGGATCGAAACCCGGTGTTCTGGATGGCCGATCCTACCTACCTTGGCGTTGCCGTACTTGCCGCCTTCGTGGTCTTTTTCACCGCCCACCTGTTTGAAAGCCGCTACAAAGCGATCTTGTGGCTTGATGCAGCGGCCCTGTCATTCGCGGTTGCAGCGGGTGCCAACATTGCCGCCGCTCTTGATCAAAGCGCGGCCATCGTCGTTGTTATGGGCACTGTCACTGGCTGTCTTGGTGGGTTGATGCGGGACGTGGTCGCAAACGAGGTACCCCTCGTCCTCAAGCAAGGCGAACTTTACGTGACATGTGCCGTTGCCGGTGCGGCAGTTGTGGCGCTGGCGCCCGTGTTTGGCCTAGGACAAATCCCGACCGTGCTGGCTGCAGCTGCACTGACGTTTGGCTTGCGGGCAGGCTCCATCGCGTTTGGTTGGAGCCTGCCTGTCTATAAATCGCGACCGCCGCGCACCTGATCTTATTGCAGATCGCGAAATGCCTCTTGCAGACGGGCAGCCGCCTCTTCGACGCGGTAGCGTTGCGTCGCAAGGTTGAAGCGCAGGAAAGTTTCCCCACCGGGGCCGAATTCCGGACCGGGGCTGGGCGCAATGCGGGCGTCTTTTCTTACCCGTCGGCTGATTTCGTTAAACGACATCCCAGTGCCCGAAAAATCGACCCATGCAAGATAAGTTGACGCCAGCGGCAAAGACCGCACGCCGGGGATCGCGTTGACCGCATCATCAAAGATGCGCCGGTTTTCAATCAGATGCGCAATCTGTGCATCAACCCAGTCCGCACCTTCCGGGGTGTAGGCGGCTGTGACCATCTCAAGCCCCATCCGATTGGGGGCATAGTCCAATGACCGCAGCCTCTGTGCCATTGCTGTGCGCAGGGTGGCATCCGGAATGATGATGTTTCCCGTCTTTAAACCGGCGATGTTGAACGTCTTTGACGACGCCGTCACGATGACCGACCGCTCTCGCGCCTCTGGGGCAGCAACATCGAAGGGCACGAATGTGTGGCCGGGATAGATGAAATCGTGATGGATTTCGTCGGCGACGATGATCAGATCGTTGCGTTTGGCAAACTCGGCGACTTGGCGCAGCTCGTCGGCCGTCCAGATGCGGCCAGACGGGTTTTGCGGGGAACAGAAGATCAAAATCTTTTCCGATCCATCAAGCCGCGACTGCGCGTCCTCGAGATCAAGGGCGTAGGTATCCCCCTCACGTTTAAGAGGGCATTGCACCGGCACACGGTTTGCTTTGCGGATCTTGAACTCGAACTCGTGATAGACTGGGTTAAAGGTCACGATCCGGTCGCCTGGATTTGACCAGACGTCGATGCACAGCGCTATCGCGTTGCCCAAACCCTGAGATGTCAGGATCCAGTCTTCTTCTACATCCCACCCGTGGCGGTTCTTCATCCACCACTGGATTGCGGCATGGTAGTCGGAATTGTCGGTCCAATACCCGAATACGCCGTGATCAACCGCCTTCTGCATTACGCTCAAAACACACGGGGCGGTTGGATAATCGCTATCCGCCGTCCACATTGCGATCCCGTCCTCGCTTGGCACCTCAAACTTGCTTTCAAGCACATCCCACTTGGAACTGTGCCGACCGCGACGGTCATTGGGGACGTTGAATAGATCGCGCATGCAGGTTTCCTTTTGGCTGTCGAATTTCGGGCGAACGCTACTCGAGTGATCGTCAGGTGCAAGAGCGGTCTATTGCCCTCTGGACATTGATTTACTAGATCACAGGCATGAAGCTACCCATCCTCATCCACCCGGACCCGCGTCTGAAAAAGGTTTGCGACCCTGTCCCCGATTTGTCGGACGAGTTGCGCACGCTTGCCAAGGACATGATGGAAACCATGTACGATGCCCCGGGTATCGGTCTTGCGGCACCTCAGGTTGGTGTGCTGTCCCGTCTGATCGTGCTTGATTGTGTGAATGACGAGGAATCGCCGTCGCGCCCGTTGGTGATGTTCAATCCCGAAATCCTCGCGTCTTCGGATGATTTGAATGTCTACGAGGAAGGGTGTTTGTCGATCCCGGATCAGTTCGCCGATGTCACCCGCCCCAAAGCGGTCAAGGTGGCGTGGATCGACGAGAACGGTAATCCAAAGGAAGAAGAGTTCGATGGCCTGTGGGCGACCTGCGTACAGCACGAGATCGACCACCTGAACGGCAAGCTGTTCATAGATTACCTCAAACCGCTCAAGCGCCAGATGATCACTCGCAAAATGGTCAAGCTAAAGCGCGAAATGGCGCGAGCATGAGCGTCCTGCCAATCGTCACATGGCCGGACCCTCGATTGTCGCAGGTTTGCGCGCCTGTAGATGATCCGAATTTGGTGTCCGGGTTTGTGCAAGACATGTTCGACACGATGTATGACGCCCCCGGTCGCGGTTTGGCTGCACCGCAAATAGGCGTGATGCTGCGGGTTTTTGTTATGGACCCGACCTGGAAAGACGGTAACCGCACACCGTTTGTGTGCATCAACCCGGAAATCCTCGCGTCAAGCGACGCGACGGCGGAAGCGTCCGAAGCCTGTCTGTCGATCCCCGGCGTTGCGGCGGATGTGACACGCCCGACCACGATCACTCTTGCCTACACTGATCTCGATGGCACGGGACATGAACGTCAGCTAACCGATTTTGCCGCGACCTGTGCCCAGCATGAATTGGACCACTTGAATGGCGTCGTGATCTTTGATCGCCTGTCCTCCGACATGCGCGCTCGGGTCGAAGCCGACTACACGGCATCGGCATGACCGTGCGTCTTTGCCTGCCGTGGCCGAACAAATGTCTGCGCACAGCAGCTGACCCGGTAGAAGAAATCACCGACGACATTCGCGCGATCTGGGATGATATGATCGACACAATGGAGGCCATGCCGGGTGTCGGTCTGGCGGCCAACCAGATCGGAATTCTGAAACGGCTTGCTGTTGTCGATGCATCCGAAGAAAGGGGCAAAGCCATCCGGATGGCGAACCCTGAAATCCTGCACGCGTCGGTACATCTGCATGCCCACGAAGAAGCGAGTCCGAACCTTCCCGGGGTGTTTGCCAAGATAGAACGCCCTCGGGCGGTCACCGTACGTTTCACCAGTACGGATGGTACGGTTCGCGAACAGGACTTTGTCGGGTTGTGGGCCACATCGGTGCAGCACCAGATCGATCATCTGAACGGTCGGATGTATTTTGACCACCTGAGCAAAACCAAACGCGACATCCTTTTGCGACGGGCCAAAAAGCTGAAAGGCTAAGACATGCGGATCATCTTTATGGGCACGCCCGATTTTTCGGTGCCGGTGCTTGATGCCCTGGTTGAAGCCGGACATGAGATTGCAGCGGTATATTGCCAGCCACCTCGCCCGGCGGGGCGCGGTAAGAAAGATCGCCCAACCCCTGTTCACCACCGCGCCGAAGCATTGGGGCTTGAAGTACGGCACCCCAAAAGCCTTCGAACCGAAGAAGCACAGCACGCGTTTGCCGCGCTTAACGCCGATATCGCGGTGGTGGTGGCCTACGGGCTGATCCTGCCGCAAGCCGTGCTTGATGCACCAACCCACGGATGCCTTAACATTCACGCGTCTTTGTTGCCACGCTGGCGTGGTGCAGCGCCCATTCATCGTGCAATCATGGCGGGCGATGCCGAGACCGGAATTTGCATTATGCAGATGGAAGCAGGCCTTGATACCGGGCCTGTGCTTCTGCGCGAAGCAACCCCGATCGGGACAACGGAAACAACCGGGCAACTGCATGATCGGCTGAGCATCTTGGGCGCCGATCTGATCGTAAAAGCCTTGGGGATACTGGGCGATCTGACACCCGAGGTTCAGCCAGAGGCTGGCGTGACCTATGCCGAAAAAATCGACAAGACAGAGGCTAAAGTTGATTGGAGCCACCCCGCGATCGAGATCGACCGACAAATCCGGGGCCTCTCTCCGTTTCCGGGTGCATGGACCATGATCGGCAGTGACCGCGTAAAACTACTTGGCAGTGTGGTCGCTGACCAAAGCGGCGTGGCAGGGACTGTTCTGGATAATGCCTTCACTGTTGCTTGTGCACAGGGAGCAGTTACCATCACACGAGCACAGCGCGCGGGCAAAGGCGCCCAAGACACCGAGACCTTTCTGCGCGGTATGGCGGTTCCCAAGGGAACGCGGTTGGGAGAGTAAGCATGTTCATGGTTTTGATGGGTACGGTCATTATCGCGGGGATCGTGGGCTATGTTTGCGAACGGACAGGCTTTACGAATAACGGGATTTTGCAAAGCATCATCATCTGTGTGGGCGGTGCGTTCCTAGCTTATTTTGTGCGGATCATGTTTGGGATCGGGTTCAACTCTCCGGGGATCAATGCGATTGCCTCATCCATCGGGGCCTTGATCATCGTGCCAACGCACTGGCGCAGCACCGTACGTGAAAAGTGGCGGAGATAACCGATGCAAATCCTGTTTCTCTTGATCATCGGGGCCGCTGCGGGGTTTCTGGCCACACGTGTGATGCGCGTTGAAATGAGCACCTTGGCCACGGTCATGGTCGGTGTCGCAGGCGCGCTGATCGGTGGCTTGGTGATCCGGCTTCTGCTGGCGGCCACCGGGGCCGTTGCAGGTTTTGTGGGTGCCATTCTTGGTGCGATGATCGTGATTTGGGTGGTTCAAAGATTGCGGTCCTGAAAAGGGGGCCTTGGACCAGACTCTTGTCACCGCATGATCAGAACGGGCACCTTGCACGAACGGATCATTTCGGTCGTGGTGGATCCGATGATAAAGCTGCGCACCCGGCTGTGGCCGTAAGCCCCCATAACCAGAAGCTCATGCTCGCCGTTCGACGTGATCTGCGCCAGAATTTTCTCTGGCTCGCCACTTTGGATCAGTGTGTCCGCGTCAAAATCGCCAGCCTTGAGAGTCGCCGTGGCGTCCGCCAGCGATTTCTGGATTGCAGGCGTGTCTTTTCCTGCAAACACCAGCGTCACTTTCAGCCCTGCAAATAATGGGCTGCGTGCGATGTAGTCGACCGCTTTGAGCGATGATGGACCGCCATCGAAAGCCACGAGGATGGACTTGATCTCTTTAAAGGCACGATTGGCGATAAAGACGGGCTTGTGGCTGGCACGGACAATCCGTTCGAGGTTGGAGCCAAGATGCTCCATCGCAAGGCCCGCTGCTTCGCCTCGTTTGCCGATGACAATCATATCGCCGGTTTCTTCCTTAGCGGTGATTGTCTCGACCAGATCGCCTTGCCGCAGGCGCGTCTCCACGGTGATATCGCCATCGCCCTGAATGATGGCTTTGGCATCCTCAAGGATGGCGCGCCCATGTTCATGAGCCAGTTTGGCCCGTGTGGCATCCAGCTCTGACAATTGCTCGAGCAGTGCAGTCCGTGCCCCCAATTTGATTGCGCCAGAGAGGTCTTGTTTTTCGACAGAGTCCCGACGGCCCATCACGTGGTAGACCTTGACGGTCCAGTCATTCTTGCCAGCAATCCAAGCTGCGTGATGGCAGACGCTTTCGGAATAGGCAGAGCCATCGACGAGGGCGATGAGTGTGTTCGTGGTCATATCGGCGCTCTCCTAGTGGCCCAGCAGTTGATCCATCGCGTCTGGCTTGTCGTGGATGGCAAGCCGGTCAACGATGGTTTCAGACGCTTCGTTCAAACCGATCAATTCAACTTCGGCCCCTTCACGGCGGAACTTGAGCACAGCCATGTCCAGCGCCGCAACCGAGGAAATATCCCAGATATGTGCACGACTGAGGTCGATGGTGACCTTTTCCGGCGCTTCGCGGAAGTCAAAGGCTTTCATAAAGTCCTCGGACGAGGCAAAGAACAACTGGCCTTCGATGGTGTAGGTCCGGTGGTTCCCGTCAGGGGTGATGGTCGACCGGACGCGGAACAGCTGCGAGATTTTCCAGGCAAAGAAGATGCCTGACAACAAGACGCCCACCAGAACCCCGATGGCCAGGTTGTGGGTGTAGATCACAAAGAAAACCGTCGCGAGCATCACGATTGAAGAGGATTTCGGGTGTTCCCGCAAATTGGTGATCGACGACCACGAGAACGTCCCGATCGACACCATGATCATGATCGCGACAAGGGCGGCCATCGGGATAATCGCCACAATATCACCCAAAGCCACCACGAGGATCAGGAGGAACAATCCGGCCACAAAGCTGGACAACCGCCCGCGCCCGCCGGATTTCACATTGATAATAGACTGGCCGATCATGGCACACCCGGCCATGCCGCCGATAAAGCCGGTTGCCGTATTGGCGAGGCCCTGGCCAATACATTCCTGATTGCGGTTTGATGTGGTGTCCGTGAGGTCATCCACGATCTGTTGGGTCATCAGGCTCTCAAGCAAGCCAACAACGGCCACTGCAACCGAATATGGGAAGATGATCTGCAGCGTCTCAAAATTGAGCGGAATGTCCGGGATCAAGAACACGGGCAATGTGTCGGGCAGGTCTCCCATGTCGCCAACGGTGCGTACATCCCACCCCATGACGACAACGACTGCCGTCAAAATGATGATCGTCACCAACGGTGATGGCACGGCTTTGGTCAGCAAAGGGAAAAGGTAGATGATCAGCAAACCTGCGGCGACAAGAGCATAGGTCAGCATGGGCACACGCGAGGGATCGAGTTCCGGCAATTGTGCCATGAAAATCAGGATCGCCAGCGCATTAACGAAGCCTGTCATCACCGACTTCGACACAAAGCGCATAACGTAACCAAGCTTTAGAAAACCGGCGACGATCTGCAAAAGACCCGCCAAAACCGTCGCTGCCAGCAGGTATTCCAGCCCGTGTTCCCTGACAAGCGTCACCATGAGTACGGCCGTCGCAGCGGTCGCGGCCGAAATCATGCCGGGCCTGCCGCCGGTGATCGCGGTAATCACAGCGATTGAGAACGAGGCATAAAGGCCAACCTTGGGGTCGACGCCAGCGATGATCGAAAATGCAATCGCTTCGGGAATCAGAGCGAGCGCTACGACCAGCCCAGACAGCAGGTCACCACGGATGTTATGAGTCCATTGGCGTTTGTATTGTGCAATTGAGATCATGAATGCTTGTTTGCCCATAGGCCGCGTGACGGTCGCGCGGTCTTTGTCTGTGTCATCTGATGATGAATAATCCGGCAGAAAACTGACGAAAATGACCAGCCGGAGGTCTCACCCGTCTCATTCTTCGCCGCTCCCTTACCGCGGTGATGCGCAGAAGCCAAGTTATTGCACCAGAAACTGTGCCGCGACTGCGGTTTATTTGCCATCTTGGGCTGTCTGGGATGTCAGCGCCAGTGATCCCTTGCGGGATCCAAAGCCGGCGCAGGCATTGTGGGATTTCTGTGCGGTCAGTGATAGTACGCTGCGCGTTTGTGGGTGTTTTGTGAAACTGTGCAGAGCTCTATGTCGTTATACAGCAGAATGAGAGGAGCACGGCATGGGACACTTGGACAATGGCGTCTGGAAAGACCAATGGTACGACACCAAAAGCACCGGAGGCGCGTTCAAGCGCTCAACAGCAGGGTTCCGGAACTGGATCACCGCTGACGGACGTGCCGGCCCCTCTGGTGAGGACGGGTTCGCCGCCGAGTCGGGGCGTTACCACCTTTATGTCAGCCTTGCCTGCCCTTGGGCGCATCGCACATTGATCTTTCGTGCCATCAAGGGGCTTGAGGACCATATCGACGTTTCGGTCGTTCACCCTGATATGCTCTCGGACGGATGGACCTTCGATACGGATTTCCCCGGTGCTACGGGAGACACGCTCTATGGATTGCCCTTTGCCCGCGATATTTATCTTAAGGCCGATCCCAAAGTCTCGGGGCGTGTGACCGTTCCAATCCTTTGGGACAAACAGCGCGAGACCATCGTGTCGAATGAAAGCTCCGAGATCATTCGGATGTTGAATTCGGCCTTTGATGGACTGACAGGCAATCGCGATGACTACTGGCCGGAACCGCTGCGCGACGACATCGCAATGGTCAATGACCGCGTCTACGATACGGTCAATAACGGTGTGTACAAATCAGGGTTTGCGACAACCCAAGAGGCCTATGATGCGGCCGTTATCCCCTTGTTTGAAAGCCTTGACTGGCTGGAAGAACGCCTGTCCTCGCAACGCTATTTGGTGGGAGATCAGATCACCGAGGCCGATTGGCGTTTGTTCACAACACTTGTACGGTTCGATGCTGTGTACCACTTACACTTCAAGTGCAACCGCCGCCGGATCACCGATTATCCAAACCTTTGGGCGTATACCCGAGAGTTGTATCAGGTGCCCGGTGTTGCAGGGACTGTGAACCTTGATCATATCGTACGGCATTACCACTATAGCCACGAGACGATAAATCCCTATCGGATCATCCCGATCAATCCTATCCTTGATTTTGATGCACCTCACGGTCGCGACACGCTCAAGGCCGCTTAATCGGCCTTGGCGTAGTGTTCTACCATGGCAGCAAGATCTTCAGGTTGGGTTGCACTGGGCACAAAGGCGCAAGCGTTTGAGCACAGTTGAAAGATAGATCCGTCTGAAAAGAAGCTTGTATTGGTGACAAAGATTACTCGGGAATCGGGGTGCCGATAGTTCGCGTAATCGGCAACAGCTATAGCGCTGCCGCCCTCAAGAACCACGTCGAGAATGATGATCGGGTAGAACTGCACCTCCAATCTGCTGATGGCACTGTCCTGATCCATTGCGATGTCAGCGTCATGCCCATACCGGTGCAAGTGGCGTTGCCACAAATGGCCAAGACTGGCTTGGTTTTGCACAATCAGCACGTTCATCGGAGGCAAATGGTCCTTTCGACCGACGGTTTCCTAAGTTTAAGATCCGTCCTTATTAGATAATAAACAGTTAATTATTGTGTAACGAGTATGATCAACTTCTTAAAATGAGCGGAACTTGGCCTGCTGACCAAGAACCTTCTCGAATGTGTGACGCATGAACGTACAGGCTGACAAGGGAAAAACGCGTTGCGGATCAAGGGCGTGTTGGAAACCTGTCGCCGGTGGCGGTGATCACGGTCAGTCGTCCGGCAGCATCGGTGACATACAGGTCACAACGTGAAAACCCCGTGACAAAGTCGATGCATATGGTGCTGTCTGCCATAACCGTAAAATAGCCATAGCCGGTTCCGCCATCGTTGGCGTAAGTGTATGTATAGCGCCCGTCCGCGAAAAACTGGGATTGGCCATCGTCGAAAAACGTAATGGTTGCCCCCCGAAGTCGGTTATCCAAGGCCGTTTGATCAAACAGGGTATCGCTGCCCCGAGGAGCCCAGTCTTGTGCAAGGGCACAGACAGGCAGAAAGCAGATGGCAAGCACATTTTTGAACATGTACCGACTGTAGGGCCAAATGCTCTGACGTCGCACACACGTTTACGCGACCAGACGTTCCGCCTTCTTGAGATCAACGGATACAAGCTGGCTGACGCCTTGCTCTTGCATGGTCACACCGAACAGACGGTCCATGCGGGACATGGTGACGGCGTGGTGCGTGATAATCAGGAATCGCGTTTCCGTACGGCGGCACATTTCGTCAAGCAGATCACAGAACCTTGTCACGTTGGCGTCATCCAGCGGCGCGTCAACTTCGTCAAGCACACAGATCGGAGCAGGGTTGGCCAGAAAGACCGCAAAGATCAGCGCCAAAGCTGTCAGGGTTTGTTCGCCCCCGGACAACAGCGACAGTGTCGACAGCTTCTTTCCCGGAGGCTGGCACATAATCTCAAGCCCGGCCTCAAGCGGATCGTCGCTCTCGACCATCACGAGGCTTGCTTCGCCGCCGCCAAAGAGATGGGTAAAGAGCAAGGTAAAATTGCTGTTCACCTGTTCAAACGCTGTCAGCAGGCGTTCGCGGCCTTCGCGATTGAGGCTGGCAATGCCCGAGCGCAGGGTTTTGATCGCTTCTTCCAAGTCGAGCTTTTCGGCAAGCAGCGTGTCATGTTCTTCCTGAACTTCCCTGGCATCTTCTTCGGCGCGCAGATTAACGGCCCCCAAAGCATCACGCTGACGTTTCAGGCGGTTAACATCTGCATCAATCGCTTCGGCCTTCGGCAGATCATCAGGATCAGCGCTCAATTGCTGCAACAAACTCGTCGGGCTGGTTTCTTGTTCCTCGGCAATGCGTTCCGCCGCAGCATTCACTGCTTCGCGTGCGGCTTCGGCGCGGGCTTCGGATCTGGCACGGGCTTCACGGGCTTCAGAGGCTGCGCGTTCGGCTTCGCGTTCGGATTGATCGGCAGCGCGCAACGCATTTTCGGCAGCAGACAAAGTGTCGTTCGCATCCGCGTTACGGGCTTCGGCTTGCGAAATTTCGTGGCCAAGGCTTTCGCGTTGCGCGGCCAGTTCGGCAGGTGTGTTCGAGGCAGCCTCGAGTTCGGCTTGCGTAGCGGCCCGACGGTCGGCCAATTCAGCGCTGCGTTTTTCGGCCGTTTCCAAACGGTGCCGCCAGCCGCTAAGTTCTTTGGTGACTTGCTGTGCGCGGGCTTTGCGCGCATCGCCCTCCCGTCGCAGTTCATCCTGTGCAGAGCGGCGGGCCATCATTGTCATGCGGGCCGCTTCAACGGTCATTTTGAGATCTTCGACTTCGGCACGTGCTGAATCGAGGTCTTCAAGATCAGCCACGGCGCGCTGGGCGTCTACCATTTGCGCGCGGGCGGTTGTGGCCTCGTCTTCGTGGCGCTTTACAGCAAGAGACAGGCTTTCAAGTTTGCCTTCTGCCATATCGCGGTCGGCCTCGGCACGGCTTAGCTTGCGGGCCGCATCTGTGACGGCAGCGTCGGCATCGCGGCGTGCCTGACGTGCCGTCTTTTCGGCCAGCGTTAGATCGGCCATCCGCTGCGTCAGGCTCTCATGCGCCGCACGGGCCCCATCGAGCCTGGCAGACGCGCGTGCCGTTTCCTGTTTCAGCGCCTCAAGACGGTTGAGTTGCTCCAATCGCAAGGCGGCCGCCGACGGAGCGTCTTCGGCCCAGGCGCGATAGCCATCCCAGCGCCAAAGATCGCCTTCGACACTGACCAGCCGTTGTCCCGGCTTAAGCATAGGTTGAAGGCGCGTGGCATCATCCGGGTCCGCCAGACCGATCTGGGCCATGCGACGTTCCAAAACATCAGGCACAGATACGTGATTGGTCAAAGGCGTCACACCACCCGGAAGCGGTTGATCTGTGTCGTAGCGGGGCAGGGAGGTCCAGCCGGTGGGGCCGTCACCTTCGACCTCGGGGGCGCGAAGATCATCTGCAAGCGCGGCGCCAAGGGCTTTCTCGAACCCTTGTTCGACCTGCAGTCGGTCAAGAATCTGGCCTCCTTCGGCAGTGTCGCGGTCCAGCAGGCGCGCCAAAGCGGTGGTTTCGGCGCTCAGCGCGCTCATCTCGCCCTCTGCCTCGGATCTTTCGGCACGCGCATCAGCTTCGCGTGATTGAGTTTCGGCACGGGCCGCTTCGGCTTCGTTCAGGACGTCGTCAGCACGTTCCGCCAGATCGCGAGCGGCGGCTTGTTCGGTTTCGGCAAGCGCTGCGGTTTCTATCGCGTCTGTCAAAGCCTGTTTCGCTGCAGCCATCGCGTCGCGCGCACGGGCTGTGTCGGCTTCGTTCCGGTCCAATGTTTTTTGGCTGTCCGAAAGCAGACGATGCGCGGATTGATGGCGGGCGGCCAAACGGGCCACATCTTCGGTTTTCTGGCTCAGGTCTGCTTCGCGTTCCTGCAAAATCGCCCCGGCCTCCCGCGCGGCTTCGATGGCCGCGGCAAGCTTGTCGTCATGGCCCTCTGCCGCCTTGGCAAGTTCGCGATCTTCCCATTCCAGCTGTTGGATCGTCTCTCCGGCGTCCCGATTGAGACCGCTTTCGCGCTCCATGTCCTTTGTCATTTGGTCGATGCGGCGGGTCAGAGTTTGAATTGTCTCTTCAGCGCGCCGCTCTTGTTCGGAGAGGGTATCGCGTTGAAGCGTCAGGCGCTGCACAATCGCAGCAGCGATGGCAGCTTCTTCGCGCATGGGGGGCAGGGCAGCGTCTGCCTCTTCCCGCGCTCTGGTTGCTTCGCGTGCTGCGGTTTCGGCCTTGGCGGCATCGGTTGTCCGTTCGCGCAGTTGGGCATCTGCCTCTGCACGGGCCACGTCTGCGTCTTTCCACCGGCGATAGAGTAGCAAGCCTTCGGCATGACGCAAATCTTCGCCAATCGCGCGATAGCGGGCGGCTTGACGGGCCTGACGAGCAAGCTGGGCCAATTGCGCTGCCAATTGTTCAATGACGTCGTCAACCCTGAGCAGGTTGGCTTCGGTGTTCTTTAGCTTGAGTTCGGCTTCGTGGCGGCGCTGGTACAGCCCGGAAATGCCGGCCGCTTCTTCCAGAATACGGCGACGGTTCTTCGGCTTGGCGTTGATCAATTCACTGATCTGCCCCTGACGTACCAGCGCAGGGGAATGCGCACCGGTAGACGCGTCGGCAAACAGCATCTGAATATCGCGGGCGCGCACATCCTTGCCATTGGCTTTGTATGCGCTGCCCACATCGCGGGTGATACGCCGGACGATATCAAGCTGATCCTGATCGTTGAAACCTGCGGGAGCAAGCCTGTCGGAATTGTCGATCTGGATCGACACTTCTGCGAAGTTGCGTGCCGGTCGGGTGGCAGCGCCTGCAAAGATGACGTCTTCCATGCCGCCACCGCGCATCGCGGTTGGGCGGTTTTCACCCATGACCCAGCGCAAGGCTTCAAGCAAGTTGGATTTCCCACAGCCGTTTGGCCCCACGACCCCGGTCAAGCCATCAGCTATGACAAGATCGGTTGGGTCCACGAAGCTTTTGAAGCCTGTCAAACGGAGTTTGGAAAAGCGCAATTTGAAAGCCTGCCTGATTCCTGTGTGGGGGTCAGTGTGTCGCGGGCGTTGCGGCTGAGTCAACGGTTTGGTTCCGCATGTGGTTGATGCGGGCGTTTTATCCACAAGATATTGCGCTGAGCGTGCGGCGAGGTCCGTGCGCAATTCAGTGCAGATTTGGAGGCGCTACAATCAGCCCTTTACATTCTAAATTTCGAATGTATAAGTATTCCAAAATTGGAATATAAGGAGAGCCGCCGTGGACCGTTCCGCCACCAGACCCGCTGATAGTTATTCACCGATATATTTTCTGGCGTCGCTTGGCGCCGGAGGAATTGCGGTTACGTTTTTCATGTTCCTGATGTTCTGGGTGCCACACCCCGGCCAGCCTGTGCCGGTGTTCGAAGATATTGTGGCGGCCTTTGGAAACGGAAGTGCCGCGATGCAGGCTGGTATCGCGATTGCATTGATCGGGATCGCCGCTTTCGCCTTTCTCAACATCAAATCTTTGGTTTGGAACCTTCAGTCTTTCGCCACTTTCAAGAAAACCGACGCATACGCGAAACTGCGGGAAACAAACGCAGAGGCGACCGTTTTGGCGATGCCGCTCGCACTGGCGATGAGCGTTAATGCGCTGTTCATCGTTGGCCTGGTCTTTGTTCCGCAGCTTTGGGGCGTCGTCGAATATCTCTTTCCGCTGGCTTTGATTGCGTTCGCTGCGATCGGTGTGCTGGCCTTTCGCATGATCGGATCGTTTCTTGGGCGCGTTCTCTCAAAAGGTGGCGTTTTCGATGTGACAGCGCACAATTCCTTTGCGCAACTGCTGCCCGCTTTCAGCATCGCGATGATTGGCGTTGGCTTTGCAGCCCCTGCTGCCATGAGCACATCCGCGACCACGGTCGCTGTTGCGCTTATGTTGTCGACCTTCTTTGGCGTCGCAGCACTGCTTTATACCACGATTGCGGCCATCACTGCGTTCGCGTCAATGTTGCAGCATGGCACCGCGCGTGAATCTGGTCCGACCCTGATGATTATCGTTCCGATCATGACAGTGCTTGGAATCTTGTTCCTGCGCCAAAGCCACGGTCTCCATGTGGCGTTCGATACGCACGCCCAACCGGGTGAAACCATGATCTTTCTCGCGCGTCTGTTGTCGGTTCAGATCGTGTTCCTGCTGCTTGGCGCCGTTGTCATGATGCGTCAGGGATATTTCAGCGATTTCGTCATGGGAGCAAAAACATCACCGGGGTCCTATGCGCTTGTCTGTCCGGCTGTCGCGCTGTCGGTGATGATCCACGTCTTCGTCAACAAAGGTCTGGTTGGCGCAGGTGCGATTGACAAATTCGGGGTCGCTTATTGGGGTATGACCGGGCTTGCCATTGCAGCACAGATCGTTGCGATTGCCTTGGTGCTACGTTTGAACCGCCAGCATTTTG
This sequence comes from Marivita sp., assembly GCA_043585115.1. Classification (GTDB taxonomy): domain Bacteria; phylum Pseudomonadota; class Alphaproteobacteria; order Rhodobacterales; family Rhodobacteraceae; genus Marivita. The sequence goes on from CP121326.1 coordinate 2,887,697, forward strand.
CCCATCGTCCCGCAAACACTGTTGCTGTGCCTGCCGAATAACCGCAGCTTGTCGTCATAGTGAAGAACAGCTGAAAGCCCGGGCTAGCGCGTCCGGGCTTGCCACGTTGTCACCAAGCTGCGCATGCTTTGCGTCAAAAGCAGTAGGTCAGCGCCAAGTGCAATGAAGTTGGCACCGGCGTCGATATCTTGCTGGATCAGTTCCGGATCGCCGTCGATGATGCCTGCCGCCTTGCCCGTAGCTCGGATCCGGCGCAAACCATTTTGAACAGCAGCGCGTACGTCGGCATGCGTGATATCGGGAAGCAGCCCCATATCGGCACAAAGATCCGCCGGTCCGATAAATGCGCCATCGACCCCGTCGACCGCGCAGATTTCCTCGATGGCGTCCATCGCTGAGACACTTTCAATCTGAACAATAAGACAAAGCTGATTTTCTGCAGTTTCCAAATAGTCCGACGTGGCGTTGAACTTTGATCCGCGCCCCAGCATGTGCCCGACACCCCGAACCCCATTGGGAGGATAGCGCATTGCACGAACAATCTCGCGCGCCTCTTCTGCGGAATTCACCATCGGGCACAGCAGCGATTGTGCGCCAAGGTCCAGCACCTGTTTGATGAGCGCGGTGTCATTGTGTGGTATCCGAACAACGGGCGACACTTTGTGGCCAGACAGGGCCATGAGCTGCTCGTTGATGGTCATCAGATCGTTAGGCGCGTGTTCTCCGTCAATCAACAGCCAATCAAACCCCGCTTCGGCGGCGATCTCTGCCGTGTATCCGCTGCTAAGGGCCAGCCAAAGGCCAAGCTGTGGTGTGTTGGACGTCAGTCGGGTTTTGAAGAAATTTATAGGTGCGGGCATTGAGTGTCCTTTCGCCACGATCTGGCATCAAATTGCATCGTGAAACAAGCTAATCGCGGTTACGCCAGAGTCTGCGCGCTGTCCAGATCGCGGTGCCACCAAAGAATACACCTGCGATTCCTACAACTTCCACCAAGGCGGCCGCGTTGGAGATGCCGCGGACCATGACCGCCACAACCAACAAGGCCAACCCGGCAAGACTGAACAGAAGCCGAAACCACAATTCGTTGCGGGACGGCCCTGTCATTCAGAAAGTGACGCTCACGCCAGGCAGATTCAACGCCTTGATAAGGTCGCGCAGTTCTTGTCGTGCCGCGATGTTCGAGATGTTGAGCTGTTTCACACCCACATCCTTGAGGTCCAGCAATGTCAGCCCGCGCGGGAACAGCTCGCGGAAGATCACCCGTTCATTGAAGCCGGGAGCCACGCGGAAACCGATACGTTTCGACAGGCGATCCAAAGCTTTTTCCATCTTGGCTTTGTTCACCATCTGCTGTGCGCCAAGACGATTCCGTAGAACCACCCAATCAATTGGCGGGAGACCGGCTTGCGCACGCAATTGGCGGGCATTCCAGACCATCTCGGAATAGACCGATGGCCCCTTGATCTTTTCGCCGCTGGCATCGGTATGCGCCAACAGATCGAAATCGACAAAACTGTCGTTCAGCGGTGTGATCAACGTGTCTGCCAGCGAATGGGCAACTTGGCTGAGACGCGTATGCGACCCGGGGCAATCGATCAGGATAAAGTCGCTTCCGGGTTCCAGTTCGGCAACGGCTGCTGACAGGCGATGATCGTAGATGTTTTCGCCGGGTTGCAAACTATCCGGATCAATTTCAGGAAGTTCCAGATATCGTGGCGTTGGTAGATCAAGTCCTTCAGCCTCGAGCGTTTTCTTCCGATTGGTGACATACCGTCCCATCGTTTTTTGTCGCAGATCGAGATCGAGCGTGCCAATCCGGTGTCCCATGCGCGCCAAGGCCGTGGCCACGTGCATCGACACGGTGGATTTGCCCGCACCGCCTTTTTCGTTTCCAACAACAATGATGTGCGCCATGTTTTTGCTCTTACATGCTTTTGATCAGCTATGCGCATAGACGGTGTCGGTTGCAACGACAGATGCGCGAAACTGCGCAATCCGTTGCGGAACGGTGCAAGTGCGCGCCACATGCCCGGGCCTTGTGATCAGGGCGCTGTGCTGCCGCCCCAGATCAGGCCCAAAAGTATCGCCAATCCGGTGAGAAGTGTCGAATACCCGGCCAGTTTCCAAAGCGAAAACGGTCGCTCGCCAAAGGTTCGACCATCGATCCCGGAAACAACCACTTTCTTTGGCGTGCCGCGGTATTGATAGTGCATGATCCACACAGGCAAGAGGATGCGCCGGTAGTGAATTCCGGCCGTGTCTGTCCTGTATTTCGAGACGCGCGTTCCGGATTTTCCAACATGCTGCTTGATCTTGTTGCGGATCAGCAGGTCTTTGTCCTGTGCGTTCAGCCGCAGGCCTTTGGCGATGGTCATGTGGTGCCGTTCAGCTGCAAATCCGGCCAAGTATCCTGCTTTGTAGGGGCGCAGATAGTTGGGCTCAAAATCATGCAAGATCCCGTCACGGATAAGCGGTGTGACATGTGGGGATGCAGGGACCAGAAGATCGTCAAAGAAAATGGTCATATGTCCCGTGACGCTGTGCCGCCGCCGCTTTTTTCCTGACCCGGTGGTGTAACTTGCCCAATACTCGATCGCTTCTTTGGAATCGAATGTCCAAAAAGGTGCGTAAAGACCGGCCACACGGCCGTTGGCGGTAAAGTCTTTCAGATCATCGGGTGCCGCGATTCGTCGACCGATCCAATCTGTGACAGATTGATCGGCATAAGACTTGTCGATCCGAAATGGGATAAGTGCCATGGTGTCGTAGGCTTTGCCTTCGGGCTTCAGAACGACCGAGCCATCGCAGTAGGGGCATCTTTCGGACAGGGTGGAGCCGGTGAAAAACACCTCGCCGCCACAAGTTTCACACTGATGGATATAATCGCCGCGCAGGCGTGGTGGTTCCGGTTGAGGAACTTCGGGATGGAACGGAAATTCTTGCGCCGCTTCGTGATCGGCGTCGCTGGCCAATGGCCATAGCGTTCCGCAGCTTTGGCACAGCAGATCTTGTTGCGCCGGATCAAAGACGCATTGCCCGCCACAGTTCTGGCATAGCATTTCCGATTGATTGACGACCGATTCAGTCATGAATCTGAATCAAGCACAGCCGCGATGATTTCAAGCATGATCCATAGCCGGACCTCCGCCCGTTCCATGGCAGCTTCGACATCGCCGCTGATGTACCAGTCACCAATAATCGTGGCCAGAAACCAGGTCACAAGAAGCCAAACCACAACAAGCGACCAACCCGAGATCGCCTTGATCCATCCGGCTGATCCATGCCTCAGTTCGTGCTTGGCTTCGTAGATGGTGATGATTTTGACCACATTGAACATGCCTGCGGCCATCGAAACGCCGAACAGGATAAGCCCGGCAAATATTGGCATGACGTCCAAAGGCAATGTCTTTCCATCAAAGTCGACTTGTGGTGACGAGCCTAGATCACTCGTTCGAAAGACGAAAGGAGTGTGCGCATCCTGTTATGGGCTTGTGGGCGTTCATGTCGTTGCCCCGCTTCCGGCAGCGCAAACAAAAAAGCCGCCCCAAACCGGAGCGGCTTTTGAAATGTGCAAAGGGGCAGAGCTTAGAAGCCCAGGCCTTCGTACTTTTTCTTGAACTTGGACACGCGGCCGCCGGAGTCCATCAGGCGCGAGGTGCCGCCGGTCCACGCGGGGTGCACTGTCGGGTCAATGTCCAGCGCAAGTGTGTCGCCTTCTTTGCCCCAGCACGAGCGCATTTCGAGCATTGTCCCATCGGTCATCTTGACGTTGATGGTGTGGTATTCGGGATGGATATCTTTTTTCATCTCGGCAATCCTTACGCGTCTGCGCCCTTGCGGGGCTTGTAGTTTGCATCTTCCGCGATACGGGCCGATTTGCCGCGACGCGAGCGGAGGTAGTAGAGCTTGGCGCGACGAACGCGACCACGGCGAACAACCTCAATGCTGTCGATATTGGTGGAATAGAGCGGGAACACACGTTCGACGCCTTCACCAAACGAAATCTTGCGAACAGTGAACGAACCGGCAATGCCATCACCCTGACGACGGCTGATGCAGACGCCTTCGTAGTTCTGAACACGGGTACGGGTGCCTTCGGTCACTTTGTAGCCGACACGAATGGTGTCGCCGGCTTTGAAATCGGGAATTGTCTTCCCAAGGGCGGCGATCTGTTCCGCCTCCAACTGAGCGATCAAGTCCATCGCTTCTCTCCTAAATGCTTGCGGTTGCTCCGCAAAGGTGTGCGCGTCCTCAGAGCTCTTGGTCTTCGTCCGGGTCCGCTTTGTCCGTGTATTCGGAGCGCCCGCCAGAGTTCAGGTCGTCATTGTCTTGTCGGGTCCGGATCGGGTGCAGCTTGGGCCAAATGCGAAGAACACACGGAATCACTGCACCGGGCTTACACCCGGAACACGCGCCGTAAACCAGAAGCGCCCTCTCAAATCAAGAGGTGTTTGACGCTTGCGGTGTCTTCGCCACCTGCTTGTGGGTGGCGAACACGCGTTATTGGGCGATGACTTCACCGATGAGCATTTGTGGCTTGGTATTGGTGAAGTTTGCAATGTCGGCAATAACCGGACCGGCTGCAGCAAGGGCCGCATCCAGCGCAGTTTGATCTACAAAGGTCATAGATGCCACGGCATAGCTTTCAGGTGCTGCATCCGGCCCTGAAGCCAAGCCTTTTGTCACGAGAACCTTGTCGATATGGGCTCCCATATGTTCGCTCACCATGGGCATATGGGTGCCAAGGTAATAGTCATAATCAAAGGTCGTGTCGTCAGTAATTGGGTAAATAACTTGTAGAGAAAGCGTCATTTGATCCTCCCGCAGGCTGCAACGTGCATCGACCGTATCATGTTTATTGCAGTTTGACGGATTTCAATTGTCTTGCTCTTTCCGTGCCTCATAGGCGGTCCACAGATCGGGGCGTCTGTCCCGTGTCATCTGTTGGGATTGCTCTTTGCGCCATTTGGCGATTTCGCCATGGTGACCGGACATGAGAACAGGTGGAATGGCCATGTCGCGCCACTCGGCTGGACGGGTGTATTGTGGATGCTCCAGCAGGCCGTCGGAAAAGCTCTCTTCTTCGGCCGACGCTTCGTTTCCCAGGACGCCGGGCAGTAAGCGGACGGTCGCATCGATCAAAGCCTGCGCGGCAATCTCGCCACCGGTCAGGACAAAGTCGCCAAGGCTCACCTCTATAATGCGGTAATGATCGATCACCCTCTGATCCAGCCCTTCAAAGCGGCCACAGATCAGGCTTGCGCCTGGCCCGTTGGCAAGGCTTTGGGCCATTGCTTGGGTCATCGGGCGTCCTCGTGGACTTAGATAAATGAGCGGGGCGGCTGGAGGGATGCGTTTGCGGGCATGATCTATGGCGGCAGCCATGATGTCTGCGCGTAGCACCATGCCGGCACCACCACCCGCAGGGGTGTCGTCAACGTTGCGGTGTTTGCCTTCACCGAACTGACGCAACGCGATGGTTTCAAGCTGCCACAAACCGTCCTTTAGCGCGCGTCCGGTCAATGACTGTCCAAGAAGTCCGGGAAATGCATCGGGCAAAAGCGTGATCACCTGTGCCTTCCAGACGCGCGCGAGGTCAGGAGATTGCTCCATCAATTCGCGTGGCTTGAGCGTTGGCCGGATGGCTTTTCGACCATGAGATTTCTGTGGTGGTGTCTTTGGATCGTCCATCGGTGCTACCTTTTGGTGACGACGACGGCTTTATTCGCTTGTTGCGAAAATTGCCACCGGTCAGGCAGACACTGGTGCCGCCAGAGTGTCACGCATGGTCAGCATCGCGTTAGGCGCGGTAAAAAATTTCGATAAAGCCCCCGCCTCGGCCGGGGTTGCGCGCATGAGGCGTTCTACCAACCATAACTCGCGGATTTGGTCATCGCTTAATAACATGGCGTCCGTCGTATTCCAGCGTGCCATGATCTGCTCGAGTACCATCGCAACCTGATCATCTTCTGTCATAAACCCCGATGAAAGCCCTGCAGGTTTCAAGAGCTTTTCCATTTGTGCGCGAAGCACGGTGGGGTCGGGCGCGATGTCACGAAGGCTGTCCAATGCGGATGTCATCACAAGAGATGGATAGCTGCGCTTGGTGTCTTCGGTTTCAAGCCTCGGTAAGACGCTCTGGGGGAACACGGCGACAGCGGCGGCAGCAATGCTGATCGCGCCAAAGACGCCCAGCACCATAAGTGCCATGGACAAAGCAAATTCATGCAATGTCACGGTCGCAACGCCCGGTGAGAGCGCTGCCATGGTCAGCAACAGACGTCGTTTCACTTGATCCACCAAAAGCCCGCCCCAAAAACAACCTTGGTGTCCTAGCAACGAGGAGTGGCGATTTATCGCCGAAAATGCGGCGTCCTAGTGGCGATATTGCTAGTGTGCGAGCGGTTCACGGCTCCAGCCTTCGCGCCATTCTCCGGATCACGCGCTTTGCTTCTTGTACGTCCTTCTCAGGCAGGTCGCTTTGGTTGAGAGCAAGAAAAACAGCGTCTATGCCCAGATCCGGCTGTACGTTTTCAGGTGGCAACACCCGTATGGTCGATCGGTCCAGTCCTTCAAGGTCGAGCAGTGTGAGGAGTGGATCAAGCGGGCCAATCGGAAGATCAGTAGAGTCTTCCAGCGCAAAAGACGTCACACGCGCGGGGGCGACGTCTGTGGCAATTTCTTCGAGAATGTCATCAAGGGTATGCGCTTCGTTGAATTGGCCGACGTAGGTTTGAAAGTCATCAGTCAGGCGCGTGCTACGTAGGTTCTGCCACCACGTGCTGCGCAGCCATGTTTCCCGGTTTCGTGTTGAAAAGTAAAAGGTCAGGTCAGTGTTCTTGCCAAACCGCGAAAACGTGGCGTCGGCCAGGCACTTCATGACCAGTCCTGCGCTATCATAGCATTCAAGCCCGTGCCGTCCGGGCATATGACCGGATAAATCTTCTGATGACATCAGGATCGGACGAGGGTCAGCGGTATTGACCTCTTTGAAAAACGCGGTGGCCGCCTTTGCGACACTTGCCAGCGTTTTTTCTTTCGGATCGATGGAAAAGGCACGGGCTTTATCGGTTAAATCCTCAAAACTGTCTTTCAGGAATACCCGCAGATACGGTTCAAAGACCGCAGCGTTTTCGCGCAGCATGGATTGAACGCTGGTCGTTCCGGTTTTGTGAAAGCCTGCGTGAATGACGATCCGCGTCGTCACGAAAAAAGCCCCTCGGGTGGGTCGGCAACGATGCGCCCTTGCGCCAGATCAACCGTCGGAACAACGGCTTTCGTAAATGGCAGCAGCACGGTCTGCTTTTGACCCGGAGCGCGCAGTTCCAGAAGATCATCGGCACCATTGTTGATGACGGCCATCACTTTGCCCAGATGCGTGCCGCCGGTATCGGTCACTTCAAGTCCAATCAGATCGGCATGATAGAATTCGTCATCGGGAAGCGATGGAAGGCGTTCACGCGGCGCATAAAGTTGCGTGCCACGCATGGCGTCCGCCTCTTCCTTGTTCGATATCCCCGACAGCCGGGCGGCCAGACCGTTCTTGATCTGGCGCGTTATTTTGACCGAAAAACTGCGTGCGCCATCTTCGGTTTCCAAAGGTGCGTATTTGGCAAGGTCTTCGGGAATGGCGGTAAAGCTTTTGAGGCGCACTTCACCCCTGACACCAAAGGCTCCGGCAATTGCTCCGACACAGACTTTTTCACTCACCGCTCATGCTCCCGGTCGCTTTGAACGACTGGATAGACCAGACCGGTGTGTAGAGGCAATCTCTCGAAAGACGATCAGCCGCCGATGCTGAACACGCGGGTTACGCCAAAGCGGATACCCCATTGTTCGTCTGAACCTTGTTCGACAATTGGGCTGTCCGCCGCATCATCTGTAAACTTTTCCCAAGTGATCGCACCTTCAAGGCCCCAGACATCGTTGATCTGGTATTGTGCGCCGAACTCGATCCCTGCAGACACCATGCCACCGTCTGGGTCATAGGCTGGCAGCGCCGCACTTGCTTCGGCTGCAGTGATGCCAAAATACGTATCGCTATAGGTGTCATCGCCAAAGAACAGGCGCGGTCCCAGTGACAAGCGTAGGCGGTCTGTTGGGCGGACGATTGCATCTGCTCCGACTTCACCTACCCAGCCTTCGTGACCGCCGAAACCTCGCCGGACCTCACCAAACGCTGCAAAATATTCTGTGCCATAACGCAGGGATGCCCCCAGCTCGATGGCGGCGTCAACGTCATTGAGCCCAGCCAATTCGTCGAAATCATCTGTCTTACGTTCCTGGATAAACCGGAAGGAACCACCAAAAGTCAGACCCATGCTGTCTGCCCAGGGATCGGGATTTCCAAAGCTGCGGCCATTGCGCAGGGCGAGGTAATTGAACCGAAACCCGATATCCGGGCCGACCGTGTTTTCGTCCGAGCCAAAATACTCAGGTGTCGAAGCAACACCGCCGCGCAGTGTAAAGACCAGTTGCGGGCTGGGAGCGGCTGCGGCGGGGGCTGGCGCCATCACCTTGGTCTGTGCCCCGGATTGACCGGGGCCCGCGGCATATGCGGGTGCCGCGAAAGCAAGGGCAAGGCTTGATACAGTGGCGAGGCGCAGGATCATGATATCTGGTTCCTGATATGAGTGTTGCGGCTGAATTCAGACATGGAGCGCTGCGAGGACTTGGTCAAGTAATATGGCCGCGAACGCGGCAACAGATGGCCAACGCGCTTGGTAAAAGCGGCGTTGTGACAAAATTCAAACATAGAAAATTAAGGCGCTGTTCTGGGACAGCGAAAATGGCAGATGACCGGGTGGGCCGGCCATCTGCGAAGGCAGACGCGATTATTCCGCGGTTGCCTCTTCTTCGGCCGGAGCTGCAGCGGCTTCGGCAGCGTCCGCTGCTTTTGCAGCTTTTGCTTCGGCGCGCTCTGTGGCGGCTTTGCCCGGAACGGCTTTCTTCGGGTTGTTGCGCTCTTTCTTTTCAACAACGCCGGCTGCCTCGAGGAAACGCGAAACACGGTCGGTGGTCTGGGCGCCTTGGCTCATCCAGTACTGGATACGCTCAACGTCCATCTTCACGCGGTCTTCGCTGTCTTTCGGCAGGAGCGGGTTATATGTGCCCAGCTTTTCGATGAAGCGACCATCGCGCGGCATGCGGCTGTCAGCGGCAACGATGCGGTAAAAGGGGCGCTTTTTGGAACCGCCACGGGCGAGACGAATTTTGATAGCCATTTGGTATTCTCCTAGGTTTTCGAGATGACGGGATGGCCCGTCAGGATTGCTTTTGTTTGTGGTGTTGGATGACTTCCTGAATGATGAAATTCAGGAATTTCTTGGCGAACTCAGGGTCAAGATCTGCCTGGGCCGCAAGCTCTTCGAGCCGCGCGATCTGCTTGCTCTCGCGCGCGGGGTCTGAGGGCGGGAGGTCGTGCTGAGCTTTCAGCTCACCAACGGCCTGCGTGTGTTTGAAGCGCTCGGCCAACGTGAACACAAGGATCGCGTCCAGCCGGTCAATGCTTTCGCGGTGACCCTTTAGCACTTCGGCGGCGCGGGTCACAGGATCGGTGGTCATGTCAGTCAATGGCCCAGCCTTTCGGTTTGAACAAAGGGTCTTGGTAATGCGCGATTTCCATGTCGATGCCATGGGATAACTGCGAGCCGCGCAGCGCATCAGGGCTTGGATGCCGGTATACAACATCAGTGCCATCAACGGTTGGTGCGTCGTTGTCTTTCTTTGCACCCAGACGTTCGGCCAGACGGATACTGTCGAGGTTCTTGGGATCAAGATAGCTGACGGCTGTGTCCCAGCCCCGGTCATCATAAAGGTACTGGCGCACGCGATGGGTTGCTTCCAGCGCATACCCTTTCCCGGCCTGATCTGGCCAGATGATCCATGCAATCTCGCGCTCTGGCCATTTCGCAGGGGACCACCCGCCTGCCATGCCGACGGTTTCGTCGGTTTCCTTGAGATGAACCATCCACATCCCGAAGCCGCGGATTTCCCAATGCCCGATCTCGGCGGCATAGAGCATCCACGCCTCGTAGGCATTGAGCGGCCCACCCATAAAGCGCGACCGGTAGGACGCAAAGGTCGCCTTGAAGTCTGGGTAATCCTCGGCCTTTGGACTGCGCAGTTGCAGGCGCTTGGTTTCGAGGACGGGAATGTCACGGTGTCCCATTACGCGGCCTCCAACTTGGGATGACGGTATACCGTAGCAACCTTGTCGCGCAGCGTGACGTCCGGTTCGCGGACCGCGCCCATCCGCACAGCCAGCGCCTGCGACCGGGCGTTGTCTGGTGAGATAAAGCTGGGCAGTGCATTCAGACCCAAATGGGTCGCGGCAGCCTTGCGCGCGGCCATCGCGGCTTCATAAGCGATGCCCTTGCCTTCGTATTTGGCGGCAATGCCATAGCCAAGCTCTGGCTCCGGCCAGTCAAACGGGTGGAAGATCCCTGCAAAGCCAATCGCCTCATCGTCTTCCTTCATGGTCACGAACCAAAGACCATAGCCCCGTAACGCCCAGCCCCCGGCGGCAGAGGTGATCATGCCTTCAACCTCGCGCGGGCCAAGTGGACCACCGTTCCATGCGCTGCGCGGGTCTTCGAAATAAGCGCAGAAGGCAGCATGGTCCGAGAGGCGCGGGCCACGCAATGTCAGGCGTTCGGTCTCGATCACAGGGACGTTGAGGCTCATATCAGCGCCTCCGGTCCCGGATGGCGATAGAGCATGTCTTCGCCCATGCTCGGGTTCAGATAAGTCCGCTCGTATGTTGCGCCCATCCGTTCAGCGAGGCGAACAGACCGGGTGTTCCCGGGCACGATGTTCGACGTCAGTGTGGTAAAGCCCAAGTCCTCATATGCCCATTGACGCACGCGAATGGCTGCTTCAAAGGCGATGCTCTTGCCCTCGAAACCCTCAAAGACAACCCATCCCACTTCGGGTTCGGGCCAGCCTTCGGGGTTCCAGATGCCACAGATCCCAGCCGGCTTTCCGGTGGTTTTATCTTCAACGGTAAAATACCCGTATCCGTGCCAGTGCCAGTGCCCGACATTAAGGGTGAACCAGCGCCACGAGTCCGAACGGTTGGTGTATCCCCCAAAGCCAGCAGCACGGGTTTCATCCATCAGAAAAGCGATCATGGCCTCTGCATCGGACTTTTCAGGCCCGCGCAGGATCAGGCGATCGGTTTCAAGAGTGGGCGCGTTGGTGAGGCTCATGCGTAGGCCTCCGGCGCGCCGTCACAGTCCGGGCTATGACGATAGACAATGGTGTCGCTTGTGGTTTCACCAGCGGGCAGTTTTGCATCGGGATCGTGCACAGCACCAAGCCGTTCGGCCAGTGCAATGGAGCGCGCATTGGCTGGGGCGATATAAGACACAAGTGTCTCAAAGCCCTGTTCCCACGCCCACAGCATTGCACCCATCGCAGCCTCGAACGCATAGCCTTTGCCTTCAGCATGCTCCAGCACGGTCCAGCCCAGTTCGACTTCGGGGAAATGGGGCGGCCTTAGCAATCCAACCTGACCGATGAATTCGCCGTCAGTCGTCTCAATACCCCAAGCGCCGTGGTTCATCAGGTCCCACATTGCAATCTCAGATGCCAACCAGCGCCATGCGTGTTTCCGCGGGATCGGGCCACCCATATGCAGGGCGCGATCTGTCTCAAACAGATCGCACAGCTGTTCCAGGTCGGCCAACGTGTGACCGCGCAGGCGCAGCCGCGCCGTGTTTATGATCGGGGCTGTCGTCACTTACTTCTTCTTGCCAAAACCGCTCAGGCCCGGTGGCAGGCCGCCCATGCCGCCGCCCAATCCGGGAAGGCCGCCTTTGCCGCCCATGGCTTTTGCTGCTGCTTCAAGCGCTTTCGGGTCCATCTGGCTGGGGTCCATGCCCTCGGGCATGCCACCCTTGCCGAACATGCCTTTCATGGCCTGTTTCAGCATCCCGCCTTTGCCCATTTTGCCCATCTTCTTCATCATGTCAGACATCTGGCGCTGCATCTTGAGCAGCTTGTTCAGGTCCGACACTTCCATGCCTGCGCCTTTGGCGATCCGCTTCTTGCGGCTGGCCTGAAGCAAGGCAGGGTTCGCGCGTTCGCGTTTGGTCATCGAGTTGATCAGAGCGATCTGCTGGCGCAGCATACGATCGTCGATCCCGGCGCCATCCATCTGCTTTTGCATCTTGGCGGCCCCCGGCATCATCGCCAGCATGCCTTCCATTCCGCCCATCTTCATCATCTGTTCAAGCTGCATCTTCAGGTCGTTCATGTTGAACTGACCTTTCTGGAAGCGCTTCATCATGCGCTCGGCCTGTTCGACCTCAAGCGTTTGCTGCGCCTTCTCGACAAGCGAAACGATGTCGCCCATGCCCAGAATACGGCCCGCGATGCGGTCCGGCTCGAACGTCTCAAGCGCGTCCATCTTTTCGCCCAAGCCGACAAAGCGGATCGGCTTTCCGGTGACAGCGCGCATCGACAATGCCGCACCGCCGCGCCCGTCGCCATCCATCCGGGTCAGGACAACGCCCGTGATACCGATGCGTTCGTCAAAGTTTTCGGCGGTATGCACCGCGTCCTGACCAGTCAGGCCGTCGACCACCAACAGTGTCTCGCGCGGGTTTGCGACATCGCGCACCGCTTCGACCTGTGCCATTAGCTCTTCGTCGATGGACAAACGGCCCGCGGTGTCGAGCATATAGACGTCATAGCCACCAAGGCTGGCCTGCGTCTTGGCGCGTTTTGCAATCGCGACCGGGTCTTCGCCTTTGACGATGGGCAGCGTGTCCACACCGATCTGAGCGCCAAGGATCGCCAATTGTTCCATTGCGGCCGGTCGGTTGACGTCCAAAGACGCCATCAAGACCTTTTTGCCCTCACGTTCGAACAGGCGCTTGGCAATCTTGGCCGTTGTGGTTGTCTTACCGCCGCCCTGCAAGCCGACCATCAGAATGGGAGCAGGCGGGTTATCGATCTTGAGAGCACCGGGATCTTCGTCGCCGGTCAGGACATGCTTAAGCTCGTCATGGACGATCTTGACGACTTGCTGGCCGGGTGTGATTGACTTGGTAACAGCTTGACCTGTCGCTTTAACTTGAACCGCTTTGATAAAGTCGCGGGCCACCGGCAACGAGACATCAGCCTCAAGCAGAGCAACGCGCACTTCTCGTAGAGCGGTTTTGACGTCGTCCTCTGACAGCGCGCCTTGTTTGGTGAGCCGATCAAAGACGCCTGACAGGCGGTCGGACAGATTTTCAAACATGGGCTCTCGCCTCCTTTGCCGCTGGTTTGGTCCTGATGTAAGGACCAGCGGCGCATATACCAAACGTCAAACGCCCCCACGGGCGTAACACGCTGGTGGGGGGCGATCCCGGACATGGGTCCAAGGGACCGGAAAGTCACGCTTCCCGGATTTAGGCCGCGTTTAGGCCAAATTGGCGCGCAGAGTCAAGCCGCGCGCCATTTCCGTCAAGCTGCGATGGCTTGAAGGTCGGCGTCTGCTTTGGCGTGCGAGGCGGCTTCGTCGACCATCAGTTGGTCAGCCGCAACAAACTGCACGTCTGTGATACCGATGAAGCCAAGAATGTGCCGCAGGTAACCGGTGGCGAAATCGTAGTCAGAGCCAACCTGTGTGCCTCCCGATGCAACCGCGATAATCGCACGCTTTCCAGTCAACAGGCCCTCTGGCCCGTTTTCGGTATAGCGAAACGTAACCCCAGCACGGGCGATCTGATCAATCCACGCCTTAAGGCTCGCTGGAATGCTGAAATTGTAAATTGGCGCGCCTATGACCAGCGTGTCGGCCGCCTTGAGTTCATCAATCAAGGTCGTCGATATTGCGAGCGTGTTACGCTGGGCGTCGGTGCGTTGGTCTTCCGGTGTCCATCCTGCTGCCAGCCATTCGGCATCGATCAAAGGGACACCCACCGTCAGGTCGCGTGTGATGACGGTTGCGGGTGCCAGTCGGTCGACAATGCGCTGGGTCAAAGCGCGGCTTTCTGAACCTTCGTGGCGGGCGGATGCGTCGATGCGCAAAAGAGTGTGTGTCATGAAAATCTCCAATCACTGCATTGTGTGTCTGTAATGGGTACTTATGTCTTGTCTGTGCGCACGAAATAGGTGGATATGCGCATGCTATGTGAAAATACGCACAGAGGATCGAAATGGAGCATTGGGACGAAGTGCGCACGGCGTATCAGGTCGCGCAGCAAGGGACAGTCAGCGGAGCAGCCGAGGTCTTGGGGGTGCATCACGCCACCGTGATCCGGCATATCGACGCGCTTGAGGCCCGATTGGGGGTCAAACTGTTCCAGCGCCACGCGCGAGGTTATACGCCAACGGAATCCGGCGAAGATCTGGCTCGTGTGGCGCAAACCACCGAAGATCAACTCCAACAGCTTGTTGGGCGTATTCGCGGCCGCGGATCTGACGTGAGCGGTGAGCTGATGATCACATCCATTGTGGAACTGTCGGATTTCCTGGTTCCTGTGCTGGCAGAGTTCAAGGCCAAGTATCCCGATGTGGTGATGCGGTATCTCACCGATGCGCGGGTGTTCCGCCTTGAGTATGGCGAAGCGCATGTTGCGATCCGTGCAGGCACGGCCCCGGATGAGCCCGACAATGTTGTCCAGCCGCTTACAAAACTTCGCGTCGGGCTTTACGCGTCTAAGAGCTACGTTGAAAAGAACGGCTTGCCTCAATCCGAAAGTGAACTGCGGGATCACGTCTTTGTTGGTAGCGACAATCCCGAAGGCCGCGCGCCGTTTCAGAAGTGGCTAAGCGCGCGCGTGCCGTATGACCGCGTGGTCTTTCGGACAACCGACACTTACAGCATGACGTCGGCCATCCGCAGTGGCGCCGGGATCGGGTTTATGCCGGTGCCCCAAGGCGAGTCGGACCCCGACCTGATTGAAGTCATGCCGTCTAAAGAAGAATGGTCGGCGCCGCTTTGGTTGGTCACACATGTGGATTTACACCGGACTGCCAAAGTACAAGCGCTGCTGGCCCACTTAAAGGCTGCAGTACCTGTGTTTGACGGGGCTGGCGTCTGATATGACCGAAGGGCAGCGGGGCCATCTGGCGATGCTCGCGTTCTCGGCCCTTGTGGCGGGGTCGTTTTCACTCGGATCAATGGCCGCGCCACATATCGCACCAGAGGCATTGAATGCGGTCCGCTTTGTAATTGCGGCAATCATTCTGGCGGGGCTGGTGTTCGCAACAGGCGGAATTGACCGTTCCGCGCTGAACGCGCCTTGGCGGTATCTGGTGCTGGCACTGTTTCTGGTGGCGTATTTCGTCTTGATGTTCGAGGGGCTGAAAACCGGTGCCCCGGTTTCGATGGCGGCGGTGTTCACTCTGACACCATTGATCGCCGCTGGCTTTGGCTGGCTTTTGCTGCGCCAGATCCTGACCAAACGTATGGCGTTTGCTTTGTGCCTTGGAGCGATTGGCGCATTGTGGGTGATTTTTCGGGCCGACCTCTCGGCGTTTTTGGCCTTTGGGATCGGGCGTGGCGAGATGATCTATTTCGTTGGATGCGTGGCCCATGCCGCTTATGCGCCGATGGTGCCCAAACTCAATCGCGGTGAACGGCCCGCTGTCTTTACCTTGGGGGTTATGGTGGCAGGCGCGGTGTTGCTTTTGGTGTTTGGCTATCCGGCGTTGATGCAGACAGACTGGGCGCAACTGCCTCCGATTGTCTGGATCACGATTGGCTATACGTCCGTGTTCGCCAGCGCCGCGACCTTCCTGCTGCTCCAGTATGCGACCCTGCGCATCCCGTCTGCAAAGGTCATGGCGTATACCTATCTTACGCCAAGCTGGGTAATCCTTTGGGAAATGGCATTGGGCCGACCGCTACCGCCGGTGTTTATCCTTGTCGGGGTCGGAATGACGATGGGGGCATTGGCGCTGCTGCTCAAGGATGACAGTCAGGTGCATGGCCGTATAGCATCAAAAGGGTAGCTGTTCGAGCGTGAATCCTTCGGATTGAAGAAGCGCCAGAATGCCGTTCTCGCCTGGCAAATGTGCTGCGCCAAACGCGGCGACGACAACGTCATTGCTCTTTGCCGCATCCAGCAAAACCGGAATCCAGGCGCGGTTTCTGTCGATCAGTAGTTCTTTCTCCATCGTGGCAAAAATATCGGCAGCCGAGGATGTGTCTATTGGGCTATAGCGCTCGGCCAAAATGGCAGAGACCGCCCAGCCTTCGGCATGGGCTTCGTCGAAATAACTGGCGAGAAGCGTTGCAAACAGGTCTTCGCTTATCACGGGATCGACCAATGCGGACAGCATCATATCGACCTGCACGTCGCGGGGTTGATCTGCGAATACGTCAAAAATGGTGTTTACGTCCTCTAGTGCCGCACGCGGAATACCGGCCGATTTTGCGATCTCTTCGATACGTGCGTCCATACCTCCGGCAGACAGCTCTGTGATCGCTGCGCAAGGTGGCACGGCCAACACCACCGACACATACCAAGGCTGAAATCGTGCTGCCATAAAGGGGGGCAGGCCACGTGCGCTCAATGCGTCAGACATCGTGGCCCATTGGTCGTCGCTTAGCAGGTCCGGCAAGCTTGCATCAGACATGAGCAAAATGCTGGGGTCAGTGCTCAACCGCTGCTGGAGTGCCGCTTCGTCTTCATCCGTCATTTCCAAAAGTAAAAGATCCGCGCTTTCGACCGTGTCTTGCAACCGCTCAACAGGCCCATCCAAACGCGGATCGGCAAGGTGCATTGTGCCGATCAGGTGGATCGTGGCGTCCTCTCGTGTCGCTTTCCAATGGTTGCCTTGGGGGAACGGAACATCCGTCAACGCCGCCTCTAGTCGGGCCTGCTCGTCAGGGCCAAGTGTGTCCCGAAGATCGTTGCCCGCACATTGCGCAGCAACTGGTCCAGCCAACGCTATGCAGCAGAGAAACGGCGAAAAATGGCGGATCATCGGGATGTCCTTTCAGGTTCAGGTGTCCCAAAGCTAGGGGCTGAGCTTGTCAGCGGCAAGCCAGTCGCGCATTCATAGGGTATGGAGCGCGAAGCTGATCTGTATCCGCATGTGAAAGCCTTTCTTGAGGCCATGGGCTATGTTGTGAAAGGCGAGGTTGGTGCGGCTGACATGGTGGCATTGCGAGGTGAAGAGCCCCCGTTGATCGTCGAGCTAAAGCTGCGTCTTAACCTGACCCTTTACCATCAGGCGGTGACGCGGTTGCGGATGACGGATCTGGTCTATATCGCCGTGCCCAAGCCGAAAGGCCGCAAAGCGCTGCGCGAGAATACGATCCTTTGCAGGCGGTTGGGTCTTGGGTTTCTGACGGTTCGTGCCGACGGCTCGGTCGAGGCACAGTGTGATCCCGGCCCATACGCACCGCGTAAAACCAAAGCCAAGACCGAAGCGCTCTTGCGCCAGTTTCATCGATTGGAGGGGGACCCGAATGCTGGCGGAGCCACGCGCCACGGGATTGTCACCGCTTACCGTCAGGATGCGGTGCGATGCGCGCGTTATCTGGCCGAAGCGGGGGCGGAGAAAGGCGCGATTATCGCCAAGGCCGTGGGCGTCCCCAATGCGACAACGCTGATGCGCGACAATCACTATGGGTGGTTTCGTAAGGTCGAGAAGGGCGTCTATGCCCTGACGCCGGAGGGGCGTCAGGGCCTGGCGGATTGGGGTGATGTCATTGACTGACGTTTTCTATTCGACTGTCAGCGTCGTCTCTGCGATGGCGTAACGATCTTTTGCCAGAAAATAGCGCACTGTGTACTGACCCGGATCTTCCGGCGCGGTAAACCGCAAGGTTTTGCCGTCTCGCGTGTAGGCGTACCCATTGCTCCAAAGCGCACCGCCAGATGTGGCAGAGGCCGGACCGATGCCGATATAGTCGTCGTGATTGTCGGGTCCCGTCCAGCCGATCTCGAATTCTGCACCTGCTGCAACGGTTTGCGGAGCGATAATCTGTACTTCGGATTGTTTGACCGTCATCGGGACGCGCAAGATCGGCATACGGTCCTGTTGCAGAAAGTAGGTCACATAGTAGTCGCCCGGTTCGGACGGCACGGTGATCTGCAGCGGAGAGCCTTCTCTGGTGTAGGTATAGCTCTTCCACTGGTTACCGCCGGAGGTGCCAACCTTACCGATGCCGATGTAGTCGTCGCGGTTATCGGGGCCAGTCCAAGGTATTTCAATCCTTGAGCCACCGAACGCTTCGGTCGGCGGCTGCATCGATACGTCTGGCAGCACCAGTGTGATCGGGATTTCAGCCAGCGGTGTGCGGTCTTCCTGCAAGAAATAGGTGATCAGATAATCTCCGGGCTCTCCGGGCGTTGTGATCTGCACCGGATTGCCCTCACGAGTATAGGTGTAGCTCTTCCAGCGCGCGCCACCTGTGGCATCTGCTTTGCCAATTCCGATGTAATCGTCCTTTGCATCCGGGCCGCTCCATGTCACTTCGATTGGGGCGCCAACTTCGGCTTGCGCAGGGGCGTTCAGGCTCACCTCAGCGGGTTTGAGAGTGATTGGCACTTGGATCAAAGGCTTTCGATCCTGTTGCTGGAAATACGTAATAAAATACTCGCCTGCGTCTCCAGGCATCTGTAGTTGCAGCGGGTTGCCTTCGCGGGTGTAGGTGTAGTTCATCCATTGGGCACCGCCTGTGGCGTCTACTTTGCCGATACCGATATAGTCATCGTGGTAATCCGGCCCTTGCCAGCCAATTTCGATGACACTACCGATCTGCGCCTCGGGCGGTGCAATGATCCGTGCGGTTACGGCTGTTGCGGTGAATGGAATGGTGACAGCAGCAATGCGGTCTTGCTGAAAGAAATACGAGATTTCATAGTCGCCCTCTTCGGGTGGAACCAGCAATTCCAACGGGCTTCCTTCGCGTGTGTAGGTGAAATTTTGCCACCTTGAGGCCCCTGTGGCCCCGACTTTGCCGATTGCGATATAATCGTCTTTGTAATCTGGTCCGGTCCAGTTAACCGTGATCGTTGATCCTGCCGGAGCACTGTCGGGGGCCGATACCGTTATTTCGGGTGGGGTCAGCATGATCTCGGCTGTGCCAAGAACCGAGCGGTCCGTACCTTGGAAATATCGGATCACGTGCGGGCCTTCCTCGGCAGGCATCAAAAGCTGCACGGGATTGCCGTCTCGTGTGTAGGTGAAATTCTGCCATTGATTGGCACCGGTCGCTTCGGCGGCGCCGATGCCAATGTAGTCATCCTTTTCGTCTGGGCCATCCCAGCCAACCTCGATGCTACTACCGGCAACCGCGGTGGCGGGTGCAATCAGGCGTGCCGTGACTTGGGGCTCGGGGAATGCGATCTTGACCGTTGCGCTGTCGCCTATGGCAATGAACTGACGGCTCATTTCAAGCTCTTGCGCGGTGCTATAGGCAAGAGCGGTATAAGAGCCTTCGGGCAGTTCCAATTCCAAAGGGTTGCCTTCAGTGTCGCTCATGACGGTGTCCGTGTTACTCGTCAACTCCCAAAGAACGGGTCCTGACACCAGCGTATCGGTGCCTTCGATCACCGCTGTCAGCGTTGTCGGCACCATGATCGGTTCGGGCTCTGGCTCTGGAACGGCCGCCGCGACTTGGGTCAACGCGGCGGTGAGTTGGTCTGCAGTGTCGGCGGTCAAGAATTGGCCTCCGGTTTCGTCCGCGATGCACTGCATTTGCGCTAGGGCTTCAGCATCAGAGCCAATATCAAAGCCAATCACATGCGCGGTAAAATCGATCCCCGCCTCTTCGAGCAGACGTGCGGCCGCGCAAGGGTCTGGATTGCAGGTTTCGACGCCGTCACTGACAAGGATGACGGTCGCTTTTTCTTCGGTATATCGCAGAGCCTCAGCGGCGGCGACAACCGCGTCGGTCATCGGGGTTTTGCCCAAGGGTTTGATCTGATTAACCGCGTTCGCGATTTGCTCTGCTGTGCCGGGCGCGGGCGCTACAACGGTTTCAATATCAGTGCATTCACCACGCTCTCGGTGCCCGTAGACCGTTAGGCCAAGCCCTTGTTCTGTCGGAAAATCCGACAGCAAGTTTCCGACCACCTCTTGCGCGATGGTGATTTTGGCCACGCCATCCACCTGCCCCCACATGGACCCAGATCCATCCATCACAAGAACAGTGTTTGGCTGGTTCTGGGCCACGGCCAGTGTTGCCAAGAGGCTGAAAGATACAGCTAAGGGAAATCGCATTTTTAAAACCTCGGATCGCAAAACGTGTAATGCCGATAGAAAATCATGTCTCACGCGATCTGCCCACCCTTGTCAGCCCGTTTTGCCGATTTTCTGCAAAACACAGAAGATGCGATATGCGTAAATAATGTGCGACCGACTGAAAAATGAGCAATCGGTGGGCGAGTCCATGCAAGGCCGCTTCCGAAAAGGCGCCATGCATTCCGTTTCCTGAAAGAGCGTCGCAAGTTGACCTCGAAAAACTGGGGATACACCGATGCTGAAACACACACTCGCGGCGTTTGCTGCAACTCTGAGTATGGCCGGTTCTGTTTTTGCGCAGACCGACTTGCCCTTTGCTCTCGATTGGAAATTCGAGGGTCCGGCAGCGCCCTATTTTGTGGCGATTGACAAAGGACATTTCGAAGCTGCTGATCTGGCGGTCGAAATTTCGGCGGGACAAGGCTCGCTTGATGCGATCCCGAAAGTGGCCACGGGTGCCTTTCCGGTTGGATTTGCGGACATCAATTCCTTGATCAAATTCCTTGACCAGAATCCCGGTGCACCTGTTACCGCCGTGATGATGGTTTATGACAAGCCGCCATTTGCCATCATTGGACGCAAATCCCTGGGTGTCGAAATGCCCAAGGACCTGGAAGGCCGCGTATTGGGTGCGCCGCCCCCCGATGGGGCTTGGGCGCAGTTTCCTGCATTTGCCATCGCCAACGATCTGGATGTCGATGCAATCACCGTAGAGCCGGTTGGCTTCCCGACCCGGGAACCGATGCTTGCCGAAGGCAATGTTGCAGCCGTTACCGGCTTTTCGTTCTCGTCCTACCTGAACCTTGTACGTCTTGGTGTGCCGGAAGAGGATATTTCGACCATCTTGATGGCCGATTACGGACTTGCGCTTTACGGCAATGCGATCATCGTCAACACTGATTTTGCCGAAGCCAATCCAGAGGTCATAAAAGGGTTTTTGGGTGCGATTGCAGCGGGTTGGAAGGATGCAATCGCCGATCCGGCTATGGCCATCGAGAGCTTGATCGAACGTAATCCCGCCGCTGATGCAGAGCTTGAACAACGCCGTCTGCAGCTGTCGATCGACGCAAATGTTGCGACTGATTATGTAATGGAAAACGGTATGGGCGGCATTGATGCCGACCGTATGGCAACAGCGATTGAGCAGCTTGCCCAGACCTATGAGTTCCAGAACGATACGGATGCCAGCCTCTACTTTACCGACGCATATCTTCCGGGTGCCGGTATGCGTATGCTGAAGTAAGCAAACGAAAACGGGTCGGCTTCTTATAGGTGGCCGACCCTTTCCCAAAGGCGGTGCGCGTGTCCGAAAATCTGATTGAAATCAAAGGCGTGCGCCACGCCTACGCCACAAAGGCAGGGCCCTTGCCCGTCCTTGATGGTTTAGAACTCAGCGTTCCGGAAGGGGGCTTTGCGGCGGTTGTCGGACCGTCCGGCTGCGGCAAGTCAACACTTACCCGTCTGGTTGCCGGTTTGATGAAGCCGGATGAAGGCGAAGTCTGGTTGCATGGCGAGTTGGTCAAAGGTCCGAAATCGACCGTCGGAATGGCCTTTCAGAACCCCGTTTTGCTTGAATGGCGAACAATTTTGCAAAACGTGATGCTCCCGCTTGAAATCGTGCCGACCAAGATGTCGAAACGGGATCAGGAAGAGCGGGCTCGCAAGCTTCTGGCGCTGGTTGGCCTTGAAGGATTCGAAGAGAAGCGCCCGAGCGAATTGTCAGGTGGCATGCGTCAGCGTGCATCCTTGTGTAGATCTATCGTGCACAAACCCGAAGTGTTGATCCTTGATGAGCCGTTTGGTGCGCTTGATGCGTTCACACGTGAAGATTTGTGGCAAACCATGCACAAGGTCAAAGCCGAAGAGCCGTTTACCGGCGTCCTCATCACCCACGATCTGCGCGAGTCGATCTTTTTGGCGGATCAGGTGGTTGTGCTGTCCGGACGCCCCGCAAAGACGCAGTACGTGATGGACGTGCACCTGACGGGACAACGCGACATCGAACATTTGTATACGCCTGAATCTGCAGAGGCGTTGAATATACTGCGTCACCAGATCCAGATCGCGCAGGGGCGTTCCGAGCCAAGTGAGACACTCCAATGAATGTTCGTAGCGTCCTGGTTCCGGTTGCGGCGATTGTGATCTTTGGCCTGTTCTGGGAGTTTCTGGTCTGGGCGAATGGCTGGCCCAACTATGTCATGGCCTCACCGTCGGACTTGCCGCCCGCTTATGCCCGCTATTGGGAGCTGTTCCTCGTGATGGGCTGGCAAACGCTTTGGCGCACTGTGGTGGGTTTGTTGTTGGCCGTTGTGTTTGGTGTACTTCTTGGCATGGTCATGGGGTTCTCGCGGCTGATGCGGGATGCGTTGTATCCGCTGTTGGTGGGCTTCAACGCAATTCCCAAAGCGACGCTCGTCCCAATTATCGCGTTGCTTTTCGTGGGGCAGCATAATTTCAACACCGTGATGATTGCCTTCCTGATCTCGTTCTTTCCCATCGCCGTTTCGGTTTCCATCGGGCTGAGTACGCTAGAGCCTGAATACCGCGATATCCTGCGTTCTCTTGGTGCGTCAAAAACCACGATTTTCTGGAAGATCGCGCTTCCAAAGACGTTGCCCGAGTTCTTTGGCGCCCTCAAAGTAGCGGTCACGCTGGCCTTTATCGGGACCAACCTGATGGAGATCGTTTCTCCACATGGGCGGGGTCTTGGTGCGTTGTTCGATTCCGGTAAGACGAATTCCGATTACCCGCTTATGTTTGCGGTGTTGATCGCGCTCGCTCTGATGGGGATCGTTCTTTATTACGTCGTGGTCGCGTTGGAAAAGATATTCGCCGGCTGGGCGGAGCGGTCACCAAGTTATTGACCGCAGTCGTCGATCTCTATCCGAAATCTTCAAAAGAATTTTGCGCAGTAGTGTGTTGACTCGTGCTGGTGTGCTGCCTAGATACCAGCCGTTAGCACTCGTCGACAGAGAGTGACAACAGTCCTTCGGGGAGCGAGGGACTTCAAGTGAAACTTTGAGCAAGGAGACTCGAAGATGGCATTCAAACCGCTTCATGACCGTGTGCTGGTTCGTCGCGTTGAGAGCGAAGAAAAAACTGCTGGTGGCCTGATCATTCCCGATAGCGCCAAAGAAAAGCCGGCGGAAGGCATGGTTGTTGCGTGTGGCGAAGGCGCCCGCAAGGACAGTGGCGAACTGATCGAAATGGCCGTCAAGGCCGGCGACAAGGTTCTGTTCGGCAAGTGGTCGGGCACAGAAGTGACAGTCGACGGCGAAGAACTCCTCATCATGAAGGAGTCGGACATCCTCGGCATCATTACGGACGATGCAGCAGCGAAAGCCGCCTGAACGACCGTTTGATCGCAAACAAGACCTCTGACTAATTAGTGGAGACTACACGATGTCTGCAAAAGACGTAAAATTTGACACAGACGCCCGTAACCGCATGCTCAAGGGTGTGAACATCCTTGCCGACGCGGTGAAAGTGACTCTGGGCCCGAAAGGCCGCAACGTGGTTCTGGACAAATCGTTCGGCGCACCGCGCATCACCAAAGACGGTGTTTCCGTTGCCAAAGAGATCGAGCTTGAAGACAAGTTCGAGAACATGGGCGCGCAGATGGTGAAGGAAGTTGCTTCCCGCACCAATGACGAAGCCGGCGACGGTACGACAACTGCAACTGTTCTTGCTCAGGCCATCGTCAAAGAAGGCATGAAGTCGGTTGCAGCGGGCATGAACCCGATGGACCTCAAGCGCGGCATCGACCTCGCGACGTCCAACGTTGTTGAAGCCATCAAAAACGCAGCGCGTCCTGTGTCCGACAGCGACGAAGTCGCTCAGGTTGGCACCATCTCTGCGAACGGCGAAGCCGAAATTGGCCGCCAGATCGCCGACGCGATGCAGAAAGTTGGCAACGAGGGTGTTATCACCGTCGAAGAAAACAAAGGTCTCGAAACAGAGACTGACGTTGTCGAAGGCATGCAGTTCGACCGTGGCTACCTGAGCCCGTACTTCGTGACCAACGCCGACAAAATGACAGCTGAACTGGAAGACTGCATTGTCCTCCTGCACGAGAAAAAGCTGTCCTCGCTTCAGCCAATGGTTCCGCTGCTTGAGCAGGTGATCCAGTCGCAGAAGCCGCTTCTCATCATCGCAGAAGATGTTGAAGGCGAAGCGCTGGCAACACTCGTGGTCAACAAGCTCCGTGGCGGTCTGAAGATCGCAGCCGTCAAGGCACCGGGCTTTGGCGACCGTCGCAAGGCGATGCTGCAGGATATCGCGATCCTGACCGGTGGTCAGGTGATCTCCGAAGACCTCGGCATGAAGCTCGAAAGCGTGACAATGGACATGCTTGGTTCGGCCAAGAAAATCCAGATCACCAAAGACGAGACCACCATCGTTGATGGTGCTGGCGAGAAAGCCGAGATCGAAGCGCGTGTCACCCAGATCCGCAACCAGATCGAAGAGACAACATCTGACTACGATCGTGAAAAGCTGCAAGAGCGTGTTGCGAAACTCGCTGGCGGTGTTGCTGTCATCCGCGTTGGCGGCATGACCGAGATCGAAGTGAAAGAGCGTAAAGACCGCGTTGATGATGCTCTGAACGCGACACGTGCCGCTGTTCAGGAAGGCATCGTTGTCGGTGGTGGTGTTGCTCTGGTTCAGGCCGGAAAGACACTGGAAGGTCTTGAAGGCGCGAACAGCGACCAGAACGCAGGTATCTCCATCGTTCGTAAGGCGATCGAAGCACCGCTGCGTCAGATCGCTGAAAACGCAGGCGTTGACGGCTCGGTTGTTGCTGGCAAAATCCGCGAGAGCGAAGACCTCAAGTTCGGCTACAACGCGCAGACCGACGAATATGGCGACATGTTCAAGTTCGGCGTGATCGACCCGGCCAAGGTTGTTCGTACCGCGTTGGAAGACGCTGCATCGATTGCTGGTCTGCTGATCACAACCGAAGCAATGGTCGCCGACAAGCCACAGAAAGACGGCGCACCTGCCGGCGGTGGCATGCCAGACATGGGCGGCATGGGCGGCATGATGTAAGAGACAGCTGTCCTGCAGGACACTGTCAGCATTACGCTGCGAGACTTAGAGCAAAGGCGCCTTCGGGCGCCTTTGTTTGTTTCTGGCGACTGTTTTACGACAATGATTTGGCGGGACGCCGTTCCTTGTTCACCGAGCAGGAACAAATTCGTGTCTGGCCTCCGACCTTGCAACGCGTTAGCCAAACTCATGCGCCTTGTCTTGCTCACCACTCTCACCATGATTGCATTCGCGTCGAATTCGATTTTGAACCGCGTGGCCCTTTCTGATGGTGACATCGACGCCGTCGCTTTTGGCGTTGTCCGCCTTTGCGCCGGGGCGGTCATGCTTGCGATTTTGGTCCTGCTTCGAGATCGAAAACTCACGTTGGGTGGGGCAGGCCGCAGTATCGGCGTGGCCAGCCTGATCATCTATATTTTTGGCTTTTCGCTGGCCTATGAAAGCCTGGATGCAGGCCTTGGCGCGCTGATCTTGTTTGGCCTCGTCCAAATCACGATGTTTGCGGGCGCGTTGATCACGGGGGAACGCCCATCAGCCCGACGATGGATTGGTGCAGGGGTGGCATTTGGTGGCTTGGTCTGGCTGCTTTGGCCGGGGCACGCGGCAGCCCCAAGCCTATGGCATGCAGGTCTGATGGCGATCGCGGGTCTTGCATGGGGCGTCTATTCACTGAACGGGCGTGCCGCTTCGGACGCGCTAGGTGCGACCTCTGCCAATTTCGTCATTTCGGCGGTCATCGCGCTGGCGGGCGCTGCTCTGATGTCGGGTTTGTCCGACGCGATCGACTTTGGGTCGGCGACTTGGTTCGGGCTGTCGATGGCCGTTATCGCAGGGGCGATCACATCGGGCTTGGGCTATTCGCTTTGGTATACCGTGTTGCCAAACTTGCGCGGCAGCACGGCGGCGGTCACACAGTTAACCGTGCCTGTCATTGCGATCGCAGGGGGCGCGGTGCTCTTGTCAGAACCCGTGACTCTGCGGTTGGTTGTGGCGGCGCTTTTGGTTTTGGGCGGTGTGCTTTTGGCCGTGACGTCGCGCCGGTAGGCTCTTTCTAAACGCTTTGGCAAAGCGTATCTGAAGCGCATGGTTCGTCGTTTCATCCTATACTTCGCAGTTGCGATCACCTTGGTTACTGCCGCGCCTGCGCGCGCAGATTGCGTGATCCTGCTGCACGGATTGGCGCGAACCGAGACATCTTTTGCCTTGATGCAGTCGGTGCTTGAGGCCAAAGGCTACAAGGTCAAAGCGCCGGGGTATCCATCTACAACCGCACGTGTCCAAGCGTTGGTCGAGGAAACCTTGCCCGAAGCGGTTGCAAACTGTGGCGATGACCGGGTGCATTTTGTGACCCATTCGATGGGCGGCATCCTGTTGCGCTTTTGGATGCAGGACAATCGTCCCGCCAATCTGGGACGGGTGGCGATGCTCGCGCCGCCCAATCAGGGAAGTGAGTTGGTGGACGAGCTTGGCGGTCTTGAGCTTTTCGAATGGCTGAATGGTCCGGCAGGCCTGCAACTTGGCACATCGCCTGATGATCTGCCGAAATCTTTGCCTCCGGTCGATTTCGATCTGGGCGTCATCGCGGGCACGCGATCACTCAATCCGTTTTTCTCAAGTCTGATCCCGGGGCCTGATGACGGCAAAGTGTCGGTCGAGTCAACAAAGGTGCAGGGGATGCGCGCGCATCTGACCATGCCGGTCACCCATACCTTTATCATGCAGGCGCCGTCGGTTATTGCGCAGGTCGATTTGTTTCTGCGCACCGGACGGTTCGATCCCGAACTGGATTGGACGCAAACCATCAATTCCGAAGAATTGGTGTGTATCTTTGGAATTTGCCCGGAGCCCGCGAATGAGCCTTGAGTGTACGTTGGTTGGTGGCCGTGTTCTGACCCCCGAGGGATGGAGCGATGGCGATTTGCATATGTCCGGCGGGACTTTGCAAACATCCGGCAGCGGCCGTGCCATCGACCTGTCGGGCTATATGGTGTTGCCGGGCATTGTCGATCCGCACGGCGATGGCTTTGAGCGCCACATGGCACCACGGCGCGGAGCCTTGCGCGAGGCAGAATACGGCGTTGTCGCAGCGGCATCCGAACTGGCCGCAAATGGTATCACAACCGCGATACTGGCGCAGTTTTTCTCGTGGGAAGGAGGAATGCGCGGCCCCGACTTTGCCGAGCATGTTTTCCAAAGCGTATGTGCTGTGCGATCCAGTGTGGCGGTTGATCTGCAGCTACAGCTGCGGCTTGAAACCCATTTGATGGATGAATTCGAACGCGCCGTGGCAGCGATTGACCATTTCGGTATTCGGTATGTTGTGTTCAATGACCACCTGCCGCATCAGCGGCTGGCTGAAGGGCGCAAACCCCCACGTCTTACGGGACAGGCCTTGAAAAGTGGGCGCAGTCCAGAGAGCCATCTGGCGCTGATGCAAGACCTGCACGAGCGATCTGCCGACGTGCCTGCAGCGTTGGATACTTTGACCAAACTTCTGGCGGAACGTGGCGTGGTCATGGGAAGCCATGATGACAGCACGCTTGAGGATCGCAAAGTCTGGGCGGCACGCGGGGCCACTGTCAGTGAATTTCCGGAAACGCTCGAGGCGGCGCAAGCAGCACGTGAAGACGGGGCGCATATCGTTCTGGGTGGGCCCAATGTCGTGCGCGGGGCTAGCCACGCGGGCAACATTGCGGCTGCCGATTTGGTGCGCCATGACCTGTGTGATGCGTTGGCGTCGGATTATCATTACCCGTCACCGCTTCGCGCCGCGTTTCGACTGGAAGAGTTGGATTTATGCGATTTTCCAACAGCATGGCGCAAGGTTTCGGAAGGGCCAGCGAGTTTGTTGGGGTTGACCGATCGCGGGACGCTGGCACCGGGGAAACGCGCTGATCTCATCGTTCTTGATCCGCAAACGCGCCGCGTTGTGGCGACCATCGCGGGTGGCATGGTCGCTTATATGTCGGGTCCTGTGGCAGACAGATTTCTGCGCTGATCCCGGAAATCAGGGCCTGAACGCGTTTTGAGGATCTGCTAACCCCGTTTGATATGGTTCACATGGCCCATCTTGCGACCGGGCTTGGTCTCTGCTTTGCCGTATAGATGGAGCGCGCAATCGGGTGTTTGGGCAAGTTCTGGTACACGGTCCATGTCATCGCCGATCAGGTTCTCCATCACGACATCCGAATGCCTTTGCCCATCCCCCAAAGGCCAGCCGGTGATCGCCCTGATATGCTGTTCGAACTGATCAACAGTGCAGCCATTCTGCGTCCAGTGACCGGAATTGTGCACGCGGGGTGCAATTTCGTTTACGATCAAACCGCCGGACGTCACAAATAGCTCGACCCCCATCACCCCGACATAGTTAAGCGCGTTGGCAATTTGCGCTGCCAGCAACACCGCGTCGGTGCGTTGTGCCGCCGTTAGGCGCGCAGGCACAGTTGTGGTCCGCAAGATACCGTCGCTGTGAACGTTTTCGCCGGGATCAAAGGCAGCAACCGCGCCATCCAAGCTGCGGGCGGCAATGACCGACACCTCGTGCGAGAAATCGACAAAGCCTTCCAGAATAGCAGGAGCGCCCTGCATATCGGCCAGCGCCTGCGGGGCGTCTTCGGCTGTCATGATGCGCGCCTGACCTTTGCCGTCATACCCGAAGCGTCGGGTTTTCAGGATAGAGGGCGCGCCGATTTCGGAGAGGGCCGCATCAAGGCTTGCCGCGTCTGTGATATCTGCGAATGGCGCTGTTTTCAGGCCAAGGTTTTGCAGAAAGGTCTTTTCCGTCAATCGATCCTGACTGACACGCAATGCTTCGCGGCCCGGGTGGATCGGGGCCAGGTCCTGCAACAGGTCAAGCGCGGCAGTGGGGATGTTCTCGAATTCATAGGTGATTACATCCACAGAACTGCCAAAAGCGCGCAACGCGGCTTCATCCTCGTAGGCTGCGGTGGTGACCTGATCGGCAACTTGACCCGCCGGGGGATTGGCGCCCGGTTCATAAATGTGGCAGCGAAACCCTAGACGGCTGGCTGCAACCGATAGCATGCGGCCCAATTGCCCACCGCCAATAATGCCGATGGTCGATCCGATGGGAAGAGACAGGGTCATGAAATTATCCGTCGTCAGAGGGGGCGTCAGGAATCGAGGCCGACAAGTCAGCGCGCCATTTGTCTAGTCTTTCGGCAAGGGCGTCATCCTGCAGCGCCAGTATACCTGCCGCCATCAGGCCTGCATTGGCAGCGCCGGCTGCACCGATGGCCATAGTCGCAACAGGAAAGCCGCGCGGCATTTGGAGTATCGAATAGAGGCTGTCGACACCCGACAGTGCGCGGGTTTGTACAGGTACTCCAATCACTGGCACGCGGGTCTTGGATGCCATCATGCCGGGAAGGTGCGCGGCACCCCCTGCACCTGCGATGATGACTTGCAAACCACGCGCGGCAGCGGATTTGCCATAATCCCAAAGACGGTCCGGCGTGCGGTGCGCCGATACGATCTTTGCTTCATATGGGACGTCCAGTGCATCCAGCATGTCAGCGGCTTCTTTCATCGTTGGCCAGTCCGATTGACTGCCCATGATGATGCCGATTTTGATCTCGTCTGACATGGCAATAGCCCCTTCAGGTGTTCGGAGCGCGCACTATAGCCAGATCGGATCAAGGGGCAACTCGGACCACGGTTCAGGCGATGATATCGGGCAGCAGCCGGTCTTCGATCAGTGCAATTTTGTCTTTCAGCGCGAGCTTTTTCTTTTTGAGCCGCTGCAACGTGAGCTGATCGGCGGTTCCGGTTTGTTGCAAAGCGCGAATGGACTCATCAAGGTCGCGATGTTCGCGACGGAACACTTCGAGTTCGACCTTAAGGACGTCGTCTGTTTTCATCGACAGATCGGTAGGAGCATTCATGGTGCTGTGCAGTCCCCAAATGTGGCTGAGACCTTGAAGATAACCGCATAAAGCGATTCCGCAAAGCCCTTGCGTCTTGTTGATCGCGCCCCCATATTTCTTACAGACCGGTCGCCAAAACGGGGCCGAGATAACACAGTCGCTTGTACAAAAAGGACGTGTCGATGACGAAATTGACTTTGGGTTCCTATCCCCATTTGCTCGGGTTCGAGCAGCTTGAGCGTTTGCTGGAACGGACTGCGAAATCCGGCAACGAGGGATACCCCCCCTTCAACATCGAACAGACCTCGGAAGGGGCCTACCGGATCACCCTAGCTGTGGCAGGTTTTCGGGAACAAGATCTGGCAATAACCGTTGAGGACAGACAACTCGTGATCCGCGGTCGTCAACAAGATGACAGTGCTGATCGAGTGTTTCTGCACAGAGGGATTGCTGCGCGTCAGTTTCAGCGCAGTTTTGTGCTCGCCGATGGTGTCGAAGTGGGAGAGGCGATCATGGAAAACGGGCTGCTGCATGTCGATCTGACTCTGTTGCGTCCCGAGACCGTGGTTCAGACAATCCAGATTAAAAAGGGGTAGACCATGAATACGCCGTTCGATTTTAAGGACTCAGACCAGTCCAACCTTGTTTACGTCCGTCCGGTAGAAGTTTCCGATTTGCCGGATGATGTTCGCGACGAGATTGGTGATACGAAGACAATCTACGCTGTGCACCGCGCAGATGGTGAACGTCTGGCGCTTGTGAAGGACCGCAAGCTTGCGTTTATGCTGGCACGGCAGAACGACCTCGCACCCGTGACAGTTCACTAACGGGCGCGAAGCGTTGTTCCTCTCGAGGGGCAGCGCACCGGTCCCTGATCTGTGCTGAACCGGAACGGTACCGTTTCGCTTTTGACGGTCGCCGTGCCCCGGACCACGTCGAAATGCAAATGCGGGCCTGTAGATTGGCCCGTATTGCCAGACAATCCAATCAACGCTCCGGCACTCACCCTGTCGCCCAAGCGCACCCGAGCGCCGCCTTGCTTAAGGTGAAAGTACTGCGCCAAGGTTCGGTCCGTGTGTTGAATGATCACGTAGTTCCCGTAATCCTGATATTGCTGCCCCGCACCGCCGGACCGCGAGTCATCTTTCACGTCGACCACAATACCCTCGCGCGCCGCATGGATTGGCGTTCCTACGGGCATGTCAAAGTCGACGGCAAATTTATGTAGGCCTGTATGCGTGAAGTTTCCGTTGCAGCTTTGTCCAACGGGAAAAGCTTGTCTCGGCGCAAATGGAAGCCGGTAGGTATAGCGATCGTCGTGGCGTGCTGTGATGTCACCGCGACTCCAGGTGAACGTGTACCGATAAGACCAGGCTCTGGCCTGGCGTTGCGATAGCTTGAACAGCAGCACACGGTCTTGCCCTTGCAATACGAACGGCGTCGAGCCTGCTGGCGGGCGTGTCAGATTGTTAAGCGTCAAGTCGATGTTGACCGTGACCGGTAAAAGCGGAAACCGATTTTCGGCGTAGAACGTGACCGAGTTTCCACTCTGAACAGTTTCAATGCAGACTTTCTGAACTTTGTCATCGCATGCGACCGCTGCCGCACCCCAGTTTGGTGTGAACAGCGCAAGAGCGAACAGAAAACGTTTCAGCATGATCGTCGTACACCTTGTCAGCAGCCGTCTTTATAGGGCCACGAACAGGTTTTTGGTTCAAGAGTGCCCAACGTCCTTGCCGTAACAACACATTGGTATTGACAAAGAAAGAAGGGCCGAGGATTTCCCGGCCCTTTGTCATTTTCCGTTATTGCCCTGCGATCAGGCCAAGGCTTTCCAATTTCAGGATCACCTGATGGGCGCAGTTGTCGACCTCGACATTTTCAGTCTCGACCCGCAATTCCGGGTTCTCGGGCACATCGTAAGGGTCTGAAATGCCAGTAAACTCTTTGATTTTACCTTCGCGGGCGAGCTTGTAGAGCCCTTTGCGGTCACGGCGCTCGCATTCTTCAAGGCTGGTCGCGACGTGAACTTCAATGAACGCACCAAACTCTTCGATATCCTCGCGCACCGCCCGTCGTGTCGTTGCGTATGGCGCAATCGGCGCACAAATAGCAATTCCGCCGTTCTTGGTGATCTCGCTGGCGACATAGCCGATGCGACGAATGTTCAGATCACGGTGTTCCTTGCTGAAGCCCAGTTCGGAAGACAGGTTTTTGCGCACGATATCACCATCCAGAAGCGTCACAGGACGCCCCCCCATCTCCATCAGCTTGACCATCAAAGCGTTCGCAATCGTTGATTTGCCAGAGCCGGAGAACCCCGTGAAAAACACGGTAAAGCCCTGTTGCGCGCGCGGGGGCCGCGTCTTGCGCAGCTCGGTCACAACCTCGGGAAAGCTGAACCATTCCGGAATATCGAGGCCTTCTGCCAGACGTCGGCGCAATTCTGTGCCCGAGATGTTCAGGATCGTGACATCGTCCTTATCGGCGATCTCGTCCATCGGCTCGTACTGGGCGCGTTCCTGTACATAGACCATGTGTTTGAAATCGACCATCTCGATCCCGATCTCATCCTGATGCGTGCGGAATAGGTCTTGTGCATCATAAGGACCGTAAAAGTCCTCACCCTTAGAGTTCTTGCCCGGGCCGGCATGGTCGCGGCCGACGATGAAATGTGTGCAGCCATGGTTCTTGCGGATCAGTCCATGCCAAACAGCCTCACGCGGGCCGGCCATGCGCATGGCAAGGTTTAGCAAGCTCATGGTCGTTGTGGACTGCGGATACTTGTCCAGCACGGCCTCGTAGCAGCGTACGCGGGTGAAGTGATCCACGTCACCGGGCTTGGTCATGCCGACAATCGGGTGGATCAGCAGGTTTGCCTGTGCTTCCTTGGCCGCACGGAAAGTCAGTTCCTGATGTGCGCGGTGCAGTGGGTTGCGTGTTTGGAACGCAACAACCTTGCGCCAGCCCAGTTTGCGGAAATAAGCGCGCAATTCGTTTGGTGTGTCACGGCGTGCGCGGAAATCATAATGTACCGGCTGCTGAATGCCTGTGACCGGGCCACCAAGGTAAACGTTACCTGCTGTGTTGTGCAGATAGTTTACAGCAGGATGCGCATCGTCATCGGCCCCAAAGACCATTTCCGCTTCGCGGGCTTTGTTCGGCACCCAGCGGTCGGTCACTGTCATTGTGGCAAGGATCACGCCCTCTTGGTCGCGTAATGCGATATCCTGACCGATCTCAAGGCTATCGGCGAATGCGTCGGATACATCCAGCGTAATCGGCATCGGCCAAAGCGTGCCATCGGCGAGCCGCATATCCTCGACTACACCGTCATAATCCGCTTCGCTCAGGAACCCTTTGAGCGGGTTGAACCCGCCATTCATCAAAAGCTCCAGATCACAGATCTGGCGTGGCGTCAGGTCGTGGCTGATCAGATCGCCGGCTTCCTGCTTGAGCTTCTGAGCGCTGTCATAGGAAACATAAAGCTCGGGGATGGGGGCGAGGTTTTTAGGATACATTCGGCTGCTCACTGTCTAATTTTGCGCGTTGGGTACGCCCCGCAGCGGCACAAAGTCCAGCAGAGCAGGGCTGAAATTGCAAAATTCAGGAAAATGTGCGGAATATGCGCCAGTTTCTAAGATACCGGACCATTATTTATGGAAACAAGTGAGGCGGTATTCCGGATTGAACCCGCCCCCAGACCAAACATTCAGAGCTATTAACCAGCCGCAGGTGCTTTTGCGCCGTAGCCAAGTGGTTCCGAGACATCTTTGCCCGAGTCGTCGCCATGCTCGGCAAGGAACCGTTCCGCCTCGAGCGCAGCCATGCATCCCATTCCGGCAGATGTGACTGCTTGACGGTATTTATGATCCGTCAGATCTCCCGCGGCGAACACGCCCGGAACAGAGGTTTCGGTGCTGTCCGGTTTCGTTACCACATAGCCGCCCATATGGGTTTCCAATGTATCTTTAACCAGTTCGTTCGCCGGGGCGTGGCCAATCGCGATAAACACACCTTTACAAGGGATCTCGGTGATCTCGCCTGTGTCTACATGCTTGACCCGAACGCCTTCGACACCTTTGGGCATGTCTGTTCCAAACACTTCCTCCAGTTGGTGGTGCCACACAGTTTCGATCTTGGGGTTCTTGAACAACCGGTCCTGAAGGATCTTTTCCGCGCGCAATTCATCGCGGCGGTGGATCAACGTGACCTTAGAGGCGAAATTGGTGAGGAACAGTGCTTCTTCCACAGCCGTGTTGCCACCGCCAACCACAACGATTTCCTGACCTCGATAGAAAAAGCCGTCGCAGGTCGCGCAGGCAGACACGCCAAAGCCTTTGAAGGCGTCCTCAGAAGGGAGGCCCAGCCATTTTGCGCGCGCGCCAGTTGCCAGGATTAGCGCATCGGCAGTGTAGACAGTGCCACTATCCGACTGTGCCGTGAACGGGCGTTTGGAGAGGTCCAGCGATGTGATGAGATCACCGATAATCTCGGTGCCCATGGCGCGAGCATGTGCCTCCATCCGAACCATCAGGTCGGGGCCTTGTACTTCGGTGTCACCGGGCCAGTTTTCCACCTCGGTGGTGGTGGTCAATTGGCCGCCGGGTTCCATGCCCTGTACAAGGATCGGCTCGAGCATAGCGCGGCTCGCATAGACACCCGCGGTGTATCCCGCCGGGCCGGAGCCAATGATCAGAACCTTGGTGTGGCGTGTGTCGGACATGGTGCAGCCTCGCGTCAAAGCAGGAAGTGTTAAATCGGTGTGACGGATATATGTGTCTGATCGCAGGTTCGCAAATCAATGCTGCACCAAAACGGCCTGCCTTCCATACGAAAGAGATCTTTTAAGATTGTTGCGCGATGTTGAAACAATATTGCGCGCGGGTCGTTGGTGATATAATAATGCCGAAAAATGCAAGGGTGCTAAGGATGCCGTCACACCGGTTAGATCCAATTGATCGCAAGATATTGGCCGAGCTTCAGGCAGACGGTCGTATGACGAATGTTGAACTTGCCCGTCGGGTCGGTATCTCGGCGCCGCCTTGTCTGCGCCGAGTGCGCACATTGGAAGAGCAAGGCTTTATCCGAGGATATCACGCAGAGGTCGATCCCAGAGAGCTTGGATTCGAGGTACAGGTCTTTGCGATGGTCGGATTGCAAAGCCAAGCCGAGGCCGATTTGCGCGCCTTCGAAGAATTGTGCCGCGGTTGGCCTTTGGTCCGCGAATGCCACATGCTGAATGGCGAGGTCGATTTCATCCTGAAATGCGTGGCCCCGGACCTCAGCAGTTTTCAGAGTTTTCTGACGGGTGAGTTACTCACGTCCCCAAATGTGGGAAGCGTCAAAACCTCGTTGGTGATCCGCGGCGCCAAAGACGAACCGGGTGTGCCGTTCGATGTGCTCGAAGCAAGGCTTGGCGATACCGCATAACCGTGCTCGGTCAAATCGGTTTTCACGCCACGCGCAATGTCTCGATTATTTCGCGCGTTGTTCTGGGGAAGGCCAGATCGCCAAAGGCTTCCAGACTATCCAGATGCATGAACATGGATTGCATCATGTCGCGTACGGATGTGCCGATATCAGCCGCAGACACCCGACCGGGGTGATAGCTTTCAAGCTCGTGCCCGTTGGCCTTGATGATGCCGTGGCGCTGTAGTGCAAAATGATAAAGCTGCACTGGGCCCGGCGGTGTGATGCGAAGAACGCGATCTCCGTCGATGTAGTCGCTTGCAGGCGCGAGAACTGCATCACAGTTAAGAAGATCCGTAAACCGTTCCTGACGAACAACTAACCGGGCGGCAGGACCAAGCAACAAGTCGCTTTGGTCCATGCCTAATCCCGGCAAACGGAGCAAATGTGTGAGAGAGGTCGTATCGCCGCCAAAGTCTGGCAGATATGACGTGCTGCCTTTCCAGACCAAAGGCTGGGGGCCGCGATGGGTTTCTACAAGGTCGCCAGGGATCAGATCTTCGACAGCGATCGGGCCCATGACGGTAGAGATCAACGTGCCACGTGCAAATGCCGAAGCGCAGGCTTCGAATTTTGACGAGGCAGGAACAGTAAACAACGACTCGCTAACGGACTGGTCAGAAAGCAGTGCAGCAGCCTCGATTGTGCGAGTGAGAGGAATCTCGCCGCGAGGCTGCCCATCGAACGAGGCAACATTATCGGTGGAAACGGCATAGGCATTAAAATCGGTCGTCGTGCGATCGGCTGATGTCTGAGCCATGTGAACCCTTTAACATTAGGTCACATCCGAGTTGGCCCCCACCAACAACACCAGAAGGACGGTGCAAATACAGTAGGCTGAAAATGGCCGGAAACTGCGTGATTCGTCAAAAATCAACGAAAAATGGCCGCGAAATGCGGCCAATTCTTTGAGATCTATTGGATTGTTGTCAGCTTTGGAACAGAGACGCCACATTCGGGGAAAATTGTGGCGGTCAAGCTATTCCCAAGACCTGGTTTAGGCCCGCTTGCGCGCCGGCTGGTTTGCCGCTTCTGCCTTCAGCCGTGCAAACATCGCCTTGCGTGCCGCACCGCGTTGGAACGGAAGGACAGGCATCTCTTCCTTGGAGGTTGCGGTGACCGAGGCGATGAATTTCGAAGTGCGGGACATTGGACTGCTCCAGTGGGTGTTCTGTTGTTGTGTTGATCCTAAATAGCCTGCGCAATTGGGCGCGTTTGTGACCAAACGTGGACAATCCCGGTGTATTGTCGTGATTGATTTTGGGCAGATCGCCAATTCTGACGGATCGTTTTACAGCCGAATGGCCGAAATCAGACGGCCATAGTCTGCTTCGCGAGCATGGGTCGCGCGCCGATAGGAATAAAAGCGATCTGCGTCGGAATAGGTGCAATGCCGTGTCCACTCGGCGTTGACACCTGCACTGCGAAGCTTGTGAAGACCAAAGCCCGGCAGGTCAAAATGGAACTTGTCGTTCTCGCCATTGACGAAGAAGCGCGCGAATTGGGGGTCTTCGGCCAAGAATGTCTCAAGGAATTCGGGTCCGACCTCATAGGCGCGCTGACTGATGCTGGGGCCGATCACGGCCGTTATGGTCTCACGGTCTGCGCCAAGATCGATCATCGCATCAATCGTCGCCTCAAGAACACCGTCAAGTGCGCCGCGCCATCCCGCATGGGCCGCGCCGATGACCCCGGCGTCAGGATCAGCAAACAAAACTGGCTGGCAATCGGCAGTCAGAATACCCAAGGCCACGCCGGGCGTCGCGCTTACCATAGCGTCGGCTTGCGGCTTTGCGCTGTTCAGTGGGCCGTCAACGGTCTCGACTTTTGCGGAATGCACCTGATGGACGCTGACCAACTGATCATCTGGCACCTGCATCGCTTCGGCCACGCGTGACCGGTTTATTGCGACGATTTCCGATTGATCTGAAGATCCAGCGCCGCAATTCAAACCAGCAAATACACCGGACGACGCACCGCCCCGGCGGGTGAAAAACCCGTGGCGCAGCGGGCCAAGGCTGTCTGACGTGATGATTTCTAGCGTCATGGATCCAGTCCGGGCGGAGGCGACTCGCTGCTGGGATAAAGACCCAGCACTTTGAACAGGGAACCCATTTCGTCGGGGTGGGTCAACCGCCGATGTGCAGCGATGTGCGCATCCAGTGTCGAACCGCTCAGGCCTTTGGCCAAGCCTTGGGCGCGGGGTGTTATGCCCAGCCGTTCAAGGAACACTCCTTGATTGGTCAATTGGCTGGCCGCGCAACCTGCAATCAAGGCGGCGCGGGCCAAAGCCTCGAAATCGACATGGGCTGTCAAGTCGGCGCGTCCCGGTTCTGCAAACGGATCGACCGGGCGATGGGCGCGTACGGCTTGAAAGGTGTCACCATCGGAGTGCCAGCCACCATAGTCGATGAACAAGGCCATTCCGCCTTTCGATGCAATCCGCCGGGCAAGCGCATCAACGACCGCTGTCGCATGGGCGCTTGTTTCGACCAACACGCCCGGCTGCGTGTCGTCCAATCGGCTTTCCAAGGCGTCAATCGGCGCGGGGTCGCTTAGCCCGCGTTGAAGCGTGTCATTTTGGCCAAGCCCGACCATCACCTCGCGCCAGCCTTTTTCATCCCGCTGAAACTGCCGGATTGGCAAGGCATCAAAGAACTCGTTGGCGATGGCAAAAAGTGGCCTGTCATCGGGCAGGGTTTCTGCCGTGTCATGCCACACAGGGCGATGCGCGGGCAGGGCCTTTGCTTGAAGGCTGCGCATGCGTTCAGACGCTTCGATCAAGTGAAGGTCTGCTGCCTTATGAAAACCGGGCACCTGAACGGTCGCCCGCATGATGTCGGCAATCAGCGTCCCGCGTCCCGGACCAAGTTCGACCAGTGCAAACCGTTCCGGCGCTCCTTGGTCCATCCAAGCTTGTGCGACACACAGTCCGACGAGTTCCCCGAACATCTGGCTGATTTCCGGAGCGGTTGTGAAATCGCCATCCACGCCAAGCGCATCCTGGGTGGTGTAGTAGCCATGGTCCGGATGAAGAAGACAGGCCGACATGTACTGTGCCAATGTCATAGGCCCGGTCGCGGCGATCTGCCTGCGCAGTATCTTGGCAAGCTCCGTCATGCGCGTCTGGCTGTCGCCCAAAGGTAAAGGCCGATCAGGATCATGGGAACGGACAGGAATTGTCCCATGGTCAACCCGTAGCCACCGATTTGCCATGCCAAACCAAGCGGATTGCCGTCCGAGACGAACTGCGCATCCGGTTGACGAAAGAATTCCACAAAAAAGCGCGCCGCGCCGTAACCGCCAATAAATAGGCCGACAATCCGTCCCGGTGCTTTAAGCGCGTCGCGCCGGAACGCGAGCCACATTAGAACTGCCCCAAGTAGCAGGCCTTCCAGCAATGCCTCGTAAAGCTGCGATGGATGCCGCGCGCAGATTTCGCCCAATGCCTGGCCACAGGATTGTGCTGCCTGACCGGGAAATTGCACACCCCAAGGCACGTCTGTTGGACGGCCCCATAATTCTGCATTGATGAAGTTCGAAACGCGCCCCAGAAAAAGGCCCGGTGGCGTCGCCATTGCCATCATATCCGCCGTGGGCCGCAATGGCGCTCCGGCACGCAGGCAATAGACAAAGGCGGCGATGATCACTCCGATCAGCCCGCCGTGAAACGACATGCCCCCTTGCCAAATGGCAAGAATCTGACCCGGATTGGCAAGGTAATAACCCGGCTGGTAAAACAGGACAAAGCCAAGCCGACCGCCAAGTATTATCCCGAGGATCACCCACGTGAGCAATTCCTCGACCTGTTCGGGTCGCATGGGCGGCGTGTTTTCGGGCCAGAGGGCCGCACGCTTGACCGCCGCTACAGCAATGCGCCACCCGATCAAAATGCCTGCGATATAGGCAAGTGCATACCAACGCAGCGCAAATTCCATCCCGAATAGCGAGATCGAAAACAGCTCTGGTGAGACATTCGGAAAAGGCAGACCCGTAGACATGCGCGCAGATGTTCACTGCTCTGCGTCGAAGTCAACCTTGTGCCATGCAAGTCAGAGGCCCATATAGAGGTCAAGCAAACGCCGGAGGCACATATGCAAACCCGTAACAAGGTATTCGAGGATATCTCGCAACTGATGACCAACGCGATGGGCGTAGCGCAAGGCGCCAAGCAAGAGGCCGAGACGGCCATGTCGTCAATGATGGACCGCTGGCTTGCGGATCGTGATTTCGTCACGCGCGAGGAGTTTGATGCCGTGCGCGCCATGTCAATGAAGGCGCGCGAAGAAAACGAGATGCTCAAGGCGCGTCTTGATGCGTTAGAAGCGGCGAATAAGTAAATCTAGCTTTGGGGCCGGATGATTGCTTCGGCCTCAATCTCGACTTTATAGTCCCCGATCAACTGTCCGATCTGGAACAAGGTATTGGCTGGCTTGATCTCTGCAAAGATGCGCCCATGCGCCTTTGATACAGCCAAAACATCCTCTGCATCGCTTAGGTAAACCCGCGTTCGTACCACGTCGTCCATTGACGCTCCCAGCGCGGTCAAAGCTGCGCTGATCTTGTCGAGGATGAATGTCGTTTGCGCACCCGCGTCCTGTGGTGCCACCGCGCGGTCGACACCCGCAGTGGCGGTTGTGCCTGACACCAGAATACGTTCGCCAATCCGGTGGGCCCGACAATACCCTGCGATATCCTCCCACTCGCTGCCCGACAGCACCCGCTGTTCACCGGGGCGGCCTGGCACGTCTTCGACAGTCACGGCACGTGGCATCGTGTCCAGGTGATGGCTCAGATCACCGCTTGCCGTCAGGAAGGGCGGTTTTCGGTATTCATCCCCGCAGTCGCCGGGTAGCGGTGTTGTGGCAGCGAAAGCGGCGTCTAAACGCGTGTGGTCTTCAGCATCCAACGAGAATTGGAAAAGCTTGAGATTGTCGTCAGTGTGCTGTGCCTCACCCAAACGGGCGCCGATGATCACTCCGGCAACCGCCTCGTTTTCCAGAACCCACCGCGTCGCCACATTGGCGATGGACACGTCATGTTTCGCGGCAACATCCGCCGCTGCCATTAAAACAGCCTGATATGCGTCCCAACCGCCTGCCGTGTCGATAAAGCGTTTGTACTTCATCTTGCTCCAGTCGCTGATCTCGGTCGGTTCCGGTTTGCCCAACCATGTCTCGGACAGGAAACCACCTTGCAACGTTCCGTAGCACAAAAGCTTTACCCCCCATTGCGCGCAGACCTCTGACAGCGGTCCTGTCGCGCGGCGATCCAAGAGCGAGCAGGGCACTTGGTTACTGGCAATCGGGAGTCCATCTGCAAGCGCCAGATGCAGATGCGCTGCGTCGAAATTGGTCAGGCCGATTTCCCCGATCAGACCTTCTTCGCGCAGCTTGGCCATTTCGTGCAGCGCATCCAGCCATGCGGGATGCTCAAAGCTCCACCAATGGAATTGCAACAGATCGACGCGTTCTACACCCAGCCGGTCCAGCCGCTCTTGGACTCCGGCGCGCACCACTTCGGCTGTCATTGGCCCCGGCACCGGGCACCACTTGGTGCAGACTGCCGCTTGGGTGCCACGTGCCAGCAATGCGCCGGTGATCAGTTCGGCAGTGCCATAATGGTCGGCCATATCGAACGTATCAAACCCGGCCTGCGCATAGCGAGCAAGGTGATCCGCGCCGATTTGCGGATCGATGATATCGCCATCTTTTTCGATATCGGCTACTTGCCAAAGCCCCACAAGCGCGCGGCGGATCGTGAGGCGGTCACTCAGGGCGATGGTGTCGGGCTGGGTCACTGGGGGTCCTTTCGGCTGTTGCTCCATGAGTCGCTTCACCGAACTCATTTGACAAGCCCGAAAGATCCCAGCAACCATGCGGTTAACAACACGGAACAATCGCGCGAAACCGCGTGTCAGGGGAACAATGAACGCGGCGCAGGACGCGGACGAATTTTGGCTGTACGATTTGCGTGTCGAAACCGTAGTGGGCGACCGAACGTCTGTATGCCGCCACGTCGAAGGCGAAAGCTTTCGGGTCGAGGGCGAGTTGCTCGTGTTCGATGACCAGAACAAAGTGTCGATGTACGCGCTGGCTGCCCTCTTGCCTCTGCTTCCGGCCAAGCAACGTCCGACCTCTGCCAATGACTGGATGTCCACCGATGCCGAGATTGCTTGCCCTGATCCCAATTGCGGCGGCCGTTTTCGTGTGACCCGCACGGCCAAACGTACATTTTCCCATGCCGCGACAACGGGACTGCCAGAGCAGCGCGGTACACCATACTGGAAAGACCAGACATGAGCGTTGAGACCGTCCAACTGCGTCCCGGCCATAGCATTTCCCGCGTTATTCGCGGGGGCTGGCAATTGGCGGGCGACCACGGTCCGGTAGACCGCGCGCAGGCCATCCGCGACATGGAGGCCTTTGTCGATGCTGGTGTGTTCACTTTTGACTGCGCCGATATCTATACCGGCGTCGAAGAAATGATTGGCGACTTCATCGCCGATCTGCGCGCCCGTCGCGGTGCCTCGGTGGCGGAGCGCGTCTGCGTCCATACAAAACTTGTGCCCGACCTCACGCGGCTGGCCGACCTGAGACCAGATGAGGTGACGGCGATTGTCGACCGATCTCTGAAGCGCCTGAAGATTGACCAACTCGACCTCGTTCAGTTCTTTTGGTGGGATCTGAGCCTTGGCAATGCCGTCGACTCCTTGGGTGTGCTCAAAGACCTCAAGCAGGAAGGCAAGATCAAAAACCTTGGCACCACCAATTGGGATCGTCAGGCGATGCAGCGCTTTGTTGATGCAGAGTTCGACGTTGCATCTGCTCAAATTCAATACTCGGTGCTCGACCGTCGGCCTGCAAACGGACTGAGCGCATGGGCGCATAACAATGACGTACATCTGATCTGCTACGGCACGCTTGCAGGTGGGTTCATCACCGAAAAATGGCTGGGCGCACCTGATCCGGGCTTTCATTTCGAAAACCGGAGCCTGATCAAATACCGGCTGATCATTGATGAGTTTGGCCCGTGGGACCGGTTTCAGGCTTTGCTGCAAGCGCTGAAAACGGTGGGTGACAAACATGGTGTGTCGCTCTCGGCTGTTGCGACACGCTGGGTGCTTGATCAACCGCAAGTTGCCGCAAGCATTGTTGGCGCGCGCTACGCACGGCATCTGCCGCAAACGCTTCAGACTTTTGCCTTTGCGCTGGACGACGAAGACCACGCAACGCTGGACGCCGTGCTGGATCAGGCCGACGGGCCGAATGGCGATGTCTACTCTCTTGAGGGAGACCGGACCAGCCGCCATGGCCGGATCATGAAGTACAACCTGAACACCAATCCGAATGATGCGGTACACGGTGCCAATGGCTGATCCTATTCTGCGCATCACGAACGTTTCGAAAGACTTTGGCGAGTTCCGCGCGGTGAACGATGTGTCGCTTGATATTCGGGCGGGAACGATCACGGGTCTGATCGGGCCGAATGGTGCGGGCAAGACAACGCTCTTTAATGTGCTGACGGGAATGCTCAAACCGACCAGCGGCGAGGTGCAGCTGGATGGACAGACTGTAACAGGGTTTACCCCCGACGCGCTTTTCAGTCTTGGCTTGGGCCGCACCTTTCAAATCCCGCGCCCCTTTGCAAAGATGAGTGTTCTTGAAAACGTCATGCTTGCCCCGATGGCCCAGGTTGGTGAGCAGCTTTGGGGGCCGTTCTTTGGCGCAAGAAAAATGCGCGAACAGGAAGCCGCGATCCGCAAACGCGCGATGGAGGTGCTGGATTTTGTCACCCTCGCGTCCTTGGCTGATAACGCGGCGGGCCAAATCTCGGGTGGTCAGATGAAACTTCTTGAATTGGCGCGCATCCTGATGGGTGACCCAAAGCTGATCCTGCTGGACGAGCCCGCGGCAGGTGTGAATCCGACCCTCACCAAAACGCTGATTGAAAAGATCGAAGAGCTGAACCGCGACGGTAAGACCTTTGTCATTATCGAGCATGATATGGATTTCGTCATGCAGCATTGTGATCCGGTCATCGCGCTGGCTGAGGGACGCAAAGTGTTCGAGGGCACCGCTAGCGATGCGCAGAACAACACAGTTCTGCTGGACGCCTATTTGGGGGCACAGGCCGAATGACCGACGCTTTGGCCGCACGCAACATCGTCGCGGGCTATGTGCCCGATTTGCCGATCCTCAAGGGTGTGTCCCTGACCGCCGAGGCCGCCAAGGTGACAGTGATCATTGGTCCGAACGGGGCGGGTAAATCGACGCTGATCAAAGCCATTGCGGGGTTGGTTCCTGTCTCGGGCGGCACGGTGCACCTGAACGGGTCAGAGATCACGAACCCGCGTCCTGACCGCATGGGGGGGCTTGGCGTGGCCTATGTTCCCCAGTCCGACAACATCTTTCGGTCGTTGACGATCCGGCAGAACCTCGACCTCGTGTTGCGCAACGCCGGGAAAGATGCCGGTGATCGCCGTGCATCCCTTTTCGCGCAATTCCCCGCGCTGGCGGATAAACAGTCTGAAAAAGCGGGGGCCTTGTCGGGGGGGCAACGTCAGTTCCTTGCGGTCGCCATGGCGCTGGCCATCAATCCATCTGTGATCCTCATGGACGAGCCGTCAGCAGGGTTGTCGCCCAAAGCGGCGCAGGAGGTCTTGGAATATGCCCGCGCGCTGACAGAACACGGAGTGACCATTCTGCTGGTGGAACAAAACGTCAAACAGGCGCTTCGGCTGGCCGATCATTGTTATATTCTGGCTGACGGGCGTAATCAGGTCGATGGTGCGGCACAGGATCTGCTGAATGATCCGGTGGTCGGTCAAATCTACCTTGGCGGCAAACGGGTGACATCGGCATGATCCAGAACCTTGTCGACGGCGTGCTTGTTGGGTCAATCCTCTCGCTGGGAGCGATTGGCTTGACGATGGCGATGCATATGCTGCGCTTTGCCAACTTTTCGCATGCC
This sequence comes from Marivita sp., assembly GCA_043585115.1. Classification (GTDB taxonomy): domain Bacteria; phylum Pseudomonadota; class Alphaproteobacteria; order Rhodobacterales; family Rhodobacteraceae; genus Marivita. The sequence goes on from CP121326.1 coordinate 2,932,276, forward strand.
GAACTGCTGTCTATTGGTGCCTATGCGGCCCTCGTATTTGACGGTCTGTTCGGTGCGATCTATCCAGCCTTTTCGACCGCGATCGCGCCGCTCAGCCTGACATGGTCGCTGTCCATTGCGATCCTGATTTCGATGGCGTTGACCGGACTATCAGCAGTGCTGATCGATAAACTGGTCTTCAAACGGGTGCGCGCAAAGGGCGGCGAATTGTCGATGGTGTTTGCCTCATTTGGCGTGGCAATGATCATCCGCAATATTCTTGGCCTCATCTTCGGTCTTAATCCGAAACTCTATTCACAAGACATCGTGTTTGCGATCGTCGTCAGCCGGGATCCGTTCCTGTTGATCAAGCCGGATCAGGTCTTCACTCTGATCGCGGCTTTGCTGATCATGTTTGTCCTGCATCTCGTGCTGTCGCGCACGACCTTTGGCTATTCCCTGCGCGCGGTGGCCGAGAACCCGACCTTGGCGCAGGTCTCTGGCATCAACCTCAGCCGAATGATCGTGCTGATCTGGTTGATTGGCGGGGGGCTGGCTGCGGCGGCGGGCGTGTTCTACGGGCTCACCAACCAGATCAATCCGGTGCTTGGGCGCGACCTTGTCTTGCCAATCTTTGCCGCGACCATCGTCGGTGGCATCGGCAGCATCTATGGCGCAGTTCTGGGCGGGTTCCTTGTTGGCCTTGCATCCAACCTTGCGCTGGTGATCCTGCCGTCGGGCTATAGTCCGGCAGTGCCGTTTCTAATCATCCTTGCTGTGTTGATCGTCCGCCCACATGGCCTGTTCGGCGAGGAACGGACATGATCGGGGTGATCTCTTATCTGGTTTTCTTCGCCACAGTCGCGTCAATCCTGTCGATTGCGGTGCTTGGGCTGAACCTGCAATGGGGCAATACCGGCCTGTTCAATGGGGGTGTGGTCGCGTTCTTCGGCGCTGGTGCCTATGGCACGTTGATCCTTGGCGGCACGCCACAGGCGGGTCAGTTGGGCGGGCTTGAACTTCCGTATTTGCTGGCCTTGCTGGGAGGTATGGTCATTGCCGGGGTCATGGCGTGGATCGTTGGGCTTTTGACGCTGCGCCTCAGGCATGACTACCTTGCCATTGCCACATTCGGTGTCGCGGTTGCCTTTGAAAACGTGATGCGCAATTCTGATTGGGTAGGCGGTGCGCAAGGCATTCGCGGTTTTGAACGACCCTTGCGCGATGCGCTGGGCAACGGCTTTTCCTACAATCTGGCGTTCTTTGCGCTTGTTCTGGTGCTGTTGATTGCAACCTATATTTTCTTGGAACGGCTGATCCAATCGCCCTTCGGGCGTCTCTTGCGTGCGATCCGCGAAGACGAGACCGCTGCGCAATCCTTGGGCAAATCGCCATCCCGTATCCGGCTTACGGCGTTTGTCGCAGGTTCGGTGATCATGGGGCTTGCAGGTGGACTCTACGCCACTTTTTATGCCTTCATCTCTCCACAAGATGTGCTGCCGATCTTGACCTTCCAAATCTGGGCGATGTTGATCGTCGGTGGCGCGGGTAACAACAAAGGCGCGGTGATGGGGACATTCCTGATCTGGGCCGCTTGGACTGCCAGTGGCTGGGCGCTGTCGCGCTTTGCGCCAACGGATGTCCAACTTTACACCGGGTCGATCCAGTTCGTGCTGATCGGCTTTGTCATTGTTGGGATGCTCATGTGGAGACCACAGGGGCTGTTCCCGGAAAAACTGGTCGTGTCACAATCGGCCAGGACACAATAAAAACTGTGAAAAATGAAAGAACAGGGAGAAACGGAATGAACGGATTTAAGACATCGGCCCTTGCGTTGGGTCTTGCGGCAGGCTTTGCAAGCCTCGGTACAGACGCTGCGGCCCAGGAGTGCACCACAAAGATCGGCGCCGTGCTGCCGACGTCGGTCGACTGGGGCAAACCCATCGCGGCGACGGCGCAATACGCTGTGGATATCGCCAACGAGGCGGGAGGCGTCGCGGGCTGCCAGATCGAAATGGTCCTGCGCGACACGCAGGTCGACCCCAAGGTCGGCGTTGACGCGGCCAAGGCTCTGGTCGATCTCGACGGTGTCCAGCTGTTGTTGGGCGCGGTGTCCTCGGGTGTATCCATGCCGATCCTGACATCTGTCACGGTTCCTGCAGGTGTCATGCAGATGTCCTGCTGTTCATCTTCAACCGCGTTCACGGCGCTTAGTGACGAGGGCAAGACCAACGGTCTTTTCTACCGGACTTTTGCCACCTCCGGCGTACAGGCTGCAGTCGGCGCGATGGTCGCACAGGAAAAGGATTACAAATCCGTCGCCGTTTTCTACAAAAACGATGATTGGGGTCAGGATATTGGTGGGCTCGTCGCGGCAGATCTTGCTGCGTTGGGCATTGACGTCACGGCGTCCATCGCGATCAACGATGCGCAGGCCTCCTACCGCGCCGAAGTGACCGAAGCGCTCAAGGGCAATCCCGATGCGATTTATATGGCGCTCTATCCGAAAGAGGGCACGCAGGTTGTGCGCGAATGGATTTCGCTTGGAGGCACACAGAACATGATCGCGGCCAACGCGCTCAAGTCGGATGAATTCAAGACCAATGTCGGAATGCAATATCTGGCCAATTTCACCGGCACAGACACCGCATCGCCGCGTACCGACTCGGCAGATGCTTTTGTCGAAGCCTACACCGCGCGTTTCGATGGCCCGCCCAACGGACCGGGCCTCGCCAACAGCTATGACGCGACCATGATTGCGCTTATGGCGATGCATGCCGCTGGCGAAGGTGCGACAGGTGCCGATATTGCCGCCAAGGTCGGATCAATCACCGACCCGAACGGTACACCTGTGACAGCGGACGTGGCGGGCTTTGCCAAAGCCAAAGAGGTTCTTGATGCAGGCGGCACCGTGTCTTACCAGGGGGCGACCGGCAATGTGCAGTTCGATAAGAACGGTGACGTGTCTGCTCCGGCAGTGACCTGGACGTTTGCCGAGGATGGCATCGAAGAAGAGAAGTATATTTCTCTGACCGAAGTGAATGATTTCATGACGTCGCTCAACTAAACCATTTGATTTCGAATTGGCTGTGCCAATCCGATTGGGGGGCGATGCGTCAACGCATCGTCCCTTTTTCATCGACGAAAAAGTGGGGGCGCCGCCCCCGTCGCCAAAAGGCGACTCCCCCGAGGTATTTTTGAACCAGAGAAGCAGGCGGGCCGTTTGCATGGGGCAAATGTTCAAAAAATGATCATCTTCGGGCGATGTGTTCTCGGCGGCTTGGGCCGGGATTGATGCGCTCGAAGCGCAGTCTTTGCGTGCATGCGGGCTGAAATTCACTTTTCAGGTGAATCTATCAACAAATTGTGGCACTATTCGCGCTCACCACAGCAGGTAGACTTCTCCACAACTTATTGAAGTTATCCCCGAATTAGCGCTTGCCGCAGAGGCCACAGGCATGCAGCATATGTTGTATGGGGGATGACATAAACACGCAGCCCCTAGAGCAGGCACCGAAAGGTAGGGGACGGCCCTCCTTTCCGCACAGGCAACAGGAGGCGGCATTATGGCCCTGTCCGAGCAGTATCTTGAAGAAGACATCCACCCGATTGATATCGTCGAGCACATCGCCGAGCATCACGATTGGGATTTCGACCGCATCGCGGAAGATCAAATCGCGATGGCGGTGGAAGGTCAGTGGCGCACCTATTCGATCACCTTGGCGTGGTCGCCCTATGACGAAACACTGCGCTTGATTTGCACGTTTGACATGGAGCCGCCGAAGGATCGTATGCCTGCGTTGATGGAGAGCCTGAACGCGGTCAATGACCAATGTTGGGCTGGGGCATTCACCTATTGGGAAGAGGCCAAGCTGATGGTCTATCGTTATGGTCTGGTCCTTGCGGGAGGCAACGTCGCCAGCGCCGAACAGATCGATACGATGATCAATTGTGCCGTGATGAGTGCAGAGCGGTACTATCCGGCCTTCCAGCTTGTGGTCTGGGGTAATCGCGATCCCAAAGATGCGCTTCAGGTCGCCATTGCAGAGGCTTTCGGGCGCGCGTAACACTTGCCTCCAATCGCATTGCGAAAAGGGGGCATTATGCAGAATTCCGATATCGCCACGCGCGGCCTGGTTCTTTTGGGCTGTGGTAAAATGGGGTCGGCCATGCTTGAGGGCTGGCTTGCTGGTGGGTTGCCTGCGCAGTCGGTCTGGGTCACGGATCCCAACCCGTCTGATTGGGTGCAGGCTCAGGATGTGCATCTGAACGAAGAACTGCCCGCGTCCCCTGCGATCGTACTTGTCGCTGTAAAGCCGCAGATCATGCGGGACGCATTGCCGACATTGCAAGCTTTGGGCAATGGCGACACCACCTTCCTGTCTGTTGCCGCAGGCATCACCATCGCCACATTCGAAGACATGCTTGGCGATAAAACTCCGATCATCCGGTCCATTCCGAATACGCCTGCCGCCGTAAAGCAGGGCATCACGGCACTCATTGGGAATGCACACACAACCGAAGATCAGTTGCGAATGGCGGAAACATTGTTGACTGCGATTGGGCAAACCGTGCGGCTTGACACCGAAGACCAGATGGATGCAGTGACCGGTCTTAGCGGGTCTGGTCCGGCTTATGTGTTCCATATGATTGAATGCCTTGCCCATGCCGGCGAAGCCCAAGGACTGGACCCCGCATTGGCGATGACACTGGCCAAGGCCACTGTCGCCGGCTCCGGCGCGTTGGCCATGCAGGCGGATGAAACGCCAAGCCAGTTGCGGGTCAACGTCACAAGCCCCAACGGAACAACGCAAGCTGGGCTTGAGGTGCTGATGAACGAACAGGCCGGCCTGCCCCCGCTGATCGCCAAAACGATCGATGCCGCGACGAAACGCTCTAAGGAGCTTGCCAATGGCTGAGATCGCGTTTGATGATTTTATGAAAGTGGACATCCGCGTCGGAACAGTTGTCCGCGCCGAAGCGTTCCCCGAGGCGCGCAAACCGGCGATAAAGCTTTGGGTCGACTACGGAGACGAGATCGGAACAAAGAAGTCTTCGGCCCAGATCACAGTGCATTACAGCCCGGAGTCACTCATTGGCAAAAAGGTCATGGGCGTCGTCAACTTCCCGCCGCGCCAGATCGGACCGTTCATGTCCGAGGCGCTGGTGCTTGGGTTCCATGATGCCGACGATGCAATTGTTTTAGCGGTTCCCGACCAGGAAACCCCAAATGGAGCGCGCCTGTGCTGAAGCTTTTGATCACTCGCAAATTGCCGGACCCGGTGCTTGATAAAGCACGAGAGGTGTTCGACGTGACTGTACGCGACAACACATCGCCGCTCGGTCACGACGAGCTGATCTCAAGCTTGCGTGACTATGATGTTGTTCTGCCCACCTTGGGCGATGCCTATAGCGCGGATGTGTTCGATGCGGTTGACGCGCCGCGCGCCAAGCTGCTGGCAAATTTCGGTGTGGGCTATAACCACATTGATGTCAGTGCGGCGCGGGCTGCTGGCATAGAGGTGAGCAATACACCCGGCGCCGTTACTGATGCGACGGCTGATATTGCACTGACCTTGATGTTGATGACCTGCCGGCGTGCCGGTGAGGGTGAGAGGTTGGTGCGGGCTGGTAAATGGGAGGGTTGGCACCCCACGCAATTGTTGGGGCTGCATATGTCCGGGAAAACGCTGGGCGTTGTCGGTATGGGCCGGATCGGTCAGGCCATCGCGCAACGTGCGCATTTCGGCTTTGGGATGGAGGTGAAATTCTACAATCGTTCCCAGAAAGACATGCCATTCCCTGCCGAACAGGTTGCTGATTTGGTGCAGCTTGCTGCACAGGTTGATGTTCTTGTGATTGCTGTTCCCGGCGGAGCAGAGACTCGTCACTTGATCAACGCACCCATTCTACAGGCGATGCAGTCGCATGCGCATCTGGTGAATATTGCGCGGGGGGACGTCGTGAAAGAAGACGACTTGATTGCTGCGCTTTCCGAAAAGCAGATCGCGGGCGCGGGGCTTGATGTTTACGAATTCGAACCGAAGGTGCCGCAGGCGTTTATCGATATGGAGAATGTCACTCTCTTGCCGCATCTTGGAACGGCGGCGTTAGAGGTGCGAACAGCAATGGGCCTGATGGCTGTCGACAATGCGATTGCCTTTGCCAATCAAGACCCGTTGCCAAACGCGGTTTAAACCTCTTTGGCGTTGCGCCGTGGGATCGGGCCATGGTCTTTGGGAGACCTGTCCGGTTCCCAGGCGGAATCGCGGTTTTTGATCAGCCGCGATACATAGTATGCGCTGGGCCAAGCCATCGAAAAGCCGATGACAGCAGAACCGCCGAAAATCCACCAGTTATAGTACCCCATCGAAAGGGCCGTTGTGACCAGCGTGCCCGTGATCAGGGCGCCGCTGAGAAGCGAAAGAATGATTGATAGTCGGTCCATGATGTACCTCCTTTAAAAAACAACGCGGTTTCCGGCAGAGGAGTTCCAAAGTCGCGTAGCGTCGCACTTGACCCGACGACGTCGGTAAAGTCTGGTCCCTGCACCATTGAGGACTTCTGCCATGATCCAGCCAGCCATCACAGGAAGCGGAGTGTTCACTCCGAGCAATGTCATCACCAACGACGAACTGGTGGTGGCGTTCAACGCATATGCCGACCGCATCAATGCCGAGAATGCAAACGCCATCGCCGCGGGCGAGATAGAGCCAGTGCCCCATTCAAGCGCTGATTTCATCCTGTCGGCGTCAGGCATCGAGCAGCGCTTTGTCATGGATAAGGACGGGGTGCTTGACCCGAACCGCATGTTCCCACGCCTTGATGCGCGTGATGATGACAGCCCCTCGATCATGGCCGAGATGGCGGTGGATGCAATCAACACAGCCTTGGCACAGGCCGGGCGCGATGCGTCCGAGGTTGATCTGGTGATCTGCGCTGCATCGAACCATGAACGCGCCTATCCGGCGATTGCTGTCGAGATTCAAAAGCTGATCGGCGCGGGTGGGTTTGCCTTTGATATGAACGTCGCATGTTCTTCGGCGACGTTTGGCATACAGGCGGCGGCGGACATGGTGCGCTCTGGCTCTGTCAAATGTGCCATCGTCGTGAACCCCGAGATATGCTCAGCCCATCTTGAGTGGCGCGACCGTGACTGTCACTTTATCTTTGGGGATGTGGCAACGGCGGTTGTGATTGAACCCGAGGCCAGTGCCAAAGGCGCGCATTTCACGATTCATGGCACGCGTTGTGCGACCGAATTCTCGAACAATATCCGGAACAATAACGGCTTCTTGCGCCGTACGCGTGATCAAATGGAAGACCGGCGTGACATGCAATTCATGCAGAACGGGCGAAAGGTTTTCAAAGAAGTATTGCCGATGGTGTCAGCGCATATACTTGGCCATCTCAAAGACGAGGGCTGGGGGGCCGGAAGTCTTAAGCGGCTGTGGTTGCATCAAGCCAACAAGACAATGAATGATTTCATTGGCAAAAAGGTGCTGGGGCGCACTCCGGATGCTGGAGAGCAGCCAAACATTCTTCAGGACTACGCGAATACGTCATCTGCTGGTTCTATCATCGCTTTCTCGAAATACTCGGAAGACATGCAGCCCGGTGATCGAGGCGTGATCTGTTCCTTTGGTGCCGGCTACTCGGTTGGATCTGTTTTGGTTGAACGAGCCTGACGCAAAAAGAGGGCCCAATGGCCCTCTTTTCTGATGCTCAACACCGGTCGCTTCAGTTCCAGAAGCCTTCGTCAACCGATTCCATATTTTCCAGCTCTTCTTCGTTGTACTTGGTGACAAACGCATAAGAGCGGTCGTCAACAGCCACGAGGTTCACGTCGGATACGGGGATCATGACGTGCTTGTCGGCAATATCCAGAAATCCGCCGACTTCTGCCACCACACCGATCATCTTTCCGTTCTTGTTGAGAACGATATCTTCGATCTCACCGATGTCGTTCCAGTCGGCGCTGACTTCGCTGTGGATCGTGTCCATCGACCAACCTTCGTCATTGGCAGCGTTCATCGTGTAGATCGTCCCACCAGTGATATCACGTGTGCGGATCAGGTTCGCCGGGTCATCCATCGACATATCATCGGCCATGGACGTGGTTTCTATCATACCGCTTTTGGTGCTGTCAGCTTCTGTTTCAGCGGTTGAGTGGCTGCCAGCCCATGCGCTCGAAGTGGCGACGGTAAGGGCGAGTGCGCTTGCAATAAGCTTGGTCATGTTGATCTCCTCAGTTGTTGCTTCTGGGGAGACAACCAAAGCTGGCGGACAACGTTCCACGGAATATTTTTGTCTTTTAATGGAACTTTTTTGGCCTAATGCGATCCGGTTTCCTGTCGCCAATGTCTGCGACACAGGCTGACATAAGTCTCGTTGCCGCCAATCTGGACCTGGGCGCCTTTGGTCAGAACATTGCCCTGATCGTCCTTGCGAACCACCATCGTTGCCTTGCGGCCGCAATGGCAGATCGTGCGCACCTCGCGCAAGGAATCCGCCAATGCCAAAAGCGTGGCGGAGCCAGGGAAAAGCTGGCCCTGAAAATCCACGCGCAATCCATAGGCCATGACAGGGACACCCAAATCGTCAGCGACTCGCGCCAATTGCCAGACCTGATCCGGCGTCAGAAACTGCGCTTCATCAATAAAGATGCAGGCGAGCTCTTTTTCCGAAAGCACCCGTTCGATACGAACAAATAAATCATCGTCGGGGGAAAACGTGTCCGCCTCGCGGGCAAACCCGATCCGTGATCCGATTTTCCCTTGCCCTGACCTATCATCAAACGCGGCTGTCATCCGGTAAACCGACATGCCACGTTCTTCATAGTTATGCGCGGCCTGCAGCAGCAAAGTCGACTTGCCCGCGTTCATGGTGGAGTAGTTGAAATAAAGCTTCGCCATGTCCCGTCATTTGCCCCAGCGAACCCCGTCGTGCAAGAGACCTGGTTCAGGATGTTCCCTCGACGTTTCCGTGAGCGGCGGCATTTTTGCGGTGACACGTGATGCACCCTGCCAACGTCTGATTTGCTCATTCTGAACTCCGATCACGAACCCAACGGGGCCCGCTGCGGCATAAACCCTCAGGTGAATTGAGGGCTGACGCTGGTGTGCCATTGCATTAGGGTCAAAGTCAGGGGAAAGAGGTGTTGATGTTCCCAGTTGGGGCTGGAACATATAGGGGGTTTAGACATGCCAACATTTGGTCCGTATCTTAAGAAACATACCGAATTGCTGGTTAAAGATGTGGGCGTTGAAAATGCCTGCAAGATCACCGGTAAGTCCAAAGCCACTTTGGGCCGCTATTATGCGGATCATGACGAGCACGCCGATCGGTTTATGCCGGTTGATGCTGTCGCAGCTCTGGAAGAGGTGTCCAGCTATCCGCATGTCACATCCGCGTTGGCGGAACTGAACGGGATCACGCTCAGCTTTGAAAAGCGTCGCGACAACGACGACAAAAAAGGCGGCGTCAATTCGGACGTGGTGGCACTCAGTCAGCGGTTCGCGATGTTGATGTCCGAATACCACCAATCCATCGAAGACGGTGTGATCACCGCCAACGAAGCACGCCGTTTGCTGCGCGAAACGCTCGCGCTGCAACAGGTTCTGGTCGATATGAAACTGCATCTGGAAGATGAAACAATTTGAAGGCGTTATCTCGGATCGCGGTTCGAAATACGCGGTCAGTGGCGGCACTGCCAGCAGCCGTGCCGATGTGGATGCCTTTCTCAAGAACCTGAAGCGCGGCAAGAAATACGCCAAGGCCACTCATAACACATGGGCCGTGGTGTTCTCTGACGGCACACCTCTCAAGAATGACGATGGCGAAGGCGGCGCGGGTCAGATCATTCTGCAGATGCTGGAACGCGAAGGTTTGACGGATCACGTGATCGTTGTCACCCGCTGGTACGGCGGCAAGCATTTAGGCGGAGACCGCTTTCGCCACGTTCAGGATTGCGTGCGCCATTACCTTGATAACGCATAGGCGCCGCAATGGAGTTTTTCAGACGGCTCAAACTGCGCTGCATCTGGTCTTGGGCCGGGGTGGTCGCGACATGGGTGAATGAACCAAGTTTTCGCAGCTGGGTCTGGGCCAATCTGATCTCTGCCGCTCTGGCCTTGATCCTTCCGCTCACGCTTGCGGAACGCGCCCTGATCCTTGCACTGGGTGTCTTGGTGCTGGCGGCTGAACTGCTCACACAGCAATCGAAGATGCCATCGACTATATCTCAACCGAAGAACACCCGTTGGCCAAACGCGCCAAAGACGCGGGCAGCGCCGGTGTCGCGGTTGCAGCTATTGCTGCCGGGGTTGCTTGGTTGGTTATCCTGATTGGTTAGCAACGCGCGCCTTGCGGCGTAGATGCCAACGATAGATCAAAGGTGCCAGCGCATGATCATACACAAATGACGCCACCTGTTTGATCCCCGGCAAGCCTACGATCCTTGCCAACCACCGATAGCGCGGCATCTCACGCCAGAGAACAAGAAACGCGGGTATGCCGCTTGTCACCGCGCCCTTGTGCAAAACGTAAAGTCTGCGCGCTGCTGTGTCTTCGTCAATCCCCCAGGCCGCACGCTCTGCGCCATTCAGATCATCAAACTGGATCGGCAGGCCTTGGCGTTTGGCATAGGCCGCATAGTGGTTGATTTCGAACGAACAGACCGGACATTGATCGTTGTACAAAACTCGGGTGTCGGACATTGGGATGGCTCCTTTGATCCACGACCTAGGCGCGGTGCTCAATCAGGCAACGCGACACCCTGCCTCAAGGTGTGTTCAGTCCAATCGTAAAGATGTCCGGTCTGTCAAATAGGGCAGCCGCGTCTGCGCAGCTTTGACCTGATCAGGGTCCAGATCGGCATAGAGTATCTCTGGGTCTGCGCCAGCCCGCGCGGCCTCGTGTCCGTCCGGCGCAGCAATGACACTGGCGCCTAGAAAGTCCATGTCATTCTGTGATCCGGCGCTATTGGCATAGGCCAGATAAACTCCGTTCTCATAAGCACGACAGGGGATCATGGTATGCCCGACCCACCCCCATTGCGCGCCCAAAGCGGTGGGCACGAGCACCACCTCCGCTCCAAGGCTGGCTACGTGCCGCACGGTTTCGGGAAATTCGGCATCATAACAAATCAGAGTGGCAAACCGCATCCCGCGATAGGTGAAAAGATCGCAACCCGCTCCGGGTGTGAAATGCGCCTGCTCAAAACCGGGCGGGATCGCCAGTTTACGTTGGTGCGAAAGACGAGTGCCATCAGGACCGACGCACAGCGCCGCATTGTAAATAGGGCCCTCACACGCCTCGGCAAAGCCATAGTGGAGCGCGATGCCGCTTTGCAGAGCAAGGTCTCGCATGGCGTCGAAACCGGGGCCGTCCAGAGGCTCGGCCCGCTCGGACACCGCGTCCCCGATATGATAGCCACACAGAAAAAGTTCCGGCAGTAGCGCGATCTCAACCCCATCAGTCGTCAACCGGGGCAAGCGTTCGCGAACCCATGCAATGCGTTCTTTTGCAGAACCAAGGTCTGCCGGTGGCTGCATAACCGCGAGCCGGACCGTGTCAGGCATCGGTGACCAGCAAGGTGCGTGGGTATTGCGTGATGTAGTCCGACCCGGTCTCGGTCACGACAATGCTGTCGCCAATCCGCCCGGCCGTGACACCATCGACCGAAATACCGCCATCCACGGCAAAGGTCATACCGGGTTGCAATACCGTGGTGTCTCCGGCCTTGAGTTCGGGTGCCTCAAGATAGGCCACACCAATGGATCGCCCTGTGCGATAGCCGGTTTCATATCCACGTTCGGCGTAAACGGCGTTGGCCGCCTCGGCGACCTGCTCCGCGGTCACGCCGGGGCGGATTGCTGCAATCGCCGCCTGCTGTGCATCAATGGCGGCTTGCTGGACCCGTGCGGCTTCGTCAGTGACGGCACCGATATGGAACATCCGGTCAAACCCCAATTTGTACTGCTTGAACTGCGCCATATTGCAGAAACAGAAATAAACCGGATCGAACTTTTCATAAGCTTTCACGGATGCACGTCGGTGAACCATCGACGCGTCTTTGCCGCTTTGGAGGATTTGCAGATTGTGGATCATCGGCGACACGAACCGTTCCCATCCCGTGTCCGTCAGAAATCCGGCGGCCTTGCGTGTGCCTGCTTCGATCACCGCTATTGCGCTTTCGTATTCTTGCGCACCTGCCTGCAAGGATCCGTGGGCGGCAGCCATCATGGCACCTGCAATCTCACCCGCCTGCTTCATCACTTCGATTTCGAGCGGGGACTTGATCATCCGCTGAGCGCCAAGGATCGGGCCGACATCCTTGATCGCTGCGTCTGGATAGCAGTCGTCCAGAAAATTGCGCACGATGGCCGGGATGTCGTTTTTCTCGACCCAAATCTCTTTGGGCACTTCCGGCAGTGCACCGGCCAAGGCACGGCTCCAACTGCGCTGGCCGATGTCTTCCCAGGTGCGCACGTCCTCGACCCAGGTCATCTCGGCGACCATCTCGCTTTCCATCAGCGGGGTGATCACAATTGGAGCGTCATCGGCAGGCACAACCAACATGGTCGGGCGGCCGAATTCGATCCCGAGATAGCCCCAGAACCCAGCAAGATAGGCGATCGAGCTTTCCGATGTGAAAACCGCGTGGCTGATGCCTTCATCCTTGAGGCGGGATTGCAGAACAGAGGTGCGTTTGACAGCTTCGTCCAGCACAGTAAGTCCCTCTCAGTCGGCCGAAATACATGCGTTCAGACTAAACGTCATTGAACCGGACGAAAGGTGCATTTCCGACATGCTATGTCGGTGGCCGTCACGTGCTTATAGCTGCCCCCAAAGATCATATTCGCCCGCTTCGTCAACCTCGACCGATACGATGTCACCGACCTTTAATCCGTCCGTCCCATCGTCGATAAAGAGGTTCCCGTCAATTTCGGGCGCGTCCGCCTTGGTGCGGCAGGTGGCAATGCCGTCTTCGTCGATATCGTCGACGATGACATCCATCCGTTGACCAACCTTTGCGGCCAACTTGGCCTCGGAAATCGCCTGCGCCTTTTCCATAAAGCGGTCCCAGCGATCTTGTTTGATGTCATGCGGCACATGGTCGGGCAGTGCGTTCGACCGCGCGCCATCGACGTTTTCGTACTGAAAGCACCCGACGCGGTCCAATTGCGCCTCGTCCATCCAGTCCAGCAACGTCTGGAACTCGTCCTCGGTTTCTCCTGGATAGCCGACGATAAAGGTCGATCGCAGCGTGATGTCGGGGCAGATATCCCGCCATGCCGCGATTTCATCCAGCGTTCGCGCCGCAGCCGCAGGGCGCGCCATGCGCTTCAGCGTGTCGGGATGGGCATGTTGGAATGGAATATCAAGATAGGGCAACACCAATCCGTCCGCCATGAGCGGCACCAGTTCGCGCACATGCGGGTAGGGGTAGACATAATGCATCCGCACCCATGCGCCCAAAGCCCCCAGATCGCGCGCCAGAGACAGGATCGGGAATTTTTCGTCCCGATCTTTCCAATCGGTCCCGTAGGCCGAGGTGTCTTGGCTGATCATCAGCAATTCGCGTACGCCGTTTTCGACCAGCTTTTCGGCCTCGCGCAGCACCGCCTTTGCCGGACGCGACGTCAGCAGACCACGCATGTCCGGGATAATGCAGAACTTGCATTTATGATTACAGCCCTCTGATATTTTCAAATAGCTGTAATGGCGCGGGGTCAGGCTCACACCGGTTGCGGGCAGCAGATCGATAAAAGGATCAGGATCTGGCGGCACAGCGGCATGCACCGCATCCAGCACCTGTTCGTATTGATGTGGACCCGTGACGGCCAGAACTTTGGGGTGTGCACCGGTGATATACTCCGGCTCTGCTCCGAGACAGCCGGTGACGATCACCCGACCGTTTTCAGTGAGCGCTTCGCCAATGGCATCAAGGCTTTCCGCCTTGGCCGAGTCCAGAAAACCGCAGGTGTTTACAATGACAGCATCTGCCCCCGAATAATCTGGGCTGATCCCATACCCTTCGGCCCGCAGTCGCGTCAGAATGCGTTCGCTGTCCACCAGCGCCTTAGGGCAACCAAGCGACACCATACCGATGGTCGGCTGGCCAGCACGGGGTGCATCGGTGATCTTGGCCGATGGGGCCAGATCAGGACGCAGGGAAGGGGGGTTCTGTGACATGCGCTGCATATAATCTCTTGCATGCCACTGCGAAAGCCCAGATCGTCATGCCGCTTGCGATGGCTTCGCAGGCATCGACAGGATCACCACGGGAAATATGAGATGCGTCTTGCGAAAGGAAATTGTGAAAGGTGCGCGGCGTGCAGTTTCTGAAAAATCAAACGGGGCTCAACGCTCCAATTGCTGAACTGTTCAACGACACGTTCACAGAGTCGGAAGGCGCTCAAGAAGGAGCCGTAATTCAGGGTCTTGTCCATGATCTGCTGACCACCACCCCTTCGGGCGATCTTTGCGTTTACACGGCGCATCAGGACGACGCGCTCTGCGGTTGCGCGGTCTTTACGCGAATGCGCTTTGCCGATGATACGCGGAAGGTGGTTCTTTTGTCGCCCATGGCAGTGGCCACAGCACATCAAGGCCAAGGTGTCGGCCAAAAGCTTTTGACCCATGCGCTGACGGATTTGAAAACCGAAGGTGTGGACGTCGCTGTCACCTACGGCGATCCGGATTTTTATGGGCGTGTCGGCTTCACGCCGGTCTCACCTGATATCGTTCCGGCGCCACAGCCACTCAACATGCCAGTGGGCTGGATCGCGCAATCCCTGGCAGACGCTCCACTGACCCCGCTGCCAAAGCCTGCGATATGTGCGCCAGCACTGGATCACCCGGACTTTTGGTGAACGACATTCCAGCGGCAAAAAAAAGGGGCGGTTGACCCGCCCCTGACATCAAAACCGTATCTGTGCCTTAGCGACGACGGTCGCGGCGTGAACTCATCGGCTGGAACGCCACGCCGACATGCGCCTCGCAATAGGGTTTGCCTTGTTGCACGGGCAATCCGCAGAACCAGAAGTTCGGCGTTGCCGGATCACCCACAGGCCATTTGCAGGTCTTCTCTGTCAACTCCATGAGCGACAGCTTCTTCGCCTTCTTTTCGACCGCGTTCACCTTGGCCAGAGCCTCGGGGCTGATTTCATTGGCCGACGGCTGTGGCGGCAAAGGCTGACCTGCCGGAATGATCTGACGGCGCGGGCTTGGCGGTGGTGTGGCCGACTTCGTCTCCATCACCACTTCAGGCTCTGCAGGCTTGGGGGCCGGGGCCGGCTTGGGCGCAGCCTTGGGTTTTGACGCCTCGGCCTTGGGGGCAGGTTTTGCTTCGGATTTGGCGGGCCCTGCCGCACCGGCGCGGTTCGACAGGCCAAGACGATGCACTTTGCCGATCACGGCATTGCGGGTCACCCCACCAAGTTCCTTGGCAATCTGGCTGGCCGACTGGCCTTCGCCCCACATCTTCTTCAACAGCTCAACGCGTTCATCGGTCCAGGACATCGTGCCCTCCATCAAAAAGAGCGGCCGTTTGCGTTGGCCGCCCGAAATCTCTAAGTCGCTCCTTATTCTAATCATGCGCGGGCGAGTTACAACCCGCACTGACAGGCAAGAGGGCACCAATGCAGAAGACAAGGCAGATGATCGCAAGCGAACGCCGTTTCGGACGGGTCAACTGGCTTGGGCTCTTCACTTTGGGACAACGCGAAATCCTGCGGTTCCTCAATGTCTGGACCCAAACCTTGCTGGCGCCATTGGTCACGGCAGGTCTGTTCATGCTGATCTTTACCATTGCGATCGGTCCCCGCAGAGGAGAGGTCATGGGCGTGGATTTCACCACGTTCATTGCACCCGGTATCCTGATGATGACCGTGATCCAGAACGCCTTCGCCAACACATCCTCGTCGATTGTGGTGTCCAAAGTTCAGGGCAACATCGTCGACACGCTGATGCCGCCGCTTTCAGCGATTGAACTGGTGCTGGGGTATCTGGCGGGCGGTGTCGCGCGGGGCTTGATGGTGGCGGTTGCGATTGCATGCGCGCTTTGGGTGTTCCTCGGCATTGTTCCGCAGCATCCTTTGACGGCCCTTTACTTTGTCATTGTCGGTGCTGCGCTGCTGTCCGGCATCGGTATGGTTGCTGGCATCTATGCTGAAAAGTTCGATCAGATGGCAGCGATCACCAACTTTATCGTGACGCCGCTCGCGTTCCTGTCAGGCACATTTTATTCGGTCGAGGCCTTGCCGCCACTTCTGAATGACATCACCCATGCGAACCCGATCTTTTATCTGATCGACGGCGTGCGGTTTGGCATCATCGGTGTGTCGGACAGCAGCCCATGGCTGGGTGCCGGTGTCGCGTTGCTCAGCACCGTGGCAATCAATCTTCTGGCGTGGTCATTTTTCCGACGGGGCTACCGGCTGAAGGCCTGATCCTGCCTTCGCGCCACATCAAAAGCCCTGCGCCGCACAGGATAATCAGCGTTCCGATCACTGATACGGCGTCGGGGCGAACACCGAACACAACGAAATCATAGAGCGCAGCAAAGACCAGCGTGGCATAGAAAAACGGCCCGACAAAGCTGGCATCCGCGCGGGCAATGGCATTGGTGAAACAGGTTTGCGCCGCAGCCATCAGAAACCCGATCCCGGCAAGCGCCAGCCATTGGTGCAGCGTCGGCGCAATCCAGACCCAAACAGCAGCAGCCGACGCGATCCCGACGCCGAT
This sequence comes from Marivita sp., assembly GCA_043585115.1. Classification (GTDB taxonomy): domain Bacteria; phylum Pseudomonadota; class Alphaproteobacteria; order Rhodobacterales; family Rhodobacteraceae; genus Marivita. Next base: position 2,949,007 of record CP121326.1, read on the forward strand.
CACATTGTTGATCAGCAGAATCTGCAATGGCCCTTCGCGTCCGGTCAATCGCTTGATGACGATCACTTCGATCCCAAGCGATACCGCCGCGCCGACAGCCAACAGTGCGGCAGGTTGAAACGCCTCTGGTGTGGGCCGCAGCAGGATCATCGCCCCAACCAGTGCAATCGCCGCCGCAGATAGTCGCACAGGCCCAACCCGTTCGCCCAACAATGGAATGGCCAGCAACATGCCGATCACGGGGTTCAAAAAGCTGATCGCGGTGGCGTCGGATAGCGGAATGAATGCGGCGGCTGCAAACATCAACGTCACGCCGCCCCAACCAAACGCCACCCGCAATGTGTGCGTTTTCCACGCGATCTGTGTGAACCGGATACGCATCACTGTGGCTGCGACGGCAAAGGCGAGAAACGCAAAGATGAACCGGCCTTGGCTGATCTGTAGGGGGTTTAATGCAGGGCCCAACGCATCGGTCCCAAGCATTTTTGCAAGCAAGGTCGTTCCTGCCACAAAGGCCGAGGCCAGCAGCGTCAGTACTGCGGCAAGCAACGGATTTTGCGACTTTGGAACGAACATGGTCTAGCCATGGTCCGCTTTGCCGTCATAGGCAATCACTGAGCGCGTGTTGGTACAATTTGTTGAACGATCCCCACGAGGATCAGGTACACCGACGTTGCAATAAGCCCCCAATGCGCCCAGCTGTCGGGGTGGAAATCGACCCATGCCGCCCAGCCTGCAAAAAACGTCCAGGCCAGAGCAATCGGAAGTGACACGCTGCGCCACCGTTCGGTGCGAACCGGGTGGATGAATTTTAGCGGCAGGAACATCGCAACAGCGAGCACGGCAACCAAGGCCAGCGACACCCAAAAGTTTGGCTCGATCGCAAACAGAACGAGAATCAGCATGTTCCAGCATCCGGGGAAGCCTTGGAACGAGTTATCCGACGTTTTCATCCGGTTGTCGGCGAAATACATCGCAGAGGCGAAGGTGATGACAATGATTGCAAACCAGCCCGTCCAGCCCGGTAACAGCCCGGATTGAAAAAGCGCAAACGCCGGAATGAAGACATAGGTCAGGTAGTCGATGATCAGATCAAGCAACACACCATCGAAACGCGGCGCGTTGGTTTTCACATCGTATTTGCGTGCCAAAGGTCCATCAATGCCATCGACCGCAAAGGCGACGACCAGCCAAAGGAACATAATCGACCACTTTTCCTGAGCCGCCGCCAAAAGCGCCAGCATCGCGAAAACAGCACCGGTCGCGGTCAGAAGGTGGACAAAAAGCGCACGAGATTGATCTGTCATTTTGAGGTTTTGGCCGAATTGTCGAAGCGGTGCAATTGGCCGTACACATTTTTCCGTGAGCTGAAACATGGTCGTTGCGCGATGGCATCCGAACCCGATGCACCCCTGGGCTCACCAACCCTGCTGCAGTGACAGCCTCAGCCGTCAGGTCACACGACGAGCTGATGTCCATCCTGTCCCGTGATTGTCGCGCGCACGATCTGGCCAACCGGTTGTGCGTGAGAAAACTTCACTTCTGTGAATTGCTCGGTCCGTCCCATGTCCGGAGCTTCCATCAGAACGCTGTGGCTGCGGCCCTGCTGTTCTTGCAGGTGGCGCGTGACTGCGGCCTCCCCGGCGGCGCGCAGTCGTGCAGCGCGTGCCTTGATCGCGCGGCCATCCACTTGCGGCATCCGCGCAGCCGGAGTGCCCTGACGGGGCGAGTAGGGAAAGACGTGCAGCCACGTCAGGTGACAGTCCTCAACCAGCTTCAGGGAATTTTCGAAATGATCCTCTGTTTCGGTTGGAAAGCCCGCGATGATGTCGGCGCCAAAGGTCATGTCGGGGCGCAGCGCGCGCGCGTCTTGCGCAAAGCGGATCGCGTCATCGCGTAGATGCCGCCGTTTCATCCGTTTGAGGATCAGATCATCACCATGCTGAAGGCTGAGATGCAGATGCGGCATCAGGCGCGGCTCGGTGGCAATGGCCTGCATAAGGTTTTCGTCCACCTCGATGCTGTCGATCGAACTGATCCGTAAACGCGGCAGATCCGGCACCAGCTTGAGAATGCGCATCACCAGATCGCCCAGTTTTGGCTGCGCTGGCAGGTCTGCACCCCACGAGGTCAGATCGACCCCGGTCAGAACCACCTCGTTGAACCCAGTATCCACCAGCCGCTTGATCTGATCCACGATCACACCCGCTGGCACCGACCGCGAATTGCCGCGACCGTAGGGAATGATGCAAAACGTACAGCGGTGGTCACAGCCATTCTGGACCTGCACGTAAGCGCGGCTGCGTGTGCCAAACCCGTCGATCAGATGTTGCGCGGTTTCCGTGACAGACATGATGTCGTTGACCTGCACAGCCTCGGTTTCGCCGATGAAATCGGCGGCCAGCCCGGTCCACGTGTCAGGGGTCATCTTTTCGGTGTTGCCGATCACCGCATCGACTTCGTCCATTTTGGCAAAGGTGTCAGGTTCGGTCTGTGCGGCACAACCGGTCACGATCAGCTTGGCACTCGGGTTGTCGCGCCGCAGCTTGCGAATCTCTTGCCGTGCTTTGCGGACGGCTTCGGCGGTCACGGCGCAGGTATTTACAACCACCGCGTTCTCAAGCCCTGCCTGTGCCGCAAGGTCTTTCATCGCCTCGGTCTCGTAGGCGTTAAGTCGACACCCGAGCGTTGTGAACTTGGGCGCGGTCATCGGATCTGCTCCAACCAGTCAGAGGTAAATGTGCCACTGAACACATGGGCGGTTGGCCCGGTCATCCAGACACCGTCATCACGCCAGTCAATCTCGATCCGTCCGCCATCAAGGTCAATGCTGACGGTCCGTCCGGTCAAACCCCGCCGCGCTGCCGCCACAGCCGTCGCGCAGGACGAAGACCCGGAGGCAAGCGTCACGCCCACACCGCGTTCCCAGACCCGCATCCGCAAGTGGTTGTCACCGATTAGGCTGGCAAACTGCACATTGGTGCGCTGCGGATATAACGGGTGATGCTCGATCTCGGAGCCGCGCGCCTCGAGGTCCACCGATTCGGCATCCTCAATGAAAAATGTGCAATGCGGGTTGCCCATGCCAGTTGCGGTTGGCGCTCCGTCGATCGGAAGCTCCAGCGTGTCCATCTCATGCGCCAACGGCACCTCGTCCCAGCGCAATTGTGGGTCGCCCATATTCACCGAGGTCAGCCCATCGCCTGCGTCGCGTGCGATCAAACGGCCGCGTTCCGTGATGATCACCACTTCGGACCTGCTGCCCTCGTTAAGAAGATGCCGTGCGATGCAGCGTGTCGCGTTGCCGCATGCGCCAGCCGTGGACCCGTCCGAATTATAGAAAGTCAGCCGCGCATCTGCGTCGCCCGCGTTGGATTCGATCAGAGCAAGTTGATCGAATCCCACACCCCGATGACGATCTCCAATCGCCTGCGCGAGAGCCGCAGTCATGGCGACAGGCTGAGCACGCCCGTCCAACACGACAAAATCATTGCCGAGCCCGTGCATCTTCATAAAGGCGATATCGCGTGTCTGGTGGGTCATCATGGCCGCGCATATACGCTTGCACGCGGCATCTTTCCAGCCCGCCGCGCCGCTCTCGCTGCGGCAATAATCGAGAATGGTTTGGATTCTGCTGTTTTGGGGGTTGACCACCCGAGTGCGTCTTTCTAGACAGCGCGCCAGTGGGCCGTTAGCTCAGTTGGTAGAGCAACTGACTTTTAATCAGTGGGTCGCAGGTTCGAACCCTGCACGGCTCACCACTGATCCTTCAGAAACTTTAGACCGTTTGGTCGGATCGCCGGTGGCGGCGGTTATTTGTGCGCTTGCCTCTTGAGATGTTAATTTTGGCGTCCATCTAATTGCGAGTGATTTGCATTTTCAAAAAGATGCAGGCATAATCAACAAGGAGGCTCAAAAAATGAAAGCAACATTGGCAGCGCTGTTTTCAGCCGGATTCATGGTCGCAAGCGCCAGCGCGGCTGCTGCGGATGATAAAATGAAGGTGGTTACCACCTTCACAGTTCTGGCAGACATGGCGCAAAACGTGGCCGGGGATACCGCAGAGGTGGTGTCGATCACCAAACCGGGGGCCGAGATTCACGGGTACGAGCCGACGCCTCAGGACATCGTGCGCGCCTACGATGCCGATCTGATCCTTTGGAACGGATTGAATCTCGAGCTGTGGTTCGAACAATTCGTGTCCAATATCGGTGATGTCCCTTCGGTGACGCTGAGCGATGGCATCGATCCGATCTCGATCTCGTCTGGCAGTTATGAGGGCAAGCCCAATCCCCATGCCTGGATGGGTCTCGATAATGCTTTGATCTATATCGACAATATCGCCACGGCCTTTTCCGAGCAGGATCCGGATAACGCCGCGATCTATGCCGAGAACGCGGCGCGCTACAAAGACGACCTTCGCGCAACAATCGAGCCGCTCCGCGAGTCCATCGCGACCATTCCCGAGGACCAACGCTGGCTCGTCACTTGCGAGGGCGCGTTCAGCTATCTGGCCCGGGATCTGGGGCTTCAGGAACTTTACCTGTGGCCGATGAATGCCGATCAGGTTGGTACGCCGCAACAGGTTCGGGGTGTCATTGATGGCGTTCGGGAAAACGATATTCCCGTGGTTTTCTGCGAAAGCACCGTCAGCACGGCACCCGCAGAGCAGGTCGCTCGCGAAACCGGTGTCACCTATGGCGGGGTGCTCTATGTAGATTCTCTAAGCGAGGCAGACGGACCTGTTCCAACATACCTCGATCTTTTGACAGTCACCACGCGCACTGTCGCGAATGGATTGACCGCTGCCCTGAACTAGGCAGCAACAACCAACCGGTGTTTGCCCGCGGCGGAATGCTGCGGGCGCACGCATGTCGGGCATCGTGGCCCGAAGTGAAAAGGACGCATCATGCTCGATGAGCAAAGTCGTATCGCCGCAACGGCCCCCACCACAGCGACGGATGGCGGGCTGTCGGCGCGCGACGTGACGGTTACATATCGCAACGGTCATACCGCATTGTGGAACGCCAGTTTTGAAATCCCGCGCGGCACGGTTACGGCGCTGGTCGGGATCAACGGCGCGGGCAAATCGACTTTGTTCAAGGCGATCATGGGTTTTGTTCCCGCCGCCAAAGGTGAAATTCGCATCCTTGGGATGACGGTGAAAGACGCATTGGCAAAGAACCTTGTCGCTTATGTTCCGCAATCCGAAGAGGTTGACTGGGCCTTTCCCGTGCTTGTCGAAGATGTGGTCATGATGGGGCGCTATGGCAAGATGGGGTTTCTCCGGCGCCCTAAAGCGGCTGATCATGCAGCCGTCGATCAGGCGCTGGCCCGTGTGAACATGACCGAATTCCGCCACCGCCAGATCGGCGAGTTGTCCGGCGGTCAGCGCAAGCGCGTGTTTCTGGCGCGCGCCTTGGCGCAGGACGGGCAGGTGATCCTGCTGGACGAGCCCTTTACCGGTGTTGACGTTCAGACCGAAGACCAGATCGTCGCGCTCTTGCGTGAACTGCGCGATGAAGGGCGCGTGATGCTGGTGTCGACCCACAATCTGGGCTCGGTGCCGGAATTCTGTGACCGGACGGTGCTCGTCAAAGGGACAGTGCTCAGCTACGGACTGACGGAAACGACCTTTACCCGCGAAAATCTCGAAGAGGCATTCGGCGGTGTTCTGCGTCACTTCACCTTGGATGGAGATGTCCTTCACGACGACGAAGACGCACGCGCGGTCACGATCTTTACCGATGACGAACGACCGTTTGTCCAATATGGCGACAAAACCCAGCGCACGGACCCCAACGCATGATCAGCTACCTGTTGGAACCCTTCGCCTATGGCTACATGGTCAACGCCATGTGGGTGTCAGCCCTGGTCGGCACGGTGTGCGCGTTTCTGTCGGCCTATCTGATGCTCAAGGGCTGGTCGCTGATCGGTGATGCATTATCCCACTCGGTGGTGCCGGGGGTGGCGGGGGCGTATATCCTCGGGCTGCCTTTTGCCTTGGGCGCGTTTATCGCAGGTGGGCTGGCGGCCGCGTCAATGCTGTTTCTGTCGGAACGCTCGGGCCTCAAACCGGATGTGATCATCGGGCTGATCTTTACGTCATTCTTTGGACTGGGGCTGTTCATGGTGTCGGTCAACCCGATGTCTGTGTCGATCCAGACAATCACTATGGGCAATATTCTGGCCATCACACCCGAAGACACGCTGCAACTGGCGATAATCGGAATAGTCTCGCTGGCCGTGCTATTGGCCAAATGGAAAGACCTGATGGTCACCTTCTTTGACGAAAACCACGCGCGGACCATTGGCTTGCGACCACAACTTCTGAAGGCGGTTTTCTTTGTGCTGCTTTCGGCATCTGTTGTCGCTGCCATGCAGACGGTCGGGGCGTTTCTGGTGGTTGCCATGGTCGTGACACCGGGGGCCACGGCCTATCTGCTGTGTGACCGTTTTCCGCGCTTGATCGCAACCTCTGTTCTGATCGGGGCATCAACCAGCTTTGCGGGGGCCTACATCAGTTACTTCCTTGATGGTGCCACAGGGGGTGTCATCGTGTGCCTGCAAACTTTGATTTTTCTGGCAACGTTTGTTGCTGCCCCACGCCATGGCGTTTTGGCGGCGCGGCGCAAGGCGGATGCGGCGCTGCGGGATGGGCCGAAAGACAGCCTTGTGCGAACCGACCCTGCAAAAGAGGGTGCATGATGGATATCGAAGCGCTGCTTTTGCCGTTCAGATTTGCGTTTATGCAAAACGCCTTTCTCATCTCGATGATGGTCGCGGTGCCAACGGCTTTGCTGTCGTGCTTTCTGGTGCTCAAAGGCTGGGCGTTGATGGGCGACGCGGTCAGTCACGCGGTGCTACCGGGGATTGTTCTGGCCTATATCTTCGGCATCCCGCTCATTCTTGGGGCCTTTGCTGCCGGCATGACCTGTGCCGTTGCGACCGGGTATCTGTCCACCAACAGCCGTGTGAAAGAAGACACCGTGATGGGGGTGGTGTTTTCGGGAATGTTCGGTCTCGGGATCGTCTTGTATGTGTCCGTGGAAACCAACGCGCATCTGGACCACATCCTGTTCGGCAATATGCTTGGCGTTGAACCCCACGAGCTTTGGACCGCAGGCATTATTTCGGCACTGGTGGCCGTTGTACTGCTGGTCAAATGGCGGGACTGGCTATTGCACAGTTTCGATCCGGCACAGGCCCAAGCCTCGGGTCTTTGGGTGAACGCCTTGCACTATGGCATGCTCACAGCCTTGTCGCTGACCATTGTTGCGACGCTGTCAGCAGCGGGTTTGATCCTTGCGATCGGCTTGTTGATTGCACCGGGAGCCATCGCGTTTCTCCTGGTCCGGCAGTTCAAAGCCATGTTGTGGGTTGCGGTGCTGATCAATATGGCCGCGATGCTGTTAGGCACTTACCTGAGCTTCTTCCTCGACAGCGCACCCGCACCAACGATCATCCTGATCCTGACGGCAGTCTTCATCGCAGCGTTTATCCGGCGTCAGATCCTGACCCGACGCGCCTCTCAATTGCGGGTCCAGAAAGGCTAGGCACAAGCGATTTCGAAATCGCTGTCGCGCTCAGGTCATAACGTCTGGCGCTGTGCGTCCGGTGCGCTCGGTCAGTCCGCTGATTTGTGCAGTGGCCTCGGCGATCTCGCGCAGTGCGGTCTGTGTTTCGATGTTCAAATCGCCGCTTGGCGGCTCGAACCGCTCCAGATAGACGCGCAGGGTCGCGCCTTCGGTGCCTGTGCCCGACAAGCGCAAGACGGCGCGCCCGCCGCCGTCAAATGCAATCCGCAGCCCCTGATTGTGGCTCACCGATCCGTCCACCGGATCATGGTAGGAAAACGAATCCGCCGACGTCACCCTGCAGGCCCCGAATTGTTGCCCGACCAGATCGTCCAGTCTCGCGGTCAGGTCTGCCATCAACTCATGGGCCGCAGCACTGTCCACCGCCTCGTAGTCGTGGCGCGAATAATAATTGCGCCCGTAGGTCTGCCAATGATCCTGAAGGATGTCTTTCACCGACATCTGCCGCGCGGCCAGTATGTTCAGCCACAAAAGCACCGCCCAAAGCCCGTCCTTTTCGCGCACATGATCGCTGCCGGTGCCCGCGCTTTCTTCGCCGCACAGCGTGACCCGCCCGGCATCCAGCAAATTGCCAAAAAACTTCCAGCCTGTTGGCGTTTCAAAACACTCGACCGAAAGCGCCTCGGCCACCCGGTCGCAGGCGGCGCTGGTCGGCATGGATCGCGCGACACCCGCGATGCCGCGTTCATAGCCCGGCGCAAGATGTGCATTGGCGGCCAGTACGGCAAGACTGTCAGAGGGCGTCACATAGATGCCTTTGCCAAGGATCATGTTGCGGTCGCCGTCGCCGTCTGAAGCCGCCGCGAAATCGGGTGCATCGTCCGACATCACCAGATCAACCAACGGCTTGGCCCAGATCGGGTTCGGATCAGGATGGCCCTTGCCAAAATCGACCAAGGGAACGCCATTTAAAACAGTGCCTTCCGGCGCACCAAGACTGTCCTCCAGGATCGCCTTGGCATAAGGGCCCGTCACCGCATGCATCGCGTCGAACTGCATCGTGAATCCGCTGGCAAACAGCGCGCGCAACGCGTCGAAATCGAAAAGCGTTTGCATCAAGGCCGCGTATTCGGTCACCGGGTCAACGATGTCGATGCGCATGTCGCCCAGTTTGCTTTCACCGATATGTCCGAGGTCGATATCATCCGTGTCCAGCGTCTTATAGGCGCTAAGGGTTTTCGTTTGCTCAAAGATCGCATCCGTGATCGCTTCGGGCGCGGGGCCGCCATTGGAGGCGTTGAACTTCAGTCCAAAGTCCTCGTCGATGCCGCCGGGGTTGTGACTGGCCGACAGGATAAGGCCACCATCTGCGCCGTGCTGACGGATCAGGTTCGAGGCCGCAGGTGTCGAGAGCAGACCGCCTTGCCCAACAATCGCAGTGCTGGCTCCGTTGGCTGCGGCCATACGCAGGATCGTCTGGATCGCCTCGGCGTTGAAATACCGGCCGTCGCCACCGATCACGAGCGTTTTGCCCTCGACCCCGTCAATCGCGTTAAAGATGGATTGAACGAAACATTCCACATAGCCCGGCTGCATGAACACGCGGGTCTTTTTCCGCAGGCCCGAAGTGCCCGGCTTTTGTCCGTCGAATGGCGTGCAGGCGATAGATTTTACGGTCATGTCAGGCACCTCGTCTTAGCAGTTGCGCTTACTTGACCAGAAGTCGCGGGCTTACACCACAGCCAGCGACCGGATTTGCCGCCCATCTGCGTCGAAATTGTCATCTGCCAGCCAGCGTTGGAATTTTGCCTTCAAATCAGGCCATTCACTGTCGAGGATCGAAAACCATGCAGTGTCGCGGTTGCGGCCCTTGTAATGTGTGGCCTGACGGAAAGTGCCCTCATAGGTAAAACCAAGCCGCAATGCAGCTTTACGAGACGGCGCATTCAAGGCGTCACATTTCCATTCATAGCGCCGGTAACCCAGTTCGTCGAAGGCGCGTTGCATCATGAGAAACTGGAATTCCGTCGCGGCCGCCGTGCGTTGAAGGGCAGGCGACAGGCTGATGAAACCCACCTCAATCGACGCGCTTTTTCCAGAAATGCGCAGATAGCTTGCGTGGCCTATAGCCCTGCCGTTGACCAAGATGGTGTGCATCAACGGATCGTCGGATGTGATGGCCGTTTCAACCCAATCGCGAAATACGTTCGGATCATGGTAGGGGCCGTTTGGAAGGTAGGTCCAAATGCGGTCTTCGACATCTGCGCGGAACGCGGCATAAAGGTCGTCTGCGTGATTTTGCGACAGTGGCTCTACCGTGCAAAAGCGCCCGACCATCGCGCGGCGCGGCGGCACAGGGCGCGGTTGGGTGTCATCTATCGGCACCCCAACGAGTTGGCCCAGCGCATTGATGCGCTGGCCCGTGATTAAAGGATCATTCACGCAAATTCGCGTGTCAGTGCTTCGTCCACCGACGAAATGATCTGGTCAATGTCATCCTTGGTCGCGATCAGCGCAGGGCTAAAGCACAGCGTGTTGTTATAGCCCGGCAGCGACCGGTTGGTGGCACCAATGATGATGCCTTGCTGCATGCAATCGCCAACAACTTTCTGCACACGGCCCTCAGCCATTGGTTTGCGGCTCTCACGATCTTCGACCAGCTCTGCGCCAAGGAACAAACCTTTGCCACGCACGTCACCGATCACCGCGTGCTTGTCCGCCAGTGCGTGCAGCTGATCGAGCATATAGTCGCCCATCGCCGTGGTGTTCTCGAGCAGGTTTTCGTCCTCGATGATACGCATGTTTTCGAGCGCTGCTGCCGGACCTGCGGTGCAGCCGCCAAAGGTCGAGATGTCACGGAAATAGTTCATCGGGTCCGCGGCATCGTCCTTGAACATCGAAAACACGTCTTCGGTGGTCACAAGACAGGCAATCGCGGCATAGCCAGAGGCCACACCCTTGGCCATCGTCACCATGTCGGGCTGCACGCCGTAGTGCTGGTATCCGAACCAAGTGCCGGTCCGACCCACGCCGCAAACCACTTCGTCGATATGCAGCAGGATGTCGTACTTGCGGCAAATCTCTTGCACGCGGTCCCAATAGCCCTGCGGCGGGGTGATGACGCCGCCACCGGCTGTCACCGGTTCAAGGCAGAGCGCGCCCACGGTATCAGGGCCTTCGCGCAAGATGACCTGTTCGATCTGGTCAGCCGCCCATTCGCCATAATTCTCGGTCGGGGCACCCTGATCGCCCGCGCGGTACTCAAGGCAATGCGGCACGCGCACGAAACCGGGCGTATAAGGACCGTATTGCGCATTGCGTTCGTCCTGACCGCCAGCCGACAGGCAGGAAATGGTTGTGCCGTGATAATCGCGGTCACGATAGAGGATCTTGTTCTTCTTGCCGCCATACCGCTTGTGCGCAATCTGGCGGACCATCTTGAACGCTTTCTCGTTCGCCTCAGAGCCGGAGTTGCAGTAGTACGTGCGCGTCATGCCCGGCATTTTCGAGATCAGCTTTTCCGAGAACAGCGCACCGGGGATCGATCCGGCAGAGCCGGCGAAATAGTTGAGCTTGAGAAGCTGGTCGTAAACGGCCTTGGCGATGCTTTCGCGACCGTAGCCCACGTTCACCGTCCAGACGCCACCTGACACGGCATCAAGGTGCTCTTTGCCCTTCTGGTCCCAGACCCGCATGCCTTTGCCTTCGACGATGATCCGCGGATCGTTCGTCTCGAACGGCTTGTGCTGGATCAGGTGGTGCCAGACATGGGCGCGGTCGGCTTCGACCACGTGGCTAAGATCGTTTTGGGACAATGTACCGTCCATGGTCGTCACCTCCGTTAAAGAATCATGAATGGCCGGACGCGCAAAACGCTCTGGCATGGGTATCTTGATCAGAACGCTGGCCCGACGTTAGGGCCAGACGTCATATCACAGATAGGTCCAAATTGCACGGCTGTACATTGCGTGATCTGGCATCACATCGCAGGTGCGATGCCAAAATTGACGGCAGTTCAGGAACCGTCTGTCGGGGGCGCTTCGGCAGCCGGTGCGCCGATCATTTGCATCACGGTTGCAACTTGCGCGTCCAGCCATGACCGCATCTGGTTGATAAAGCCCACATAGGTCTCAAGCGGAGCCTGCAGCTGTGGAAGCGCATCAGATATTTGCGGCGCATAGACATAAAGCACCGCAGCGAGGGCAAAAAACAGAATGGTGTAGATAAATCCGCGTCCAAATCCGCCCGAAGGTTCGTCGTCATCCTCAAGCTCGGCCTGGACAGATCGCACTTCGCGACGTTCCGTCGATGCACGCAGCGTTTGGTTGATTTCTTCCACATCAGGCAGCATGTCGCGCCGCGATTTCGGGCGTTCTTTTACGGCGGCGGCCGCCGCGGCCTCCGACGCCGCTGGGGCGTCATCACCGCGCAGCTTGCGCATCCGTTCTTGTGCCTGACGCGCGCGTTTTGCGGCCTCGTCTTCGGGTTCTTGCAATCCCAGATCCGGTTGCTCTTCCAGCGTTCCGGCTTCGGCTTCGCGGGCGCGCGCCTCAAGCTCGGCCTCTTCGCGCAGGATGTCTGCAACAGACGGGTCCAATTCGCGCCGCTTGGGTGGGGCAGGGGGTTCGGAACTGCCCGGAGAGGCGTCTTGATTGACCGAGGGACGGTCTTCGATATCGCTCTCGACCTCGGGATGCCAAACCGCGTCTTTCGGAGCGGCAGCTTCTGCCGCCAAGGCTTCGGGGCTGGCGCTGGTATCGCGCGCCTGAAACCACGTGTTGCCGCAATTAGAACACTGAACGTCCCGACCGTCTTCGGGAATGACATCGTCGGGCACTTCGTATTGCGCCCCGCAACTTGGACATGTCAGCCGCATTTTGCCTGTAGCCCCCATCCGGATGGCCTTGATTTTACGACCAACCTTGCACCTCTTACCTTTAATGTATCATAGGCACGCCTTTCGGCTTGTAAAAGCCCATTGTGTCACCTCAGCCGCATTGAAACCGGCACGATGCTCAGGCACAACAACGCGGAACTAAAGGCAGGGATGCGACCGCCGTGATCGAGTTGGAAAATGTGGCCTACAGTTATGGCGGCGGAGAGTTATTGACGGACATGACCCTGAACGTGGCGCCGGGGTCGTTCCATTTCCTCACCGGGCCATCGGGGTCAGGCAAAACAACGTTTCTCAAATTGTGCTACGGCGCATTGCAGGCCACATCGGGGCATGTGCGTCTGTTTGATCGGGACGTGCGTGGATTGGGGCGCGATGACGTGGCCCTGTTGCGCCGCAAGATCGGTGTGGTGCATCAGGATTGCCAATTCCTCGACCACCTGCCGGTGACCGAAAATGTGGCCCTGCCACTCACTGTGTCGGGGCAAGACCCCAATGGCGCAGAGGCCAATCTCAAGGAGCTCATGGCATGGGTCGGATTGACCTCGCGGGCAGCGGCATTGCCGCCGGAACTGTCGGGCGGTGAACGTCAACGGGCGGCTTTGGCGCGGGCGGTGATCATGTCGCCCGACGTGATCCTTGCCGACGAACCCACCGGAAACATCGATTGGGAGATGTCACAAAAGCTTTTGACCTTGCTGGTCGAACTGAATCGCATGGGCAAGACGATCATGGTCGCGACCCATGATCTGGGCTTGATCCGCGCAGCCAAGGCGCAGGTTCAGACGCGCGTTCTCAGAATTTCGAACCGGCGGCTTCAGATGGCGGGGGCCGACCTGTGAAGTTTGATCTGCGTACAACCGCCAAGATGCTGCAATTCGACGAACGCGCAGACCGGGTCGTTCCACCGACAGGTTTCACGGCGAGCCTGACATTGTTCAGCGCATTTGCGATGGCCTTTCTGGCGGTCTTTGCGCTTGCCCTGTCCTTGGCAGCAGGGCGGGTGGCGGATCGTTGGGGAAATGAATTGGCGCAATCCTCGACGTTGCGGATTTCGGCTCCGGCCGGAGAGGTGGCCACCCAGACCGAGGCGGCGTTGAATGTCTTGCGGACGACGCCGGGGATCGTCGATGCGCGCGCGCTCAGCCTTGATGAACAGCGCGCCTTGCTCACTCCGTGGTTTGGTCCCGATCTGCCCATTCAGGATCTGCCGCTGCCCCAACTGATCGACATCACCGAAACAGACGAAGGCTATGATGCCGCCGGTCTGCGCTTGCGACTTGCCGCCGAAGCGCCTGCAGCGGTTCTGGATGACCACGCGCGCTGGCGTAAGCCTTTGATCGATGCCGCTGGGCGATTGCGGATTCTGGGTTGGGCGGCGATTTTGCTGATCGCTGCAACCTCGGCGGTAATGGTCACGCTGGCGGCAAACGCGGCGCTCGCGGCCAATGCTCAGGTGATCGCCGTATTGCGGCTTGTCGGGGCCAAAGACAGCTATATCGCCAGTGCATTTGTCCGGCGCTTTGCGCTGCGTGCTTTGACCGGAGCGGCCTTTGGCACTCTGGTGGGGATCGTCGCACTGGTTGTGGTGCCGTCGGCGAACGAAGCTGGTGGATTTCTGACCGATCTGAGCATTCAGGGCATCGGCTGGCTTTGGGTGGTTTTGATCCCGCCTTTGTCAGGTTTGGTCGCGTTTCTGGCCACGCGCTATGCCGCGGGCCGGGTTTTGGAGGAATTGGCCTGATGGCATATGCAATTCAATGGGTTCGATCCCTCTTCTTTGTCATCAGCGTGTATCTGGCGATTGCGGTTGTCGGTCTGGCGCTGTTCCCTTGGGCGCTGGTGTCCCGAAGGGGCGCGCGTGCGGGCTGTATGAACGTGTGCCGTTTCGTGCGCTGGGCGGCACCTTGGATAATCGGGCTCAAGACCGAAATACGTGGAACACCGCCTGACTACGAATGTATTGTCGCCTCCAAACACCAAAGCTTTCTGGACGTGTTTCTTGTGTTCTCGGCCGTGCCCGCGGGCAAATTCATCATGAAAAGCATCCTGAAATATGCGCCCATCGTCGGTCAATACGGGCTGCGCATCGGGTGTATCCCAGTGGACAGGGGCAAGCGCGCAGCGGCAATCAAGCAAATGGTTGATGGGGTCAAGAAAGGCACGGCAACGCCGGGGCAATTGATCATCTATCCGCAAGGCACACGCATCGCCCCGGGCGCAAAGGCCCCCTATAAGGTGGGCACCGCCGTTCTCTATGAACAGCTTGGCCAACCCTGTGTGCCGGTCGCGGCGAATGTCGGATTGTTCTGGCCAAAGCGTGGCATCTACCGCAAGCAGGGAACAGCGGTTGTCGAGTTTCTGGAACCCATCCAGCCGGGCCTGCCGCGCGACGAATTCCTGAAGCTGCTGGAAACGCGGATCGAAACCGCGTCCAACCGCCTGAACGAGGAGGCCGGATTCCATGCGCCGCATTGAGACAACCGCTGATCTGGAAGCGCTCTATGGCGCGCCCAACCCGGCATCCCTGAGCAAGGTGGCCGATCACCTGACACCCAGCTATCGCCGCTGGGTCGAAGCGGCGCGCTTTTGCGTGATCTCGACCTCTGGTGCCAAGGGCACACATGGCACCCCGCGGGGCGATATCGATCCGGTGGTCCGGGTGGCCGATCCCCGCACGATCTTGCTTCCTGATTGGAAGGGGAACAACCGGCTGGATGGGCTTCGTGATCTGATCGAGAATCCGGATATTGCGTTTCTGTTCATGATCCCCGGCACCAAAACCACCGTGCGGGTGAACGGCAAAGCATGGATTACCGACGACTCCGACCTACGGGCGAGCTTCCAGAAAAAGAACATCCCACCCGCCACTGTAATCGTCACCGAAGTGTCCGAGGTCTATACCCAATGTGCCAAGGCGCTGATGCGGTCCGGGCTGTGGAACGGCGCACCTTTGCCCGAAGGGCTGCCGACCGTCGGCGAGATCCTTGCTGATATGACCGACGGCGCTTTGGGTGGTCCGGAGTATGATGCCACCTACGAGGTGAACGCCATTCCGCGCATGTGGTAGTGTGACCGTACGGACGGTTTCCAAATCCTTAATGCCTGACCGGCAGGGTCGTCCCACGTTGCGCAACGAGCGGACAGGGTCACTCCCACACCGCGATTCTTTCGACATTTCTCTCGGACGCCGGAAGGTCGGCCACGAGAGACCGGTCTCTGAACAGGCTTGGGTCTCCCCCAAGTACAGGCCCCGCGTTGAATCGCGGATCGCCGAGAGAAACGTCACGCCAACGAGGCGGCGCCGCTTCTACCGAACATAAAAAAGCCCCTTCAAAGGGGCGCAACACGAGATTTGGAAAACTCGCCACCAAGCGCGCTGACCCGCGCTTGAAGGAAGCCTGTTGCAACAGGCTTTCCCCTTGGCATGCTCTTCAACCATCCGTCACGAATACAGAAAACGGATGAATTACAGTATGAAAAGCAGAGTTCCGCTTTGCGGACGGAGCGGGCTTTCGCTGCAGTCGCGCTAACGGCCGCTTTCAATCAACGTCGCCAAAGCTGATGAGGCTGCAGTAAATCCGTGGACGACCACCCCGTTCCCGCCGCCTTCTTTTATTTAGGGGTGAAAGCGGCCTATTCAGCCTCGTCTGTAGGTTTGGCCTGAAGAAGACCATAATTAGCGTCGCCAATCGTCTCGCTGAGCTCCAACTGGGTTTCAAGGAAGTCGATATGACCTTCCTCATCGGCGATCAGTTCCTCGAATAAGCTCTTCGTTACGTAGTCTTTGACACTCTCACAGTGATCTCTCGCTTCAATATAGAGCGTGCGCGCCTCATGCTCGGCTGCGAGGTCGACCTCAAGGGTTTCTTTCAAATTTTGACCGATCCGCAATGGATCGAGCTTCTGAAGGTTTGGATGACCGCCAAGGAAGATGATGCGCTCGATTAACTTGTCGGCGTGATTCATCTCCTCGATACTCTCCTCGCGGGACTTCGCCGCGATACGCCCAAATCCCCAATCTTCCTGAAGCCGGTAGTGTAGCCAATACTGACTCACGGCCGTCAGTTCGCTGCGCAAAGCAGAATTCAGATATTCAATGACTTTTGCGTCACCCTTCATTTTTCTTCCTTTCAGTCGATGTATCTAGCGGCAGTATAGGTTGGGTTCTTAAATCTGGACAACTGCGCATGTTTTCAATGAACAGCGAAAGGCAGCCTCCACAATCCGCTTTCTTTCCAAGTGTGCGATAAACCTTGCCGGGCGTAATGATCGTTTCGGCATCCGATGCGCGCATCCATGCGACAGCTTTCCGGATATCCGTGTCGCTGATCCCGGTGCAGTGACAAACGATCATGGGCCCGGATCCCGCAGGTTTTGTGACCGCTGATCGAACGCAGATTCAACGTAGTCGGAAAGACACGGGCAGGGAAATCCATCGGGACATGACAAAATCGCATCGCAGATTTCCAGCTTTTCGGATGCATAATCGTCGCCCAAATAGATGTGTCGTTCGCGTGCCATACTAAGCCCCCTCCTTTTGAGGTATCTTAATTCCGACTATTTTTGTAAGACAACGGTTAGTTGATGGTTTTACTCAGACATTCTGTCGCAGGACGCTCATGGTGGAGCCCGTTGGCTGGCTTCACCAATCCCGACATTCGTGCACGCTGCAGCATCACGCACTTTGGGCTCTTAGCGGCCATTTGTCTATTCGTGTGTCACGCGCGTGTTCACGTGAAGTACCGTTCGACTTTGTCGTATGAAAAGCCCAGAGGGCTTTCCATATATGCACACAGCGTAGCTTGCTCCGTTACATATGAATGGGGCCATCTCCGCAGGCGAGGGCCGCTTCGCGTACTGCTTCGGAATAGGTCGGGTGCGCATGGCAGGTCAGCGCCAGGTCCTCGGCAGAGGCTCCGAATTCCATCGCTACGCAGATCTCGTGGATCAAGTCACCGGCCATCGGACCGATGATATGTGCACCCAGAATGCGGTCGGTGTCTTTGTCGGCAAGGATTTTGACAAAACCATCCGCAGCAAAGTTGGCTTTGGCGCGCCCGTTGCCCATGAAGCTGAATTTGCCAACCTTATAGTTGGTGCCGGCGTCCTTGAGCTGTTCCTCGGTTTTGCCGACATTGGCAACCTCGGGATGGGTGTAGATCACGCCGGGGATGACACCGTAATTCACATGACCATGTTTGCCCGCGATCACCTCTGCGCAGGCCATGCCTTCGTCTTCGGCCTTGTGGGCCAGCATTGGGCCATCGATGCAGTCGCCGATGGCATAGATGCCTTTGACATTGGTTTGCCAATGCGCGTCGGTCTTGATCTGGCCGCGCTGCGACATTTCGATCCCGAGCGCATCAAGGCCCAGGCCATCGGTGTAGGGGCGGCGGCCTGTTGCGACGAGAACGACATCCGCGTCCATCGTGTGTTCACTGTCATCCTTGCGCAGCTTGTAGGTGACTTTTGCTTTGGACTTGCCAGCATCGACGTTTTGCACGGCCGCACCAAGGGTGAATTTCAGGCCCTGTTTCTGCAACAGCTTCTGGAAGGTTTTCTGCACCTCTCCGTCCATTCCCGGCGTGATCGCGTCAAGGAATTCGATCACCTCGACCTCAGTGCCCAGACGGCTATAGACCGAGCCCAGTTCCAACCCAATCACACCGGCACCGATCACGATCATTTTCTTGGGGATCTTCGGCAATTCCAGTGCGCCGGTCGAGGTCACGACGACTTTCTCGTCTATCTCGATCCCCGGCAGGCTGCTGGCTTCGGACCCGGAGGCGATGATGATGTTCTTGGCGTCATGCACCTCGTCACCGACCTTGACCTTGCCCGTTTGCGGGATGGAGCCCCAACCTTTGAGCCAGTCGATCTTGTTCTTCTTGAACAGGAATTCGATGCCTTTGGTGTTCTGGCCAATCACATCATCTTTGTAGGACAGCATTTGCTTCCAGTCGACCGACGGCGATTTGCCCTTGAGGCCCATCTTGGCAAAGTTGTGCTCGGCTTCGTGGAGTTGGTGGCTGGCATGCAGAAGCGCCTTGGAGGGGATGCAGCCGACGTTCAGGCAGGTGCCGCCCAGCGTGTCGCGTCCTTCGACGCAGGCGGTTTTCAGGCCAAGCTGTGCGCAGCGGATCGCGGCCACGTAGCCGCCGGGGCCGGAGCCGATGACGATGACGTCGTATTGTGCCATTTTGCGGTGTCCTTTGTATTGGGTGAGGAAGGGGGCGCTGCCCCCGTCGCCGTTCCGGCGACTCCCCCGGAGTTTATGGGCAAGATGAAGCTACATAAGAGCAGCAAATAACAGGTACAGGGTGGCGAAGAAACCAATCGCCCAGATCACCGAGCGCCAGGGCACCCAACCGAAGACATAGGCGGGCACGTAAAGCACCCGCGCGGCAAGGTAGATGCCGCAGGCCAAGGCGGTTTCTTCGGTGTTCTGGCTGGAATAGGTGATGACCATCACGGCAATGCCAAAGAGGATCAGCCCTTCGAAGTGGTTGTTCATCGCCCGTTGCAGGCGGCCTGCCTTACCGGTGAGCTGGACCGGTTCATCCCTTGGGCCAAGCGCCTTTTTCGGGCCAACCTGCAGTTGGGCTGCGATGGAATAGGCCGCAAATTGCAGCACTTGCAGCAGGGCGGCGAGGGTAAGGGCGGTGAGTTCGGGGGTCATGGGTGCACCGGTTGGTGCGTGACATCACGCACCCTACAGGGCGTAGGGTGCATGCTTACACGCACCATTCTTAGAGATCCATCAACAACCGGCGCGGATCCTCGAGCGCTTCTTTCACGCGGACGAGGAAGGTCACGGCGCCTTTGCCGTCGACGATGCGGTGGTCGTAGCTGAGGGCCAGATACATCATCGGGCGGATCTTGATCTCTCCGTTGATGACCATCGGGCGGTCCTGGATCTTGTGCATTCCAAGGATACCCGACTGCGGCGGGTTGAGGATCGGCGAGGACATGAGCGAGCCGTAGACACCACCGTTGGAGATGGTGAAGGTGCCACCCTGCATTTCCGCCATGCTGAGCTTGCCATCGCGGGCGCGGCGGCCTTTTTCGGCGATTGCCTTTTCGATCTCGGCAAAGCTCATCTGGTCGGCATCGCGGATGACCGGAACCACCAGACCCTGCGGGGTGCCGGCCGCGACGCCCATATGGACGAAGTTCTTGTAGACGATGTCGGTGCCATCGATCTCGGCGTTGACCTCGGGCACTTCTTTCAAAGCGTGGCAGCAGGCCTTGGTGAAGAAGGACATGAAGCCAAGGCGGACGCCGTGTTTCTTTTCAAACAGGTCTTTGTATTCTTTGCGCAGGGTCATCGTTTCGGTCATGTCCACCTCGTTATAGGTGGTCAGGATCGCGGCGGTGTTCTGTGCATCCTTGAGGCGGCGGGCGATGGTCTGGCGCAGGCGGGTCATCTTGACCCGTTCCTCGCGTGCGGCGTCATCAGCGCTGACCGGAGCACGCGGTGCGGCGGCGGGGGCCGAGGTTTGCGCCGGGGCGCTTGCGGCGGCGGCGACAGCCTTGGCCACGTCTTCCTTCATCACGCGGCCGTCGCGACCCGAGCCCTGAACCTGATCACGGCTGACGCCGGCTTCGGCCATGGCTTTCTTGGCTGCGGGCGCATCTTCGACATCGGCTTTGGGGCGTCCGTCACCTGCAGCGGGCGTGGCGTATTGCTGGCCTCCTGCGGCATCGCTGCCGGGCACGCTTGCCGGGGCGCTTGCGGCGGCGCCAGCGCTGCCACCGATCACACCGAGCTTGCCACCGGCTTCGACCGTGCTGCCTTCGGCGGCGAGGATTTCCGAGAGCACACCGGCGCTTGGTGCGGGGACCTCGACCGAGACCTTGTCGGTTTCCAGCTCGCAGAGCATTTCATCCTGCGCAACGGTGTCGCCGACTTTCTTGAACCATGTGGAGACAGTTGCTTCGGTTACGGATTCGCCAAGGGTCGGCACCATCACATCGACCGATGGGCCGTTGTCATCCGATGCCGCGGCGGTTGCGGCAGGGGCCTCTGCCTTGGCCGGGCTGGCCGCTGCTTCGTCGCCTTCGGCGATATTTGCAAGCAGGGCGTCGACGCCCACGGTTTCACCTTCGCCAGCGACGATGTCGGCCAATGTGCCGGCTGCGGGCGACGGCACTTCGACTGTCACCTTGTCGGTTTCCAGCTCGCACAGCATCTCGTCCACGGCAACGCTGTCGCCCGGTTTTTTGAACCATGTGGCGACCGTGGCTTCAGTCACGGATTCACCCAGGGTGGGCACTCGCACTTCGGTTGTCATGTCTTAGTTCCCTTCGATCGTCAGCGCATCGTTCACGAGCGCGGCTTGCTGTGCTTTGTGTTGGCTGGCCAGACCCGTTGCGGGCGAGGCCGATGTGGCGCGACCCACGTAGCGGGGGCGCGGGTGCTGGGCTTTGATGCGGCCCAGAACCCATTCGAGATTCGGTTCCATGAATGTCCAGCCCCCTTGGTTTTTTGGCTCTTCCTGACACCAGATCATCTCGGCGTTGGGGAACCGTTCGAGTTCCTTGACGGCAGAGATCGCGGGGAACGGATAGAACTGTTCGAACCGCAGAATGTAGATGTCATCAATGCCACGCGCATCGCGTTCTTCGAGCAGGTCGTAATAGACCTTGCCGGAACACATCACGACGCGTTTGATCTTGTCGTCGCTGACCAATGTGGTGTCCGAGTTGCCGTATTGCGCATCGTCCCAGAGCACACGGTGGAAGCTGGAGCCGGTGGTGAATTCGTCGGTCTTGGAGACCGCCAGCTTGTGGCGCAGAAGCGATTTCGGCGTCATCAGGATCAGCGGCTTGCGGAAGGAGCGGTGCAGCTGACGGCGCAGGATGTGGAAATAGTTCGCGGGTGTTGTGCAGTTGGCGACGATCCAGTTGTCCTGGCCGCTCATTTGCAAAAAGCGTTCAAGACGCGCCGAGGAGTGTTCTGGTCCCTGACCTTCGAACCCGTGGGGCAGCAGGCAGACAAGGCCGGACATCCGCAGCCACTTGCTTTCGCCCGAGCTGACAAACTGGTCGAACATGATCTGCGCGCCGTTGGCGAAGTCGCCGAACTGGGCTTCCCACAGGGTCAGTGCGTTGGGTTCGGCCAGCGAGTAGCCGTATTCGAACCCCAGAACCGCGTATTCCGACAGGGCAGAGTCGATCACTTCATAGCGGGACTGGCCCTCGCGGATGTGGTTGAGCGGGTAGTACCGTTCTTCGGTTTCCTGGTTCACGATGCCCGAATGGCGCTGGCTGAACGTGCCGCGTGTGCTGTCCTGACCAGCAAGGCGCACCGGGTAGCCTTCGGTGAGCAACGAGCCGAACGCCAATGCTTCGGCCGTCGCCCAGTCAAACCCTTCGCCGGTGTCGATCATGGCCTTGCGCGACTCCAGCAGACGCCCCACCGTTTTATGGACCGGGAAGCCATCAGGCAGACGGGTCAGCGCCTCACCAACCTGGGCGAAGGTTTCAGGACTGATAGCGGTCTGGCCACGCTGGTAGTCGTCCTTGTCCTGACGGTCGAGATGGCTCCAACGCCCGTCCAGCCAGTCAGCCTTGTTGGGTTTGTAGGTTTTGCCAGCTTCGAATTCTTCGTTCAGGTGCGACTGGAATGCCGCCTTCATGTCCTCGATCTCGCCTTCGGGGATGAGCCCGTCTTTGACAAGACGCTCGGTATAGAGTGACAGCGTGGTCTTCTGTTGCTTGATCTTCTTGTACATCAACGGGTTGGTGAACATTGGTTCATCCCCCTCGTTGTGACCAAATCGGCGATAGCAGAAGATGTCGATCACAACGTCCTTGCCGAATTTCTGGCGGAACTCGGTTGCGACCTTGGCGGCGTGCACCACCGCTTCGGGGTCGTCGCCGTTGACGTGGAAGATCGGGGCTTCGACCACCAGCGCATTATCCGTCGGATAGGGCGAAGACCGCGAGAAGTGCGGTGCTGTGGTAAAGCCGATCTGGTTGTTTACAACGATATGGATCGTGCCGCCGGTCTTGTGGCCGCGCAGGCCGGACAGGGCAAAACATTCCGCCACGACGCCCTGACCGGCGAAAGCCGCATCGCCGTGCAGCAGGATGGGCATGACCTGACGGCGTTCTGTGTCGCCCATCTGGTCTTGCTTGGCCCGTACCTTGCCCAGAACAACCGGGTTGACCGCTTCGAGGTGCGACGGGTTGGCTGTCAGTGACAGGTGTACCGAGTTGCCGTCGAATTCGCGGTCGGATGATGCACCAAGGTGATATTTCACATCGCCCGAACCATCGACGTCCTCGGGTTTAAAGCTGCCGCCCTGGAATTCGTTAAAGATCGCGCGATAGGGCTTTTGCATCACATTAGCGAGAACCGACAGGCGGCCGCGGTGGGGCATCCCGACGACGACTTCTTTGACGCCAAGATTGCCGCCGCGCTTGATGATCTGCTCCATCGCGGGGATCAGGCTTTCGCCGCCATCCAGACCGAAACGCTTGGTGCCCATGTATTTCACATGGAGGAACTTCTCGAAAGCCTTCGGCCTCAACCATCTTGTTCAGAATGGCTTTCCGACCCTCGCGGGTAAAGGCGACTTCCTTGCCGTAGCCTTCGATCCGTTCCTTTAGCCATGCGGACTGTTCGGGGTCGGAGATGTGCATGTATTGCAGCGCGAAGGTGCCGCAATAGGTGCGGCGCACGATGTCGAGGATTTCGCGCATCGACGCGATCTGGAGACCCAGAACGTTGTCGATGAAGATCGGGCGATCCATGTCGGCCTCGGTGAAGCCGTAGGATTTCGGATCAAGCTCGGGGTGGGCGGTCGTGTTCGCGCATGCCCAACGGGTCAAGATCGGCGGCAAGGTGACCCCGGATCCGGTAAGCGCGGATGATCATCAGGGCGCGGATGGAATCGAGCACCGCGCGCTGGATCGCGTCGTCTGTGACTTCGATACCCTTTTCCTGCGCTTTCGCCTTGATCTTGTCGCCTGCGCCTTTGGCTTCGGCGGGGGCCACGGGCCATTGACCATCCAGTGCGGCGGTCAGGTCATCGCTTGGCTGCGGCGGCCAGTCGGTGCGCGCCCAGCTTGGGCCGGTGGCCTCTTTCTTGACGCTGACTTCGTCGTCGCCCAGTTGCCTGAAAAACGCCTGCCACGCTTCGTCGACCGCGTTGGGGTCGTTGGCATAGCGTGCGTACATCTGTTCGAGATACGCCGCGTTGTGCCCCTGCATGAAGCTGGAGGCGTGGAAGAGATCGTTGGGGCTTTGATCCGTCATGTGTTGTGGTCCTCCCGACCGGTCTGATCAAGCAGCAGGAAAGCGGATCAGGTGATCCGCTATCGCGCGGCTTTCTGGTTGTGCGCAAGCCGGGCACATGCCCGGCTCACCGTTCTTTTGCAGGATGGCCTTAGAGCCAAATCCTGCTTTAGCCTTTGATCGCTTCGAGCACCGCTTCGCCAAGGCTGGCGGGGCTTTCGGCAACGACGATGCCTGCGGACTTCATCGCTTCGATCTTGTCTTCGGCGCCACCTTTGCCGCCTGCAACAATCGCGCCAGCGTGGCCCATGCGGCGGCCCGGAGGGGCGGTACGACCGGCGATAAAGCCAGCAGTCGGCTTCCAGCGGCCTTTTTTCTTTTCGGAGGCGAGGAATTCAGCGGCTTCTTCTTCGGCCGATCCACCGATCTCACCGATCATGATGATCGACTCGGTTTCATCATCGGCAAGGAACCATTCCAGAACGTCGATATGTTCGGTGCCTTTGATCGGGTCGCCACCGATGCCGACGCAAGTGGACTGGCCCAGACCAACGTCTGTCGTCTGTTTCACGGCTTCATAGGTGAGCGTGCCCGAACGGGACACAACGCCGACGCTGCCGCGACGGTGGATGTGGCCGGGCATGATGCCGATCTTGCAAGCGTCGGGTGTGATGACACCGGGGCAGTTCGGGCCAATCAGGCGCGACGAGGAGGTTTCCAGCGCGCGCTTGACGCGCATCATGTCCATGACCGGGATGCCTTCGGTGATGCAGACGATCACTTCCATTTCGGCGTCGATCGCTTCGAGGATCGAGTCAGCCGCAAAGGGCGGCGGCACGTAGATCACGGTCGCGTTCGCCTCGGTTGCGTGCTTGGCCTCGTGGACCGAGTTGAAGACCGGCAGGTCGAGATGGGTCATGCCACCTTTGCCGGGCGTGACGCCGCCGACCATCTTGGTGCCATAGGCGATGGCTTGTTCGGTGTGGAATGTCCCCTGCGAGCCGGTGAGGCCCTGGCAGATCACTTTGGTGTTTTCGTCGATGAGTACGGCCACGGTGGCTCTCCTACTTCTGTCGTTCGGTCCGCGCGAGGCGGAATTATTCGTAAATCTGGCTGTAGCCGATCGAGAGGGAGACCCCCCTGTCGCGGATCCAGCTGTGCGAGACGGCGAAATGGCGTTCCTTGGGGACGCGGAAGACCCATTGATGTGCGGCCTCGTGCGGCGACGGTTTGTCCATCTCGTCTGAGAGCGCGTTGGGGTATGTCGCGTCGATCCGTGACTGCATCGTATCTCTCAATGCAGTGAAGAACGCCTCGGTTCCGGGGTCGGGCGGGATGTTGAGCTGGCAGGCCATCGAGTCGATCCGGCGCGAGAACACGACATGTGCACCGCCGGGATTGCCAAACATGGCGGCCTCGTCCGAGGCCATCACCTGCGGCAACCCAGCAGCGGTTGCGAGTTCCTGCGCGGATGCGAAGAGCGCGTCGAAGTCGAGCGATGTGGTGACACATGCCTCGCCGATGAACGCGCCTGCGTCTGCCGGATCGTCAAACGGTCCGGCAGCGACCCAGCCGGGAATGGCCGCAACTGAAAGTGCGGTTATCCAGCCAGCCCGGATCATCAGCCCTTAACCGCTTTCACGATTTTCTGCGCGCCGTCCTTGAGGTCGTCGGCGGCAATCACGTCGAGGCCGGAGGTCTGGATGATCTCCTTGCCCTTTTCGACGTTTGTACCTTCGAGACGCACAACCAGCGGCACCTTGAGGCCGACTTCTTTGACCGCAGCGATCACGCCTTCCGCGATCACGTCGCAGCGCATGATGCCGCCGAAGATGTTGACGAGGATGCCTTTGACCTGCGGGTCGGAGGTGATGATCTTGAACGCCTCGGTGACCTTTTCCTTGGTCGCGCCGCCGCCCACGTCGAGGAAGTTGGCGGGTTCCGCACCGTAGAGTTTGATGATGTCCATGGTCGCCATGGCAAGGCCTGCGCCGTTCACCATACAGCCAATCTCACCGTCGAGCGCGATGTAGTTGAGGTCGTATTTGGAGGCCTCAAGTTCCTTGGGGTCTTCTTCGGTCTCGTCGCGCAGTTCGGCGATTTCGGGGTGGCGGTAAATCGCGTTGCCGTCAAAGCCCATCTTGGCATCGAGGCATTTGAGATCGCCCTCATCGGTGACGATGAGCGGGTTGATCTCGAGCATCTCCATGTCTTTTTCGACAAAGAGTTTGTAAAGCGTGCCCATGAGCGCCACACATTGCTTTACCTGCTTGCCGGTCAGGCCGAGGTTGAAGGCGATGCGACGACCGTGGAACGGCTGGTAACCGGTTGCCGGATCGACGCTGAAGCTCAGGATTTTCTCAGGTGTGCTTTCAGCGACTTCCTCGATGTCCATGCCGCCTTCGGTTGAGGCAACGAACGACACGCGCGATGTCTGACGGTCGACAAGAAGCGCGAGATACATCTCGGTCTCGATGCCCGAGCCGTCTTCGATGTAGATGCGGTTAACCTGCTTGCCCGCGTCGCCGGTCTGCTTGGTCACAAGGGTGCGGCCGAGCATTTTCTTGGCTTCCTCGGCGGCTTCTTCAACCGACTTGGCAAGGCGCACGCCGCCGGCTTCGCCAGCGGAGTCTTCTTTGAATTTGCCTTTGCCGCGACCACCTGCGTGGATCTGGGCCTTCACAACCCAGAGTGGGCCGTCCATTTCGCCTGCTTTGGTCTTGGCCTCTTCGGCCTTGAGAACCACGCGGCCATCCGACACCGGAGCGCCATAGCTGCGTAGCAGAGCTTTCGCCTGATACTCGTGGATGTTCATCGGTCAACTGTCCCGTTTATTGCTGCGATTTTCGCCGATATAAGAGCGAGGTTGCAGAAGACTTAACGGTTTTTTTGCCGCACCGGCCTTCTGGAGCGAAAAAAGCGACATTTGTGATCACAGGCAAAAATCGTGTGATCACAAAATTTGGGGAACCCATTTTAAAATGGCCTCCATGCAGCTTGGACACACCCGATTCTTTTGAATTTGTGGTGCGTTGACCGATGAATCGATGCGCGCCTATCATCACGAAAAAGCCGCATTGGTGTTGTCGCGCCAGATAATAGCGGTGCTTAGAGGATATTCGAGGGCTATGAATCATGGTGCGCACAGTGGTTTCGACTGGTTGAAAGACAGTGGCTTTGGTCTTCCTTTTGATCAGATCGCAACGCATGCAAACGCGCTTGTCGTTCCGTTTCGGCGTGGCAAGCGCAACAAAGCTGGCCTTGAAATGGGCGTTTTTTCGGAGACAGGCGAAGTCCTGCCTCATACCGAAATGCACACTTTGGGTCACTTGGCGGCTCCGTCGGAGGCGGGGCGTCGCGCCGCGCTTGATGGTGCCGACCATCTAAAGGGTACTTGGCTTTTCTGCGGGCTCGCGTCCGCCGGGTTCGGGCACAGTCTGACCCGTAGTCTTGGTATCTTGTGGGCCTTGGAACGTTTGCCCGGCGATATAGGATTGCTTTTCGGCTCCAAGATTTCGCAACAAACCCATCATCCTGTTTTGACGCAGCTTCTTCACAACATGGGCTTTGACAACGACCGTCTCGTTTTAAAACGGCCTACCCATGTCGATCATCTTGTTACGGCACCAAATCTGTTCAGTGAGGCAAGCAAGGCGGTCGCAACACCTGAGTTTGTTTGTTGGTCTCGTGATCGGATTACTCCGAAATATGACAGGCGCAGAAGACGGAAAGTATACCTAACGCGCTCAAGGCTCTCGCCGTGCTTGGGGCGCTATCTCAATGAAGACGTGCTCGAGAAAAACCTTGAGAAAAGTGGTTTTGAGATCGTTGCGCCAGAAACGCTAAACTTGAGTGACCAGCTCCGGTTGTTTGCAGAAGCCGAAACTATCGTGGCTGCCGAAGGTTCGGCGCTTCATCTCATCCCGTTTTCGATGCGGACGTCGGCAAAATTGGTTGTTATACAGCGCCGGAGCGATGTTCCGGTTCTCATTCAAAACCAGATCAACAGTTTTTGTCCGGCAAGTGCTCATTTCATTGACGCGATTGATCGTGTCTACTGGCCGCAAGAGCGGGCGGACAATCTGTCATTGGTTCGTCTTGATTTTGAAAAATTGCGCGCTGCTTTGATTGACTGTGGCGTTTTGAAAAGTGATGCGTATTGGGCAGAGCCGAACAAGGATGAAGAGCAAGATTCGTTGTATGCTGGTCGATCCCGAAGCGAGCGGTTTTTGTCAAACGAAGAGCGTATCGTTTTTATTAGGGAATTGCGTAATAAGCGCCGCGAACGCAGGCAGGCACGCCTAACAGCTTGACGTAAGGCATGTATTGGTTTTGCCGAGCGCCTTTCAGCGGCTTAGGTGGACTATCGTCGGGCGGTGATTGACAATTTTGGTTGTATATTCAGAGCCTTTTGCCAAAGGTGTTTTCCAATTCTTGCCATAAAGAAACTCGCAACAGCCTTCTGGACCAGCTGGTAAGCTCACATTGATGCCTTGCATCTGACCCGATTGAAGAGGGAACAAAAGCGAGCGGGGTACATGCATTGCGGTTTCCGGATTCTTGAATTTCCCGTGGAAGTTCCAGTTGTCGACGACATAATCACGCTCTGGATTATCTTCGTAGCAATAAAAATCAGCAAAGGTCTGAACCTCGCCAAAACTTCGAACGCCTTGGGCAAAGAACTCGGTCTTGAATTTTTCCTTACGCCTCCGAATCTTCATTTCTGAACCGGCCAAAAGCTGGTTGATTGCTTTGCGCATTTTTCGATCAACGTAGATGTCAATATCGTCGTCACCTTTGATGATTGATCCTTCGCGTACATAGCCAAGGAGCGTTCCAAAGAAAATAAAGTGGGGAATATCCTTGAGGCAATCTGAAACCAGTCGAAGATTGTCTAGGTTCATTTCTACAGGGCGGGCATTTTTCATGACCGGGACACAATAAACCGAGCAACATGCGCATCGTCTTTTTGGTATTTGGCCATGCCAAAGCCTTCACAAAAGTAGTCTACCTTTAAGCTATGTACGTGCAATGTTCTTATAAAGTCGATAGGGCTGATGAAGCGACGGTAATGTGATGCGGTGACTTTGCGTTGCAACTCATCACGATCCGTCCGAAATTCCATACACAGGCGGCCAGATTTTGAGAGCAAAGCTTTGCTCAGTTCCAAAAATCGTCTTTCTTCACCCTCATCAATCGCATGAAGAAAGAAACGTGCGTAAATGATCGATCCTGCCCAATCATTGCCATGCTGCCTTATAAATTGATCGCAACTGTCATTGCTGGAAAAATCCAGTTGTTCAAATGATATATCCTTAAGCCCTGACGCTATTGCCTTTTCTTGGCATGATTGGATTGCAATTTGAGAGCCGTCAGCAGCAAGTACCTTTTTTCCATGAGCCGCAAAGAAAAAAGAGTCTCGCCCACTGCCGCAGCCAAGGTCAATAAAGCGGTCATGTGTGTGATACTCGTTTAGGATAAATGTAGCAAACTGAGACGGGATGCCGCCAATTTTGGAATCTTGATAGTATTTGTCCCAATATTCCTGCGTATCTTGTTTTTTCTTCATCTTTATTTCCAGAATTGCATGCAGTGAGGTGTTTGATTTGGGACACTTTTATGTTGCTGGTAGTGAGTTGTGACGCAAGGTGAGGTATCGAAATAAGTTCAGACGATAACCGAGTTAGCGCATTGTTAGACCCAGTTGGTGCATTTGGAACAAGTGCTGGTCTCGTATTCATTGCTGTTTCGCATGTGGGTATATCTCTTGGCTACGGATTGAATTTTAGATCAATCTCTGTTGCCTCGTTCGCTGTTGGTAGCCCCGCCATATGTCTCCACTTTATTTCTTCGCCCTCGCGTCCGAATACGTAGCGATGCATAGAGAAGCGTGCAGAAAACCCACCAGCTTTTTGAGAGAAGGTTTTGCGCAATGACTTGCGATGCGCAAATCTTGCCAAAAGTTGTTCATTTGTTTCTTCGTGCTTCACCTGTTTGACTTCGCCGAGCAAAGGTACGCCAAGTACGCGGGCATCAGCTTCGAGTAAGATATGCATGTGTGCGAGATCGGTGACCCGATCTTCGCGCTCAAAGCTGGCAAACAACTGAATGAAACGCCGACTATTGAAGGGTGACATGAAAAAGGCCTGCGTGACGCTGCCGAAGCTTCCTGAAAGTTCGGGGCCATTCAATCCTTCCATCAATAGGATATCCACATTTCGACAGCGGGCATTGTCAGGCAGGGTTTCAAATGCATCGTGGGTTGCGGTGATGAGGGCTTTTTGAACGTTCGTCGGTAGCGATTTCGCCTTGGCCGCCCTCAGAACGCAGGATGTTGCGTAGTCTATCGTCCACTCTTCTGTAGGTTTGTTCCAGATTCCCAATCCACGAAGAATAGGCGCCTGCTGGCCGCGCAGAACGAGAGCGTCGCGCTTGATTTTCGCCACAACCCCATTAACCACTTCACGAGTTGGTGGCATAAACGTACCAGAGGCCAATCTGTGTACTTGCGCCAGGAAATTTCGAAAATCTTGGTTTCCGAAAGACTTTGGCTGGATGCAGGAAAAAAGTTCGAGGCCGAGATTGTCTGACTTTAAGAGCTGTTGGGCGATGTAAAAGTCGTGCCAATTGATCCATCTTGACACATAGGTATATACTTGGGTCAGATTTGCACGGGCTTCTGGTGAGGCGCATGCGTAGATGGTGCGGCTGTCAAAACCTCCGCTCAGGGGTAGAGAAACCGGGCCGACCTTTTGCAAGCAATCCAGAACAGATCTCGCGCTGGTTACAATTTCCTTTATTGCTGTCCCGTATTCTTCGTCTGCATATTCAAACTTATCGTGTGCGCGAGGCCAGAAGCGTTTATTTGTGCCAGCCTTAACATCATGTCGATAAGAAGGGTTAATGCGTTTTACGCGCTCATCTGCAGTTTGGTTAAAATACCCTCCAATAAAAGGGTCATGAGTTTCAGAATCAAAATATATATCGCTTTTCTGTAAATGGTCTTCTATTGCAAGAAAGATGTTTGATGAAATCCAGTTGTTAGTTTGATTATGCAATGCGCCAAGCATTCCACAAGCGTCTTGATATAGAAAAACGCGATCCTGGATTTCGACAAGCGCAATAAATCAACCAGTTGTGTGAACCAATGTATCTTGGAAATCAGCGATCGCTGTTTCTGATTTTGGATCAAAGGTGGCAGCGATTTCTGCTGTTAATGTACGTCCGGTCGAACATACGGCAACGCCGAGTAGTACCCCAAAATGATTGCCTGATTTATCGATAAGATTTTCCTGGTGTAACGCATTGCCACTATGAATGGCCATATCATTAAAAATGCGTTTTTCCAGATTTGGTAAAGACGTACGGCTGTCTGTGATTACATAGTGATATCGAAAGGCTTCCTCGAAAAGGTCGTCTCGATCTATGCATTCTTTGTGAGCGATTGAAAGCGCGTCTTTCATGGCCATTGCCTTCAACGATTGACAGATGCGTCTTTGATGATCCAGTCACAAAGCTCTGGAAAACTTATGCCGCAGAGCGCGGCTTGTTCTCCGGAATTGGAATTTGGGCGCAGGCCTGGTTGGGAATTCACTTCGAGAACGTAAATCCCGTCTTGACCCCTGGATGGATCCCATCGGAAATCAGTGCGGCTAAGTCCGCGGCACCCCAGTGCATTGTGAGCTTCACACGCGAGTTCCAAAACGCGCTTTTCTATGTCGCTCGGTATCTGTGCAGGAAGGATGTGATTGCTTTCAGTCTGCCCGTATTTTTGTTCAAAGTCATAGAGGCCTTCGATATCGAACTGCGTAATGGCCAGGCCTCGATCCCCAAGGACACTTGCCGCCAATTCGATTCCGGGAATGAATTCTTCGACCAAGAACGTGTTGTGGGTGCTTTCTTGAATTACAGGTGGCGGGCCTTGAAGATCATTGACCAAATAAAGGCCGCCCAAGCTTGATCCATCGTTATTTGGCTTAACGACATAGGGAACATTCATGACATGCTTGGCTTCGATTTGGCTACGGGACGCGATAACCCCGAACGGAACCGGAATGTTAGCCTCTCGCATGACGGCTTTGCTTTTGTCTTTATCCATTGCAAGCGCGGTCGCCAGCACACCTGAGTGTGTATAGGGGATCCCGCAGACTTCTAACGCCCCTTGAAGACGACCGTCCTCACCCATGCCGCCGTGCAATGCACAAAAGGCAACGTCTGGTTCATAAGCTCTGAGGTTTGGTAGGAATCCTCTGCGATATCAAATACTTGAGATGTGTATCCCAAGGTGTCTATGGCAGATTTCACCGCGTCTCCCGACCGCAAAGAGATATCACGCTCTAGTGACGTGCCACCGGTCAAGACCGCAATTTTCATGGTTTTTCGCTTCTGTTTCTAACTGCTCTTTCCAGCAGCTTAGTAAACCTTTGGGGCGAAACAAATAGCTCAATTCTGTAGGAGGCTCCGGCGCCGTGTTTCGTGGCGCCGAAGACTCAGATTTGCCTTACGCGAGGCTTTCGTCGATGCCTTTGCACGCCTCAACAAGGCCTTTGACGGCGTTGACGGAGTTGTCGAACATCGCTTGCTCGTCTTTTGACAACTGGATGTCGACCACTTTTTCGATGCCACCGGCACCGATGATCGTGGGGACACCGACGTAGAAGCCGTCGAGGCCAAATTCGCCGTCACAATAGGCTGCACAGGGCAGGAGACGTTTCTGGTCCTTGAGGTAGGCTTCGGCCATTTCGATGGCAGAGGTCGCAGGGGCGTAGAAGGCGGAGCCGGTTTTCAGCAGGCCCACGATTTCCGCGCCGCCGTCACGGGTGCGCTGCACGATCGCGTCAAGTTTGTCTTGGGTGGTCCAGCCCATTTTCACCAGGTCCGGCAGGGGGATACCTGCGACTGTGGAGTAGCGTGTCAGCGGAACCATCGTGTCGCCGTGACCGCCCAGAACGAATGCTGTCACGTCTTTCATCGACACGTCGAATTCGAGGCTCAGGAAGTGGCGGAAGCGCGCGCTGTCCAGAACACCGGCCATGCCGCAGACCTTGTTGGCGGGCAGGCCAGAGAATTGCTGGAGGGCCCAGACCATCGCGTCGAGCGGATTGGTGATGCAGATCACGAATGCGTCCGGTGCGTTTGCGGCGATGCCTTCGCCGACGGATTTCATGACCTTGAGGTTGATGCCCAAAAGGTCATCGCGGCTCATGCCGGGCTTGCGCGGCACACCGGCTGTGACGATGCAGACGTCTGCACCGGCGATGTCGGCGTAATCCTGAGTGCCCTTGAGCTTCGCATCGAAGCCTTCGGAAGGGCCGGATTCGGCGATGTCGAGGGCTTTGCCCTCGGGGGTGCCTTCGGCAATGTCGAAAAGAACGACGTCGCCCAGTTCTTTAAGTGCCACGAGGTGGGCGAGGGTGCCACCGATCTGTCCCGCGCCGATAAGGGCAATCTTGGGTCTGGCCATGGATTTTGTCTCCGGTCCGTTTTGAATTTGCGCTGTGCTAGTCCGACTTGGGTCATTTCGCAAGTGCGGCGAGGACGCACGTTACGGGTGGTGGACTTGGGTCAGGCCGGATATGTCAATGATAATGCCTATGAAAGTGCGTTTGAAATGGATGCTCTGAGCTGGACAGTTTTTGCGTTGGGTGTGCCGGCAGTGCTGTTTGCCGGGGTATCCAAGGGCGGGTTTGGGTCTGGCGCGGCCTTTGCCAGCGCGTCGATTCTGGCGCTTGTGGTCGAACCGGCGATTGCGCTTGGGATCATGTTGCCCCTGTTGATGCTGATCGATGTGGCCAGCCTTCCGGCGTATTGGAAAAAATGGAGCTGGCCCGAAACCCGGCTTTTGTTGTGGGGCGGCGTGCCGGGCACGTTTCTGGGCGCGGTGTTCTTTGGCTGGGCCGATGATGACGCGATCCGGTTTTTGATCGGCGGTATCTCGATCGGGTTTGTGGTCTGGCAATTGATACAGGCTGCCGGATGGGTGCGCATCGGTCAGCGCCCGATGTCCTCGACGGCAGGCATATCTGCGGGTGTTGCCCTGGGATTTACCAGTTTCGTCAGCCATGCTGGCGGACCTGTCGCGGCGGTGTACTTGCTGGGACGAAAGCTCAGCAAAACCGCCTTTCAGGCCACGACTGTTATCGTGTTCTGGGCGATGAATGTGCTGAAAGCGGGGATTTATGCCGCGATGGGCTTTTTCACGCTTGAGACGCTGACGCTGAACCTTGCGCTGGCGCCGTTTGCGGTTTTGGGGACGTATCTGGGCGTTCGGGCGCATCACATTGTGCCCGAACGCGTGTTCTTTGGTCTGACCTATGTGCTGTTGATGATCACAGGGTCCAAACTGATCTTTGACGCGTTGACTTAGGCGTCTTCGGCCGGTGTGGGCAGAGTTTCGGTGAGGACCTCAAAGGCTTGACCGCTTGCGACAAGACAGGTCAGCCCGGCTGCGGTCGTGACGGTGATCGTCCATGAGCCGGTATTGGGAGAGGCGAAGACCTCGACCATGGTGTTGTTCTGCCCCAGACCGATGGATTGGCGCGTTTCGCCATAGGCGCTGGCCAGACGTTCGATCACCTGATCGCGGGCTGCGCAGTTTTGTTGCGCCTGTGACAGTGTCGATGACGCCATGAGCGCGCCAATGGCGAGAATTGTTAACTTCCAGATGTTCGGTTGCATGGCCTTACCCCTTTGTCGGCTGCGATGCGGAGAAGGGTCGTGCGCAGCGGTTGTGATATGGTTAACGCAACGTTCGGAATGCGGGTGCAGCACTTTTTTCTGCGCTGCGGCACATCTTTGCTTGCAGTTTTTGCAAAAGAATGTAGCTCTCTGGCGCAACAATATTTCGCAAGACTCGCTCAGGAGACCGTCATGGACATGCGCAGCCGCCCTTATCGTTCGGTTCTTTACATCCCCGGATCAAAAGACCGGGCATTGGAAAAAGCGCGTGGATTGCCTGTAGATGCAATCATCTTCGATCTCGAAGATGCGGTTGCTGTTGATGAAAAGCCGGCGGCGCGAGAGACTTTGAAAGCGGCGTTGGCTGCTGGCGGTTATGGCGCGCGGGTGCGGATTGTGCGGATCAATGGTCTGGACACAGACTGGGGCCGCGCGGATGCCGAAGCTGTGGCGCAGATGGATTGCGACGCGGTGCTTTTGCCGAAGGTCGAATCTGCTGCCCAGCTTGATGCGCTGGCCGAGATCACGGGCGATTTGCCGATCTGGGCGATGATGGAAACACCGCGCGGGATGCTGAATGCCGCCGAAATTGCAGCGCACCCCAAAATGGCGGGGATGGTGATGGGCACCAATGACCTTGCCAAGGAATTGCAGACCCGGTTCCGTCCGGACCGTTTGCCGTTGCTCACGTCTCTGTCGATCTGCCTGCTGGCGGCCAAGGCCGAGGGGCTGGTGATCGTGGACGGTGTGTATAACGCGTTCAAGGATGACGAGGGGCTGAAGGCCGAGTGCACGCAAGGACGAGATATGGGTTTTGATGGCAAGACGCTGATCCATCCTGCTCAGGTGGATATCGCCAACACTGCCTATGCGCCTGCCGCCGAAGAGATTGATCTGGCGCGGCGCCAGATCGCCGCGTTCGAAGAGGCGGAAGCTGGCGGTCAGGGGGTTGCCGTGGTGGACGGCAAGATTGTTGAAAACCTTCACGTTGCCACGGCGCGTGAAATACTGGCAAAAGCAGAGGCAATCGAAACCATCCAAGCGGAGTAAGCCATGATGGGTCTTCTAGTTCTCGGACTTCTGATTTGGGTGGGCGCCCATATCTTCAAGCGCGTTGCGCCAGAGCAGCGCGCGGCGATGGGTGATAAGGGCAAGGGCGTGGTGGCGGTTTTGCTGCTGGTCAGCCTTGGTCTGATCATCTGGGGCTATCGCGGGGCCGAATTCATCAACGTCTGGTATCCGCCCAGTTTCATGGTGCACATCAACAATCTGCTTATGCTGATTGCGGTTTTTGTGTTTGGCATGAGCGCAACGACAGGTCGTCTGCGCGGCAAGATGCGGCATCCGCAATTGACGGCGGTCAAGATCTGGGCCGTTGCGCATCTTTTGGTCAACGGCGATCTGGCATCGATCATCCTGTTTGGCGGGATGCTGGCCTGGGCGGTGCTTGAGGTCATCCTGATCAACAAGGCGGTGCCGGTGTGGGATCGTCCGCAGCCGGGCGAGGCCAAGAAAGACGTTGTTCTGGTCGTGATCACCGTGGTGATGTTCGCGTTGATGACGGGCATACACGCATGGCTCGGCGTTTCGCCGTTCCCGGGGTAAGCCATGAAGATTTATCGACTTTTGACCGAAGACGACACATCGGCTTTTTGCCACAAGGTTTCTTTGGCGCTGAGCAAGGGGTGGGAGCTTTATGGCGATCCAACCTATGCGTTTGACCATGCAAATGGCGTGATGCGCTGTGGGCAGGCGGTGACCAAAGAGATCGACACACCTTACAGTCCGGAGATGAAACTTGGCGACCAGTGACACACTCGAAAGACCCGCGACCGGAACAAAGAGCGCATCCATGACAAAGACGAATGCAGGCCGCTTTTTCGAAGATTATGCGATTGGACAGGTGATTCGGCATGCCGTGCCGCGCACGGTGTCGGGTGGTGAGCGCGCGCTGTATCACGCGCTCTATCCGGCAAGACATGCGCTGTATTCGTCGGACCTTTTTGCGCAGTCCTGTGGCTTGCCATCGTCGCCGATTGACGATCTGGCGGCGTTCCATGTGGTCTTTGGCAAGACGGTTCCGGATGTGTCGCTGAACGCGGTGGCCAATCTGGGATATGCGGAAGGCCGTTGGCTGACCCCGGTTTATGCGGGTGACACATTGCGGTCGGAGTCCGAAGTGATCGGGCTTAAGCAGAATTCGAACGGCAAGACCGGTGTCGTCTGGGTGCGGACCCGTGGTCTGAACCAGAACGACCAGTTGGTGATGGAATATGTCCGCTGGGTCATGGTGCGCAAGCGGGATGCGGATGCAGCAGCCCCTGACACCGTGGTTCCAGAGTTGAAGCCTGTTCTGGCGGTCGAGGATCTGGCCATTCCGCGGGGGCTGGACTTTGGCAACTACGATTTCGAACTGGCGGGCGAGGCGCATCGTTGGGGCGATTACGAGATCGGTGAAAAGATCGACCACGTGGACGGTGTGACCATCGAGGAAGCCGAGCACATGATGGCGACGCGGCTGTGGCAGAACACGGCCAAGGTGCATTTCGACGCCACCTTCCGGCCTGACGGGCAGCGGTTGATCTATGGTGGTCACGTGATCAGCATGGCGCGCGCGCTGTCGTTCAATGGTCTCGCAAATGCGCAGATGATTGTGGGTTTGAACGGCGGGGCGCATGCGAACCCGTGTTTCAGCGGTACAACTGTGCGCGCGTGGTCCGAAGTGCTGGACAAGGCGGAAACCGATGCCCCCGGTGTCGGCGCCATTCGTTTGCGGCTGGTGGCGACATCGGCTGGCGGGGCGATGGAGCTTAAGGGCGAGGACGGGAAGTACCTGCCGCATGTCTTGCTGGATCTGGATTATTGGGCTTTGATGCCTGTGTGAGATACACGCTTGCCCTTTTGGCTGCCGGTGTGCCCGGCAGTCTGATGGCCGACGATGCAGAGGATGCTTTCGTCGAAGCAAATATCCTTGGCATTTTCTATCACGAACTGGGGCATGCGTTGATCGACGTGATGCAGATGCCCGTGTTCGGGCAGGAAGAGGATGCGGCGGATGTGGCGTCGATCTTGTTGATCGATCACTTGTTCGAGCCGGACTATGCGCTTGAGATGGCCTATGATGTTGCCGACGGGTTCTGGGCCGAGGCGGTGGTCAATGCAGACGAGCCGGTGGCGTATTGGGATGTGCACGGGCCGGACGAGCAACGCTTCTACAACACGGTCTGTTTGTTCTACGGCGGTGATCCGGAAACGCGAGATGATTTTGCAGAGGATATGGAGCTGCCCGAAGACCGTGCGGCGTATTGCCCAGAGGAATATGACCTGGCTGCCGACAGCTGGGGGGCAGTGTTCGACGACCTGAGCGAAGGTGGAGAGCCGATGCAATTTGTTGCAGAGGTCGAGCAGAGCTTTACGGCCAAGATTATTGCCGCTGAGGTAGAGGCGTTGAATGCGGATTTCGGGCTTCCGAACACGGTTCAGGTGAACACGGGATATTGCGATGAGGCCAATGCGTTTTACGACCCGTCGGATCAGTCGATCACCATGTGCGAAGAGTTCGAAGACCATCTACGGGTGTTGTATCGGGCGCTGGGCAGCTGACCGGAATTCCGGAGCGGGAATTGTTGCGGCGCAGCAATCGGGCAAAATCACTTTAGAATCATCAAATTCTATCTAAAGTGATTTTGTGATCACGGTTTTCATACGTGTGATCACAAATTTTCGAATTTCTTGCCTGTTGCGCCAAAAAACCGCGCCTTTGCGCCTTTGGGTCGCGTGACACAGCTTGGAAAACCAATAAAACAGTGCGCAGGAACCGGAAAGGACTCAGACCATGGCTGACGTCAATCGGGGCAATCGACCCCTGTCACCACACCTGCAAGTTTATCGCCCCCAGCTGACCTCTATCACGTCGATCCTCACACGGATCACGGGCAACGCTTTGATCGTTGCCGCGCTGATGATCGTCTGGTGGCTGCTCGCGGCCTCTACAGGGCCGGAATATTTCGCGATTGCGAACGGCTTTGTCACAAGTTGGTTCGGCGACTTGGTGATGTTCCTGTCGCTTTGGGCGCT
Source organism: Marivita sp. (assembly GCA_043585115.1). GTDB lineage: Bacteria > Pseudomonadota > Alphaproteobacteria > Rhodobacterales > Rhodobacteraceae > Marivita. Next base: position 2,987,441 of record CP121326.1, read on the forward strand.
GTGGTACCACTCTCTTGCCGGAATTCGGCACCTGATCTGGGATAACGCCAAGATGCTTGAGATCGACAAAGCCGAAACGCTTGGCTGGATGGTCGTGATCGGCTCGGGTGTTCTGACCGTCTTTTCTGTGATTGTACTTTGGTGAGGCGCGCAACATGGCTTTCTTGACTGACCGCAAACGCGCCATGGGACTTGGCGCTGCAAAATCCGGGACAGAGCATTTCTGGTCGATGAAAAAATCGTCGGTCGCGCTGCTGATCCTGATCCCGTTTTTCGTGTTCACCTTCGGAGGCATCCTTGGATCGTCTTTTGAAGAGGTACAGGCGTATTATGCGCGCCCCTTCCCGGCGATCATCGCAGCCCTGACCCTGATCGTGGGCTTCAAGCACTTTAACGATGGTTTCCAAGTGCTGATCGAAGACTACGTGCATGGTATCTGGGAAAAAATCCTCATTCTTGGCATGACTTGCATCAGCTATGGCGCCGCTGCCGTGGGCGTGTTTGCAATTGCCAAAATGGCCCTTTGAGACATCGGAGCTAAACAGACTATGGCTGCATACGAATACGAGACGCATGAATATGACGTCGTGGTCGTCGGCGCGGGCGGCGCAGGATTGCGCGCCACGCTTGGCATGGCCGAACAGGGGTTGCGCACGGCCTGTGTGACCAAGGTGTTCCCGACCCGGTCGCACACGGTTGCGGCACAGGGCGGCATCGCTGCATCGCTGTCCAACATGGGCCCGGACCACTGGCAGTGGCACATGTACGACACCGTGAAAGGGTCGGACTGGTTGGGTGATACCGACGCGATGGAATACCTTGCGCGTGAGGCCCCCAAGGCGGTGTACGAGCTTGAACACTACGGTGTTCCGTTCTCGCGGACCGAAGAGGGCAAGATTTACCAGCGACCCTTTGGCGGCCACACGACCGAATTTGGTGAAGGCCCGCCCGTGCAGCGGACTTGTGCTGCGGCGGACCGGACCGGCCACGCTATTCTGCACACGCTTTATGGCCAGTCGCTCAAGAACAATGCCGAGTTCTACATCGAGTATTTCGCCATTGATCTGATCATGTCGGATGATGGTGTCTGCACAGGTGTCCTGTGTTGGAAGCTTGATGACGGCACAATGCATGTCTTCAACGCCAAGATGGTTGTGCTGGCGACGGGCGGCTATGGCCGTGCGTATTTCAGTGCGACATCGGCACATACCTGCACCGGTGACGGTGGCGGCATGGTGGCGCGGGCTGGTCTGCCGCTTCAGGATATGGAGTTTGTGCAGTTCCACCCGACGGGTATCTATGGCTCGGGTTGTCTGATCACCGAGGGCGCGCGCGGGGAGGGTGGCTATCTTACCAACTCCGAAGGCGAGCGGTTCATGGAGCGCTATGCGCCGAACTACAAAGACCTCGCACCGCGCGATTACGTATCGCGGTCGATGACGATGGAAATTCGCGAAGGCCGTGGTGTCGGTGCAGAAGGGGATCACATCCACCTGAACCTGTCGCACTTGCCGGCGGAAGCTTTGGCCGAACGTCTGCCGGGGATTTCGGAGAGCGCCAAGATCTTTGCCGGTGTCGACGTCACCAAAGAGCCGATCCCGGTACTGCCGACGGTGCATTACAATATGGGCGGTATCCCCACGAATTACTGGGGCGAGGTTGTGAACCCAACCAAGGATGATCCGCATGCGATCGTGCCCGGCCTGATGGCTGTGGGCGAGGCCGGCTGTGCGTCGGTGCATGGGGCGAACCGTCTTGGATCGAACTCGTTGATTGACCTCGTTGTGTTTGGCCGTGCGGCAGCAATCCGTGCGGGCAAGGTTGTGGATCGCGAAAGTGCGGTACCGTCCACCAACACCGCGTCGGTGGACAAGGCGTTTGACCGTTTCGACGGACTGCGCAATGCAGAGGGTACGATCTCGACATCCGAACTGCGGCTAGAAATGCAGAAGACGATGCAAGCGGATGCAGCCGTGTTTCGGACGTCGAAGACCATGAAAGAGGGTCTCGACAAGATGGTGGCCATCGCGGGCAAGATGGACGACATCAAGGTCACAGATCGCAGCCTTGTCTGGAACAGCGATCTGATGGAAACGCTGGAGCTGACCAACCTCATGCCCAACGCGCTGGCCACAATTGCCGGAGCCGAGGCGCGCAAGGAAAGCCGCGGTGCACATGCGCATGAGGATTACACCACGCGCGATGATGAGAACTGGCGTGTACACACCATTGCGCGGGTTGATGGCAACAAGACCGACCTGACCTATCGACCGGTTGTGCTTGATCCGCTGTCGACCGAGGCCGAAGGCGGCATCAGCCTCAAGAAGATCGCACCGAAAGAGCGTACGTTCTGATGCGGTTTGTCGTCGTCGCGTGTCTGGTGCTTGCTGGCTGTTCCGTACAGCAGCAAGACCAGATCGCGCGCGACGCTGCGCGGTCGGCGATCACGCCGGTTTTGGTTGACCGGTTCCCCGGAGTGCCGCTGGAACCTGCACTGAACTGCGTGATCGACAACGCGAGCGCGGTTCAGATCCGGGCGCTTGCTCTGGACAGTGTAACAGGCCCGACAGAAAGCACGGTGCAAATCGTAACGGATATCGTCTCGCAACCCGAGACACTGACTTGCCTGGCGGCTGAAGGCCTGCCGGCTTTGCTTCGCTAAGGAGAGAGACATGGTTCAACTGACGCTCCCCAAGAATTCGACCATCCGCACGGGCAAGACATGGCCCAAGCCCGAGGGTGCAACCAATGTCCGGAAGTTCAGCATTTACCGCTGGAACCCGGACGATGGAAAGAACCCGCAGGTGGACACGTATTTCGTGGACATGGACAAATGCGGGCCGATGGTTCTGGACGCGCTGATCAAGATCAAGAACGAGATTGATCCGACGCTGACCTTCCGACGGTCATGTCGTGAAGGCATCTGCGGATCCTGTGCAATGAACATCGACGGGATCAATACGCTGGCCTGTATTTACGGTCTGGATGAGATTAGCGGCGACGTCAAAATCTATCCGCTGCCGCATATGCCGGTGGTTAAGGATTTGATCCCTGACCTGACGCATTTCTACGCACAGCACGCGTCGATCATGCCGTGGCTTGAGACCAAGACGAACCGTCCGGCGAAAGAATGGAAGCAGTCCATCGAGGATCGCAAGAAGTTGGACGGTTTGTATGAGTGTGTGATGTGCGCCTCGTGCTCGACAGCGTGCCCGTCTTACTGGTGGAACGGTGATCGGTATCTAGGACCGGCTGCATTGCTGCACGCCTATCGCTGGATCATCGACAGCCGGGACGAAGCGACAGGCGAACGCTTGGACGAATTGGAAGATCCGTTCAAACTGTACCGCTGCCACACGATCATGAACTGTGCCAAGACATGCCCCAAGGGCCTGAACCCGGCCAAGGCGATTGCCGAAATCAAGAAGATGATGGTTGAGCGTCACGTTTGATAGACGCTGCAAGGGTTTGCCTTCTTGCTATACCAACGACCTGAGTGGGCCGGGATTGCGATCCCGGCCCAATTGCATTTGGCGGGTGGTTGGTCATCGGTCATTCGAGAGCCATTGCGGTGCATGGGGTTTGAACATTGGCCTTGGCCCCACCGCGATGTAGCTGTTTCCTATCACGTCTGCTAAGCGCACAAACATGCCCGTTCTTCTGATCCTTCTTTTGCTTGGTGTGCTGGCCTATCTTTATTGGCGGCGCAAAACGACGACGCTGACGCGGGAGTGTCGATGGCGGCGGACGGCTGTGGGGCAGTGGCGTTGCGCGTTTTGCGGAGCAGAGTTCGCATCAGATGACAGCCCGATTGTGTGTCTGAGGCGGGAAAACGGGCCGGGCGGAAAAAAGTGAGTCTCGTGAAAATTTTCTATTGCACCGACTCACTTTCGACTCCATATGCGCGATTAGTGACGCCAACGCACGCGCCTCTGGCGAGGTGGGCAAGCAGGACATGCACCCACGCGGTTACGTAGCGACGGTAACGTCTCTGAAAGAAATGAGCGGTCTGTGCCGGGAACCCGGAATGGCCGAGTCTATTGGAGATGACCAATGAACGCATACGTAACCGGGCTTTCTGCCCGCGAAGACACATCTGTATCTCGCGCCGAGGCCTATATCCTCAGCAATCGCTTCGAACGCCCGACGCTTGTTATTGATACCGAAGCTGTGGCGCGTCAGTACGCAGCTCTGGCGCAAGGTCTTGGACGTGCGCGCATCCACTATGCCGTCAAGGCGAACCCGGCCGCCGAAATCCTGCGTACCTTGGTCGAGATGGGCAGTAATTTTGATGCCGCGTCCCGTGTCGAGATCGAGATGTGCCTTGCGGCAGGTGCGGATGTATCGCGCATTTCGTTCGGCAACACCATCAAGCGGGCCTCTGACATCGCTTGGGCGCATGAGCAGGGGATCACACATTTTGCCGCGGATTCCGAGGAGGAACTGCACAAGCTGGCGACACATGCACCGGGAGCAGAGGTGTATATCCGGTTGATCGTTGGCTCACTTCAGGCCGATTGGCCTCTGTCGCGCAAGTTCGGATGTGCGTTGGACAAGACACCGTCTTTGTTTGCCTTGGCCATCGAACTGGGTCTGAAGCCGGTGGGCCTGTCGTTCCACGTGGGTTCGCAAACGCGCCATGCCGAGATGTGGGGCGAAACGCTCGATCAGGTGGCCGAGGTTTGGCATGGTTTGAAAGCGGACGGGTACGACCTGACGCTGCTGAACATTGGAGGCGGGTTTCCGGCATTCCACGGTGAGCAACTTGATGCGCCGCAGACCTATGCAGGTGCGGTGATGCGCCAGATCCACGACCGTTTTGGTGACATCCCCGAAATCATGGCAGAGCCTGGTCGCGGTTTGGTGGCCGAAGCAGGTGCCATTGCCGCCGAAGTTTTGCTGGTGTCTCGCAAGTCGGACAGCGAACTGCACCGCTGGGTGTATTTGGATATCGGCAAGTTCTCGGGTCTGGCAGAGACCATGGATGAGGCGATCCGTTATCAATTCATCACTGACCGTGACCACGAGCCGACTGGTGCGTGCATTCTGGCTGGCCCGTCCTGTGACAGTGCTGACGTGCTGTATGAAAAACAGCCGGTTCAATTGCCGCTGGGGCTGCAGTCGGGTGATCGTATCGTGATCCGCAATTGCGGTGCCTATACATCGACCTATGCGTCGGTCGGGTTCAACGGCTTTCCGCCGCTGGACGTCGTCGCCATCTGATCGAAACATTCGGGAGGCGCGCTCTGTGGTGCGCGCCTTCATCTTTTGCGTATTTGTGAAGAAGAGAAGAAGCGATGGGCTTGCGCCTGCGGTCGCTCTGCGGTCCTTTGTCGGCAGATAAAAGGATTTTGACGATGGCACATGTTCCTAAAGATGCCGAAGCGCGCCGCGCAGTTGAGCCGGTGATCTGCTATCCCAATGATACTTTGCCAGTACCTGACCTTGGAGCGTATGCGCATGCATTGTCGACGGCCGAGGTTGTTGACGTGGCGATTGCCGCGCCCCGGGATGCGTGCACGTTCCGTGTTCCTGCCGGGTCGTTTTTCCGGATTGTGAGTGTTGACGGACCGCAGGTGGGGGATCTCAATCTGTGGAACGCGCATGATTTGTCCGAGCGGTTTTATTCCGGCAAGACCCGCGCGTTGCATGGGACACACGTGACAAAAGGCGAACGGCTTTGGTCATCTTTCCCAACGCTTCGCCCGATGGCGACGATTGTTGAGGACACGTTGGGTTGGTACGGGATTGATGCCTATGGTGGATCCGTTCATGATGTCATTGGAACGCGGTGTGATCCGTATACAGGCAATCTGCTTTCTGGGGTTCAGTATCACCATTGCTGTCATTCCAATCTGACGCGTGCATTGGCGGACGCCACTGGCATGAGTTTGCCCGAGGCCGAGCCGCATGTGCATGATGTGCTCAATGTCTTTATGTGCACAGGCTTTACGCGGGACACGGGGCAGTATTTCATGAAGGCCAGCCCGGTCAGACCTGGCGATCATCTGACCCTGTTTGCCGAAATCGACTTGCTGGGGGCTTTGTCGGCGTGTCCCGGAGGGGATTGTTCGGCAGAGCATACGAGCGATACGGCGGCGTGTTACCCATTGCGGGTTGACGTTCTGAGGCCAGCGAGCGGTGCGTTGGCTGGCTGGCAGGAGCCGGACATCAACGGGTATGACCGCAGTCACGGGCGCAGCGGTTAGTCCGAGCGCGTTGTCTTGTCGTACGGGTGTGTGGCAACGATCGTCCAGAACATCAGGTAGTGTAGGGCGATCGGGCCAAGGGTGATGGCGATGATCCAGTCGAAGGCGGTTCCGTATCGTGCGGCAAGTTCGTTCAGCAGGATCAGCGCGACAAGACGAATGATCTGCCAATTCGCAGCGTTACGTTGGCCATCGGGCCAATCGCGTGCGAACCATCCGACCTTGTCGCCATCGCCACACATAAAGACCACGAGGATGAACAGACACAGATACACCGCAATGGCCAAGGTCAATGCAGCCTGCGCCACCGCCAGTGACGGCAAGGCAATGGCCACTGCATAGGCTGCGAGCCAGATCAGGATGAGCTTGCCGCCCGCATTGCGGATGCCGATATCTTCATATGTTTGCAGCGAGTCGGGCATTTTGACTGTGACCACGGCAACATGTCCGAAAATGGCACACATGACAGGCAGGACCAGCCCGATGTGTCCAAGTGTTTCATGATGATGTGCCGTCAGTGTAAAAAGCGACAGGGTCACAACGCTGAACAGAAAAAGCATGCGCGGGATCGGCACATGAGTTGTCAGCAGGACGTATATATTGATGACCCAATTCGGCATAGCGCACGTGTCGCAGAAGAATGTGGCAGTATTAGGAAGTGACCGGGGAAAATTCACTGTCCCCGGTCATTGCTTCGCTCTTAATTGAAAGCGGCGGTCAACGCTATTTCGACCATATCGCCAAAGCTGCGCTCGCGATCTTCGGAGGGCAGGGCTTCTCCGGTCTGAAGGTGGTCAGAGACCGTCAGCACTGCCAATGCCCTGACCGAATGGCGGGCCGCGAGATTGTATAACTCGGCGGCTTCCATTTCGACACCAAGGATCCCGTGGCGGGTCATCTGTTCATTCAGGTCCGGACGTTCGTCATAGAACACGTCAGACGAATAGATCCCGCCAACATGGGTTTTTGTTCCTTTGGCTTCGGCGGCATCGACGGCGGCGCGTAGCAAGCCCCAATCCGCGCAAGGGGCGAAGTTGAGTTCTTTGAAAATGCCGCTTGAGGGGGTGGAGAGGGTGCTTGCCGTCATCGCGATAATGACATCGCGAATGCCGACATGGGACTGCATGCCGCCGCAGGAGCCGATCCGGATCAGGGTCTTTGCCCCGTAATCCCGGATCAATTCATTTGCATAAATCGAGAGCGAAGGCATTCCCATGCCAGAGCCCTGAATTGTCACCCGGTGCCCATTCCATGTGCCGGTGAAGCCAAGCATGCCGCGCACTTCGTTGACGAGCTTTGCGTCTTTGAGGAATGTCTCTGCTGCCCATTTTGCCCGATATGGATCACCTGGCAAAAGGACGGTTTCTGCGATCTCGCCTTTTTGGGCACCGATGTGAACTGTCATGTTAGATTTTCAGATCGTCCATGGTTTTGCCGGATGCCAAGGCATCATTCACCCAATTGGGTTTACGGCCCTTGCCGGTCCAAGTCTGCGATGTATCCGCAGGGTTTTGATATTTAGGCGCGCTTTTGGAGCCTTTTTTCGCAGCCCGACCGCCCAATAGGTCGTCAAGTGAAAAGCCGTATTCCTTGGCGATGGATTCCGCCGCTTTTTTGGCCTGCGTCAGACGGCGCGTTTCGATTGTTTTGAGTGCTTTTTCCGCATCCTTGATGAGCTTTTTCAGCTCGTCTTTGGACATGTTATTGAGATCAATGCTCATGTTCCCTCCGAGAGGATTTCTTATTCAGGTGGAATTGGAATACTCTTCTGCCGAATTAAGTCAATCTAGAAGCATCTTTTGATAATCCCGGCGGGAATGCACTCACTATTGAGTTGTTCTGGATTAAAGCGTTTGCAAGGGGCAGTTGTTTTTGACGCCCGAGAGCGTCAAAAATTAGACATTCATGATGCGTAATAGCGTCAATTTCCTGCCATTGATTTCATCATGGCTTCCATGAAACCCGAGTTTTCCATTCGATCCATCATCAAATCGGTGAGTCCGCATTCGGAATTGACCTGAAGCGAAAACTCCTCGGTGACGCCCTCGGGCAAAAAGTCGGTGTCGGTATCTTCCATCGCATCGAGGTCGAGTGTGGCGAGTGTTGGGATATAGGCTTCCATTTCGTCGAGCATGTCGTTGACCGCCGATTTGCTGGAGGCTTCGGTGTATTTCTCGAGCAAACACGCGCCGGCTTCGCGATCTTTTGCGCCCCATGCTCCATCTGGAATTGCCTCGCGGAGAGGAGCGGGGTTGCCACCTTCTTTTTCGACCATGCGGATCATCGCGTCGAACATCGCGTCGTTCATTTGTTCTGCAATGGATTCAAGGCGTTCCAATTGGGTCTCGGCCATTGCGGTGACTGGGAGCGTTGCAAAAACGGCGGCTGCGAAAAGCTGTTTCATCATATCTCTTTCGAAAACAAGAACGGGTACGGTCGGAACCGTACCCGCTTATTGTTTGGTCGAAAAGACTATGTTGTGCTTACTCGGCAGCGACAGCTTTGGGATCCGCCAAGGTGACAATGTCCATCATAATGGCATTCAGTTCGAAATCCTTGGGCGTATAGACTTTGGCCACACCCATGGAGCGCAATCTCTTGGCGTCTTCGTCGGGAATGATGCCGCCGACAATGACCGGGATATGTCCAAGACCGGCCTCGTGCATCTTGGCCATCATATCTTCAACCAATGGAATGTGGCTACCGGAGAGAATGGAAAGTCCGACAACATGGACCTCGTTTTCCTGAGCGGCGGCTACGATTTGATCGGGTGTCAGGCGAATGCCTTCGTAATCGATTTCCATTCCGCAATCGCGGGCACGGAACGCGATTTGTTCGGCCCCATTGGAATGACCGTCAAGGCCGGGTTTGCCGACAAGAAATTTAAGACGGCGACCCAGTTTATCGCTGACAGCGTTTACCGCCTCGCGAATATCGTCGAGTCCTTCTGTTTTGTTGGACACCGATTTTGAAACGCCGGTTGGCCCGCGATATTCGCCATAGACCGCCCGCATTTCGCCAGCCCATTCGCCTGTTGTCACGCCAGCTTTGGCGCAGGCGATCGAAGCGGGCATGACGTTTGCGCCGTCTTTCGCCGCAGCCCGCAGATCAGCCAGCGCTTTCTGCACCGCATCGGTGTCGCGTTCCGAACGCCATGCGTTCAGTCGGTCGATTTGTTCCTGTTCGACGGCAGGATCGACAACCATGATGCCGCCATCTTCGGTCTGGAGCGGGCTTGGTTCGCCTTCGACCCATTTGTTCACGCCCACAACGATGGTTTCATTGCGTTCGATCTTGTTCAGGCGGTCGGCGTTGGAGTCGACCAGACGGCCTTTCATATATTCGATAGAGCCGATTGCGCCGCCCATTGAATCGAGGTTGGCCAATTCGGCGCGGGCGCCGTCTTTGAGTTTTTCGACTTTTGCATCAACAGCGGGGTTGCCATCAAAGAGGTCGTCAAATTCGAGAAGATCGGTTTCATAGGCCAGGATTTGCTGCATCCGCATCGACCATTGCTGATCCCATGGGCGCGGCAGACCAAGCGCCTCGTTCCACGCTGGAAGCTGCACGGCGCGGGCGCGGGCTTTCTTAGAGAGCGTCACAGCGAGCATTTCAATCAGAATGCGATAGACGTTGTTTTCCGGCTGCTGTTCGGTGAGGCCAAGCGAGTTGACCTGAACGCCATAGCGGAAACGGCGGTATTTCGGGTCGGTCACGCCGTAGCGCTGTTCGAGGATTTCGTCCCAGAGATCGACAAAGGCGCGCATCTTGCACATCTCGGTGACAAAGCGGATGCCTGCGTTCACGAAAAAGCTGATCCGACCGCAGAGCGCGGGGAAGTCTTCGGCTGGCACGCGGGGCTTGAGTTCGTCCAGAACCGCAATGGCGGTGGCCAAGGCGAAGGAGAGTTCCTGTTCCGGCGTCGCGCCTGCCTCTTGCAGGTGGTAGGAACACACGTTCATCGGGTTCCATTTGGGAATGTGCGTGTAGCAATATTCGGCCACATCGCCGATCATCTTGAGTGACGGTTTCGGTGGGCAGATATAGGTGCCACGCGACAGGTATTCCTTGATCAGGTCGTTCTGAACCGTGCCTTGCAACTTTGATACGTCCGCGCCCTGTTCCTCTGCCACGGCGACATAGAGCGACAATAACCATGGTGCGGTCGCGTTGATTGTCATCGAGGTGTTCATTTGTTCGAGCGGGATCTGGTCGAACAATGTGCGCATGTCGCCCAAATGGCTGACGGGCACGCCGACCTTGCCAACCTCGCCACGTGCCAGGACGTGATCACTGTCGTAGCCTGTCTGGGTGGGCAGATCGAAAGCGACCGACAGGCCGGTCTGGCCCTTGGACAGGTTCGAGCGATACAGCGCATTCGAGGCTTGGGCTGTGGAGTGTCCCGCATATGTGCGGATGAGCCAAGGGCGGTCGCGGGGCGGTGTTTGTGCGTCTGTCATATAGGCTCCGTCAGGTGCGGGATTCGCGTTGTAATCTTGTTGCGTTGCGGGATGCATAGGCGAAATTTTATGTCGCTGTCAATTCGCCGCACTGCGGCGTCGCGCATTTTTCTGCGTGACAGCATAGCGGATGGTCTTGGCATTGGAACAGGCATTGCGGTGTCGCAGGCGGGGCCTTCGTGCGCCAAAAGGGTCGTGGCAATCAAGTGTCTGTCGGGTGGGCGTCGTTTATAAGTTGTTTACCCTGTGCACCTTCGTTGCAAGAGTGTCGTCATGACCTCGGAGGTGACATTACCTTTATGGGCTTTTCTGCTCATCCTGCTGTTTGCGGCAGTGACCTTTGCGTCGCATTTCCTATTCCCCTCGGTAAGGTGGTTCTTTCGAAGACGGATGGAAAAGGCGGTCAAGCGGCTGAACGCGCGGCTTGAGAGGCCGATACAGCCGTTCAAGCTTTTGCGCAGGCAGGACATGATTCAGCGGCTTGTTTATGATCCAGAGATCACACAGGCGATTGTCGAGCACGCAAAGGAAGAGGGCGTGCGCGAGGATGTGGCCTTTGAACGGGCACGCCGATATGCGCGGGAAATCGTACCGTCCTTTTCAGCGTGGGCCTATTTCGGATTTGCCATTCGCGCAGCGCGGCTTCTGAGCACATCGTTGTATCGCGTGCGGATGGTGCATCAAGACGCAAGTCTGGCAGATGTTGATCCGGACGCGACGGTTGTGTTCGTGATGAACCACCGATCCAATATGGACTACGTGCTGGTCACGTATCTGGCGGCGGATCGTTCTGCGCTGTCTTATGCGGTTGGAGAATGGGCGCGTGTGTGGCCCTTGTCGCGGCTCATTCGGGCAATGGGGGCATATTTCATCCGGCGCAAATCGCGGAATGATTTGTATCGAAAGGTTCTGGCCAAATACGTGCAGCAGGCGACTGGGGCTGGCGTGACCCAAGCGGTGTTCCCTGAGGGCGGGCTGAGCCTTGATGGGGGGCTTGCGCCCCCGAAGGTTGGGATCCTGAAATACATCCTTGAAGGTGCAGTCAGTGCAAAACGTGACGTTGTTTTCGTCCCAATCGCGCTGAACTATGATCGCGTGCTGGAGGATACGATCCTGATGCGCGCCCAAGTGCAGGGCCAGCGAAAGTTTCGCGCTCGGATCAGCGTCGTATTCCTCGCGATCTTGCGCCAGCTCTGGCTTCGGATCAGCGGCAAATTTCATAAGTTTGGATATGCCGCCGTCAGCTTTGGAAAGCCGCTGACCCTGAGCGAGATCGAGGCGGAGCAGAGCAATCCAGATATTTTATCAGAACAGATCATGACACGTATCGCCGATGCCGTGCCTGTTCTGCCAGTGCCCCTGATCACGTATCTTATGTTGAAGTCGGGCCCCATGGCGCGTGACCAGCTTGAAGTCGCGTTCGCAGAAGCGATGAAAACTCTTGAGTCTGCGCAGGTACATTTGCCCCGGAATAATCGCGATTACGCCGTTGAGTTCGGGTTGCGGAATTTGATGGGGCGCCAGATCGTGGTCGAGGTGGATGGTCTTCTTAGTATTCCGGCAACGAAGGAACCTCTGGCTGATTTCTATGCGAATTCGATCAAACACTTGTTTTAGGCTCTGCTGCGACTGCGAAGGGCTTTCTGCGTTCGCTCGGTCATAAAATTACAAAATCAGACGAAATCTTGTTGCATAATTTCAATCAGCCTCCTATTTCAGGGTCAGACGCTGCGATTCTGCATTGCGGCACGGATTGAACATCACGGAAGGAGGCTCCGATGGCACTGGACCAGCAGACCGGCATCGCGGCATATGACGCGCCTGAAAAAGACCTGTACGAGATTGGCGAAATGCCTCCGCTTGGGTATGTCCCGAAGCAGATGTATTCATGGGCTATTCGCCGCGAACGTCATGGTGAGCCTGAAAAGTCCTTCGAAGTCGAAGTCGTCGACACATGGGACATCGACAGCCATGAGGTGCTGGTTCTCGTGATGGCCGCTGGTGTGAACTATAATGGCGTTTGGGCTGGTCTTGGACAGCCGATTAGCCCGTTTGACGGTCACAAAGCAGATTACCACATCGCAGGGTCCGATGCGTCCGGCATCGTCTGGAAAGTTGGCGATAAGGTAAAGCGTTGGAAAGTTGGCGACGAAGTTGTCATCCACTGCAACCAGGATGATGGTGACGACGAGGAATGCAATGGTGGCGATCCGATGTTCAGCCCCACGCAGCGCATCTGGGGTTATGAAACGCCGGATGGATCGTTCTCGCAGTTCACGCGCGTTCAAGCCCAACAGTTGATGCCGCGTCCAAAACATCTGACTTGGGAAGAAAGCGCCTGTTACACGCTGACTTTGGCGACGGCCTATCGGATGTTGTTCGGGCACCAGCCGCATGAATTGCGTCCGGGTCAGAACGTTCTGGTGTGGGGCGCGTCTGGTGGTCTTGGGTCTTATGCGATCCAATTGGCCAACACGGCAGGCGCAAACGCAATCGGTGTCATTTCGGACGAAGACAAGCGTGATTTCGTGATGTCGATGGGCGCCAAGGGCGTCATCAACCGTAAGGATTTCAATTGCTGGGGGCAGCTGCCGACAGTGAACACGCCGGAATACAAAGAGTGGTTCGCCGAAGCGCGTAAGTTCGGCAAAGCCATTTGGGATATCACTGGCAAGGGCAACAACGTCGATATGGTGTTCGAACACCCCGGTGAATCGACTTTCCCGGTTTCCACGCTGGTCTGTAAAAAGGGCGGTATGGTTGTTATTTGCGCGGGTACCACCGGGTTCAACTGTACGTTCGACGTGCGGTATATGTGGATGCACCAGAAGCGTCTTCAGGGATCGCACTTTGCGCATCTCAAGCAGGCGGCATCAGCAAACCAGCTTATGGTAGAACGCCGTCTGGACCCGTGCATGTCGGAAGTGTTCCCATGGGACGAGATCCCGCAGGCGCATACCAAGATGCTCCGCAACGAACACAAGCCGGGTAACATGGCAGTGTTGGTTCAGGCGCCCAAGACCGGGCTGCGCACCTTTGAGGATGCTTTGGCTGCGCGTTCGTAACCTTCTGCTTACTTCTTTTCGCTACCAAGACCCGTGGGCCAATCGGCCCGCGGGTTTTTCGTATGTATGACCGTTTTGCAGATGTGGAACTGTGACCGCACATCCTCGCTATAATTGGGGAGTTGGATTCAGGGAGTTTGCCAAAAATATAATGCATGCTAGGGTTGTATTAACGTTCTGTTAACTATCTGAGGGTGACTTTGTCATGGGACATGACTGGATCATAGATGTGTTGACCGACCTCAAGACGTTTGCTGTGGCAAACGATCTCGATGCGTTGGCTGCCAAGCTGGATGACACGCAGTTGGTAGCAAAGGCAGAGCTTGGTTCGCGCGGTAAAAGGATGGGCCGTGGGCTTCTTGGAGAAAGTACCTCAGCTGGACGATGTGATCGCACGATTGGAGTGCGCCGATCATCTTGAGGAATTACAAACGATCATTGAATGGCTGCGGGATTATTATGCAGTCGATGACATGGTCTATCACTGGGTGTCGAGTAATGGCACACAGTACGGATGCGGAACCTACGATCCGAAATGGGTCGCTCGATATCTTGAACGAGGTTATCTGCGCATCGATCCGGTGGTCATTGGATGCTACCAACGCTTTCACCCCGTTGATTGGAAACGATTAGATTGGTCGAGCAAGGCCGCGCGCGCCTTTATGAGTGATGCCATCGCACATGGCATTGGCACTCAGGGATATTCTATCCCAATTCGCGGGCCGAATGGGCAATTTGCACTGTTCTCGGTAAGCCATACTTGCGCAGATGATCACTGGGACCGGTTTACCGAATTAAACCGCCGCGATCTTATTTTGCTGGCCCATTACTTTAACCAAACCGCACTCAAGCTTGAACCTGGACGCAAACCGGAAACGACACAGCCGTTGTCGCCACGCGAGGTTGAAACAATGACTTTGTTGGCGGTGGGATACAGCCGCGCGCAAGTGGCCGATACGCTTGCAATTTCTGAGCATACATTGCGGGTGTATATTGAAAGTGCGCGATTCAAGCTTGGAGCGCTGAACACAACGCATGCCGTGGCCCGCGCCATGTCGCGCGGACAGATTGTGGTATAAAACCCAATTGTTTCGATTTGAGAAACAGTCGGCCGCGCAACGCAGAGCGTGCGCCGGTTAAAGAAACGCTTCACACCTGAATATCAGCCTGTCCGCCAGCAACGGAGGACATGCTCATGATTCGATACCTTTATGGCGATCAGCTTGGAAAATTTCCGCTTTTGGCGCGCACGATGTTCGAGGACCGCGCGGATCAATTCAAAACGCGCTTGAATTGGGAGGTTGAGGTGAATGCGGCTGGTCAGGAACGTGACGCTTATGACAAGCTCAATCCGCTATATGTGATTTGGGAAACCGCCACGGGTACACATGGGGGGTCGATGCGCTTTTTGCCCACCACCGGACGAACAATGGTGAACGAGCATTTTCTTGATTTGACAGATGGCGTGCCGTTTCAAAGCCCGTTGATCTGGGAATGTACCCGCTTTTGCCTGTCGCGGACGGCCGAGCCGGGGACTGCTGCTGCATTGATGCTGGCGGGCGGTGAGATCATGCAGGGGTTCGGAGTGACCCATTTCGTTGGTGTCTTCGATGCGAGGATGGTCCGGATTTACAACAGGATCGGGGCCGCACCCGAGGTGCTGGGCACCCAAGGTGAGGGACGTCAGGCGATCAGTGTCGGGTTGTGGGAGTTTTCAGAGCCAGCGCAGAAGCAGGTCGCGCGTGTTTCGGGCGTGCCGTTGCAGGCCTCCCGATCATGGTTTGAGACAGCGTTTCGTGACGTGGTGCCGCAATCCGATGTTAGTGCTGCCTGACGCTGGTGCCTGATCGCCGCTGACGATAGTGTCGCGGCATGACAGTGCCAGCGCTTACATATTCCGAAGATCAGGCTGCCGCGCATGATGCGGTGGCCGATATGCTGCGCGATGCCGGCATTGATTTGGACGACAGTCTTTTGTTGCCGCCACGGGATGGCAAGACCAAGATCATGGCGATTACGGGCAAGGCGGGGTCGGGCAAGACGCTGCTTCTGGCGGAATTGTGCAAGTCCTTGCAGAATGCTGGTGTCGAGATCGTATCAGCGGACTACGAAGGCCGCCGTCGCAAGGACCGGCGCACATTGGCTGTCTTGGCGCCGACGAACAAAGCGGCGTTTGTGCTGCGGATGCGTGGTGTACCCGCGACGACGATCCACCGTATTCTGTATACGCCCGTTTATGACCCGGAATATGAACGCATTGCCGAATGGTTGATGGGCAATGGTGAAAAGCCCGAAATTGAAGACCTGACAGAAGAGGCGTTGGCCCGCGCGCAGCTGTCATATGAGTCGCATAAATCGATCCCGGCGGCCCTGGCTGCTGCCGGATTACGGGGGTCGGACTTCATCACAGGATGGAAGCGTCGCGAAGACCCTCTGGATATAGGTTTCGTCGACGAAGCCTCGATGCTGGATGAGCGTCAGGTTGATGATCTGCGCGAGATATTTCCAAACCTGCTGTTGTTTGGTGACCCTGCGCAGCTGGCTCCGGTGAACCAGTCGGGCAAGATGGTGTTCGAAACACTGGCGCCCAGTCAGGTTTTGAACCTCAGCCGAATTCACCGACAGGACGCCGATAACCCGATCCTTGATCTGGCCCATGCTTTGGCCGACCCGCAGCTTGATTTTGAAGGGTTCGAGCGGATGGTCGAAGATATTGCGCGGACCGATGACCGGGTTGTTTGGGGGCAACGCGTCGAAGTGGATCTGATGGCCCGCTCGCCGGTGCTTGTCTGGCGCAACGCAACACGGATCAGGTTGATCAATGCGTTTCGTGCCGTGCATGGAGCCCCCGAAGATTCGCTGCTTGAAGGCGAGCCGTTGATTTGCGATGGGCTGGAGTTGCCGTTGAAGCATCGGAAAAAGCGGCTCGATCTTGAGGCGCGGGGCCTGATCAAGGGCGCGCAGGTCATATACCTCGGGCCGGGTCGTAAACCGGGATTTTCGCGATTGCATGTGATTGGTGCGGAAGACCCGCAAGTGTCTGCTGCGTCTATCGTAAAAATCGAAAAGCCGGATGAGGAAGAACCGTTTATTCCCTTTGCCGCCCGGATGGGGGCCACGTTTTTGCATGGGGCTGCTGTGACCATCCACAAGGCGCAGGGGTCACAGTGGGACGAGGTGCAGGTCTTTGCACCTGACCTTTACGCTGCCGCACGGATGGGTCGCAGCGAGGCGGGCCAGCCTTTGTGGAAACGCTTGGCGTATGTGGCGATTACACGGGCGTCCACCCGGCTGCATTGGGTTGTGCGCAACCGGTTGTCAAAGCCAAGTGGGCCATTGCAGCTTGATGATCTGAGGGCCGCGCCTGCGGCCCCCTTGGCGCTTGAGGTTGAAGCCGAGATGTAGGTCAGAGTTTGACGATCTGCTTGCCGGTGTTTCCACCTTTCAACATCGCGATAAAGGCCTCGGGTGCGTTCTCAAGTCCTTCGGCTACATCTTCGAGATAGGCGATCTCGTTTGCGGCGACCTTGGGCGCGACGTCTTTGAGAAACGCGGGATACTGATCCCAGTGGTCAAAGATAATAAACCCGGAAACCTGAAGCCGTTTGACAAGGATGCTGCGCCACATGGCAGGCAGTTGGTTGCCGTCGGCAATATTCGCGCCACCGTACCATGCGATCATGCCACATACGGGAATACGCCCGTGCACGTTCATCAGAGGCATCACCGCTTCGAGCACTTTGCCGGCCACGTTTTCCCAGTAGATGTCGACGCCGTCTGGCGCTTCTTTGGCAATCGCATCGCGTAGGGAGGTCGCATCGTCATGGGCGCGATGGTCGATGGCTGCATCAAAGCCAAAGGTTTCGGTCGCAAGGCGGCATTTTTCCGTTCCGCCCGCGATGGCGATGGTGCGCAGGCCCATTTGTTTGGCCAATTGCCCGACCATCGACCCCACTGGCCCGGTTGCGGCCCCCACGACAAGCGTTTCACCGGCCTTGGGTTTGCCGAATTCGTTCAGGCCAACCCATCCGGTCAGTCCCGGCATGCCCAGAACGCCAAGTGCGGTTGAGGGGGGCAGTGACGGGTCAAGCTTGCGCAATTCCGATCCGGGCAGGCAGGCGTGGCTGGCCCATCCGGTCATACCTGTCACCATATCCCCCTGTGCAAACCCGTCGACCGCACTTTCGAGGACGCGGCCAACGCCCTGGCCTGTCATCGTGCCCCCGATATCTACCGAGGGCGCATAGCTTTTGACGTCATCCATCCGGCCGCGCATGTAGGGATCAAGCGACAGATGCGTGACTTCGATCAACACCTCGCCGATCGCGGGCGTTGGCAGTGCCTGGGATTCCAGTTTGAAGTCTTCCGGCACCGCAGCGCCTTTGGGTCGGCGCGCGAGCGTGATGCGAGACATCGTATCGGACATGTATTCTCTTCCTCAAGGTTTGGGGTTGCGCGTGTTCAGTCGGATGATCAGTGTATCTGTAAGCACAGCGCGGAAGGCAAGGGAGGGCTTGATGCACGGAATGATGATGAACCGACCGTTGTCGGTGATTGAATTGCTGCGTTACGCGGCGGAAATTCATGGTACCGGCGAGATTGTATCGGTTCGGACCGAAGGCGACCTGCATCGTCAGTCCTATGCTGAAACGTTCGAACGCACGGCGCAACTGGCGCATGCCCTCGGGGCTTTGGGTGTTGAACAGGGCGACCGGGTGGCGACGCTGGCTTGGAACGGCTACCGGCATTTTGAGCTATACTATGCGATTTCGGGGATGGGTGCCGTGTGCCACACGATCAACCCGCGCCTGTCTGCCGAGCAAATGCTGTATATCATCGGGCACGCCGAAGATCGGGTTCTGTTCTTGGACCTGACCTTTGTGCCGATTCTCGAAGCGCTCAAGGATCATCTGCCAGCCGGGCTGAGGCTCGTTGTGATGACGGATGCCGCCCATATGCCCGACTCGGCGCTGGATTTTTTATGTTATGAAGATCTGATTGCACCGCATGCGACAGACTATGACTGGCCCGATCTGCCCGAAGAAACGGCGGCGGGGCTGTGCTATACGTCAGGGACCACCGGAAATCCGAAAGGGTCGCTTTATTCGCATCGCTCGACCGTGTTGCACGCGCTTTTCATCGCAGTGACGTTGCCACGGTCCTTGCATGAAGGGGCGCGGCTGTTGCCTGTTGTGCCGATGTTCCACGTCAATTCATGGGGCATGCCCTATGCGGCGCCCATCGTCGGTGCGTCGCTTATCATGCCAGGGGGCAAGCTGGATGGCCCGTCGATTTATGATCTGATGGAAAACGAAAAGGTCACGGCGAGCTGGGGCGTTCCGACGGTCTGGCTGGGTCTTCGGGCCGAGATCGAGGCACGGGGCAAGCCGCCTTCGTCGTTGGATCAGGTGGTGATTGGTGGCTCTGCAGCGCCGCGCAGTATGATAGAGTTCTTCGAGAAGATGGATATCGACGTCTGTCACGCATGGGGCATGACAGAAATGAGTCCGGTCGGGACGACAGGTCAGTTGCCCAATTCGATGGATGACGCGTCGTTCGAAGACCGCATGGGCCGCAAGGCTTTGCAGGGCCGTCGCATCTTTGGCGTCGATCTGAAAATCGTCGGTGAAGACGGGCAGCGGCTTCCGCATGATGGCGAGGCGGTTGGAGAGCTTTATGTGCGCGGCAACGGGGTGATCTCGGGCTACTTCAAGAATGAAGAGGCCACCGCTGCGGCGATTGATGCTGATGGCTGGTTCGGGACAGGTGACGTGGCAAGCATTTCGTCTGACGGGTTCCTCAGTATTCAGGATCGGTCGAAAGACCTGATCAAGTCGGGTGGCGAATGGATCAGTTCGATTGATCTGGAGAATATTGCTATGGCCCATCCTGAAATTGCCAATTGTGCCGTTATCGCAATTGCGCATCCGAAATGGGATGAACGTCCGGTGCTGGTGGTTGTCCCGAAAGAGGGATGTGAGCCAAGTTTGGCGGATGTGCATGCGCTGATGGAGCCGCATTTTGCCAAGTGGCAGTTGCCCGATGATCTGGTCTTTGTGGAGGCTTTACCGCTTACGGCAACGGGCAAGGTGTCCAAGCTGACCCTGCGCAAACAGTTCGCCGATTACGTGCTGCCGGATGTCCGCTGACGCGTTGCGCAACATGGCGCCCACCGTGTCGCGGTGGTATGATATAGGTCAGGACCGGATCACCGCTTTTGCGGATGTGACAGAGGACTGGCAGTTCATCCATCTGGATCAAGAGCGCATGGCCCCGCAAGGCTGGACCATCGCACACGGGTTTCTGACACTGTCTATGCTGTCGGCGATGTCTTATGACGTGCAACCCGATATCCCCGGCATGGTGCAGGGGCTGAATTATGGGTTCGATCGCATCCGTTTTGTCACCCCGGTTCGGGCCGGGCAACGTATCAGGGGAACGTTTTCAGTTTCTGATGTGATCGAGAAACCGGGACGTTATGACGTTCGATGGGACGTTGCCGTTCAAATCGACGGATCAGATCGTCCTGCACTTGTGGCGCAGTGGATCAACGTGTTCGAGATCGCGTCCTAGATCAGATCGACGCCCGGATCGCGCTGATGTTTTCACCATAAGGTGCGGGGTTTTCGACCGATCCGCCACGGAATACGGCAGAGCCTGCAACCAGAACATCTGCACCTGCGGCTGCCACCAAAGGCGCTGTGGTCGGATCAACACCGCCGTCCACCTCGATGTGAACTTCGCGGTCACCAATCATCTCGCGCAGTTCGGTGACTTTCTGCACGCAGCTGTGGATGAATTTCTGCCCGCCAAATCCGGGGTTCACTGTCATGACACAGATCAGGTCAACCAGATCCAGCAAGGGCGCTGCTGCTTCGGCCGGGGTGCCGGGATTGAGCGCAAGGCCTGCTTTGGCGCCGCTGGCGCGTATCGCCTGCAGCGTGCGGTGGATGTGGGGGCCGGCTTCGACATGGGCGGTGATCACATCGGCACCCGCTTCGGCGAACGCGTCGATATAGGCATCGACCGGAGCAATCATCAGATGCACATCCATGACCGTTTTGATATGCGGCCGGATGGCGGCACAGGTTGCCGGGCCGAAGGTGATGTTGGGGACGTAATGCCCGTCCATTACATCGACGTGGATCCAATCAGCGCCTTGCGCTTCGACCGCCTGGATCTCAGCGCCGAAATTGGCGAAGTCCGCAGACAGGATGGACGGGGCGATTTTTACCGAACGGTCAAATTTCATGGTAGCAGCTCCAGCTTGGTTGGTGCGGGCTTAGTACCCGGCGTCGCGGTCCACAAGATACAAGAAGGGCTCACCCGCTTCGCCGCGCCGGATATTTTCGGCGATGGCGCGCGATGCGCTGGGTGCACGCGTCTCTGAAGCAATATGCGGCGTGACTGTCACGTTGGGATGCGCCCAATATGGATGGTCTTGGGGTAGCGGTTCAATGCGGAACACGTCAAGAGTGGCATGGCCGATATGTCCGCTGTCCAAAGCCGCCAGCAATGCGTCATCGTCAATAAGCGGCCCACGCCCCGGATTGATGATAAAGGCCCCTTTGGGCAGCATTGCCAGCGTGTCGGCGTTGAGTGTGTTTTTGGTCGCCGGTGTGCTGGGCAGGAGAAGGATAAGAACCTGCGACTGCTTTAGAACCGCGTGCAGGCCGTCGGTGCCGGTATGGCATGTGATACCGTCAATCTGCTTGGCACTTCGTGCCCAACCGCTGACCGGAAAGCCAAGCTGGCTCAGCGCCTGACCACATGCCGTGCCCAGTTCCCCAAGGCCAAGAATGCCAACCGGCCGATCCTGTGCAACAGGTGGCGCATCGGCAGCCCATGTGTGATCCGGATTTACGATATGTGCGTCCATGCCCAGATGATGACGCAGCGTGTGGCCCACGACCCATTCAACCATGCCTTGGGTCAGCCCTTGGTCATCGACCATACGGGCGTAAGGCACTTTGAGCGTCGGATTGCCAACGGCATCTTCGACCCCGGCCCAGAGATTCAAAACCGCCTTGAGCCGTGTGTAGGGTGTAAAGTCCTGCACCGGGGAATTCGGTGCGTAGACGATGTAATCCACCTCTGCCGGGGGCATGTCGACGCCAAGCGTGTAGTCGACCGCGATATCATCAAGAGCAGCGCGCAACGGAGCTTCGTATTGCGCCCAGCGGGTTTCGTGGGCGGCGAACAGGACATTGATCGACATGGCTTACCTCGGACGGTGAATATGGGCGCTCTGTACCAAGCCAAACGCGATCATCAAGACCAACATGGCCGATCCCCCATAGCTGACCAGCGGCAAGGGAACGCCAACGACAGGGGCAAGGCCCATCACCATCGACATGTTAACGGCAAAGAACAGAAAGAACGTCACGCCAATCCCGAGGATCAAAAGCGACGAATAACGATCCCGGTTCTGCAACGCAGACACGACGCAGAAGATGAGGATCAGAACATAGAGAATGAGCAGGGAGACGCCGCCAACAAACCCGAACTCTTCAGCCAAGGTGTTGAAGATGAAGTCTGTATGCTTTTCCGGCAAGAAGTTCAGCCGGGATTGGGTGCCTTGCATAAATCCGCGTCCGGTCCATCCACCAGAGCCCATTGCGATCTTGGCCTGTGTGATGTGGTAGCCCGCGCCCAGCGGGTCCGAGGATGGGTCAAGAAACGTGTCGATCCGCCGGAATTGGTAGTTCTTAAGCAATTGCCATTCTGTGCCGCGGCTGAGAAAGACCGTATAAATGCCGCCAATCCCTGCTGCGATGACAGTGGCGAAATAGGCCCAGTGCACCCCAGCCAAGAACATCATGAGCCCACCGCCAGTGACCAGCAAGATCGCGGTTCCAAGGTCTGGCTGTGTCAAAACAAGGAAGGTCGGCAAGAGAATGATAAAAACAGGGATCAAGACCCAGAACGGGTGGGATGTTTTTTTGATCGGAAGCCAGTCGTAATAGGCTGCCAATATCATTACCATGGCGATTTTCATAAGCTCTGAGGGTTGCAGCCGCATAAAGCCAAGGTCGATCCACCGCTGTGCCCCCATACCGACCGAGCCCACGAACTCGACTGCCACCAAAAGTGCGAGAGCCAAGAGATAGGCCATGACGGACATGTTGCGCCAGAACCAGATGGGCACCATTGCGGCTATGAACATCACGGCCAGCCCGAGGGCATAGCGTTTCATTTGCGGTTCGGCCCACGGTGTCATGGAGCCGCCTGCGACCGAGTACAGCATCAAGAAGCCAACCCCAGCGATGGCAGTCAGCAAGATCACCAACGGCCAGTTGATGAACAGCATCTTGCGCCATCCCGACGGGACGGTCTTGACGGTATACTCTAGATAACTCATGCGCGGCTCCGGCCGTCCAAATCATTCTCGCGCAGCACCTGTTGCAGGCGTTCCTGCTGGGTGCGGATGCGTTCGCGGTCTTTGGAAGGGTAGGCGTCAAGTGGTGGATCGCCGCCATAGAGCGCTTGCAACGTGACGTCCCGCGCGATGGGGGCTGCCGCGGCGGACCCACCACCGCCGTGTTCGACCACAACCGAAACTGCAATCTTTGGGTCGTCAAAGGGGGCGTAGTTCACGAACAATGCGTGATCGCGCCGGTTCCACGGCAGGTCTTCGTTGCGGGTCACGCCGCGTGCGCGTTCGGCTGCGGTGATGTTGCGGACCTGACTCGTACCGGTCTTGCCTGCCATGCGAAGCGACTCTTCGATAACCCGTGATCCGTAGGCCGTGCCCCGGCGATTGTTGCTGACCGAATACATGGCGCGCCGAATTTGCCGCAGGTGGTTTTCGTTAAAACCGAGTGTCGGGCTTGCGCTCTGAGGGGGTTCGACCCCGCCAACGCGCCGGACAAGCCGGGGGGAAATGTCGTTGCCGGTCGCAAGGCGGGCGGTCATAACGGCAAGCTGCAGGGGGGAGCTGAGCACGAAACCTTGCCCGATTGATGCGTTTACGGTGTCACCGATCACCCAGCTCGCACCGCGCTCGCGCTCTTTCCATTCCTTGTTGGGAACGAGCCCTTCGGTCACTGCGGACATCCCGATCGGGAAGGCGTTGCCCAAACCAAGCCGCCGCGCCGTTTCCGCGATCCGTTCGATCCCGACCTTGAGCGCGAGGTCGTAATAATAGACGTCACAGCTTTCGCGGAGCGACTGTTCAAGGTTCATGTGACCATGACCAGCCCGTTTCCAGCAGTGGAAGCGGCGGCCTCCGACTTCCATGTGACCGGGGCACCAGACCGTTTCATCGGGGGCCACGACGCCTGCATCCATGGCGGCCAAAGCCGTGACCATTTTGAAAGTCGAACCGGGGGGATAGGCATCTTGTACAGTTTTCGACGCAAGCGGGCGGTGGTCGTTGTCCCGCAATTGCCCAAAGTCTGCGACCGAAATCCCGCGTACGAATTTGTTCGGATCGTAAGACGGTGACGACGCAATTCCCAGCAGATCGCCATTGTTTACATCCATAACCACAACCGAGGCGCTTTCTTCGCCAAGGCGCGCCTGAATGTAGCTTTGAAGTTTGCTGTCCACGGTCAGCTGCATATCCGCGCCGGGTGTGCCTTCGCGACGATCAAGTTCGCGCATGACACGGCCGACGGCGTTCACTTCGACTCGTTTGGCACCAGCGCGCCCGCGCAGTGCCTCTTCGTGACGGGCTTCAATACCGACTTTGCCGATCTGGAAGCGCGGGATGCGCAGCACGGGGTCCGGTGTCTCGTAGCGTGCCAGATCGCGTTCGCTGACCGGGCCGACATAGCCGACAACATGTGCAAAGTCGGTCCGACGTGGGTAGATGCGCGACAGACCAACCTCTGGGGTGACGCCGGGCAGAGCGGGGGCGTTTACGGCGACACGGCTGATGTCGTCCCATGTGACCCGTTCGGCAACCGTCACAGGTAAAAATGGCGCGCTGCGCTGCATTTCGGTCAGTGCGCGATTCAGTTCGTCTTCGTCCAATTCAACCAAGGAGGACAGGCGCGCGATCACATCGTCCACATCGCCCGCATCTTCTTTGACCATGGTGATGCGGTAGGACGGTTCGTTTCCGGCCAGAATTATCCCGTTGCGGTCAAAAATCTGACCGCGGGTTGGTGGGATCAAGCGGATGTTGATACGGTTTTCTTCGGCAAGAAGGCGAAATTCATCGGCTTGATCGACCTGAAGATGCTGCATGCGCAGCCCCAAAGCCCCGGCAAACGCCAACTGCACGCCGCCTAGGATCAACCCGCGACGTGATATTTTGCGGACGCTTTCCGCGGTATCCTTTGGCGCTCGTCTCATAGGCTACGCCCCAACCGATCCATATCTCCGGGTGCTGACCGGCGCACGCCGAACAGGAAATAGGATACGCCCACCACAGCCGGGTAGATCGCAATCGTCATCAACACCTGAATCAAGCTTAACATAAGCGTTCCCGGCGTAAGAATAAGGATCATCATCACGGCGCGATAGAGGACCGTTATCACAATCAGGGTACCTGCGAAGGTCAGCCATTCAAGGGCAAATGTGGTTTCCCGTTGCCGACGTTCGCGTGATTTGAGCCATTCTGATGCGCAGACAACCAGCACCGACCAAAGACCCGGCGGACGCTGGAGCATCATATCGGCCAGTAGCATGACGCCCGCTATCAGAAGGATCGGCACATATTCCGGGCGGCGTACGGCCCATGCAAAAACCATGGCCACCAATACGTCCGGGCCGGGCCATTGGCTGGGTGCCGGGTTAAGCGGGAGCAGGTGAAAGAACAGGACAAGCAGGGTCAGAAAGATGAACGCCACCCGCATGCCCCAAAGCTGCAACAGACCGGAATCCATCACTCTTCGGGCTCCACAATGGCTGTCTCCGCCTCTCCGGGGGGTGTTTCGGGCAAGATGAGCGCAGACGGGTTGGACACGCGCCGTGCACCGTGATCACGCAGAACGCGCAGAAATTCGAGCCGCTCGTAGTCGGCAGCCAGACGGGTCCGTAAACGGCCACCGGGATCTTGGGCCACCTGTCCGATCAAAAGACCGGGCGGGAACACATCGCCATCGCCAGAAGTCACGATGCGGTCCCCGGGCCGCACCTGATCCGGGTTTTCCAGAAAGTCGATCGGTGGGGCAGAGGTGTTGTCGCCGACGATCAACGCCCGTTGACCCGAGGGTTGGATTGTTGCGGGGATGCGACTTGTTGCATCGGTGAGCATGATCACACGGCTGGTGTTCGGGCCAACGCCCGAAATGCGCCCGACAAGGCCCGTGCCGTCCATTGTTGCCCAACCGTCAACAATGCCATCGCGTGACCCAACGTTGATCAGCAGCGATTGGCGGAACGGCGAACCGGAATCGGCAAGAACAACACCGGTGATATAGGTCAGGCGTGGGTCAAGACGGACGTTGTTCAAATCGCGAAGCTTGGCGTTTTCCTGTTCAAGTTGAAGCGCCGCTTCCTTCCAGGATGCCATTTGGCGCAACTCTCGGCGCAATTCCTGATTTTGTTCATAGATGCGCTGATAGCTGCGAAAATCGCGGGCAATGTTCACGGTTGCTGTCACGGGTGCCATCGCCCAATCAAAGCTTGGGATCACTGTGTCGATAACCGCCGCGCGAAAGCGTTCAACCCGCGGGCTGTCGATCCGCCAGATAAAAAAGAGACCAAGAAGGCACAGGATGACAACCGCCAACAGCAAACGCCGGAGCGGGGTGGTGTAGTCTTCGCTGTTGGTGCCGTTCTTTGCCACAACTCCCCCTTACAAGCGAAACCCGAAAAGTGGGACCTGTTTTCGGATCAGATTGCGCGCACATGTACCATATTTTTCGGCAAATGGGTGGTCAGATCAGCTGTCGTAATCGATCGCGTGGCGCAGTTGTTTTTCGTATTCCAGTGCTTTGCCTGTGCCCAAGGCCACACAGTTCAGGCTTTCATCCGCAATAGAGACCGCCAGACCCGTCTGTTCGCGCAGGGCAAGATCAAGATCGCCAAGCAAAGCCCCGCCGCCAGTCAGCATGACGCCGCGATCAACAATGTCGGCGGCCAGATCCGGAGGTGTGGCTTCAAGCGCTGTCATTACCGCTTCGCAGATCGCTTGCACAGGCTCGGACAGAGCTTCGGCAACTTGCGCCTGACTGATCTCGGTCTCTTTCGGCACACCGTTCAACAGGTCGCGACCGCGAATTTGCATCGACGATCCGCGCCCGTCATCTGGCATGCGGGCTGTCCCGATCGAGGTTTTGATACGTTCCGCCGTGCTTTCACCCACCAGAAGGTTTTGTTGGCGGCGCAGGTAGTTGATGATCGCTTCGTCCATCCGGTCGCCACCAACGCGCACCGAGCGCGCGTAGACGATGTCGCCTAGCGACAGGACCGCGACTTCTGTTGTACCGCCGCCGATATCGACAACCATGTTACCGGTTGGATCGGTGATTGGCATGCCCGCCCCGATGGCAGCAGCAATAGGTTCCGCGATCAGGCCCGCCTTGCGTGCACCCGCCGACAGAACCGACTGACGGATTGCGCGTTTTTCAACCGGCGTTGCGCCATGCGGCACGCAGACGATGATCTTGGGCTTGGAGAACGTCGAGCGTTTGTGAACCTTGCGGATAAAGTGTTTTATCATTTCTTCGGCGACGTCGAAATCCGCGATTACGCCTTCGCGCATGGGGCGGATCGCTTCGATGCTGCCGGGGGTGCGGCCAAGCATGAGTTTTGCGTCTTCGCCAACGGCCAACACTTTCTTCTGACCATCTTTGATGTGGTATGCCACCACAGATGGTTCAGAAAGGACGACGCCGCGCCCTTTGACATAGACCAGCGTGTTCGCAGTTCCGAGGTCGATAGCCATGTCCGAAGAAAACATGCCAAGCAGTTTGTCGAGTCCAAGCATCTGCGAGTAGCCCCAAGTGAAATAGAGTTTGGGCCGGCGACTCTTTCGGGTCGCAAGCCGAGGGTCTTATAGGGTCGCTTGGAGAGGTGCGAAAGGGTCAGTTCGCGCTTTGCCAGCATGAATCTGCCACATGGGGCAACCTGTCTGTCAAAAGGACAGTTTTTGACGCCGCAATCGGCGCATTGGTGCACGAAGGTGGACAGTTTTTTAAGACGAGCCTCTTTGTGCGTTTGCGGGAACCAAAGCCAAGTTTATTGCCGCCGAAAAGCCATAAGTGATCCGCATTCATGGCCAACCGCTATAGCAGATTTCCTGCTGTAGTCAGGGTGTGTTTATGATTGTGAAGTTGGTTAAAAACCTCGTCAAGCTTGGGTTCTATTCTGTTGGACTTGCGGTGGTTCTGGGTGTTTGGGATTACACCCGACAGGCAAAATCAACGGATTATCAGTATTCTTTCGAAGAGTATAAACTGTCGGTTCTCGACCGTTATGGCGAGGAAGCCGTCTATGCCATGTCGGTTTTGGACGCGGCAGAGAATGGTTTGCACTCCGGTATTCGATGGGTCGAACAAACCGGTCTTCTCGAAAAGGCAGGGCTGTCGATCCCGCAAGGTGTCATCGCGTCTGATCCGGATGTGATTCCAAGCGAAACTCAGATTGATCCTGATTCCGATGGCGCTTTGCGCCAACTGGCGGTGGTCAATGGCGTTTTGGCGCCGGAAACATCACTTTTCCCACGGGCGCGCAGCACGCCCTGACGCACTGAAACGTCTGCGCGTCGTTTTCCTGCCGCAACGTGTCGGGTCGGTTTGGTGGCGTGTTTGCACTGCGGGTATTCACAGGTTCAAACGCCTTGGAGTGAAGACCCATGAAAACGCATGTCAAAGCTTTGGTCGTCGGTGGTGGTGCCGTCGGAACCTCTATCGCCTATCACCTCGCCCGCGCGGGCTGGGAAGATGTGATGCTGCTGGAGCGGGACGAACTGACCTCCGGCTCCACATGGCATGCTGCGGGCCTGCTGCCCTATTTCAACATGAGCTATGCGACGACGCATATTCATGACTATTCGATCAAGTTCTACAAAACGCTTGAAGAAGAGACCGGGCTGAACGCGGGCTTTTCCGTTGTCGGCAACCTGCGTATGGCGCAGACGCAAGCGCGAATGGATGAATACATGGTTTACGCCACCACAGCGGAAACCTGTGATGTGCCGTATGAGTGGCTGTCGCCCGCGCAGATCAAAGAGCGGTATCCGCTGGTGCGGTCCGAGGATTTGGTCGGCGCGATTTATCACCCGACCGATGGCTATATTAACCCAGCTGACGTGACGATGGCGATGGCCAAGGGCGCGCGGCAGCGCGGTGTTGAGATCGTGCGCAAGTGGCAGGCGGATGCGTATCACTGGACCGGTGACCATTGGGAGGTGACCTGCACCAAGATGGTCGAGAAAGGCGGCAACCTTGTGCCGTCGGATGAGCAGATCGTCGTTCACGCCGAACATGTGGTTACGGCGACGGGCAACCACCCGCAGCGGACGGCAAAACTGTTGGGGCTCAAAATCCCTGCGATTCCGGTTGAGCACCAGTTTATCGTGACAGAGCCAGACCCGATGCTGGTTGAGTGGCGCAAAGAGAACGGCGAACACCCCGTTCTGCGCGATGCCGATGCCAAGTGGTACGTGCGCGAAGAGCGTGGTGGTTGGATTTTAGGGCCATATGAGCGCAATGCGCCCGCGCGGTTTGAATACGGCGTGCCGGACAGTTTCCGTGCGGACCTTTTCCCGCTCGATCTGGAGCGGATCGAAGAGGAATACATGAGCATGATCCACCGGATTCCGTCCTCGGAAACGGTTGGTTTGAAAGATGATTTCAACGGGCCGATTTGCTACACGCCGGATGGCAACCCGCTTGTTGGTCCTGCGCCGGGACTGCGGAATATGTGGCTGGCCGAAGGGTTCTCGTTCGGGATCACCGCCGCGGGTGGCACCGGGTATTACCTTGCGCAACTGATGGTCGAAGGCGAGGCCGAGATCGACATGGCGTCGCTTGACCCCAAGCGCTACGGATCGTGGATGACCACAGAATACGCCGCGCGCAAGAACGAAGAGGCGTATGAGCACGTCTATATCCTGCACCATCCGGACGAAGAGCGGCCCGCGTGTCGTCCGCTTCGTACGGCGCCAACGTACGATCGGCAAAAAGCGCTGGGCGCGCAGTTTGGCTGTGTGAACGGGTGGGAACGTCCGAACTATTACGGGCCGCTGGACGCGCCAGAGACGTTTGACCACGACGCGCGGTCGTTCAAGCGCGGGGGGTGGTGGCAATATGCCGTAGATGAGGCGAAGTCGGTGCGCGAAGGCGTTGGTCTGATCGACGCGACAGCCTTTACCAAGCATGTCGTCAAAGGGCCGGGCGCGACGCAGTTTCTGGACTGGTTCACCTGCAACAAGCTGCCGAAGGTCGGGCGGATCAACCTGACCTATGCCTTGACAGCGCATGGTACGACGCGGACGGAATACACCATCGTGCGGCTTGGAGAGGATGAATACTACCTTGTCTCTGCTGGCGCCTGGACGGCGTATGATGCAGACTATCTGCGCAAAGCGGCTGAGGATAAGGCGGGCGCGTTTGGCTACATCGAAATTCAGGATGTCACGACGCAATGGGGTGTTTTTGCCATTGCCGGGCCGAAGTCGCGGGACGTGCTGAAAGAGATCGTCAAGGACGCTGATCCTGAAACGGTTCTGGGCAACAAGCGGTTCCCGTGGCTGTCGATGCGCGACATTGAACTGGGCATGTGCCCGGTTCGTGCGATCCGCGTGGCGTATACCGGCGAGCTGGGATGGGAACTCCATCATCCGATTGAGATGCAGGCTTATCTTTGGGATCAGTTGATGGCTGCCGGGGCCAAGCATGATCTGAAGCTGGTCGGAGCGCGGGCGCAGAACTGGCTGCGGCAGGAGAAATCGTATCGCGCGTTTGGCAATGAGTTGGGGCGCGATGCGACGCCGCTTGAAGCCGATCTGCCAAGGTTCATTGACCTGTCCAAGGAGTTTCACGGCAAAGCTGCGCTGGAAGAGACCGGTGTTCGGTCAAAATGCTGCACGTTGTTGATTGATGGGCCAGATGACGCTGATCCGTGGGGCCGTGAGGCGCTATACGACGGGGAAACGCGCGTGGGGCGTCTGACGTCGGGCGGCTATTCGGTGGCCTTCGGAAAATCTATCGGGATGGGGTATGTGACGCCCGATCTGGCTGTTGCGGGGACCAAGCTGAAGGTCAAAATGTTCGATCAGCTGTGGGATGCTGAAGTGGTCGAAGACAGCCCTTACGATCCCAAGAACGAAGTGATCCGCATAGACGGTTGATCAAAGTAAAACCGGACGCTTTGATGCGTCCGGTTTTTTGCTGGTACAGGAGCTCTTGTGTCGCGCGAAGCGATTTAGCCCCGACCGAAATCAGCAGTGGTGACCACGTTGTCGCCATTGCGGTCCATATTCGCGAACCACGCGGGCACTGCGGCCATGAATTCTTCGCGGCTGACAAGGCCGTCGCCATCGGCGTCTGTGACCTCTCGCAGCATGCCGTTGGCCGGGTTGCGCTTGCCTTTGCCATGACCTTCGCCGTTTTCGGCCATGTCCATCGCACGGGCTTCGTCAAAGAGGTCGTGTTCTTCGGTTGAAAGGACGCCGTTTTCATCCGCGTCGAATGTCAGGAACACGTCACCGCGTCGTTCAGTTGCTTCGGCCAAGGTCACCTGACCATCGCCGTCGAGGTCCCAGTTTTCAACGAAATGGCCACCGGGAACGCCTTGTTGCGCTGTTGCGGTTGTCGCTGCAAAAAGCAGGGCAAGAATAAAGGGGGATTTGGACATGATGACCTCATACATATTAATTATTTGGAATATGTATTGCCGATCAGTGCCTTCTGCATCCCCTCAAAGTGTCGCAGGCCTAAGCAGACAATTCGTCGAATACTTCCAAAGCCTTACCTGCATACATCAGGCCGGGGCCGCCGCCCATTTGGACGCAAGTTGCCAAAACCTCAGACACTTCTTCCCGTGTTGCGCCCAACCGCACGAGCGCTTCGGTGTGAAACAGAATGCACGGTTCGCAGCGCGTGGCGACGGCGATACCAAGCGCGACATATTCCTTTTCCTTAAAGGTCAGTGCCGCGTCTTTCTTGACGGTTTTGCCCAACGCGCCAAAGGCGGCAGTTGTTTCGGGGATGGCTGCGTTGAGGGATTTCAACTGCGCTTTTGTGTCGGTAAGTTTGGTTTTCCAGCTCATATCGTGCTCCTGCAATGTGTTCCCTTTGCAAGACCATCGCGGGGCGTGCCGGTCTTTGATGCAGATCAGGCGCGCAGGCCGAGTGCAAAAAAAGAAGGCCGGACACTGTGTCCGACCTTCGAGATTTCCGTGGTCTGTTTGGTGCCTTACCCCAGCAGACGACGTGCAATCACCTGCGCCTGAATTTCGGCGGCGCCTTCAAAGATGTTCAGGATGCGCGCATCACACAAGATTCGGCTGATCTTGTACTCCAGCGCAAAGCCGTTGCCGCCGTGGATCTGCAGCGCGTTGTCGGCGGCGGCCCATGCCACGCGGGCACCAAGCAGTTTTGCCATACCCGCTTCGAGGTCGCAGCGCCGGCCTTCGTCTTTTTCGCGGGCCGAGAAGTAGGTCAGTTGGCGCGCGATCATGATTTCGACCGCCATCATCGCCAGTTTCGAGGCGACACGTGGGAAGTGGATCAGCGCCTTGCCGAACTGTTTGCGGTCCTGAGCATAGGCCATGCCTTCGTCGAGCGCGGATTGCGCCACACCAATCGCGCGGGCGGCGGTCTGGATGCGGGCGGATTCAAACGTTTCCATAAGCTGTTTGAAGCCTTTGCCCTCTTCCATGCCGAGCAGGTTCTCGCCCTTCACTTTGAAGTCGTCAAAGTTGACGGTGTATTCTTTCATGCCGCGATAGCCGAGAACTTCGATCTCACCGCCCGAGATGCCGGGGTCTTGCCACGGAGCCTCGTCGGTGCCCGGCGTCTTTTCGGCCATGAACATCGACAGGCCTTTGTAATTGTCTGTGTCCGGTACAGTGCGGGCGAGGACGGTCATCACATGGGTGCGGGCCGCGTGGGTGATCCACGTCTTGTTGCCGTTGATGACCCAATCGCCGTTTTCGTCTTTGACGGCCTTGGTGCGCAGCGACCCGAGGTCTGAGCCGGTGTTCGGTTCGGTGAAGACCGCGGTGGGCAGGATTTCACCAGAGGCGAGGCCGGGCAGCCACTTTTCTTTTTGTTCGTCTGTGCCGCCAGCGATCACCAGCTCAGCGGCGATCTCGGACCGTGTGCCAAGTGAGCCAACACCGATATAGCCGCGCGACAGTTCTTCGGACACGACGCACATAGAGTTCTTGGTCAGGCCAAACCCGCCGTGTTCTTCGGGGATGGTCAGGCCGAACACACCCATTTCGGCAAGCTCGTCGATGATCTCCATCGGGATGAGTTCATCCTTAAGATGCCATTCGTGGGCGTAGGGTTCTACCTTGTCTACAGCGAGAAGCGGCGGAACTGTTCGCGGATCATCTCAAGCTCTTCATCAAGGCCGCAGGCGCCGACAGTGTGTTCCGCGCTGCGTTCCTGCATGAGTTCGACAAGACGCATCCGGGCAGCTTGGGTGTTGCCCTCCTGTGTCAGGCGCATCACATCCGGAGTCATCAGAACACGCATGTCCTCTTGACCAAGGCCGATGTCCTGCAGGCGCACCATTTCGCCTTGGTTCATCTGGATGCCGCCATAAATCTGCCAGAGGTATTCGCCAAAGGCGATCTGGTGAATCAGCTGTTCGACTTCGCCGAATTTGCCATCTGCGTCCAAACGCTCGGCCCAGCCCTGCATTTGGCGCAGAGATTCTACATAAGTGGCCAGCCATGCCAGCCCGTGAGCCGCTGTTTGGTTATCTTCGATCAGAGCGCCAGAGATACGACCATCCGCTTCGACCATGCTGCGCACACGCGCATTTGCCATATCGAGTATTTTATTGGCAGGTTCGACCGCCGCAGCGGTCAACGACAGCAATCCCGGCAGGATCGTTTCGGTCGTCAGTGTCAGGTCTTGTCCATCATGAGCCATGAATCGTGTCCTTTTCAGCTTTGGCACTGGATAATCTATTTTGCAGGTGCAGCGCAACAAAAATACCCAGAAAGCCTCATATTTGTTTCAATCTTTCGCATTGAAATGCTGCTATGCGGCGCTAGGCCGAGTGCAGGCGCAGAATAAAGAAGGGGCGGATGCACCAAACTATGGTGCACCCGCCCCCCTATTTCCAAGCGCCTTTCGACGCAGGCCGGATCACCCGATCGCAGCCGCCTTAACATCATCATCGATGAACGGCACATATTGCGCAAAGTTGTCTGCAAACATTTGAACCAGCTTTTCTGCCTGAGCATCATACGCGTCTTTGTCGTTCCACGTGCGGCGCGGGTCGAGCAACATGTCCGGAACGCCTTCGACCTGGACCGGCACTTCAAATCCGAAATTCGGGTCTTTGCGGAACTCGGCCTCGGCAAGGCTTCCATCGAGGGCGGCGGTCAACAGCGCGCGGGTTGCCTTGATCGGCATCCGCTGTCCTGAACCATATGCGCCACCCGTCCAGCCGGTGTTCACCAACCAACAGGTTGCCCCATGCGACGCGATCTTTTCGCGCAGAAGGTTGCCATAGACTTCGGGGCGGCGTGGCATGAACGGCGCGCCAAAGCAGGTCGAGAAGGTGGGTTCGGGTTCGGTCACGCCACGTTCAGTGCCCGCGACTTTGGACGTGAAGCCTGACAGGAAGTGATACATTGCTTGTGCCGGCGTCAGACGCGAAATCGGAGGCAGAACACCGAACGCATCACAGGTGAGCATGATGATGTTCTTGGGGTGCCCGCCAAGTGCGCTTTCCGATGCGTTCGAGATATATTCGAGCGGATATGCGCAACGCATGTTCGCGGTCAGGCTGTCATCCTTGAAGTCCAGTTCGAACGTGTCGGGGTCGAACACCATGTTTTCGATCACGGTGCCGAATTTGGTGGTCGTTGCGTAGATTTCCGGCTCGGCCTCGGCCGACAGGTTGATCGTCTTGGCATAGCAGCCGCCCTCGAAGTTGAAGGTGCCACGGTCGGACCAGCCGTGTTCGTCATCGCCGATCAGCACGCGGTTCGGATCAGCGGACAGCGTTGTTTTCCCGGTGCCCGAAAGTCCGAAGAAGATCGCGGTGTCGACAGGGTTTCCAACAGCGTGGTTGGCCGAGCAGTGCATCGGCATGATGCCCTTTTCCGGCAGCAAATAGTTCAGCAGCGAGAAAATGGATTTCTTGTTTTCGCCTGCATATTCGGTGCCACCAATCAGAATGAGCTTTTTGTCAAAGTTCATCGCGATCACGGTTTCGGACCGGCAATCATGCTTTTTGGGATCGGCCTGGAAGGACGGGCAGTTGATCACCGTGAAATCCGCTGTGAAGCTATCGAGGTCTTCGCGTTCGGGCCGGCGCATCATGTGGCGGATAAACAGGTTGTGCCAAGCAAGTTCCTGAATGAAGCGAACATCAATGGAGTGCTTTGGGTCGGCGCCTCCAACGAGGTCCTGAACGTAATATTCGCGCCCCTTCATGTGCTCGAGCATGTCTTCATAAAGCGCATCGAAGCCTTCGGGCGACATAGGCGCGTTGTTTTCCCACCAGATTGTGTCTGCGACACTGTCGGTTTTTACGACGTGCTTGTCCTTCGGGGAGCGCCCGGTGAATTTACCGGTTGTGACAAGGAAAGCCCCGCCATTGCCCAGAGTCCCTTCGCCACGTTTCAGCGCCGCTTCGATCAAAGCGGGCTCTGTGAGGTTGTAATAGACATTGCCAAGCCCGTTGATCTGTTGATCTTCCAGCCGGAATTCCGGGTTCACCCGTCCAAATGTCATTTGCCAAGCTCCTGTAGCCGCGCGTTGAGCGGCGATATTGCAGAGGAGCGCTGAGTGCGCGCTCCACCCACGGCGGTGCGCCGGGGGTAGCTGCGTCTTAACATGGCGTTTCCAAATCTGAACAGGACGCAATCGCGCAGTTAGCGCAACCAAAACGGGTTTAGCGCAACCATGGCCATGCTTCGCCAGTGAGTGTGATGCAAATTAGCCATCCGTAAGGACTTTTCGGTCTCAATAAGGCTGTCGTTACCAAGTGATTCGCAAAATTGAGTTGGCGGAAAGGGAAAAAACACACATAATGGCGGAAAAAATATAATTGAGAGCAGAGCAAGGAACACAATCCATGTCGAAAATCGCCCTAGTGGACGATGACAGGAATATCCTGACATCGGTCGCGATCACCCTTGAGGCCGAGGGTTTCGAAGTCGAAACATACAACGACGGACAGGCCGCGTTGGATGCATTCAACAAAAAGATGCCGGATATGGCTGTCTTTGATATTAAAATGCCCCGTATGGATGGCATGGACCTGCTGCAGCGGGTGCGTCAGAAATCCAAGATGCCGGTGATCTTTCTGACGTCGAAAGACGACGAGATTGACGAAGTATTGGGCCTGCGCATGGGCGCGGATGACTACGTTAAGAAACCGTTTTCCCAGCGCCTTCTGGTCGAGCGCATTCGCGCTTTGTTGCGTCGGCAGGATGCCATTTCCGGCGACGCCGCTGGCGTAGAGGTCGAAGAGGCCAAGCTGATGGTCCGCGGCAACCTGTCCATGGATCCGCTGCGTCATTCGGTTTCGTGGAAGGGTCAGGACGTCTCTCTGACCGTGACGGAATTCCTTTTGCTGCAAGCGCTCGCGCAGCGGCCGGGATTTGTGAAATCCCGCGACCAGCTGATGGATGTGGCCTATGACGATCAGGTCTATGTCGATGACCGTACGATCGACAGCCATATCAAGCGGTTGCGCAAGAAGATGCGTTCGGTCGACAATGATTTCTCTGCGATCGAAACGCTGTACGGGATCGGCTACCGCTACAACGAAGAATAACCATGGCACTGGTTGAGGGTGTGACCCACGGCAAGGATGGCGGGCGCAAGGATGCAGATGTGGTGCTCGGGGACGATTGGGTCGCCCCCGACCGCACAGTTGAATCCGAAGTGCGCAGCAACAGCGAAAAGCGTGGGCTTTTTTCGCTGAACCGGTCTCCTTTGACCCGCAAGATCATCACCTTCAATCTGGTTGCCTTGAACTTTCTTGTTGCGGGGATTCTGTTCCTCAACTCGTCCAGAGACACGCTTGCCGAACAAAAAGCCGAGGCGGTCCGCGTCGAAGCGGAACTGATTGCCGATGTCTTTGAGGCGCAGGCGACGAGCGCAGTCGCTGTCAACCTTGGCACTGGCGAACGCATTGATGTTTCCGATACTTTGGAAAACCTCGAAATGCGCCCAGGTCTGCGGGTTTTCGTGTTTGACGCGGCGCGCTTTCTTGTCGGGGACATAGGGTCGCAATCGGCTGGGCCGGACGGCACGCCAGTTGCGGAAAAGCCTACGGTCATCTCGGATTTTCTGCTCACGGTCTGGAGCAGTGTTTCATCGGTGTTCCGCTCGGATGACGGCTTCGCGCCGCTGACACTTGAAGATATCCTACGCCGTCAAATCGAAGAAACTGATCCGACGATGACCCGGATCGAACGATCTGAAGGGCCGGGTGGAGAAACGATCTTTACCGCCCTCAGCCCGATCGAGGTCGAGGACGGGGTCGCGGGCACCATCGCTCTTGTGAGCTATGCGCCTGAAATTGACGCCGCAGTTCGGCTTGAACGTGAAAATGTGTTGCAGATGTTCGTGATTGCAACGCTGGTTTCAATTGGCCTCAGCCTTGTTCTTGCCTCTACCATTTCGAACCCGATTTCAAATCTTGCCGATGCGGCAGAGGTGGGGCGCGACCGCAATCGGCGGAATGTGTCTTCGGGTCGTATTCGTATTCCGGACCTGACGGCGCGTCCTGACGAGATCGGTCGTCTGTCCGGTGCGTTGCGGGGCATGGTTGCGGCGCTTTACGACAGAATTGATGCAAATGAACAATTTGCCGCTGATGTTGCGCATGAAATCAAGAACCCGCTGGCATCACTAAGATCGGCTGTCGGCACTCTGCGCGTGGCGCGTCGGCCGGATCAGGTCGATCGGCTGTTGGACGTGATTGACCACGATGTCCGCCGCCTTGACCGTTTGGTCAGCGACATTTCCAATGCGTCGCGTCTGGACAGCGAGCTGGTCAAGGAAGAAGAAGCCGAATTCAACCTGCTCGATATGCTGAGCAATATCGCGCAGTTTCTTGGTGATGACGCGAAACGTCAGGGTATCGAGTTCATCTCTGACCTGCCTGACCGGCCGATCATGGTGCACGGTCTGGAGGCGCGTTTGGCGCAGGTCTTTGTCAATCTGATCACCAATGCGATCAGCTTCTGTGAAGATGGCGATGCGATCCGCATTTGGGCTCGGCGACGTGAAAACCGGGTTTTGATCGTGGTCGAAGATACCGGGCCGGGTATTCCGGACGAGGCGCTGACCAAGATCTTCAAACGTTTTTATTCGCAGCGCCCTGAAACCGACTTTGGGAACAACTCGGGTCTGGGGCTGGCGATTTCCAAACAGATTGTGGAGGCGCATGGCGGTGTGATCTGGGCCGAGAATATCCGCCCGACCGAAGCAGATGCGACGTCAGAGCCTTTGGGCGCTCGTTTTGTCGTCGGTCTGCCGCTTTAACTGCTAGTTATGGCAGGTCCAGACCCCGTCACACTTCATGCAACAGCCGTCGCTTTCGGGGATCGTGCAGCTCTCATAATTGGGGCGTCGGGTGCGGGAAAATCAGCGCTGGCGCTCGAAATGATGGCCCGAGGCGCAACGCTTGTGGCCGATGATCAGGTGATCCTTCGGCTGGAAAACGACTGTGTCATGCTAAGTTGCCCAGACAAGCTGTGCGGCATGATTGAGGCGCGTGATGTTGGGATTTTGTATGCGGCGTATCGGTCGCCTGTTCCGCTATCCCTTGTGATCGACATGAATCATGAAGAGACCGTGCGTTTGCCAGAGCATCGTACCATCACATACCTCACCAAAACATTTCCGTTGCTTCACAATGTGAAGTCCAAGCATTTTCCCGCGGCGATTTTGCAATATCTACGACACGAAGGGCGCGCGGACGCATAGCCCCGAGCCCCGAACGCGGAACTGAAGACATGTCGACGCAGTCCAAACCAGCCCGAGTTGTTTTGGTGACCGGTCCATCCGGCGCCGGACGAAGCACGGCGATCAATGTTCTGGAAGACCTCGGCTTCGAGGCAATCGACAATATCCCCTTTCGCATGATCCCGCGTTTGTTCGAAGGTGAGCCGTTGGTGCATCCGCTGGCTCTTGGTATTGATGTGCGGAACCGCGATTTCTCGTTGTCGCGCTTGTTTGATTTACATCGTGATCTGACACGGATGACCGACGGCCAGACGTCTTTGCTATTTCTGGATTGTCGGTCCGACATTCTTTTGCGGCGTTATTCCGAAACGCGGCGACGTCATCCGCTGGCGCAGGAAGAATCGCCAGAGACGGGCATCACGCGCGAAATTGAACTGCTGCGCCCGGTCGAGAAACTGGCGGATATCCTGATCGACACATCGCATCTTTCGCCGCATGACCTTAAGGCTGAACTGCATGGATGGTTCGCCGATGAGACGTCGCAAAAGCTATCCGTTGCCGTGCAGACGTTTTCGTACAAACGCGGCATTCCGCATGGTGTGGACATGGTGTTTGACTGCCGATTTCTCGCAAATCCCCATTGGGATGCGGCGCTGAGGGACAAGACCGGTTTGGACATTGATGTTCAGAACTATGTTCAATCTGATCCGCGCTCATCCGCATTTGTGGAACGTATTGTCGGTATGATGTCCTTTCTGCTGCCGGAATTCGACACAGAAGGAAAAACGCATCTGTCCATCGGCATCGGGTGTACCGGGGGGCAACACAGGTCGGTTGTTATAGGTGAACGGGTTGCGCGGGCTCTTGCGGACGGCGGCTGGCGGGTGTCAATTGGCCACAAGGAACTGGCGCGACGCGGGATCGCATCGGCGGGAAGCACAGTTTTGTCAGAGAGTGGAGGCGTGGCAGAGTGATCGGGATCGTGATTGTCGCTCACGGTGGTTTGGCGCAGGAATATCTTGCTGCAGTCGAACATGTCGTCGGCCACCAGCCCGGTATGGCTGCCGTTTCAATTGATGCCGACCACAATCGTGATGCCAAACAAAACGAGATCTGTTCCTTGGCCGATGAGGTCGACACGGGCGGTGGCGTGGTCATTGTGACGGATATGTTCGGGGGCTCTCCATCGAACCTGAGCTTGCGCGCCTGCCAGCCGGAAAACCGGCGGATCGTCTATGGTGCGAACTTGCCTATGTTGATCAAACTGGCGAAAAGCCGCGATAAATCGGTGCCAGAAGCGGTGCGTGCTGCATTGGATGCGGGGCGGAAATACATTGACAGCCAAGACATAACTCTGGATCAGAGCGCCTGATCACTGGGTTAAGGGAGGCCCGTCACTATGTCCGCAACGGCGCAACGCGTTTTGAATATCGTGAACGAAAAAGGATTGCACGCTCGGGCGTCGGCTAAACTGGTCGAAGTTGTCGAGGGGTTCGATGCCACAGCTGAGGTGCGCAAAGACGGTATGAGCGCGTCAGGTGACAGCATCATGGGCCTTTTGATGTTGGCAGCTTCCAAAGGAACCTCTATTGAGGTAGTCACCTCTGGGCCAGACGCGGAGGCGCTTGCCACTGCCATCGAAACCTTGGTTGCAGATCGCTTTGGAGAAGGCTGCTGATCATATTGGTCAGTTTGTGCAACCAGAAACAGGACGTCACGCTGCCACATGGTTGAAAGCTATCAGCACAGCTCGACCGACCCGAACCCTGTGGCGCAGGCAGACGTGCCCTATGACAAGCGTAAGCTGAGCTACGCCAACACGTTCACCAACCCTTGGAAAGCGAACACCATTCGCGCGATGGAGTGGATGACGGGTAAGATCCCGTTGCTGCGTCTTGTGCGACGTTTCGAACGTATGGGGCCTGCCGAAGGGCAAGCGTTTTGGGGTCAGGCTTTGAGCCTCATGAAGATCCCTCTAGAGACACCGCCCGAACAGATCGCGCGTATTCCTAAAGAGGGACCGGTGATTGTTGTGGCCAATCATCCGCATGGTCTGGTTGATGGAATGATCCTTGCCGAACTGATCGGTCGGGTTCGGACGGATTATAAAATTCTGACACGGTCTTTGTTGACGGGCGTGACCGAGATCGAAGAATTCATGATCCCGGTGCCATTCCCGCACGAAGAAGATGCGCGTGAGCAAAGTCTTGAGATGCGCAGCAGGGCGATGGGGCATCTTAAAAACGGCGGCGTGATTGCGCTGTTCCCATCCGGTGTTGTGGCCTCAAGCGATAGCTATTTTGGCCCGGCGGTTGAACGCACATGGAATCCGTTTACGGCCAATTTGATCCAGCGCTCTGGAGCGACAGTGGTTCCGATCTTCTTTCCCGGTCAGAATTCCCGCGCCTATCAGATCGCCAATCAGGTGTCGGCCACGTTGCGTCAGGGCTTACTTATTCACGAAGTTATCCACGCTTGTGGAAAGCCGCAGGCACCGGTTGTGGGCGAACCCATTCCCGCCGAGTCAATAGAAGCCTTTGCTGGCCGCGGTCGTGATTTTGTTGCATCGCTTCGGGAAACAACAATGGGTTTAGGCGGCAAACCTTAGCGCGTTGGCACAGGGGTTTCGCCCCGATAATCATAAAAGCCACGCTGCGTTTTGCGCCCGAGCCAGCCAGCTTCGACATATTTCGTGAGCAGCGGGCAGGGGCGGTATTTGGTATCGGCCAACCCATCATGCAGGACGTTCATGATCGCAAGGCAGGTATCCAGGCCGATAAAATCTGCCAATTCCAGCGGACCCATCGGATGGTTTGCCCCCAGCTTCATCGACTGGTCGATCGAGTTCACATTCCCAACACCTTCGTAAAGCGTATAAACCGCTTCATTGATCATTGGCATAAGGATGCGGTTGACGATGAAGGCAGGAAAATCTTCGGCTGAGGCAGCTGTCTTGCCCAGCTTTTCGACCACGCCAAGACAGGTGTCATAGGTCTGCTTGTCTGTTGCAATGCCACGGATCAGTTCGACCAATTGCATCACCGGGACGGGGTTCATGAAGTGGAACCCCATGAATTTTTCCGGTCGATCAGTCCGGCTGGCCAGACGGGTGATCGAGATGGACGACGTGTTCGACGTCAGGATTGTATGGTCGGCCAGATGTGGAAGCAGGCTGTCAAAAATCTTTTGTTTGATTGTCTCTTCTTCGGTGGCCGCTTCGATGATGAGATCGGTTTGCGCCACTTGAGGCAGATCTCTTGAGATCGAGATACGGGACATCGCCTGATCACGGGTTTCTTGCGAGATTTTATCTCGGCTGACCTGCCGGTCCATATTGCGTTCAATCAACTCGACTGCCCGTTTCAGGGCGTCTTCGTTGATATCATTCAGAACAACGTCATAGCCTGCCAGAGCCATAACATGAGCAATGCCATTGCCCATCTGTCCTGCACCGACCACGCCGATTGAATTGACCGTCATGCGATTGCTCCGTCCGTTTCGCCGCAACAATGACTTGTGGGGCAGGGCGCTGCAAGGCGGATCGAAGTGATCTTTAGAAATTTAGCTTTAGCGTTTTGAGAACCGAATCGCCTCACTCTCATTTTCGGGTGAATAAAAGGGGTGAGGATATGAATGTTTCCTCCATGCGCGATCAGGCGATTGATTATGCGC
The DNA here is from genome assembly GCA_043585115.1 of Marivita sp. GTDB lineage: Bacteria > Pseudomonadota > Alphaproteobacteria > Rhodobacterales > Rhodobacteraceae > Marivita. Next base: position 3,029,860 of record CP121326.1, read on the forward strand.
CATGTCGATACAATGGCTCACGTCTATGGTTCAGGGGGCCTGCGAAACACTTGCATGATCGATATGTCGCTTGCTTGGGTGGCAGCGGTATTTATGGACGGTACGTGGCAAACCCTTGGACCTCTGAGCTTGAGGCGCAAATTGGCTGTGCCGTGGTCAATCTTGGGATCGAGAATGCGGGCATTGATGCATATCTCAACGATGCAGGTGGTTTGGCGACGGCTGCGAATGCCGACATTGTCGTTATCCAACTGTCGTGTGTGCACAATACGTCGAACCGGTTTTACATGACGCACCCGCGCCGGAATGATCGGTTTCTCAAGGCGGCAGAGCCGTTGACGTCGTTGTATCCGGAAATGGATTTTACGGAAGTGCATTTCACCAGACATATGCTTGCCCGTCTCAGAACGATCTGCCCCAAGCGGTTCGAGATCGTTGTAGACGAAGCGTGCAATGCTTGGGTGGCGCGGATGCGCAGTTTAATTGCGCAGATGAATGGGGCGGTGTTTCTGCTTTGGTTTGCACCTAAGCCCTTGCCGAACACTAAGGACGGCATTTTGGATCATGAACCTTTTTTGACGCGCGATCTGGTCGCGGGTCTGTGTCCACAGGTCACTTCCCTGATCGAGGTTGTTCCGCACAATTGGGTCAGGTCGGAAGACCTGTGTAAATTACCACCGCTCGACATTGCAAAAGCCGAGCATTTACCAGGGCCAGAGGCGCATCGCTCTGTGGCCGACGCGGTCGCGAAGGCCATTGTTCCAATGCTCAAATAGAAAACGGCGCGCCCTTAGAGACGCGCCGCTGCATTACGAAGTGCAGAGCTTTAGCCGAGCTTTTCGGTCAGCTCTGGCACCGCATCGAACAAGTCTGCCACAAGCCCGTAATCGGCTACCTGAAAAATCGGGGCTTCTTCGTCTTTGTTGATCGCGACGATGATCTTGGAGTCTTTCATGCCAGCGAGGTGCTGAATGGCCCCAGAGATGCCGACGGCGACGTAAAGATCTGGCGCGACGACCTTGCCGGTCTGACCAACCTGCCAGTCGTTTGGCGCAAAGCCTGAGTCGACGGCGGCGCGGGATGCGCCAACCGCGGCGCCCAGCGTGTCGGCCAGCTTTTCGATCATTGCGAAGTCATCTTCAGAGCCGACACCACGACCACCAGACACAACCACGCCAGCCGAGGTCAGTTCGGGACGGTCGCTTTCTGCAACTTTGTCTTCGACCCACTCGGACAGGTCGGGATTGTCGCCCGCGGCAATTGCTTCGACAGCGGCAGAACCACCAGTTGCTGCTGCGTCAAACGTCGATGTGCGGAACGAAATGACTTTCTTGGCATCCGACGACTTCACCGTCTGGATCGCGTTTCCTGCGTAAATCGGGCGCTCGAATGTATCGGCGTCGACGACGGCGGTCACATCGGTCAGAACCATCACATCCAACAGCGCTGCAACGCGCGGCAGGATATTCTTGGCGTCCGTTGTCGCTGGGGCGACAATGTGGGAGTAATCGCCGGCAAGCGACGCGATCAGCGCAGAGACAGGCTCGGCGAGGCGGTGACCGTAAAGATCATCCTCGGCGAGCAGCACTTTGGACACGCCATCGATTGTTGCGGCTTCGTCGGCTGCCGCTTTGGCGGTTGCACCTACGGCCAGAACAACAACGTCACCCAACGCTTTTGCTGCGGTAACTGTTTTGGCGGTGGCGTCCATTGCCAGCGCGCCATCGGTGATTTCGGCAATCAGAAGAACGGCCATTACACAGCTCCCGCTTCTTTGAGTTTTGCGACCAGTTCGTCGACCGAACCAACCTTGATACCCGCTGCACGTTCTTCCGGCTCGGATGTTTTCACGATCTCAAGGCGCGGTGTCACGTCGACGCCGTAATCGGCGGCGGTTTTCTCATCCATCGGCTTTTTCTTCGCCTTCATGATGTTGGGCAACGACGCATAACGTGGCTCATTGAGACGCAGATCGGTCGAGATGATGGCGGGCATTTTTACCTTGATGGTCTGCAAGCCGCCATCGACTTCGCGGGTCACAACAGCGGTGTCACCGTCAACATCTACGTTGTTGGCATACATGGCCTGGCTCCAGCCCAGAAGGGCGGACAGCATTTGACCTGTGGCATTCATATCGTTGTCGATGGCCTGCTTGCCACAAAGAACGAGGCCCGGTTCTTCTTCTTTGACGATGGCGGCGAGGATTTTCGCGACTGCCAGCGGCTCGATATCTGTGTGAACGTCATCCGCCGCAACAACGAGGATTGCGCGGTCTGCGCCCATCGCCAGCGCGGTGCGCAGCGTTTCCTGGCTTTGCTTTACGCCAATGCTGACAGCGACGATTTCATCCGCCTTGCCCGCTTCTTTCAGGCGGATCGCCTCTTCGACGGCGATTTCGTCAAAGGGGTTCATCGACATTTTGACGTTGGCGAGATCGACACCGGAACCATCCGCTTTGACGCGAACCTTCACGTTATAGTCAATCACGCGTTTGACAGGTACCAGGACCTTCATGGGCGTGTTCCTCTCGTTGGGATCGCAGGGCAATCTGCGATTCTGACGTTTCGTTCCGGGCAAGGGATACCCAACCCTGCACAGGGGAAACAGGGCAAAATCGTCACGTTAGCGCCATCGGACGTCGCGTTTTTCAAGAAAGATCGGTCTGAGGGTTCTTCAATCACAAATCGTTTGCAGAGCTTTCCATTCTTGCGCGGTCAATACAGGCACGGCTTCAAAGCCATCCGGTGTCGCATCACGGGCGGCCTGAATGCGGTCTCCAAGCGCTGGATGGCTCAGGAAATGGGATACGAACGGGCTGGCATCGCCACCGATCTCTTGAAACCGTTCAAAGATAGTCGCAAGCGCTGAGGGTGCGATTTGTGCGTCGATCAGAAGGGAATGGGCAAAGACATCGGCGTTTTCTTCGGCACCCTGGCTGTATTGCGCTTCTATCAGCCGTTCTGCCAGCAAGAGCATTGCGGCGCCGCCAGCAAAGTCACCAAATAGCAGACCCAGTACTCCCAGTGATCCGGCAGAGCGCAGAGCATGGCGTGTCGGGTCCCGGCTGATCACATGACCAATCTCGTGGGCGAACACGGATGCGACCTCTTCCGGGGTCTGGGCGTTGTCGATCAAGCCGCGAAACAGAACGATGTAATTGCCGGGCAACGCAAAGGCGTTGATCATGTCATGATCAAGCACCGACACGTTCAGCGGTTGCGCCTCGGGCAATGCCGATTGCAGACGGGCTTCCATCTTTGCAAGCGCTGCGAGCCCGGTGCGGTTGTCACAAAGAGGGACGGGATCAAGGCCGGTTTGGTCCAGCGCGGTGCGGATTTGGTCAAGAGTCACCTGACCTAAGGCGCGTTCGCCCTCTGGTGGGATGAAACGGGCCAATTGGTTTGCCATTGTCGGCACCAGCACAAATATGATCAGCGCCACAGAGACGATTGCGGCAACGGCCCAGCCCAGCAGTGGACCGCGATTTGTGACTTTCGTGCGTTTGGTCCTGTTGGGCAATCGCGGCGCAAGATTGCGATCGGGCAACAGAATCCTTTGCACCGGATCATGAGCCATCTGGACGACCATCTGATCTGTGGCTGCCTGATCCGGGGTTTCGCGGATATCGGTCAACGGCCATCTCAATTCGGTCCCGGCATCGGTAAATCCGACCAACGTTTTCGCGTCTTCGTCTATGGACAGTGCAATCTCGGCCGGGCGTGCGCTGGTGCCGTCGAAATAGGTGGCTTTTGCGGAATACGCCTCTGGCGTACGTCCAACACGCAATACGGTCATAGCGAGGCCCCCACATCCAAGGCGTCGGCAAAACCTTCGGCTTCGGCGAATTCATCGCGAGGACGTTGACGGATATCTGCGATCGCGTCGGCAGGCGACACTTTCAATGTCGAGAAATAGTGACGGATGACAGGCAGGGTGATGAACGCATTTGTCAGCGCGGACCACAGCAGGAAGATCGTAAAATAGACCATGACGCTGGCCGCAATGACCGCATAACGGCCCGCGCCCGCAATTGGTGCGACCATGTCCTCAAGGCCCATTTCGGCCAGCACGTCAGCGGACTGGATCATCACGACCAACAGCCCGAAGAGGAGCATTGGGAAAAAGACGGCGGCGGATGCCAACAGTGTTCCGAGTACATAGATCATCATCACGCGAAAGGCGTTGGGTGACAGGCGCAGTGTGACGCCATTGATCGTCTTGGCTTCGGTCAGGCGGCGCAGTGTTTCAACACGGTAATACACCAGCCCGTATACACCAATGAAGCCTGCGATTACGGCTAACCCTATTCCCAAGGGCAGGTTGCCCAGCGCGCTCGCGGCAGCCCCGGACACGCCAATTATCAGAGCCAGAAACATCGGTTTCATTGCAGGGTAAAGCATGGTCCATTTGCCGCCCTGCGCCATACGGGCCGTGCCGTAAAAGGTCCGGTCTACCTTGTATTTTTCCAGCCAGAAGGTCATGCGCGGCATCAAAAGGCCCAGGCTTAGGATCGTGACGATCCAGTGCACGACAGCGCGCCATGCATATCCCCATGCACCGGGTTCAAGACCAAAGCGCAAGCCGCGCCATCGAGTGCGTGCGAGGATGTACCTGCGGGCGCGATATTGAGCAAAAAACCAGAGCGGGATGACGCCTATCAGACTGGTTGCGTAGGCGGCGAAATTGTCTTGAAACAGCGTGAAGCTCGCAAACATCAAAAACAGGTTCACGATCCCGATGTAGAAGGCCATCACGACAACTGCGAACAGGAACCCCAGCAGTTTTTCGATGGGATCACCGACATACTCAAGCGGATGGCCGCCGGGGCGGATCGCGGACCAGTACCAGCGCCGCAGGCGGGTTCGCATCCAAAAGCGGTAAAAGCCGAGCGTTAAGACAGTCAGCAAACCGGTTTTCAAGGCCAGCCAAAAGAGCGCGCCCTTGCTGCCTACAACATCCGTGGTCAGGATGTCTGGATCAGGTGAAGGTGTTGTCTCTTGGGAAACCGCGCGGGGCCATACGTCCGGATCCGGCGCGTTTGCCTGTCCACTCGGCAAGCTCGGTTTCGGTTCTGGTGCGTCCGGCCGGGTCGCGCCAGGAGAGGCCTTCTCCCATGGTGAAGGTGGTTGCATCCGAGAGGCCCCCGTCCTTGTACTTTTGCAGCCGTACGCCTTTCCCGCGTCCCATCTCCGGTAGTTCGTCCAGAGCAAAGACCAGAACTTTGCGGTTTTCACCAACCACGGCGACCGCATCTCCGGTCACAGGTTTGCACACCTTGGCACGGACTTCACCCTTAACGTTCAAAACTTGTTTGCCAGCCCGCGTTTGCGCAACGACATCGGTCTCGGGCACGACAAAGCCATCACCCGCGCTCGAGGCGACCAGAAGCTTGCGTTCCGGATTGTGGATGAACAGATCGACAATCGACGCCTCGTTCGGCAAATCGACCATCAGGCGCAACGGCTCCCCCATGCCGCGCCCGCCCGGCAGATTTGCGGCCGAGACTGTGTAGAAGCGTCCGTTCGAGCCGAAAACCAAAAGCCGGTCTGTGGTTTCAGCGTGGAAGATAAAGCGCGGCCCGTCGCCGTCTTTGAACTTCAATTCGCGATTGAGGTCGATATGACCGGTCATCGCGCGGATCCATCCCATTTCGGAACAGACCACCGTGATTGGCTCGCGCTCAATCATGGCCTCGATCGGCACGTCCTCGACTTCGCCTGCCTCGGCAAAGGTCGTGCGACGCGCACCGCCGGCATAATTTTTGCCAAAGGTTTTTTTGGTCTCTCGCAGCTGCTCCGAGATTGCGTCCCACTGCAGATCGCCGCTTTCGAGAAGATCTTCCAGTCCGGCGCGCTCTTCCATCAGGCGATCGCGTTCTGCGACCAGTTCTATTTCTTCAAGCTTGCGCAAGCTGCGCAAACGCATGTTCAGGATGGCTTCGGTTTGCACTTCGGTCAGGCCAAATTCATCATCGCCGGACACCATCGGCGGCGATACGTAATCTGCCTCGTTGAGCGCGCGGGGATGATCTTTGCCCCAATCTTCGCGCATCAGCGCTGCTTTCGGCTCATCGTCATAGCGGATGATGTCGATCACGCGGTCGAGGTTCAGGAAGGCAACGATAAGGCCTTCCAGAACTTCCAGGCGGTGGTCAATTTTATCCATCCGGTGCTGGCTGCGCCGGATCAGGACTTCGCGACGGAAATCAAGGAAGGCACGGAGCACTTCCTTCATCGAACAGACCTTGGGTGTAAGGCCGTCGATCAGCACGTTCATGTTCAGGCTAAACCGCGTTTCCAGATCAGAGTTGCGGTACAGCATGTTCATCAGGACGTCTGGATCCACGTTCTTGGATCGTGGCTCCAGAACCATGCGAATGTCATCGGCGCTTTCATCGCGGATATCGGCGAGGATCGGCACTTTCTTGGTCTGGATCAGCTCGGCAAGCCGTTCCACCAGTTTGGATTTCTGAACCTGATAGGGAATTTCGGTGACAATGATCTGCCATTGCCCACGGCCCAAATCCTCGATCTCCCACCGGCAGCGCAGACGGATCGATCCACGTCCGGTTCGATAGGCTTGCGCGATGTTCTCGCGGTCTTCGACGATTACGCCGCCGGTCGGGAAATCCGGACCCGGCACATAATTCAGCAGAGTGTCATCGCGGGCATCTGGCACCTTGATCAGGTGCAAACAGGCGTCAATCAGTTCGGCAATGTTATGCGGTGGAATGTTGGTTGCCATACCAACCGCAATCCCGCTTGAGCCATTGGCAAGCAGGTTAGGGAATTGCGCAGGCAGAACAACGGGTTCATCCAGCGTGCCGTCGTAGTTGGCACGGTAATCAACCGCGTTTTCGTTCAGACCTTCAAGCAAGGCTTCGGCAACAGAGGTCAGTCGCGCTTCGGTGTATCGGGCCGCCGCCGGGTTGTCGCCGTCGATGTTGCCAAAATTCCCCTGCCCATCAACAAGCGGGTAGCGAACGTTGAAATCCTGCGCGAGGCGCGCCATCGCGTCATAGATCGCCGCATCGCCGTGCGGGTGATAGTTGCCCATCACGTCGCCGCTGATTTTGGCTGATTTTCTAAAGCCTCCGGCGGAACTCAACCGCAGTTCGCGCATTGCATACAGGATACGGCGATGGACAGGTTTCAGACCGTCCCGTGCATCGGGAAGGGCCCGGTGCATAATCGTCGACAACGCGTATGTGAGGTACCGCTCACCGATTGCACGACGCAACGGTTCCGCAAAGTCGCTGGGGGTCATCTTGGGGTCGTCGACATCATTGGCCATAGATGATGTGATACTCACCCCCTCTGAGGCCGTAAAGCAATTGCGGGAAAATTTTTTCTTTTTCCCTTCGGAACGGTTCGAGAATCGCGCTAAACGTCAGATGTGGTAAGCGGTGCGTCCACGTTGGGGGATAGTTATGAACAAGTATATTTTGATCGCTTTTGCTGTCATGGCGGTGTCGTTTTACGAGCTTTCCGGCGGTGCTGATTTTGAGCCGGGAGACACGTCTCTTGTTGTTTTTGCCACACCTAAACCCGTAGCTGCGACGCCAGATCCGCAGCCCTCGGTTGTGGCCCGTGCCGATACATCGAATACCGACCTGACCGATGTCGTGCCGACCCGCGCGATCATCCAACCTGTCAGCGTTGATGTGCAATCCGGTACCACGCCATCGCGCACCGAGCCTGCAGTGGAAACAGCTGCAGTTGTCCAAGAGCCTGTTCAGGTTGTCGCGCCTGCGCCCGAGCCAGAGGTTCAACCTGACTTCCGGTTTGTCGATGGGGATCGCGTGAACCTGCGCGGCGGACCGGGAACAGATTATGCCGTCGTTGGCAAACTGCTGCGCAACGATATGGTCGAAGTTCTCAAGGACGAGGGTAATGGCTGGTTGCGTCTGCGTGTGCGCGCGACGGGCGATGAAGGCTGGATGGCTGACTGGCTTTTGACGGCTGCCAATTAAGTGCCATCAAAAACCATACTGATCACAGGCTGTTCGTCAGGTATCGGGCTGGACACCGCGCGCCGTCTGAAAGCGCAGGGCTGGACCGTTTTTGCATCCTGTCGGGCTGAGGAAGATTGTGCTGCGCGTGTCGCCGAAGGGTTCAGCGCCCCCCAACTGGACTATGAGGACCCGGACAGCATCGCCCGCTGCGCCCAAGATGTCCTGACCCAAACCAACGGCGCGCTCGATGCGGTGTTTCACAATGGGGCGTATGCGCTGCCGGGTCCCTTGGAAGATATCCCTGCTGAAGGGATGCGCGCACAGTTCGAGGCAAATTTCCTAGGTTGGCACGACTTGAACCGACATGTTTTGCCAGCCATGCGAGCGCGCAAACAAGGTCGTATTCTGTTCAATTCATCCGTGCTTGGCATTGTCGGGATGAAATATCGTGGCCCTTATGTTGCAACCAAATTTGCTCTTGAGGGATATGCCGACGTGTTGCGGATGGAGATGGCCGAAGCGGGCATCCATGTCGTTCTCATCGAGCCAGGGCCGATCGAAACCGCCTTTCGTAAAAACGCAATTAAGCAGTTCGATAAATGGGTGGATTGGAAATCCTCTGCCTTGCGCGAGACATACGAGTCATCCCTTCTCGACAAGCTCAAGAAGGGAGGGAGCGCCAGCAAACAGTGGCCTGCGTCAGCGGTGACCGACGCGGTTGAAAAGGCGCTGACCGCATCGCGCCCCAAAGTCCGCTACCGCGTGACCGTACCGACCCATGCAATGGCCATCGCCCGGCGGCTCTTGCCAACGCGGGCTTTGGACTGGCTTTTGTCAAAAGGCTGACTTTTCATTCGCCTTGCGCCGCGATACGGCTACATCCTCGGAAACACCGACCGAAGGAAAACCACGCCATGTTGCAAGACCCCCTGTTCATTATCGCCGCTGTCGCCTGTCTGGCAGTGGTCGCAGTTCTGCTTTTTGGCATCGGCAGTTTTGCCAAAGGAGGGGATTTCAACAAAAAATACGCCAACAGAGCGATGCGCTGGCGGATCATTGCACAGTTTGTCGCCGTGATTTTGATCTTGCTCTTTGTCTGGCTGCGAGGGGAATAAACGATGGTCGTTCTGAATAAAATCTACACCAAGACCGGCGATGACGGTGAAACAGCGTTGGGCAACGGGGCGCGTGTCGCCAAGCATTCGATGCGTGTTACGTCTTACGGCACGGTCGATGAATTGAACGCGATCGTAGGACTTGCCCGTCTGCAGGCGGATGCCGCTCTGGACGCAAACCTGTCGCGTATTCAAAACGATTTGTTCGATCTCGGCGCAGATCTTTGCCGCCCCGATATGGAAAAGGATGCGGATGCCGAATACCCGCCATTGCGGATTGTCGGATCTCAGGTGGATCGCCTCGAAGCGGAAATCGATGCAATGAATGCCAAGCTTGAACCGCTGCGCAGTTTTATTCTGCCGGGCGGGTCGGCATTGGCGGCCTATTTGCACCAGTGCCGCACTGTTGCGCGCCGTGCAGAACGTTTGACAGTTGAGCTGGCCACAATGGAAAGCGTTAACCCGTCTGCGGTTAAATATCTCAATCGTCTGAGCGACTGGTTTTTTGTCGCCGCGCGTGTCGCAAATGACGACGGCAAGGATGACGTGCTTTGGGTTCCGGGGGCGAACCGCTAGGGCGTTTTGCACCAGAGATAACGCACGATGCGGTGTCGCATCGTGCGATTGTATGAATTAGCTTTCTTTGTCGGTCACGTTTTCTTTGAACGCGACCTCAAAGGCCTCTTTCTGGGCATCGCTCGCCTCGGTCTGATAGCGCGCTTTCCATTCTGACATGGGCATGCCGTAGAACGCTTCTCGGCCAGCGTCCTTGTCCATCTCAATGCCGTGCGCATTGGCCGCTTCTTGGTACCATCGGCTCAGGCAATTGCGGCAAAACCCTGTCAGGTTCATCATGTCGATGTTTTGAACGTCGGGGCGATCTTCGATCAGGTGCTGGCGCAAGCGGCGAAAGGCGGCGGCTTCGATTTCTAGTTGCGTCTGTTCGTCCATATCTGTGTCCTCTGGTTCAGTCTGTCGCTTCGGCCAATGCTGCCATGAGCATCGGCGCAAGGCGTTCGCCCCATGCTGTTTGGGTGGCTTCGGTCGCGATAAGATCATTGCGCAATTCGATAAGTGTGTTCATCCGGCCGTGATGCAAGGCGTGTCGATCAATTGCATCTCCGGGTAGGTGGCCGGGGTAGGGCTCGTTTCGTCCCACAACCAGATCGGGCTCGACCTCAAGCGCTGCAATCAGTGGATCTGACAGCCGTCTGTCATAGGCATGTAGAATCCCAATATGCCAAGGACGGCTTGGGCGCGATTTCAGTTGCCGGGTAAAGGAATGTATCGCCACGATTACCGTGTCATCCTGACGCCCAGCCAAATCTGCAAGGGCGGTATGATAAGGACGGTAATAAGCGTTGAGCCTGCGTTCTTTTTCTTCCGCATCAGCGGTGCGGTTTGCCGGAATGACAGAGCCATCGTAAAGCCGCATCAGCAATGTCGGATCGTCTTCGCCCCGATTGGGGTCGATGACCAGCCGAGAAAAATTCGACAGGATCGCGGGCGCACCCAAGGCGTCGGCCAAGGCGCGCGTGACACCGGCGGCTCCCGGATCAAAGGCGATGTGGCGCGCCATATCCGAGTCGGGCAGGCCAAGAGTGCCGTTCAGGTCGGGTGGAACCGTGTTCGCCGCGTGATCGCATGTAATCAACCAGCGCGAGGTTCGGTTCTCTCCATGAACAAAAAAGGGTACGTATGTCATAGATATGTGATCTCCCGACGGCATCAGATAGTTGAGTTGCGCTGGAAAGGGAAATGGGCAATAAGACCTGCGAACAGTTAGCGGTAACATGATGCGGTCATCTTACCCGACATGGTAACTGGGAATGCGCTCTTACAGGCGCGCCAGCTACCCAACCACAGTTGAAGGACGGAATTCCGAATGAGACGTTTGCGGAGTGTGAAAATCGTGGCCACCTTGGGCCCCGCGTCGAGCAGCTATGAAATGATCCGGGCTTTGCACGAAGCTGGCGCAGACGTGTTCCGTCTCAACATGAGTCATGGCAGCCATGAAGAGATTGCCGAACGTCATGCCATCATCCGTCAGGTTGAAAAGGATCTCGATAGCACGATTGGTATTCTGGCCGACCTTCAGGGCCCGAAATTGCGCGTTGGTGTTTTTGCCAATGGAGAAGAGGACCTTGTCGAAGGGGCATCGTTCCGCCTTGATCTGGCCGATGAACCGGGGACGCTGAACCGTGTCACGCTTCCGCATCCGGAGATTTTCGCAGCACTCGAGCCGGGCGCGCATCTTCTTGTGAATGACGGGAAAATTCGCCTCAAGGTCGAGAGTTGCGGTGCTGATTTTGCCGATTGCACTGTCATCACCGGTGGCACGATTTCAAACCGCAAAGGCGTCAACGTGCCGGATGTGGTTCTGCCTCTGGCGGCTTTGTCCGACAAAGATCGTGGCGATCTGGAATTCGTGGCGGACCTTGGTGTTGATTGGCTGGCGCTCAGCTTTGTTCAGCGGGCGCAGGACGTGATTGAGGCGCGTGAGCTGTGCAAAGGACGCGCGGCGATCTTGTCGAAGATCGAAAAGCCGGCAGGCGTAAAAGCCTTTGACGAAATACTTGAAGTATCTGACGGCATCATGGTGGCGCGGGGCGATCTGGGTGTTGAACTGCCTGTGCAAAACGTGCCGCCCATTCAAAAGCGTCTGATCCGCCGTTGTCGCGCTGCGGCCAAGCCGGTGATCGTTGCGACGCAGATGCTTGAGTCGATGATCGAATCGCCGATGCCGACACGTGCCGAAGTTTCGGATGTTGCGACCGCAATCTACGAAGGGTCTGACGCGATCATGTTGTCCGCGGAATCTGCGGCTGGGGATTACCCTGTCGAAGCGGTCACAACGATGAATAACGTCGCCGAAGAGGTCGAGAGCGATCCGACCTACACTGAAATCATCGAGGCATCCCGCGCGGCAAAGCGTGCGACTGTCGCTGACGGTATCGTGGCCGCGGCTCGGGAAATTGCCGAAACGACCGACATCAAAGCCATCTGTTGTTACACATCCTCTGGCACAACGGCGCTTTTGACGGCACGCGAACGGCCCCGCGTTCCGATCATCGCGATGACCAATTCGGTCAATACTGCGCGCCGTCTTGCTCTGACATGGGGTACAGAATGTGTGATCACAGGCGAATTGGAGCGATTCAAACAGGCGGTTGTGAATGCGGCTCTTGCCGCGCGTGCGGGCGGCTATGCGGACGCGTCGGATCAGATCCTTGTTACAGCAGGTGTGCCCTTCAACACGCCGGGCACAACGAACATCCTTCGCGTTGCTCCTTGCGATGAGCGTTTGATCTACAACACTGATCCAGAGTAAGATTCCACAGGTGTAACCAGTGGGAGTGGATCGGTATGAATCCTGATACTCTGTTTGTGATTGGTCTCGGGCTGGGGGTATTGTCGATCCCTGCGGTTGTTTCCTCGATTTCCAAGGGGGAACGGCCGCGTATCGCGACCATTACGCTAATGATTTCTGGCGTGATGCTGGTTTGGGCAATGTCGAACAAACCGGGGGGATATTCGGTTGAAAGCATTCCGGCCGTTGTCGCGCGGGTGCTTCAAAGCATATCGTAAAGGCGCGATCGTTCGCTTTGTGACGTTCGATCACAGTAGATCAATCTAAAAGATCGCTTTAGCTATTCTCCAAACCACATCGCCTAAAGCCGACACTGCGCGCGCGATGCCTTGGGAGGGGAGTATGGTATGAAAGACGATGGACGCCCGTGGACGGCTTTTTACGGGCCGAATGTTCGCAAAGACATTGATAAAGCGTCATATCGGACGCTTGCGGACCTGATCCGTGCGGTGTCTGGCACGTTTGGTACAGCGCCCGCTTTTACGGCCTGTTTGCCGAATGGCATGAATGGCACGCTGACTTTTCAACAAGTCGACGAGATGTCGGATGCCTTTGCCGTGTACCTGCGAGAAGTGGCAGGACTGGAACAGGGCAATCGTGTTGCGCTTCAGATGCCCAACGGGCTGGCCTTTCCGGTGGCGGCGTTTGGCGTGCTCAAGGCCGGGTGCATCTTGGTGAACGTCAATCCGCTCTACACCGCCGAGGAGATGGGCAAACAGTTCGCCGATGCGCAACCACATGCCTTGGTCATCGCTGATATGTTTGCCGACAAAATTCCGGCCGCGACGCAGGGCCATCCGATCCCGAATATTATCGTGACACGCGTGGCCGAATTTTTGCCTGCGCTGCCCCGTGGCATCATCGGGCTGGTTCAAAAGCATTGGGATAAATCGGTCAAACCAATCGATGTGGCGCATATCCGGTTCCCTGATGCGTTGTCTGCGGGCCGCGATCATATGCAGAGCGAGCGTATCAATGCAGACGTCTATGCGCAGACGGTAGATGCCAACGACGTGGCTTGCCTGCAATATACAGGTGGCACCACGGGGGTGGCCAAGGGCGCGATGCTGACGCATGCGAATCTGATCCTGAATATGGAACAGACCATGGAGATGCTGGAGGGGGTCGAGAAGGGCAAGGAAATCGCCCTGACGGCATTGCCTCTGTATCACATCTTCGCATTTACCGTGAACATGCTGGCGTTCTATTGGCTGGGCGCGCGCAACATTCTGATCCCCAATCCACGACCGCTCTCGAACCTCAAACGTGCGTTTGAAAACTACAAGGTCACGTGGATGAGTGGGGTGAATACGCTGTTCAATGGGCTGACCAACGAGGTCTGGTTTACGGATAGCCCGCCCAAACACCTCAAGTTTTCGTCGGCGGGTGGTATGGCGTTGCAGGCGGCTGTGGCACAGAAATGGGAGGCCGTGACAGGCAAACCGGTGCTTCAGGGGTACGGATTAACTGAAACTTCGCCTGTTCTGACCTTCAATCCATTAGGAAAAACCCGAGATGGTTCAATCGGGATCCCGGTTCCGGGCACGATGATTGCCTGTCTCGATGAGGCCGGCAACCAAGTGCCGCAGGGCGAAACCGGCGAGATCGCGGCCTTTGGTCCGCAGATCATGGCGGGGTATTGGAACAAGGCAGAAGAGACCAAAGGCGCTTTGCGCGACGGGTGGTTCCTGACGGGTGACATCGGCGTGATGGATCCGGACGGGTATTTCCGGATCGTGGACCGGAAAAAGGATATGGTCGTTGTGTCGGGCTTTAACGTGTATCCGAACGAGATTGAGGACTGCCTCGCACGGCATCCCGGCATTCTTGAAGCGGCAGTGATCGGCGTACCGGACGAGTCAACCGGCGAGGCGGTAAAAGCCTATGTCGTAAAGCGGGATGACGGTCTGAGCGAGGCGGATATTCGCGCGCATTGCAAGCAACACCTGACCGCCTACAAAGTGCCCAAACGGGTCGAATTCCGCGACGAGTTGCCGAAATCGAATGTTGGGAAAATCCTTAGAAAAGATCTGCGTGCCGAAGAGCTGGCCCGCGTCGCAGCGGAGTAGGCAAGATGGTTGGAGCCTTTGAGCAGGCGCTTCTGGCGCTCATGATTTTTGTCATCATGCTGGGGATGGGCGCATCGCTGACACCCCGCGATTTCTATCTTGCTTTGCGACGACCTTACGGTTTGGCGATCGGGGTGATTTCTCAGTACGGGTTCATGCCCTTTATCGGTTTTTTGCTGGCCACAGTTCTGGTCGTGCCAGAGACCATCGCGCTCGGGATCCTGATCATGGCCTGTATGCCTGGCGGGACGACATCGAACATCTTTACCTATTTCTCAAAGGGCAATCTGGCCTTGTCGGTTTTGATGACAGTGACTTCTACGGTTGCGGGTGTGGTAATGATCCCGATTGTCCTGGTGCTGTACGCCTCGGCGCTCAACCTCGAGATCCCGCGTGAAAATATCATTGCGACATTGGTTTTGCTGTTGGTGCCCGTGGCCATTGGAATGGTTCTACGCAAGATCAGTGCGAATGTGGGCGCCGTGACCGAGTTTTTCGGCTCTGCACTGGCGCTGTTCTTCATCCTGTTCCTGATGGTCAGCTGGATTCCCCGCAACTGGCAGTTCCTGCTTGAGACCACGCCCGCCACCTATATCGCGTCGATTGGACTGGGTGTGTTCGGGATCAGCATCGGATACCTGTTCGCGCGGGCGCTGCGGTTGCATCCGCGAAATGCGCGCACCGTTGCTTTAGAGACCGGAATTCAGAATGGACCTCTGGCTATTGCGATCATTGTGTTCACGTTTCAGGGCACCGAGGCACAAGCCATCATGGCGATCCCGGTTTTGTATTCGCTCTTCATTGTGATCGTGTCGACATGTGTGACGTTCATTTTTCGCCGCGCCAATACGGCGGCAGAGCAGAAAATCCCCGATAGCTTGCTCTGAAACAGTTGCATTGGCTGTAAAGCCCGCCTATACGGCGCGCTCTACCCGTGCGGCCGGTCGAAATGGCATACCGAGTCGCGCGTAAACCGATCGACAGACAGGAGACGGAAATGCCGAAGATGAAGACGAAATCGAGCTGCAAAAAGCGGTTCAAGGTGACGGCCTCTGGTCGCATCAAGGCAGGTCAGGCAGGCAAGCGCCACGGCATGATCAAGCGCCACAAGAAATTCATCCGTAATGCGCGCGGAACAACAACGCTCACCAAGGCTGATGAAGGTATCATCAAGCCAATGATGCCCTACGCGCGCTAAGGAGGAATTGATATGTCCCGAGTAAAAGGCGGAACCACCACACACGCCCGTCACAAGAAGGTCATCAAGGCCGCCAAAGGTTACTATGGCCGCCGCAAGAACACCTTCAAGGTTGCACGTCAGGCCGTCGACAAGGCGAACCAGTACGCCACACGCGACCGCAAGAACCGCAAGCGCAATTTCCGCGCGCTGTGGATCCAGCGGATCAACGCGGCTGTACGGATGCACGACGAAGCGCTGACATATTCCCGCTTCATCAACGGCCTGAATCTGGCTGGTATCGAAGTGGACCGCAAAGTGCTGGCCGATCTGGCCGTGCACGAGCCTGAAGCTTTCGGCGCGATTGTCGAGCAGGCCAAAGGTGCACTGGCCGCGTAAGCGATCCAGAACGTAGAATTCAGAAAGCCCCGCTGGCTCAGCGGGGCTTTCTGCGTTTAATGGTCGGGTCAAAAAACCGCTTATTCCGCAACACGACCAAAGTTTCCCTAGCGTCATAGGGTCGCTGTTGGCAGTCTCAGATCACAAAAGCAAAAATCTGGGAGGAAACTATGCTCGACTCGACACTTGCCGACACAACGCAGGCGTTCCTTGATGAATTCGGGAAGGCGCTGGAGGATGGAGACATTGCGCGCGCGAAAGAGATGTTCGCGGATGACTGTTATTGGCGCGATCTTGTCACCTTCACCTGGAATATCAAAACGGTCGAAGGCAAGGATCAGGTCGAGGATATGCTGAAGCATCAGCTTGCCACGACCAAACCGCACAATTGGGCCATCGCTGAAGGCGAAGTGGTGACCGAAGACGGCGGGATCGTGACCGCCTGGATCACCTTTGAGACCGAAGTCGCGCGCGGCTATGGCCTGATCCGTCTGCGCGAGGGCAAGATCTGGACGTTGCTCACAACCATGGTCGAATTGAAAGGCCATGAAGAACCCAAAGGGTTTGATCGACCGCTGGGGGCCAAGCACGGGGCGGGCAAGAACCGCGAAACCTGGGCCGAAGAGCGCGAGCGCGAGGCCAAAGAGCTTGGCTATACCACCCAGCCTTACACACTGATCATCGGCGGCGGGCAGGGCGGCATCGCGCTTGGTGCCCGTTTGCGGCAGTTGGGTGTTCCGACCATCATCGTCGAACGCAATGATCGCCCCGGTGATAGCTGGCGCAAGCGGTACAAGTCGCTCTGCCTGCACGATCCGGTCTGGTACGATCATCTGCCTTACATCAAATTCCCTGAAAACTGGCCCGTCTTTGCGCCGAAGGACAAGATCGGCGACTGGCTTGAGATGTATACAAAGGTGATGGAGCTGAACTACTGGACCCGCACCACCGCGAAATCTGCGACCTATGACGAGGCCAAACAGGAATGGACGGTCGTGGTTGATCGCGACGGTGAAGAAGTCACCTTGCGCCCCAAGCAGTTGGTCATGGCCACCGGCATGTCAGGCAAAGCGCGGATCCCGGATTTCCCGGGAATGGACACATTCAAAGGCGATATCCATCATTCCTCACAGCATCCCGGCCCGGATAAGTACAAAGGCAAGAAATGCGTTGTCGTAGGGTCCAACAACTCGGCGCACGATATCTGTGCCGCGCTATGGGAACATGATGCAGATGTCACAATGGTGCAGCGCTCTTCTACCCATATCGTGCGATCTGACACGCTGATGGAGATTGGTCTGGGCGATCTTTACTCAGAACGCGCGGTGAATGCCGGTGTGACAACGGAAAAGGCCGACCTGATCTTTGCGTCCTTGCCCTATGCCATCCTTCATGAATTCCAGATCCCTGCCTATGCCGCGATGAAGGAGCAGGACAAAGAGTTCTACGACGGTTTGGAGAAAGCTGGGTTCTGGCTGGACTGGGGCGATGACGACTCCGGGCTCTTTATGAAGTATCTACGGCGCGGTTCTGGCTACTATATTGACGTGGGTGCCAGCCAGCTCATCATCGACGGAGAGGTCAAGCTCAAGCGGGGGCAGGTGACAGAGATTGTCGAAGACGGCGTGATCCTTGATACCGGCGAAAAGCTTGATGCTGATCTGATCGTATTTGCGACCGGCTATAATTCGATGAACGGCTGGGTTACGGACCTGATGGGTCAAGAGATGGCTGATAAGGTTGGCAAAGTCTGGGGGCTTGGCTCTGATACCACCAAAGATCCCGGCCCGTGGGAGGGTGAGCAGCGGAATATGTGGAAACCGACACAGCAGGAAAACCTGTGGTTCCATGGTGGAAACTTGCACCAGTCCCGGCACTATTCACAGTTTCTTGCATTACAGCTTAAGGCCCGGATGGAAGGTATCCAAACGCCGGTCTATGCGCTGCAAGAGGTGCATCACTTGGGCTAATCCGCAGATGCGAGAGCCGGTTTTTCCGGCTCTTGCACGCAGACGTGATCCCCATGCGCTAGACCTGAGGCGCATGGGGATTACACCCAGCCTATGATCAACAGACGGACATTTTTCAGTACGGCATCCGCTGCGCTCTGCATGCCGTATATCACCCGCGCTGGAACGGATGATGTGCGCGCCGCGATGGAGGCGTTGCCGCAACTGTACTCGCTCCAAATCAGTCACGGTGAAGACGTGGTTTTCTCCGAGGCGCCACGCGGCCCGGGTTTGGACCGATTGGCCAATATCAAATCCTGCTCCAAAAGCCTCGTGGCGCTGTTGTTGGGGATTGCGATTGGTCGTGGTGAAGTGGCCTCTGTACGCGCGTCACTCTCTGAAATTGCGCCTGACATTCTGCCATCGAACGCAACACCCAGTGCAGGCGATATCACGCTGGAAGACCTTGTCACGTTGCGGGCCGGGCTAGAGCGCACGTCGGGCGCCAATTACGGCGCTTGGGTCAATTCCCGAAACTGGTTGGCCGACGCGCTGTCGCGGCCAATGGTGGCCGAGCCGGGGGGACAGATGCTCTATTCGACGGGATCAACCCATATCCTTGGAGCGGCCCTGAGCAAGGCCACCGGCCAAACTTTATTGGCGCAGGCGCGCGAACGGCTGGGGCGACCATTGGGAATCGAAATTCCTCCTTGGACACGTGATCCTCAAGGTTATTACATGGGCGGCAACAATATGGCCTTGCGCCCGACTGCCATGCTGAAGATCGCAAAATTGATGCGCGATGGAGGCCAATATGGTGGCGCGCAGGTGATCCCACAAAGCTGGGTCGAGGCGTCAACCGTGCCCTATGCAAGGTCGCCCTGGTCGGGGCTGTCTTATGGCTATGGCTGGTTCCTGTCGCCGTCCGGCTACACGCTTGCGCGCGGATATGGGGGGCAGATCATTGCATCGCACAAAGCCCGCAATCTTGCGGTGGCGATCACCTCGGATCCGACCCAGCCAGCGCGGTCTGGCGGCTATTTTGGTGATTTGATGCGTTTGCTCGACGGACCCGTTCTGGCATTGGCCTGACACAAAGGCCACTTGCCTTCGGCCCGTTCGCACGCAACATGGCGTCGTTTCAACGTGCGGAGAAATCATGCCTATTGCGCCCCTCTGGCTGCTTGTTGCCTTGCAAGCGACCGTATCCGCTGCCTCGATGGTGGTTGAAATCGTCGCGGGGCGGATGCTCGCGCCCTATGTCGGCATGTCGCTTTACACGTGGACTTCGGTGATTGCGGTGGTACTCGCCGGATTTTCCGCCGGGCATTGGTGGGGTGGCCGGCTCGCAGACCGGCCCGGTATTAATCCGATGTCGGCGACCGGCTGGGCGCTGGCGGCCGCGGCCCTAACCACGGCGCTTGCGGGGATGGCATTGCGCGCTTCGGCTGAACCGGTCCTGACGGCATTCCCGCAGCCTGTTTGGGGGATCACAGGGTTGACGCTTGCCGCGTTTTTCCTGCCCTCACTTTTCGCGGGCATCCCGGCGCCCTTGTTGACACAAGTGTCGTTGGCAGGCCCGTCCCGGCAAGGTCAGGCGCTGGGCGCGATGTTTGCTTCAGGTGCTATCGGCGCAATCCTTGGCACCTTGCTGGCGGGGTTCGTGTTTATCTCTTGGCTTGGCAGCTTGTGGACCTTGGCGATTGTCACGCTTGTCTACATCGCTGGCGCGGCCCTGTGTTTCGGTCTCGCTAAGCGACTGCGTGTCGTGCATGGCGTAACTTTGGCGGCTCTTATGGCGCTTGCCTTGGGTACGGCATTGTCGCCCGGACCGTGCAACGTGGAAAGCCGTTATTTCTGCCTGCAAACCGTGGATGTGTCCGCTGATCCGTCACGGCCAACCCGAGCGATGGTGATTGATCATCTCGTTCACGGCATCTCTGCGCGGGATGCGCCCGAGGTGATGTTCACCGATCACGCCGCGATGCTGGATGCGCTGACGCAGTTGAGGGCACCCAACGCCCACCCAAGCACGTTTTTGATTGGTGGCGGAAATTACGCCTTGCCGCGTGCATTCGCAGAACGTGGATCAGCCAGCGCAACCGTTGCAGAAATAGACCCAGCGGTGACCGCACTGGCGGTGCGGGATTTCTGGTTTGATCCACAAACCGCGCGGGTCTTGCATGAAGATGCGCGGGATGCTCTGCGGCGAAGAGACGAGCGGTACGATGTGATTATTGGCGACGCGTTCACCGACACGGCCGTGCCACAGCATCTGGTCACCCAAGAATTCTTCGAACTGGTTCGAAGCCGCCTGACGGCAGACGGCAGTTATTTGATGAACGTCATTGATTACGCGGACCGGATGCAAGCGGTGGGCAGTCTTGTCCTGACGCTGCGGGATGTGTTCCCCGTGGTCGAGGTGTGGACCGAAGCGCGCCGTCCGGAACCCGGTGAGCGGGTGGTGATGGTGATTGCAGCAGGGGCCTCGGAAACGCGTGGCAACAGCTTTAGCGTTCCCGCGCCAGAGCAAACAACCTTTGCGGCGCTTGGTGCCGGGTTTGTGGATCAGCTTGCCAGTTCGGGAATTCTGTTGACGGATGACTACGCGCCGATCGACCGTTTGGTGGGGCCGCGCGACTAAGCCTTTCAAGGCAATGCCAGCGCCCGTGGGTTCAGGGCGCTGGCGCGTTTCTCAGGCTGCTTTGAGGAACATCTGTGGTGCTGTCACGTCAAGACCAAGCGCCTGTCCAACCGCATCATAGGTCAGTTTGCCCGCGTGCACGTTCAAACCCGCGAGCAGGTGAGGATCGTCGGCGCAGGCCTTTTGCCAACCCTTATCCGCCAAAGCCAGCATAAAGGGCATGGTCGCGTTCCCAAGCGCGATGGTCGATGTTCGCGCAACGGCACCCGGCATGTTGGCGACGCAGTAATGCATGATCCCATCAACGTCGTAGATCGGGTTCTCATGTGTTGTGGCTTTTGACGTTTCAAAGCACCCGCCTTGGTCGATGGCCACATCAACAAGGGCTGAACCGGGCTTCATCAAGCCGAGATCTGCACGGCTCACCAGTTTGGGCGCAGCGGCTCCCGGGATGAGGACGGCACCAACCACCATGTCAGCAGACGTGATCATTTCGGCGATGTTGGCCTGGCTGGCATAACGAGTGCGGAAGGTGTTTCCGAATACGTCATCCAGATAGCGCATGCGCGGTAAAGAACGGTCCAGCACGGTTACATCTGCGCCCATACCCGCCGCCACACGTGCCGCATGGGTGCCGACAACGCCGCCACCGATGACAACCACCTGAGCCGGCCCAACACCGGGGACACCCCCCATCAGAACGCCGCGCCCGCCATTGGCCTTTTGCAGTGTCCAGGCGCCCATCTGCGGCGCGAGTTTACCAGCAACTTCGGACATCGGCGCAAGCAGAGGCAAACCGCCATTCCGATCGGTCACGGTTTCATAGGCGATAGCAGTACACCCTGACGCAAGCAGATCTTTGGTCTGCTCGGGGTCTGGCGCAAGATGCAGGTAGGTGAACAACACCTGGCCTTCGCGCAGCATCTTGCGCTCAACGGCCTGTGGTTCTTTGACTTTGACAATCATATCAGCCGTGGCAAACACCTCTTCTGCGGTGTCGATGATTTGCGCGCCTGCGGCGACGTAATCAGCGTCATCAAAGCCAGCGCCAACGCCAGCACCTTTCTGGATCAGAACCGTGTGGCCATGAGCTGTGGCTTCTTGTGCAGCGCTTGGCGTGACACCGACGCGGAATTCCTGTGGTTTGATTTCTGTAGGGCAACCGATTTTCATGACTGTCTCCTCCGACTCTGTCTAAACGGAGGATGTGCCTGTTCGTATGCAATTTTGTATGGATCTTTGGCGGCTGGATATGCATTTTGCGAAGACCCTTCGAAGGATGGGGCAAAAATCGGAAGAAAGTGTGCGCGATGGCATTGGATGACACGGATCGGCGGATTCTACGGGTGTTGCAGCGCAAGGGCCGCATCTCGAATGCTGAACTGGCCGAGGCGGTGAACCTGTCTGCTTCTGCCTGTCACCGCCGCGTGCAGCGGCTTGAGGCGGATGGCTATATCCGGGATTACGTCGCGCTTTTGAATGCGCGCAAGTTGGGGATGCCGACCACAGTCTTTGTTGAAATCAAGCTCAGCAGTCAGGCTGATGAATTGCTTGAAGGGTTCGAAAAGGCTGTGGCGCGCGTGCCGGACGTTTTGGAATGTCACCTTATGGCGGGCACTGCGGATTACATCCTCAAAGTGGTGGCAGAAGATACCGAGGATTTTGCGCGCATTCATCGGCAGTATCTGACGCGTTTGCCGGGCGTCGCCCAGATGCAAAGCTCGTTTGCCTTGCGGACGGTTTTCAAAACCACGGCGCTGCCAGTCTGAGACGCGCGCGGGCGCGACAGTCGCTTGTTGCGGCGTGTGATCGCGGCCCTGCGGTCCGATGATCTGGGCGATTTGTGTCTTGTGGCTTGTCTTGTTAAACTCTCGTTACGCTATGGAGCACCCGCCTGAGATGCGGCCTCTCACACTCATCCCCCCACATACGGAGTATTCATGACCCAGGTAAAAACGGGCGATACCGTTTCCATTCACTATACCGGCACATTGGCTGACGGTTCGACTTTCGACAGTTCTGCCGGACGTGATCCGCTGGAATTTACCGTTGGCACGGGACAGATCATTCCTGGTCTTGATCAGGCAATCCCTGGCATGGCCGTTGGTGATACCAAAAAGGTCGAGGTGCCTGCTGATCAAGCCTACGGGCAGCGCGATCCCAACGCCCAGCAAGCTGTGCCGCGTTCGGATATCCCGGCTGACATTCCCCTGGAGCCCGGCACGCAGTTGCAGATGCAGACACCCACTGGCCAGGTCGTTCCGGTCATGGTCGCCGAAGTGACAGAGACCGAGGTCACTCTGGATGCGAACCATCCTTTGGCGGGCCAAGACCTGACCTTTGACGTCGAGCTGGTCGACATCAAAGCCGCTTAAGACGATTTAGCGGCCGCGCCGTTTGTTCGCGGCGCGGTCTCAAAATGTGAACGTGGTGACGTCACAGCTTAGGATCGGCCAAGGATCGCCACGATTTCATCAAGTGCAGCGCGGACTGGTGGATCGTTGCGTCCGTCCTGATGTGTCACCAGCCAAGAATCGTGACTTAATTCCGGGATCGGCTCTGATCGGCGGCTGAGTGTTTTTGAGCTGTCGCCAATATAGGTCGGCAGGACGATTAGCCCGTGCCCGCTTTCCGCCAAATCCAGACACAAACGTGGGTCGCTTGCCGTGGCGCGAATATCGCCCGCGTGATTTTCATACAGCCAGCGTTGCGAGGGCACATCCGGCTGCGAGGCGACAAACCCGCTTACGCCGGGCAAGCCGTACACAGCGAACTGTACCGGGGACAGCTTCTGACGCGCAAGCCATGGATGCTCGGGCGGGGCATTCCGGATGCCGATATCCGCTTCGCGCCTTGCTACGTCAAGGCGGGTATTCGCGGGCAAAAACTGTGGCTGCCAGATGCGTGTTTCGTTTGGGCTCAGATTTTGGGCCAAGGCGTGTGATGTCCAGAAGCCAGCAGTGATGCGGACGGGAAGTGGCCTGTCATCGTCGGCCAGCCAGCGGGCGATCCGGTGCCGTGTGTCTGCCAATCCCACCAGCTCTGCGGCAAGGGTTCTGCCATCTGCTGTCAAACTGTACCCGTTTGGCCCCCTTTGAAACAGCGTCCGTCCAAGCGTGCGTTCTAGGGCGGCCATGCGCCGAGACAGGGTTGGCAGCGGGACATGCGTCGCCCGATGCGCCGCGCTGAGCGATGCGTTCTGCGCGACGATTGCAAAAAGCTCCAGATCATCAAGAGAAGCAGGGGTTTCATTCATGAAACCCATATTGTGGATTTGAGGGCTGATAGGCCAGAAAATAATGGCGAATACTGCATCAAGTATTTCAGGAGTGAAATAGATGCAGAAAATCGACCTCTACCCGCAGTTGCCGAAGATCCCACGCACGGAACGCGAGATCATTCAATCCCGCGTTCGGAGCTATCACAAGTGGGCGCGTCGCAGGCGCATTTTACGGATACGCTCCGCGCTCTTCGGTTGGCTTCAGGTGCGAACGCCCGCGAACTGTTCTTGCCAGCCAGCCCGTTCCTCATCGCTGATTTTGCGGAACGTCACTTCGGGAACCGTGAAGGCGTGACCTGCTGGCAAGGCCTCGATAGCGGATGCCACATCCGCAGGCCATTTGGCGTCTTCAGCATGCATCGCCGTCAAAAGCTGTGCAGAGGCGTCCGGGATGAATGGGCTTGAGATCACAGCGTAGAACCGGATCAGGTTGAGCGCGATGCGGATCTGCATTGCAGCGGCATCCGGGTCTTCCTTGAATGTGGTCCAGGGGGCCACGTCTTGTAGGTATTCGTTGCCCATCACCCAAAGTGCGCGCAGGGCGGCTGCGGATTTGCGGACCTCGATGGCATCCATGTGCGCTTCGTAGTCGCGCAGGCCTTTCTCAAGATCGGCGATCAGTTGCGCTTCGCGGTCTCCGGGCGTTCCTGCGGCGGGCACCTCTTCGCTGAACTTGGAGCGGCAGAACTTCGTCACGCGGCTGGCAAAATTGCCCAGCACGTCTGCCAGATCCTTGTTCACGGAGCCTTGGAAATTCTCCCAGGTAAATTCGCTGTCCGAGCTTTCGGGCGCATGGCTTAGCAACCACCAGCGCCAGTAATCGGCCGGCAGAATTTCAAGCGCCTGATCCATAAACACGCCGCGCCCTTGGGACGTGCTGAACTGTCCACCATCATAATTGAGGTAATTGAACGACTTGATGTAATCCACAAGCTTCCAAGGCTCGCCCGATCCGAGGATCGTGGCCGGAAAGCTAAGCGTATGAAACGGCACATTATCCTTGCCCATGAACTGGGTGTAACGCACATCGTCCGCACCTTTGTCGGTCCGCCACCAGCGTTCCCAATCGGCGTCGGTCTTGCCGTGTGCCTCGGCCCATTCGCCTGCGCAGGCGATGTATTCAATGGGCGCGTCGAACCAGACATAGAAGACTTTGCCTTCCATGCCGGGCCAGTCTTCGTCGCCCTTTTTAACCGGGATGCCCCAGTCAAGATCGCGTGTGATGCCCCGGTCCTGCAGCCCGTCCCCATCGTTCAGCCATTTTTTGGCGATAGAGGTGGTCAGGATCGGCCAGTCTGTTTTGCTGTCGATCCACTCTTGCAGCTTACCGCGCATGTCGGATTGCCGCAGATACAGGTGCTTTGTTTCACGCACCTCAAGGTCGGTCGAACCCGAGATCGCAGAGCGCGGGTCAATCAGGTCGGTTGGATCAAGCTGCTTGGTGCAGTTTTCGCATTGATCGCCACGCGCCTTGTCATAACCGCAATTGGGGCAGGTTCCCTCGATGTAGCGATCTGGCAGAAAACGTTTGTCTGCATGGCTGTAGACCTGTTTCTCGCTCACCTCGCGGATCAGGCCCGCGTCGGCCAGACGCCCGGCCAAATGCTGTGTCAGCTTGTGGTTCTGGGGACTTGAGGACCGACCGAAATGGTCGAAAGACAGGCGAAAGCCCTGTGCGATTTCGGCCTGAACGGCATGCATTTCAGCGCAGTATGCGGCAACCGGTTTGCCAGCCTTGGCAGCCGCCAATTCAGCCGGGGTGCCGTGTTCATCTGTGGCGCACAGGAACATCACCTCGTTACCGCGCGCGCGCAGATAGCGGGCGTAGAGGTCTGCGGGCAACTGGCTGCCCACCAGATTGCCCAAATGCTTGATCCCGTTGATGTAAGGGATCGCCGACGTGATGAGATGACGTGCCATATGGTGTGCGCCCAAGTGTTTGTCTGAGGTTTGCGCCGCTTTACCGGATCATAGACACAAGTGCCAGAGGATCAGTCCTTTTCCCGGCTGGATCGCATCAGTCGCCCGATCAGGAAGGAGGTGCGAGGGGCGTAGACATAGGGGGTCTTTGGCTGGCTGGGACGGGTGCGCATACGAATGAGACCAAAGAGAACCAGCCCTGCATGCCCGACGGCGATCATCGCGAAAAGTGCCGGTGGACCGAAGCGTCCCATCAGCAGCGAGGCCAGATAAGGCGCTGCAATGGCACCTGTGGCGTACCAGAACATGAGTGCGGCCGACAGTTCGACCCGTTCATTCGAGTTTGCAAAGTCATGCGCATGGGCTGCTGCAACGGAATAGATCGGGAAGGTGGTCAATCCAAATATCGTCGCTGTGATGAACACACCTTCAGTGGATAGACCAGTCAGGCTTGCGGTCATCACGCAAGACGCAATGGCTGCTACGGACAGCCAGATCAGGACCCAACGACGATCATATTTGTCGGCCAGCCACCCGACAGGGTATTGCGCCAACGCGCCGCCAGCGACGAAGGCGGCCATGAACAGGGCGATTTGATCAAGTGCAAGGCCAACCCCTTGGCCATAAACCGGACCCACCATACGAAACGAGGCGGATGACAGCGCTGCGACGACAACACCTGCCGCCGCGAGTGGAGATCGCGTCACCGCAAGCATCGGACGCAAGCGCGGTGCGCTCGGTGTGTCCGGCTGGGGGCGTTTGGTCAGGGCCATTGGCAGCAGGGCAGCGCAACACAGAATGGCCAGCAAATTGTAACTGACGTAAGCCGCTGGTGTGAGCACCCCGATCAGAAGCTGTGCGATCAGTGAGGCGCCCATGTCTGCGATTCGGTAAAGACCCATGGCGCGGCCGCGGGTTTCGTTGGTGACCTCTGCCTGCAGCCAGGCTTCGATCACCGTGTAGCATCCGGCGACACAAATACCGGTGCCGATGCGCATCAAAATCCAAGCCTTGGCATCGGGCAGCATCATGTGACCGATCAGGCCAATCGCACCCATTACGGTGAACGCGGAAAACGCGCGGGCATGTCCAACCGATCCCATGAGCCGGGGAGCCCACCAGCATCCGACAAAGAAACCGACAAAATGGGCCGAGCCAAGCAGGCCGATCTCGGATGTGGAGAAGCCCAGTGTTATGCCCGAGATGGCATCCAACGGACCAACGCCGCCAGAGGACAGCTGCAGAAGAACAACCGACAAAAAGAGGGCGGCAAAGGACAGGGGCAAACGCATGTTTCAGAGATATCCTATCCTTGAATGCCTTTGCGGATATATTCGACGCCGCGTGTCGTTTCTCAGTCTCTTGTTAATGTTTTTATCAGAATTTAATTGAAGGCCTGAGAAATTTCGTACGAAATTTCTTGGGCAGCGGTATCAAGGCATGCTTGGCACAAGGCCATTATATGACTGTGTCATCAGCCAGTCTCGCGGTGGGGCCATCCGGGCGCGCAGACGGCTAAGGGTCCAGTGACCGCTCCCGGCGTGATGGGCCGGCTCAAGCGACCAGCGGGTTTCAATCCCAGGTGCGCCGCCTTGTTCCGGCGTCAAAAGTAGCGCCAGAGGGCGGCAAACTCCAACGCCACACCCGGCCTCGGCCGCCAGATGCAAGCGACGGATTGGCACCATGGCAGGGGGCGATGTCAGATCGGCAATCACAACGGGCGCATGCCCGTCGCGCAGCGCCTCTTCCATTGCCCAAAGCAATGTGTCGCGTTTGTCGGGTGCGACGAACAGAATGTGACCCGGGTTGATCTGTTCCGCAATGCTGTCTGTGCAGATGATCTGGGATGTGCTGTGCTGGGCAATCCAGACCACAGGTCCTCCCATCTGTGCGGCGATTGACAGCGCCAACGTATGACGTGCGTGTCCACATAACTCGTGTACCCGTCCAAGGCGCAAAGTGATTTCCGGATCCCCGAGCGTGATTTGTGGCGCGGGGCGGTGCGGGCGTCGGGACAGAAGGGCGGCGGCACTGTGCATGGGGAAAATTATATATGTTCTTATTTTGTTCTCAAGAGATTCGTCGCAGTTTGCGACTGGGCCCTTGCCTCGGATCGGTGCAATTGCTCTGGTGCGTCAAAGATTTGCCCTGACAACAAGGACGTGCTCTTCGTGATCCCAATACTGCGTGCCGCGCTGGTTTTGATGTGCATGGCCCTTCCGGCGAAAGCCGCCGATCTGACCGTGTTTGCCGCGGCATCCTTGGGCGATGCCATGGCGGATCTTGCGGCTGAATGGGATGCCGTAACAGGGCAGGACGTGACGCTTGTTCTTGCTGGCAGTTCAACACTTGCCCGTCAGATCGACGCCGGTGCGCCAGCGGATATTTATATCTCTGCGAATGCGACCTGGATGGATTGGTTGATCGAACGAGGGCGTATCCTGCCCGAGAGCCGCTTGGATACTGCATCCAATCGTCTGGTGCTGGTCGCGCATGACCCAAGCGCTGCGTCAGATGCAGCAGTGACGTCGAAGACTGATCTCCTGACCGCGTTGGGGCCTTCCGGGCGCTTAGCGATTGCATTGCCCGATGCAGTGCCCGCCGGCATGTACGCCAGAACCGCGCTGACCGATCTGGGGCTTTGGGACGGGTTGCGCCCCCGTTTGGCACCCACCGATAATGTGCGCGCCGCATTGGCTTTGGTCGCTCTGGGCGAAGCACCTCTTGGAATTGTCTACGCCACAGACGCTCTGGCTGAACCCCGCGTGGTTGTGGCGGGTGTTTTTTCCGAAACGAACCATCCTCCCATCCGATATCCGGCTGCGGTTGTCGCCGAAGGTCAGACGACCGAAGATGCAACTGCGTTTGTCGCTTGGCTTGCCTCGGACGCAGCGCAAGCCATTCTGAACCGATATGGCTTCCTGCCGGTAGGTCTCACACAATGATGACATGGCTGGGCCCCGACGAATGGCAGGCGGTCGCATTGTCCCTAAAGGTGTCGTTCTGGGCGACAGTCCTCAGTCTTCCGTTTGGCCTACTGTGCGCCCTGGCTTTGGCGCGTGGGCGATTTTTCGGGCGTGATGTTCTGAATTGGATGGTGCATCTGCCCCTTGTCCTGCCACCCGTGGTGACCGGATATTTGCTGCTTCTGACTTTTGGACGGCAGGGGCCCGTTGGGTCGCTGCTTGACGATTATCTGGGCGTGACTTTGGCGTTTCAATGGACCGGTGCCGCGCTTGCGGCCTCCATCATGGCGTTTCCCTTGATGGTACGGGCGATGCGGCTTGCAATTGAAGCGGTTGATCCCAAACTGGAAGAGGCCGCAGCGACGTTGGGCGCCAGCCGCCTCAAAGTGTTCAGCACGGTAACCTTGCCCTTGATCCTTCCCGGCATTATCGCCGGTGCGGTTCTGGCCTTTGCCAAAGCTATGGGGGAATTCGGTGCCACGATCACGTTCGTGTCCAATATCCCCGGAGAAACCCGAACCGTTCCGTCGGCCATCTATGCATTTCTTCAGGTGCCTGGCGGTGAGACCAGTGCGATCCGGTTGGTCATCGTAGCTGTGGCCATCGCCATCGGAGCCCTGATCCTGTCAGAATGGCTGTCACGCAAGGTTGCGCAACGGATATCGGGATCATGAGCCTTTCTGTTGACATCCAGCGGTCGCTTGGCGGTTTCGACTTGCAAACGGCCTTTGACGCGCCGGACGGCGTGACCGTTCTGTTCGGGCGGTCGGGCAGTGGTAAAACCTCGATCATCAAATCCATCGCCGGATTGGTGACACCGCGACACGGGCGGATTTCCATCAATGGTCGGGTGTTGTTTGATAAATCGGCGGGCATTGATGTTCCGGTGCACAAAAGGCGACTCGGCTATGTCTTTCAGGACAGCCGTCTGTTCCCCCATCTGAGCGTGCACGACAATTTATGCTATGCGGCAAGGGTGAACGGACGTGGCGGGCGGAACCCGGATGATGTTGGCGCACTTCTTGGGATCGGCCATCTTTTTGACCGGCGCACACAGTCATTGTCCGGGGGCGAGGCGCAGCGCGTTGCCATCGGGCGCGCGCTTTTGTCGGAACCGGATATGCTTTTGATGGACGAGCCGTTGGCGTCTCTTGACGGTCCGCGCAAAGCAGAGATTTTGCCCTATCTCGAAACCCTGCGGCGCGAGACTGGGCTGTCGATTCTTTACGTCACTCACAACATGGCCGAAGTGGCACGGCTTGCCACGCATATTGTGCTGATCGACGAAGGCCGGGTTGTGCGCTCGGGCGCACCAGAAGAAGTTCTGACTGATCCGGACATGGTTCGGATGCTTGGCATTCGCGACGCGGGGGCGGTTCTATCCGCAACCGTGGCCGAAGAACCGCAAGACGGACTGAGCACTTTGGAGATATCGGGCGGGCGGCTGTACCTGCCGGCGGTTGATGCGCCTTTGGGGGCAAAGCTCCGCGTGCGTATTCTCGCGCAGGATGTGATTTTATCGACCGTCCATCCCGACGGGTTGTCCGCGCTAAACGTTCTTCCCGTTCGTGTTCTGACTGTACGCCGGGGGGAAGGGCCCGGGGTGATTGTCCAGTTGCAAGCCGGAAAAGACCGTTTGCTGGCCCGGATCACGCGCCGCAGCGCAGATGCCTTGAACATCGTTGAAGGATCAGAGTGTTTTGCGGTCATGAAATCGGTTGCTGTATCGCAGACCGACATTGCAGTTGGCTTGCAGAGCGGGCTTTAGCCGCTACTTTGCGCGACACTGGATGTGAAGGAATGCGCGATGAAGATGAACCGACTGGGCAAAACCGATCTCGAGGTGTCAGAGCTCTGTCTTGGAACCATGACTTTTGGAAACCAGACCTCCGAGGCTGACGCCCATACGCAAATGGAGATGTCGCTTGATGCGGGGATCAATTTTCTTGATGCCGCCGAGATGTATCCGGTCAACCCAGTCGCCAAGGAAACCATTGGTCTGACCGAAGAAATCCTTGGGAACTGGTTCAAGAAAACGGGTCGGCGAAACGAATATATCGTGGCCACAAAACACTCTGGCGCAGGCATGGAATATGTGCGCGACGGCGCGCCCATTTCGGGTGAAACCGTGCCTGCAACGGTCGAAGGGTCGCTGAAACGACTCAAGATCGACCATATCGACCTTTATCAACTGCACTGGCCCAATCGCGGCTCTTACATGTTCCGCCAGAATTGGACATTCGACCCGACGTCGCAAGATCGCGCATCGACCCTGCAGCATATGGCGGATGTTCTTGGTGCGCTGGGCCGCGAAGTGGAAAAGGGCCGTATTCGCCATATCGGGCTGTCCAATGAAAGCACGTGGGGCACTGCGATGTGGTTGAAGGTGGCCGAGGCGATGGCCGGACCGCGCATGGAAACCATTCAGAACGAATATTCGCTTATGTGCCGCTTGGCCGATACCGATCTGGCCGAATTGATGGTGAATGAAGAGGTGTCACTTCTGCCGTTTTCGCCTTTGGCTGCCGGACTTTTGACTGGCAAATATCAGAACGGCGCGGTGCCTGATGGGTCGCGCATGTCGTTGAATGGCAATCTCGGTGGTCGCAAGACCGAGCGGGCGTTCGAGGCCGTCGATGCCTATCAGAAAGTGGCTGATGAGGCGGGGCTTGATTTGGCCTTGATGGCATTGGCATGGTCGGCGCGACGGCCTTTCGTGGCCTCGTCAATCTTTGGCGCCACCACGTCGGGGCAATTGGCGCATCTGCTCAAAGCCGTGGATGTAACGCTTGGCAGTGACGTGATGAGCGCTCTGGACGAAACACATAAACAGCATCCGATGCCATACTGACGGGGGCTTTCGCCATGCGCATGTATCAGGTTGATGCCTTCACAGACCGACTTTTTGCGGGAAATCCAGCGGCTGTACTCGTGCTCGATGATTGGTTGACCGATGATCTGATGCTGTCAATCGCGCAGGAAAACAACTTGGCCGAGACCGCCTATGTCAAGCGTCGGACCGACGGAGCATGGGATTTGCGTTGGTTCACACCCACCCATGAGGTCGAGTTTTGTGGTCATGCCACTTTGGCCACGGCGCATGTTTTGTTGTCACATGCAAACTGTCCGTCACCAGCAGTGTTTCACACGCGCGTCGGTGAATTGCGCGTCACGCAGGTGGATGACGGCTATCGTCTGGATGTGCCTTGCTTGCACCCGGAACCGCTTGATGAATTGCCTGGAGATGTCTCGGCCGGTTTTCCAGCAACCGGCGTGACCCTCTTCCGCAGCTTTGAGAATTTCTTTGTCGATCTGGGAAGCGCGCAAGCGGTCAGGGATTTCACACCTGATCTGGATGCGATCGCCAAACTGGGTGTGATGGGTCTGGTGGTGACGGGCAAGGCTGACCAAACCGATAAGGCCGATTTCGTCTCGCGTTACTTTGCGCCTGGCGCGGGTATACCGGAAGATCCGGTGACCGGATCAATTCACGCGACACTGGTACCGTATTGGGCGGACAAATTCGGGCGATCCGAACTGCTCGCGTATCAAGCCTCGGCGCGGGGTGGATGGATCGACTGTCAGCTGACAGGGGATCGTGTGTACCTGACGGGGCATGCAATCACTTACATGCAGGCGGATTTGTTTTTGTCGTGATGTGGGGCGCGCATCCAGCGATGTGTTCGTTGCCTGCAATCTTGCGGTGCGGTCTTTAATCTGATGTCGTTTGCCCGACCGTCTTGCCGGAGCGCCATTCGATTGCCCCGTCAATGTGACGTCCCCTGAAGGAGCCTCCTGTAATGGCCAATGGTCCGCTATCCGGTGTCCGTATTCTCGAAGCTGAAGGCATTGGCCCCGGGCCATTCGCGTCCATGCTGATGGCAGACATGGGGGCCGACGTGATTGTCGCGCACAGGCCCCGGTCTGGCCCCGCGCCGGGGCTGTCCGAGCATCCTGTCACGGATCGCGGCAAACGATCTATTGTTTTGGATCTGAAAGATGCAGCAGACCGTGCAGTCTTTCTTAAGCTTGCATCCCATGCGGATGGCCTGATCGAAGGCTTTCGGCCAGGTGTTATGGAACGTCTTGGCCTTGGGCCCGAAGACTGTCACGCAGTCAACGAGCGGCTGGTATATGGCCGCATGACGGGCTGGGGCCAAGACGGGCCTTTGGCGCATCAGGCCGGACACGATCTGAACTATATTTCCCTGTCGGGCGCAGTTTGGTCATCTGCGCTTCAAGGGGAACGCCCCACCGCGCCTCCGACGCTTGTTGGTGATATTGGCGGCGGTGCGCTTTATCTGGTGGCCGGGATGTTGGCGGGTTTTCTCGCGGCCTCACGCACCGGGAAAGGCACTGTTGTCGATGCGGCGATCTATGATGGGTCTGCGCATATGCAGAATCTTTTGATGTCGATTGCGGGTGCTGTCGAGGATGGGCCCTCTGCTCAAGCCAACCCTCTTGTCGGCGCCCATTGGTCACGCACGTATACCTGCGCCGATGGTCTTTTTGTCAGCGTCCAATGTCTTGAGCCAAAATTCTACACACTGTTTCTTGGTCTGATCGGATTGGCAGATGACACCGATTTTGCAGAGAACCAGTTTGAGCCAACTGCGTGGCCGCGGCTGTCCGCGCGATTAGAGGCAATTTTCATAGCCAAACCCCAAGAACACTGGGTTTCGGTGTTTGAAGGAAGCGACGCCTGTGTCGCGCCTGTCCTTTCCCCGCGAGACGCTTTTGCCCATTCGCACAACGCAGCCCGCGGCACATGGCATCTGGTCGATGGCAACCTGCAAGCCGCAGCCGCCCCGCGTTTCGATGGTCAGACGCCTGACCAACCTGCGCAGGTCCGTGAAAGGGGACAGGATACCGAGGCCATTCTGGCAGGCTTGGCATCCGGGAGGGGCTGGCCCCAACCCAAGTGACGGTAAGGGCGCTATGCCATCCGTGCACGCAGCCCTGCCAATTTATCAGGACAAGCGCGGGCGGTGATCTGGGCGTAGCGAACCAGATGGTCGAAATGATCGGAACAGGCCCGCACACGCTTGGTGTCGCGAAATGCGAGATAGTTGCTCCTGACAAAGATTAGCGTGCTGACGTTTGTCCATGTGCAAAAATATTCCACAAGGTGATAAAAATCACCAATATAGACAATTGTGACTGTTCTCGGAATTCTGCAAGACTGGCGCGCCGCCTATAGTCTGACCGAAGAGCATATGGGGATTTTTATGACCGACATGCCTTTGCCTCGATCGGCAGAGCTAAGGCGTTTTGCCGAATGGCCAACGGTCGTGGTGTTGATCGCGACCTATGCGCTATGGGTGAGTGCGACAGTTTGGGTGACTGACGTATCCGTCGCGCTCGCGATTGTCTTCTGTGCGCTGGCTGGTGCTCAGCACTCGTCACTAACCCACGAAGCCCTGCATGGACATCCGACGTCAAACAAAGTGCTCAACGCGGCATTGGTCTTTCCCGCATTAACGCTTTTTGTGCCGTATCTCCGCTTTCGGGACACCCATCTTGCGCATCATCGCGACGAATCCTTGACGGACCCATATGATGATCCGGAAACCAATTACCTTGATCCGGCAATATGGGTGCAATTGCCGAAATGGCGTCAGGCGCTGTATCGGATCAACAACACCCTTGCCGGACGGTTGGTCCTTGGTCCGCTCCTTGGGCAAATCGCGTTCATGCATGCGGACTGGCAGTTGATCCGCAGCGGAGATCGTCGCGTTTTGCTTGGCTGGGTTTTGCACATTCCCGCAGTGGCCTTGGTGCTGTGGTGGATGGCGGTTTTTGCCACGATGCCGGTCTGGGCTTGGCTGCTGTCCGTTTATGTATCGCTGTCCTTGCTCAAGCTGCGTACATTTCTGGAGCATCAGGCGCATGACCGTACATTGGCGCGCACCGCGATTGTCGAGGACCAAGGATTGTTTGGGCTCTTATTTTTGCACAACAACCTGCACGTTGTGCACCACATGCATCCCGGAGTGCCATGGTACGCCCTGCCAAAGCTCTATCGCGACCGTCGGGCGCAGTTTTTGGAAGCCAATCAAGGCTATCGCTACAGCACCTATGCTGCCATTGCGCGCAAACACTTGTTTCAAGCCAAGGATCCCGTTCCCCATCCATTATATCAGGATGGACAAGGCAACTGACCTGACGCCATAGAGGCACATGGAGCTTTGGATTCTTGCCAGCGTTGCGGCTGCGCTGTTTCAGACCGTGCGGTTCATGCTGCAAAAGGTGTTGAGCATCGGTGTGCTGAGCACCGCAGGATCGACATTTGCCCGCTTCGCATATGCAGCGCCGGCGGCAATGGTGGTCACATTCGCCTATCTGTGGGCTCAGGATGCTGAATTGCCCGCGTTGAACGGTTGGTTTTGGTTCTATGCGTGGCTCGGAGCGCTCACTCAAATTCTGGCAACTGTCTGTGTTGTGGCTTTGTTCCGGCAGCGCAATTTCGCCGTTGGGATCACGTTCAAAAAAACCGAAGTGATTCAGACTGCGATCGTTGGTGTGGCGTTTTTTGGTGCGGATGTCTCATTGGCGGGGTGGGGCGCGATCCTTATTGGGTTGGTGGGTGTTTTGCTCTTGTCCCGAACGCCGGGGCTGGACCACGGCTTTTGGAAAAGCCTCAGCAGCCGTGCCACGGTGCTTGGACTCACATCGGGCTTTTTCTTTGCATTCTCGGCAACGGGATATCGGGCGGCTTCGCTTGAGATTGTCAGCGACGATGCGCTGTTGCGGGCAGGTGTCACGCTGACCTGTGTTACCGCATCGCAGTTTGTTGCGATGGCGCTGTGGCTGCGCTGGCGCGAACCGGGGCAGGTCACAGCAGTGTGGAAGGCCCGCAGAATGGCGGTCTGGGTCGGTTTGACCTCAATGGCGGGATCAATGGGATGGTTCACCGCATTCACTTTGCAAACCGCAGCCTATGTGCAGGCGGTCGGACAGATCGAGCTGGTATTTTCGCTGCTCGCATCTGTCTTGTTTTTCAAGGAAACCGTGACGCTTCGGGAACTGATCGGCATTGGTTTTCTGGCGGTCTCGATCCTGACCTTTATTCTGGTCATTTAGTCCGGCATGGGCCGCCCATAGAGTCTCAGAAACAGGCTTTCTTCATCGTCATTGCGGAAAAATGGAACGGATGCGGGCGGCGTGGGATCGGCGGCGCGCGCGGCCACTTCGGCAAGTACAACTTCGGTGATGAATGGCAGATCAAACTGGCGCACTTTATCCAAAGCGATCCACTGCAAGTGCGCCAATTCATCCGATGCGGCAGAGAAATCGTCGGGATCGGTTATCAGGTCGTCTGCGTCCAGCAGGAAAAACCGTGCATCAAACCGGCGCGGACGACCGGGCGGCGTAATCGCGCGGAATACAAACTGCAAAGGCGCTGCATTTGGCAAATGCCCGAGATCAGCAAAGCCCCGCCAGTTCTCGGGTGGGCTATCCCATGCGCCTGGCTGACCTAAAACCTGGCCTGTCTCCTCCCATAGTTCACGGATGGCGGCGGCGGCCAGTGCAGTGGCACGGTCGGGTGGAGAGTCGTCAATCAACCGGCTTGAGCAAAGTGGCGAAAGCGGGGTGGCAAACGGCACGGTTGCATCTTCCTGATCCACGGCGCCTCCGGGGAACACGAACTTATTAGGCATAAAGGCCGCGTTCGCCCCGCGCTGTCCCATCAGAACAGACGGTCTGTGCTCTCGGTTTCGTAGAACAATGACCGTCGCAGCATCACGGATTGCGGTTTTGTCGATTGTTTTGGTCTCGGTCACGCCCGCACCCTTCTTGAACTAAGAAGGGTCAGGACGGGCTATCGGCAAACCCGTGCATCTGTCGTGACCATTGAAACGCCACGATCGCTCCCTTCAATCTGGGCAGAAGGTAGAGCGTGAGCGCGACACAGCCAACAGCGAAGATCGTGAACAGCACCAGCGGCTCTGGCCGAAAGTTTACAAACACGATGTGCAGCAGAGGTGCCATCAGGTGTCCAACGATCAGAATCGTCAGATAAGCCGGGCCGTCATCGGCGCGGTGATGAAAGAGCTCTTCCTGGCAAACCGGGCAATGGTCGCGCACTTTGAGATAGCCGCGCAGCAAAGGGCCACTGCCGCAATTCGGGCATTTCCGGCGCCAACCTTTGCGCACAGCCGGCCATGTCGGGCGGTCTTCGCCCTGATCTTTAACATGTGATGTTGTCATTAAACGCACTCCCGCACGCAAGATGGCGATCAGCGCGGAATAATAACAGTCGCCAAACTGTCCTTGCGGCTGGATGTCGCAAATCACAGACCTGTGAAGACGAAATCTGGTTTTTTGCGACGGAACTCCCTGTGGCCTCCGTGAAACGAAGTGGATGCCAAGACAAAACGACCTCGTCCTGGCCCATTCGTTGAGAAGACCCGGCGCGAAGGCTGGGCATGGAAAGGAAATAGCATGACTTTTAACAAGCAGGTTTCGACGCTGGTGATCGCAGCACTTCTGGCAACAGGCGCCAGCACGGCGTTCGCGCAGGATAAAGCGAAACGCGACGACCGTCGCGCAGAAATTTTCGCCGAGCTAGACGCCAATGGTGATGGCACCCTGACTGCGGACGAATTCGCAGCTGGGACGGATCGTTTTGCGCGCGCTGATGCAAACGGTGACGGGCTTTTGACTGTCGAAGAGATCGAGGCGTCCGGTCAGGATCGCGCAGCAAAGCGGGCAGAGCGTATGATGGCCCGGTTTGATGCCAATAAGGATGGTGCCCTGTCGAAAGACGAGATCACTTCGCATCGCGATCCGGCCTGGATGTTCGGGCGCTTGGATGCGAATGACGATGGTGCGGTCACGGCCGAGGAGTTCGCCGAGGCCCGCATGCGAGACCATGGCGGCAAGCGTGGCGGTAAACGCCATGGCGACCGGTAACCACCTGCAAAGAAATGAGCGGTGCGCGTGCATCGCTCTTTTCTCCTGCTAGTCTGGACCCACGTTCCAAATCGCGCGGTTGAATGACCCAGAGCCAAACTGACCCAGCTGCGGAAGCGGCGCTGCTCAAAGATTATGCTGCCGGTGATGCCGATGCTGCGCGTGCGCTTGCGTCGACTTATACGCCGCTGGTTTTTGCGCATGCGTTTCGGATGTTGAATGACCGGGCCGAAGCGGAAGACGTGGCGCAGGATGCCATGCTTCGGCTGTGGCGTCAGGCACCGGGTTGGGATGTGCAGGGTGGCGCGTCGGTGCGGACG
The DNA here is from genome assembly GCA_043585115.1 of Marivita sp. Lineage (GTDB taxonomy): Bacteria > Pseudomonadota > Alphaproteobacteria > Rhodobacterales > Rhodobacteraceae > Marivita. The sequence continues at coordinate 3,067,939 of CP121326.1, forward strand.
TGGTTGTACCGGGTGACGGCAAATCTGTGTATCGACCGGCTGCGTAAAACCAGACCAGAGAGTTTGCCGGATGATCTGGACGTCACGGACCAGTCGCCCAGCGTCGAGGCACATATGCAAACCAAAGCGCGGAAAATGGCGCTTGAAGACGCGTTGATGCACTTGCCAGACCGCCAAAGGCAGGCAGTGGTGTTGCGACATATCGAAGGTTTGGGCAACACCGAGATTGCCCAGATCATGGACATTGGACCTCGTGCGGTAGAAAGTCTGACCGCGCGCGGCAAACGGGCTCTGTCCGCGCTTTTAAGCGGTCAGCGCAAAGACTTGGGGTATACAGATGACACAGTCGAAACCTCCCTTTGACGATCCGCTGGACCAGGCGTTCATCGAGGCGCGTCAGGTGACGCCTGACCTTCCCGAGGGATTGATGGCGCGCGTAATGGCAGATGCTGTGGCAGAGATGCCAAAACCGGACCGCCAGCCTTACTGGCGACAAGTCTTTGGTGCATTGGGTGGCTGGCCTGCGATGGCCGGGCTGGCGATGACGGCCTGTGTTGGCATCTGGGCAGGTGGCGCGTTGACGGATGATCTGATGTTTGCCCTGTCGCCTGTTGATAGTGCGTCTTTTGACGCGGATACCGGGCTTGGCGCGTTTGATCTTTTGCTGGTGGATGGCTGATATGGATGACACCTCAAAACTCAAGACACCACTGTGGATGCGGTTGACGCTGCTCATTTCTTTGGCTCTGAATGTGCTGGTGATCGGTGCGATGATCGGTTTTGTCCTCACAGGCGGGCCTGAAAAACGCGCAGAACGGGATCGCAGCGATTTTGGATCATTCTACACCCGCGCGCTGAGCGATGAGGACCGTCGTGCGTTGCGTCGTGACTTTATGAACGGGCTCGAACGGCAGGGTCGCGACCGTACCGCTTTCATCGCAGACATGCGTGCTACGGTAGACACATTGCGGGCCCAGCCATTTAATCCAGAGGCCTTCGTCTCTGCCTTGTCGGAACAATCGACGCAACGGGCGCGTCGCGAAGAGATGGGGCAACGGGTATTGGCAAATCGGGTGGCCGCGATGTCGGATGCAGAGCGCGCTGCCTATGCTGATCGCATCGAAGACCGTTTGACCTTGTTGTCCGAACGCATGCGCCGTTGACGGCAGTCAAACGATCTGGCGGGTCGTATTTTTGATCCGCTGCAAAGACACCGCCCCGGCATCACGTTGGGTGGCAATTTCAATGCGATTTCGACCATTGGCTTTGGCCAGATAAAGCGCATTGTCAGCGGCCCGGCTCAGGTCTTTGGTTGACAGTCGCTCGGTCCGGCTGGCGACGGCGACACCGATACTGATGGTGGCCCGCACATGGGTGCCATCTTCAACTGCTTTCGGATCCGAGGCCACTTTGTTGCGTAGCCTTTGCGCCACACTGCGGGCCTGACCCGGACCGACATCGGGCAATACGATCAGAAACTCCTCACCTCCATATCGCGCGATAAAATCGCCATCCCGCAGGTTTGAAGCCAAGATAGTTGCGATATGTGCCAAGATATCATCTCCTGCCGCGTGGCCGTGATTGTCATTTATGGCCTTGAAGTGGTCCAGATCCACGATCATCACGGCAAACGGCCGGGGATGCTCGGCCAGAGCGCGGTCGGTTTTTGCAAGATACTCCTCAAGCGCAGTGCGGTTGTTCAAGCCCGTCAGCGCATCTTTATATGCTTTCACTCCAAGTTCGGTTGTGGCCTTGCGGGCGCGATCTGCCGTCTGCTTGCGTCGTGCCAACCGTCTGATGCGCACGGTAAGTTCCATAGGCGAAGCGGCGAGCGGCATCTGATCATGCGCGCCAAGATCAAGCGGAGACGCTGTGGCGCAAATCGCATCGGTCACAAACAAGATGCTGCTGTGTCGGCTGTCAGGATGTGACAGCAACGCGCCTAACACATCACGTGCGACGTGGGACGCTCCGGTTTCGAATAGCACATAGACATCGGTTTCGGCGTTGGGCGTCCGGTGCACCGCCTGTGGTGACAGGACTTCTGTTCGAAACCCGGCGGTGACGGCGAGTTCGGACATTCGGGTTGTCACGTCTGCCAGGTCGTCTGATGCAACAAAGGTGACATGGGTCGGTGGCGTAAACTCTTGCGGTGCTTCGGCCAAACCCGCTGCCATAGGAGCGTGCGTGTCTTCGGTCGAATGCCGGATCCGCATAAAACTACGCAGGCGCGCCCGTAAATCGGCGGGATCAGATCGGTAATCAATCACGTCATGTGCACCAGCAATCAATGCGCTGACACGGGCCGAGTGGTTCTCGGCGGCGACGGCGACGACAATGGTGCTCAATTGCGTCTTTGGGTGAGCGCGCAAGGCCTTGCAGAACTGCCGCAATCGCAGGTCGGGCAGATCATCTGCAACAATCACCACGTCAGGCGCGTCTTGCCTGATTTGTTTCAAACCGTCTTGTCGCGTTTCCGCCAGATCGACGGCATAGGCCGCCGTGTCCAGATGCGCCCGCAATTGGATGCGACGATTGGAAAGAGCGTCGATGATAAGGACATGACCGGGCACGGCGCGGCTCCGAGTTGTGTTCAGGCGTTAAGACTTTGCTCACCAATTCATTGCCGCTATTGGTTAAGAAAGAGTTTGGGAAATATTTAAAAATGATGCTTTCTCAGGATGGAGCCGAGCAAATCGCGCTGAAGGCCATGGTTTGGTTGGCGGGAAATGACGAGCTTTTGCCGGTTTTCATGGGATCGACTGGTGCGGACGAAGCTGCCTTTCGCGCAGGTATCGCCAATGCTGAGTTTCAGTCATCTGTCTTGGATTTCATTATGATGGATGATGCCTGGGTGATCGCATTTTGCGATAGCGAAGGCATTCCCTACGACCGGCTGATGCAGGCGCGGGCTGCTTTGCCCGGTGGTCAACAGGTCCACTGGACATGACGCGCCGCCAGATTGATGCGATCTTGTTCGACAAGGACGGCACGCTATTTGATTTTGGCGCGACGTGGAATGTCTTTGCGGCCCGTTTTCTAGAGCGTTTGGCGGAAGGTGATGTCGCCCGCACCAAAGTGCTGGCTGATCTGATCGGCTTTGATCTTGAAAACACCTGCTTTCGACCGGACAGTTTTGTGATCGCCGGAACTCCGGATGATCTTGTTGATACATTGGCCCTTGAATTTCCCAATCTGTCTCGGACCGAGCTGATCACACTGATCAATGACGAAGCTGAGTCCGCCCCGATGGCCGAGGCAGTGCCTCTGACACCGCTGTTGGACCACTTCCTTGCGCAGGGGTTGCATCTTGGGATCGCCACAAATGATGCCGAACGCCCTGCTTTTGCGCATCTGGACGAAGTTGGAGTCAGAGGCCGTTTTGCATTTATCGCCGGATCAGACAGCGGGTTTGGTGCAAAACCACAACCCGGTCAGTTGCTCGCATTTTGTGAGGCGGTCGGGGTGTCGCCAGACCGTGCCGTGATGGTCGGGGATAGCACTCATGATCTGATTGCCGGACGCGCGGCTGGGATGTGGACAGTTGCTGTCCTGACAGGCGTGGCCAAGGCAGACGTGCTCGCACCTCATGCCGATGTGGTGTTGCCCGATATTGGACATCTGCCCTCATGGCTTGGCCTGGACGAAGCTTAAGCAGATCCCAAAAGCGACCGAACGCGTCGTGTTCCGACAGGATAACCCAGTTCTGTGAGGCCTAGCTAGAGGGGCAACGCAGGAGGTTTTCCATGGCCGAGGCCACCACACGTAGACGCCGCAGCGGAGGCCGTTCGGGTCATGCGGTTCGACGCGGGACATCCGTCATCGAACAGCTTCCATGGACATTGCCGGTCAATATCGATCGCCCCACAGAACCGCTGACCGAAGAAGGCGTGGCGCGCATTCACGATACGGCGATGGTCATTCTCGAAGAGTTGGGGATCGAATTTCTCAATCCCAAAGCGGTGCAAGTCCTGCGCGATGCGGGTTGTACGGTGAATGGCGAAAATGTGCGTATGGACCGCGAATTCGTCATGGAATGGGTGCGTAAAGCGCCCGATTCCTTCACGATCACTCCTCGCAATCCGGAACATCAAATCACGGTGGGTGAAGGTCACATCCTGTTCGGAAACGTATCGTCGCCCCCGAATTACTGGGACATGGAAGTGGGCCGCAAATTGCCCGGCACACGCGAGATGTGCAAAAACTTTCTCAAGTTGTCGCAGTATTTCAACTGCATCCACTTTGTTGGCGGCTACCCGGTCGAACCTGTCGATGTGCATGCCAGTGTGCGTCATCTGGATGTGCTTTATGATAAACTAACGCTCACCGATAAAGTGGCGCACGCCTATTCTTTGGGCAAAGAGCGTGTTGAAGACGTGATGGAAATGGTGCGCATTGCAGGTGGCCTGACGCACGAAGAATTCGACGCCAGCCCGCGTATGTATACCAACATCAACTCGACCTCACCGCTCAAGCACGACTATCCGATGATGGATGGCTGGATGCGCTGCGCGGCACGCGGACAAGGCTGTATCGTGACACCCTTCACGCTTGCCGGTGCCATGGCCCCAGTCACGATGGCCGGCGCCGTTGCACAGTCGCTGGCCGAAGGTCTGAGCGCGATTGTTCTTGCCCAGATTATCCGTCCCGGCACGCCCTGTGCCATCGGCACGTTTACATCGAATGTCGATATGAAATCCGGGGCGCCCGCGTTCGGGACACCCGAATACATTCGGGCCACGCAGATGACGGGCCAGATGGCGCGCTTTTATGGTTTGCCATTGCGTTCGTCGGGTGTGTGCGCTGCCAATGTGCCCGATGGTCAGGCGATGTGGGAAACCGAACATAGCCTTTGGGCTGCGATCCAGTCTGGCACCAATATGGTGTACCATGCGGCCGGGTGGCTTGAGGGTGGCTTGATCGCCAGTCCTGAAAAGTTCGTCATGGATTGCGAGGTGATCCAACAGCTGATCCGGTACATGGACCCGGCGATCTGTGACGTGAGCGATGATGGCCTTGGTCTGGATGCCATTCGAGAGGTTGGTAGCAACGGCCATTTCTTCGGCACCCAGCACACGCAAGAACGCTATACGACGGCCTTTTATCAGCCGTTCCTGTCGGATTGGAAAAATTTCGAGGCATGGGAAGCCGCTGGCAGCGTTTGGACGCCAGAGCGCGCGCATGTCATGTACAAAGCCATTTTGGAAGAATTCCAGCCACCACCCATGGATGCGGCCATCCACGAGGAACTGGTGGCTTTTGTCGACCGCCGCAAAGCCGAAGGTGGCGCGCCGACAGATTTCTAAAACTTTACCGGTTTGCCGATTGTTAAGATCGTCATGCCAAGCTGCGCAACACGACAAGGGTGCGGTTTATGCATGGATTGATCTTTCGTACGGTTGAGGCGTTTGTTTCGGACGGTTTCGGGCCAGATACATGGGCAAAGGCCATCGCCTTGTCTGACTTGGAAACCACCTCGTTCGAGGCGATGCTTCAGTATGACGCGAGCTACTTTGAAAAGCTCCTGACTGGCTGTGCGGCTGCACTGAACCGACCGGAACCGGTCATACTCGAAGATATCGGTGCATATCTGATTACACATCAAAATCATGCCTCCATCAGGCGTTTGATGCGCTTTGGTGGCGATACATTTTCTGAACTGTTGCACAGCCTTGATGATCTGCCAGGTAGAACGCGACTGGCTGTGTCGGGTCTCGAATTGCCACGAATTCAGGTGCGCGAGCAGATTGGCCAGCATTTTACAATCTTGTGTCAGGGCCACCCCGCAGGGTTCGGGCATGTTCTGGTTGGGCTTTTGCGGGCGATGGCGGATGATTACGGAACACTGGCTGTCCTGGAACATCGCGGCACTCTGGAAGGTGCCGAAGTCATTGACGTTCAGGTGATCGAGGCTGCCTTTGCCGATGATCGCGGTTTTACGCTAGCAAGCGCACATTCAGGTACATTGACATGATCACGGCCCTTGACCTTTTGGCACGGCTACGTCCGTTTCATATCTGCGTCGGCAAAACCGGACACATCACACAGGCCGGCGCAAGTGTTGTAAAACTTGGTGTGGGTGATTTGACGGGTGCGCGATTTCTCGAAGTGTTCGAAATACTTGGCGCGTTTCGACCATCGAGCATGTCAGACCTACGCACCCTGTCCGGTCAGGTCCTTCGCCTCATCCTCAGGTCAGAACCGGCGATTACGTTCAAGGCGTTGGTAATCGAAGATCAGGCTGACGGCATTATTCTTGATCTTTCATTCGGGATAGCGGTGGTCGACGCCGTACAGCGGTTTGGTTTGACGGCCAGGGACTTTGCGTCAAGCGATCTGGTGATGGAATTGCTATTTCTTCAAGAGGCGAAATCTGGGGCGATGGCTGCGTCTTTCAGCCTGAATTCCCGCCTAAACGGAGCGCGCCTTGCTGCAGAAACCGAAGCTATGACCGATGGCTTGACCGGCTTGCACAACCGGCGCGCCCTGAACGCGGCATTGACCCGCTTGGGGCAATCCGAAACCGACTATGCCGTTCTGCAAATGGATTTGGACCGTTTCAAAAGCGTAAACGACACGATGGGCCATGCCATAGGTGATGCGGTGCTCAAACGCGTTGCATCCATTCTTCGCGCCCACACCCGTCAGGATGATCTGTTGGTGCGGCTTGGAGGAGATGAATTTGTGATAATTTGCCCGGGCCTGACGGACCGGCGGCGCTTGGATGAATTGTCATATGCACTCATTCACGATGTATCCCAACCCATAGCAATAGATGACCATGCAGCGACTGTTGGTGCCAGTATCGGCATCGCGATCGCTCAGATGTCGTCCGGACGCTTTGACCCGGAAGCCCTGATTGAGCGCGCAGATGTGGCTCTCTACGCGGCCAAGCGCTCGGGACGTGGCCGGCACATGTTGTGGTCACAAAAAATGGGTCATAACCTTGCCGCGCTGGATATGTGATGGGGTGGTGCTTGGGTCAGAGCACTTGAAACATGCCATGCTGTCGCGCAAAGTCCGTGGAATGGGTTTTATCTTTCGCGTCCTCGCTGTCTTATTATTCGCGGCTCTTTGCCTGACCGGTGCTGATCTATTCGCGCAAACAACCGATCAGCCGACGGGCACTATCGCCATTGACGACAGCGCAGAACAAGACGCTGCTATCGCCCGCCGCATTCGTGAAATCCTGACAGAACTTGATGGCTACGAAGATGTCACGGTCACTGTGAATTCTGGCATTGTCACGTTGCGCGGCACCGCTTTGGATGGACCGGCAGTCGCGCGGCTGAACGAAATCGCGGGGCGCGTTGAAGGCGTCGTCACGATCGAGAACAATGTGCAGGAAACCACAGATGTCGCGCGGCGATTGGACCCCGCACTTGAACGGTTCCGCGCCCGATCAGAACAGTTCATCAACTATCTGCCGTTAGCCGGTATCGCCATTACCGCATTCGCTTTGGTGGTGACGGTCGGCTTCCTGATCGCACGCATGCGACGTCCCTGGGACAGATTGGCCCCCAACGCCTTTATCGCTGATATCTACCGTCAGGTGATCCGCATTGCCTTTATACTTGGCGGACTGGTCATAGCCCTCGATATTCTCGGTGCAGCAGCCTTGCTCTCTACGATCCTTGGCGCCGCAGGGATCATTGGTCTTGCCATCGGTTTTGCGGTTCGTGACACGGTCGAAAACTTTATTGCATCGATCATGCTTTCAATCCGGCAGCCGTTTCGCCCAAATGACCAGGTCGAAATTGAAGGCGATATCGGCAAAGTGATCCGCCTGACCAGTCGCGCTACGATCTTGCTGAGTTTTGATGGGAATCACATCCGTATTCCCAATGCGACCGTCTTCAAAAGCCGGATCGTGAACTATACGCGCAACGACGAACGCCGTTTTGTCATCAGCCTGGGGGTCGCCTACGACACCGATCTGGCGCGTGCGCAGGATTTGGCGCTTCAGACCGTTTCATCCCTGCCTTTCGTTATTCAGGAACCAGCGCCGGCTGTTTGGATCGAAGACTTGGGCGACAGTGCTGTCATCTTGCAGGTCGGCGGTTGGATCCGGCAGCACGAAACCAGCTACCTCAAAGCCCGCAGCGAAGCGTGGCGCCTGTGCATGGCAGCTTTTGACCATGCGGGCATCGTCATGCCGGAAACCACATTGCGTGTCGTAGGAATCGGTGACAGCGCGATCCCGCACGAGGCGCAATCAAAACCGCCCACAAGTAAAAGGACACCAAGCTCGGATGCGGCCGCCGTGGCTGCCGCTGCGGCAACGGTAGGAGATGTCGAAGCCGCTATGGACAAGGAATTGGAGCGCATCGTCGCGACGGAACGTGCAGAAAAACAGGGCGATGATCTGCTTAAAAAAGACGCTCTGGAAGAGTAAGTAAATTTTCGGTTTTTGGGGTCTTGATCCCGCCCGCTTAGCGGCGTAAGTAGCGCCGCACGGTTGGGGTGTAGCCAAGTGGTAAGGCAACGGTTTTTGGTACCGCGTACCGCAGGTTCGAATCCTGCCACCCCAGCCAGTTTCCTTGTAATCTATTGATTTTATTGAATGGCTGTTGTGGTCGGGGGAATAACTTCCCCACCTGCGACACGTGGGTGCATCACATCCATGCAACACACCCGTTAACGAAATGGTCTTTCCGCGCCTTCGATTCCGATGGAGCGTAAAGTTGAGCAGACTTAACCATGTTTCCCGCCGCGGGGCCATTTACGTGTGGCGAAGGCGTCTTCCAGCTCGGATTTCGAGGGTTGGTTTTCTTCAAGTCAGCCTCAGAACCTCGAGGTTTTCCACAGCTAAGATGCTCGCAAATGTTGTGAATTCGGCATTTGCGACATCTATAATAGACATGGAACGCAAGAGGATCACTAAAGTGGAGGCTCAGCGCGCCCTCGCTGGATTGGTCTCACAGGCCTTGGAACGGATCGAGGAAGAGCGCTATTTCGAACCTGCCGCTAAAACGCCCGATGAATGGCGCCAGCGGTATCTCCGTGAGAGGTGTCGAGCGGAGGCTATGCGTCATGTGGCAGTGCGCGGATCTGCTTCCGGTTTTTCAGTGACCGACCGTGAAAATCTAGCCAAGCAAGGTTTCTCTAAGATGGAGTTGTCTTGGATTGCGGATGAGATCGAAGACCTATTGGCGGAAATCAGCAGCGACGAATTCCAAGAGAACAGCAGGCGATTGGCCTCGGGTGCGTTTGGCCGAACCGATCTCTTGGACCCTGATTTGCGCGCAGTGGCGTCTCTTAGACTGACAGCAGAGGCTGAGGCCATGCAGCGTAGCGATCGCAATGCGAGTGTCCTTGGTTTTGGTTCATTGGACTTTGCTGACGTGGTAACTGCACTTGTCAATGATAATGCGGTACCCACACCCGCAGTGCAACAAAAAGATAGAATCGATACAAGCGAAGACCGGAAACCGCGATTTAGCCACCGGTTAAAGGATTTGATCGAAAGTCACATTGCCACTCGTGACAGGAAAACCAACGATCTGGGAGAACAAAAAAAAATCCGCAAAGACGTGTCTCAGCGCCGCGCGGTTCTCAGTCAGTTCGTTGAGGCAATAGGCTTGGAAGAAATGTCAGACTTGCGCCAGGACGACCTGTACCACTACGTATCGGTCCTCGAACGGCTGCCGAAAATCTACCACCGCAGTCCGGAAGAGCGCAATCTTACTCTTTCCGAAATCCTTGAGCGTGCCGAGGAATTGCCAGTGGAGAAGGTCGGGCTCAGCGCCAATACAATCAATCGTAATATTACCATTTTGCAGGGCTTTCTGGATCACGCTTTCGACAAGGGAGCTAAACCGGCGGAGGACTTACGGCTTTCGCGCCTTCGCAAAACCACTGACGACGATGAACGGGCCGCTAGGCTTGCCTTCTCGGAAGCGGATATCGCTGCCATTGCAAGTCATCCAATATGGAGTGGATGCCGGAGCGACAGCAGGCGATACGAGAAGGGAGAGCAAGTCCTCAAAGACGCACTTTATTGGGGTCCAATCATTGCCAGTGTCACCGGCGCAAGACGGGAAGAAATCCTCGGATCAAAGCTTTCTGACGTATTCTTAGACCACTCGATCCCGCACTTTTACATTCGCAGAAACGGCAATCGCCGTCTCAAGAATGCTGCATCTGAGCGTTATGTCCCAATTCACAGCATCCTCTTCGAGTTAGGCTTCGATGACTATGTTGCAGGATTGCAAGCGCGGGGCGAAACCGACCTATTTCCTGACTTGAAGCCAACCAACGACACGAGCAGTTTCGGTGACGTTTTCTATAAAAAGTGGAAACCTATACTGGATCAGCAGCTTGGTGAGAAAGCTGAACGGAAGACCTTTCATAGCTTTCGCCATAGATTCATCACATATCTCCGTTTCGAGGAAGATGTGCCCAAGGACGCAGTTAAGGACTTGGTTGGGCATAAACACCAAGACGAAACCGATGGCCGTTATCGCAAAACGATCGAGTTCAGGGACAAAGTCTTGCTTAGCCTTTCACCAATTTTGGAACGAATTCCTGCAGATTATTGGAGAACAAAACCTTAGGACCATCAGACAGTTTGGCTTAACACTATGACCAAGTATGGTAAGCGCTGCGCCTGATGTTGGCGGGCTGACAGACGTGAAGGTCCGAAAAATGGTCATGGCGCTTAAAGGTACTCGCGAAAAGCGTTAACTCGCTGCGCTCGTCGACCGCTTCCGCCATGCACATCCAGTTAGGGCGAGGGGCCGCATGCGTGCAAAAATCAAGAAATTTGCACGCCTGTGGACGTTCGCTGCGCGGCTCATGAACTCTCACAATCTGCGGGACGAAGCGGACGTAGACATTCAAACGTGGCTGGGCGATCATCGCTTAATAGTCTTTGCGCGCGAAGGATCGTAACTTGAAGATTGCATTCACGGTGGATGACTTGCCGCTTTGGCCCCAGTCCTACCCACCCGCAGGGTATACTGCCGAAGGGATCGTGAAATCCATCCGCCTCGCCCTGCGGGAGAACGGCATAGAGGGCGTCTATTCCTTTTCCAATTCCTGGCCTTTAGACAAGCATCCGGAGATGTCTGCCATCCTCGATGACTGGGTGGCGGATGGCCATCACGTCGCCAATCATACCCATTCGCATATCGAACTCCCGGACGTGTCCGCTGAAGACTTCATCGCGGACATCGACATCGCCGAGCAAAAGCTCAATCGCTGGGTGTCACAAGCTCCCATGAAACTATTTCGCCATCCGCTGTATCACTGGGGCGAGACCGAAGAAAAGCTGCGCAAGATAAACTCGCATCTGGAAATCCGGGGACTGACGCCCGTCGACGTCACCAGTTGGTCCTACGAGTGGACATGGAACCGCGCCTACCGAAATGCTATGGACGCGAAAGACAAAGACGCAATGGCGTTCGTCCGGGAGAGCTTCCTAGAGTTTTCGGTCGCCCAGTTGCGTCATGACATGAAGACGGCGCAGGCTTGGTTCGGTGTTGAGATCATCGGGATCACATTGGGGCACAATGTTCCCTTTTTCGCCGATGTCGCGTCTGATTATTTCGCCTGTTTGAAGGAGGCTGGTGCCGAATTCGTGCCTCTCAAAAACGCGCTTGGTGGCCCTGTGCAAGCTGCTGTCGGGACCGTCATATCAGGGGAATTTCTGGTTTTGCACCAGAAGCTTGCCTCAGCCTCATGTCGGCTCATTCCGAAGTTGCCGGAGGATCAACGCGAACTGCATGCAAAAATCACCAAAATGGCACTTGGTCAAACCGGCTGACCTGCCGCCTCTAAAGCATTTCGGCTTGAACTTGAATCGCGGGGGATTCCCTTGAGACGTGATCTGTGATTCATCCTGTTTGGGAGGATGGATCATGTCAGCACCTTTGCCATCGGCACTCAGGACGCGGTTTCAGAGATACATTGAAGAAGGATTAAGCGGGCGCGCGGCAGCGTTGCGTTTGCAGCTCTCGCCCGCAACGGGCGCGCGTTGGGCGCGCCAGGTGAGGACGATGGGCCATGCGGAACCTGCCCCTCAGGGGCCGCCGCGCGGCACGGGAAAGCTCGCTCCGCATCAGGCCTTCCTTGAGGAACTGGTCGCGCAGGACCCCGATATCACGCTCTTCGAGTTGCGCGATGCGCTGGCTGATGCCGAGGGCGTGCGGGTGCATCATTCCTCCATCGCCAACCTGCTGTCCCGGCTCGGGTTCACGTACAAAAAAAGTCGCTGGTCGCGAGCGAGCGCCGTCGTGCCAAGGTAAGGCAGCAGCGCACGGACTGGTTCAGACATCGTCTGCCTGCCATTGCGGCCTTGCCCGAACGCGTTGTCTTCATTGATGAAACCGCGGTAAAAACGAACCTGACCCGCCTGCGTGGAAGGGCACAACGGGGCAAGCGCCTGACGATGGATGCGCCCTTTGGCAGCTGGGGCACACAAACACTGATCGCAGGCCTGACCCGGGATGCCCTGATCGCACCATGGGTCATAAAGGGCGCGATGGATGGCCCCGCCTTTGCCGCCTACATCCGCGAAGTGCTGATCCCCGAGATCGCGCCCGGCACTGTGGTCATCCTCGACAACCTGGCCACCCATCGGAACAAGGAGGCCACACAGGCCCTGCGCGACCACGGCTGTTGGTTCCTATACCTGCCGCCGTACTCGCCCGATCTGAACCCCATCGAACAGGCATACTCAAAGCTGAAAGCCCACTTGCGACGGATCGGGGCAAGAACCTTCACCGAGGTCTTCGACGCCATCGGATCAATCTGCGATCTCTACGATCCAGAAGAGTGTTGGAACTACTTCAAGGCTGCCGGATATGTCTCAGGTTAATGTCGAAACGCTTTAGGCGTTAATAAGTACGTTCATTTGGTCTTCAATGCTGATGTGGACTGCTTGAAGGTGCACATTGGTTTTGCCAAGTGACACATGACGCGTGGCATTGAACAAGAATTCTTGGTGTCTTTTCTCAAAGAGCGTTGATGCGTGCAGTTGGCTCAGGCGCGCAAAGAATTGACCGTGATGCGAAAGTGAAGAGCGTCTAGGCACAGTACATTTTAGAGTACGATCTTCATAAAGGAATTGATCATGCTTAAAATCTCATCAACTCTGATCTCGAGTGCCGTGACGTATTGTGTCACGTCCAGCGCTGTCTTGGCTCAGGCATCGCACAGTAATGCTGGTGGTAATAGCAATGGTTGGGCATATGGACATAGTGGCCGTGTTGTCTCCTCTGTGCCCGAGATAGATGCTTCGTCTGGTGCTTTGGCTCTGGCGGCGGTTGCAGCTATGCTATTGCTTTCCTACGAGCTGCGGAAGCGTCGGGCGAGAGGCTAACTGCCGACCGCAAATCTAGGTACGACCTTCAGATTTTTCCTGCGAAGAGCGCCAAGTTTCAGCGCCGAAGCGCTGCCTCAGTCGCATGCATTCTGTCCTTAACGGGTGGCGGCTAGAGCAGTCTTTCCGGGCTATGACACCCTACAGCATGTCGAAACCACTGCCCGCCCCGGAGAGCCGAAACGCCTGTCCTTTGATCTGGGCAAGGTGTCATATTTCGCACCGGAAACCGGACTGCGTTTGAACTGAGAACAATCGGGTGGTCAGTCTTTGAGTGACCACCCGGATGTTTTTATCTGATCTGTATGCGCCCCCAGAGTGGGCGCGGTCCGGTCCAGTGCAAGGCGCGATGTGCTGAAGGTGATCGGCGTGCGAACACCCGGCACACCCTCTGGCGTGATTTTCATCTCACGATGTACGATCTGTGGATCGTCAAACACCTCTCCGACCGTATTGATCGGCGATGATGCAACCTGCTTGGCTTTCAGCGCCTCCAAAAGCTCGGCTTTGGTCTGCTTTGCGGTTTCGGCCTTAAGCAGCGGGATCAGAACATCGCGGTGTTTCACCCGCCCCGCGTTTGTTCGGTATTCGGGGTTTTCGGCAATGTCTTGGCGTCCGACAATCTCGCAAAGACCTTGGAATTGGCGGTCATTCCCCGATGCGATGATGATGTCACCATCCGAGGCCGGGAAGACCTCGTAGGGGACGATATTGGGATGCTGGTTGCCCATACGGTTCGGCGATATGCCTGTCGCGAGATAGTTCATCGCCTGATTGACAAGGCACCCGGTGCCGGCATCCAGCAAGCTCATATCGATATGTTGACCAAGGCCGGTTGAATCGCGTTCCCGCAGGGCTGCCTGAATCCCGATTACCGAATACAAGCCGGTGTAAATGTCGGTGACAGCTACCCCCACTTTTTGCGGCTCTCCGCTTGGGTCACCGGTGATCGACATCAGACCCGAGAGACCCTGCACAAGGTAGTCATATCCGGCGCGTTCGGCATAAGGGCCAGTTTGGCCAAAGCCAGTAATGGAACAATACACCAGACCGGGGTTGACCGCAGACAGGCTGGCATAATCCAGCCCGTATTTGGCAAGCCCGCCAACCTTGAAGTTCTCGATCAGCACATCTGCTTCGCGTGCTAAGTCCAGCACAAAGGCGCGGCCTTCGTCGGTCGTCAGATCCGCCGTGACCGAATATTTGCCGCGGTTGCAGCTGTAGAAATACGCGGCTGACGGCGTGTCCTCGCCCTCGCGTTCGATGAACGGCGGCCCCCATGTGCGGGTGTCGTCGCCTTTGGGGCTTTCTACCTTGATGACAGTTGCACCCAGGTCGGCCAGCGTCTGACCGACAATTGGCCCGGCAAGAATGCGGGCCAATTCGAGGACTTTCAGACCTTCCAGCGGTGCGGCCATCAGAAGAACGCCTGCAACCCTGTCTGCGCCCGGCCAAGGATCAGGGCGTGCACATCATGAGTGCCCTCGTAGGTATTGACCGTCTCAAGGTTCTGCGCGTGGCGCATGACGTGGTATTCCGCCATGATCCCGTTGCCGCCATGCATGTCGCGGGCGTGCCGCGCAATATCCAGCGCCTTACCGCAATTGTTGCGCTTGATCAGGCTGATCGCCTCGGGTGCTGCGGTCCCCGCATCAAGCATCCGGCCCACTTGCAAGGCTGCGTGCAGGCCCAAGGTGATCTCGGTCTGCATGTCGGCCAGTTTCTTCTGGAAAAGCTGTGTCTGCGCCAGCGGGCGGCCGAACTGCGTGCGGTCCAGACCGTACTGACGCGCACGGTGCCAGCTGTCTTCTGCTGCGCCCATCACGCCCCATGCAATGCCATAACGCGCACGGTTCAAACATCCGAACGGTCCCTTGAGGCCCTCCACACCCGGTAACAACGCGTCCTCGCCAACTTCGACATCCTTCATCACGATCTCGCCGGTCACAGACGCGCGCAGGCTCAGCTTTCCGCCAATCTTGGGCGCGCTCAGACCCTTCATGCCTTTCTCAAGGACAAACCCACGGATTTTGCCGTCATGCGCGTCGGACTTGGCCCAGACCACAAACACATCCGCAATCGGGCTGTTGGAAATCCACATCTTTGCGCCGTTGATGACATAGCCACCGTCGGTTTTCTTGGCGACGGTTTTCATGCCGGCAGGGTCTGATCCGGCGTCGGGTTCGGTCAGACCGAAGCATCCGATCAGTGTGCCTGCGGCAAGACCTGGCAGATACTTTTTGCGCTGTTCATCGGTGCCGTAGGCATGGATCGGATACATGACCAAAGAGCTTTGAACGCTCATCATCGATCGATAGCCGCTGTCGATGCGTTCGACCTCGCGCGCGACAAGCCCGTAGCTCACATAATTCGCGCCGAGACCGCCAAACTCTTCGGGGATGGTCACACCCAGCAAGCCCATCTCGCCCATTTCCGCAAAAATCTCGGGGTCCACGCCTTCGTTCAGGTACATGTCCGACACGCGCGGCAGCAGCTTGTCGGAAGCGTAGGCCGCCGCGCTGTCCGCGATCATGCGCTCGTCTTCTTCAAGAGAGGCACGAAGGGCCAGAGGGTCTTCCCAGTCAAATTTGGCGAGTGAGGGTCCGTGACCCGCGTTTGACGCATCAAGCATGTCCATGCTCCTCTTGTATGTCATTGGCCGCAGCCGATCCGGCGATATGCCCCAGAACCGTTGCGGCCAGAAGTCCATTGCCAGACAGATACCCGCTATCGCCGGAACCTGAAACACCCACAGCCGCACCACCCGCTGCAAAAAGGTTGGGAAACACATTCCCGGTTTTGCGGATAACGCGCGCGCTGTGGTCGACTTTCAGGCCACCTTGCGTGTGAAACAAAGCACCGGTCACCTTCACGGCACAGTAAGGCGGTTTGAGCGGTTCGCCAAGGAAGCTGCGTCCAAAAGCGTCAGGGCCGTTTTTGGGAATGCTCGCCACCGTACGTGTGAGCGCTTCTTCCGGCAGGCCTGTGATCTCGGCCAAGTCGGTCAAGCTTTCAGCTGTTCGTATCGCGCCGATGGCTTCGGCGTCCTTAAAGTCCTGAAACTGCCGCGCAATGTCTGCGATGCGGCTGTCAAAGATCGTCCATGCCACGCCCTCGGGCTGTGCCAGAACCGCACGCGCCGCTTCAGAATAGCCTTGGCTTTCGTCCCAGAAGCGTTCGCCATGCAGGTTCATCTGAACCCCGCCTTGGGTGATCACGGCCCATGTGACTAAAATACCTTGCGGGTGCGCAACGTTGCCGTGGCCCTGATAAGCGCCCAGATGCAAAGTGTCTGCGCCCAAGGCCTCCCCCCAAGTCACGGCATCGCCTTGGTTATAATCATGTCCGAACCAGACGGCGTTTTCGATTTCGGGCATGAATTGTCGAACCATGTCGCGATTGCCGCCGTACCCGTTGCAGGCAAGGATCAGAGCGCCACACCCTACGTCTTCCGTACCATTCGGACCCTCCAACCGTACGCCTCGGGCCATGTCACCTTCAACAAACAGACTCTCAGCGCGCCGGTTGCAAATGATGTCGATCCCCTGCGCTTCGCATGCGGACCTCAGACGGTCGATCAACTCGCGCCCGGCGCGGGTCGGCAGGCCATGCATGCGGCGGCGGGAATGGCCGGGGTAATCGAAGTCGGTGACGACTGAAAACGGCAGATCAAAGCTGTCAGCCAGCCACTCGATCACTTTGGCCGACTGGCCAGCAAGCAGGTCAACAAGGGCTTGAGGGTTTTCGCCCTTGGCTTTCTTTTGGATGTCCCGTGCGAACAGATCGGCGTCGTCGTCAATTCCGGCGTCTCGTTGAAACCGGGTGCCAGCGGCCGGGATCAGACCGGCGGACAGCGCGGTTGATCCAGACGGTGCCGAATCTGCTTCGACGACCAGCACATCCCCGCCTGCGTCATTTGCGGCAAGGGCTGCCACCAATCCACATGCTCCAGCCCCAATGATCAGGATTGGTACGGTCAGGTCAAAGTCGGTCTCCGGAGGTGTCAGGATCGGCATGGCTCAGTCTTGTCCGCCCGACTCGTAGCGTTTGCCTGCGTCCAACATCTCGTTTGTTCCAAGCCGGTCGTTAAGCCCGCCAAAATCGAACATCCGGTCAGCAAAGGGCCGGTTGCTGCCATTGGCTTTGAGGCTTGCATAATAATCTTCGGCAGTGCGCGCCAATGCACGCACGATTCCGCCGGGAAAGATCACAATCGAAAAGCCCATGGCTTCAAGGTCAGAAGCCTTCTGGATCGGTGTGGCGCCACCTTCGACCATATTGGCCAACAGCGGCACGCGGTCTTTAAAGCGATCTGCAACGGTTTTCATTTCCTCAACCGACCGCAACGCTTCGATAAACAGCGCATCCGCGCCAGCCGCCACATAAGCCTCGGCGCGGTCGATTGCGGCGTCAAATCCATCGACAGCCACGGCATCGGTGCGCGCGATGATGAGCGTTTCATCGCTGGTGCGGGCGTCGGCCATAGCCGCGATCTTGCCCACCATTTCCTGTGCGGGAATGATCGACTTGTCTGCAAGATGACCGCAGCGTTTCGGGTAGGTCTGATCTTCGACCTGCAAGGCGTTGGCCCCGGCACGTTCATAAAGCCGCATTGTCCGTTGTGCATTCAGTGCATTGCCGAACCCGGTATCGGCATCAATGATAACCGGCAGGTCCACGCGATCACGGATCAGGGTCATGGTATCGGCCATCTCAGTGACCGAACTCAGGCCGATATCAGGCCGGCCAAGACGGGTATAAGACACCGCCGCGCCACTCAGATACAGCGCCTCGAACCCGGCTTGCGCGGCAAGCGCGGCAGTCAGGGCGTCATACACACCCGGAGCAACGAGGATGTCATTGGCAGCAAGGCGGTTTTTAAGGCTCATGACAGGGTTTCCAACATCTCTGCGCAGGTGACGTTCGGGCAAACCGATGCAAGCGACAGCAATGTGGCGTCATGCACCTCTTGTTTAAAGGCCGCACATCCATCGGACAGCAGGATTGTGTGCAGGTTCCGCAAATGCGCGTCGCGCACCGTGCTGGCGACACCGCCATTCGTAACGATCCCGCCGATGATCAATGTGTCGATCTCCAGCGCGCGAAGGATGTATTCCAGCCGCGTTTGGTAAAGCGCGGAATAGGCGACTTTTTCGATGGTGTAATCCGCAGGTGACAGGGTTTCGACAAGGGCATGGCCGAACTCGCCTGGTGCGAAATCGCCTTTGCCAAGAAAGGGGCGCAGCTCTTTCAGGTGCGGCGCAATGAGCGGTTCGTCATTCGGCCCCGGCACCAATGTGAATTGCGCGCTGATATAGGTGCCGCCCTTGGCGCGCAGGGCATCTGCAACGGGTTTGATCCGGGCAGGCAAAGCCTTGATCGCCTCTGCCGTCTGGCCCGCGCGACCATAGGCGCCTTCGGGGTGCAGAAAGTCGTTCTGCAGATCGATGGTGAGGAGCGCGGTGCGCTTTGGGTCGATGGTATGTGCCATGTCTCAGTCCTCATCCCGTGTGATGATGGTGTTGCCGCAGGTGTCGACCTTGGCGGTCAGGCCGGGATCGACCAGCACGGTTGTGTCCGGCTGTACAAGGATCGCGGGGCCTTTGATGGTGGCACCGACGGGCAGGGCAAGGCGGTTGTAGATCGCGGTGTCGAACCATGCATCGCCGAAATGCACCTTGCGGCTGCCTGTATGTGCAGCCTCGACCGACCCGCCTTTGGGCGCAAGCGTCGTCAGGTCGAACTTGGGCCGCCGGCCGATCACGGCTGTGCGCAGGTTCATCACCCGACGCGTGCCGTTCTTGAGCAAGCGTCCGTAGGTGGCTTGGTAGGCGGCATCAAAGGCGGCTTCGACTTCGGCAATTGTTGGAGCCTTGACCAACGTGCCGTCCAGCGTGACCGGCAAAGGCACGGCAACGGTATGGGTCTGGCCAACATAGGCCATGTCCAGCTCGACCACGATATCGCGCGCCTCAAAGCGGGACTGCGCGGCATCCAAAAGGGCCATGCCGTCATCGATATGCTTTTGCATAACGTCGCGCAGCGCGTCGGTGTCCAAAGTCGCGGTCAGTGTGTTGATGGTCTGCACGAAATCCTGCCGCATATCGGCGATCACGCAGCCCATGGCGCTGGTCACGCCGGGATAGCGGGGAACAATCGCACTGCCGATGCCAACATCCTGCAAGATCGCGCCGGTGTGCAAAGCGCCGCCACCGCCAAAGGGCATGAAGGCGAACCGTTTGGGATCAAAACCACGTTCGATACTGACCAGTCGGATCGCCCCTGCCATACGCGAATTTGCAACGCGCAGGATGGCCTCGGCCGCCTCGACGGTGCTCAGGTTCAGTTTCGAACCGACATGGATGTCGATGGCCTTAGCGGCTGCGTCCACATCAAGACGGTCCAGCTTGCCACCTATCGGGTTGTCCGGGTCGATCCGGCCCAACACAACGTTGGCGTCTGTCACGGTTGGGCGATCATTGCCCTGACCATAGGCCACAGGGCCGGGAGTTGATCCGGCGCTTTCCGGGCCGATGTTGAGCAAGCCACCCTTATCGACCCATGCGATTGAGCCGCCACCTGCACCAATGGTCGTGATCTCGATCATCGGGTTGCGGACAACCATGCCGAAATCAATCGAGGTCTGTGGCGACAGCATCGACTGCCCCTTGGCAATCAGCGCGACGTCAAAACTGGTGCCGCCCATGTCGCCGGTGATGACGTTCTCAAAACCCGCAGTTGTGGCGATATGACCGGCTGCGATCACACCGGCAGCAGGGCCGGACAGCGCCGTGCGGATCGGCAGGCGGCAGGCGGTGTCGGTGCCCATCACCCCGCCATTGGATTGCACGATCATGAACTCACCGCCGAACCCGCCTTTGGTCAGGGCCTGATCCAGACGGTTGATATAGCCCGACACTTCGGGTTGCAGGTAGGCGTTCAAAGCGGTGGTCGAGAAACGTTCGAACTCGCGGATTTCCGGCAGAATTTCCGATGAGCAGCTGACATGATCGTTGGGCCACATGGCGCGGATGGCCTCAACGGCCTTGGCCTCGTTTTCCGCATTGGCATAGGCGTTCGCAAACAGGATCGCGACAGCCAGACAGCCCTCGTCGATCAACTGCTTTGCAGCGGCCTTCACCGCGTCCAGATCGACGGGCGTGCGAATTGTGCCGTCGGCAAGTGTCCGCTCCGGCACTTCCAACCGCAGGTTTCGCGGGACAACTGGTTCGAAATCGCCACGCAGGCCCCATGTGCGGGGCCTGTCGCGGCGGCGCATTTCAAGAACATCGCGGAGTCCGTGAGTGGTGATCACGCCGATCTTTGCGCCTTTGCGCTCGAGCAGAGCATTGGTTCCGGCGGTGGTGCCATGCACGACCGCCGCGACAGTAGACAGGTCATCGACCTGCTGACCAATGCCATCCAGAAATCCGCCTGACTGATCAGGGCGTGTGGTTGGCACTTTGGCCACGTCTGCCGTGCCGGTGGCCTCGTTCAGCACGAAGACATCCGTAAACGTGCCGCCAACATCGACGCCAATCATCTTGCTCATGTCGATGCCTCTTTCCATGCGGGGCCGTAGAGATCAGTCGCGGCATCTGGTGTCAGGTATCCAAGGGCCACATCCTGCGCGACTTCGTGTGCGTCGCGGCTGGAGGCCGGGCCGTAGCCGCCGCCTCCGGGTGTCTCAAGGCGCACAGCCTGTCCCTTGGTCAGCTTGATTCCCAGCATCTTTGACGCCAGCGGCGGGATCTTCCACCCGTCTGCTTGTTCATAGTGAAACACGTTCATCGCGCCGTCCCCGCCGCCCTGAACACCTTGCGGAGCAAAACGACCACGTTCGCCAAACAAGAACGCCTCGGCGTTCTCCTCAAGCACTTCGATCTCATAGGTCGCGCCCAGACCACCACGATGCTGACCTGCGCCCGCACTGTCAGGCCGGAGCGCCCATTGGCGGAACATGACCGGATAAGCCGCTTCAAGGATCTCCATAGGCGGGATCGTTGCTGTGGAAATCGGCGCGTTGCCATGGTTCAGACCGTCTGACTCGTTGCTGCCGCCGTGCCCGCCGCCGTAGAAGCTGAACATCACCCAGCGTTGCCCGTTTGCCCGCTTGCCCGCAATCGACAGCGCATTGATTGTGCCATAGGCATTGGCGACAACACGATCAGGTGCCGCTTGCGATGCTGCGCTAAAGATCACGTCGATCATGCGAAGGATGGTTTCGGTATAGCCACCGACCGGGGCCGGGAATTCGGCAGACAGAAGAGATCCGTCCGGCACGCGCACATCAATCGGGCGCATGACACCGGCATTGGCGGGCAGGTCGGGAAAGATGTGCTTGATCGCGACATAAGCGGTCGCCACGGCGGTCGGGTAGGCGATGTTCACCGGTCCAGCGGTCACAGGCGCAGTGCCCTCGAAATCCAGCACCATCCGATCGCCCTTGATCTCAAGCGCAACCTTGATCGGCAGGGCCACATCGGTGATCCCGTCATTGTCGAGGTAATCAACAGCCTCCCAACGCCCGTCCGGCAGATCGGACAGTTCGGACCGCATAAGGGTTTCGGCCCGGTTTCCAAGCGCATCAAGCGCGGCTGAAACTGTTTCGCCCCCGTATTCGTCCAGCAATTCGTCCAGTCGTTTGACGCCCAGATCCAGCGCGCCCAACTGGCCGTTTAGATCACCCATCGCCGATTGCGGCAGGCGGGTGTTGCGGAGCAGAATGTCGATAATGTCTTGCTGGATCACCCCTTCGCGCGCCAGCTTGACGGGTGGCAGAATGAACGCCTCCTGAAACGCCTCGGTCGCGGACGGATTATAGTTGCCGGGCACCGCGCCGCCCACATCGTGCCAATGACCCACACTCGCGAGGTAGCAAAACAGCTTGCCATCCCGAAAATACGGGCGCACCAGCCGCATGTCAGACAGGTGCGTGCCGCCCATATGCGCGTCGTTGAAGATATAAATGTCGCCATCAGCCAGATCACCGGCCTCGGCGGCTTTGTCGATCACCGCTTTCACGGCAAAGGCCATGACACCAACAAAAATCGGCAGGCCTGATTTGCCCTGCACCAGCGTGTCACCGCTGTCGGCATGGTAAAAGCCATGCGATGCATCATGCGCTTCGGCGATGATCGGGTTAAAGGCTGCACGGAACAGGGTCGCGTCCATCTCGTCGGCAATCTGTTCCATACGTCCGGCAAGAACGGCGAGGGTGATCGGGTCAATAGCTGCACTCATTGCGCACGCACCTCTGCCATGTCGTTCCAAACGTCCTGACGCACGATCTTGTCGCGCATGATTTCAAAGCGGTCGATAAAGCGAATGCCCTCGAACGGTGTGCCGTCCATCCATTCGCCATAAAGTGTGCCGCGCACATAAACGACAGCAACGCCGTCGCTGTGCATCGCATCGAACCCGTCATAGGTCTTTTTCACAAAGCGGTAGCGGCCCTTGGACCATTCGATCAGCTCGGACAGCTGCGTCATGGGCTGGGTCGCGGGAAACACCATCTGAAACCCGTCGCCCAACATCGATTGCGCCTTGTCCAGATCGCGGGCCTCCATCGCGGCAAGGTAGTCGCGCACAATTTGAGTGGGGTCTGGCAGTGCCGGCGCTGGTTTGCGGTGCTGGCCGCCCCGCGCATACGCTTCGGATGGGTATTCGTGCAGCATCACGGTGATTGCCTCGTCCGGCGCCGGCACAACAAACCGAATCGCGTCGGTCAGGGCCGAAGTGAGGCGGGATTTCTCGGTGGGGCTGTATCCTTCAAGGATGTGGGCTTCCACGATTGGCATATGATCCTCCCCAAAATCTGCTCTGTTCGTATAACAGGTTTTGGTATATTGAAAGACCAATGAATGAAGAATCTTCGCTGGATCATCAATGCGACCACGAAGATCGCCAACCAACAGGGGCCGCGCTGTCGTGACGATAAACGCGCATTCCGGACTTCCAGAAGGCGGTAAAGCCCGCAGGGTTTACCTGTTGCTGCGCGACGAAATATCAAATGGCGTGTTCAAAGAAGGTGCCCGCCTGCCCGGAGAGCACAAGCTGGCAGACAGCTTTGACGTCTCGCGCATCACCATCCGCCGCGCGCTTGAGGCGCTGTCTGCTGATGGCTGGATCGAGAAGAAAACCGGCGCGGGATCAGTCGTTCGGGCGCGGGGGCACGATGATCGCAAGCTGTCCGCCGACATGGCAAACCTGCTGCCTCAGCTTGTTCAGATGGATCGCAGCACAACGGCGCGGCTTTTGTCCTTTTCCTATGACACAGCGCCGTCTGCGGTCGCTGCAGCGCTGGGGGTTCCCGAAGGTGCCGAGGTCCAGAAAGCTGTGCGCGTGCGGTCCTCGGATGGCCAGCCGTTTTCGCACCTGACAACCTATGTGCCCAAGGACATTGCCATCAGCTATGACGAGGCTGATCTCGCCACGCAGCCTTTGTTCCGCCTGTTAGAGCGCAGCGGTGTGACTGTGGACAGCGCGCACCAAACGGTTACAGCCGCGTTGGCGACACCCGATGTGGCCGACGCGCTTGAGGTCTCGGTCGGGTCACCGCTCCTTTATGTGCAGCGCATCGTGCGTGACGCCAAAGGGCGCGGGGTCGAACATTTGTCGGCGCTGTACCGCCCTGATCTGTTCCGTCTCGAGATGGACCTTACCCGCGTCGGCGCAGGCGAAGCCCGCCACTGGGAACCGGTGATCGGAGGCGCGTCATGACTCCGCGCCGGATGCTGGATAAGCTTTGGGATGCTCATGAAATCCTACGCCGGGACGACGGGACCAGCCTGCTTTGGGTGGATCGTCACCTCGTGCATGAAGGGTCACATCACGCCTTTGCCAAGATTGCCGAGCGGGGACTGCCGGTCGCCGAGCCCGGACTGACCTTTGGCGTGGCCGATCACTATGCGCCAACGCGCGGCGGGCCTGCGACGCCTGCGATTGCACGAATGATCGACACGCTGTCGGCGAACACGGCCCAGCATGGCATCACCTGTTTCGGCCTTGATGATCCGCGTCAGGGGATTGTGCACGTGATTGGCCCGGAGCAGGGTCTGACCTTGCCCGGTCTGCTGATCAATTGCGGCGACAGCCACACGTCAACCCACGGGGCATTCGGTGCTCTTGCCTTTGGTATCGGGGCGACCGAGGTGGCACATGTGCTGGCAACCCAGACCGTTTGGCAGAAAAAACCCAAAGCTATGAGGATCGACGTGACTGGGCGATTGGGGCCGGGCGTTGGGGCCAAGGATCTCGCACTCGCTTGGATCGCCAAGCTGGGGGCAGATGGCGCGCGCGGGCATGCCATCGAGTACACAGGATCAGCGGTGCAATCGTTGTCGATGGAGGGGCGTATGACGCTTTGTAACCTGTCCATCGAAGGCGGCGCTCGATTTGGCATGGTCGCACCGGACGAGACCACGTTCGCCTATGTCAAAGACCGGCCTTTTGCACCTCGTGGCGCGGATTGGGACAAAGCACTTGCGCAATGGGCATCCCTGCCGTCAGACGCAGACGCGCAATTCGAAACCAGCGTTTCACTGGATGCGTCCGAGATTGCACCGATCGTGACTTGGGGCACGACACCCGAAGACGCGCTGCCGGTGACGGCAACCGTGCCGGATCCGGATCGCATGACCGGCAGCGCCGCGGATCGGGCGCGGAATGCATTGGATTACATGGGTTTGACCCCCGGTCGCGCCTTGGCCGAGATCGCGGTGGATCAGGTTTTTATCGGGTCATGCACCAATGCCCGTATCGAAGATTTGCGCGCAGCCGCAGCTGTGCTTGCGGGTCGCCGCGCCAAGGTGCCGGGCATTGTATCGCCGGGGTCTCAGCAGGTGAAAGCACAAGCCGAGGCCGAAGGGTTGGACCGCATCTTTATCGACGCAGGGCTCGACTGGGTCGGTGCGGGCTGTTCCATGTGCGTCGCGATGAATGGCGATCATGTTGATCCGGGTAAACGTTGCGCCTCGACCACGAACCGCAACTTTCGCGGCCGTCAGGGGCGCGGCGCGCGCACCCATCTGATGTCGCCCGCGATGGTGGCTGCTGCCGCTGTGACAGGACACCTGACCGATGTACGTGACCTTCTGAAAGAGCGGGAGGTCGCATGAGCGGTTGGAGCACACATAAAGGTCTTGCCGTCGTACTGGACCGTGAGAACGTGGATACAGACCAGTTGATCCCTGCGCGTTTCATGTCGACCCCGCGGTCCGAAGGTTACGGCGATTTCCTACTTCACGATATGCGCAATGACAGCGACGGCAAGGCTGTACCCGACTTTCCGTTGAACGCCGTGCCAGATGCCAGCATCCTGATATCGCGTCGCAATTTCGGCAGCGGGTCCTCGCGCGAGGCCGCGGTCTATGCGCTGGTCGATTTCGGCATCCGCGTGGTGATCGCGCCCAGTTTCGGCGACATCTTCGCCAGCAACTCGGTGAATAATGGCCTTTTGCCCGCGCGTGTGTCCGAGGCCGAGGTGGATGCGGCCATCGCAACGGTGGCCGAGAGGCCACAAGAGGTGCGTGTTGACGTGACCGAACAGACCATTCGGTTCGGAAATACCACGCTGAACTTCACACTTGATGAGGTTTGGCAGCAAAAACTGATCAATGGGTGGGACGACATCGATCTGACCCGTAATCATAAGCAGGCCATTGCGGCGTACCGAGCACAGCATGTGCAAAGCACACCGTGGGCCGTACCAGTCCAACAGACCAATTTCAGGAGCGCGGGGCGGGACACCGTTTCGCAGTAACACAGGCCATGAAAGGCCGAAGGGTGTAGGAGGAACTATCCATGAATATCAATCTTTTGAAAGGCTGCGTCGCCGGTGGCGTGCTGCTTGGAACAGTCGCGCAAGCCGAAGAGACCATCACCGCGGTGCACGCGTTTCCCGAAACGCTGATCTACACGCAAAGCTTTTTGTCGTTCGTCGATAAGGTGAACGAAGCGGGCGAAGGTGTGATCCAGATCGAAGTGCGCGGCGGCCCCGAGGCTATCGGCATGTTCCAACAGCCGGACGCGGTGCGCGACGGCATCGTCGACATGGTTTACACGCCGGGGTCGTTTTATGGCGGTGCATTGCCCGAGAAAGACGCGATGGTCGCCTCGAACCTGACCGCGATTGAAACCCGCGAAAACGGTGGCACCGAATTGATCGACCGCATCCATCAGGAACGTATGGGGCTCAAGTACCTTGGCTGGTTCGACAGTGGCGTGTGCTACAACCTCTGGACCCGGGATGAGCCGTCCTTTGATGCGACGGCAACCTCGAAGTGGACGGCCTGCGCCTGCGCGGCAACGCGGTCTATAACGCGTTCTTCACCAACTACCTTCAGGCGCAGGTGATCGACCTGCCCACCGGCGAAGTGTACTCCGCGCTCCAAAATGGTGTGGTTGACGCCACCGGCTGGACCCAGATTGGCCTTATCGATCTCAAGTGGAACGAGTTCCTGAACTACCGGATCGAGCCCTGCTTCTTCTCAACTGACCTTGGTGTGATCGTGAATCAGGACTCTTGGGACGGTCTAAGCGACGAAGCCAAGACTATCCTTCAGGACACGGCGATCCAGCACGAGATCGACAGCGTGAACGCGCTGCGCACCAAGCGGGACGAAGATTTCGCAGCTCTTGATGGCGCTGGTATGACCGTTGTCGAGCTCGAAGGTGAAGCGAAAGCCAACTACCTTGCCGCTGCGCGTGAAACCACTTGGGCGCGGATGAAAGAGCTGATGGAAGCAGAGCCGCAGTCCGTTGCGAGCTATGACGACCTGATCGCCAAGTTCTACGATCCGGCAGCGGATCAGTAAAACGATCGGGCCGGAGGGCATGTTCCTCCGGCCCAAACTTTTTGAACGGACAAGCCCCATGCGCGCTGCGATCCGCGTCTATGACGCTCTTCTTTACACGATGGCTTTCTTGGCAGCTGTGACCTTGGTCTGGCTGATGGTGTCGGTTGTCACCTCGGTCGTCATGCGCAATCTCGGGATGCAGCCCTTTGCGTGGCTCTTCACCTCTGCGGAATACGGCATTCTTTACATGACCATGCTGGGCGCGCCATGGCTTGTGCGCGAAAAAGGTCATGTTCACATCGAACTGGTGACAGCGGCCTTGCCGTCAAACCTGCGCCGCTTTGTCAGCCGCTTTGTGGCGCTGGCCTGCGTTGTGGTGTGCGTGATCCTCGCTTGGTACGGTCTTCAGCTTTTTCTGACCAATATCGAGCGCAACAATTACGATGTGCGCGCCTATTACTATCCCCGATGGTTGCTGACCGTAACCTTTCCTATCGCGTTTTCGGTGATGGCCATTGAATTCGCGAGGTTCGTGTTCGGACCTGAATTGATGCACTCTGGCGAAGCAGGGATCCACGAATAATGGAATGGTTCGAAGCGCTTGGGCTGCTGGTTGGCAGCATCATGTTCCTTATGGCGCTGGGCATGCCCGTCGCGCTTGCGTTTCTGGCAGCCAACATCATTGGCGCTTGGGTGTTTATGGGGGGCGACCGCGGCGTTGTCGCTTTGCTCAATAACGGCTGGGGCGCGCTGACGATTTTTGCTTTGGTGCCGATCCCATTGTTCCTGCTCATGGGAGAGATCTTTTTCCAAACGGGTCTTGGCAGTCGGATGTTTTCGGCCATCGACAAGCTGTTGGGGCGTTTGCCGGGCCGTCTGAGCTATGTGACGGTACTGGGGGGGACCGGGTTTTCCACGCTTTCCGGGTCGTCCATGGGGTCAACGGCTCTTTTGGGGTCGCTGATGGTGCCCGAGATGAACCGACGTGGATACAAGAGCCACATGTCCATTGGTCCGATCCTTGGCACTGGCGGTTTGGCGATCATCATCCCGCCGTCCGCGCTTGCGGTTCTGCTGGCGACCCTGGCCAAGATTGACGTTGGTGCTTTGCTGATTGCCGGTGTGATCCCCGGTCTGATACTCGCCACGTTTTACATCGCGACGATTTATATCCAGACGCGGATCGATCCTGATGCGGCCCCTGCCTATGATGTCGAACCAATGACCACTGGTGAAAAGGTCGGCATCCTGATGCGCGACGTGGTGCCGATGATCGGCCTGATGGTCGCGATTGTCATTATGATGATCAACGGCATCGTCACCCCGTCCGAGGCTGCCGCATTTGGCGCACTGGGCGTTCTGATCCTGGCCGCGATTTATCGGTGTCTGACGTGGGAGTCGGTGAAAAAATCCGTGCGTGGCGCATTGCGGGTGACCCTAATGGCGTATCTCATCGTGTTCGGGTCCGCGACTTTCAGCCAGCTATTGGCGTTTTCGGGTGCCTCCCGTGGGCTGATCAACTGGGCCACGGGGTTCGATCTGGACCCAACCATGATGCTCTTGGTGATGTTCGGCGTTTTGTTGCTCTTGGGCATGTTCATGGAGCAGATCTCGATCATGCTTTTGACCGTTCCAATTTTCTTTCCTCTTGCACAAACGCTTGGCTTCGACCCGATCTGGTTCGGCCTCATTATGCT
Source organism: Marivita sp. (assembly GCA_043585115.1). GTDB lineage: Bacteria > Pseudomonadota > Alphaproteobacteria > Rhodobacterales > Rhodobacteraceae > Marivita. The sequence continues at coordinate 3,096,759 of CP121326.1, forward strand.
TCTTGCGCTTGAGATCAGCTTTACCACACCGCCCTTTGGGCTGCTCTTGTTCGTCATGAAGGGTGTTGCCCCCAAGGACACGACAATGCGCGAGATTTACCGGGCCGCGATCCCGTTTATCCTGTGTTCGCTGATGGTTGTGGCCTTGCTGATCCTGTTTCCGTGGTTGGCCACGTGGCTGCCGGGCGTTGGCTAGAACAGGTGTGACAACCAACGCTGCTGCCAGCGCGAATGCGGCGCAAGGTCTGTAAAACCAAAAGCAGACTTTGCTAAGGATTTGGAATGGCCTGTATGAAGCGCCTTATTTTTAGGCGATGCGCAAGTTTTTTGGGCGTCTCGGGGCTGTTTGCCCTACATCGGCTTGCGTGTCCCAAAGCATTAAGCAAGCATTAGACATGTCTGAAAATAGTATATTTGATGAGATGTGGGGCCGCGAAGAGCAGCTTCGCGCCCCGTATCAGAACTTTCACGAGTGGTTCGATCAGGAAGATCCCAAACGTCTGAGGGCGAAGAATCGCGAAGCCGAAGATCTGTTTCGCCTCACGGGCATCACCTTCAACGTGTATGGTCGGGCCGAAGCCGAAGAGCGCCTGATCCCTTTCGATATCATTCCGCGTATTATCTCTGGCTCTGAATGGGCAAAGCTGTCGCGCGGGATTGAACAGCGCGTGCGCGCCATCAACGCATTTCTGCATGACATCTATCACACGCAGGAAATCGTCAAAGCCGGGCGCGTCCCGCGCGAAATGATCGCCCAAAACGAGGCGTTTCAGCCGCAGATGATTGGTGTCGATGTGCCCGGTGGTGTTTACACGCATATCGTCGGGATTGATCTGGTCTGTACCGGGCCGGGCGAATTCTATGTTTTGGAGGACAACGCACGAACCCCGTCCGGGGTGAGCTATATGCTCGAAAACCGGGAGACGATGCTGCAGATGTTCCCCGAGCTGTTTTCAAAGAACCGCGTTCAGCCGGTGCAGCAATACCCGATTGATTTGCGCCGGTCACTTGCGGCCTGTGCGCCCAAAATGACTGAAGGTGATCCAACCGTCGCAGTGCTGACACCGGGGATCTACAATTCGGCTTACTTCGAACATGCCTTCCTCGCCGACCAGATGGGGGTCGAGCTTGTGGAAGGGCATGACTTGCGGGTGATTGACGGGCGGGTCGCGATGCGGACAACGCACGGCTACAAACCGATCGACGTTCTGTATCGCCGGGTCGAGGATGATTTCCTTGATCCGTTGAATTTTAATCCCGAAAGCCAATTGGGTGTGCCGGGCATCATGGATGTCTACCGCGCGGGCGGCATCACCATTGCCAATGCGCCGGGTACGGGAATTTCCGACGACAAGGCGATCTATTCCTACATGCCGGAAATCGTCGAATTCTACACTGGCGAACGGCCACTGTTGCAAAACGTGCCGACATGGCGCTGCTCTGAGCCGGATTCCTTGGCTTATGTGCTGGATAACCTCGAAGACCTTGTCGTCAAAGAGGTGCATGGATCAGGCGGGTACGGCATGTTGATCGGGCCCACTGCAACCAAGAAAGACATTGCGGCCTTCCGCAGAAAGCTCAAGGCACGCCCGAAGAATTACATCGCACAGCCGACGTTGAGCCTGTCGACGGTTCCGATCTTTTCCAAAGCGGGTTTGACGCCGCGCCACGTGGACTTGCGGCCATATGTTCTGGTCAGCCCGGACGGGATCAAGATCACACCCGGTGGATTGACGCGTGTTGCTCTCAAGAAAGGCTCTCTGGTGGTAAATTCGTCACAGGGCGGTGGCACCAAAGACACTTGGGTTCTGGAGGAGTAAGACCATGCTGGGAAAAACGGCAAACGGCCTCTTCTGGATGTACCGCTACATGGAGAGGGCCGAAAACACCGCGCGTCTGATCGAAACAGGTCAACGCATTGCGCTGACCCGACTGAACCAGACCGATGAGGAGTGGCTGTCGGTCCTTCAATCGGCTGACTGTCTGGCGGGCTTCAAAGCCAACCACGACGACATCTCTCGCGATCTTGCGGTTGATTGGATGCTGCGCAGCAAGGACAACCCGTCCTCGGTTGTCTCAAGCGTCAACGCGGCCCGGCAGAATGCCCGGCTCGTGCGCACAGCGATCACAGGCGAGGTCTGGGAGGCTGTCAATTCCGCTTATATGGCATTGAAAAAGGCACTGGCCCGTAAAGTGTCAGAACGGGACCTGCCAGCGGTCCTGCGCCTTATTCGTCACCATGCTGCACTGGTGCGGGGGGTGACCCACGGAACCATGCTGCGGAATGATATTTATGATTTCGCACGTCTGGGCACATTCATGGAGCGGGCCGACAACACCGCTCGCATTCTGGATGTAAAATACTATGTTCTACTGCCATCGGCGCGGTCCGTTGGAACGTCTTTGGACAATGTTCAATGGGAATCGATCCTGCGCTCTGTCTCGGCGCGTGGTGGATTTCGCATGGAATACGGTGCCGGCGGTGGTCCCCGGCAAATCGCGGATTTTCTGATCCTTGATAAACGCATGCCAAGATCGCTGGCCTTTTGTGTCAGTAAGCTTTGTCACAACCTGGATTACCTGGCCAAGGATGCTGGGGTTGTCGTCAAGGCGCGCGAGAAAGCCGGTGCATTGGAGGATGGACTACTGTCCAAGGACATTGACGCTATCTTTGAATATGGTCTGCATGAGTTTTTGCAGACGATGCTCAAGGAATTCAGCGGGATTTCCCGCCAAATCGAAGAGGATTTCAGGTTCTATGCATAGGTTTAGCCCTGATCGCCCGTCATGCGCCTGAAGATTGAACACACAACGGTGTACCGCTTTGAGCAGCCGGTCGTTTACGGTCTGCAACAACTGCGCAAGACACCGAAATCTACCTATAACCAGTCGGTTGTGTCTTGGAAGACGTTCATCGAAGGTGGGCGCAAAGAGGTTGTGTTCGAAGACCATCACAACAACACCACCGAATTGATCAGCTTTGATCCCAACACAACCGAACTTTCCGTGTCGAGCGAAGGTGAAGTCGATATCATCGACAATGCTGGTATTCTTGGCCCGCATCATGGCAGTGCGCCGCTTTGGCTTTACGACATGTCTACGCCACGGACCGAGCCGGGGGCGGGCGCCCGCGCGCTGATCAAAGGCATGGACGCGCTGCCGGGGATTCAGGAATTGCATGCGTTGTCCGAGAGAATTCGCAACGTCGTGGCGTATACGCTTGGTGCATCAGAGCCGTTTTGGACAGCCGAAGACGCGATCGCAGCAGGTAAGGGCGTCTGTCAGGACCATTCGCAGATTTTCATCACCTGTGTCCGCGCATTGGGGCTGCCAGCGCGCTATGTCAGCGGCTATCTGATGCTTAACGAGACGACAACGCAGGACGCCATGCACGCTTGGGCCGAAGTTCATGTCAAAGGGCTTGGCTGGGTCGGCTTTGATGTGTCGAACGGTGTCTCGCCGGATACACGTTACGTCCGTGTTGCGACAGGGCTGGACTATTCCGATGCAGCACCGATATCTGGTACGCGTATCGGAGGCGCAAACGAGCAATTGCACGTCCGGATCAACGTGGTTCAGCAATAAAGGCGTCTCAGTGACATATTGCGTTGGAATGATGCTGCGCAAGGGATTGGTGTTCATGTCTGACACCCGTACCAATGCCGGTTTGGACAATATATCGACGTTCAAAAAGATGACGATCTGGGACGAGCCCGGCGACCGGGTGATGACCCTGATGTCGGCCGGCAACCTTGCGACGACCCAGGCTGTGGTCAGTCTTCTGGACGAGCGCAGCAAGCTTCCCGAGGAGCGGACATCGTCCCTGATGAAAGCGCCGTCGATGTTTCAAGCCGCCTGCATGGTCGGCGATACATTGCGCGAAGTTATCAAGGATCTCAAAGAAGGCGGACAGCGGGCCGATAGCGGGTTTGATGCGACCCTGATCCTTGGCGGTCAAATCGCCGGCAGCCCGCCCAGGCTGTTCCTGATCTACCCCGAAGGCAATTTCATCGAAGCAGGCGAGGACACGCCGTTCTTCCAAATTGGTGAGATCAAATACGGACGTCCGATCCTTGTCCGGGCCTATGACCCGGATTTGAATTTCGACGATGCGCTCAAGCTTTTGCTGGTCAGTTTCGATTCGACCCTGAAGGCGAACCTGTCCGTTGGTGTGCCGCTCGATTATTTCTGTTATGAGACCGACACGCTTGAAAAGAAGAATGTTGGCCGTGTCGAAGCCGACAATGCTGAGTTTCAGTCGATCTCGACTCAGTGGGGCAATGCCCTTAAGCAAGCGCTGGACACGTTGCCGAACGTGAAATTGAACACGACCTGAATTCAAGAGCCGGAAAACCTGATATGCCCTCAAGCCCCGTAATCTGCGTCGGCGGTGAAAACCTGATTGACCATGTGACCCGTGATGGCGAGGTGTCTGCGCTTGCTGGTGGATCGCCCTTCAACGTTGCCATGGCTTTGGGACGTCAGGCTGCCGAGGTGCATTATCTCACGCCGATTTCGACCGACAGCTGGGGCGATACTCTGGCCGATACATTGGTCACGTCTGGCGTTGCCCTAAGCGGCGGGCGTGTCGATGCACCAACAACCATTGCGCGGGTGACGGTCACGGACGGCATCCCGTCGTATCAGTTCGAACGTGATGGCACCGCAGAGCGCAGCGTAACCACCGCGTCACTGGCCGCAGCAATGCCCTCAAACACGGCCGCATTGCACACCGGGTCACTGGCCCTGACGGATGGTGTGGATGCCGACGCATGGGAGCAAACCTGCAAGACGGCATATGAGGCAGGGACACTGGTTTCTCTTGATCCGAATGTGCGATTGTCGGTGATCACGGATATCGATGCCTATCGGGCGCGCATCCTCCGAATGATGCAGGCCACACATGTTCTTAAACTGAGCGACGAAGACCTCGAAGGTCTTTGCCCGGATTTGCCACAGTCCGAAGCACTTGATATTGTGCGTGAAAAAACCTCTGCCGCGCTTGTTGTCATGACCAAGGGGCCAGATGGCGCAAGTGCATGGTGCGGTGACCGTCAAATTGATATTCCCGCACCACCCGTGCCGGGCTTGGTTGACACAGTTGGGGCAGGCGACACGTTCATGGCAACGCTTCTGTCCGGTCTTGCACGGATCGAGGCATTGTCGCCCGCCGCACTATTGACGCTTGATGCGGCGCAGGTCGAAGCCTTGATCCGCCGCGCAGGCATGGCCGCTGCAATCAACTGTAGCCGTGCGGGGTGCAATCCGCCTACGCTGCAAGAGCTTGATGCCGCAATGTCCTCAGCTGACTGAAGGAATGGACCTCTATCTCGACACCGCAGACGATGCTGCCTGGCAGGACCTGATGCCGACCGGGATGTTTCGTGGCATCACGACCAACCCGGTGTTGGCCCATCGCGCTGGTCTGGATTATCCAACCATTGATTGGCTGGCCAAGGCCAAACATGCGCGCGATCTGGGGGCGCAAGAGCTACACGCCCAGGTCTTTGGGCCTGTTGAAGGCTACGTCGTATGGGCCGAGGCGCTTTTTGAGGCAGGTTCTGTTGCCGGTCTGCGCACTGTGGTGAAGATCCCTATGACACCAGACGGTATTCGTGCCGTACCGGCCATCAAAGCGTTGGGTGGCCCGATCCTGATGACCGCAGTCTATCATCCCAAGCAGGTCTTTGTGGCAAAGGCGTTGGACGCCGAATTCGTCGCGCCCTATTTCGGACGCATGGACGAGGCCGGATTGCCGGCAATGGACATGCTGGAACAGATGAGCATCATCGCAGACGGACAGCCTCGTGTCTTGGTTGCATCCCTGCGGAACGCTGATCAGATGATCGCACTCGCCACCAGAGGCCTCGACTGTTTCACGCTGTCGCCAGACATCGCCCGCAGCCTGCTGTCCGATCCTATGACCGAAGCAGCAGCCGCAACATTCGAAGCTGCTTCCGCGGGTGAGGTCTTATAGCGACAATCGCCGTTCCCTTGCGCCACCACGCCGTCGCGGCTTTGGCAGTGCCAGGTCCAGTGGTTTGAGCGGTGCATCCAAAGACGCCTTTAGCAAAGCACAAAACTCTGCGACGGCCGGGTCCGTGTCCTGAAACGGTGCGGCCGCCAGATAGGCGCAGGTCGCTTCGGTAAGGTAACATGCCTGTGCCGGAAGCCCGCCCAGCCATTGCATATACCCCAACTGCCCAATTTCGCGCGCCCGCTCTGGCGTGCTGGGATTGACCTGAAGCTGGGTCAAGGTTCGTTCAATAGACATTAAGCGCCCTCCGCGCTGGGGCGGGTCACAAAGAGGCCGGTCTCACGAATTGCGCAAAGGGGGCGCAAGGCAAATCGACCTCCGGTGCACCCCGCCCGGGTTCAGTTCTTTGGTGATGGCAGGTCTCCTGACTCGCGGGTCATCATGCAGTTCGCACCTTCCCAGGCTATCTGGCCCAGTGGTTTTGCGCGAAGCACTTACCGCCTACAGTTGCGGGGGCAGTCACGGAATTGCACCGTATTCCCTATTCGGACAGCGCATCAAACGCTGGCCACCATCGCGTGAACTGTCCCAGATGTGGCGATTCCAATCAATCTGAATTGTGAAAATCGGGCCAATTTGATGCATCTCGATTGTTGAAAAGGCTTTGTTAAGCCCTTGGTGCCAAAACAGGGCAGTCATTGGGCGGTTTGGCCCTCATCTTTGGAAAAGGCGCCTGTCTGATGCGCGCAGTTTTGACAATTTTGCAGCTCTTTCGCTTCCTGCTTCGAATGGCGCGAACATGCGCCATCCGAAGGATTGGAAAACAGCGGATATCACATAGCAAACGGCGTGTCCGTCATCCCTACAATTTGCATCAGGAACCCGTCTTCGATCCCGTCCATAATGTCAGAATAAAGCCTGTCGCTGTGCGCCAAACTGGCTGCAAGGCTCGGGTCAGTGCCATCAAACACCTGCATGATCATGCCTGCATCTTCAACATCGGACATGCCCCGCGTGACCGCGAAATGCCCACCCAACGCAACCTTGCTGGCCAGATACGCGGCGTCTGCTGCGCTTCCGGTTTCGGCTTTGGCACCGGCCAGAATGGCCTGAATGAAACTCGGGGGCGTAACGTCAGTTCCACTCTCCAGCACATCCAGCCAGAAAGCCTGTCCTTCGGCATCGGGCATGCGCCCCAGCACATTGGTGTATACAGCCGTGACGAAAGACGACATGTCGTCCAAAGATCCGTAAAGCGCTCGGGTTTCCGGTTGGTCGAAGAAATAGGTGGCGATTTCCCGCAACCCAAGCCCAGCGGCCATCTGATCTCCCCAGAAATACAATCCAACCGCGTCGGGGGCTCGGTTGAAATAGGCGATATAGAGTTCGGTCAGCGCCATGACCGACGCGCCATCAAGATCACGCATGCCGTCGAACATGCCGATCGGTACTCCGTCGGCTGCGAAGGGCGCGATTTCCCGGTCAAAATCGATCCTTTCAATGTTGGACGCCGCCAAAGGGGCGTCACCTGTCCCGCGGTTTTCAATCAATATGCTCCCCTCCGCAAAATGCAGAGAGTAAGACGCTTGGTCCCCTCGAAGCACCAGGGTGTCGAAACCGCCCCCGCCATCAATGATCCCATTCGCCGTTTCGCCCTCAATCCGGTCATCTCCGGGTGTTGGCATCCGGGCGTTGGAGTTAGGGAAGACACCATCAGGAGCAGCACTTTCCCTGTTCTGTTCAAGCTGTGGATCGGATTGTTCGGTGAACGGGCCGACCAACGGTTCCGGCAATCCGATTTCGGCCTCCTCTCCGACCCATTCCACGATTTGAGGGAGGTTAGCGACGACGTCCGGATGGATTGTGTCTGGCAGGTTGAGGTTTGTTGTTGGTGGCGTGCCGAAGAGAGTTGTGTAGTGGATGGTTGCAGCGAGAAAGTAGAGGGTTGGTGTGCCGTGTCCGCTGAGATCCTGCAAGAGATCTTCGGCGGTAAACGCGGCGATGCCGAGATCGCCGAGCATCTGGACGATATTGGGGCCAACGCTGATCAGTTGAACATCAAGATCGGGGCGGGCATCGCGGATGATTTCGTGCAGGGACACCCACCAGCTGTGCCAGTCACCGGTCAGATAGGTCATCCATGCGTCGAATTCGGCGGCACTCGGCGGGAAGCTGTCTGCGAAGGGCTCAAGGCTGGGCCATGTTTCGTAGAGGTTGATCGTGGCACCCGGTGCCTGACCTTCGACCCATGCAATGACGCGCAGCGCAGCCTCGGCGGGCGAGGTGCCGGGATCGGCATAATCGGGTGCGTCCGGAGCCTGGTCCTGGGTGAAGTTTTCTTCCGAGATGGTGATCCGGTTGAAACCGGCATCCGCGAAGCTCTGGCCGGTTTCCGGGTCCCACGAGGACTCCACGCCTTCAATCCACAGATGGGGGTTGGGGGGCAGGTTGTCATGCAGGGTCAGCATGCCGGTCTGGATCGACGTGGCATAAGACGTGCCTGACTGATCTGCCAGCTGGTCCATCCAGTGGGCGACGGAATGTTTGGGATTGCCATCCGCGAGGGCAAACAGCCCGGTACCGAAGACGTATTCGCGGACCTCGGCCGCAGCACCCGGGGCTGGCTGCGGGGCAGGGGGCGGAGTAGGCGTCGGCGCGGCGACCAGTACAGGCTCCGGTGTCGGCTCGGGCTCTGGTTGCGGGATGGGGTCTGGGTCTTCGTCCACCGCCACATCCGGAAGGTCCTCTGCGGTGTCCTCCTCCTCCTGCGGCTCTGGCGTGGGCAGGGGGTCAAAGTCGAAGCTTCCGTTGCTGGCAATTCCGTCCTTCATGGAGGCGGGTGCGGGGTGGCTTTCCATAAAGGCCACCACGGCATCATGGCGCGCGGTGCTGTCCTGCAGATGCCGCAGTGATCCCCAGCTGCCCCACTGGCTGGGTTCCGAGACATCAACGAACGCATTAAAGAGCGTGCCGCCGGCCTCTTCCCAGCCTGCGAGCAGTTCGGTGTAGAGCTGGCCCATGCCGTCGGAATAGTTGAGATGGGTGAAGAACTCGGTGAGCTGGGCGTTCTCGACCCATTGGCCGATGCCCACGATATGGGTGCCGCCTTCATACATCACCAGATCGAGCCCATGCGCATCGGCGACCGATTTGTGATAGTCGAACCATTCAAAAAGGTTCTGCAGGGAATCGTCAGCATTGCCGGTGACAGAGCCATCGCGCAATTCGCGGATCGCCAGATCCACAGCCTGATCGAAACGGTGATCCGCGACATAGACCTCTGCGGCCGAGCCGCTCAGCCCGCGGGCGGCGGCGTCCTGACGGGCCTGCGCCTCGCTCTGGGCGATCCATTCGAGCACCAGCGGGGCTTTTGCGTCGGAGCCCAGACCGCCGCTGAAATAGCCGGTGATCGCGTAGGTGTCGAAGGAGAGATAGGGGGCCTCATTGGCGGGGCTCAGCGCCTGCCATGCGGGGGCCTGCAAGATCGATTCCTCCAGCCCGGGCCAGCCGGTATGGGTGGCGATAACCTTGACCAGCCGGTCCTCGGCGCCGGCATAGACACTGTCGAGCACGGCAGCCATCTCGGCGGCGCGGGCACCGTATTCCTGCATCCAGCCATCGCCAAGATCCTGACCAAAGCGGGCCTCTGCGGCAGCGGCGGCGTCGCGGGCCTGCTCGAACATCCAGTTCCAGACCTCGTTGGACATTTCGATATGGGCGCGCAGATCGGGGTCGAGAGTGTCACGCACATAGGTGGCAAAGTTGCGGATATAGGTCTCGTCGGCATTCCAGGGGATGTTGAACCACGGCTCGGTGCCGGTGGCATTGGCCAATGCCACCATGACCTCGACGGGCACACCTTCGGAATAGGTGTAGGTGCCTGTGGTGGGGCGATCCGACCAGCTTTGGATGGTGGATTCGTTGGTCTCCTGCCAATCCATAAAGCGCAGTCCCTGCGCGTCGCGGATGACGTCGAGCCAAAGCGGATTGAAAAGCGCGCCTGCCTCGAAGGCGGGAATGTACTCTTGTTTGACCACCTCGATATTGCGCAGGTAGTTGCCGGTGTTCTGCGGGTCGGTGGACGTGATCGAGATGGTGACCATGCCTTCGCCCGTTGGGGTGTGGTTGAACCAGATCTCGCCACCGGATTGCGAGACGATCTCGGCACCATGCACATGGATCTCACCTGCACCGTCATAGCTCAGACGGTAGGTGCCTGCGGTGTATTGGGCCTCCACAGGCATCTCTGTGAGAATAAATGTCTCGACCCGGTCAACGCCTGCAGGCAGATCGGTGATCCAGCCGTTCGCGTCCAGAATGCCCATGTCTGACAGCTGCTCGGCGCTATAAGCCCCCCACTGGGTCTCAGTATGGCCCAGCCACGCACGGGCTGTCTTGAAAACGTCCAGAAACGGCTGCTGGACACTCCAGTCAACAACACCCCGCAAACCAAACGACAATCCCGCAGCAGACGTCTGCGTTCCGAATACATCGGTCAAGGGTTCCATGCCCCACTCCACTCATCCAAAACGCCCCCGCTGAAAGGGATGGATCGAGAGGTGTGAATGGCGTGTTAAAGGCAGAATTTGTCACAAATTGAAAGCGTCGCGAAGCCGGTTTTGTTCCTGCAATATAGAGGCTTACGGAGTGAAGGACATTCTTGAAATCAAAGGCTTAGAGTTTGATAAATGGGCGATTGGCCGCGCTCAAAGCGCGCAGAATGAAGTTAAGGAAAATTTGGGTAAAACGCTGTCGATGAACTGCATCCCATGCCCCGAAAGCACATGGGTATGACAGACTGTCAAATAACGAAGTCACGCCAGTCGCCCCGGCGGAATGATCAGGTGCGGCGCAGTTTGATCACAACATTGACGCTTGAAATCTCGGCGCCTTCGGGCGGGCCGGGAATGCGCGCGATTTCAAGTTCGTCTGCGGGTGCGTCGGTCAGGCGACCTTCGTCTTCCCAAAAGAAATGCGGGTGGTCATGCGTGTTGGTGTCAAAATAACTGCGCGCCCCATCAACGGTAACTTCCTGCATGAGGCCGGCATCGCAAAATGCGCGCAGGGTATTGTACACTGTGGCGAGCGACACTTGTTCCCCGGTATCCTGAACCGCCGCAAACAGGCTTTCGGCTGTCACATGGCGGTTTTTGCCATCGCCAACCAACAACGACGCAAGGGCCACGCGTTGCCGCGTCGGGCGTACGCCCCCTTTGGACAGCCAATCGGTTCCGCGTTCTATGGAGTGTGAAGACATGCCAGTTCCGTTCATTATCCTACCATATATAGGGTGCGAATGGCTCGCAGTTCAAATAAATTCCTTGCAACAACTTGTCTCAGGTCCCCGCCGTCGTGGGCTTGCGTGGTTGCAGCGCCGGATGATAGAGGCTGTACGATCTTGCCAATCCTTCCGGGAGCCTAGCCTACTATGACTGATTATCCACGCAGCTTTGATCGCGACGACCTTTTGAAATGCGCGCGGGGTGAGTTGTTCGGGCCGGGCAATGCTCAGCTTCCTGAACCGCCGATGCTGATGATGGACCGCATCACGGATATTTCCGGCGATGGCGGAGAGCACGGTAAAGGTCACGTTGTGGCGGAGTTCGATATCAAGCCAGACCTGTGGTTTTTTGACTGCCACTTTCCGGGCAACCCGATCATGCCCGGGTGTCTGGGGCTTGATGGATTGTGGCAGTTGACGGGCTTCAACCTGGGTTGGCGTGGTTGGCAGGGGCGCGGATATGCGCTTGGTGTTGGCGAGGTGAAGCTGACCGGTATGGTGCGACCGGACCGCAAGATGCTGACCTATTACGTTGATTTCACCAAGGCGATCCAAACACGTCGTTTGACGATGGGGGTTGCTGACGGGCGCGTCGAGGCCGATGGCGAAACCATCTATCAGGTCAAAGACATGAAAGTCGCGCTGTCAGAGAGCTGATCCGACCTTGCCTTGATCAGGCGGCATGGTCTTGAGGCGGATGTATTGCGCTTATTTCTTGGGGCTTCTTGAAAACACCATCTTCTGGTTGGACAGCTTTTCGCGTGCGCCGGTCCATGCATAGCACAAAAGCGCCGGGTTCTGTTCGGCCACAGTGATGCGGTGGCGCTGTTCCGGCGGATTGAAAATCAGCGATCCGGGTGCATAGACGCCTTGGTCGTTTTCGGACACTGCGCCGGACAGGCAGATGTAGCTTTCCGAGATACCGTCATGGGCATGCGCCGGATAGGTGCAACCGGGCGCAAAGAGAACCAGCCCGAGGATCACTTCGTCGGTGATGACCGGGCCAGTCGGACCGACCAGTTCGGCATAGGCGTATTTGCGTTCGAGGCCACGCGGCACTTTTTCGTATCCATATTGCCAGACCAGATGTGCCTCAATGCTTTCCAATGCGCGGATGAACGGGGCGTGTCGTTCCATCCGGCCGTTGTCCAGAGCCCGGCGCCAATGTGCGGTTACGGGTTTGGCAACGGAGGTGTGTTCCTGCACCTCGGCATTGGATTTGAGGACTCGGCTGATGCCTTCGCGCACGGTTTTCTGGTGACTGCGGATTTTGGCGCTGCCACCCGCAGACAGCCTGCGATAAAGTTCGTAATAATCGCGCAAAAGATAGGTCCAGTCAGGGCGATCCTGAAGGCGGATTTTGTCTGTCATGTCTTTCCCTCAAAAGCGCTCTGGCAAGGTGCGAATCCTTTCGCTGTGTCCTGATTTCCGGGGCAGGGCGCAATAGGGCGCGCCTCAAAATCTGTGCCATGCACTGAGGTCCGTGCATCTTTCCTTGCGACGCAGTTTCCGATCCGCGTCAGATTGCTGAAGTTGGTCGTCAATGACGCCGTGCGCGCGTTGATAGAGTGAGAGCGTGTGTCGAGATGTGATGCATGTGCCGGACCGCTGCCAATCTGCTTGCCCCCACCCCCCGCCATCCCCTACACACGAATGCAACAATTGTAAGGAGCCGTGATGCGCCGTGTTGTCGTGACAGGATTGGGAATTGTTTCATCGATTGGGAACAATTCCGACGAGGTGGCTGCAAGCCTCAAAGCAGGTCGTTCCGGGATCACCGCAAATGCCGATATGGCCGAACATGGGTTTCGGTCGCAGGTTGCGGGAGCCATTGATCTGAACGTGGCTGACCATGTGGACAAGCGCACCTTGCGGTTCATGGGGCCGGGTGCGGCCTATGCCCATATCGCGATGGGACAGGCGATTGCTGATGCGGGGCTGACACCCGACGACGTGGTGAACCCGATGACCGGCCTGATTGCCGGCTCTGGTGGCCCGTCGACCAGCGCAATGCTGGCGGCACATCAGACAGTGCTGAAAACTGGTGGCACCAAACGGATCGGGCCCTTTGCGGTGCCCAAATGCATGTCGTCCACAGTGTCTGCAAACCTTGCCACAGCTTACCAGATCAAGGGCATGAATTTCTCGATCACCTCGGCCTGCTCGACCTCGCTGCATTGCATCGGGATGGCGGCGCAACAGGTGGCGCTTGGCACGCAGGACGTGATGTTTGCAGGCGGCGGGGAGGAGCTTGACTGGACGCTGTCGTGCCTCTTTGACGCGATGGGCGCGATGTCGTCCAAGTATAACGACACGCCCGAACGCGCGAGCCGCGCGTTTGATGCCGGGCGCGATGGGTTTGTGATCTCGGGCGGTGGCGCGATGGTGGTCCTAGAGCCGCTGGAGCGCGCCCTTGCGCGCGGCGCCACGATCTATGCGGAAGTGACCGGTTTCGCGGCGACCTCTGATGGTGCCGATATGGTTGCTCCGTCTGGTGAAGGTGGAGAACGGGCGATGCGCGGGGCGTTGAAGACGCTGCCGGCAGGGCGCGCGGTCAGCTATATCAATGCGCATGGCACCTCGACACCAGTCGGCGATGTGGGCGAAATCGAAGCGGTCCGCCGCGTGTTCGGTGACGGCCAGACGCCACCGGTGAGCTCAACCAAGTCGATGACCGGGCACAGCCAGGGCGCGACCGGTGCTCAGGAGGCGATCTACTGTTTGCTCGCGCTGCGCGATGATTTCATCATCCCGTCGATCAACGTGGAAACGCTTGATCCGGCGCTCAAGCCGGAGGAGATCGCAACCGATCTGGTTGAAAACGCAGGTCTTGATACCGTGATGACCAACTCCTTTGGCTTTGGTGGCACAAACGGGTCGATGCTTTTGTCGAAATACATGGATTGAAAATGACCGGACAGTTGCAGGGCAAGCGCGGCCTGATCATGGGGGTCGCCAACGAGCGCTCCATCGCGTGGGGAATCGCCAAATCCATGGCCGAGGCAGGCGCCGAACTGGCGTTTACCTATCAGGGCGAGGCATTCGGCAAGCGCCTTGAGCCGCTTGCTGCCAGTGTTGGGTCTGATTTTATGGTCGATGTTGACGTGTCTGATGACGCGTCTCTTGATGCGGCATTTGATCAACTGGGCAAGCGCTGGCCGTCGATTGATTTCCTTGTCCACGCCATCGCGTTTTCTGACAAATCGGAATTGCAGGGCCGTATCCTGAACACGTCACGGTCGAATTTCAAAAACTCGCTCGATATATCGGCCTACAGCTTTATCGATGTGGCGCGCCGCGCGCATCCGTTGATGGTTGAAAACGGCGGTACGTTGCTGACGCTGACCTACATGGGCTCGACGCGTGTCACGCCGAATTACAATGTCATGGGCGTGGCCAAGGCAGCGCTCGAAGCCTCTGTGCGCTATCTTGCAAACGATCTTGGCCCCGAAGGTATTCGGGTCAACGCGATCAGCCCGGGTCCGATGAAAACGCTGGCCGGTGCCGCCATTGGCGGCGCGCGCAAGACCTACAAGCATACAGATCAGAACGCGCCGTTGCGGTCTAACGCCACGCTTGAAGCAGTTGGCGGGACGGCTGTTTATCTCGCGTCCGATGCGGGTGCCTGCACAACCGGCGAAATTGTGCGCGTGGACGGTGGCTTCCATGTGCTGGGCATGCCGCAATACGATCATCTTTGATCTCTTAGGGAACTCTGCTGTCGTTTGATCGTTGTCTCTTTCAAAGGAGACACGTCAAATGACATACACGTTGACGCTGCAAAGCATCGAACCTGTAACCCATGACACACATCATCTGGTGTTCAATAAGCCGGATGGATACGAATACACGCCCGGCCAAGCTTGTGACTTTGCGCTGACCAAAGAAGGATGGAGCGATCAGCAACGCCCCTTCACCTTTACTGGTCTGCCCACCGATCCAACGCTCGAATTTGTCATCAAATCTTATCCCGACCATGATGGCGTGACCGAGCAAATCGCCAAGATGCAGATGACCGATCAGGTCGAGATCTCTGATGCATGGGGCGCCATTGAAGATAAGGGGCCGGGGGTATTTATCGCCGGTGGTGCCGGTATCACACCGTTTATCGCTGTGTTGAAGCGCCGTTTGCAGACGCACGGATCGCTTGAGGACTGCCAGTTGGTGTTCTCCAACAAGACGGAACAGGACATCATTCTGCGCGATGCCTTTACGTCGATGCCGGGGCTGACCTGTCATTTCGTCGTGACCGACCAGCCCGAAAGCGACTTGGCACGCGACCAGATCGATAAAGACTATCTCAAGGACATCGTCGCCGAAACCGACGGGCATTTTTATGTCTGCGGGCCGGAACCCATGATTGATGCCGTTGTTGCAGACCTGCGCGCACTGGATGTGGCTGAAGACCGGATTGTGACCGAGGATCTGGACTAACCCAGCGCCTCAAAAAACAAGTGTGCCAATGACGTCGCAGCACCACGCTGACGGTGTCATTGGCGGTTTATACGAAAAAGAGGTGATGCGGATTAAGGCCTGCATCCCGAACAAGGTAAAAGACGATGGACAGAGACGTTTCCTTCAAACCCGGCGATATCAGCGAACAAGACGCCACCGCGATATTCAGCGCATCCAAAGTGGCTATGGTGCTGACCAATCCACGGCTGAAGGACAATCCAATTGTGTATGTCAATCGCGCCTTTGAAAAGCTGACTGGCTATACATCTGACATGGTCATGGGGCGCAATTGCCGTTTTTTGCAAGGCGAGCAAACATCGGCCTCGGCGGTGGAAGAATTGCGAAAGGCAATTGATGACGGCGAAGAGATTGCAACCGTGCTGACCAATCTGCGTTCAAATGGAGAACCCTTTCTGAACGCTTTGTTAATCTCGCCCGTTGCCGACGCAGATGGCGAGGTGATGTATTTTGTCGGCCTCCAAAGTGAGGTTGCCAACGACAAGCAAGCAGAACGGCTCAAGCAATTCGAAACGGTGATGGCCGAAATTCAGCACCGGGTGAAAAACCACCTGGCTATGATCCTTGGCCTTATCCGGATGAAAGCCCGCAAAAGCGCTGACCCGGATGAATTCAAAGACCTGTCGCGTCGGGTCGAGAGCCTGCAATTGTTGTACGAGGAAATGTCGGCAGCGGCGCTTGAACGGAATGACGGCAAGATCAAGCTTGGCGCCTATCTGGGACGGGTGGCCAACGCCATTGCCTATCTCGACAGTCGGCCGGGCGTTCGTATGAACATCCATGTCGAACCGCTGATGGTGGATACCGAAACCGCTGTTCGTATCGGGCTGATCCTGTCAGAGGTTCTCACCAATGCCATGCAGCACGCATTTGTCGAGCAGAAATCCGGTCTGGTCGAATTGCGTGTCATGCGAACTGACAATGGCGGGATGCGAGCGATGGTAACGGATGATGGGGTGGGCCTTCCGGAAAATGTCACCTGGCCCAATGCCGAGGGCCTGGGGGGTCGCATTGTCCAAGGCTTGTGTGATGGGCTTCAAGCCACGCTTCAGGTCACACGCGGCGCAGTTGGTACAATTGTAACTCTGGACGTGCCGGTCGCAGACTGACCGTGCACATCCCTAAAACCACTGGCCCGATTCCATCAGCCCCAAGTCGAGCAATTGGCGCGAATGCCATTCAAACGGCACGGAATTGTGCCAGCGAAAGGTTTCGATCTCAAACGCCGAGCCGGGGTTGCGTTTCAGCGCCTTCGCGGTGCGGAACGTGGCCACCGCAGCCGTAAGGTTGTGGTGCCATGGGCAGGCATACGTGTTATATTCTTCATCATTGAACGTGTGATCAGGGCGTAATTTCAAACCTAGCTTGGCACGGAACAGGGCGATCCGGTCAATCTTGCGGCGCTCTGGCGGGACGTGTTCTTCGTAGCGCCACCGCAGCCCGCCATAGAAATCAAGTTGCCGTTCCTTGGGGTATGTGGTGGCCGGGTCATTCCGACCCAATGCGTAATACCCTGACCGGTCGATATAAGCGTTGTCGATACTGACAGCGTTGGGATGCGCATCAAGATCGCCAGCGTAAAGATCAATCGCGTAGCACAGCATCGCATCGCGCCGCTCTTCGGTGTGAAAGGTCAGCAACTCGCCAATGGTACGCGTCTCGCAGAAGGGAAAGAACAGGTATTCGGCGTTGTAGCACGCATAGATCCAAACACCCGGCGCCTTTGCGATGATTGTGTTCACGATGCTTTCGCGGTTCCCATCCCGCGAAAAATCACAATCCACTCGCTGCACGGTTTCGGCGACGTCATGCGCCAGTTCGAATTCAGACGGCATGAAGAGAATGACGGATTTAAAGCCAAGGTGCAGATTGTGCCGCACGGTCGTATCAATCTCGACCGGATCTTCGGCAAAGACCAAGGCAATCGGCCCTTTTGCGATCGCGTCCGGGTTCTGTGAAATCAATTGGTCGATGTCTGTGTATTGCATATCAGCCCTGCTACGGGAGTTTTGCACAGAGTCGATGAAAAAAGCGTGCATTGCAAGACAGGGGTGACATGCGGTATCGGCACGGTCTGAACCTTGCTGCAAAGGATTGGTCCATGTACGAACCGAAGAAGCTTTTTATCAAGACCTACGGCTGTCAGATGAACGTCTATGACAGCGAACGCATGGCCGAAGCGCTGGGCGGTCAGGGGTATGTGGAAACGCAGACGCCGGATGATGCAGATATGATCCTGCTCAACACGTGCCATATCCGTGAAAAAGCGGCTGAAAAGGTGTATTCCGAACTTGGGCGTTACAAGGGCCTGAAGGCTGAAAAGCCGGATCTCAAGATCGGTGTTGCCGGCTGTGTTGCACAGGCCGAGGGCGAGGAAATCATGCGCCGCCAGCCGATGGTCGATTTGGTCGTCGGCCCACAAAGCTATCACCGCCTGCCAGAGCTTGAGGCAAAGGCGCGCTCTGGTAAAAAGGCGTTGGACACGGATTTTCCCGAAGAGGACAAGTTCGAGGTTCTCAAGAACCGTCCCAAAGCCAAACGCGGCCCAACCGCGTTTCTGACCGTGCAGGAAGGCTGCGACAAGTTCTGCGCATTCTGCGTCGTGCCCTATACGCGCGGTGCCGAGGTGAGCCGCCCCGCCGACCGCATCCTGACCGAGGCGCGCGATCTGGTCGAACGCGGTGTGCGTGAAATCACTCTGCTTGGGCAGAACGTCAACGCCTATCACGGCGCGGGCGAAGGCGGTGACTGGTCACTTGCCCGCCTTATCTGGGCGCTGAACGACATCGACGGGCTCGAGCGCATCCGCTTTACCACCAGCCACCCCAATGACATGACCGACGAGTTGATAGAGGCACATGGCACCTGTCCGAAACTGATGCCGTATCTGCATCTTCCGGTGCAATCGGGGTCTGACCGGATCCTCAAGCGCATGAACCGCCAGCACACTGCTGAAAGCTACCTCAAGATCATCGAAAAACTGCGCGTGGCGCGACCTGATCTGCTCTTGTCCGGCGATTTTATCGTTGGCTTTCCCGAAGAGACCGAAGACGACTTCCAAGCAACCTTGGATATCATCCGCGCGTCGAATTACGGCTATGCCTACAGCTTCAAATATTCGACCCGTCCCGGCACCCCAGCGGCAGAACGCGACCAACTGCCAGAGGACGTCAAGGATGACCGTCTGCAACGTCTGCAAGCGCTGATCACCAAGCAACAAAAGGCGGCACAGGACGCGATGCTTGGCAAAGAGGTGGGCGTGCTGTTCGAAAAACCGGGTCGCCTGGAAGGGCAGATGGTTGGCAAGTCTGATCACCTGCACGCTGTCCATGTGCAGGCAGAGGGCCTGCAACCCGGCGATCTGCGCCGCGTCACCATCATCGACTCGGGACGTAATTCGCTGAAGGGCGCGTTGGTGGAATAACACATCATCTAAGGGGAAACCGCGACATATAGAGGTTGCCCCTTTCCTGAACCGCAGTCTTTGGTAGTATGCAGGTGAATCAGGCATACAAGCGTACAAGCTTGTGCCCTCCGAAGCCGGGAGATGCGGAAATGATAGCGCGGGTGTCCGCATTGGTCGTGAGTATCGCGCTAGCCGCCCCCCAAGGTGTGGCTGCTCAACAGTCCGAACGGTATATTCCCGGGGTCTGGATTGATCCTGATGGGTGTGAACACTGGGTCATGGATGACGGTGTCGAAGGCTTCATGAGCCCGCATCTGCGTCGCGACGGCACGCCGGTGTGCCACAAGGTCAGCCGTTGCGCCGTCGTGCCCACGGATCAGATGTTTGCTTCTGGCAGCGCTGCAATTGCCCCCGGTGGCGTGAACAGCCTGCGGAACTTCTTTACTTCCAACCCGTCCAACGGGTTTGTGATTGAAGGTCATACCGACAGTCGTGCATCAGATGCGTCGAACATAGCGCTAAGTGAACGGCGTGCGCGCGCCGTGGCTCAGGTCGCTCGGCAAGTTGGCGCGCCGGTCTATTCGGTGCGCGGGTTTGGTGAACGCCGCCCCATCGCCACCAATCAAACCGCCGCTGGAATGGCCAAGAATCGCCGGGTGGAAATCCTGTGCCTGCGCTGAGGAGACTGCACATGATCCGCACCATCACCCTTGTCGGGCTCTGCGCAGCGCTTGCTGGATGTGAAAGCGCCAGCGTCGATAAAGGGTTTGACCGCGGGTTCGATAAAAAACCGCTCAGCGAATTACAGGCTGGTATCTGGATCGACCCCAACGGCTGTGACCACTGGATCATTGATGACGGTGTCGAAGGGTACCTGTCGCCTCGGCTTGATCCCAACGGAAAGCCCGTATGTTCTGGCACGAGTACGGAACAAAATACCGCCATTGGTAATTTTAAAGGCGGATCAACATCTTTGATCGGGGATGTTTTGTGACAAAAGAGGTGACCGCTTGCACCGCGTGATGGAACTTGACACCCTGTTCTCGACACCTTTGCACCGGAGACCCGCGTGACCACTGACACATTGTCCGAAGCGCTCGTAGAATTCCCTGATAACCGTCTGCTGATTGATCTGTGCGGTGAATATGACCGCAACCTGACCGAAATCGAAACCAGGCTTGGCGTGCAAATCTTGCGGCGCGGCAATCAGCTGGCGATACATGGCGAACCCGAGGCTCAGGCAGAGGCGCGCGAAGTGCTTATGGCGCTTTACCAGCGGCTTGAGCAAGGGCGTAGCGTGTCGCCGGGTGACATTGATCGCGAATTTCGCATGGCCCCGGAAGAGGCCGGACCGGATGCGCAAATCGAGATGTTCGAAGGCGGCCCGGTCGAGATCAAAACCCGCAAGAAACTCGTAGAACCGCGCACCGACGCTCAAAAAGCCTATGTCCGCTCTCTGTTCGAAAATGAACTCGCATTCGGAATCGGCCCGGCGGGAACCGGCAAGACGTACCTCGCGGTCGCTGTTGGTGTGAACATGTTTATCACCGGTCAGGTCGACAAGATCATTCTCAGCCGACCGGCGGTCGAAGCAGGCGAAAAGCTCGGCTATCTGCCCGGGGATATGAAAGACAAGGTCGATCCCTACATGCAGCCGCTCTATGACGCGCTGAACGATTTTCTGCCGGGCAAACAGCTTGCTCGCATGATCGAGGAAAAAACGGTCGAAATCGCCCCATTGGCCTTCATGCGCGGCCGCACCCTGTCGAACGCGTTTGTGGTGCTTGACGAGGCACAGAACGCGACCTCGATGCAAATGAAGATGTTCCTGACCCGTCTTGGCGAAGGGTCACGGATGGTGATCACCGGTGACCGGACCCAGATTGACCTGCCGCGGGGCGTCGCCTCTGGCCTGTCGGATGCGGAGCGCTTGCTGAAAACAATTCCCAAGATCAGCTTCAACTACTTCACGTCAAAAGACGTGGTACGTCACCCGCTGGTTGCTGCGATCATCGAAGCTTATGAAAAAGACGCGGAAACGCCCTGATCTTCATCTTGCCAAATAAACTCCGGCGCGCCGTTGCCTCTGGGTGGTGTGTTCAAAACTCAGGTGCAGCGGACTGGGCCGGGCAGATTTGTCTATGACCACTCTGACCGACACCGTGATGGAAGATCCCCGCTGGGAGGGGGTGGACCTCGAAACGCTCGCAGAGCAGGCGGCCATCAGCACCTTGACGTTTCTGGGGTGTCCAACGGACGGCTATGAAATAGCCGTGCTGGCCTGCGGCGACGCCCGCATTGCAGACCTGAACGCAGAGTTCCGTGAAAAACCCGCGCCGACAAATGTGCTGAGCTGGCCCAGCTACGACCTTGCGGCCGAACAGGACGGAGGCAGTCCTCTGCCCGCGCCAGATCCGGATCCACTCATGGGAGAAAGCCTTGGTGACATCGCCATCGCCTTTGAAACCTGCGAGCGGGAAGCCCGTGAAGCGGGCAAATCCATGGCCGACCATGTGACCCATTTGATCGTTCACGGTGTGTTACATCTTTTGGGCTACGATCACGTTCGTGACCACGATGCCACGCTGATGGAGGGGCTAGAGACACAGATACTTGGCAAAATGGGTATTGCAGACCCATATAAGGGGTAGTACGGCCCTTTGGGCTTCACCGGAACAGGAAAAAATGGGCGACAACGACGACTCGTCTAACGCGGCGCACAGCGCGCACGAGATGACAGAAAACCAAACGGAACGTGGGTTCTTTGCGCGTTTGCGCAATTTCTTTGGTGGCACGGCAGATCAAACTGACGGCGCGCCGGAACCGACCGTTTCCCGAGCATTGTCTCCCATAGATGGTATGATGAACCTGCGTCGCATGCGGGTCGAGGATGTGGCTGTGCCGCGTGCCGATATCGTATCCGTCCCGGACACCGTCACGTTGCCAGAACTGGTCGACGTTTTCCGCGAAAGCGGTCTGACCCGTCTGCCGGTCTATAGCGGCACACTCGACACGCCTGTCGGGATGGCGCATCTCAAGGACCTTGCGCTCAAACATGGTTTTAACGGCGAAAGCAACGATTTCGATTTGAAAAAGATGCTGCGGCCTTTGCTGTTTGTGCCGCCTTCCATGCCGATTGGTGTTTTGCTCGCCAAAATGCAAACCGAACGCCGGCATATGGCATTGGTGATTGACGAATATGGGGGCGTCGACGGTCTGGTGACCATCGAAGATCTGATTGAACAGGTCATCGGCGAAATCGAAGACGAACATGATCTGGATGAAGGCCGCAACTTCTCGCGCGAAAAACCCGGTGTCTACATGGCCTTCGCCCGCACGCCTCTGGAAGAGTTCGAAGCCGAGATTGGTCTGAACCTCACCGATCACGATGATATCGACGGCGAGGAAATTGATACGCTCGGTGGTCTTGTCTTTATGCTGGCCGGTCACGTGCCTGCCCGCGGAGAGGTCGTTCCACATCCCGAGGGGCCGGAATTCGAGGTCATTGATGCCGATCCCCGTCGCATCAAACGGATGCGCGTCCGCCTGAGCACGACCGCCAAAGGCGATACGGCCCGCGCCCGCGAAGCGATTGACCCGGTCGCAGCAAATTCTGCCTGATCGCATGGCTTTGATCCGCCGTATCGGAGCGTTGGGCCTTGGTGCAGCTTTCGCGTCGGGGCAGCCGCCGTTCGATCTGTGGTGGATTGCGGCGCCTGCTTTGGTGGGCATCTTTCTGCTC
This sequence comes from Marivita sp., assembly GCA_043585115.1. GTDB lineage: Bacteria > Pseudomonadota > Alphaproteobacteria > Rhodobacterales > Rhodobacteraceae > Marivita. The sequence continues at coordinate 3,119,638 of CP121326.1, forward strand.
AGCACGTTCGACACACAGGCCAAATCCGCGGGTTTGACAGGGTGGCTCTTCGGGTTGGGCTATTTCGCCTTGTCGATGCACTGGATTCTTGAGCCGTTTCAGGTGGACGCCGCCACGACGGGATGGATGGCCCCCTTCGCGCTTGTGGGACTGTCGGCAGGCCTTGCTTTGCTTTGGGCTGCAGCCTTCTGGGGCGGACGCCGCATCAGCATCGGACCCTTTGGTATCGCGATTTGCTGGGCCGCGATGGAAATGGCCCGCGCCTATATCCTGACGGGCTTTCCCTGGGGGCTTGTGGGGTATGTCTGGGCACCGACCCCGATGGCACAATGGCATGCGGTGATTGGCCCGCATGGGCTGACGCTGATCACAGTCGGTGTTGCCGCCTTGATTGGCCAGAGCGTTGCAAACCGGGCGCTGGTTCCGGCATTGGCCGGGCTTGGTGTGCTTGTCGCTCTGTGGGCGGGCGGTCTTGCCTTGACGCCAACCGCCCAAGACCTTGGCGACAGGCCGTTGGTCCGTCTGATCCAACCCAATGCGCCACAGCACCAAAAGTGGGACCGGGATTACATTCCGGTCTTTTTCAATCGTCAGGTTGATTTCACGGCGCAACTGCCCAAGCCAGACCTGATCGTCTGGCCGGAAACGGCTGTGCCGAACCTACTCAATAATGCGGGTCCGGCGCTCGAAGTCATTGCAGAGGCTGCCGCAGGCACACCGGTGGTTCTGGGCATCCAACGCGAAGAGCAGGGGCGCTACTACAATTCCTTGGTGACACTCGACAGCGCTGGAGACGTGGTCGATCTGTATGACAAGCATCACCTTGTCCCGTTCGGGGAATACATGCCTGCAGCGTCGCTTTTTGCGCGCTTCAATATCCTTGGTCTCGCCGCACGGGCGGAGGTCGGGTATTCGGCCGGCCCCGGCCCGGCGCTGATCGACCTGGGTGTCTTTGGTCAAGCTCTGCCATTGATCTGCTACGAGGCGGTGTTCCCACAAGACGTGAACGGCGCTCCGGCACGGCCTGATGTGTTGCTTCAGCTTACCAATGACGCGTGGTTTGGCACACGCGCCGGACCACAGCAGCATTTTGCCCAAGCGCGGCTGCGTGCGATAGAACAAGGCCTGCCCATGATCCGTGTCGCAAACACAGGCATTTCTGCGGTGATTGATCCGGCAGGGCGCAATGTCGGCTCGCTTCCGCTAGGCCGTGCCGGGTTCATCGATGTGCCAGTACCTGCCCCCCTGACGCCAACAGTCTATAGCCGCACCGGTGATGGGTTGGCGGTGCTGGCGCTGATCGTTGCTTTTTCGGCGCTCTTTATCTGGAAACGGCAAAGGCCCATTGACCCGGAACAGCCACGCGCGTAACGCAAAAACTCATTCCCGTCACAACGGCTTCCTGACGTGACGGCAGACCCCAATGGAGCACTTATGTCCCGACAGAATTATATCTTCACCTCGGAATCCGTGTCCGAGGGCCACCCGGATAAGGTCTGTGACCGAATCTCGGACGCGATCCTGGATGCGTTTCTTTCAGAAGAACCCGAAGCGCGCGTCGCCTGTGAAACATTCGCCACAACCAACCGTGTCGTGATTGGCGGTGAGGTGGGGCTGTCGGATCAGAACCGCCTGCAAACCTATATGGACCGTATCCCCGATATCGCGCGCGCTTGTATCAAGGATATCGGCTACGAGCAGGATGAATTCCATCACGCAACCTGTGAAATCACCAATTTGCTGCATCAGCAGTCTGCGCATATCGCGCAGGGTGTGAACGCCAGCGGTGACAAGGACGAAGGCGCGGGCGATCAGGGCATCATGTTCGGCTATGCCACGAACGAAACTGACGCGCTGATGCCGGCCCCGATCCAATTCAGCCATGCGATTCTGCGCCGTTTGGCAGAGGTTCGGAAATCCGGTCAGGAACCGCTGCTGCGCCCGGATGCGAAATCGCAAATCTCTGTGCGCTATGAAAATGGCAAGCCTGTTGGCGTGTCCTCCATCGTCTTGTCGACCCAGCACGCCGACGAAAGCCAAAGCTCGGCTGATATCCGTGCCATTGTCGAGCCGTACATCCGCGAAGTCCTTCCCGAGGGTTGGATCGGATCCGACACGGAATGGTGGGTGAACCCGACAGGCACCTTCGTGATCGGCGGCCCCGACGGGGACGCTGGTCTGACCGGGCGCAAGATCATCGTCGACACCTATGGCGGTGCCGCGCCTCATGGTGGTGGTGCATTCTCGGGCAAAGACCCGACCAAGGTTGACCGTTCTGCTGCTTATGCGGCGCGCTACCTCGCCAAGAACGTCGTTGCGGCCGGAATGGCAGAACGCTGCACGATCCAGCTGTCCTACGCCATCGGCGTGTCCAAGCCGCTGTCAATCTATGCCGACACACACGGCACTGGCGACATCGAAGCGGCAGCAATCGAGGCCGCAATTCCCAAGGTGATGGATCTCACGCCTCGGGGCATCCGCACCCATCTTGCGCTCAACAAACCGATTTACGAGCGCACAGCCGCCTATGGCCATTTTGGCCGCGCGCCGGAAGCGGATGGCGGGTTCAGCTGGGAACGCACCGATCTGGTCGACGCACTGAAATCGTTGGTCTGAGACGGATCACTGTCACCGACCGATCGGGTCGGTGACATCCAAGCCTCTGGCAGCTACGCTTGCATCCAAGCATCCCTGCCAGAGGAGGACACACCCATGAAAAACTTTGTTTTGAGCATTGCCCTGATTGGGCTTGCCGGACCAGCCGTTGCTGAAACGGCTGTCGGTATCACCAAAGACATGCCCACCGCGACGGTCGAAACCGAAAGCGGGCCGGTTGAAATTGGCCGTATTCAGGATACCGAGAACGAAGTCACCGGAGAATGGGCACGCACCTCGCGGCCGTGTCCGAACTTCTGCATCCAGCCGATGACACCAGCGGACGGTGTGACCACAATTGGCGAACTCGAATTGATCGAGTTTTTGCAAGACCCCGACTCTGTGGTCATAGACAGCCGGACATCTGACTGGTTTGCTGGTGGAACAATTCCCGGTGCGATCAACATCCCCTATAGCTTTGTTCTGGATGAACTTGGCCAACTTGGCTGTGAACCCGATTTCGACGGTTGGGATTGCGACGGGGCTAAGCGGGTCGCGTTGTTCTGCAACGGTATCTGGTGCGGACAATCGCCCACCGCCATCCGCAACATGATCAAGGCCGGATACCCGGCAGAGCGGATCCACTACTACCGCGGCGGAATGCAGGTCTGGCGGTTGCTTGGTCTGTCGGTCACAGGCGGCGAGGGCTAAGCGCGCGACCTTTCCTTTTTGCACATAGGGCTAGTCTTTTACTCATAGGACAAATGAAGGAGAGCCCGATGTTCCGAACAAGTCTTGCTGTTTTGGCGTTGACCGCAACAGCGGCACAGGCCGAAATCTCTGCCGAGTATCACCGCTACACAGTTGGTGACCGCGAATATGAAGGCTATGTTGCGACCAATACCGCGATTGAACCGAAGGGCACCGTCCTGATCGTCCATGATTGGGACGGGATGACCGATTACGAGGAACGCCGTGCCGAGATGCTTGCGGCGTTGGGCTATACGGCCTTTGCCATTGATGTTTATGGCGCCGACGAAGACCCGCAGAGCATCGATGAATACCGCGCCTTGTCTGGCGCAATGTATGGCAACCGTGACGAATTCCGCATGCGGCTGATGGGGGCCATCGAAGAGGCCGCCAACATCGCCGGGGCGACGGACAGCCATGTGATGATGGGTTACTGCTTTGGCGGGGCCGCGGTTCTTGAAGCGGCCCGCGCCGGTGCCGACCTTGATGGCTTTGTCAGCTTCCATGGCGGATTGGGCACACCGGACGGACAGGATTATTCTGCCACGACTGCGCCGGTGATGTTGTTCCACGGTTCGGCTGATCCGGTGTCGGGCATGGGTGATCTGGCCTCCCTTCTGGATCAACTACAAGCCGCTGGTGTGACGCACGGAGCCGAAGTGTTCGGGGGCGCGCGCCATAGCTTCACCGTTTACGGTTCGCGTGACTATGATCTGGCCGCCGATCAGGGCAGCTGGGCAGGTCTGCAAGACTTCCTCGACGAACAGCTATGATCCGGCGCTTTATACTGATCCTCGGCCTGCTTTGGCCGGGGATGGTGTTTGCAAATGATTGGGACGCGCTCGATACACCGGGGGCGTTTGCGATCATGCGTCACGCGCTTGCTCCGGGAACGGGTGATCCCGCCAATCTGACCGTCGGAGATTGCAGCACCCAGCGCAATCTGGACGACCGCGGTCGCGATCAGGCCGCCCGTATCGGTGGTGCGTTCCGTGAAAAAGGCCATGCCTTTGATGTGGTGCTTACCAGCCAATGGTGCCGATGCCGCGAGACTGCCACACTGTTGGACCTTGGCCCGGTTCAGGACGTGCCTGCGTTCAATTCCTTCTTTCAGGATTTCTCGACCCGCGACGCGCAGACACAAGAGGCGCTGACCCTGTTAAACGCCAGACCCGACCGGCCCTTCGTCGTGACCCATCAAGTCAACATCCGCGCCTTAACAGGACAGACAACCCGCTCGGGCGAGGTTCTTGTGGTGCGCCATGCTGGTGATCGGCTGGACGTGCTTGGCTCAATCCTGATTGATCCCTGACCCGTCAAACTGCACAAAAACACCGCACCTCCGTTGCGGGGCAGTACTGCAATGGGTAAACCGCCCCGCATGACACAGACCAAACATCCCTCAGGCGCGCCGTGGCGCAACTTTTATGGCCGGTTCAAGGGCAAAACCCTGCGCCCGAGCCAGAAAGACTATCTGGACAGCGATCTGGACGCACTCAGCCCCGGCGCGGTGTCCTGGGAAGACAATCCTGACCGCACGCCGATAGACCTCAAGGGGTTGTTCGGGGACAAGCCGGTCTGGCTCGAAATCGGGTTTGGCGGTGGCGAACACCTTGTTCATCAGGCGCAGACCTATCCGGATGTCGGCATCATCGGCTGCGAGCCCTTCATCAATGGCGTTGCTATGTTGCTGGGGAAAATCCGCGACTCGGGTGTGTCGAACCTGCGCGTCCATCCCGGTGATGCGCGCGATATGTTTGACGTGCTCCCGGCAGGATCGGTGGAAAAGGCGTTTCTTCTCTATCCCGACCCTTGGCCCAAAAAGCGCCACCACCGGCGGCGGTTCGTGACCCAAGAACATCTCGAACCGTTGTTTCACGTCCTCAAGGCAGGTGCAGAATTCCGTGTGGCAACCGATATTCCCGACTACGTGCGCCAGACCCTGATCGAAGTGCCCAAGGCCGGGTTCGAATGGCTGGCCGAAGGGCCCGGAGACTGGCGTCACCCGTGGGACGATTGGTACTCGACCCGCTACGAGATGAAGGCGCTGCGCGAAAAGCGGATGCCGCATTACATGACATTCCGGAAACCGGCATGATGTCTCCGTTCACGGTTGCCATAGATGGTCCCGCCGCTGCCGGCAAAGGCACGATCAGCAAAGCGGTCGCTGCGCATTTCGATCTCGCACATCTCGATACCGGATTGCTGTACCGCGCAGTTGGCGCGCGGATGCTGCAGGGCGAAGAACCGATTGAGGCAGCGCAGTCGCTTGCGGCAGATGATCTGGAAAATCCGGCCCTGCGCACGGCTGACGTGGCCCAAGCGGCCTCAAAAGTGGCCGTGATCCCCGAAGTGCGTGCCGCTTTGTTGGATTTTCAGCGTGCCTTTGCGCGGCGTTCAGGTGGGGCGGTACTGGATGGGCGCGACATCGGCACGGTGATCTGCCCGCAGGCCGAGGTCAAACTCTTTGTCACCGCCAGCGCCGAAGTACGGGCGCAGCGCCGCTTCGCCGAACTTGCCGAACGTGGGTTCGACACGGATTTCGATACCGTATTGGCTGATGTCAAAACCCGTGACGACCGCGACATGAACCGCGCCGACGCGCCGCTCCGTCCGGCAGAAGATGCGGTGACGATCGATACGTCGTCACTTGATGTTGATGCGGCGATTAAAGCGGCCATTGCTGCCGTCATCGCGCGCCGCAGTGTGTGATCGGGCGCAAAATGCGCTCAGGCTTGCCAATAGCAGGCCAAAACGTGTCCCGGACTTGCGCTGTCTGACATGCTCTGCTATGGCCCGCGCGTCGCTAAAAGGCAAATAACGCCGCAGACAAAGATCGAGCAGGGGTCGGCAATCACCGGCCCTCTTTGTTTTGCGGATGCCTTGACCAATTCCGTTCGCCGCAAGTGCGGACATCACCCCAGACCGGCGGAGACAACCGCACGGCCAGAAAAATGATACGTAAAGGAAAAAGACGCCACATGGCTCAGAACGCATCTATGGAAGAATTCGAAGCGCTTTTGAATGAAAGCCTCGAAATGGACACACCGGACGAAGGGTCCGTTGTCAAAGGCAAGGTCATCGCAATCGAAGCGGGCCAGGCCATCATCGACGTCGGCTACAAAATGGAAGGCCGCGTCGATCTTAAAGAATTTGCAAATCCCGGTGAAGCGCCCGAAATCAACGTCGGTGACGAAGTTGAAGTGTTCCTGCGCTCGGCCGAAAATTCGCGCGGTGAGGCTGTTATCTCTCGCGAGATGGCGCGCCGTGAGGAAGCATGGGACCGCCTTGAGAAGGCCTATGCCGATGAAGAGCGTGTCGAAGGCGCGATCTTTGGCCGTGTCAAAGGCGGCTTTACCGTTGATCTGGGCGGCGCTGTTGCGTTCCTGCCCGGCTCTCAGGTTGATGTCCGCCCCGTGCGCGACGCGGGCCCGCTCATGGGCCTCAAGCAGCCGTTCCAGATCCTCAAGATGGACCGTCGTCGTGGCAACATCGTTGTGTCGCGCCGCGCGATCCTCGAAGAGAGCCGCGCCGAACAGCGCGCCGAAGTCATTGGCAACCTCACCGAAGGTCAGGCAGTCGATGGTGTGGTCAAGAACATCACCGAATACGGTGCGTTTGTGGACCTTGGCGGCGTAGACGGCCTGTTGCACGTGACAGACATGGCATGGCGCCGTGTGAACCACCCGTCCGAGATTCTGTCGATCGGCGAGACGGTCAAGGTTCAGGTCATCAAGATCAACAAAGAAACCCACCGCATCAGCCTTGGTATGAAGCAGCTTCAGGAAGATCCATGGGATCTGGTTGCTGCGAAATATCCGCTGGAATCCACGCACACGGGCCGCGTCACCAACATCACCGATTACGGTGCATTTGTTGAGCTCGAGCCGGGCGTCGAAGGCCTTGTTCACGTCTCGGAAATGTCTTGGACCAAGAAGAACGTGCATCCGGGCAAGATCGTATCGACCTCGCAGGAAGTCGAAGTCATGGTTCTGGAAATCGACGGTGCCAAGCGCCGCGTGTCCCTGGGCCTCAAGCAGACCATGCGCAACCCATGGGAAGTGTTTGCAGAAACACACCCCGAGGGCACAGAGGTCGAAGGCGAAGTCAAGAACATCACCGAATTCGGTCTGTTTGTTGGTCTCGACGGCGACATCGACGGCATGGTTCACCTTTCGGACCTGTCGTGGGACGAGCGTGGCGAAGACGCGATCCAGAACTACCGCAAAGGCGACATGGTTCAGGCCGTTGTCACCGAAGTGGATGTCGAGAAAGAGCGTATCTCGCTCTCTGTCAAAGCGCTGGGCGGCGACAAGTTCGCCGAGGCTGTTGGCGGCACAAAGCGTGGTTCGATCATCACCGTTCAGGTGACTGCAATCGAAGACGGCGGCATCGAAGTGGAATACGAAGGCATGAAGTCCTTCATCCGCCGCTCCGACCTGTCGCGCGACCGTGCAGAGCAGCGCCCCGAGCGTTTCAATGTCGGCGATAAGGTCGATGTGCGCGTGACCAACGTAGACAGCAAGACCCGTCGTCTGGGTCTGTCGATCAAGGCACGCGAGATCGCCGAAGAAAAGGAAGCGGTACAGCAGTACGGTTCCTCCGATTCCGGTGCATCGCTGGGCGACATCCTTGGCGCGGCGCTCAAGACCGGCGACGACGACTGATCGTTCCGACACCGTTAAAATCAGAACCCCCGCATCTCAGGATGTGGGGGTTTTTTATTTTGGAAACAGAAATGGGGGCTCTGCCCCCGTCCGCCGATGGCGGACTCCCCCGAGGTATTTTTGAACCAGAGAAGCTAAAGGGTCGTCAGGCGGCAATCTTGCGCAGTCCAAGCATCTGGCGGGCTTGCTGCCACGTCGCAACGGGGCGTTCGTATTGATCACACAGCGCAGCTGCGCGTTTCACCAGTGCGGCATTCGACGGCGCCAGCGTCGTGCGATCCAACCGGATGTTGTCTTCCAGCCCGGTGCGCACATGCCCCCCTTCGGAAATGGCCCATTCGTTCAGCACGATCTGGTGCGCACCGATCCCGGCGGCACACCAGGGCGCGTCTGCGCCGAACAGGCGTTTGACCGTATGCACATAAAAGTCGAAAACCTCTCGATCGACAGGCATGGCGTTCTTCACACCCATGACGAATTGCACATATGGCGTGTTTTTGATCTCGCCTGCTTCGAACATCGCGGCCGCGCGAAAGATGTGCGACAGGTCGAAGGCCTCGATCTCGGGTTTGACATCATAGGTGACCATTTCAGAGGCAAGCCACGCCACAAGGTCTGGCGGGTTCTCGTACACACGGGTTGGAAAATTGTTCGACCCAACCGAAAGCGACGCCATATCCGGCCGCAGGGGCAGCATGCCACCACGGGCTTTGCCAGCGCCTGACCGGCCGCCTGTAGAAAGCTGCACGATCATGCCGGGGCAGTGTTTTTCCACACCTTCCTTCAGCCGCGCAAAGCGCTCTGGATCAGAGGTCGGCGTCTCATCATCGTTGCGCACATGGGCATGCATGATCGTGGCTCCGGCCTCGAACGCTTCATGTGTGCTTTCGATCTGTTCTTCAACAGTTGTGGGGACAGCGGGATTGTCCGCCTTGGTTGGCAGCGACCCGGTGATGGCGACGCAAATGATGCAGGGCGTGGTCATTGGGTGTTATCCTGAAATCACGGTGGCGCGTACTCTGGCAGGAAACGGGGCCGTGTCAAATACCAGAGCCGCGGTCACCCGTCTCCGCCCAGTTCGTCCCAAATCGTACGGACCCAACGCTGGATTTGTTGCGCCTCTTCCCATCGGTTCGACATCTCGCGCCCGTCGGGGCCGGTCATCGCATATTCCGGTGGGCCCAATTCGCAGACGAATATGCAGTCACCCGAGGCGTTGCGCATCCGCCAGTCGGCCATGCCTTCGCGCCACCATCCTTTGAACAGATCCACCCATTTCCGGTGCTGCGGAAAGTCCAGTTGCAACTGGATTTGCTGACGGCTGGCGACGCGCCCCTGAAAACTGTCCGAGCGTTTGAGGATGCGGCTTATCAGGCCAAGGTCGTGCTCTGACAGGGGAAACCAGAACTCGCGATCCACCACGTAATGCGACAGGTCGGCGCAAATGCGCATCTCGGGTAGGCGGTCAAGCAATTGCAATGTCGTGTAAAGGTCATTGGTGATGCAATTGCGATGGGTTTCGAACTGAACCGGCATCCCGATGCGATCGGACATGGACATCCATGTTTCGATCACCGGAACCATCTCATCCAATTCAATCGGCATGACCTGCCCGATCACGTCCACGAACGGTGCGCCGAAATCAACGGCCATGTGCAGCGTGTCCTCAAGGCTCTGGATCGTTTTGGGAAAGGCCACAATCAGCGGCGTCAGGCCGTTTGCCTCCATGTGGGGGCGCACCGCGTGGGCGACGGCCACATCCGACGCGCCAAGATCGATGGCCATGCCATCAAATCCGGCCCCGGCCACCATCTCGCAGACCTGTTCGTAGGGCCGTTTCACACCACTTTGGTCATGTGGCTGCATGGCCCAAAGCGAGGTGTAGACCTGAAGGCGTCTCACTCTGCGGGCACCCGACGGGTGCGGCCTCCGCATGTTGGCACGATCCAGACCTCGTTCATCGGGTATTGGCTTTCGTCTTTGGCCATAAGCTTGCGGATCACTTCGATCTGAAACTCGATCCAGCCCATGCGATGCACCTCACCAGCTGTGTCCTCGATCTTGTCATTCAACTCGCGCAGCTTCCAAAACGGGACGGCGGGAAAGGTATGATGGGCGGTGTGATAGGGCATTTGCCAGCACAGCCAGCGGAAAAACGCATTGGTGCGGGTCGAGCGGGTGTTTTCCAGAATGTCGTTCTCGTGGCTCAGCCCCAGATGTTCGATGGTGTTTTGCAATTGATGCACCGGCTTGGTCAGAACCATCGGTAAAATCCAGAAGGTCAGCGCGGCCCAGCTGCCCGAGAGAAACGACACCAAAGCAATCCCCACATAAAGCCCAAGATGAATGCGGCTTTCACGGATCACCTTGGCCTCTTCCTCGGGGCGGATGAACGGCTCAACGATCACGCCGCGTGCGCGACGGATCACACCAAACACCCGGTTGCGCCAATAGGTAACCCCCGACAGCCAAAGCAAGTAGGTCGTCAGCGTATAGGGTTCGCGCACCAGTTCGCCGTCGCGTTCCCAATCCTGAGTGTACTGATGGTGGGCAAATGCATGATCTGGTCGAAATCGCGCGGGAACAACTGGATAAACCCAATGATGCGGCCGAAAATTTCGTTCAGGCGGCGGGTCTTGAAGACGGTTGCGTGGCTCAATTCATGCTGGGCGGCGTAGAGGAAATTCAGCAAGACACCCAATGCAAACCCTGTGACCCAGACCCAGCCAGTGCCAAGCGCCAGCGCGTGCAGGTATCCGACACACAGAATTGCACCGATATGGCCCGCCATCTGGACAGCCCCTTTGACATCGGAGCGTTCTGTCAGGCTGCGCAATTCTGCTGGGGTGAGCAATTTGCGGCGCGAAAAACTGGCGTCCATGCCTTCCTCCTGAGTCTGTTGCATCAGACTGGCGGGGATTGCGGCAAAAGAAAAGAGATCTGCGGGGGCGCGTAAAGGCTCTTAGTCCGAAATTGCCCGGTTTGCACGCATCCGCCGATATTCAGCTGTATTGGATTGTGCCATTGTGTGCCATGCAACTTAGCCGCACAATGGCTGGAAAAACGCTTCAGAGGTGAGCAGACCGATGCAGATCAATCGACGACTTTTCGGGCTGGGGCTGATTGGCTTTGGCCTTGCTGCCTGTTCGGGTGGCGTGCCCGGCCCTGTCTCGCGCAGTGCACCAGGCGGATTGCCTGCCGACCTGCGCCCCGTCCCCAACAGCGCCTATGACGCATGGGTCGACGCGTTCCGCGGTCGCGCGGTCGCACAGGGCATTTCGCAAAGTACTCTGGCGGCGGCGTTTCGTGGCACCGGGTATTTGCCGGGCGTTGTCACACGCGACCGCAACCAGACAGAGTTCAGCCGCAGCCTTGAGGATTACCTTGCCATAGCAACATCCGACGAGCGGGTCCGCAAAGGACGCGCCGCGTTTGCCCGACATCGCAGCACATTGAATGCCCTGCAGGACCGCTATGGGGTGGACGCACGGATCATCACTGCGATTTGGGGGCTTGAGAGCTTTTACGGGGAACGTCGGGGACAGGTACCGGTGATCTCGGCGACTTCGACACTGGCCTTTGACGGGCGGCGCGGGCGGTTCTTTGAACAACAGCTGATCGCAGCGTTGAGGATCGTTCAGAATGGCGATATTCCGGCCGCGCGCATGACAGGAAGCTGGGCCGGAGCGATGGGCCACACACAATTTATTCCAACCTCTTACCTTCAATTCGCGGTCGACTATACCGGTGACGGGCGACGCGACATCTGGTCGGATGATCCCAGCGATGCGCTTGCCTCTGCCGCCGCGTATTTGCAGCGCAATGGCTGGACGCGCGGTCTGGAGTGGGGCGGCGAATCCGCCAGCGGATCTTTGCAGCCACAACCGGGCGGGCCACGCTTTCGGACCACCAGCAATTTTCGGGTGATCAAGCGCTACAACAACTCTGATGCCTATGCGATTGGCGTCGGTCATCTGGCCGACCGGATCGGTGGCGCCGGTCCGTTACGCGCGAGCTTTCCACCCGATGCAAACGGACTGACCAAGGCGGACCGGATCACCCTGCAGCAACGGCTGACCGCGCGGGGCTTTGACACCCAAGGCGCGGATGGTGTGATCGGCGCGAACACGGAAAGCGCCATTCGCGCCTATCAGACCAGCCGTGGCTTGCCCGCGACCGGAACGCCGTCACAGGCCCTTTTGCAAAGCCTGCGCTAGTCTGGTGTTCCGTGTCTTGCGATGGCTGCGCAACACCGTTGTGCTGATGTGGCTGTGTGGCGCTTTGGCGGTGAGCACCGTGGCGCTGGGGGTGCAGGCGTTCACCCTGTCGGCACAGGTTGCGACGGTGACCGCCAGCGCGTCGGCAGCGGCTTTGCGTCACCGCAAGGATTTGACCAAGGCTTTGGCCAAAGCCAAAGCAAAGGCCCGCTTGCGGCGTCTTCTGGTTGCGGTGCCGGTGGTGGGGGCAGGGGCCGCGGTTGCCTTCGAGACTCAAGACTACCGGGCGTGGCAAGCCGATCACCCCGAAGGAACCTTTGCAGATTATTCCTGCGAGGTGGCCGAAGTGAGCGCCGAGGTTGTGGATGAGGTGCTGCAAGATCTACCTGAAAGCATGCGGCCCTCGCGCGATCTGGTTTTGGAGCAGCTACCGGACTGCGAGACTCAGGGCTGAATAGGGTCATTCAGAATTGGCACGTTAATTAAGCATATTCGAGAAATTTGCCCGTAAATTGTGCGGATGACCCTTGTGAACGCCGGTTTCCTTCCTCTGGATCACCAGTTTTGATGCACGACCTCGAAATGCGTTGGAACTCCGTCCCGACGGATTGTTAGCGTTTCGGTAGGATGACCCATTTAACCGCCCTCAGCACTTTGCCGCCCCGGTCTCATGGCAAGCTTCAGATCGCCGCGAAGGCGCGGGGCGATGGTGTGTCGGCCTTGGCGGACCTGCACCAGACCGGGTCTGCCAAGATCCTGATGACCCCGGCGCGTGACGCGGTCGAAGGCGTGATCCTCAACACCTCTGGCGGCCTGACCGGGGGCGACACCTTGTCGATCGCGGCCACCGCCCAAACCGGCGCGCGCTTGCGCCTGACAACGCAAGCTGCAGAGCGCGTGTACCGCACAGGCGATGATACCACGGCGCGCGTACGCAATATCCTGACCGTCGAAAAAGGCGCGCGGGTGGATTGGCTGCCGCAAGAGACGATCCTTTTTCAAAACGGAGCGCTGCGCAGGTCGTTGAACATAAAAATGGCCACAGATGCGCGGTTGCTGGTGGTTGAACCCGTTCTGTTCGGCCGGCTGGCGATGGGCGAAGTGGTCACGCAGGCCCGTTTCGCCGATAGCCTGACGCTGGAACGCGACGGGGAACTGGTGTTCCGCGATGCCAGCACACTGAACGGCGATATCACCGCCGTCCTTGATAAACCCGCTTTGGGCAATGGTGCACGGGCAATGGCTTTGGTGGTGTTTGCCGCCCCCGAGGCCGACGCGCACCTTGATCCTATCCGCGCTATGCTGCCGCCGACTGCGGGCGTGTCGCTGGTCCGCGATGGCGTGCTGGTCTTGCGGGCGCTTGCCTCCGACGGGTTCGAGCTGCGCCGCACCCTGATCCCTGTTCTTGATCGGCTGAGCGGTGACGCCCTGCCGCGATCCTGGAGACTTTGACGTATGAATCTGACCCCCCGTGAAAAAGACAAACTGCTGGTTGCCATGGCGGCCGAAGTTGCCCGCAAGCGGCTGGAGCGCGGTGTGAAGCTGAACCATCCCGAAGCAATTGCACTGATCACCGATGCCGTTGTCGAAGGCGCACGAGACGGGCGGTCAGTGGCCGACATGATGCAGGCGGGGGCGCAAGTCATCACCCGCGATCAATGCATGGAAGGCGTGCCTGAGATGATCCACGAAGTGCAGGTCGAAGCGACGTTCCCGGACGGCACAAAACTGGTGACAGTGCATAATCCGATCCGGTGATGTGCGTATTTTGAAAGAGAAGAAGCGAAAAGGTGTGAACATGAAAAACGGTCTTGTTTTGAGCGCAGTAACACTGACATGGGCCTCTGCCGCCATGGCCCATCCCGGCGCCCATGTGCACCCGCATGATGGCGCGCATTGGCTGACCCTTGTCAGCGCATTGGGGGTGATCGCAGTTGCCGGTGGTCTTGCACTTGCCAAACACCGGTCACGCCCATGATCCCCGGAGAGCTTTTCCCCGCCGAAGGCACACTGACCCTGAACCCTGACCGCCCTGCGATCACGGTGATGGTGGCCAATACAGGCGACCGCCCTGTTCAGGTCGGCAGCCATTACCATTTCGCCGAGACCAACCCTGCTCTGGAGTTTGATCGTGATGCGGCGCGTGGGCACCGGCTTGATATTGCGCCGGGAACGGCGGTGCGGTTTGAACCGGGGCAACGCCGCGAGGTGCAGCTGATCCCGTTGGGCGGTGCACGTCGTGTGGTCGGATTCAATCAGCAGATCATGGGAGATCTTTGATGCCCCGGATCGTTACGCCGATGGATTACTGGGTCACCGGAATGCAGATCGGCTGGGTCATGGCCGAGGCGCAAAGCGTGATCGCGATGCGTATGATGGGGGCCATGGGGCTTTGGTCGGTTCCAAAGACGGAAAACAGCCGGATGCTGAACGAGAAAGTCTTTGCCTTTGTCAAAGGAACAACCGACGCGTCGCTTGCGGCTATGGCAGGCAAAAGTCCGGATGTGATTGCGGCGCTTGCGATCAAACCAATCCGGCAGAAAACACGCGCCAATCACCGGCGTCTTAAGAAACGTGGACTGAAGAGGGCCTGATATGCCAGCAGAGATCAAACGCGCCGATTATGCCGCCATGTTTGGCCCGACCGTCGGGGACAAATTGCGTCTGGCTGACACAGACCTGATCATCGAAGTCGAACGCGACCTGACCGCCGAAGCGGTGGGGGCTGCGACAGCCGGAGGCAGCGGTGCGAATGCTCTGGTCTATGGCGAAGAGGTCAAGTTCGGCGGTGGGAAGGTGATCCGCGACGGCATGGGCCAGTCGCAGGCCACACGTGCTGACGGTGCCGTGGACACGGTGATTACCAACGCGCTGATCGTGGATTACACCGGTATCTACAAAGCGGATGTGGGCCTCAAGGACGGGCGCATTCACAAGATCGGCAAGGCGGGAAACCCCGACACGCAACCCGGCGTGGACATCATCGTGGGTCCGGGCACGGAGGCGATTGCGGGCGAAGGCCGCATCCTGACCGCGGGCGGTTTTGACAGTCACATCCACTTTATTTGTCCGCAGCAAATCGACGACGCGCTGCATTCGGGTCTCACCACCATGCTGGGCGGCGGCACCGGCCCCGCGCATGGCACGTTGGCCACCACCTGTACACCCGGCCCGTGGCACATTGGCCGCATGTTGCAGGCCGCTGACGCCTTTCCGATGAACCTTGCCTTTGCGGGCAAGGGCAACGCGTCACTGCCAGCTGCTTTGGAAGAGCAGGTCAAGGCGGGCGCCTGTGCGCTCAAACTGCACGAGGACTGGGGTACCACCCCCGGTGCGATCGACTGTTGCCTCAGCGTGGCCGACGCGATGGATGTGCAGGTGATGATCCACACCGACACGCTGAATGAATCGGGCTTTGTCGAACACACGGTGAAGGCCATGAAGGGCCGCACGATCCATGCCTTCCACACAGAAGGCGCAGGCGGTGGGCATGCGCCGGACATCATCAAGATCTGCGGTGAAGAGCATGTCTTGCCGTCCTCGACCAACCCGACGCGGCCCTTCACGGTGAACACGCTGGAAGAGCATCTGGACATGCTCATGGTCTGTCACCACCTCGACAAATCCATCCCCGAGGACATCGCCTTTGCCGAAAGCCGCATCCGGCGCGAGACGATCGCGGCCGAGGACATCTTGCACGACATGGGCGCGTTCAGCATCATCGCATCCGACAGTCAGGCGATGGGCCGTGTGGGAGAAGTGATCATTCGCACCTGGCAGACCGCCGACAAGATGAAAAAGCAGCGTGGCGCGTTGGCCGAGGAAACCGGCGACAACGACAACATCCGCGTGCGCCGCTATATCGCGAAATATACCATCAACCCGGCGATTGCCCATGGCATCAGCACCCATATCGGCAGCATCGAAGAGGGCAAGCGCGCCGATCTTGTTCTCTGGCATCCGGCGTTCTTTGGAGTGAAGCCCGAGATGGTTCTTCTTGGCGGTACGATTGTCTGTGCGCAGATGGGCGATCCCAACGCCTCTATCCCCACGCCACAGCCGGTCTACACGCGGCCCATGTGGGGCGCGTACGGGCGCAGCGTCGAGAACTCGGCGGTTGTGTTTGTGTCCGAGGCGGCGCAGGCGGAAGGCATCGGCGACAAGTTGGGGATCGCCAAGAAAACGCTGGCTGTGCAGAACACACGCGGGATTGGCAAATCCGACCTCAAGCTCAATACCGCGACCCCCAAGGTCGAAGTGAACCCCGAAACCTACGAAGTCCGCGCCGATGGGGAACTGTTGGTCTGTGAGCCGGCAGAGGTGGTGCCGATGGCCCAGCGGTATTTCCTGTTTTGACAGGCGTCTTCCAAAACCAGTCACGTCGCTAAACCGAGAAGTTGGACATGCTCACAGTCACTACCTATCACAACCACACCCATGGCACGCCTGCGGACCGTATTTCGCTCAGCTACGAGGCGCGTTTCCTGCGGCGTCGTGTGCTGGCCAGCGATGGCGGTCTTGAGTTCCTGCTCGACCTCGAACAAACCACCTCGCTTGATCATGGCGGTGCGCTCGTACTGGATGACGGGCGCGAGATCGAAGTGGTCGCCGCCCCCGAACCGCTCTTGGAAATCACTGGCGACAACCTTGTGCGCCTCGCGTGGCATATCGGAAACCGCCATACGCCCTGTCAGGTCGAAGCAACGCGCCTGCTGATCCAGCCCGATCATGTGATCCGCGATATGCTTGGCAAACTGGGCGCGACGGTCACGGAACGCGTCGAACCTTTCACCCCGGAGGGAGGAGCCTACGGTCATGGACGGACCCATTCGCACGCCCACTGACCCAATCCTGACATTGGCGCAATGGCTTTCACCGGGATTTCCGATTGGCGCATTCGCCTATTCGAGCGGGTTGGAACAGGCCATCGCTGACAAGGTCGTCACACCTGCAACGGTCGAGGACTGGTTGTCCGACATGCTGCGCGACGGCAATGGTGCAACAGACGCCCTGTTGATCCGCGCGGCCGCCAATGGCACCGACCCGCATGAGGTCGACCAGATCGCACGCGCTTTCTGTGCCAGCCGCGAACGGCTTTTGGAGATCGACGCGCAGGGCGCCGCATTTTGCGACCAGTTGCGCGCAAATTGGGGGATCGATGCAACCGATCTGACCTATCCGGTGGCGCTGGGCGTTGGGATCAAGCACTTGGAGCTTCCCCTGACCATGGCCGTGCAGATGTACCTGCACGCGTGGGTTGCCGCCGTGGTCGCCGCGTGCCAACGCCTGATGGCGCTGGGCCAGACCGAGGCACAACGCATCGTCGCAGCGCTGTCGCCGCACTGTTCCGAAATCGCCGAGCAGACCGAAACCGGAACGCTTGACGATCTGACAAGCCAAAGCTTTGCTGCCGATATCGCAGCGATGCGTCACGAAACTCTTAGCCCAAGGATTTTCCGCACATGACGACCCGCAATGGACCCCTTCGTGTTGGCATTGGTGGCCCTGTCGGGGCGGGAAAAACCTCGCTGACAGCGGCTTTGGCAAAACGGTTGAAAGACACCCACTCCGTCGGTGTGATCACCAATGACATCTACACGCAGGAAGACGCCGAAGCGCTGATGCGCATGCAAATCCTGCCACAGGATCGGGTGATCGGTGTCGAAACGGGGGGCTGCCCGCATACTGCGATCCGCGAGGATGCGTCGATCAACTTGGCCGCTGTCGCCGAGATGGTAAAACGCCATCCGGACGTTGAGGTGGTGTTGATTGAATCCGGTGGCGACAACCTGTCGGCGACGTTCAGCCCGGAACTGGCGGATGTGACACTCTACGTGATCGATGTCGCCGCAGGAGAGGAAATCCCGCGCAAAGGCGGCCCTGCGCTGACGCGATCCGATATTCTGGTGATCAACAAAACCGATCTTGCCCCCCATGTCGGCGCATCACTTGAGGTGATGGATCGCGACGCGACCAAGATGCGCGACGGTCGCCCGTTTGTCTTTGCAGCCGTGCGTCACGATAAAGGGGTTGATCAGGTCTTGGACCACTTGACCCGGATCTCCGGGCTCTGACCTATAGGCACATAGGTTTCGCGAATTTGCCTAATATACGAAATTGACATATCTTCAGCGTATAGCAGCAAGAAAAACAATAACTACGACAAGATATGGCAAAAAACGGCAAACAGATCGCAGCGCTTCCAATGCGCTGGAAAAAGGACGGAACGTTTCAGGTTCTCATGGTTACGTCCCGTGACACAGGGCGGTGGATCATGCCCAAGGGCTGGACGATGGATGGCAAAAAGCCGTGGGTCGCAGCCGAGATTGAAGCCTTGGAAGAAGCGGGTGCAGTTGGCTATATCGGCCAGGAAGTCATTGGCACCTACACCTATAAGAAACGATTGGACGATGGCAGCGCCCTGAAATGTGCGGTCGATGTCTATCCGATGGTGGTGGAAAAGCTCAAACGCAACTGGAAAGAGCGCAACCAACGCAAGCGCAAGTGGTTTAGCGCCAAGGGTGCGGCAAAGCGTGTGAGTGAACCCAAACTGTCCGAACTGTTGCGCAGCCTGACGAAAAAGCCAGCTAAGCAACCGGTGATCCGGGAATTCCTCAAGGCATCTTGACCAAACGAAACCCTTTCCGGGTTAAGGCCAGACACACGGGCATGGTGTTCTGCACGTCAATCGACCGGCAGTCCGCTTGGCACGGTGTCCGGACGCCCCAAGGGCCGCGTTTCCGCGGTTTCGCCGGTCAGACTGTGTAGAAATGCCACGATATCATCGACTTGCGCATCGCTGAGAGATACCGGCCGGACATCAACCATCATGGATTGCCGTGTCATCTCTAACCGGTCCGACTGAATGACAAAGTCAATCTCTTGCAGCCACGGCACGTTCGGCAGCGCGGCACGCTCTGGTGTCCATTCCGCCCGCATCGCTGCGGGATCGGCCATGTGGCGCACCATATCTCGAAGGGTTTTGTACGCCCCGTTATGCCCGTAAGGGGCAGTCAGCGCCACGTTGCGCAGCGGTGGCGTGCGGAACCGGTAGGCATCTTCCAGATCATCCGTCGCCCCCATACGCCCCACATCGCGCGGCATAGGATCCCACCTGCGCGTGCGGCCGGGGCCAAACGGCGGCAAAGCCATCGCGTGAAAGTCCTGATCGCTCAGCAATGCTCCATTATGACATTGCGCACAACGCGCCTCGCCAAAGAACAACTGCCGCCCGCGTTCGGCGTCGTCGGGCAGGGGAGTGCCGTCTGTCAGATACGCATCATAGGGGCTGTTGTAATTCGCCCATTCCGTGCCGATGAACGCGGCCAGCGCGTTGCCGATCTCCACGATCGTCACATCCTCGGGGCGCTCGATATGTTCAAACGCGTCCACGAACATCTGGCCGTATTCCGGGATCGTCCGCACCCGCTTGGCCAGAATGGGCCAGCCCAGATCAATCCGGTCCGTCACCGCGCCGATCACCTCGTTTTCGCCGGTGTTTCCCGCCATTTCGAACTGCGCCGTCATCGGGAACAAGGCCTGCGCGGCAAGAATGGTCTCAAGGCCCTGCGGCAGCCATTCTTCGGCGGGGCTGTCATAGCCGTTGCCATAAATGTCCGATATCTCGAGCCGCCCGTCATGGAACATCACCCGCACGTCCCGGTGCCCAAGGTTCCACAGCGCGGGCGCGTTGCGCGGAATGCGTTTGCGAATGCGGTCTGCCCCGTCACCGGGTGTCCGCGTTGGCCCCAGACCGACACCGCCTTCACCAATGCCCAGCGACAGACCATCGGTCCCGCCCAGATCGTGATGATGGCATGTGCCACAGGAAATATTCCTGTTTCCGCTCAGGATCTTGTCGTAAAACAACAGTTGACCCAGCCGCGCCTGATCGGCATCGAAGGCAAAGAAATCGTCGGCGGTGATCGGTTGTGCCATCGCAGCCGGTGCGACCAGAGACAGAGTGAAGAGCAGACCAAGATGAATCTGACCCGTTGGATCTGTGCCTGCTGGCTTTTGGCCATGCCCGCGTTTGCCGATATCGAAGACGCGCGCGACCTGATGGAAGAGGGCCGCTTTGAAGAGGCGTACGATGCCCTCTGGCCCGCCGCGCGATCCGGCAATGCCGAGGCCGAGGAACTGATCGGCGTCATGTACGCGCTGGGGCTGGGGGTCGAACAAGACTACGTCCGCGCTTTTGAGTGGTACCTGCGCGCGTCGCTCAAAGGCCACCCCGGCGCGCAATCGGGCATCGGCTGGTACTATGAAACCGGTCTGGGCCTGCCCGCCCCAGACCTCGTCCGCGCGTTCCTGTGGTACCAACTCAGCACCATCGGCGGCGACCCCGACGCCGCCATCTCGGTCGAGGAAGTGGTCAAGAAAATGACGCCGGATCAGATCGAACATGCGCAACAGCTCGTGGATGACTACAGGGTCTGGCTCTACCCTTTTCGGTGAGTGTTGCGGATTGTTCTAGCAGGGGCAAGTGGCAGGAGTGTGGCGGGTCGCTAAACCCAATAAGCGGATCCAAAAGGTTGTTGGTGCTTGCGAATCGAGAAAACGATTAATCACACTATTCAACTTTAAGTATTGTTGCGACGTTTGAACGGTCCTACTATGAGAATGCGCACTAGGTGAGGTTTTCTTGTCCGAGTTTTTCACATCACTCAAGGACTTGATCGCGGTATTGGAACGTCCAAAGCATCTCGTCAATCTTTCGTGGATTACGCCAGAAAAACGAGGGGAACGTGGTTTCAAAATTAAGTCCGTGCTGACCGCAGATAGTGCAACGCTCGCAGGGGTCTCAGTGGAGATACGATGTGCAAGCGAGGGTTTCGAGTTGCCTTCGACAGTTGTTCTGATGGCCGAGATCAACACGAAACCACGCGCTATCGCTCGCATCGATATAAATGGTTCACCGCATGAAAACCTCAAGTCAGTATGTGGTGACTGGCAGGGCAAACCCGCAGGACGCACGCACTTTCATGACACGCGTTTGCATGGACACATCCCTTTAGAAGAGCTTTTCGACGGCACGCACGGTGATCTTCCCGTAGCGCGGCCAATTGACGACATGCCTTTAGAGTTTTCTAAAGCGATGGAAAAATGCGGCAACTTGCTTCATATTGAAGACCTAAGAGAGATCGAAGAACCACAATGGCTACCCAAACAGCTTCCTTTCTGATCGAAGGCGCGCATCAAGGTCGGTATCCGGCCTTGGATGATGCAGTGCGTTCGATGGTTACTAGTTCGCTTGTGCTGGGCCGGTATAGAATTGATATGCCCTTGTTGATGCCAAGTGGGAGCATGACCACCGTCACCGTCTGGCCAGAGGGACAGGGCGAAACGTTCATGGTGACCGACGATGGGTCAGCGCTTTTCGAAATCGAGTCAGGCGTTTTTAATGAACGTATTTTTGAGCGCGTTGCAAAGGAGCGTTGTCCGAAGTACGGCGCTAGCTTTGACAAGGCGGCTATGTTTTTCCTTCGTGTATCCCCTGATCGGCTACGGGGTGCCATTATTGCCATGGCAAATCTGATGAAAGAGGTAGTGGATGAGACCATCCAACGCTCGATTTCTCAGAAGGCTAAGCAAATTGATCAAGAACTTTGGGATAAACTCAATCGCACCTTCTCCGGTTTCGAAATGGAACGCCGGGTAAATATTCTCGGCGAGTCGACAGCGGAGCATGAGTTTACCGCACTTCTGAAAACGGAGCACGGTTTGATCGTGTTCGACACCTTCAGTGCTCAAGGTAATTCCATTAATTCAGTGTATGTGAAGATGTCAGACATTCGACGAGCGGAGGAAGCACCGCGAGGCATTGCGGTGACCAGACGAACATCTGACATTGGACCGAAGCTGAATCTAATAACGTCAGTATCTCAAGTTGTTGAGGTAGGAATAGAAAATGACGCTCTTAAGCGGCTTGCTCTCGCGGCTTGAAATAAATGCTATGTCTCATTGTTCACATCACCCACCGTGCGCCCAATTTCCCAACCATTAACCACCCGTCCCCCATACCCCCGCCCACAAAGCGCTTTGAGCGGGAAGGGTCACTCCCATGCCGCGACACCAAGAACTGACATCCTCTCACATGCCGGAAGGCTGACCATGAGAGACCGGTTTCCGTACAGGCTCTGGCATCCCCAGAGTACAGGTCGCCCGTTGAATCGGGGATTTGAGAGAACCGTCAGGCCCATAAGGGCGGCGCCGCTTCTTCTCTTTTACACCGTCATCCTCGGGCTTGACCCGAGGACCTCAGACCCAAGAAATCCTCGGGTCACGCCCGAGGATGACAGTAAGACGTGCAACAGAAATCCCCTGGTTACGCCCGGGGATGACGATACCATGCCTGCGCAAATAAAAAGGCCCCGGAGTGTCCTCCGAGGCCCGATGCTGCATGTCGGTGCAGATCAGTTCAGGTCGGCTTCGTATTCCGCGGCCAGTTCGGCTTCGGCTTCGGCAACCGCTGTGGTCAGCGCTTCGTAGATTTCCGGACCGCCATCGACGTTTTCCTGGAACCACTCAAAAACCGGCGCCGCGGCATCGCGGAAGGCGGCCTTTTCTTCGGGTGTCGGAACATACAGATCACCGCCACCTGCGACGAAGTCCTGATAGGCCTGGATCGACTTGCGCTTTGGCGACGCAAACGTGGCCTGCTGGAGCGCGGCAAAGCCGTCAACCACGACGCGGCGCATGTCTTCGGGCATGCCAAGGAACTTTTCGTTGTTCATCACCCAGATCGCACCCATGTAGGCGTGACCGTCCAGCGTGACATATTGCAGACCCGCATCCGGGAACTTCATGCCCATGATGTCGGTGATGCCGTTCTTCGATCCGTCAACAACGCCGGTCTGAAACGAGGTGAACAGCTCTGGCCAAGAGATCGGCGTCGGGGCCGCGCCAAGCGCTTTCACCACTTCCTGCGGCAGGTCCGCGACCACGGTGCGGATCTTCAGACCCTCAAGGTCAGACGGCATCTGCACCCGACGCTGCGTGTTGGCAAAGTTGCGCCAGCCACCGGTGTTGCCGATGGTCATGATGCGGATCGTGTCGCCGGAATCTTCAAGCGCCATGTTGCGCATGGTGCGGGTGAAGTCGCCCGACAGAACATGTTCGGCGACACGGTCATCCGACATCAGGTACGGCAGGTCGAGCACCTGAACATAGGGGAAGATGCCCGCCGCACCGCCCGACGTGGTCACAAACACGTCGATGGACCCGTCAGAGACGCCTTGAAGGCATTCCGCACCGCCAGAGCACAGCTGCGTGCCGATGAACAGTTCAACCGCGATGCGCCCGTTCGAGGCGTTTTCGACATGGTTCTTGAACACGACGAGACCGTCATAGTCTTCGTCGTTTTCGTTGGAGTTTGCCGTCGCGCGGATGGTGAAATCCTGCGCCGCGGCTGTGATGGCGGATCCCGCCAGAAGGGCGGCTGTCAGTGCCGCTGTTGTCAGACCTTTGAGCATTTGGTTCTCCCTGTCGCTTCTATTTTGGTCGGTTACACGGGGGTGTTGCCCCCGCAGGTTTTAATCCGCAAACCCGGTGAGGCGCGGAATGGTCATGGAAATTTCCGGAATAAAGGTGATCAAAAAGATCACGACGATTTCGATGAAGAGGAATGGCAGGATTGCCTTCGAGATGGTTTCAACCCGTTCCCCCGAGACGCTCGAGGCCACAAACAGCACCAATCCCATCGGTGGTGTGGCAAGCCCCACGGTCAGGTTGACCGACATGATGATCGCAAAGTGGATGGGATCGACACCAAGGTCGACAAAGATCGGGCCGAGGATGGGGCCAAGAATGATGATCGCTGGTCCCGCGTCGAGGAACATACCCACGACGAACAGAAGCAGGTTGATCAGGAACAATAGGATCAGCGGGTTCTCGGACAGGCCCAGCACAAACTCGGCAAGGATCTCTGGCGTGTGCGACAGCGACACAACGGTCTTGAACGCCATCGCGGCACCCACCAGCAAAAGCACCGTGGCCGAGGTCATCGCGGCCCGCATCAACACGTCGGGCAGGTCACGCAGCTTGAGCGTGTTCAGCACGAACATCCCGATGATGATCGCATAGGCCACGGCCACGGCAGCGGCTTCGGTCGGGGTGAACACGCCCGCCAGGATACCGCCAAGGATGATCACGGGGGTGAGCAACGGAAAGAACGCCTTGAGAGACGCATTCCCGCGTTCGCCCCAGCTTGCCTTGGCGCGGGATGCCGGAAAATCGTATTTGTCCGCCTGAAGCTTGACCATCACCATCAGGCCTACGCCCACAAGGATGCCCGGCACGATGCCCGCAAGGAACAGCGCAGCCACGCTTTCACCCATCACGTAGGCGTAGATAATCATAATGCCCGAAGGTGGGATGATCGGGCCGATGACAGACGACGCGGCAGTGATGGCGGCGGCGAATTTGCGGGTGTAGCCTTCTTTCTCCATCGCGGGGATGAGCATGGAGCCAAGCGCGGATGTGTCAGCAACAGCCGAGCCGGAGAGACCGGCAAACAGCATCGAGGACAACACATTCACATGCGCAAGACCGCCGCGGAAATGGCCCATCATCGCTTGTGAGAACTCGACCAGTCGCATGGTGATGCCGCCGCGGTTCATCAGCTCGCCCGCCAGCATGAAGAACGGGATCGCCATCAGCGGGAACGACGCCATGCCGTTATAGACGTTGCGATAGAGCAGGATCAGGTCGCGTTCCTGACCGTTGAGCCAGAGCATGATGCCGGGCGCGGCGAGCATCCCGAAGAACACGGGAAGACCAATCATCAGGAACAAAAGAAAGAGTGGAAGAAACCATACTAGCATAGGATCACTCCACCGTCAGTTCAGCGTCGAGGGGGGATCGCAATTTGTCCCCTCCACCGGCCAATGTGATGATATTGCGCAGAACCAATTCGATATTGACGCAAAAGAGCAGCCACAACCCGGTGACGAGGGACGCAATCTGCCAAGAGTTCGGCATCTTTTCCCAACCGTCTGCGGTGGGATATTTCAGCGATGCGCTTTTGAATTTGCCAGCAAGGCTGGTCATTTCGCCCATGCCCATTTGCGCCCCGATATAAAGAACCATGCCCGAAATCAGCAGCAGAACAAGCGCCAGAGCGGATGCGGCGCGTTGAGGGAGGGCGGATGAGATGATTTCCAGCGCAACGAACCCGCCACGCCGATAGGCCGATGGTGCAATCGCAGCGGTCATCCACAGCATGAGAAAAATCGCCAGCTCTTCTGGCCAGGGCAATGCGTTGCCCAATACGTAGCGGAAAAAAACTTGCAGAAGGATGGCGCAGACCATCAGGCCGATGGCAAATATCGCGACGATGCGACCGATGCGCAAGACAACGTCGAGCACGAATTCCAATGGCTTCAGAAGCCAAAGCAAAATGGCCATGACTGGCCTCCTCCCTATCCCTCACCGGCCTCCTCGCCGGTGGCCCCGTTTTGATGTGTTATCGGGGCGTGTTATGTCGGCTCAGTAAACCCTCCATAACGTCCGCTGTAAAACAAAAGCGGGTCTCCTTCCCGCGTGGTCACCTGGCGCACCCGTGCGACAACAATCGAATGATCGCCGCCATCGTGTTCCGCAATCTTGGTGCATTCGAACCGGCTCAGACAGGTGTTGAGCAGGGGCACACCATGATCGCCGACCTCCCAGTCGCATTGATCGAATGCATTGCCGTCGCGGGCAAAGGCCGCGCACATGCCAAGCTGTTCTGCGCCAACCACATGAATGGCGAAATGATCTGCGGCCATGAAGAACGGGTAGCGGCTTGAGGATTTGGCCGGTGACCAAAGCACAAGCGGCGGGTCAAGCGACACACTGGCAAAGCTGTTGGCTGTGATGCCCAAGGGTCCATCACCGGCATTGCAGGTGATCACCGTGACGCCGGTGCCGAAACGGCCTAGCGCATCGCGAAAGTCGCGGCTGTTGTCCAGCGTGGGTTCAAAACTATGCGTCAAGGCGTTCATCGTCTGTCTCAGGCCACTTCGTGGCCAAGGGCGTGGGTGTAGAGGTCAAACCATGTCTCCCGGTCGATCTGTATTTTGGCAGCATCCCCGATCCGGGCGATGCGGTCCAGATTGTTGGTGCCGAGGACAGGTAGGATGCGGGCCGGATGCGCCAAGAGCCACGCCACCGCGACAGCCGAGATATCGACATCATGCTCTGAGGCGATGGCTTGCAGAGCGCCATGCAGGCCCGACAGCCTGGTGTCAAAGAGCGCACCGCCGCCCAAGGGGGACCATGCCATTGGCGGCTGGCCATTCATCTGGTGGAACGCAAGATCGCCATTGGTGAAGGGGGCGTGATGCAGCAGGCTGATTTCGATCTGGTTGGTCACCAGTTTTGTTTTCATTGCCGATTGCAACAGATCCCAATCCCAGGGGCGAAAATTTGAAACGCCCACCGCGCGGACCTTGCCGCTTGCGACAACGTCGTCCAGTGCCGCACCGGTTTCAAAGTGATCCATCAGCGGGTCGGGGCGATGAATGAGCAAAAGGTCGATATGGTCGATTTTCATTAACCGAAGTGAATGGTCGACAGAGGCCAGAATATGCGCCCGTGAGGTGTCGTAGTGCTTTACCTTGGCATCCGCATAACGGCCCACGGGGGCCACGATATCGCATTTGGTCACGATCTCGATCTGGTTGCGCAGTTCCGGGGTCAGGGCGGCGCCCAGAATTTCTTCGGCCTCGTATCCGCCGTAGATATCCGCCTGATCCATTGTCGTGATGCCCTGATTGAGGCACGCGCTGATCTTGTTACGTACGTGGTCGATGCTGGTGTCGGTATCGTCGCCCAAGCGCCACATGCCATAGACAAGGCGGCTCATCTCAAGGGCGTCGTTGAATGTGACGCGATCCATGCTCATTCCTTCAGCATTTGATTTTGTTTTGTGCGCCGTAGAACAGATTCTTCGGAGAAGAATCTGGGCGCTCTCTACTAATTTCTGGTGAACGTGCGGTCATCATCAGCGGCGCTCTCCCGCGCCAAGCGGTGTCATCGGGGTCGCGTCCGGCACGCGGCCATACGCCTGCGGCAGCGAACAGGTTTTCAGATGCGGCAGCACGCGGCTGCCGAAATGACGGCATTCCTCAAGATGTGGATAGCCCGAAAGGATGAACGCGCGGATGCCCATCTTCTGGTACTGTTCAAGTTCACTCAGCACCTGATCTGTCGATCCGACCAATGCAGCGCCGCAGCCGGACCGCGCGCGGCCCACACCCGTCCAGAGATGGGGTTCGACAAAGCCTTCCATATCCGCAAGCTCGCGGTTTTTGGCCTGATGCGAGACACCCAGCGATGTCGCGTCCAAGGCCCGGTCGCGGATCGTCTTGCCCTGATCGTCGTCAAGCTTGCTGACGATGTGTTGCGCGTATTCACGCGCCTCTGCCTCGGTGTCGCGCACAATCACATGAACCCGCAAACCGTAATCCAGCGTCCGTCCATAGCGTTCGGCCACGGCGTTTACGTCTTTCATGCGTTGGGCCAGCGCCTCTTTGGGCTCGGGCCACATCAGGTAGACGTCGCAATGCTCACCGCACAGTTCGAGCGCGGCTGGGGAATACCCGCCGAAATACAGCAGCGGTCCACCGGTTTGGTATGGCTTGGCCGGGTCGGTGGTCAGCCCTTCGAATTTATACACCTCGCCTGCATGGTTGATCTCGTCCTGTGTCCAGGCTTGTTTGAGGATTTCGACCACTTCGCGCGAGCGTTGATAGCGGAAGGCGCTGTCGTCTTTTTCGCCTGGGAAATCGGACGAGATGATGTTCACCGTCAGTCGCCCTTCAAGCATATGGTCCAGCGTCGCGATCGTCCGGGCCAGCATGATGGGTTGCATTTCCCCGCAACGCACGGCGGCCAGCATATTGATCTTGTCGGTGATCGGCGCACAGCCCGCGACAAAAGACAGCGTGTCCTGGCCGACCTGATACGAGGACGGGCAGAGGATATTGCGAAAGCCTTGCGCTTCGGCCTCTTTCACGATCGACGAGCAATGCGCAAAGCTGGACCGCAATTTGCCGTCGGGCACGCCAAGAAATTCGTAGTCATCAGAGCACAGTGCCGCGAACCATGACACCTCTACCGCGTCGAGGTCTGGCGAGGTGATTGGCACGATGGTCATAAGGTGTCTCCGGGGCGCATCATTTTCTCTTGCGTAGCACTCTCAAAAATGTAGATCAATAGTGTATCAATTTTTGGTGCAGAAATGTCCGATACCCACGCCTTGCCAAAATACGTGCAGATCAGCGAATTGCTGATCCGCGATATTCAGGCTGGCCGTCTGGTTGATGGCGAACGCCTTCCGCCTGAACGGGATATGGCGGCGGGACTTGGTATTTCGGTTGGCACTTTGCGCAGATCCCTGGACGAATTGACGGCGCTGGGCCTGTTGGAGCGGGTGCAGGGATCGGGCAATTACATCTGCGCGCAAGAGGACACGCAGTCGGTCTACGCGTTCTTTCGGGTCGAGCTGATCGAGGGCGGCGGGCTGCCCACAGCAGAGCTTTTGTCGGTGGACCGGTGTGTCAAACCGGATGGGTTGCCGGGTTTCGGACTTTCAGATCATGGCCACCGTATACGCCGGTTGCGCCGTTTGAACGGCATTCCGGCCGTGTTGGAAGAAATCTGGCTGGACGGGTCCTATACCGATGACATCGATGCCGATGCGCTGCGCGAGTCGTTGTATCTGTATTACCGCGAGGCATTGGGCCTTTGGATCACGAAGGCGGTCGACCGTTTGGATGTTGCGCCCGTGCCGGATTGGGGGCCGTCCGAATTTGGTATGATTGCGGGCCAGACCTGCATGCGGGCCACGCGCCAGAGTTTCGATCAGGACGGATCGGTTGCCGAGATGTCCTGGAACTGGATCAACACAGACGTCGCGCGCTATGTCGCGCGCATCACCTAGGCCGCGCTATGTCGCGCATCACCTGAAGGACCACCATGAAGATCATCAATTACGGCATCATCGGATGCGGCATGATGGGGCAAGAGCACCTGCGCAATATCGCTTTGCTGGAAGGCGCGCGGGTGGCCGCGATCTTTGAGCCGGACGACATCATGGCGGCTGCGGCCAAGGCGATTGCGCCGAATGCCAAGCTTGAGGCATCCATCCAAGACCTTCTGGCGCGGGATGATCTGGATTGTTTGCTCGTGGCCAGCCCTAACCATTGTCATGTCGATGCGCTGGAGCAAATCGCAGATCTCAACCCGCTGCCGCTGTTGATGGAAAAGCCGCTTTATACCGACCCTTCGGATATCGCGCGGGTTGACGCGATTGCTGCCAGCTATCCAGCGCCGATCTGGGTGGCGATGGAATATCGCTATATGCCCCCCATCCAGACATTCGCTGAAGAGGTGCAGCGCGCCACGGGGGGCGTAAAGATGCTGACGATCCGCGAGCACCGTTTTCCGTTTCTGCATAAGGTGGGTGATTGGAACCGGTTCAATCGTAACACAGGCGGGACTTTGGTTGAGAAATGTTGCCATTTCTTTGATCTCATGCGGCTTATTCTGGGGTCGGACCCGGTGCGCGTGACGGCAAGCGCCGGGCAAGAGGTGAACCATCTGGACGAGGCCTATGATGGCGAAGTGCCGGATATCTGGGACAGCGCGTATGTTATTGTCGATTTCGCCAATGGCGCACGCGCGATGCTTGAATTGTGTATGTATGCCGAAGGCGCGCGCTATCAGGAAGAGATCAGCGCCGTCGGTCCGAATGGCAAGATCGAAGCCTTTGTTCCGGGGCCGGGGCGGTTCTGGCCAACCCATCTTGGCATGCCGCCTGTACCACAGGTTATTGTCAGCCCGCGTCACCCCAAAGGACCGCAGACGGTGGACATTCCGGTTGATCCGACAATCCTTGATGCCGGCGATCACAATGGATCGACCTTTTATCAACATGCCCGGTTCCTTGATTTGGTGCGAAATGGGGGTGCGCCCGAGGTGTCAATAGCGGATGGTGCATGGGCCGTGCGGATGGGCGTTGCCGCCCAAAAGTCTGCCACGTCTCAGTGCGTTATTGACCAGATTTGACCGCTTTTAAGTCGGGCTTTTGACGCAACACTCTGCGGTTACGGGGAAAAAAACATAATTTGCCCACATTCTCTGCTTTGACCTAGAGGGTTTTTAATCTATCAAAAGATAGAGCAAAAATATGCCGAACCCGAAAACGGGCGGCCTTGAGGTAGAGCGGTGTTGTTATGAATGCGATTAATTTCGTTGTGCGTACCCCTGTGGGTGCGATCGAGCGTGGTACTGTTGGCGCTGATGATCAGGGGTATTTGATCGACGCTTCAGGCGGCCGCGAAATCTCTCTTAACCTTCATAGAACGGATCTGCGCAGCTATGATCGTGCGGGCGACGACCTGCATATCTTGTTGGCTGATGGTCGCGTGATCGTTCTGGAGGATTATTTCGGGTCCAACGGCGGCAGCCGGTTGTTCCTCAGCACTGATGGTGTGCTGAGCGAGGTCGCGTTTGCCGAAGGCGATGGCGGTGCTCTGTTCGCGCAATACGGTGATGTCGCGGCCTGGGGCAAATGGAGCCCGGATGACTCTTTGATCTTTTTTGATCGCGCTGATGTTGTTGCTGCGGATTATGTGGCAGCCGAAGACGAGGGCGGCGTTTCCATGCTGGCGGCTGGGCTGTTGGCCGGTGGTGGTATGCTTCCCTGGTTGGCGGGTGGTGCTGCCGTTGCAACGGGTGCTGCTGTCATTGGCGGCAGCGGTGAAGGCGGCGGTGGCGGCGGCCTTGTCGGGAATAATGGCGAAAGCGGGGGTCCGAGAGCACCCACCGTTGATGACGGCGAATATGTGATTGGCGGCGATGGCCTGACCGAAGAAGATCGCAGCGTGTTGGTCAGCGGAACCGCCAACGAGGGCGACACCGTGGTTGTCGTTATTGGCGACAAGACCGGTACGACCACAACCGGATCAGACGGCACTTGGGAAGTGATCTTTGATGGTCCGAATTTCCCGGCGGATGGTGAGTATGTTGCTGATGTGACAATCACCGGCGATGAGGGCGACACGGTTCTTGTGGGGCCGGACGTCATCATTGACACGACACCGCCTCCGGTGGCGATCACCAGCGGGACTGCTGCCAGCGGTGAGATCATCACGGAAAGCGAATTTGAAGCGGGCGCAACCGTGACCGGCACAACCGAGATCGGCGCAAGCGTGGTTCTGATCGCAGGTGGTGTGAGCCACGTTGCTGATGTGGACGCGCAGGGTAATTGGTCTGTCACGCTCAGCAGCTCTACGTTCGAGCGCGGCGAGTACATTGAAAACATTCAGGTTATTGCGACAGACAGCTTTAACAACTCGACCACGATCACAGATGGGATCGAGATCGACACCGTTTCTGGCGTGACCGTCAATACCACCACAATCGAAACCGACGGCATCATCAACGCGGATGAACGGACCGACGGTGTCGAGATCACAGGCACAACTGATGCCGGGTCGACTGTTGTTGTGGAAATGAACGGCTACACGCGTACGGCTTTTGTGGATGCGCAGGGCAATTGGTCGGTGACCTTTATCGCCACGGAAATTCCGGTTGGTGAGCAGAACCTGACGATCAACGCGACCGCGACGGATGAGGTGGGCAATATCAGCACAGCCTCGGGTCAGGTCGAGTTGGATACGTGGGTGCGCAACTTTGATATCACCAGCCAGGCCGGTGGTGCAGACGGCATCGTGAACGCCGAAGAGGCGACACAGGGCATGACCGTGACTGGCACGACAGAGCCGGGTGCAAGCGTGTTGGTCACGTTGGGCGGTGTATCTCGTGATGCGAGTGTCGATGTAAATGGCAACTGGACTGTGACATTCGCGGCGGGTGAATTGCCTGCGGGTGAGCAGACAGCGACCTTGACGGCAAGTTCGACCGACCTTGCGGGCAACACCGCTGTGGAAACACGTAGCGTGATCTTTGACACGGATGCGGGCCTTCTGACGATCAGCCCGGAGCCGATTGAGACCGATGATGTGGTCAACCAGGTTGAAGCCTCTGATGGTGTTGTGATCACCGGGACGTCGACTCCGTTGGCAATGATCGATGTGACACTGGACGGTGTGAGCAAGACGGTACAGACCGACAGCTTTGGCACATGGCGCGCCAATTACGCGGCGGGTGAAATCCGCCCCGGCGAATATGAAGCGCAGATCACAGCGTACACGGTCGATGTCGCGGGCAACGAATTGATGCGGACGGACACTGTGATGGTGGACACGTTTGTGCGCAACTTCCAGGTCAGCGCAAACCCGGTGACCGCCGACAACATCGTCAACGATGCCGAACAAGGTCAGGGTGTGACGCTGAGCGGCACAACAGAGCCCGGCGCGACCGTGACTGTTGTGGTCGAAGGCGTGAGCCGCGCAGCCAATGTCGATGCTGCGGGTAACTGGACGGCCAGTTTCTCGGCCTTTGATCTGCCGGATGGCACATACACCACCACCGCACAGATCAGCACCGAAGACCGGGCTGGCAACACTGCGACAACAACCAAGACATTCCAGGTTGATACCGAAGTGACCCCACTTACCTCGACCAGCCAGCCGGGTGGGTCCGATGGTGTTGTGGGCGAGGCGGAAAGCGCGCAAGGCTTTACCTTGACCGGTCAGGTCGAGCAGGGATCGACTGTGGTTGTCACCATCGCGGGTCAGCAGATGCAGGCGCAGGTCAGCGCCGGTGGCGCATGGTCGGTCGCCGTGCCGTCAAGCGTTATCCCCGAAGTCGATGGCGAGAACGTGTCGATCCAGATCGCGGCGACAGACGCGGCGGGCAACACCAAGTCTATCACTGAAACAATGACGGTTGACAACGTCGCCCCGGATGCACCGGATATGACGGCGATCCGTTATGGTGAAAATCAGGAAGTACGGGACATCATCCTCAAGACAACAGATGCAGAAGTTGTGATTGAAAAGGTGAGCAACTTTGGTGCGCAGAACGTCAGCTTTAACGAGCAAGACAATGATTTCACTGGTGAGACAACCTACACCTTTGGTCAGGTCGTGCCGGATGGGTCGCATCTGGTTATCACTGGCACCGACAGTGCTGGCAACAGCTCTGGCACGTATGTGGTTATCAATGATCCAAACACCACTCAGGGCAACGTGTCTGTGACCGGCAATCTGGGCGGTCGCGAGATCGACACGATTGACCTTGAGTTCACCGAAGAGGCGACGCTGACCATCACCGAGGCGCAAATTGTTGCGATGACCGGCGAGGACAACACCGTCAAGGTTCTGGGTAATACCGATGATGGCGTCCGGATTTCCGGTGCCACGCGCACGGGGTCGCGGTTCGAGGACGGTCAGAACTACGACGTCTACGATCTGGGCGATGCAACCGTTCTGATCGACGACGATATCAACAACGTCTCCATCTAGGGAAGAGGATGATTTCGTTCGGGCCGTTGCGGTGACGGCCCGAGCCCCGAAACAAAAAAAGCCAAAGGCGGGGGCTCAATCGACATGAGGCAGAATACAAGGGCCATAGCAGGGGCAGTGCTTGCGATAACGGCTCTTTCGGGATGTATGCAGGATATGGGAGGCGGAACTGTGTCGCGGTTCCTGCAAGCCCAGCCGGACACCAGTGCGCCCAGTGCGGGCGAAACCAAGACAGCCGCACCCAAGGCCGAGACGACGCAGGACGTTTCTCCGATTATTGCTGAACTGGCCGCGCGCCAAAGCGTTCTGACGCAAGGCAGCCCCTATGCGCATGTCGCAGCCGGTGTTCTGGCTGCCGATGCACGTGTTGCCGAAGCCGAATTGCAGGTGGCACAGTTGCGTGCCGAAGCCGCGTCCAAAAACTGGTGGCCGACGATTTCGCCACGCATCACGCTGACCTCGCTGGGGGATTTGGTCGCCGATCTGGTGATCAATCAGGTGCTGTTCGACAACGGCCGCAAAAAGGCCGAACGCGATCTGGCCAAAGCGGATGTCGAACTGGCTGCTGTCGCGTTGTCGGAAAGCAGCAACGAGCGTGTGTATGACGGGTTGGTCTTGTACCTTCAGGCCGAAGAGGGCCGCGCCGCGACGCATCTTTACGGACAAGCGCTCAAGGATATGGGGCAGTTCGAATGGGTCATGAACGAACGCGTCAAAGGTGGTGTGTCTGATTTTTCCGATCTCAATGTGCTGAAGCAGAAACTGGCGGATCTGAGGTCGCGTGATGCCGCCGCGCGCGAAAAGACGGCGCGTTCGGTTGCAGAATTGAATGCGATGTCTGCGATGTCCCTGTCGGACCAGCGCGGATTGCGCGGGATGGGGCCAACATCGACCGACACATCGCTTGACGTATTGCGGGCCAAGGTTGAACGCGACCGCCAGTTGGCTCAGGCCAAGATCGCCCGAGCAGCGCATTTGCCGGGCTTGTCGGCGGGTGGCGGTATTCGCAATGGTGGCGAAGGCCTTGCGTTGAGTGTGAACACCGAGCAAATGCTGGGCATCGGCACAGGCGCGTCCTTGCAGGCCATCGAGGCCACCAAGATCACTGCCGACCGCAAAGTGACGGAGGCGCAGAATATCTCTCAGCGGGCCATAGAAGCCGACCAGCGCGCCATCGCAGCGCTTAAGCGGCAGGCCGCCGAGGCCGAAGGGCTGACGGCGCAGGCCAAAACCAATCTCGACCTTTTTCAACGCCAATATGATGCGGGAACGCGTCAGGTGATGGATGTGGTCAGCGTTTATGAAACCTTTTTGCGGGCACTTGAGAAACAGCTCGACCTGAAATTTCAGGCCGCCCGCGCCGAGTTGGATGCAGCCAAACGGTTGGGTGTTCTTGCGGATGGAGCAAAGATTTGAGCGGCGTCAGTAATATCACCCTTTTGTCGGGACGCGCGAAAAACGCCGTTCTCCGGATGGTTCCGCAGGGGATCAAACCTGCTAACGAACCCAAACGTGCCCCGCGCTATTCCGACCGGGTGCGTGCCCGCACCGACCTGATCCGCACTTATGCGGGCCGGTTGGGCCTGACCACAGTTGCGAGCGACATCACAGAGGCAATCAGCCTCCATCAGGACTCAAGCGGCATGGTGGGGAAGAGGCGCTGATCGCCGGGGCCAAGGCCGCCGGTCTGTTGGCGCAGGGTCTCCATGTTCCCCGCCCGACGCCGGACCACTGGCCTGCGATTGCGCTGATGACCAACGGGCAGGCAGTTCTGGTTCTGTCTCAAGACCGGATGACCCTATCGATCTGGGATGACGCGGCGAAAGACAAGGTCGAGCGCGTTGATGTTGCCGAATTTGCGCCCTTCTACAGCGGTACCCTGATCCGCGGCGAAGCACCTGTGCAGACACTTGTCGATACCCATACTTCGGACGGGGTAAAGTCGCATTGGTTCTGGGGCAGCTTTCACAACTACACCCGACAGTTCGGCGAAGTGGCTGTTGGGTCTTTTGTGGCCAACATCCTGGCGGTGTCAGTGGCGCTGTTTTCGCTTCAGGTCTATGACCGCGTGATCCCGCACCAATCGTCAGCCACGTTGTGGGTTCTTGCCATCGGCGCGGCAATGGCCCTTATGCTTGAGGCGTTTCTCAAGGTTGCACGGTCGACGTTGTTGGATGGCGCTGGCCGGCAGATCGAAACCGGAGTGCAGCAAACGCTCTTGAACCGCCTGCTGGGGATGCGGTCAGACGCGGCGGGGCGTTCTCCATCACAGCTTTTCGCGTCAATGCGCGAATTCAGTTCTGTGCGAGAGTTCTTTACTGCGGGCACAGTAGGCGCTTTGGCGGATATTCCGTTTATTGTGCTGTTCCTGCTGCTGGTCTGGTCCATTGCGGGCAGCGTTGTTTGGGTTCTGGTGGCCGGAGCGCTGCTGATGGTGATCCCGGGGTTCTTCTTGCAAAAGAAAATGATCCGCATCACCCGCGAGATGCAGGGCGCATCGGCCAAGCAATCGCGTCTGCTCAATGAAACAGTGACCGAGCTTGATACGATCAAAACGCAACGCGCCGAAGATCGCTTTGCCCGCCAGTGGGAAGAGCTGACCTCAGTGCAGTCGTTGAAATCGTCCGAGCAACGCCGCCTTGCCGCAGCGCTCACCTTCTGGAGCCAGGGTGTGCAGCAGGCCACCTATGTCGGCGCAGTGATCGCGGGCACGTATCTGGTGTTTGCTGGCGAGTTCACCGTCGGGTCGATCATTGCCGTCGGCATCCTGACCTCGCGGACGCTGGCACCGCTGACGCAATTGTCCGGCATCATGGCGCGATGGGGCAACGTCAAGGCCGCGCTGGATGCGTTGGACGGGATTGCCGATCTGCCGCAGGACCGGTCCGATGATCGCAAATACCTGCGCCGTGAAAAACTTGAAGGCCGCTTTGAACTCCGTGAAGTGACCTTCCGCTATGATGCTGAAAGCCCCTCGGTTCTCGAGATTCCGAACCTCGTGATTCAGCCCGGTCAAACCCTTGCCATTCTGGGCACAAACGGGTCGGGGAAGTCTACGTTGCTCAAGATGCTGTCAGGGCTTTACGCGCCCACATCCGGATCGATCCTGATCGATGGCACCGACATGAACCAGATCGATATGCGCGATATCCGCCGGTCGCTGGGCTATCTGGGGCAGGACGTGCGTTTGTTCCACGGCACTTTGCGCGACAACCTGAACCTCAACATGATGGAGCGTGATGACGACCGTCTGTATGAGGCGCTGGATTTTGCGGGTCTTGGGCAATTTGTGAAAGGCCATCCTCAGGGGCTTGATCTTCCTATTCGTGATGGTGGCGAAGGCCTGTCGGTGGGACAGCGGCAATCCATCGGATGGGCGCGTCTTTGGTTGCAGGATCCGGATGTTTGCTTGCTTGATGAACCGACCGCTGCGCTGGATCAGACGTTGGAGAAAACGCTGATTTCGAGACTGGAAAACTGGCTTGCAGACCGCACGGCAATCGTTGCCACGCACCGGGTTCCGATCCTTGCCTTGGCCGACCGGACCAGTGTTCTGGCCTCTGGCCGACTGGTTGTCGATGGACCGCGCGATCAGGTGCTCAACCACCTGCGCACGGCACAGGAGGCATAAGAGATGGCCGTCAGCACAACCGATCTTTCTGCACAGCTCGGACGCCGCCTGCGTGGTCCGTCGATGATCATCTGGCTGTCCGGAGCCGCAGTCTGGTTGTTCATCGTCTGGGCTGCCTATGCCTGGATCGACGAAATCGTGCGTGCCGAAGGCGAGTTTATCTCGACGTCGCGACCGCAGATCATTCAGAACCTCGAAGGTGGCATCTTGGCCGAATTGCTGGTCAAGGAAGGCGATGAGGTGATGCGCGGGGATGTTCTGGCGCGTCTCTACGGCACGCAATTCCGGTCGTCGGTGGATGATCTTGAAGACCAGATCACAGCGCTGGACATTCGGCGGTTGCGGATTGAGGCCGAGATGGCCGGTCTTGTGCAATTCGACGTGCCATGGGAGTTGCGCGAGCGTAGCCCAGAGATGGCGGCATCCGAACAGGCGCTGCTGGCGGCGCGACAGCTTGATTTCAATTCCCGGTATGATGGTGCACGCCGCGTGCTGGATCAGGCAACGCAGGAAAAGGAACTGATGGAGAACCTTCTCGACAAGAAGGTCGTCGCCCTGATCGAAGTCACCCGCGCGCGCAAGGCGCATGCGGATGCGCAGATCAAGATGGACGAGATCATCACCCAGACAGAACTGACGCGCGCACAGGAATACTCTGAAACCTTGAAAGAACTGGCCACGTTGCGCCAGAACCTGCGGTCTTCCCAGGACCAGTTGAACCGGACAGTGCTGGTGAGCCCGATGCATGGCGTGGTCAACAAGCTGCGCGTGACCACAATTGGCGGTGTGGTGCGTCCGGGTGAAGAAATCCTGCAGATCATTCCACTGGGCGAAGAGCTTTATGTCGAAGCCAAGGTCGCGCCCGAGAATATCGCGGGCATCCGCCCGGGTCAGGAAGCGACGATCAAACTCTCGGCCTATGACTTTACTATCTTCGGGTCGCTGAAGGGCCGGGTCGATGTGATCTCTGCAGACACGTTCAAGGACGAACGTCGCCCAGACGCGCCAGCGCATTACAAAGTCACCGTGCGGGTCGACAAGACGTCACTCACCGACCGCCAGCGACAACTGGAAATCCGTCCAGGCATGCAGGCAACGGTCGAGTTGCACACAGGCGAAAAGACTGTCCTGCAATATCTGCTCAAGCCGCTCTACAAATCCCGAGACGCGTTACGCGAGCCATAAGGGCATGTCGGGCTGCGCCCGCCTTGACAGGATGTCTCACCACAGGCTCGGGCAGATGGCGGCGTGACGCGCTGACAGTCCGGGTGTGCGTGGAATCGTGGTCATGCGTATTTGGAAAGAGAAGAAGCAAGGGGTCCACCCCGCCACATCCCGGCCGTGCTTGGCTCACAAAAGATATGCGCGGGGCTTCTCCTCTTGCGGTCATCGGCACGCCTGCCTGTACCGCTTAAACTTAATGCCCCATTAAGGTTAATGGCCGGTGAATCGGAAGCGGGTCCCTGGCTTCTTCTCTTTCCAAATACGCAAAAAAACAGCGGCCCCGCATGCATCGCGGCAAAGGTCAGTCGGCGGTGTCCATCCAGATGGTGACCGGTCCGTCGTTTAAAAGCCGCACTTTCATATCTGCTCCGAAGCGCCCTTTGGCGACCGGAATACCCTGTGCGGCGACTTGATCGGTGAAGTATTCGTAAAGGGTGTTGCCGTCCTCTGGTGCGGCGGCTGTCGAAAATCCCGGACGATTGCCGCGCGATGTGTCGGCGGCCAGCGTGAACTGGCTGACAATCAATGCGCTGCCGCCGATATCTGCGACAGAGCGGTTCATCCGCCCGTCTTCGTCCTTGAAGATGCGAAGTTTGGCGATCTTTGCTGCCAGTTTGTCCGCTTGGGCCGGGCTGTCGCCTTGCATGGCACACACGAGGATGAGGAGGCCTGCGTCGATCTCGCCCAAGACCTCGTCATCGACGGTGACAGAAGCCTCTGTCACCCGCTGGATCAAGGCGCGCATTTAGGCTGCCAGGCCTTTGTTGCCGATATCAAGGAATTTGCGGCGGCGGTCGTTGATCAATGTGTCGGGTTGCATGGCCGACAGATCCTTGAGCAGGGCGCGCAAGGTTTTCCCGACCGCGTTGATGGTTTGTTCGCGACCGCGATGGGCCCCGCCAAGGGGTTCCGGGATCACCTGATCCGCGACGCCAAGGTTTTGCAGGTCTTGCGCGGTCAGGCGCAGAGCCTCGGCGGCTTCACGCATCTTTTCGGCATCCTTCCAGAGGATCGATGCGCAGCCCTCGGGAGAAATGACCGAATAGACCGAATGCTCGAGCATGGCGACGCGATTGGCGGTGGCAAATGCCACAGCGCCGCCTGAGCCGCCTTCGCCGATCACGACGGATATCATCGGCACACCGATCTGCAGGCATTTTTCGGTGGCGCGGGCAATCGCCTCGGACTGGCCGCGCTCTTCGGCGCCCTTGCCGGGGTAGGCGCCGGGTGTGTCCACCAGCGTGATGACCGGAAGGCCGAACCGGTGTGCCAGATCCATCAGTCGGACCGCTTTGCGGTAGCCTTCGGGGCGGGCCATGCCGAAATTGCGTTTGAGGCGGCTTTCGGTGTCGTGGCCTTTTTCGTGACCGATGACCACGACGGGTTGATCGTCAAAGCGGGCAAGCCCGCCCATCACAGCGTCGTCATCGGCAAAATTACGGTCCCCTGCGAGCGGGGTGTATTCACTGAACAGCGCGTCGATATAGTCTTTGCAATGCGGCCGTTCCGGGTGACGGGCGATCTGGCATTTGCGCCATGGTGTCAGCTTTTTGTAGAGGTCCTTGAGAAGTGCGTCGGCTTTTGCATCAAGCGCACGGGCCTCGTCCTCGATATCCATCTCGTCATTTTTGCGCGCCATTGCGCGCAGTTCTTCGGCTTTGCCTTCAATCTCCGCCAGCGGTTTTTCAAAATCGAGGTAGTTGGTCATCGGGGATCTGCCTGTTGTTCCTTGATGCTATATGGCGGGGGTTGTCCGCTTTTGCAATCTGGTGGCTGACGTCACGTCCAGAGCACGGGGATCAGGGATGCCACCAAGAGTGCTGCCATGGTCCAGTTGAACACCCGCAATCGGGTGGGACGGTTGAGCAAACGGCGCAATTGTTGACCCAGAACCGTCCAGCTTGTCGTCGAGATACATCCCATGGCGACGTAGGTTCCCGCGACCCAGAGCACGGCACTCAAATCTCGTCCTGTGGCGTAGAGCGTGATGGCACCCAGGGCCATGGACCAGGCTTTGGGGTTGACCCACTGGAAAGCGGCTGCCTGCAAAAAGGTAAACGGTGTGCTGCCGGCCTGGGCTGCGCCATCGGGTGGCGCCGCATGGGCGATGCGCCATGCGAGGTAGAGCATGTAGATGATTGACAAAACCTTGAGGATCGACAGGGAGAGCGGCCACATATCGAAGACCTGCATGACACCAAGGCCCACCGGTAGGATCATCATGGGAAATCCGAGGCCCACGCCCAACATATGCGGAATCGAGCGACGGAAGCCGAAATTCGCGCCGGAGGTCATCAGCATCAAATTATTTGGCCCCGGCGTGATCACGGTCACGAAGGCGAAACTGGCGAGGGCGAGAAAGAGATCAGGTGTCATGGGCCGCGCTATGTGACGATATGGATGTCTTATTGTTGTGAATGAACGCGGGCGCAAGGCGTGCAGTTTGAGAGGTCCTGTGCTTTTGCGGTTTTAAAGGCGGAACCCTTGTGGCTGCCCTTTTGGTTTCGCGGGTGAGACGGTGACTATGGGAAAGACATGCAAAGCGCGCATGGCGAGACTGCTAGGTCCTCTCTGGTATAGATTGCCAGAGCGCATAAGTTGTTACGCAAGGGAGGGACACGATATCAGGAGATGTCCCATGACACAGACAGAAATCAACAGATCGCAAAACCGTGCCGCTGGCGAAGCTCTCGAGCTCTTGGCCGCAGCTTGGGCTTATTACCGCCCGATCCCGCAACCGGCGACCGAGGTCACGGGACGGCCTTCGCCCGTTATACAGGAGTATTATGCGGTTTGATTGGTGGCAAAAGCGCTGTGCCGTTTGCGCGGAGCGTCGCCGATGTTGAAGTTGCGGGATTGCCTTGCGGCGCGTGTCGCCGCAAGGCTTGGCTATGAAACACATGCGCTCGTTATTCCTGATCGGGGGTCTTTTGGCTGTGCTGGCTGGCTGTACGACACGAGAGCCGGCGTCGACAGTTTCCATGCAAAACCTGTATCCGAATGAAACGCCGGAATTGCGGTCGATGATTGTCGCGGCGGCACAAGAGAACGATGTTCCGGTATCCTTGGTGCAGCGGGTCGTGATCCGGGAAAGTACACATCAGCCGGAGGCACGGAATGGGCCGTATTACGGGTTGATGCAAATCCTGCCTGAAACGGCTCGGTCGATGGGCTTTCGCGGGAATCCGTCTGATCTTTTGGATGCGGAAACAAATTTGAAATATGCGACGCGGTATTTGCGGGGCGCTTGGCTTGTCTCTGACGGAAACGAGGCAGAGGCCGTGATGTGGTATGCCCGCGGGTATTACTACGAGGCCAAGCGGCTGGGTTTGTTGGACGAGACTGGCGTGCACGGGCGCAAGCAGTGGCCGGACTAAAGCATTTCGGCTTGAACTTGAATCGCGGGGGATTCCCTTGAGACGTGATCTGTGATTCATCCTGTTTGGGAGGATGGATCATGTCAGCACCTTTGCCATCGGCACTCAGGACGCGGTTTCAGAGATACATTGAAGAAGGATTAAGCGGGCGCGCGGCAGCGTTGCGTTTGCAGCTCTCGCCCGCAACGGGCGCGCGTTGGGCGCGCCAGGTGAGGACGATGGGCCATGCGGAACCTGCCCCTCAGGGGCCGCCGCGCGGCACGGGAAAGCTCGCTCCGCATCAGGCCTTCCTTGAGGAACTGGTCGCGCAGGACCCCGATATCACGCTCTTCGAGTTGCGCGATGCGCTGGCTGATGCCGAGGGCGTGCGGGTGCATCATTCCTCCATCGCCAACCTGCTGTCCCGGCTCGGGTTCACGTACAAAAAAAGTCGCTGGTCGCGAGCGAGCGCCGTCGTGCCAAGGTAAGGCAGCAGCGCACGGACTGGTTCAGACATCGTCTGCCTGCCATTGCGGCCTTGCCCGAACGCGTTGTCTTCATTGATGAAACCGCGGTAAAAACGAACCTGACCCGCCTGCGTGGAAGGGCACAACGGGGCAAGCGCCTGACGATGGATGCGCCCTTTGGCAGCTGGGGCACACAAACACTGATCGCAGGCCTGACCCGGGATGCCCTGATCGCACCTTGGGTCATCAAAGGGGCGATGGACGGCCCCGCCTTTGTCGCCTACATTCGCGACGTGCTGATCCCAGACATCGAACCCGGCACTGCCGTGATCCTCGACAACCTGGCCACCTATCGTAACAAGGAGGCCACACAGGCCCTGCGCGACCACGGCTGTTGGTTCCTATACCTGCCGCCGTACTCGCCCGATCTGAACCCCATCGAACAGGCATACTCAAAGCTGAAAGCCCACTTGCGACGGATCGGGGCAAGAACCTTCACCGAGGTCTTCGACGCCATCGGATCAATCTGCGATCTCTACGATCCAGAAGAGTGTTGGAACTACTTCAAGGCTGCCGGATATGTCTCAGGTTAATGTCGAAACGCTTTAGGCTTTACCGTTTTTTAAGAGATCGCTGAGAATCTTCGTACGAAGATTCTCGGGCCGCTCCAGAAAATTCTGGGGCTTATATGACAATGGCCTGCGCATGGGCACGCAGGCCATTATCGTTCTTCGTAACCCTTGGACTGCCTGTGGCCGCGGGTGTCCTCACAGGATCATCAATTGGCCGAAATCATTTCAGATTGGCGCACGATGACTTCGGCCTGTTTGATCGAGGCGATGTCGACAAGGCGGCCTTTGTAAACGGTGGCGCCTTCACCCTTGGCCTTGGCGTCTTCCATTGCGGCGAGGATTTCGCGTGCTTCGGTCAAAGCGGCTTCTGATGGTGTGAATACCTCGTTTGCAAGCGCAACCTGTTTTGGATGAATTGCCCATTTCCCGACCATGCCCAGCGTTGCCGAGCGAAGTGCCTGCGCGCGGAAACCTTCGTCATCCGAGAAATCCCCGAACGGCCCGTCGACGGGCAGAACACCATGTGTGCGGCAAGCTGCGACAATGGCGGTTTGTGCCCAGTGCCAGGGATCGGACCAGTGTTTCTGGCCTTCGTGCAGCATGTAGTAGTTTTCCTGAGTGCCGCCGATGCCTGTTGTCTGCATCCCCATCGATGCTGCAAAGTCGGCAGCTCCGAGACTC
This sequence comes from Marivita sp., assembly GCA_043585115.1. Taxonomy (GTDB): domain Bacteria; phylum Pseudomonadota; class Alphaproteobacteria; order Rhodobacterales; family Rhodobacteraceae; genus Marivita. Next base: position 3,163,217 of record CP121326.1, read on the forward strand.
ATGGCTTCTAGGCGCGGCGAGGCGGATGCGATCTCTTCGACATGGGCGATGCCGGCAGCAGATTCGATGATGACCTCAAAGGCGAGACGTTTGCTGCGTCCCTTGGCGGCTTCGATTGCGCTGACAAGTGCGTCGACTGCGTAAAGATCGCCGGAACAGCCGACTTTCGGGATCATTATCTGATCCAGACGGTCTGGTGCGCGTTCGAGCAGGTCGACCACATCACGGTACCAATAGGGCGTGTCGAGACCGTTGATCCGGACGCTGAGCGTTTTGGTGCCCCAGTCGATATCGCCGATGGCCTGAATTATGTTCTCGCGGGCGCTGTCTTTGTCGGTCGGCGCGACGCTGTCTTCGAGATCGAGATTGATCACATCAGCATCGGATTTTGCCATTTTTTCAAAGATCGCAGGGCGCGAGCCGGGGCCAAACAGTTGGCAGCGGTTCGGGCGGGCGGGCGGAGTGGGCTGGATACGGAAGGACATGGGATGCCTCTTGGTAAGTATATTTCGTTTTATGTCCCCGTTGGGTTATGAAATTGCGCGGGTTTCTGCAAGTGCATTTTGCACCTGCGGAATTTTTGCTGCCATGCGGCAAGACTAGCTCGCGCAAGATTCTGCGAAGAATGGTGGCATTTGCGCAGAAAATTTGTGCAAACGGGGTGAGATCCGCTGATTGTGGCAATGCAATTGATGCGTTGCACTGCCATTCTTTGCGTAATCAACACGCATTGCAGGGGACCATCATGATCAAGACACCATATCTTTTGTTTTTGGGCGACGCACCGGACGGGCTGGCCGCGAAGGTCGCGCAGGGCATCAAGGATTGGCGTCCTGAAAACTGCGTCGGGCAATTCCGTATGGACGGGTGCAAGGCTGATCTGGGGCTGACGAATATGAGCCTTGCCGATGCCAAGGCCGCCGGAGCGAAGACATTGGTGGTGGGGGTGGCCAACCGCGGCGGCAAGATCAGTCAGGCGTGGAAAAAGTTCTGGTGATGGCGCTTGAGGAAGGGTTTGATCTTGCATCGGGTTTGCATAACCTTTTGCGCGATGAACCCGATCTGGTTGCCGTGGCCAATGCCACGGGTCGCGCGCTGCACGATGTGCGGGTGCCAGAGGTCGAGTACCCGATTGCGGACGGAGTCAAGCGTCGCGGCAAGCGGGTGCTTGGCGTTGGGACAGATTGTTCGGTCGGGAAAATGTATACCGGTCTGGCTTTGGACAAATCCATGCGCGAGATGGGGATGAAAAGCACGTTCCGCGCCACCGGGCAGACCGGCATCCTGATCACGGGTGATGGTGTGCCGCTGGATGCTGTGGTGGCGGATTTTATGGCCGGGTCTGTCGAATGGTTGACGCCTGATAATGACGCCGACCATTGGGACGTGATCGAGGGGCAGGGCAGCTTGTTTCACGTTTCGTTTTCGGGTGTCACCATGGCTCTGATTCATGGTGGTCAGCCTGATGCGTTGATTTTGTGCCACGAACCGACACGGACGCATATGCGCGGATTGCCGGGGTATGACCTGCCGTCGCTTGAGGCGCTGCAGGACATGGCGCTGCCTTTGGCGCGTGTTGCCAATCCAGACTGTGTTGTCGCCGGAATATCGATCAATACGCAGCATATGGGGCAGTCCGAGGCAGAGGCGTATCTGAAGGCGTTGGAAGACCGAATGGGGCTTCCTGCCGTGGATCCGTTCCGTCAGGGTGCAGATCGGTTGGCGGCTGCGTTGGCAGCGTTGTAAAACGCCACTTGCGTTGCACATCTGGCAGCGCTGCATGTGCGTATTTGGAAAGAGAAGAAGCAGGGGGCGGGTCCATGATCGAGGTGACACGCGATGTGTTCCGGCTGGCGCAGGTTTTTACGATCTCGCGCGGGAGCCGGACCGAAGCAAAGGTTTTGACCGTGCGTGTGACGCGTGGCGGTGTCAGTGGTACGGGCGAATGTGTGCCCTATGCCCGTTATGACGAAACGCTCGAGAGCGTTGAGGCGCAGATCCGATCCTTGCCGGAGGGGATTGACCGCGCCGCCCTGCAGGATGCCTTGCCTGCCGGGGCCGCGCGGAATGCTGTTGATTGCGCGCTTTGGGATTTGGAGGCAAAGCAAAAGGGGTGCAGGGTCTGGGAGCTTGCCGGTTTGGCCGCCCCCGGCCCTGAAATAACGGCGTATACGCTGTCTTTGGATACGCCCGAGGCGATGCAGGCCCAGGCGGCGAAGCATGCGTTCCGGCCGTTATTGAAGATCAAGCTGGGGACGCCGGATGACATGCCGCGGCTTGAGGCCGTGCGCGCGGGCGCGCCGGATGCGCGGATCATTGTTGACGCCAATGAGGGGTGGTCGGCAGAGGTGTATTCCGATCTGGCACCGCATCTGGTGCGGCTGGGCGTGGCTTTGGTCGAACAGCCGTTGCCCGCAGGTGAGGACGATGCGCTTTTGGGAGTGGACCGTCCGGTGCCGCTGTGTGCCGACGAGAGTTGCCATGATCGGGCGTCCTTGCCGACACTTAAGGGCAAGTACGATGTGGTGAACATCAAGCTGGACAAGACCGGCGGGCTGACCGAAGCGCTGGCGCTGCGAGAGGCTGCTTTGGCGGAAGGCTATGACGTCATGGTGGGCTGTATGGTTGGATCGTCGCTTGCGATGGCTCCGGCGGTGCTGGTGGCGCAAGGCGCGGCGATCACTGATCTGGATGGGCCGCTGTTGCTTGCCGAGGACCGGGAGGCGCCTTTGACGTTCGATGCGGACGGTGTGCATCCGTCATCACCAAGGCTTTGGGGCTAGCCGGTTCAGTTTCTCTGGCCGGGACGACACACGGTGTTGCCGGTGATGCGCAGCCCGTGGTCTTCGATGGCCAACGGGAATTCGACCTCGGTGCAGAGCATGTAATCCGTGGCGCTGATCCGTTGGTAGCTTATGGCACTGGCAAAGCCAGTCAGCCGTTCCGGGTTGCTCGCACAGGACATCGGGTCAAGCACATCTGGCAGGTTGCTCAGGTCAATCCCGGGGCAAGCGCGGATGTCTTCGGTCAGGCGGTGCAGGTCAGAAATGCGCCATTGATCGCGCTGTTCGATTTGGCCCTGTGCCGGACCGCCCACGGCGCGGAATGACAAGATCAGGGCGACACCTGCCAGAGTGATCAGGACCCATGCTGCGGGCAGGGGCATGCGTGCCAGAGGCAGGTCGCGGTCTTCCCGGAAATAGGTGAGGACGATGACGGCCATCCCTCCGACGGTCGCGGATTTTACCACGAAGCGCGGCGTGATCTGGCCATCGAGCCAGTTAAAGATCAGGTAGAGCGCGTCGCCCAGAAGGGTAATGACCGCCAACAGCATGGCGATTGCCGAGAGCCAGCGGCGGACGGTGCCGTGTCTGCGGGCCGGATCGGTTTTACCGGCGTGGCGATCCTTTCGGTCGATCCACCAAAAGACCGGAACAAAGACAATCAGCGCCGCCATTGACCAGCGCAGGCCGGAAAGCCCCGAATAGCTTTGACGTGCGCCGGGATCGGGGAGCCAGAGATTGATCTGGGCAAAAAGCAATGTCAGCGTGTTGCCCGCGACCATTCCGAACACAACAAAGAGCAATGCGTAAAAGAGCGCGTCGCGTGCTGCCGAAGAGCGTATCGGGCGGGGGATTGTATCGCCGTCCGCGGAGGTCATCCACCCGGCCAGAGCCGTTTCGATTTCGGTTTCGGTCCAATCTGCAGCTTGGAGCGTTGTGCGGATCTCATCCTTTGTGTGACCCGCCTTGAGCGCGTTGCGGATGTATTGGGACAGGTCAGGCGGGGTCATCACGGGGACCTTTGTTTGTTTGATAAGCGCAATGGGAAGGCGAGACAGGCGCCGGGTCAATGGCTTTTTGCCGCTGGTGCGGCGCCGGATCTGAATTGTCTTGAAACCGGGCGGCGCGCCCCGCTAAACGGGAACCTGACTGATGTGATTTTCCCCTGCCGCCGGAAGGACCTGCTCATGACCCGCACCGTATTTGTAAACGGAGATTATCTGCCTGAGGACGAGGCCAAGGTTTCGATCTTTGATCGTGCGTTTCTGATGGCGGACGGGGTGTACGAAGTTACATCGGTTCTGGGCGGAAAACTCATTGATTTTGCAGGCCATGCCAAGCGTTTGGAGCGGTCGCTGAATGAGCTTGATATCAAAAAGCCTGCGGTGTTTGACGATCTGCTCGAGATCCACCGCGAATTGGTCAAGGTGAACGGGGTCGAGGATGGCTTGGTCTATTTGCAGATCACCCGTGGTGCGCCGGGGGACCGGGATTTTGTCTTTCCTGATCCCGAAACAACAGAGCCGACGGTTGTTCTGTTCACCCAGAACAAGCCGGGTTTGGCAGACAGCCCTGCGGCCAAGACCGGCATGAAGATTATCTCTATCGAGGACGTCCGCTGGGGGCGGCGTGATATCAAAACGGTCCAGTTGCTGTATCCGTCGATGGGCAAGATGATGGCCAAGAAGGCGGGCGCTGACGATGCGTGGATGGTGCAGGACGGTGCCGTGACCGAAGGCACCAGCAACAATGCCTATATCATCAAGGGCAACACGATCATCACCCGGGCGCTGTCGAATGACATTCTTCACGGGATCACCCGGGCCGCAGTGCTGCGGTTCGCCAAAGAAGCGCAGATGCAGGTTGAAGAGCGCAACTTTACCATCGACGAGGCGAAAGAGGCGGATGAGGCCTTTATCACGTCGGCGTCGTCGTTTGTGATGCCGGTGATCGAGATTGACGGCGTTGCGTTGGGTGATGGCACGCCCGGAGCACGTACGGCCCGTTTGCGCGAGATTTATCTCGACGAAAGCCGTAAAGCCGCGATCTAACCTATGGGCGCTGCGCCGGAGCGGGACAGTTTTGACGTCGTGATCGTCGGAGGCGCGATCATGGGGTCTGCCGTCGCGTGGTTTCTGACCGATCTTGGCTTTGACGGGCGCATTTTGGTTGTGGACCGCGATCTGAGCTTTCAGAACACCGCCACAGCGACATCGACCTCGTGTATCCGGCAGCAGTTTTCGACTGAATTGAACGTGCGGATCAGCCAGTTTGGCGCGGATTTCATCACCCGGATGCGTGCGTATATGGGGGGCGATCCGCGTGTGCCCCAACTGGGTATTCGTAATTTCGGATATCTTTATCTTGCCGACAGCGATGTCTTTGCAGACGATCTGCGCGCCCGCGCCGAGGTGCAGGTGGCAGCGGGTGCGGCGACCCGGTTGCTGACGCCGGATCAGATTGGGCGGTTGTATCCGTTCTATGCGCTTGACGATATCGTGTTGGGGTCAATCAACACCCGCGGCGAGGGCTATTTCGACAGTATGGCGCTGTTTGAATGGTTGCGGCGTCAGGCGCAGGAACGCGGCGTGGTCTATCTTCAGAACGAAGTCACCGCGATGCAGGTCACGGACGGGCGTGTGCAGTCTGTCACCTTGGCCACGGGCGACCGCATCCGGTGTGGTCAGGTCGTGAATGCTGCCGGACCGCGCGCGGGGCACGTGGCGGGGTTGGCTGGGATCAACCTGCCGGTTGAGCCGCGCAAGCGGTATTCGTGGGTGTTCAAGGCGCAAAAGCCGCTTGACCGGGATTTGCCGCTGACAATCGATCCTTCCGGACTGCATGTGCGGGAAAACGGTGGAGGCACGTATCAGGCGGGTGGGCATTTTGGCGATGATCCCGCTGTTGATTTTGACGATTTTGCCATGGATCACGGGCTTTGGGAGGCTGAGGTGTGGCCGTTGCTGGCCACACGTATCCCGCAGTTCGAGGCCGTCAAGCTGACCCATAGCTGGGCCGGGCATTACGAGATGAATACCTTTGACCATAACGCGGTGTTGGGGTCACATCCTGATGTGTGCAATATGTTGTTTATAAACGGTTTTTCCGGTCATGGATTGCAGCAAGCACCAGCCATGGGGCGGGGATTGGCCGAGTGGCTATGCCATGGCGGCTACCGCACGCTTGACCTGAGCGCGTTTCACTATGACCGGTTGTTGAGTGGCGCGCCGCAGGTCGAAAAAGCAGTGATCTAAAGCGGCTCTACCTCGAGCCAGACGCCGCCTTCGGGCCGGAGTGTGATGATCATCACGGGGTCCGGATCAACCCCTTTAACGGATTTGAAACGGAATCGCCCTAGCAAGGTAGCGAGGATGATCACCGCTTCTTGCAAGGCAAAGCTGGCACCGATGCAGATACGGGGGCCATCCCCAAAAGGCAGATATGCATAGCGATCGGGTTTGGTGCCACGTGACCAGCGGTCGGGGTCAAATTGGTCCGGGTCGTCCCAAAGCTGATGTGATCTGTGTAGCGCATAGATCGGAAGGATCACTGTATCGCCCGGATTGATCCGGGTGTCGCATAGCGTGTCTTGGTCAAGCGCTGTGCGTGATACGATGGCTGCAGGCGGGTACAGGCGCAATGCCTCGTCAATGATGTGCCGGATGAAGGACAGGTTGGGCACGTCCTCTGCCGTAGCGGCCCGACCTTGAAGAACGGTTTGGGCTTCGGTGCGCGCCCGGTCCTGAATTTTGGGGGCGTGGGCGCATAGGTAGAAAGACCATGCCAGCGTCAAAGCTGTCGTCTCGTGCCCGGCGACGATAAAGGTCAGGAGGTTGTCGCGAATTTCCTCGGTGCTCATGCGGCGCCCCGATTTGGGATCTGTGCCATCAAGCAGCAGGTCGAGCAGGTCTGGCACGTTGTTTGACCCTTGCGCCTGTCGCGCGTCGATCACCCGGTCGGCTGCGGCTTTCATGTCGCTCATGCCATTGGTGGCAAGGCTGCGCCCGGGGCGGGGGATCCAATCAGGCAGGCCCAGCACATCGAAAAGGGAAACTTTGCCAGCATCGGTGATATAAAGATCAATGGCCCGGTGCACCGCGGCGCGGTCAAAACCGGTATCGCCGGAAAAGGTCACGTCCGAAATGACGTCGAAGGTGGCCGTGATCATCTCGTCCAGCAGGTTTACTGCGCGTTTGCCCGCTTGTCCAACACGCCGCGAAGACCGTTCCGCGGCACGGGTCATCACCGGGGCCAGGGCCGAAACATTGCGGTGCGAAAAAGCAGGTGCAGCAGTGCGGCGCTGCCAACGCCAGTGCTTGCCCTCTGCAATAAAGAGCGAGTCGCCAATCGCCGGTCGCAGAAGGTTCTTGGTGACGATCGATTTGGGATAATTGTCGACATTTTCCAGCAGCACGCGGCGGATCGCGGTTGGGTCGGTGACCATGTGCCACGGTGTGCCGGTACGGCCAGACACAATTGGCTGGCGGGTGCAGGCTTCGGGAATGATGGTCAGCAGGTTTTGACGGGATGCTTGCCAGCTTTGCAGGATGTTCAGCGGCTCGCGCACCAGATCGGCTCGAACGGGATACAGGGGCGTATTTTGCTTCAATAGGATGGGAGGCGCGGTATTTTCCATATCGTCCTTGAGATAGAGCGGCACAGGCCCCCTGCCAGTGTCGTTGCGTTGCGCCGGTACAGGCGCTGGGGTAGACAGGTCGGGATGATAGTTTCGGGGGACGCGATGCGCCGCTTCTTTGTTGTTTTGCCACTGCTTCTTGCTCTGGCTGCCTGTGCCAGTCCAACCCGTGATCTGGAAGGCCCGACCGACCCGCTGGGGGATTTCCGTATTGGTCATATCGGCGTCGTGGCGCCCAACCTGCAAAAGCTGCTGGTGTCTCGTGACGCCACCCAAGACGAATGGATCGCTGCCGTCACCAAGGCGCTGGATGACCGGTTCAGCCGGTTTGAGGGGGACAAATATTACCATCTTGGTGTGAGCGTTGAGGCCTATTCTCTGCCCCCGCCCATTATTCCCGGCAAATCTGCCGTGGCGATGAATGTCACCCTGTGGGACGATGCCGCGCAGGCCAAGATGAATACCGAGCCGAAGCAAATCCAGGTGATCAAGGTGTTTGAAAGCCGGATTTCCAAGAACCGCGACCAACAACTGACGGGGCTTGCCGAAGAGGCCGCGCGTCTGGTCGAAGCGTGGTTGCGCGAGATGCAGGAGACCGAAGGTTGGTTTGCGGGCACCGGTGCCGAAGTGGGAGATCAAGCAGTTGTGACGCCTGCGCCCTCGGCTGTGCCCGGTTCCGTATCCGGCGTCGGACCTGCTGTGACTGCGGCCCCGGCCGGACGCTGACGGACATACGGCACAGGCCAGCGGATCGAACACGCTCGTCGTGGTCTGTTTGGGCTTGATTTTCCGCTTTTCTGCGCATAGATGGCCCGCGATGAAAACCGGGTCGGGTGGACCCCCCAATTCACGAGGCGTCTGAAGAGATGGCAAAGGAAAAGTTTGAGCGCGGTAAACCGCACTGCAACATCGGCACGATTGGTCACGTTGACCACGGCAAGACGACGCTGACGGCGGCGATCACGAAGTACTTTGGCGACTTCAAAGCCTATGACCAGATTGACGGCGCGCCTGAAGAGAAGGCACGTGGTATCACGATCTCGACCGCGCACGTGGAATACGAGACCGAGAGCCGCCACTACGCGCACGTCGACTGCCCCGGCCACGCGGACTATGTGAAGAACATGATCACCGGTGCGGCGCAGATGGACGGCGCGATCCTGGTTGTGAACGCGGCCGACGGCCCGATGCCCCAAACGCGCGAGCACATCCTGCTGGGCCGCCAGGTGGGTATCCCCGCCATGGTCGTGTTCATGAACAAGGTTGACCAGGTTGACGATCCGGAGCTTCTGGAACTCGTCGAGATGGAAATCCGCGAGCTTCTGTCGGCCTATGACTTCCCGGGCGACGACATTCCGATCATCGCGGGCTCTGCGCTTGCGGCGATGGAAGGCCGTGATCCGGAAATCGGAGAGAACAAGATCCGCGAACTGATGGCGGCTGTGGACGAGTATATCCCAACGCCAGCACGTGCTGTTGACCAGCCGTTCCTGATGCCTGTGGAAGACGTGTTCTCGATTTCCGGCCGTGGTACAGTTGTGACCGGCCGTGTCGAGCGCGGCGTGATCAATGTTGGCGACTCGATCGAGATCGTCGGCATCCGTGACACCCAGACAACGACCTGTACCGGTGTGGAAATGTTCCGCAAGCTGCTGGATCGCGGTGAAGCGGGCGACAACATCGGCGCCCTGCTGCGCGGTATCGACCGTGAAGGCGTTGAGCGTGGTCAGGTTCTGTGCGCGCCGAAATCGGTTATGCCGCACACCAAGTTCGAAGCCGAGGTCTATATCCTGACCAAGGAAGAAGGCGGTCGTCACACACCGTTCTTCGCGAACTACCGTCCGCAGTTCTACTTCCGGACGACAGACGTGACGGGCACCGTGACGCTGCCGGAAGGCACCGAGATGGTTATGCCGGGCGACAACCTGAAGTTCGACGTTGAACTGATCGCACCGATCGCCATGGAAGACGGCCTCCGCTTCGCCATCCGCGAAGGCGGACGCACCGTCGGCTCCGGCGTCGTCTCCAAAATCGTCGAGTAAGAACGACATCGGTCTTATGACCACGAGGGCCATCCGTTTGGGTGGCCCTTTTGTTTTGCGCGTTGTCCCTGTAGGAGTATTGGACAGCCGATGGAGGGTGCCGTGAACAAATCTCTGATCTGATCCAGAATTTTTTCCCAGATCAAGAGGTATGTCATGCCTGTTCCCTTTGCGGAGCCTAACACGCTCCACCCCGTGATGCTGCCTGATGGCACCTGTCATCCGGGGACAGTCTTTTTAAAACCTGCTCTCAATCATCCCCGGATCGATGTCGGGGCTTATAGCTATGCCAGCGCGCATCATCCGCCCGAAGATTGGGCGGCCCTGCTTGCGCCTTACCTTTATCCATTCTCGCCAGAGCGGCTAAAGATTGGAAAATTTTGCCAGATTGCCAGCGGTGTGCAATTTATCACCGCCTCGGCCAATCACCGGCACGATGGAATATCGACTTTTCCGTTTATGATCTTCGGTGGTGAAGGCAACCCGCAGGACCGGCCAAGCATGCCACGGCCGGGACAGGATACGGTCATCGGCCATGATGTCTGGATCGGGACTGATGCGAAAATCCTGCCAGGTGCAAATATTGGCAACGGGGTGATCGTGGGTGCAGGGGCCGTCGTCTCGGGGCGGGTTCCGTCATATTCTGTGGTTGCTGGAAACCGGGCAAAGGTACTGCGGCATCGGTTTGATGAGGCTACTGTTAAACGGCTGGAAGATATCGCGTGGTGGGATTGGACGATCGAGCATATCCTGAAGGCGGAGGCAGAGATCTGCGGCGGCGATGTGGATGCTCTGGAAGCGAGACGCCCCTGAATATTGAAGGCCGCCCGAGTGGGGCGGCCTGATCATCGTCCGCGACGTGGCCTGTTCAGAGGTCTCGTCGCGGGATTTGGTGTCCGGCCATCATGGGCCGTTGTCTGATCACTTTGCCAGAGCTTGGATCAGGGCGCGCTTTTCGGCGGCACTGTCGCCGGAGTGGATGATGGACAGCAGGGTATTCACTTCGGCATCCGACAGGGCCGAGACATCGACATTCGGTGCGTACTGGTCGACGGCGGATGTGTCTACCATGGCCGATGCGGATACGGCGGTCAGAGCGAGGGCTGCGGCTGCGATGAGAGTTTTCATTGTGTTAATCCTTTGATGTTTGGGTTGGGTTTACTTGATGATGGCTTGAACAAGGGCGCGCTTTTCGCCGTTGCTTTCGACGGAGTGGATGACGGAGAGCAGTGTGTTCACTTCGGCGTCTGTCAGGGCGGAGATGTCAGCATTCGGTGCGTATTGCTGGATCATCGATGTGTCGACCATTGCGGATGCCGAGAAGGCGGTGAGGGTCAGAGCGGCTGCTGTGATGAGAGTTTTCATTGTGTTAATCCTTTGATGTTTGGGTTGGGTTTACTTGATGATGGCTTGAACAAGGGCGCGCTTTTCGCCGTTGCTTTCGACGGAGTGGATGACGGAGAGCAGGGTGTTCACTTCGGCGTCTGTCAGGGCGGAGATGTCAGCATTCGGTGCGTATTGCTGGATCATCGATGTGTCGACCATTGCGGATGCCGAGAAAGCGGTGAGGGTCAGGGCTGCTGCTGTGATGAGAGTTTTCATTGTGTTAATCCTTTGATGTCTGGGTTGGGTTTACTTGATGATGGCTTGAACAAGGGCGCGCTTTTCGCCGTTGCTTTCGACGGAGTGAATGACGGAGAGCAGGGTGTTCACTTCGGCGTCTGTCAGGGCGGAGATATCAGCATTCGGTGCGTATTGCTGGATCATGGATGTGTCGACCATTGCGGATGCCGAGAAAGCGGTGAGGGTCAGAGCGGCTGCTGTGATGAGGGTTTTCATGAGTAAGGTCCTTTGTTTTGCGTTGTGTTGTTTCGGTTGCTGTGTCGCCGTGTGGCGGTGTCTTCGTTGTGTGTTGTGCCGGGCTGTCTGTCCGACACCAATCAATCTAGGGGCGGCGGTTCGGGCTTGGAATTCACAGCTGGTGCACAGTGGCTCTCGCAAAAGTGGGCTTGACGAGAGGCGGGCGTGATCGGGCCCTGCGCATGGGTGCACAACAATGGTGCGGGCCAATGTTTATTGGGCGTTCCGGCGTTCGTGATCCGTTAGATTTGACACTGCGGCGTGACGGCGATCACGGGGCATCCTGTGTCTTGTGACGTATCAAGAAAATGTGACGGGCTGGAAAAAGCGATTTGTTTCAACAGGAACACCAAAGCGCGACGCACCGAGACCCGCTGCGTGATCCGTGTGTCAGGCTGGTTGATCATATTTCAGGCTTTTCCCGAGTCGCTGACGCGGCTTTTTCCGGGTTTTCGCAAATTTACACTGTCTGCGGACGGTTGTTGCGGCGGATATCCCCCGCGCCAAAGCCGCGCCATCGGCAGACACGCTTGAAACAGCTTGCGACTGCTGGTTTGCAGCGTGGCGAAACAGCGAATGGACCGTGGTGCCCGACCTGAATGCGTTTTTTGTTAGAGGTTCTTCGTTCTGGCCCTTGATTTCGGCGATTCCTTGGAATACGCGTCATTTCGGCCTTAGGGGTATAGCTCAGCTGGTAGAGCGACGGTCTCCAAAACCGTAGGTCGCGGGTTCGAACCCTGCTGCCCCTGCCACTTTCTCGGATATGACTGTATATTAAATGAATGCCGTCGGGCGGCGCAGGTATATCCGGATACGAAAAAGGCCGCCCGGAAGGACGGCCTTTCTGCAGAGGGAAGAGTGTCTCTTAGTTAAAGAGCGACTCGATGTTGCCGATTTTATCGCTGCGCGACATGCCACTGTGGACAAAGCTCATTGCGAGCGCCAAATCTTCTTGGCTCAGCTGCGACAGGTCTGCGTTTGGCACATATGTGCGCAACATTGCCGCTTGGCCAGCTGTCACCATAGCTTGAGTTTCGGCGTCCATCTGTTCGCCGTTCAGAATGTTCTGCACGCGAATACGTGTGTCGGATTCAGATGTCCCACCATAGACCACCGAAAGGGCTGTTTCGGCTTGAGCCTGCGTGACGGTGCTGAAATCAGCATCCGGTGCGTAACGCTTGAGTGTCAGCATTTCTTCCTGGCTGATCATCGCCGGACCCATATCGACATTGTCGTCGGTCGCCAGTGCGCGCAGTTTGGCGGTTTTTTCGCTGGTGGACATGCCCGAATTCACGATCCCATAGGCGATGTCGTAATCGGTATCAGAGAAACCCGAGGTGTCGATGGAAGAGTTGAAGCCTTGCACCTGCTGGATCTGTGTGTCGGTTGCGGCAAAGCCTGCAGTGGCGAGAGTTGTTGCGAGTGCGGTTGCAATCATCATGCGTGTCATGGCGATTTCCTTTCAGTAAGAACTGTTGTTCTGTTGCTCTGTCCCGGCGATCGTCGCTGCCGCCGGCTCTGGTGGACAAACAGGCTGGACCACGTTTCGTTCCTGCAAGTTGCTGGAAAAACGGACACATATTTGTGAGAACTTTCGCCGGAACTTTTGCCTGCATGGTGACATACGCGCGTTCATTGTAGATTGACTGACATGGCACAGATGCCAATCGCACGAGGTTTGCTTGAATTCATGTGACGGGTTCGCTAAGTGCGGAACAAAGCAAATGCATAGCGAGACCGTATCCATGGCAACGACCAACCCCCTTCAGTTCATTCAGCAGGTGCGTGCTGAGGTCTCGAAGATCGTCTGGCCCACGCGCCGCGAGGTTTTGCTGACCACCGTGATGGTCTTTATTATGGCGGCGTTGACGGCCGTGTTCTTTGCTCTTGTGGATATTTTGATCCGCAGCGGGCTTCAGGGCTTGTTGAACCTGTTCGGTTAACGCGGTCTGCTCTTGAAAAGGGCAAGCTAAGGCGGTAACTCACCGCACAATACGGAATAAGGCGTGCATCGATTCGAGTTGCACGCCGCTTTTTTATTCCAGAGCAGACGCGGCAACGTGGCTGCCGGCAGAAATCGGACGGCGTCTTAGCCGCATGAACAAAAAGGTTTGCGACCAGATGGCGAAGCGATGGTATTCGGTCAGTGTTCTCTCGAATTTCGAGAAGAAAATCGCGGAGCAGATCCTTCAGGCGGTCGAAGAGCAAGGTCTTCAGGACCAGATCGAAGAAGTGATGGTTCCGACCGAGGAAGTGATTGAAATCCGCCGCGGCAAGAAGGTGACGGCAGAGCGTCGTTTCATGCCCGGATATGTTCTGGTGCGGATGGAGATGTCGGATCAGGGGTATCACCTGATCAACTCGATCAACCGCGTGACCGGCTTTTTGGGGCCGCAGGGCCGTCCGATGCCGATGCGCGATGCCGAAGTGCAGGCGATCCTTGGCCGCGTAGCCGAAGGTGAAGAAGCGCCGCGGACACTCATTCATTTCGAGGTCGGCGAGAAGGTCAAGGTCAACGATGGTCCGTTCGAGGATTTCGATGGCATGATCGAGGAAGTGGACGACGACAACCAGCGCCTGAAAGTGTCGGTTGTGATCTTTGGTCGGGAGACCCCGGTCGAATTGGAATACACACAGGTGACGAAACAGTCGTAACCGGTGTGGGTGCGGGGCAACCCGCGCAGCGAAGGTGGGAGGCGAGCGGCACGCGTGTCGCAGACCGAACCACACAACATAGTTGGCTGTGACACGCGTGTTGCGGCCGTTGGATAAGGAGAGGCCACATGGCCAAGAAACTTGCTGGCAAGATGAAGCTGCAGATCCCTGCAGGTCAAGCCAACCCGAGCCCGCCCGTGGGCCCTGCGCTGGGTCAGCGCGGCATCAACATCATGGAATTCTGTAAGGCGTTCAACGCCAAGACGCAGGACATGGAGCAGGGCGCACCGTGCCCGACAGAGATTGTCTACTACCAGGACAAATCCTTCACCATGGACATCAAGACGCCACCGGCGTCGTACTACCTGAAGAAGGCCGCTGGCCTGAAGCCGGTTGGTAAGCGGAACCGTCCGCGTGGTGCCGAGAACCCCGGTCGTGAAACCGTGGCAACCGTGACCGTTGGTCAGGTTCGCGAAATCGCGGAAGCCAAGATGAAAGACCTCAACGCGAATGACGTTGAAGGTGCAATGAAGATTATCCTGGGCTCTGCGAAGTCCATGGGCATCGAGGTGAAGTAAGATGGCTAAGCTTGGAAAACGCACCCGCTCCGCCCGTGAAGCCTTTGCTGGCAAAGAAGATGTGACCGTTGCTGAAGCGGTTGCTCTGATCAAGGCAAACTCGAATGCGAAGTTCGACGAGACACTCGAAATCGCGATGAACCTTGGTGTTGACCCGCGCCACGCTGACCAGATGGTTCGCGGCGTTGTCGGACTGCCGAATGGCACAGGTAAAACTGTTCGCGTCGCTGTGTTCGCCCGTGGCCCCAAGGCCGACGAAGCAAAAGAAGCAGGCGCAGACATTGTAGGCGCAGAAGACCTGATGGAAACCGTTCAGGGCGGCACCATCGAGTTTGATCGCTGCATCGCGACACCTGACATGATGCCGATCGTTGGTCGTTTGGGCAAAGTTCTTGGCCCGCGCAACCTGATGCCGAACCCGAAAGTCGGCACAGTGACCATGGACGTCAAGCAGGCTGTCGAAGACGCCAAGGGCGGTCAGGTTCAGTTCAAAGCCGAAAAAGCCGGTGTTGTACACGCGGGCATCGGCAAGGTTTCTTTTGACGAAGCCAAACTGATCGAAAACGTCAAAGCGTTTGTTGACGCGGTCGCAAAGGCCAAGCCGACAGGCTCCAAGGGCACCTACATGAAGAAGATCGCGCTGTCTTCGACAATGGGCCCGGGCGTCACTGTGTCGGTTGAGGACGCAGCTGGTCACTGATTGGGACCTGCTTTGGTTTTGAAAACGGCGTCCTTCGGGGCGCCGTTTTTTTGTTCTGGATGTGCTGTGACCTAGGGTTTGCAGATTTTTGCGCGACCAAGGGGTTGGCAAATCTGGTGTGACGTATTACCCACCGCCATGCAGCAGAGCGCGTGATTCGTCCCGCGCTCTTTTGTATTACGTCCGAGACGGTGGGTTGTGGCATATGCTGCAATAAATCCTGCCCGAGGCGGGAACAGACTGACATGCCAAGGCTCACCCGTTGAGCGCTAGGCGGGTTTGGGACCGCACAACAGCGGACCAAAACCGCCGGAGCGATCCGGTACCACTGAGCCGGGGGGTCCGCCCCCCAAACTGGAGTACACCTGTGGATAGAGCCCAAAAAGAGAAAGTGGTCGAAGAACTCGGCCAGATCTTCGAAAGCTCTGGCGTCGTTGTGGTAGCCCACTACGAAGGTCTCACAGTTGCCGAGATGCAGGATCTGCGGGGGCGCGCACGCGCCGCTGGAAGTTCCGTACGTGTCGCCAAAAACCGTCTGGCCAAGATTGCCCTTGATGGAAAGCCCTGCGCAAGCATCGCTGACTATCTGACAGGCATGACGGTTCTTACCTATTCCGAAGACCCTGTGGCAGCCGCCAAAGTGGTCGAGGACTTTGCCAAGGAGAACAAGAAGTTCGAAATCCTTGGCGGGGCCATGGGCGAGAACGCACTTGACCGGGCCGGCGTGGAAGCCGTGTCGAAGATGCCGTCGCGCGAGGAGCTTATTGCTACCATCGCAGGCATGCTTGGCGCACCTGCCTCCAACATCGCCGGGGCGATTGGCGCACCTGCATCGAACATCGCGTCCATTCTCTCGACCATCGAAGAGAAAGCGGCGTAAGGCAACTGAGAATATCTTCGTGGGGTTGAAACCTCGACGTTGGAACACATTTAGATAGGAAAGTCACAATGGCTGATCTGAAAAAACTGGCAGAAGAGATCGTTGGTCTGACGCTGCTTGAAGCACAAGAACTGAAAACAATCCTGAAAGACGAGTACGGCATCGAGCCCGCAGCTGGTGGCGCGGTCATGATGGCGGGCCCGGCAGATGCAGGCGGCGGCGCAGGCGGTGGCGAAGAGCAGACCGAATTCGACGTCATCCTGAAGTCGGCAGGCGCATCCAAGATCAACGTGATCAAGGAAGTTCGCGGCATCACCGGTCTTGGCCTCAAAGAAGCCAAGGAACTGGTCGAAGCAGGCGGCAAAGCAGTCAAAGAGCAGGTTTCCAAGGACGAAGCCGAAGACATCAAGAGCAAGCTGGAAGCAGCTGGCGCGGAAGTCGAGCTCAAGTAATCGACAGGTGCGTGATCCTCACGCACCGGCTGAAAAACAGAGGCTGGGTATGGAGTTTTCCATGCCCAGCCAAGCCTGTCTTAGAGAGGCCCTTCGACAAAGCGGGGCTTTTCTTGGACAGGACCCAATGATCGGGAGGTGTGCGGTGGGACGCATGCCGGGAATTGATCGGGTTTTGTTGTCTCTATTGGGCAGACCGCCGGGGCCCGACGGCGTGACGCTCAGCTGAGAATGAAAAGGTGATATCGACCATGGCGCAAAGCTATCTTGGCCAGAAACGTCTTCGTAAATACTACGGAAAAATCCGCGAAGTTTTGGAGATGCCGAACCTGATCGAGGTTCAGAAGTCTTCTTACGACCTGTTCCTGAAATCCGGCGACCAGCCGCAGCCGCTTGACGGCGAAGGCATCAAAGGTGTCTTCCAGTCGGTTTTCCCGATCAAGGATTTCAACGAAACCAGCGTGCTGGAATTTGTCAGCTACGAGCTGGAAAAGCCGAAATACGACGTCGAGGAATGTCAGCAGCGTGACATGACGTACAGCGCACCCTTGAAGGTGAAGCTGCGTCTGATCGTGTTTGATATCGATGAAGATACAGGCGCGAAGTCGGTCAAGGACATCAAGGAACAAGACGTGTTCATGGGCGACATGCCCCTGATGACCCCGAACGGCACATTTGTCGTGAACGGCACCGAGCGTGTTATCGTATCCCAGATGCACCGCTCGCCGGGCGTGTTCTTTGATCACGACAAAGGCAAGACCCACAGCTCGGGCAAGCTGCTTTTTGCCTGCCGTATCATCCCGTATCGCGGGTCATGGCTTGATTTTGAATTCGACGCAAAAGACCTTGTCTTCGCGCGTATCGACCGTCGCCGCAAACTGCCTGTAACAACGCTTCTGTATTCTCTTGGTCTTGATCAAGAAGACATCATGAACGCGTATTACAACACCGTGACCTACACGCTGCGCAAGGGCGAAGGCTGGGAAACCAAATTCTTCCCCGAGCGTGTGCGCGGCACCCGTCCCACATATGATCTGGTCGACGCCGGTACTGGCGAAGTGTTTGCCGAAGCTGGCAAGAAGATCACTCCGCGTGCGGTCAAAAAGATCATCGATGAAGGCAAGATCACCGACCTGTTGCTGCCGTTTGAGCAGATCGTCGGCAAGTTTGTCGCGAAAGACATCATCAATGAAGAAAATGGCGCGATCTATGTCGAAGCCGGTGATGAGCTGACATGGACTGTCGATAAGGACGGTGCGGTCACAGGCGGTACGCTGAAAGACCTGATCGACGCAGGCGTGACGGAAATTCCGGTGCTCGACATCGATAACATCACCGTCGGCCCGTACATGCGCAACACCATGGCGAACGATAAAAACATGAACCGCGAAACCGCGCTCATGGATATCTACCGCGTCATGCGCCCGGGCGAGCCGCCCACCGTCGATGCGGCCTCTGCGCTGTTCGACACATTGTTCTTTGACAGCGAGCGTTACGACCTGTCTGCCGTTGGCCGTGTTAAGATGAACATGCGTCTTGCGCTGGACAAACCGGACACGCAGCGCACGCTGGATCGTGACGATATTGTTGCCTGTATCAAAGCGCTTGTCGAAATGCGCGATGGCCGTGGCGACATCGACGATATCGACCACCTTGGCAACCGCCGGGTGCGTTCGGTTGGCGAACTGATGGAAAACCAGTACCGCGTTGGTCTGCTTCGCATGGAGCGCGCGATCAAGGAACGTATGTCCTCGGTCGAGATCGACACGGTCATGCCGCAAGACCTGATCAACGCGAAACCGGCGGCTGCGGCTGTGCGTGAATTCTTCGGCTCTTCGCAGCTGTCGCAGTTCATGGACCAGACCAACCCGTTGTCGGAAGTGACGCACAAGCGTCGCCTGTCGGCGCTTGGACCGGGTGGTCTGACACGCGAACGTGCGGGCTTTGAGGTGCGCGACGTGCACGCGACGCATTACGGTCGTATGTGCCCGATTGAAACGCCGGAAGGCCCGAACATCGGTCTGATCAACTCGCTGGCCACATTCGCCCGCGTGAACAAGTACGGCTTTATCGAAACTCCGTATCGTCGGGTCGAAAACGGCCATGTGACGGATGATGTGCAGTACATGTCAGCCACGGAAGAGCAGCGTCATACCGTTGCTCAGGCCAACGCGACGCTGGACGAGAACGGCAAGTTCGTGAACGAGTTCGTAAACACCCGTCAGTCGGGTGAATACACGCTTGCGCCGAATGAAAGCGTTGATCTGATCGACGTGTCGCCAAAACAGCTGGTCTCGGTTGCGGCCTCGCTCATCCCGTTCCTTGAGAACGACGACGCGAACCGCGCCCTGATGGGATCGAACATGCAACGTCAGGCGGTTCCAACACTGCGTTCCGAGGCGCCGCTGGTCGGCACCGGCATCGAAGGCGTGGTTGCCCGCGACTCTGGCGCGGCCATCATGGCCAAGCGCGCAGGCGTGATCGACCAGGTTGACGCGACACGTATTGTTGTACGTGCCACCGAAGACCTTGAGTTGGGCGATGCGGGCGTGGACATTTACCGTCTGCGCAAGTTCCAGCGTTCGAACCAGAACACCTGTATCAACCAGCGTCCGCTGGTGAATGTGGGCGACACTGTGGGCAAAGGCGAAGTTATCGCTGACGGTCCGTCGACCGATCTGGGCGAACTGGCTTTGGGTAAAAACGTGGTCGTCGCGTTCATGCCTTGGAACGGGTACAACTACGAAGACTCGATCCTCATCTCCGAGCGGATCGCACGGGACGACGTCTTCACTTCGATCCACATCGAGGAATTCGAAGTCGCCGCGCGTGACACCAAGCTTGGGCCGGAAGAGATCACCCGCGATATTCCGAACGTCGGTGAAGAAGCGCTGCGCAACCTCGACGAGGCGGGCATCGTTTATATCGGCGCGGATGTGGAGCCGGGCGATATTCTGGTCGGCAAGATCACACCAAAGGGCGAGAGCCCGATGACGCCGGAAGAGAAACTCCTCCGCGCCATCTTTGGTGAGAAAGCGTCGGACGTGCGGGATACCTCGCTGCGGGTCAAGCCGGGCGACTTCGGCACCGTCGTGGAAGTGCGTGTCTTCAACCGTCACGGCGTCGAAAAAGACGAACGTGCGTTGCAGATCGAGCGCGAGGAAGTCGAACGTCTGGCCCGTGACCGGGACGACGAATTGGCGATCCTTGACCGCAACATCTATGCGCGTCTGAAAGACCTGATCCTTGGCAAGATGGCTGTGAAAGGCCCGAAAGGTGTCAAGTCGAACAGCCAGATCACTGACGAGCTGCTTGAATCGCTGACCCGTGGTCAGTGGTGGCAGCTGGCGCTGGAAGACGAAGACGACGCCAAGATCATGGAAGCCCTGAACGAGCAGTACGAGGCGCAGAAGCGTGCCTTGGATGCGCGTTTCGAGGACAAAGTCGAAAAGGTCCGTCGTGGTGATGATCTGCCTCCGGGCGTGATGAAGATGGTCAAAGTGTTCGTGGCGGTGAAGCGCAAGCTGCAGCCGGGCGATAAGATGGCCGGTCGTCACGGCAACAAGGGTGTGATTTCGAAAGTGGTTCCGATGGAGGACATGCCGTTCCTCGCTGACGGGACTCCGGTCGATTTCTGTCTGAACCCGCTGGGCGTGCCGTCGCGTATGAACGTTGGTCAGATTCTGGAAACCCATATGGGCTGGGCTGCACGCGGTCTGGGGATCAAGATCGACGAAGCGTTGCAGGATTACCGTCGTTCCGGCGACCTGACCCCTGTGCGCGAAGCGATGCGCATCGCTTACGGTGACGATGTCTACGAAGAAGGCATCAAGGACATGGACGAGGCCCAGCTGATCACTGCGGCTGGCAACGTGACAAATGGTGTTCCGATCGCAACGCCGGTCTTTGACGGTGCGAAAGAAGCAGACGTCAACGACTCGTTGATCCGTGCCGGGTTCGATACGTCGGGCCAGTCGGTTCTGTTTGACGGTCGTTCCGGTGAGCAATTCTCGCGGGCGGTGACCGTCGGTGTGAAATACCTGCTCAAGCTGCACCACCTTGTGGACGACAAAATCCACGCGCGTTCGACAGGTCCGTACTCGCTCGTTACCCAGCAGCCGCTTGGTGGTAAGGCGCAGTTCGG
This sequence comes from Marivita sp., assembly GCA_043585115.1. Classification (GTDB taxonomy): domain Bacteria; phylum Pseudomonadota; class Alphaproteobacteria; order Rhodobacterales; family Rhodobacteraceae; genus Marivita. The sequence goes on from CP121326.1 coordinate 3,183,947, forward strand.
TGGCCAGCGTTTCGGGGAAATGGAAGTCTGGGCGCTTGAAGCGTACGGCGCGGCCTACACCCTGCAGGAAATGCTGACCGTCAAGTCGGATGACGTCGCGGGCCGGACCAAGGTCTATGAAAGCATCGTCAAGGGCGAGGATAACTTCGAAGCGGGCATTCCCGAGAGCTTTAACGTTCTCGTCAAGGAAGTGCGCGGCCTCGGCCTGAATATGGAACTCCTGGATGCGGAGGAAGATGAGTAACGCCAACGCTCATCGGTAGGTCGGACAGCGATGTCCGACCTACGCCTCCCCCCAATTCAAGGATTTGAAAATGAACCAGGAACTGACCAACAACCCGTTCAACCCCGTCACACCGCCCAAGGTGTTTGACGAGATCAAAGTTTCGCTTGCGTCGCCCGAGCGGATTTTGTCGTGGTCCTTCGGTGAGATCAAAAAGCCCGAAACCATCAACTACCGCACGTTCAAGCCCGAGCGTGACGGTCTGTTCTGCGCGCGTATCTTTGGCCCGATCAAAGATTACGAATGTCTCTGCGGCAAATATAAGCGCATGAAGTATCGCGGCGTTGTCTGCGAAAAATGCGGTGTGGAAGTCACGCTGCAAAAGGTCCGTCGTGAACGCATGGGCCACATCGAACTGGCCGCGCCCTGCGCTCACATCTGGTTCCTCAAGTCGCTGCCGTCCCGCATCGGCCTGATGCTGGACATGACGCTGCGCGATCTGGAGCGTATTCTCTACTTCGAAAACTATGTCGTGATCGAACCGGGTCTGACTGACCTGACTTACGGCCAGTTGATGACCGAAGAAGAGTTCATGGACGCGCAAGACGTCTATGGCATGGACGCGTTCACCGCCAATATCGGTGCAGAAGCGATCCGTGAAATGCTCGCCAATATCGACCTCGAAGCCGAGGCAGATCAGCTGCGCGCGGACCTCAAGGAAGCCACCGGCGAACTGAAGCCGAAGAAGATCATCAAGCGCCTCAAGGTGGTT